>NZ_CM173189.1:0-3864389 GCF_057714695.1 Knoellia sp. B-D-2 | reverse complement strand
ATGTCGATGCAGCAGGTATCAGATCCCACCATCTCCTGCAGGCCGCGGACGTGATCCTTGGCCTTCGCCGTCCGCGTGATGGCGTAGCCGGTGAAGCCCTCCCCGAGGTCGTCGGCGGGCAGCGGGGGCTACGTGTGGTTGCGGGGGAGTCGGATGGTGAAGGCTGCTCCGTCACCGGGGCCGGAACTCGACGCGGAGAGACCTCCGCCATGGGCCTCGACGAGCGCCTTGCTGATGGTCAGGCCGATGCCGCTGCCGCCGCGAACGCGGCTGCGTGCCGGGTCGGCGCGGTAGAACCGCTCGAAGACGCGGGCCAGATGGTGGGCGTCGATGCCTTCGCCGTTGTCAGCCACGGTGATCTCGACCCAATCGGCGTCCGGCTTGCGCACGGAGACTCGAACGCGACCGCCGGGAGGGGTGTGCTGCAGCGCGTTGTCGAGCAGGTTGGCGAGCACCTGACCCATGCGGTCCGGGTCGGCCAGAACGGAGCCGGCTGGCCGGGTATCCACTTCAAGGGTCACCTGCTGTGCGTCGTACGCGTCGTGTGCCGCCGCCGTGGCCGACTCAACCAACGTGTTCGCGTCCATGGGCACGGGTCGGAGGTCGAGCCCACCTTCCTCCGCGCGGGCGACAGCAGTGATGTCCTCGGCGAGGCGCTGCAGGCGGGCGGTGTTGCCGTGCAACACCGCAAGAGTCTCGTCGTCAAGACTGCGTATGCCGTCCTCGATCGCCTCCAGGTGCGCCTCGATGCTGCCCAGCGGTGTGCGCATCTCATGCGCGAGATCGGCCAGAAGGCGGCGACGGGTGGTCTCCACATCGCCGAGACGCTGGGCGAGGTCGTTGATGGTCGTGGCGAGCTGGTCGAACTCAACGCCCAGACCGGGGCTCGGGACCTGTGACCGATAGTTCCCGCCGGCGATCCTGGAGGCGGAGTGGGCGACGGCAGCGGTGGAGCGCTGTACCCGTCGAGTGAAGAACGCCGTCACCCCGAGCGCGAGGAGAACAGAGGCGGTCAGCGCCACACCCAACGAGATGAGCAGGGCAGACCCGAACGCCTCCTCCACGTGGGCGGCCTCGCTGGGGGAGTGACCGACTCCGGCCTGTTGCAGATGGTCATGAAAGATGCTGGGCCCGACGACAGACGCGACAAGCCAAGAGGTCACGGCGCAGGCGACCAGCACGAGGGTCTGCGCGATGAGCAGGCGCGGCGCCAAGCCGGCCCGCGCCAAGCTCCGTGCCTCCCGCCGAGTCCGCGTCACGCGCCCGTGCCCATCCGGTACCCGACGCCCCGAACCGTCCGGATGAAACGGGCGGCTCCAGCGTCGTCGCCGAGCTTGCGCCGCAGATGGCCGATATGAACATCAACGAGGTGCTCGTCACCCACCCACGTCCCGCCCCACACCTGGTCGATGAGCTGTCGTCGGCTGAAGGCCATCTCAGGGCGCCCCGACAGCACAGCGAGCAGGTCGAACTCGGTCCGGGTCAACGACACCGGCTCATCGTCGAGCCAGACGTCGCGTCCGATGGGGTCGATGGCCAGCGTCCCGAACCTGCGCGAGGTAGGGCGGTCATCCGCACCGTCCGACGGGCGAGGCCGGCGCTGCATGGCTCGAAGTCGTGCCACGAGCTCGCGTGGGCTGAAGGGCTTGGTCATGTAGTCGTCCGCGCCGACCGACAGCCCAATCAGGGTGTCGAGCTCGTCCGCCCGCGCGGTCAGCATGACGACGTAGGCGTCGGAGAAGGTGCGCAGCTGACGGCACACCTCGATCCCGTCCAGACCCGGCAGGCCGATGTCGAGCACCACCACGTCGGGGTCGAGCTTCCGAGCACGCTGCACGGCGGTGACGCCGTCATGGCACAGGTCGACCTCGTAACCCTCGCGTTCCAGGTAGCTGCCGATGAGGGTGGCCATGGGGAGGTCATCCTCGACGACCAGCGCACGGACGCCGCGGGCCGGTGTGGTGGGGTCGGGTTGCGCGGCTGCCGTGTCGTGGACCATCAGCCCATCGTGCAGGACTCATTCGTTACGACCCGACAGGACGCCTCGGCGTGAGCACATCTTCAGTGAACCTTCACAGAACCGCAGCCGTCTGAACCGGGTCCCTGTTCGACAGTGGGGTATCGAGAACGAAGGAGCTGAGGTCAATGATGTGGAACGACGGCATGGGGTGGACGGGGTGGCTGTTGATGAGCCTGACGGCCATCGCCTTCTGGGCGCTGGTGGTGTTTGCTGTCGTGTCCCTGTTCAGGGGTACGCGCAGTGACCCGAAGCAGGTCGGGGACGAGAACGACAAAGACGCCCGTCGCATCCTCGACCAGCGGTTCGCCCGCGGTGAGATCGACGCGGACGAATACCACGCCCGCCAGCTCGTGCTGCGCTCGACGCACTGACGCCACCCGGCCGACGAAGCCCACCCTTCTCAGGAGACGCGAGCATGCCCGCCATCACCAGACGTACGGTCCTGCTCGGTTCCGCCGGCGGACTCTTGACCGTCGGTGGACTGGCAGGGTGCAGCACCTCATTCGGTACAGCGGTCACGTCCTCGTCCCGGGCCGTCGACATGGCCGAGCGGGGACGACGGGCGGCCGGGCAGCGCACCGTCACCGCGCGCTTGGTCCCCCGCCCAGCCACCTTGGATCTGGGCGGCCCCACGGTCCAAAGCTGGGTCTATGGCGACACCGTTCCCGGCCCGTTGCTACGCGCCACAGCAGGTGACCGGGTGGTGGTGATCGTCGACAACGCGCTTCCCGAAACCACCAGCGTGCACTGGCATGGCGTGGCGCTGCGCAACGACATGGATGGCGTACCCGGGATGACCCAGAACCCCATAGGGGCCAACAAGCAGTTCACCTATGACTTCACCGTTCCTGATCCGGGCACGTACTTCTACCACCCGCACTCCGGCGTCCAGCTCGACCGAGGTTTGTACGGCGCACTGGTCGTCGACGACCCGGCCGAGCCCGGCGCCTATGACGCGGAATGGATCGTCGTCCTCGACGACTGGGTGGACGGCACCGGCCAGACACCCGACGACGTGCTCGCCGCACTGCGGAAGGGAGGCGCGGGCGCGGGCGGTATGGACCACGGCTCCATAGGCGGGATGCCGATGGGCGGCATGGGCGGGGACATGCAGTCACCGCTCCTCGGCGGCGCGGGTGATGTCGCCTACCCCCACTACCTCATCAACGGACGGGTTCCTGCATCTCCGGTCACCTTGAGCGCGAGGCCCGGCCAGCGCGTGCGGATCCGCATGATCAACGCGGCGTCGGACACTTCCTTCCGCGTCGCGCTTGGTGGACACCGCCTGACGGTCACGCACAGCGACGGCTTCCCCGTGGCCCCGGCAGAGACGGACGCACTGCTGGTCGGGATGGGCGAGCGCTTCGACGTGCTCGTGACCCTGGGCAATGGGACCTTTCCGCTGGTCGCATCCGCCGAGGGAAAATTCGGCCAAGGGCTGGCCCTGGTTCGCACAGCGGGCGGTGAAGCCCCCGCTCCCGACGTGAAGCCCACCGAGCTGCGCAAGCAAGTCGTTCTCGGCACTCACCTGCGCGCCGCGCCCCAGGTCGCCCTGCGCCCCCGAGAGGTCGATCGCACGCACGACCTGGTCCTGGACGGGTCAATGAGGAACTACCGCTGGACCATCAACGGAAAGACCTTCGACGACGCAGACCCGCTCGAGATCCGGCAAGGCGAGCGGGTCAGGCTGCGGTTGCGCAACATGTCGATGATGTTCCACCCCATGCATGTCCACGGCCACACCTTCGGACTCCGCGAGACAGGGGCACGCAAGGACACCGTGATCGTCCGGCCCATGGCGGCCGTCGACGTCGATCTCGACGCTGACAACCCCGGGCAGTGGGCGACCCACTGTCACAACATCTACCACGCCGAGGCCGGCATGATGACGACCCTGTCCTACCGTGCCTGACCGGAAGCCCAGCCGCCTGGCAGCCGTCCGGGATGCCACCGGCACCGTCATCGGTTCCGTTCTCGGGCTCATCCCTCACGTCCTGCACCACGTCGGTCTGATCGCGGGTACCGCGTTCTTCACCGGAGCGGGCGGTAACGCGACGCTCTACCTCGTCGGCCTGCTCCTGTCGATCCCGATGCTCAGGCGCATCCACCGCAGGTTCGGGACGTGGCGTGCACCGGCGATCGCAATCGCCGTCTTCACAGCCATGTTCCTCCTCTCGGCACTTGTCGTCGGGCCCGCCATCAGCGCCGACAGCGCCCCGACCGATGCGCCAAGCCCTGGCCCAACGCCAACGGAGCAGCACACCGAGCACCACACCTAAAGCCTTCAGCAAACCTTCACCAAGGGCGCGCTGCTACCTCTACTTCGGTGGACCACGGTGGAGATGGAAGAAAGGAAGGACGACATGGGCATCGAAAGACCCTCCGTGAACATCACCCCCGCTGAACGCATCGCCAGAATCGTCGTTGGCGCAGCAGCCGTACTTGCGGCTGTCTTGCTCCTCCAGGACGCCGGCTCCGGCCTCGCGGTAGTCCTTGAGGCCCTGCTGGGCCTCGCCGGGCTCGACCTCGTGGTCACCGGTGCGACCGGCCACTGCCCGCTGTACAAGAAGCTGGGGCACGTCCCAGCATCACTGAAAGGACGACCGTCATGAGCACCACACCGAACGGCGACCGCCCGCTGGTTCACTGGCACGACGAGACGTCCACGGCGGCAACGACAGCTGAGCAGATGCCTAACCATCCCGAGGACCGACCCTCGGACGAACCTCACGGTCATGGTCGCGGTCACGGTCTGATGATGCTGCTCTGCTGCGTTCCCATGCTGTTGATCGTCGTTGCGCTCGTGGCTACCGGCGCTGCCGGCACGGGCGCCATCGCCTACGCACTCCTGTGCACGGCCATGATGGCCGCGATGATGTTCTTCATGCCAGGCCATCGGCACTGACCAGAACCGTTACCCCACGGGGGTATTTTATTCCGCGGCCGACATGCGCGCATCCCAACACCCCTGGCCAACGGAGCCCGGCTCGGCCACCTACGGCCATGACGCTGCTCACGGCAGGATCGCCGGTTCACCAGCGTGCGGAAGGGAGGCGAGTCGGTGCGCGGTCGGCTTATGGGAAGCGGGACCCCGGGAGGCGCTGGGCACCCACTGCGACCGGTTCTCTGAACTCCAAGCTTGGATCCTGCGATCCTCTCGGCGGGGGCGACCACCGTCGTATCTCGTCCGGGCATGCTTTCGGTGTCGGACAACGCCACGGTGGCGCGCCCTGCGGCGCCGGAGGGTCAAAGATGTTCGGCGACCACCTCGCCGGATGGGTGTTGCTACTCATGGGTCCTCGTCCCCAATGTCACCAGCCGTCTGTCTGACGGCGTACGGGTGGCACGTCCATCAACATTCGGGCGCTTCGACCAAACCCCGACTTTCAAGGGGTCCTCGCTTGCACGATGCCTGTCGATGCCCCGACCAGGGTCTGGGCATGACGTCAGGGCGCGTACCCCAAGCGTCATGCGTGCGGGCACAGTCGTGCCGAGATCGGCGACGAGGCGTTGGTCAGTGCAGCTCCCACCTGAGACTGAGCGCCGGCAGCCCTACCGGGGGGTTTCGGCGCTTACTGGACCGGTGTCGGGCAAGCGACTGGTTTCCGTGAGGTAGACACATTCCGTCGGAACCTTGATCAAACGTTGAGGAAATCGACGTCGTTCATGAGGGGCCGGCGCCGCAGGGTGGAGATGGCGGATCAGGGGCGCGCTCGCCGAGCGGTTCCCCACCGAAAGCGACCAGGAGTCCTTCATGACTGACAGAGCGTCCACGGCGGATGGCACACAGGCGGACCGTATCGCGCGAAAATACGGGAGCTGGCGAGTCGTCGTTCCTGTGGTGGCAGCGGCAGGTATCGCCGCGGGCGTGCTGGTTGCCTTCGTTCTGAGCGGCAGTCGCGAGCCGGTAGGGGGGTCCTCCGGAGTCACCGGCGGTGCGTCGTCCCACCTGAGGATGGTCGCTGGGACGGTGTGGGTTGCGAACGAGGACGGTGCGAGCCTCAGCGCCATCGACACAGCCAGCAACACGGTGGCCACGACAGTCAAGGGCGTGGAGGGGCCGCACAACGTGCAGGTTTCGCCGAACGGCAAGAGTGTCTGGGCGGTCAGTGGTCATGACTCTCTGGCGGTGATGTTCGATGCCTCGTCCCTGCAGCTTCATGGTGTTGCGGCAACCGGCGGGGCGCCCGCTCACGTCGTCCTCGCCCCCGACGGCCGGACGACGTACACAACGAACGGTGCCGACAACACGGTGACAGTGATCAACTCCGCGACGATGGCTGTTGTGGCGGAGATTCCGGTGGGGGCCGGGCCCCATGGGTTGCGCCCCAGCCCTGACGGCCGGCAGGTGGTCGTGGCGAATGTCGCCGGGAGCACCCTTACTTTCATCGACACGGCGGGCAACACCAAGGTTGCGGACGTCGAGGTTGGAAAGGCGCCGGCCCAGGTGGCCTTCTCGCCTGATGGCGCTGTCGTGTACGCGTCGGTCAGCGGCGAGGACGCCGTGGTGAAGGTCGATGTCGCGACCCTCAAGGTCCTGGGCCGGGTGGCAGTGGGGGATGGGCCGATTCAGACCTTCGTGACTCCGGACAACCGGTACCTGCTGGTTGCCAATCAGGGGCGAGAGGACCGGCCAGGCACGACAGTGTCGGTCATCGACACCACGACGTTCACGGTGGTTCGAACGGTGGAGACCGGCCAAGGCGCTCACGGGATCGTCGTGGACCCCTCAAGCCGGCACGCCTACGTCACGAACATGTACGGCGACGATGTCGCCGTCATCGACCTCGAGGAACTGCGCGTAGTGGCTCGCATCCCCGTGGGGGACAGGCCGAACGGAATCAGCTTCTCGCCGGTCACCGTGCCCGCCCAGGAGGCCGTCAAGCTCGACGTGCCTGACCCACATGGCGGAGCCGAGTCGAACGCGCCCATGGCTCACTGACTGAACGGAGTGGATGGAATGAGAGTGTCACTTCTCGCCAAGGTCCTCTCTCGTCACCGCGAGCTCCGGCGGCGCGAGTCATGGACCCGACCTGAGCTGCTGGCCCACCAACAGCGATCGCAAGCCGCGCTCCGGAACTTCGCTCTCAAGGCGTCGCCGTTCTACCAGCGGTTTCATCAAGGGCTCGGTGGCGCCCCTCTGAGCGAGCTTCCCGTCCTGACGAAGGCGACGCTCATGGAGCACTTCGACGAGGTGGTCACCCACCGAGGCATCGTGCTGCAGGATCTACGGTCTTTCCTGCCGCGGATGGCCGCCGGCGAACTGTTCCGGGGCAAGTACTACGTGTCGGCGACGTCGGGCACCACCGGGGAGCCGGGGGTGTTCCTCTGGGATGCCGATGAGTGGGCGGGGGTTCTGGCCTCGTACAGCCGCCCGTACGCGTGGGGCGGGGTGGACCCCCGCCTTACGCGTCGAACCAAGATGGCTGTGGTCAGCTCCACGACCCCGTGGCACCAGTCGGCACTGGTCGGTGCCACCGTCGACAGCCCGTTCATCCCCACGCTCAGGCTCGACTCCGGGACGCCGATCGACGAGCTGGCCCCACTCCTGCAGGCATTCCGGCCCGACGTCGTCGTCGGCTATGCCTCCGTCCTGGGGCTGCTCGCTGCCGAGCAGATGGCGGGGCGACCCGCGGTATCGCCACAGGCAAGTTTCAGCTCGTCCGAAGTCCTCACAGACAGCACCCGTCGCATGATCGCGAGCGCCTGGGGTCATGAACCGTTCGCTGTCTACGCGGCTACCGAGACCGCCGGTATTGCGGCCGAATGCGAATACCACAGCGGCATGCACCTGTTCGAAGACACTGTCATCACCGAGGTCGTCGACGAGAACTATCAACCGGTGGTCACCGGCGAGTACGGCGCGAAGGTGCTGGTGACGGTCCTGGGGTCCCGCGTGCTACCGCTCATCCGGTACGAGATGGGGGACAGCGTGCGGCTCTCGCCGGCGGATCCATGTCCGTGCGGCCGCCCCTTCGCCCGGCTCGACGGTATCCAAGGCCGAGAGCAGGAGGCACTGCGGATGGCGCGACCTTCGGGGGGTCAGGTGATGGTGCATCCAACCGTCTTCCACAACGTCATGGACACCGTTCCGGTGACCGCGTGGCAGATCATCCAGGACGCCGACGGACTCACGATCCTGGTCGTTGGTCTGGCGACCGACAGGGACCCCGATCGGATCGCGAGATCAGTGGGCGAGGCTCTAACCCGGATCGGCGCGGCGCAGACGTCCATTCACGTGGAACGAGTCGACGCCATCCCCCGCACCAGGCTCGGCAAAGCCCATCTGATTCGATCTGCGGCGGGGTCCCTGAATACCGGCAACGATCCGCTCTGATGTTCCCTCGCGGCCCCCACCAGAGGGTGTGCAGCAGCCGGACGCAAGGGCGGCTTCGTACCCCTCGGACGTGGTTGTCGTCCTGCTCGACGTCCACCGCCAGAGGTTCTCCTCACCACGTCGCACGCAGTTGCTCCTGCGTGGCCCCGTGACTCGGCTGAGGAGTTGGAAGGCCTTCGTCCTCGATCGCCACCCGATGGAGGCGTCGTCAGTGGCGCACTGGTCTAAAGCGTTGTCAGGCTGGCCGCGATCGTGCGAAGTCACGTCGGACCGCCATGGTGGTGCGAGCCGAGCACGCCTCTCGCGCAGCCGGCGCGGTCGCTGCGCCCGGACCCTGCCTGTCGGTCACCCGCCCGTCCATGGCTGCACCAGGAGCGCCGCGTGCATCTGCTGACGGATCCCCAGGAGGACCAGCGCCACCACGAACGCTGCGAGCAGCGGCCACCTCATCTGACGGGGGAGCCGAACGTCGTACCAGATGCCGGCGGTTACTCCTAGGAGAACGCGCAACGTCAGGGCTGCCAGGCCGAGCGCCAGGGGGAACACGACGGGGTTGTACTCGGCAGCAGCTGCAAAGTCACCAGAGGCCAAGAGGAATGTTGCGCGAGTGCCCCCACAGAGGGGGTCCATGATCCCGATGCGGTGCAAGGGACCGTGCAGATCTACTGTCGGCACCCCCGCCGTTCGCAGACCCACCGTGCTCAGGATGATCGCAGCCATAAACCACGACAGCACCGGATGCAGGTCTCGCGGCGATCGCTGGAGCACACGGCAATTATGCCGCCCAGCGGTGCGTGCTGCCCTGCGCCCGCTTGGGGAGAGCCCGAGGCGCCAGCCCGCCACGGGGACGGTAGCCGGGGGAGGCGAACCTTCATCGATCCTTGAGCATTCGGACGGTGAGCGCTTCATCAACCAACGGCACTGTGGGGAGTGCGACCCCGGGCTGGCGCAATCGGTGCGATTGGCCGGGCGGTCGCACCAAGGAGCAGGTCATGACACAGTTTCTGCAACAGAACTGGGTGTGGGTCATTCTCATCGGGGCCATGTTGGCGATGCATCTCGGGGGCCACCGACACGGTGGCCAATCCGGCCACGGGGCGAGGCACGCCGGATGCGGCGGCCACGCCGCACACAGGACCTCCGGCCGCGAGGAACAGCAGGATCACGGCCCAGCAACCACAGAGCAGACGGACCCGGATCCCAGCCGCACCGCGACCCGGTCGCACTCGGCCCGAGATGCCTCATAGGACCGGCCTTGCTTGGGACAAACCCTTCCTACGATGCGACGAGGGTGCGAACGTACCGGGCGGCCCTTACGGGGTCCTGCCTGGCCCTCGCAGGGCCGGCCGTGATGTCAGGTCGTTGTCCCCGTCTTAGCTTCCGTTAGGAGCGCACACATGAGACCAGTGCTTCTCTCCGTGTTCGGCTTCGACGTCCAGACCTACGGTGTGAGCAAGGTGCTCGCGGCCTGGGTGGCGGCCCTGCTCCTTGGGCGTGCGTTCGAGCGGCGCAGGGTGGGTAGCCGTCAGCAGGCGTACTCGCTGGTCATGTGGTCGACGGTGTGGGGTTTCGTTGGGGCCAAGGCGTACTACCTGCTCGAGCAGGTTCCGACTCTCACGATGCACGACTTCGGCGGGATGGGCTTCACCTGGTACGGGGGACTTCTTGGGGGCGCAGCGGCGGCCCTCATCATGGTCCGGCGGTGGCGCCTGCCTCTCGGGGTCGTCGCGGGAGCCTTGGCCGCGCCACTGTCCGTCGGGTATGCCATAGGACGGCTCGGTTGCCTCCTCTCGGGTGACGGCACCTACGGGCGACCAACGACGCTGCCGTGGGGTATGACGTTCCCTAACGGCGTGGTGGCCACTGACGTTGTTGTACACCCGACCCCGTTGTACGAGGCGTTCGGTGCCTTGGTGATCGCTGCGGCGTTATGGCAGCGGGGCAAGGTCACCAGCGGCCCGGCTGTGTTCGCCTGGTACCTCATCCTTAGTGGTGGCGCACGTTTCCTCGTAGAGTTGTTGCGCACCAACGCACCCATCCTCATGGGCCTCACGCAGCCCCAGCTGTGGGCCCTGACGAGCATCATCGGGGGAATGGGGCTGTTGGTCTGGGCGGATTCGTCACGACAGGCGCCCCCCTCAGCTGGTGGCGACGGTGCCGCACCCGGCGCGCCCGCGAGGGTCGCCCGCGCGCAGGCGGGGGTCTCCCGCTGACCATGGCCGCGAAAGTCGCGCATACTGCTCGGCGCCTATGTCCTTGGTTAGGCTGGCAAGGAGGATTTGCCGGCCTTTACCGTGCACCTGCGCTCTGCCCGCTGCCGCATGGTGCTCGAGGAACTGTCTGGACCCCCAAGCTTGTCCACCGCCCTCGATCCGGCCGCCGTGGGAACTCGTGCGATCCCTGTCGTTCGGACGCGTTCGCACGCCCGTGCTCACCCGTGCGCCCGCAGCCATGCCGATCTACCTTCATTGGACCTTCACGGATTCTTAGCAGGAATCGGCCAACGGCTGAGGTTTCATGGGAGAGAACCAGAACGCGGTGGCTCGGATAGCCCGGCCAGCACCGCTCGACGAAAGTGGATTCCGATGACCATCGGTGATGGCGTGACCGTATCTGTAGCGCTCCTTCTCACTGGCCTGTTGGCGTGGTTCTTCTTCGGTCCGAAAAAGTCACGACAGGCCGAGATGGAGGAAGGTGTCCAGCTGGTGCGGGTCGGCGTGAAGGGGGGTTACAGCCCGGACTTGATCGAGGTCCGTGCCGGTGTCCCGGTCCGGATGCTCTTTGACCGGCAGGAGGCTGGCGACTGCTCATCCAGGGTGGTGATGCCCGACTTCAAGGTCAACGAGCTGCTTCCGGCCTACGCGACGACGGCTGTGGAGTTCGTGCCCGGCGAGGAGGGTGACTTCCGGTTCGCCTGCGGCATGAACATGATCAGCGGCACGTTGCGCGTTGTGGGCGCCTCCAGCGAGGCGACGATGGCAGCTCCGTTGACGAACGGGGCCGCAGTGGCGCTCCTCGAGCGCGGCGCGGGGGACGGCTCCGAGCCAACCGGCGACGTCAGCCCAGCCGAACACCACTCGGGCAGCCGCTCAACGGACGACTCCCTGGAGCCGGACGGCTCAGACGCCGGGGTTGCGGAAACCGGCGCCGTCGACGCCGAGGACGCGGAAGCAGCCGAGCGGGAGGCGGAGATCAAAGACCTGACCCGTCGCGTCGTCGTCGGCGCGATCCTGACGGCGCCGGTGCTGTTCGCAGTGATGCTGACGGAGTTCTTCGGCGTGACCTGGGTTCCGGAGCTGCTGATGAACCGCTGGTTCCAGTTGGCCCTGATCGCGCCGGTGATGGTCTACACCGGGTGGCCGATTCACCGGACAGGGTGGCTCGCGCTGTCCCACCGGACGGCGGATATGAACTCACTGATCACGCTGGGCACGGTGGCGGCGTTCGGGTACAGCCTCGTGGTGACGTTCATGCCAGCGATCCTGCCGGCGAACGTGCGAGAGGTGTACTACGAGGCGGTCGGCGTCATCATCACCCTGATCCTGCTCGGCCGGCTGTTGGAGACGAGGGCCAAGGCGGGCACTGGCGAGGCGATCCGAAACCTGATCGGCCTGCAGCCCCGCACGGCCCGGGTGGTTCGCGACGGAGTGGAGTCCGAGGTCCCGATCGATGAGGTGAACGTGGGCGACACCGTCCTGGTGCGCCCCGGCGAGAAGCTTCCAGTAGATGGGCAGGTTCTCGAGGGCCGCTCCGCGGTTGATGAGTCCATGGTTACCGGGGAGCCGATGCCGGTGACGAAGTCCGCCGGCGACCCGGTCATCGGCGCGACGATCAACCAGACAGGGTCGTTCCGATACCAGGCCACGAAGGTTGGCGGGGAGACGATGTTGGCCCAGATCATCAAGCTGGTCCGGGAGGCTCAGGGCTCCAAGGCCCCGATCCAGCGGCTGGTCGACATGGTGTCGGGCTACTTCGTTCCGGCAGTGATCGCGATCTCCATCTGGGCTTTCGTGGCGTGGGCGCTGGTCGGCCCGCCGCCGGCGTTCGTCTTCGCCTTGGTAGCGGCGGTGTCGGTGTTGATCATTGCCTGCCCGTGCGCGCTCGGTCTGGCCACGCCGCTGTCCATCACCGTCGGCACCGGAAAGGGCGCGACCAACGGAATACTCATCCGTTCGGCCGAGGCCCTGGAGACCGCGCACAAGCTGGACACGATCGTCTTGGACAAGACGGGCACCATCACCAACGGCACGCCCATCCTGACCGACGTCCTGCCAGCCGAGGGCTTCGAGGAGCGGGTCCTGCTCGCCCTCGTCGCGGCGGTGGAGGGCTCCTCGGAGCACCCCCTGGGGGCGGCGATCGTGGCGGGCGCGCGCGAGCGCGGCCTTGAGCTGTCGCCCGTGGACGGATTCGACTCAACAACCGGGCAGGGCGTGCGCGCCGTTGTCTCGGGTCGCGAGGTGCTCGTGGGTAACCGCAGGCTGCTTGAAGCCGCAGCCATCGACCCGGCATCGCTGATGGGGGACCTCGGCCGACTGGCGCGAGACGGCAAGACACCCATCATGGTCGCGATCGACGGGCGCCCGGCCGGCGTCATCGGTGTCGCCGACACGGTCAAGGACGGGTCGGCGGCGGCGGTGGCCGCACTGCAGGCCCGCAGGATCGAGGTCGTCATGATGACCGGTGACAACCGGGCCACCGCCGCAGCCATCGCCCGCCAGGTCGGCATCCGCCGGGTCGTGGCCGAGGTCATGCCCGAGCACAAGGCAGCCGAGGTCAAGCGACTGCAGGGCGAGGGCAAGGTCGTGGGAATGGTCGGGGACGGCATCAATGACGCACCCGCGCTGGCCCAAGCGGACGTCGGCTCGGCCATCGGCACGGGCACCGACGTCGCCATCGAGTCCTCCGACATCACCCTGATCTCGGGCGCCCTGTCCGGGGTGGTCACGGCGGTGGACCTTTCCCGAGCGACGATGCGCAACATCAAGCAGAACCTGGTGTTCGCATTCATCTACAACGGGATCGGGATCCCGATCGCCGCGGGCGCCCTCTACCCAACCTTCGGGCTCACGCTGAGCCCGATGATCGCCGCCGCTGCGATGGCCCTCTCATCGCTGTCGGTCGTCGCGAACGCCAACCGGCTCAAGACGTTCCGTCCCCAGGCCATCCCAGACACCGTCACGCCCTCGAACGCCGACCCGGTGGTCGAGATCGGACGGGACGAAGAGAAAGAGGAAACACCCATGCCCACCCAGACAACCGTCACCGACCCCGTATGCGGGATGAGCATCGAACCGGCCAGCGCAGCCAGCACGATCGAGCGCAACGGAACCAGGTACTACTTCTGCTCGACTCACTGTGCAGCCACCTTCGATAAGGACCCCGAGAAGTACGCCGCCACCACCTGACACCACTCGGTACCCGCCGGAACTCCAGGCGGGTACCGGGAGCACAACCACGACCGTCGCCGCACCACGAGTGATAGCCCATGACCACGACCACTGCTTCACCGGCGCTCCCTGCGGCCCAGCACGACCTGATGAACCGCCTGCACCGCATCGACGGCAAGGTCCGCCGGATCTAGCGAAGGGTCGGGCACGACGGCGACTGCGGAGACGTCCTGGCCCAGATCTCAATCGCATCCCGCGCATTGGAGGGCCGGCCCTGACCCTGCTCGAGGACCACGTGCCGCACTGCCTGCTCAGCTCCGCCCCGGGTGTGTCGGAGGCCAAGCTCCAAGAGGCTTCCGAAGCCATAGCCCGGCTCGTGCACAGTTGAAGAACGCAGGACGCGGCATGCCGCAAACCTTGACCGGCCTTGGGGTGCCAACGCAGGCGTCCTGGCAGCGGGACTCCCTTGGGCAGCCCAGAGCCGGACGCATGCTGTTCATCACGGCCACGTGGGGCGCCTGCTTCATCTTCATCGCGTGGGGTCTGCGGGACGCACCTGCCCTCTGGTTCGGCGCCCTGCGGGCGCTCATCGCTGGGGCAGCCCTGGTCGCGCTGGGCCTGGTGCAGCGCCGCCCTCAACCCCGCGGTGCACGCGCTTGGGGCTGGATCGCGCTGACCGGGCTGGTCAACGTGAGCCTCGCGTTCGCCGCCATGCTCGCCGGGGTGTGGCCGGTTTGGCGACGGGGACCGCAGCGGTCTTGGCGAACGCCCAGCCACTGCTCATCCTGCTCCCGGCCTGGTGGCTGTACGGCGAGGTCGTGTCTGCACGCACCGCCACCGCCCTCGTCGTCGGTTTCGCCGGTCTCGTCGTGGTGGCCCTGCCCGGTGGTGGTGGCAGTGGAGCCGCCCTATCGCTTCTGGCGGCGGCGGCCGTGACCGCAGGTACGTTGCTTTCGCGTCGACTGTCCGCCATCGACGTCCTAGCCGCTACTGGTTGGCACTTGCTCATCGGAGGCCTCGCGCTCGGCGTCTTCGCGATGCTCGTCGAAGGCGCCCCGGTCATCGACTGGACCCCCCGGTTCATGGTCTCTTTGGCGTTCTTGTCACTGGTGGGCACCGCTGCCACGACCGTCGCATGGTTCGTCGAGGCCCGACGAGCCCGCCTAGACGCCCTCACCGCCTGGTTGTTCTAAACACCCGTGGTGGGCATCGTTCTGGCCGTGTGGGTCCTCGGCGAGCGCCCGGCCGGGTGGGCCGCGGTGGGGCTCGTTGCGACCTTGGTGGCCATGTGGGTCGCTCTCAAACCTCAGGGGGACGCCCACGAAGGACCGCCGTCTGCGTAGCAAGATTCCGGACAACGCCGCATGGATCTCAAGCAGCTGCCCGCCTCTCTCGTGGTTGTCGGCGCAGGCAAAGTCGGTCGGGAGCAGGCCCGCTTGTTCGCTCTCCTCGGCGTGCCAGTGACCATCGTTGGGCGACTCGCGCCGAGGGCCGGACCGGCTCCTTTCCCTATCGGCGTCGCACGCGCTCATGGCACGCGGCGAAGCAGGTCGAACACCGGGATCAAGTCTTCGCCGGCTTGTGGGCGTGAAACCGCATGACGTGGCCGCGCACGGCCCGCCGGACCGTGATCCGGGTGAAGCCCGCACGCAGCAGTCCGTTGATGAGTTCGTCCGGGGCGATGAGGCGGTGAGGCGAGCCATCGACTTGGTGTACCCAGCGGGCGAGCCGGGTGTCGGTCAGGTCGTAGCCGAGGAACTGGCCGCCGGGCTTGAGCACACGGGAGGATTCGGCTATGGCCTGGCGCCAGTCGATCACGTGGTGCAGCATCAGGTACGACATGACCGCGTCGAAGCGGCAGGCGGCGAACGGCAGCGACGTGACGTCGGCGACGTCGGCGTTGACGTCGGCGAAGCGAGCGAGTTGTGCGCGAGCGGCATTGACCATGGCTTCGTCTACGTCTGTCACTGTGATGTTGGCAGCAGGGAATCTTTGGCCGAGACCGGCGGCCATCGCTCCGCACCCGCCACCGATCTCGAGGACGTCGCCGGTGAAGGAGTGTCCGTCAAGTGCCCATGGCAGGACTACCCGCCCTGCGAAGGACCGCCACGGCATGCTTCGGCAGAAGGCGCTTTCAATGTTAGACATGACCGGCATATTCATCTCCTTCACTCGGGCACCGGTTGCGGGCCTCTTCTCCGTGCATTCCAAGGCTGACGCTGCCGGGCCGACAAGGCGAGCCGCCCGCACGGGGCGGACGGCTCGCAGATGGGCCTACCGGAGGACAGGTACAGCCTGACCAATTGTCTACCCGCCCACGCTTTTGCCAACGCCGCACGTGCTAGCGGAGAGGCTGAGCCCGAGGACGACGACGCTGGTGACGCCGAGCACGTGGTCGCCGACGACCGGGGGCAGCAGCGCAAGGGGAGCACGCCGCGGCGGCAAGCGTGACCTCCAGTGAGATCGCGACCATGATCTGCCGGCCTTGACTGGTTGCACGGGATAGGTCGGGCAGGGGGAAGAGGAGTTGACGCGCACGGTGCACCGGGATAGGGGGCGGCGTTGGAGCTGGGCGGGCCGGGCGCAGCCGCTATGACACTCGGGGCCAGCCGGATGGGGAGGCGGGGGTGTAGTGCGCCGACGAGGTGAAAGAAGGTTCCCGGCGTGCTCAGCACCGGTCGTCCCTTCCTGTGCAGTCCGACATCGTGGGTGGCCCCGATCAGGGGCCTTCGAAGTCCGTGAGCAGCGCTGTGGCTTGTGCCGCCGTAGCTGAAGGCTTGACGAAGGTCGCGAAGGCGTTGGCGCGAGCTCACCCATTCGGCGCCGTGGCAGACGGGGCCGGATCTTCATCGCCGCGACACCGGATCTCCATACAGTGTGGCGATACTCGCAATGTGTTCAGTAATCACCTACTCGGCTTGCTCAACTCGCCCGACGGCGTCCCAGAGAACGTGTCCGCTCGCGCGCCATCAGCGCTACCAGTGAGGCGCTGTGGGATCCAGCTCAGGACCGGGGGGAACCATGAACCAAGGCGTGGCACTGGTTCAGGCCTACTTGCACGTCAACGGGTACTTCACGGTGACGGAGTACCCGGTCATGGATGTGTTGGGTTCCGGGGAGCCCTTCGCCGTGACAGACCTAGACGTCCTGGCCTACCGGTTCGCGGGCGCCGGCCATGAGCTGGTCCATGGTGGCGCAGGCCGTGAGAGCGTGTATCGGATGCCCGTCGATGTGGCTTTGCATCCCTCATCCGTGATTCCGGACATGATCGTAGGGGAGGTGAAAGAGGGGCGGGCTAGGCTGAACCCTGCCCTCCGGCAGCCCGAGGTGATGGCGGTGGCCTTGGCACGCTTCGGGTGCTGTGGCGTTGAGGAGGCCAGCGGGCTCGCCCGTGAACTGGTACTACGTGGCCACGCGGTCAGCGCCGCTGGTCATCACGTGCGCACGGTCGCCTTCGGCGGGCGCGGTCAAGCCGGCCAGCAGGGAGCAATGCTGGTGATCCCGATGAGCCACGTGGTGTTGTTCCTCGAGGAGTACCTCAGCGCCGCGTGGCCCGTGCTTCGTCACGCTCAGCTCAGCGACCCAGCCCTGGCACTGCTCGCGCTTCTGAAGAAGAGTCGTGTCTCCATGCCCGAAACGAAAGCCGGTCATGACTGAGGATCACCTGCAACCGGAGTGTGGCTGCTCTACGGCCCACAGGCCGAAGCGGATCGTCTTGACGGGCGGACCCGGTGCTGGCAAGACGGCCCTGCTCGAAATGGTCCGCCGCACCATGTGTCGTCATGTTCGCATCCTTCCCGAGGCCGCCAGCGTTGTCTTCGGTGGTGGGTTTCCCCGGGAGAACGGTGATGCGTTCCGACGTGCGGCTCAACGGGCGATATTCCATGTGCAACGCGAGCTGGAAGTCACCGGTGAGCTCCATCGACCGGCGATCGTGCTCTGCGACCGCGGAACGCTGGACGGCGTGGCGTATTGGCCGGGACCTGTCAACGATTTCTGGACCGCGGTGGGGGAGTCGCCGGGGAACGAGCTCCGCCGATACGACGCCGTGATCCACCTACGAACGCCCGCGCAAGACCAGGGTTACAACCACGTGAACCCACTTCGGGTCGAGTCAGCGGACGCGGCTGCCGTCATCGATGGCCGCATCGAGGCTGTTTGGCGCGAACATCCAAGCCGGTACGTCGTCGCCGCAACCCACAGCTTCCTCGAGAAGGCCCGCTCAACCTTGGCGATTCTGCACTCCGAACTCCCCGACTGCTGTGCCTTACACCTGGAACGAAGCCTCGGACCGTCGCATGTGAGCGGCCCTCCTGTGCTTTAGGTCTTGCTTTTGGTAGCGGCCAACGGAGCGCGAACTTACGCCAGGGCGGTGGACTCACTCGACCCAGCGGGTCTTGAGTTCGCGGACCAACTGGGCAGGTACCAGGCACGCGGACGCGTGTTCGCCCTATCTGTGCTGCTCGCATGCCTTGTTGATGATGATGACGCTGGGCCCTAGCAGTCCGGCGTGCACGCCGTTGCCAGCGTGCCGCTGACCAGCACGACCGCGATGAAGCCGCAGGACCTGCCAGGGGGGTGGTGATCGTCGGCGACGGCTAGGTCGGTCTAAAGCAGGCTCAGCTCTGGGCCCACCTAGGTTTGCACGTCACGGTCATCGGACGGTTGGCGTCGCACGCTGAGCCAGAGGTCGCCGACGTGCTCCGCAGGGTGTTCGGCACGATGGCATCACCGTCGTCGAGGAGCGCGCCGCCCCTGTGGAACGCACCGCCATCGGCGACGCTCTGGTCCGAACTGAACTCGGCCACGGGCTGACCGGACAACGACTGCTGATAGCGACCGGTCGGCGCGCGAAGACCGACGGCCTCGGGCTGGATGCCGCCGGAATCAGCACCGACGATCGTGGATTCGTCACGGTCGACCGGGATCAGGCCACCAGCAACCCGCGGGTCTACGCCGCCAATGACATGTCCGGCGCCGCGCAGCACGCCTACCTGGCGGCGCAGACCGGGCGCGCTGCGGCGTCTGGAGCCCTCGGCCAGCCCACCACAGTCGACTACCGGGCGCTGCCGCCAGTGACGTTCACGACTCCGCAGCTCGCCATCGCAAGGCTGTCAAGAAGAGCAAGCGCTGGCCGCCGGCTACGACTGCCGGATCCTAAGCACGCAGGACGTCCCACGGGCCCTGATCGACCGTGACACCTGCGGCTTCCTCAATCTCGTCATGGACACCGGCACCAGAAACGTTCATGGGCGCCCACGCCGCGGTCGACGGCGCCAGGGACGTGATGCTCGCTGCGACCTACGCGATCGAGTACGGCGTAACCGTGGATCAGCTCGCGGACACGTGGGCGCCGTACCTGACGATGAGCGAGCACTGCGCATCTGCGTCGGCCTATTCCGCGACAAACCGACGAGTTGCTGCGCGTGACCAGCTAGCGCTGCACCGAATGGGTCAAGGCGAAAAGGCGCAGCCGCGCTGCATCGCGTCGAGGTCGATTTCGACGCTGTCGACGCTGGGCAGTGGGCAACGCACTGTCACAACGTGGCGTGCACCGGCCGTCGCGATAGCTGTCTTCACAGCCGTGTTCCTTGTCTCGGCTCTTGTCGTCGAGCCAGCCGATCACCGCCGACAGCGCCTCGACTGAAGCGCCGAGCCCTGGCCCAACTTCACGGGCCGCACGAGGCCCCACACGTGGAGCCTTCAGCAAACCTTCATAAAGGGCCCGCTGCTACCTCTACTTCGGTCGACCACCGTGGAGATGGAAAGGGAAGGACGACATGGGCATCGAAAGATCCTGGGTGAACATCACCCCCACTGAACGCATCGCAAGAGTGGTTCTAGGCCTAATGGCTGTCGTGTCGGCAGTGGGGCTCTTCCGGGACGAAAGCTCCGTCGCAGCAGTGGTCCTCAGTGCTCTGCTTGGCCTTGCTGGTCTCGATCTGGTCGTCACTGGCGCCACGGGCCATTGCCCGCCGTACGGGATGCTGGGCCATGTTGCGGCATCACCGGAGGGGCGAAGGCGCACTACCACGCCGGAGGACCAACGTCGTCTCTTCGGTTGGTATGAAGACACGCCCAGAATGAAGCCGACATCCGACTATCTGACGGACAAGCCTGACCGCCAGCCGCTAGGTGACTCCTCCAGTCATAGTGAGGACCACGCTCAGATGTTGCTGGCCTGCTCCACTCTGATGCTGTTCATTGTGTTTGCGCTGGTGGGAACCGGTGTGTGGGGCTCGGGTGCCATTGCCTACGCGCTCCTGGGCGTGGGCATGCTGGCCGCGATGATGTTGCCCCTGCCCGGGCACCGGGGTTGAGCGGAATACCCCCAGTGGGTATAATGTTCCTCCTATCTGACACTGAGTTTCGAGCCGATCCACGGAGATGCGTTGTCATGAGTCAGAAGACCGTCCTGCAGCTGGGAGGCCTGCACTGGGCCACCTCTGCCCGAGCCATCGAGTCCACACTGACTCGTCGGCACGGCGTTGAGGCAGTCGAGGCAAACGCCGCGAACCAGACCGCCACCGTGACGTACGACCCCGGGGTCACGTCGGTGGCGGAGCTTGCGGGGTGGGTTCGCGACTGCGGCTACCACTGCTCGGGCCGGTCCGTGCCCAACCATCTCTGCGAACCGGTGGACGAGCCATCGCCACCCCGCGCGGCTCACTCCGACCCTCACAGCCACCACGCCGAGGAACACGAGGTTGAGAGGCGCGCAAAGGCCAAGGTGACCGAGGGACCTCAGGGGGACGCACGGCATGCCCACGACGCAGCTGGTGTGCCCAGCGTTCATTCACCTCACGAGTTGATGGGACACGGTGGGCACGCCGGCATGTCGATGGAGAGCATGGTCCGTGACATGCGGAACCGCTTCCTCGTGGCACTGGTGCTCGCCGCGGGGATCACCCTGTGGTCGCCCATGGGCCGGGACATGTTCGGATTCACGGTGCGCGCGCCGTTCGGGCTGCGCGACGACGTGTTCGCCCTGATTCTCAGCCTGCCGGTCGTGTTCTACTCCGCTTGGATCTTCTTCGACGGCGCCTGGCGGGCGCTGCGCAACCGCACGCTCGACATGATGGTGCTGGTCGCCGTCGCGGTCGCCGCCGGCTGGCTCTACAGCGTCGGCGTCACCGTCACCGGCGGCGGTGAGGTCTTCTACGAAGCCGCCGCGGTCCTGACCACGTTCGTGCTCCTCGGGCACTGGTTCGAGATGCGGGCCCGCGGCGGCGCCAACGACGCGATCCGCGCCCTCCTGGACCTGGCACCGCCCAAGGCCACGGTTTTGCGGGGGGACCAAGAGGTCGAAATCCCCACCGCCGAGGTCGTCGTCGGCGACCTCGTGCTGATCCGACCGGGTGGCAAGGTGCCCGTGGACGGCACGGTCGAGGACGGCATCTCCGAGGTCGACGAGTCGATGGTCACCGGCGAGAGCATGCCGGTCGGCAAGTCCCCAGGCTCCGAGGTGATCGGCGCCTCGATCAACACCACGGGCACCCTGCGGGTCCGGGCCACCAAGGTCGGCTCCGACACGGCGCTCGCCCAGATCGTCCAGCTGGTGCAGGAGGCCCAGAACTCCAAGGCCCCCGGACAGCGGCTCGCCGACCGCGCCGCGTTCTGGCTCGTCCTCGTCGCCCTCGTCGGCGGCGTCGGGACCTTCCTCGTGTGGCTGGCCGTCGGCGCACCCGTGCAGGTCGCCCTGCTCTTCGCCATCACGGTCGTGGTCATCACCTGCCCCGACGCCCTCGGCCTGGCCACCCCGACCGCGATCATGGTCGGCACCGGGCTCGGTGCCCAACGCGGCGTGCTGTTCAAGAACGCCACCGCCCTGGAGTCCGCAGCCCGCATCGACACCGTCGTGCTCGACAAGACCGGCACCCTCACCAAGGGTGAGCCCGAGGTCACCGACGTCGTCGTCGCCGACGGCACCGGCGAGGACGAGCTGCTGCGTCTGGTCAGCGCCGTCGAGCGCGAGTCCGAGCACCCCTTGGCGGGCGCCATCGTCGCGTATGCCGTGGAGCGGGGCATCGCGCCTCCCGTCGCCTCGGGCTTCCGCAACGTCCCCGGCCACGGGGCCGTGGCGGACGTCGACGGCCACCGTGTCGTCGTCGGCAACCGCAAGCTCATGACCCAGGAGGGCATCGACGCCGGTCCGCTGCTGGCCCGACGCGAGGAGCTCGCCGCCAGCGGCCGCACCGCGGTGCTCATCGGCGTGGACGGGCGCGGCGCGGGCGTCATCGCCCTGGCCGACGCGGTCCGCGAAACGTCCGAGCAGGCGATCCGCGAGCTGCACGAGCTCGGCACCGAGGTCGTCATGCTCAGTGGCGACAACCAGGCCACCGCAGAGCGCATCGCCGGCCAGCTCGGGATCGACACCGTCATCGCCGAGGTGCTCCCGGGCGACAAGGCCGCGAAGGTCGCCGAGCTCCAGGCCCAGGGCAGGAAGGTCGCCATGGTCGGCGACGGCGTCAACGACGCCCCCGCCCTGGCCCAGGCGGACCTCGGCATCGCCATCGGCGCCGGCACCGACGTCGCCATCGAGACGGCCGACCTCGTGCTCATGCGTTCGGACCCGCTCGACGTGCCCATCGCGCTGAGAGTCGGCCGCGGCACCCTGCGCAAGATGCGCCAGAACCTCGGCTGGGCCGTCGGCTACAACGTCATCGCGCTGCCCATCGCGGCCGGCGTCTTCGAGCCGTCGCTGGGCCTCGTCCTGCGGCCCGAGATCGCGGCCCTCTCGATGTCCGGGTCCAGCGTCATCGTCGCCGTCAACGCTCTGCTGCTCAAGCGGCTCCGCCTCCCCGCGGCACCGCAGACGGCGGCACGCCTTGAACCCACACAACATGCAGCCGAGCCCGTCGCCCACCCCGGCGGCTGACGCGAATCCGATCAGTCGTAGTGCCGATCAGCCGACCCAAGGCCATCTTCATTAAACCTTCAGGAAATTCAGATCAGAGCCTCATCGTCGCACCGCATGCTGGACACCGGTGCGCACCTGACTTCCCCTTTGCCGGGTGCGCACCACCGCGATCGAAAACGCAACTCAAGGAGCAAACTCTCGTGCACCTCAACAACCGCTACCCCATCCTTGCCGGGCTCGGCATCACGACCGTGCTCACGCTCAGCGCCTGCGGGACGGACGACGCCGTGACCGGAACGAGCGATGGGACGAGCTCCACGACGTCGAGCACGTCCGAGGCAGCTGACGCTGGCCAGAAGGGCGACGTCATGTTCGCGCAGATGATGATCCCGCACCACAAGCAGGCCGTCGAGATGGCGGACCAGGCTCTTCAGAAGGACGCTTCCCCGAAGGTGACGGAACTGGCAGAGCAGATCAAGGCGGCGCAGGGTCCTGAGATCGAGACCATGACGAAATGGCTCGAGGAGTGGAAGGCGCCCATGACGGCGGAGCAAGGTCATGGGGGACACGGCGGCGGTGGCGGCATGATGGACGACGGAGACATGAAGGACCTGTCCGCAGCCCGTGGTCCGGCGTTTGACGAGATGTGGCTCACGATGATGATCGAGCACCACGAGGGAGCCGTCGATATGGCGCAGGACGTTCTCAAGACGACCAGCAACCCTGAGGTCAAGGAGATGGCCCAGGCCATCGTCGATGGGCAGAACAAGGAGATCGCCACCATGAAGGCCCTCCTCTGACAACCCGCCAGCACGCACACCGACGACCTCCACCCGAAAGGCTCCGATGCGCTGGCCGGCACACCATGGCACCCGCGCGATAGTTGCGGCGGCTAGCTCGCTGGTGATACTCGCGGGGTGTTCGGCGGAGGCCAGCGACGAAGCAGACCAGGCGCCAACCGTGTCGGTTGGCGCCACCGGGGCCGCGCTACCGTCGGCGCACGTCCATGGGGTCGGTCGAGACCCTGGGGACGGTGCGCTTCTGCTGGCGACGCACGAAGGCCTCTTCCGGTACGGCGCCGACGGCCCCACCAGAGTGGGCCCCATCGTCGACCTCATGGGGTTCACCATTGTCGGTCCAGGTCACTACTACGCCTCGGGCCACCCCAACATGGTCCGCGACCTTCCTCAGCCCATGGGGCTCATCGAGAGCACCGACAGCGGCAAGAGCTGGACAGTTCTCTCGCGCGGGGGACAGTCGGACTTCCACACCCTCACGCAAGCCGGTGACACCCTCATCGCATTCGACGGACAGCTCCGCCGCACAAGTGACCACCGAGCCTGGTCAACTGGCGCCCTGTCGGGAGAACCACGAACGCTCTCCTCCGACCCAGAGGGCGAGACCGTTCTCGCGACCACCCAGACCGGGCTGATGGCGTCCAAGGACCAGGGAGTCACATGGGCGCCGATCGCGAATGCACCGCCGCTGCTGCAGGTTGCATGGGGTGACGCGCGAACGGTCGCGGGCGTCACCCCCGACGGGGCAGTAGCGATGAGTAGCGACGGCGCCCAGACATGGCGATTGACCGGGGCAAGCGTCCCTCCTCCGCAAGCGATGAGCGCCAGCGTGACCAAGGCAGGCCTTGAAATCCTCGTTGTGACCGAACAGGACGTGCTCGGCTCAAAGGACGGAACGCGGTTCACCACCATCAGCAAATGAGGTGGGGTCGCTCCCACCAGAACCGGTGAGGCGAATCGGCGGCGTCCCGCGTCTGCTCAACCTTCCGATCCGGAACAACCACTTCGTTGTCTGTTGTTCCCGCCTCGATTGCGCATGGGTCCTAGCGCGGTGGACGGTGCCAGGCGCCCAGCCGCGATGGACTCAAGGCGTCCCCCTGACCGCAGAAGTGGCGGCTTCCCAATCCGTTCGGCGTGCGGCTCCGAACTGCTTGGGACCACCGAGATCGCCTCCTTGGTCACCCTTCTCCCAGGAGCGAATCATGACGCGAAGCACCACAGCTTTCCTCGGTACCTCAGTACTCGCGCTCGTCGCGGCGGCGTCCCTCGGCACGAGCTCAGCCTCGGCCCACCCGAGCCCGGCGGGCAACGGCGCCGACAGGACCGTGTCCCTCAGCGCGCAGCTCGACGAACTCAACAACTCCGGTGCGTCCGGCACCGCCACCGCCACGGTGCGCAACCAGCGCATCCAGAAGATCGACGTGCACGCCCACGGCCTGACTCCCGACGCCCCGCACGCCCAGCACATCCACTACGGCCAAGAGGCCCTCAACGAATGCCCGACCCTAGCCCAGGACGACAACAACGACGGGCGCCTCAACACCGTCGAAGGCATCCCGGCATACGGACCGGTCGTCGTCTCGCTCAACACCTCCGGTGACACCACGCCCGCCAGTTTCCTGGACGTCACCCGGTTCCCGGTCTCCGACAACGGCTCGTACCACTACAGCCGCGACAACATCAAGTTCACCCGCGTCGCCGGCACCGGCTACACCGGCGGCGGCGGCACCGCCAAGCAGATCGCCGACTCCATCCGCGAGGGTGAAGGCGTTCTGGTCATCCACGGGGTCGACTACAACGGCAACGGCGTCTACGACTTCGAGGGTGCGGGTGCCAGCGAGCTCGACCCGAACCTGCCCGCCGAGGCGACCGATCCGGCCGTCTGCGGTGTCCTCAAGGTCGACAACTGACCCCTGATCTCGGCAATACCTTGACGCTTCGTCAGTAGCAATGGCCCACCGACACCACGGTGGGCTATTGCTGTACTACCTCCGGGATTTGTCAACGCCTGCACGGCAGTCGCCTGTTCATCCCTCGACCGACCATCTAGCGTGAGTGGTCCAGACGCTCGTGTTCAGACACAAGGAGCCGCACTGATGAGTGACCGCAGTCGTCAGATCCCGGACCGCGAGCCGGAGTCGTCGACGACGATGCACATCCCTGCGGTCGAGGGGCTCGAACGCTCCGACGTCGTCCACGAGAGCGAGCACGTCCTCACCCGGGCCGACCAGGCCACCGTCGAGACGCTCCGTCCCGACACAGCCCTGCTCGTCGTGCTGCGCGGCCCCAACACCGGGGCACGCTTCCTGCTCGACGACGACCGGGTCACCTCGGGGCGCCACCCCGAGAGCGACATCTTCCTCGACGACGTGACGGTGTCGCGCAAGCACGCGACGTTCGAGCGCACCGGGGGCCGGTTCGTCGTCAAGGACGTCGGCTCCCTCAACGGCACCTACGTCAACCGTGAGCGGATCGACGAGTCGGTCCTGCAGACCGGCGACGAGGTGCAGATCGGTAAGTACCACCTCGTCTTCTATGCCGCCAAGCAGGCCTCAGCGGCCGCTGACCCTTGGTGAGGGGACTCACGACCCTGAGAGCTCGCCTGACTATCCGCGTCCGTCCACCAGACCCCTCGTTTATGTTCTAAACGCAAGACCTTCGCACCCGCTTCAGCGCCCAGGCTCGTCATCCAAGGCATAGGTTGAGCAGTCTCCCGAACCAGTGATGGTCACGCCGGGCGGCTGCAACCGTGCTCTTACGGCGGTGTGGTCATGGCCGCGGGGGCCATGCCGGACGATGGACGATCAGTGCACCATTCTCCATTTGGGCCGAGGCCACCGCGAACGCTGCAGCCGGCCAGGGGCAGGCCAACCCCCACGCATGGAGGAAGAGCTCCCCGCATCACCTGGTCCTCGGTGGTTCACCCGGCGGGGAGCGCTTCGACACATTCGCCAGTGGTCTCGCAGCCTCGTTCGGCGGAGGCGCAGTCCGACCACTCGGTCGTGTGCCGTGAGCGCCAACGGCGCGCGTCGAAACCGCGCCGGGGTCAGCACACCGCCGATGTGCTGAGAGGACGCCAACATGTGCGGCCCCGACTAATGCTTGCAGCGTGGGCGCTGGTGGCGGAAGTGCTCAGCGAAGCCCGGATGAGGTCAGGGGTCAGCTGGAGACGGCGACCCCTGCCGAACGCCTCGTGTCAGCGATGCCGGTCACTGCACGGGCATCCCAGTCGACGGCAAGTGCTTGGACCGATCCCCAGGACGCGCGGTACGACTTGGGCATGACGCGAGTGCGGTAGTCGAGCTTCTGCAGGGCCGCCACATGCTCGCCGGACTCCAGACGCATCAACCCGTTGTCCAGCTTGAACCGGGGTGCCGGAACCGCTGCCTCCAGTCGTTGGCCGAGCAACGCCCACCTCAGCACCACGGAAGCGGTGGTGTTGGGGATCTGGCTGCCTCCGGGAGCGCCGATCACGAGGGCCGGGCGCCCGTCACTTCCCAGGACCATGGACGGGGAGCTCCACGTCACCGACCGGCGTCCCGGCTGCGGGCGGTTCGCCGTCCCGTTGCCGATGAGGTTGAAGCGCCCTAGCTGGTCGTTGAGGAAGAAGCCGCCGGTGTAGGTCTCCGAGCCCCAGTAGCTCGTGATGGTGTTGGTCATGGAGACCGCCATGCCGTCGTCGTCGACGACGGAGATGTGGGTGGTGTTCGGGTCGCCGGAGTTGTCCGGGCCGGTCCTGGCGCGGGGCTCCCGTTTGAGGGTCTTGGCGAGCGCCGCATTTCGAGCTTGCTCGGTGATGTCATCGAGCGGCACGTCGACGAAGTCCGGGTCGCCAAACCAGCGATGCACCGAGCGCTCGGCCACCTGCCATCCGCGGGACTGCATGTCAATGAATTCTGGGGAGTCCGGGTCCACGTCGCCGATACCCAGGGCTTCGGCGATCTGCGCCATTTGGATAATCGCGCCCCCCGGAAGGGCGGGCGCCCCCGAGAGAAACGTGAAATCGCCGAGGCGGCCACTGGCGGGCGTGGAGTGTTGGATCTTGTATGCCTTGAGTGATGCAGCGTCGAGCCCCGGCACCTCAGTGAAATGCCGTGTCAGGGAACCGTCGTAGACGGCGTTGGCGCCCTCGTTTGCCAGCACACGCATCGTCGCGGCGAGGTCCTTCTGCACCAAGGTGTCACCGCGACGCAGAATGCTGCCGTCGCTGCGGTGGAAGTGCTTGAGGTCGCGGACCACTCGGCGGCCGCGGACGGTAGCGAGCGTCTCCGCGAGGTAGGCCGAGACCGGACCGCCGTTCTCGGCAATGGCGATCGCCGGTTCGAGCAGGTCGGCCCACTTCTGTGTCCCGTAGCGCCGGTGGAGGTCGGCCATACCCGCGACAAACCCAGGTGTCCCCACGCCGCTCTCGGGCACCTCGCCCGACTGGGCGACCACCTCGCGGTAGTCGTGGTTGGCCTGCTCGTCCCCGCGGGCGACGATGCTGACCCCGCCCCCGCCGATGCCCGAGGACGCGGGCTGCATGACGGCGTCGGCGAAGGCTGCAGCGATTGCGGCATCGACGGCGTTGCCGCCACGGCCCAGGACGGCCATGGCCGCCTCGGTGGCCAGGGGGTGACCGGTGTTGGCCCCATGCGCTCCCAACGCCGGGGGACGTGGGGACCGTTGGTCACGTGAGGAGGCCGCCGTCGCGGAAGACGGTTCATCTGTTCCGTTCGTGCACCCGCCGACGAGCAAACCTGTGGCGAAGAGCCCAGTGATTGCCTGACGTCGGCTCGGCCGAGCGTGAGGGACTGACGTGTTGTGGGAGTTCATGCGCGTCCTTTCGCGATGTTGGCGAGCCAAGCGGCGCGCAGTATCCGTTCCAGCGGGCCGACACCCCAGCGACGCACCCACAGGGTGGCAAAGGCGGTGAAGCTGAGGACCAGCCCGATTGTCACCGGGACGCCCACAGCCCGCGACTCGATCCGTCCGCCCATCGCGGCGATGACGAAGAAATGGATGACGTAGAGCGTAAAGGCGAGCTGGCCGACGTGCGCCAGGGGCAGCGCCCACTGTGAAATCTTGGGCCAGAAGTACAAAGCACCACCGATGACGAATGTGGCGCTGCCGATGCTGCTGACCAACCACAGGGGCATCTGGCCGTGGGCTGCGCCGGTGAGCAGGCGCCTCCATCCGAAGTCGGCTCGTGCGCCGAGGATCATCGCGGACATCTGGCCCGTAACGAACGCAACTACTGCGACGGCAGCGCCGAGGATCAGCATGCGCCGCTGAAAGGTCCGGTCCCGGAGGTTTCGGCGGCCGAGCCACATTCCAGCTAGGAACGGCACCACCCAGACAAGCAGGGGGTACGCGCCAGACAGGAAGAGCGAGTGCAGGATCGTGCTCGGTGTCTCACCCAGCGTCGGCATCCGGGTCTTGTGCTCGCCAGGGATCTGGTCGGCCAGCACGATGACCGGGCCCACGAGGAGCATCAGGAGCGTGACGGCGGCCAAGGCACGGTCGGAGAGGCGTCTCCACAGCAGCGCACCCAGGAACAGCACTCCGTAGGTGGGCAGGATGACGCTGACCGCGGGGGTCAGAACCTGGAGTGCGAGGCCGCCAACAAGGAAAATCAGTGCCCTCCACAGCAACACCGGCCACCGGCCCGAGTGGTGCTGTCGTGAGGCCAGGAACAGCGACATCCCGACGCCTGCAAGGACCACGAACAGGATGGACGCCCGACCGAAGGGCAGCGTCCACACCTTGTTGAACCAGCCGTCGGAACGCACGGTGCCAAGATTGATCATCATCATGCCGATGAGAGCCACAGCCCGGGCAGCGTCAACAGCGTCAAGTCGCCCAGCGCTGTGAGTGTGGGGTAGGCGGGGAGTCGCTGACGCGCGGGCCTCGGTCATAATCCATGCTCCAGACACATAGGGGGTGCGGACGGGCGGCCGCGCCAGTTGTGCTCGATGGCGCGGCGACGGCGCGCATCTAAATGGTTGACGGCGAAGGGTTCTCTAACCGAGGCCCGATGAACAGCGTCAGCGCCCCTTGGGCGCCGGTGCTGCAGCGGCTGGGGGCGAGCGGCCATGGCGCCCACCGCACTCCTGGTCGAGTAGGGCTCAAAGCACTGCACCGACGTGACCACAACCGAGAGAACACTCAGCGTCCACGGTCGGTTTGTACACCTAGAAGGCGCGAGGGCAGCCGCAGCAGCGACAGGACGTGCTGGGCACTGAAGCCGAAGCCCAAGACGTACACGGCTACCGCGGACGCTGCCGGGGCAGAGCCGATTTACGTCCTATGGACGCATAGCCGTTCCGGAGCACCTTCGTAGACGGCGCGGGTTGTCCACAGCTCGGCAGCGGTAGACGAGCAACCTAGTTGGTTGACCATCGATCGTAAGTCGGCCCATGCAGGACGAAGAGGGGCCAGTTGCTCGCCAACCGCGGTGTACTTGCGAGTGGCCGTACGGGCCTGACTGCCCTCATCGAGCCCGTGCGGCGCGTGGCTGCTAGGCGAGTGGTGGTGGTTCGCGGTTGCCGAGCCGACGAGCGAATGAGTTGTCGCGTGGGCACCCGCGGCGAAACCCCACGATGCTCCGGCGGCACAAAGGAGGACGACCAGCAGACGCAGTAAGCGCCTACTCAGATCTGTCCTTGAAACCATGGGGTGATTCTAGGCCGGGCGCGGGGTGGCGCTGTCGGACGACATGCCGCACACGGCGGGCGCCGAGGTCTTCGCGAGATGCCATCGCGTGACATGGCCGTACCCTCGCTCGGACTTGATCTGGGGCATATCTGGTTGTACGCGTCGTTGGGTGACCACATCGGCTCGGTTCAACGCTTTAGGTCGACAGGATGCTGTCGTCGGCAATAGGTGGCTGGCGCGCCACGAAGGAGAGTTCATAGTGAGCACTTCCCAACCCCACTCAATTCAGCGTGCATCTACTCACGCCGATGACGAGCTACTCACTTTGCAGGAAGTAGCCGCTCTGGTCCGGGTACCGGTCGCAACGCTGCGCTACTGGCGCCACCTCGGGACGGGGCCTCGCAGTTTCAGGGTCGGACGGTGCGTTCGCTACTGGCGCACGGAGGTCGTAGCGTGGCTGGACCAGCAGTCCTCAGGGGCGGTGGACTTGGGGCGCGGCGGCGCGAATGCCGCCGGCTAGCACACCGGTCACCGAAATCGGGTGCGACAGACCCATGCGACCTCGGGGCATGCGTATTGCGACTCGAACTATGCAAGGGGATAGTTGAAGGGCGAGGTCGTCAACCTCAGACTGCTGCCGTGGCTTCACGGTGCGTCGCCACTCGCCGGCCTTGGAGCCATGGTGGCAAGGTTCGATGCCTCCGCAATCTGTCTGATGCAGCAGATCTCCGATGACTGTGGTCGCTGAGTAGATCGCGCCAACCAGCCGCATGGCACACCAGAAGGACTGTAAAGATGGCCAACATCGAGAAGCGACCCGGTGGGGTCTGGCGTGCGCGCTACTACGACGCGGCGGGTCGCCAGCACGCTCGTCATTTCAGGCGCAAGGTCGATGCCAAGAGCTGGATCGATGAGGTGACCGCCTCGCTCGTGACGGGCAACTATGTGGATCCGAGGGTGGCGCGGACCACCGTGTCTGACTGGTGCGACTCGTGGCTCGTCGGGTATGGGACTCGACGGAAGTCCACCGTGCGGCAGGCTGCCGTGCACGTGAAGGTGATCAAGGCCCACTTTGGGTCCACTCCGCTCTCCGCGGTAAAGCCGTCGGACGTGAAGGCTTGGACGGTGGCGCTGGGGGAGCGGTATGCGCCCTCGACGACTTACGCGACGTACCGCAGGTTCGCTCAGATCATGAGCGATGCCGTTCACGACGGGATCCTTCAGAAGTCGCCGTGCTCGAGGCGAACCTCACCTCCGCAGCCGAGGCAGCGGCCACATGTCGCGACGACCGAACAGGTGTGGGCCCTCCACGACGTCATGCCGGCGCACCTGCGCGTCGCCGTCCTGCTCGGTGCGTTTATCGGTCTGCGGGTGTCCGAGGCGGCAGCGCTTCGAGTGCAGGACGTGGACTACATGCGAGGTGTGGTCAAACCGCAGATCCAGTACCCGGACATGCCCCTGAAGTCCGAGATGAGCATGACGGCGGTGCCGATGCCATCGGAGCTGGCGCTGCTGTTGTCGGCGAACCATGCGGCATACGGCGGCACCACGGTCGTCACGACCGAGGACGGGCGGGCGACGACTCCGTACGCGATCGAGCGGGCGATCCGCGCAAGGAGAGGACAGGTTCCTGGGCTCCCGGAGGGCTTCCGGTTCCACGACCTGCGGCACTACCTCGCGTCGTTGTTGATCGCTTCTGGGCTCGACGTCAAGGTGGTCCAGACCAGGCTCCGCCACGCAACCGCGACCACGACGCTCAACACCTACGGCCACCTGTGGCCGGACGCCGACGAGTCCTCACGAGCCGCCGTGGCGGTGGCGCTGAATGCTCGTGAGGACTCGTCAAGGACTACTGGGGAGGCCTAGGCCTCTGACCTGCGGCTTTGCTCAGATGTCGAAGTACATCTCGAACTCGTGCGGGTGCGGACGGAAGCGGATCGGGTCGACCTCGTTCTTGGTCTTCCACTCGATCCACGTGTCGATGAGGTCCTGCGTGAAGACGTCGCCCTCGAGCAGGAACTCGTGGTCGGCCTGGAGTGCCTCGAGCACGGCCGGCAGCGAGCCGGGGACCTGCTCGATGGCCTCGTGCTCCTCCGGGGGGAGCTCGTACAGGTCCTTGTCCACCGGCTCCGGGGGCTCGATGCGGTTCTTGATCCCGTCGAGGCCGGCCATGAGCTGCGCGGCGAACGCGAGGTACGGGTTGCAGGACGGGTCCGGGATGCGGAACTCGATGCGCTTGGCCTTGGGGGAGTCGCCGGCGATCGGGATGCGGACGCAGGCGGAGCGGTTGCGTGCCGAGTAGACGAGGTTGACCGGCGCCTCGTAGCCCGGGACCAGGCGGTGGTAGGAGTTCACCGTCGGGTTGGTGAAGGCGAGCACCGCGGGGGCGTGCTTGAGCAGGCCACCGATGTACCAACGGGCGAGGTCGGACAGGCCGCCGTAGCCGCGCTCGTCGTAGAAGAGGGGCTCGCCGTCCTTCCAGAGCGACTGGTGGGTGTGCATGCCCGAGCCGTTGTCACCGAAGATCGGCTTCGGCATGAACGTCGCGGTCTTGCCGCCCTGCCACACCGTGTTCTTGACGACGTACTTGAACTTCATCATGTCGTCGCCGGACTGGAGCAGCGTGCCGAAGCGGTAGTTGATCTCCTGCTGGCCGGCGGTGCCGACCTCGTGGTGGCTGCGCTCGACGTTGATGCCGACCTTGTCGAGGTTGAGGCAGATGTTGTCGCGCATGTCGGCGAAGTGGTCGACCGGCGGGACGGGGAAGTAGCCGCCCTTGTAGCGGGTCTTGTAGCCCTTGTTGCCACCCTCCTCGACGCGCCCGGTGTTCCAGGCCGCCTCGATCGAGTCGACGTAGTAGTAGGACGCGTTCGCCTTGGTCTCGAAGCGGACGTCGTCGAAGACGTAGAACTCGGCCTCGGCGCCGAAGAACGCGGTGTCGGCGATGCCGGTCGACTTGAGGTAGGCCTCGGCCTTCGCGGCGATGTTGCGCGGGTCGCGGCTGTACGGCTCGTCGGTGAACGGGTCGACGATCGAGAAGTTCATGATGAGCGTCTTGTGCTCGCGGAACGGGTCGAGGTACGCCGAGCTCACGTCGGGGATGAGCTTCATGTCGGACTCGTGGATGGCCTGGAACCCGCGGATCGAGGACCCGTCGAACGCCTGACCGTTGGTGAAGAAGTCCGCGTCGACCGTCTCGGCGGGCACGTTGAAGTGCTGCATGACTCCGGGCAGGTCGCAGAAGCGAATGTCGACGAACTTGACGTCCTCGTCCTTGATGAACGACAGGACCTCGTCAGCAGAGCTGAACACGTGGGTCTCTCCTTGGCTGGGGTGATCGGGGCGGTGCCCCGGGCATGGCACCGACCCTAGAGGGCACCGGTTTCTCGTCCATGACCCGGATGTTTCACCGGTGTTACAGCCTGCCAGAGGCCCACTGACCCGCGTCGGGCCGTCTCGGGCACACGGCATACAGTCCTGCTGTGAGCACGACGGAACCGCAGGAGTATGCCGGCCAGCAGCTCGGTATGCCGGCCGCCGGTCCCGGGTCGATGGCTCCGCTGTGGCGTCGCGCCGTCGGGCTGCTCGTCGACTGGGTGCTCGTGCAGCTGCTGTCGGCGCTCGCCTTCGGTGCCGAGCTGGGCGCCGGGGGAGCGCAGGCGTTCGTGCCGCTCGGCGTCCTCGCGGTCCTCAACGTCCTCGCCATCACGGCGTTCGCCGCCACGCCGGGGCAGGCACTCATGGGCCTGCAGGTGCTGCAGATCCGCCCCGGGTCGTTCACGCTCCAGGTCCTCGTCCGGACCGGGCTGCTGTGCCTCTTCGTCCCGGCGCTGCTCACCGACCGCCACGGCCGCGGCTTCCACGACGCGGCCGCGGGCACGGTCATCGTCCGCCGCTGACCCGGCCGGGGTCTGGTCAGGAGCAGGTGAAGACGTCGCGGCTCACCGTGGTCACGCCGTTCGCGTTCACGGTCACCTTGCCGGCGAGGTGCAGGTCGAGGCTCGACCCGTCGGTGCCGGACAGCGACGTCTTGAGGCGGTACTGCCCGACGCGCAGGACGTCGCCCTCCGGGGTGAACTCGGTCGCGACCGCGTTGACCTTCTCGCGGTAGGTCCCGCTGTAGGTGGGCAGGGAAGCGTCGTCGGGGACGAGCTCCACGAGGCCGTGGATGACGCCGTTGATGTGCAGCTCGCCGGTCTGGCGCCCACCGGGCGGCGTGACGACCCGGTAGCCGCCGGTCCGGACCTCGCGGAAGCTCCCTGCCCAGGGGACGCAGAAACCCTCGCCGGCGGCGAAGTGCTCGACGGCGTCGTAGTCCTCCGGCCAGAAGTCGTGCAGGGCGCCGGCGGCGGCAGCTCCCGCCGAGCCGACGGTCAGGGCGGTGGCCGCGACGAGGGTCGTGATGAGGCGTCGCATGGTGTCTCCTTCGGGTGGCGTGCCTCGCGGGCACGCGGGTGGGTGGTGGGACCTCGAGCGGACCACGTGCCGGGTCGGGGCCGGATCGGTCATGGGACCCGGGTCGGCCGGGACGATCTCCCGGGCGCCGAGGGACATCGGACCGGGGACGGGGCGGCGCTGTCGGGAGGACACTTCAGGGATGGGATCGGCCTTGCTCGACCGGAGGCGCAGCGCCGCCGGATGGTTCCTCGCCCTCGTGGTGCTGACGCTGTACCTGACCATCCCGCTGTCGCTGGCGGGCGACGTCCTGCAGCGTCCCGGGGTCGTCTCGCCGCACTCCGACCTGTGGATCGGGCCGATCGTCGCGGCGTTCGCCCTGTCCGGTGCCGCCCTCACCCACCTGAGACCGAGGAACGCCATCGGCTGGCTGCTGCTGCTGTCGGCGCTGCTCCAGGTCACCAACCTCGCCGCCAGCGCGTACTCCGTCCGCGCGCTCACCGACCCCGACGGGTCGCTTCCCCTCGGGCTCGCCACGGCCTGGGTGGCCTCGTGGACGTGGCTTCCCTCGCTGCTGCTCGTCGCGCTCGTGCTCCCCGCGCTGTACCCGGCTGGGCACCCTCCGTCGAGGTACTGGGCGTGGCACGTCCGCCTGACCGTCGTCGCCATCGTGAGCGGGTCCGTGCTCTTGGGGGTCGCGCCCGGTGCCCTCGACGACGGGGTGGCAGGCACGGAGCTGCCGTGGTCGGTCCCGGCGTGGGCGCTGTGGGTCGTCGGTGCGCCGACCGTCGTCCTCCTCGCGGTTTCCGCCGTGAGCGTCATCGTCGGGACCGCCTGGCGTGCCGTGCGAGCCAGCGCCCCGGAGCGCCAGCAGCTCCTGTGGCTGCTCAGCGTCGTGGCGCTCATGGTCGGGACCGTCTTCACCGAGTACCGGTTCCTCTTCGGCCTGTCGTACGGCCTCGTCCCCGTCGCCGTGTCGATCGGTGTGCTGCGCTACCGGCTCCTCGGCATCGAGGTGGCCCTGCGCCGCACGCTGCTCTACGTCCCGATGACCGTGTTGGTCGCCCTCGTCGTCGGCGGGCTGACGACGGTTCTGGCCGACGTGCTGCCCGAGGGTCCGCTCCCGCTGCTCGTCGCCTCCGCCGTGGTCGTCGTCGTCATGCTTCCCCTGGCGCAGCGGTTGCGGGTCGTGGTCGACCGTCTCGTGCTGGGGGAGCGGGCCGACCCCCTCGCCCTCGTCGACCGCGTGGCCGCCGACCTCGAGGTCCCCCACGACGACCCCGTGGCGGCGATGCTCGAGGCGGTCGCGTCCGCTGCGGGCGCGTCGTGGGCCGTGGTGCGCGATCCCACGGGCCGGCTCGTCGCGCAGGTGGGGGCGGTCGACGACCGCGCTGCGCCGACGACGACGGTGGGGCTGAGGCACGGTGGCGAGGACCTCGGCACCGTGGCCATCGGCGTGACACGGGGACGTCCGGAGGTCACCGGGACCGGTCAACGGATCGCCGCCGCGCTGGCCCCGCACCTCGCCGTCGTCGTCCACGCCCGGCACCTCGCCGAGACCCTGGAGCGCGAACGCGAGCGCGTCACCACGGCCACCCTGGCCGAACGTGATCGCCTCCGACGCGACCTCCACGACGGCCTCGGACCCTCGCTGTCGGGGATCGCGCTCGGGCTCGAAGCTGCTGCCGTCGCCCAGACGACCGACCCCGCCTCGGTTCCCGCCCTGCTCTCCCGGACCCGGGCGGAGGCCGACTCGGCCGTGACGGAGATCCGACGGGTGGTCGACGGGCTGCGTCCCGCCACGCTGGTCCTGCGCGGCCTGCCAGCCGCCGTCCGCGACACCGCGTCCATGCTCGGGCTCGGCCGACCCGGCGGCGTGGGCTTCCGCTTGGAGGCGGACCTCCCACCCGTCATCGCACCGGCGGTGGAGGAGGCCGCCTTCCGCATCGTCGCCGAGGCGCTGACCAACGTCGTGCGGCACGCGGATGCGACCCGCTGCGCGGTGTCCCTCCGCGGAGTCGACGGGGGGCTCCACGTCGTCGTGTCCGACGACGGTCGCGGGCCGTTCCCCGTCAACGGCTCTGGCGTGGGGCTCGACTCGATGCGGCGCCGGGCCGCCGACCTCGACGGCCGGCTGCACGTCGACCCGGTCGACCGGGTGGGAGGGGGCGGCACCGTGGTCACCGCGGTCCTGCCCCTGGTCGCGCCATGACGGTGCGCGTCGTCGTCGCCGACGACCACCCGATGTACCGCTTCGGCCTCGCCGCCGTGCTCGCTCAGGCGGCGGGGGTCGAGGTCGTCGCCGAGGTCGGCGACGGGAACGCGCTCCTGAGGGCGGCCACCGACCTCGCACCCGACGTCGTCATCACCGACCTCACGATGCCGGACCTCGACGGCGTCACGGCGACCCGCCGGCTGCTCGAGGCACGACCCGGGCTGGCGGTCCTCGTGCTGTCGATGCACGAGGACGACGAGCACGTGTTCGCCGCCCTGCGCGCCGGCGCCCGCGGCTACCTCGTCAAGGGAGCCGACGGCACCGAGATCGTGGGAGCGGTGCGGGCCGTGGCTGCGGGAGGCGCGGTGTACGGCGGAAGCGTCGCAAGACGGATCGTGTCCTTCTACGCCGGCGGCGAGCAGGGCTCACCCACGGCGCGCGCCTTCCCGGACCTCACCCCACGGGAACGGGAGGTGCTCGAGCTCATCGCCGTCGGCTGCCGCAACCACGAGATCGCGCGCCGGCTCGAGCTGTCGGAGAAGACCGTCCGCAATCACGTGTCCCAGGTGCTCGCCAAGCTCCAGGTGCCCGACCGCACCTCGGCCGCGCTCCGGGCGCGCGACACGGGGATCGGCTGACCGCGCCGGCACGGCGGGGGTGAGGCGGGTGGACGGCCTCAGACCGTGCGCGACCCCGTGGCCGCGGTGAAGCCGCCGAGGCCGATGTAGGTCAGGCCGACCGCGACCCGGCCCTTGGCCGACCCGCTGCGTCGCCGGGCCAGCCGGGTGGAGATCGTGCCGGCGAGCGCGCCGTAGCTCGCGTCGAAGACGAGGCCGATGGCGACGAAGACGACGCCGAGCACGAGGATCTGGCCGGTCATCGACCCGCGGGCGGGGTCGAGGAACTGGGGGAAGAACGCGAGGAAGAACAGGGCGACCTTGGGGTTAGCGATCCCGACGAGGTAGCCCTGCCGCCAGCTCGTCCAGTCGCTCTGTCTCGGTTCGATCGTCGGGACGTCGACCGTCGTCGTCGCGCCGCGCGTGCGCAGGACCCCGATCCCGAGCCAGACGAGGTAGGCCGCCCCGGCGTACCTCACGACCGACAGCGCCAGGGCCGACGTCGCGAGCACGGCGGTGAGCCCGAACGCCGTCGCGAGCACGAACGTCGCGGTCGCCGACTCGACGCCGATCGCCGACATCACCCCGACGCGCCGCCCACCGGCGACCCCCCGGGCCACGAGGAAGAGCATCGCCGGACCGGGGAAGAGGATGAGCAGCAGCGACGCACCGGCGAACGCAGCGAGGGTGGTGGCGGACGGCATACGGCGAACGCTAGACCCGGGCCACGGGGGATGGCGAGGGGATTCCGCGACGTGGGCGGGGCCTACTTGCCGCGCGTGGCCTTGCGGTCGACGCGAGCACGGGTCGGGTCCATGCCTGCAGGCACGCCGGTGCGGAGGCCACCGAGCGACTTGAGGCGCTTGTTGACCACCGACGCCTCGTCCTTGGTGAGGACCGGGCGCATCCGGGTGAGCTTCGAGCTGATCTTGCTGACCTTGACCTCGCCCTCGCCGTCGCCGACGACCCAGAGGTGGACGGGCACGCCGGGGGCGACGCGGTTGGTCTTCTTCTCCTCGGCCTTGAGCAGCTTGAGCACACGCTGCTTGGGACCCTCGCCGAGGAGCACGACGCCCGGACGACCCAGGGCGCGGAACACCATGGCGGCGCTCGACATGTCGCCCGGCTTGGAGGCGCGGTTGACGTCGACGGCGACCGGCTCGGTCGAGGCGTACCAGCCACGACGGCCCATGCTCTGCAGGGCGGCGCCGGCGGCGCCGGCCTGGCCCTCGAGGACGCCGTACATGGCCTTGTTACCGCGGCGGTTCATCACGAAGGTGGCGGCGAGCAGCGCGGCCGGGATGGCGATGAGGACGAGGTACCAGCGCCACAGCCCGCCGAGGAGGAAGCCGATCCCGACGATGACCGCGAAGGTCACGAGCGCCGCCAGCAGCATGAACCACCCGATCTTGCCGTCGAGCTGCTTGATCGCGCGGTAGCCCTGGCGGATCTCGGCGAACCGGCCGGGCTTCTTCTCTTCGGTGCTCTCTTTGGCCTTGGCCACGGGGTGCGTGCTCCTGCGTCAGTTGAGTGGCGGCTGGGTGCGCGCCGGTGCGGAAACGATCTCGTGGATCAGGATACGGCCCGCGCGGAGCGCGCCACCAGTGACGCGGCCTCCTGGCGGGCGGGGTCGCTCGCGGCCTGGGCGAGGTGGGACAGGTGCTCCGGGATGGGGCGGCCCCACTTCGTCATCGCCGTGGCCCACAGGCGTCCGGCGCGGTAGGACGAGCGCACGAGCGGGCCGGCCATGACGCCCTTGAAGCCCATGTCCTCGGCCACCGTGCTCCAGTGGACGAACTCCTCCGGCTTGACCCACCGGTCGATGGGGTGGTGCAGCTTGGAGGGGCGGAGGTACTGGGTGATCGTGAGGATGTCGCAGCCGGCGTCGTGGAGGTCGGCGATGGCCTGCTCGACCTCGTGGTCCTCCTCGCCCATGCCGAGGATGAGGTTGGACTTGGTGACGAGCTCGGCCTCGCGGGCCATCGACAGCACCGCGAGCGACTTCTCGTAGGTGAAGGCCGGCCGGATCTGGCGGAAGATGCGCGGCACCGTCTCGAGGTTGTGCGCGAACACCTCGGGGCGCGCGTCGAAGACCTGCCCGACGAGCTCGGGCTTGGCCCCGAAGTCGGGCGGGAGGATCTCGACGCCGGTGTTGGGGTTGAGGGCGTGGATCTGGCGGATCGTCTCGGCGTAGAGGCCGGCGGCGCCGTCGGGCTGGTCGTCGCGGGCGACGCCGGTCACGGTGGAGTAGCGCAGACCCATCTGCTGCACCGACTCGGCCACGCGGCGCGGCTCGTCGAGGTCGAGCGTGGTGGGGCGGCCCGTGGCGATGTCGCAGAAGTCGCAGCGGCGGGTGCAGACGTCACCGCCGATGAGGAAGGTCGCCTCCTTGTCCTCCCAGCACTCGAAGATGTTGGGGCAGGAGGCCTCCTGGCAGACGGTGTGCAGGCCCTCCTTCTTCACCATCGAGTGGAGCTGGGTGTACTCCGGCCCCATCTTCGCGGTGGTCCGGATCCACTCGGGCTTGCGCTCGATCGGGGTCTCGGCGTTGCGGGCCTCGACACGCAGGAGACGACGTCCTTCGGGTGCGGCAGTCACGCGCTCCAGAGTACGCCCGGCCCCGGACAACCCCGTCACCGCCGGTCGGCCTCCGGGCCGGGCACCCTGCGCGGCAACCGTCCTCGGACGGGCGTCCTCACGCACGGCGAGCCGCTGCCGGCGTCCGTATGCCGCGCGGCGTGTCCCCCGCGGCCGGAACCTCGCGAGGCCCGGTAACGTCGAACGGACATGAGACGCATCGCAGCGTGGGGACTGGTCGGTCTGCTGGGGGCCTGTGGGTCCCCGAGCGACGCCGGGGACACACCGGGCCCGGTCCGGACGCCCACGGCGTTGTCCGGCTCCGGCACGGGCACCGACTGCGGCGTGGTCGTCCTGCGGCAGGGGGAGCGGCTCGAGGTCGCGGGTGCCATGCAGCGCGCCTGCCTGGAGGCCGCTCTTCGGGAGGGACGCGGTGCCGTGCTCACGGTCACGGCGCCCACGGTCGAGGGCGACCCGGTCGTCACCTCGTGGCGGCTCGGGGCCGATGGCACGCTCGCGGCCGACATCGACGCGAGCCGCGACCGCTTCGCCGGGAGCCAGCCGCGGACCCGGACCAGCTGCGGCGTCGTCACGGCGATCCCGAGCCCGCTCGCGTGCGACGGCAGCGGGTGACGCGCGGCATACGCCGTCGTGGGCTCAGCCGAGGACGTCGGTGAGGTGCTTCTCGGCGTAGGGGAGCAGGTCCTGCACGGTCACCGTGCGCCCGGCCTCGTGACTGATCGACGACACCCCGGCGTCCGGGATGCCGCACGCGACGATGTTGTCGGCCCACGACAGGTCGGCGTCGCAGTTGAGGGCGAACCCGTGCATCGTCGTCCGCCGGCTCACCCGCACCCCGATCGCTCCGAGCTTGCGGTCCGGCCCGCGGTCGTCGGCAAGGACCCAGACGCCACTGCGTCCGTCGACGCGCACCGTCTCCACCCCGAACTCGCGGGTCATCCGCATCATCGCGTCCTCGAGCCGACGCACGTGCGCGACGACGTCGATCGGGACCGTCGGCAGCGCGACGATCGGGTAGCCGACGAGCTGCCCCGGACCGTGCCACGTGATCTTGCCGCCGCGGTCGACGTCGACGACCGGTGTGCCGTCGAACGGTCGCTCGTGCGGCTCGGTCCGCTTGCCGGCGGTGTAGACCGCGGCGTGCTCGAGCAGCAGGGTCGTGTCGGGCTCGCGGCCCTCCGCCACCGCTGCGTGGACGACCCGCTGGCGCTCCCAGCCGTCGAGGTAGTCGACGTAGTCTGGAGCGAAGCCGAGGTGCACGAAACGCATGCCCCCACCGTATGCCGTCCGACCGCCTGACGCTGCGCCGCCGGGGACCTAGGGTGATCGGGTGAACCGCCACAGAGCCCGGCCCGGGCGGCCCCGGTCCCTGCTCTTCGGAGCCCTCGTCATCATCCTGTGCTGGCTCGCGGTCGGAGCCGTCGGCGGCCCCGCGACCGGTCGGCTCTCCGAGGTCCAGAAGAACGACAACGCGTCCTTCCTCCCCACCGACGCCGAGTCCACCGCGGTGCTCGAGCGGGTGAGCCGCTTCACCGACGAGGAGGAGATCCCCCTCATCCTCGTCGCCGAGCAGGGTGACGGCGCCGAGCTCGACGAGAAGGACGGGCTCGCGCTGGTCCAGCTCACGCAGGCCCTGCCCGGCCTCCCGCTGCCCGGTACGGACCGGACGCTCGGCGACTACCTCGTGGCCGGGACGCAGCTGGTCCCGATCCCCAGCGAGGACCGCAAGGCCGTCCTCGTCGTCATCCCCCTCACGGAGGCGGCGGTCTCGGACGTCGTCGAGGGGGAGGCGCCCATCATCTCCGCGGCGGAGGAGGTGCGGGTCAAGGCGCGCATCGCCCTCTCCGGAACCGGGCTCACCTCCAGCGTCGGGGGACCCGGCGGTCTCGTCGCCGACTTCTCCTCGGCCTTCGCCGGGATCGACGGCGTCCTGCTGCTCGTCGCGCTCGCGGTCGTGCTCGTCATCCTGCTCATCGTCTACCGCAGCCCGATCCTGCCGGTCGCCGTGCTGCTCAGCGCCGTCTTCGGGCTCAGCCTCGCCGCGCTCGTCGTCCGGCCCCTCGCCGAGAGCGGCACGATCGAGCTCTCCGGCCAGTCGCAGGGGATCATGTTCATCCTCGTCGTCGGCGCCGCCACCGACTACGCACTCCTGCTCGTGAGCCGCTTCCGCGAGGAGCTGCACGGCGAGCCGAACACCTGGCTGGCGCTGCGCCGGGCCTGGCGGGGATCGGTCGAGCCGATCGTCGCCTCCGGTGCGACGGTGATCCTCGGCCTGCTGTGCCTGCTGCTGGCCGACCTGCGCAACACCGCCGGACTCGGCCCGGTCGGTGCGCTCGGCATCGCCGGCGCCCTGCTGGCCTCCCTGACGTTCCTGCCCGCGGTCCTGCTCGTCATCGGGCGCAAGGCGTTCTGGCCGTTCGCCCCCCGCGTCGACAACGTGCACGCCGAGGACGTCGTCGGCACCCGGGCCCTGTGGGGCCGGGTCTCCGGACTGGTCGGCCGGCACCCTCGCCGGGTCTGGGTCAGCACGCTCGCCGTCCTCCTCGCCGCCGCGGCGTTCGCCCCGACCTTCAGCGCCGAGGGCGTGAGCATCAAGGACACCTTCCTCACCGCGACCGACTCCGTCGATGCGCAGGAGGCCATCGAGCGCCACTTCCCCGCCGGGTCGGGCAGCCCCATCCAGGTCGTCGTGCCCGCGGAGCGCGCCGAGGCGGTGCGCGAGGCGATGGAGGCCGACGACGGGATCGAGGGCGCCTTCGTCGGCCTGACCCCGCCGATCCCCGGGCAGGAGCCACCCACGGCGGCACCGGTCGACGGCCTGCAGCTCGTGCAGGGCACGGCGACCGGCGCCTCCGACAGCCCCGAGGCCGAGGAGACCGTGCGGCGGCTGCGGGTCTCGCTCGACGACGTGAGCGAGGAGGCGCTCGTCGGGGGCCAGGCGGCGATCAACCTCGACGTCCTCGAGGCGAGTGGACGCGACCTGCGCGTCATCGTGCCCGCGATCCTCGTCGTGATCTTCCTCGTGCTGTGCCTGCTGCTGCGCTCCTTCGTCGCGCCGCTGCTCCTCGTCGTCGCCAACGTCGTCTCGTTCGCGGCGACCATCGGGGTCGCGGCCCTCGTCTTCGACGGGCTCGGGTTCGGCGGCAGCGACCCGGCGATCCCGCTCTACGGGTTCGTCTTCCTCGTCGCCCTGGGGATCGACTACTCGATCTTCCTCATGACGCGCGTGCGCGAGGAGTCGATCCACCGCGGGACGAGGCCCGGCATCCTCGTCGGGCTCGCCGTCACCGGCGGTGTCATCACGAGCGCGGGCATCGTCCTCGCCGCGACGTTCTCGTCGCTGTCCGTCCTGCCCCTCGTCTTCCTCGTGCAGGTGGCCTTCATCGTCGCCTTCGGCGTCATCCTCGACACCTTCGTCGTCCGCAGCCTCCTCGTCCCGGCCGCCGCGCACGACCTCGGACCGGCGGTGTGGTGGCCCGCCCGACTGGCCGGGGACCGCCGCGACGACACCGCGGGTGGCGCCGGCGGCGGGGGTGCCGACGACGGCGAGCGTGTCGACGACGCCGGGGGCGACCCGACGGACGAGACGTTCGCCTCGAGGGCGCCGGCCGCCCACTAGGGTCCAGCCATGGTCAGAGTCGGGCTCGCAGGGTACGCATCGGCAGGGCGCCACTTCCACGCGCCGCTCATCCGCGACGCGGGGCTGGAGCTGGCCGCCGTGGCCACCGCCAACCCCGAGCGCCGCGCCGAGGTCGCCGCCGACTTCCCGCAGGCGCAGGTGGTCGACGACCTCGAGGCGCTCCTCGCTCTCGAGGGACTCGACGTCATCGTCCTCGCCACCCCGACGGGCAGCCACCTCGAGCACGCCCAGCGGGTCATCGACGCGGGCATCGCGTGCGTCGTCGACAAGCCGCTCGCCGTCAACGCGGACGACGCTCTGTCGCTCGTGGACGCCGCGGAGCGGGCGGGCGTGCCCCTCACGGTCTTCCAGAACCGGCGGTACGACCACCAGTTCGCCACGCTCGCCACGGTCGTCTCCGACCGCCTTGCAGGAGAACCGTTCCGGTGCGAGCTGCGGTGGGAACGCTGGCGGCCGGTGGCCAAGGACCGGTGGCGCGAGAACGCACCGGCGACCGAGGGCGGCGGCATCCTGCTCGACCTGCACGCGCACCTCATCGACATGGCGGTCCGGCTCTTCGGGCCGGTCACCACCGTCTTCGCGACCGTCGAGGCGCACAGCACGACGTCCGAGGACGACGCCTTCCTCGTCTGCCGACACGACTCCGGCGTGGTCAGCCACCTGGGTGCCACGTCCCTGTCCGGGGCGGCAGGGCCGCGGGTCCGCCTGCTCGGGCGGGGGGCGGCCTACGTCCAGAACGACTTCAACGGCGAGCCGAACGTCCTCCCGGACACGGCCGACGCCGACCCGGAGCACTGCGGCTGGCTGTACCGCGAGACCGAGCGGGAGGCGGTGCCGACCACGCCGTCGAGCCCCGTCGAGTTCTACCGGGCCGTCGGGGCGGCGCTGGCCGCGGACGACCCCCAGCCCGCCATGCCGGTCGACCCGCACGACGCGGTCCACACGCTCGCCGTCATCGACGCCGCACGGCTCAGCTCCGAGGGGCAGCGGGTCGTCGAGGTCATCACGCCCGGCACCCGGCCCGGGCACGCCGACGAGGTGTGACGTGACCGACGACGCCAAGGCCGTCCTGCGGCGCTACCTCGCCTGGGCGCGAGAGGCCGTCCTCTGGAAGCTCGAGGGCCTGTCGGAGCACGACGTCCGCCGACCCCTCACGCCCACCGGGACCAACCTCCTCGGGGTCGTCAAGCACCTCGCCGGCGTCGAGGCCGGCTACCTCGGCGACTGCCTCGGGCGCCCCGTCCCGGACATGCCCGCGTGGTACGCCGAGATGATGGCGGACACCCTCGAGGACAACGCCGACATGTGGGCGACCGCGGACGAGTCGCGCGAGTCGGTCGTCGGGCTCTACCAGCGGGTCGCGGCTCACACCGACGCCGTCCTCGACGAGGTCGAGCTCGAGGACACCGGCACCGTCGAGTGGTGGGGGGACGCGGGCCGGGACGTGTCGGTGCACCGGTTCCTCGTCCACCTCATCGCCGAGACCAACCGGCACGCCGGCCACATGGACGTCGTGCGGGAGCTCGTGGACGGGCTCGCCGGGATGCGTGCCGACGTCCCCAACCTGCCCGACGGGGACGCCGCGTCGTGGAAGGCGTACCGGGACCGGGTGCAGGACACGGCCGACCGCTTCCGGTGACGACGGATCAGGGGCTGGTGAGCCGCCGCGGCTCGAGCCGTTGCTCGACGGCCCGCTCGCCGTCCCGGGTGACGACGTAGGCGCCCTTCCCGTCGCGCTCGGAGACCGCCTCGACGAGCTCGGTGCCGTGGTAGACCAGCCCGACCCCGTCGTCGGTGCAGTGCGTCGTCGGAAGGGTGCCGTCGGCGACGAGTGCGTGGACGAGGGGCCGTCGTCGCGCCTCCGAGTCGTAGTGGACCCCGCTGCCGTAGGGGAGCAGCGCCAGGCCGTTGTTCACCGCGCGCAGCTCGGGACCGAACGAGTCGGTCGTGCCGCCGACGTACCAGCAGATCGACCCCGCCGACACCCCGGCGAGCACGACACCCGCCTCCCACGCCGCCCGCATCGAGGGGCCGACGTCGTGCACGGCCCAGACGGCGAGGAGGTTGGCGACCGACCCGCCGTTGACCCAGACGACGTCCTGGTCGAGCAGGTGCCCCCGGACGTCGTCGTGGTTGGGCATCGGGAACAGGTCGAGCGTCGAGAGCTCGAAGCCGGCGACCCGGGCGGCCTGGTGGAGGTGGTCGTTGAAGAACCGCTGGTCCCCGCTGGCCGTCCCGAGGACCGTGACCCGCGGCCGCCGGCCGGTCACACCGGACAGCTCGACGGCGTGGTGGACGAGGGCGTCGAACTCGAGCTGGGTGCGCTGGGCGGGGCGGTAGCCGCCCGAGGTCGCGAGGATCGTCGGCTGGTCGGCAGGCATGACCTGCACCCTAGGGGTGGGAACCGTCGGCCGGGCCCTCGGGGGGAACGACGGCGCCGGGCCGCGCGTTGACCCTCCGCCGCCTACGCAGAGGGAGAACGCATGTCATTCGAGGAGCAGGTCGACCGGCTCGTCACGATGGGATACCCGGCCATGGCCGGACTGGGGGAGAGCGGATTCCGTGACCTGCTGGCGCCGCTGGCCGTGGAAGCACGCCGACTCGACGAGGCGCACCCGGAGGACCGACCGGGGCGGACGGCATACGTCGTCGTCGTCACGCGCGCGCTCGTCGACCCCGCGACGACCGTCCCGCTGCTCCGCCTCGTCGGTAGTCGCAAGCCCGGCGTCGTCGACCGCAACCACGCGGACGGTGACCTCGCGACCTACCACCCGCTGCCGGAGCTGGCGGTGCCCGACGCCGGCGCGTACCTGCTCGTCGACGTCGAGCGCGGCGAGGAGTTCTGCGGGGTCAAGCCCGAGGACGCCCTGCCGGTGATCCGGGGCCGCGGGCGGACTCCGCTCACGATCGACGAGGGCGTCGCCGTGGTCACCCACGCCCCGCACCTGCTCGAGAAGAACCGGTGCTTCATGCTCTCGGGCTCGCGGCGTGGCGACCGACGGGTTCCGGCGATGTGGATCAGTGAGCGCGCGCCCAAGCTCGGCTGGTGCTGGGACGGCAACCCGCACTCCTGGCTCGGGGTGGCATCGGCCGGAGCGCGCCTCGGCTGAGCCTGTGGACAACCCGGAGGGTGAGTCGCCGGGCTCGGCCACAGTGAGGTCATGGAGACCACCCGCCCGACCGCGTCGTCGACGTATGCCGGCCGCCACCGGACCGTGGAGCACGACGCTCCCGTCGTCGCCGGCTACGAGGTGGTCGGTCCGCTCGCGCGCGGAGGGTCGGGGACCGTGTGGTCGGCCACCACGGCGTCCGGCGACGCGGTGGCGATCAAGGTCGTCCCGGCGGCCGACGCCGACGACGCGCTCGTCGAGCTCGCGGTCCTCGGACGCATCACCGACCCGCACCTCGTGCGTCTGCACGAGGCGGTCGCGCTGCCCTCCGGCGAGGTCGCGCTCGTCCTCGACCACCTCTCCGGTGGCACGGTCGGGTCGGTGGTGCGGGCGCGCGGGCACCTGGCGACGGGCGAGGTCGTCACCGTGCTCAGCCCGATCGCGTCGACGCTGGCCCGACTGCACGAGGTCGGGGTGGTGCACGGCGACGTCTCTCCCGACAACGTCCTCCTCGACCTCCACGGGCGGCCGTTCCTCGCGGACCTCGGGGTGGCCCGGATCGCGGGGGAGCGCTCGGCGCAGCTCCGCGGGACCGAGGGTTTCGTGGCACCGGAGGTCGTCCTCGGTGCGGTGCCGATGGCCGCGTCCGACGTGCACGCGCTCGGCGCGCTGGCGTGGTTCTGCCTCAGCGGCGACGTGCCCGACCTCGCCGCTGTGCGGGGACGGCTGGCCGACCTCGTGCCGGGGCTGCCCGTGGCGCTCGTCGAGGCGGTGGAGGGCGCGCTGCGGCTGCGGCCCGAGGGCCGGCCGAGCGCCGACGAGCTCGCGCTCGCCCTCTTCGAGAGTGCGCCGGCGGAGCCGTTGCTCCTTGCGGGCGGGGGTGACGACGTGAGCCTGCTGACCCGACGGATCCGCGCGGCGGCACGGGCCGAGCCGGCCGGCGTGACGTCCGGACGTCACGGTCGGGTCGGTCTGGTGGCGCTGCGCGCCCGGCTCGCCCGGACGTGGCGGCGCGCGGGGATGGCCGTCGTCGCGGTCGTGGTCCTCGCGGTCGCCGCCGGGTCGTGGGTGGGGGGCGTGGGCGAGACCGAGGTCCCCAGCGCACCGGGAGCGTCGCCGTCGTCGAACCGCTCACGGACCCCGCCCGACCTCCGGCTGGCCGCCGACGCTCCCGAGCGTGACCCGGTCGGTCTCGTGCGGGCCCTCGCGGCCGCCCGGGCCGACGCCTGGGCGACGGGGGTCGCCGCCCGTCTCGTCGAGGTCGACGCTCCCGGCTCGCCGGCACTGGCCCGTGACACCGAGGTCCTCGCCGGGGTCCAGCGGGCACGGCAGCGCTATGTCGGCCTGACCTTCGTCGTGCGCGAGGCGAGCGTCGTGGGGAAGGGTGCCGACGTGGTCACGGTCCGCGCCGGGATCGACACGGGGGCGCACGTCGTCCGCGGCCCGCGCGGGGAGGAGCCGCGTCTGGCCACGTCAGCCGCCCCGGTGCTCCTCGACCTCGTCCACACCGGGTCGGGGTGGCGGGTCCGCGACGTCAGGACGCCCTAGTGAGGGGTGAGGAGCCAGCGAACGGCGTCGGGAAGGGTGGCGTGATGGTGCTCGAAACCGCTGTCCCGCAGCCGGTTCGGCAGTGCACGCTGGCTCGCGACGATGTCCCCGGCCATCTCCCCGACGACGATCCGCAGGGCGAACGTGGGCGCCGGGAGCCAGGTCGGACGACGCAGCTGGCGCCCCATCTCGGCGACGATGTCGCGCTGGCGCGCCGGCTCCGGGCCGGTGACGTTGATCGGGCCCTCGAGCCGTTCGTCGAGCACGTGCTCGATGGCACGCACCTCGTCCGCGAGGGTGATCCACGGCCAGAAGTGCCGGCCGTTGCCCAGTGGCCCACCCAGCCCCAGCCGGGTGAGGAGGAGCAGCGTCTTGATGGCGTCACCGGTCGGCGCGAGCACGATGCCGGTGCGCAGCAGCGCGACGGGGGCGCCGGCGGCACGCGCCGGTTCGGTCGCGCCCTCCCAGGCCCGCACGAGGTCGGCGAGGAAGCCGGAGCCGCCCTCACTGTCCTCGGTGAGCACCTCGTCGTCGCGGTCGCCGTAGTAGCCGACCGCAGCCCCGTTGACGAGGTGGATCGGCCGGCCGGTGGCCGCGATCGCCGTCGCGAGCGCGGTCGTGCCGTCAGTGCGCGAGGAGATGAGCTCGGCCTTGAACTGCGGGGTCCACCGGCGGGCTCCGATGCTCACGCCCGCGACGTTGACGACCGCGTCGACGCCGTCGAGCACCGCCGGGTCGAGGTGTCGGGTGGAGGGGTCCCACTGGACCTCCGAGGCGTGCTCCGGCGGTCGCCGGACCAGCCGGACGACGTCGTCCCCGCGCTCCCGCAGGGAGCGGCACAGCGCACCGCCGATCAGTCCGGACGAGCCTGCGACGGCGATGCGCTGTGCCACGTGGATCAAAGACCCAGGTCCGCCTCGAAGGCGCCTTCCTCGAGCCGCTCCTTGACGGTGCCGAGGAAGCGAGCCGCGTCCGCGCCGTCGACGATGCGGTGGTCGTAGGAGAGAGCCAGGTAGACCATCGAGCGGATCGCGATCGTCTCGCCACCGTCGGAGTCGGTGACGACGATCGGACGCTTGACGACGGCGCCCGTGCCGAGGATGGCGACCTGCGGCATGTTGATGATCGGCGTGTCGAACAGCGCACCGCGCGACCCGGTGTTGGTGATGGTGAAGGTGCCACCCGCCAGGTCGTCCGGCGTGATCTTGTTGGTGCGGGTCCGCTCGGCGAGGTCGGCGATGTTGCGCGACAGCCCGGCGATGTTGAGGTCGCCGGCGTTCTTGACCACCGGGACGATGAGGCCCTTGGGGGTGTCGACGGCCATCCCGATGTTCTCGCTGCCGTGGTAGATCACCGTGTCGCCGTCGATGCTGGCGTTGACGGTCGGGTGGACCTTGAGCGCCTCGATCGCCGCGAGGGTGAAGAACGGCAGGAAGCTGAGCTTCGTGCCCTCCCGCTTGGCGAAGTCGGCCTTGGCCCGGTCGCGCAGCCGAGCGATCTTCGTGACGTCGACCTCGACGACCGTCGTGAGCTGGGCCGAGCTCTGGAGCGACTCGACCATGCGCGTGGCGATCATCTTGCGCAGGCGGCTCATCTTCTGGGTCGTCCCGCGCAGATCGGTGTCGCCACCGGCCGCGGGCTTGGCCGCAGCCGGGGTCGCTTGGGCGGCGGCGGGCGCGGCCTCCGCCTTCGGTGCCGGTGCCTTGGCAGCCTCGGCGGCGGCGAGGACGTCCTGCTTGCGGATCCGACCACCGACGCCGGTGCCCTTGACCGAGCCGAGGTCGATCTTGTTCTCGGACGCGATCTTGCGCACGAGCGGCGTGACGTAGGCGGACGCGTCGTCGGAGCCACCGGCCGTGGGGGCCGGTGCGGTCGCCTCGGCGACCTTGCCCGCGGAGGGCGCGGGCTCGTCCGGGGCCGCCTGCTGCTGCTTCGCGGGGTCGGCGGCCGGCTTCTCGTCGGCGGGGGCGGACTCCTGCTTCACAGGGGCCGCCGGCTCCTCCTGCTTCGCGGGAGCCTCGGGCTCCTGCTGCTTCGCGGCAGCCTCGGGCTCCTTCGGCTCGGGCTTCTCCTCGGCCGGCTGCGAGGCCTGCTCGCCCTCGTCCGAGCCGGAGTCCGCGGACCCGCTGCCACCGACGACGGCGAGGTCGGCGCCGACGGGCACGGTCTCGTCCTCCTGGACGAGGATCTTGCTCAGCGTGCCGGCGACGGGGGACGGGATCTCGGTGTCGACCTTGTCGGTGGAGACCTCGAGCAGCGGCTCGTCGACGGCGACCTCGTCGCCCTCGGCCTTGAGCCAGCGGGTGATGGTGCCCTCGGTGACGGACTCTCCGAGCGCGGGCATCGTCACGGTCGTGCCGCCGCTGTCACCGCCGCCGCTGCCACCCGAGGACGGGGCCGGCGCGGAGTCGGCGGGCGCGTCCTGCGCCTGGTCGGTGTGGGGCTCGGCCGGCTCCTGGCCGCCCTCGTCGCCCGCCGGCGTCACCGCGTCCTGGTCCGACGCGGAGTCGACGGCGTCACCGTCGCCGGTCTGGCCGGTGTTGTCCTCGGCGGCCGGTGCCGCGTCCGCGGTGTCGTCGGCGGCGGCGGGCTCCTCGGCGGGCTCCTCGGCGGGCGCGGCGTCGCCGCCGCTCGGGGCGTCACCGTCCCCGATGACGGCGAGGTCGGCGCCGACGGCGACGGTCTCGTCCTCCTCGGCGAGGATCTCCTGCAGCGTCCCGGCCACGGGGGAGGGGATCTCGGTGTCGACCTTGTCGGTCGAGACCTCGAGCAGGGGCTCGTCGACCTCCACCTGGTCTCCGACGTTCTTGAGCCACCGGGTGACGGTGCCCTCGGTCACGGACTCGCCGAGGGCGGGCATGGTCACACGTTCGGACATGGTGTCAGTTCTCCTTCACGACGGTGGCGTTCTAGAACTCTAGTTGTGAGCATGCAGGGGTTTGCCTGCAAGGGCCAGATGGGCTTCCCCGAGCGCCTCGTTCTGCGTCGGGTGCGCGTGCACGAGCGGCGCGACGTCCTCGGCGTGGGCCTCCCAGCCGACGATGAGCTGGGCCTCGCCGATCTGCTCGCCCATCCGGGCGCCGATCATGTGGACGCCCACGACGGGGCCGTCCTTGGTGCGGACCAGCTTGACGAAGCCCTGGGTCTGGAGGATCTGCGACTTGCCGTTGCCGCCGAGGTTGTACTCGTAGGTCTCGACCTCGCCGTGCGCCGCGCGGGCCTGGGCCTCGGTGAGGCCGACGGAGGCGATCTCCGGGTTGCAGTAGGTGACGCGCGGGATCGTCGACTCGACGATCGTCGCGGGAGCCAGCCCGGCGATCTCCTCGGCGACGAAGATGCCCTGCTGGAAGCCGCGGTGCGCGAGCTGGAGCCCGGGCACGATGTCGCCCACGGCATACACGCCCTCGACGCCGGTCCGCAGGCGCTCGTCGGTCGTGACGAAGCCACGGTCGAGCGTCACGCCCGCCTCCGCGTACCCGAGGCCGTCGGTGACGGGGCCGCGGCCGACGGCGACGAGGAGGAGGTCTGACTCGATGGTCGTGCCGTTCTCGAGCGAGACGGTGACGACGTCGCCCGCCTGGGTGGCGCCGGTGAACTTCACGCCCACCTTGACGGTGATCTTGCGCTTGCGGAAGGCCCGCTCGAGGACCTTGGACACGGCCTCGTCCTCGGCGGCGACGAGCCGCGGCAGTGCCTCGACGACGGTGACCTCCGAACCGAACGACCGGAAGACCGACGCGAACTCGACCCCGATGACGCCGCCACCGAGCACGACGACCCGGTCGGGGACGTGGTCGAGCCGGAGCGCCTCCTCGCTGGTCATGATCCGGCCGGCGATCTCGAGGCCCGGCAGCGACTTCGGGTAGGAACCGGTCGCGAGGACGACGTGCTTGCCCGAGACGCGCCGGCCGTCGACCTCGACGGTGGAGCGGTCGACGAGGCGGCCGGTGCCCTCGACGATGTCGACCTCGTGTGCCTTGGCGAGGCCGATGAGGCCCTTGTGCAGGCGGCTGACGACGCCGTCCTTGTAGGCGTTGACGCCGGCCATGTCGATGCCCTCGAGCATCGTGCGGACGCCGAACTGCGCGCCCTCGCGGGCGGTGTCGGCCACCTCGGCGGCGTGGAGCAGGGCCTTGGTCGGGATGCAGCCCACGTGCAGGCAGGTGCCGCCGAGCTTCGACTTCTCGACCAGCGCCACCCGCAGGCCCAGCTCGGCGGCGCGGAAGGCGCACGCGTAGCCGCCGCTCCCGCCCCCCAGGATGACGACGTCGTAGGTGTCCTCGGCGGTGGCCGGCATCGCTGCTGCTCCCTTGCTCGCTGGGCGGCGCACGCCGAGCGGTTCTCGCCGACCGCGCGCCAGTGCCGCCCATCCAATCACTGCACCGTGTCGCCCGTCACACGAGGTCTGGCCGCCGCCACCCCCGATGCCGTATGCCGTCCGCGCACCCCGCGCACCCCCGCGCGCCCTCGGCGCACCCCCGCGTGTCCAGCGAACCCTCGGCCCCTTCTCAACCTTCGCCCGTATCGTGTCCGCATGGCGTGGTGGAGGCGGCGAAAGGGTGGGCGGACCGCAGGTGGGTCCGCAGCGCCCTCCAAGGACGACGCGCGCCGGGCCCGGAAGCACTTCACCGAGTTCGCCTCCAGCCGGCGCGGTGTCGAGGCGTTCGTCGAGCCGGCCACGCACGTCACCGCGACGACGGTCATCCTCATCGCCCACGACGGGGAGTGGACGCGGCGGGCCGTGGCCTCCCGCGAGGACGGGTTCCGGATCGCGACCGAGCTGCAGCTCCCGACCTACGACGTCAACCAGACCGGCTACCCGCAGCGGATGCGCGACTGGAACGCGCGCCAGCGCGGCCGCTGACCGACGCGGACCGCCGCGTCAGAACTCGCGGCGGCAGGGCACGTTCGCCAGGGCGGCCAGTCCTCGCCGGTCGCCGTCCCCGAGCCGGGTCTGTCCCGAGTTCTCGGCGTGCATCAGCTGGTTCTCGTCCTCGGAGTGGTCCAGGCCGAGCAGGTGCCCGAGCTCGTGGGCGACGATGGCCACGGCGAGCGCGTGACCGCCCCTGCTCCGGCTGACCTCGGTGAGCTCGGGCCCGTCGAGGTGCACGATCCCCGAGACGTTGTGCAGCCGTCCGAGCTGGTCGCTCACGGCCACGCTGCCCCCCACGCCGGCCGTGTTCCCCTCCAGGAGCGGCACGCGCCCGGGTGTCGTCCACGCGACGAGCGCCGGTGACCACCGGTTGCCGTAGCGCGCGCGGTCCATCGGATCCCGGTCCGTGGCGGCCACCTCGTCGGTTCCCCCGTCGACGACGATGCGCAACCCGGCGGCCGGTCCCACCATCGCGATGGCGTCGTCGAGGATCCTCGCGGCCGTCGGCGGCGCGGACTCGGCGTTGACGACGAGGTGCAGCGGGCGGCACGGGTCGTAGGCCGCCACGTTCGTCGAGGTGGTGAGGAGCAGGGCGTAGCCGTCGGTGCCGGCGGGTGCCTGGGGTGCCGGAAGCAACCGCGACGTCGAGGCGTCGGCGGGCAGCGGCGGGCGCCCGCCGTCGACGGCGATGATCCCGGCGACGTGGTCGATCTGCTCGCTCGCCGCGCCCCGCAGCCACAGCAGCCCGCCGGTGATCGCCAGCGTGGCGACGAGCGGGAGGAGGGTGGCGCCGTGACGGCGCCGCGGACGGGGTGCTGACAGCGCGGTCGGCCCCCGCCAGAGGTCGGGACCGGCGGCGGCGTCGCGCCGGTCGAGCTCGGCCAGCAGCCGGGTCATCCGGCGTCGTCGCCGACGGGGGCCCAGGCTCACCCGGTCCCACCACTGCCCCGTCGCCATGCGCCCCAAGATGACACCACCGACGCGTGATGTCCGCCATTTGCGCGACATCGGGGGAATCGTGATGCCCGCGACGGTCGCGGCGTGTCAGAGTGAGTGCGACCGCACCACCGATCCAGGAGGCCACCGTGTCCGAGTCGAAGAGCACGCGTCCGACGCCCAGCGAGGACATGAAGAAGAAGTTCAGGGAGGCCTTGGACAAGAAGCACGCGCACGGCGGCGCCGACGTGTCCGACCAGTCCGAGCGTTCCAAGGTCGACCATGGCCACGGCCCGGAGACCTCCGGCCGAGACCAGATGTTCCGCCGCAAGTCCGGCTGACCCGGGGACCGTTTCCCGCCTGACCCGTGAAACGGGCCCGGGGCAAGAGAACAGTTCTCTTGCCCCGGGCCCGTTTTCCGGGTGCCCCGGAAAAGGAGTGGCTGGTGTGTCAGCCGGCGTGGTCCTCGATGATGCGCACGAGGGTGGCGACGCCGTAGCCGGTGCCGCCCTTGGGGGCGACGCCGTCGGCGCCCTTCTCGTTGAACGACGGGCCGGCGATGTCGACGTGGGCCCAGGGGATGCCCTCGCCGACGAACTCCTGGAGGAAGAGCCCGGCGGTGAGCATGCCGCCCCAGCGGTCGGCCTTGTGGGCCAGGTCGGCGACGACGGAGTCGAGGCCGGCGCGCAGCTCTCGGGGGAGCGGCATCGGCCAGGAGTCCTCGCCCTCCGCGCCACCGGCGTCGACGACGCGTGTCCGGAAGGCGTCGTCGTTGCCCATGACCCCGGCGACCTTGCTGCCGAGCGCGACCATCTGCGCACCGGTGAGGGTGGCGATGTCGACGATGGCGTCGGGCTTGGCCTCGCTGGCGAGGCAGATCCCGTCGCCGAGCACCATCCGGCCCTCGGCGTCGGTATCGATGATCTCGACGGTCGTGCCGTTGCGCATCGTCACGACGTCGCCGGGACGCTGCGCGGTGCCGCTGGGCATGTTCTCGGCGAGGCAGAGGTAGCCGGTGACAGCGACCGGGCCACCGAGCTCCGCAGCGGCGACGACGGCCGCGGCGACGGCCGCGGCTCCGGCCATGTCCGACTTCATCGTCAGCATGCCCGCGGCCGGCTTGATGCAGAGGCCACCGGAGTCGAAGGTGATGCCCTTGCCGACGAGCGCGACTGACGGGGCCTTGCCGGAGCGAGCGCGGCCGGGGGAGTAGGTCATCGTGACGATCCGCGGCGGGTTCGCCGATCCCTGGCCGACGCCGACGATGCCGCCGAAGCCGCCCTTGACGAGCGCCTTCTCGTCGAGCACCGAGACGGTCACCTTGCCCGAGGAGGCGGCGACGACGGCCTTGACGCGGTCGACGAAGGTCTGCGGGGTGAGCAGGTTCGGCGGCGTGTTGACGAGGTCGCGGGCGAGGTCGCGGCCCGCGCCGATCACGGCGGCACGGGTGACGGCGGCCTTGGCGGACTTGCCCTGGCCGACCGTCGACACCACGGTGATCGCCGGGCCGGACGGGGCCGCCGCAGCGGTCGGCTTCCTGGTCGCGGTCGACACCTTGGTGGAGGCGGCGTCGAAGGAGTAGCACCCGGCATACGCACCGTCGGAGACGGCCGCGAGGGCGGCCTCGTCGGCGGCGGGGAGCGCGACGGCCACGGACTTCTTCGTCGAGACCGAGCGCAGAGCGGTGCCGGCGGCGGAGCGCAGGACGTCGGCGGTGACGTCGCCCTCCGCGCCGAGCCCGGCGACGACGACGGCCGTGGCGGTGACGCCGGGGACGGCGACGACGCGGGCGACCTCGCCCGGCTTCCCCTTCGCCTCCAGGTCGGTGAGGACGGCGGCGAGGTGCTTCGCGGCGGCAGCGGGCAGGCCGTGCCCGTCGGCGAGCCGGGCTCCGGCGTCGGTGGAGACGGAGCCGACGACGAGGGCGTCGACCTTGAGGTTCGCGGCGTCGCGCGTGGTGAGGTTGAGGCTGGGCACTGCGGTCACTCCTGGGCTGGTTCGCGGCAGGCGAGGTCGTCGCCCCTTCCGTCCCGCACCCTAGCCGCGACGCCCGTCGGGCCCGCGCGATAGCGTGCGGACATGAGCGACCTGCTGCACTCCCCCGTCCACGACCGCCACGTCGCGCTGGGCGCCAAGATGGCCGACTTCGGCGGCTGGGAGATGCCGATCGAGTACCCCGGTGGTGGCGTCGTCGCCGAGCACACCGCGGTCCGCGAGCGGGTCGGGCTCTTCGACGTCAGCCACCTCGGCAAGGCGCGCGTCAGCGGCCGCTCCGGCGACGTGAGTGCCCTCGACTTCGTCAACACCTGCCTCACCAACGACCTGCGCCGGATCGGTCCCGGCCAGGCCCAGTACACGATGTGCTGCCAGGACGACGGTGGCGTCGTCGACGACCTCATCGCCTACGTCCGCAGCGACGAGGACGTCTTCCTCATCCCCAACGCGGCCAACACCGCGGCCGTCGTCGAGCTGCTGCGGGCGGCCGCGCCGGAGGGCCTGACCGTCGAGAACCTCCACGACGCGTATGCCGTGTTCGCCGTCCAGGGTCCGCTCAGCGACGAGGTCCTCACCGCCCTCGACCTGCCCGTCGACCACGACTACATGTCGTTCGTCGAGGCGCAGTGGCAGGGCTCGCCCGTCATCGTCTGCCGCACCGGCTACACCGGGGAGCGCGGCTACGAGCTCGTGCCGACGTGGGAGACCGCCGGCACGCTCTGGGACGCCCTCGCCTCCGCCGTCGCCGACCAGGGCGGTCTGCCGGCCGGTCTCGGCGCGCGCGACACGCTCCGCACCGAGATGGGCTACCCGCTGCACGGCAACGACCTCAGCACCGAGATCACCCCCGTCATGGCCGGCGCCGCGTGGGCGGTCGGCTGGGACAAGGCGGCGTTCTGGGGCAAGGAGGCGCTCGCCGAGCAGCGCGCCGCCAAGACCTCGCGCCTGACCCGCGGCCTCGTCGTCACCGGCCGCGGCATCCCCCGCGCGCACTGCGCGGTCCGCAAGGACGGCGAGGTCGTCGGCGAGGTCACGTCGGGGACGTTCAGCCCGACCCGCAAGGAGGGCATCGCCCTGGCCCAGCTCGACCGCTCGGTCACCGTCGGCGACGAGGTCGTCATCGACGTGCGCGGCCGCGAGGTGCCCGCCACCGTCACCAAGCCGCCGTTCGTCGAGGTCGGCGTCCGCGAGGCCTGAGCCGTGGCAGGCGGACACCGCGCGGGTGCGCACACCTACCGCGCCACGATCGCGTGGGAGGGCTCCACGGGAGGCGGCTACACGGCATACGCGCGTGAGCACGAGGGCACGGTGCCGCCGGCGCGCGACCCGGTAGCGCTCAGCGCCGACCCCCACTTCCGCGGCGACGCCGCCCGGGCCAACCCGGAGCAGCTGCTCGTCCTCGCCGCCAGCTCCTGCCAGCTCCTGTCCTTCCTGCACGTGGCGGCCACCGCTGGACTGGACGTCCTCGACTACACCGACGACGCCGAGGGCGTCATGCCTCTCGGCGTGCGCCCTCAGCGCCTCACCCGGATCACCCTGCGCCCCCGAGTCCTCGTCGCCGCCGGCAGCGACGTCGGCCGGTTCGAGGACCTCGTGCACGAGGCCCACGAGGGCTGCTTCATCGCCAACTCACTCACCACCGAGGTCGTCGTCGAGGCGACGGTCGAGGTCGCACCCAAGGAGAGCCCGTCATGACCGATGCGTGGACCTGGACCTACGAGGACACCGAGGGCGAGCCGGTGACGGGGGAGCCGACGACCGAGACGGCGTTCCCGACCCAGTCGGACGCCGAGAACTGGTTCGGCGAGGTGTGGCGAGAGCTCGCCGAGGCCGGCGTGGCCGCGGTGACGCTGCACCACGAGGGCGCCAAGGTCTACGGGCCGATGCGCCTCGACAGCTCCGCCTGAGCGCTCAGCTCGGGTACTGCCCGCGGGCCACGATCGGGCGGGGCATGCGGGTGCGACGCATCTGGAAGGCGCGCATCGCGGCGTAGAAGCCGTCGCCGCGGTGCACGGCCGCCTCGCCGTGCTTGGCCTCGAGCTTCTTCTTCACGCGGCGCCACATGAGGAACGTGTCGATGGCCGCAGCCGTGATGAGGCCGTAGACGAGCGCGAAGACGATGAGCATCGCCCACGGCTGCCGCACGAACGACAGGGCGAGGACGATCAGCATGACCGGGAGCATGAACTCCGCCACGCCCCAGCGGGCGTCGACGTAGTCGCGGATGTAGCGCTTGACCGGTCCCTTGTCGCGCGGCGGCAGGTGCGCCTCGTCGCCGGTGAGCATCGCCTGGCGCTGCTTGGCCATGGCCTCGCGTCGCTTGGCTCGGTCGGTGTTGCGCGCCGCCTTGCGGTCGGTGACGACGAGCGGCTGCTTGCGCGCCGCCTCCTGGTCGCGCCGCTTGGGCGTGGGGCGGTTCTTCGCGCCGACGCGGGCGGCGTTGGCCGACTCCGCGAGCTCTTCGTTGTTGGTCTTGCTGCGTCCGAACACCGGCTGAGTGTATGCCGCCGGGCTGGGTTCCCTCGTCCGAACTCGCGCTGAGTAGGGTCAGGACGTGACCGACCCCACCACTGCGACCGCCCTGCCCGACCTCTCTGCGCTCCGGGAGACCGTGCAGGCCCTCATGCCCCAGCTCCGCAGCGACCTCGAGGCGCTGACCCGGATCCCGAGCGTCTCGCTCCCCGCCTTCGACCAGAGCCACGTCGAGGCGTCCGCCGAGGCGACCGCCGCGCTGCTGCGGGCCGAGGGGCTCGAGGTGGAGATCGTGCGCGAGGGAGGCGCCCCGGCGGTCATCGGGCACATCGCCGGGCCGGAGGGCGCACCCACCGTCATGCTCTACGCGCACCACGACGTGCAGCCGCCCGGCGACGACGCGGACTGGGACAGCGCCCCGTTCGAGCCGACCGAGCGCGACGGCCGTCTCTACGGTCGTGGCGCCGCCGACGACAAGGCCGGGATCATGGCGCACATCGCGGCGCTGCGCGCCCACGCCGGCAACTTGCCCGTGGGCGTCACGGTGTTCGTCGAGGGGGAGGAGGAGGTCGGCTCCGACTCGCTGCTCACCATCCTCGAGCGCCACGGCGACAAGCTGCGCGCCGACGCGATCGTCCTCGCCGACTCCATGAACTGGGACATCGGCACCCCGGCGCTGACGACGACGCTGCGCGGCCTCATCCGGGTCGTCGTCACCGTCTCGACGCTCGACCACGGCGTCCACTCGGGCATGTTCGGCGGCGCCGTCCCCGACGCCATCACCGCGCTCGTGCGCCTCATCGCGACCCTCCACGACGACGAGGGCAACGTCGCGGTGGCCGGCCTGAAGTCCGGCGAGGCCGCCGACCTCGACTTCTCGGAGGAGCGGCTGCGCGAGGAGTCGGGCCTGCTCGACGGCGTCTCGACGATCGGGTCGGGCTCCCTGCTCTCACGCATGTGGACCAAGCCGGCCCTCACGACCATCGGCCTCAACGTGCCGACCGTCGAGCGCTCGTCCAACACCCTCGTCCCGTCCGCGTCGGCCAAGCTGTCGATGCGCATCGCCGCCGACGAGGAGCCGATGGACGCGTACGCCGCGCTCGAGGCCCACCTGCGCGAGCACGCCCCGTGGGGGGCCCGGGTCGAGGTCCACCTCGACGACCAGGGCGCGGGGTTCGCGGCCGACGCGAGCGGACCCGTCTACGACCAGGCTCGCGCAGCCTTCGCCGACGCCTGGGGCACGCAGCCGGTGGACATCGGCGTCGGCGGGTCGATCCCGTTCGTCGCGGCCTTCGCCGAGCGCTTCCCCGACGCCGCGATCCTCGTGACCGGCGTCGAGGACCCCGACACCCGCGCGCACGGGGCCAACGAGTCGCTGCACCTCGGCGAGTTCGAGAACGTCTGCGTCGCCGAGGCCGTGCTCTTCGCCCGGCTCGGCGCGATGAGGAGGAGCTGACCATGGGGGAGAGCAGCCACGGGTCGTACGTCGAGCCCGAGTTCGAGCGTGACACGACCTACATCGAGGACCGGATCACCGCCGAGGCCGGACCGTGGCCGGTCGAGGCGGGGCGCTACCGCCTCGTCGTCGCCCGGGCCTGCCCGTGGGCCAACCGCGCGATCATCGTCCGTCGGCTCCTCGGCCTCGAGGACGCCATCTCCCTGGGCATCTGCGGGCCGACCCACGACGCGGACTCGTGGACGTTCGACCTCGACCCGGACGGGCTCGACCCGGTGCTGCGGATCCCGCGCATCAAGGACGCCTACCTGGCCCGCTTCCCGGACTACCCCAAGGGCATCACCGTCCCGGCCGTCGTCGACGTGCCCAGCGGCAAGGTCGTCACCAACGACTTCCCCCGGATGACGATCGACCTGTCGACCCAGTGGACCGCGCACCACCGCGAGGGCGCCCCGGTCCTCTACCCGGAGGCGCTGCGCGCGGAGATCGACGAGGTCAACCAGCGCGTCTACACCGAGGTCAACAACGGCGTCTACCGCTGCGGGTTCGCCGGGACGCAGAAGGCGTACGACGCGGCATACGAGCGGTTGTTCACGGCCCTGGACTGGCTCGAAGCGCGGCTGTCCACGCAGCGCTACCTCGTCGGAGACACGATCACCGAGGCCGACGTCCGGCTGTTCACGACGCTCGCGCGCTTCGACGCGGTCTACCACGGCCACTTCAAGTGCAACCGGAGCAAGCTCAGCGAGATGCCGGTGCTCTGGGCGTACGCGCGCGACCTGTTCCAGACCCCCGGGTTCGGCGACACGACGGACTTCGTGCACATCAAGAGCCACTACTACGAGGTCCACCGCGACATCAACCCGACCGGGGTCGTCCCCGCGGGGCCGGACCTGTCGGGCTGGGCCACGCCGCATGGGCGCGAGTCCCTCGGTGGTCGACCCTTCGGTGACGGCACGCCTCCGGGGGCGCTCGCTTCCGGGGAGCGGGTGCCGACCGCGCACAACCCGCACGTCGGCGAGGACGGACTCGTCACGGTCTGACCTGTCGGGTCCGTCCCGCAGCGCCACGTCGGTCCCGCTGCGGGGCGTCGCCGTGGCGCCGTGTCGCGACGAGATCGACGTGGCGCTCGGGATTTCTCGCCACGGCGGTCAACCTTTTGGCTCCGTGGTGCGACTCTGCTGGTGTGAGCCCCCTCCCGCGAGCAGTCCGTGACAGCGGGTCCGGTGCGCCGGCCGCCGGCACCGACCTCGGTCGCGAGGAGGCCCTGGTCGTCCTGTTCCGCACCCACTGCGCCGACCTCGTGCGCCTCGGGTACGCCCTCACCGGCGACCGGGGCGCCGCGGAGGAGGCCGTCCAGGACGCCTTCATGTCGCTGCACCGGAACTGGCGCACGCTGCGCGACCGGTCGGCGATGCACGCCTACCTGCGGGCGGCCGTGGTCAACCGGTGCCGGTCCGTGCACCGCGCCCGCGCCAGCCGGGTGCGGGCCACCGAGCCCTTGCGGGCCGACCTCTCGGCCCGTCCCGGCGTCGAGACCGACGTCCTCGCCCACGAGGCGTCGCGGCGCATCGCCGAGCAGGTCCGGGGGCTGCCGCAGCGCCAGCGCGAGGTCGTCGTCTGCCGCTACTACCTCGACCTCACCGAGCGCCAGACGGCCGACCTCCTGCAGGTGTCCGTCGGCTCGGTGAAGAAGCACGCCAGCCGGGCGCTGGCCACGTTGCACGACCGGATGGAGGTGGCGCCATGAGCGAGGTGGAGGAACGCACGCGGGAGGCGCTGCACGAGGTCGTCGACGGCGTCGGCGTGACCCACCACGACGTCGCGCGCATGGAGGCCGACCTCCTCTCGGCGCTGGAGAGCCCGCGCCGTCTGGCCGGTTCCCGCGTCCGGGCGCTGGTCCCGGTTCGGCGGCGGTGGGGGCTGGCCGCTGCGGCGGTGGCGGTGGTTGCCGCGGTCGCCGGAGGACTCGCCCTGACCTCGGACGACCGAGAGCCGGCCCGCCCCGCCGGAGCGCCGACGCCGTCGGACCTGCCGCCGTCGGACCGACCCCTCGTCCCTGCCGAGCTCGTGGGGCTGTGGCGCAACGTGCCGCAGAGTCCGTGGTTGTGGGAGTTCACGTCGGACGGCCGCATGGGGGCCACCTCGACGTCCAGCGGATATCTCAACGGTGGCACCGTGGCGAAGACCATCAGCCGGCGCGACGGTGACCGGTACATCACGTCCGACCCGACCGAGGCCTGCAGCACCGACTTCCGGGTCCGCCTCACGTCGGCGGGGGCAGTGGTGACGGTTCTCAGCGGTACCTGTGCGGAGGACTTCGTCGGCGCCGAGTACGACATCGAACGCCTGTCACCCGGGCGCGTCGGCGCGCAAGCCCTCGAGCCCCGCTACCCCAGGGCCGCCGCCGCCGTGCGCATGCCCCTCAGCCTGCTCGACGGGACGTGGCTGCACGCCGAGTCGCGGACCCTGCTCGTGATTGGCACGGGGTACGCAGGCTCGTCAAAGACCTACATCATGGACGACGACGGTGACGGTTCCACGGATCCCGACCAGCGCGGGGTGATCAGCACGGGGCCCGGCGGCGTAGTCCAGGCGCGACCGACGGCGGACAACGACCCGGGGTGCGCCCCGCAGTTCGTGGCAGTGGTCAGCGACTCGGCGACGATGACAACGACCGCGGGTGACGGTGGGTGCGTCCCCACCGGGGTTCGGCAGACCTGGATCCGCCTCAACTGAGCCGCAGCGAGCAGCCGCGTCAGTCCTTGGACGTCTCGCCGGGCAGGCCGAGCATCTGGTCCAGCGCGACCCGGGCGTCGGCGGCCACCTGCGGCTCGACCCGGATCGGGTTGACCACCCGTCCGTCGACGAGCGACTCGAGCGCCCAGACGAGGTGGGGCAGGTCGATCCGGTTCATCGTCGAGCAGTAGCAGACGTTCTTCTCGAGGAACGTGATCCGCTGCGCCGGGAACATCTGCCCGAGCCGCTGCACGAGGTTGAGCTCGGTCCCGACGGCCCACGCCGTCCCGTCGGGGGCGGCGGCGATCGTCTGGATGATCCGCTCGGTCGAGCCGACCTCGTCCGCGAGCTCGACGACCTCGTGCCGGCACTCCGGGTGGACGATGACGCGCACGCCCGGGATCGCGGCGCGGGCCGCCGCGACGGCCTCGGTCGTGAACCGGCCGTGCACCGAGCAGTGCCCCCGCCAGAGGATCATCCGGGCCGCGCGCAGCTCCTCGACGGTGAGCCCACCCATCGGGCGGTGCGGGTCCCACACGACGCAGTCGTCGAGCGAGCCGCCGAGGTCGCGGGCCCAGGTGTTGCGGCCGAGGTGCTGGTCGGGCAGGAACAGGACCTTGCCGTCGCCGTCGAGACCGCCACGCTCGGACAGGGCCCAGGTGAGGGCCGTCCTGGCGTTGGAGGAGGTGCACACGGTGCCGCCGTGGCGCCCGGTGAACGCCTTGATCGCCGCCGAGCTGTTCATGTAGGTGACCGGCACGACCGAGTCCGCCACCCCCGCCTCGACGAGCTCGTCCCAGCAGTCCTCCACCTGGGCGATCGCGGCCATGTCCGCCATGGAGCACCCGGCCGCCAGGTCGGGGAGGATCACGGTCTGGTGCTCGCTCGTGAGGATGTCCGCCGACTCGGCCATGAAGTGCACCCCGCAGAAGACGATCCACGGCGCGTCCGGACGGGCGGCGGCCTCCTTGGCGAGCTTGAACGAGTCTCCGGTGACGTCGGCGAACTCGATGACCTCGTCGCGCTGGTAGTGGTGACCGAGCACGAAGACCTTGTCGCCGAGCGCGGCCTTCGCGGCCCGGGCCCGCTCGACGAGGCCCGGGTCCGAAGGGGCCGGCAGGTCACCGGGGCACTCCACTCCGCGCTCGGAGTGGAGGTCGCGCCCGCGTCCGAGCACGAGAAGGGGGAGCGGAGCAGCAGGCGTCGTCGTCACGGGAACGATCGTATGCCGGTGCGCCGGGCCTGCGACATCGGTGCGCCTGCCGTCCGCCCACCCCTGCGTTCCCGAGTCAGGGCTGGGGGATCTCCATGTGCTGGTAGTCCTTGAGCGAGGTCCAGTGGCCGCCCCAGTCGAAGCCCCGGCTGGTGAACGCGGTCACGGCCCGGTCGCCGTCGACGAGCATGCCCGGTCGCACGTCCGACCGGTCGGTGAACGCAGCGCCCGCGGCCGGGACGACGAGCGTGCCCTTGACGTAGGGGTTCTCGATCGTGTTGATGTCGATGGCCTTGCCGTAGGAGTGCACCGAGTTCCTCGTCCCACCGGTGATCGCCCGGCAGTTGAACGCCGAGGTGTTGTCCGCCGCCATGGACGCGTCGTCGGACCCGCCGTAGGTCTCGATGAGCTCCATCCGCCGGAGCGGGAAGTCCCGCAGGTACAGCTGGCGGAACGCGTTCACGGTGTCGCGGGCGATGTCCTCGTGGACCATGAGATGGCCGACGTGGTCGGCGCCGTCGAAGCCCCGGTGGGTCATCTCGACCACCCGCAGGTCCTCGATCGGCACCGGGCACCCCGGCTTCCACGAGACGCCCATCATCGTGGCGCGGGTGGCGCCGTCGACCGGGCTGATCACCGCATGGAAACCCTGGCCGGGCGGCAGCCCGCCACCCGTGGGCACGGCGGACGCGGAGGTCCCTCCGGCAGCGAGGGCGACGACCGCCGCGAGCGCGGTGGCGCGCAGGGCGAGGGGGAGGTGACGCAGGCGCATGCTGACTCCTGGGTTCGTGGGGGGATCCTTCGACCAACCACGCGGGTGCACGGCTTGCCACCGGAAGCGCGGCGGGGCGGAGGTCCGCCGGGTCGGCGCCGACGGTGGGTGTCCGGGCCGTCGCGGACCCGATACCGTGCGTGCCGTGCACGTCGTCATCGCCCCGGACTGCTTCACCGGCACCCTCACCGCCACCCAGGCCGCGGAGGCGATGGCGGCCGGCTGGCACGACACCGCCCCCCGCGACGCCCTGACCCTGCTGCCCCTGTCCGACGGGGGCCCCGGCTTCCTCGACGTCCTCGGGCACGCCCTCGGCGGGACCACCGTGGCCCTCACCGTGAGCGACCCGCTCGGGCGGGAGGTGCCCGCAGCGGTCCTCGTCACGGGCGACCCGGGGGACCGGACGGCATACGTCGAGTCGGCGCAGGCCGCCGGGCTGCACCTCCTGGCGGCGGACGAGCGCAACCCCGCCCTCACGAGCACGTGGGGGGTCGGCCAGCTCGTGCGGGCCGCCCTCGCCGAGCAGCCGCGCCGCATCGTCGTCGGCCTCGGCGGCAGCGGCACCAACGACGGCGGGGCCGGGATGCTCGCCGCTCTCGGTGCGGGCCCGACCGAGAGCCTCGCCCGCGGTGGGACCGCTCTCGCGACGGCCCCCGACGACGCCCTGTCCGGCCTGCTCGCCCTGCGCGACGAGCTCGCGGACGTCGAGCTCGTCATCGCCAGCGACGTCGACAACCCGCTTCTCGGCTTCAAGGGCGCGAGTGCGGTGTTCTCCCCGCAGAAGGGGGCCACCCCCGAGGTCGCGCAGGAGCTCGAGGGGGCGCTGGGCCGGTTCACCGAGATCGTCGCGCGCACCGTGCCCGCCCCCACGGACCTGCTCACGGGCGCACCGCGCCGCCTCGAGCGCGAGCCCGGGGCCGGCGCGGCCGGGGGCCTCGGCTACGCCCTCATGCTGCTCGGCGGGCACCGCGTCAGCGGGGTCCAGCTCGTGCTCGACGCGGTCGGCTTCCACGACGTCATCTCGGGCAGCGACCTCGTCGTCACGGGGGAGGGGACCTTCGACTGGCAGAGCCTCAGCGGCAAGGTCGCGTCCGGGGTGGCGGAGGCCGCCCTCGGCGCCGGGCTGCCCACCGTCGTCCTCGCGGGACAGGTCCTCGTCGGGCGCCGGGAGACCATGGGGCTCGGGATCAGCGGGGCGTATGCCGTCGCGGAGACGCCCGCGGAGCTGGACGCGGCCATGCTCGACCCGGTGGGCACCCTCCGCGCCCGGGCCGCGCGGGTGGCCAGGACGTGGTCCCCTGCTCGGTGATCCTCTCGAGGGGACGTACTCTGGGAGGACGAACGGGAACAGATGAGGGTTGCGGACCGTTGCGACCTGATGCACGACCACAGACCACCCGAGCCCCGACGCAGCACAGGAGTCACCCATGAGCGAGCTCGACACCCAGGCCCCCGAGACCACCACCGACGCGCCCGCGCACGGCGTCCTCCTCACCGACCTCGCGGCCGGCAAGGTCCGCTCGCTCCTCGAGCAGGAGGGTCGCGACGACCTGCGCCTGCGCGTCGGAGTCCAGCCCGGCGGCTGCTCCGGCCTCATCTACCAGCTCTACTTCGACGAGCGCAGCCTCGACGGTGACCTCGTCCGCGACTTCGACGGTGTCGAGGTCGTCGTCGACCGGATGAGCGGCCCCTACCTCGAGGGCGCGACGATCGACTTCTCCGACACCATCGAGAAGCAGGGCTTCACCATCGACAACCCCAACGCCGGCAGCTCCTGCGCCTGCGGTGACAGCTTCGGCTGAGCCGACCCACGGGACGACGAAGGGCCCCTCACCATCGCGGTGAGGGGCCCTTCGTCGTATGCCGTTTCAGCGGTACTCGGGGTTGGGGTGGTCGAAGTTCGCCCCCTGGTCCCACTTCACCCGCTCGTTGCCGCCGGTGGGGAACCCGCCTCGCTCCTTGAGCAGCTGGGCGAGGTGCATGAGGTTCCACGTCATGAACGTCGTGTTGCGCTGGGTGAACTCGTTCTCCGGGCCGCCGCTGCCCTCGTCGAGGTACGAGGGGCCCGGCCCGGCCTCGCCGATCCAGCCGGCGTCGGCGTTCGGCGGGATCGTGCAGCCGAGGTGCTGGAGGCTGTAGAGGATGTTGGACGCGCAGTGCTTGATGCCGTCCTCGTTGCCGGTGATGATCGTCCCGCCGACCTTGCCGTAGTAGATGTACTGGCCCTGCTCGTTGGTCAGCCCGCTCATCGCGTAGAGGCGCTCGATGACCCGCTTGGTGACGCTGGAGTTGTCGCCGAGCCAGATCGGGCCGGCGATGACGAGGATGTCGCTGGCCTGCACCCGCAGCCAGATCTCGGGCCACGCGTCGCTCGCCCAGCCGTGCTCGGTCATGTCGGGGTAGACGCCGGTGGCGATGTCGTGGTCCACGACGCGCAGCACCTCCACCTCGACTCCGTGCTTCTCCATGATCGCGGTGCTCACGTCGATGAGGCCCTGTGTGTGGCTCTTCTCGGGGGAGCGCTTGAGGGTGCAGTTGAAGACGATGGCCCGAAGGCCCGTGAAGTCGGCGTCCTGCCAGCGGGGGGTGTCCATGTCGAGCACTCTGCTCGATCGACCGTCGGCGGACAAGGGCGGCGATGACCCCGTGGGTCGCAGGGGGAGCGGCTCAGGAACGGTGACCCGTCCGGGAGGCGGACGTCGCTGCGGAGGCGGGCTGCCGCCGGCGCAGGACACGCCACGGCTGCGCCACGAGGAGGAACACCAGGAGCGGCACCCCGAGGAACCACGTGCCCACGCCGCCGGCCCCGGTCGAGAACCCTCGACCGTCCGCCTCCACGCGCGCGGAGAAGTCGACGCCGAACCAGGGGAAGACGAACCCGCGCACGGTGCGTCCCACCACCCCGCTGGCCTCCACCCCCGCGGTGAACGCGATCGCCGTGAAGAGGCACGCGAAGACGACGAGCCCGAAGGCCACCGACGCCCAGATCGCCGCCTGGGACCACCGGGGGCGGGAGGGGTCGGTGTCCGTGGCGGCGTGGGCGAGCTCCTTGGGTGAGCCGATGCCGAAGAGGGCCCGGGTGGTGCCCACGTCCGCGCTGGCCTCGGCGAGGTTGGACCGCAGCTCGCGGCGCAGCTCCCGCCGCCTCGAGCCGCGCACCCCGCGCATCTCGAGCCAGAAGTCGTAGCGGAGGACGGCGTTCTCGATGCGAAGTCGGTCCAGGACGGTCATGCGGGTTCCCCTGTCGTGAGTGTGGCGCGGACGGCGGCGGTGGCGGTCTCCACCGACCTGACGAGGCCGCTCCACGCCGTCTGGCGGTGGGCGAGCTCGGCGCGGCCGGTGTCGGTGAGCCGGTAGTACTTCCGCGCGGGACCGGAGTCGCTGCGCAGGAGGTAGGACTCGAGGAACCCTGCGGCCTCGAGCCGGGTGAGGCCGGGGTAGACGGTCCCCTCGGCGAGGTCCTCGAAGCCGGCGACGCGGAGCTGGGTGACGATCCCGTACCCGTACTGGTCTCGCGTCGACAGCATGCTCAGGAGGAGGAGTCCGAGGACTCCCTTGAGCATCTGCGGGTCGTGGGCGGGCATGGCCAGATTCTTGGCCCAGTACTCAACAATGTCAAGTACCTGCGTATGTCGAGCCCGTGGCCGGAGGGTAGGTTGCCGAGGTGCGCATCGCAGTCACCGGGTCCATCGCGACCGACCACCTCATGACCTTCCGCGGCCGCTTCGCCGACTCCCTCGTCGTCGAGCAGCTCGACAAGATCTCGGTGTCGTTCCTCGCGGACACGCTCGAGATCCGGCGCGGGGGAGTCGCGGGCAACATCTGCTTCGGCATGGCCGCCCTCGGGCAGCGGCCGCTGCTCGTCGGTGCGGCCGGCGAGGACTTCGCCGACTACCGCAGCTGGCTCACCCGGCACGGCGTGAACTGCGACCACGTCCACATCTCCGACTCCCGCCACACCGCGCGCTTCGTCTGCACGACTGACGACGACATGGCCCAGATGGCGACGTTCTACGCCGGTGCGATGAGCGAGGCCCGCCTCATCGAGCTCGGGCCGATCGCCGAGCAGGGTCTCGACCTCGTCCTCATCGGCGCGAACGACCCGGAGGCGATGCTGCGCCACACCGAGGAGTGCCGCACCCGGGGGATCACCTTCGTCGCCGACCCCTCGCAGCAGCTCGCCTTCGCGGACGGGCCGTTCATCCGCCGGCTCATCGAGGGCGCCGACTACCTCTTCACCAACGAGTACGAGGCGCACCTCACCGAGCAGAAGACCGGCTGGAGCGAGGCCGACATCGACGCCCAGGTGACGACCCGGGTCATCACCAAGGGCAAGGACGGCGCTGTCATCACGACCCGCGGCGAGGAGCCGATCGAGGTTCCCATCGCTCTCGAGGCGCGACGCGCCGACCCCACCGGTGTCGGCGACGCCTTCCGCGCCGGCTTCCTCACCGGGCTCTCCGCGGGCCTGCACCACCGGCGCTGCGCCGAGATCGGCTCGCTCCTCGCGACCTACGTCCTCGAGACCGTGGGGACCCAGGAGTACACGCTCGACAAGCGCGCCTTCCTCGACCGGCTCGCCCGGGCCTACGGTGACGACTCGGCCGCCGACGTCGAGCCGCACATCATCGTCTCGGGGCACTGACCGCACGACCGTGACCGTGCCCTTCCCGCCGGTCGAGCCGCCTCCCAGCGAGTGGGAGCTCGGCCGCCTCCGGCCCACGCCCGACGACGACCTCGTCGGTGCCGGCGCCGACCTGGCCCCCGGCACGGTGCTCGCGGCCTACCGCGCGGGCCTGTTCCCCATGGGGCTCGGCGTCGACGGCGGACGGCCCCTCGGGTGGTGGTCGCCGCAGCCGCGGGGTGTCCTCGAGCCCGGTGCGTTCCGCGAGCGACGCTCGCTGAGGAAGGCCCGCGCCCGCTTCGAGATCCGGGTCGACACGGCCTTCGAGGAGGTCGTGCGCCGGTGCGGCGACCCCGAACGTGAGGGCCGCTGGATCACCGACGAGATCGTCGCCGCCTACGCCGAGCTGCACCGGCTGGGGTGGGCGCACAGCATCGAGACCTGGCGCGAGGACCGGCTCGTGGGCGGGCTCTACGGCCTCGCGATCGGGGGCCTGTTCGCCGGCGAGTCGATGTTCCACGCCGAGCGCGACGCGTCCAAGGTGGCGCTGGCCGCCCTCGTCGACCTCGTCCGGGCCGACGGCGACCCACGCCGCATCGTCGACGTGCAGTGGGCCACCGAGCACCTGCAGCGGCTCGGGGTGGCGCAGTGGCCGCGTGAGCGCTACCTCGACGCGCTGGCGGAAGCGCTGCTCGCCCCGCCCATCCGGTTCGGCTCGTCCTAGCCGAGCACGACGACGTATGCCGTGTGCGCGCCCCGGCGCTCGAGCGTCACCGTGTGCCCGCGCATCCGGGCCCAGGCCGGGATGTCGGCCTCGGCGGCCGGGTCGTCGGCCAGGGCCACGAGGGTGCGGCCGGGCGGAAGGCCGCGCGCGAGGCGGGCGAGCTCGATGACGGGCAGCGGGCACCTCAGCCCGCGTGCGTCGAGGTCGACGTCGCCGGTCACAGCCCCTCCACCCCGAGGCGGGCCCGGAGCCGCGCGACCACGCCCGGCAGCTCGCGGCACAGGCTGTCGACGTCCCGGTCGCGGTCGGGGCTGACCGCTGCCAGCGGGAGCGTGACGCGCACGTTGCCGTGGGTCAGCGCTCCCATCGCCGCGAGGACGTGACTGGGCTCGAGCCGGCTGGAGGTGCACGCCGAGCCCGAGGCGACGACGACGCCCCGCCGATCGAGGGCGTCGACGAGGCTCTCGCCGTCGACGTAGAGCACGCTGAAGGTGACGACGTGGGGGAGCCGTCCGGTCGGGTCGCCGACGACGTCGACGTCGTCGACGGCCGCGGCAGCGGAGCGGATCCGGTCGACGAGCTCGCGGGCGGTGGTGTCCTCCTCGGCGCGGGCGTGGTCGACCTGCCGCCAGGCCTCGGCCGCGGCGAGCGCCGCGGGCACCCACGGGTCGGCGGGCTCGCGACCGTGCTCGGGTTCCCAGCGGGGCCCGGGGAGGTCGAAACGGGTCCCCGTCCGCACGGCGAGCACCCCGAGGGGAGGCCCGGCCACGGTGGCGGCGTCACCGACGAGGAGGTCCCAGGAGGGCGGGGGTGCCACCCGGCCCAGCGAGGAGGTGCCGTCGACGAGCAGCGGGAGCCGCGCGGAACGGCATACGGCGTGGAGCCCGTCGAGGGGCTGGGTGGTGCCGACCTCGCCGTTGGCCTGCTGGAGCGCGACGGCGGCCACCGGGGCTCCGCCGGCGAGCGCGCCCGCCAGCGTGTCGGGGTGGAGCCGCCCGAGGGGGTCGACGGCGAGCGGCGCGGCCGCCGGGTCCGCGTCGTGGGCCTCGAGGAGGAGGACGGCCTGGTCCACCGCCGAGGTGACCACCCGGGTGCCGACCCGACGACGTGCGTGCCGCAGGCCTGCGACCCCGGTCCGCAGGGCGTGGGCCCCGCTGGGGTGGAAGGAGACCTCGTCGGCCCGGGCGCCGAGCGACGCGGCGACGCTCTCGCGCGCCTGGTCGAGGAGGAGGCGGGCCCGGCGACCCTCGCGGTGCAGGCGGCGCGGGTCGGCCCAACCCGCGTCCAGCGCCGCCAGCAGGGTCTCGCGCGCGGCGGGGTGCAGGGGGCTGCGGGTGGCATCGAGCACGTGCTGACCGTAACCCCACCCGTCCCCGGCCACGAGCCCTCCATGCACTAGTGTTTGTTGGTGTTCCAGCCCACGACGCAGGAGGGTGCTCCGGTGCCTCAGCACGACCATCTCAACCCCCGCACGCGCGGTCGGCGGCTGACCACGTGGGCCGTGGTGACCGTGGCGGCGATGGTGGCGCTCAGCGGCTGTGAGCTCGGTGAGTTCAAGGACGGCTACCTCCCCAACGGCATCACCGAGAACGCCGACCGGGTGCGTGAGCTGTGGATCGGCGCCTGGATCGCGCTCCTCGTCGTCGGTGCCCTCGTCTGGGGCCTCATCGGCTGGTGTGTCGTGGCCTACCGACGTCGACGCGACGACAACGAGCTCCCCGTGCAGCTGCGCTACAACGTGCCGCTCGAGATCCTCTACACGATCGTCCCGATCTTCATGATCGCGGTCTTCTTCTTCTATACCGCCCGTGACCAGACCGCCCTGCTCGACACCGAGCAGGACCCGGCCGTGACGGTCAACGTCGTCGGCAAGCAGTGGTCCTGGGACTTCAACTACCTCGAGGCCGACGTCCACGAGACCGGCTCGCAGGCCATCCTCACCGGGGAGCCCGGCGCCGAGGAGACCATCCCGACGATGTACCTGCCGGTGGGGGAGCGCGTCGAGTTCGTGCTCACCGCCCGCGACGTCATCCACTCCTTCTGGGTGCCGCAGTTCCTCCAGAAGCTCGACATGATCCCCGGCCGGGTCAACAAGTTCCAGGTCGTCCCCACCGAGGAGGGCACCTTCAAGGGCAAGTGCGCCGAGCTCTGCGGCGCCTACCACTCGGCCATGCTGTTCAACGTCAAGGTCGTCCCCCGCGCCGAGTTCGACGCGCACATGGAGGACCTCAAGTCGCAGGGTCAGACCGGACTCCTCGGTCCTGACCTCAACCGCGAGAACCTTTCGCCGGCAGAGCAGGAGAAGCTGCCCGAGGAACTGAGGACCCCATGAGTGCCGCAGCCGACACCAGGACGATGCTCCGCGAGCGTGAGTCCGTCTCACGTGCCCGGATTGCCCCCGGCGCCACGGTGGTCAAGTGGATCACGACGACCGACCACAAGGTCATCGGCAACCTCTACTTCATCACCTCGTTCATGTGGTTCCTCCTCGGCGGCCTCATGGCGCTGGTCATCCGCGCCGAGCTCATGCAGCCCGGCATGCAGATCGTGGACAACCCCGACCAGTACAACCAGATGTTCACGATGCACGGCACGATCATGCTGCTGCTCTTCGCGACGCCGCTGTTCGCCGCCTTCGCCAACGCGCTCATGCCGCTGCAGATCGGCGCGCCCGACGTGTCGTTCCCGCGCCTCAACATGTTCGCCTACTGGCTCTACCTCTTCGGTGGCCTCATCGCGGCCGGCGGGTTCCTCACCCCCGGCGGCGCGGCCTCCTTCGGCTGGTTCGCCTACACGCCGCTGTCCGACACCTCGTACAGCCCGGGAATGGGCGGTGACCTCTGGGTCTTCGGTCTCGCCCTCGCCGGCTTCGGCACCATCCTCGGGGCGGTCAACTTCATCACGACGATCCTCACGATGCGCGCGCCCGGCATGACGATGTTCCGGATGCCCGTCTTCACGTGGACGGTCCTCGTCACCTCGATCCTCGTGCTGCTCATCTTCCCGGCGCTGGCCGCGGCCCTGTTCGCCCTCGGCGCCGACCGGCGCTTCGGTGCGCACATCTTCGACCCGGAGGCGGGCGGGGTGATGCTGTGGCAGCACATCTTCTGGTTCTTCGGCCACCCCGAGGTCTACGTCATCGCCCTGCCGTTCTTCGGCATCATCTCCGAGATCCTCCCGGTGTTCTCGCGCAAGCCCGTCTTCGGCTACAAGACCCTCGTCTACGCGACGATCTCGATCGCCGCCCTGTCGGTCTCGGTCTGGGCCCACCACATGTACGGCACGGGCCAGGTGCTGCTGCCCTTCTTCGCGATCATGACGATGCTCATCGCCGTCCCCACCGGCGTGAAGTTCTTCAACTGGATCGGCACGATGTGGGGCGGGAAGCTCACCTTCGAGACCCCGATGCTGTGGGCGCTCGGCTTCCTCGTGACCTTCCTCTTCGGCGGCCTCACCGGCGTCATCCTCGCCAGCCCGGCGCTCGACTTCCACCTCACCGACAGCTACTTCGTCGTGGCGCACTTCCACTACGTCGTCTTCGGCACCGTCGTCTTCGCGATGTTCGGTGGCTTCTACTTCTGGTGGCCCAAGCTCACCGGTCGGATGCTCGACGAGCCGCTGGGCAAGATCCACTTCTGGATGCTCTTCGTCGGCTTCCACACGACCTTCCTCATCCAGCACCTGCTCGGGATCTGGGGCATGCCGCGTCGCTACGCCGACTACCTCCCCGAGGACGGCTTCACCTTCGCCAACCAGGTGTCGACGGTCGGCGCCTTCATCCTCGGCGCCTCGATGATCCCGTTCTTCTACAACGTGTGGAAGACGTGGCGCTACGCGCCGCTCGTCGAGACCGACGACCCGTGGGGCTACGGCGCCTCGCTCGAGTGGGCGACGTCCTGCCCGCCCCCGCGACACAACTTCAACTCCATCCCGCGCATCCGTTCGGAGCGCCCGGCCTTCGACCTCAACCACCCGGAAGCCGCGCCCGCCGGCTACGAGTCCTCCGGACTCGTCAAGGCGATGGGCCCGGCAGACCTCGGTGGCGACTCGTTGTCCGCCAACAGCAAGGAGTCCTGACCCATGCTAGCGATGGAACGACTCGGCCTCGTCCTCGGCGTCTTCTGCGCGGGAGTGGCCGTCCTGTACGGCGTGTGGGGGGACTGGGCCGAGCCCGTCGGCGTCACCGGCCTCACGCTCGGGGCGCTCCTGGGGTTCATGATCGCGGGCTACCTCAACATCACCCGGCGCAAGCTCGATGGCGTCCCGCCGGAGGACGACCCGCTCGGCGAGATCAGCGACATCGCCGGCGACTTCGGCTTCTTCAGCCCGCACAGCTGGTGGCCGCTCTGGCTCGCCGGCTCCGCAGCCATCATCTTCCTCGGCCTGGCCATCGGCTGGTGGCTCGTGGCCCTGGGGACGTTCTTCGCCGTCCCGGCGCTCGTCGGCTGGGTCTTCGAGTACTGGAAGGGCCCGCACGCCCTCTGAGCGCGCTCAGCCCCACCCGAGCTCGTGCAGGGTGTCGTCGTCGATGCCGAAGTGGTGCGCGATCTCGTGCACCACGGTCACCGCGATCTCCTCGCGGAGGTCCTCGACGTCCTCGCACATCCGCGTCAGGGGCCCTGCGAACAGGGTGATCCGGTCGGGCAGGTTGCCCAGGCCCCACCCGGAGTCCCGCTCGGTGAGCGGCACCCCGTCGTAGACCCCGAGCAGGTCGGGGTCGTCCGCGGGGGGCTCGTCCTCGACGAGGAAGACGACGTTGTCGAGCATCGCCATGAGCTCCTCGGGCACCTCGTCGAGCGACTCCTCGATGATGGCCTCGAAGGCGGCGGGTTCAATCGGCTCCACCCGCCACACCCTGTCACGCCTGCCGGAGGCGCGCGTGCAGGCGGGCCGCCAGACGGGTGAGGTGGTCGCGCTCGGCGGAGCTGGCCGCGGCGCGGGACGCGACGGCAAACAGCCGTTGTGCCTCCGCGAGGTCACCCGCGCGCTCGTGCAGGTGCGCGCGGACCGCCGCGTGCCGCGGGACGCTCTCGGGCACGTCCGCGACCGCCCGCAGGCCGGCGAGGGGACCATCCACCTCCCCGAGGGCGACGGCGCGGTTGAGCGCGACGACGGGTGAGGGGTGGAGCCGCAGCAGCTCGTCGTACCACTCGAGGACCTGGGTCCAGTCGGTCTCCGCCGTCGACGGGGCGTCGGCGTGCAGGGCCGCGATGGCCGCCTGTGCCTGGAACTCCCCGAGCCGGTCCCCGGCCAGCGCGTCCTGCAGGATCTGCACCCCCTCGGCGACGAGCGCGGTGTCCCACCGGGCGCGGTCCTGCTCGTCCAGCGGCACGAGCTCACCGCTTCGCCCCCAGCGTGCCGGCCGACGGGCGTGGTGGAGCAGCATGAGCGCGAGGAGGCCGGACACCTCGGGTTCGGTCGAGGCCGCCGCCAGCTGGCGGGTGAGCCGGATCGCCTCCTCGGCGAGGTCGACCTCCCCGGTGTGGCCCTCGTTGTAGATGAGGTAGAGCACACGCAGGACGCTGTCCAGTGAGCCCGGCTGCGCCAGTCCCTCCCGGGCGATCGTGCGTTTGGCCCGGGAGATGCGCTGGGCCATCGTGGCCTCGGGGACGAGGTGGGCCCGGGCGATCTGCCGGGTCGTGAGCCCACCGACGGCGCGCAGGGTGAGCGGTACCGCCGACGAGGTCGACAGCGCCGGGTGGCACGCGAGGAAGAGCAGGAGCAGGGTCTCGTCGGCGCCGGTCACGGGCCCCGGAGCGCGCTCGAGGTGGTCGGCCACCTCGCGGCGCCGACGGGCGGTGCCGGACCGCGCCGCGTCGAGGTGCTTGCGCCAGGCGGTCGTCACGAGCCAGGCGAACGGCGCCTCCGGTGGCCGCGCGTCCCAGTGCAGGTGCGCCTCGAGGAGGGCCTCCTGGACGGCGTCCTCGGCCGACGCGAAGTCGGCGCCGCGTCGGACGAGGACGCCGAGCACCCGAGGACCGAGGTCCTTGCAGAGCGCCTCGAGGTCGGTCATCGCGAGCCGACCGTGGTCAGCCGGTGACCTCGGGCAGCGAGGTGAGGAAGGGCCGGACCTCGATCCACTCCTCGAGGGGCACCCCGCCGGGGCCCGGGGCCGACGAGAGGAACGCCGCGACCTCGTGGGCGCGCTCGACCGAGTCGACGTCGATCGCCATCCAGCCGGCGATGAGGTCCTTGGTCTCGACGAACGGGCCGTCCGTCACCGGCGGGCGGCCGGCGCCGTCGGACCGCACGAAGGTGCCTCCGGGGGACAAGGCCTGCGCGTCGACGAACTCGCCCTGCTCACGCAACGTGTCGGCGACGTGGTCCATGAAGGCGATGTGGTCGGTGACCTCCTGGGGAGCCCACTGGTCCATTGGGATGTCACCCTGGGGGCGACGCGTCGGACCGCCGCGGTAGTGCTTGAGGAGCAGGTACTTCGCCATGGTTCTCTCCTTGGTCGGTGACGGCCTCGTGGCCGTCGACACTACCGAGACGGTGCCGGTGAGCGGTTCTCGACATCCGGGCCCGGGGGCGGGACCACTGCCGCCGGGGTGACACGGGACAGCGGCCCCGGGACGAGGTGTCCTCGGGGCCGCTGTCACTGCGGAGCGGGGGAGCCGGCGTTGGCCGGCCGGCTCACTCCTTCATGCGGCTGGCGCTGCCGACACCGCGTGCCTCCGAGTCGACGTCGGCGCCGTGGCCGCCGTCGCCGGGGCCGTGGTCCTGCCGACCGTCGATGCCCTCGTAGTCGAGCGGGGCCTCGATGGCCTCGGCGTGCTGACCGTCGTGGTGCGCGGCCGCGAGCTCTGCCGGGGTCACGGGGTTGACCGCGTCCTTGAAGTAGAAGTGCGACAGCTTCGCCCGCAGGCGGTCCTTGCGCGTGAGCGGGCGCTCGACGCCGTTCTCGTCGACCTGCGCGGTGAGCTGGAGGGGTGCCACCGGCTCGTGCTGGACGAGGATCCACCGCTCCTGCTCGGTGAGCGCGTCGTGACGCTCGTGGAAGGAGCCGTCGGCGCCGCGCATGATGCGACCCGACTCGCGCGCGTGCAGGGCCAGGTCACGGTCACGGCGCTGCAGGCTGAGGCAGATCCGCTTGGTGACCCAGAACGCGAGCGGGGGCCCGACGAACAGCGAGATCTGGAAGACCCGGGTGATGTCGTTGATCGACATCCCGAGCTTGATCGCCATGATGTCGTTGCCCGCGGCGAACATGAACACCGAGTACGCGACGATGCCGGCCATGCCGATGCCGGTGCGGGTCGGGTTGTTGCGGGGCCGGTCGAGCAGGTGGTGCTCGCCGGTGTCACCGGTGACCCACCGCTCGACGAACGGGTAGGCCCCGAGGACGATGTAGACCAGGGGCAGGAGCACCAGGGCGCCGAGGGCGATGTTGAGCGACAGCGTGGAGCCGAAGATCTCGAACTCCAGCCAGCCGGGCAGCAGGCGCAGGGCACCGTCGTAGGCACCCATGTACCAGTCCGGCTGCGAACCGGCGGTGACCGGCGACGGGTCGTACGGGCCGTAGGCCCAGATCGGGTTGATCGTGAACAAGGCCGAGATCAGAGCGATGATGCCGAAGACGATGAAGAAGAACCCACCGGCCTTCGCGGCATACACCGGCATGACGCGGTAGCCGACGACGTTGTCGTTGGTCCGCCCCGGGCCGGGGAACTGGGTGTGCTTCTGGACCGCGACGAGGACGATGTGCGCCGTGAACAGCCCGACGATGATCGCCGGGAGCAGCAGCACGTGGGCGCTGTAGAGGCGGGGGATGATCGCCTCGCCCGGGAACGGCCCACCGAAGATGCCGTAGGCGAGGTAGGAGCCGATGACCGGTGCGGTCTGGACGAACCCCTCCATCGCGCGAAGACCGGTGCCCGAGAGCAGGTCGTCGGGGAGGGAGTAGCCGGCGAAGCCCTCGATGGCCGCGAGCAGCGCGAGCACCGTGCCGATGACCCAGTTGAGCTCACGCGGCTTGCGGAACGCGCCGGTGAAGAACACGCGGAACATGTGCACCGTGAGGCCGACGACGAACATCAACGCGGCCCAGTGGTGGATCTGGCGGACGATGAGCCCGCCCTTGATGTCGAAGGAGATGTTGAGCGTCGAGGCGTAGGCGTCCGACATCGTCTGGCCGCGCAGCGGCACGTAGGAGCCGTCGTAGACCACCTGGGTGGCGCTCGGGACGAACCAGAGGGTGAGCAGCGCGCCGGAGATGAGGCAGATGATGAGCGAGTACATCGCGATCTCGCCGAGCATGAACGACCAGTGGTCGGGGAAGACCTTGCGCAGCAGGTAGTTGATGCCCTTGGCGGAGCTCGTGCGGTCGTCGATCCAGCCGGCGACGCCGCCGACCTTGCGGGCGGCCGCACTGGGACCGGGCTCGACCGTGGTGTCGCCGTCGCGGAGACGGTCGGCCGGTCGCCCGGAGGGGACGGTGTCGGTGCTCATGCTGAACCACGCTCCCAGAAGCTCGGTCCAACGGCCTCTTTGAACGGGCCCTTGGAGATGAGGTAACCCTCGTCGTCGACGGTGATCTCCAGCTGCGGAAGCGGGCGCTTGGCCGGGCCGAAGATGACCTTGCAGTCCTGCGTCACGTCGAACGTCGACTGGTGGCACGGGCACAGCAGGTGGTGGGTCTGCTGCTCGTAGAGCCCGACCGGGCACCCCACGTGCGTGCAGATCTTGGAGTAGGCCACGATGCCCTGGTGGCCCCAGTCCCGCTGCTTCTGGGACCTGATGTCGTCGGGGTTGAGCCGCATGACGATCACCGCGGCCTTGCCCTTCTCCTCGAGCACGTGCTTCTCGAGGTCGAGGAGCCCCTCGGGCATGACGTGGAAGACCGAGCCGATGGTGACGTCGCTCGCCTTGATGGGGGTGTTCTGCGGGTCACGCATGAGGCGGAGCGGTGCGTTGGGGTAGCTGCCGTCCTCCTCCTGGTGGCCGTTCCAGAAGCTCACCGAGAGGTCGTCGCCCGGCAGCGGGCCGAGGCCACCGACGACGGGCAGGATGACCGGGACCGCGAAGAGACCGAGGGCGCCGCCGAGGGCGTACTTGATGATCGGGCGGCGGGTGAGGTGGGCGCTCTCCGCGCCGTCACCGAGGATCTGGACGAAGTCCTTGCGGGCCTCGTCGCTCGAGCGCATCGGGTGACGCATCTCGACCTCCTCGACGTCCGGCATGAGGGTCTTGGCCCAGTGGACCGCCCCGAAGCCGATGCCGAGCAGGGACAGCGCCATGGTCAGGCCGAGCAGGGTGTGCAGGGCGTTGGTCTGGCCGATGCCCGGGATGAACATCGTCGACTGCTTGTCGATGGCGAAGTAGGCCACGATGAAGCCGAGCGTGCCGAGGATCGAGAGGATGAAGAGGCCGCCGACGGCGCGCTCGGCCCGCTTGGCGCCGCTCTCGCTGAGGTCGGAGGCCCGGTGGGCGTGCGGCGGGAAGCCCGGGTTCTCGAAGCGCGCGGGGATGCCGCCGTCGCCGACGACGTGGCCCTGGTCGAGGCGAACGGCGGTGGAGCCGAACTCACCCGGCTGGGTGACCTCGCCCCCGGTGGGGTGGCTGTCCTTCTCGTTCATCGGCTGTTCGATCCTGTCGACGGTGCGTGGGAGGCGGTGGCCGGCATGGCTCAGGCGGCCTTCTGCCCGAGCCACACGGCGGTGGCGATGAGGATGCCGAGTCCGAAGAACCAGGCGAACCAGCCCTCGGTCACGGGCCCGAGGGAGCCCAGGGCGTGCCCGCCCTGCTGCGGTGCGTCCTCGATGGACTTGAGGAAGGCGATGATGTCCCGCTTCTCCTCCGGGGCGATGTTGCCGTCGTTGAAGACCGGCATCGACTGCGGGCCCGTCTCCATCGCCTGGTAGATGTGCCGTCCGGAGACGCCGTCGAGCGACGGTGCGTACTTGCCACCGGTCAGCGCGCCGCCGGAGCCGGCGAAGTTGTGGCACATCGCGCAGTTGACCCGGAACAGCTCGCCACCCTTGGCGGGGTCGCCCTTGCTCGGGTCGACGTCCTCCTCCGACGGGACGGCCGGGCCGGGCGCCAGCGAGGCGACGTAGGCGGCGACCTTGTCGATCTCGTCCTGCGAGAACTGGACGGTGGCGCGGGGAGCCTGGACGGCCGGCGCGCGCATGGGCATCCGCCCGGTGCCCATCTGGAAGTCGACCGCGGCCGCGCCGACGCCGGCGAGGGGCGGGCCGGCGATCTGGTCGCCCTTGCCGGTGGCGCGACCCTCGGCGTTGACGCCGTGGCAGGTGGCGCAGTTGGCCACGAAGAGCTGCTTGCCGGCGGCGACGTCCTCGGCGGTGCTCGCCTCGGCCTGCGCCGGCTGGGGCGCGACCGCCGCGTAGGCGAAGCCGGTCACGAGGAGGCCGAGCATGAGCAGGAGGGCGATCGCTGCCGGGTGCCGGCGACGGGCGGCCAGTGCGTTCACGGTGCGGTCCTGTCGGGGGTCTCGGGGGTGGGTGGTCCGATGATGACGGTCACGACCGACACCTCACTGGAGCAGGTAGATCATCGCGAACAGCGCGATCCAGACGACGTCGACGAAGTGCCAGTAGTAGGAGGTGACGATGGCGCCGGTCTCCTGGAGGTGCGTGTAGCGGCGGGTCGTGAACGTCCGGCCGATGATGAGCAGGAAGGCGATGAGCCCACCGGTCACGTGCATGCCGTGGAAGCCGGTGGCGAGGTAAAAGATCGACGAGTACGAGTCGGTGCTGAGGGTGACGCCCTCGTGCACGAGGTGGGCGTACTCGTAGACCTGACCGGCGATGAAGATCGAGCCGAAGGCGTAGGTGAGGACGTACCACTCACGCATGCCCCAGCCCTTGACGTCGAGCAGGCTGCCGGTGCGGGAGACCTGGCCGCGCTCGGCCTTCCAGACACCGAGCTGGCACCACACCGACGAGATGACGAGGACGAGGGTGTTGGCGGCGGCGAAGGGGACGTTGAGCAGCTCGGTCCGCTCCGCCCACTGGGTGGGCAGGTTGCCCCGCAGGGAGAAGTAGAAGGCGAACAGGGCGGCGAAGAACATCAGCTCGCTCGCGAGCCACACCATGGTGCCGACGGCGACCATGTTGGGACGCGTCGCGGGACCGTAGTCCGGGATGCTGGGGACCGGACCGGAGACTCGAGTCGCTGCTTCTATCGCCACGTCGGCCATTATTGCCGCATTCGCCTCCGAACGCTGCACCGACCCCCAACTCAACTCGGGTCAGTTCCAGAAACCGTGCGTGGCTAGGATGAGGCCATGACCTCACCGCACGCGGCTGCCCCCGCGGAGACCGGCTCGCAGACCCGGTCCACCGACGGAATCCACCAGGTTTCGGTCCTGCTGTACAGCGACGACATCACGACCCGCGACGCCGTGCGCGCCGCGGCCGGCCGTCGCCCGGCCCGGGACGTCGAGGTCACCCGGTGGCTGGAGTGCGCGACCGCGTTCGCCGTCACCGAGGCGCTCGACGCCGGCGGTTGGGACGTCGTCGTCCTCGACGGCGAGGCGGCCAAGAACGGTGGGCTCGGCCTGTGCCGCGAGCTCAAGAACGAGATCTTCCAGTGCCCGCCGATCCTCGTTCTCACCGGACGCCCGCAGGACGGCTGGCTGGCCGCGTGGTCGATGGCCGACGACGCCGTGCCGCACCCGCTCGACCCGATCAGGATCGCGGAGTCGATCGCCGGCCTCGCGCGACAGCGCGCCGCGGCGCTCTGACGTGCCGGCCACGGCGCCCTCGGGCCCGACGTGGCCCGACCTGCTGACCCGCCTCCTCGACCGGGAGGACCTCACCCTCGAGCACTCCCGCTGGGCGATGGACCAGATCATGAGCGGTGAGGCGAGCGTCGCCCAGGTCGCCGGCTTCCTCATGGCTCTGCGCTCCAAGGTCGAGTCGGTGGCCGAGGTGCGCGGCCTCGCCGACGTCATGCTCGAGCACGCTCGCCGGATCGAGGTCCCCGGCGAGACCATCGACATCGTCGGCACCGGCGGCGACCGCTTCGGCACCGTCAACATCTCGACGATGTCGTCCGTGGTCATCGCCGCCACCGGCCTGCGCGTCGTCAAGCACGGCAACCGGGCGGCGTCGTCGAAGTCCGGCTCTGCGGACGTGCTCGAGTCCCTCGGGGTCAACCTCACCCTGAGCCCCGAACAGGTGCGCCAGGTCGCCCTCGACGTCGGCATCACCTTCTGCTTCGCCCAGACCTTCCACCCGTCGATGCGCTTCGCCGGTCCGGCCCGGGCCGAGCTCGGCGTCGCCACGGCCTTCAACCTCCTGGGCCCGTTGACCAACCCGGCGCAGCCGACGTATGCCGCGGTCGGCGTCGCGGACGCCCGTTTCCTCCCCGTCATCGCGGGGGTCTTCGCGGACCGGGGGACGTCGGCGGCGGTCTTCCGCGGCGACGAGGGCCTGGACGAGATGTCGATCGCGGGGACGACGACGGTGCTGTGGGTGCGCGACGGCGCCGTGACCGAGGTGTCGGTGCACCCCACCGACGTCGGCCTCGGCGTGTCGACGATCGACAGCATCAAGGGCGGGCTCGCTGACGAGAACGCCGCGGTCGCCCGCCGGGTGTTCGCCGGCGAGCCGGGTCCCGCCCGGGACGCCGTCCTGCTCAACGCCGGGACCGCCCTCGCCGTCGCCGCCGGGTCCGCCGGCACGTCCTCGAGCGAGGTCCACGACGCGATCCGGCTCGGTGTCACCACGGCGGCGCGGGCGATCGACTCGGGCGCCGCGGCCACGCAGCTCGACCGGTGGGTCACGGCGAGCCGCGACGCAGCGACCGCCTGACCCTCCCCGCCCGTCGAAGGGTGGAAGGAGGGACTACTCGAGGCCGAGGCTGAAGGCGGCCTCGAGGTCGTGCTTGGAGTAGGTCTGGAAGGCGATGTGGGTCGCCGTGCCCGTGACGCCGACGACCTTGTTCAGGCGGTCGGCGATGACGCTCGCGAGCTCGTCGTGCTGGCGGACGCGCACCATGGCGATGAGGTCCGCGTCGCCGGCGACCGAGTAGACCTCGCTCACGCCGTCGAGCTCGGCGACCTCCTGGGCCACCTCGGGGATCCGGTCGACGTCGGCGGTGATGAGAACGATGGCGGTGATCACGTCTCGCAGCGTAGCCGGGTCAGTCCGTGACCCAGACGTTGTCGTGGTACGCCATGAACTCGGCGCGCTGGTCCGGGCTCATCGCGGCCACCCCGCCGTCCTGCGCGAGGCCCTCGAAGTAGGCCTCGCGGGGCGCACCCGGTGCGAAGTGCAGGAGCATCGAGGCGGGCCCGTCCTCGTTGCGGAAGCCGTGCAGCCCGCCCGGCGGCACGTGGAGGAAGTCGCCGGACCCGGCCTTGACCCACCGGTCGCCGTCGAAGATCGAGACGGTGCCGTCGAGGACGTAGAACGACTCCGAGATGGTGCGGTGGAAGTGGGTGCCGGGGCCGCTCGGTGGCCCGGCGAACTCCCACCGGTAGAGGCCGAACAGCCCACCGGTGGCCTCGCCGCGCGCGACGTAGTGGACGCGGTTGCCGTTGGGGTAGACGAGGTCCGGCTCGCTGTCACCGGCCCGGATCCACGCGGACCTCTCGCCGCCCTCTCCGGTGTAGAGCGGTGGGGGATAGGACATGTGAGCACTCCTGGCGTGAGGGCGGGCGCGACCGTGGTCCGAGACTAGGCCGAGCGGAAGCCCGGCGCGTTCCACTTCGAGGCCTCCACCGGCTCGAGCTCCTGCCGGATGCCCGTGGCTCCGCCGACGGGGCAGGTCCACGTCCCCACGATGTCGACGAGCCGCACCCCGGGGGCGTCGAGCCAGCGCAGGACCTTCTCGCTCTCCTCGGGCGTGGCCGCGGTGCACGGGGGCAGCGGGGCGGGGACCACCTCGGCGCTGGCCCGCAGGGCCTCGACGTAGGGCATCGGGTCCGCGCCGCGCGGCGACAGCGTGCTCCCCGCGAGCCGGCCGAAGCGGATGCACATGATCTCCCAGCCACCGGTCTCGCTGCGCCGGGCGGCGACGAGCTCGGCGGTGCGGGCCAGCGGGTCGAGCCGCTGCGCCCGGGACGCACCGCGGACGAGGCTGATCATCCGGTCGCGCACGACCCCGGCGTCCTCGAACCGCTGCTGCTCGGCGAGGTGGTCCATCCGGTGTCGCCACGTGGAGACCGCGGGACGCGCGTCACCGGTGAGGAGCGCCACCACCTCGGCGACGACCTCGGCATACTCCTCGACGCTCTGGGTGCCGTCGCAGGGCGCGCCGCAGCGACCCATGTCGGCGAGCGCGCAGGCCGACCGCAGCCGGGTCACCGACAGCCGCTCGAGGCACTGGCGCAGCGGCACGATCTCGTGGACCCCGGCGACGGCGTCGTCGGCGGACCCGCGCGAGGCGAACGGGCCGATGTAGCGCGCGTCGTCCCCGGCGACGTCGCGCACGATCGACAGGCGCGGGAACGGCTCGACGGTGAGCTTGACCCACCACGCGCGCTCGGGGTGGCGGGACCTCCGGTTGTAGCGGGGCTTGTGCTCGGCGATGAGGCGCAGCTCGCGGACCTCGGCCTCGAGCGGCGTCGCGCAGACGATCGGCGTGACCGACTCGGCGATCCGCACCATCTCGGCCATCCGCCGACGCTGCTCGGACGCCGTGAAGTAGCTGCGCACGCGGGTGCGGATCGACACCGAGGTGCCGACGTAGAGGACGCGCCCCTGGCCGTCCTTGAAGAGGTAGACCCCGGCCGCCTCGGGCAGGTGGTCGGCGAGGTGGCGCTTGCGGCGGGTGGCGGTGGGGACCCGCGAGGAGTAGCCCTTGAGCTCCTCGAGCGAGTGCACCCCGAGCGAGCCGACGCGGGCGATGAGGCCGTGCAGGACGTCGACCGTGGCGCGGGCGTCGTGCAGGGCCCGGTGGTCGGGCACGGTGGTGGCGCCGAACAGCCTTGCGAGAGAGCCCAGCCGGTGGTTGGGGACCTCGTCCCGGGACACGAGCTGGCGGGCAAGGTGCACGGTGTCGACGACCGGGAAGCGCGGCCAGTCGCGGTCGGCCCGCGCGCACGCTGCCTTGAGGAACGAGATGTCGAACCCGGCGTTGTGGGCGACGAGCACCGACCCCGCGGCGAACTCGAGGAAGGCGATGAGGGCGGGCTCGACGCGCGGCGCGCTGCGCACCATCGCGTCGGTGATGCCGGTGAGCACCGTGATGAACGCCGGGATGGGCTCGCCCGGGTTGACGAACGTCTGGAACTCGCCGAGGACCTCGCCGCCGCGGACCTTGACCGCGCCGATCTCGGTGATGCCGCACTCGCTGGGGCTGCCACCGGTGGTCTCGAGGTCGACGACGACGAACGTCACGTCGGACAGGGGGGTGCCCAGGTCGTCGAGCGTGCCCTGGACCATCCGCATGGGAGCGAGGCTAGGTGGGGCCGCCGACAGCACCCGGGAGGCCGGGCCGCACGAGGGCGAGGAGGGCTGTCAGTGCCCGCTCCTAGCGTGGGCGGTGCCCGATGAAAGGAGTGACGACATGACTCACGACCTGACCCGTGACAGCCTGACCATCCTCTGTTCGCGCTGCCCGGTGCGCGACCTCCACTGCGGTGACTGCATGGTGACCGCGATGGTCGACCCGGCGGCGATGGGGCTCGGCAGCGAGCTCCCGCTCGACGTGGACGAGCGGGCCGCCGTGACGGCGTGCGTGCGCGCCGGGCTCGTCTCGGCGGAGGCGGCGGCGACGGTCCGCTCGCAGCGCGTCCCGTTCGACATCGGACGTGCGGTCGGCTGAGCCCGGCCTGACACCATGGGCGCGTGCCCGTGACCGACCACCACTCCCGTATGCCGTGGGGCCCGACACGGGCCCGCGTCACCGGGGCAGCCGTGGCCGTCGTGGTCGGGGCGGCGACGCTCGTGGTCGCCGGGTGCACCGGCTCCTCCCCGGAGCCGCGGACGTCCGCGTCCGTACCCCGGAGCGCGCCCGCACCCGAGACCCCCCAGCCCGCCCCGAACACCCCGTCGCCGCAGACCGCCTCGCCGCCGGGCGCCGACGCCGAGCCGGAGCCCCTGCCCGGCGCGCGCACCGTCACGGGTGCCTCCAGCACGGTGACCGGCACCGTCGACCAGGCGACGCTCACGGCATACGCCGCGATGGCCGACCGCGCGGTCGCCCAGGTCGGGAAGCACTGGACCCGCACGTGGCCGCGCCGCGTCACCATCGTGGCGCCCGCCGACGCCACGGCCTTCCGGGAGCTGGTCGGCCGCGCCGACGACCTCAGCCAGGTCGCGGCCGTCACCGACGGGCCGGTCGACCCCACCACCGGCCTGGCCACGCGCGACCGCGTCGTCCTCAACCCCGACGCCTTCCGGTCGCTGACGCCGACCGGTCGCCAGTTCGTCATCACCCACGAGAGCACCCACGTCGCGGTCCGCGCCTCGATGCGCGGAGCCGCCCCCCTGTGGCTCGCCGAGGGGTTCGCCGACCACGTGGGCTACGCCGGGTCGGGGCGCAGCACGACCGAGCTGGCCGCTGAGCTGCTCGACGAGGTCGACGCGGGGCGGGGACCCACCCGGCTGCCCACCCAGGGCGACTTCGACCCCGGTCAGGGCGAGATCGCCCCCACCTACCTCGCCGCGTGGCTGGCCGTCGACCTCATCCACCGGCGACGAGGCCCGGCCGTCCTGCAGCGTTTCTACGAGGCGTCGGTGGTCGACGGCTCCCCGGCGGCCGCCGACGCGGCCACGGACGAGGCGTTCGTCGACGTGCTCGGCACGACCCGGGCCGAGTTCACCCGCCTGTGGCTCTCGGAGCTGGCCCGGCTCGCGTCCCCGAAGTGACCTCCGGCGGCCCGCGGTGCGGCACGGCCAGAGAGATCGCGACCAGCGCCGCGCTGAGCCAGAACTGGTTGTAGAACGCCTGCTTGTTGACGAGGTTGGCGGCGAGCAGGACGAAGGCCAGCCACCGGAGCAGCTCGTCGAGCGGGGGCTGTCGCCGGTGGACGAGCAGGGCCGCGACGCCGAGCGCCCCGATCGCGACGATTCCGGTCACCCAGAACGGCAGCGTCACCCCGTGCTCGTTGAGGAAGTAGAGGTACCACGTGTTCGCGAACCGGATCGGGTGGAAGCCGAGCAGCAACGTGACGGTGTCGTGCACGAAGTCGGACGGCGACGCGAGGAACCACGGCGCGACGAGGACGCCGGTGAACGCACCGGTCGCCACGGCCCGCCGGGGCCCGAAGGGCTGCCAGAGCAGGAGCAGCGGCAGCAGCAGCGCGAGGTGCTGCTTGCTCGCACACGCGAGCGCGAGCGGGACCACGGCCCACCAGGCGTGCCCGCGCCGCACGAGCACCGCCCACCACACGAGACCGGCGGCGAGCAGCGGCTCGGTCCATGCCTGGTCGATCTGGGTCAGGGTGCCAGGGGCGACGACGAGCGCGGTCACCGGCACGGCCGCGCGCATCGCCGTCGCGCAGGCGGTGCTCGGCGCGTCGCCGCGCTGCGGCCGCGCCAGCGCCCAGACCCCGAGGAAGAGGACGACCGACCAGAACGCGATCGCCCAGCGGACGTCGCCACCGATCCACCGCCCCGGTGCGAGCAGCACGGTGGTCCACGGCAGGTAGGTGAAGGCGTCCTGGACGCCGGGGGAGTCGGTCCACGACATGTCGTAGAAGTTCTCGCCGCGAGCCAGCGCGTCGCTCGCCTGCTGCAACGTCACCCAGACGTCGATCCGCGGTGTGGGGTCGCCGAGCGTCGCGATCGTCGCGGTGACGACGTGGCCGGCGACCGCGAGCCCGTATGCCGTCCGCGCCCGTGCCGCCGTCGGCCGCGCCAGCAGCGCCGCGCCGCCGACCCCGACGACGGCCAGGGTCGCGAGCGCGGCCGTGAGGGGCCCGCCGCGCAGGTAGCTGAAGAGGGGGACGGCCCACGTCACCGCCACCGACCCGAGCAGCACGACGGGGACGAGCCACGCCGGTGCCGGGTGGACCCGCGTGCGCCGACCCAGCCAGACCGTGAGGCCGACCGCGCACACCGTGAGGGTGAGCACGATCGGCACACGGAACCGGACGACGCTCCACTGGAGCACCCCGAGGTAGGCGAGCCAGCCCGCGGCGAGCGCGCACGCGGCATACGCGGTCGTGGCGGTGGAGCGGGTGGGTAGCGAGGTGGGGTCAGCCACCGTAGAGCGCATCGACCTCGTCCGCGTAGTCGCGCATGACGATGTTGCGCTTGAGCTTGAGGGAGGGCGTGAGGTGACCGGACTCCTCGGTGAAGTCGGTCTCGAGGACGGCGAACTTGCGGATCGACTCGGCCTTGGACACCGCGGAGTTGGCGTCGTCGACGGCCTTCTGCAGCTCGGCGAGGACGGTCTCGTCGGTGCGTGCCCTGGCGGGGGTGATGCCCTCGAGGCCGTGGTTGGCCGCCCACATCGGCAGCATCTCCTCGTCGAGGGTGAGCAGCGCCCCGATGAACGGCTTCTGGTCGCCGACGACGATGCACTGGGAGACGAGCGGGTGGGCGCGGAGCCGGTCCTCGAGGACGGCGGGAGCGACGTTCTTGCCGCCGGCCGTGACGAGGATCTCCTTCTTGCGACCGGTGATCCGCAGGTAGCCGTCCTCGTCGAGCTCGCCGATGTCACCGGTGTGGAACCAGCCATCTCTAATCGCTTCGGCCGAGGCATCTGGATTGTTGCGGTAGGTCCCGAAGACGTTGACGCCCTTGGCGAGGATCTCGCCGTCCTCGGCGATCCGGATCGTCGTGCCGGGCAGCGGCGGCCCGACGGTGCCGATCTTGAGGGCGCCGGGGAGGTTGACGCAGATCGGTGCGGTGGTCTCGGTGAGGCCGTAGCCCTCGAGGATCGTCACGCCGATGCCGCGGAAGAAGTAGCCGAGGCGGGTACCGAGCGGGGCGCCGCCGGAGACGGCGTACTGGACCTTGCCGCCCATCGCGTCCCGCAGCTTGCCGTAGACGAGCTTGTCGAAGACGGCGTGCTTGGCCTTGAGGCCGAACCCGACCGAGCCCTTCTCCTGGGCCTCCGACCACGCGATCGCGGTCTCGGCGGCCTTGGCGAAGATGTTGCCCTTGCCCCCGGCGACGGCCTTGGCCTCGGCGGAGTTGTAGACCTTCTCGAAGACGCGCGGCACGGCGAGGATGAAGGTCGGCTGGTAGCTCGCGAAGTCGTCGAGCAGGGTCTTGATGTCGGCCGAGTGCGCCATCTTGGCGCCGGAGGCCAGGCACAGGACCTCGATGAACCGGGCGAACACGTGCGCGAGCGGCAGGAACAGCAGCGTCGCCGCGCCGTCCGCCGAGACGACCTCGGAGAGCTTGGCCGTGGTGTTCTCGGCGAGGTCGAGGAAGTTGCCGTGGGTGAGCTCGACGCCCTTGGGCCGGCCGGTCGTCCCCGAGGTGTAGATGATCGTCGCGACGGAGGCGCGGTCCACGTCGGCCCGAGCGGCATCGAGGGTCGCGTCGTCCGAGGCGGCGCCGGCCTCGGCGAGGGCGTCGAGGTCGCCGTTGTCGATGACCCAGGTGTGCGCGAGGTCCGGCACGGCATGGGCGATGCCCTCGATCGAGCGCTGGTGCTTCTCGGTCTCCACGACGACGCCGACGGCGTCGGAGTCCGTGAGGATCCACTCGACCTGGTCGGGCGAAGAGGTCTCGTAGATCGGCACCGGCACGGCGCCGGCGGTCCACAGGGCGAAGTCGGTGAGGGTCCACTCGTAGCGGGTGCGGCTCATGATGCCCACCGCGCTGCCCGGCGTGATCCCGGCGGCGACGAACCCCTTGGCGAGCGCGTCGACCTGGTCGGCGAACTCTTTCGCCGTGACGTCGCTCCACCCGGCGCCGTCGCGCACGGAGAACAGCGCGAGCGTCGGGGTCTCGCGGCGGTGCCGTGCCGGCAGGTCGGCGAGGCTGCCCTGCGTCGTGGTCGGGACGAGCGTGGGGGTGGACTTCTCGTGCAACGTGGTCTCCTTCGACGGGTCCGACGTCGACGTCGGTCCGGGTCGCCAGCGGCGGGTCGGTGGACGCGCATCCACCGTCTTCCGATCCTAGAGGTAGCCCTCGTTGGGTAGCCTGCGCCCATGACCGATCGCACGTCGTCCTCCATCCACATCGCCGCCGACGCCGGCGCGGTGCTCGATGTCATCGCCGACTTCGAGGCCTACCCCGAGTGGGCCGAGCAGGTGAAGACGGTGACGGTCCTCAGTGAGGACGGTGACGGCTGGGCCGACCAGGTCGAGTACGTCCTCGACGCCGGTGCCATCAAGGACACCTACGTCCTCGAGTACGACTGGGACCAGATCGCCGAGGACGGCTCGGGCTCGGTCTCCTGGAAGCTCGTGCGGGCCGGTGTCCTCAAGGCCCTCGACGGTGCCTACACCCTCACGCCGGACGCGACCGGGACGACGGTCGACTACGCGCTGGCCGTGGACGTCCGCGTCCCGATGATCGGCATGCTCAAGCGCAAGGCGGAGAAGCTCATCGTCGACACGGCGCTCAAGGAGCTGAGGAAGCGCGTCGAGTCCGTCGCCTGAGCCGGCCTCGACACCCGTCGCCCCGAGCCCTGTGACCTCATCACCGCGGATCGTCCTCGTCACCGGCAAGGGCGGCGTCGGCAAGACGACGACGGCTGCGGCGCTCGCGGTCGAGTCGGCGCGCGCCGGCCGGCGCACCCTCGTCATGTCGACCGACGTCGCCCACAGCCTCGGCGACGCGCTCGAGATCGACCTGCGCACGTCGCCCACGTGGGACCGGACGCTGGAGGTCGAGGAGCGCCTGCACGCCCAGGCCGTCGGTGCCCGCACGAGCGTCGCCGCCGACTGGGGGACGATGCGCGACTACCTCCTCACCGTGCTCGACTCGTTCGGTGTCGACCCGGTCGTCGCCGAGGAGCTCACCGCCCTGCCCGGCGCCGACGAGATCAGCGCCCTGCTCACCCTCGGCCACCACGCGACGAGCGGGGAGTGGGACGTCGTCGTCGTCGACTGCGCGCCGACCGCCGAGACCCTGCGGCTGCTCGCCCTCCCCGAGCTCCTGGGCTGGCACCTCGACCGCCTCATGCCCACCCAGCGGCGCCTGCTCACGGCCATGCGCCCCGCCGCGGCGGCGGCCGCCGGGCTGCCGATGCCCGGCAACGAGGTCCTCGACGTGCTCTCGACGTGGCGGGCGCACATGGCCGACGTCCGCACGCTGCTCACGTCCGAGCGGGCGAGCGTGCGCATCGTCCTCACCCCCGAGAACGTCGTCATCGCCGAGGCGCGTCGCATCCTCACGTCGCTGTCCCTGCACGGGTATGCCGTCGACGCCGTCGTCGTCAACCGGGTCATCCCCGTCGACGACGACCCGTGGCGCTCGGCCTGGAACGCCGCGCAGACGGCCGGCATCGCGACGATCGTCGAGTCCTTCCGCGGGACACCGGTGCTCGTCGCGCCCTACCTCGCCGGCGAGCCGACCGGGGCCGACGCCCTCGCCGAGCTGGCCGTGCAGACGACGACCCTCGACGGGGAGCTGCCCCCGCTGGACTCGCCGGTGCGTGGTGGCGGCCTGCGGGTGGAGCCCGACGGCGAGGACTTCGTGCTCCTCCTGCCGCTGCCGCTCGCCCGCTCCGGCGACGTCGACCTGGCCCGGCGCGGCGACGACCTCGTCGTCGACGTCGGCGGTGTGCGGCGCGTCATCGCCCTGCCGTCGGTGCTGCGCCGCTGCATCGTCAAGAATGCTGGGGTGCGCGCCGGGGAGCTCCGGGTGCGATTCGTGCGTGATGAGGAGGTGTGGCCCCGTGGACGCTGACCAGCGACTCGACGCCGCCGTGGGATCGGTGGCGGAGGAGGCGGCCCGGCTGCTCGAGGCACTGGGGCGCCCGTCGGCCCCGCACCGCGACGCGCCGTCCGGCACGGACGGCGGGCCGACCTCGACCCGTTCGGCCACCGCGCCCGACCCGACGGAGGACGGCCCCGAGCACGTGCACGTCGCGATGGGCGACGCGCAGACGTGCACGTGGTGTCCGGTGTGCCGCTCGGTGGGTGTCCTGCGTGGCGTGAGCCCCGAGACGCTCACCCGGCTGGCCGACCTCGCCACCGCGGCCGCCACGGTGCTCGCCGACCTGGCCACCCGGCACCCGAACGACACGGGGGAGCGACGCGACTCGGCCGAGAGGGGCACGCGCACCGAACCCATCACCGTCGTCGACGAGGAGGAGCTGTCGTGAGCCTGGCCATCGGGATCGACATCGGCGGGACCAAGGTCGCCGGAGGGGTCGTCGACGAGAACGGCGAGATCCTCGCCCGGGCCCGCCGCGACACGCCCCACCGCTCGAAGCGGCCGCAGGTCGTCGAGGACACCATCGTCGACGTCGTGCACGAGCTGCTGTCGACGGAGCCGTCGGTCGCGGCGGTCGGCATCGGTGCGGCCGGTTTCGTCGCCGCCGACCGCGCCACGGTGGTCTTCGCCCCCCACCTCTCCTGGCGCGACGAGCCGCTGCGGGACGCCCTGAGCAAGCGCATCGACGTCCCGATCCTCGTCGACAACGACGCCAACGCCGCGAGCTGGGCGGAGTGGCGCTTCGGTGCGGCACAGGGGGAGTCGCACGTCGTCATGGTCAACCTCGGCACCGGCATCGGGGGCGCCATCGTCATGCACGGCGAGGTGATCCGCGGCCGCTACGGCATCGCCGGCGAGTTCGGCCACATGCAGGTCGTGCCCGAGGGCCAGCGCTGCGAGTGCGGCAACCGCGGCTGCTGGGAGCAGTACGCCTCCGGCAACGCGCTCGTGCGCGAGGCCCGGGCGATGATCCTCGCCAACTCCCCGGTCGCCTCCGACCTCGCGGCCCGGGTCGGCGGGCGGGCCGACGACCTCACCGGGCCGATCGTCACCGAGGCCGCCCGCGAGGGTGACCCGACCTCGATCGAGCTGCTCGCCGAGATCGGGCACTGGCTCGGCATCGGCATCGCCAACCTCGCCGCGGCCTTCGACCCCGGGACGTTCGTCATCGGCGGCGGGGTCTCCGCGGCCGGTGAGCTCCTGCTCGGGCCCGCGCGCGAGACCTTCCGCCGCCGCCTCACGGGACGCGGCTACCGCCCCGAGGCGCGGATCGTCGCGGCCCGCCTCGGCAACGAGGCCGGGCTCATCGGCGCCGCCGACCTCGCCCGCAAGGACGCGGCGTCCTGACGACGATCCGGATCGCGAGCTACAACACCCGCGACTTCCTCGAGGACCCGTATGCCGCGGCCCGGGTCGTGCGCGCCATCGACCCCGACGTCCTCTGCCTCCAGGAGGTCCCGCGACGGCTCTTCTCGACCCAGCGGGTCGCGAACTTCGCGCAGCAGTGCGGGATGTACTGGTCGGGCCGGCACCGCGGGAGCGGCGGCACGACGATCTTCACCTCGCTGCGGGTCGACGTCGTCGAGTCCCGGCACACCCGGCTGCGGGTGGCCCGCCTGCAACGGACCCGCGGCTTCGCGCTCGCCCGGGTGGCCGCTCCGGGGCGCGAGCCGATCGCCGTGGCGAGCGTCCACCTCAGTCTCGACGCCCGCGAGCGCGCCGCCCACGCGCAAGTCATCCTGCGGGCCGTCAACGTCGGCGGCGAGGTCGTGCTCGCAGGGGACCTCAACGAGAACGAGTCCGGGCAGGCGTGGCAGGCCTTCGCCGGTGTCATGCGGCTCGTCTCGCCGCTCACCCCGACCTACCCGGCCACGCGACCGCGCAAGGTCCTCGACGTCATCTTCGCCTCGCCCGGGCTGCAGGCGGAGCCGCACGTGCCGATCGCCATCCCCGAGGCCGACCTCGTTGCCGGCAGCGACCACCGCCCGACCTGGGTCGACATCCGCCTCGGGGAGTCGACCCCCCTGCAGGAGCGGGCGGACGAGGCGACAGCCGAGGTCAGCGCGTCGGTCACCGACGAGATGGTGGAGCACGCCGAGTCGGCCGGGACCGCCGGGGGCGAGCCGGCCGACCCCACCGGCTGAGCCGTGGGGATCCGGTCAGACCCGGGCTCCGTCGTCGTCGTCGAACGGGTCGCGGTGCGCGGGCTGGCGGAGCACGAGCAGCCCGAAGCCGCCGAGGAAGAGCGCGATGCCGCCGAGGATCCACCAGCCGGCGTGGAACGGGGAGGCCAGCGCCACCCAGAGCAGCAGCAGCGGTCCGCCGACGAGGCCGATGAGCGCGCCCCAGTAGCCGAGGTCCTCACCCGGGGGCAGGCGCACCGGGCCGGGCTCGAAGTGGTCGTCCTCGGCGTCGATGCTCGGGCCCTGTCGCCACGACTCCGTCTCGAGGGGCTCGACCGGACCGACCGGACCGACCGGCTCGTCGGACGCCACCGGTGTGTCGACGGCACCGGCGGGCACGTCCGTCTCCGCGTCCTCGTCCGGGCCGGGACGCGTCGCCGGATCGGGCTCCGCACGGGTCAACGCGGCATACGCCGTCGTGATGTCCTGGACGGTGCGCGGCTTGGGCGGCTGGGGGGCGTCGTCGTCCCAGCGAGCCACGATCGCGTCGAACTGCGCGTCGATGTCACGGTCGCTCATGGCTGCCTCGGGAGAGTTGGTGTCGAACACCGAAATCCTGCCACGTCCGCGCCCGCGTGACAGCCTCGGGGGAAAGATCGCGTGCACTAGAGTCAGGGCGACTCGACGGAAAGGACGCTGGTGTTCTACTGGGTGCTCAAGACGGTGATTCTTGGCCCGATCCTGAGGCTCCTGTTCCGTCCCTGGCTCGAGGGTGAGAAGAACATCCCGGAGACGGGCGGCGCGATCTTCGCGAGCAACCACCTGTCCTTCTCCGACTCGGTGTTCCTGCCGCTCGCCGTGCCGCGTCGGGTGACCTTCCTCGCCAAGGCCGACTACTTCACGGGCGTCGGTCCCAAGGGGCGGCTCACCGCCGCGTTCATGCGGGCGATCGGGCAGGTACCGGTGGACCGGTCCGGCGGCAAGGCCAGCGAGGCCGCCCTCAAGTCGGGCCTGAAGATCCTCCGGCGCGGCGAGCTGCTCGCGCTCTACCCCGAGGGGACCCGCTCGCCCGACGGCCGCCTCTACAAGGGCAAGACCGGCGTCGCCCGGATGGCGCTCGAGGCCAACGTCCCGGTCATCCCCGTGGCGATGATCGACACCGACAAGGCGCAGCCCACCGGCCAGGTCATCCCCAAGCTCATGCGGGTCGGCGTGCGCATCGGCACCCCGCTCGACTTCTCGCGCTACCAGGGCATGGAGGACGACCGGTTCGTCCTCCGCTCGATCACCGACGAGATCATGTACGCGCTCATGGAGCTCTCGGGCCAGGAGTACGTCGACATGTACGCCGGGTCGATGAAGGACCGGATCAGCCGCGCCAAGCGCATCCTCCAGCGGGAGCAGGCCGAGGCGCAGAGGCCGGGGCGGGCCGCCGACGAGCTCGAGCGCGAGCTCGACGCCGCCGAGTCCTCCGACGGGACCCGAGGTGCCGACGAGCAACGTGCCGGGTGAGTTCGTGACCCGCCGGGGGGCGCTGTTCGGGGTCACGAGCACGTCGGCGCGCACCGGCCGATCGGAGCCGGTCATCGTCGAGGCGTTCTCGCGTGGCCTCGACCTGTTCCGGCCCACCGCCGCCCTGTATGCCGGCGCCGTCCTCTGGCGTCGACACGAGACGATGGCGCGACCCTGGGTCGGGTTCGCCGTCATCGCCGTGCTCATGGGCTTCTCCCTGCTCCTGCTGGCGTTCCGTCGCCGCACGACCGGGCTCCTCGTGGTCGAGGTGCTCCTCGCGGTCGGCGGGATCTTCGCGACGCTGCTGGCCGACCACCCGGAGGACGTCGCCGCCGGGCAGTTCACCCTGCCGACGATCTGGGCGGCCGGGTGCGTCGTCGGCGCCGCCGTCCTCCACGGCCGCACCGGCGGGCTCGTCGTGGCCGGCATCATCGCGGTTGCCGACGTCCTCGAGGTCGGGTCGGCCAACGCCACGACGTGGCACAACATCCTCCTGCTCTTCCTCCTCGGCGGGCTCATCGGGCTCGCCGTCGACCTCGCCCGCGGCGGGCTGCACCGCTACGAGATCGTCGTCGCCGAGCGCGAGCGCCTCCGCGAGCGCGAGCGGCTCGCGCGCGTCGTCCACGACGGGGTACTCCAGACGCTGGCCTTCATCCACCGCCGCGGCGACGAGATCGGGGGAGCGGGCGCCGAGCTGGGCGCCCTCGCCGCCGAGCAGGAGCGCACCCTCCGGCGCCTCGTCTCGCAGGACGTCGCCGGCCCCCGTACCGACGCCGGCGGTGAGGCCCGGCGCGACCTGCGGATGCTGCTCGGCGCCCACGAGGGCGAGCGGGTGAGCGTCTCGTTGCCCGGCGGTCCGGTCCCGCTCGAGCAGGCACGCGCCGAGGAGCTCGACGCCGCCGTCACCGCCGCCCTCGACAACGTCGTCCGGCACGCCGGCGACGAGGCCCGGGCGTGGCTGCTCCTCGAGGACCACGGCGACACCGTCACCGTCACCGTGCGCGACAACGGGGTCGGCGACGAGCCCGAGCACCTCCTGACGGCCGCCGACCGTGGCCGCCTCGGCGTGAGCCAGTCGATCCTCGGCCGCGCCCGTGACCTCGGCGGAGACGCGGACGTCATCACCCGACCCGGAGGCGGCTGCCGGGTCGTCATCACCGTGCCCCGCGAGGAGAACGCATGACCGACACCGCCCGACCCACGACGGTGCTCGTGGCCGACGACCACCCGCTCTGGCTGGGAGCGCTCGAGCGCGACCTCGTCCAGGCCGGGCTCCAGGTCGTCGCGACCGCGGCCGACGGGCCGGCGACCGTGCGACGCACGCGGGCCACGCGGCCCGACGTCCTCGTCCTCGACCTCAACCTGCCGGGCCTGCGCGGCGACGAGGTGTGCCGCGCCCTCGGCGACCTCGAGACGCGGGTGCTCATCCTCTCGGCCAGCGGAGAGCAGCTCGACGTGCTCGCGGCGATCAAGGCGGGCGCCACGGGCTACCTCGTGAAGTCGGCGTCGAGCCGGGAGATCGTCGAGGCCGTGGCCGCCACGGCCCGCGGCGAGGCGGTCTTCACGCCGGGCCTGGCCGGGCTGGTCCTCGGGGAGTTCCGCCGGATGGCGGCCGGTGGCGCCGAGAGCGAGTCCGCGCCCCAACCCGCCGGTCGCCCGATCCCCGAGCTCACCGACCGCGAGACCGAGGTCCTGCGCCTCGTGGCCACCGGGATGTCCTACAAGGAGATCGCCGCCGAGCTCGTCCTCTCGCACCGCACCGTGCAGAACCACGTCCAGAACACCCTCGGCAAGCTCCACCTCCACAACCGGGTCGAGCTCGTCCGGTTCGCGCTGGCCCGCGGTCTCGAGGACGGCCCGGGCGCCGCGGACGGGTGACGGGACTGACCGGCATACGGGCGGCCGCCTGCCCCTCGGGCGGCGCGCCTATCCTTGACGGGTGAGCCTGACCACCGACGCTGATTCGCGCACTCTCCTCGAGGCGACCCCCGGCCTGACCGCTGCCCAGCAGCCGTTGTGGCCGGACGCCGCCGCCCTCGAGGCCGCCGTCGCGGAGCTCGCGGTGTACCCGCCGCTCGTCTTCGCCGGCGAGTGCGACGTGCTGCGCGACCGCATGGCCGCGGCCGGTCGCGGTGAGGCGTTCGTCCTCCAGGGCGGCGACTGCGCCGAGACCTTCGCCGGCGCCACCGCCGACAACATCAAGAACCGGATCAAGACGATCCTGCAGATGGCGGCGGTCCTCACCTACGGCGCCTCCGTGCCGGTGGTCAAGGTCGGGCGCATGGCCGGCCAGTTCGCCAAGCCGCGCAGCAGCAACACCGAGACGCGCGAGGACGTGACGCTGCCCGCCTACCGCGGCGACATGGTCAACGACTTCGAGTTCACCCCGGCGGCCCGGCACCCCGACCCGCAGCGGCTGGTCCGCGCCTACCACGCGAGCAGCGCCACGCTGAACCTCGTGCGCGCGTTCACCACCGGCGGCTTCGCCGACCTGCGGCACGTCCACGACTGGAACCGCGGGTTCGTCGCCAATGCCGCCAACCAGCGCTACGAGAAGCTCGCCCGCGACATCGACAAGGCGATGAAGTTCATGTCCGCCTGCGGCGCCGACTTCGAGGCGATGCGCACGACGGAGTTCTTCGCCGCGCACGAGGCGCTCATCCTCGACTACGAGCGCCCGCTCACCCGCGTCGACTCCCGCACCGGCGACCTCTACGACACCTCCGGCCACTTCATCTGGATCGGGGAGCGCACCCGCGACATCGGCGGGGCCCACCTCGACTTCGTCAGCCGGATCCACAACCCGATCGGGGTCAAGGTCTCGGCCAAGGCGCACGTCGACGACCTGCTGCGCGTCATCGACCTCGTCGACCCCGAGCGCACGCCGGGTCGCCTCACCTTCATCACCCGGATGGGCGCCGGCCAGGTCCGCGAGTCGCTGCCCGACGTCGTCGAGAAGATCACCGCGAGCGGCGCCGCGGTGACGTGGATCTGCGACCCGATGCACGGCAACACCTTCGAGTCGGCCTCCGGCTACAAGACGCGCGACTTCGACGACGTCGTCGACGAGGTGCGCGGCTTCTTCGAGGTCCACCACGCCCTCGGGACGGTGCCCGGCGGCATCCACGTCGAGCTCACCGGCAACGACGTCACCGAGTGCATCGGGGGCTCCGAGAAGATCCTCGACGCCGACCTCAACAAGCGCTACGAGTCGGTGTGCGACCCGCGCCTCAACCACCAGCAGAGCCTGGAGCTCGCGTTCCTCGTCGCCGAGATGCTCAGCCGCGACTGACGTGACCGACACCTCGACGGCGGCCCCGAGCCGCTGGGTCGCCGACCTCCTCTCGGACACCCTCACCCGGCCGACCGCCGCCATGCGTGACGCGATGGCCCACGCGGAGGTGGGCGACGACGTCTTCGGCGAGGACCCGACCGTCGCGGCCCTCGAGTCGCGGGTCGCGGCGCTGCTCGGGCACGAGGCGGCGCTCTACACGCCCACCGGCTCGATGGCCAACCAGCTCGGCATGCGTCTGCACGTCGAGGCGGGTGAGGAGGTCATCGCCGACTCCCTCGCCCACGTGCTGCGCGCCGAGCTCGGGGCGGCGGCCGTGCTCTCGGGCATCTCCTCGCGCAGCTGGGCCGCCGACCGCGGCCGCCTCGACCCCGCCGCACCCCTCGCGCTGATGAGCACCGGCGCCGGCCCCTACCAGGTCGGCACCGCCCTCATCGTCGTCGAGAACACGCACAACTTCGGTGGCGGCACGATCCAGCCGCTCGAGGCCATCCGCGAGGTGCGCGATGCGAGCCGCGCGGCCGGTGTCGCGATGCACCTCGACGGTGCACGCCTCTGGAACGCGCACGTCGCCACCGGCATCCCGCTCGCCGACTACGGCCGCGAGTTCGACACCGTCAGCGTGTGCCTCTCCAAGGGTCTGGGCGCCCCGGTCGGCTCCGTGCTCGTGGGGTCGGCCGAGCTCATGGCGCGAGCGCGCATCTGGCGCAAGCGCTTCGGTGGCGGCATGCGCCAGGTCGGCATCCTCGCCGCAGCGGGGCTGCACGCCCTCGACCACCACGTCGACCGGCTCGCCGAGGACCATGCGCGTGCGTCGCGCTTCGCCACTGCGGTCGGGGCCGTGGCCCCAGCCGTGGTCGACCCCGCGCTCGTCGAGACCAACATCGTCATGCTGTCGCTGCCGTCGACGACGTGGTCTCCGCCCGCCCTCGTCGAGGCCGCGGCCGCCCGCGGCATCCGCACGTATGCCGCCGGGCCGGCTGCCGTGCGCCTCGTCTGGCACCTCGACGTCGACGACGCCGGCACCGCCGCCGCCATCGAGGTCTTCACCGACCTCCTCGCCTGACCCCACCCCCCGACTTATTGCGCATTCCGGTCACGGGGAGCGCAGCGAGGCGTGACCGGAATGCGCAATGAGTCGGAGGTCAGACGTCGTGGTGGAGGATCTCGACCGGTGGGTCCTCGAGGGCCGAGGCGTCCTCGGCGTGGGCGCTGCCCCGCAGCTCGACGAGGTACATCGCCCCCAGCACGAGGCCGCCGCCGAGCAGGAGGCGCGCGGTCACCGACTCGTCGCCGAAGAGGACCGCGAACACGGCCGCGAACACCGGCTCCATCGCCATGACGATGGCCGCCCGGGTCGCCGTGAGGTGGGCCTGCGCCCACGTCTGCGCGATGAGCGCGCCCGCCCCGGCGAAGACCGCCATGTAGAGCAGGGAGACCCACTGGCCGCCGGTCGACGGCAGGGTCACCCCGCCGGGCAGCGCCCCGACCAGGCAGGTCAGCGCGATGACGGCCGCCTGCACCGTCGACAGGCCGAGGGCGGTCGAGCCCGTCGACCACCGGCCGAGTGCGAGGATGTGCAGCGCGTAGACCGCGGCCGACCCGAGGGTGAGGGCCTCGCCGAAGCCCATGGCGAGGCCCTGGAGCGACAGCACGCCGATGCCGACCGTGGCGATGACGGCCGCGACCCAGGCGACGCGCGGGACGTGGTCGCGCAGCAGCAGGGCGCCGAGCACCGGGGTGAGGACGATGTAGGTGCCGGTGAGGAAGCCGGACACCGAGGCCGCGGTCGTCTCGAGCCCGACGGTCTGCAGGAGCTGCGCCACGGCATACAACAGTCCGAGACCGGCCCCGAGCCCTGCCTCGCGGCGAGTCAGGGCGAGGGTCTGGCGGTGGAACACCGCGAACATGAGCACGGCCGCGATGCCGAAGCGCACCGCGAGGAAGTCCGCCGACGGCACATGGGCCACGAGGTCGCGGATGAGGAAGAACGTCGACCCCCAGATCGCGGTGACCCCGAGCAGGAGCAGCACCGCGAGGCGAGCCCGCCGGTCGGTCGCCGGCGGGGGAGCGGTGCTCACCTCAGACCGTCGTCAGGGTGATCGTCGAGCCCTTCGGCACCATCGTCCCCTGAGCCGGGTCCACCTTGCCGACGGTCCCGAAGTTGATGCCGGGGATGCCACCCTGGACGATGACCACCCTGAAGCCGGCGGCCTTGAGGGTCGCCTCGACCTGGGTCGCCTGTCGGCCGATGAGCCCGCCGGGCACGGCCACGAGGACCGGGCCCTTCGAGACGACGACCGAGACCTTGTCCCCCCTGAACAGGGTGCCGTCCACCGGGTCCTGGCTGATGATGGAGCCGGCGGGGACCTTGTCGTCGTTCTGCTCGGCGGTGACCTCGACGGTGAGACCGACCCTGCCGAGGGCCGCCCGGGCGGTCTCGAGGGTCGTGCCGGTGTAGTCCTTGACCGCGATCGGCTGGCGGCCCTTGCTCACCGTGAGGGCGACGACGGCGTCGCGCTTGAGCGAGGTGCCGGCCGCGGGGGAGGTCGAGATGACCTGACCCTCGGGGACCTTCTCGTCGAACGACTCGGTGACCTTGCCGAGGACGAGGTTGGCGCCGGTGATGAGGTCGGTGGCGTCGGCCCGGCTCACCCCCGCGAGCGTGGGCACGGCGTAGCGCTCGGGACCCTGCGAGACGACGACGGTGACGTCTGTCCCGCGGCGGACCTGCGCGTTGGGCCTGGGGTCGGTGGACACGACGAGGCCCTTGGCGATGGTCTCGCTGAACGCCTCCTCGCGGGTGGGGTCGAGGTGCTGGGTCCGCAGCGACGCCTCCGCGGCGGCGACGGGGGTGCCGACGACCGCCGGCACGACGGTCGGGGCGCCGGGCCCGGCGAGGAAGAACCACGCGGTGGCCGCGGCGATGGCGGCGGACACGACGACGAGGACCCACGGCCACACGGGGCGCCGTTGGGTGCGCGACGGCCGGGGTGCGGCGGCGCGCACGGCCACGCCACCCGCCGTGGCCGGTCCCGCCCCGCGAACCTGGTCGCGCAGCGACGTGGTCGGCAGGGACTGCGTGTGGTGCGGGCGGTCGAGGGGCAGCGCGGTGGTGCGGGTCGCCGTCGAGGCGGCCGCGGCCGCCCCGCCGGCGTCCGGGCGGCCGTCGAGCTCCTCGGGCGTGAGCTCGAGCCGGGCGGTCCTCACGAGGCTCGCGAACGCCCCGGCGTCGTCGGGGCGACCGTCGGGGTCGCGCGAGGTCGCGGTCGCGACGAGCTCGTCGAGCACGCCGGGGGCATCGGGTGCGCGGGAGAGCAGCCGGGGCGCACCGGCATACACGTGCTGGTAGGCCACGTTGATCGCGGTGTCACCCTCGAACGCCTTGGACCCGGTGAGCATCTCGAAGAGGACGAGCCCGGCGGCGTAGACGTCGCTGCGCGCGTCGGCGATGCCCCGCTCCACCTGCTCCGGCGAGAGGTAGGCGACGGTCCCGAGCAGCATCCCCGACGAGGACGTCACCGTCTGCGAGGTCACGGCGCGGGCCAGGCCGAAGTCGGCCACCTTGACCGCGCCGTCCTCGCGCAGGATGACGTTCTCGGGCTTGACGTCGCGGTGGATGATGCCGCCGCGGTGGGCGACGGCGAGCGCCTCGAGCACGGGCAGCATGATGTCGAGGGCCGCGCGGGGGCTCAGGGCACCCTCGGCGTCGAGGACCTCCCGCAGCGTCTGTCCCGGCACGTACTCCATGGCGAGGAACATGTGGCCGTCGTCCTCGCCCTGGTCGTAGACCGCGACGATCCCCGGGTGCGACAGCCGCGCCGCCGACCGCGCCTCGCGGTGGAACCGGGAGCGGAAGGTCTCGTCCTGGGCGAGGTGCGCCCGCATCACCTTGAGCGCGACCTCGCGGTCGAGTCGGGTGTCGAGGGCGAGGTAGACCGTCGCCATTCCGCCGTCGGCGAGGCGCTCGATGACCCGGTAGCGGCCGTCGAGGACCTCTCCGACGAGACCGTCGGCAGGAGCGGTGGACACCCGACGAGTGTACGGACCGCTCGCCGGCGCTCCGTGCAGCCCGGTGCCCGGGGGGTGGGTCACATACGACCCTTGAGCGCCTTGATGCCGGCGACGTAACGCTTGGTGTCGCTGTACATGCCTCGGGACTGCACCGACGACAGGCCCTGGTAGTAGCCCGCGATGGCGACGTCCTCGCTGCTCGCCGACCGGGTCAGGGCCCGCAGCATGACGACACCCGCGGTGACGTTGTCCTGGGCGTCGAGCAGGTTGAGCCTGCGTCCGATGAGGGAGGAGGCCCACTCGCCGCCGGACGGGATGACCTGCATGATGCCGACGGCGTTCGCGACGGAGACCTGGCGCTGGTTCCAGCCGGACTCCTGCATCGAGATCGCGAGGGCGAGCCGGGGGTCGACGCCGTGCCGGCGCGCCGTCGCGGCGATCATCGTCCGGGTCTGGGCGCGGGTGGGCACCGTCCGACCGGCGAGGATCTGGCGGTTGCGCGCGGCGTTGGCGACGACCTCGTCGGGGTAGCGGATGCCGAAGAAGGTGTTCGGCGCCTCGGTCCGCCGGGCCGCCGACGCCGGGATGACGAGCCGCTGCCCGGCGTGGATCACCGTGCCGCGCAGCCCGTTGGCCTTGACCAGGGCGGAGACGGTGCGGCCGTGTCTGATGGCGATGCCGAGCAGCGTGTCGCCCGAACGGACCCGGTATGCCGTCCCGCTCGCCTTGGTGCTGCCGGCCTTCGTGGCCGTGCTCGTCGCACCGGAGGCCTGGGAGGTGGCCGAGAGCCGCAGCGTCTGCCCCGGGAAGATGAAGGACCGCGTCGAGATGCCGTTCGCCTTGGCGATCGAGGGCACGGTGGTGCGGTAGCGGTCGGCGATGCTCGTGAGCGTCTCACCGGCACGCACGGTGTGTGACCCGGGCGTGCGCCCGGTGGAGCGGGGGGCCGCCTTCGCGGTCGACCCGGCGCGTCCGGGGACCTGGATGGTCGAGCCGGCCCACAGCTGGCGGGCGTCCTGCAGGCCGTTCTTCGCGGCGAGCGCGCGCGGCGTCGTCCGGAACGTCGCCGCGAGCCCGATGAGGGTGTCGCCGCTGCGGACCCTGTACGACGTCCAGCCGTGGGGTGCGGGGGTCGCGTGGCTGACCGTGTGCGTCGGGACGAGGGTGACGGGGGGCACCGTCGCGGGGGGGAGGGCGATGACCATCGGTGGTCGTCCTTTCCGGGGACGACACGGTGGTCGTCGTCGGTCTCGGCGTCGTGGTGTCGGTGTGGCTGACGTGACGGGTGTGACAGGCGGTTGACAGAGTAGCGGCTGGACTGCGGACGTGGGGGGATGTGGCACGCTGGCCTCGTGACCGACCACGAGCCCGACCTCGAGACCCTCGTCGGCCAGTGGCTGACCGTCCCGGACCTCTCCGAGCGCCTCGGCATCCCGCTGTCCGCCGTGCGCAAGATCATCGACGACCGCGAGGTGCTCTCCGCCCGCATCGGTGAGCGCAACGTCATCGCCGTCCCCGAGAAGTTCCTCGACGACGAGGGCGTCATCGCCGCGCTCAAGGGCACGTTCACCGTGCTCGCCGACGGCGGCATGAAGGACGACGAGAGCCTGCGCTGGCTCTTCACGCCCGACCCCACGCTGCCCGCCGAGGGGGCGCCGATCGACGCGCTCCGCGCCGGGTTCAAGACCGAGGTCCGGCGCCGGGCCATGGAACTCGCCTTCTAGGTCTCCCGTATGCCGAGTGCTCCGCTTCCGCGTGAGCATCACGGTTCGCCGCTGTCCCATCCGCACTTCGTGCGCTGCGCGCACTCCGTGCTCCCGCCAGGCCCAGCCGGCGGCGAACCACGATGCTCACGCTCCGTCTTCGCTCACCTTCCGGCTCGGGAGCCGCAGTTCGTCTCGTGAGCCTCATCGATCCGGCTCGGGACGGCATACGGGGCTCGCGAGCCGGGGTTCTGGTGAGGTGACGGCGGCAGGGGCAGGGGCTGCCCGGCAGCGTTTCCCCTGGAGGCACTCGTCCGGGAGGCTGGCTGCACGAAGCGGTTCGCGAACCGTGTTGGGGCTCGTGGTCCGGTTCGAACCGGGCCGTGAGTCGCGTCGAGGTTCGCGAACCGTTTTGGGCACGCAGACGGCGAGCTCGCCGGACGGCAGGCCCGTCGCGCGGTCGGCTGGGGCGGACGGGGTTGGTTGGTCAGGCGGTGCGGGCGGTGGAGACGTCGATGAGGGCGTCGAGGACGGGGCGGGCGTCGGGGGAGACGCCGGTGGCGGCGGCGAGCGAGGTACGGGCCCGGGTCGCGAGGGCGGTGATCTCGTCCTCGACGGCGTCGACGGCGCCGGAGCCGGCGATGACGGCGCGGAGGTCGTCGACGGCCGTGGTGTCGAGGTCGGCGCGGCCGAGGTGGCTGCGGAGCAGCTCGCGGCCGGCGTCGTCGGCGCCGGAGAGGGTGTGGGCGATGAGCACGGTGCGCTTGCCCTCGCGCAGGTCGTCACCGGCCGGCTTGCCGGTGGACTCGGGGTCGCCGAAGACCCCGAGGAGGTCGTCGCGCAGCTGGAACGCGTGCCCGAGGTCGAGGCCGTAGGAGGAGAGGTGGGCGAGGTCGTCCCCGGCGAGGCCACCGGAGGCGGCGCCGATGAGGAGGGGGTGCTCGACGGTGTACTTGGCGCTCTTGTAGCGGATGACCCGCTGGGCGCGGGCGACGCGCTCCTGCGCAGGCAGGCCGTCCCAGGGGCGGACCGAGTCGACGACGTCGAGGAACTGGCCGGCCATGAGCTGGGTGCGCATCCGGTCGAACACCTCGCGACCGCGGGCCACGTCCTCCACGCGGAGACCGGAGGTCGCGACGAGCTCGTCCGTCCAGCTGAGGCAGAGGTTGCCCGCGAGGATCGCGCCGGCGAGGCCGAACCGCTCGTCGTCACCGCCCCAGCCACGCTCGGTGTGGGCCGCTGCGAGCGCGCGGTGCGCGGCCGGCATACCTCGCCGTGTGTCGGAGTCGTCCATGACGTCGTCGTGGATGAGTGCGGCGGCCTGGAAGAACTCCATCGCCGTCGCGAGCCGCACGAGGGCGTCGGAGTCGGGCCGGCCGGCCGCGCGGTGGCCCCAGTAGAGGAAGGCCGCGCGCAGGCGCTTGCCACCCGCGAGGAGGGACCCGATGCGATCGAGGAGGTCGGTGACGTCGGGGCCGATCTCGTCGAGGACGCCGCTCTGGTGGCGCAGCTCCGCGTCGATGCAGGCCTGGACGCGGGTGCGCAGATCGGCCTCGTCCAGCGGGCTGGTCACGAACGCTCCTCGCATCTCACGGTGTGTGTGGCCCGAGCCTACGGCCTGCCCGCTGGACTAATCTCACCCGCATGGAACCCCGCTCCATCCCGGCTCTGCTCGCCGGCGAACGCCCCTCGGTGAGCTTCGAGTTCTTCCCGCCCAAGGACGACGCGTCCGAGGCGGCGCTCTGGGACGCCATCCGCCGGCTCGAGCGCGTGCGGCCCGACTTCGTGTCGGTGACCTACGGCGCGGGCGGCTCGACCCAGGACCGGACCGTGCGCGTGACCGAGCGCATCGCCCGCGAGACGACCCTCACCCCGCTCGCCCACCTCACCTGCGTCGGCGCCTCCGTCGAGGACGTCCGTCGGGTCGTCGGGCAGTATGCCGCGGCAGGCGTCCGCAACATCCTCGCCCTGCGCGGCGACCCTCCGGGCGACCCCGGTGGGGAGTGGGTCGCCCACCCCGACGGGCTCGACCACGCGACCGACCTCGTCAGCCTCATCCGCACCCTCGGCGACTTCACGATCGGGGTGGCGGCCTTCCCCGACGTGCACCCGGCGTCCCCGGGTCTCGACCACGACGTCGAGATCATGGTGCGCAAGGCCGACGCGGGAGCGTCCTTCGCCATCACCCAGATGGTCTTCGACGCCGACAGCTACCTGCGGCTGCGCGACCGGGTGGCGCAGCGCCGCGACCTGCCGATCACCCCCGGTCTCATGCCGGTGACCAACCTCCGGCAGATCACGCGCATGTCCGAGCTCATGGGCATGCCGCTGCCGCCGGCCGTCGTCGACCGCCTCGAGGCCGTGAGCGACGACGCCGAGGCGGTGCGCGCCGTCGGTGTCGAGATCGCCACCGAGCTGGCCCAGCGGATGCTCGCCGAGGGTGCGCCCGGCCTGCACTTCATCACGATGAACCGGTCGACGGCCACGCTCGAGGTCCACGACAACCTCGGCCTGTCGGCGGGCGCGCGCCGAGCGGCGACCCGCGTCACCTGAGTACGACGGCACCACCGACCTGAGTATCCGTACTGATCCCCACACCACCCGTTCGAGCCAGAGTGGTCACGCGGCCGCGTGGCCGGGTCGGCGAGTGTGGAGGGGCGCTCGTCATCCCGGCGACGCGGCCGTCTCGGGTCAGTCGACCTCGATGGCCTTACCGCTCGTGATCCGCAGCAGCTCGTCGTAGGTCGTCTGGAACACCGAGTGGCTGTGCCCGGCCGCGGCCCACACGTGGTCGTGGCTGCTCAGCGTCACGTCGACGACGGTGCGCACGGGAGCGGGGTGGCCGACGGGGGCGACCCCGCCGATGGCGAAGCCGGTCCACTCACGCACCTGTTCGGGGGTCGCCTTCTCGACGGCGGCGAGGTCGAGGAGCCCGGCGATCCGGTCCTGGTCGACCCGGTGGCCGCCGGACGCGAGGACGAGCAGGGGCTCGACCGACCCGTCGTGGTGGTGCCCCGCGAAGACGAGGGAGTTGGCGATCTCGGAGGGCGTGATCCCGAGGGCGTCGGCGGCGGCGCGGGCCGTGCGCACGGCGTCCGGGAGGTAGCGCACGGTCGTCCGGACGTGGTGTTGCGCAAGGGTTTTCAGGACCGCGGCCACCGACGGGTGCTCGCTGAGGTCACTCTGCGAGAGGGGGTCGCCGGGGTGGCTCATGCCGCCAGCGTAGGGGCTTGACGCCACGCCGTTGGGTGGTTGTACAGTGGAGGAGTTCGAACAGATGTTCGAACTATTGGGACGCCCGTCCCACCCACCCCATCCTGCCTGAGGAGGCCATGTCGTGGTGCGCCGGTACGAGGATCCCGTCGACGTCCGGGTCGAGGCGGGGACGCCCGACCCCACGGGTTCGCTCGCCGTCCGGCACCGCCCCCGCGCGTTCCTCTGGCACGGCCGGATCCTCGTCGTCCGGGAGGTCCTCGACCACTGGAGCGAGCGCCGGTCCTGGTGGCGCGACCTGGGCGACCTCGGTGAGCGGCCCGAGCGGCACGTGTGGCGGGTCGAGGCCGGCAGCGCCGCCGGCACCGGTGTCTACGACCTCGCCTCCGACGCCGCCGACGGCTGCAGCGCCCCCTGGGTCCTGCTCCGGACCCAGGACTGAGCGCCGTGAACGCCGGTCCCGCGCTCGCCCTCCTCGAGCAGTCCCGCCAGTGCCTCGCGGAGGCGTATGCCGCAGAGCTCGCCGCCGTGCGCCTCGTCACCTCCCAGGACGCCGCGATGCGGGCCGCCGCGGCCCTCGTCGCAGGCCGGGGGACGCGCGGGCCCCAGGACCTCTGGCCGCTGCTCGCGGCCCGGACCCCCGAGCTCGCCGAGTGGGCCGAGGTCTTCGCGCTCGCCGCGACGCGCCGTCAGCAGCTCGAGACCCTCTGCCCCGAGCTCGTCTCGGGGGAGCGCGGCACGCACCACCGGTGCACGGTCCGGGTGCCGGTCCGCGAGGCCGACGACCTGCTCCGTGCCGCCGAGACCTTCGTCGAGCTCGTCGCCCACACCCTCGGCATGCCGCGGGCGGAGCGCACCGCCCGTCGTCTCGCCGCCGTCCGGGAGAGCGCGTGAGCGACACCGACTTCGTCCACCTCCACGTCGCCTCCGGGTTCTCGATGCGCTACGGCGCCTCGACGCCGCAGGATCTCGTCGACCGGGCGGCGGCGCACGGCCAGCACGCGCTCGCCCTCACCGACCGGGACGGCCTCTACGGCGCGGTGCGCTTCGCGATGGCCTGTGGCCGGGCCGGCATCTCCCCGATCCTCGGCGTCGACCTCGCCGTGGGGGAGCCTGCGGCGCAGGGGCGCCGGGCGCCCAGGGCGCGGGCGCCGGTGCGCGGTGGCGCGGTCGTCGACCTCCGGCTGCCCCGGGTCACCGTCCTCGCCCGGGGTCGGGGGGCCGGCATCGAGCGGGGTCTCGGCTGGGCGGCCCTGTGCCGCCTGGTCACCGACACCCACCTGCGGGGGGAGCGGGGCACCCCGGTGACCCTGCCCGACCTCCTCGCCCGCTGGGCACGCGGTGGGGTGCGACGCGAGGAGTGGGCCCAGGAGCCGGAGCCGAGCCGGCTGCGGGTCCTCCTCGGCCCCGACTCCGACGTCGGGCGTGCCGTCCTCGCGCGCCGACCGGCGCAGGCGCGGGCACTGCTCGAGCGGTGGCGCGCGCTCCTGCCCGCCGAGGCGCTCGCGGTCGAGATCGTCATGGGCGGCGGGCCCGAGGGGTCGCCCGGGTCGCGGGCCCATTCGCGACGCATGCTGGGTCTGGCCGACGACCTGCGGGTCCCGGCCGTCCTCACCGCCGCGGTCCGGCACGCGACCCGTGACGGCGTGCGCACCGTCGACGTCCTCGACGCGGCTCGCCGGCTCGTCGTCCTCGACTCCCGGCACCTCGACCGGGTCACCGACGCCGGTCACCTCGCGAGCAGCGAGGAGATGTGGACCCGCGCCCTCGAGGTCGCCGGCGACCACGACCGCGCCGCCCGGCTCGTCGCCACCACCCGGGCCGTCGCCGGGGAGTGCGTCCTCGACGCCCGCTCCGACCTCGGCATCGGCGCCGTCCACCTGCCCGAACCGAGCATCCTCGGCATCGACCCCGGCGACGACCCGCAGCGCGTCCTCACCGAACGCTGCCGTGCCACGGTCGGCGCCCGCTTCCCGAGCGTCGGTGACGCGGGACGGCATACGGTGCTGTCCCGTCTCGACGACGAGCTGCGCGTCATCGCCGACCTCGGCTACCCCACCTACTTCCTCACCGTCGCGGAGGTGACCGACCTCATCAAGGCGCGCGGGGTGCGGGTCGCCGCCCGCGGCTCGGGGGCCGGCTCGCTCGTCAACTACCTCCTCGGCATCAGCGGGGTCGACCCGATCCGGCACGACCTGCTCATGGAGCGCTTCTGCTCACCGCTGCGGGCCGAGCTCCCGGACATCGACGTCGACGTCGAGTCGGCCCGGCGCACCGAGATCTACCAGGCGATCCTCGACCGCTTCGGCGGCGACCGGGTGACGTGCGTGTCGATGATGGACACCTACAAGGTGCGCCACTCCATCCGGGACGTCGGCGCGGCGCTGGGGATGCCGCCGGTCGAGGTGGACGAGATCGCCAAGGCCTTCCCGCACATCCGGGCCAGGGACGCCCGCAGCGCCATCGCCGACCTGCCCGAGCTGCGCTCGCGCGGGCTCGACGCGCCCCGGCTCGACACCTTCTTCGAGCTCGTCGAGCGGCTCGACGGGCTGCCCCGCCACATCGCCCTCCACCCGTGCGGCGTCGTCCTGTCCAACGCCGGGCTGCTCGACCGCACCCCGGTCGAGGCGAGCTGGCTGGGCTTCCCGATGAGCCAGTTCGACAAGGACGACGTCGAGACCCTCGGGCTGCTCAAGCTCGACGTCCTCGGGATCCGCATGCAGTCGGCGATGGCCCACGCCGTCGCCGAGGTCAGGCGGGTCGACGGCGTCGAGGTCGATCTCGACGACGAGGCGCAGGTGCCGCTCGACGACGAGGCGACGTTCCGGCTCATCCGATCCACACACACCCTCGGCTGCTTCCAGATCGAGAGCCCGGGGCAGCGCGAGCTCATCGGCAAGTTCGGGCCGGAGCGGTTCGGCGACCTCATCATCGACATCTCGCTCTTCCGACCCGGGCCGGTGAAGTCCGACATGATCACGCCGTTCCTCGAGAGCCGGCACGGCTGGAGCAAGCGACGGCTGCTGCACCCCTCGCTCGAGCCGGCGCTGGCCGAGACCGAGGGCGTCGTCGTCTTCCACGAGCAGGTGCTGCGGATCGTAGCCGAGACGACGGGGGTGACGCTCGCCCAGGCCGACGAGGTGCGCCGGACGATGGGGACGTCCCACGGGCAGGCCGAGATCGAGGCGTGGTGGCGACCGGCGGCCCGCGCCCGTGGCTACGCCCAGGCCGACGTCGACCGCATCTGGGAGGTGCTCAAGTCGTTCGCGTCCTTCGGCTTCTGCAAGGCGCACGCCGCGGCCTTCGCGCTGCCGACCTACCACTCGGCCTGGCTCAAGACCCACCACCCGGCGGCGTTCCTCTCCGGGGTGCTCACCCACGACCCGGGGATGTACCCCAAGCGGCTGATCCTCGACGACGCCCGCTCGCTCGGGATCGCCGTCCTCGGGCTCGACGTCAACGCCTCGGGCGACACCTACCGCGTCGAGCGGCTCGACGGCCGGGAGCGCACCTTCACCCCGATGCACCCCGACCTGCCCGATGCCAGCGACCAGGGCATTCGTCTCTCGCTCACCGACGTCAAGGGCATCAGCGACGCCGAGGTCGCGAGCATCGTTGCGGGACAGCCGTTCTCCAGCCTCGGTGACTTCTGGTCCCGCACCACCGTCAACCGGGCCGTCGTCGAGCGGCTCGTCCTCGCCGGTGGGTTCGACTCGATGCACGGCATCGGCGCGACCGGCTCCGGGCTCGGCCGGCGCGGGCGCATCACCCGGCGCGACCTCCTGCTCCACGTCGGCGAGCTCGACCGCTGGGAGCGCGCGAGCAGCGGCCGGTCGTCGCGTCGCCGGGTCCCGCCACCGTCCCTGGGGAGCGACCAGGTGAGGGAGCGGGCGGCGGCGCAGTCGCAGGCGGCCCGACCGGTCGTCGCGGCCGCCGACCAGTCCGTCCAGCTCACCCTCGACCTCGGCGACCGGCCCGAGCTCACGCCCGGCACCGGCCTGCCGGAGATGACCGGGCCCGAGCGGGTCCGCGCCGAGCTCGACGTCCTCGGCCTCGACGCCTCGGCGCACGTGGTCGAGTTCTACGGACCGATGCTCGACGCGCTCGGGGTCGTCCGCAGCCGGGACCTGCTCCGCAGCCGCAGCCGCAGCGAGGTGTGGATCGCCGGGGTCAAGGTGGCGACCCAGACACCGCCGATCCGGACCGGTCGTCGGGTCGTCTTCCTCACCCTCGACGACGCGACCGGACCGGTCGACGCGACCTTCTTCGAGGACGTGCAGGGCCCGTATGCCGCCACGATCTTCCACTCGTGGCTGCTGCTCGTCCGTGGGGTCGTCCGTCGCACCGGACCTCGCGGGATCTCGGTGCGGGCGACCGGCGCGTGGGAGCTGGCCGGCCTGTGGGACGCCTGGCGCGACGGCGGTCACCCGGCCGTCGTGAGCGCCCTCGAGGCCGCCGACGCCGAGGCGGTGGCCCGGGCGGAGGCGGGGGAGATGCAGGCCGCGGAGCAGCGCACCGGTCGGCGCGTGCTCGTCCACGCGTCGGGGTTCGCGCAGTCGCCCTACGCCGACATCAAGCCCGCCGGCTCACCCACGAGCGACGGGCGGCTCGTCGCCTCGCTCGCCGTCCCCGAGCACGGCACCTCGCCGCGCAAGCTGTGGCACTCCAGCCCCGGCAGCTCCGGTCACTGAGTGCACGCAGGACCGTCGTCGCCGACCGAGGGGACCGTCAGTCGTCCTTCTTCAGGCTCGGGTACTTCTTCTCGACCGCCGCCCGGACCTTCTTCTGCTCGGCCGCCGACCCGTGCTGAGCCACCCTGGCCAAGGCGTTCCGGGCGTGCTCGATGTCCGGGATCGGGTACTTCTCCTGCTCCGGCAACGCGAACGAGGACTTATTCAGCTTCTTGCGGTTGTCGCTGTCACTCAGATCCTTCGACACGTGGTCTCCCTTCCGTGAACGTCTGGAACTGGTGCTACCCACTCGGCACCTCGCCAATCCTGCGGTGGTCGGGCTGGGCGAGTTCACGAAAGGGCGAGGTCGGGTGGAGTCACGTTCGATCGCGGCGGCACTGAACCCCGGGGTGGCGTCGCGGCGTTCAAGGGGTGAGGGAGCACGTCCCCCGATCACCTGGTTTGACGACGAACAGGGGTGCAGTCATGACGAACGACACAGGATCGCAGGACCGGGGCCGGCGCGGCTGGAAGGTTCTGCTCGGCGTGGGCCTGGCAGGGCCGGTACTGGCCGGCGCGGCGCTGTTCCCCTCGGCCGCCTCTGGCGAGGAGGAGTTCTCCGTCCACGAGCACCTGGCTGCAGGCGTCCAGGCCGAGCTGGCCCGGGTGCGTGCCGCCACGGCCAGGTTCCACCAAGTGGACGAGGCGGTCGCGGCCGGCTACGAGCTCGGGTGGGTCAACGGTGCCGGGAACCGGATCGTCGCGGGCTGCGTCTCGCACCCGACGGCGGGCGCGATGGGCTACCACTACTTCAACGCGCAGCTCATGGCCGACAACGCCGTCGACGCCCGCCAGCCCGAGGTCCTGGTCTACGCACCGGCAGCCGATGGCGGGCTGAAGCTGGTCGCCGTCGAGTGGGTCGTCCGGAGCGCCCAGTCCAACCCTCGCGGCGTCTCCGAACCGCCCTCGGTCCTCGGCATGAAGATGCACATCCTCGTCCCACCCCCGGGGCCGGCGTTCTACCTCACGCACGCCTGGGTGTGGGCTCACAACCCGGCAGGGATGTTCGCGGACTTCAACCCGGAGGTCAGCTGCTGACCGGCGGCCCAGGGCGCCGTGGCATTCCGACGCGTGCCGGGGGATGACCGCACGGATGCCGTTGCTGCATCCTGAGAGGGCCACGAGAACTTCTCGCCGGACGACTGAACCTGAACGCGTCGTCACGGCCTTCAAGGAGTGGTGCAGCACGGCTGGCCCGTTCTTGAGGAGGCGGGATGAGACAGAGCGACGACGAGCGGTTCACCGCCTTCGTGCAGGCGCACAGTGCGACGTTGTTCCGCACCGCCTACCTGATGACCGGTGACTACCAGCGCGCGGAGGACCTCGTGCAGACGACGCTCGTGCGCCTCTACCAGCGGTGGACGCGGGTGGAGGCGATGGAGCGGCCGGTCGCGTATGCGCGCAAGATTCTGGTGAACCAGTCCGTGTCCTGGTGGCGTCGCCGCTCGTCGCACGAGCGGCCCACGCTCCTTCGCGACGAACCCTCCTGGGCCGGACGCGTGGACCAGGTCCCCGAGCACGAGCGGGTCTGGCAGGCCGTGCTGAGCCTCCCACCGCGACAGCGGGCGGTGACCGTGCTGAGGTACTACGAGGACCTCAGCGAGAGCGAGATCGCCGCGACCCTGGAGATGGCGCCGGGCACCGTGAAGAGCCACAGCCACGCGGCGACACGTCGGCTTGCCGCCCTCCTCGCCGAACCCCTTCCGGTGCCGATGGGCCCGGGCATGGAGGCGACGTCATGATCTCGGAGGACCGCCTGACCCAAGCGCTTCACCACGTCGCCAACGGCGTCACCCCCCCGGGGGTGGACCTTGAGAAGGTGCGCGGCAGCGCCCGGGCAAAGCGGGTCCGCGCTGCCTCGGCCATCGCCGTCACCGCTGCCGTCGCACTCATCGTGACGATCACGACGCTGCTCGGTGACCGCGACACCAGCACCCTGATGCCCGCGTCGACCCCGCAGCCGCCCACGGTCATGAGCCCGACGTCGCCGAACAGCTACACGTCCAGCCAGTACGGGTTCACCATCGTCCATCCGCCGGGGTGGGACGAGCTTCCGGCAGTCCGGGCCTGGAGCTGGGAGATCGACGCAGCAGACCCGCAGAGCCAGGCGCAGGATGCCTTCCGCCCTCCCGACCACATGGTGAGGGTGAGTGCCTGGTCGGTGCCGCTGCCCACTGCTACGCGGAGGGAATCGGACGCCGACCTCGTGGCATGGGTCGAGGACTACTGCCACAGGTCGCGCAACTCACCGTGCACCGGCATCGCCGACCGCGCCGTCGAGCTCTGCCCGCAGGAGTCGGCCTGCACCTCGGGTCTGCTCGTGCCCTTCAAGGAAGACGTCCAAGCCTTCTTCCGTGGGGGCGTCTACGGCAGCGACGCGATCGTCGTCGTCGCGGTGTGGAGACCTGAGTCAGCCCCCTCCATGGAATCGTACGGAGGCGCCAGCAATCTCCTGGAACGATTCCTGGTCCCCATGGGCGTCTTGCCGAGCACCGCACCGGTGCCGCAGCGTGACTAGCCTTCACGACTCGAGGAGCGAGACAGCTGCCCGGGCGTGGAGTCGTGTACAAGCGCGAATGAACGGGTCCAGACTGTCTGTCATGAAGGCCGTACGTCTGCTGTGCGCGGTCGGCGGACACCAGTGGCGCCGGTTCCGCCGTGAAGGTGTGGACATGCGAGAGTGCAAGCGGTGCGGCTACCTGGTCCGACGCGACGCGGATCCTCCTCGCATGATGGGCGCCGACGGCGGTCTGTGACGTGCACGCCCCAGCCGAGTTGTTGAACCGACCTCGACGATCCGGCTCTGCGGCCCCCGGGACGGCCTCGCAGACCACCCACCCTTAAGTGGTCAACGAGCGATACGAAGCCGCGAAGGGCCTGGGGAAATCTCGAGGCACCAGCGGTCCGGGCCACGAACACACACGCCGCTCGGCTGGCTGCCCATGGCAGCGGAGCAGGCCGACGGAGGTCGTACACCTGGTAGGTCGTGGGGTCACTCACGTGCTGCGTCTCGCCACGGTGGCGCATTCCCAGCCTCTCGAGCGTCCAGAGCGAAGCCTGTGATCGGACGTCGTCAGCGCGACCAGTCGACTGAGTCCGGCCCGACTGAAGCAATCCGCGGCGACGAGGCCCGCTGCCTCGGTCGCGATGCCTTGCTTCCAGTGGGTCGGATGGACGATCAGCCCGACTTCGATCTCACTCGGCGAGATGCCCTCCCAACCCGCGCCCAACGGGTCGAGCTCCACACGCCCCGGCGCTCATCACTTTCTCGGTGGAAGACGGTCCAGGTTCCGAAGCCGTACTTCTGCCGCCGGCTGATCCAGCCATGGAGCTGGCGTTCAACCTGCGACCACGGTTTGGGTTCGTGGTCCGGCCGAGCCACGATCTCCGGCCTGTTGCGCAGGTCGAACTAGAAGTCGAGGTCCGAGCCGCTCGCCGGCCGCAGGACGAGGCGCTCACTCACGAGTTCCACGCCATCCACGGTAGCGGCCCAGGCAGCGACGACGTGAGCATGCACGCGCGGACCATCCCATCGATTGGACACGTTCGCGTTCCCATCCGACACCCTGTCCGCGCGTCAATCACCGCCGACGTGCGCCCCGCGTGGAACGACTCCTACACGTGGGTGGGGCCAAGGGCGGCTGGCCCTTGGGCAGACCCTGCATTCGCCGGGCTGACGGCTACGGTGAGCAGTTTCATTCTCCGGGTGGATGAGTCACTCCGCCCACTTAGGGCTACCCGTCTGGCGGTCGATTTCGATTTACTCACATGCCGATGGGCGGACGTTTTCGGTCCCGCTTCCGACCTCGGCATCCAGGCGTTGGCCAACGCTTCGCGCGGACTCTTCTTTGCGCTGCGAGCCATCAAGGTCGAGACCGGCCTCGTTACAAGGTCTGAATTGGCGGGGTGGATCGCCTACCTGCCCCCGGAACGCCGGCTGATGCGAAAGGTCGAGGCGGTTAGGTGACGCCAGGTCGGGCCGGTCGAGCGTTTCCGCCGACGGGTCTGCGGCGGGCCAGCCGCCTCAGCCGTAGAAGCCCGGCTCGGGCAGCCATGCCGTCGCACCGGCAACACTTAGGAACTAATGACGACGGTCGTTCAGCACTTCGCGCCGACGCCTGATCGCGTCACCCGAGCGTGGAATCTGCACCACGCTGCCATGCGGAAATCGCCTGGCGTTGCCTATGCACGAGTGTCCCCGCCGCCAGCGACGCGGAGACGCGCCTTGGACGAAGGCCAGCAATCACGACGTGAGCGGGGCGAACCCACAAGAATGCGTTCCATGTGGCTCTCAGGGTGGCGCAAGCAAGCCGTAGCGGATGCCGCCGTTACGGCCGAAACTGCTCCAACGATTCTTGAGTGGCAGGCGGTGGAGAGCAACTGGCGGAACTCCGCGTGGCGCATCATCAAGGGCCAAGCGTGGCTTACTGGCCTTTTCCTGCTGCTTCTCGAAGCCGGCGGAAACTGGGCGTACTTCCAATCCGCCCTAAATCCAGGGACTGACGAAGCCGACCTCTACTTTGCGTGGACCCGTCCCATCAGAGCCATCGAGCTCTGCAGCGTGGCGTTGGGTTTCGTCGCAGCCTGCGCAGTCGCTGTGGCTGCCTCCTCAGACACTCGACGTGACCTTCCGCCATCGACTGCCTACATTCATCACCGATGGCTACAGGCTGCCGCGGGCTCGGCGGCACTGGTCTCCTGTTTGGGGTTGGCCGCTTCCCTGACGCAGGTTCCTGGGGCGGACGGGTTCTTGCTGACTGTGTTGGGATCGGCCGGGGTGGTTCTTGCCGCTTGGACACTGCAATACGTGCAGGGGGCCCGCAAAGTTCCGCTTAAGCAGCTCGCACTAGAACGAAAGCTGAGCTCCCTGCGCTACCTCCGTCAGCGAGGGGTGGAACCGCGGGATCTGAGCACTATGGAAGGTCTCCTGGTCTGGGTCCCACTCATGGGTCCGCCCCTTGTCCTCTACCTGGCTGCTGGAGTTCAGTGGTCGAACGTCGACTCAACCATGACGCTCTTGTATGTCGCGTACGCAGGCGCCATCCTGCTTAGCTTCACAGGGATCCTGTTCCTCCCATGGCTCGTTGCCGATGCAATCTATTGGCGACTTCTTCCGATCGTCCAGCGTCCGCGCGTCTTATCCGCGGCGCACGTCGTGGCGGGTGCGCTGTCACTCGCCGCGCTGTCCTTTCCGTGGCAACAAGGGGGTAACGCTCCTCATAGCGGGACAGAGTTGGCAGTCTGGCTTGGCCTCATTTTGTGGCCATGTGTTGTCTTCTGGACTAGCCGATCCTTAAGGCGTCGGCCTGGATGGGTGGCGGCCGAGGCCGTCGCCTTCTCTCACCACCGAGAGGCGGAAGCGCTAGATCGCGAGATCGCGAGCGACCAAGAGCGACGATGATGTGGTAGGTGGCAGGACCCATCACGCGGGGAGGTTTGCGCCCCTCCCGTCAAGCGTCATCCGCCCATGCCGTGCGAGGGATCAACTGCTCAGCTTCAACACCTGTCAGCGGCGTCGCATAGTTTGGGCCTGCTAAGGGATTACGGAAAGGGAGACATTGACTAGCTGGGACGATCGCGCCAACGAGCATGCGCTGTGGGGCAAGGTGTCTGAACTTCAAGCCGCCCTTGAGGAAGTCGAACTACCAGACGATGCGGCGAGTGCCCGCGATTCGCGCGATTACAGCGAGCAGGTCCTCGCAGCCGTAACCGCTCGCCGCTCTTCGACCGACTCACTCCTGCTGACCACCGCCATGCTCGACGCCGTAGCAGCCTCGATCGACAGCACGCACATATATATGGCCCAGTCATGGACTCCAGGCGACAACGACGCGGCGATGGACACGCAGACTCAGTCAATCGTTCAAGCGCTGGCCAGTTGGCCGGCTCCAGTGGCGGAGCAAGTTGCGCAGGCCCACGCGAGCGCCGCAGAACGGATGCAAGACGCCACGGAGGCAACCTTGGAGGCCGTAATGGGTAAGCGCGAGGAGGTCCTGGCGACCCTCAACACTTTGGTGGCACAACAGGATGCCCTTGAGGCGAAGGTTTCCGAACAAACTCAAGCCATCACGGATGCCACGGCGGAGTTTGCCACGTCGTCGAAGGAAGCCCTAGCCCAGTCGGATAAGGAATGGACTGAGGCTCGAGGGCGCCAACTGGAGCGGGCAGAGGAAAACTTAGGCACGCTGAACGACCTAGAGCGGCAGGCCCGGGATCTCGTACATGCCGCCACGGCCTCCGTTGTAGCAACCGACTACGGCGAGTATGCGAAGAAGGAGAGCTTCGCCGGTTGGGTCTGTGATGTCGCCGCAGCGCTGGTTGGTGCCATCGGCGTGGCCGCCATTCTCTATCACCTCTTCAGTGCTGGTGATGGAGCCGATGGCAGCATCGGCCTCTCGCTGACGCGGCTGGCGGCTTCTATCGGCGCGCTCGGTGTCGCGGCCTTGATCGGAAAACGTGGGAACCAGCACCACCGGGAGGCGAGAGCTGCCAAACGCACCGATCTTGCGATTCGCCAGGTCGGCCCCTTTGTTGCGAACCTGGCGAAAGATGAGCGCGAATTGGTTGTGGCCGAGGTGACAGATCGCATCTTCATCAAGGGACAGCTGGACAGCGTCACGCCTCGAGAGGACCTCGTTGACAAGGTTCGTCGCATGCGAAAGGAGCGAGAGCCTGCGGAGCAAGGGTGACGGCTGATGCGCCCGGGCGGTCCACCCAGTAGACGGGACCTGAGGGCACGCCGCAGTCCGCGAAGGCGCGCTCATGCCGCGATCCGCTTGTGCCTAACTGGTGAACGTTCGCGTGGTCGGGGCCCTACCTTGGGCACATGAGCCTCGCACTTGGTCAAGACTGGGCAGCGTCGGCGTGTGCTGTCTGCGACCCGGTCATGGAGTCCGCGGGCGTCGGGTTCCAGCGGCAGATCGGGCGCGATGCATCGGGACTCGTCGTGACAGTGCTCTGGGAGGCAGACCCTGCCCAGTTCGCGGCGAAGTATCCGGACAGCGAAATCATCGAGTCGTATGGGGACTCCCAGTGGCCCGAGGTTCACTGCATTGACTACTGGGTCTACGTCGACGCGGTTGCCGCGGAGGCTCGGATCGCCGTCGAGGGATGGAACCTTGCCGACCAGGTGCTCCCCCTGACCGGGGACGGTAGGAGTGACGGTCTAGCCATTGGCGACGTGATGGCGCGAATTCTGTGCGTGCCCGGTCCCTCGGGACTCCACGCCGGTGGCGGGAAGTAGACCCCACGCGCCCATCCGCTCATGCCGCGGGCAGCGCGCGTAGAGGTTGTCGAAGCACCCTACGTTGGGACTCCCCACCACCTAGAGAAGCCAGACAGGTCGGGGAAGATAGTTAGTTCGTCCTGTCCGAAGAAGACGGCCAGTTCCTTGCGTATCCTGGCCTTGTCGCGAGCAGGGATGACGAAGATTACTAATGGAGGGATACCCGCAGGACCCATCCCTACTTTTGCCCGCAAAGAAAGATGGTGTGAGAGCGCCCTGACCTCCAGAGGGCGAAGATCGAGCGAAGTTAAGTGTCTGCCTGAGCGATTTGTCACCAGCTGCGTGCGACTGAAAATGAAGGAGCCCTGCTGGGACCGGATCCGCAGCTCGAGCGGCGGAGGTTCCCAATGCCAGACACCCGCTCGTTGAGCAAGGTTGGCGATGCGATGACGCTCGACGGCCGCGGGCACCGTTCGATTGGTCACGTCTATGCCGAACAGGACGCCGTCGGCTTCCATGCCATCAGTTAGGGGTGCGGGTGCTGTGGAGAACCAGAGAGCGACCAGAACGTTTCGCGTCACGTCCACTAATCGCGTAGCTGCACCAAAGTGCTGTAGCACCGCCAACAGTTCGAGATCAGAAAGGTTCGCGCCGTCTCGGCGGCCGAACAGATTCTTGCGAGCCGCGCGAAGAAGGTCAGCCTCAAGAGCCCGCATTGCGGTTTCGGTGGGTGACCCCGCTCGCGCTGCGAGCCGGCGAAAAGCGCTCGAGTGGAGTGGGTAGGACCTGTTGCCTACCCCACGCCAGACGAACGTGACGTTGGTGGCTGTGGCGGGTTCGATCGACGGGAACTCGTCGTCGTCAACCGCCAGGACCCAATCAGGAGAGGCCTCGCTCAGCATGAGCGCAAGGTCCGAGACTGATCGGATCGGGGTAACATTCGGGCTCTCAGCCAGCCAATCTGTTCCTTCGCCACCTATCCGCTGCGGGCCCATGCGATCTCCTTGATCCGACGTGCCCCAAGGGCGCGCCATCAGCCGTGTCTGTATCAGTCAGATGATGTGCAACCTACCGTCGCTGGCGGCGCCAAGGACCTGACGGATACTTAAGTCTCGAGCCGGATCGGAGGGGGCGCGCGCAAACTTGCGCACTGCCGAGAGTCCGAGGGAACGACCTGTCTTGCAGGAGACCCGGGTCGCCAGCTCCTTCGAACTCGCTTCGGACGACGGGCCCAGACGTATCGAGCAGCCTGAGCGGGGCTGACGGCCGCACCCTCGGCCACGACCGTGTTCTGGTAGTCGACCACCTCGCGATTCCACCAATCGACCTCTGGCGTCTCTACCGGGCGTGCCCAGAGTTGGCCCGACAGGTCATCTGGAAACGCACCCTCCTGAGAAATCATGGCGTCACCCTAGGCAGCGGCGTTCGCCGCGTGGCCGAGAGAGCACTCTATCGAGCCGCGAGTGGCGCCCCGGCGGACGACCGGACATGCCGCGTTTCGCGCGGTTGTGCAGATGGTCAGACGTTTGCTAGTCATGGCCATTTAGGGCATCGCGCGCTCTCGAGCCGGAACTGTGGCGCCCCCGGCCCCTGGTCCACTTGACTGCATAGAAGCCCACACACAGGACCAGCGTGCCGAACCAGAGCCATGGGACCCAGCCAGCGCTTCCATCCGCCCCAAGGAACAAGCCCAAAAGCATCGAGAAGAATAAGACGAACTCGCCTGGCTCTTCTTCCCTTACGTGCAACACCCAGCCGAAGGCGACCATGGACAACAGACCGGCGACGGCGGTCCCGCTGATGTCGTCCATGCCAGGAAGGCTAGTGGACAGGCGCCCCTCGGGGTGCTCGCCGATGAACAGCGGCGCCAGCGCCGGTAATGTCCGCAATTGCCGCCGACAGGCAACGCTGAAGACACCGGTGAACCCGCTAGACCACGATTGGCGACGGACGACCCTCGGCCGCGTCCTGCGGAGTCGGCGGTGGACGCGTGCGAGCGGGAGCTGATATCACCGTCCACGCTTGGAAGGAGTCCACCCGTCCTGGCGCACAGGGCAACCCTGCGAGCTCGTGCGTATCCTACGAGTGGGGTATCCAAGCCTCCCCGCTTCTGTTCCTGCTCGCCAGCTCAACGACGAGGTGCCTATGGACCACTTGATTGTTTCCCTTCCGATAGACGAGGCTGGCGAGCTGGCGGAGATCGCTGGCCTCGACGGCGCAAGCACACTGGAATCCCGGCCCTTTGACGGCGTGGTGGTCGCGCAAGTATTAGTGCCGCTGACCATGTCCTCAATCCCCATCGTGCGAACGTGGGTGAGTCAACGCTACGAGCACAAGAAGTCTCAAACCGTCGTACTCGATGGGCTTCGTTTCGAGGGCTACTCGGCGAATGAGATCAAGGAGCTGATGAATTCGCTTGATATGCACGCAGCGCGCCTTGCGGCCGAGCCCGAGGTTGAGAACGGGTAGCTGACACGTGGCTGCGCTGGAGGCGTATCTGCACGCCTCGCGGGGACGTCTGGGTTCGGTGCCAGAAAGCATGACTGACGAGTATTACGGGTGGACCTACAGCGCACTTGTTTCACTGCTCGAGCCATACGATCTTCCGAATGCGCCAGGCCTTCGCGTGGTTCGCACGCCGTACGCGCTGACGGAGTTTGTGAAGACCGATGGTGCGAACTGGATCGTGTATGACCAATTTCTTGGCCAAGTGATTTCGCGTCTAAGTGCGCTAGTCGACCAGCGCGCCGAACTCTTCTCGATCGACACATATCTGACGAAGTTGTACGCTGATCGTCTTCTTGTAGCGGGCCGTAGCGAGCATGCGCATCTCATGGCATTGACCCATAGTCACATGCGAATGGCGGATTCGTTCCGTGGACTCCCGAACCGGGAGAGACTTAAGTCCGTGCATGCGCAGGAGACTTTCGTCTTGGCGCACGAATTGATCCATTTTGGTCTGTCGGCGTCCGCCGACTTCCGTTCATACTGGTACGCAGCATGCTTCGCGTTGATCGAGACGGCCGAGGAAGTGGTCGACGAACTCTTCGGGGCTGAGGACCAGTCGGGCCGTCACCTCGAGCGTCTCGCAGACGACTACAACAGGGAGTACGTTCGTAGGTACGGACCGCAAGACCTGGAGATGTTGTCTGCCGGACGCGCCAGCCTCATCCAGGCGTGGAGCAAAAAGCCGTCAGATCCCTCAGTATTCAAGGTGCGCGCCGTACGGGAAAGTGCTGCTTTGGAGGAGGAAGTGGTTTGCGACGCCGTCGCTGCCGTCCTTACGGGTCAGTTACTGGGTGGGGGGCATTTGGATTCTGTGAAAGAGATCTTTGTTTCTTGCCTCCAAGCGTCGCAACACCTTCGGCTTGTCAAGGTTATGGACGCCAAACTAGCGGGGCCGTCGAAGTTCGATAGCGCAGTTTATGCGTCCACAGCGAGAGGTCACCTGCTACGCCTATTCTTTCGGGCTGTCTTCGAGGCCAACCTTCCGCCATCTCTCTTTGGCACACCAACGAATAAGGAGGCGAACGGTGAAGAGCTGGATTCGCTGCTCCGCGGCCTCGCCGCCGTGAATGTAGAGTTCTACGAGCAGATATTCGATTCTGTTTTGACAGGCTCGTTTTACGGTAGGTTCACGGGCGATGAGGCGGAGGGCGCCCTTGCCCTTGCCGCAAAGGGGATACCGGGAGGGCTCGAATCTTGGGTTGCCGCTGCGGACCTTCTTGGGTTGTAGGCGCAACCGCTAGCGGGCAGCGGTACGACTCGCCAGTGAACGGCTTGCCAAAGAACTCCGCGGGATTCTTCAGATATGTTCTGCATCCTTCGTTGATGTCCGCTCCGGTTCGTGAGTCGCACGCTCATCAGCGTGAGGCGTTTACCGGACATGCCGCAGAGCGCACATCAACGAGCCGACGACCCCAGCTGTCTCGAACTTCCTGACACCGGCTATGGAGAGCCACCACCCGCTTGTATCCTTCCGCCATGGGGGACACGGAAGCTGGGTTCTACGTCAACTGGTCCATTCTTCCCATCCTCTTGGTGTTCGCGCTGGGTGTCGCCTTGTACGCCAGGAAGGTATCGGGTGGCTGGATGCGGCCGTGGCTCGGCACGAAGCCCGTCTGGTGGTTCGTCCTTCTCTTCCTGCTTCCTCCTTTCAGCTACCTGTATCTCGCCGTGACCCTCTTCTCCAACCGGCACACGACGGAAGCCATCACTGGTCAACGCCCAGTTCGCTGAAGGGCACCACCCCAGTCGCGATCCGTCGCGGGGTCGCGGACACATCGGCATGGCGAAGGATCTGCCGTGAACGCAGGCTCATGCCGCGTTCCGCTCATCAGGGCCTTGTCCCGAGGTGCGTCTAACCGCCACGTGTCTGCGCAGTGGTGACGACCTGCCAACAGCGACCGTGGCTTCCACTGCTCCCCAAGAATCGCGCTGTCGTGGCCGACTGAACACGCACGGTGACGTCATGCAGGCACACCACGCGGCACGGCCGCCACCGTCGTCCCGTCGTGGCGCAATGGGCAGAACCTCCGGCAAAGTCGCCCAGGTGAGGACCTGAACTCTGACCGGCCCGGGTGCTCGGCCCTTAGAGTGCCGATGTGGGTGACAAAGATGAGGCCAGGGAGTGCCAGCGATGCAACTTTCGCTGGTTCGCCGTCAAGGCGCCGTTGCCTCAGAAGCCGAGGTGGTACGACGAGGCCGGCGCTTCGATGTGGACCGACTCCCAGGCGCGAATGGCCAGGTTGCAAGGCAACTACGGACGGGCAACCCAGCAACATGAGGCTTGGGCGAAGTGCTCAAACTGTGGTTCGACGAAGGTCAAGACGGTCAAGAGTCGAGGCTTCCAACCGACAGGGACTCTCGGCTTGCCCGCCCCAGCTGACGCGCAGGCAGGGCCTGGGGCGCCGAGTGCTCCGGCGTTACACAGCCCCTTTCGCTACTGCAACTCATGCGGACACCCGACTTCACCAGGCTCCCGGTTCTGTGCGCATTGCGGTTCGCAACTCGCAGAACAATCGACGAGGGAGTCTGCGGCTGAGAGATCTCCTACCGCCGAAGCCACACACGAAGCTCACCCAAGACTCCTCTTCCTGCTCGCGGAGGCCGCGGCCAAGGAAACTGCCGACAAAGTCCAGCTGAAGGCCCTCCGAAAAGCTGAGAAGGAGCGACAAGGGAAGCTGCGCATGCGCGACCTATTCGCGGAGGCGAAGTACGACGTGCAGTTCGCTCAGGAGACAAAGAAGCGGACTTAAGCCCTGCCATTGCCGCAAAGGGGTGCGTCACAGCGCCGCCTGCGGACTCGCTGCTTCGGTGAATGGGGTCTAGCGTCGATGCGGTTCGGGTGCCTGGCTGCGTTGGCGGCGGGCGCGACCTTGGCCTCTTGCGGTCGCCGCGTGAGGTGACGTCATGCCCGCTCCGACAACTCTGCTTCCGTTCCAGCCGTCCTCGATGTCGACCGCCCAGCTGGCGGCGGTCTCGTTCCTGGCCCGTTACTCCGGGCGCACCCACACCCTGTACGCGTTCCAATTGCGGCAGTGGTTCGCCTGGTGTGAGACGAACGCCTTGGACCCGCTGATGGGAGTCCAACGCGCCCATGTTGAGCTGTACATCCGCAGTCTCGGCGATCGGGGCCTGATGGACTCCTCCGTTGTGACGATGATGCATGGCGTCCGTGGCTTCTTCCGGTTCGCGCACATCGACGGTCTCATCCCCGCCGACCCGGCCGTCTATGCGAGGCTGCCCAAGGTCCACCGTGACGAATCCCGTACTCAAGGACTGGACCGCCTGGAGCTGATCCGTTTCCTCCAAGTCGCCCAGACCATCACCGTCCACCACGGCGCCCTCGCCTACCTGCTCGGCATCAACGCGCTGCGCGCATCCGAGGCTGCCGCGGTGCGGATCGAGGACTACGCCGATACCCTGCGTGGACACCGGGTGCTGCACCTGGTGGGCAAGGGCAACAAGCCCGCCACGATGCCGATCACCGTCCCGGTGCTGCGGGTCTTGGAGGCATGCCGCGGCGAGCGCACCAGCGGGTTCCTGGTCCTGCGGCCGCTCAGTGGGAAGCCGATCGACCGGCGCGACGTGTACCGGATGGTCGCCCGGATCGCCAAGACCGCCAGCATCCCGCGTCACATCAGCCCGCACTCTCTGCGGCATGCCGCGATCACCAACGCCCTCGATGCCGGCGTCCCCCTGCGGGATGCCCAGATACTCGCCCGGCACGCCGACCCGAGAACCACAGAGCACTACGACCGAGCCCGAGGCAACCTCGACCGACACGGCGTCCACTTCCTGACCGCATACGTCGCCGGCGTCTAGACCAAACGCGTCAGCTGCGTCGATTCCGCCCAGATAGCACTACCCGCTGCGTGTAGGGCGATCGGCTTCGTGATCAGCCTTCGAACAGTTCCGGGAACCGATCGGGCCAAGTCAGCGTGACGCCGCTCTCGGCGCAGATACCCACCCAGTCGGGACGACTCGGCGGGCGTTCGACGGCCAATACGCCCAGGACCTCATCAACATCCGCCCAGTGTTCGACCTTAGTTCGGTACAGGTAACTGAGCAGTTGGCCGAGGTTAAGTCGCAACTGTGACTCCTCATTGTCGGCGGTGAGGCTCTTGACCTCGCAGATGTACAAAGCACCTTGGGCCACCCATGCAACATCGAACTGCTGGTCGTCTTGATCGGGGGAGACTGGCTCCAATCCCTCCGTTCTGATGGGCGCAGCCAGCGTGTCCTGGATGTCCATGTGCGCGGTGGTGCCGCGGTCGATCAAGTCGGGGTTGCGCACAAAGATGGCGGACTCAACTTCTGGCGCCTCGCCAGTGCGAGTTGGCGCAACGTATGCGGTGCCAACCCGACGCACCGGTCCCGATCGAGCTCCCGCATCCAACCCCGCGCTACTGGCCTGTGGCACCATGCCGCACTCGGCGTTCAAGTCATGCACTGCCTGGTGATAGACCTCAAGCGAATCCAGGGCCTCGCCCGACAGGTCATGGCGAAGGGCGGCGAGGACGATCTCCATCGCATCCGGTAGGGGCGTTCCGACATCAATGGACAGGCCGGCCGCGGTCTCGGGAACGGAGGGAGTGGTGCCTGCGTTCCAGTGCACGGTCTGGTTGGGGCGACGCCAGCGCAGATGGCCCAAGAGTTGCGCGACCGGACGCTTGCGGTAGCCAGTGTCGGTTGCGTCGATCGCCGCCTTGAGGGCGTTGAATCGATCGTCCAGGGCGTCCTTGTATGTTGCCGCCACCGGGACGCCGTGTCGGTTCGGCCCGCCACCATTGCTCCTTGCCACGGGGGTGTCTTGGTCGACAGGCGCGCTCGAAACCGGGTCGCTCTCGGACGCACCCGCCCGGTCGGCGACATCATCAACCCGGTTCACGACTGGTCTCCGACTTCGTCGAAGTAGACAACCCGGAAGGCTGCGGCTGCGAGGCCGTGGTTGCCGTACTCGTTGATGAGGACGTGTCGAACAGAGTCGACCAGCGCGCGGTACCAGGAGGCCGGGAATCCGAGGTGGGTCCCGGTGCGAGGGATCATCATCACGGCATCCGGGACGTTGAGCAGGTGCTCGGCGCAGTTGCGTGCGGCGACTTCACCCATCGCAGTGGAGATCTGGTCCATCTCGACCGCCACTCCTTCAGGGATGGGTCGGTGGCCATTCTCCCAGCGCTGAACGGTCTTCAGGGCTACGCCCAGGCGGTCGGCAAGCCACTCCGCACTTAGCCCAAAGGACTCTCGTTGGTTTCGAAACTCTGCTGCCGTCAAGGAAGGGAGCGAAGCACTGTTTGCCGGATGATTTGCCGGCAGTGCGCTTCGGGTCGTCGTCAGCGAGGCACCGAAATCAGCTGGAAGCGCCTCGATGGCCTCGAGGATCGGTTCGTCGACGGCGACGTTCGCCTGCCCGATTTCCTCGATGTGTGCGAGGTATCGAGGATCCGGGTCTTGAAGTGACCACCCGCAACCTCTACACCGCACCTGGTACGCGTTCGTGGTGATGTCACCGCTCGCACACTGCGGGCATGACGCAAACTGCTGACTCATGAAAGGCCCCTATTTGGGAATCGGTCGTGGCCTGGTGCCGTGACCTCATCGCGGACACTACCGGTCCTAACTTAGGACCGTCAAGGCCCAAGTTGGGACAGAGTGACCGTCATCTCTGAGGGTCCAGCCAACTCAACGGCCGCCATCGCCGCTCCGGGACTGCGCCCACTTCGCCGCGTGCGGACCTGGCCGCGACGAGCGTTCCGGGGTGAGCATTGATGCGCCCTATTGTCGTTTGGGACCAAGTCCCACATCCCCGACCGGCGGGGCCCCGGATGGGGTACGTTCACGCGAACTCCCAACGACGCGTGCCACAGCGTCAGGGACAGCGGCAGGAGCTCGACGCACTGGTGCCCGGTGAGCTACTTCTTGCCGTTGCCGCCAAGGTCGATGCAGATCTCGCCGGACACCGTCTCGGTGAAGCTGCCTGCAGGGTCGAGCAGGTCTTGCACACCGGCAAGGGTGATCGTGCCGGAGGCACCGTCGAGCTTGCCGGTGACCTCACTCACGTCTCCCGATGCCCCGAACTCGCCGGTCGCGAGGTTGAGCGTGCCCTCGAGGTCGACGGTGAGCGTCGCCCGGTTCGTGGTGAACGTGATGTCGCCAGCGAACGCGATCCCGGTCGGCGTCGGTCCGGTGACCTGGAAGGCGGATTCGGTCGTGCCCTGCAGCAGGCCCCCGCCGCGGATCTGGGCGAGGGTCCGGATCAGGCCCGGGGGGTCACCGGCTTGCGGCGGAGCTCCCTGGCCAACACCCTTGGAGTTGATCTGGTGACAGGACTCCGCGGCCGTTGCGGGTGCAGCCTGGATCAGCACCAGCAGGCCCAGAAGCGCAACTACAGGAACTCGTCGCATGAGCGATCTCCCTCTTCGGCGCTAACGAGGTTGTCAGCGCCACCTCCGCTGTCGAGGCTAGCGAGACGGCAGGGGATGTCAACAGCCCAGGCGTCACCGTGAAACCTTCTCCTGATGCTGATCCGCAATGATCCGTTGAATTAGAAACGGCCCCGTGCCTCGGCGTGTGTGGGTCTTGCAGGAACCGGAGCCAAACCTCCGCGCCACGAGTGCGAGGGCCCGAGTTCGGATCCCGCGTCCTACCGGCACCCCTCTGATGTCAAGGGGCGGTTTGGAGGGCTCTTACCTTCGCGGTCTTCCACCTCGTTCGGGATGCGGGTAGCGTCTCTGGAGCGGGTCCCGGGAGTGGCTGATCCGAAGTGCCGGTGTGCGGGTGCAAGCCGGCCGCGCTGGATATGAGTGCCGCCCCGCAGTGCCCTCCCGGGCCCGCCTCCATGCGAAGGGCGGCATCGGCGCGCAGCTGTCGATAGATGGCGTCGGAGATGCGCCGCTTGAGGCAGCGCAGGGCTTCCATCGGGGTCTTCCCGGCTGCGAGCTTGCGCCGGTAGTAGGCCCGGCCGGGACTGTCGAGGCGGATCTGGTTGACGGCGGCGATGTGGATGACGTGGTTGGCCTTGCGGTTGCCGGCGCGCGAGAGACGGTGGCGAATCTGCTCCCCGGAGGAGGCGTCCAGGGGCGCGGTCCCGGTCCAGGACGCGAACCGGTTCCGATCGGCGAACCGGGCGACATCGCCGACGTCGGCCAGGATCCGGGCGGCGACCACGGGCCCGACACCGATGAGGTCCATCAGGTGCGAGCCGCGCGCGATCACCAGGGCCTTGAGCTCCTTGCTGGAGTCCTTGATCTTCTTCTCGATCACCACCAGTTCGGCCAGCTGCTCGAGCGCGAGCCGCTTGAGGGTCTTGCGGACCGAGTCGCGGGGGCGCGCCGAGGCCAGGATCGCCTTGGCCTGCAACGCGGTCAGGTCCTTCTTGCCCTGTCCCGGAACCAGTTCCGACAACAGCCGGTGCAGCCGGTTGATGCACTGCACCTTCGCCCGGGACAGCTCGTCGCGGCGGTCGACCAGCATCCGCAGCACCTCCAGGTCCGCGTCATAGGCGAGCACCCGCAAGTTCTTGGTGCGGACCGCGACCACCGCCACCGCGTGCGCGTCATGCGCGTCGGTCTTGCGGTTGTGCCCGGTGTCCAACAGCCGCGCCCGCGCGGACAGCTTCGCCGGCACGTCCACGACGTGCTCGCCGTCGGCCAGGAGCCGCTGCGCCAGCGGGCGCCCGGTGCCGTTGCTGCCCTCGACCGCCCACACCCGCTCCCGATACCCAGCGACGTGTTGGCGCATCGCCGCGTAACCGGCCTTGTCCGTGGCGAACCGGCCGGTCGCCAAGACCCTCTCGTGCCGGTCGACCACCTCGATCGTCGCCGACAACCGGTGGGGATCGACCCCGATGAACACCTTCGCCATGAGCTTCGTCCTTCCCGCCGTCACTGATCGGTTGACGCCGGGCGGGCATTGCTACTGAGAGCAGGGCAGACCCCTCTGGAGCCACGCACCGGCAACGGCGCCCGGCCGGAGAGCAAACCGATAGAGAGCCACACCCAACACGCTGGTGGGCAGCCGCAAAGAGAGCCTCCAGCCGAACACCTGGACCGAGTCTGGCCAGACACCGGCCCTACCGACAATCGTCAAGTAGCCGCGAAGGCTTTCTGGACAGAGGTTCACGAACGGCGCGGGAGTGCAGTTGCGATCACGTCGTAGAGGATGGGCTCGACGTTGAGATGCCGGTCCGCGTCAGGTGGGCTGGCTGTCAGGCTGACGATGACGGCGTGACGAGACGGCCAGACCACGATGACCTGTCCGTAGGCTCCGGATGCGGCATAGGCGGGTGTGGTGTCTGGTCCTGGGGTGATCCACCACAGCAGCCCGTATTCCTGGTTCAGCGTGGAGGGTTCAAGAACTTGCTGTACCCACCCCTCGGGGATGACTCGTACGCCATGCCACATCCCGTCGTTTCGGTACAGCTCTCCGAGCTTGATCATGTCGGTTGCGGTCAGTCTCAGTCCAAAGCCGCCGTACGGGAGGTTGTCGGGGTCGGTCAGCCAGCCGAAGCCCGCCTTGGTGAAGGCCTCCGGCAAGGGAAGGGTGATGTTGCCTGTGTACGCCGGTTCGGTCCGGATGCCCAGTGGACCGAACAGGTTGGCGCGGGCGTAGTCCAGGAGGGTTTGCTTCGGGGAGTCGTTCGATCGAGCCAAGGCGGAGGCCAGCACGGCCGCGGCCAGATGCGCGCTGGTGTCTGAGTACTCAAAGGACTTGCCGGGTTCGTGCCGCGGGCCCAACTTCAGGAGGTAGTCGATGAAGTCGTCGCCGTCGGCGTGGTCTCGTTCGTAGAGCACGAGCGACATGTCCTGATCGGCGAAGCCGCCGCTCATCGACATCAGCTGGCGCAGGGTGACTCGGGACGCCGTGGGAGTCATGGCCTTGCGGTGCTCGGGCAGCAGAACGCTCAGCGGTTGGTCCATGGACGGGATGAGGCCGTCTTCGATGGCGATCCCGACCAGGGTGGCGACGACGCTTTTCGTCACCGAGTAGACGTGCTCGTGGTCATCCGCGCTGAATCCGTTGCGGTAGTGCTCCAACTGGGTCTTCCCGTCGACCGACACGACGATGGCGCGAATGTTGTCGAGCCCCTGTCTGTCTCCCTCAATCGCGGTCTCGACTGCGGCCCCCAGGGCCCGCCAGTCCACGAAGCTCGCGCTTGGCTTCGGCTGCGGCGTCGGACCTGAGCAGCCGATGGCCAGCAGGAGGGCCAGCACGGCCACGGCGATGGCCGCCGCACGCCGCACACCGGTGTCACGGTGAGCGTCAAGTGCCGGTGTGGTTGTCATGCTGGCGCCCGGGTCCTCTCCGGCTCGCATCCTCCACATCTGTCCGCGCTAGGCACGCAGTCAGTCCTCAAGGAAAGTGTCCACCCCTGGGGTAGCCCGGCGTCAATAGGCGCCAACCTCACGTCCAGGGACTCGGCCCGCGGCAAGCGCAGAGAGCGACGACACTGGCCGGAGGAATCCTCGCTGGCAAGCGTCTGTACCCGTACCTGCGTCGATCCGCCGCCAGAGAACGCGGGCGGCGCGACTATCGGAAGAGGGCCAGCGTCCGCGTGGTCGGTGCCTGGTCGTGAGAGCGGCGACCAGGGTCAGGCCGTGCTGCTGGTCGCCGCCTGAGGTGACTCCATGTCCGCTTCGAGACTCTTCTGCCGTTCCAGCCGTCGTCTACGTCGACCGCCCAGCTGGCGGCCGTCTCCTACCTGGCCCGCTACAGCGGGCGAACGCACACCCTGTACTCCTTCCAGCTGAAGGAGTGGTTCGCGTGGTGTGAGTCAAACACGCTCGACGCCCTGGTGGGGGGTCCAGCGCAGCACGTCGAGCTGTACATCCGGAGCCTGGGTGACCGGGGCCTGATGGATTCCTCTGTCGTGACGATGATGCACGGCGTTCGCGGATACTTCCGGTTCGCGCACATCGACGGTCTGATTCCGGCCGACCCTGCCGTGTGTGCGCGGCTCCCGAAGGTGCATCGCGACGAGTCCCGCACCCAAGGGCTGGACCCGCTTGAGCTGATTCGCTTTCTGCAGATCGCCCAGACCATCACGGTCCATCACGGGCGCTGGCTTACCTGCTCGGGATCAATGCGCTGCGTGCCTCGGAGGCGGCCGCAGTGCGGATCGAGGACTACGCCGACACCCTTCGCGGGCACCGGGTGCTGCACCTGGTGGGCAAGGGCAATAAGCCTGCCACCATGCCCGTGACGGTCCCGGTTTTGCTGCATTGGAGGCCTGCCACGGTCAGCGCACTGACGGCCCTCTGATCCTGCGGCCCGTGACCGGCAAGCCGGTCGATCGCCGGGATGTCTATCGGATGGTCGCCCGGGTCGCGAAGGCGGCGGCCTCCCGCGGCACATCAGCCCGCACTCGCTGCGGCACGCGGCGATGACCAACACCCTGGACGCCGGGGTCCCTTTGCGCGACGCGCAGATCCTGGCTCGGCACGCCGACCTTTGAACCACCGAGCACTACGACAGGGCACGCGGCAACCTCGACCGACACGGCGTCCACTTCCTCACCGCCTACGTCGCCGGCATCTGAACCGACTGCCCCGACCCGCGTCAACTCTGCCCAGATTGATGCGGGCAGCCGCCCGGCGGGAACGAGGCGTTCTCAAAACCGGGTGCGGGACTGAGCGCCAGCCGCTACAACGGGACAGTGACCGAGCCCTGGACCGACCCCCAGTGGCTTGCGGGTGCGCACGCGTGGGTTGACGAGCAGACCGACGCTCTCGGGCTGGAGCGCGCCGGCGACGCGGAGCAGCCGCACATCACGGTCTGGTCGACCGTGCTCAAGGTTCCGACGACCGCCGGGCCGGTGTGGTTCAAGGCCAACCACGCTCCCCTTCGCCATGAAGCGGCACTGGTCACGCTGCTCGCTGAGCGCGTCCCCGACCGGGTCGAGCCGCTCCTGGCCGCGGACCTCGACCGGGGCTGGATGCTGATGCGCGATGCGGGCACGCGGATGCGTGAGCTGGTGGTCGTCGAGGCGAGCCTGGCGCGGTGGCACCCCGTGCTGGACTCGGTGGCGCGGATCAGCGTCGCCATGGAGGACGACATCGACGCCCTCCTCGGGATCGGGGTCCCCGACGTGCGGCTGGCCATCCTCCCGGCGAGCTACGCCGCGCTCATGGAGGAGAGCGACGCCGCGCCTCGCTTCCGGGCCGCGACCAGCTGGGTGGCGGAGCTGTGTGAGCAGCTCGCGGTCTACGGCATCAGGGAGTCCCTGCAGCACGACGACCTTCACGACGGGCAGGTCTTCGTGCGCGATGGTCGCCACTGGGTCGTCGACTGGGGGGACGCCTGCGTCTCCCACCCGTTCTTCGCACTCGCCGTCGCGCTGGAGGGTCAGATCGCCTGGGGCCTTGACGACGTCGAGAACTCCGTCGACACCGGACCGTTCCGCGACACGTTCCTCGCGCCCTACGCGGCCGCATACCCGAACCTCTCGCACGCCGACCTGGTGGAGGCCGCGCGCCTCGCGACCCGGCTTGGCTGGGCTGCCAGAGCTGTCAACGGGCATCTCTCCGTCGACCGGGCGAGCACCCGGCGGCGGCTGGAGATGTTCGTCGACGGCCGGGTGGAGGACTGAGCCCAGAACAAGTCACTGCCCGGTGGATCAGGGAAAGAGCGGCGCTGCAGAAAGATGCCCGCGTTGGACCTGCGTCTCTCCGCCGCGGGCCGGTCGCGGGTACTCCCAAGCAACAGTCGCTAGGTGCGTGGGATGGCGGACGATTGTGATTGCCCGACCCGCTAGGCGAGGCATTCTCCTCAGCGAGGATCCGGGCCCTGTCCCTGGGCCGAAGCGGTCCATCGTTGCGGGCGGCGGGCCGCTTCTGCTCCGGCTGTGCGTCAGGCGCCAGGAGGTGCTGCGGCGCCCCAGTCGCGCTGATGGCTGAAGCCTTGGACGACCAGGCAGATAGCGAGGGTCAGCTCCCAGACGAAGATCAGCGCGCCACGGGGGCGAAGCAGACGGAGCCCTGCTCGATGAACCCGAGGTCGTTGCGATGCTCGCTGCGAGGAGCGGGAGGACGGCGAGCGGGCCCATGGCCGGGATGATGCGCGACACGATGCGCGACCGGTACAAGATCATGCCGATCATCAGCGCGTTGAGGGCGGCACTGACGTCCTGGCCGAACCGGAAGGTGGAGTCGCGGATCGCGACGAGTGTGTGGCCGGTAGTTGTGAGGGGTTCTGCGTTCCGGGGGGCAATAGCGGCGAGGGGGCCATGTCAGCCTCTTCGACGTGTGTGTTGAGGCGTCCTGAGCGATGTATGGGGCTACCCCGGCTACATGGGCTCAGGCGAGGCTCGCACCCACGATTGCTGCGGACATGAGCAGGTTTGCGAAGACACCAACAGGGTGCCGGTGGGCCGAGGTGTCGTGCTCGACCCACGTCAGGGCGGGCCAGCGCCATGCTGCTCTGAAGGCGCTGGCGCTCACCAGGGCGACCAGGAGAAGCCAGACGCCCAGCGGTGTCGTGACCCAGTTCAGGTTGAGCCACGCCATGGCCAGGCCTGCTGCGGCTGCGGCGAAACGACTGAGCAGCGCCCAGCGGTTGTTGGCGGCGAGCTGGCCGTGGGTTCTCCAGACTCCGGTCGCGAAAGCGGCGATGAGCCAAGCGATGGCGGCGAGCTTCCAATCGTCCAGAGCGTCGGTGGCCAGCGCGACAACGGCGAACGCAGTCATCGCCCTGAGGTGGCCCGTTCCGAGCATCTGACGGACTCGCTCCGGGATGGTGCCGTGGGAGTGCGCGAGAGCCACGATGAGGGAAGTCAGGAATCCGATGGCCATGCCCAACGGAGCGTGCAGAGCCAACGAGGCGGTGGTGGCAAGAACCACGTAGGTCATGACATGCCTACGAGGATCGTGAGGGCGGCGTCCTCGACCGGCGCCCTGGTATTGGACAGGATGATCACCGCTCGATGGTTGGCCCGGTCAAGCGCGATCGCCGCGCAGAAGCCCCCCGTGGCGCCGCCGTGAAAGGTCACTGTCCTCCCTTCCAGCTGCATGGTGTTCCAGGCGTAGCCCACCCGGGTGCCGTGTCCTTGGTCCCATCGTGGGGTCAGGGCGTCCATTCCCGGTGCGCTGCTGTTCAGGAGCGCCGTCGCGTACGCCGTCATGTCTGCCGCAGTCGAGCGCATCCCTCCCGCTGGCGCCCATGCGTGCGTCACCGACGGCTTGTGAGGTTGCCCGTCTGCGCCGTAACCCTGCGACGCATCGGCCGGCAGGTCGCTGCCCCTGATGGGAACACTCGTGCTGCTCATGCCGAGCGGCCCGAAAATGCGCTGCTGCATGAGCTGGCGATAGTCGGTGTTGGCCACTGAGGCGAGGCCCTCGCCTAGCAGGGCCGTTCCCAGGTTGGAGTACGCGTAGCGCCCCCGGTCGGTCAGTCGTGCCGAGCGGGCCACGGCGAGCAGGTCCGGGAGATCCTGCGTGAAAGCGTCACGGTGGGTCAGCAACCGCAGGTTCTCGCGAACCGTGGGGCTTGTCCCCACGCGAGGAAGCCCGGAACGGTGGCTGGCGAGCTCTGCCAGCGTCACGTTCTCGACTTCCTTCCCGCGCACCGGCAACAGGTCACCCAGCTTGGTGTCGGCCGTGACCTCCCCGCGTGAGATGGCGTCTGCCAGCGCGGCGGACGTGAACGTCTTGGTGACCGAACCGATCTCGTAGACAGTGGTTTCGTCGGCGCCGAATCCGGCGTAGCGGATCGTGGCGTCGTCGACGGTGGCGATGCTCACCACGTCCAAGGCGTCCCGCAGGTGGGGAAGAGCTTGGGCCGCCAGGTCCTGGTCCCCGGTCACCTGCGTCGACATCGAGGGCACCCGCGGCATGAATGCAAGTCCCAGGAGTGCGACCAGCACCCCCAAGGTGGCCGCCACCAGGACGCGGGCTGGGGTGGGGCGCCACGCCCCGGATGAATCATCGTGAGGGTCTGCGAAGAAAAGGTTCTGGTTGGGGGACATCAGCTGCACCTCTGTGCGTAGTAGGAACGGACGAGCTCGCCGATGTCGGCGGGCGCCTTCGCCGGAGAGCCGGCGTCGAAGGGGGGTTGGGGGTCGTACTCCAGGGCGAGCTGCACGGCTTGAGCGACAGCCGGGCCGTGGCTGAGGCCCAGGAGGGTCAGGGCGAGGTCGATGCCGGCAGTGGCGCCGGCCGAGGTCAGGACCTTCCCGTTGCGCACGACGCGCTGCGCGCTGTAGGTCACTCCCGCGTCGGTCAGGCGCTGCGCTGAGGCCCAGTGCGTGGCGGCCGTCCCGCCCTCCAGTGCGCCCGCGGCCGCCAGGTAGCTGGAGCCGGTACCGACGCTGAGCGTCCACGTCGTCGTCGGGTGCACCGTGCGGATCCACTCGACCAGCTCGGGATCAAGGCCGCACGAACAGTCGCTGCCGGGGACGACGACCACGTCGGCGGACACGACATCACCCAGGCACGCGGACGCGTGGAGCGCGCAGAGCCCGGTGTCGTCGATGACGGACCCGGCGGAGGTGGCCACGAACACGCTGCGGACGCCCGGTGCGGCGGCCAGGACCTGGAAGGGCCCCACCACGTCCAGCGCGGTGAACCGGGGGTAGAGCAGGTAGGCAACCTTCATGACTTCAGCGTGTGGCCGGGCTGGTCGAGCCACAAGGACACGTCCTTGACGATGACGGCCTCGCCCCGGGCGTACCGTCGACGCATGGACACCCAATGACCGCGGCGATGACGGCACCGTCGAGCGAGGTGGGCCTCGATCTACCCACCGAGCGGCGAGTGGTCATCGTGACCTTCGAATCAGGCCAGATCCTCGATGTCACCGGGCCCATGGAGGTCTTCTCTCACGCCTCCCGCTTCCTGCCCTCGGTCCGCTACCTCACCCAGGTCGTGACGAATGGTGGTGGCCCCGTCGTCGCCAGCTGCGGACTGGAGTTCACGTCCTCCGCGGTCAGTGACGTCACCGACCCCATCGACACGTTGGTGGTGGCCGGTGGCGCCGGCATCGACGCGGCCGTGGCGGATACCGAACTGCTCGACCAGATTCGACGACTCGCCCGTGACGCACGGCGCGTGACCTCGGTGTGTTCCGGTGCGTTCCTCCTTGCTGCTGCAGGGCTCCTCGATGGACGACGTGCCACCACGCACTGGGCGGACTGCGGGCTCCTCGGCAGCACCTACACCGAGGTGACCGTCGACCCCGACGCCATCTACGTCCACGACGGCAACGTCTGGACCTCCGCAGGCGTCACGGCCGGCATCGACCTCTCCCTTGCGCTGGTGGCTGACGACCACGGACGTCAGGCCGCCGCCACCGTCGCCCGCCAGCTCGTCGTCTACCTCCAGCGCACAGGCGGTCAGGCCCAGTTCTCCGCGCTCCTTGCGGGACAAGCAGCCGACACAGCCGGTTCGCGACCTGCTCGCCTGGCTGCACGACCACCTCACCGATGACCTGTCCATCGCCGCGCTCGCCCGGCAGATCAACCTCTCCGAACGGCAGTTCACTCGTGTCTTCAAGGCCGAGGTGGGTGCCACCGCAGCGGACCACGTCGAAGCGGTCCGCCTCGACTCCGCGTGCCGGCTCCTCGAGAGCACCAACAGGACTATCGAACAGATCGCCAAGACCTGTGGTTTCGGCACACCCGAAACCATGAACCGGGCCTTCCGCAGGCGGCTGAACACCACCCCCGGTGAACATCGCCACCACTTCCGCGGAGACCAAGGGCTCCGCAGCAATCCGGCGCATGAGCAGGCTCAGACCGCACAGCAGTAGAGGCATTGCGTCGCCCGCGATGCGCTCGGACGGCCAGCGCGTCACTCCGGCTCCGAGCTGACCGTGCCAAGGGGCGGCAAGTCGGTCGGAATGTTGGACCTTTCCGCCTCCGGTCATGTGACGGTATGGATACCGATGGGTGCCACCAAGAGGGAGTGCGCAGACAGCAGGTCGCCTTCGCAGGAGACCGGGGGAGTGCGGCCCCCAGCCACTGTCGATCCAGAACCCTTTTCGAGGGGGACTGCGGTGCTCACGCCACCGGTAGGGCTGCTGCTGGTGGTCCCGGCAGGGCGACCCCCGTCCCTGCGACGGAGGTCGCCAGCTGCCAGCCGCCGGACGTCGTGGTGGCCACATGGTTGATGGTCTCGCCCTCCGTGCGGGGTCGCACTTCGCCCACCGCACACCGGCGGCCGGGACAGCCGACAGGCCGTAGCGCATCGGTGCGACGCGCCAGCGGAGTTTCACCGCCCGATCAGAGGATGAACGATCCGAACAGGAAGCCCAGGGCCACTGCGATCGTGATGTTGATCGCCCCCGGCACCAGGAACGGGTGGTTGAACACGTACTTGCCGATCTGGGTTGTGCCGGTGTCGTCAAGCTCGACCGCGGCCAGCAGGGTCGGATAGGTGGGCAGGACGAACAGGGCCGACACCGCCGGGAAGGCAGCCACGATGCCCAACGGGGCGACGCCGATCGCCAGCGCGGTGGGCATCAAGGCCGCGGTGGTTGCCGCCTGCGAGTAGAGCAGGGCCGAAGCGAAGAAGAGCACAATGGCGAGCGTCCAGGCGTGGTTGCGCAGCAGGTCGCCCGCGGCATCGGTGATCTGGGTCTCGTGGGCGCTGACGAAAGTGCTGCCCAGCCAGGCGATACCCAGGACGCAGATGCTCGCGCTCATCCCCGACTTGAAGGTCGACGCCTCGAGGATCGCAGGGGTTTTCACCTTGCAGGCGACGACGATGACGATGGCGATCGTCAGCATGAAGGCGATGATCGCGGAATCCCGCTCCATCACCGGATCGGTCACCAGCCCCACCTTCTCGCTGATGAAGATGGAGTAGCCCACCACAGCCACCAGTCCGATGGCAAAGGTCAAGACGGAGAGCCGGGCTCGCGGCAGGAGGTGTCGCTCCAACTGCCCCTTTGCGCTGACGGTGCCCAAGGCAAGTCGTCGCTGGTACTCGGGATGGGTGTCCAGGTCGGTCGCGTGCCGCATTCTGTCAACGGTCATCATGATCGCCGCTGTCGCCATGCAGGCGATGAAGGTCGAGGGCACGGCGACCGCCAGCAGCTCGAGGTAGTCCACGCCCTTCTTCTCCAGCACGCTGGAGAAGAACACGACCGCCGCCGAGATCGGCGAGGCCGTGATGGCGAGCTGGGAGGCCACGACCGCGATGGACAGGGGACGCGAAGGCCGGATGTTGTTCTCCTTCGCGACCTCGGTGATGACCGGCAAGGTCGCGAACGCGGTGAACCCGGTGCCGGCCATGAACGTCATCGAGTAGGTGATGATCGGAGCAAGGAAGGTGAGATGGCGGGGGTTCTTCCGCAGGACCCGGTCGGCCAGGTCAACCAGATAGTCCATTCCTCCCGCCACCTGCATCGCGGCGATGGCCACGATCACGCTGATGATGATGGAGATCACGTTGAGCGGGAGCTCGCCGGGTGAAACCCCGAGTATCGCCAGGACGAGCACCCCCAGGCCACCCGCGAAGCCGATCGCAATGCCGCCCATCCGCGCACCGATGAAGATCGCCGCAAGGACGACTGCGAACTCGACAACGATCATCTGGGGTCCCCGGCCACCACGGTTGAACGCTCTTGGTCGGCGTACACCTTGCCGCGGTAGAGCGGCCGCATGAGGTTCTCCGGGGCGAAGTTCTCGTCCAGCTCGGCCTCGGTCAGCAAGCCCAGCTCCAAAACGACCTCGCGCACACTGCGTCCGGATCGGGCGCACTCCTTCCCGACGAGGTCACCGTTGTGATGACCGATCACGGGGTTGAGGTAGGTGACGATGCCGATCGAGTGCATGACGTAGTCGTTGCACACCTCACGGTTTGCAGTGATCCCGTCGACGCACCTGTCCCGCAGGCTCCGACAGGCGTTCCGCAGCAGAGAGACCGACTCGAAGAGCGCCTGGGCCATCACGGGCTCCATCACGTTGAGCTGGAGCTGCCCAGCCTCGGCAGCCATCGAGACTGTCACGTCGTTGCCGATGACCTTGAAGCACACCTGGTTGACCACCTCCGGAAGGACCGGGTTCACCTTCGCCGGCATGATCGAGGACCCAGCTTGGAGCTCCGGCAGGTTGATCTCGTTGAGGCCGGTGCGGGGTCCGGAAGAAAGCAGACGGAGGTCGTTGCAGATCTTGCTGAGCTTGACGGCCACTCGCTTGACCGCGGCGTGCATCGACACGTACGCACCGGTGTCGGAGGTCGCCTCGATGAGGTTCCCCGCCAGCACCACCGGCAGACCCGTGACCTCGGCCAGCTTCGATACCGCACACTGCGCGTAACCGTCCGGGGTGTTCAGACCGGTGCCGATGGCCGTCGCGCCGAGGTTGACCTCGAGGAGCAGCTCGGCCGCCCGCGTGAGCTGCCGGATCTCGTCGCGCATCAGGTCGCCGTACACCTTGAACTCCTGGCCCAAGGTCATCGGAACGGCATCCTGAAGCTGGGTCCGTCCCATCTTCAGGACGTCGGCGAACTCCACGGCCTTGCTGTCGAAGGCGTCCGACAGCTCCGCTATCTCGTACTTGAGCTCCTCAACGGCGTTGAAGACCGCGAGGTGCAACCCGGTCGGATAGGCGTCGTTGGTCGACTGGCACCGGTTGACGTGGTCGTTGGGGTCGATCACGTCGTAGCGTCCCTTCGCCAGTCCCAGTGTCTCGAGGGCGAGGTTCGCGATCACCTCGTTGGTGTTCATGTTGACCGACGTGCCAGCACCGCCCTGGAACACGTCGATCGGGAACTGGTCCATGCATCGACCCTCTTGGAGGATCTGGTCACAGGCAGCGACAATCGCGTCTGCCTTCAGGCCCGACATGGTGCGCAGCTCCTTGTTGGCCAGCGCTGAGGCCTTCTTGACCTGGACCATCGCGCGCACCATCTCTGGTAGGTCGCTGATGGTGACGTCACTGATCGTGAAGTTCTCCATGGCGCGGACCGTGTGAATGCCGAAGTAGGCATGACCCGGAACGTCCTTCGGCCCCAACAGGTCTTCTTCTACGCGTACGTCGTCCATGACGGATGCCTCCTCGACTGGCCCAGAGCCGTTCGATTGACGCCGCTGAGCGGGTCACGAGGCAACGGGGGTGGTGCGGGCCACTGGATGGAGGCCCTGCTGTCGCAGTTTGTCGTCCAGGACCACCGGTCGCCAAGGGACCAATGTCCTGACTTGCTCGTCGAAGGCGATCGGTACAGGTGCGCAGCCGTCCCGGCGTGACCCGAGCCGAGTCCGAGGAGGTCAGGGACCTGCGTCGGCGCAACCGGCTGTTGGCGCAGGGCAATGAGGTCCTGCGCCGGGCCGCGGCGTACCTGTCGCAGGCGAACCTGAGGCTTGGGTCAGTCCCCACAATGACGTTCCCGCTGGTCCTGGACCTTGCCGCGTACGGGATTCCCGTCGCGGTGACCTGCGGGTTGCTCGGCTTCTCCCGGCAGCCGTTCTACGCGTGGAGGGCGAGCCCCATCAGCCAGCGCGAGCTCGTCGATGCCTACGCCACCCACGCCGCCCGCGGGGTCCACGCCGACGACCCGGGGTTCGGGCACCGGTTCATCGCGGACGAGCTCGCGGAGGCCGGCCACGCCGTGTCCGAGCGGCGGGTGTGGCGCCTGTGCTCCCAGGCCGGCCTCGTCTCGGCGCACTCCCGCAACCAGATCTTCAGCAGTCCCCAATGAACACGTAGCCAGTGCGGACATCTGAGTATCGACGAAGTCCAACGTCATGCGGCTCGTTCGAAGCACTCGAGCGCGAGGTCGGCGATCGCGGCCGGGGCGTCATCGGTGATCAAATGCGCCGCGTCATCGACGAGGGGGAACTCGACGCGATCGGCGAACCGCTCCGGGTCGCGGCAGACGTGCGCCATGATCTCCTCGGTCCGGGGGCGACGGGGCGGCCGATGACGACGAGGGTGGGCACCGTGAGGCGCTGGCGTCGGTACACGCCGCACGCTATGCGAATGGCTTCGGGCAGGACCATCCCGCGGTAGCGAACGCACTGCGCCGTCGATGTCGGGGCGGCGCATCGGGGCGAGGTGGGCATCGACGACTTGCGTCGGTATCGGGCGCGCGACGAACTCCTTCGAGAAGGTCCCGCGCAGTGAGGCTGTCGCAGCGGTGTGGCGATGTCGACCTCAGTCGGCTCAGTGCCGTACAGCAGGCCGACCGGCATGTCAGGGGCCAGGTCCTTGTGGACGCGCAGCCAGACGTGGTCGAAGGACTGGACCACGACACGCTCGGCCTTGAGTGCGCGCTCGAGCGCCGGCCGCGAGCGCAGCACCTTGTCGAGATCGCGCTCGATGCCGAGTGCAGCTCGGGCGTCCTGGGCTCGAGCAGCATCCCGGCCTGCTGTCAGCCGCTGTTGACCCCCTCGTCAGGGTCGGCACCCGCTCTCCGGTGAACTCAGGGGCGAACCTGGAACCCGCGTCGAGCTGCTCGATGTCGGCGAGGCAGAAGGCACGGACGTTCCAAGGAGCCCAAGGCCACCTGCAAGGCTGGGTTCCACAAGGCGCTCGATGCTCTCGGCGGGTCTCCGACCGTCCTGCGGTTCAGGGGCTGGACTGGTCGTTTCGAGTCAATCCACGTGGTGGGCCGCGGTCGCGACCTTCACCGTGGTTTCGGCCATCCCGAGGTGCACCTGACATTCGGGTGCGTGCCCTGACCGCCCACCACCGAGGACCCTCCGAGAGTCGCAGCGCCACGCGGGCCACCGGCATACCCGAATCAGGTTAAGCCCCAACGAAATCCCACTGCAATGATCACGAGCCCACGCCGGTGGCCCCATGAAACAGCGTCGTGAGCCAGGGCCGCGCCGCTGACCGGGCACAACGTCGCTTCAAGGAGCCGCCGACCGGACACAAGCTGTGACAGCGTGTGCCCGGTCAGCGCCTCTCTCAGGAACCTGGTTGCCCGGTCACTTCACCTCGGAGTGGCGCAGGAACCACAGCCCGACCACGAGTGGAGCCACGATCCAGATCGACGTGGTGGAGCCGAGCATGGCCCACTCGCGACCTGTGTCGGTGGCTCCCTCGAAGAGGTTGACCTGGGTGTAGTTCCAGTCGATCCAGGGCTGCAGGTCGGCGAACCACTCGCGCACCTGGGCGAGCAGCGCGAGGATGCCGGGCAGCACCAGCGAGACGACGAAGTAGCCGACGATGGCCGCGGCTGAGTTGCGGAGGACGACGCCGAGCGTGAAGCCGATGGCCATCCCCACGACGTTCCCCAGCACGATCTGCGACGCATCGACGAGGGTGACGTCCCAGAGGGTGTCGACACCGGCGAGGTTCGAGCCGATCACATTGCCGAGGGCGCCGATGGCGAAGGCGACGGCCATCGACACAACCCCGACCAAGAGGGTCGCGATCGCTTTGGCCCCGATCACGCGGCCGCGACTCGGCATCAGGGTGAACGTCGTGAGCCCGCTGCGCTGACTCCACTCGCTGGTGACGGAGAGAATCGCGATCATCGGCAGGATCACCGACATCGGGAAGCCAAACGCGGTGGCGAAGTTCGTGTAGGTGACGGCCTCGTCCGGCGCGAGGATGATCACGGCGCCGGTGGCGATCACCGAGAGGACACCGATGCTGACCAGCATCCAGAAGCCGGAGCGGGTGTTGAACATCTTGCGCAGCTCGACCTTGACGAGGCGAGTCGTCGGGATGGGGCGGGCAGTGCGTCGTACGGGCGCAACCGCCGCGGCGGTGCGGGGAGAGATGGTCGTGGCGGTCATGCCGCAACTCCTTCGCGTTGGGTGTCGGCGGTGAGGGACAGGAACATGTCTTCGAGGCCCGCGCCTTCGGCGGACCTGAGTTCAGTGAGAGCGATGCCGGCAGCCAGGGCGACGCTGCCCACCTGGGCGGGATCGGCGTCGGTACGAACCGAGCCGTCACCGGCCAGGTTGCTGGGGATCCCCGCCTGCTCGAGAGCATGGGCCAGGTCGCGAGGTGACGCAGCGCGGGCGAGGGTGCCAGCCGCGGCAAGCAGTTCCTCCTTGGTGCCGGAGGCGACGATCCTGCCGTTGCCGATCACGACGAGGTCGTCGGCGATGACCTCAATCTCGTGCAGCAGGTGCGAGGACAGCAGCACGGTGCCGCCGTTGTTGGCATAGCCGCGCAGCAGGTCGCGCATCCAGCGGATGCCGGCCGGGTCGAGACCGTTGGCCGGCTCGTCGAGGATCAACACCTTCGGGTCACCCAGTAGTGCGGTGGCGATGCCGAGGCGCTGGCGCATGCCGAGTGAGTAGTTGCGCACGCGCCGCCTTGCCTCAGTCGGGGTCAGGCTGACCAGGTCGAGCATCTCGTCGACGCGCTGGCGGGACAGGCCCATCGTGTCGACAGCGACGGTGAGGATCTCGCGGCCGGTGCGTCCCGCGTGCTGCGCCGAGGCGTCGAGGAGGACGCCGACCTCGAGGCCCGGGTTGGGGAGGTCGGCGTACCGGACTCCGTCGATGGTGGCGGTGCCGGAGGTGGGGGCGGTGAGGCCGACCATGACCCGCATGGTGGTGGACTTGCCAGCGCCGTTCGGGCCGAGGAATCCTGTGACGCGGCCGGGCCGGGCAGTGAAGGAGACGTTGTCGACGGCGGTGAAGCCGGCGTACTTCCGGGTGAGGGAGTCAATGGTGATCATGTGCTCCATGCTTGCGGCAGAGCACGGTGGGGCACATCGGGTGTCGCCCCCCAGACAACCCCGATCTGACCCCCGGTCGACCCTGAGTTGCAGATGGCGTTGCGCAGTGGCCGGCCACGAGCGAGAACGCCGGCCACGTGGTCGAGATGGGCCGTGGCGGGGTGCCGATCGGATGGGCACCAGTCCGGAGTGGCGATGGCGAGGGGCCTGGCCCGTTCGACTGGGCGGACACGTCGTGCCGCTCGAGATGCGGAAGAAGGCCGCGTGTTGCACCATGAGCCCGTGACCACTGCCCCGGACTCGTCCGACCGTATTCGGATACTCATCGTCGACGATCACGACCTCTACCGTCGCGGCATGCAGGCAGTCCTGGGACTCGAGCCCGACCTGGACATCGTGGCCGAGGCCGAGTCGGCCCGCGAGGCGATCGGCAAGGTCCGTGAGGTCCAGCCCGACCTCGTCCTTCTCGACCTCCGCATGCGCGGAATGAGCGGCATCGAGGCGTGCCGAGCGTTCAAGGAGGAGTCGTTCGGCACGAGGGTCGTGCTGCTCACGGCGTCCGACGACGAGGCCGACCTGTTCTCGGCGATCAAGGCAGGAGCCAGCGGCTACGTCCTCAAGGACGAGCCGACGGAACGGATCGCCGAGGTGATCCGCCTGGTTCATTCGGGGCAGTCCGTCATCCCTCCCCGTCTGGCCAGTCTGTTGGTTGCCGAGTTCGGGCGACTGGGCACCGTCCCTGCTCCGGAGACCCCGTTGGGGATTCGCCTCACACCACGTGAGCGCGAGGTGCTCGTCCTGCTCGCACGGGGATGCTCCAACAGACAGATCGCGAAGCAGTTGTTCGTCAGCGAGAACACGGTGAAGAACCACATGCGCAACAGCATGGAGAAGCTGCAGGTGCGCACGCGTGTTGAGGCGGCGATGTACGCGCTTCAGCATGGGCTCGAAGGACTGGAAGCTCCCACGGCGTCCCAGCCCTAGCCGTCCACAGGGTGGACGAAGAACCTGCCGGGCGAGGTGGCCCTGCGTTCCTGAACCGGGAGTCGTGCGCGTGAACGGCCCCAGCGGCCGAGTGACCCCCGACTCGCACGGTCCTACCCCAAGTCCAGCTGCTCGTTGACCTGGATCAAAGCGCCCACGCGGGTAGCAGCTGCCCTTCGCGCAGGACTTCATCGTCCCGCCCGCCACGCGACCAGTGGCTGTCCCCGCAGACAACTAGGCTCGGTCGCGCACACCGCGACGTCGGCGTGCGCCCGAGCAGAGCCCCCAGGAGAGGTGACACCCGTGAGTGACGACCCGTCGAGCACCCGACGCGCGGGAGTCTCGACCTCACCCCGGACCGCCGCCATGTGGGCCGCCGTCGACGAGGTCGTCCACGCCCGCTCGGACGAGCTCCAGCGCCCGCTCCGCGTCATCGACCTGGGCGGAGGCACCGGCGGCCTCGCGGTGCCGCTGGCCGTCGCCGGCCACGACGTCACGGTCGTCGACCCCAGCCCGGACGCACTCGCCTCGCTGCGCCGCCGAGCCGCGGAGGCCCAGGCGTCCTCGCGGGTGAGCGCGGTCCAGGGCGACGCCGACACCCTGTCCTCGCTCGTGGGCCGCGACCAGCCCGACCTCGTCCTCTGCCACGGCACCCTCGAGTACGTCGACGACCCGGCGACCACGCTCGCCCAGGTCGCCGCCGTCCTGCCGCCCGGCGGCATCCTCAGCCTCGTCGTCCCGCAACGGGCCGGCGCCGTGGTGGCGCGAGCCCTCGCCGGGCAGTTCGCGCAGGCCCGGGCCGCGATGGAGCGCCCCGACGGGCGCTGGGGCGACGCCGACCCGGTCCCGCGACGCTTCGACCGGGACGGCATCATCGCCCTCCTCGAGACCGCCGGCCTCACGACGACGCGAGCACACGGCATACGCATCTTCAGCGACCTCGTGCCCTCGGTCCTCGTCGACTCCGACGCCGACCGGGCCGCCCTGCTCGACCTCGAGCGGGCCGTGGCCACGCACCCCGACTTCGCCGCCCTCGCCGACCTCGGGACCTCCCTGCACGTCATCGCCACCCGAGCCTGAGAGCGGCCATGAGCCGTCGCCAGTTCAGCCTCCCCCAGCGCTCGTCGAGCGAACCGCCCGACGACACCGGGTGCACCGTCCTGCACGTCGACATGGACGCCTTCTACGCGTCGGCGACCCTGCTCTCGCACCCCGAGCTCGTCGGCACCCCCGTCATCATCGGGGGCGGCAACCGCGGCGTCGTCCTGTCGGCGACCTACGAGGCACGCCGGTTCGGGGTCGCCTCCGCGATGCCGATGACCCGGGCCCGCCGGCTCTGCCCCCAGGCGGTCGTGCTCCCGCCCGACCACGCGCTCTACGCGGAGATCTCGGCCGGCGTGATGCAGACCTTCCGAGCGGTCACCCCCGACATCGAGCCGCTGTCGCTCGACGAGGCCTTCCTCGACGTGGCGGGTGCCATCCGCCGGCTCGGCTCACCGGCGAGCATCGGTGCACGCATCCGCGACACGGTCCACGACGAGCAGGGCATCACCTGCTCGGTCGGGGTGGCCTCGACGAAGTTCGTCGCCAAGATCGCGTCCGGGCTGGCCAAGCCCGACGGGATGGTCGTCGTCCCGCGCGACGAGGTCATCCCCTTCGTGCAGCAGCTGCCCGTGGGGGCACTCTGGGGCGTGGGGGAGAAGACGGAGGAGCAGCTGACCCGGCTCGGCCTGCGCACCGTCGCCGACATCGCGCACACCCCCCTCCCGACCCTCGTCCGAGGGCTGGGGGAGGCGACGGGCCACCACCTTCACGAGCTCTCGTGGGGGCGCGACCCGCGCACCGTCCAGCGCGAGCAGCGCGAGAAGAGCGTCGGTGCCGACGAGACCTTCGAGTACGACATCGACGACCCCCGCGAGATCCACCGCCACCTGCTCAAGCTGAGCGACCGCGTCGCTGCCCGGCTCCGTGCGGCGGGCCTCACCGGGCGCACCGTCTCGATCAAGGTCCGCTTCGCCGACTTCACGACCATCACCCGGGCCCGCACCCTGCGCGAGCCGACCGACGGCAGCCGTGAGATCTACGAGACGGCCACGTCGCTCTACGACGCCCTCGGGCTGCAGCGGGCCCGGATCCGGCTCGTCGGCGTGCGTCTCGAGAAGCTCGTCGCCGTCGAGGCCGCCCCCATCCAGGGCATGCTCGGCGAGAACGAACACGGCTGGCGCGAGGCCGATCGGGCCGTCGACAGGGCCAGCGCCCGCTTCGGCGCGGGGTCGGTCCGGCCTGCGAGCCTGATCACCCGGGGCCAACCTTCCCCCCGGACCGATCGCGACCTATCCTGAGGAGACCAGCACCCCAGCTGGCGAATGCAACGAAACCGCGGCGTCGTGCGTTGTCCCTGATGGAGGATGATCAGAGGACCACGCACCGTCGCACACCGGGAGGACGCCGTGCCGCTTTCAGAGCACGAGCAGAGGATGCTCGCGCAGTTGGAGCAGGCCCTCGCCGAGGAGGACCCCAAGTTCGCCTCGAGCATGGAGGGCACGCGCCGCGGCGGTCCCACGCGTCTGCGCTGGATCATCGGCGTCACCGGTGTGGTCGTCGGCCTCGGCCTCGTCCTCGTCGGCATCAACACGACGATGTGGGTCGGTGCGGCCGGATTCGCCGTGATGGTGGCGGCTGTCGCCTTCTCCCTCACCCCGCCGCGACGCGGCAAGCTCACCGTCGTACGCGACGACGGCACGGCCGGTCCGGCCGGGTCGGGGCGCCGCCAGAAGAGCGGCTCGGGGTTCATGGACAAGCTCGACGACCGATGGGACCGGCGCGGCCGCGACGGCTGGAGCTGACCGCCGGCGTATGCCGGCCGCGCGCCTTCCCGGGTCCCGCTCGGTGGCCGGATCTCAGGTGCGGCTGGACCTCAGGTGGCGAGGACGCCGACGACCCACGTCACGGCGATGAGCACGCCGGCGCACAGCTCGATGCCCATGCTCGTCATCACGGCGACGACGGCGTGCTTGGTGCGGGCCCACGCCTGGGCCCGGTCACGGCTGCGGCCCTGCTCGACGAGGAAGATGCCACCGACGAAGCCGATGACGAAGCCGACGACCGGGATGACGAACATCCCGACGACGCCGAGGAGGACGGCGAGGAGCAACGTCGAGGTCGTGACGCCCTGGGAGCGCAGCCGCTTGCCCGGCACGAGGAACTGGATGACCACGCCCGCAAGGTAGATCGCGACGCAGATGCCGAAGACGGTCCACGCGGTGGAACCGCCGGTCTCGTAGGCCCAGAGGAGCACCCCGACCACCGCGACGAGCAGGCCGGGGACGACCGGGACGACGATGCCGACGATCCCCACGATGATGAGGATCGCCGGCACCCAGACGCTGGTGCCCTCCGGAAGGAGGTTCAACCCGGGGTCAGACGTCGATGTCCGCGGCGGCGGGCGGCTCCGTGAGTCGGTCGCTCTCGTCCACGATGTCGGCGTGGTCGCGCAGCTTGGGCAGGTGCTCGCGCCCGTGGTGGGCGCAGAAGAGCAGCTCACCACCGACGTGGAGCGTCGCTCGCACATAGGCCTGGGCACCACAGCGGTCGCAGCGGTCCGCGGTGGTCAGGATGGGTGCCAGTGCGGTGGTCACATCGGCCTCCTTGGCTGATCTCGTCAATGGGCCCACGCGATTACGTGGGCGTCAGGCGTTGCAACAGTCAAACACGCCCAGCTCTTCCCGAGGGGGAGGCGCCCGTGATGTGACCGTTCCGATGCCAACACGAGGAATTCTTCCCCACGGGTCCGACAGCGCGCCTCGGCGGGGTCGTCAGGGGCCCCGGTTAGCCTGTGGACTCCGCCCGCACGAGCTCCCCGAGAGGACCGCATGACCCCCGCGTCCACGGCCAAGAAGGTCGCGACGAGCAAGTCGTCGTCCGACTACAGCGCCCACCACCTCCAGGTCCTCGAGGGCCTGGAGGCCGTGCGCAAGCGGCCGGGCATGTACATCGGGTCGACCGACAGCCGCGGCCTCATGCACTGCCTCTGGGAGATCATCGACAACGCGGTCGACGAGGCGCTCGGCGGGCACGGCGACCGGATCGAGGTCATCCTCCACCTCGACGGCTCGGTCGAGGTCCGCGACACCGCCCGTGGCATCCCCGTCGACATCGAGCCCCGCACGGGGCTCACCGGCGTCGAGGTCGTCTTCACCAAGCTCCACGCGGGCGGCAAGTTCGGCGGCGGCTCCTACACCGCCTCCGGTGGCCTGCACGGCGTCGGCGCCTCGGTGGTCAACGCCCTCTCGGCCCGCCTCGACGTCGAGGTCGACCGCGGCGGCAAGACCTACGCGATGAGCTTCCGCCGCGGTGAGCCCGGCTACTTCCCCGACGTGGCCAGCTCGGACAAGAGCCCCGACCACGAGTTCACCCCCTACGAGCGCACCAGCGAGCTCGCGGTCATCGGCAGGTCCAAGCGGGGCGCGACCGGCACGCGCGTGCGCTACTGGTCGGACCCGCAGATCTTCCTCAAGGACGCCGACTTCGACTACGAGGGCCTCGTCGGTCGCGCCCGCCAGACCTCCTTCCTCGTCCCCGGGCTCACCCTCGTCATCCGTGACGAGCGCCGCCTGCCGGGCACGCCGGGGGAGCACGGACCGCACGAGGAGGTCTTCGTCCACGACGGCGGCATCAGCGAGTTCGCCGAGTTCCTCGCGCCGGACCCGTCCGTGACCGACGTGTGGCGCCTGCGGGGCACGGGCCACTTCACCGAGACCGTGCCGGTGCTCGACGCCAAGGGCCACATGAGCCCGCAGGACGTCGAGCGCGAGTGCGAGGTCGACATCGCCGTCCGGTGGGGGACCGGCTACGACGCGAAGGTGCGCTCCTTCGTCAACATCATCGCCACGCCCAAGGGCGGCACCCACATGGCCGGCTTCGAGCAGGCGCTGCTCAAGGTCTTCCGCAAGCAGCTCGAGGTCAACGCCCGCCGCCTCAAGGTCGGCAGCAACAAGGTCGACAAGGACGACGTCCTCGCCGGGCTCACCTCGGTCGTCACCGTGCGCCTGGCCGAGCCGCAGTTCGAGGGCCAGACCAAGGAGGTGCTCGGCACCAACGCCGTGCGCGCCATCGTCGCGCGCGTGGTCGAGAAGGAGCTGACCAACGCCCTCACCTCGACCAAGCGCGGCGAGAAGCAGCAGGCGGCGATGCTCCTCGAGAAGGTCACCGCGGAGATGAAGTCGCGGATCAGCGCGCGGCTGCACAAGGAGACCCAGCGCAAGAAGAACGCGCTCGAGACCTCGTCGCTGCCCGCCAAGCTGGCCGACTGCCGCAGCAACGACCTCGAGCGCACCGAGCTCTTCATCGTCGAGGGCGACAGCGCGCTCGGGACCGCCAAGCTCGCGCGCGACTCCGACGTCCAGGCGCTGCTCCCGATCCGCGGCAAGATCCTCAACGTCCAGAAGGCCTCGCTCACCGACATGCTCGGCAACGCCGAGTGCGCGGCGATCATCCAGGTCATCGGCGCCGGCTCCGGGCGCAGCTTCGACGTCGACGCCGCCCGCTACGGCAAGGTCATCATCATGACCGACGCCGACGTCGACGGCGCCCACATCCGCACGCTGCTGCTCACCCTCTTCTTCCGCTACATGCGTCCCCTCGTCGAGGCCGGCAAGGTGTATGCCGCCGTGCCCCCGTTGCACCGCATCGAGGTCTCGGCGGCGGGCGCCCGCAAGGGCGAGCTGCTCTACACGTACTCCGAGGGGGAGATGCGCCGGACCGTCGCGTCCCTGACGAAGCGGGGCCGCACGATCAAGCAGCCGATGCAGCGCTACAAGGGCCTGGGCGAGATGGATGCCGACCAGCTGGCCGAGACGACGATGGACCCGCGCCACCGCACGCTGCGCAAGGTGACGATGGCCGACGCCGAGGACTCCGAGCGCGTCTTCGAGCTGCTCATGGGCAACGAGGTCGCGCCCCGTCGTGACTTCATCGTCAGGGGTTCGGCCCAGCTCGACCGCGAGCGGATCGACGCCTGACCCGCGAACCCATCTCGCGGCATACCGCGCGTTTGCGTTGCCCTCGGACGTGATGTGGGACACAGTGAGCCCCAAGGCGTCCCGATGTCCCGGGACCCCGGACGAGGAGGCCTGCAGATGAGTGGTCACACCGACGACCGCGGTGGCACGGGGGTCATCGACGAGTCCCACCACGGTGAGCCCGAGCTCAACCGGGTCATGGGCCCGAAGCTGTTGCTCCTCTTCATCGTCGGCGACATCCTCGGCACCGGCGTGTACGCCCTGACCGGTGCCGTCGCAGGCGAGGTCGGTGGCGCCGCCTGGGCGCCCTTCCTCGTCGCTTTCGTCATCGCCACCATCACGGCGTTCTCCTACCTCGAGCTCGTGACGAAGTACCCGCAGGCGGCCGGTGCGGCGCTCTACACGCACAAGGCGTTCGGCATCCACTTCGTGACCTTCCTCGTGGCGTTCGCCGTCATGTGCTCGGGCATCACCTCGGCCTCGACCGCCTCCAACGCCTTCGCCGGGTTCCTGCGCGACGGCATCGGGACCGACTGGGAGGCCGGCAGCACCCCGCTGCTCCTCATCGCCCTCGGCTTCATGGCGCTGGTCGCGGCGATCAACTTCCGAGGTGTGGGCGAGAGCGTCAAGGCGAACGTCGTCCTGACGATGGTGGAGCTCTCCGGTCTGCTCCTCATCATCTTCATCGGCCTGTATGCCGTCACGCAGGGCAAGGCGGACTTCTCCCGTGCCGTCGTGTTCGACAGCCCGAGCGACAAGAGCACCTTCTTCGCGATCACCGCGGCGACGTCGCTCGCGTTCTTCGCGATGGTCGGCTTCGAGGACTCGGTCAACATGGCCGAGGAGACCAAGGACCCGGTCCGCGACTTCCCCCGGGTGATGCTCACCGGCCTGGGGATCACCGGTCTCATCTACGTCCTCGTCTCCATCACCGCGGTGGCGCTCGTCCCGGTGGGCGAGCTCGCCAACCCCGACAACGATTCGGCGCTCACCCAGGTCGTTGCGACCGGAGCGCCGGACTTCCCGTTCGACAAGGTCTTCCCCTTCATCGGGATGTTCGCCGTGGCCAACTCGGCGCTCATCAACATGCTCATGGCCAGCCGGCTGCTCTACGGCATGGCCAAGCAGGAGGTGCTTCCGCCGGTGCTCGGGCGCGTGCACCGCAGCCGCCGCACCCCGTGGGTCGCGATCCTCTTCACCACGGCGATCTCGTTCGGGCTCATCTACTTCGTGTCGACCCAGTCCGACTCCGAGATCATCGCGGCGCTGGGCGGCACCACCGCCCTGCTCCTGCTCGGGGTCTTCACGATCGTCAACATCTGCGTGCTCGTCCTGCGCAAGAACCCGATCGACCGGAAGCACTTCGTCGCCCCGACGGCTCTGCCGGTCCTCGGGGCCCTGCTCTGCGCCTTCATGGTCGGCCCTTGGACCGGGCGCGACACGATCCAGTACCGCATCGCCGGGTGGCTGCTCGCCATCGGCGTCGTCCTGTGGGCCCTGACGTGGCTGGCCAACCGGTTCTTCTTCGCGAAGAAGACCTACATGCGTGACCCGGAGGAGCTCGAGGACCCCGACCACGCCCGTCACCACTGACCAAGAGTCGCCACCCCTGCCTCGGCGGGGGTGGCGAGGCAGTCAGGCCGGGGGAGCGGTGCTCGCGCGCACGACGAGCTCGGTCGGCACGACCACGTGGGTGCCCGCGTCCTCGCCGGCGGTGAAGCCGAGCTGCCGGAGGAGGATCTCGGCCGCCAGCCGTCCCTGCGCCGTGACGTCCTGGCGCACCGTGCTCAGGCCGAGGACGTTGCTCAGCGCGTGGTCGTCGATCCCGATGACCGAGAGGTCCTCGGGGATGCGCAGGCCCTCCGCTCGCGCGGCCGCCATGACGCCGATGGCCATCTCGTCCGAGGCCGCGGCGACGGCGGTCGGCCGCTCGGGCGCGTGCAGCAGCACGCGCGTGTCTGCGGCGGCGCTGTCCGCGCTCCAGTCCGAGCCGAGGATCCACTGCTTGTGCTCGGCGAGCCCGTGGCTGCGCATGACGTCGCGGAAGGCCTCGAGGCGGGCCTGAGGCGTCTGGATGTGCGCGACGTTGGAGGGCACGGCGCCGACGTAGGCGATGCGCTGGTGCCCGAGGGAGACGAGGTACTCGGTGGCGTCCCGCATCGCCTGGGCGTCGTCGATGCGGACGTTGGGCCGGTCGGCGACCGGTGTCCCGATCGCGACCAGCGGCAGCCCGAGCCGGTCGACGAGCTCGAGCTCCTCGGCCGTCATGGGCAGGTTGAGGGTGATGACGCCGTCGACGCGCTTCCACAGCATGTTCTGTGACAGGGGGAGGCGTCGGTCGTAGGACTCGTCCTCCAGGTCGAACAGCAGCACGTGGTGGCCGTGCTGGCGCAGCGTCTTCTCGATGGCGCTGACCACCGTGGCGAAGAACCAGCGGGTGAGGAACGGCGCGACGACGCCGACGACCTGGGTGCGACCCGAGGCCAGCGACGTCGCCGTGGGGCTGGCGACGTAGTCGAGGCGCTCGGCGACCTTGAACACCCGCTCACGGGTGCGCGGGCTCACGCGGTCCAGGCCGCGGAGCGCGCGGGAGACCGTGGCCACGGAGACCCCGGCCTCCCGCGCGACATCGGTGATGGTGCTCATCCGCCGACGCCGGTCTGGGGCAGTCATGTCAGCCCTTCAGGCCACCTGCGAGCAGGCCTCGGACGAAGAACCGCTGCAGGGCGAGGAACACGGCGACGGGGACGATCATCGAGATGAACGCACCTGCCGACAGGAGGTACCAGGCACTGCCTCGAGAACCCGAGAGCTCGGCCACCCGGACGGTGATCGGAGCGACGTCGGGCGTCCCACCGAGGAAGACCAAGGAGACGAGCAGGTCGTTCCAGACCCAGAGGAACTGGAAGATCCCGAACGCCGCGAGGGCCGGGGTGAGCAGGGGGAGGAGGATCTTGAAGAAGATCGTCACGTGCCCCGCGCCGTCCACCCGTGCCGCCTCCATGAGCTCGGCCGGCAGCTCGCGCATGAAGTTGTGGATGAGGAAGGTCGCCAGTGGCAGCGCGAAGATCGTGTGCGACAGCCACACGCTCCAGTACGACGCCCCGAAGCCGAGCTTGTTGACGTAGATGTCGAGCAGCGGGATGAGGGCGATCTGCAGCGGGACGATCTGCAGCGCGAACACGGCGACGAAGAGCGCGTTGCGCCCCGGGAACGGCATCCACGCGAACGCGTAGGCCGCGAGCGAGGCCAGGAAGAGCGGCAGGAGCACCGCCGGCACCGTGATGACGATCGTGTTGATGAAGTACTGGCTGAGGCCGGCCGAGCTGCCGGGCTGGAGGGCCTCGCGGTAGTTCTCCAGCGTGAAGCCGCTGGGATCGGTCAGCGCCGTCCACCAGCCGCTGCGGTTGATGTCCCGCTGGGTGCGGAACGACGTGACGAGCAGGCCGAGGGTGGGGGTCGTCCACAGGACCGCGATGAGCACCGCGACGAGCGAGGCCCAGCGGGACTGCAGGGCGCCGGCTGCCTCGCCGGTCGACTTCTTGAGCTTCTGGGCGACGGGCGCGGCGTCGGGGGCCACCGACTCGGGCGTGACCGCGGGTTGCAGGGTGCTCACGGCTCAGGCCTCCTTTCGCATCTGGATGATGTTGTAGACGACGATCGGGATGACGAGGATGAAGAGCAGCACCGCCAGCGCCGCACCGAGGCCGGGGGCGTTGTAGCGGAAGCTCTGGCTGTAGAACTCGTTGGCGACCACCGAGGTGTCGAACTGGCCCGCGGTCATGGTCCGCACGATGTCGAAGACCTTGAGCGTGCCTATCGCGATGGTCGTGAGGACGACCACGAGAGCCGCGCGGATGCTCGGCAGGGTGATGTGCCGGAACATCTTCAGGCCGGCGACGCCGTCGAGCCGCGCGGCCTCGATGATGTCGTCGGGGATCGCCTTGATCGCGGCCGACAGGATCGTCATCGCGAAGCCGGCCTGGATCCAGACCATGACGATGATGAGCATGATGGTGTTGAGCGGTGCATCGAGCAGGAACTGCCGCGACTCGAAGCCGAGGCTCTTGAGGATCTGGTTGAGCAGGCCGATCTGGGGACGCTCGGTCTGCTTGTACTGGTAGACGAACTTCCAGATGATGCCGGCGCCGACCATGGAGATGGCCATGGGCAGGAAGATGAGCGCCTTGGCGAACGCCTCGCCCCGGGCCCGGTCGATGAGGATCGCGTAGAGCAGGCCGATCGCGGTCGCGAGGAACGGCACGAGGATGACCCAGAGGGCGGTGTTGCGCAGCACGACGAGCAGCTCGGGCTGGGTGAACATCGCCACGTAGTTGGAGAAGGTGAAGCCGCCCTCACCCGACTTGCCGCGTACCGACTGGATGATCGTGAGGACGGCCGGGTAGACGAGGCCGATGGAGAGGAGCAGGACGGCGGGCGCCGCGAACAGCGCGCCCTGCGCCTGCTCGCCCTTGCGGCCCTTGAACAGCGAGGCCACGAAGAGCACCAGGCCGAACACGGCGGCGAAGAACGCCACCGCGAAGAACATGAGGAAGAACTTCCCCGCGACGCTCTCGGCTCGCAGGAACGGCTCGGGGATGATTCCCGACGGCGCGACGCTCAGCACGCTCGCGACCATGACTCCACCTCCAGGTGTGGGGGGTGCAACGAAGGAAGCCGGGGTGGGGTGGGCGAACCACCCCACCCCGGCGTGTGACCGATCAGCAGATCAGGTCAGGACTTGGGCCAGGAGTTCTCGATGTAGTCGAGAGTGGCCTTGTCGTCCTGCCCCGTGATCCAGTTGGTCATGCCCTTCCAGAAGGTGCCCGAACCCACGGCGCCCGGCATGAGGTCGGAGGCGTCGAACCGGAACGTCGCACTCTTGTCGGTGAGGATCTCCGCAGAGAGCTTGTCGACCGGGTTCTTGAGCAGGGTCGGGTCGGCGTTCTTGTTCGCGGTCACGCAACCGCCGCCACCACAGGACTTGGCGCGGCTGTCGGCCCACTCGACCGAGGCGAGGTAGGTCTGGAACGCCTTGACCTCGGGACGGTCGGCGAAGGCGGCGACGAACTCGCCACCACCGAGGACCGGCTTGGTCGAGGTGTCCTTGGCCGGGAGGTAGAAGGCCCAGACGTCGCCATCCTCGGCGACGTTCGTGCCCTTCGGGAAGTTCGCCGCGTAGAACGACGCCTGACGGTGCATGTAGCAGCCACCGTTGTCGAGGAGCGGCAGACCGGCGTCCTGGAACGCCGTGGACGCGATCGTCTTCACGTCACCCTGACCGCCGTTGACGAACTTGTCGTTCTTGAGGATCTTGCCGACCTCGGCGAGGGCCGTGGCGACCGCGGGGTCGTTGAAGGGGATCTCGTGGTTGGTCCACTTGTCGTAGACCTCGGGACCGGCCGTGCGGAGCATGACGTCCTCGACCCAGTCGGTGGCCGGCCAGCCGGTGGCGTCGCCGGACTCGATGCCCGCACACCACGGCTTGGAGTCGGGGTCGTCGGCGGCGATCTTGTCGGAGAGTGCCAGGAGGTCGTCCCACGTGGTGGGGATCTCGTAGCCCTTCTCCTCGAAGGCGGCCGGCGAGTACCAGACGAAGGACTTGACGTTGGCACCGAGCGCGGCAGCGTAGAACTTGCCGTCGACCGTGCCGTAGTTCTTCCAGTCGGGCATGTTCTTGTCGACGTTCGCCGCGACCTCCGCCGGGGCGGGGATGACCTTGCCGGTGGCGACCATGGTCTTGAGCAGGCCGGGCTGGGGCAGGTAGGCGATGTCGGGGGCGTTGCCACCCTTGACGCGCACGGGCAGCTGGGCCTCGAACTCCTTGGAGCCCTCGTACTTGATCTCGGCGCCGGTGCAGTCGATGAACGGCTTGTACGAGGCGATGTGCGGCGCGTCCTCGGGGGCGGTGATCGAGGTGTAGACCGTCACGGTCTTGCCCTTGATGTCACCGAACGCCTCGTACGGCTTGCAGTCGATCGCGCTCGCGCTGCCGGACGCACCGGCGTCCGCGCCGTCGTCTCCGTCGTCGGAGGAGCCGCAGGCCGCGACACCGAGGGAAACCGCCACGAGGCTCGAGAGGAGCATCGCGGATCGGCGCTGTGATTTGTGGGCCATTGCCCGCCTCCATCTGTTGGGGGACGCGCCGGGCCCTGGCTTAGGTCCTCGGCGCTGAGGGATCCTTTGGCAGTGTAAAAGCGCTTACACACGAGCGGAATGCTTTGGCCGCGATTCCCGGTCACGATCCCGTAACGCGGCGGTCACCGCGCCCACCTCACGAGAGCGGGCCGGCGATCCCCGTGATGACGGCCGAGCCCGGGATGCCGGAGCCGTCCCGGCGACCAGTGGCCTCGGGCAGCTCGAGGGCGACACCGCCGGCGCCACTGGCGCGGGCCGGGATCGGGCCGACCCACGCGAGCACGAGCGTGTCCTCACCCTTGAGGAAGCGGTGCGCGCGCACCCCGCCGGTGCCGCGTCCCTTGGCGGGGTACTCGGTGTAGGGGGTGGCCTTGATGGCTCCCGGCTGGGTGCCGGGGAGGGCGTCGGCCGCGCCGCTGGCGGTGACGACGACCGACTCGCGGGACGGGTCGACGACGCCGAAGAAGGCGACCTGCTCACCCGCAGCGAGCCGGACGCCCGCCATGCCACCGGCCGAACGGCCCTGCGGCCGGACCGCGCTGGCCGGGAAGCGCAGGAGCTGGGCGTCGGTGGTGACGAAGACGAGGTCCTCGTCGCCGGTGACGACCTGGCCGGCGCCGACGACGCGGTCGCCGTCCTTGAGGGAGACGACCTCCCAGTCGCGCGAGCGCGGTTGGTCCGGGATGACCCGCTTGACGACGCCCTGCGCCGTCCCGAGCGCCAGTCCCGGACCCTCAGGGTCGATCGAGACGACGGTGACCGGCTCCTCGCCGCGGGGGAGGTCGACGTAGGCGGCGAGCGGAGCACCGCCCGAGAGACTGGGCGCCCCGCCGAGCGGCGGGAGCGTCGGCAGCTCGAGCGCGCTGATCCGGACCATCCGGCCGAGGCTGGTGAGCAGCCCCACCTCGCCCCGGGCGGTCGTGCGGACGGCCGCGATGACGGCGTCGTGCTTGGCGCGCGGGCCCTCCGCGGGGATGGGGTCGTCGGTGGACGTGCGGGCGAGCAGCCCGGTGGAGGACAGCAGGACCCAGCAGGGGTCGTCGGTGACCTCGAGGGGCGCGGCGGAGCTCACCGGGTTGCCGGCCGACTCGAGGAGCACCGTGCGGCGTGGGGTGCCGTGCTTCTTCGCGACGTCGGCGAGCTCGCTGGACACGGTGCGCTGCAGGAGCTTCTCGTCGCCGAGGATGGCGGACAGCTCCTCGATCCGGGTCCGCAGCTCGTCGCGCTGGGTCTCGAGGTCGAGGCGGGAGAACTTCGTCAGCCGGCGCAGCTGGAGGTCGAGGATGTGGTTGGCCTGGATCTCGGACAGGTCGAAGACGCTCATGAGCCGGGAGCGCGCCGTGGCGGTGTCCTCGCTCGTGCGGATGAGCTGGATGACCTCGTCGATGTCGAGGATCGCGACGAGCAGGCCCTCGACGAGGTGCAGCTGGGCCTCGGCCTTGCGCAGCCGGTGGGCGGTGCGTCGCCGGACGACGTCGATGCGGAACTCGACGTAGTGGCGGAGCAGGTCCTTGAGGCCGAGGGTCTGCGGCTGGCCGTCGACGAGGGCGACGCTGTTGATGCCGAAGGAGTCCTCCATCGGCGTGAGCTTGTAGAGCTGCTCGAGGACCGCCTCGGGGTTGAAGCCGTTCTTGACCTCGATGACGAGCCGGAGCCCGTGCTTGCGGTCGGTGAGGTCCTTGACGTCGCTGACGCCCAGGAGCTTCTTGCCCTGGACGAGCGTCTTCATCCGCTCGATGACCTTCTCCGGGCCGACGAGGTAGGGGAGCTCGGTGACGACGATCCCGGCCCTGCGCGGGGTGATCTTCTCGATCCGCACCGTCGCGCGGGTCCGGAAGCTGCCCTTGCCGGTGAGGTAGGCGTCGCGGATGCCGTCGAGGCCGACGATCCGACCACCCAGGGGCAGGTCCGGGCCGGGGACGAACTTCATGAGGTCGTCGAGGCTGCAGTCCGGGTGGGCGATGAGGTGACGGGCGGCGCCGACGACCTCGACGAGGTTGTGCGGCGGCATGTTGGTGGCGAAGCCGACCGCGATGCCGGCGACCCCGTTGACGAGCAGGTTGGGGTAGGCGGCGGGCAGCACGCCCGGCTGGAGCAGCTGGTCGTCGTAGTTCGGCACGAAGTCGACGGTGTCCTCGTCGAGGCCGGCGGTCATGACGAGCGCCGCGGCGGCGAGGCGGGCCTCGGTGTAGCGGGAGGCGGCCGGGCCGTCGTCGAGCGATCCGAAGTTGCCGTGACCGTCGACGAGCGGCAGCCGCATCGTGAACGGCTGGGCCATGCGCACGAGGGCGTCGTAGATCGCCGTGTCGCCGTGGGGGTGGTACTTGCCCATGACGTCGCCGACGACCCGGGAGGACTTCACGTGGCCGCGGTCGGGTCGCAGCCCCATCTCGCTCATCGAGTAGAGGATCCGGCGCTGCACCGGCTTGAGGCCGTCACGCACGTCGGGCAGGGCCCGCGAGTGGATGACCGAGACGGAGTACTCGAGGAACGCGTTCTGCATCTCGAGGCCGACGTCGATGTCGACGACGCGGCCGTCACCGACCGCGAGGTCGTCGGGAGGGGTGGTCGTCGTGCGCTTGGCCATGGGGCGGGGGTCTACCTCGGTGGTGTCGTGGTCTCGCGGACCTGCCGCGGGTCGATCACCGCATCCTCCCTCAGGGGCTCGACGTCCCCGACCCCGACGCGCCGAACCGTCCGCGGTGCAGGACGTCCTCGACCGGGCGGCGCCCCCTCGTGAGGGACGGGCTGCGCACCCGCTCCGCCTCGTGGCCCAGAGCGATGACGCCTACGACCCGACGGTCGGACGGGACGGCATACGCCGTCCTGAGCGCGTCGTGACGGGACCCGGGGACGCCGAAGAACAGGGCTCCGAGCCCGGCGTCGACCGCCCCGAGCAGGACGATCATCGCGGCCATCGCCGTGTCGGTGTCCCAGTACGGGATGGGCCAGCGGTCGAGGGAGCGGTCGGTCCACCCCTTGTCCGGCTCCGCGTAACGGTCGAGGTATGCCGTCGGGTCGGCGAGCATGACGAGCAGCACCGGGGCGGCCGACACCCCGCGCAGCCATCGAGAATTCTGGTCGGGCTCCGGTGCGTTTCGCTCGCGGGTCACCTCCCAGAAGCGCTCGCGGTCGGCGGCGTCGGTGAGCGCGAGGACGTCCCAGCCCTGGGTGTGCCCGGCGCTGGGGGCGCGCTGCGCCAGACGGACGAAGCGCTCGACCGTGTCGAACGGCACGTCGCGATCGGGCCGGAAGCGTCGCACCATCCGGCGTCGCGACACCGCGTCGATGAGATCCATGCCGCACATCGTGCCGTGCCACGATGTGCCCATGAGCGAGGACGTCGAGCTGCCGCCGGGCTACCCGGTGCAGTGGGAGGCCGACGTCGTGCTCCGTGACGGCAGCGTCGGCCACCTGCGCCCGATCCTGCCCACCGACGAGGAGAAGATCCACGCGTTCCACGCGCGGCAGTCGGACGAGTCGATCTACATGAGGTTCTTCGCGCCGCTGCGGCGCCTCTCCGACAAGGACGTCCACCGCTTCACCCACGTCGACTACGCCGACCGCGTCGCGCTGGTCATCACGGTGAGCGACGAGATCCTCGGCATCGGGCGCTACGACCGGATCGACGCCACCTCGGCCGAGGTCGCCTTCAACGTCAGCGACCACTACCAGGGTCGTGGCATCGGGTCGGTGCTGCTCGAGCACCTGGCCGCGATCGCCCAGGAGTTCGGCATCACCCGCTTCACGGCCGAGGTGCTGCCCCAGAACCGCAAGATGCTCACGGTCTTCTCGGAGGCGGGCTACGAGGTCAGCCGCAAGGTCGAGGACGGCATCGTCGCCCTGCACTTCGACATCGAGCCGACCGACCGCTCCAAGGCCGTCGCGATGTCGCGCGAGCACCGCGCCGAGGCGATCAGCGTCAGCCGGATCATGCGTCCCCGGATCGTCGCCGTCATCGGCGCCGGGCGGTCCCCGCAGACGATGGGGCACCACTTCCTCAAGAACCTCCTCGAGGGCGAGTTCACGGGCGAGGTCCACCCCGTCAACCGCAAGGCGAAGGCGATCCTCGGGCGGACGGCATACGACACGATCGGTGACGTGCCCGGTCCGGTCGACCTCGCGGTCATCGCGGTGCCGGCGCCGAAGGTGCTCAAGGTCGTCGACGAGTGCGCGGAGGCGGGCGTCGCGGCGCTGCTCGTCGTCAGCTCCGGGTTCGGCGAGGGTGGGGGCGAGGGGGACGAGCTCCAGGCGGAGCTCGTGCGGCGGGTGCGCGGGTCAGGGATGCGCATCGTCGGGCCCAACTCGTTCGGGATCATCAACACCCACCCCGGGATGTCGCTCAACGCCTCGCTGTCGCCGGCCATGCCCCCGGTCGGGCACCTCGGCCTCTTCGCGCAGTCCGGCGCGCTCGGCATCGCCGTCCTCGCGTCGGCGGCCCGGCGCAACCTCGGGATCTCGACGTTCGCCTCGGCGGGCAACCGGGTCGACGTCTCGGGCAACGACCTCATGCAGTACTGGATCGACGACGACGACACCCACGCCGTCGGTCTCTACCTCGAGTCGATGGGCAACCCGCGCAAGTTCTCGCGGATCGCCCGCAACCTCGGCCTCATCAAGCCGGTCATCGTCGTCCAGTCCGGCATCTCGGCCTACGGCACCCCGCCCGGTCACCGGGTCCGGCGGACGAAGGTGCGCCCGGCGGTGTTCGGCGCGATGCTGCGGCAGGCCGGGGTGGTGAGGGTCTCCAACGTCCACCAGCTCTTCGACGTCGCCCAGCTCGTCGTCCACCAGCCCCTGCCCGCCGGGCGGCGCGTGGCCATCGTCGGCAACTCGGCGGCGCTGGGTGCGCTGTCGGCCGGTGCGGTCGCGGGTCGCGGGCTCACCGTGACGCACGGGCCCGTGAGCCTGCCGTCGGACGCCACCCTCGAGGCGTTCCGGGACGCGCTCACCACCGCCTTCGACGACCCCGACGTCGACTCGGTGATGACCTGCTTCATCCCCCCGATCGTCGCCCACGACGAGGACGTCACCGATGCCGTGCGCGCCGCGGCCCGCGGGTCCGACAAGACCTGCGTCGCGACGTTCCTCGGGATGCGGGGGGTGGACTCCTCCACCCACATCGACGAGGGTGGCACCGGGCAGGCGATCCCCATCTACGCGATGCCGGAGGACGCGGCATACGCGCTCGCGAAGGCGACGAAGTACGCCGAGTGGCGCAACAAGGACCACGGCGTCCCGGTCGCCCCGGTGGGGATCAACCGGCGCGTGGCCGAGGACGTGGTCCACACCGTCCTGTCGGTCAGCCCCGAGGGACGGCGCCTCAACCCGGACGAGACACGGGCGCTGCTGACCGCCTACGGGATCGAGGTCTGGCCGTCCCGGCAGGTGACGACGGTCGAGGAGGCGGTGGAGGCGGCCGACGAGATCGGCTACCCCGTGGTCCTCAAGTCGACCGCGCCGATGCTGCGTCACCAGGGCGGGATCACCGGGGTACGGGTCGACCTCGGCAACGCGCAGTCGGTGACCGAGGCATGGGTCTCGCTCCACGACCGGCTCTCGCCGCTCGCGGCCGGCCAGCTCGAGGTGCAGCAGATGGCGACCCCCGGTGTCGCGTGCCTCGTGTCGTCGGACGAGGACGCGCTCTTCGGGCCGGTGGTGAGCTTCGGCGTGGCGGGGCTCCCGACCGAGCTGCTCGACGACATCGCCCACCGCATCCCGCCGCTCACCGACGTCGCCGTCTCGGAGCTCATCTCCTCGGTCAAGGCGGCGCCGGTGCTGCACGGGCACCGCGGGTCGACCCCGGTGCACCGCGCCGCGCTCGCCGACCTCATCGCGCGGGTGTCGGTCATCAGCGACGACATGCCCGAGGTGGTCTCGATGCGGCTCAACCCGGTCAACGCGCACCCCGGGGGCGTCGAGGTACTCGGCGCCGAGGTCACCGTGGCACCGATGGCCCGCCGCACCGACCCGGGGCGGCGCTCGCTCACCTGAGCACCGCGGGCGGACGGCGGGGACGGGGCGGACGGCGGGCGGGGTCGGCGCCGTGCGGCAGAATGGCGGGTATGAAGCCCTCGTTCGACGTCCCCACCCTGCCGGTGGACCTCACCTCCGCGATCGAGCGGGCGGGGTACTACCCGGCGCTCGTCGGCGACGTCGTCTCGGCCGCGCTCGCCGGTGAGGAGGTCCGCTCGCACCTCGTCCACCTCGAGACGACGTTCGACCGCGACGTCATCCGGCGCCACGTCACCGTCCTCGTGCTCACGCCGTCGCGGCTCGTCATCGCCCACGCCGACGACCACGCCGACGAGGGGGCCGGTGAGGCCGAGGGCGCGCCCGCCGGTGTCGTCGAGCAGGAGGTCGCCACCGCGACCACCGAGAGCATCCCGCTCTCCGCCGTGCGCGGGGTCATGCTGACCCACGTCGTCGCGGACCCCCAGAACTACGTCCCCGGGTCACTCGGGCGTGAGCTCACGCTGACCCTCGGCTGGGGCGCCGTCAGCCGCGTCGACCTCCTCCCCGCGACCTGCGGCGAGCCGGGCTGCGACGCCGACCACGGCTACGACGGCACGATCTCCAGCGACGACATCGCGCTGCGCGTCTCGGCCACGGCCGACGGCGACTCGGCGCTCCAGCAGGCCATCTCGTTCGCGCACGCCCTGTCGGCCTCGCTCGGCCGGTGACGTCGAGCGCGCCGGTGCCGTCGTCCCGGGCTGCACCCGGGCTCGCACCCGCTCCGTCGTATGCCGCGGGCGGACTCGGTGACGTCCTGCCGTCCGTCCTCGCCGCCCTGGGCGTGCCCGGTTCCGGGCCTCGCTGGACGCTGGCGCCGGCGCGCAGCGCCGTCGTCGTCCTCGTCGACGGCCTGGGCTACGACCTGCTGCGCCGCCGCGGTGGGCACGCCCCCTGGCTGCGCACCCTCTTCGCCGACGGGCTGCGGGTGGCCAGCGGGTTCCCGTCGACGACGCCCGTGTCGATGGGCTCGTTCGGCACGGGTCTGAGCCCGGGCTCGCACGGGCTGGTCGGGTTCGAGGTGCTCGTGCCCGGCGAGGACCGGCTGCTCAACGAGCTGTCGTGGGAGAACGGCCCCGTGCCCGAGCGCTGGCAGCCGCGCGCGACCTGCTTCGAGCGGGCCGTGGCCGGTGGTCTCGACGTGGCCCGGATCGGACCGGCGTTCTTCGACGGCTCCGGCCTCACCCGCGCGGCCCTGCGGGGAGGTCGCTTCGTCTCCGCGAAGACCCTCGACGCCCGCGTCGACGCAACCCTGGCCCACGCACGCTCCCGGCCGGCGTCGCTGACCTACCTGTACTGGGGTGACCTCGACAAGGTCGGCCACGTCCACGGGTGCGAGTCGTGGCAGTGGGGCGACGAGCTCGAGACGATCGACCGGGCGCTGGCGCGGCTGGCCGACGGGCTGCCGTCCGACTGCTCGCTCACCATCACCGCGGACCACGGGATGGTCGACGTCCCGATGGCCAACCGCGCGGACGTCGCGTACGACGCGGAGCTCGCCGCGGGGGTGCGGCACACCGGCGGTGAGCCGCGGGCACCCCAGCTGTACTGCGAGACGGGCGCGGTGGACGACGTCCTGGCGACGTGGCGCGCCCGGCTGGGCGACGTGGCCTGGGTGCTGTCCCAGGAGGAGGCGGTCTCGGGCGGACTCTTCGGTGCCGTCCACGACGAGCACCTCGCCCGCATCGGTGACGTCGTCGTCGCCATGCGCGAGCCGCACGCCGTCGTCGACTCGCGCCACCACCGCCCGGAGCTGCTGGCCCTCGTCGGCCTGCACGGCTCGCTCACCGACGACGAGGTGCCGGTGCCGATGTTCCACGTCCCCGCACGCTCGTCATAGGGTGTCGGCTCGTGGCTGAGTTGGTGTTCTTCTCCGGGACGATGGACTGCGGCAAGTCCACCCTCGCGCTCCAGATGGACCACAACCATCGGGCTCGCCAGCGGGTCGGGCTGATCTTCACCAAGCTCGACCGCATGGGGGAGTCGGTGCTCTCCTCCCGGCTCGGCCTCTCGACGCAGGCGCACGAGGTCTCCGACGACCTCGACTTCTGGGACGTCGTCGTCGAGCACCTCACCCACGGCCAGCGCGCCGACTACCTCATCTGCGACGAGGCCCAGTTCTTCACCTCCGCGCAGATCGAGCAGCTCGCCCGGATCGTCGACGAGCTCGGCATCGACGTCACCTGCTTCGGCATCACCGCGGACTTCCGCACGGAGCTGTTCCCGGGCTCGAAGCGGCTCTTCGAGCTCGCCGACCGCGTGCAGGTCCTCCAGGTCGCGGCGCTCTGCTGGTGCGGCGCCCGAGCCACCCACAACGCGCGCATCATCGACGGTGTCATGGTCGTCGAGGGGGAGCAGGTCGTCGTCGGCGACACGGCGGCCACGAGCGACAGCCTCGTCGAGTACGAGGTGCTCTGCCGGCGCCACTACATGCGCCGGATGAACAGCCACGCGGCGCGGCTCGCGTCCGCGACCCCGGACGTCCTGCCGTTCGACCTCGACGTGTGTGCGGTGCCTCCGAGCGGCTGACCGCCCGCTCCTTCTCCGCCGTATGCCGTGTGCTCGCGCCGGTGTTCGCGCACGGCCTCGTGGGCCAACGCCGTTCTCCTGCATGCCTGGTGACCGGTTTCGGCCACGGGTGACTGTCAGTGGTCGCCGGTAGGTTTCAGGTATGGAGATCGACGAGGCACTGCGGACCCTGCGGGAGTCCACCGCCGGTGTCGCGCGCGCTCTGGCCGACGCCGACCTCGCAGCGCTGTCGCGCGAGCAGCTGCTCGCGGTCGTCGAGGAGACGCACCGGTCGACGAACATCCTGGCCGGCGTGCAGACCGTCGCGGTCGCGCACGTCGCCGCGGTGGAGGACGTCGTCGACCGCAACGGCGAGTGGGTGCAGCAGCACCGCGGGCTGGGGCACCGGTCCCTGGACGCCCCCGAGCTCGTCGGACCGATGCTGGGGATCACCGAGCAGGCCGCGACGACCCGGGTCGAGGTCGCGATCCACCAGGTGACCACGACGCCACGATTGGTCACGGAGATGGTGTCCGGCGAGCTCGACGCGTGGCGGGCGCGGGTGGTGACGACGGAGGTCGAGGTGTGCCCCGACGGGAGTGCGCGCGCCATCGTCGACGCGCTGGTGGCGCACTACGGCGCCCGGGGTGGGTGGGACGAGACCACGGGTCCGTTGCGGGCTCGGGTGCGGCGGATGATCGCGCGGGCTCACCCGGAGCTGGTGGCGGCGCAGGCCAAGGCGGCCCGGGAGGGGCGGTCGGTGCGTCGCTCGCCGGCGTCGCTGGGGACCGACCACTGGGAGGCCGAGCTCCCGGTGGAGCAGTCGGCCCCGATGTGGCAGGCCGTCGACACGTTGGCGCGTGCCCTGCGCCGCGCCGACCCCGACCTCACCCTCTCGCAGGCCCGCGCCGACGCGCTGGCCCAAGCTGGTCCTCGCGCAGGCCGACGTCACCGTCCACCTCCACGCGACGGTGCCGGCAGATGCCACGGTCCCCGCGGAGGGCGCCACCGCGACCTCCGTCCGTACGGACGCACCACAGGGTGCATCGCCCCGGACCGCCGCCGCCGCCGACGTCGCGACCGATGCGACCGATGCCTCCTCGCGGCTGACCGAGGTCGGCGGCCTGGGGTCGACGGTGCCCACCCTGGTGGACCTCGAGGCCCTCGCGGCGAGCGTGTCGCTGGTGCCGTCGACGCCACTGTCGTGCGACGCGGACACCGGCGCCGTCGTCGGTGGGGTCGTCCCGGCGTCGTTGGCCAAGCGTGCTCGCAAGGACGCCGCGCGCCGCAGCGACGGGTATGTCGTCCCACCGGACATGGCGCGCCTGGTCCGGCTGCGCGACGGGCGATGTCGGTTCCCGAACTGCTCCACCAACGCGATGTTCACCGACCAGGACCACGTCATCGCCTGGCCCGTCGGAGCCACCACGCCCACCAACCTCATGTGCTTGTGCCGTCGACATCACCGGATCAAGCAACGACGCGGGTGGACCGTCCGACTCGACCCCGACGGGACCGCGTACTGGACCGACCCCGCCGGCCGGAGGTCGACGACCCACCCCATCGACCACCTCGACCGCGCCATCGTCCCTCTCGCATCGTCGACGTCGCCTCCGTGTGACCCGACCAGGGGTGGCAGCGAACATGCCCCAGCGGCCCGGGAAGCACAGAGCGTCCGAGCCGAGGGCTCGTCACGGGGGCGCGAGCTCGGTGCTCATGACGTCCCGTCCTTGCTCGAGGACCACCTGTGGCGGCAGGTCGAGCTGCTGGAGCGGGACGGGGCGCCGGCCCCGGTCACGGTGTGGTGGGTGCCGCGGGCGACGGCGCAGCCACCGTTCTGAACCGCGGACGCGCACGGCCGAAACGCCGAGGCTGGGTGGCGACACGAGGCTCAGGCCTCGGCATCCGAGACCTTGCGCGACTCCTCGCCTGCCAGCCACTGGCGGTACGTCGACCGGAGGCAGTGGCCGCAGGGTCGGTACCCGGCAGCGATGGCCACCTCCTCGTCGGCGAAGAACACCCGGTGCTGGACGTACTGGCCCTTGGCGAGGTGGCGCAGGGCCGTCGGGCAGTCGAGCCGGCCGTAGATCTTGCCGCGCCGGTGTCCGCCGACCGTTCCGGGTGCGGCTGACTGGAACGGTCGACCATCGTGATCCAGCATGGTGTAGGTCTTCACAGCTCCGAGTGTGCTCGGGAGGAGCCACGTGCGGGGCGGGGTTGGGCGAGCTGCTCAGGCGTTCTCAACGAGCCGGTCCATCGCGGCGAGGACGCAGCCCGGTGCCTCGTGCCAGAGGAAGTGTCCCGCGCCCGGCTCGATGTGGGACCAGGCGCCCGGGATGCGCTCGGCGGTGCCGACGCCGGCGCTGGGTGGCATCGGGCTCAGCTCTCCCACGAGGACGCCGACGGGCACGCTGATCGTCGGAAGCGACGCTTCCAGCTCCGGCAGGTGGGTCATGAGGTCGGAGAACAGACCTTGGCTCGCGGGCTGGGAGAACTCCACGTGTGGCATCGGCGGGGCCGAGCGAGGATCGGCGAAGTACGACCCCCAGAAGAGGGACAACGCCTCGTGCACCTCATCGGGCGTCGACTGCCCGGCGGAGTCCTTCTCGTCCAGGGCGCGAGCCCGGTCCCGCAGGGCCTCCGGGACGCGCGCGAGCATCTCGGCCGCGAACGCGCCTTCGCCGCCGTCGCCAACCCCACCGAGCGGGTCGACCGACAGCACGCCGGCGAGCCGGTCCGGGAGGGCCACCGCGGCATGGAACGCCAGGTGTCCACCCCATGAGTGACCCATGAGGTGGGCCGTCTCCCATCCCAAGCCGTCCAGGACGGCGGCGATGTCGGCCAAGGCCTCGGCGATGGTGAACTCGCCCTGATCCGTGGAGGGGGCGAGACCCCGTTGTTGGTAGGTCGCCACCGTGTAGCGGGCTGCCAGCTCCGCCACGGCATCGTCGAGGTAGTCATAGTTCATCCCCGGACCGCCGTGAATCGCCAGCACTCGCGGCCCTACGCCGCTGACCCAACCCGACAGCGCACCGGAGCTGGTGGGAACCGAGAAGCGAGCTCGTTCCATGACCGAAGCGTAGGACTCCGCCTTGTGTTGGGCAGCGCTTGCGCCCGAGCAGACGATCGAACCGTTCGACCGGTCAGGGACCCGCGACGACGTCGTGCCACGGCCGTGGGTCGGTCCGCAGCAGCGAGTAGAGCAGCACGTCCTGGTTGCGACCGTCGTTGAAGAACGCGCCGCGCACGGTCCCCTCGAGCACGAACCCGCACTTGTCGGCGACGCGGCGGGAGGCGAGGTTCTCGCCCACGATGACGAGGTGGATGCGGTGCTCCTTCTTGGCGCCGAAGAGGTGGTCCACGAGCAGCTGGACCGCTTCGGTCACGAAGCCCCGGCCTGCGTACCGGTCGTCGTACAGCTGGTAGGACAGCTCGAACGCATCCCAGTACGAGACCGGACGGAAGAACTCGATGTGCCCGGCGATCTCGCCGTCCGGGGACTCGATGACGAGCATCCCCTCGGTCTTCTGCCAGAAGCCGTGCTCGGCGAACTCGCGACGGAAGGCGGTCTGCGACATGACCCCGAGCGGGAAGTAGGCACCTCGGTTGCGGATGTTCGTGTGGGCGTCGTACAGCGCGTCCAGATCCGTCTCGCGGACCTGACGCAGGGTCACCGACCTACCCGCCAGCACCCGTCCAGCGTAGGCCCGGACCGAAACCCCGCGGGAGGTCACGGGCGACCCCCCCCCGTGCGGGTCAGGCGCTGCTGCCGCCGCGTCCGCCGCCGAACATGATGTCGTCCCAGCTGGGGACGCTGGTGCGGCCGGCCTTGCGGCCACCGCTCTTGCGGCCTCGCGGGGCCGCCGTCGGAGCGGCCACCGGCTCGTCCCGCGCCGCCGGGCTCCGGTCGCCGGCCTCGTCCGAGTGGTCTGGATCGTCAGCGTCAGCGTCAGCGTCGGCCCGGCCGTCGTCCGTGTCGACCTCGTCCGTGTCGCCGTCGATCGAGTCGGTGTCCGCCGAGCCGTCCGGCACCACGTCGTGCGCCGCCGGCGACCCGGAGAGCTCGTCGTCGGAGAAGGACGCGCTCGGGTCGGACGGCTGCTCGTCGTGCGCATCGACGTCGGAGAACTCCGGGGTCGTGTCCAGGTCAGCCTCGGCACGCTCGTCGAGGTGCGCGCCCACCGGGTGCTCACCCCGTGCAGCGGGAGGCTCAGGAGCGTCGGCGGTGTCCATGACGAGGTCCTCGAGCGGGAGGGCGTCCTCGCGCGGCGCGTCGGTGACGGGCGTGTGGGTCGGCGTCGTGCGGCCACGAGAGCGTCCACGACGCGAGCGGGTCGACTGCTCCCGCATCGCCGCCATGAGGTCGATGGGCTCACGAGCCGACGACGACGACGATGACGACGACGACGACGACGCACGGCGCGCCGGCTTCGTCGCGTCGACGCCACCTTCGGCCTCGAGGTCGAAGACCGCGTTGGCCGGGTTGGCGTTGCTCGCCACGTGCGGGGTCGGGATCGCCGAGTCGGCGCTGACCTCCTCGCTCAGCCAGCGGGCCTCGTCGTTGACGGGGATCAGCGAGCGCAGGCGCGGGTCGAAGCGCCACGACGCGGTTCGCTCCCGACCGCCGGCGGGGAAGGTCACGGCGACGGTCCAGCGGCCGTCGTCCAGGCGGGCCGAGTCCCACTGCACGAGCTCGCCGCGCACGCCGCGCTCCTTGAGCCGCTCGTCGGAGCGGGACCCGAGGGTCTGCTCCGGACCGGCGGAACCCGACGCGGACCGGAGGTGCCCGACGACGCAGGTGCGGGCCTGCTGGGCGATGTACTCGCGCTCGGCCAGCACCGGGCCCTCGAACTTCTGCACCTTCTGGATGGTCCAGCCGGCACGGTCGGCGACCTCCTCGGTGGACAGCCCCGACCGGATGAGGGCCTGGACGTCGCGCGGACGCAGCCCCCCGTCGATCTCGATCTGGAGCTGGCCGAGCCGTGGCCGGTCGCGCCGGGCCGCAGCGCGCATGGCCTCGTCGAGGGGTGCCCGGTAGCGCTGCCCCTCGGCGTCGGACAGGAGGACGTGCTCGCCGTCCTCGTGGACGCCGATGAGGCGAAGGTCCTTCATCTGAACTCTCCCGGGCTGTGGTGCGGTCCCCCTGACTGTGCCATCCCTGGCCCGCACGTCAAAGCAGCCCACGCCGGTCACGATCTCCTGACCTCGCCTCGTTAGGTTGGACCCATGCCGACCACGTCCCACGACGACGCCCTCGCCCCGTACGACGCCGTCCTCCTCCTGTCCTTCGGGGGCCCCGAGGCGCCCGACGAGGTCATGCCCTTCCTCAGGCGCGTCACCGCCGGCCGGGACGTCCCCGAGGACCGCCTCCAGGAGGTGGCGACGCACTACCACCACTTCGGTGGGCGCAGCCCGATCAACGACCAGAACCGGGAGCTCCGCGCCGCCCTCGAGGCCGAGGTCGCGCGTCGCGGCTCGACGGTCCCGGTCCTCTGGGGCAACCGCAACAGCGACCCCTACGTCACCGACACCCTGCGCGGGGCCCGGGCCGAGGGGATGCTGCGCATCTGCGTCGTCGTCACCTCCGCCTACTCGTCCTACTCGGGGTGCCGCCAGTACCGCGAGGACCTGGCCGCGGCCACCGAGGAGCTCGGCGGCGCCGGAGTCGACCTCGAGATCGACAAGGTCCGCCCCTACGCCCTCCACCCGGGCTTCGTCGCGGTCAACACCGAACGCCTCGTCGAGGCCGTCGCCGACGTCCCCGCGGCCGACCTCGCCGGAGCACGGCTCCTCTTCGTCACCCACTCGGTGCCCGAGGCGATGGACGACACCTCCGGTCCGGGCGACGGTGACGGCAACCTTTACGTCGAGCAGCACCTCCGCGCCGGCCACCTCATCGCGCAGGGCCTCGCAACGCGCACCGGCACGACCCTCGAGCACGAGCTCGTCTTCTGCTCCCGGTCGGGCAGCCCCCGCACCCCGTGGCTCGAGCCCGACGTCAACGACCGGATCGAGGAGCTGGCCGCCGAGGGTGTCTCCACCGTCGTCGTGGCCCCCATCGGCTTCGTCTCCGACCACATGGAGGTCGTCAACGACCTCGACCGCGAGGCGCAGGAGACGGCCGACCGGGTCGGCGTGCGCATGATCCGGGTCCCCACCGCCGGAACCCACCCGGTCTTCGTCGAGGCGCTCGTCGACCTCCTCCACGAGCGCGCCGCCGAGGCGCGTGAGGAGGTCGTCGTCCCCGCCCGGGCCGACCAGGGCGACCTGCGACCCTCCGTCTGCGACCCGGGCTGCTGCCCGAACCTGCGTTCGGCCAGGCCCGCCCTCTGCGGCAGGGACTGACATGGACCTCTCCCTCCCCGACGACGCGCTCGCCTCCGCCCTAGAGGCCCTCGCCGCCGACGTCGCCCGCTCGGCCGGCCGGCTCGTCGTCGACGAGCGACCCGACGCCGTCGAGGTCTCCGCGACGAAGTCCAGCGCCACCGACGTCGTCACGGACATGGACCAGCGCTCGCAGGACCACCTCGTCGCCCGCCTGCGCGAGGCCCGCCCCGATGACGGCGTCCTCGGCGAGGAGAGCGGGGGGGCCTCCGGCACGTCCGGGATCACCTGGGTCATCGACCCGATCGACGGCACGGTCAACTACCTCTACGGCATTCCCGCGTATGCCGTGTCCGTCGCCGCCGTGGTCGGCGACCCCACGACGGCCGGAGCCTGGCGTCCCTTCGCGGGCGCCGTCTACAACCCCGTCACCGACGAGCTCTACCGGGCCCGCGCCGGTGGCGGGGCCCACCTCGTCGTCGGCGACGGGCAGCGCCGGCTCGCGCCCACCCCGTGCTCCGAGCTCGGCCAGGCGCTGGTCGGGACCGGGTTCGGGTATGCCGCGCGGCGCCGCGAGAGCCAGGGGCGCCTCGTTCTCGACCTGCTCCCGCAGGTGCGCGACATCCGCCGGATCGGCAGCGCGGCCCTCGACCTCTGCGCGGTCGGTGCGGGGCTGCTCGACGCCTACTACGAGACCGGTCTCAACCCGTGGGACCTCGCCGCCGGGTGGCTCATCGCCACGGAGGCCGGTGCGGTCGTCGGAGGGCTCGACGGTCCGGGCGCGGCGCTGACCTGGGCCTGCGCGCCGGGACTGTCCACGACCTTCCCCGTTCTCGTCGAAGCAGGGACGCGGGAGCACCTGGAGGACTAATCTCAGGCACTCGGTGGCGTCCCTGCGGCAGATGGTGCACAATCACGGCTCCCAACGGGCACAAAACCATCAGTCCGTGCGTTGACTGGGCGAAGCAGGGACGCCACGCACCGGCAGATGAGCCGGTGACGGGCCACAGGACATGTGGAAAGGAGAGCAATGGCAACTGACTACGACGCGCCACGCAAGACCGACGACGAGATGTCCGAGGACTCCATCGAGGAGCTGAAGACACGTCGCAACGACAAGCGGTCCTCCAGCGTCGACGTGGACGAGACGGAGCAGGCCGAGGGGTTCGAGCTCCCGGGAGCGGACCTGTCGGGCGAGGAGATGTCGGTGCGGGTCATCCCGCGCCAGGCCGACGAGTTCACCTGCTCGCGGTGCTTCCTCGTGCATCACCGCAGCCAGCTGGCGAGTGAGAAGAACGGCCAGATGGTCTGCAGCGAGTGCGCCGCCTGAGAGAGGGCGGCACCGGCCGGAACGAGCCGGAGTTCGAGATAGGGTCAGTCACCGTGACTGGCCCTTCTCGCATTCCGGTCGCCTTCCGGCGGCTGTCCGCGCAGGCCCACATCCCGGCATACGCCGCAGAGGGTGACGCGGGAGCCGACCTCTCGGCGACGGCCACCGTGACCCTCGCCCCGGGTGAGCGCGCGCTCGTCCCGACCGGCATCGCCATCGCGCTCCCGCCCGGAACCGTCGGCCTCGTCCATCCCCGGTCGGGCCTGGCCGCGCGCCACGGGATCTCCGTCGTCAACGCGCCCGGGACCATCGACTCCGGCTACCGCGGCGAGATCCTCGTCAACCTCGTGAACCTCGACCCGACCGAGCCGTTCACCGTGCACGTGGGGGACCGGATCGCCCAGCTCGTCGTCCAGGAGTACCTCCACGCCGAGTTCACGGAGGCCGGTTCGCTCCCGGAGAGCGATCGGGGTGACACTGGACATGGATCCACCGGAGGCTTCGGCACGACGCCTCCAGCAACCTTCGAGGAAGTGACCACACCGTGAGCATCTTTCGCCGGCGCAAGGCCGACGCAGAGACCGCAGTCGACGGTGACACCGACACCGGTGCCACCGACCCGAGCGAGCAGGACGAGGCCGCGGACGACGCGGAGACCACCGTCCCCGACGCTCCCGTCGACCGCACCACCGGTCCGTTCGACGCCGCCGAGGTCGAGGACGACGACGGCCGGCTCGACCTGGGCGCCCTCCGCCTCCACGGACGTGAGGGCATGGAGCTGCGCCTCGAGATCGACCAGGAGCAGCAGCACGTCATCGCCGCGACCGCCGTCCTCGGCGAGTCAGCGCTGCAGATGCAGGCCTTCGCCGCCCCCCGGACCGGTGGCCTCTGGGCCGACATCCGCTCCGAGATCGCCGTGGCCATCGAGACCCAGGGCGGCACCGCGGACGTGGAGCAGGGCGACCTCGGCGCGGAGCTGCGCACCCGCATGCCCAGTGCCGGGCCCGACGGCCGCACCGTCTTCGCGCCGGCGCGCTTCCTCGGCGTCGACGGCCCGCGCTGGTTCCTGCGCGGCGTGATCTCCGGCCGCGGCGCCATCGACGAGGCGGCGGCGGCCCCGCTCCTCGAGATCTTCCGCGGCACCGTCGTCGTGCGCGGGAGCGACCCCATGGCTCCGCGCGAGCTGCTCCCGCTGCGACTGCCGCAGGAGGACGCGGCGCCCATGCCGACCGCCCCCACCGACCTGCCCCCGACGTCGACGGACGACCTCAACCCCTTCGAGCGCGGGCCAGAGATCACCGAGGTGCGGTGATGGGACTCAAGGAGCGGCTGCGCGACCTCGCCCGGACCGAGACCCAGCTCGAGGCCGACGAGATCCGCGAGCGGACCCTGGCCGACCCCGAGTCGGCCGTGGCCTGCGCCGGCGAGCTCGTCGACCGCCGCCCGGCCACCGTCGCCGGCAGCATCCGGTGCATCACCATGCCGCCGCGCCAGAGCGTCCCCGTGCTCGTCGCCGAGCTCTTCGACGGGGAGCGGTCGGTCAACCTCGTCTGGGTCGGCCGGCGTCGCATCGCGGGCATCGAGCCCGGCGTCTTCCTCGTCGCCGAGGGCCGGGTCGCCAAGGTCAAGGGCCACGCGACGATCTTCAACCCGACCTACCAGATCGTCCCCACCAAGTGACGACCGACCGCACGCCCGACGCCTCCGCCGTGACGACGCCCGCGGGGAGGCAGACCGCCCAGACCGTCGAGCAGCTCATCCGGCACCGGCTGTCCACGGCCCTCGGCGGCTGGCGCGGCTCGTTCGAGACCGCGCTGCCGACGGTCGCCTTCATCGCCCTGTGGAGCTGGCGCCAGGACCTGCGCCTCGCCGTGTGGTCCGCGGTCGGGGTGGCGGTCGTGCTCGCCGTCGTCCGCGTCGTGCAGCGCTCCAGCCTCCAGCACGTCCTCGGTGCCGTCTTCGCGACGGGCATCGCGGCGTTCTTCGCGATGCGCAGCGGCAAGGCGGAGGACGCGTTCCTCCCCGGGATGCTGCTCTCCGGTGGCTACCTCGTGGGCACGATCGTCTCGATCCTCGTCCGGTGGCCGGTCGTCGGCTTCCTCGTCGGGGCCGGCGACCCGCGCGCCGCGGACGACCCCTTCGGCTGGCGGCGCGACTCGGGCATGATCCGGGTCTGTTCGCGGCTCAGCTGGGTGCTCGTCGCCCTGTACGCCATCCGGCTCTCGATCCAGGTCCCGCTGTACCTCGCCGCCCAGGTCGAGGCCCTCGGCGTCGCCAAGATCGTCCTCGGCTGGCCCCTGTGGATCGCCGGCGTGGCCGTCATGGGGTGGCTGCTCATGCGGGGGAGCACCCCGCAGGAGCTCGACCCGCGCCTCGTCGCGGACCCCGACGACCCGCGAGGACCCGCTCAGTCGTCGAGCTGACGCTTCTGGCGGGTGCCGGGGCTGAGCATCGACTCGAGGTCGGCCTCGCCGTCGACGGTCGTGATGAAGAGCAGCTCGTCGAGCGGCTCGAGCGCGTCGTCGCGGCTCGGGGCGATCGGGTGCCCGCCGCGGATGATGCCGGTGAGGACCGTGTCGGCGGGGAAGGCGATGTCCCCGACACGCGCGCCGGCATACGGGCTCCCCTCGGGCAGCGTCATCTCGACCATGGCCGCGTGTCCCTGCTGGAACTCGAAGATCCGCACGAGGTCCCCGACGGAGACGGCCTCCTCGATGAGGGCCGTCATGAGCCGCGGGGTGGAGACGGCGACGTCGACGCCCCACGCCTCGTCGAACATCCACTCGTTCTTGGGGTTGTTGACCCGCGCGACCGTCCGGGGGACGCCGAACTCGGTCTTGGCGAGCAGCGAGACGACGAGGTTGGCCTTATCGTCGCCGGTCGCCGCGACGACGACGTCGCAGTCGGCGACCCCGGCCTCGGTGAGCGCGCTCAGCTCGCAGGCGTCCGCCTGCAGCCACGCCGCGTCGGGGACCTTGGCCACCCGCTCGCCGTCGGCGTCACGGTCGATGAGGAGGAGCTGGTGCCCGTTGCGGATGAGCTCGCGGGCGATGGAGCGGCCCACGCTGCCGGCTCCGGCGATGACGACGCGCATGTGGTGGGGTCCTAGCTGTCAGCGGGTGGTGGGGGCGGCGTCGAGGACCCGCTCCGCCTCGGCGAGGTGGTCCCGGTCGAGGGCGAGGTGGACGAGGTCGCCGTCCTGGAAGACGGTGTCGGCCCCGGGGATGAGACCCTCGCCCAGACGGCTGACGTAGGCCACGCGCCCACCCGCCGCCTTCTCGAGGTCGAAGAGGCGGTGCCCGACCCAGGCCTCGTTGATCGGCATCTCGGCGATGACGACCCGGCCGCTGGGGTCGGTGTACTCGGGCACGTGGCCCTGGGGGAGCAGCCGACGCAGCACCTGGTCGCTCGTCCACTTCACGGTGGCCACGGTGGGGATGCCGAGGCGCTGGTAGATCTCGGCGCGACCGGGGTCGTAGATGCGGGCGACGACGTTCTCGACGCCGAACTTCTCGCGGGCCACCCGGGCCGCGAGGATGTTGGAGTTGTCACCGCTGGAGACCGCCGCGAAGGCGTAGGCCTTCTCGATGTCCGCCTGCCGCAACGTGTCCCGGTCGAAACCCACCCCAACGACACGCCGCCCCTCGAAGGACGTCCCCAGCCGGCGGAAGGCCGTCTCGTCCTGGTCGATGATGGCCACCTCGTGGCCGGCCCGCTCGAGGGCTCGGGCCAGGGAGGAACCGACGCGGCCGCAGCCCATGATGACGAAATGCACGCTTCGACGCTACACCGGCGCACCCGGACCGCGTCGCGGCGCGCAGGTGCATAGAGTGGCGCCGTGAGCTCATCGGGTCGCGTCGTCAAGCGCGTCATTCTCGGCCGCGCGATGCGGTCGGACCGCCTGGGGGAGACCCTTCTCCCGAAACGACTGGCGCTCCCGGTCTTCGCCAGTGACGCCCTCTCGTCCGTGGCCTACGCGCCCGACGAGATCCTGCTGACCCTGGGGCTCGCGGGCGGCGCCCTCGCCGCGACCCACTCGTGGGAGATCGCCCTCGGGGTGGTCGTCGTCATGGCCGTCGTCGTGCTCAGCTACCGCCAGAACGTCCACGCCTACCCCTCCGGTGGCGGGGACTACGAGGTCGCCAGCGTCAACCTCGGCCCTCGGGCCGGGCTCACCGTGGGCAGCGCCCTGCTCGTCGACTACGTCCTCACCGTCGCCGTCTCGGTGTCCTCCGGAGTGCAGAACGCGGCGTCGGCGTTCACCTTCCTGCGCGGGCACGAGGTGGCCGCGGCGGTGACGATCGTCGTGCTGCTCACGGCGATGAACCTGCGCGGTGTGCGCGAGTCGGGCAAGGCGTTCGCCATCCCGACCTACCTCTTCATGGCCACCATCATCGGCATGGCCGTCATCGGCTTCTTCCGGGAGGCCGCCGGGACGCTCCCTCCCGCCGAGAGCGCGGCATACGAGCTCGCGCCCGTCGAGGGCATGGGTGCCCTCGGCACGGCGGCGATGGCCTTCCTCCTCCTGCGCGCCTTCTCCTCGGGCTGCGCCGCCCTCACCGGGGTCGAGGCGATCTCCAACGGGGTGCCGGCGTTCGAGAAGCCCAAGAGCCGCAACGCCGCGACGACGCTGGCGCTCATGGGCGGCGTGGCGATCACGATGCTCGTCTCGATGATCGCGCTGGCGCGCTGGACCGGCGTCAAGATCGCCGAGGACCCCGAGACCCAGCTGCTCCAGGACGGTCGGCCGCTCGGGGAGGGCCACATCCAGGACACCGTCATGGGCCAGGTCGCCAAGTCGGTGTTCGACAACTTCCACCCCGGCGTCGTCCTCGTCTCGATCGTCACCGGGCTCATCCTCGTGCTCGCCGCCAACACCGCCTTCAACGGCTTCCCGGTGCTCGGCTCGATCCTCGCCCGCGACGGCTTCCTGCCGCGACAGCTCCACACCCGCGGCGACCGGCTCGCCTTCTCCAACGGCATCCTCCTGCTCGCCGGGGCGGCCGCGGTCCTCATCGCGCTCTACGACGCGCAGGTCAGCAAGCTCATCCAGCTCTACATCGTCGGGGTCTTCGTCTCGTTCACGTTGAGCCAGATCGGCATGGTGCGGCACTGGAACCGCCACCTGGCGCTGGAGCGCGACCGGCGAGCGCGGGCGCGCATGCAGCGCAGCCGGATCATCAACGGTGTCGGCGCGGCCATGTCCGGGCTCGTCCTGGTCGTCGTGCTCGCGACGAAGTTCCTCCACGGCGCCGGCTACGCGATCGCGGCGATGGCCGTGCTCTTCGCGATCATGGTCGCGATCCGCAAGCACTACGACCACGTCCGCAGCGAGCTCGCCGTGGTGCCGGGGGACACGAAGGCGCAGCTGCTGCCGTCCCGCGTCCACGCCATCGTCCTCGTGTCCAAGATCCACAAGCCGACGCTGCGGGCCCTCTCCTACGCGCGCGCCACCCGCCCCTCGATCCTCGAGGCGCTCACCGTCGACGTCGACCCCGACGAGACCGCGACGCTCCAGCGCGAGTGGGACACCCGCGACATCCCCGTGGCGCTCAAGGTGCTCGAGTCCCCGTACCGCGAGATCACCCGACCGGTCGTCGACTACGTCAAGTCCGTGCGCAGCGACAACCCGCGCGACCTCGTCGTCGTCTACATCCCCCAGTACGTCCTCGGCCACTGGTGGGAGCAGGTGCTCCACAACCAGAGCGCGCTGCGCCTGCGGACCCGGCTGCTCTTCACGCCGGGCGTCATGGTCTCGAGCGTGCCCTGGCAGCTCGCCTCGTCCGCGGGGGTCGAGGACCGGCTCGACGGTCCGGTCGCCGGTGACGTGCGGCGCGGCGAAGGATGAGCGAGGGGACGCCGCCCGTCCCCGCCGCGGACGCGCTCGGCGTCGGTGACGAGGTCGAGGTCGACGCGGGGCCGATCGCCCACGGCGGGTTCGTCGTCGCCCGCCACGAGGGCCGGGTCCTGTTCGTGCGGCACGCGATCCCCGGCGAGCGCGTGCGGGCCCGCGTCACCGAGGGCGGTGCGGGGGACCGGTTCCTGCGCGCGGACGCCGTCGCGGTGCTCGACGCCTCACCGGAGCGGCTCGAACCGCCCTGCCCGTATGCCGGCCCCGGACTCTGCGGGGGCTGCGACTTCCAGCACGTCCGGGTCCCCGAGCAGCGGCGGCTCAAGGCGGCGGTCGTGCAGGAGCAGCTGCGCCGCCTGGCCGGTCTCGACCGTGAGGTCACGGTCGAGCCCGTGCCCGGCGACGCCGACGGACTGCGGTGGCGCACCCGCACGGAGTTCGCCGTCGACCCCTCCGGCCGGGCCGGCATGCGACGTCATCGCTCCCACGACATCCTGCCCGTCGACGACTGCCTCATCGCGAGCGAGCGGGTCATCGGCACCGGTGTGCTGCAGGGCGACTGGTCCGGGGAGAAGGCCGTCGACGTCGTCGCGCCGGGCGTCGGGTCGCCCGTCGTCGTCCGCGTCCCGTCCGGTGCCGACGACGCGCCTGTCGTGACCGAACGCGTAGAGGCACGGGCTCTGTCCCGTGACGTCGACGTGAGTGCCCGTGGCTTCTGGCAGGTCCACCCCGGTGCGGCCGCCACCTTCGTCGACGCGGTCCTCGACGGGGTGCAGCCTCGTGCGGGCGAGCGCTGCCTCGACCTCTACGCCGGCGTCGGCGTCTTCGCGTCGGCCCTCGCCCTCGCGGTGGGGGAGGGCGGGCAGGTCGTCGCCGTCGAGTCCGACCCGGCCGCGGTCGCGCAGGCGCGCCTCAACCTCGAGTCCACGCCGTGGGTCCACTACGTCCAGGGCCGCGTCGACCACGTCTTCGGCGTCGAGTCGACCGGTCGCGTCGCCGGCCCCCGGCGAGGCCGTCGGCGCGCCACACCCCGCCGTCCGCACAGCGACCTCCCGCCGTCGGCCGACGTCGTCGTCCTCGACCCGCCGCGCACCGGGGCGGGCAAGGCGGTCGTCGACGCCGTCGTCGCCCTCGGGCCCCGAGCCCTCGCCTACGTGGCGTGCGACCCGGCAGCGTTGGCCCGCGACACGGCATACCTCATGGGTCGTGGCTACACGCTCGGGTCGCTGCGCGCCTTCGACGCGTTCCCGATGACCCACCACGTCGAGTGCGTGGCGATCTTCGGGCCGCAGCACTCGTGAGCCCGGACCGGGCGTGGGAAGGTGGACAGGGACGGCTCACCATAGTATCTTGACATCAAGATAAATGGTCGATCAGACGCGATGACGCGTGGAAGGAGCAGGCTCGTGACGAGCACTGACAGCTTCAAGGCACACGGCGAACTCCAGGTGGGTGACAAGGCCTACGACATCTACCGCCTCTCGGCGGTCGAGGGCAGCGAGACTCTGCCGTACAGCCTCAAGGTCCTCCTCGAGAACCTTCTGCGGACCGAGGACGGCGCCAACATCACCGCCGACCACATCCGCGCCCTCGGCGGCTGGGACGAGAACGCCCAGCCCGACACCGAGATCCAGTTCACGCCGGCGCGCGTGATCATGCAGGACTTCACCGGCGTGCCCTGCGTCGTCGACCTCGCCACCATGCGCGAGGCCGTCGCCGACCTCGGCGGCAACCCCGAGAAGATCAACCCGCTCGCGCCCGCCGAGCTCGTCATCGACCACTCCGTCATCATCGACGTGTTCGGTCGCTCGGACGCCTTCGAGCGCAACGTCGAGATCGAGTACCAGCGCAACCACGAGCGCTACAAGTTCCTCCGCTGGGGCCAGACCGCGTTCGACGACTTCAAGGTCGTCCCGCCGGGCACCGGCATCGTCCACCAGGTCAACATCGAGCACCTCGCCCGCACCGTCATGACGCGCACGGAGAACACTGCCGACGGGTCCGTGACCTTGGCCTACCCCGACACCTGTGTCGGCACCGACAGCCACACGACGATGGTCAACGGTCTCGGCGTCCTCGGCTGGGGCGTCGGCGGCATCGAGGCCGAGGCGGCCATGCTCGGCCAGCCCGTCTCGATGCTCATCCCGCGCGTCGTCGGCTTCAAGCTGTCCGGCTCGGTGCCCCAGGGTGCGACGGCCACCGACGTCGTCCTCACGATCACCGAGATGCTGCGCAAGCACGGTGTCGTCGGGAAGTTCGTCGAGTTCTACGGTGAGGGTGTCGGGGCCGTCCCGCTGGCCAACCGCGCCACGATCGGCAACATGAGCCCGGAGTTCGGGTCGACGTGCGCGATCTTCCCGATCGACGACGTGACGCTGGAGTACCTGCGCCTCACCGGCCGCTCCGAGGAGTCGGTCGCCCTCGTCGAGGCCTACGCCAAGGAGCAGGGCATGTGGCTCCACGCGGGGCCGGACCAGCCCGAGGCCCGCTACTCCGAGCGCCTCGAGCTCGACCTGTCCACGGTCGTCCCCTCCATCGCCGGGCCGAAGCGCCCGCAGGACCGGATCTCGCTCACCGCCGCGAAGGAGTCCTTCCGCAAGGTCCTGCCGACCTACGTCTCGCACCAGGAGGGCGACGAGGGCGACGCGACGTCGTTCCCCGCGAGCGACCCGACGCCGCAGGGCTCGCCCGAGGGCCAGAACGGCGGAGACAAGCCGGCCGACCAGGGCAACGGCCTCGACCGGCCGACGCGCAGGGTCGCGATCACCATCGACGGCCAGGCGACCGAGGTCGACCACGGCATCGTCGCGATCGCCTCGATCACGTCGTGCACCAACACCTCGAACCCGTCGGTCATGATGGCGGCGGCCATGCTCGCCAAGAACGCGGTCGACAGGGGTCTCACCGTCGCCCCGTGGGTCAAGACCTCGATGGCCCCCGGCTCCAAGGTCGTCACCGGCTACTACGAGAAGGCCGGCATGTGGCCCTACCTCGAGAAGCTCGGCTTCCACCTCGTCGGCTACGGCTGCACGACCTGCATCGGCAACTCCGGCCCGATCATCGACGAGGTCAGCCGGGCCGTGAACGAGCACGACCTCGCCGTCGTGTCGGTCCTGTCGGGCAACCGCAACTTCGAGGGCCGGATCAACCCCGACGTGAAGATGAACTACCTCGCGTCGCCGCCCCTCGTCATCGCCTACGCCCTCGCCGGGACGATGGACTTCGACTTCGACACCGACTCGCTCGGCACGGACCACGACGGCAAGGACGTCTTCCTCAAGGACATCTGGCCGAGCCCGACCGACGTCGAGTCCACCATCGCCGGTGCCATCAGCCAGAAGCTCTTCACCGACGACTACGCCGACGTCTTCGCCGGGGACGAGCGGTGGCAGAGCCTGCCCACCCCCGAGGGCAACACCTTCGAGTGGGACCCCGAGTCGACCTACGTCCGCAAGCCCCCGTACTTCGACGGCATGCAGATGGAGACGACCCCGGTCACCGACATCGAGGGCGCCCGCGTCCTCGCGAAGCTCGGCGACTCGGTGACGACCGACCACATCAGCCCGGCCGGTGCGATCAAGACCGAGAGCCCCGCCGGCAGGTACCTCGCGGACCACGGCGTCGAGCGCAAGGACTTCAACTCCTACGGCTCACGACGCGGCAACCACGAGATCATGATCCGCGGCACCTTCGCGAACATCCGGCTCAGGAACCTGCTCCTCGACGGGGTCGAGGGTGGCTTCACCCGCGACTTCACCCAGGGCGGAGAGCAGAGCACGATCTTCGACGCGTCCGCCAGCTACCAGGCGGCGGGCACCCCGCTCGTCATCCTGGCCGGCAAGGAGTACGGCTCCGGCTCCTCGCGTGACTGGGCCGCGAAGGGCACCGCCCTCCTCGGCGTGCGGGCCGTCATCACCGAGAGCTACGAGCGCATCCACCGCTCCAACCTCATCGGCATGGGCGTGCTGCCACTGCAGTTCCCCGAGGGCCAGAACGCCGACTCGCTCGGGCTCGACGGCACGGAGACCTTCTCGGTCTCCGGCGTCACCGAGCTCAACGAGGGCCGCACGCCGAAGACGGTCAGGGTCGTCGCCTCCAAGGAGGGCGGCGAGGACGTGAGCTTCGACGCGGTCCTGCGGATCGACACCCCCGGTGAGGCCGACTACTACCGCAACGGCGGCATCCTCCAGTACGTCCTGCGTTCGCTCGTGAAGTAGTCCCGACCCCGTCGGGAGACGACGACGCCGGTATGCCGTGAGCTCACGGCATACCGGCGTCGTGCGTTCTCCGCCCGGGGGGTCGAGACGGGTCGGCGGGATCAGCCCATCGTCTTCTGGCCGTCGAGGGATTCGCGGATGATGTCGGCGTGGCCCGAGTGCTGCGCGGTCTCGGCGGCGATGTGGAGCAGGACCCGGCGCGCCGTCCAGCGCGCACCCGGCTCGTACCACGGGGCCTCCGGCAGCGGCTGGCTCGCATCGAGGTCGGGAAGCGTCTCCACGAGGGAGTCGGTCGCCGCGGCGACCTCGTCGTAGGTCGCGAGCAGGCCCTCGAGGGTCTCGTCCTCGGTCATCCGGTGGGTGTCCATGAACGCGCGGACCTCCGGCGGCGGGTCGCTCCAGTCGACGCTCTCCCAGTCGACCCGCCCTCCCTGCTGCGGGCCGTCGGTGATGAAGCTCGCCCACTGCCGCTCGGTGGCGGCGACGTGCTTGATGAGACCGCCGAGGGTCAGCTCGCTGACCGTGGTGCGCTCCCGCGCCTGGTCGTCGGTGATGCCCTGCACGGTGAACCGCAGGAACTGGCGGTGCGCCCGCAGGAACTCGATGAGGTCGGAGCGTTCGATGTCCATGACGAGACGCTACCGGTGCGGCCCGACCGTGGTCAGTGGCTCACCCCTTGACCCCGCCCTCGTTGGCGCCCGAGGTGAAGTGGCGCTGGAAGACGAAGAACAGGATCGCGACCGGGATCGTCGTGATCAGTGCTGCCCCCAGCTTGAGCGGGTACTGCGTCCCCGCGCTGAGCTCGCCACTGGCAAGGCTCGCCAGGCCGGTGACGAGGGTGCGTTTCTCGACGTCCTGCGTGACGACGAGGAAGTGGGTGAACTCGTTCCAGGAGCCTTGGAACGACAGGATCGTCAGGGTGATGATGGCCGGCTTCGCCATGGGGAGCACGACCGACCAGAAGGTGCGGAAGACGCTGGCTCCGTCGATGCGGGCGGCCTCCTCGATCGAGATGGGGATCGAGTCGAAGAACTGCTTCATGATGAAGACGCCGGCGGCATCGACGATGAGGGGCAGGATCATCGCGGTGTAGGTGTCGTAGATGCCCAGGTAGTTGACGATGAGGAACCGGGGAAGGAGCAGCGCCACCCCGGGCACACTCATCACGGCGAGCACCGTCGCGAACATGAAGCCGCGGCCGCGGAACTTCAGCCGCGACAGTGCGTACCCGGCGAGGCTGTCGAGGAAGACCCGCAGGACCGTGACGACGGAGGCCACGAAGAAGGAGTTCATGGTCCACAGGGGGATGGGAACCGCCGAGCCGCCCTCGAGTCCGAAGATCCGCCGCCAGGCGTCGAGGTCCAGCGGGTTGGGGATCAGGCTGAGCGGGTCCTCCGTGGCTGCCGGGTTGGACTTGAACGAGGTCGCGATCTGGATGAAGAACGGGTAGATGAACCCGATCGCGAACAGGATGAGCAGGCCATAGAGCACCAGCAGCTTCCACTGGGGTGTGCGGAGGGTCATTTCCTTGCTCCGGTCTGGGTGTTGGAGGCCGCGATGCTCGCCGCTCTCGCCTTGCGCCTCGACGGCACGTCACGGTCTCGCAGGAGCCATCGCTGGCCGGAGGTGAGGGCGATGATGAGGGCGAAGACGACGAACGAGATCGCCGCCCCCGTGCCGTAGTCGAGGGTCGTGAACGCCTGCTTGTAGGAGAGGAACGCCGGCGTCAACGTCGTGTTCGCCGGCGCGCCTTTGCCCATGACGTAGATCTGGTCGAAGATCTGCCACGTGCCGATGAGCCCGAGGGTCGTCACGAGGAAGAAGGCCGGCTTGAGGATCGGCACCGTGACGTGACGCATCTTCTGCCACCCCGTGGTGCCGTCGAGCATCGCGGCCTCCTCGACCTCGACCGGGACGTCCTGCAGGGCCGCGAGGAACATGAGCATGAACGTGCCCGTCGTCGTCCAGATGACGAGGATGATGACGACGCACATGGCCACCGACGGTCCGGAGAACCAGTCCCATAGGCTCCGGCCGAACACCTCGGCCTGGGCGAAGCCCGGGGCCGTGTCGACGCCGACCCCTCCGGCGGCGATGTGGAACAGCCCACGCGAGTCGCTGAACCACGCCGGGCCGTCGACCCCGAGCTTGCCCAGGACGGCGTTGACCGCCCCCGAGTTCGCGAAGAGGAAGATGAAGACGACCGAGATGGCGATGGAGCTGGTCACCGAGGGGAAGTAGAACGCGGTGCGGAAGAAGCTCTTGCCCTTGAGGAACTTGTTGTTGACGATGATGGCGAGGAAGAACGACAACGCGGTCTGGAGGGGGACGACGAAGAAGACGAACCAGAAGTTGTTGCCGAGGCTCTGCATGAAGTTCTGCCGACGAAGACCGTCCTCGGCGAAGAGGGAGGTGTAGTTGTCGACCCCGACGAACTTCGCGTTGCCCCCACCCGTGAACGGCGAGCCGTTGCCGTTCCAGCTGGTCAGGCTCACGTAGAAGGCCATGAGCACCGGGATGAACAGGAAGATCCCGAGGATGACGAGCATGGGGGCGGTGAACAGCCATCCGGCGGTGGTCTCACCCCCGCGGGTACCGCCGCGGCCGGGAGCTTTCCGGCCGCGGCGGGGTGTGGTGGCTGTTGACATCGGTCACTTCCCGCCGAGGGCGGAGGCGCCGTTCTTCTGCAGGCTCTCGAGGATGGCCTTGGGCTCCTTGACCTTCAGCTGCTCGAGGTCGGTGTTGAACGCGGCCATGACCGGGTCGAACCCGGGGGCGTTGACCGGGCCCTGACCGTACTCACCGCCGGCGGCGAAGGCGGCGTCGTTGGGGAACTGCTGCGCGTACTGCTGGCTGCCCTCCTTCGTCGACGGCATGACGCCGAAGGCCTTGGCGAACTCCATCTGCTGCGTGGTCGACGTCAGCGTCTTGACGAGGTCGACTGCGGCGGCCTGCGCCTTGGACTTGGCGGCGATGCCCCAGCAGTTGCTGAAGAGGAGGGTGCCCTTCCCGGCGGGGCCCTCGGGGAGCTCGACGACCTTGGACTTGATGTTGGGGAAGTCCTTGGTGAGGGCGCCGCGGATCCAGTTGCCCTCGATCGTCATGGCCGCGACGCCCTTGCCGAGCGCCTCTCCGCCCCAGCCGGAGTCGACCTCCTTGGCGTACTTCATCGTCCCCGCCGCGATCATCTTCTTGGCCTGGGTGAGCCCCGCGAGGTTCTCGGCGGAGTCGGCCGTGACCTCGGTGCCGTCCTCGTTGACGACCCAGCCACCCGCCTGCCGCATGAAGACCCCGAGACGGGCCCACTCGCCGCTGACGACGAGGCCGGTGACCTTGCCGCTGGTGAGCTTGGTGGCGGCTGCCTCGAGACCGGCCCAGTCCTTGGGGATGTCGGCGTCGGTGAGGCCGGCCTTGGTCCACAGGTCGGTGTTGATGACGAGCGCCAGCGTCGAGAAGTCCTTGGGTGCGCACTGCAGCTTGTCGTCGTACGTGTAGGTCTTGATGAGGCTGTCGAGGAAGCCCGCGTCCTTGACCTGGTCGCCGTAGGCGAAGAGGTTCCCGGCCTTGGCGAAGTCGCCGATGCGGGCCGCGTCGGCGTAGAAGATGTCCGGCGGGGTCCCACCGGCGAAGCCCTGGCCGAGCTGCTGGTTGAGGTCGGAGGCGACGAGGACCTCGGCGGTGTTGCCGGTCTTCTTCGCCCACCCGTCCGCAGCGGCCTTGACCGCGGCGGTCTCGGCGTCACCCGAGGTTCCGATGAGGATCTGGAGCTTGGCGGGTCCGGTCGACTGCTGCGGGGCCGAGGACTCCTCCTCGAACCCTCCTCCGCCGCCGCACGCGGCGAGGGAGAGGACGACGCCTGCGGCGCAGACGATGGCGGCGCGGGAGCGGCGAGCGCGGTTGGTGTTCATGACTTCTCCTGGTGGTGGGTGGCAGGGATGGTGGGAGATCAGGGTTGTGAGCTGGAGCCCCGGACGAGGGTCGGGGTGAGCATGGAGCCGGTGGCGTGCCCACGACCGGTCGTCAGCTGGTCGTGGACCTGGGTGAGCAGCTCGTCGGCGATGGCCCGGTAGGGCTGGGCGATGCTGGTGACGCCGTGGGCGCGGGCGGACTGGGAGCCGTCGAAGCCGACGATCCCCACGTCTCGGCCCGGTGTCATCCCGCGGGTGAGGAGGACCTCGTGGACGGCCAGGGCGAGCATGTCCGAGGCGCAGACGACCGCGCCGCCGCGCCCGACCCGCTCGACCAGGGGGCCGGCCGCGGCGATCGCGTCGGGGAACCGCTGCTCGGTCGTGGCCTGCAGGGAGGGGTCCGCGCGGTCGTGGCGGGACGTGGCGTCGACCCATCCCTGGTGGCGCTCGTCGCCGACGAGGGAGCCCGCGGGCCAGCCGAGGAACCCGATGGGGCCGTAGCCGCGTGACACGAGGTGCTCCACCGCGGCGTCGGTCCCCGCGCGGCCGTCGACGTCGGCCCAGGCGGTGAACGAGGGGTCGTCCCAGACCCGGCCGAACGACGCGAACGGGATCCCGTGGTCGGCCAGCCACGCTGGGCGGGGGTCGTCGTGGTGGGTGTCCATGATGACGAAGGCGTCGACGAGGCGGCTTCGCCACATCTCGCGGTACTGCTCGAGGACCGGGCCGCCCCGGTCCGACCCGAACGTCACGATGTGGCACTCGTGGCTCGGGGCGCAGATGGTGAGCGAGACGAGGAACGGAGCCAAGGCGTCGCTGAGCGTCTCCGCCCCCTGCCCGGTGAGCTCCATGCCCACCGCGCCGGCCCGTTGCTGCCGCAGTGAGCTCGCGGCGGTGGAGGGGGAGTAGCCCAGCCGGTCGATCTCGGCGTGGACCCGCTGCAGCGTCTGGGGGCGGACCCGCTCGGGGTGCATGAGGGCGTTCGAGACGGTCTGCCGCGACACGCCGGCGGCCGAGGCGACGTCGTTGACGGTCGCGCGCGCGCGGGCGGACGGCGGCGTCGCCATGGCGGACCTCCTCGACGGTGAGAAGCGGTGCGATCATCGGCCTGCCGAGCATCCGCTCGAATTTGAACCTTCAAATCGCTAAGGTGCTCACTGTGACCCCGACCACGTTTGGCTGTCAAGTGATGCAGCGCGCCGATCTCGGCGCCGAGGATCGAGGGTCCGTATGACCCGCTATGTGCAGCCCTGGCTCCACGAGTTCGAGATCGCGGTGCGGGGGAACGTCACCAGCATGACGGACCGGCACGGCGACGCGGGCAGTCCCGGCACCGGCCTGTTCGTCGACGACCGCCGGGTTCTCTCGGTGTGGGAGGTCCGCGTCGAGGGGGAGCGACCGGCGTGGCTCGCCGCGGCGAGCTCCGGCCCGACGACGAGGGTCTCGACCCTCCTCCGCTCACTCGGGGACGCGGGCGCGGACCCGACGGTGGAGCTCCTCCGCGAACGCGTGCTGGTGGACCAGGGGATGCACGAGACGTTGACGATCGCCTCGCACGCCGCGGCACCCGTCGAGGTGCGGCTCTCGATCCGGCTCGGTGGTGACGGCGCCGACGTGGCCACGGTCAAGGGAGGCGCCTCCGGCGAGGTCCTCCCGACCCTGGCCATGGGGGACTGTGTGACGTGGGAGGACGAGCGGCACACGACGACGTTCACGGCGGACGAGGGGGCCGCCGGCCGCGACGACGACGGTGGCACGACCTGGGTCTGGTCGACCACGGTCGGGCCGGGCAGCACCGCGGCCTTGCGGACCAGCGTGACGAGCCGGCGGCGCGGCAACCCGGTCTTCGCGACCGACGCCGGCTGGCACGCGATCGACTGGGATGGTGTGGCGATCGAGTCCGCGGACCCCCGACCCGGACGGCTCATGGCCCAGTCGCTCGTCGACCTGCGCGGGCTCCTGCTCACCGACCCAGAGTCGCCCGGGGACGTCTTCGCCGCAGCAGGGACGCCCTGGTACCTCACGCTGTTCGGCCGCGACTCCCTGTGGACGGCCCGCTTCATGCTCCCGTTCGGCACCGACCTCGCCCGAGGGACCCTGCGGGCACTGGCGCGTCGCCAGGGGACGGTGAATGACAGCGCCACCGCGTCCGCGCCGGGCAAGATCCTGCACGAGGTGCGGCGCAGCACCTACGTCGACCCGGTGACGGGCATGACGTTGCCGCCGGTCTACTACGGCTCGGTCGACGCCACGCCGCTCTGGGTCCGGCTGCTGCACGACGCCTGGCGGTGGGGCCTGGACGAGCAGGTCGTCCGCGAGCTTGAGCCGAACCTCCGTGCCGCCCTGTCGTGGATGCGCGCAGAGGCCGAGCGCGGGGACGGGCTGCTGCGCTACGTCGACGAGACCGGTTCCGGTCTGGAGAACCAGGGGTGGAAGGACTCTGGGGACTCGATGCGCCGCAGCGACGGCACGATCGCCGACGCTCCCATCGCCCTCGTGGAGACCCAGGCGTATGCCGTCGCGGCGGCTCGCGGTGCGGCACACCTCTTCGAGTCCGTCCTCGGTGAGTCCGGCGACCCGTGGCGCACGTGGGCCGACGAGCTGACGGACACGCTGCGCGAACGGTTCTGGGTCGACTCTCCGTCGGTCCGCCACCTCTCGATGGCGATCGGCGGCGACGGCCGGCCCGTCGACGGGGTCGGGAGCAACATGGGACACGTCCTCGGGACGGGCGTGCTCAGCGCTCCCGAGGCCCGACGCACGGCGCACGTCCTCACCGCTCCGGACATGCTCGGCGCGGCGGGGGTGCGCACCCTGTCCCGGGACAACCCGGCATACAACCCCGTCGGCTACCACACCGGATCGGTCTGGACGCACGACAACGCCATCGCGGCTCTCGGGCTGGCCCAGGAGGGCTTCACGGACGAGGCCGCACGGGTGCTCGGCGCCCTCGTGGAGGTCGGCTCGTGGACGGGCAACCGGTGGCCCGAGCTGTTCGGGGGAGAGCTGCTCATGGGGCGCCCGGTGCCCTACCCCGCGTCGTGTCGGCCGCAGGCGTGGGCCGCGGCCTCTGCGGGCGCACTCGTCGAGGTGGGGCTCGGCCTCAGCGCCGACGCCCCGAACCGCACCCTCGCGATCGCCCCGATCAGCCCGGCGCCGTTCGGCGCGACGACGGTGCGGGGGATCCGGGTCGGCGACGTCGAGGTGTCGGTCTCGGTGAACGCAGACGGAGAGGTCGTGGACGTGCAGGCACCTGGGCTCGAGGTCGTCGTCGGCTGACATCCGGCCACCGGTGAAGGACTATCTTTCGGGCGGTTTTCGCGGTGCCGGTCCGACACGCCGACCTCTGAGCGACCCTGTCGTACAAGGCAATTCAGACAAAACCGCAGTTCAGGGGGGTGGTACTGACGAGTAGTCACTCGCTCGCACGTCCTTTCTCGCCCGTTGCGCTCCCGTCAGATGTGCGCTCGACTTGCGATGATCGAACTCCAACGGGTTCAGGAATGGGGGGTGTGTCGTGGGCGCTGTGTCGTCTCGCATCGGCCTGGTCAGGCTGGTGATGGGCGCTGCGTTCATGATCCTCGGGTTCTTCCTCGCCTCGACGACGGAGGCACGGGCCGACGACGTCGGCCTTCTCGGCGCCACCGGCGCGAGTGGTGCGGTCCACCAGGTCGTCGCCACGACAACCGCGGTCGTCGACCCTCCGCCGGCTTCGCAACCGACCTCGACGTCCGTCACGAAGGTCCTCGGCAGCACCACCGCAGTGGTTGACAGCGTCGTCGCTGAGTCCAACGCGGTCGTCGAGAAGCCTGTCAGGACAGTCGAATCCGTGGTGACCAACCCTGTCAAGGCGGTGACCGCCGTGGTGGCGGAGCCCGTCGCGGTCGTCGCGACGAGCACCAGCGCCGTGATCTCCACGGCCACGTCCGTCGTGAAGCCAGCGACGGACGCCGTGGTTCGCGCCGTCGAGCCCATCGTTGCTCCGGTGACCGCCGCCGTCGTCACTCCGATCCTCCCCGTGCTCGACCCCGTGACTTCGGTGCTCGATCCCGTTGCACCGGTGCTCGATCCCGCAGTGGGCGTCGTCGAGCCCGTGGCCGCCGTCGTTCCGTCGACTCCCGTGACCGACGTTCCGGGAGCGGCCGGAGCAGACATCGGCGCCGAGCTTCTTCCGACGGACACCACCTCGGGGACCTCCGTCGTCGTGGCCGTGCCGGCTGCCCCCGTGGGCGTCGACCGCATCGGCGCGGCGGCAGCCTCGGCGACGGCTTCACCCGCAGCCCTGCACTCCACGCGTGTCGAGCGGGCCGCGTCCGTCGTCCAGCCGACCGGTGCACACCGTCCGTCTGACACACCGACGCCCGCCCCGTCGCAGCCCGGTCCCGCCGTCGTCCCCGGATCGGGTTCCACGGGGTCCGCGGGCTCCGCAGCAGCCCCGGATGCAGCAACCGCCCCCAGCACGCTCACCTTGCCCACCAGCTCCTCTGCCGCACTGACGTCGCACACGTCGCTGCCCTGTCCGGGGCCCGCCCTGGACCCGGGCTCCCGCCCTGATTGATGCCGCTCCGGCGCCTGCTCCCAGGCGCTGTCCGAGCAGTTCCCGCGTTCGCGGGCTCACCCACATCAATCACGGAAGGAACCACCATGCGCGCATCAATGAGGCGAGGGCTCAAGATCGCCCTCGTCGTCGGCGGAGGCCTCGTCTTCTCCGCCCAGGCACAGGCTGACGACACCACCGGTGTCGGCAGCATCCTCGGCGGGAACCAGTCCGTCGTCTCGGTAACGGTCCCGGTGACGGTCAGCGGCAACGCCGTCTCGGTCATCGGCGACTCCAGCAGCACGAAGGCGACGACGTCCTCCGCGGCTCCCAGCTCGGGCGCTTCGGGTGGCACGTCGTCGACCTCGGGTGAGGATTCGGTGGCTGGTGGCAACCAGATCTCGGCCCCGGTCACGGTTCCGGTGACGGTCGGCGGGAACGCGGTCTCGGTCATCGGCGACTCCAGCAGCACGAAGGCGACGACGTCCTCCGCGGCTCCCAGCTCGGGCGCTTCGGGTGGCACGTCGTCGACCTCGGGTGAGGATTCGGTGGCTGGTGGCAACCAGGTCTCGGCCCCGGTCACGGTTCCGGTGACGGTCGGCGGGAACGCGGTCTCGGTCATCGGCGACTCCAGCAGCACGAAGGCGACGACGTCCTCCGCGGCTCCCAGCTCGGGCGCTTCGGGTGGCACGTCGTCGACCTCGGGTGAGGATTCGGTGGCTGGTGGCAACCAGGTCTCGGCCCCGGTCACGGTTCCGGTGACGGTCGGCGGGAACGCGGTCTCGGTCATCGGCGACTCCAGCACCGAGGGTTCCGACACCACGTCGGGCACCGTCGGCGACAGCGTCGGTGGTGACGTCATCACCTCCGGTGAGGACTCGGTCCTCGGCGGCAACCAGGTCATCGCCCCGGTCAATGCTCCGGTCACCGTCGGCGGCAACGCCGTCTCGGTCATCGGCGACTCCAGCACCGAGGGTTCCGACACCACGTCGGGCACCGTCGGCGACAGCGTCGGTGGTGACGTCATCACCTCCGGTGAGGACTCGGTCCTCGGCGGCAACCAGGTCATCGCCCCGGTCAATGCTCCGGTCACGATCGGCGGCAACGCCGTCTCGGTCATCGGCGACTCCAGCACCGAGGGTTCCGACACCACGTCGGGCACCGTCGGCGACAGCGTCGGTGGTGACGTCATCACCTCCGGTGAGGACTCGGTCCTCGGCGGCAACCAGGTCATCGCCCCGGTCAATGCTCCGGTCACGATCGGCGGCAACGCCGTCTCGGTCATCGGCGACTCCAGCACCGAGGGTTCCGACACCACGTCGGGCACCGTCGGCGACAGCGTCGGTGGTGACGTCATCACCTCCGGTGAGGACTCGGTCCTCGGCGGCAACCAGGTCATCGCCCCGGTCAATGCTCCGGTCACGATCGGCGGCAACGCCGTCACGGTCATCGGCGACTCCAGCACCGAGGGTTCCGACACCACGTCGGGCACCGTCGGCGACAGCGTCGGTGGTGACGTCATCACCTCCGGTGAGGACTCGGTCCTCGGCGGCAACCAGGTCATCGCCCCGGTCAATGCTCCGGTCACGATCGGCGGCAACGCCGTCACGGTCATCGGCGACTCCAGCACCGGAGGCAGCACGACCGACGGCTCGACCCCGCCGGTGCTGCCCGCCAACCCCACCGACCCGGTGAACCCGACCAACCCGGTGAACCCGACCGACCCGGCGAACCCGACCGATCCCACGAACCCCGTCGACCCGACGGACCCCGTGGACCCGGCCGACCCGGCCAACCCCTCGGAGCCGACGACTCCCACCGACATCGGTGGCGTCCGCAACGACGGGACTCCGCAGACCAGTCGCAGCGCCGGCATCGTCCGATCCGCTCCGACCGGCGTGGTGGCCATGGGGGCCCCCACGGGCAACCTGGCGCAGACCGGGGTCGACGCGAGCCTGCTGCTGGGCCTCGCCCTCGCGCTCTTCGCGTTCGGCGGCCTGCTGCTCAGGGGTGCACGTCGCCGAGGTCTCGCCAGCTGAGCTGAATCTCGGACAAAGGATCGCTGCGAGCACGACTCAGCCGGGTCCGGCGCACTCCTGCGCCGGACCCGGCAGAGCCACGCCAGGACGCGGTCTCGAGGTCGTCGCCGGCTGGGTGACGCCTCCGGGTCACACCGGCATACTGGGGCGATGGTGCGTGTCCTCGCCATCGCTGACGAGGTGGACCACTCCCTCGTGGGGGAGCGGCTCACCCGGATGCGACCCGAGCTCGTCGTCAGCGCCGGTGACCTGCCCTGGGACTACATCGAGTCGGTCGCCTCGGCCGTCGACGCCCCGGTGGTCTTCGTCCCGGGCAACCACGACCCCCTCGTCGGCACGACGACGCTCTCGCGCGGAGGGTTGCACCTCGACTCGGGGATGCCCTGTGACACCCCGCGGCCGGTCGGGGCGGTCAACGTCGACGGGCTCGTCGTCGAGGTCGCCGGACTGCGGATCGCCGGCCTCGGTGGCTGCGTTCGCTACCGGCCGGGGCCCAACATGTACTCGCAGCGCGAGTACCACCTCAGGGCGCGCCGGCTCGCGTGGCGGGCGCACGGCGGGTGGGGCCTGCGAGGCCGGGGGCGCCGTGACGTCGACATCCTCCTCACCCATGCCCCACCTCTGGGGCTGGGCGACGAGGAGGACGGTCCGCACGTCGGGATCGAGGCGCTGCACGGGCTCCTCGCCCGGTTGCATCCCACGTGGCTGCTGCACGGCCACATCCACCCGCACGGACACCCCCGACCCGACCGACGGGTGGGCGGCACCACGGTCCGCAACGTCGTGCCGGTGCGGCTGTTCGAGATCGAGCGAGGTGGCACCGACGATGGTTTCTGACACCGGCTTCCCCCGGGCCGACGCCGAGGCCGACTTCCTCAAGGTCCGACGGCAGCAGCGCATGTCCGGGCTCGCCCGCAAGGTGCGTGGCGACGAGGCGCGCGTGCTGTCCCTGGACGAGGTCCTCAAGGCCCTCGGCAACAGGGGGGAGCAGTCGCTCGGGGTGCAGAGCATCCCCGTCGCCCAGATCGTCGGGTCGGTGGACAAGGTGCGCGAGTTCGACCCGAGCTTCCGGCCCACGTCCGGGCGCAACCGGGCGCGGTGGGAGCGGCTGGCCGAGGCGGTCCGCCGCGGGGAGCCGATCCCGCCGATCGACGTCTACCAAGTCGGCGACATGTACTTCGTGCGCGATGGTCACCACCGGGTCTCGGTCGTTCGCGCCCTCGGTGACAGCCTCATCGAGGCCGACGTCACGCGGATCCGGACGACGTTGGCGCCCGACGGCATCCGCGACCGCGGGGACCTGCGCGGCAAGAACCTACGGCGGATCTTCCTCGAGCGGGTCCCGTTGGACCGGCTCGCCCGCGCCGAGGTGCGGTGCCAGGACCCCCTCAGCTACCCGCTGCTCGCCGAGATGGTCGAGGCGTGGGCGGCGCGGCTGATGTTCCGCGAGGGCACCCTGCTCACGGCGTCGCACGCCGCAGCCCGGTGGTACTGCGAGGAGTTCACCATGGTCATGGAGCTCGCCCGCGACGGCGGCTTCGTGGAGGCACACGAGGCGGAGGGGGATGCCTACGTGCGGCTCGCGGGCACCCGCTACCAGCTCTTCGGAGAGCATGTGTGGTCCGAGGAGGTCTTCGAGCAGATCGCCCACGCCAAGGGCAGGGCGAAGGGTTGACGGCCGGTCAGGTCGGGGCGTTCTCCGAGCCCGTCCTGGTGCGGGTGACGCCCTCGAGCAGGTTGTCCCCGGTCTTGGCGTCGAAGATCTGCAGCTGCGAGGTGTCGTACCAGAGTTCGGCGTCCTGTCCCTGCCGGGTGCGGGCCGCCGGGTCGAGCCGCGCGGTGACCGAGGTCCCGTCGCCGCCGTGCATGTCGTTGCCGGCATCGGCCGCGAGGTCGTCGAGGTCGGCGGAGTGGGCCCCCTCGCCGCGCACGGTGAAGTAGGCGTAGATGTCCGAGCCCATCGCCTCGACGATGTCGATGGGCACGCTGAACCGCGCGCCTCCCTTGGCCTCGGGCACGAGCCGGGCGTCCTCGAAGTGCTCGGGCCGGATGCCGACGATGACGTCCTGCGAGCTCGACGCGGCCTTGTCGAGCGCCTGGCGGAGCTCGTCGGGCAACGTGGCGTCGCCCAGAGACGTGGTGATCCTGCCGCCGCCCTCGAGCCGTCCCGGCAGGAAGTTCATCGACGGGCTGCCGATGAACCCGGCCACGAAGAGGTTGGTCGGGTGCTCGTACAGCTCGGTGGGGGAGCCGACCTGCTGCACGACCCCGCCGCGCATGACGACCACCCGGTCCCCGAGCGTCATCGCCTCGGTCTGGTCGTGGGTGACGTAGATCGTCGTCGTGCCGAGGTTCTTCTGGATCCTCGAGACCTGGGTGCGCATCTGCACGCGCAGCTTGGCGTCGAGGTTGGACAGCGGTTCGTCCATGAGGAACGCCTTGGGGGAGCGGACGATCGCGCGTCCCATCGCCACGCGCTGTCGCTGTCCACCGGAGAGGTTCGACGGGCGCCGGTCGAGGTGCTGCGTGAGCTCGAGCATCTCCGCCGCCTCACCGACCTTCTTGGCGATCGTCCCCTTGTCGACGCCGGCGAGCTTGAGCGGGAAGCCCATGTTCTCGCCGACCGTCATGTGCGGGTAGAGGGCGTAGGACTGGAACACCATGGCGATGTCGCGGTCCTTGGGCGCCTTGTCGTTGACGACGTCGCCGTCGATGAGGAGGCGGCCCTGGGTGATGTCCTCCAGCCCCGCCACCATGTTGAGGGTCGTGGACTTCCCGCACCCCGAGGGTCCGACGAGGATGATGAACTCCCCGTCGGCGATCTCGAGGTTGAAGTTGTCGACGGCGAGCGCGCCGTCCGGGTACCTCTTGACGACGTTGTCGAGGACGATCTCAGCCATGGCTGCTCCTTCGGGTGCGTGCGGGTCCCTGCTCAGCCCTTGACGGCGCCGGACGTCAGTCCGGCCACGATCCGTCGCTGGAAGAGCAGGACGAAGATGACGATGGGGATGGTGATGATGACGGCGGCGGCGGCGATCGGCCCGGTCGGCTTCTCGAACGTCGTGGCGCCGGTGAAGTACGCCATGGCGGCGGGGACCGTGCGCGAGGCCGAGGTCGACGTCAGCGAGATCGCGAAGAGGAAGTCGTTCCAGCAGCTGATGAAGACGAGGATGGCGGTCGTGAAGACGCCCGGCATCGCCAGTGGGGTGATGACCTGACGGAAGGCCTGGTAGGGCGTGGCTCCGTCCATCTTGGCCGCCTTCTCGAGCTCCCACGGGATCTCCCGGAAGAACGCGGAGAGGGTGTAGATCGCCAGCGGCAGGGCGAACGTGATGTAGGGGATGATGAGGCCGAGCCAGGTGTCGAACAGCCCCAAGGCGGTCTCGATCTTGAAGAGCGGGGTGACCAGGGCGATCTGCGGGAACATGGCGATGAGCAATGACAGCGCGACGATCGTCCTCTTGCCGGGGAAGTCGAGACGGGCGATGGCGTAGGCCGCCATCGTGCCGAAGACGATCGCCACGAAGGTCGCGATGAGGCAGATGCCGATCGAGTTGATGAGCGCTCGCGTGAAGTCCGGGTTGTCGAAGATCTGCTGGTAACTCGCCCACGACGGCGACACCGGGAGGAACTTCCCGTCGTTGAGGCTCGCGGAGTCCTTGAGCGAGAGCGAGATGATCCAGATGACGGGCACGAACGCGTAGATGAGCACGACGATGTTGACCGCCGTCCAGGTCAGCTTCCGCTGGGTCGTCTCCTGCTGCATGTCAGCGCCTCCCGCCGTCATCGGACCCCGGGGCGGCGGCCCCGAAGACCTTGATGAAGATGAACGCGATGATGGCGATGGACAGGAAGATCAGCACCGCCATCGTCGACCCGATGCCGAGGTTGAGCCCCCTGATGAGGTTGTTGTAGCCCACCATCGACACCGACGCCGTCTCGTTCGCGCCGCCGGTGAGAACGAAGATGTTGTCGAAGACCCGGAACGCGTCGAGGGTGCGGAAGAGGAGCGCGACGAGGATCGACGGCTTGATGAGGGGCACCGTGATGGCCCAGAACCGCTGCCAGGCCGAGCCGCCGTCCATCGCCGCCGCCTTGTGCAGGTCCTCGGGCACGAGCGCCAGTCCCGCCATGAGGAGCAGGGCCATGAACGGCACGGTCTTCCACACCTCGGCGAGGATGATGATCGCGATCGAGGACCACTTGCCGGTGAGTGGGGCGTTGTCGCCGGCCAGCCAACCGAGGTCCTGGGTCCACGCGAAGCGCCACGAGAAGGCCGCCACGACGGTGACGATCGCGTAGGGCACGAGCGCCGATGTGCGCACGAGACCGCGGCCGACGATGGTGCGGTGCATGACGATCGCGAGGAGCATCCCGAAGATGAGCTCGAAGAAGGCGCTGACGACCGTGATGAACATCGTGATCCCGAACGCCTGCCACCAGATGCCGCTCGACAGGACGGTGACGTAGTTCTCGAGTCCGACGAACTCGTTGGCGTCGGGGGTGCGCAGGTCGGCGCGGTTGAGCGACAGCCACAGGGCGTAGAAGATCGGGTATGCCGTCACGGCCAGCATGATGATCACCGCGGGGGCGACGAGCTTGATCCCGAGGTTGCGCTCGGCCCGCTTTCCCTCGCTGAAGCGCTTCTTCGCGATCTCGGTGCCGTCGTCGCCGCCGGTGTTCGAGCCGTCGAGACCGCCCTCGATGACCCTGGCTCCAGCGGCCTCGGCTGCATTCGTGCTGCTGCTCACGGCAGGATCCCCTTTCCTTCGAGGCTCTGCGCGATCAGCTCACGCAGCTCGGACGTGGAGGCCTCCGGGTCGATCGACCCCGGGGGTGACAGGTTCGTCGAGACCAGGGTGGAGATGTTCTGGTACAGCGGCGTCCTCGGACGTGGCACCGCGTTCTTCAGCTCCTCGAGCATCACGTCACCCATGGGGTACTGCTCCCGGAAGTCGGCGTTGCTCGTGTAGATGCTCTCGAGCACCGGTGCGTCGCCGGCGTCGATCGCGGCCTTGACCTGGTGCTCCTCGTTGCGCAGGCACATCGCCGCCTCGTAGGTCTCCTCCGGATGCTTGCTGTACGCGCTGACCGCGTAGTTCATGCCACCGAGGGTCACCTTGGGGGGCTGGCCGGCCTCGACGCTCGGGAACGTCGTGTAGCCCAGGTCGGCGGCGATCTCGGGGTTGGCGGTGCGCATCGCCGACAGGACGTAGGGCCAGTTGAGCGAGAAGGCCGATCGGCCCGCCTGCAGGTCGGCGAAGACCTCGGGCTCCTGCGCGTTGGACAGGGACCCGCTGACGAGACCGGACGTCGCGAGCTTCTTCATCAGCCCGAGTCCCTGGACCGCCTTGTCGTCGAGGGTCACCTTGGTGCTGTCCTCGTTGACGAAGGTGGCGCCGTAGGCGTTGAGCACGTTGTTGATGTTGACGACGTAGCCCTCGTACTGGGCCGCGGTGAACCCGATCTGGTGGGTCTTGCCGGCGTCCTTGAGGGCCTGCGCCTGCTCGAGGAGCTGGTCCCACGTCTCGGGCGGCTCGGGCACGAGGCTCTTGCGGTACCAGAGGATCTGGACGTTGGTCGTCCGGGGGATGGCGTAGAGCTTGTCCTTCCACGTGGCCGTGTCGACCGGTGGCTGGAGCACCCCCTCCACGGCGGCGTCCTTCTTCTCGCCGGTCAGCTCGCGGATCCACCCGGCCTCGGCGAACTCGGCGGTCCAGGTGACGTCCATGCCGAGGAGGTCCATGCCGTCGTCCTTGGCGGCGAGGCGCCGGACGAACTGCTCCCGCTGCCCGTCCGCGTCGCTCGGGAGCAGGTTCCCGACGATGGTGTACTTGCCGCCGGCCTCGGCGTTGCAGGCCTTGATGAGCTCGTCGAACTTCACCGCGGAGGCGCCACCGTAGAGGTTGACGACCGTCCCCTCCGGACTGCTGGAGCAGGCCGCGGTGAGACCGGCCGTGAGGGCGATCGCGCCGGCGCTGGCGACCAGCCGTCTCGTTCGCCGCGTCCGGCGCGAGACCGGGATCTGGTGACTGGACATCCTTGGCTCCTCCCGACCACGTCACTGTGACCTGGGTCTCACCCAATACCCAACTGACGGACTAGCGCAACCACTCGTCCGGATGAGGGTCATCGACCGCGGTGGCCAGGGACACGACGTCACCGACGACGATGACCGCCGGGGACTCGACGCCCCGGGCCCTCGCGCGGTCGGCGATGTCGCCGAGGTCGCCGATCGTCACCCGCTGGGTCGGGAGGAAGCCACGCTCGACGATGGCGACCGGGCAGCCGGTCGGTCGCCCCTGTGCGATGAGCTCCCGGGCGATGTCAGGGAGCATCGAGACGCCCATGAGCAGCACGAGCGTGTGGTCCGATCCCGTGGGGAGGGAGGGGATCTGCTCGTGTCCGGTGACCATCGTGAAGGACTTGGCGAGACCACGGTGCGTGACCGGTATGCCGGCCGCAGCCGGGACGGCGATCGCGCTCGTGACCCCCGGGACCACCTCGACCGCGATGCCGTGCGCCTCGCAGGCCAGGCGCTCCTCGCCGCCGCGGCCGAGGACGTAGGGGTCGCCACCCTTGAGGCGCACGACGCCGTGGCCGCGCTCGGCCTCCTCGACGAGGATCGCGTTGATCCGGTCCTGGGGCACGGGGTGGTGGTGCGGGGTCTTGCCGACGTCGATGACCCGCACCGACTCCGGGAGGCGGGACACGACGCCGCGCGGGGCGAGGCGGTCGACGACGACGACGTCGGCCGAGGCGAGCAGCTCGTGGCCGCGCGCGGTGAGGAGCCCGTCGCTGCCGGGGCCGCCCCCGACGAGGGCGACCCACCCGCTCTCACGGGGGCGACGTCGGCGCAGGTCGATCCCACCGCTCCGCAGGGCGAGGTCGATGCCGTCGCGCACGGTGGTCGCGAGGCGCGGGTCCCCGCCGGCGTGCACGGCGACCGTGACGACGCCGTCGGGGGTGGTGACGTCCGTGCGCGCGAGGACGCTGGCCCTCGTCGCGGAGGCGTCGGTCGCGTCGACGCACCACACGCGCAGCGCGGCGGCGTCCCTGCGCACGGCCTCGTCCACGTGAGGGTCTCCCGCGGCCGTGTGCACCAGCCAGGCGTCGTCGAGGTCGACGGGGCCGGAGTAGTCGCGCCGCACCCACTGCACCCGGTCCGCACGGCCCGACAGGGCGTCCGCGACCTCCTCGCACACCCACGGGGCGACGACGCGGACGAGGGCCCCCTCGTCGAGGAAGGCGTGGAGACGACGTCCGCTCACCGGCCCCCCGCCCACCAGGACGACGAGGCGGTCGGTGAGGTCGAGCGCCAGGGGCAGGCTCATGGGGTGCGGGCCATCCCGGCGGCGACGGTGTTTCCGTCGGCGGGGTCGATGACGAGGAACGCGCCACCGGCACGGCTTCGGGCGTAGTCCTCGATCGGCAACGGCGAGGCCGTGCGCAGGACGACCTTCCCGATGTCGTTGAGCGACAGCCGGTCCGAAGGCTCGGTCCGGAGCGTGTCGAGGTCCAGTCGACCCTCGATGGTCCGGACGATCGCGGGCACGGTGCGGGACCGGTGCTTGACGAGGACCCGGGCGCCGGGACGCAGGTCCGTGTCGCCGAGCCAGCAGAGGACCCCCGAGAGGTCCTGGGTGAGGGTCGGTACGTCGTCGGCGGCGACGAGGGTGTCACCACGGGAGAGGTCCACCTCGTCGGCGAGCCGCAGCGTCACCGACCGCCCCGCGGCCGCCTCGACCAGCTCGGCCTCGCCGAGGTCGATGCCGACCACCGTCGTGCGTTGTCCGGAGGGGAGGGCGACGACCGGGGTCCCGGTCGCGACGACCCCGGAGGTGACCTGGCCGGCATACCCGCGGTAGTCGACGTGACGAGGGTCGCGAGCGGCGCCCTGCGGCCGGATGGCGAGCTGGACCGTGAAGCGGAACGGCTCCTCGTCCGCCTCGGCGCTGGGGGAGAGTGTCTCGAGGAGACCGAGGAGGCTGGGGCCGCCGTACCAGGGCGTGTTCGCGGACGGCTCGACGATGTTGTCGCCGAGCAGTGCCGAGACGGGGACGGCGTGGGCGTCGGCGATGCCGAGCTGCTCGGCCACTGCGCGCACGTCACGGCTCACCTGGGCGAAAACGGCCTCCGCGTCGTCCACGAGGTCGATCTTGTTCACCGCGACGACGACGTGCGGGACCCGCAGCAGTGCGGTCACGGCGAGGTGTCGGCGGGTCTGCTCGGCCACGCCCTTGCGGGCGTCGACGAGGAGGACGACGACGTCGGCGGTGCTCGACCCGGTGACGGTGTTGCGGGTGTACTGCACGTGGCCGGGGCAGTCGGCGAGGATGAACGACCGCTGCGCCGTGGCGAAGTAGCGGTAGGCGACGTCGATGGTGATGCCCTGCTCGCGCTCGGCGCGCAGCCCGTCGGTGAGGAGGGCGAGGTCGGCGGCGGTGAGTCCGCGATCGCGTGAGACGCGCTCGACGGCGGCGAGCTGGTCGGCGAGCACGCTCTTGGTGTCGTGGAGGAGGCGGCCGACGAGGGTGGACTTCCCGTCGTCGACGGAGCCGGCGGTGGCCAGGCGGAGCAGGGTCGGCATCAGAAGTAGCCCTCCTTCTTGCGGTCCTCCATGGCAGCCTCGGACATCCGGTCGTCGGCCCGGGTGGCCCCGCGTTCGGTGAGCGTCGAGGCGGCCACCTCGACGACGACGTCGGCGACGGTGCGGGCCTGGCTGAGGACGGCGCCGGTGCACGACATGTCACCGACCGTGCGGTAGCGCACCGTGCGGGTCCGGACGTCCTCGCCGTCGCGCGGCTGCGAGTGCGGGCCGACGGCGAGCCACATGCCGTCGCGCTCGAAGACGTCGCGCTCGTGGGAGTAGTAGAGGCCGGGCAGGTCGATGGCCTCGCGCTCGATGTAGCGCCAGACGTCGAGCTCGGTCCAGTTCGAGATCGGGAAGACCCGGACGTGCTGGCCGGGGGCGTGCCGGGGGTTGTAGAGGTTCCACAGCTCGGGCCGCTGGGTGCGCGGGTCCCACTGGCCGAACTCGTCGCGCAGGCTGACGACGCGCTCCTTGGCGCGGGCCTTCTCCTCGTCGCGCCGGCCGCCGCCGAAGACCGCGTCGAAGCGGTGGCTCGTGATCGCGTCGAGCAGGGGGAGGGTCTGGAGCGGGTTGCGGGTGCCGTCGGGACGGTCCCTGAGTCGTCCGTCGTCGATCCAGTCCTGGACGCTGGCCACCTCGAGGCGCAGGCCGAGCCGCGCGACGGTCGCGTCGCGGTAGTCGAGGACCTCGGGGAAGTTGTGGCCCGTGTCGACGTGCAGGACGGGGAACGGGATCGGTGCCGGCCAGAACGCCTTGGCGGCGAGGTGCAGCATGACGACGGAGTCCTTGCCGCCGCTGAAGAGCAGCACCGGTCGCTCGAGCTCGCCGACGACCTCGCGGATGATGAGGATCGCCTCGCTCTCGAGGGCGTCCAGCTGGCCCAGGACGTGCTCGTCGTGCGTCACGGTGTCGTCCACCGCCGGCTGGGCGGTGACGGAGGCGCTCACGTGTGGATCCCGCACTCGGTCTTGGACAGCCCGGCCCAGCGGCCGGACCGGGGGTCCTCGCCGGGGGCGACCCGCTTCGTGCAGGGCTCGCACCCGATCGACGGGTAACCGTCGGAGAGAAGGAGGTTCACCGGGACCGCGTGGTTGATCGCGTATGCCGTGACGTCGTCGAGCGACCACGTCACCAGGGGGTTGACCTTGACGAGGCCGTGCTTCTCGTCGAAGGTCACGAGCGGGGTGTGGGTCCGGGTCGGCGCCTCGTCGCGGCGCACCCCGGTGACCCAGGCCTCGTAGCCGGCGAGGGTCCTTGCCAGCGGTTCCATCTTGCGCATCGCGCAGCAGGCCACCGGGTCGCGGTCGTGGAGGCGGGGGCCGAACCTCGCGTCCTGCTCCGCCACGGTCAGCTCGGGCAGGACGTCGACGACGGTGACGTCGAGCTCGTCGGCCACCCGGGCGCGGGTGCCGATGGTGTCGGAGAAGTGGTAGCCGGTCTCGAGGAAGAGGACGTCGACGCCGGGTGCGTGCTGCGAGACGAGGTGGGGGAGGACGCCCTCGGCCATGCTGCAGGCGACGGCCAGGGTGCCGGGGAAGGTCCCTGCGGCCCAGCGCGCGACGCCGACCGCATCGGTGTCGTCGAGGAGGGAGCCCTCGACGGCCAGGGCCCGCAGCTCCTCCTCGCTGCGCCGGGTGCTCCGGGTGGTGACGGTGCTCATGCCAGCTCCTCATCGGTCGCGCGGTGGGCCCACGTGGCGAACGACTCACCGGGAGTGCGCTGCTCGACGAACCTCCGGACGACCCGCTCGACGTAGTCGGCGAGGTCGGCCGACTGCACCTTGAGGCCGCGGACCGTCCGGCCGAGACCGGCCTCGTCGCGCTCGGGGGAGGCGAGTCCTCCGCCCAGGTGGACCTGGAACCCGGGCACGTGCTCGCCGTCGTCCGTGGTCGTGATGAGCCCCTTGAGGCCGATGTCGGCGGTCTGGATCCGGGCGCAGGAGTTGGGGCACCCGTTGACGTGCAACGAGATCGGCGTGTCGAGCTCGATGCCGGCCAGGCGCTTCTCGAGCTCGGTGATGACGACCGTCGCGGTGTCCTTGGTGTCGACGAGCGCGAGCTTGCAGTACTCGATGCCGGTGCACGCCATCGTCGAGCGGCGGAACGGACTCGGCGTGGCCGTGAGCCCGAGACCTTCGAGGCCGGTGACGACCTCCTCGACACCGGCCTCGGGGACGCCGAGGACGACGAGCTTCTGGTGGGCGGTGAGCCGCACCCCGTCGCCGCCGACGTGCTCGACGAGGTCCGCGAGGCTCGTGAGGATCGTTCCGCTGACCCGTCCCACCGTCGGTGCCGCGCCGACGTAGAAGCGACCGTCCTTCTGGGCGTGGACGCCCACGTGGTCGCCGGGACCCTTCGCCGGTGCGGGCGCCGGGCCGTCGGGGAGCGCGCGACCGAGGTACTCGGTCTCGAGGATCTCGCGGAACTTCTCCGGGCCCCACTCGGCGAGCAGGAACTTCAGGCGGGCCTTGGTGCGCATCCGGCGGTAGCCGTAGTCACGGAAGATCGAGACGACGCCGTGCCAGACGTCGGGGGCGTCGGCCTCGGACACGAAGACGCCGAGGCGCTCGGCGAGCCGTGGCGCGGTCGAGAGGGCACCGCCGACCCAGAGGTCGAAGCCGGGGCCGAGCTCGGGGTGGACGACGCCGACGAGCGAGATGTCGTTGATCTCGTGCACGACGTCGAGGCTCGGGTGCCCCGTGATGGCGGTCTTGAACTTGCGCGGGAGGTTGGAGAGCTCCTCGTCGCCGAGCCATCGCGACGTGATCTCGCGGATGACCGGCGTGGGGTCGATGATCTCGTCCGCGGCGACTCCCGCGACGGGGGAGCCGAGGAAGCCGCGGGGCGTGTCGCCGCAGGCCTCGGTCGTCTGGAGACCGACGGCCTCGAGCCGGCGCCAGATCTCGGGGACGTCCTCGATGGCGATCCAGTGGTACTGGATGTTCTGGCGGTCGCTGATGTCGGCGCTCTCGCGGGCGAAGTCGGTGGAGATGGCCCCCAGGACGCGCAGCTGGTCGGGGGAGAGGAGCTGTCCGTCGGTGCGGACGCGGAGCATGAAGTAGCGATCCTCGAGCTCGTGCGGCTCGAGCGAGGCGGTGCGCCCGCCGTCGATCCCGGGCTTGCGCTGCGTGTAGAGGCCCCACCAGCGGAACCGGCCGTGGAGGTCGTCGCCGGAGATGGCGTCGAAGCCGTCGCGGGCATAGATCGTCTCGATCCGCTCGCGGACGTTGAGACCGTTGTCCTGCGCCTTGAACGCCTCGTTGGGGTTGAGCGGCTCGCGACCGTCGACGGCCCACTGGCCGTTGGACCGCCCGGTGCGAGGCGGCCGCAGGGCGCGGCTGCCGGAGGCGACGCTCGTCATGGGTCCTCGATCCTCAATGGGGTGGAAACGTTGATGGGAAGCATAAGACCGAGTTATGGCTGCGTCTCAGGTGGTCCACGATGTGGCCCGGCCCCGGGACCCGCCGGTCGGGGGCGAAGAGGGCTAGAATCGAACGCATGTTCGACAATCCGGCACCCCCGTTGCGGCGGGCCGCCAGCCCCGGCGCACCGGGCGGGGCCCGCAGCGGACCGCCGGGGTGGCCCGCCCGGGTGCCACCGCCGGACGCGCCCGGCTGGCAGATGCCGGCCGTGGGCTGGCTGCTCGACCACTGCCCGTCGGAGTACCGCATGTATGCCGTGTGGCGCCGCCACCCGCTCGCCCTCGCCTGGGTGGCCACGCACCACCTCGACGGCCAACTGGGAGCGATGCGGACGGCATACCGGGGTCTGCGGGTCGACCTCGCGGACCACGTCGAGCCGGAGGGGATCGCCGCGGCGCTGGCCGCCCTCGAGGCCGAGGGCGCCCGGCTGCTCGCGGCCCGTCGGGCGGCCGGGCTGCTGCTGGAGGCCCTGCAGGGGCACGCGTTCGTGCCGAGGTTGTGAGAGTTTCCTGACGCACCGGTGAGGGTTCGCGCCGAGAGCCCTGCCCGAGCGGGCGCGACCCCGGCCAGCACCTAGACTTGGGCGGATGGACCACGGCAGCGAGAGGGAGAGCGTGTGAGCGTGTTGGAGCGCATCCAGGGCCCTGGTGACCTCACGGACCTCACCCGACCCGAGCTGGCGACCCTGGCCCAGGAGATCCGGACGTTCCTCGTCGACGAGGTCTCCCGCACCGGCGGCCACCTCGGACCCAACCTCGGTGTGGTCGAGCTGACCATCGCGATCCACCGGGTGTTCGACAGTCCGACCGACGCCGTCGTCTTCGACACCGGTCACCAGTCCTACGTGCACAAGCTGCTCACCGGGCGCCATGACTTCTCCGGGCTGCGCAAGCAGGGCGGGCTCTCGGGCTACCCGAGCCGGGCCGAGTCCGAGCACGACGTCGTCGAGAGCTCGCACGCCTCGAGCTCGCTCTCGTGGGCGCACGGCATCGCCGCCGGCCGTGTCGTCGCGGGTCGGCGCGACCGGCACACGGTCGCGGTCATCGGGGACGGCGCGCTCACCGGCGGAATGGCCTGGGAGGCGCTCAACAACATAGCCGCCGAGTCGGACCTGCCGCTCGTCATCGTCGTCAACGACAACGAGCGCTCCTACGCGCCGACCCGCGGCGGGCTCGCCGACCACCTCGCGACGCTGCGCACGACCCGCGGCTACGAGCGGTTCCTCGACTGGGGCAAGTCGACGCTGCACCGCACGCCCGTCGTCGGGGGAGCGATGTACGAGACCCTCCACGGGATGAAGAAGGGGATCAAGGACATCGTCGCCCCGCAGGGGCTCTTCGAGGACCTCGGACTCAAGTACGTCGGCCCGGTCGACGGCCACGACATCGCGGCGCTGGAGCAGGCGCTGCGCCGGGCGCGCGCCTTCGGGGGGCCGGTGCTCGTGCACGCGATCACCCAGAAGGGCAAGGGCTACGACCACGCCATCAACGACGAGAGCGACCAGTTCCACGCCGTCGGGGTCATCAACCCCGAGACCGGGCTGCCCCTGGAGATCTCCGGGCGCAGCTGGACCGAGGAGTTCAGCGACGCCCTCGTCGAGCTGGGGGAGGAGCGCGAGGACATCGTCGCCATCACCGCGGCGATGATGATCCCGGTGGGGCTCGACGCGTTCTCGAAGCGCTTCCCGAAGCGGACGTTCGACGTCGGCATCGCCGAGCAGCACGCGACGACGATGGCCGCCGGCCTGGCGTATGCCGGCCTGCACCCGGTCGTCGCGATCTACGCCACCTTCCTCAACCGCGCCTTCGACCAGCTCCTCATGGACTGCGCCCTGCACCGCGCCGGGGTGACGTTCGTCCTCGACCGCTCCGGCATCACGGGGCCCGACGGCGCCTCGCACCACGGCATGTGGGACATGTCGCTCGTCGGGATCGTGCCCGGGCTCCACCTCGCGGCCCCCCGCGACGGGCAGCAGATCCCCGCCGCGCTCCGTGCGGCTGTCGACATCGCCGACGCCCCCTCGGTCATCCGCTTCCCCAAGGGGTCGGTGGCCGACCCGATCGAGGCGGTGCGCAGTGTCGGGGGGGTCGACGTCCTCATGGAGCCGGACGAGGGTGCGGTCGACCTCCTCATCGTCGGGGTCGGCTCGATGGCCGCGACCGCGCTCACCGTTGCCGACAAGCTCGGTGCCGAGGGCCTGCGGGTGCGGGTCGTCGACCCGGTCTGGGCGCTGCCGGTCAACCCGGTGCTCGACGAGCTCGCCGGCGACGCCGGCCGGGTCGCGGTGGTCGAGGACAACTCCCTCGCCGGCGGTGTCGGCTCCCACGTGTCGGCAGCCCTGCGCGACAGGGGGATCGACGTCCCGATCGACCTCTTCGGGCTTCCGCGTGAGTTCCTCGACCACGGCTCCCGGGGTCAGGTTCTCGACCGCGTGGGTCTCACCCCGGAGGCCATCGCCGCCCGGCTGCTCGCCTCCTGCCGCGGCTGACCGGGGTCGAACGGACGCGACACCGTCCGCCCCGAGCGGTGGCGCCGGCCACCGCTCAGCACGACGTCTGCCTCGTTGACCCGCCGAGCGCATCGAGAGGACACTGGAGGACCTACCTTCGGAGCGAGGTGTCGCAGTGGGGTTGCCCGGCAAGGGGTTCCCACTCGGGTGACGGCTGGCGCCGACACGAACCAGCCTCGACCGAAAGGGTGGACACCGTGCCACGCATCCCTCCGCCGGCAGTGGCCGTCGGTGCGGCCCTCGTCCAACGTGCGCTCTCGGACGGAGCGCGTCCGCCCAGCACGAGTCGCCGTGCGGTAGCGGCCACCCTCTCCCTGGTCTCCTTCTCGATGGCCGGTGCGGCATCGAACCGCTTCCGGCGCGCTGGAACCACCGTCGAGCCGTTCCGACCCGAGCAGGCGACCGTGCTCGTCACCGGCGGTGCCAACGCCGCCAGTCGCAATCCCATGTACGTGGGCATGGCCGGACTGCTGCTGGCGCACGCGGTCGGACGGGGCTCGTGGGCAGCACTCCTCCCCGCGGTCGGCTTCGTCGTCTTCATCGACCGCGTCCAGATCCGCGCGGAGGAGACGGCGCTCCTCGAGAAGTTCGGGACGGCATACGAGGCCTACCGGGCCACGACGCCTCGCTGGGTCGACCGGAGGTCCCTCCGCCTGGGCTGACACGCCTGACCCACCGGTCCCGCCGGGCGAGCGGTCTCCCGTGGCGGCGTGCCCCGTGTTCCGGGCGGTCGCACGTTGCCGCCCCTATGCTCCGGCCCATGGCGCATGACGAGTCGACCGGGAGACTGTGGCGGGTGCTTGACGCCGCGGAGGCCGCCTCGCCGGTCGACGCCGTGGAGGCGGTGACCCGGGAGCTGGGCCTGGCGATGGGTGCGACCGAGGTGTCGTTCCTCATCGTCGACCTGTCCGGGCGCGCCCTGGTGCGCCTCTCACACGTCCCACTCCTGCACCCCGACGGCGCCGCGGACGTCGAGCAACCGCCGCCCGGCGAACGCCGCGACGCCGGCGAGCGGGCCGTCATGGTGTCGCTGGACGGGGGGCCTGCCGAGCGGGCGGTGCGCACCCAGACCGTGCAGGTCCTGCCGCCCGAGACCGGGCCCGGGTCGGGGCCGCCCCAATGGACGGTCCTCGCCCCCATGACCGAACGTGGGGAGGTCATCGGCCTGCTCGAGCTCTGCGTGCCGCAGGCGCCGGACCCTGACGCCCTGGCAGAGATCGCCAGACTTGCCCACCTGGTGGCGTTCGTGGCGATCGCCAACCGCAGACACACCGACGTGTACGAGTGGGGCCAGCGCAGCCGTCCCTCGAGCCTGTCCGCCGAGATCCAGCAGCGGCTGCTCCCCGGCCCGAGAACGTGCGAGGCCGGTGCCTTCACCCTCGCGGCCTGGTTGGAGCCCGCCGCGGAGATCGCCGGGGACACCTTCGACTACAGCCTGGCTCGCGACGTGCTGCACCTGTCGATGACGGACGCGATGGGGCACGGCGTCGGCGCTGCCCTGACGGCCACCCTGTGCGTGAGCGGTCTTCGCGGCGCACGACGGCGGGGCGCGTCACTGCTCGAGCAGGCGTCGGCCACCAACGCCGCGCTGGCGGCTCACTCGGCCGACAACTCGCTCGACGACTTCGTCACCGGTCTCATTGGGCGTCTGGACCTGCGCAGCGGCGCGCTGGAGCTCGTCAATGCCGGACACGTGGCTCCGTTCCTGCTGCGCGCGGGAGTGGTCACCACCCTCGCCCTCCCTTCGGACCCCCCGTTCGGACTCTTCGGCGACACGCGCTTCCGCAGCACCACGACGGCACTGGAGCCCGGGGACCGCATCGTCCTCGTCACCGACGGGATGCTCGAACGGAACGCCGCGGGGATCGACCTGTCGGTGGCCATCGCCGAGACCCGGGACCTGCACCCCCGCGAGGCGGTTCGTCGACTCGCGGACAGCGTCCTGGAGGCGACCGGGCACGCCCTCGAGGACGACGCCACCGTCATGCTGGTGAGCTGGCACGGTGGGCATCACCGGAAGCGAAGCTCCTTCGCCGGCGCCGACTCTCAGCGCGCCAGCGCACCGCGCGCCTCAGGCCCCGGCGGACGGACGCATCCGGCGCTATCGTTTCGGCTGTGACGCTCACGCTGCGCCAGATCACCCCGACCAACCTCGAGTCGGTGCTGGCGCTGCGCACCACGCCCGAGCAGGAACGCTTCGTGAGCTCCGTGGCGGACTCGATGGAGGAGGCCGCGGACTGCCCGGAGGGCAACCCGTGGTACCGAGCCGTCTACGCCGACGAACGGCCCGTGGGGTTCGTCATGATGAGCTGGGACGTGGCACCCCAGCCTCCCGACATCAACGGGCCGTGGTTCCTGTGGAAGCTCCTCATCGACCACCGGCACCAACACCATGGCCATGGCCGGGAGGTCGTGCGCCAGGTGGTGGACCTGGTGCGTGCCAACGGGGGCACCGAGCTCCTCACCAGCCACGGGCAGGGTGAGGGCGGGCCCGCCGGCTTCTACGCCCGGCTCGGCTTCACCCCGAGGGGGGACGTGGACCCCGACGGCGAGATCATCCTGCGCCTGGACCTGGGGCTGGACGTCCAGCGCGCCCTCGCCTAGCTGACGCTCGAGGAGAAGGTGTCACTCCTCGACGGGAGGACTTCGGGCACACCGCCGCGATCGAGCGGCCGGGGTTCCGTCCCTGCTCGTGTCCAACGGTCCGCACCAGCTGCGGAGCCAGCAGGCGGGCGGCGACCACGACTCCGCGCTGGACGCCGTCATCGCCTCGCTCCGGGGTCGACGTGAGGTGCTCTTCGCCGCCGGGTACGGCGTCGGCTCACACGTGTCGGCCGCGTTGCGGGACAGTGGCATCGACGTCCCGATCGACCTCTTCGGGCTGCCGCGCGAGTTCCTCGGTCACGGCTCCCGCGGTCAGGTGCTCGACCGCGTCGTGCTGACACCCGAGGCCATCACGGCGACGCTGCTCGCCCACGTCCGCGGCTGCGCCACCCCGGTGCCCTCCGACGGGGCGCGTCTCAGTTGCTTGGCATGAGGAACGGGCGCTCAGCAGGGACGCGCTCGCAGAGCTGTCGGGCGGCCTCGCAGGCGACGAGGCCGTCATCCACGTCGAGCATGGCGACGTCGTCGTACGACCAGGCGATCCACGGGTACTGGTCGTTGGGCACTCGCCACAGCTCACCAGTCCTCGTGTCGAGGACCGTTGCGCCGTGGCGTGCGGGCGAGTCCTCGAGCCCGAGGACGAAGCGCCCGCTCGGGCTGAGCCGGGCATACGCCTCGAGTTCCGTCAGGAGAACGTCGTCCCGCCCGGGCGCCGTGAGCGTGAGGGTCGGCTCACCGCTGAGGCGCACCCCGTCGTGCACGTCCCGGACCCGGTCCTGAAGCTGGGTCGTTCTCTGGGTGCGCACGTCGAAGTCGTAGACGACCGGGCCGAAGTCCCTCGACGGGGCCACCCACACCACGCGGTCCGCGGCCACCTGGAGGAAGCCGTTCCCGGGAGGGCTGTGATCACCACAGATGCCGGAGCAGTCGATCGCTCCCGACTCCTGCTCGGTTCGCGACAGCTCCCGGCCGGAGGCCGTGTCATAGACGACCAGCTTCCCTGGCGAGGCGGTGGAAGGGTGGGCCCCCTCGAACCAGGCGGCTGTATCGCCGTCGGGGTCGCCACCGGGACCGGACGCCGAGTCCCGTCCCACGATGCGTGGAGCTCCACCCCAGGGGTGGAACCAGACGTCCTTCGTGGCCGGGTCACCATAGAGCGCTCCGCTGCGCACGAGGGCCAGCGAACCCTTCTGGGGAAACACCCCGCCAGGTTCCTGGGGGACCGGCCGCTCGGGGACGATGATGTCGACGGGGGTGCGCTCGACGACGTCACCCCGGTGGAGGCCGTGGCGGTCGAACCAGACGGCATCCTCTGGAACCCCTTCGGCCAGGGTCGGCGGGGCCGGCCGCGCAGGACCTGCCGGAAGCGTCCGTGGGTCGTCGGGACCGGTCGCGGACAGTGCCGAGCCTGCGATCACCGCCGCGACGACGGCAGCGACGACAGAACCCACCGCGATGCGGCGACGGCCGCGCCGGACGGCTCGACGCTCGAGTCCCTCCAGGTCTGGCATCGGGCTTCGGGCGGCGAGGCTTTCGACAGCCTCGCGCAACGTCGTGAACTCAGACATGGGGTTCCTCCGTGACGAGCAGCGCGGAGAGGGCGACCCGACCACGCGACAGTCGAGCCTTGACCGTGCCGGTCGGCAGTCCCAACGTGTCGGCCACTTGCTCCACCGTCAGGTCGGCGAGGTGATGCAGCGCGATGACCTCGCGCTGCCCTGCCGGGAGGCGCCGCAGCGCCTGGATGAGTACGACGTGCCCATCGGTGTCCGCCACGGGCGGATCATGGAGGATGCGTGGGGCGAGGCCGATGAGACGTTGGGCTCGGCGCCAGCGACTGCGAGCGAGGTTGACGGCAACCGTGCGGAGCCATGCTTCGGGATTGTCAGCCGCGAGCAGACGGCGTGGATGGTCGAGTCCACGGACGAACGCCTCCTGGACCACGTCCTCAGCCTCCGCGACGTTCCCGGTGACGCCGATGAGCTGCCCCAGCAGGCGGCGGTACGACCCTGCGTACAGCTCCTGGATCTCGAGGTCGCTCATGCGACGGCTCCCTTCCCTTTCACCATGACGACTCACGGGAGGGTGCGTTTGGTTGCATCCTGCCGAAACTGGGTCAGACGCGGGCGTGAACGGGCACACTCGCCGGGGGGCTCGCCCGCGGGCCGGTCCCCGTCCGACGGTCGACCCGGACTCGCCCGACGTGGGCGAGCGATGGCTCTCCCGCACCTCCGGCCACTCGCACACAGAACGGGTTGGGATGTGGTGCCGCAGCCCATGCGCCGGGGCGAGCGCACGGCATACGGTCGTCGCGGGGCGGCACCGGGCGGCCCTGGGTGGAGGTGGCGGCCAGTGAGGGTCGAGCCCGCGTTCACGGTGCAGGTCGAGACGGGGACCCTCGCGGTCCACGACCTCATCCCCGGCGCGGGCCGGTCCGAGGTGCCCGTCGTCCTCGCCCTGCACGGCATCACCGCCAACGGGCTCGCCTGGCAGGCCCTGGCCGACGAGCTCGTGCGGCGCCACGGCGTGGGCACCGTGCGGCTGCTCGCACCGGACCTGCGCGGGCGTGGGGCGAGCCGCGACGTCCCCGGGCCCTACGGGTTGGCGGTCCACGCGCAGGACACCCTCGCCATCGCGTCCGCGTTCGGGGGGCGTCCGATCCTCGTCGGCCACTCGATGGGCGCGTTCGTCGCCGCCCTCGCCGCGGCGGAGGACCCCGACCGCTACCGGTCCCTCGTCCTCGTCGACGGGGGACTGGCCTTCGCGACCGCCGCAGGCCGCGACGCCGACCATGCGCTCTCCGCCGTCCTCGGTCCGGCGATGGCGCGGCTGTCCATGGTCTTCGACTCTCCCGAGGACCACCTCGCGTTCTGGCGTCGCCACCCGGCCGTGGGGCCGCTGCTGGCCGGCCCCACCGGGGGGTGGCTGCAGCGCTACCTCGAGCATGACCTCGTCCAGCACGGTGACGGCTGGCGCTCGAGCTGCGTCCTCGACGCCGTCCGGGCCGACGGGCGCGACGTCCTCTCGGACCCCGGTGCGCACACCGCAGCGCGGCGCGCGGTCGAGGCCGGCGTGGGCACCCAGCTCCTCTTCGCCGAGCGAGGGCTCCTCGACGAACCGCAGGGTCTCTACGACGAGGCCCGGCTGCGAGCGCTCGACCTCCCCGCGGGACTGCGCACCAGCGAGGTCGCGGGCGCGAACCACTACTCGGTCATCCTCCAGCCGACGGCGATCACGGCACTGGCCGACGCCGTCGACGGTCAGCTCGCGACGAGGTGACGCAGGCGGAGCGCGAGCTGCAGCTCGAGGGCGCGCTCGGGTGACTGCCAGGCGTCACCGACGAGGCGGCTGATCCGCTCCAGCCGCTGCGCGACCGTGTTGGTGTGCACGTGCAGCCGCGTCGCCGCGTGCCGCGGGCTCGCCCCCGCGAGGAAGTAGGCCTCGAGCGTGCCGACGAGGTCCGTGCCCCGCGCCGCGTCGTAGTCCACCAGCGCGCCGAGGACGGAGTGGACGTATGCCGCGACCTCGGGCCGGGTGCCCACGATGAGTCCCGCGAAGCCCAGCTCGGCGGCCGAGGCCCCGTCGCCGCGACGCCCGAGGGCGACCAGCGCCTCCGCGGTGCGCAGGGCCTCGGTGTGCGCTCCCGCCAAGTCGTCGAGGATGCGGCCGGCGCTCGCGCCCGCCCCCTCGCTCACCGGACCGGCGGCGCCGACGGTCACCACGCTGGTGCGGGAGAGCCGCTGCGCCAGCTCGGCCGCGGTGGGTCCCGGGTCCGAGCCGGGCACCAGGGCGACGGCGTGTCCGTCCACCTCGCCGACGAGACCCAGTCCACCCAGGGCGGCGTTGACGGCGAGGACGAGCGAGCGTGCCGGGCCGCCGTCGTCGCGGCGCACGACGAGCAGGCAGCTCGGTTCGCGCAGGTCGACGCCGAGCGAACGGGCCGCGGCGGAGAGGACCGCGAGGTCGCCGTGCCCGCTGACGAGACCGGCGACGACGTCGGTGCGCTGCTGCTGGCGGGCCTCGGCGCGGTTGCGCTCACCGAGGAGGACGAGGGCGGTGACGACGGCGGCGCGCTCGACGGTGCGCTCGTCGGACTCGTCCATCGTCGAGACGTCGCCGATGACGAGGTAGCCGATCCGGGTCTCGGTCGCGCTGATCGCCACCGCCCAGACGTCACCGACGCGGGTGAGCCGGGCGCCCTCGGCCCGGCGCACGACGTGCTCGGCGAGGTCGTGCAGGGTGTCGGCGGTCGGTGGGGCGTCACCGGCCACGCTGCGCAGGACACCGTCCTCGTCGAGGAGCAGGGCCCACCCGCCGAGGAGCTGGGTGAGCGACTCCGTGAGGTCGTCGACCCCGCCGCCCTCGAGCACGATCTCCGCGAACCGGTCGTGGGCGGTGGCGGCGCGCTCGATGCCGGCGGCGTACTGGTGGACCCGCTCGGTGGCCTCGGACAGCGCGGCCAGGGTCCGGGCCGAGTCCTCGGCCGCGCGCACCTGGACGATCGTCACCGCTGCCAGCGCGGCCAGCGAGCCGAGCAGGGCGACCTCGTCGTGGGTGAACGGGCGCGGCGTGCGGTTCGAGGCGAAGAGCACGCCGACGAACTCGTCCTTGACGATGAGCGGCGTTCCGCAGATGGCGACGAGGCCCTCGTCGCCCACGGCGCCGTCGATGGAGCTCGTGTGCATGAAGCGGGCGTCGGCGAAGTAGTCGGCGGTCCAGTACGGCTTGCGTGACTGGGCGACGAGCCCACCGAGGCCGGAGCCGAAGTCGAGGCGCACGACCTGGAACTGCGCGGAGACCGACCCCGCGGTCGCCCGCATGTAGGTGTCCTCGTTGCCCGGGTCGTAGAGCGTGAGGTAGGCGACGTCGGTGCCCATGAGCGCGCGGGCGCGGCGGACGATCGCGTCGAGCACGACGGACGGGTCGGTCATCGACGCGAGCTCGCGGGCGGTGTCGACGAGCGCGGCGAGCTGCTGCTCGCGTCGGCGCTGGACGTCGAAGGCACCGGCGATGCGCATCGCGAGGTCCCGGGCGTGCGGGTCGACGTCGATGGCGGCGAGGTCGGCGGGCGACGCGCCGGAGGCGAGCGACTCGAGCAGTCGCGTGCCGGCGTCGACGGTGTCGGGCATGAGGGCGATCCTAGGGCCCCGTGGCACGAGCCGCATGGGCTGCGCATCCATGAGACACGCCGGACGATGGTGCCCGAGGACATGGGTGGGGTCCGACGGTCGCCCTAGGGTGAGGCCACATCGCCTGCAGAGCCCTCTGCACGGTGACGCACGAGGAGGTGCTTGGTGACGACTGGCGCATCGACGTCCGCGACCGCGACGTCCACGACGTCCCCGGGGTCCGTGTCGACACCGTCGACGATCCTGCGGACCGTCGACCTGACGAAGGACTTCCGGGGCTTCACCGCCGTCAACGCGGTGAACCTCGACGTCGCCGAGGGGACCATCCACGCGCTGGTCGGCCCCAACGGCGCCGGGAAGACGACGCTCTTCAACCTGCTCACCGGCTTCCTCACCCCGACGTCGGGCCAGATCCTCCTGCGCGGGGACGACATCTCCGGCCGGCAGCCCGAGCAGATCGCCCACCTCGGGGTGGCCCGGTCCTTCCAGATCACGAGCCTCTTCGAGCAGATGACGCTGCTCGAGCACCTCGAGCTGGCGCTCGCCTCGCCCACCGGCCTCGGCTACAAGTTCTGGACGTCGCGCAAGAGCCTGGGCCGGTTCCGGAAGCGCGGGATGGAGCTGCTCGCCGAGGTCGGCCTCGCCGACCGCAGTGGCGTCACCGCCGGCTCGCTGGCCTACGGCCAGAAGCGCGCCCTCGAGATCTCCCTCGCCCTGGCCAACGACCCCGCGCTGCTGCTGCTCGACGAGCCGACGGCCGGGATGGGCCTCGAGGACGTCGACCGCACGATCGCCCTCGTCAAGAAGGCGTCCGTGGGTCGCACGGTCGTCTTCGTCGACCACAACATGCACGTCGTCGGGTCCCTCGCGGACCAGGTGACGGTGCTCCAGTCCGGCGAGGTGCTCGCCGAGGGGACCTACGACCACGTGAGGAACGACGAACGTGTCATCACGGCATACCTCGGAGAGTCGGGAGGCGAGCATGGCTGAGCGGCTGCTCACGGTCGACACGCTGTCGGCCTTCCACGGCGAGGCGCAGGTGCTGCGCGACGTCTCCATCGACGTCTCCGCCGGCGAGGTCGTCACCCTCGTCGGCCGCAACGGCGCCGGCAAGACCACCCTGCTGCGCTCGATCATGGGTCTGCACAAGAACACCCGTGGGTCGATCACCCTCGACGGCACGACCCTCGACGGCAAGTCCGCCGACAAGCGGGCCCGGTTGGGGATCGGGTGGGTCCCGGACGACCGGGGGATCTACGCGACCCTCACCGTCGAGGAGAACCTCAGCCTCCCCCCGGTGGTCGACAAGGACGCGTCGTGGAGCCTGGACCGGATCTACGAGCAGTTCCCGGTGCTGCGCGAGCGTCGCGACTTCCCGGGCACGAAGCTCTCCGGTGGTGAGCAGCAGATGCTCGCCATGGCGCGCCCCCTGCGGGCCGGGTCACGGCTCCTGCTCCTCGACGAGCCCAGCGAGGGACTCGCACCGGTGATCGTCAGCCAGATCGGCCAGATCATCCGCGACATCCGCACCCAGGGTGTCGCCGTCCTGCTCGTCGAGCAGAACGTGAAGTTCGCCTCCACGGTGGCGGACCGCCACAACCTGCTCGCGCAGGGCGAGGTCGTCGAGAGCCTGGACAACGACGCGTTCCAGTCCCGCACGACCGAGCTCCTCCAGCACCTCGGCATGTAGCCGAGCGCACCACCCGCTCACGCACCACCGACACCACATTCACACACCACACCTCGACCGCCGGTTCCGGCAGACCACACCCCAGGAGGGGAAAATGCGACACACCCGAATGATCAGCCTCGCGGCCATGGTGGCCGGCTCAGGCCTCGTCCTCACCGCATGCGGCAGCGGCGCAGGCGGCGGACCCGCCGCCGCCACCGGCAAGATCAGCGACGACAAGATCGTCCTCGCCGTCCTCAACGACCAGTCCGGTGTCTACAAGGACCTCTCCGGCCCCAACTCGGTCGAGGCCGTGAAGATGGCCGTCGAGGACTGGAAGGCCAAGCACAAGGACGACGCGGTGAGCAAGAACATCGAGGTCGTCACCGCGGACCACCAGAACAAGCCCGACATCGCCAACACCAAGGCGCAGGAGCTCTACGACCGTCAGAAGGCCGACATCATCCTCGACGTCCCGACCTCGTCGGCGGCCCTGGCCGTCGCGACGCAGGCCAAGACGAAGAAGAAGGTCTACATCAACATCGGTGCCGGCACGACGGCGCTGACCGGCGCGCAGTGCAACAAGTACACCTTCCACTGGGCCTACGACACCTACATGCTCGCCAAGGGCACCGGTGGCACGCTCACCAAGGACGGCGGCAAGAAGTGGAACGTCGTCTACCCCGACTACGCCTTCGGTCAGGACATGACGAAGTCGTTCGAGGGCCAGATCACCGCCGCCGGTGGCGCCATCGGCCAGAAGGTCCCGACGCCGTTCCCGAACGACAACTTCGCGACGTACATCACCAAGGCCGCCGCCGACAAGCCCAACGTCATCGGCACCATGCACGCCGGTGGTGACCTCATCAACTTCGTCAAGCAGTACAACCAGGCCGGGATCTCCGACCAGATCAAGCTCGCCGTCGGCCTGATGTTCATCACCGACATCCACAGCCTCGGCGCCGAGCAGTTCAAGGGCGTCACGTTCACCGAGGCCTGGTACTGGAACTTCGACGAGCAGAACCGCGCCTGGGCCGACAAGTTCCAGGCCAAGACGAAGACCCGCCCGTCGTTCGCACACGCCGCGAACTACTCCGCGGCCTACAACTACCTCGAGGCCGTCCAGGAGGCCGGCTCCGACACCGGTGACGACGTCGTCGCCAAGCTCGAGGGCAAGAAGATCAACGACTTCTTCCTGCGCAACGGTGAGGTCCGCGCCGCCGACCACCGCGTCATCCACGACGCGTACCTGGCCGAGGTCAAGCCCGCCGCCGAGGTCAAGGAGGAGTGGGACTACGAGAAGATCGTCGCCACCATCCCCGCGGCCGAGGCCTTCAAGCCGGTGGCCGAGTCCGGCTGCTCGATGTGACGTCCCCACTCCACCGGTTCACCAGAGGTCACTGAGGTAGACGATGAGTGCATTCATCCAGTACACGCTGCAGGGTCTGGCGACGGGCGGGTTCTACGCCCTCGCCGCCCTGGGGCTGGCGGTCATCTTCGGCGTCATGGGGGTGGTCAACTTCAGCCACGGCGCCATGTACATGCTCGGAGCCGTCGGCTCGGCAGTGCTCCTCGACGTCGCTGACGTGCCGTTCTGGGGTGCACTCGTCGTCGTCCCGGTCCTGCTGTTCCTCTTCGGGATCCTCGTCGAGCGGCTGCTCGTGCGGTGGCTCCTGGCGCTCGACCCGCTGTACAACTTCCTGCTCACCTTCGGCCTGACGCTGCTCATCGTCGACCTCGTGAAGCGCCGCTACGGCGTCTCCGGGTTGCCGTACGAGCTCCCCGCCGGGCTGGAGGGGCGGGTCACCATCGGTGGCCTCAGCCTGTCGAGCTACCAGCTGTTCGCGGCCTTCTTCTCGGTGGCGCTCTGCATCGCGGTGTGGCTGCTCCTCACCAAGACCCGCATCGGCATGATCGTGCGGGCCTCGACCGAGGACGCCGAGCGCACCCGTGCGCTCGGGATCAACGTCGGTCGCTGGGTCACCCCCGTCTTCGGCTTCGGCATCGCCCTGGCCGGCGTCGCGGGTGTCCTGGCGGCCCCGTTCCGCGCGATCACCGCGGACATGGGCAGCAACTTCATCATCATCCTGTTCGCAGTCGTCGTCATCGGCGGGCTCGGCTCGATCCTCGGCGCCGTCATGGCCGGGTTCCTCGTCGGGCTCGTCGAGGCGTACGGCCAGGCCTACGCGCCGTCCTACGCGCAGGTCCTCATCTTCGTCCTCATGGCCGCGGTCGTCCTCGTCCGCCCGGCAGGACTCTTCGGCCGCGAGGAGGCCTCATGAGCGCCCAGCTCACCGAGACGACGCACGTGGAGACGGCGGCGTCGTCCGCCCCGGACCGCAGGCTCAACCCGTTCGTGCGGGCCGGCCTGCTGCTCCTTGCCCTGCTCGTCGTGCTCGCCCTGCCCTGGTACATCTACCCGCCGGTGGCGATGGACATCGTGGCCTGGGGCCTGTTCGCGATCTCGATCGACCTGCTCCTCGGCTTCACCGGACTGCTCAGCTTCGGGCACGCCGCGTTCTGGGGCACGTCGGCCTACGTCACCGGCCTCATCGCCATCAGGTCCGGGCTGCCGTTCCCGGTCGCGATCCTCGGCGGCGCCGTCGTCGCGATGCTCGTCGCGGTGCCCACCGGCTACCTCGCTGTGCGCCGGACCGGGATCTACTTCGCGATGGTCACCCTGGCCTTCGCCCAGATGATCTTCTTCATCGCCAACCAGGCGCGGGACCTCACCGGGGGTGAGAACGGCCTCCAGGGCATCCCCAAGTCCTTCTTCGGGATCGAGCTGGTCGAGACCGACCCGTTCTACTTCTACTACGCCGCCCTCCCGCTCATCCTGCTCGGGGCGTTCATCGCCTGGCGGACCGTGTCCTCGCCGTTCGGCCGGGTGCTCCTCGCCATTCGCGACAACCCGGCCCGCGCCCGCGCGCTCGGCTACGACGTCGAGCGCTACAAGATCATGGTGTTCGTCATCTCGGCGGGCATCGCCGGCCTCGCCGGAGGAGTGTTCTCGGTCAGCCACGGGTTCGCCTCGCTGCAGGAGCTCGTCTGGCAGACCTCGGGCAAGGTCGTGCTCATCACCGTCCTCGGCGGCATCGGCACCCTGTGGGGTGGCCCCCTCGGCGCCGCCGTCGTGGTCCTCCTCGAGGACTACCTCGCCTCGTCCGGCTTCAACGGCATCGGCATCATCACCGGCTCGATCTTCGTCCTCATCGTCCTGCTCTTCCGCAAGGGCATCTGGGGCACCGTCGCGGACCTCGTCGCCAAGATCCGCAGCCGGGGCAGGACGCCGGGTCGACGCGATGCTTGAGGGCCGCACCGCCCTCGTCACCGGTGCGGCCAGCGGCATCGGTGCGGCGATCGTCGAGCGCCTCGCCGCAGCCGGTGCCCACGTGCACGCGGTCGACGTCGCCGCGGACGCTCTCGACGGCCTGGTCAAGCAGGTCGGCGTCGAGCACGTCACCCCCTGGGTGATGGACCTCTCCGACCTCGACGCGCATGACGGCCTGCCGAGGGACATCGACGTCCTCGTCAACAACGCCGGCATCCAGCACGTGGCCCCGGTCCACGAGTTCCCCGTCGAGGACTTCGAACGGATCCACCGGATCATGCTGCTCTCCCCGTTCCGGCTCGTGCGGGCCTGCCTGCCCCACATGTATGCCGCGGGCTGGGGTCGCGTCGTCATGGTCTCGTCCGTGCACGGCCTGCGGGCGAGCCCGTTCAAGTCGGCCTACGTCTCGGCGAAGCACGGCCTCGAGGGGCTGAGCAAGGTCGTCGCCCTGGAAGCCGGTGACAAGGGCGTCACGAGCAACTGCGTCAACCCGGCATACGTGCGAACTCCGTTGGTGGAGAAGCAGATCAGCGCGCAGGCGCAGACTCACGGCATCCCGGAGTCGCAGGTTCTCGCGGAGGTCATGCTGACGCCGGTCGCGGTCAAGCGGCTCATCGAGCCGTCCGAGGTCGCCGACCTCGTCGCGTTCCTCTGCGGGCCGTCGTCGGCCTCGATCTCGGGCAGCTCGTTCACGATGGATGGCGGCTGGACCGCTCACTGACCGGATGCCCTACGGCTGTCGCACTCACACGTCGGTTCCATGCAGGTCGTCGCCCGCACATCCCGGTTCGCCGCAGTCCCATCCGCCGTCGCGCGCTGCGCGCACTCCGGCTCCCGCCAGGCCCAGCCAGCGGCGAACCGGGATGTGCGGGCTCCTCCGCCGGGGTGGCTTGGGTCCGTCGGTCAGGTGCGGCGGCGGGAGGAGGTGACGGTGAACTTGGTGGTGCGCTGGACCTGTTTGGTCGAGCCGATGATCTTGTCGAGGATCGGGCGGTAGTTCTGGGGCGTGTTCCAGACGCACCAGAGCTCGCCGCCGGGGGCGAGGACCCGGGCGACGTCGGCGAAGAGCCGCTCGGCGAGCCCGGAGTGCACGGCGGCGCCGACGTGGAACGGCGGGTTGAGGACGACGAGCTGCGCCGAGGCGTCGGGCTCGGTCTCGAGCGCGTCGGCCCGGACCACCTCGATGCGGTCGGCCACGCCGTTTGCCTCGGCGGTTGCGACGGTCGACCTCACGGCCGCGGCCGACTGGTCGGTGGCCATCACCTGCAGCGTCGGCCGCGCGAGGGCGAGCGCGGCGGCGACGAGGCCGCTGCCGGAGGCGAGGTCGATGGCCCGCTCGGCCGCACGCATGTCGGGGATGTGCTCGAGCAGGAGCCGGGTGCCGATGTCGATGCCCGTCCCGGCGAAGACCCCACCGTGGCCGACGACCGTGAGGCCCAGGTCCTCGTGGCGCTGACGGTGCGGCCAGTCGCCGGCGACGTCGCGGCGTGGCGTGGTGGCGTGCAGGACGCGCGACTTCTGCCGGGCCAGGCTGGCGTTCACGTCGGCGAACGACGCCGCCAGGACCTCGTTCATAGTCCGCGTCATGTGCTTGACCCGGCCGCCGGCGACGAGCCGGACCTCGGGGTGCGCGTGGGCCGCGACGAGCTGGGCGATCTCGTCCAGCTCGTCGAGCGAGCGGGGGAGCTGCAGCAGGACCAGTCGGGCGCCCTCGACGAGCGTCGCGTCGAGCGGGTGGTGCTCGAACGGCAGGGCCTCGCCGTCCCGGCCGAGGCCGCGTCGAGCGGCGTTGGCCGTCAGGGCGCGTTCCCCGAGGACACCGTCCTGGTGCACCCGCACCCGGGACGCCCCGAGGGCGACGGCACCCAGGGTCAGTGCTCCGTGGCGGTCACCGATGACGACGACGTCGTCGCGACCGTCGGGCAGTGGCCCGGCCTCGTCGAGGACGAGCCGGTCACTCGCGTCCCAGGCCTGGAGGTTCGGTGCCTCGACGTCCGGCCAGCGGCGCAGGTCGTCCCAGTCGTCCAGCGAGGTGGTGGTCACGGTCAGATGTCGCGGAAGATCTCGATGGTCGCGCCGAGGGCATTGAGGCGCTCGGCGAGGTCCTCGTACCCACGGTTGATGACGTAGACGTTGCGCAGCACCGAGGTGCCGTTGGCCGCGAGCATGGCGAGCAGCACGACGACACCGGGACGCAGCGCCGGCGGGCACATGACCTCGGCCGGGCGCCACTTGGCGGTGCGGCCGGTGATCATCACGCGGTGCGGGTCGAGCAGCTGCACCTGGGCGCCGACCTTGGTGAGCTCGGTGAGGTAGATCGCCCGGTTCTCGTACACCCAGTCGTGGATCATCGTCGTTCCCTCGGCGCAGGCCGCGATGAGCGCGAAGAAGGGGAGGTTGTCGATGTTGAGGCCGGGGAACGGCATCGGCGCGATCTTGTCGATCGGAGCCGTGAGCTGGCTCGGCAGGATCGTGATGTCGGCGAGGCGGGTGCGGCCGTTCTTGGCGAGGTACTCGTCGGAGATCTCGTACTGCAGGCCCATGCCGTCGAGGGTCGCGAGCTCGATCTCGAGGAACTCGATCGGGGCGCGCTCGATGGTGATCGAGGACTCGGTGACGACGGCCGCGGCGATGAGGCTCATGGCCTCGATCGGGTCCTCGCTGGGGGAGTAGTCGACGTCGACGTCGATGGAGTCGCAGCCGGTGACCGTGAGGGTCGTCGTGCCGATGCCCTCGATCGTCACTCCGAGCTTCTGGAGGAAGAAGCACACGTCCTGGACCATGTAGTTCGACGACGCGTTGCGGATGACCGTGGTGCCCGGGTGCAGGGCCGCGGCGAAGAGCACGTTCTCGGTGACGGTGTCGCCACGCTCGGTGAGGACGATGGGCTTCTCGGGGCGCTTGCTCTTGTCGACCTTGGCCTCGTAGAAGCCGTGCGTGGCCGCGACGTCGAGGCCGAACGACTGCAGGGTCGTGAGGTGCGGCTCGACGGTGCGGGTCCCGAGGTCGCAACCGCCGGCATACGGCAGGGAAAAGGAGTCGAACTGGTGGAGCAGCGGACCGAGGAACATGATGACGGTGCGCGTGCGACGGGCCGCGGCGATGTCGATGCCGTCGAGGTCGAGCACGGCCGGTGGGATGATCTCGAGGTCGCTCGTGCCCTCGAGCCAGCGGACCTTGACGCCCATCGAGGTGAGCACCTCGATGATGCGGTTGACCTCCTCGATGCGGGCGAGGTTGCGCAGGGTGGTGCGGCCCTTGTTGAGCATCGCCGCGCAGAGCAGGCCGACGGCGGCGTTCTTGCTCGTCTTGACGGGGATGGAGCCGGACAGCTTCGCGCCGCCGACGATCCGCAGGTGCTGGGGGCCGCTGTGGCCCAGGGAGACGAACTCGCTGCCGAGGGTCTCGCCGACGCGGGCGAGCATCTCGAGGCTGAGGTTCTGGCGGCCCTGTTCGATGCGGGCGACGGCGCTCTGGCTCGTGCCGAGCTTGTCGGCGAGCTCGTTCTGGGTGAGGCCCTGATGGCGGCGTGCGTCCCGGATCAGGGTGCCGATACGAGTGAGGTAGCTGGACTCAGTCATGCGATCCAGCGTATGTCACATATGAGATAACGCAAGCCGCGCTGGCTTGTCGAAAGGTGGGCGGACGGCATACCTGCAGATCAGATATGCCGTCCGCCCACCCGCCGCGGTCAGGCCGGGACGCTGGCCACGCCGGGCCGCAGGAAGCGGGACCCGGTGACCCTCTCGGAGACGCCCTCGCGGTCGAGGAGAGGGGTGACCCCGCCGTTCCAGAACTGGAATCCGGCGCCCGTGATGAGCGCGAGGTCGATGTCCATCGGGGCCTGGGCGACGCCCTCGTCGAGCATCATCCGGATCTCCTCGGCGAGGACGGAGAGGACCCGCTCACGCGCCTGGGTGACGTCCAGCTCGACCGGGTTCGCGGGCGCGATGTGGGCCGCCTCGAGCGCGGGGTCGACGACGAGACGTCCGTCGACCTGCTGGTAGTAGCCGGGCTTGCCGAGCTCGACCATCTTCCTGAGGTTCGGCGAGACGTGGAACCGGTCGCCGAAGGCGCGGTGGAGCGTCTCACTGTTGTGCAGCGCGATCGTCGGGCCGACGAGGCCGATGAGGACGAACGGCGGCATCGGCGCGAGCCCGGCCAGGGCCTTCTCCGCCACGGGGACGGGCGTGCCCTCGTCGACGATCCGGCTGAACTCGCCCATGTAGCGGGCGAGGAGGCGGTTGACGATGAACGACGGGCTGTCCTTGACGAGGATGGTCGTCTTCTTCAGCGCCTTGCCGGTGGCGAAGGCCGTGGCCAGGGAGGCGTCGTCGGTCTTCTCGCCGCGGACGATCTCGAGCAGGGGCATGACGGCGACCGGGTTGAAGAAGTGCAGGCCGACGACCCGCTCCGGGTGCTGCAGGTCGGCGGCCATCTCGGTGATCGACAGCGAGCTCGTGTTGGACGCGAGGACGCACTCGGGCGAGACCACGGCCTCCACCTCGGCCCACACCTGCTTCTTGACCGACATCTCCTCGAAGACTGCCTCGACGACGAGGTCGGCGTCGGCGAAGCCGTCCTTGGACGTCGAGCCGGTGACCAGGCCGGTGAGGTGGTTGGCGCGGTCGCGGCCGATCTTGCCGCCCTCGAAGGACTTCGCGATCTCAGCGTGGACCCAGGCCACGCCCTTGGCGACCCGGTCCTCGTCGAGGTCGGTCATGACGACCGGCACCTTGAGGTTGCGGGCGAAGAGCAGGGCGAGCTGGCTGGCCATGAGACCGGCACCGACGATGCCGACCTTGGTGACCTTGCGGGCCAGGGCCTTGTCGGGGGCGCCGGCGGGGCGCTTCGCGCGCTTCTGCACGAGGTCGAACGCGTAGAGACCGGCACGCAGCTCGTCACCCATGACGAGATCGGCGAGTGCCTCGTCCTCGGCGGCGAAGGCCGCGTCTCGGTCGGCGGTGCGGGCTGCCTCGACGAGGGCCAGCGCCCGCAGCGGACCGGGGGAGCGGCCGGCCGTCTTGGCGAGCACGAGGCCCTTGGCGGTCTTGACCGCGGCGGCCCACTCGGCCTCGTCGCGGCTCACCACGGGGCGGTCGACGGTGAGCTCGCCGCTGACGACCTTGCCGGCCCAGGCGATGGACTCCTCGAGGAAGTCGGCGGGCTCGAGCAGCACGTCGGCGATGCCGAGCTTCGCGGCGGCCGGACCGGAGAGCATCCGGTTGGTGTTCATCGGGTTCTCGATGATGACCTTGAGCGCGTTCGCCGGACCGACGAGGTTCGGGAGCAGGTAGCAGCCGCCCCAGCCCGGCACGAGGCCGAGGAAGGTCTCGGGGAGCGCGAGCGCGGGGACGCCGGCGCTGATGGTCCGGTAGTCGCACGACAGGGCCAGCTCGACGCCGCCGCCCATCGCGGCGCCGTTGACGAAGGCGAACGTCGGGACGGGCAGGTCCATGATTGCGGCAAAGACGCGGTGGCCGGCGCGGGCGAGCTCGAGTGCCTGCTCCCGCGAACCGATGCGGGGCATGCCGGACAGGTCGGCGCCGACCGCGAAGATGAACGGCTTTCCGGTGATGCCGACCGCGACGATCTCGCCGGCGTCAGCCCGCGCCCGCAGCGTCTCGACGACGCCCGCGAGGGCGGCGATGCCCTCGGGTCCGAAGGTGTTGGGCCGGGTGTGGTCGAGGCCGTTGTCCAGCGTGACGAGCGCGAGCGTGCCGCCGTCGCCAGGGAGGGCGACGTCCTGCACGAGGGCTCGGGTGACGACCTCGCCTCGGGGACCCCTGTCGGCGGGCGCCTCGGTGGGGGTGGCTGCCTCGGTGGGGGTGGTGGTCGCGGTCATGTCAGGCCTCCGTGCCGTAGTCGACGTGGTGCGGGTTCTCCCAGATGACGCTGCCGCCCATGCCGATGCCGATGCACATCGCGGTGAGGCCGTAGCGGACCTCGGGGTGCTCCGCGAACTGGGCGGCGAGCTGGGTCATGAGCCGCACGCCCGAGGACGCGAGCGGGTGCCCGGTGGCGATGGCGCCGCCGTACTCGTTGACCCGGGGGTCGTCGTCGGCGATGCCGAAGTGGTCGAGGAAGGCAAGCACCTGGACGGCGAACGCCTCGTTGAGCTCGAACAGCCCGATGTCCTCGATCGACAGGCCCGCCTTGGCGAGCGCCTTCTCGGTGGCCGGGACCGGCCCGATGCCCATGACCTCGGGCTCGACGCCGACGAAGCCGAACGACACGAGCCGCATCTTCACCGGCAGGCCGAGCTCCTCGGCGGCCTGCTCGGACGCGAGGATGCAGGCGGTGGCGCCGTCGTTGAGGCCGGCCGCGTTGCCGGCGGACACGCCACCGTGCCGGCGGAAGGGGGTCTTGAGCCCGGCGAGCTCCTCGAGCGTCGTGCCGGGGCGCGGCGGCTCGTCCTTCGTGGCGAGGCCGAAGCCGCGCTCGGAGTGGCGGGTCGCCATGGCGACGAGGTCCGGCTGGATCTTGCCCGCGTCGTAGGCCGCGGCGAGCTTGGCCTGGCTGCTCACGGCATACGCGTCGGAACGCTCCTTGGTGAGCTGCGGGAAGCGGTCGTGCAGGTTCTCGGCGGTGTTGCCCATCGACAGCGCGGACTGGTCGACGATCTTCTCGGCGAGCAGCCGCGGGTTGGGGTCGATGCCCTCGCCCATCGGGTGGCGGCCCATGTGCTCGACGCCGCCGGCGATGGCGACGTCGTAGGCGCCGAAGCCGATCGAGGACGCGACGTTGGTCACCGCGGTCATCGCGCCGGCGCACATGCGGTCGACGGAGTAGCCGGGGACGGTGTTGGGCAGGCCCGAGAGGAGGGCGGCGAGGCGGCCGAGCGTCAGACCCTGGTCGCCGATCTGGGTCGTGGCCGCGATCGCGACCTCCTCGACGCGGTCCTTGGGGAGCTGGGGGTTGCGCTTGAGCAGCTCGCGGATGCAGCGGACGACGAGGTCGTCGGCGCGGGTCTGGGCGTACATGCCCTTCTCCCCGGCTTTGCCGAACGGTGTGCGCACGCCGTCGACGAAGACGACCTCATTCAGGGTGCGGGGCACGGTGGGCCTCTCTGGTCGGAGCAGGGTGGTTGCTCGTCAGGCTACTAAGCGAGCGCTCACCTGCGTGACCCCTCCCGCCGTGAGAGCCGTCACCCCACCCCCACGGCGCAGCGGGACGGCATACGGCAGCGTCCGCAAGGGTGGTCGAGAAGCCGACCAAGGTTGCGGACGCCAGCAGGCCGGCATACGGCGGCGTCCGCAAAGGTGGTCGAGAAGCCGACCAGGGTTGCGGACGCCAGCAGGCCGGCATACGGCGGCGTCCGCAAAGGTGGTCGAGAAGCCGACCATGGTTGCGGACGCAACGCAGCAGGGGGTCAGGCGGGGTCGGGGTGGTTCTCGAAGGCCTTGGCCAGAAGGGGCGCGACGACGTCGGCCTGCCACTGGCGGACGCCGTGGCTGCGCAGGGCGTCGGCGAAGCCCTCGACGTCCAGGTCCGCCGGGGGGCGCCAGACCACCCGGCGCAGGGGGTCGGGGGAGCAGACGTTCTCGACGGGGATGCGGTGCTGCTCGGCGAAGGTCGTGAGCTCGGCACGCACCTCGGTGAGGCGGGCGGCGGCGACGGGGTCCTTGTCGGCCCACGACCGGGCCGGCGGCGGACCGTCGGAGCGCAGGGTGCGCGGCGGCAGGTCCGCCTCGTCGATGGCCGACGCGCGCTTCACGGCGGCCACCCACTGGCGGCCGTAGCGCACGATGGCGCGGTGACCGCGCGGGAGGTCGTCGGTCGACGTGGGGGCCTGCATCCCGATCGCGATGAGGCCGGCATCGGGGAGGATGCGGCCCGGGGAGGTGTCGCGGTCCTGGGCGATGTCGTCGCGGGCGTACCAGAGCTCGCGCACGATGGCCACGCCGCGACGGCTGCGGATGGTGTTGAGGCCGTTCGTGCGCCGCCACGGGTCGACCCGCTCGGTCGGCTCCCAGCGCAGCAGCGCCTCGAACTCCTGGCGGGCCCACTCGGACTTGTCCTGCAGGGCGAGGTCGACGCCCATGAGGTTGCGCAGCTCGGTGAGGACCTCGACGTCGAGCGCGGCGTAGCGCAGCCAGGGCTCGGGCAGCGGCCGGGTCGACCAGTCGACCGCCGAGTGCTCCTTGGCGAGCGCGAGCCCGAGGTAGTGCTCGACGACGGCGGCGAGGCCGACGCGGGGGAGCCCGAGCAGCCGTGCGGCGAGCTCGGTGTCGAAGAGCTGGCGCGGACGCAGGCCGACCTCGGCGAGGCAGGCGAGGTCCTGGGTCGCGGCGTGCAGGATCCACTCGGCCCGGCCGATGGCCTCGTCGAGCGGTGCCAGGTCGGGGCAGGCGATCGGGTCGATGAGCCACGTCCCCGAGCCCTCACGCCGCACCTGCACGAGGTAGGCGCGCTGGCCGTAGCGGTAGCCGGACGCGCGTTCGGCGTCGACGGCGACGGGCCCCTCACCGGCGGCGATCGCGGCGGCCGCCTCGGTGAGGCCGCGCTCGGTCTCGACGACGTGCGGGACGCCGTCGGCCGGCTCGTTCAGCGGGACGGACGCCGGGGCCTGCGGCTCGACGGGCGCCTCGGGCGAGTCGACCGAGCCCGGCTCGTCGGAGTCGGGCTCGTCGGAGTCGGCGGAGGCGGTGGTGGTCTCGCTCATGTCAGCGTCGCGGTCCGGGCAGGGCCACCACGCCCTCCGGCAGCGGCGGCAGGCCGGCGATGGTGCAGAGCAGGTCCGACCACGCGAGCAGGTGCGCTCCCGCGTCGGGGCCGATGGGCGTCCACGACGCGCGCACCTCCATCTCGACGCTGGCCGGGCGGTCGGCCAGAGCGGCGAAGCTCTGGCTCACGACGCGGGTCACGGTGCCGGCCTCGGCGGTGGCCTCCACGCCGCGCAGCGCGAGGGAGTCCATGAGCCACGACCAGCCGACCTCGCCGAGCAGCGGGTCCGCGGCCAGCTCGGGCTCGAGCTCGGCCCGCGCGAACGTCACCGCGCGCCACTGCCCGCCCCACGGCTCGGGCGCCGAGGGGTCGTGCAGGAGGACGAACCGGCCGGACGCGAGCTCCTCGTCGTCGTCGGCGGCGCCGAGCACGTCGGCGGTGAGGGCGACGGCATACGGGGCGATGCGCTGGGGAGCGGGCACCTCGGTGATGCGGATCTCGGGACGCAACCTGGCGTGCCGGAGGGCCTCGAGGGCCTCGGTGAACTCCGGGGACTCGCGGCCGGGAAGGGAGCGGGTTGCCACCCAGAGAGCGTATGCCGGTCGGCTGGGTCCGTGGGTGAGGCCACGCCGGACGTCACCCCTAGGCTGCGCCCATGCTCGCCGTCCTCGCCCTCGCCTCCTCGGCGGTGTGGGGGACCTCGGACTTCTTCGGCGGGCTTGTCGCCAAGCGCCTGCCCGCCGTCGCCGTCGTGGGGACGACCCAGGGGCTCGCCCTCCTCGTGCTCAGCGTCGTCGTCCTCGTACGGCTGGCCCTGGGCCACCCGCCCGAGTGGGGCGAGTGGGTGGGGTGGGCGATGCTCGCCGGGGTCTCGGGGTCGTCCGGCCTCGTCGCGTTCTACACGGCACTGGCCAGCGGCACGATGGGGGTCGTCGCCCCGATCGCGTCGATGGGCGTGCTCGTCCCGGTGGGCCTCGGCGTCGCCTCGGGGGAGGCGCCGTCGCCGTGGGTGTGGGTCGGGATCGTCGTCGCCGTCGTCGGGATCGTCCTCGCGTCCGGGCCGGAGCTGTCCGGCGAGGTGTCCGCGAGGCCGGTGGTCCTCGCCGGGGTCGCGGCCGCGTGCTTCGGCATGGCGCTGTTCGCGCTCGACCGCGGGGCGCGCGACTCCCTGCTCATGACGCTGTGGGGGATGCGCTGCACGTCGGTGGCCCTGTTCGTCGTCGCCGCGCTCGTGCTGCGCTCGGTCGGCGGCGTCCGGGTGCGCGACCTCGTCCCGCTGACCCTCATCGGGTGCGCCGACCTGCTCGCCAACGCCCTGTTCGCGACGGCGTCGTCCCGGGGGCAGGTGAGCATCGCCGCGGTGCTCGGGTCGCTCTACCCGGTCGCGACGATCCTGCTCGCCCGTCTCGTCCTCAAGGAGCGGCTCCGGCCGATCCAGGTCGCCGGTGTCGCCTGCGCCCTGCTCGGGGCCGCCGTCATCTCCCTCTGACGCACCACCCCCTTGCGTCTGCGCCTTCGGTGGCTGGAGCCACCACATCCGCAGACGCAAGGGGGTGGTGAGAGGATCACGCGGTGATCGCCGACAGCCCGCTCGTCCTTGCCGCCACCCGCCAGCCCGTGCCGCACACCCCCGTGTGGTTCATGCGGCAGGCCGGCCGGTCCCTGCCCGAGTACCGCGAGCTGCGTGAGGGCACGGCCATGCTCGAGGCCTGCCGGACGCCGGACCTCGTCACCGAGATCACCCTCCAGCCCGTCCGCCGGCACAAGGTCGACGCCGCGATCTTCTTCTCCGACATCGTCGTCCCGCTCGCTGCGGTCGGCGTCGACGTCGACATCGTCCCGGGCACCGGACCCGTCGTCCCGGCGCCGTTCCGCACCCGCGCCGACCTCGACCGCCTGCCGGCCCTCGCCCCCGACGCGATCCCCGACATCACCGAGTCGGTGAGCCGCCTCGTCGCCGAGCTCGGTGCGACCCCGCTCATCGGCTTCGCCGGGGCGCCCTTCACCCTGGCGTCCTACCTCGTCGAGGGCGGTCCCTCCAAGACCCACGAGCACACCAAGGCGCTCATGCACGGCGACCCCCAGCTCTGGAACGACCTGTGCGAGCGCCTGGCCCAGATCTCCGGCGCCTTCCTGCGCGTCCAGGTCGAGGCCGGTGCGAGCGCCGTCCAGCTCTTCGACTCCTGGGTCGGCGCCCTGCCCCGGGCCGACTACGTCACGCACGTCCAGCGCCACTCCGCTGCCGCGCTCGCCGCCGTCGACGGGCTCGGGGTGCCACGCATCCACTTCGGCGTCGGGACCGGGGAGCTGCTCGACCTCATGGGCGAGGCCGGTGCCGACGTCGTGGGTGTCGACTTCCGTCTCTCGCTCACCGACGCCGTCGCCCGGCTCGGTGACGCGTATGCCGTCCAGGGCAACCTCGACCCCGCCCTCCTCGGCGCCCCGTGGGAGGTCGTCGAGGCCAAGGTCCGCGCGATCCTCGACGAGGGACGCGGCGCCCCGGGGCACATCTTCAACCTCGGCCACGGCGTCCCCCCGCACACCGACCCCGACGTCCTCACCCGGATCGTCGAGGTCGTGCACGAGCACTCAGCCCGCTGAGGCCGAGGGCGGCGTCCCGCCGGGGTGGGCGAGGACCGGCACGGTGCCGACCCGTCGGCGCCGCCACCACATCACGGCGGGGACGCCGACCAGGGCACCGGCGAGCGCGAACGGCAGCACTGCGCCGAGGGCCGTGGCCAGGACCGACAGCGACGAGAGGAACGCCGCCCACCCGGACCGCAGGCCCGACAGGAACCCACCCGCCGTCACCGGCTCGAAGTCGTCGGTCGAGAGGGTGATGGAGATCGGCGACATCGCCACGGCGTCCTTGAGGTTGGTGAGCTGGGCCGTGAGTCCGTCGAGCTCGGCCTGGCGCCGGGACAGCTCGTTCTCGAGGGCGACGAGGTCGCTGATGTTCTTCGCGGTCGCGAGCAGGTCGCGGATGCGGCCGACGCTCTCGGTGAGCGACTTCACCCGGGCCTCGGTGTCGACGTAGGTCGCCGTGACGTCCTCGCTCGAGCTGGAGCGGAACTGCACGTCGCCGACCTTCTCGATGAGCCCGATCGTCGACTCGAGCGAGCTGGCGGGCACGTTGATGGTGATCGACCCCGCGGTGTCGGCGCCCGTCCCCCGCGACGAGTACAGCTCCTCCGACACGACCGCGCCGCCCTGGGTGGTGGCGATCGAGCGGATCCGCTCGGCCGAGCCGCGCAGCGAGCCGACCTTGAGCTGGAGGCTGGCGCGACGGACGAGCTTGTCGCCGGTGCCGACCCGCACGGCGTCGGGGGCGATCTCGCCCTTGGCGTCGCCCGCGAAGCCGGCGGAACGGTCGCCGTCGGCCGGCTGCGGGGCGACCTCGGACTGGTCGACCACCGCGGACCCGCTGGTGTCGCTGCCTGCGTCGTCGGAGCTCCCCGCACAGGCCGAGAGGCCGCCCAGAGCGAGCAGGGCGGCGAGGGAGAGGGCGGTGATGCGTCGACGCCGGGAGGCGGGCCGGCGAAGAACCGAGGTGCGCATGGTGCTCTCCACTTCTCGGGGCGGACCCCGGCAGCTGCGGTTGTCGAGGCTTCGACGACGCGTGGCCGTCCCCCGGTTCCCTCGGTGCGGGTCACGACTTGGTGACGCCCGGTGAGAGAGTGACGAGGTGACCGACGCGAGCCGCCCCGAGCCCACCGTCGTCGTCGTCGGCGGGGGTCTGGCCGGGCTGACCGTCGCCCGCGACGTGCTGCTGGCCGCACCGGGCATCCGGGTCGTCGTCCTCGACGCCGCGGACCGCGTGGGCGGCAAGCTGCGTCGCGTCGAGGTGGGCGGCCACCTCGTCGACGTCGGGGCCGAGGCCGTGCTCGCCCTGCGGCCCGAGGCCACGGCGCTCCTCGCCGACCTCGCCGACCCCGACGACGTCGTCACCCCGACGACGACCTCGGCGCGCGTGTGGTCGCGAGGGGTCCTGCACCCGTTGCCGCGCACCCGGGTCGGGGTGCCGTTCGCCGACTCCGTGGTCGCCGGGCTGCTCGACGAGGCCGAGGAGCGCCGGATGCGCGCCGAGGCCCCCGCGCCCGAGGTCGGTGACGACGTGTCCGTGGGGGAGTACGTCGCCGCCCGCCTCGGTGAGGCCGTCGTGGAGCGGCTCGTCGAACCGATGCTCGGCGGGGTGTATGCCGGTCACGCCCGTCGGCTCTCCCTGCGCGCGACGATGCCGGGAGTCTGGGAGATCGCGAGCCGACGCGGGTCGCTGCTCGAGCCACGCCCCGCCGTCGCGGGTGGCTCGTCGTCCGCGCCGTCCGTGTCGGCCGCGGAGACCGCGCCCCGGCCGCCGTTCGCGGGGCTCGTCGGGGGCGTGGGCCGGCTCGCGGACCTGCTCGCCGAGGACGTCGAGCGGCGCGGCGGCCGGGTCGAGGTCGGCGTGACCGTCCGCGGCCTGGAGCGCACCCCCCACGGCTGGTCGGTCCTCACCGGCCCGACGACCGCCCCGCGCCGCCTCGCAGCCGACGCCGTCGTCGTCGCCGTCCCACCTCCCGCCGCCGCTCGGCTGCTCGCGCCGGTCGCCCCGGACGCCGGTGCGGCGCTCGGCGAGGTGGAGATGGCCTCCGTCGCCGTCATCACCCTCGCCGTCCCGCGGTCGGAGGTCGCCGGCTGGGACGGCTCGGGCTTCCTCGTCCCCCCGGTCGACGGCCGGGGCATCAAGGCCAGCACCTTCAGCTCGGCGAAGTGGGGGTGGCTGGCCGACGAAGGTGACGACACGGCATACGTGCGGGCGTCGGTCGGGCGAGCGGGCGAGACCGCGTCGCTGCAGCGCGACGACACCGAGCTCGTCGGGCTGGCGACCCGCGAGATCGCCGAGGCCGTCGGTGCCGCGCCACTCACGGTGCTGGAGGGTCACGTCCAGCGCTGGGGTGGCGGGCTGCCGCAGTACACGGTCGGTCACCACGAGCGCGTGGCGCGGGTGACCCGGGCCCTCGCGACGGTGCCGGGCCTCGAGGTGGCCGGCGCGGCATACCAGGGCATCGGGATCCCGGCCGTCATCGCGTCGGCACATGCTGCGGCGGAGGCGACCACGACCCACCTGACGGCGGTCGCGGCGCGGGCGGGAGAATGACCGCATGAGCACCCCCACCGGTCGTCCCGCCCCGAGCAAGCCCACGCCCGCCCAGATGCGCGAGATCAACGAGACGATCCGCTACACGATGTGGTCGGTGTTCGAGGTGACCGAGCCGCTCGGCAAGGACGACCGCGCCGCGATGACGGCCGAGGTGGAGGAGCTCGTCGCCGAGCTCGAGTCCCGCGACGTCGTCGTGCGCGGCTTCTACGACGTGGCCGGGCTGCGCGGCGACGCCGACCTCATGGTCTGGTGGCACGCCGAGCGGATCGAGGACCTGCAGGACGCGTACCACCGGCTGCTGCGCACCGAGTTCGGCGGGCACCTGTCCTCGGTGTGGTCCAACGCCGCCCTGCACCGGCCGGCGGAGTTCAACAAGAGCCACGTCCCGGCGTTCCTGGCCGGCGAGGAACCCCGCGACTACGTCTGCGTCTACCCGTTCGTGCGGTCCTACGAGTGGTACCTCCTCGAGGACGCCGAGCGCCGCGACATGCTGCGCGAGCACGGGCAGATGGCGCGGGAGTTCCCCGACGTGCGCGCCAACACCATCTCGTCGTTCGCCCTCGGCGACTACGAGTGGATCCTCGCGTTCGAGGCCGACGAGCTGCACCGGATCGTCGACCTCATGCGTGAGCTGCGGCCCTCCCGGGCGCGGCTGCACGTGCGCGAGGAGGTCCCGTTCTTCACCGGCCCGCGCGTCGCGGTCGCGGACCTCGTCGCCCGCCAGCGCTGACCGACCCTCCCCACCCGCCACCCCTTTCCCGCCGTCCCCGGAAAACGGTTCCCGGGCAACGGGACTGTTCCGTTGCCCGGGAACTGTTGCCCTTGCTCAGTGGCCAGCGGCTGAGGTGCCCCGGGCTGTCCACAGCCCCGTCGTCCCGGCCCGGGCGTCCACAGGTGGCGGCGGGTGGGCTTCCGGCGACCGCGGTCCAGCGCCGAGATTGCTGGCATGTACCTCGACGACCTCGTTCGCATCGCTGGTGGCCAGCACGGCATGTTCACGACGAAGCAGGCCGCCGACCTCGGGGTCGGACGCAAGGGTCTGCGTGAGGCGGTCCGCTCCGGTTCCGTGCGCCATCCGGCGCGAGGGCTGTATGCCGTGTCCGCCCTTGTCGACACCGAGGCGGTTCCGTGGCAACGCCACCTGGCCGCCGGGGCCCACCTGCTCTACCCGGACGCGGTGCTCACCGGGGTCACCGCGGTCCTGGCCCACGGTCTCCCGGTCTGGGGCTGCCGACTCGACCGACCGGACCTGCTTCGGCCGATCGAGCGACAGGCGGGAACCAGGCCCTACCGGGTTCGGCCCCTCCGAGGCACGCCCGTCGACGGACCGTGGGGGCCGACCGTGCCGCTGGCCGAAGCGCTGGTGCAGCTGTGCATGGACCACGGGATCGTCCAGGGCGTCGTGTCCGCGGACGCGGCGCTCCACCGTGGGATGGTGTCGATGGATGAGCTCCAGGCGGCTGTCGACGCCGTCGCGACGTGGGCACGCTCGCACCGTCCGCGGGCGACGATGACGCACGTCGACGCCAAGGCCGAGTCCGTGGCAGAGAGCCGAGCCCGCGTCGAGTTCCATTCACACGGCATACGCGTCGTCTCGCAGGTCCTCGTCCGGGACTGGGACGGGTCGGTCATCGGGCGAGCCGACTTCGGCGTCGAGGGGACCAACGTGCTCATCGAGGTCGACGGGAAGATGAAGTACGCCGACGGGGACCCTCAGGTCCTGTGGCGGGAGAAGCGACGCGAGGACGACATGCGGGCCGCGGGCAAGATCGTCGTGCGGGTCACGTGGTCGGACCTCGAGACGCCGGGCAAGGCCTCCGCCAAGGTGCGGCGGGCGATGCCCGCGGTCAGCGCCTGACACCTGACACCTGGGCTGCCGGCTGCGGGCTGCCGGCTGCGGGCTGCGGGCAAGGCAAACGGTTCCGGAGCAAGGGAACGGAACCCTTGCTCCGGAACCGTTTAACGGGGACGGCGGGAAACGGTCCCAGGGTCAGGCGTCGGGGGAGGCGGGACGGAGGTTCATCGCGATGCTGTTCATGCAGAACCGCTGGTCCGTCGGCGTCTCGTAGCCCTCACCCTCGAAGACGTGGCCGAGGTGGCTGCCGCAGGTCGCACAGCGCACCTCGGTGCGGGGACGGCCCGGGAGCGACGAGTCCTCGAGGAGCTCGACGGACTCGCCGGCCAGCGGGCTGTAGAAGGACGGCCAGCCGCAGTGGCTGTCGAACTTCGTCGTCGACGTGAACAGCTCGGCCCCGCAGGCGCGGCACGAGTACACGCCCTCGGTCTTGGTGTCGGTGTACTCACCGGCGTAGGGGCGCTCGGTGCCGGCCTCGCGAAGGACGGAGTACTCCTCCGGGCTCAGCTCGGCGCGCCACTCCTCGTCGGACTTGGTGACGGCATACGTGCGGTTCGTGGGCTCCATGACAAGAGGTAACCACGAGGCCCCCGGGATCGTTCCCGGGGGCCTCGAGGGTCGTGCGTCAGGCCGGCGTCAGCGCGGACCGCGACCGTTGACCTGCAGCCCGATGAGCAGCGGGTCGTGGTCGGACGACGAGAACGGCGTCGCGGCGAAGAAGTCGGTCACGTTGTAGTTGCGACGCGAGTACTGCATCGCGACGGACTCGTCACCGTTGATGTCCCAGACTCCGGCGCCGGTGACCATCTTCAGGGCCTTGGCGTTGGCGAACCCGTGGTCGAGGGAGCCGAGGCGCCCGTCGAACTGGTAGCTCGCCGAGCCCTCGTCGAACGCCTTCGCCAGGTTGGTGAAGCCGGCCGCCTCGATGATGCGGATCGGGTCCTCCCTGGAGTACGCGTTGAAGTCACCCACGAGGAAGACCGCCTCGTCGGCGAACTGGGTGTTCGCCCACGTCGTCAGGGCCTTGGCCTGCTCCACCCGCGAGGGGTTGGCGTTGCCTTGGCCGGTGCCGTCGTCCGCGCCCGAGCCCTTGGACTTGAAGTGGTTGGCGATGACGACGAACGGGCTGCCCGCGTTGAGCGCCTTGAACTTCTGCGCGAGCGGGTAGCGCGCGTTGGCGAACGCCCCGTCGAGCAGGATCTGCGAGGCCTCGAGCGGCTTGACCCGGTCCTTGCGGTAGATGAACGCCGTGCGGATGACGTCCTCGTTGCTCGGCGTCACGGTCGGCGAGGCGACGTGGGCCCACTGGCCGCCACCGGCGTTGAGCGCGGTGACGAGTGTGGCGAGGGCCTTGTCCCGGGGCTGGCCCGGCAGGTAGCTGATCCGCGCGGAGTTCTCGATCTCCTCGAGCGAGATGACGTCGGCCCCGAGACCCTTGATCGCCGTGACGATCTTGGTCTCCTGGTCCTTGAACGCCTCCGGGGTCCACGCGCCGCGAACCTCGCAGAAGTTCGTCGTCACCGGGTTGCCGTCGCGGTCGGCGAAGTACGGGCAGTTCTTGTAGGTGTCCTCGGTGGCCCCCAGGTCGGGGAAGTAGTTGAGGACGTTGAAGGTCGCGAGCTTGAGGTTGCCGCCGACGGCGGGGGCCGTGAACTCACGGTCGTTCTCCGTGGTCACCGGGTCGTCGGAGTCGGTCGCGCCGACGACCTGCCCGGTGGGCTGGTAGTTCCACTGGAAGCGGTAGTCGAGGATGACCGGCTTGGCGAAGGAGACCTGCGAGCCGGTGCGCATCGGCTCGTCCTGCGAGAGGTAGGGCAGCGGGGAGTCCTGGGCGATCTCGTTGCGGATGTAGTCCCAGCTCGAGCCGTCGTCGAGGGTGACGTACTTCTTCTTGTTCTCGGCCTCGTATGCCGTCGCAGCGGCTCCGGGGAGGACGACGTCGGTCGCCGTGTAGAGCGGCTCGTCGCCGACCGCGAGACCGACCTGGCCGTACTGGTTGAGTCCGTAGTTGTTCGTGATCGTGTAGGTGCCCTGCGGCAGGACGAGCATGCCTTCGTACTGCTCCTTGTCGGCGTCGGTCACCGGGAGGGTGGGCAGTGCGATGGGCGCGACCGGGGCGCAGTCGGTGGCCGGGGCCACGGTCGGCTTGGTCAGCTCGGTGAGGGTGCCGAACTCCACGACGGACGCGGTGACCGTGTAGCACTGGCCGGCCGCGACGTCGGTGGTGCCGAAGACGAAGATGCCGTCGGACGCGCCCGGGGTGGCGTCGGTCGTGCCGCCGGTGCCCGGGGTCTGCAGGTAGAAGCCGTTGAAGCCGCCGGTCGGGTAGACCGCGGAGACGACACCGGTGGTCTCGACCTGCTTGCCGACCATGGGGGAGACCGGGCCGGTGCCCTGGATCTCGGCGATCGACGCCTTGGTGACGACGGGAGTGGGGTCGGGGTCGGTCCCGCCGCCGCCCGACGCCGCGGGCGTCGGTGCGCCGACGGTGAAGTCCGCCGCATTGTTGTCGGAGTCCACGAAGGTGGCGTTGCGAGCTGCCGAGGTCGTGTTCGACAGTGCGCGAGTCGCGGTGCCCTCGAAGAGGTTGGCCGTGCCGTAGCCGACGCGGTCGACGAGCGTGCCGGATGCGTCGAAGAGGTCGACGCGACCGTTGGTCCCGCTCATGGCGGCGTTGCCGCTCGCGTCAGGCTCCGGCAGCGCCGCGCCTGCGCCCGCGCCGGCGGCCTGCTTGATGAGGTAGGTCTTGCCCGCCGGGATGCTGCCGGACAGGGTCGTCGACCCTCCGGAGCCACCACCGGACGAGAAGTACTCGACCTTCCAGCCGGCGAGGCTGATCGGGGCCGAAGCGCGGTTGCCCAGCTCGATGAAGTCGTTCTGGAAGGGTGCGCCGGAGTTGCCGCCACCTCCGTAGACCTCGGAGATGACGACGGTGGTGGACACGGCGCTGGCGGGAGCGGCCGTGAGCAGGGCGGTGGCCCCGGCGAGCGGCAGGGCGACGAGCGGCGCGGCGATGGCGGCGCACGTCCGACGGGAGAATGCGGACATAGGGAGTCCTTCGAGGGCAGGGAGTGAACTCCCAGACCGTATGCCGTTCGCACACTTTTGTCTGTAGTCCGGCGGGTAAGCGTTCGGCAAACTCTGGGAACCCGGGGCGCCGTCGGGATCGGGTCGTTTCGGCTGGTGACGGCGCCGGAACGCGCGATCGGCTCGCGTGTCGTGGTGCCTCACTAGGGTGAGGCCATGACGGGTGCGACGACGATGGAGATCGACGGGCCGGACGGCTCACGCGAGGTCCGGCTGTCCAGCCCGGATCGGCTCATGTGGCCCGGGGACGGCATCACCAAGGGTGACCTCGCGGCATACGTCGTCTCGGTCGGCGACGCCCTGGTGCGGGCGATCGGGGACCGGCCGGTCACCCTCCAGCGCTTCCCGGAGGGGATCGACGGCGAGGAGTTCTACCAGAAGAACCCGCCCAAGGGCATGCCCGAATGGATCCGCACCGTGCCGTGCCGCTACCCGTCCGGCCGCCGCCACGACCAGCTCGTCGTCGACGAGGTCGCCGCCGCCGTGTGGGCCGTCCAGATGAACACCATCACCTTCCACCCGTGGCCGGTGCGGACGGCCGACAACGACAACCCCGATGAGCTGCGGATCGACCTCGACCCCCAGCCGGGTCGTACCTTCACCGACGCGGTCGAGGCCGCGGTCGCCCTGCGCGAGCTCATGGCGGAGCTCGGCCTCACCGCGTGGGCCAAGACGTCCGGGAACCGCGGCGTCCACGTCTTCGCCCGGGTCGCGCCCGACCACGAGTTCCTCGACGTGCGCCACGGCGTCATCGGCATCGCCCGCGAGCTGGAGCGCCGCCTCCCCGACCTCGTCACGACGTCGTGGTGGAAGGAGGAACGCGGGGAGCGCGTGTTCGTCGACTTCAACCAGGCCTGTCGTGACCGGACCATCGCCTCGGCGTACAGCCCACGGCCCCTTCGCGGCGCCCCCGTGTCGATGCCGGTGTCGTGGGAGGAGCTCGTGACGGTCGCCCCGGGCGACTTCACCGTCCTCACCGTGCCCGAGATCGTCGCCGACCGGGGTGACGCCTGGGAGGGCATGGGCGACACCGTCGGCGACGTGCTGCCGGCGCTGGCCCTCTGGGACGCCGACGTCGAGCGCGGCCTCGGCGAGCTCAACTTCCCCCCGGACTACCCGAAGATGCCCGGCGAGCCCCCGCGCGTGCAGCCGAGCAAACGGCGCACGGACCGCGCGGACGAGGACTACATGCGGCCCAAGGCCGAACGTGACGCGGAGCTGCGTGAGCAGTGGGGTATGCCGGTCGTGCCGCCGATCTCGCCCATGCTCGCCAAGCCGAGCAAGAAGCTCATCGAGGGCGAGGTCAGCTACGAGCCGAAGTGGGACGGGTTTCGCTCGATCATCTACCGCTCCGGCGACCAGGTGGAGATCGGCAGCCGCAACGAGAAGCCCATGACCCGCTACTTCCCCGACGTCGTCGAGGCCGTCCTCGCGAACTTCCCCGACAAGTGCGTCGTCGACGGCGAGATCATCCTCGTCCGGCCCGGGGAGGACCGGCTCGACTTCGACCTGCTGCAGCAGCGGATCCACCCGGCCGCCAGCCGGGTCAAGAAGCTCGCGGCGGAGACGCCCGCGAGCTTCGTGGCGTTCGACCTCCTCGCCCTGGGGGAGCGCGACCTCATGGGTGAGCCGTTCGCGGTCCGCCGGACCGAGCTCGAGAAGGCCTTCGCCGACGTCGCCGCCCCCATCCACCTCACCCCTGCCACGCGCGAGGTGGCGCAGGCGCAGGAGTGGTTCGAGCAGTTCGAGGGCGCCGGGCTCGACGGCCTCATGGTCAAGTCGCTCGACGGCACCTACGAGCCGGACAAGCGCACGATGCACAAGCTCAAGCACGAGCGGACCGCCGACTGCGTGGTGGCGGGCTACCGCACCCACAAGAGCGGCGACGACGTCATCGGCTCGCTGCTGCTGGGGCTCTACGACGACGAGGGCACCCTGACCAGCGTCGGAGTCATCGGCGCGTTCCCGATGGCCCGGCGCCAGGAGCTCTTCGAGGAGCTCCAGCCGCTCGTCACCGACTTCGACGACCACCCCTGGGCCTGGGCGAAGCAGGAGGAGGGCACGCGGACCCCGCAGAACGCCGCCGGGTCCAGGTGGGCGGTGGGCAAGGACCTCTCGTTCACACCGCTGCGCCCCGAACGCGTCGTCGAGGTGCGCTACGACCACATGGAGGGCGCGCGCTTCCGCCACACCGCCCAGTTCGTGCGCTGGCGCCCCGACCGCGAGCCGGAGTCCTGCACGTACTCCCAGCTGGAGGAGCCGGTCTCCTACGACCTCGCCGACGTGCTCGATGCCTGAGATGTCCGGCCTGCGCCGGGCGTCGCTGGCCGCCGCCGCCGTGGGGGCAACCACGACGGTCGCGAGCGCCGCGGGCTCGCTCGCCGCCGCGGCATACTTCGCGCGCCGGGTGCTCACTCCCGAGCGCAACCGGCCGGACGACGTCGAGATCCTCGACGTCCGCCCCGGGCGCGTCGTGCTGTCGGCGACCGCGGAGACCGTGGTGCCGGGCCGCTACGGCCTGTGGCTCGACGGCGGCCGCGGCCACGCGCGACTCGGCGCCCTGGTCGACACCGACGTCGCCGAGGACACGGTCGCGCGCGAGGTGCTCGGTGTCGACGCCGGAGAGCTGCGCCCCGGCGGCGCCCGCTTGGACGGGTACTACTACGCCGGCACTCCCGACACGGCGCTCGGGCTGCGCAGCGAGCACGTCCACGTCGACGGAGAGCTCGGCCCGATGCCGGCCTGGCTCGTCCCGGCGGAGGGTGGCACCGGGTCCCGCTGGGCCGTGCTCGTGCACGGCCGCGGCGCCCAGCGGCAGGAGACCCTGCGTGCGCTGCCGGTGCTGCACGCCGCGGGGTGGACCACGCTCGTGCCGACCTACCGCAACGACGAGGACGTCCCGGCCGGGCCGGACGGGCGCTACAACCTCGGGCTCTCGGAGTGGCGCGACATCGAGGCGGCCGTGGAGCACGCCGTTCGCTCGGGGGCCGAGGAGGTCCTGCTGGTCGGCTGGTCCATGGGCGGCGCGATCGTGCTCCAGTTCCTCGACCGGTCGCCGTGGGCCGTCGTCGTGTCACGGGTCGTGCTCGACGGCCCGGTCATCGACTGGGGCGACGTGCTCGCCCATCACGCCCGGCTGCACCGCGTTCCCCGTGGCGTCGGGTCGCTCTCGCGCACGATGATGGGCCGGCGCTGGGGGAGGCGCCTCGTCGGTGTCCACGAGTCCGTCGACGTCGCCCGCACCGACTGGGTGCGCCGCGCCGACGAGCTCACGCATCCCATCCTGCTCATCCACTCCGCCGACGACGAGTTCGTCCCGGTGGGGCCGTCGCGGCAGCTCGCGCAGCACCGACCCGACCTCGTGACCTACGAGGAGTGGCGCGTGGCGCGGCACTGCAAGGAGTGGAACACCGAGCCCGAGCGGTGGGAGCGGCTCGTGCGTGACTTCGTGGCCGCGGACGTAGCTGCGGACGTGGCCGCGGACGTGGCCGGGGGCGTGTCCGGGGACCTGGCCCGGGAATAGCCCCCGCGCGGGGACGGTTGGCGCCCTCGTGAGCATCCTCAAGCCGACCCCCGCCCTCTGGCGGCGGCTGCACGTGGACCTGAGGCTCGACGCCAGCGACCGTTGACGGTCCTCACCGCGTCCGCCCCGTCCGCCCCACCCCTGACCCAGGAGCTCCTCCATGTCCGCCAGCACCCCTGACGCCGTCACGCCCGCGTCGCCCGCCATCCGACGATCAGGCCGATCGGGCCGATCGGGCCGACCCAGCGTGCCGTTCTGGGCGCAGGTCTTCGTCGGCCTCGTCCTCGGTGTCGTCCTCGGCTTCGTCGCCCGCCAGTTCGACCAGGCGTGGCTCGCCGAGACCCTCAAGACCGTCGGCGGGATCTTCGTCCAGCTGCTCAAGGTCATCGTCGTCCCGCTCGTGCTCACCGCGATCATCGTCTCGATCGCGAACCTCCGGCAGGTCACCAACGCCGCCCGGCTCGCCGTCGAGACCCTCGTGTGGTTCGCCGTCACCGCCGCCGCCTCGGTCGTCGTCGGCATCACCCTTGGCCTCGTCACCAACCCCGGTGCCAACGCGACGCTCGACACCGCGGCCGGCGAGGCCCCGAGCAGCACCGGCAGCTGGCTCGACTTCCTCACCTCGATCGTGCCGGGCAACTTCCTCGGGCTCGAGGTCTCGACGTCCGCCGAGGACGGGGGAGCCCTGAGCTCCAGCCCGTCGTTCAACATCCTCCAGCTCGTCGTGCTCGGCATCGCGATCGGCGCGGCGTGCCTCTCCGTGGGCGCCAAGGCCGAGCCCTTCGTCAACCTCACCCGCAGCGCCCTCGAGGTCTTCAGCAAGCTCGTGTGGTGGGTCATCAAGCTGTCGCCGCTCGGCACCGCGGCCCTCATCGGCTCGGCCGTGGCGAACTACGGCTGGGACCTCCTCGGTCCGCTCGCGATCTTCACCGCCGACGTCTACCTCGGCTGCGCCATCGTGCTGCTCGTCATCTACCCGATCGTCGCCCGAGCCAACGGCCTCAACCCGGTGAAGTTCTTCGCCGGTGCCTGGCCCGCGATCCAGTTCGCCTTCGTATCGCGCAGCTCGATCGGCACGCTCCCGCTCACCCAGCGCGTCGTCACCCACAACCTCGGCGTCTCGCGTGACTACGCCTCGTTCGCCGTGCCGATCGGCGCGACGACGAAGATGGACGGCTGCGCCGCGATCTACCCGGCCCTGGCCGCGATCACCGTCGCGCAGCTGTTCGGCGTCGACCTCGGCGTCACCGACTACCTGCTCATCGCGTTCGTCTCCATCGTCGGGTCCGCGGCCACCGCGGGACTCACCGGTGCCGTCGTCATGCTCACGCTGACGCTGTCCACCCTCGGCCTTCCCCTCGAGGGTGTCGGGCTGCTGCTCGCCATCGACCCGATCATCGACATGATCCGCACGGCGACCAACGTCGCCGGCCAGGCCCTCATCCCGACGATCGTCGCCAAGCGCAACGGGCTGCTCGACCAGGACGTCTACGACGCCAACACCTTCGGCGGCGCCGACGCCCGTCTCGAGCTCGACGAGGACGAGGCGACCGCTCCGTCCACCGACGGCGACCGCGCCCGCGACCGCGTGGCGGTGCCCGCGTGAGCGCCGCAGGACCGCGGCTCTCGCTGCTCGACCTCGCCACCGTCGGACGCGACCAGCCGATCGGGGAGGCCCTCGAGGTCAGCACGACGCTGGCGCAGAAGGCCGACTCCCTCGGCACCTTCGAACGCCTATGGTTCGCCGAGCACCACAACATGCCCTCGATCGCGTCGGCGGCCACCGCCGTCCTGCTCGCGCACGTCGCCGCCCGCACCGAGCGCCTCCGCGTCGGCTCCGGTGGTGTCATGCTGCCGAACCATTCGCCGCTCGTCATCGCCGAGCAGTTCGGCACCCTGGCCGAGCTGCACCCGGGACGCATCGACCTCGGTCTGGGCCGGGCGCCCGGCAGCGACCAGGTGACCACCCGGGCCCTGCGGGTCGACCCGCGCGCCTCGGAGCGCTTCCCCGACGACGTCCTCGAGCTCCAGGGCTACCTCTCCGACGAGAGCCTCGTGCCGACGATCCAGGCGATCCCCGGGCGTGGGACGAAGGTGCCGCTCTACATCCTCGGCAGCTCGCTCTTCGGCGCGCAGCTCGCGGCGGCGCTCGGCCTGCCGTACGCGTTCGCGAGCCACTTCGCACCCGATGCGCTCCAGCAGGCCGTCGAGGTCTACCGGCGCGACTTCCGCCCGTCGGCCCAGCGGTCCGAGCCCTACGTCATCGCGGCGGTCAACGTCGTCGTCGCCGACGAGCAGGAGCACGCCGAGGCGATGGCCGCGTCCGTGCTCCGCTCCCGGGTGCGTGCGCTGGCCTCGCGTGTCCCGGCGTATGCCGGCCGGCTCGACGACGCTGCCGTCGACGGGCTCATGGACTCACCGGTCGCCGCGCAGGCCCGACACATGATGACCTACTCCGCGGTGGGCGACCTCTCGACCGTGCGGGACTACCTCGACCGGTTCGCGGAGCACGCGCGCGCCGACGAGGTCATGGTCACCAACGCGGCCACCGGGCTCGACGACCGGCTCCGAGCCCTGGAGCTCCTCGCCTCCACCTGACCCCACCCGCACCCCCGCCCCGTCCTCCCGCCACCCGTCCCCAACTCGCCAATTCCTCCCCGTAGGGCCAGACACGCCGTGTGTGTCGCGGCCCGGAGGGGAGGAATTGGCGAGTCGGGCGCGGGGGAGGTGCCAGAGGCCGAGGACGGAGCCGTCCTCCTCGACGAGGTGGACGAGCTCGGCGTCGAGCCCTGACGTCCCGCCCAGCGGGTCGCCGGCCACCACCCTCGTGTGGTCCCCGCCAACGATCCGCGGGGCGAGGGTCAGGGCCAGCTCGTCGACCACGCCGGCGTCGAGGAGGTCGTGGAAGAGCCGCGGACCGCCCTCGGTGAGGACGCGCGGCATCCCGGCCTCGCGCAGCCGGGCCACGACGGCAGGGAGGTCGACCGCGTCGTCGCCCTCGACCCACACCTCGGGCCCCCCGACGCGGCCCGACGACGCGCACGTGACGAGCACGACGTCCCCGGGGCCGGTCGCCAGCGACTCGGGGAGGCGGCCGCTGCGGCTGACGACGACGATCGGCGTCGGGCCACGTCGGTAGCCCTCTGCGCGGGCGGTCCCGGCCCCCACGAGGACGCAGTCGGCGAGGCCGCGCTGGAGGTGGAAGACCCGCCCGTCGGCCTCGGTGTTGATCGACCCGCTGCGGCCGTCCCCTCCGACTCCGGACCCGTCGAGGGTCGACACGAAGTTGGCGCGGACGCCGCCGCCGTCGGGCCAGGCATAGAGCCCGGCGAGGTCGTCGTCGGTGAGGACCCCGGTGGGAAGCTGCCGCGAACGCGTGTCGAGGAGGAGTCGCATCGGGCGAGTCTGGCACCCCATGGACCGCGCCGCGCCTGACAGGATGCCGAGATGGCGAAGACGAAGAGCGCGAGAGACACGGCCCCGACGGACTACACCGCGGCACTGCGCGCGGGTGAGGGCTTCGACCTGCTCGCGCTCGACGCGCGGTCGACCCCGGGCTTCGACGGTGACAAGGCAGCGGGGGAGGCGGAGCTGGCGGGTCTGGGGGACCGGCTCGCCGACCTCCAGGAGCGCCTCTACGCCGAGTCGAGGGCGGGCGGCACCCGCTCGGTCCTGCTCATCATCCAGGGCATGGACACGTCCGGGAAGGGCGGGATCATGCGCCACGTCGTCGGTGCGTTCGACCCGCAGGGCGTCGAGATCACGTCGTTCAAGGCGCCCACCGCCGAGGAGAAGCGGCATCCCTTCCTGTGGCGGATCCGCAACGCCCTGCCGCGTGCGGGGGACATCGGTGTCTTCGACCGGTCGCACTACGAGGACGTGCTCATCGTCCGCGTCCACGACCTCGTGCCGCGCGGGCAGTGGTCGCGTCGCTACGCCCAGATCAACGCGTTCGAGCAGAAGGTCGTCGAGTCCGGGACGACCGTCATCAAGGTCATGCTGCACATCTCGAGCGACGAGCAGAAGGCGCGGCTGTCCGAGCGGCTGGAACGACCGGAGAAGCACTGGAAGTTCAACCCCGGTGACCTCGACGAGCGGGCCCACTGGGGCGACTACCAGGAGGCCTACCAGGCCGCGGTCGACCAGTGCTCGACCGAGGTGGCTCCGTGGTTCGTCGTCCCCGCCGACCGCAAGTGGTACGCCCGGCTCGCCGTCACCAACCTCGTCCTCGAGCACCTGCAGCGATTGGACCCGCAGTGGCCGAAGGCCGACTTCGACGTGGAGGCCGAGAAGCGCCGGCTCGCCGAGATGCCCTGAGCCTCAGGCGAACGTGCGGTCGAGGATCTCGGTGACCTGGGCGGTGCCGACGTCGGCCAGGGTGCCGAACGTCGCGCCGTGCCCGGAGCGGTCGAGACGGCCGGCGATGAAGGTGTCGCTGACGGCGGCGGGGGAGTGCCGCACCAGCAAGGCCGCCTGGAGGGTCACGGCCAGGTGCTCGACGATCCGTCGCGCACGCCACGGGCCGTCCTGGGTCGCCGCCTCGGCGACGAGCGCGGGGATCTCGTCGATGGCCCGGTCGAGCCGTGCGTCGTGGCCCCGCGCCGCCGACAGCTCCGTGTCGAGGGCGGCGACACTGGCCGGCTCCCGGGTCATCGCCCGGAGCACGTCGAGGGCCCCGACGTTGCCCGCGCCCTCCCAGATCGAGTTGAGCGGGGCCTCTCGGTAGAGGCGGGCCAGGCCGTTCTCCTCGACGTAGCCTGCGCCCCCGAGGCACTCGAGCGCCTCAGCGACCATCGGTGCGGTCCGCTTGCACACCCAGAACTTGCCGAGCGCGACGCCGAGACGTGCCAGCTCGTTCTCGCCGGCGTCGACGGCGTGCGCCATCCGCAGCCCCAGCAGCTCGGCGGCCTCCGCCTCGATGGCGAGGTCGGCGAGCACGTTGCGCATGAGCGGCTGGTCCACGAGCTGGGCGCCGAACGCGGAGCGGTGGCGGGCGTGGTGCACGGCGCGGACGACCGCCTCCCGCATCGTCGCCGAGGACCCGAGGATGCAGTCGAGCCGCGTCGACGACACCATGTCGATGATGGTGCGGATGCCCCGACCGTCCTTGCCGACCCGCACGGCCCACGCCTGCTCGAGCTCGACCTCGGACGAGGCGTTGGACCGGTTGCCGAGCTTGTCCTTGAGCCGTTGCAGCCGCAGGGCGTTGCGGCTGCCGTCGTCGAGGACTCGTGGCACGAGGAAGCAGGTCACCCCGGCCGGGGTGGTCGCGAGGACGAGGAAGAGGTCGCTCATCGGTGCCGAGAAGAACCACTTGTGGCCCGTGAGGCGGTAGGTCTCCCCGCCCTCGACCGGGCCACCGGGCGTCGCCGCGGCACGCGTGAGGGTGGCACGGACGTCCGAGCCGCCCTGCTTCTCGGTCATGCCCATGCCGGCGATGGCCGACTGCTTCCGCGCGACGGGCGCCAGCGTCGGGTCGTACTCGCGGGAGGCGAGACGGGGGCCCCAGCGGGCCGCGAGCGCGGGGGAGGAGCGCAGGGCCGGTGCGGCGGCATACGTCATCGACACGGGGCAGAGGTGCCCCGCCTCGGCGCGAGACCACGTGACGAAGCCGACGGCTCGCCGCAGGTGGGCACCGGTGCCGGCGGGGCGGGTCCACGGCTCCGCGGTCAGGCCGTGGCCGACGGCGGTGCGGAGGAGGTCGTGGTAGCCCCGGTCGTAGTCGACCTCGTCGACCCGGCGTCCGGTGCGGTCGTGGGTGCGCAGGCGGGGCGGGTTGCGGTGCGCATCGTCGGCCCAGGCCCGCACCTCGGCGCTTCCGGCGCGCCGGCCGAGGTCGGCGGGGTCGGTGACGTCCTCGGGGCGGCCCCAGCGAGCCATCGCCTCGACGGCGACGGCGTCGGTGGAGAAGAGGTCGTGGCCGACGAGGTCGGGCACCTGGTTGACGACGTCATCGGTGTGCACGCGCCGAACGGTAGTCCGAGAGGGGGCCTGAAGAAGCCAGTTGTGATCGGTCCGTGTCGGAGGGTCGCCGTGTCACCGCCCAGCGAGCCGGAGGACGGCAGATAGCGTGGCCGGGTGACCGATGCGAAGCGACGCCTCCGTGGCTGGCTGGCGCGGTTCCCCGCGCTGCTGGCCTTGGCGCGCCTCACGGTCGAGACGATCCGGATCTGTCTGCGCTACCGGGTGACCGGGCTGGCCTCCGAGGCGGGCTTCTTCGCGCTGCTCTCGCTGCCGCCGCTCGTCCTCGGGCTCTTCGGTGGGGTCGGCTACGTCGGTCGCTGGCTGGGGCACGACACCGTCGAGCAGGTGCGGGTCGCCGTCAGTGAGTATGCCGCCCGCTTCCTCACCGAGGACGTCATCTCGACGACGCTGTCGCCGACCGTCGACGACGTCTTCACCGACGGCCGCTTCGACCTCATCTCGGTCGGCTTCCTGCTGTCGCTGTGGTCCGGGTCGCGGGCGCTCAACGTCCTCGTCGACACCGTCTCGATCATGTACGGGCAGTCGGGTCTGCGCGGGATCGTGCCGACGCGGGCGCTGAGCTTCTCGCTCTACGTCGTCGCCCTGCTCGTCGGCGTCGTGATGATCCCGCTGGTGCTCATCGGCCCGACCCTGCTCGGGCAGTTCCTCCCGGAGGGGTGGGACTTCCTCACGGCGCTCTACTGGCCGGTCGTCTCCCTCCTCGTCATCGCCGCCTTCACCAGTCTCTACCACGTGTCCACGCCGCGCCGGAGCCCGTGGACCCGGGACCTCCCCGGGGCCTGCGTCACCCTCGGCATCTGGGTCGTGGCGTCGTTCGCGGTGCGCGGGACCATCGCCGCCTCGCTGGGGGGGACCTCGATCTACGGCCCGCTCAGCGCGCCCATCGTCCTGCTCATCTGGCTCTACATGCTCGCCATCGCGGTCCTCATCGGGGCCGCGCTCAACGCCGGCATCCGCAACCTCTGGCCGTCCTCGGAGCAGCGTGGGCTGCGAGAGCGGTTCGCCTTCTGGCTCCGGCCCTCCACGTCGGGACCGTCGGGCGCCACGGCGGACGGGACGGACGACGGGGTCGACGGTGACGACACCGGAACTGCCGCCGACGACGACCTGGACCTGGACGGCATACGCGACGCGGCACGCCGTCCGCTCACCCCGATCAGCGACGACGAGACCCTCGTCATCCCGCGGATCCGGGTCGGCTCCGGGCGCTGAGGACAGCGGGTTTGGAGTTCACGCGCCCCATCAGTTAATGTCTCTCCGCACGCCACAAGGGGAACCGAGTGGAGCGAAGTGCGGATGTAGCTCAGTTGGTAGAGCGCAACCTTGCCAAGGTTGAGGTCGCCGGTTCGAACCCGGTCATCCGCTCGGAGGGCAAAGCCGCCCCTCGATGTGGTGGAGTGGCCGAGAGGCGAGGCAGCGGCCTGCAAAGCCGTTTACACGGGTTCAAATCCCGTCTCCACCTCGAGTACGACCCCCACGGGGGCGATTGGCGCAGCGGTAGCGCGCTTCCCTGACACGGAAGAGGTCACTGGTTCGATCCCAGTATCGCCCACCACGAAGACGAGCCCCTGACCGGCGAAGATGCCGGTCAGGGGCTGTTTCGTTGCGCGGCTGTGTCGGATGCGTGTCGGATCGCTGACCCGTTTGACCCCGGAATGGGCCGCCTCATAGGTCTTTGACCGAAGACGGCGGCGCGTGCAGGCTCAGGGGACCTCCGGCGAGAAACCCGTCATGCTCTGCTCGAGGGGCGGAGCGTACGGCGACGTCAGGCACGCGGCGCCCTCGCGCACCTGACGTCGCCCTGTGTGGTTGGCGCGGCAGGGGACACACACAGATGGGCTGGCCTCCCTCAGCCCGGCTGCCTCAGGCTTGGTGGCCCCGGCCCATCCGGCAATCCTTCACAGCACCCAGTTCCTGGTGCAAGGCTCCCAGTGGGCAGGCGTCGGATGGCTCCGCAGGGCCAGCCCAGATGTCCGTCTCGGGTGATGAGCGGGGGGGGCGGAATCAAGGGAGTCACGCAACACCGTTGGCGATGTTCGCAGACAGTAGTTCGTTGAGCATCTCGGCTGGGGTTTTGAAGGCGTGGCGTTTGCGGGGTCTGGAGTTCAGTTCGGCGGCGATGTTGTCGAGCATCCCGGGCCCGTAGAAGCTGAGGTCGCTACCTTTGGGCAGGTACTGGCGCAGCAGCCCGTTGGTGTTCTCGTTCGTGCCGCGCTGCCAGGGCGAGTGGGGGTCACAGAAGTAGATCTCCAGACCGGTGGCTTCGGCGATCTGGGCGTGACGTGCCATCTCGCTGCCCTGGTCCCAGGTCAGCGACCGTCTGAGCTGTTCAGGCAGCGTCAGCATCTTGGCCACCAGCGCGTCCTGCACGGCCAGGGCGCCGTGGTTGTCGGGCAGGTGCAGCAGCATCGTGAAGCCGGTGGTGCGCTCCACCAACGTGCCGACCGCGGACGCCGAGGCGGTGGAGCCGAGGATGAGGTCGCCTTCCCAGTGTCCGGGCACCGCGCGGTCCTCGACCTCGGGCGGGCGCGAGCTGATCATCACCATGTCCGGGATCCGCGCGCGGCGCTCACCCTCGCGGCGGCGTGGTCGGCGCATCGACCGGCCGGTGCGCAAGCACGCGGTCAGCTCCCGCTTGAGACCACCACGGGCCTGGATGTACAGCGACTGGTAGATCGTCTCGTGCGACACCCGCATCTCCGGTTCGTCGGGGAAGTCGACCTTCAGTCTTCCAGCGACCTGTTCCGGGCTTTCGTGCCGCTCCAGCCTGGCCTGGACCTCCCCACGCAGCCGGAGATTGGTGGCCAGCTTCGCCGCGCGAGGAGCCGTGCGGCCACGATCGACTGCGGCTTGGGCCACCGAGGGACGGTAGCCGCGCCTGGTCGCGCCCCGAGCCAGCTCGCGGCTGATGCTGCCCGGATCACGCCCCAGCCGGCGGGCGATCTCCCGTACCCCGCGGTCGGCATGGACCAACGCCGCGATCTCCTCCCGCTCCGAGAACGACAGGTACCGGCCAACCGGGGCGGCAACAGACGTGGGTTTCACCCCGCCAGCCTCCCGGAAGATGCGACTGGCCCACCTGTACGACAGCCCCGTCAACCCGCCCGCATCCTCCACGCTCAACCCGTCCCGGATCCCAGCCCAAAACCGGCGATCCAGCTCCCGCGGCGCCCTCGGCCGACCCCTCATGACAAACAACTCCTCGTGATCGAGGTGTTGCGTGACTCCCTTGAACCCGCCGGGGGACAGTGTCGCCAGTTTGGTTCCCAGCCCGGGTCTCGACAGTGATCCGGAAATACCCCATGGGGGTATGCTGTTCTTCTGCATGACGGTGAGTTCGAGCCGACCTACGGAGATGCGTCACCATGAGCCAGAGGACCGTCCTGCACCTGGGGGGCCTGCACTGGGCCACCTCCGCTCGCGCCATCGAGTCCACGCTGACTCGTCGTCACGGCGTTGAGGCCGTCGAGGCCAACGCCGCGAACCAGACTGCCACCGTGACCTACGACCCCGGGGTCACGTCAGTGTCGGAGCTCGCGGGGTGGGTTCGCGACTGCGGCTATCACTGCTCGGGTCGGTCGGTGCCGGACCACCTCTGCGAGCCGATGGGGGAGCCTTCAACGCGCCACGCGGCCCACGTGGACGGTCGTGGCTCCACGGCGCTCCACGAAGACACCGCCGTGGTTGACAGCCACGAGGCTCACGCCCGGCATGCCCTGCCCGCTGATGGTGAGCCCAGCACCCACTCGCCGCACGAGATGATGGGCAAAGGTGGACACACCGGGATGTCGATGGCTGACATGGCCCGCGACATGCGCAACCGGTTCCTTGTCGCCCTGGTGCTCACCGCCGGGATCACGTTGTGGTCGCCCATGGGTCGGGACATGCTCGGCTTCGAGGCGTCAACTCCGTTCGGGCTGCGCGACGACGTGTTCGCCCTGCTCCTCAGCCTCCCGGTCGTCTTCTACTCCGCATGGATCTTCTTCGACGGTGCCTGGCGGGCGCTGCGCAACCGCACCCTCGACATGATGGTGCTGGTCGCCGTCGCGGTCGGCGCCGGCTGGCTCTACAGCGTCGGCGTCACGGTCACCGGCGGGGGCGAGGTCTTCTACGAAGCCGCCGCGATGCTCACCACGTTCGTGCTGCTCGGGCACTGGTTCGAGATGCGTGCTCGCGGAGGCGCCAACGACGCGATCCGCGCACTCATGGACCTGGCACCGCCCAGGGCCACGGTCCTGCGCGGCGACGAGGAGGTCGAGATCCCCACCGCCGAGGTGGTCGTGGGCGACCTCGTGCTGATCCGCCCCGGTGGCAAGGTGCCGGTGGACGGCACGGTGCAGGACGGCATCTCCGAGGTCGACGAGTCGATGGTGACCGGCGAGAGCATGCCCGTGGGCAAGACACCGGGCTCCGAGGTGATCGGTGCCTCGATCAACACCACGGGCACACTGCGGGTCCGGGCCACCAAGGTCGGCTCGGACACGGCGCTGGCACAGATCGTGGCCCTGGTGCAGGAAGCCCAGAACTCCAAGGCCCCCGGACAGCGGCTCGCCGACCGTGCCGCGTTCTGGCTCGTCCTCGTCGCCCTCATCGGCGGCCTCGGGACCTTCCTCGTGTGGCTGGCCGTCGGCGCGAGCGTTCAGGTCGCCCTGCTCTTCGCCATCACGGTCGTGGTCATCACCTGTCCCGACGCCCTCGGTCTGGCCACCCCGACCGCGATCATGGTCGGGACCGGGCTCGGTGCCCAGCGCGGCGTGCTGTTCAAGAACGCCACCGCTCTGGAGTCCGCGGCCCACATCGACACCGTCGTCCTCGACAAGACCGGCACCCTGACCAAGGGCGAGCCCGAGGTCACCGACGTCGTGGTCGCGGACGGCACCGGTGAGGACGAGCTGCTGCGTCTGGTCTGCGCCGTGGAACGCGAGTCCGAGCACCCCCTCGCGGGAGCCATCGTCGCGTATGCCGTGAAGCGGGGTGTCACTCCTCCCGTCACCTCGGGCTTCCGGAACGTTCCCGGTCACGGGGCGGTCGCCACCGTCGACGGCCACAGCGTCGTCGTCGGCAACCGCAAGCTCATGACCCAGGAAGGCATCGACGTCGGTCCTCTGTTGGCTCGACGCGAGGAGCTCGCCGCCAGCGGCCGCACCGCGGTGCTCATCGGCGTCGACGGGCGGGGCGTGGGTGTCATCGCCCTGGCCGACGCGGTCCGCGAGACCTCCGCGCAGGCGATCCGCGAGCTGCACGAGCTCGGCACCGAGGTCGTCATGCTCAGCGGCGACAACCAGGCCACCGCCGAACGCATCGCGAGCCAGCTCGGCATCGACACGGTCATCGCCGAGGTGCTCCCCGGCGACAAGGCCGCGAAGGTCGCCGAGCTCCAGGCCAAGGGCAAGAAGGTCGCCATGGTGGGTGACGGCGTCAACGACGCACCCGCGCTGGCCCAGGCGGATCTCGGCATCGCGATCGGCGCCGGCACCGACGTCGCCATCGAGACCGCGGACCTCGTGCTGATGCGATCGGACCCGCTCGACGTGCCCATCGCCCTGCGAGTCGGCCGAGGGACGTTGCGCAAGATGCGCCAGAACCTCGGCTGGGCCGTCGGCTACAATGTCATCGCGCTGCCCATCGCAGCGGGCGTGTTCGAGCCGTCCCTGGGTCTCGTGCTGCGGCCGGAAGTCGCGGCACTGTCGATGTCCGGATCCAGCGTCATCGTGGCCGTCAACGCCCTGATGCTCAAGCGCCTGCGCCTCCCCGCACCGCCGCCGCCGGTCGACGGCCCGGAGCCCGCGCATCACGTCCCCGAGCCCGCCGCTCACCACGGCTGACGGGCCTGACGGCTGTCGAGGACGGGCCTGCTCGTCGCACCTCGACCATCGTCATCGGACCTTCAGCGGTGCAGCCGGTGCGGCGCCATGACGGGGGTGAGGATCACCGACATCGCGATCACGCCGAGGAAGAAGGGCCACAAGCCCCCGGCCGGGGGCCTGGTGTCCGACATCAAGAACGCCGGCGTGTGTCACACCGCGGAGACGACGCCGAGGATGAGCGCCGAGTGGAGTGCGGCGAAACGGCGTTGCAGCAGGGCAGAGCGACACCGCGCCAGCCCAGCTCCTCGATCGGCCCGATGAGGAAGGCCGGAAGCAGCGCCGGCAGCACCTGGTACCACGGGTCGAACGGGACGGTTCCCAGTGTCGTCGGCGACGCTGCAGGGGATACCGACGATCCCGGCCGGCACTTCGTCGCAGGGATGACGTTCTTCGCCTCGAGCCGGACCGATGGTCGTTGACGTGCCCCATGCCTCGGCGCGGGGCCCCGGCCCTTGCCTCCCGCGAGAATGAGGTCGTGCTGCAGCGCTCGAAGGACACCGTCGCGTTCCGGCTCTGGCCGCCTGTCGCCATCGGCGCACCCCTGCTCGTCGGTTGGCTCGCCACCGTGCTCTGGGGTCAGCCGTTCGACCTGGGTGCCTGGCGGGGTCCGCTCGGCTGGGCCCTCGTCGTGTTCTTCGTGGGATGGAACGGCTGGTCGTTGTGGCTGTTCGGTCGGCACCCGACCGGACTCCTGCCGGGGCAGGCGACCCGCGCCCTGATCGAGAAGGGCCCCTACCGCCTGTCCCGCAACCCGCTGTACGTCGGCCTGCTCGCGCTCTACCTCGGGCTGGCGCTGCTCGCACCGACGTCCTGGGGGCTCGTGCTTTTCCCGGCCGCGGTGCTCCTCGTCCTCTGGGGAGCCATCCGTCCCGAGGAACGCTTCCTGAGAGAGCGGTTCGGTGCGGAGCACGAAGACTATGCGCGGCGGGTGCGACGTTGGCTGTGACGACGCGGAGCTGTCAGGCGGTGCGCAGCACGAGGAGGAACTGCCCACCGGCGGACTCGACCTGGGTCGTGACAGCCAGCTCGGGAGCGAAACGAGACAACCGGTCGACCAGCCAGGCAGCGCCCGCGTCGGCGTCCGCGCGGCTCGGGCAGCGTGCCACCACTTCGCGCCCTCCCTTGCGTCGGAGGCGCTCGACGGAGGCCACGATCGGTGCGGGGTCGACGACGAAGAGCTGAGGTGACCAGGGCACCACCGGTGTCACGGCACCCTTGCGTGTGTTGCAGGCGCGGTGGGCAAGCCGCTCCGTCCCTGTCACGCCCTTCGTCTTCGACTTGGCGACGCCGAGGTCGACGCTGGGGCCGCGATCCGAGTTGACCGAGGCGTGCGGATCCACCGGCTCGTCGCACAGCCAGCACCGCCACGAGTCCCGGTCGCCCACAGCACTCAGATTGCTCATCCGCGAACCGTAGTCCCCGAGGGCCAGGCTGCGATCGACCGCCACCGTCGGCGGGGCTCATCCGAGACGTCCCGCCACGACGACGCGATGCCACGGACCACGTGGCCCTCCTCGCGGAGTGCCCACAGCACGCCCGCACCGTACGAGGCCATCCCACGGTGAGCCGGGGCTCGCTGCCGACGGGTCGCGTCGCCCGACAGGACCGGATCCGTCTGGGCGAAGCGGTTGACGTCGCAGTCCCATGGCGGGACCGTGGGTGGACGGGTTTGTCCGGTTGATCCTGCGAAGGGGAGGGAGCTCGGCATGTCAGACGCCATCAGTGCGTGGCCGCTCGTGCGGCGAGGCGATCGTGAGCATCCAGTGCGAACACTTCAGCACCTGCTGCGGGCGCGGGGCCATCTCGTGTCGGTGGACGGGAGCTTCGGTCCGTTGACCGACGGTGCGGTGCGAGCCTTCCAGCAGGAGAAGGGACTCGTCGTCGACGGAGTCGTCGGCCGGCGGACATGGAGTGCCCTCATCGTCACGGTCCGCCGTGGGAGCACTGGTGATGCGGTGCGTGGCGTGCAGGACGAGTTCCAGTTCCGCAACCTTTCCGGTGACCCCAGCCTGGGCCTCGCGGTGGACGGGCAGTTCGGACCGCTCACCGAGGCTGCGGTGCGCGGGTTCCAACAGGCTCTGCACACCGACATCCCGGCTGTGACGGTCGACGGTGTCGTCGGGCCGGTCACGTGGCAGGCCCTCGTCAGCGGCATGTTGTCCTTCTGACCAGCTCCCGGACGCCGCGACCCTCCGGGGCCACCACACGTCAGCCGATCGGTGACGGGGGGTTCGCGTCGACCGTGAGCACGACGAGCGGACTGTGCCGGATCATCTCCTCGACATCCGTACGACCCCAGCGCTTGGCGGCCGCCTCGATGAAGGGACGGCGTTCGTCCGGGTCGGTGACGTCGCGCGCAACCGCGGGGACGTCCGCGACGACGGACCGCTTCAGGTGGAGGACGACGTGGGGGTCGGCGTGGATGTTGTGGATCCAGTCCCGCGTCCGGTCGGCCCGCGGCATCCCCGTGATGAACAGCCGGCCGTCGTCGTCGTGCAGGAAGATCTCGATGCGCCGCAGCCGGCCCGTCCTTCGACCCGTGGTCGTCAGGTCGATGACCTGGCTGTGGTGCAGCGCGGCTCGGGTCGTGCGGCTCAACGAACCATCATCATCCACCGGCCGTTCCTCTCAGCCTCGCGATCGACCGCCGCCCGGCTCCCAGCGCACCGTCACCGTCACCGTCACCGTCACCGTCACCGTCACCGTCACCGTCACCGTCACCGTCACCGTCACCGTCACCCATGCGAACAGGAACGCGGTCCGCGTTACTCCCTGGCGTTCGCACCAGGCGGTCGAGCGCGGGGGGTTTGTCGGAGGCACCGCACCGTCCCGGTTGCGCGCGGGGCTTGCAGAGGGAATCCTCTTGCGGGGGCCGGGGTCACCATGCGTGAAACCAACGGGCAGAGGCAGGCCAGCCCCAGGCATGACGGAGCGCCTCCCAGCCGGACCACCCTCAGGGGAGGTCAGTGGGGTGGGGGGCGCTTCGGCCGACCACCGCACGTGGCGACCTGGGTCGGGTGACGTGGCGTTCCTGGTCACGACGCCGCCTGCCGCCGCCGCGACGGCATACTGAAGCCATGGCCGGCAAACACACCCACGAGCAGGGCGAGGCCCCTGAGTCCGACCAGGACCTGCGGGCACGCGCGCACGACGCCGACGCACGAGCCGAGGCCAGCGAGGAGCGCGCCGTCGCCAGCGACGAGCGGGCGGGTTCGGAGAGTGCGCGGGTGGACCGGCTCGAGGAACGGGTCGACATCCACGAGGCGCTCATCGCCGAGCTCCAGTCCGAGGGATCGCTGAGCCGGAAGCACGCGGAGAACCTGGAGCAGGCCCTGCGGTCGGCACGCCTCATCGGGTCCGCCGTGGGCATCGTCATGGCCAACCGCAGGGTGAGTGAGGACGTCGCCTTCCGGACGTTGGGCAAGGCCAGCCAGAACACCAACGTCAAGCTGAGGCTCGTGGCCGAGGAGGTCGTGCGCACCGGTGACGTGGACCCCCTCCCGGAGCTGTGACCGGGGTGTCTCGTCGCCAGGTGTCATTGCGGCGTGGGGCGTGCGCTCGGCCGCGCGCGGGCGGGGTGCTCACGGTGACGCCTCGGCGCGAAGGGTGAATGACCGGTCGACGAGCGTCCCGCCGCTCCAGCTGTGGCCGGACAGTCCGACCGTGATCGTCTCGCCGCCGCTGTCAGTCACACAAGGAGCACAGGACGATGACGCCCGCGAACAGGACGACGAGGTCGGGCTCGGCGACAACGGCTGCGTCCACGAGGCCGACCGCCGCGACCCCGGAGATCGTCAGAGGCAGCACACGTGCCACGCGGGTGGACATGTGACGACGCTGTCATCTGCGAGCGGCCGCAGGTCCGGGCCGAAGGTCCTGTCGCACGGGCGCGGTGGCTCGCGCCGGTGGCGCCGACGGATGGGGACGACCCGTGAGGACCGTCCCCATCCGTCGTGCGGCCGCGCCTAGCCGGTCGCGCCGTGGGCCAGACCGCCGTCGGCTCCGGCGAACGTGCCCTCAGGTCCTGCCGGCTCCGGCAGGGTGAACGCCGGCCCGGGGACCTTCTTGCCGTTCACGCCGTTCACCGAGTCGGTGGAGTACGCGAACGTCAGCATCGCGAACGCGATGAGGTCGCTGTTGACCTCGAGGGCGTGGAGGTCGACGTTCCCGAGGGTGTCGCAGGCCTCGTGGTAGCAGGGGTCGAACTGCTCCCCGGCCTCACCGCCCCAGATCGCCTCCTGCTCCGGGGTCTTGATCTCCTCGGCGCCGGTGAAGAGCCCGCTGGACGGGATGCCGGCGAGGATGAAGGCCTCGTAGTCACTGCGACCCGAGAACTCGGTGTCCTCGTACGGTTCACCGATCTTCGTGTAGTACGCCTCGTACACGTCCTCGATCGCCTCGGAGCCGGCCGGCACGGGCACGGGGGCGTCGAACGTCGACTCGTCGGCGTCGTACACCATGAAGATGTAGTTGGGGGAGCCGACCATGTCGTAGTTCATGTAGAGGGCGATGCGGTCCCGCTCCGCCTCGGACAGTCCGGCGACGTAGTCCGCCGAGCCGAGGAGGCCCTGCTCCTCGCCTGCCCACCAGGCGAAGCGCAAGGTGTTTTCCGGGTTGAGGTTCGCCATCTTGAGCGCCGTCTCGAGCAGCGCCGCGGACCCCGAGCCGTTGTCGTTGATGCCGGGACCTTCGATGACACTGTCGAGGTGGGCGCCGGCCATCACGACGTTGTCGGTGTTCTTGCCCGGCAGCTCCGCGATGACGTTGTAGTCGGTGCGCGTCTCCGCCGGCAGGACCTGGACGTATGCCGTGGAGCCGGCCCTGGCGAGCAGGGCACCGTCCGCGAAGCTCGCCCCCACGACGGGGATCCCGTGCGTGACCGGACCCGGGGCGCCCGGGATGGGCTCGTCCACGCTGGTGCCGTCAGCCACGATCAGGCCCGACCGCTCAGGGGTGTTGCCCTCGTTCATGATGATGACGGCCTCGGCGCCCGCCTGCTCGGCGTAGTAGGCCTTGGTCCCGAAGAAGCACGTGCCGCGCTGGACGAGCGCGATGTCGTTGTCGCCGCTGAAGTCGAGGCCGGCGAAGTCGGCTGCCTCGCACCCGCTCGTCGAGCCACCCTCGGGGGTGAGGTCGACGTCCACCGGGATGACGTTGCCCTCCACCTCACCCGAGCCGCTGCCGGTGAAGACGCCGGTCGCGTACTCCGCCTCTGGCGCCGGGGTGAGCTGACGCAGGACCGCCGGGAAGTTGAACGTGATCTCGACCGGGTCGAGAGTGACCTCGTAGCCCGCGTCGCGCAGCAGACCGGCGACGTACTCGACGCTGTCGGCATAGCCGTCCGTTCCGGCTGCCCGCGTGCCCGGATAGACCGGGTCGGTGCTGTTGTCGGCGATCTTCTGGAAGGCCTCCTGGTGGGCGCGCACGCCGTCGAGGGTCACGCACTCGAGGAGCTTCTGGTAGGTGTTGTTGCTTCGGCTGTCGCACGACGCGGAGGGTGCCGCCGTGCCGGACTGGGGTGTCAGTGCCGTCGTGAGCGCTGCGACTGCGGCGATCGCCGTGAGCCGGAGCGTGTTCTTTCGTGCTGGACGAGGTTCGGTCATGACCATCCACTTCGTTGTGGTTGAGCCGTGGCTGGACTCTGCTGCCCGACGCTAGGGTTCCCACGAGCCAGCACGCCATAGTCCGATGTGACGTCACCCGTCCCGAGCCCCGCGCCTACCCTGTGGACATGACCAACCGTGACCGGGTGAGCGTCGAGCGCCTCATCCCCGCCCCTGCCGACAAGATCTTCGACCTGCTGGTGGACCCCGCGCGTCACCTCGACATCGACGGCTCCGGGACGGTCCAGGGCGCACGCTCGGGCGGGCGTCGGCTCCGGCTCGGCGACGCGTTCGGGATGGACATGAAGCTCGGGGCGAGCTACTCGACGCGCAACGAGGTCGTGGAGCTGGACGAGGACCGACGGATCGCGTGGCGCACCCTGGCGCCCTTCCCGCTCACCCTGCTGTTCACCGGGCGGACGTGGCGCTACGAGCTGGAGCCGGTCGAGGGCGGCACGCTCGTCACGGAGACCTGGGACATCAGCACCGAGGCCTGGCCGGGGCGTCCCGCCGTCCGCCGGATGGCCGGGTCCACGAAGCGCAACATGGAACGGACGCTGGCGCGGATCGAGGAGCTCGTCACCGACTGACGAGCGCCTACGATCGCTCCATGGGACAGGACGAACGTCCGCAGGGGTCGATACCCAAACGCGTCTACGAGGCCGAGCTCATCCGGCTCCAGGCCGAGCTGGTCAGGGCCCAGGAGTGGGTCAAGGCCGAGAACCAGCGCGTCGTGGTGGTCTTCGAGGGGCGTGACGCTGCCGGGAAGGGCGGCACGGTCAAGCGGATCACCGAGTACCTCAGCCCGCGCAACACCCGCATCGTGGCCCTGCCGACGCCGACCGAGCGGGAGAAGAGCCAGTGGTACTTCCAGCGCTACGTCGAGCACCTTCCGGCCGCGGGGGAGATCACCCTCTTCGACCGCTCCTGGTACAACCGCGCCGGGGTGGAGTGGGTCATGGGCTTCTGCACGCCGCACGAGCACCGGCGGTTCCTGCACCAGTGCCCGATCTTCGAGCGCCTGCTCGTCGAGGACGGGATCCTGCTGCGCAAGTACTGGTTCTCCGTGAGCGACTCCGAGCAGCAGCGCCGCTTCGCGTCACGGCTCAACGACCCGATGCGGCAGTGGAAGCTCTCCCCGATGGACCTCGAGTCGATCACGCGGTGGGAGGACTACTCCCGCGCCAAGGACGAGATGATGGTGCACACGGACATCCCGGAGGCGCCCTGGTACGTCGTGGAGTCGGACTCCAAGAAGCGGGCTCGGCTCAACATGATCGCGCACCTGCTGTCCACGATCCCGTACGTCGACGTGCCGCTTCCGGCGCTCGCGCTCCCGGATCGTCCACCGCCACAGGGCTACCAGCGCCCGCCGCGCGAGCACACGACCTACGTCCCGGACCACAGCGCCAGCCTGGGCTGAGGTCGGCTCAGCCCGGTCGGCTCAGATGAAGAGCAGCTGGGCGCCTTCGGTCTTCTCGATGAAGTCGCTGGCGCTGATGATGGCCTCGACCTCGTCGTAGAGGTCCTCCTCGGTCAGGTGGTTCATGTCCGCCGACATCCGGCAGGCCCAGAGGTGACCTCCGGACGCGACGATCTGCTCGAGGAACTCGGGGACCTCGGGAACGTCGAGGTCGGCGATCGACTTCTTGAGCCGGGACGTGGCCACGTGGGTGACCCCGGGGATCCCGCCCAGGCCCTGCGGCATGTGGGTCGCGGTGTTCCCGAGAGGGGTGAACTTGAGGTCACCCATCGTCTTCTTGTTGATCATGTCGAAGCCCCAGAAGGTGAAGAACATGTGCGTCTCCACGCCCTCACCCAGGGCCGCGTTGGCGAGGATGAGGCCCGGGTAGGCCATGTCGAGGCTGCCCTTGGAGCAGATGATCGCCAGCTTGCGGCCCTCGCTCGACGGCGTGTCGAAGCTCGGGACGATGGCCGGTGCAGCGTCCGTGGTGGTCATGGTGGTCCTTCTCTCGGGGTCGGTGGGGGTGGGGGGCGAGCGCTCAGACGCAGCCGTGCGGCTTCGGCAGGCCGGCGACGTAGGCCATCTTCTTGGCGGGCTTCTGCGGGAAGAGCTGGAACAGCTGCTTCGTCGGTATGCCGCCCGCCACCGTCACGCGGCGCAGGGTCGGCGTCTCGCCACGGGCCGCGAAGTCCTCACGGAGGAAGCGGATCGCCCTCCAGTGCTCGTCGCCCAGGTCGATGCCGATCTGGGTCGCCAGCGCCTTCCCCATCGCCTCGTCCCACTCGGCCGGGTCGGTGAGGAAACCCTCCTCGTTGACGTGCACCGGGCGGTTGTCGATGGTCGTGACGGGCATCGTGCTCACTCCTCTTCCGGGTCAGGCGTTCGGGTGTCGGCGGTGTCCTCGGCGGGGACGACCTTGCCGGGCATGGACATCAGGGCCGGAAGGGGGAGGGGGCGACCCGGCAGGAGGACGTTCCAGTAGATCCAGCGGAACGCCAGCTTGCCGAGGTGGTTGGTCCGGGTCTCCTTGAGCAGGCCCATCGGCCCGATGACGGGCAGCGGGTACCGACCGGTGAGGGGCTGGGTGTCGTAGTTGAAGTCGATGAGCAGACCCTTGCCGCCGCCGGACTCGACGAAGCAGTTGGCGTGCCCGTCGAAGGCCCCGGTCATCGGCTTGCCGTCGATGAGCTCCAAGAAGTTGTCCACGAAGATCTCGACGGAGAAGTGCGCCACCGAGCCGGCCTTGGAGGCGGGGATGTCGGACGCGTCGCCGACGGCGAACACGTTGGCGTGCGCCGTCGACTGGAGCGTGTGCCTGTCGACGGGAACGTAGTTCAGCTCGTCACCGAGACCCGATCGCGCGACGAAGTCGGCGCCCATGTTGAGCGGGATCGTCACGAGCAGGTCGAAGGGCACCTCACGCTCGTCGTAGGAGACGAGCGCCTTGCGTTCGTCGTCGACCCTCTCGACCATGAAGTCGGACTCGACGAGGATCTTGCGCTCCTCGAGCATGGTGCCCAGGTGCTCGGAGGCGATCGGCTGGGTGAACGCGCCCGAGAGGGGGGTCACGTAGACGAGCTCGACCCGGTCGCGGATGCCGCGGTCCCGCAGCCACGAGTCCGCGAGAAAGGCGAACTCTAGGGGGGCGACGGGGCACTTGATGGGCATCTCGGTGATGTGCACGACGAGGCGTCCGTGGTCGAAGGACGGCAGCGCGGCAGCGAGCGCCGTGGCTCCCTCCAAGGAGTAGAAGTCGAACACGCTCCGGCGCCACTGCTCTCCGAGCATCCCCGGGGTCTGGTCCGGTCGCGGCGTCGTCCCGGTGGCGATGACGAGGTAGTCGTAGGGGAGCGTTCGCCCGTCCTCGAGGTGGACCGAGGTCGAGTCGGCGTCCACACGGTCGATCTCGCCGAAGACGAGCTCGACCCCGTCGGGGATGAACACGTGCCGCTTCCTCACGACCTGGTCGGGCGAGTAGGTGCCGAACGGCAGGAACAGGTAGCCGGGCTGGTAGCGGTGGTCGTCGTCGCGGTCGACCACCGTGATCTCCCACTCCGAGGCCGGAAGCCGCCGCCGCAGCTTGTTCACGATCATCGTCCCGGCCGTACCACCACCGAGTACCAGCAGTCGTCTCACGTTTCTCGCTCCTCGCGTGCTCCTCCACGGACGACGTTAGGAGCCGGGGCGGGGACGGTGCAGGGCACTTGGTCCCGATGCGGGTGCGGCAGGGGTGGAGGTGGGTGCAGGGCGCGCGCCGGACGTATGAGGCCACCGGATCACGTCCGGGACGAGCCCGCCGCCTGCTCCCTGATCCAGTCGCTGGCCGGGCGTGGCGTGATCCCGCGCTCCCGCAGCGGCCGGTCGTCCCACGTGACCTCGGTGCGCTCCATCATCATCCCGTTGCCGAGGATGCTGGCCATCGCGTCGTTGCGGCGGGCGAGCACCTTCATGAGCAGTCGCGCGACCGCGATGGGGGCGTGTCGGACCTTGATCGACCTACCGGACGCCTGCTCGGCGAGGGCGACCGCCTCGTTGCGGCTCAGCGCCTCGGGCCCACCGAACTCGATGAGCTGCGGGGGGTGGGGCTCCGTCACCACCGCGACGACGAGGGCCGCGACGTCGTCCGTGGCGACAAACCGCACCTTCGAGTCGCCCCTGCCGAAGGTGGCGACCTTGCCCGCGGCCACGTCGAACCGGCCCACCGGTCCGAGCTGCACCTCCTGGTACGCATCGGGCCGCACGACCACCCGTTGCATCCACGAGGTGTGAAGCCTCGCCTCGGTGGCCCGCTTGGCTCGTGCCATCGGCGTGTCGGGGGAGTCGTCGAGGCCGGCATACGAGACGTAGACGAAACGACGGACGTTCGCGTCCTCGGCCGCGTCGACGAGGTGGCGCATGCCCACCTCGTCCACCTCGCGGATGGTGGGTCCCTTGGCGCCTGCCAGCCGGCGCCCGATGGCCGTGGCGCTGGCAACGACCGTGTCGACGCCGTGGCAGGCCGCCTGCAGCGAGGCGCGGTCGGTGAGGTCCCCGGTGACGATCTCGGCGCCCGACGCCCGGAGGGAGGAGGCCTCGGAGCCGGCTCGCACCAGGCAGCGGACGGGCTGCCCGTCGGCGCGGAGGCGGTCGGCGATGCGATGACCCAGGTCACCGGTGGCGCCCACGAGGAGGATCATCAGCGATCCCGGGTCCTCGCGAGAGCGTTCACACGCTGAACCCGCCCTCGGCCCTGCCCTTGACGATCTCGTAGTGGCGCGCCGAGTCGAAGCCGGAACGGTAGGCGTCGCCCTCGGTCGGCCCGACGACGGGATCGGAGCCGTCCCAGTCGGCGTACCCCTCGCTGAGACCGGCGGCCCGCCCGGCCGGCACGACGGCCGACGCCAGCCGGTCCAGGACGTCGCCGGGGAGGTGTCGGATCACGGCCCCGGCCTCACGACGCTCGCCCATCACGGCGAGCCGCGCGACCTCGGCGACGTCGTCGGGCGTGAGCCGCGCACCGGACACGAGCTGGTCCCGGATGGTGCGGAGCACGGTCCCGCGGTCGTCGGCGGAGAGGGCGCCCAGGCCCGCGGCGGTGACGTCCCTCAGTGCCTCGAGGGGACCGGTCCGCAACAGGTAGCGGTACTCGCGGACCATCGGCGTCTCGTCCGTGCCGACCTGACGCTCGTCGTGGTGCCGTCGGGGCCACATGCAGACCACGGTAGACCCGCGGGCGCCTCGCCGGGAAGGCATCTCGCAGAGCCGGGGCCCCCGGATCGCCCCGTCGGGAGACCCGGGCCCTTTGGCCCGAGACAGTCCCGACCGACGAGGAGGACGGTGGTTGCATGACCACGACCGCACCCCCCTCGGACCTCGCCATCGCCCGTGCCGCCCACCTCGACCCCATCACCACCGTGGCCGAGTCCGCCGGCATCCCGCTGGACCGGCTCCAGCCCTACGGCCGCCACGTCGCCAAGATCGACCTGGCCGCCGAGCAGGACCTCGCCGGGCAGCCGCGGGCGCGCTACGTCGTCATCACGGCGATCACGCCGACGCCCCTCGGTGAGGGCAAGACGACGACGGCGGTCGGCCTCGCCCAGGGGCTGAGCCAGCTCGGCCACCGGGCCACCCTCGCCCTGCGCCAGCCGTCGATGGGTCCGACGTTCGGGATCAAGGGTGGTGCGGCCGGAGCGGGCTTCAGCCAGGTCCTGCCGATGGAGACGCTCAACCTCCACCTCACCGGCGACTTCCACGCGGTGACGGCCGCCCACAACCTCCTGGCGGCCATGCTCGACAACCACCTGCACCACGGCAACGAGCTCGACGTCGACACGAGGAGCATCTCGTGGCGCCGCGTGCTCGACGTCAACGACCGGGCGCTGCGCGGCATCGTCGTGGGGCTCGGCGCGCGGATCGACGGGGTGCCCCGGCAGTCCGGTTTCGACATCACCGCGGCCAGTGAGGTGATGGCCATCCTCGCGCTGTCCACCTCCATCACCGACCTGCGTGGCCGGCTCGGGCGCATCGTCGTCGGCTTCACGACGACCGGGCACCCCGTCACCGCGGAGGACCTCCACGCCGCCGGTGCGATGGCCGTCATCCTCCAGGACGCGCTCATGCCGAACCTCCTGCAGACCACCGAGAACACCCCGGTCCTCATCCACACCGGGCCGTTCGGCAACATCGCCACCGGGAACTCGTCGGTCATCGCGGACCGCATCGGCATCCACACGGGGGACTACCTCCTCACCGAGGCCGGGTTCGGGTCGGACATGGGCGCGGAGCGGTTCTTCAACCTCAAGTGCCGGGTCTCCGGGCTCCTGCCGGACGCCGCCGTGCTCGTCGCGACGGTGCGCTCGCTCAAGGCGCACTCCGGACAGTTCCGGGTCGTCGCCGGCCGCCCTCTGCCCCCCGAGATGCTGCTCGAGGACCCCGACGCGGTCCGGGCCGGTGTGGCCAACCTGCGTCGGCACATCGAGATCGTCCGGTCCTTCGGGGTGTCCCCGGTCGTGGCGGTCAACGCCTTCCCCACCGACCACGACTCCGAGCTGGCCGTCATCACGGACGTGGCCGAGTCCGAGGGTGCCCGCGTCGCGGTGTCGACGCACGTCCTCGACGGCGGCAAGGGCGCGACCGACCTCGCGGCGGTCGTCGCGCAGGCCTGCGACGACCCCCACCGGCTGCGCCACACCTACGAGCTCGACGAGCCGTTGCGGGACAAGATCGAGGCCGTCGCGACCCGGGTCTACGGCGCCGACGGCGTCGACTTCTCCGACGCGGCCGCCAAGGACCTCGGGCGCTTCGAGGTGCTCGGGTACGGAGCCTTCCCCGTCGTCATCGCCAAGACCCACCTGTCGATCTCGTCCGACCCCACCCTGCGGGGGGACCCGCGCGGATGGCGGATGCCCGTGCGTGAGGTCCGGGTCGCGGCCGGTGCCGGCTACGTCTACGCCATCAGCGGCGAGATGCGCACGATGCCGGGCCTCCCGAAGCACCCGGCTGCGGCGTCGATCGACCTCGACGCCGACGGCCAGGTCGTCGGACTCTTCTGAGCCGCGACCGGCGACGGGAGGGAGCCGTGGTGGGTCGTGGTGGACGGGGGGTCGGGTGGACCGCGCCCGGCCTGGCGGCGCTGAGGACCTACGACCGGACCTGGCTGCGCGGGGACGTGCTCGCGGGCGTGACCGTCGCGGCATACCTCGTCCCCCAGGTGATGGCGTATGCCGGCGTGGCTGGTCTGCCCGCCGTCGTGGGTCTCTGGGCGGCATGCGTGTCGATGGTCTTCTACGCCCTCCTCGGCTCCTCCAGCCTGCTGTCCGTCGGACCCGAGTCGACCACGGCGCTCATGACGGCGGTCGCGCTCGGGAGCATCGCCGCGGGCAGCCCCGACCGCCACGCCGCGCTGGCGGCAGCCCTCGCCGGAATGGTCGGGGTGATCTGCCTGCTCGCCTGGGCGTTGCGCCTCGCCTTCCTCGCGGAGCTGCTCTCGAGGCCGGTGCTGGTCGGCTACATGGCGGGCGTGGCCGCGCTCATGGTCGTGAGCCAGCTCGACACGGTGACGGGCATCGAGGTGACGGGCGACACCGCGGCGGGGGAGATCGGATCGGTGCTGCGTCAGCTGGGCGACGTCCACCCGCCGACGGTGGTCCTCGCCGTCATCGTGCTCGCGCTGCTCCTCCTCACGAACCGCCTGTGGCCACGGGCGCCGGGTCCGCTGCTCGCCGTCGTGCTCTCCGCCGGCGCCGTCGGCGTGTTCGACCTCGGCTCCCGGGGGATCGACGTGGTCGGACCCGTTCCTCGGGGGTTCCCGTCGCTGAGCCTGCCGGAGCTCTCCCTCGCCGACCTGCGCACCCTGCTGCCCGCTGCGCTGGGCATCGCCGTCGTCGCCTTCACCGACAACGTGCTCACCGGGCGAGCGTTCGGTGATCGCCACGACTCGACCCTCGACGTCAAGCAGGAGCTCCTGGCCCTCGGCACCGTCAACCTCGCGGTGGCGGTGACGCAGGGCTTCCCGGTGAGCAGCAGCGGGAGCCGCACGGCGATCGTGGACTCGGCCGGTGGCCGAACCCAGCTCAATGCCGTCGCCGCGCTGGTGAGCGTCGTCCTCGCCGTGCTCGTCCTCAACCCGGTGCTGGCGGCCTTCCCGACCGCCGCTCTGGGCGCGCTCGTGGTCTACGCGGGGATCCGGCTCGTCGACGTCCCCCTCTTCCGCCGCATCTTCGCGTTCCGGCGCACCGAGGGCGCGCTCGCCGTGGGCACGACGGCTGCCGTCCTCGTCGTCGGCATCCTGCCCGGGGTCCTCGTGGCCATCGTCCTGTCCCTGCTCGACCTCCTCCACCGGGTGACCAGGCCCCACGACGGGATCCTCGGCCACGTCCCCGGGGTCGCGGGCATGCACGACATCGACGACTACCCGACGGCCACGACGGTGCCGGGTCTCGTCGTCTACCGCTACGACTCGCCGCTCTTCTTCGCCAACGCCGACGACTTCGTGACCCGGGCGCTCGGCGCGGTCGACCGGGCCCCGACGCCGGCGCGGTGGCTGCTGCTCAACATGGAGGCGAACGTCACCGTGGACATCACCGCCGCCGACGCGCTCGAGATGCTCCGTGTCGAGCTGGAGCGGCGAGGAGTGGTCCTCGCCCTGGCCCGGGTCAAGCAGGACCTGCGCGAGGAGCTCGAGCGGACCGGCCTCGTCGCGAGGGTGGGGAGGGAGCGGGTCTTCATGACCCTGCCCTTCGCCGTCGACGGGTATGCCGCGTGGCAGGCCGCGCATCCCGACCCACCCGCCGGGGCGGGGGACCCGCGATGAGCCCGCTCGTGCGCCGTTGGGTCGCCTGGACCGTCGGCGGGGAGATGGCCGGCTTCGTCGCGCCGGCCGTCGTCGGGGTGCTGACCGCGGGCTCGCCGGCGCGGGTCGCCCTGCCCGCCCTCGTCGCGGCGGGAGCGGTGGAGGGCCTGCTGCTCGGTGCCGCGCAGGCGCACGTCCTCTCGTCGGCCCTGCCCGGGCTGGACACCCGGAGGTTCGCGGTGCTCACCGCCGGCGCGGCGTCGCTCGCCTACCTCGTGGGCATGCTGCCGTCCTCGACGGGATGGGCCGGGACGGACGCACCGAGCGCCCTGCTCGTGGTCGCTGCCGTCGTCGGGGGCATCATCCTGCTCGGCTCGCTGGGGACCGCGCAGTGGCTCGAGCTGCGACGGCACGTGACCCGCGGCTGGACGTGGATCCTCACGACGGCCGGTGCCTGGCTGGTGGGCCTCGCCGTCTTCATGCTCGTCGCGACACCGTTGTGGCGACCCGGGCAGGACGTGGTGCTGGCCGTGCTCGTCGGCCTCGTCGCCGCGCTGGGCATGGCCACCACGGTGGCCGTCCTCACCGGGCGCGCGGCCCAGCGCCTCGTCGACCGGGCCCCCGCGCCGCACATCGCCGCGCGGCTGGACTGAGCGCGGCGACCGGCGAGCCGTCAGAGGCGGTGCCAGTCGCTGCGGGCCAGCCAGCCCAGGACGGCGGCCGCCGGGACGGCATACGCCCAGACTCCCCAGCCGAACAGGAGCAGCAGGACGTGGAAGGCGAGCACCGCCACCCAGCCGAGCCGTGCCGGTCGGCCGCCGAGGAGCAGCAGCACGCCCATCACGGCCTCACCCGCGGCCAGGAGGAGGATCCAGAACCGCGGGTCGGCCATGACGATCTCCGACCAGCCGGTGCGCACGAACGCGAACAGCCCTCTCTCGGCGAACGTCTCGTAGGTGCCGGGGTCCGCCAGAGCCAGCCCGGTGTTGATGCCGGACATCATGAGGTAGAAGCCGCCGACCCCCGTCGTCGCACCGGGCGGCCACCGCCGCGCAGGTGCCGACGAGCCCACCGCCGTCACCGCCCCCGGCCGCGGGACGTGCCTCGGCGACGGGCGGCGCCGCCGGAGCGCGCGGACCCGCCGAAGGCGATGGAGGCACCGAAGAGGAACCCGAAGTCGTACCAGCTTCCGGAGTTGGCGACCTCGTAGATCCCGACGTCGTCACGGAACAGGGAGATGAGGAAGGTGATCGGACTGATGACGCCGTGCCACAGCCCCAGCCAGAAGCCCGGCTGACCGCTCGCCGTTCCGGCGCCCTCGTTGCCGCCGGCGGCGCACGCCGCCAGCAGCAGGAGGACCGCGAGCACGAGACCCGCCCACCGTGCGGTGCGCCTCATCGGGTGAGGACCACCTTGAGGGCCCGGGTGTCGGAGGCCGCGGAGAAGACGTCGTAGGCCTCGAGGAAGCTCGACATCGGGAACCGGTGGGTGACGAAGCGGCCCAGGTCGATCTGGTGGCGCGCCACGAGCTTGAGCAGGGTGGGCGTGGAGTACGTGTCCACCAGGCCCGTCGTGATCGTCACGTTCTTGATCCAGAGGTCCTCGAGGTGGAGCGTGGCCGGCGCGCCGTGGACTCCGACGTTGGCGACCGTGCCTCCGGGGCGGACGAGGGCGGTGCACTGCTCGAACGACTCGGGGATGCCGACGCACTCGACGGCGACGTCGGCGCCGAGCCCGTCGGTGAGTGCGCGCACGACCTCGCCCGCGTCGTCGCGCGAGGGGTTGACCGTCACGTCGGCACCGAACTGCTTGGCCGCCTCGAGCCGGGAGTCGGCGAGGTCGACGGCCACGATGTGAGCCGGGCTGAAGAGCTGGGCGCCCATGATCACCGAGAGTCCGATCGGACCGGCGCCCACGACGACGACGGTGTCGCCGGGGGACACCCGACCGTTGAGCACCCCGACCTCGTAGCCCGTGGGTCCGATGTCGGCCAGCATGAGCACCTCTTCGTCTCTCACCCCGTCGGGGATCATGAAGGTCGAGGTGTCGGCGAACGGGACCCGGACGTACTCGGCCTGGGTGCCGTCGACCAGGTGGCCGAGGATCCAGCCGCCTCCGCCGAGGCACTGGCCGTACATGGCGTCGCGGCAGAACCGGCACGAGCCGCACGAGGTGATGCAGGAGACGAGGACGCGGTCGCCGACGGCGACGTTCTTGACGCCTGCGCCGACCTCGGTGACCGTGCCGACCGCCTCATGGCCGAGAGTCCGGCCGTCCGTGACCGCCGGGACGTCGCCCTTGAGGATGTGCAGGTCCGTGCCGCAGATGGTGACGGCGTCCACGCGCACGATCGCGTCCGTGTCGGCCTGCACCGTCGGCTCCGGCACCTCCTCCCACGACTTCTGTCCGGGGCCGTGGTAGACGAGTGCCTTCATGAGCGTTCCCTTCGTCGCGGGCTGACCGTGTTGTCACCCATGTCCATTCCACGGCGGGTGTCGCCGAGCGAGACAGGGTCCGAAGTCCCGGGACGACAGCGCCGTCGGCACGACGACGGGCGCGGACGGGCGCTCCGGACGGGGGCTCCGGGCGGGCGCTCCGAGCGGGCGACGCCGCGGGAGGCGACCGTCTCGGCCGCGAGTCGGCAGCGCTGCTCGTCGTGCACGGGACCTCCCCGCGCGACGTGCCGCCGGAGGAGCGGGGGCCGGCACGCTCACGCCCGAGGGGCGGGCCGACGGCGGCTCCACCCGTGGTGAGGGCCGCGGCGGATCGCCGATCCTGCTGACCTGCGACACGGGGGTCCGCAGGACGCCTACGATCGCCACATGGCAGCCGAACCGCCGCGGGGTCCTGCTGCCCAGGCGGCAGACGCACCGACCGAGGCTCCCCGCTGGCCCTTGTCGTCCCTCGACCTCGACGACCTCGTCGAGGAGCTGAGAGGGCGGGCCAGCTCCGCCCGCGAGTCCCAGGAACGGCTCAGCTCGCTGCTCGACGCCGTCCTCGCCGTCAGCTCCAACCTCGACCTGGCCGAGGTGCTCCACCGCATCGTCGTCGTCGCGTGCGAGCTCGTCGACGCGACCTACGGTGCGCTCGGGGTGCTCGGCCCCGGTGGCGAGGATCTGGTCGAGTTCGTCACCCACGGACTGACCGACGACGAGCGGGACGCGATCGGCCCGCTGCCGCGTGGCCACGGGCTCCTGGGCCTCATCATCGCGAGCCCGAAGCCCCAGCGCGTGCCCAACATCGGCGAGCACCCGGACTCCTACGGCTTCCCACCGCACCACCCGCCGATGACGAGCTTCCTCGGGGCACCGGTGCGCATTCGCGACCAGGTGTTCGGCAACCTCTACCTCACCGACAAGCGGACGGCCCCCGAGTTCAGTGAGGACGACGAGGCGATTCTCGGAGCGCTGGCGGCCGCTGCCGGGGTCGCGATCGACAACGCCCGCCTCTACGACAGCGTGCGCATCCAGCAGCTGTGGGGCGAGGTCATCGGCAACGCCACCCAGTCCCTTCTGGCCGGCCGCCCGCAGGGTGAGGTCCTGGCCGAGGTGGTCGTCGGGATCCAGGACCTCACCGGGGCGTCCTCGTGCCTCATCGCCCTGAGCGACGAGTCCGAGCTCGTCGTGGCCGCGACGACGAACGGGCCCGTCCCGCACGGCGACCTCCCGGCAGCGAGGGAGCCGGTCCAGGACGGGCAGATGCGCGCAGCCCTCCTCGAGCCGCCGCGACTGGTGTCACGCGGGACCCGGGCCACCCGGGCCCTCGTCCCGCTCGCTCTGGGCAAGACGCCGCTCGGGATCCTCGTGGTCGACTGGGCCGAGGGTGAGCAGTCGGGTCACCTGACCCACCTGTCCGACTTCGGCCGGGGGCTCGCGGTCTCGCTGGGGGCAGCCAGCGCACGGTCGGAGCGGGCGCGCTCGGAGCTGTTCGAGGACCGCGAACGCATCGCCCGGGACATGCACGACAACGTCATCCAGCGGCTGTTCGCGACCGGCATGTCCCTCCAGTCGGCCGCACCGATGAGCGAGCCGCACGTCCGGCGCAAGCTCGACTCGGCGGTGGACGAGCTCGACGCCGCCATCAAGGACATCCGGCACGCGATCTTCGCGCTGCACCGGGTTCCGGGGGCGCGGCCGCTCAGCGCCGAGATCGCGACCGTCTGCGGGGACGCCGCCGTCACCCTGGGCTTCGCGCCCGAGCTCCGCCTCTCCGGTCGTATGGCCGAGATCCCGGATGCCGTCTCCGCCGACCTGCTGGCCGTCGTGCGCGAGGCCCTGAGCAACGTCGCGCGCCACGCCTCCGCGAGCTCGGCCCACGTGTCCGTCGAGGTGGGCGACGACGTGCGGGTGGCCGTGGTCGACGACGGACGCGGGCTGCCGTCCGACGCGGTCCGTTCGGGCCTGGCAAACCTCGCGCGGCGCGCGCAGAAGCGCGGCGGAACGTTCACCCTGGACGCCCAGGTCCCCTCCGGGACCTCGCTCGTGTGGTGCGTCCCGTTGGAGCGTGGAGGGGCTCGGGACCTAGTTCCCTAGTCGTGCACCGGTGCCCGGGTGAGGCTCGACGCATGACCATTCCCCGCCCCGAGGAGGGCGCGACCCTGCAGGGTGCCCGGCGACGTCCGATGTACGGACCCGTGGTCGTGGGCTACGACGAGTCGGCGGAGGCCGGCTCGGCGCTGCGATGGGCTGCCGACTGGGCGAGCGCGCGAGGCGCCGCCCTCGTCGTCGTGTATGCCGTGAGCCCGCCGCCCGCGCTCACGTGGTCGTCCGTGTCCCTCACCCCCACACCCGACGTGCTCGGACGTGCCGCCCAGCGCATCGCCCAGCGTGGCGCGGACGAGGCCCGTCGACGACACCCGGACCTCGAGACGCGGGCGCTGGGCGCGGTGGGCAGCCCCGCGGCCGAGCTCGTCGCGATGTCGCAGTCCGCCGACCTCGTCGTGGTGGGTCGACGCGTGTCGAGGGCCGACACCAGCCTCGGTTCGGTGTCCTTCGCCCTGGGCATGCACGCCCGGTGCCCGGTGACCGTGGTGCAGGGTTCCTCGACGGAGGAGATCGGTCCCGCTCGGCCCGTGGTCGTGGGGGTCGACACGTCCCAGCCGTCGACGCGTGCGCTGAAGTTCGCGGCGTCCGCGGCGTCCGCGACCGGTGCGGAGCTGGTGGTCGTCTCCGCCTGGTCCGGCCCCCGTCAGGAGCCCTGGATGGCCGACCTCTGGCCGGACTCGCGCAGTGCGGCGGCCAGGCTGTCCGATGGCGCGTCCGGCCGGGCTGCGGACAGCCTGCAGGAAGCCGTCCTCCTCGTGGACGGCTGGTTTCCCGATGTCCGAGTCGTGACGCGCGCACCGCAGGGCCTCGCCCAGGAGGTGCTGCTCGAGGAGTCGAAGGGCGCGGGACTGCTCGTGGTGGGGTCCCGGGGCCAGGGCGGCTTCGCCGGTCTCGAGCTCGGCTCCGTGAGCAGGGCCATCCTGCGCGAGGCCGACCTGCCGGTCGCCGTCGTGCGTGACAGTGGAATCTGACCCCTCACGTCTAGGGTGGTCAAAGCCGACGACGAAGGGTGTGGTGATGATCAAGGTCTTCCTGCTGGACGACCACGAGGTGGTCCGTCGTGGACTGCGCGAGCTGCTCGAGGTCGAGGACGACCTCGAGGTGGTGGGGGAGTCGGGCAGCGCCCAGGAGGCCACCCGGCGCATCCCCGCGCTCCGCCCGCACGTCATGATCCTCGACGCCCGGCTCCCGGACGGCTCCGGCATCGACGTGTGCCGTGACGTCCGGTCGGTCGACCCGTCGGTGGCCGGCATCGTGCTGACGTCCTTCGACGACGACGAGGCCCTGCGCTCGGCGGTCCTCGCCGGGGCGGCCGGCTACCTCCTCAAGGACATCCGCGGCAGTCGCCTGGTGGACTCCATCCGGCGCGTGGCCTCGGGCGAGAGCCTGCTCGACGACGCGGTGGTGTCTCGGCTCCGTGCCCAGTGGGGCCACGACGTCGACGACCCTCGCCTCACGGCGCTGTCCCCGCAGGAGCGCCGCATCCTGCAGCACATCGCCGAAGGGCTCACGAACCGCCAGATCGGCGAGGCGCTGGGGCTGGCCGAGAAGACGGTGAAGAACTACGTCACGTCCGTCCTCGCGAAGCTCGGCATGGAGCGGCGCACCCAGGCGGCGGTCTACATGGCCAGCAAGGAACGGCGGGGCGAGCACCAGCACTGAGCCGGGACCAAGGGCCCTGTGCCGCCACGCTCGCTCACGGCACGCTCGAAGGACCAGACCTTCAGCACAGGAGGACCCATGAACACCCCCGCCAGCGCACGCCCCGTCGTCGTGGGATTCGACGGGTCGCCGCCCGGTGACGCCGCCTTTGCCTGGGCCGTCGCGGAGGCCACGCGTCGAGACCTGCCGCTGCACGTCCTCGTCGCCCGCGGGATGCTCTATCCCGTCGCGGCCGGCTACGGGCTGACGACCCCGTGGCCGGAGGACTTCGACAGCGAGCTCGTCGACGAGGCGCGCGAGCGCGTGGCGGGGCTGGCGCCGGAGCGTGCCGTCGTCGTGGAGTCGGTGGCGGGCACCCCCGCCTCGTTCCTCGTCGACGCCTCGCGGGAGGCCGAGCTCGTCGTCGTGGGACGGCGCCGGCAGTCCGCGCTGGGAGAGGCCTTCTCGGGCTCCACCTCGTCGCAGGTGGCCGCCCACGCGTCCTGCCCGGTGGTCGTCGTCGACAAGGACTTCGACCTCTCGCCGCAGGCGCCCATCGTCGTCGCGGTGGACGGCTCCTCGGCGAACGACCCGGCCGTCGGCTTCGCGTTCGAGCGGGCGGCCGCACTCGGCGCCTCGGTGACCGCCGTGCACTCGTGGTGGGTCGACGTGCCCCAGACCTTCGACGCCCCATGGCTGAGCGATGAGCGGGTCGCCGAGCTCGAGCACCTGCACCGCGGGCGGCTCGACGTCGCCCTCGCCGGGTGGTCGGCGAAGTTCCCCGAGGTGTCGGTGCGCACCGTCCTGCGCCGGTCGCTCCCGGTCGAGGCCGTGCTCGCGGAGTCCGAGGGTGCCCAGCTCATCGTCGTCGGCAGCCGTGGTCACGGCGGGTTCGTCGGGCTGCTCCTCGGCTCGGTCAGCCAGGGACTGCTGCACCGCGACCGCCCGTGCCCCATCACCGTCGTCCACGCCTCGTCGGCGGTGGCACCATGAGTGACGTCGACGCCCCCACCGACCACAGCGGCCTGCGGGTCATGAGCACCGAGGAGTGCCTGGACCGGCTCGCCTCGGCGGGGATCGGTCGGCTGGGGTTCGTCGTGGCCGGCGAGGTCGTCGTGCTGCCCGTGCACCACCTGGTGCACGGGGTGGACGTCTACTTCAGGACCAGCGGCGGGTCGAAGATCGAGGCGGCGTCGGACCACGATCCGGTGGGCTTCGAGGTGGACGAGTACGACCGCGCCACGGTCACCGGCTGGAGCGTGACCCTCACGGGGGTCGCCTCCCTGGTGGACGAGGACGACCTCGTGCGCGAGCTCGAGGTCCTCGACACCGCGCCGTGGCCCGTGGGTGACCGGACCGACTCGGTCTGGGTCCGCGTGCGCCCCGACCAGATCTCCGGACGCGAGCTCCTCCCTCACTGAGGGCGGCGCGGCTCCGGGCTGCGAGCCGGTCGCTCAGGGAGCGACCTGGACGCTGCGGATCCCCGGGACGGTGGCGGCCACCGCCATGGCGGCTGGGCCGAGGTCGGTCCGGTCCGGGTGCACGGTGACGTGCCCACCCCTGACGCTCGCGGTCACCTCCGGGAGCCCGGCCTCGGCCAGGGCCTGCTGGATCGCCGCGACGAGCTCGCCGTCGGGCACGGCCATCGCCCGCAGGATGTCGCTGCGGCTCACGACGCCGACGAGTCGCCCGGCGTCGTCCACCACGGGCATGCTCTTCCACCCCTGGGCCGCGAGCGTCTGGGCGACCTCGGAGCTGTCCGTCGCCGGCGTCACGCACCTCGGGCCGGCGGTCATGAGGTCGTCCACCGTGCGGTCGCGGGCCAGGGTCGGCAAGGACGCGCGCAGGTGGGCCCGCGGGTCGCGCGGCAGCTGGTCGCGCAGCACGTCGCCCTCGGAGACGATGCCGACGACGGTGCCCGCCTCGTCGACGACGGGCAGCGAGCTGATCCGCGAGCGACCCAGGATCGCTATGGCCTCCTCGAGCGGAGCCCCCTTGGCGAGGCTGAGGGCGGGAGAGGTCATCACGTCGGCGACGAGCATGTGGTGCCTGCCTTTCCTGTTCGTGAGGCGGCCGGCGCCTCGCCGAGCCCGAGAGCCCCGGCTTCCTCCCAGAGCTCGGCACGGACCGACGGATGAGCAGCGTGCTCGATGAGGTGTCGTGCCTGGGTCTGGGCGTCCCACCCCATGATGTCAGCGCACCCCTGCTCGGTGACGACGGCCGTGTGCTGGAACGACGTCACCGGTCCCTCGAGCAGCCCGACGATGGCCGAGACGTCGGCGCGCGGGTGCCACGAGCGCACGGCCAGGATCGCCTGACCGCCCGGGGAGTCCATCGCCCCGACGACGAAGTCGCACTGCCCGCCGAAGCCGGAGTGCAGACGGGACCCGATGTGGCTGCCGTTCGCCTGGTCGAAGAGGTCGACGCTCAGGGCGGTGTTGATGCTCGTCATGGCGGGGTTGCCCGCGATGCGCCCGGGGTTGTTGACGACCTCGGTCCTCAGCATCCGCACTCGGGGGTTCTCGTGAAGCCAGGCCATGAGGCGTGGTCCGCCGACCGCGAAGGACGCGACGACCTCGCGGTCGGGGTCGAGCGACCCGGCGTCGTCGAGGTGGAGGATCCCGTCCGAGACCATCTCGCTCCAGACGCCGAGGCGCCGCCGGTCGGTGAGGCGGGGGACGACGGCGTCCGGGATGGCGCCGATGCCGAGCTGCAGCGTCGCGCCGGAGCTCACCCGCACGGCGACGTGCTCACCGATGCGGTCGACCTCCGCGGACACCGGGGCCGACCCGTGACCGTTGCCCGCCGGCGAAGGCACGTCGAGGAGGACGGCGTCCAGGTCGTATGCGCCGAGCTCCGCGTCGCCGTACGTGAACGGCATGTCGGCCCGCGACTCGGCGAGCACGAGGCCGTCGGAGGCGCGGCACGCCTCGATCGCGGCAGGAAGGATGTTGACCTCGGCGCCGAGCGAGAAGGTGCCGGCGCCGTCCGGAGCCGACACGGTGACGAGGACGACGTCCGGGACGAAGCGTTGTGACATCAGCGTCGGGACGTGCGACAGCCGCGCCGGGAGATAGGACAGACCCGGCTGCCCCCGCATGCCGGGACCCACGAACGGCGTGACGAGCCGGACCCCCACCCGCGTGGGGATGCCGCGTGGGGCGTTGAGCATGAACAGCTCGAACTCGGTCACGCCCTCGTCGAGGAGGCGCAGCAGGGTCCAGGGGACGGAGGCGTTCCCCCCGGCCACGACGCGCAGGGGGCGGTCCAGGCGACGGGCCCTGTCCCGAAGGGCGGTGGTGACGCTCGATGGGGTGGTGGGATGGCTCACGGGTGCCGCACGCCTCCGCTGACCGGGAACCGACGGCCGGTGAGGGTGACGGGGACAACGCGGAGCAGGTGCGGCTTGGGGCCCTTCTGCCAGGGGTCCAGCAGGGTGAGGATCTCGATCGACTCGTCAACGTCGCGCACCTCGACGGCGTGGCCCCGCACGACGACGCTCCAGGCCTCCCCGCTCCCCGGGTCGTAGCCGTCCACCTCGAAGGCGACCGGGTGGTTGCGGGCGGCGTCGTGCTTGGTGCCGGCAGCCGTGCGCAGCACCACGCTCCCGTGGTCGACGGCGAAGTTGACCGGGAAGATGTCGGGAGCACCGTCGTGGATGACCGCGAGGCGACCGATGACGGCCTCCCGCAACAGCGCCCACGACTCACTGACGCTCGTCTCCCGAATGGGCGTCGGCTCGCCTCGCTCGGATGGGGGTCCCGTCTCGTTGTCCATGGACTCACGGTCGTCCACCGGCACCGGTGAGGACAGGGACCAAGGGCCCGGGGAGCGCCGTGAGGCGCACCCGGCGTCCACCGGGTGCGCCTCGCGGTCCAGGTTCTCCGCGTCAGCCGGCGAACCGGTCCTTGAAGGCGTTCGCGCTGTTGCCCGAGCCGTGAGACTTCCCGGGCACGCGCACTCCGTTGACGGCCGAGGTGTCGAAGGCGAAGGTGATCACCGCAGTGGCGATCGCGTCCGCGTTGACGTCGAGCGCCTCCGTGTTGATGTTGCCGACGAGGTCGTAGTCCGCCTCGAGCGCCGCGTACAGCGCGGCGTTCTGTCCCTCACCGGTGAGGTTGTCGCAGAACTGGTGGTAGCACGGGTCGTACGCCGCGCCTGGAACTCCACCGTAGAGGGCTGCCTCCGCAGCCGTCTTCACACCCTCGGCCCCGGTGAAGAGCCCACCGGCAGGAATCCCGACGGCGATGAACGGGCCGTAGTCCGATCGTCCGGAGAACTCCGAGTCCTGCGACGGCAGTCCCCGGCTGTCGTAGAACGCCTCGAAGACGTCCTCGATCTGGGCCGAGCCGGCGGGGATGAAGCCCGGAGCGGCGGTGCCGCCGGAGTTGTCGCCGTCGTAGATCCCGAACATGTAGTTGGGCGAGGCGACCATGTCGAAGTTGAGGTAGAGGGCGATGTTCTCCGCTTCCGCTTCGCTGAGCTCGGCGACGTAGTGCTCCGAGCCGAGCAGGCCGGACTCCTCGGCGCCCCACCACGCGAAACGCACGGTGTTGTTGGGCTTGACCTTGGCCATCTGAATCGCCGTCTCCAGCAGGGCAGCGCTGCCCGAGCCGTTGTCGTTGATCCCGGCGCCGCCCTGGACGCTGTCGAGGTGGGCGCCGGCCATGACGGTGTTCGCGTCGTTGCCGGCAGCGGTCTCCGCGAGGACGTTGTACGCCGTCCGCTCCTCCGCGGCGAAGTCCACCGTCACGGTGACGGACTGACCCGGAGTGGTGGCCAGCTCGGCGCCGACGGCGAAGGTCGTGAAGACGGCCGGGATGGTGAGGCCGGTGGCGTCACCGATCATGTTGAGGAGTCCGGTCCGGCCGGGCTGACCCTCGTTCATGACGACGACACCGGCGGCACCGGCAGCCTGCGCGTTGAGGACCTTGACGTTGAAGCCACAGGTTCCGCGCTGCACCAGGGCGATCGCTCCCGAGGGCATCCCCGTGAAGTCGGATGCCTCGCACCCGCTCGTGGACGTGCTGGGCGGGAGGGTGGGGGCGTCCAGTCGCAGGTCGGCCGGGAAGAGGACCCCGGTCGCGGTCCCCTCAGGTGTGCCGGAGTCGAACGTGTTGCGCAGGAAGTCGACCTCGTTGACGAAGGTCCTGTCCGGGTTCGTCCGGAACAGCTCCGAGTTCTCCTCGAAGTAGTCGAACTGGAACGCCTGCACCTCCGGTGTGTAGCCGGCGGCCGTCAGCTGCTCGACGACGTAGTCCACGGACGCGTCGTAGCCAGGTCGGCCAGCGGCGCGGTCGCCGAACTCGTCGGCGATCTCCTGCAGCGCCTCGAGGTGCGTGAGCACGCCGTCGAGGGTGACCGCCTTGGTGAGCTTGGCGGGTGAGTTGGGGTTCGGTGCCGCCGTGGCCTGCGTCCCGACGGACGCCACGAGGGTGGTGGCCAACGCTGCACTGGCAGCGACGGCGAGGACGGATCTCGATCTCACGATGTACTCCCGGGGTCTGTCCGGCGCCCGGATCTGGCCGGATTTCCGCAGACTAGACCCGGGGTCGCGCCCGGGGAAGGGTGCAGAGGGCATGGTCCGTACGCCCTGTCCGCCGGTTCAGGACCGCGACCGGGACAGCCCGGAGCGCACGACCAGCGGCGCGACGACCCAGCTCACGAGGAAGACCGCGAGGGTCACCGCGGCCGCAGTGACGCCCGCGCCCCCTCCGACGACGACGTCGAAGATGAGGAAGGTGGCCGAGACGATGCTCACCGCAAGGGCCACGAGACCTACGCGGGCGGCCGTGTCCGCGAAGGTGACGAGCTCTCTCTTTGCCCTCCGCCGGAACATCATCCGGTGGGCGCTGACCGGGGCGACGAGCAGTGCGGTCGCGACGACGGCCGCCGCCAGCGAGACGAGGTAGGCCGCCCGCTGACCGTCGTCCAGCGTCGAGAAGCGCTGCTGGAAGGGCAGGGTGAGCAGAAAGCCGGCGAGGATCTGGACCCCCGTCTGGGTGACGCGCAGCTCTTGGAGGAGCTCGTCCCAGTTGCGGTCGAGCCGCTCGGTCCCGGTCTCGTGGCGGTCCTCGTCGTGCTGCGCTGGCTCCATGCGCCGACGTTACCCAGTGCCGCCCACCCACGGTCCCTGTCAGCCGACGCGTTGCAGGAGCAGCGCGACGCCCTGCCCGCCGCCCACGGCGATGGCGGCGACCCCGAGCTCGGGGCCGTCCACCCGCACCATCTGGCTGAACAGCCGCACGGCGAGGACTGCGCCGGACGCGCCCCACGGGTGTCCGAGCGCCAGCGCGCCACCCTCGACGCAGACCCGGTGCTCGTCGATCCCCAGGCCGTCGCAGCAGGCGAGCACCTGTGCCGCGAACGCCTCGTTGATCTCGACGACGCCGACGTCGTCGCTCTGGATCGCGTTGCGGCGCAGCAGGTTTCGTATCGCCGGGACCGGGCCTAGGCCGGGCAGGTTGGGGTCGCAGCCGACCGTCTCCCAGTCGAGGCAGGCCAGACCCGGTATGCCGTCCGCGCGCCTGCGTGCCTCGCTCACGATCGCCACGGCCGCGGCGCCGTCATTGATGCCGCAGGCGTTGCCCGCGGTGACGGTGCCTCCGGGGGAGAACGCCGCCGGGAGGCGGGCGAGCGACGAGGCGCGCAACGTGTCGCGCACGCGTTCGTCGTGGTCGAGCTGGGCCAGCGCGACGATCTCGTCGTCGAACCGGCCGGCCGCGCGTGCGGCGGCGGCGCGCGCGTGGGAGCGGACGGCATACGCGTCCTGCCGTTCGCGGCTGATGCCCGAGCTCCGGGCGAGGTCATCGGCCGCGGCGCCCATCTCCGGGTCGCCGATCTCCGCGGGGGAGAAGGGCGCGCGGGTGTATCGCCGCGGTGCGGCACCGTCGACGGGCGGCCACATCCGCCACGGTGCCGTGCTCGCGCTCTCGACTCCTCCGGCGACGACGCTGTCCACCGACCCCGATCCCACCAGCGCACAGGCGGTGGTGATGGCGGCCAGCCCACTGCCACACTGGAGGTCGACGGTCATGGCGGGGACACCGACGTCGAAGCCGGCGGCGAGCGAGGCCACCCGGGCGAGGTTGCCACCGGGACCCATGCAGTTGCCGAGCACGACCTGTGCCGGTCCGCCGGCGAACGCGTCGTCGGCGACGGTCCGGAGCACCGGGAGAGCCAGTCCGACCGCGTCGACGTCCCGCAGCGCCAGGCCCGCGGTCCCGATCGGGGTGCGCCGGGCCGCGACGATGACGGGTGTCCCGGAGTCGATCACGACGGGATCACCCCGGCCTCGCGTCCGGCCACGAGACGTCGTCTGACCTCGGAGCGGTCGACCTTGCCGACGGGGGTGAGCGGCAGGTCGGTCCACAGGTGCCAGCGACGGGGGAGGTGGGTGGGGGCGAGCCGCCCGGTGGCCTGCGACCGCGCCGACCCGAGGTCGAACGCGGCCCGCGCGACGACGACGGCCTCGACGAGCTCGCCGAGCTCGGGGTGCGGGGTGCCGACGACGACGGCTTCGGTGATCCCGGCGCAGGACCGAAGAACGGCCTCGACGTCGGAGCAGTGCACGCTGACCCCGCCCGTCGTCACGGTGTCGTCACGGCCGGCGACGATCAGTCCGCCGTCGTCGTCGAGGCGGCCCCGGTCGCCGACGCTCGCCCACCCGGCCCGGTCGCGCCGCAGCGGACCGGTCTGACCCGGGGCGTAGCCCTCGCAGAGCCACGGGCTGCGGGCCCACACGACGCCGTCGCGGACCTCGACCTCGACCCGCGGGAAGGGAGCGAGCCGGGCACCGGTGCGGATGGCGACGAAGCTCAGCTCGGCCGAGCCGTAGTAGTCGACGACCCGCAGCCCGGCGTCGTGCGCTTGTTCACGGACCGGCTCGGGGAGCGCCGAGCCCGCGCAGACCACGGTGCGGAGGCGTCCGAGGTCCCTCTCCACGAGCGCGGCCAGCATCGCCGGTGTGAGGTGGGCGACGGTGCACGTGCGCAGCGCCGCCACGGCCCCCCGCGGGCTCCACTGCCGAAGCGTCACCGTCTCCGCGCCGAGGTGCGCGGTGTGCGCGAGCGCGAAGGCGAACATCGACCCGGTGGGCGGGCCCGGGACGAGGACGCGGTCCGCGGAGGTCGTGCCGGTGAGGCGGCTGAGGTGGTCGAAGCTGTCCTCCCACGAGGCGAGGGACCGCAAGACGGTGCGCGGCCGGTCCGTCGTGCCGGAAGTCTGCAGCTCCAGCCAACCGCGGCCGTCCGACTCCCGCAGCAGGCCCAGCGTCCTCATGACGTCGCGGGATGGGGTCTCACGCACGGCGACACCGTCTCACACCCGGATCGTCCGCCCCCTAGCATCGGGCCGTGGCGTGGGCGAGGTTCAGCTCCCTGGACGGGGGAGTCATCGAGGCGAGCGGCGTCGATGCCGTCACGCACGACATCGACGACGTCGACTCCGGCTTCTGGGCCGTCGTCCTGACCTTCGAGGGCGACCTCACCGCGGTGCGCATGTCGTCGGTGACCCGCGGGGCGACCCCGCCCGCCCCGGCCACGACGTGGGCCGGCGCCCCGGGTGAGTGGACCGCCAGCCTGGGCGACACGGCATACGTCGAGGGTGTCGAGGAGGTGCGCGAGCGCATCGCGCGCGGCACGGTCTACCAGGTCAACCTCTGCCGCGTCCTCAGCAGCGAGATCCCGGCGGGCCTGTCGGTGCGGGACCTCGGCGACGTCCTGGCACGGGGCAACCCGGCGCCGTACGCCGCGACGATCGAGATCCCCGAGGCGGGACTGGAGATCGCCTGCGCGTCACCCGAGGTCTATCTCGTGCGGCGGGGGCGGACGGTCACGTCGAGCCCGATCAAGGGCACGGCCGTGACGGCCGACCGGCTGCTGCCCAAGGACTACGCGGAGAACGTCATGATCGTCGACCTCGTCCGCAACGACCTCCAGCACGTGTGCCGTCCGGGCACCGTCCGCGTCGACCACCTGTGCCGGCTGGAGGCGCACCCAGGGCTCGTCCACCTCGTGTCGGACGTCACCGGCGTGCTGCGCGACGGGATGGGCTGGCGCGAGCTGCTCAACGCGTCCTTCCCGCCCGGTTCGGTGTCGGGCACGCCCAAGCACACGGCGCTGCAGGCGATCGCCGACCTCGAGCCCGAGGCGCGCGGGCCGTACTGCGGGGCGATCGGGTGGATCGACGCCGACCGGGACGAGGCGCTGCTGGCGGTGGGCATCAGGACCTTCTGGGCGGAGCGGGACGGCGCCGGGCGGCGGATGCTGAGGTTCGGCACGGGGGCAGCGATCACGTGGGCGTCCGACCCGCAGGGTGAGCTGGCCGAGACCGAGCTCAAGGCCAGTCGCCTCCTGCCGCTCGCCCGAGGGACGGCTCGGGGTTGACTCAGGGGATGGCCTCATGGGGCCGCGGGGGTCCATCTGGGATGGTGGACCCATGAACGCGATCCGGTTGTGGGTGGATGGTCAGCTCGTCGGGGCCGACGTGCCGTCGGTGAGGGCGCTGGACCACGGGCTGACCGTGGGGGACGGGGCCTTCGAGACCTGCAAGGTGGTGAACGGGGAGGCCTTCGCGATGACGCGGCACCTGCGCCGGCTCGGACGCACGCTGGCCGGGCTGGGCCTTCCGCCGGTCGACGACGCCTGGGTGAGCCAGGGGGTCAAGGAGGTTCTGGCCTCCGGGGAGCCGATCGAGTTCGGTCGGGTGCGGATCACCGTCACCGGTGGTGCGGGCCCGCTGGGTTCCGACCGGCACGACTCGCCCGCGACGGTCATCGTCGCCGCCACGCCATCGGCGGCCCACAAGCCGTCCGCGGCGGTCGTCACGGTGCCGTGGGTGCGCAACGAACGCGCGGCCACCGTCGGTCTCAAGACCACGTCCTACGCCGAGAACGTCATCGCCGTGACCCACGCGCGCTCCCAGGGGGCCGAGGAGGCCCTGCTCGCCAACACCCGCGGTGAGCTCTGTGAGGGCACGGCGTCCAACGTGTTCGTCGTCACCGACGGTGTGCTGCGCACGCCCCCCCTCGACAGCGGCTGCCTCGCCGGCATCACCCGCGAGCTGGCCATCGAGTGGTGTCGCGAGGCGGGGCTCGAGGTCGTCGAGGAGACAATGCCGTTCGAGGTGCTGAGCACCGCCGACGAGGTGATCATCACGAACTCGTCGCGCGACGTCCAGGGCGTTCACCTCGTCGACGACCGGCGGCTCGCCGTCGGCCCGGTCACGGCGCGCATGGTCGAGATCTGGCGCGCGGCCGAGGCGGACCTCGGGCTGGACCCGTGAGCCAGAACCTCGACCGGGACGCGGCCGTGGCCACCGACGACGACGACGACTGGGCGTGGCGTCGTCGGATCCGGGCGAACCCGGCGACCGCCAGGGTGTACCGCATCGGGGTCTTCGTCGTCGGTCTCGTCGTCGTGTGCGGTGGGTTGCTGCTCATCCCGTTCCCCGGACCGGGCTGGCTCATCGTCATCGCCGGCCTCGCCATCTGGTCCACCGAGTTCGAGCGTGCGCAGCGGGTGCTGGAGTTCGTCAAGCGGCACCTCCGCCTCTGGGAGGAGTGGGTCAAGCGACAGAACCCCGTGGTCAAGGTGCTCGTCGGTGTCGTCGGCATCGCCTTCATCGCCACCGTGCTGTGGCTGACGTTCCACTTCTCCGGCATCCCCGGCTTCTTCCCGGACGGGCTCGAGACCTGGATGCGCACCACCGCGCGAATCTGACCGCGGGGGGTGGCGCCGGGTTGGCGGACCCTGATTTCGCGCCGGGGAGACCCGCCGGGTATCCTCGGTCCGCCCGCTCACGAGCGGGCACGGACGTGTAGCTCAGCTGGTTAGAGCGCTCGCCTCACACGCGAGAGGTCAGGGGTTCGAGTCCCTTCACGTCCACCACGCCCCAATAGGGTCGCGACGTCTCGTCCTCTGGTGTGCTGGCGGTGAGGGGGGCCACCGTAGGTCGTCGGCCGGGCAGGACGCTTCCGGCGTTGGCCGCCGTGGCCCTGATCATGGGTGAGCAAGCCACGTCCCACTGCCCGGGACATCTTCCCTGGTGGCTCGGGAAGCGGCCCGATGACGGGTGCGCCGGGGCGGCCCACTCTGGTGATGCGGCGGAACCTGCCGCCGCGACCACTCACCTGGAGGCATCATGACGGCAACCACTCACGTCAAGGCCCAGGCATCGCAGTCCGCGCTGCCTCGCGCGTTGTGGCGAGTCGCAGGGGCGTTGGGACTCGCCCACGTCGCCCTGTTCGCCGTGGGCATCATCATCCGCGGCGCTCCCACCACCCTGCCGGGACAGGAGGGGATCGAACACTCGTGGTCGACCGGTTCGCTCGAGCGAGTCCTTGCCGGCATGTGGGTGGACCTCATGGCCTTCGTCGTCCTCATCCCGGTCATCGTTTTCCTCGCCCGTGCGGTGGGCCGGTCCGAGCCCGCGGCGTTGGCATCGCGGACCGCAGCTGCTGCCGGCCTGGCCTACGTCGTCACGGTCGGCGGCGCGGGGTTCGCGGCCGGTGCCGCCGCGAAGTGGGGCATCGCGCACGGACTCGACCTGGACACGGCTCTGGCCGTGAACAACATCCGCAACTTCGCCTACGTCACCGGGGCGACATTCCTGGGCGTCCATGCCCTCGGGACGGGGATCGCGGCTCTCTCCGACCGCGTGCTGGCCCGTTGGGTCGGGTGGTCCGGCGTGCTGGTCGGCGTCATCGCTTTGCTCACCGGCCCACTGGCGGCGATCGGGGCCGGGACGATCGGGTTCCCCCTGTGGATGCTTTGGTTCGTGGCCCTGGCGGTGACCATGCTCGGTGGGAAGTCCTCATCCCCGTGACGCCGGGGGACGGCATACGTCAGAGTGTGGGCGTGGTGTCGCAGTGACGGGCAGCAGACGGATCGCACTCACCGTGCTCACCGGCGTGGCAGCGTCCGCGGGCGCCGTGGTGTCCGTGGTGCTCGGTCTCGCGGAGCCGGGCCATCCCGGCCGGCTCGCGATCCTGCTCGTCATCGTCACGTATGCCGTGATCGCTGCGGTCATCCTCGTGGCGCGGCCCGGCAACACTATCGGTCACCTCATGCTGGTGGGGGTGTTGGCGTGGGGGCTGGGAGAGGGGCTCCTCGCGATCGGAGTCCAGGGGGCCGTGAGCGAGCCCGGTTCGGTGGCGTACGCCGCCGCGATCGGGGTTCTGGGCACGGCGGCGCGCGCCGTGGGCTGGCTGGTCCTCGCCCTGCTCGTGCCGCTGCTGTTCCCGGACGGGCGACCGGCGCGGCCGGGCCGACGGCTACCGGTACAGCTCGCCGTCGCCAGCATCGCGATGTTTGCTCTGGCGGCTCTAGGAAGTCCGACACCTCTGGAGACACGGCTGGGCTCGGTCCCGAATCCGCTCGGGCTGCCCGAGTCCCTGCATGCTGTCGTGGACCTCGCCGCTCTTGCCGCGCTCGGCCTGGCCGCGATCACCCTCGTGCTGGCGGTCGCGGGAATGGTCCACCGGTGGCGTGTGGGTGACGAGCTGCTGCAACAGCAGCTGCTCTGGTTCGCGGTGGCCTTCTGCCTGCCGATCCTCATCCTCCCCGTGGCCGCGACGTCGTGGGCCAGGCCGTGGATGTTCGCGGCGGCGATCCTTCCGGCGCCTGTCGCGGTCGGGGTGGCCCTGCTGCAGAACCGCCTGTACGACATCCAGCTGGTCGTGAGCCGGACACTCACCTACGTCCTGCTCTCGGCGGCGGTCGCCGTCGTGTACGCGCTCACGGTCGCCCTCGTGGGTGCCGTGCTCGAGGACAGTGACGCGGGCTGGCTCCCGTGGGTTGCCGCGGGAGTGCTGGCCGCTGCGTTCCTGCCCATCCGCGACGCCCTGCAGGGCGCCGTCAATCGGCTCACCTATGGCCAGTGGTCGCAGCCGGCCGAGGTACTCGCCGAGAGCGGCCGTCGCCTGGCGGACGCGGCGGACGTACCGACCCTGTTGGACACGCTCGTCGGCCAGATCGGGGACGGGTTGCGACTTGCGCGAGTCGAGATCGTCGACGTCCACGGCCGCATACTCGCCCGACGTGGACCCGGCCGGGGTGAGGAGTCCGGAGGGGAGCCGGACGTCGTCTGGCCCCTGGTGGCGTACGGCGTCCCGGTGGGCGAGTTGCGGCACGCCCCGCGGCGGCTGCGGGCGGCTGACACCGAACTCCTGACGGACGTGGCTCGACAGCTCGGTGGAGTCGTGGACTCGGCGCGCCTTCTCACCACGATCAGCGAAGGTCAGGAGCGGCTCGCCCTGGCCCGTGAGGAGGAACGGCGCCGGCTGCGACGAGACCTCCACGACGGCCTGGGGCCAACTCTGGCCGCGCTGACCATGCAGGTCGACACCCTGCGGAACCGACTCGCTCAGGACGCCACCGGGGGGACGGCGACACCCACTGGATCCGGTGTGGACGTCGAGGCGGAGCTTCTCAGGCTTCGTGCCGGCATTCAGTCGACCGTGGTCGACGTCCGTCGGATCGTCGAGGGTTTGCGTCCGCCGGCGATCGACGAGGACGGACTGGACGGGGCGCTGCACCGATTGGCGGCTGACGTCACTGCAGGATCCGGGCTGGTGGTCCACCTCGACGTGGACGACCCGGGGCCGATTCCTGCGGCGGTCGAGGTCGCCGCATACCGCATCGCTCAGGAGGCGCTCACCAACGTCATCCGCCATTCGGGGGCAGCCAGCGCCTCCCTGCGCCTGGCGGTCGACGACGACGCCGTCACCCTCGAGGTGTCCGACGACGGGAGCGGTCCGGGGGCCGGTCGCGTGGGCGGGCTCGGACTGGTGCACATGCGCGAACGGGCCGAGGAGATCGGCGGGACGCTGACCGTCCACGGTGAGCCGGAGCCCGACCGTGGCACGAGCGTGGTCATGCGCCTGCCCCTGCCCCACGACCTGGCGAGCGAAGGAGTCACTGAATGATCACTGTGCTCGTCGTCGACGACCACCCACTCTTCCGAGACGGACTGGCCGCGCTGCTCGACACCGTCCCGGACGTCACGGTCCTCGAGGCGGTGGGCGACGGTGAGGCCGCGGTGGCTCGTGCGGCTGAGCTGGGGCCGGACGTCGTGCTGATGGACCTCAACCTGCCGGGCATGCCCGGCCTGGAGGCGATCCGCCGCATCCTCGTCGCCCGACCGCAGACCGGAGTGCTCGTGCTCACCATGGTCGACGACGACGGCACCGTGGCCTCCGCCCTGCGGATGGGCGCGCGCGGGTACGTCCTCAAGGGCGCGGCCCAGGAGGAGGTCCTCGCCGCTCTGCGCACCGTGGCTTCAGGAGGCGCGCTCCTCGGCGCGGCTGCCGCCGCACGTGCGCTGACTGGCCCCCGATCGGGTGCCGCGAGCAGCCTGACGCCACGAGAGTCCCAGGTGCTCGCCCTCCTCGCCGACGGACGGAGCAACCCCGACATCGCCCGCGAGCTCGGCGTGAGCCTCAAGACCGTGCAGAACCACGTCTCCCAGGTCCTGGCCAAGATGCAGGTCCAGGACAGAACCCAGGCCGCCCTGCGCGCCCGCGGCCTGTCGACGCCGGGCGCGTGGCATGCGTCGGCAGACGATCGGTGACTCGTTCGTCTCTATGGACGTCGTGCACGCGCTGAGGGACGCTTGACCCATGCGCGTACGCGGTCGGGATGGGGGACTGTGTGCATCCGCGCGGTCGCGCAGGCAGGCCCCCGGACCCGCGGTCGGCTGAGGAGGATCCCGTGGCCGACGCAGCTCGACCGGACAGAAGCCGCCGCGGCCTCGTCGGAGTGGTCGCGCTCGGCATCGCCGCGCTGCTCACTCTCGGCATTCTCGTCGGGACCCGGTTGGCCGGTCCGTCGGCGCCCGCCGAGAGTCGCCCCAGCGCCGTGGCCGCGAGCACGTCACCGACGCCGACGGTCGCGGACATCTACGACCGGACCGTCGTGTCGATGGTCGTCATCACGGCGGACCGGAACCGGCTGGGCAGCGGCGTGGTCGCCAACAGGAACGGGGAGATCCTCACCGCTGCGCATGTGGTGAGTGGTGCTGACACGATCCACGTGGCGTTCGCCGACGGCACGGAGACCACGGCCACGGTGGCGTCGTCCGACGAGGCGTCGGACATCGCCATCCTCATCCCGGGCGACCTCCCCGAGACGCTCGTCCCCGCGGTGCTCGGCGGAGCCGTCGAGGTCGGGGGACCGGTCGTCGCCATCGGCAACCCGCTCGGCCTCTCCGCGAGCGCCTCCGCGGGAGTGGTGTCCGGACTCGACCGCCGGGCCGACACGGCCGACGGCACGTTCGCGGGGCTGATCCAGTTCGATGCCGCCGTCAACCCCGGCAGCTCGGGTGGTCCGCTGCTGAACGCGGGTGGACTCGTCGTCGGGATCGTCGTCTCGATCGCCGACCCGGGCAAGGACCGGGCGTTCGCCGGCATCGGCTTCGCGGTCCCGATCGGAACCGCTCTCGGCGGAGACCGGCCGGGCCCACAGATCTGACCTGACCACGACCACGAGGAGTCGACATGACCGTCCCCACCGGAGCCGCCCGCAGGCCGGGCACGAACCCGTTCGAAGAGGTGCTCTTCGAGGTCAAGCGCACCATCGTCGGTCAGGACAACCTCCTCGAACGGATGGCCGTCGCCCTCCTGACGGGTGGGCACCTCCTCGTGGAGGGGGTGCCAGGGCTGGCCAAGACGCTGGCGGTTCGGACGCTCGCTGCCGCGGTCGGCGGCCAGTTCCAGCGGATCCAGTTCACGCCGGACCTGGTGCCCGCCGACCTCACCGGCGGTCGTGTCTACCGTCAGAACACCGGCGAGTTCGAGACGACCAGGGGACCCGTCTTCACCAACCTGCTGCTGGCCGACGAGATCAACCGTGCCCCGGCCAAGGTGCAGAGCGCACTGCTGGAGGTCATGCAGGAGCGGCAGGTGACGATCGGACGCGAGACGCTCGCCGTCCCGACGCCGTTCCTCGTCCTGGCCACCCAGAACCCCATCGAGTCAGAGGGCACGTATCCCCTTCCGGAGGCCCAGGTCGACCGCTTCATGATGAAGGTGGTCGTCGGATACCCCAACGCCGCCGAGGAACACGCCATCGTGCAACGGTCGATCGAGCCCCCTCCCGAGCACGTGCCGATGCTCACCCTCGAGGACCTCGCAGCGATGCAGGCCAAGGTCGGCAGGACCTACGTCGACCCTGCGATCGTCGACTACGCGGTCCGACTGGTCACGGCGACCCGCTCACCCGCCGCCGTGGGGCTCGGCGACCTGGACCGCTACGTGACCTATGGCGCCAGTCCGCGCGCCTCGATCGCCCTCGTGGCGGGCGCCCGGGCACTCGCCTTCCTGCGCGGCCGCGACTACGTGCTGCCGCCGGACCTCGGCGACCTGGCGCTCGACGTGCTGCGGCACCGTCTCGTGCTCTCGTACGAGGCGCTGGCCGACGACGTCGACCCCGACACCGTCGTCACCCGTGTCCTGAGCTCGGTGCCTGCCCCACGAGTCGTGCTGCAGGGAGCCTGACCGTCGTGGTCACGGCGACCGAGCGCCTGCTGCTCCACCTGGAGTGGCAGGTCCTCCGCCGCCTCGAGGGCAGGCTGAACGGTGCCTACCGCACCCACCACCGTGGCACCGGCGTCGACCTGGCCGGGCTACGCGAATACGTCGACACCGACGACGCCCGCCGCATCGACTGGCCGGCCACCGCGAGGGTGGGCGAGACGCTCGTCCGCGAGTACAACGAGGACCGCGACCTCACGGTCTGGCTCGTCCTCGACCGCTCCGCGTCCATGGGCGTGGGCGTCGAGGGCCGCACGAAGGGCGACGTCCTCACCGAGCTGACCCTGCTCCTCGCCCGACTCTTCGCGGGCTCGGGCAACCGGGTCGGGGCAGTCCTCTACGACGGTGTCGCCGCCAGGGTGGTCCCGACGGGCACGGGCCGGGCACAGGCGCTGCGCATCGGCCACGAGCTCCAGCGGGACACGAGGCTGGTCACCACCACCACCGACCTGGCCGGCATGGTGGAGGCGGTGGGGGTGCCGGCGCAGCGGCGAGCCCTCGTGGTCGTGATCTCGGACTTCATCGGCAACGGCCCGTGGCGGCGACCGCTCGCGAAGCTCGCGTCCCGCCATGACGTCGTCGCACTCCGCATCGTCGACGCGGCTGACGGCGCCATCCCCGACGTGGGACTGCTGGTCGTCGAGGACGCCGAGACCGGGGAGCAGCTGCTCGTGGACGCGTCGGACCCGGTGTTCCGAGACGGCCTCCGCAGCGCGGTGGCCGCCCGCGATGCCGAGGTGAGCGACGTGCTGCGCCACGTCGCGGTGCCGCTGCACCAGGTCCGCACCGACCAGGACCTCGTCGACGTGCTCGTCCGTCTGGTCGCCGCGACACGGTGGAGACGGTGATGGACCTCGCCACCCCGTGGCTGCTGCCGGTGGGAATCCTTGCGGTCGGGGCGTTGGTCGTGAGCACCGTCGTCACCGGTCGACGGCGGGTGCGGGTGCTTGCCCTCGCGGGCGTCCCCGGCAGGTCGGCTCCGTCCCCGGTGCCCGCAGGCCGGTGGCTGTCCTTCAGCGGCCTCACGGTGCTCGCCGTCGCGATGGCGGGTCCGACGGTCGACGTGCCGACACCGCGTTCCGCCGGCACGGTCATCCTGGCCATCGACGTCTCGCAGAGCATGACGGCCACGGACGTCGATCCCAGCCGGCTGCACGCCGCCAAGAGGGTGGCCACCACCCTCATCGAGGCGCAGCCCGACAGCGTGGACATCGGTGTCGTGGCGTTCGGGGCCGGGCCGTTGAGCGCCGGCGAGCCGAGTGCCGACCATGCGCGGGCAGCATCGGCGGTCGCGCGCCTCACCCCCTCAGGGGGCACCTCGCTCTCAGCGGCGATCCTGGGCAGCCTCGCGGCCGTCACGGGGGAGGTGGTGGTCCTTCCGGAAGAGGGCGACCCGCCGCCGGACCTGGGGTACTGGAGCTCGGCGACCGTCGTCCTTGTCTCCGACGGTGAGGCGAGGGGTGAGGAGGAAGCGGCTGTGGCCGCGGCCACGGATCTCGCCCTGACCGCGGGCGTGCGCATCGAGGTCGTCGGCGTCGGGACGGCGGCGGGTACGACCGTCGATGCCGACGGCTACACGGTCCACACCGCGCTCGACGAGGAGGCGCTCACGGAGATCGCCGAGACCACCGGTGGCGAGTACCACCCGGCGTCCGAGGTGCCCGACGTTATGGACCTCGCCGACTCGATGGACCGTCGGCTCACGGTGACCCAGGAGCCCCTTCCTCTTGCCGGCCCCCTCGGTGGCCTCGCGGCCGTGCTGCTCGCCCTGGGCTCGGCCCGCGCCCTGATTCGCCAGGGAAGGCTGATCTGATGTCGCTGTCATGGCCGTGGGCGTTGCTGGTGATCGCGGTCGTCCCCGCGCTGCTGGCCTTCCAGTGGTGGCAGGCACGGCGCCGCAAGCGCGGCGCGGTGCTCGTCTCCTCGCTCGCTCTGGTGCGCTCGGTGCAGCCGGGCACCACGAGGTGGCGCAGGGTGGTTCCACCGGCCCTGTTCCTCCTGGCGCTGGTGGCGCTGGGGGTGGCTGCGGCTCGCCCTCATCGGGAGGCCAACATCTCCTCCACCGCGACCACCATCCTGCTCGCGATGGATGTCTCGAGGTCGATGTGCTCCACCGACGTCGAACCCAACCGTCTTGAGGCGGCCCAGCAGGCAGCCACCGACTTCATCGAGGCACAGCCCGAGGGCTCGCGGATCGGGCTGGTGACCTTCGCGGCCTTCGCCACCGTGGCGGTCCCGCCGACCGACGACACCGAGGCCCTCGGTCGCGCCGTCGAGTCGCTGGTGACCTCGCGCGGCACCGCGATCGGCCAGGGCATCCTGACGTCCATCGATGCCATAGCCGAGCTCGACCCGTCCGTCGCCCCCACCGGTGCGGACGTCCCCGACAGCGCGACTCCGGCCGACGCCGCGGCGGTGATCGTGCTCCTCACCGACGGCTCCAACAGGAACGGAGTCGACCCAGCGACGGCGGCGGAACAGGCCGCCGATCGCGGGATCCGCGTGTATCCGATCGGGTTCGGGACCGAGACGCCGGCGCCCAGCGTCTGCAACGCTGCCCAGGTCGCGGCCGGTGGCGGCTTCGGCGCCGGGCCGGGGGGGCCGGGCGGGCGTGGTGCGGACTGGTCGATCGACGAGCAGACCCTCCGAGGAGTGGCGGATGTCACCGGCGGTACGTACTACCGCGCCGAGAGCGCCGACCAGCTGACCGACGCGCTCGCCGACCTTCCCCAGCACATCGCCACCGCGAAGGAGTCCGTCGACGTCGCCGCCTGGTTCGCCGCCCTGGCCGGTGTGCTCGCGGCCGCGGCCTTCGCCCTGGCGATCTGGCTCAACCGCGCGCGGTGACCTGAGGACTCGGCGATCGAGGTCTCGTCGAAGGCCCACTCGGAACGCGGTCGATCCAGCAGCACGTGGTCTCACGCTCGTGGTCAGGCGCGACAACAAGGGCGGTCAGGTCAGCCGAAGGTTCCGCCGACACCCCCGAGCAGTTCCAGTGGGTTGATGCCGAGCTGATGCAGGAGGGCTGAGTGCCGGTCGGTGTCGACCACCTCCGGCAGCTCCCGCTCTGCGCGGTCGGCCAGGTCGTCCTCACCTCGACCGCGAAGCTGATCGACGATCTCCTGCCTGTCGATGTCCATGTCGACACCCCTTTCGTAGCCGCCCTTTTTCATCAAGACTGCCCGATCATCAGCCGCGCGTGAAGCGATCGCGGGATCCCGCGTCTATCCGATCGGGTTCGGGACCATGACGCCGGCACCCAGCGTCTGCAACGCTGCCCAAGGTCGCGCCCGGTGGCGGCTTCGGCGCAGGGCCGGGCGGCCCGGGCGGGCGTGGCGGACTGGTCGATCGACGAGCAGACCCTCCAAGGAGTGGCGGATTTTACCGGCGGTACCTACTACCCCGCCGAGAGCGCCGACCAGCTCACCGAGGCGCTCGCCGCCTTCCCCAGCACATCGCCACTGCGAAGGAGTCCGTCGACGTCGCCGCCTGGGCCCTCGGGCTCCGGCCGGTGCGTCACGACGACCACGTGGTCGATTCCGCCCGGAGGACTTCCGTCCCAGCCGTCCGTGATGTCGAAGACGTGGCGGCCGACGACGGTGGCCCCGATCTCGTCCCAGCACGGCCGGGTGTAGTCGTAGGACGTCCGTGACACTGTCAGCTCGCCGCTTTAGTCCAAACGGCACGTCACTGCTGGACAACCAGTCGAAGAGCGGTCCGGCCAGGTCGTTCTCGTCCGCGACGAAGCCGCCCACCGACACCGAGCCGTTCATGACCACCTTGCCCACGTGGGCTCTCCTGGCTCTGTGGTGTCCACCGTTTGGCGTTTCGTGAGCTGCCGTCGGCGAGGAGTAACAATCCTCCAAATCGCTCCGGGGCCAGCGCGCATCTGTTTTACTTCGCGTAACCTAGAGTCAGGAACGACGTGCGAATTTCACAGCTTGGCCTCGCAGGCGCAGCAGTAGTTGCCACGACGATGGTGGCGGCGGGTGGGGTGGCGATGGCGGATCCGACGCCGTTGTCCGGGTCGGGGGTGGTGCGGGTTTCGGGTGCCGACCGGTACGTGACGTCGGCCGAGGTGTCGAAGCGGTCGTTCGCTGCCCCGCAGGGGTCGGCGTTCGTGGCGTCGGGGTTCGACTTCCCGGATGCGCTGGCCGGTGGTGCGGTCGCGGCGCAGCGCGTGGCACCGTTGTTGCTGACCAAGCCGGAGGCGGTCTCGGTTGCGGTGACCGCGGAGCTGGCCCGGTTGGCCCCGGACACGATCTACGTTCTGGGTGGTCCGGCCGCGGTCACGGGAGGCGCGATGGCGCAGCTGACCGCGATCGCCCCGACCGTGCGGATCGGGGGCGCGAACCGGTACGAGACTGCGGCGAACGCGTCCAAGGTCGGCTTCCCGACGGCGAGCACGGTGTACATCGCCTCGGGTCTGGACTTCGCCGACGCGCTCTCCGGTGGTCCCGGTGCCGCGAAGCAGGACGCGCCGATGCTGTTGACGCTGCCCACGACCCTGCCCGAGGCGACCTCTGCCGAGCTGGTCCGGCTCGAGCCGGCCACGGTCAAGGTGATGGGTGGTCCCGCGGCGGTGCCGGACCTGATCGTGGAGCAGATTCGGGCCGCCGTGCCCGGGGTCACGATCACCCGCCACGGCGGCACCAACCGGTACGAGACCGCCGCGGCCCTGGCCCGGGCGGTGTGGCCGGTCGGTTCCCCAACGGTGTTCTTCGCCTCGGGCTTCGACTTCCCCGACGGCCTGTCCGGTACCCCGGCCGCGGCCGTCAACGACGCGCCCCTGCTGCTGAGCACCAGGACGTGCATGCCGCCCGCGACCGCCACCGCCGACAAGGCCCTCAAGCCTTCGCTGCGGGTCTTCATCGGCGGCCCGTCCGTCCTCAGCACCAGCACCACCGCCTGCGGCACCCCCACCCCTACCCCCACCCCCACGACGGGTTCGGCCCTCACGGCTCTCCACGCCCTGCCCGTCAAGGGCCGTGCCCCGAAGACCGGCTACGCCCGGGCCCAGTTCGGATCGGCATGGACCGATGACGTGTCGGTGCAGGGCGGCCACAACGGCTGCGACACACGCAACGACGTGTTGCGGCGAGACCTGACCAACGAGGTCCTCAAGTCCGACACCGGTGGATGCACCGTGCTGTCCGGCATCCTCAAGGACCCGTACTCCGGCAGGACGATCCACTTCGTCCGTGGCACGGCGACGAGCACTGCCGTCCAGATCGACCACATTGTCGCCCTGTCGAACGCCTGGCAGACGGGAGCCCAACAGCTCTCACCGGCGAGGCGCAAGGACTTCGCCAACGACCCGCTCAACCTCTGGGCCGTCGACGGGCCCTTGAACGCGCAGAAGGGTGATGGCGACGCGGCGACCTGGCTCCCGCCTGCCGTGTCCATCCGATGCCTGTACGTGTCTCGACAGGTCGCGGTCAAGAAGACCTATGACCTCTGGGTGACCGCCCCCGAGAAGGCCGCCATCGCCACCGTCCTGTCCGGCTGCCCCAGCCAACAGCTGCCCACGGCCGCCGCCTGGGCGACCCCAGCCCGCTAGCACGTCGCGTCCGCGACCGGGGTGGCGGGAGATGTTTTCAGGGAGGGCAGCCGTCACGAGTCACGAAAGCACCTGGGCCACGGCCGCCAGAGTGGTCGACCCGCCCGCTCCGAGGAAGGGCCGCTCGCACTGGGCCGACAGGTCCGAGGTGAGAACCGTGTCGACGTTGGCGCGGAACTTGGCGGTGACCACCTGCCGGGCTCAGGGGGTTGTCCGGGTTGCCTTTGGCCGAGCGCACATGCGCGCTGGTGGTGTCTCCGTCCTTCCACATCACGGTCACGCTGGTCGGTCGTTCGCGCGGAAAGGGATGCCGTGAAGCGCGCATCCTCACGAAGGTCGACTCTGCGAGCCAGCGCCGCCACCTCGGGTCGCGCCAGCCCGTCGGGGAGGAACCCGGCGGCGTGCAGCTCCCCGTCCAGGACCAGCGTGGCCACGCAGACGGGCACCCAAAACCTCGCCTCCAGGTCCGACTGGACGTCGGTGGCCGACAGGGAGGCGGCGTAGGCGAAGGTGGCGGGGTCGGCGGCGAGGACCCGGGTCGTCTCGATGAGTGGGTCGGCATACAACCGGGGGCTGTCGGCGAGACCCACACCGCTGAGTGAGGCGCCTCTGAGGGAGGCGGCCAGCTCGGCAACACGCTCGCGCGCGTCGCCGTCGATCCCCTCGGCCGTAGCGGGGGTGGGTTCACCCGACGGGCGTTCACCTGCGGGCCACCGGCCGGTGCCGGAGCGCGCCTTCCCAGTGCACTCGTGAAGGAGTCAAGGGCTCGTGAAGTCCAGGGCAACAGCAACATCAATCTCGCGTGAAGACACTGTTAACCCTCGACGGCGCAGGTCAGGAACAGGGAACCGGCGGGGATGTCCCCTGACGTGCGGCCATCCTCGCCCTGCGCACGGGCTTCGTGGCGCGCGGCTGAGACGGGCCCCCGCGGGGTTCAGGACGTCGGCGTGGGCGTGCCGCGCACGTGAATCCGGGGACACCGGTGGCGGCTCGGGCGTAGCCTCCGAAGGGTCGGCGGAGTCCCGGCCGTGACCCTCTGGTCCGTCCGTTCGACACGTGACCCGCGGCCCGCGGGCGGAGAAGGTGTTGCGGACGATGAACCCTCGCCGTCGCCGGCGTGACGTCACCCGGACCCCGACTCGACCGACCGTCGGCGTGCTGCTCATGGTGGCGATCCTCGGGGTGGTCGCCTTCGCGGGCGTCTCCCCGCTGCGGTCGCCGACCGAACCCGCCGAACCCGCCGGGGACACCGGTGGAGGGTTCTCCCTCGAGCGGGCGCGTGAGGACCTCGCGGTCGTGGCGGCGGCACCCCACCCGATGGGCACCCCCGAGCAGGCGTCGGTAGAGGCGTACCTCGTGCGGGAGCTCACCGCCCTGGGGCTGGAGCCGGAGGTGGACTCGCGCCGGGTGACCATGGCCCCGGACGCGCCGCGCTCGGTGTGGACCGGGACCGTCCGCAACGTCGTGGCGCGGCTCGAGGGCGTGGGGCCCGACGCGGACCAGACCGTCCTGCTGGCGGCGCACCACGACTCCGTCCCGACGTCCGCCGGCGCGGGCGACAACGGCGCGGGGGTCGTGAGCGTCCTCGCCGCGATGCGGTCCCTCTCGGCCGGACCGCCGCCCCGCCACGACGTCATCGTGGCCTTCGTCGACGGCGAGGAGCACGAGATGCTCGGCTCCCTCGCCCTGGTGGAGTCGGCCGGGTGGATGAGGGACGTGCGGGTCGTCGTCAACACCGAGGGCGTCGGGAACGCCGGTCGGGTCACCCCGGCACTGACGAGCCCGCGCAACGGCTGGGCGCTGCGTCAGTACCTCGACGCGGCGGTGTCACCCGTGGTCCACACCGCATTCGCCGCGCCCCTCAACGCCACCGGGCAGGGCGCCGACCTCGGCCGCTACCAGGACGTCGTGCCCGCGGGACTCGAGCTGGTGGTCGTGGGTGGGCTCCCGGCATACCACTCGGGCACCGACACGGCAGCCGCCATGCACCCGGGAACCCTCGCGGAGTACGGCACCACCGTGGTCCGGCTGGCGGAGCGGCTGGCGTCGACCGACCTCGACGCCGTGCGGGCACCGAACCTCGTCGCCTTCACCGTGGTGGGTGTGGTCACGGTGGCCTACCCCTCGACGTGGTCCCTGCCGCTCGCCGTGCTGGCGGGTCTGGCCGTGGTCCTGGCGGTCGGGGTGGCCGTGCGTCGGGGGAGCGTCGCCCTGCGTCGAGTGCTCCTGTCCTGGCTGGCCCTCGGCGCGGCCGGCCTCACCGGCGTCCTCGCCGCCACCGCGCTGTGGCTCGGAGCGCGGGTCGTCGACCCACGGCTGTCCGACGCCGTGAACGGCGGGGTGCACGACCGGACGGCCTACGTCCTGGCCGCCGTCGCGGCCGGTGCCGCCGGCGTCCTCGTCGTCGTGTGGCCGGTGCGACGCCGCTGCTCTCCACTGGAGATGGCGGCCGGCGGGCTGGTCGGGTGGGCCCTCATCGGGCTGCTGTTCGCGGTGGCGCTCCCGGACGCGGCGTACGCGTTCACCTGGCCGCTGCTCGCGGCGACGGTCGGGTTCGCGTTCCTCGTCACCGGGGATCGCTCGTCACGCGCGACGCAGGTGACCGCCACCCTGGCGGCTCTTCCCGCCGTGCTCCTCCTCAGCCCGCTCGTCACCCTCTACTTCCTGCTGTCCGCCCGGTTCGAGCTGATCCTCCCCGTCGCCACCCCGCTGCCGATGCTGTGGGTCGTGCTGGGGCTGACCGTCGTCGTCCCCCTCGTCCTCGTCGGACGAGAGCGGATGGGGTGGCGTCCGGCGGCTGCCGTGGGCGCGCTGGCCGTGGCCGCAGCAGGGGTCGGCGTGGCGACGAACGTCCTCGGCGCCGCACCCCGTCCGAACCTCCTCGTCCACCACGTCGACGCCGACGCCGGCACGGCGCGGTGGGTGGCCCTGCCGCAGGAGCTCGACGCGCACACCCGGCAGGTCGGCGCGACCGGCTGGGCGCCGACGCCGTTCGAGGCGTCGCCCTTCCACCAACCGGGTGCGACCCGGCCGGCACTCAGTGCCCCGGCACGGATGAGGTCCGGCGGCGACGTGACCCCGCCGGCGGTCACCGTCACCCGCGACACCACGACCACGGCAGGACGGGAGCTCGTCGTCGACGTGGCACCCGGTGCGGGCCGGTACGCGGTCACCGTCGACCTCCGCAGCGCGGGCGGCATCCGGTCGGTCGTCGTCCACGACGAACGCGTGGACGAGGTGACCTCCGGTTCGCCGAGCTCGGTCCGCGTCGTGGCGTTCAGCCCGGGACGGGTCATTCCGCTCCGGTTCACCGTGCCCGCGGGGGCGGACGTGCAGCTGGCCCTCGCGGCCTACACGACCGGCTTCGACGGCTCGCCAGAGGTGCGACCGCGTGGCACCGACCACACCACGGCGGTCCACGAGGTGCCGGACGGCGTCCTCGTCACCTCGGTCGTCGACCTGGGGGGCCCGTCGTGACGGAGCGGACCGTGGGGGAGCGGCGGCTGCTCGCCAGCTTCGCCGCCGTCCCCCCGACCGAACGCGTGCGCCTGGCCAAGCGCACGTCCAACCTCTTCCGCGCCCGGGAGGGCACGTCGACACCCGGGCTCGACACGAGTGGGCTGACCGGCGTGCGAGTCGTCGACGCCGGCACCCTCACCGCGGACGTCGACGGCATGTGCACGTACGAGCACCTCGTCGCCGCAACGCTGCCGCTCGGGCTCGCACCGCTCGTCGTGCCCCAGCTGCGGACCATCACGGTCGGGGGGGCGGTCACCGGTCTCGGGATCGAGTCGACGTCGTTCCGCAACGGGCTGCCGCACGAGTCCGTCCTCGAGATGGACGTCCTCACCGGTGCCGGCGAGATCGTCACGGCCACACCGGACAACGAGCACGCCGACCTCTTCCGCGGCTTCCCCAACTCCTACGGCTCGCTCGGCTACGCGACCCGCCTGCGCATCGAGCTCGAGCCAGTGGGTACCTGTGTGGACGTGAGGCACGTCCGCTTCCACGACCTCGACGCCCTGTGCGCCGCCATCGCCGAGGTCGTCGCGACGGGGTCGCACGACGGCGAGCAGGTCGACCACGTGGACGGAGTGGCCTTCTCGCGCGACGAGGCGTACCTCACGCTGGGTCGTCGCTCCGACCGCACCGGACCGACCAGCGACTACACCGGGCAGCAGGTCTACTACCGGTCGATCCAGCACGAGGGCGCCTCTCCGCGGCGCGACCTGCTCACCACCCACGACTACCTCTGGCGCTGGGACACCGACTGGTTCTGGTGTTCGCGCGCCTTCGGCGCCCAGAACCCCCGCGTGCGGCGGTGGTGGCCGCGCCGGTGGCGCCGGTCGAGCGTGTACTGGACGCTCGTGGCCGCGGACCGCCGCGTCGGGTTCTCGGACCGTCTCGAGGCACGTCGGGGCAACCCGCCGCGGGAGCGGGTCGTCCAGGACGTCGAGATCCCGCTCGAGCAGACCGCGACCTTCCTGCACTGGTTCCTCGACGAGGTGCCGATCGAGCCGATCTGGTTGTGCCCGTTGCGTCTTCGCGACGAGCGGAGGTGGCCGCTCTACCCGCTCGAGCCCGGACGGACCTACGTCAACGTCGGGTTCTGGTCGACCGTGCCCGGCCCGGGACCGGGCGAGGAACCGGGGGCGACCAACCGCGCCATCGAGCGCCGCGTCCACGAGGTCGGCGGCCACAAGTCCCTGTACTCCGACTCCTACTACTCCCGGGCCGACTTCGACGCCCTCTACGGCGGCGACGCGTATGCCGCGCTCAAGGCCACCTACGACCCGAACGGGCGCTTCCCCCACCTCTACGACAAGGCGGTGCGACACGCATGAGCCACACGACCGGTGAGATCCGCACGGTCGCCGACCTCGTCGACGAGGTCGTCGTCGGCCCACTGCCGGTGCGGGTCACGGCCTACGACGGGTCGAAGACGGGACCGGACAGCGCCCCGCGAACCCTCCACATCGCCAACCAGCGAGCGGTCGCCTACCTCGCCACGGCGCCCGGGGACCTCGGCCTGGCCCGCGCCTACACGACCGGCGACCTCGTCGTCGAGGGTGTGCACCCGGGCAACCCCTACGAGGCGCTGGTCGACCTCGAACGCGTGCACTTCCGCCGCCCTGACCCGCGGCTGCTCCTCGACCTCGCTCGCATCGTCGGGCCACGCAACCTCGCGCCCCCGCCCCCGCCGCCGCAGGAGGCGGTGCCGCGGTGGCGGCGGGTTGCGGAGGGTCTGCGCCACTCGCACCGGCGCGACAGCGAGGCGATCCGCCACCACTACGACGTCTCGAACCACTTCTACGAGCAGGTGCTCGGACCGAGCATGACCTACACCTGCGCGGTCTTTCCCGACCACGACACCGGGCTCGACGAGGCGCAGGAGGAGAAGTACCGCCTCGTCTTCGAGAAGCTCGCGCTGCGTCCCGGTGACCGGTTGCTCGACATCGGCTGCGGGTGGGGCGGGATGGTCCGGTACGCCGCGCGGCGGGGCGTGCGCGCGCTCGGCGTGACGCTGTCCGGCGAGCAGGCGGCGTGGGCCCAGGTCGCCATCGCACGAGAGGGGCTGGGGGAGCTCGCCACCGTCCGGCACGAGGACTACCGCGGCGTCACCGAGACCGGGTTCGACGCCATCTCCTCGATCGGCATCACCGAGCACATCGGGGTGCGCAACTACCCCACGTACTTCGACTGGATGCTCCACCACGTCAAGCCGGGAGGGCTGGTGCTCAACCACTGCATCACCAGACCCGAGAACCGGGCCAAGAGCGTCGGCCCTTTCATCGACCGCTACATCTTCCCCGACGGCGAGCTCACCGGGTCCGGTCGGATCATCACGACCATGCAGGACAACGGTTTCGAGGTCGTGCACTCCGAGAACCTGCGTGAGCACTACGCCCTCACCCTGGCGGCCTGGGGTGAAAACCTCGTCGAGCACTGGGCCTCCTGCGTCGCCGACGTGGGGGAGGGCACGGCGAAGGTCTGGGGCCTCTACCTCGCGGGCTCGCGTCGCGGCTTCGAGCGCAACGCCGTCCAGCTCCACCAGGTGCTGGCGGCGAGGCCGGTCCCGTCACGACTCCCGCAGCTGCCGCTGCGGCAGTGGTGGACCTCGTGAGGGTTGCCGCGGTCCAGGCGACGTACGTGCTCATGGACCGCGACGCCACGATCGACCGGGTCGAGGAGCTCACCGCGTCAGCGGCCCGTGAGGGAGCGCAGCTGGTGGTCTTCCCCGAGGCGTTCGTCCCGGGGACACCGATCTGGATCGACACCCGACCCATCTGGGACGGCGACGCCGAGTGGTTCGCGATGCTCGTGGAGAACGCCGTGACCATTCCGGGGAGGGCCGCCGACCGGCTCGCGGCGATCGCGGAGAAGCACGGCGTGTGGCTGGTCGTCGGGGTCCAGGAGCGTGACCCCCACGGGTCGACGATCTACAACACGGTCCTCTACCTCTCCCCGGACGGTGAGCTCGCCGGGCGCCACCGCAAGCTCGTGCCGACCGGGTCGGAACGCACGGTGTGGGGGATGGGTGACGGGTCGACGCTGGACGTCGTCGACACGCCGCTCGGCCGCGTCGGCGGGCTCATCTGCTGGGAGAACTACATGCCGCTGGCCCGGTTCCACCTCTACGCGCAGGGGGTGGACGTCTGGCTGGCCCCGACCCTCGCCGTGGGTGACGCCTGGGTCGCGACCATGCAGCACCTCGCCCGGGAGAACCGCATGTTCGTCGTCGGGGTGAACCCCGTCCTCCACGCCGACGCCGTCCCCGCTGGGTTCCCCGACCGCGACCGGCTCGTTCCGGCCGCGTACCTCGAGGCGAACGGCCCGTGGATCGAGCCGGGGAACACGGTCGTCGTCGGGCCCACCGGCGCGGTGCTCGCCGGGCCGGTCCGCGAGGCGGAGCAGACCCTCGTGGTCGACCTCGACCTGACCGAGGTGAGGGCGGGTCGCAGGCTCATGGACCCGACCGGTCACTACCACCGGCCCGACATCTTCCAGCTCCACGTCGACACCTCCCGCCGGCAGGCGACCATCGCGACCGACCGGTCCGCCGGTGACGTCGGCGGGGGCGGCGTAGCGTCTCGACCCATGGACCGGAACCGGGAGATGTCATGAGGGTCGTCGTCGTCGGTGCAGGTCTGGCCGGGGCGAACGTCGTCGAGGAGCTGCGCGAGCGCGGGCACGAGGGCGAGATCGTCCTCATCGGGGCCGAGTCGCACCTGCCCTACGAGCGGCCACCGCTGAGCAAGGACGTCCTCCTCGGGAAGAAGGAGACCGGTGACGCCACCGTCCACGACGCCGACTGGTACACCGGGCACGACGTCGAGGTGCACACGGGCACGGAGGTCACGTCCATCGACCGGGAGCGTCACGTCGTCGTCACCGGCGCCGGTGCCGGCGAACAGCCCTACGACGTGCTCGTCCTCGCCACCGGCTGTGAGCCGAGGCGCCTGGCCCTGGCGGACGACTCCGGCCGGCCGGTGCAGTACCTGCGGACGGTGGAGGACTCCGCCGCGATCAAGCGGGCACTGACCGACGGGGCGAACGTCGCGATCATCGGTGCGGGCTGGATCGGTCTCGAGGTCGCCGCCGCGGCACGGCTCGCGGGAGCGCAGGTCACCGTCCACGAGAGCGCCGAGCTGCCGCTGGTGGGCGTGCTCGGTCCCGAGGTGGCAGAACGGTTCGCGGAGCTGCACCGATCGCACGGAGTCGACCTCCGGCTCGGTGTGACGGTGACCGCCGACGACCTCGCCGAGGCGGACCTCGTCGTGGTGGGCGTAGGGGTCCTGCCGCGCACCGCCCTCGCGGAGGCGGCGGGTCTCGACGTCGACAACGGCGTGCTCGTCGACGCCCACCTCCGGTCCTCCGACCCGGACATCCTCGCCGTCGGCGACACCGCGAACCAGCAGCACCCGGTCCTGGGCCGGCGGTTGCGCGTCGAGCACTGGGACACCGCGATCAAGCAGGGCAAGGCCGCTGCGGCGACCATCCTCGGCGCCGACGAGCCCTACACCCGTCTGCCGTACTTCTACACCGACCAGTACGACCTCGGGATGGAGTACTGGGGGAGTGTCGGCCCGGACGGCTACGACCGGGTCCGGACCACCGGCGACTTCAGTGGGGCCTTCCGCGCCTGGTGGATCCGGGACGACGTCGTGGTCGCGGCGATGCAGGCCAACGACTGGGACGCGGCCGACGAGATGCGCGCCAGCGTCGGCCGGCCGCCGCCCGCGGAGTCAGGGACGTGACGAGGCATCGCTGAGCAGCCACACGGCATACTCCGCGTCCGGCGGGCGCAGGTCGTAGCCGCCCGCACGCAGGTCGAAGCGCAGTCCGGCGGCCTCGACGTCGAGCGCGAACTCCTCCGGCGGGTAGGCGCGGCTCCCCGCCGGGCCACCGGTGAGGTGGAACCCGATGAGGAGGCGACCGCCGGGAGCGAGCAGCCCGCGCAGCGTGGCGAGCGCCCGTCGCTCGGTGCCCTCCGCGAGCAGGATGAAGACGTTGCCCACCGACACGACGAGGTCGAACTCCGTGGGGCGGCCCTGCGCCGCAAGCGCCTCCGGCGAGAGCGCGAGGATGTCGAGCGGCAGCAGGGCGATCCCGGGGTAGGTGCGTTCGGCCTGGTCGACGAGGGCGAGGTCCGGGTCGACGCCCGTGACCTCGTGTCCGCGCTCCCGGAGCGCCGCCGTGACCCGGCCCATGCCGGCGCCGGCGTCGAGCACCCGGGCACCTCGGGGCAGCAGCGCGTCAGCAAGCCGGGTCTCGCCGTCGACGTCCTCGCCGCGCGCGACGAGGTCGGCGAACCGCCGGCCGTAGCCGAGGTGTGCCTCGCCCCCGAGGGCCCAGCGGGTGGCCGGTAGCTCGCTCACGCGGACTCCAACGGCTCGAGCAGCCCCGGTGCGCCCAGCCACGCCTCGGGGATCGCGAAGGCGTCGACGAGCAGCCTTGCGTGCGGTGCGAGGTCCTTGCACAGGACCCCGACGCCGCGGATGACGCGCTTCGACGCGGTGGGCGTCAACCGTCCGTGCTCGAGGTACCAGGCACGGTGGCGCTCGATGGTCGAGAGGGCGAAGAGGTCGGTGACGTCGTCGAGGAGCTCGGCCACGGGTCCCTCCTCGCACCTCTCCACGGCGGCGCACATCGCTTCCAGCAGCACGCGGTCGATGTGCGCCTCGGCCGCTGCGAGCAGGTGGTCCTGGGCGTTGTTGAAGATCCGGAAGGCGTCCGCCGGCTCGGCCTTGGCGGCCTTCGCGAGCCGGAGCGCCACTCCTTCGAGCAGGTGCTTCTCGCGGTCGAGGAAGAGCGAGAGCTGGCGGCCACGGTGCCGTTCGGCGTCGTCGTCGTCGGTGCTGGGTGCGCGAGCCATGAGCCGTGAGATGAGCCCGGCAGCCGGGGTGCGCTCGAGGATCGACGACGCCGTGAAGCGCGAGGCGAAGGCGATCATCGCTCTCGGCGAGTTGTCCTCGAAGGTCTCCTGGAACTCGGTGAGCAGGCCCTTGGCCACGAGCTGGAGCAGGACGGTGTTGTCGCCCTCGAACGTCGTGAAGACGTCGGTGTCGGCCTTGAGGTCGGTGAGCCGGTTCTGCGCCATGTAGCCGGCGCCACCGCAGGCCTCGCGGCACATCTGGATGGAGTCGGTCGCGTGCCGGGTGGTGACGGCCTTGATCCCGGCGGCGCGGGCCTCGAGCTCGCGCTGGTGCTCCTCGGGCGCGCCACCCTCGTGGCCCGCGACCTCGTGCATCATCTCGACGAGGTCGTTCTGCGCGAGCATGAGCGCGTAGCTCCTGGCGATGGCGGGCAGCAGCTTGCGCTGGTGCGCGCGGTAGCTCATCAGGGTGAGCTCCTCCTCGCCGCCGCCGGGGGCGGCGAACTGCCGTCGGTGCAGGGCGTACCTCGTGGCCAGCGTGAGGGCCGACCGGGTCGCGGCACCCGCCCCGCCGGCCACCGAGATCCGGCCGCGGACCAGCGTGCCCAGCATCGTGAAGAACCGGCGCGAGGCGTTGTCGATCGGCGAGGTGTACGTGCCGTCGGCGTCGAGGTCGCCGTAGCGGCCGAGCAGGTTCTCGCGCGGCACCCGCACGTCGTCGAACTCGAGGGTGCCGTTGTCGACGCCGGGCAGTCCACCCTTGGCACCGTTGTCGCCGATGGTCACCCCGGGCACGGGGTGGCCCTCCTCGTCGCGGATCGGGACGAGGACGCAGTGGACCCCGTGCCCCTCACCGTCGGCGCTGACCAGCTGGGCGAACACCGCCGCCATCCGGCCGTCGCGCGCCGCGTTGCCGATGTAGTTCTTCTGCGACCCGGGGGTCGGGGAGCTGACGACGATCTCGTCCGTCTCGAGGTCCTGCGTCGCCGTGGTCTCGAGGTGCTGCACGTTGGACCCGTGCCCGGTCTCGGTCATGGCGAAGCAGCCCAGGAGGCTCCCGTCGACCATGCCGGGCAGGTATGCCGTGTGGTGCCGCTCGGTGCCGAGGTTGGCGATCGCGCCCCCGAAGAGGCCGAACTGCACCCCGGCCTTGACGAGGAGGGACAGGTCGCCGTGGCCGAGCATCTCGAAGGCGGTGACGGAGGCGCCGAAGTCGGCGCTGCCGCCCATCCCCGTGGCGAGCCCGGCGCTGGCGAAGTCCTCGCCGGTCAGGGTGAGCAGCTGCGCGGTGGTGAACGCGCGGTGCTCGTCGATCGTCAGCCGCTCGGGCGGTGGCGCGAACCGGCTCGGGTCCTCGTGCTCGCGCAGTCGACGACGCACCTCACCCCAGCGTCCGTCGAGGATGCGGGTCAGGGCGGGGGCGAGGTCGTCCACGGTCACTCCTGGGGGCTGTCGGTGTCGGCGTCGGTCACGGGGAAGACGGCGGAGAGCCCGCCCCAGATGAGCTCGGTGAGGTGCTCCTTGAGCGTCTCGCGGGACGTCCCGGAGCCGGCGGCGCCCGCGCGCAGCCAGTCGTCGCCGGCGGCGCGGACCATGCCGACCACGGCGTGGCCCCACGTCGGTGCCGGGTCGGTGCTGCGCCCCGCGGCGCCCAGCGCCACGGCGATGAGCCCACCGATCTGGACCGCGATCGACTGGCTCACGGTCGAGGCGAGGTCGATGGTCTCGGTGCGCTCGGACGGCGGCACGAGCGGGGCGGCGACGATGAAGCGGTAGACCTCGGGGTCGGTCTCGACGAGCGACAGGTAGGCGTCGACGGCGGCGGCGAGCACGTCGCGCGGTGCCGTCGTCGGTTCGGCCTGCCCGTCGGTGAGCGCGAGGACGTCGCCGACAGCCCGGCTGATGTCGCGCAGGATGCTCGTGTTGACGCGTTCGGCGACGGCGCCGTAGAGGCCGGCGCGGTCGGTGAAGTGCCGGTAGAAGACCGTCTTCGAGGTACCCGCGAGGGTCGCGATGTCGTCGATGCCCACGCCCGCGCCCCGGCTCCGGATGGCGCGCAGGGTCGCCTCGACGAGCTCGGTGCGGCGCTGGGCGCGGTGCTCGTCCCAGCGGCTGCTGCGCCCGTCCACCGGCGCCCCGGCGGCGGGCACGGAGCCGCCGTCCGGCTCGGGCCTCGTGGTGCTGGTCACAGGTCGGACCGTAGCAGGCGCGAGCGGGTACCTGCTACCGTCAGTATCGGATATGTGTCGCATCCCACGCGACCCGCACGACCCACCTCTCGACCCCTTCCAGGAGCCCACGGTGACCCCAGCCAGTCCCCGCCGCGCCGCCGTCCTCGGCGGCAACCGCATCCCCTTCGCCCGCCAGTTCGGGCCCTACGCCAAGGCGTCCAACCAGGACATGTTCACCGCCGCGCTCGAGGGGCTCGTCGCACGGCACGGCCTCGCCGGGGAGCGTCTCGGCGAGGTCGTCGGTGGCGCCGTCATCAAGCACAGTCGCGACTTCAACATGACGCGTGAGGCGGTGCTCGGGTCGAGCCTCGCACCGGAGACGACGGCATACGACGTCCAGCAGGCCTGCGGGACGGGTCTCGAGAACGCGATCCTCGTCTCCAACAAGATCAAGCTCGGCCAGATCGAGTCCGGCATCGCCGGTGGCGTCGACACCTCCTCGGACGCGCCGATCATGGTGAGCGAGAAGCTCCGCCGCAAGCTGCTCCGTCTCAACCGGGGCAGGACGACGCTCGACATGGCCAAGGGCGTCCTCGCGATCCGCCCCGGCGACATCGGCATCGAGACCCCGGCCAACACCGAGCCGCGCACCGGGCTGTCCATGGGCGAGCACATGGCGATCACCGCCAAGACGTGGGGCATCACCCGCGAGGCCCAGGACCAGCTCGCCGCAGCGAGCCACCAGAACCTCGCCGCGGCCTACGACCGTGGCTTCTTCGACGACCTCATGACCTCCTACCTCGGCCTCACCAAGGACCAGAACCTGCGCCCCGACTCGAGCGTCGAGAAGCTCGCCGCCCTCAAGCCGGTCTTCGGCAAGGGTGAGAACGCGACGATGACGGCCGGGAACTCGACGCCGCTCACCGACGGCGCGTCCGCGGTCCTGCTCGGGTCCGAGGAGTGGGCCGCCGAGCACCACCTCCCCGTCCAGGCGTGGTTCGTCGACGGCGAGGTCGCGGCGGTCGACTACGTCCACGGTGACGAGGGGCTGCTCATGGCCCCTGCGTATGCCGTCCCGCGCCTTCTCGCCCGCAACGGGCTGACGCTGCAGGACTTCGACTACTACGAGATCCACGAGGCCTTCGCCTCCACCGTGCTCTCGACCCTCAAGGCCTGGGAGGACGAGGAGTTCTGCACCGAGCGCCTCGGCCTCGAGAAGCCGCTCGGGTCCATCGACCGGTCGAAGCTCAACGTCAACGGCTCGTCCCTCGCGGCCGGCCACCCCTTCGCCGCCACCGGAGGCCGCATCGTCGCGACCCTCGCGAAGATGCTCCACGAGAAGGGCCCGGGCAGCCGTGGCCTCATCTCCATCTGCGCTGCCGGCGGGCAGGGCGTCGTCGCGATCCTCGAAGGAGCCTGACCATGGCGTTCAACTACGGCCAGTTCGTCAGCGGGGGAGTGGGCAAGCAGCTCGCCACCACCCTCGGCCTGCCGCGCCCGTCCCGGCTGCGCCGCCACCAGCTCGGTGGCTCGCTCGTCCCCGGAGCCGTGCTCGTCGCCGGTCACGGTGACGCGCCCGTCGCCGAGCGGGTCCGTCACCTGCTCGAGGACGCCGGGGTCCAGGTCGCGTCCCTGCCCTCGACGTCGGTGGTCGGTGTGGTCCTCGACCTCACCGCCATCGAGACGCCCGCCGACCTCGAGACCCTGCGCTCCGTCCTCGGCCCCGCCCTCAAGACGCTCGCGTCCACCGGACGCGTCGTCGTCGTGGGCCGACCACCCGAGGGCACCGGTTCGGTCGCCCAAGCCGCGGCCCGCCGCTCCCTGGAGGGGGTCGTCCGCTCGGTCGGCAAGGAGATGCGAGGCGGGGGGACCGCCAACCTCGTCCTCGTGGCCGACGGCGCCGACGCCGGCGTCGACGCGACGGTGCGCTTCCTGCTCTCCGGTCGCTCCGCGTACGTCTCCGGTCAGGTGTTCCACGTCGGCCGCCCGGTCGGCGAGGTCGTCGCCCCGGCCGACTGGGACCAGCCGCTGGCCGGCAAGGTCGCGGTCGTCACGGGCGCCGCCCGCGGCCTCGGTGCGGCCATCGCCGACACCCTTGCCCGGGACGGGGCCACGATCGTCGCCGTCGACGTGCCCGCCGCCGGTGGGCCGCTGGCCGAGGTCGCCAACCGCCTCGGTGGCACGGCCCTGCAGCTCGACGTCACCGCCCCGGACGCGGGAGCGAGGATCGTCGAGCACGCGCAGGCCCGCCACGGCGGCATCGACATCGTCGTCCACAACGCCGGCATCACGCGCGACAAGCTGCTCGCCAACACCGACGCCGACCGGTGGGACGCCGTCCTCCAGGTCAACCTCCTGTCGATCCTGCGGATGAACGAGGCCCTCGTCCCGGCGATGAACGACGGCGGGCACATCGTCAACGTCAGCTCGACGTCCGGCATCGCCGGCAACCGTGGCCAGAGCAACTACGCCGCATCGAAGGCCGGTGTCATCGGCATGACCCGGGCCCTGGCCGTCGACGACGCGGTCCTCGCCAAGGGGATCACCGTCAACGCGGTGGCTCCGGGCTTCATCGAGACCGAGATGACCGCGAAGGTGCCGCTCACGACCCGCGAGGTCGGTCGGCTGATGAACTCGCTGTCCCAGGGCGGTCAGCCCGTCGACGTCGCCGAGACGATCGGCTACTTCGCGTGGGACGCCAACCGGGCCGTCACCGGCAACGTGGTCCGCGTCTGCGGCCAGATGCTGCTGGGGGCCTGATGCCGACGACCGAGACGTATCGTGAAGCACCTTCTCTCGCAAGGGTCTTCGTCAAGGCAGCCGTGGCGGGCAAGAAGTCCGGCACGACCCTGCCGGACACCGAGCTGGTCCTCGCCGGACACGAGGTCGACCGCGGTCACCTCATGGACTACCAGCGGCTCTGCGGCTTCACCGTCGACGACGCGCTCCCGCACACCTACCCGCACATCCTCGGCTTCCCCCTGCAGGTCGCGCTCATGGGTCGCTCGTCGTTCCCACTGCCGCTCGCCGGACTCGTGCACGTCGAGAACGCGATCACCGTGCGCCGCACGCTCACCGCGTCCGACGTGCTCGACGTCGCCGTGCACGCCGAGCACCTGCGGGACCACCCCAAGGGCCGTCAGGTCGACCTCGTCACCGAGGCCAGCGTCGGGGGCGAGCCGGTCTGGAGCGGGCGCAGCACCTACCTCGCGCGCGGCAAGGGCAACCCCGACGCGGAGCGCGGGGCCGAGGCGCCGTCCCTGCCTCGCGGGTTCCCCGCGGCGCAGTGGTCCCTGCCCGGTGACCTGGGTCGGCAGTATGCCGCCGTGTCCGGTGACGTGAACCCGATCCACCTCCACGCCCTCACCGCGAAGGCGATGGGTTTCCCCCGGGCGATCGCCCACGGGATGTGGACGTCGGCGCGCGTCCTCGGCGCCCTCGGACGCCGGGCGGGCGGGCCGAGCACGTCGCACGTGTGGTTCCGCAAGCCGGTGCTGCTGCCGGGCCGGGTGGACCTCGTCGTCGACCGGAGCGGACCGCTCGTCGTCGCCGGGCTGCGCTCCACCCGCAAGCCGGAGGTCGAGCACCTCGTCCTCACCCTCGAGACCGCCTGAGGTCACGCGGACGGTGCGGGGGTGAAGCCGAACACCCTGCCGTAGAAGACCAGCTCGCGGGTGACCGAGTCCTCGATCGCCCCGGCCGCACGGAACCCGTGGCCCTCCTCGGGGTACATCACGAGGTCCACGTCCTTCCCGGCCGCACGCAGGGCCGCGGCCATGCTCTCCGCCTGTGCGGGCGGCACGACCTCGTCGATCCCGCCCTGGAGCAGCAGCACCGCCCCCTCCACGGCATCGAGGTGGTGGATCGGGGAGCGCTCGACGTAGACGTCCCTCGACTCCGGGTACGGACCCACGAGGCGGTCGAGGTAGCGCGACTCGAACTTGTGGGTGTCGGTCGCGAGTGCCTCCAGGTCGGCCACCCCGAAGTAGCTCGTGCCGGCGGCGAAGGCGTCACTCGTCGTCAGGGCCCGCAGGACGGAGTAGCCCCCGGCGCTGCCACCGCTGATGGCGAGCCGGTCGCCGTCGACCAGGCCGGCGTCGGCGAGCGAGCGGGCGCCGGTGACGACGTCGTCGATGTCGACGACCCCCCACTGGCCGAGCAGCCGGTCCCGGTAGCCCCGTCCGTGTCCGGTGCTGCCCGAGTGGTTGACGTCGAGGACGGCGAAGCCCCGCGTCGTCCAGAACGCCCGGCCGAGCTGCAGCCCCGCCTCGGTCCGGGCCGTCGGCCCGCCGTGGACGAAGACGAGCAGCGGCGGAAGCTCGCCGTCGGGCCCCACCGCCTGCGCGTGCCCCGGCGGGAGGAAGACGCCGTGCACGTCCTGGCCGCCGCTGTTGGTCCAGCTCCACGCCTGCGGCGCGGTGGCGTATGCCGGGTCGAGACCGTCGTCGCGGCTGCGCCGGAGCGTCATGACCGGTCCACCGACGCGTCCGCGGACGACGACGGGGAGCTCGGTGGGGGTGCCGACCCGGACGACGAGCTCGTCACCCACCGCCTGGAGGTGGTCGAACTGCACGCCCGGCACACCGGCGTCCACGAGGTCTCCGGTCTCCGGGTCGAGGACGCCCAGGCGCCCGACCCCGTCGGCCCACCAGTGCACCAGCGCGCGGCCGTCGTCGAAGAAGGCGTGGTCGCCCATCCCGAGGACCCACTGAGGCTGCATGAAGTCCGCCTCGACGCGGTGCAGCGCCTCTGGTCCGGACCCACTGTCGCGCAGGAGGTTCCACCAGCCGGAGGCGTCCGAGACGAACCACAGCGAGCCGTCGGGCGCGAAGCGGGGCTGGCCGACGCTCACGTCGTCGTCGGCCGCGACGACCTCCCAGGCGTCCGCCCCGTCCGAGACGGCACCGGCCAGCACGGCTCGCCGCAAGGTGGTCGTGTCCCACGGCATGTTCGGGTGGTCCCACGTCACCACCGCGACCTCGCCGTCGTCGGGGGACAGGGCCGGGCGGCCGACGAAGTCGGTGCCCTCCCAGAGCACCGTGCCGCCGTCGGCGTTGTCGTCGTCGAGCGAGAGGCGCACCAGGGTGTTGGCCGGCTCCCCACCGCCCGAGTGGTCCTCGCGGACCGCGAGGACGAACCCGTCCCCGAGCACGAGGCCGCCGTAGCGGAACCCTCCCTCGGGCGTGACCGCGCGCATGGACCCGTCGGCCGCCACGACGTGCACCCTGAGGTCCGGCATGGTCGTGACGACCACGGTGCCGGAGCGGACGGCATACGCGCCGCCGCCGTACTCGTGAACCCGGGAACGCACGTTGACCCCCTCACCCACGACGTCCTCGACCGCACCCGTCGAGCCGACGTGTCGGACGAGGGCGACCCGGCCGTTCTCCCATGGGCGCGACTCGAGCCAGTAGGTGTCGGCGCCGTCCACGCGCACCTCGTCGAGGCCACGGGTGGCGGCGGTGAGCGCGGCGGGGGACAGGGGCGAGGGCCAGGAGCCGAACGGCAGAGCGGTCATGACGACCAAACTAGACCGCGGACCCGCGACGGTTGGCGCCAGGCGCTGCCCCCGACGTAGCGTCGCCGCATGGTGACCCTGGCCCGTCCGCACGTCCGCTACCGGCAGTCCTACCTGGCGGCCTCCGACGAGTTCCTCGCCGCCGGGGACGAGCAGCACGGCGGCATCCTCGTGTGGCCGGCCGACGAGACCTTCCCCGGCGTCGAGTTCACCCGGGACGGGCTCGCGGACCCGGAGGAGTTCGAGCGCTTCGTCGCCAACCGGCTCGGCGACGAGGACCCGGACTCGCCGCGCCCGACCGGCTGGGTGCCGTGCACCTACCTGTGGATGGTCGACGGCGACGAGTACCTCGGCGCGATCTCGCTGCGGCACAGCCTCGACAACCCGTTCCTCGCCGAGCTCGGTGGCCACATCGGCTACAGCGTCCGGCCCTCGGCCCGTCGGCGTGGGCATGCGGTCGACGCCCTGCGGCAGGCGGTGGAACTGGCAGGTGCGCGGGGGATCGACCGGGTCCTCGTGACCTGCGACGAGGACAACGTGGCCTCGGCGCGCACCATCGAGTCAGCGGGGGGCCGGCACGAGGACACTCGGCAGGGCCGGCGCCGCTACTGGATCGTCACGGGTCACTGAGCCCCGAGGGCGCCGTCGTCAGAGGCGGTGGTGCACCCACACCCCGGGCTCGACGTAGACGGCGTGGTCGTGCTCGACGCTCGCGTGGACCGGGTTGAGGGCGAACGGCACCTCGACGTCACCGGTCTCGTCGAACGGCAGCCCCGTCCACGAACGCCACTCGGACAGCGTCCCCGAGATCGTCATCGCGCGCGGGCAGACGCCCACGACGGTGGCGCCGACCCGCACGTGCAACCTCAGCCAGGGGTCCTCGGGGAGCCCGTCATCGCGGACCAGGGCGAGGTAGTCGGTCATCGGCAGGCGCGGTCGACGGTGCTTGCCGTTCGGCCGCACGGGTGCGACGAGGTCCGTGAAGCCCAGACGAGCGGCGTTCTGCCGCTTGGCCTCCAGCATGAGCGAGGCAAGCCCGGTGCCCTGGAGGTCGCCGCGGACCGCGACCTCGAGCCCCGACACGTGCGTGGGGCTGCGCCCGGAGAGCTCGTCGAGCCACGCCCAGCGGATGACGCCGTCCCAGCCGTCGTCCGGGAGCCGCGGCCGCCCGACGTCCTCGCCCATCGCGAAGGGGACCGAGTGGGACTTCGCCACGAGACGGCCCGGGTCGGCGGAGTCCCAAGCGACGAGGGTCCACGGGGCATACGTCGTCGTGGTCCGGGAGTAGTAGAGGTCGCCCATGGGGTCGTGCCTCATGAATTCCGGCCAGGTGTCGTCGAAGTCGCGGAGGAGACCGGCGAGGTCGGGGCGCTCGGCGAGGCTGGCGACGACGAGGTCCATCCCGCGACCGTCCCACACCCGGCCGGGGTCTCGCCTGCGGTTTCCCGGGCCCCGGTTGGCGGGGTCGCGACTCATCGGCTCGTCAGCCGGCGCCATGCGTGCAGGACCAGGCCGGGCACGGCGGCCACCGCGAGGATGCGCACGACGACGTCCCAGGCCAACGAGGTGGTGCCGAGCAGCGCCTGGAGCGGCCCGACATACACCGCGGCGACGAGGAGCCCGCCGGCGACGAGCACCGCCAGGTCGAGGCTCCGGGCGGGCAGGCCAGCACGGTTCGCCCGGGGGGCCCGCAGTGCCAGGGCGACGCCCAGCTGGCCGGCGCCGAGCGCGAGGAAGATCGCCGTGCGGCGCTGGTGCTCGTCCCCGTCGACGAAGCCACCGACGACGAGCGCCATGAGGGTGAGTCCCAGGGTGACCGCGACGAGCCGGGCCAACGCCCGTCGGGGGAAGATCGGCTCGGCCGGCGCCCTGGGCGGCTTGGTCATCTCGTCGGAGCTGATGGGCTCGGACCCGAAGGCCACCCCCACGAAACCGTGCGTGAAGAGGTTGATCCAGAGGATCTGCGCGGGCAGCAGCGGGAGGGTCAGCCCCACCGTGAAGCCCCCCAGCATGACGCCCACCTCGGCCAGCCCACCCGAGACGGCGAACGCGAGGAACGCCTGGATGTTGGCGTAGATGCGCCGCCCCTCCTCGACGGCGGCCGTCACCGAGGCGAGGTCGTCGTCGGTGAGGACGAGGTCGGCCGACTCCTTGGCCACCTCCGTGCCGCTGCGCCCGGCCGCAACGCCGATGTCCGCGCGTCGCAGGGCAGGAGCGTCGTTGACCCCGTCACCGAGCATCGCCACGACCTCACCGGCACCCTGCAGGGCTTCGACGACGTCGACCTTCTGGTCCGGCTTCACGCGGGCGACCACGGTGAGGCCGCGACACCGCTCAGCGGTGAGCGCGTCCGGTGTGACCCCGTCCACGGGGAGGACGTGCGGGTCGGTGATGCCGACGCGCGTCGCGATGGCGTGCGCGGTCCCGACGTGGTCCCCGGTGACGAGAACCACCCGGATGCCCGCCTGCCGGAGCCCGCTCACGACGTCCGCGGCGGTCGTGCGGGGCGGGTCACCGATGCCGACGAGCCCGGCCAGCCGCCAGGCGTGCCGGTCCATCCGGTCGGCGACCGCGAGGACCCGCAGCCCGGAGGCAGCCAGCTCGACGGCGGCGCCCATCGCAGCGGTGACGGCGACACCCGGCGCGAGCTCCTCCAGCACCGCCTCGGGCGCTCCCTTGCGCACCTCCAGCTCGCGGCCGTCCGCATCATGGTGGGTCGTCGTCATCGTTCTCGTGTGGTGGTCGAACGGGCTCTCGGCCGTGCGGCGCCAGACGGACCGCCACGCCTCCGGATCCGGACCGGACTTGGCCGCGAGCGCGAGCAGGGCCCCCTCGAGGGGGTCCCCGAGCACGGTCCAGTCGTCCTCGTCGCGACGCAGCTCGGCGTCGTTGCAGAGCACCACGTCCCGCAGGAGGCGGTGCAGCTCCGTGTGGTCCTCGCACAGGCGACCGTCGGGGCCCGTGATGGTGCCCGTCGGGTCGTAGCCCTGGCCCGTGACCTCGAGGCGCTCCCCGTGGAGCCAGACCACCTGGGCCAACATGCGGCCCTCGGTGATCGTGCCGGTCTTGTCGGTGGCGACCACGGTGACCGACCCGAGCGTCTCCACGGCCGACAGCGTGCGCACGACGGCGTTGCGCCGCGCCATGCGGTGGGCCCCCAGCGCCAGCGCGACGGTGACCACGGCGGGAAGCGACTCCGGCACGGCGGCCACCGCGAGGCTCAGACCAACGACGAGCATCTCCGTCCACGGCCGTCCCTGGACCAGCCCGATGCCGACGACGAGCGCGGTCAGCGTGAGCACGAGGGCCACCAGCGCGCGGCTCAGGGCGGAGAGGCGTCGCTGCAGGGGTGTGGGTCGCACCCCCGTGGTGGCGATGAGCTCCGCGATCTGGCCGATCCCGCTCGCCGCCCCCGTGCGGGTGACGAGGACGGTGGCGCTGCCCCGGGTCACCCTGGTGCCGCCGATCACCTCCTCGCCGGTGGCGTGAGGGACGGGCAGCGACTCACCGGTGATGGGAGCCTCGTCGAGCTCGAGCTCACGGCCGTCGACGACGACGGCGTCGGCCGGGACGATGTCGCCCGCGAGCAGCTGGACCACGTCACCGGGGACGAGCTGGTCGGCGGGCAGCTCCTCCGTGCGACCGTCACGCCGCACCCGCGCGGTCGGCGCCACGAGCCGGCGGATCTCGTCCATGGCACGTTCGGCGCGGAACTGTTGGACGACACCGGCGGTGGTGTTGAAGACGACCACGGCCATGATGATCGTGGTGTCCGGCCAGTCGCGCAGCATCGCGGTCACCGACGACGCACCGAGCAGGAGCAGGATCATCGGGTCCCGCAGCTGGTCGAGCGTGCGGCCGAGCACTCCGCGGCGCGGGGGTTCCGGCGCCCGGTTCGGCCCGACCTCGGCGAGGACCTGGTGCGCCTCGCGCGTCGTCAGCCCGTCGGGCACGATGTCGAGCGGCACGGACTCCTCCAGCTCGGGTGGTGGGGAGACCAGTCAAGAGCGTGGGCCCGTCGCCGACGAGTGCCGAAGGTCCCTCCGCCGGGAGCGCACGAGCTTGTGCAGCGCGTCGGCCGCGAGGAGCGCCACCGCCCCGGCCAGGGCCCAGCCCCATCCCTCCGCGGACGGCCAGGCGCCACCGAGCAGCGCGGACACCGGCGCGACGCCGAGGAACACGAGGAGGAGGGCGAGCTCGGAGCCCACGGCCAGCAGGAGGGAGGGGTTGCCGGCGACCCCCGAGCGCCACACCGGCACCGTGTCGCTCCGACAGGCGAACGCGTTGGCCATCTGCGCGAGGGCGATCGTCGCGAAGGCCGCGCCCGACGCACCCGCCAGGAGGGCGGCACCGGGGTCCTGCCCCCAGCTCCACCCGCCCCCCACCAGCACGGCGGTGAAGGCCACGAGCGCCGCCGCCGCCTCGGTCGGGCCCAGCACCCCGAAGGCCCGGAGCAGGAGGCGACGGTCGACCAGGGTGCGGGAGCGGCCGCGTCCCTCCATGACCCGGCGGCTGGGTGGCTCCGCGCCCAGCGCGAGGGCGGGGAGCATGTCCGTGCCGATGTCGAGCGCCAGCACCTGGAGCACCCCGATCGCGAGGGGGAACCGGCCACCACTGAGCGCCCACGCCGCGAAGGGTGCGAGCTCGGCGACGTTGTCGGTGAGGTGGTAGGTGAGGAAACGCCGGACGTTGGCGAAGGTCGCCCTCCCGAGCTCGACCGCGGTGACGATCGTGCCGAAGTGGTCGTCGAGGAGGACGAGGTCGGCGGCCTCGCGGGCGACGTCGCTCCCGGAGGCGCCCATCGCGACGCCGACGTCCGCCTCGCGCAGCGCCCGGGCGTCGTTGACGCCGTCCCCGGTCATGGCGACGACGTGTCCGCGATCCCGCAGCACCCTGGCGATCCGCAGCTTGTCCCCGGGCGTCGCCCTGGCGACGACGACGCCGTCGGCCCGGTCGAGTGCGGCTCCGAGGGTGTCGTCGTCCTCGGGGAGCTCGCGGCCGTCCAGCACGACCCCTCCAGCGTGAAGGAGGCCGATCTCCCGGGCGACGGCCTCCGCGGTGCCGGGGTGGTCCCCGGTGACCATCGCGAGCCTGATGCCGGCACGGAAGCACGCGGCGACCGCCTCGGCGACGTCCGGTCGAGGGGGGTCCTCCAGCCCGAGCAGCCCGAGCAGGCGCAGGTCCTGCTCGAGGGCGTCCGGCTCGGTCTCCCCGTGCCACGGCCGCGACGCGACGGCGAGCACCCGCAGACCACGCCGCGTCATGTCGCCGAGCGCCCGCCTCGCAGCCTCCTGGTCCCCGGAGCAGCGCTGCAGCACGTGCTCGGGTGCGCCGAGGGTCTGCACCACCTCGTCGGTGACCACCGAGCTCATCATCCGCTCGGGACTGTAGGGCGCACTCGCCCGGACCCGCACGCTCGGCAGCGTCGCACCGGCACGCAGGGCGGCGCAGTGGATCGCGGCCTCCATCGGCTCGCCCTGCGCGTGCCACTCGCCGGACCGTTCCTCCACCCGGCCGGCCACGCAGCGCGTCGCCGCCTCCGCCACCCGGCGGACCGCGCGGCGATCCTCCTCGGACGCGCCCACGGTCCCGCTGGGCTCGTAGCCCGACCCCGTGAGGGCCACCGTCCGCCCTGGGGTCCACACGGTCACCACGGACATCCTGTTCTGCGTGACGGTGCCCGTCTTGTCGGTGCAGATGAACGTCGTCGCCCCCAGGGTCTCGACCGCGTCGAGACGCCTCACCAGCGCCTGCCGGTGGGCCATGAGCTGGGCACCCCGCGCGAGCGACAGCGTGACGGTCGGCAGGAGCCCCTCCGGGACGAGCGCCACCGTCACGCCGACGGCGAAGAGGAAAGCGCTCGTCGGCGCCAGCCCGAGGGCGAGGCCACCCAGGCCCAGCGCGGTGCCGGTGCCGCAGGCGACGAGGGCGACGACGCGGACCACTCCCGCCAGCTCGACGGACATCGGGCTGGGCGGGCGGGTGGCCTCCGCGGCGAGGTGCGAGATCTCGGCCAGCGTCGTCCACCGACCCGTCGCCGTGACGAGGGCCTCGCCCGCACCCTGGACGACGAACGTGCCGGCCATGAGCGGGTCACCGTCGACGTGGGACACCGGTTCGCTCTCACCGGTGACGAGCGACTCGTCCAGACGGAGGCCGTGCCCGGCCAGCACCTCGTGGTCGGCGGCCAGCCGGTCACCGGCGGCCAGCTCGACGACGTCGCCGGGGACGAGCTCCTCGGCGCCGAGGGTGCGGACGCGCCCGTCCCGGCGGACCCGCACCCGAGCCGGCATCATCGCGCGGAGGCGTTCAGCGGACCGGTCCGCGCGGCGCTCCTGCCAGAACGCGAAGAGCGCGTTGAGGACCACGACGACGCCGATCGCCCCGGCCAGCGCGGGCAGGCCCCCGAGCAGCGCCAGTCCGGAGGCGACGATGAGCAGCAGGGCCAGGAGGTGCGTGAACTGGCGGGCCAGCTCCCGCCAGGGCGAGGGGCCGGGTCCCGTGGGCAAGGTGTTGGGCCCGACGTCCGCCAGTCGGCGGGCGGCCTCCTCGGACGTCAGCCCCTGCCGGAGCTCGACAAGGTCCCGGACACGGTCCACCCCGCCAGCGTGTGACGGGGCCCCGGCACGGTCACAGGGCCGAAGGTCACGTGACCGCGGGTCGGGGCCCCGTTGTGCGTGGTCGTCGTGCCCGTGGGGTCAGGGTCGGTCGACGGTCATCTCGCCGAGCTCGGACCAGTCGGTGCCGGGCACGCTCGTGCTGACGATGCGTGGCGTGGCGGCGAGGTATGGCGGGAGCTCCCGCTGCGCCGCGTGGAAGTGCTCGGAGCCGACGTGGGCCGCGCCGGCCTCGTCGTCGCGGAAGGCCTCGACGAGGACGTACTCGTCGGCGTCGTCCAGGCTGCGGGACCAGTCGAACCACAGGCACCCGTCCTCCGCGCGGGTGGCCTCGGTGAACGCCCGGGAGATCTCGGGCCACCGGTCGGCGTGCTCGGGCAGGACGGCGAATCGGGCGGTGATGAAGATCAAGGCTCTGCTCCTGCGCGCGGTCGGGGTGGTGCCGATCGCCCGACCCTACCGAGCACGCCCGAACTGCGTCGCGCGAGCGATTTTCGGGCGGCTAGCATCGTGGTGCCGTTCCGCGCCCGACGCGGACGGCATACCTCCCGCAGTCCCCACCCCAGGAGCTTCCACCGTGTCGTCACCCCAGATCACCCTTCACGTCGCCGGAGACGAGCGATCGGTGGCGGAAGAGACGACCGCGGCGGAGCTGTTCGAGGGGCAGCGCGACGTCCTGGTGGCCCGCGTCAACGGGGAGCTGCGCGACCTGGCCCACGTGCTCGCCGAGGGGGACGTGGTCGAGCCGGTGACGGCGCAGGAGCAGGACGGGCTGGATGTCCTGCGGCACAGCGCCGCCCACGTCCTCGCGCAGGCCGTGCAGCAAGTCCACCCGGACGCCAAGCTGGGCATCGGACCGCCGATCCGCGACGGCTTCTACTACGACTTCGACGTCGCCGAGCCGTTCACCCCGGACGACCTCAAGGCGCTCGAGAAGGTCATGCAGAAGATCGTCAACGAGGGCCAGACCTTCGTGCGGCGCGAGACCAGCGACGAGGCGGCCCTCGTCGAGCTCGGCAACGAGCCCTACAAGTGCGAGCTCATCGGCCTCAAGGGCGGCGCCGCTGCCGAGGCCGCCGAGGGCGCCGACGTCGAGGTGGGCGGGGCCCAGCTTACGATCTACGACAACGTCCGCCGTGACGGCACCCGTGCCTGGGGCGACCTGTGCCGCGGCCCGCACGTCCCCACGACCAAGGTGCTCGGCAACGCGTTCAAGGTGATGCGCAGCGCCGCAGCGTACTGGCGGGGCTCCGAGAAGAACCCGCAGCTGCAGCGGATCTACGGCACAGCCTGGGCGACGAAGGACGAGCTCAAGGACTACCTCGACCGTCTCGCCGAGGCCGAGAAGCGCGACCACCGCAGGCTGGGTCGCGAGCTCGACCTCTACTCCTTCCCCGACGAGATCGGGTCGGGGCTCCCGGTGTTCCACCCCAAGGGTGGCGTCATCAAGCGCGAGATGGAGGACTACGTCCGCCGTCGTCACATCGAGGAGGGCTTCGACTACGTCGGGACCCCGCACATCGCCAAGGAGGGTCTGTTCCACACCTCCGGTCACCTGCCCTACTACGGCGAGGGCATGTTCCAGCCCCTCGACGTCGACGGCATGGACTACCGCCTCAAGGCGATGAACTGCCCCATGCACAACCTCATCTACCGCTCGAAGCAGCGCTCCTACCGCGAGCTGCCGCTGCGCCTCTTCGAGTTCGGCCACGTCTACCGGCACGAGAAGTCCGGGGTCATCCACGGGCTGACCCGGGTGCGCGGCTTCGCCCAGGACGACAGCCACTCCTACGTCACCAAGGAGCAGGCGCCGGACGAGATCCGGCACCTCCTGGCGTTCGTCCTCGACCTGCTGCGCGACTTCGGTCTGGACGACTTCTACCTCGAGCTGTCCACGAGGGACGACGAGGGCGACAAGAGCAGCAAGTTCATCGGGTCGGATGCGGACTGGGACGAGGCGACCCGGGTGCTCGAGACGGTGTGCTCGGAGACCGGGCTCGAGCTCGTCGCCGACCCCGGGGGCGCGGCCTACTACGGCCCGAAGGTGTCGGTCCAGGCCCGCGACGCCATCGGCCGCACCTGGCAGATGTCGACGATCCAGTACGACTTCAACCAGCCCTCACCCGAGCGCTTCGGGCTCGAGTACCAGGCCTCGGACGGCTCGCGCCAGCAGCCGGTGATGATCCACTCGGCGAAGTTCGGCTCGATCGAGCGGTTCATCGGCGTCCTCGTCGAGCACTACGCCGGCGCGTTCCCGGTGTGGCTCAGCCCGGTCCAGGTGCTCGGCGTGCCCGTCGCGGACGAGTACAACGACTACCTCTGGGGCGTCCTCACGCAGATGAAGGCCAAGGGCATCCGGGTCGAGCTCGACGACAGCGACGACCGCTTCCCCAAGAAGATCCGCAACGGCAGCAAGTCCAAGGTGCCGTTCATCCTCATCGCCGGCGAGGAGGACCGGGCCGCAGGGGCCGTGTCCTTCCGCTACCGCGACGGGTCGCAGAAGAACGGCGTGCCGGTCGAGGACGCCATCGCCGAGGTCCTCACCGCGGTCGAGACCCGCGCCCAGGTCTGAGGCGGGCCGTGCCGCCGGTGATCCGCCCCGCGGAGCCCCGTGACGCCCTCGCCGTAGCGGCACTCACGCTGCAGGACGACCGGGAGTGCGGCGCGGCCGTCCAGCCGGGCTTCCTCGACCGGTTCGCGGACGCGTGGCTGGCCGACCACGACCGGGTGACCTTCCTCGCCGAGTGCGACGACGGTCGCCCCCTCGGGGTCGTGACCGCCGCCGTCGTGACGAAGCTGCCGAGCTCGCGGCGCCCCGACGGCCGGTGGCTGCACGTGTCCCTGCTCTTCGTCACGCAGGACGCGCGCGGCGCCGGGCTCGGGGCCGCCCTCCTCGGTGCCCTGCGCGACTGGGCACTGGCGCACGGGGTCGGGCGGATGCAGCTCAACGCCGCCCCCGAGGCGCGCTCGCTCTACATCCGGGCCGGCTTCGGGCCACCGACGGACGCGCTCATGGAGTGGCGCGCCGACGGCGTCGGGGGAGCGGACGGCATACGGCGCGCAGCGTTCCCTCCCTGACACGGGGGCCGGCCGTCACGGGCTCCAGACCATCCGGACGTCCGGCTCGCCCTCCTCGTTGTCTCCGTCGGTCCACTCCACCGGCACGAACCCGTGCCGCTCGTAGAACCTCACGGCCCGGGTGTTGCTCTGGAAGGCCCACAGCTGCAGCCCCTGCGGAAGCCGCTCGCGAGCGAGGCGCAGGAGGTGCGAACCCAGCCCACGTCCCGTGTGCGGCGCCGCGACGTACAGGTGCGCCAGCTCATCGGGTTCCCGCAGAGCGAGGAAGCCGACGGCACGGTGCCCCACCTCCGCCACCCACACCTCGCACTGGCGCAGCACGACCTCGCGCACGAAGGGCTCGACGGTGCTCCGGTCGTGCGGGATCATCGGGATCTGCGGCGCCGACTCCGATCGCACTCGCCAGTACAGCTCGGCCAGGGCGGCAGCGTGATCAGGGGTTGCTCGTCGCACGGTGGGGACGCCCGAGTCGGTGCTGCTCGCCATCGCTTCATAGGATCACAGGATGAGCGACGCACTCGAGCCCGACACGAACTTCGCGGGGGTGCCGGACGGGTTCGACCGCCTCTGGACGCCCCACCGGATGGCCTACGTGACGGGGGAGCGCCCTTCGACCGACGCGGGGGACGGGTGCCCGTTCTGCGCGGCGCCCGGCCGCGACGACGCCGAGGGTCTCATCGTCCACCGGGGCGAGCACTGCTACGTCGTCATGAACCTCTTTCCCTACAACCCCGGCCACGTCCTCGTCTGCCCGTACCGGCACGTCTCGCTCTACGTTGACCTCACCGACGAGGAGACGACGGAGTTCACCGACCTCACCAAGACGGCGATGCGTGCGCTGAGCGAGTCCTCAGGGCCGCAGGGCTTCAACATCGGGATGAACCAGGGCGAGGTCGCCGGCGCGGGCGTCGCGGCCCACCTCCACCAGCACATCGTGCCGCGCTGGGGCGGCGACATGAACTTCCTGCCCGTCGTCGGCCAGACCAAGGCGCTGCCGGTCCTCCTCGAGGACGCGCGGCGCCGGCTCGCGGAAGCCTGGCCGGTGCAGTGACGTCGGGCCATTAGGCTGACCGCACCATGCTCAACAAGTACGCGCGCCCCTTCTTCACGAAGCTGCTCACCCCGCTGGCCTCGGTCCTCCTCAAGCTCGGGGTCAGTCCTGACGTCGTGACGATCGTCGGCACCCTCGGGGTGAGCCTCGGTGCGCTGCTGTTCTACCCGCGCGGCGAGTTCCTCATCGGCACCCTCGTCATCACGGCGTTCGTCTTCTCGGACACCGTCGACGGCATCATGGCCCGCCGGTCGGGCCGGTCGAGCACGTGGGGTGCCTTCCTCGACTCGACCCTCGACCGCGTCGCCGACGCCTCCGTCTTCGGCGGGCTCGTCCTCTTCTACGCCGGCGGGCAGAGCGTGCGTCCGGGCGGCGCCTTCGAGGTCTCCCCGGGGCTCATGGCCGCCCTCGCCCTCGCCTGCCTCATCCTCGGCATGGTCGTGTCCTACGCCCGCGCCCGCGCCGAGGGTCTCGGCATGACCGCCAACGTCGGGATCGCCGAGCGGGCCGAGCGCCTCGTCGCCGTCCTCGTGACGACCGGCCTGGTCGGGTGGTTCCTCCCGGAGGTCTTCCTCACCGTGGTGCTCGCCCTCCTCGCCCTCGCGAGCCTGGTCACGGTGGTCCAGCGGATGCTCGAGGTCCGCCGTCAGGCCCTCGACGTCGCGTGAGCGCGCGTGCCGGGGGCGTCGTCTCCCGAACCACCGACGCGGTGACCGTGGCCGGCTTCCGGGTCGGCTGGTCGCTCATCCGCCGTATGCCGGAGGGCGCGGCCCATGCGCTCTTCGACCGGATCGCCGACCTCACCGTCGCCCGGGGCGGGGGAGTGCGGCTGCGCGCCAACTACGCGACGGTGCGACCCGAGCTCGACGAGGCCGCGCTCGACCGGCTCGTCCGTGACGGCATGCGGGCCTACATGCGGTACTACTGCGAGGCCTTCCGGCTGCCGGTCCTCACCGCGGACGACCTCGCGGCGCGGGTGCGGGTCGAGGGCGACGGACCGGTCCGTGAGGTGCTCGCCGACGGCGGGTCGCTCGTCTGCTTCCTCGGCCACCTCGGCAACTGGGACCTCGCCGGGGCCTGGGGCGCGGTGCACCTGGGACCGGTCACGACGGTCGCCGAGCGCCTCGAGCCCGAGGAGGTCTTCGAGGAGTTCCTCGCGTTCCGGACCGGGCTCGGCATGACCATCCACCCGCTCACCGGCGGGGACCCGCCCTTTCCGCTGCTGCGGCAGGCGGCGCGCCGACCCGGGCTCATCCCGCTGCTGTCCGACCGCGACCTCTCCCGCGACGGGGTCGAGGTCGACTTCTGCGGTGAGCCCGCACGGATGGCGGCCGGACCCGCGGCGCTGGCCCTCGCCGAGCGGCGGCCGCTCTTCCCGGTCTCGATCCGGCACGAGCGCACCGGACGCCGCTGGGGCATCGTCATCACCTTCCACGACCCGGTGGCCGTCCCCGAGTCCGGGACCACGCGGGCCAGGGTGACGGCCATGACCCAGTCGTGTGCCGACGTCCTCGGCGAGACCGTCCGGAGCCACACCGCCGACTGGCACATGCTCCAGCCGGTCTTCACCAAGGACCTCGACCTCGCACGGCTCGCCCGGGCCGGTGGCGCATGAGGATCGGACTCGTCTGCCCCTACGCCTTCGACGTCCCCGGCGGGGTCCAGTTCCACGTCCGCGACCTCGCGGAGTTCTTCACCGCACAGGGTCACGAGGTCTCCGTCCTCGCGCCGGTGGACGACGGCGGCGCCAGCCTGCCGGCATACGTCACGTCGTGCGGTCGGGCGGTCCCGGTGCGCTACAACGGGTCGGTCGCGCGGCTCACCTTCGGGCCCGTGACGTCCTCGCGAGTGAGCCGGTGGCTGGAGGAGGGCGACTTCGACGTGCTCCACCTCCACGAGCCGATCACGCCCAGCGCGTCGCTCATGGCCCTGTGGGCCTCGTCCGAGCCGGTCGTCGCGACCTTCCACACGTCGAACATCCGCTCCCGCGCCATGCACGCCGCGAACCCCCTGCTGCGCCCGTCGACCGAGAAGATCCGGGCGCGCATCGCCGTCTCCGAGGAGGCCCGCCAGACGGTGCGTCGCCACCTCGGCGGTGACGCCTACATCATCCCGAACGGCGTCGACACGCAGCGGTTCGCGCCCGACGGCGCGGTGACCCGCTGGACGGGGACCCCGGAGCGGCCCACGCTGGCGTTCCTCGGGCGCATCGACGAGCCGCGCAAGGGCCTCGACGTCATGGTCGCCGCGATGCCGGCCGTCCTCGACGCGCTCCCCGGTGCCCGTCTGGTCGTGGCCGGCCCCGGCGACGTCGACGAGATCGCCGAGTCCCTCGACCCCCGGGTGCGGGCCGCGACCGAGTTCCTCGGTGCGGTCTCCGAGGCCGACAAGGTGGCCCTGCTGAGGTCGGCCGACCTCTACGTCGCGCCGCACACGGGCGGTGAGAGCTTCGGCATCGTGCTCGTCGAGGCGATGTCGGCGGGTGCGCCGGTCCTCGCCAGCGACCTCGAGGCGTTCGTCGCCGTGCTCGGCAGCGGGCCGGCCGGACGCACCTTCCCGGTGGGGGACGGCGCCGCCCTCGCGAGCGCCGTCGTCGAGCTGGTCGGCGACCCCGGCGAACGGCAGCGACTCAGCGACCTCGGGCTGCGACGGGCCCGGTCCTTCGACTGGGGAGTCGTCGCGGAACGGGTCATGGCCGTGTACGAGACCGTGATCGAGGGGGCGGACAGCTCCCCGGTCGAGCCCGCCCTGCGCGCCGGCCTGCTCGGGCGGCTGCGCTGGCCGATCAGAGGTGAGGCGTGATGGACGTCCTGCAGATCGCGACGACGGTGGCCCTCGTGCTGCTCGCCGTGGCCTGGTACCTGTCGTACTCGGCCTCGCGCCTCGACCGCCTCCACGCGAAGGTCGAGGGTGCGGTGTCCGCCCTCGACGCCCAGCTCGTCCGGCGCGCCGAGGCCACCCTCGAGCTCGCGACGAGCGGGGCCCTCGACCCCGCGACGTCGCTGCTGCTCGCCGACGCCGCGAGCGAGGCGCTCGAACGCCACACCCACCAGCCGCTGAGCCATGACCCGCTCGACGGGCAGACCTTCGCCGGACGCGAGGACACCGAGACCAACCTCACCGAGGCCCTGCGGGCGGTCCTGCAGGAGGACACGGTCGCCGCCCTCCGTGGCGACGTCGAGGGGGTCGGCGCCGACGGCCTGTCGCGGGTGGAGGCGAGCGCCCTGCGCGTCCAGCTGGCCCGCCGTTTCCACAACGACGCGGTCCGCGAGGTGCGCCGGGTCCGGACCAAGAGGGTGGTCCGGCTGTTCCGTCTCGCCGGTCACGCGGCCCTGCCGCACCGCGTCGACTTCGACGACGACCTTCCGCCTGCAGTGGTCGACTGAGACGGCTCTACACTGTCGCGCATGAGCGACTCCAGCACCACCGCCGCAGCCCCCACGACCACCTCCCACACCGGCACGACCCGGGTGAAGCGCGGCATGGCCGAGATGCTCAAGGGCGGCGTCATCATGGACGTCGTCAACGTCGAGCAGGCCCGGATCGCCGAGGACGCCGGTGCCGTGGCCGTGATGGCCCTCGAGCGGGTCCCCGCCGACATCCGCGCCCAGGGCGGCGTCTCCCGCATGTCCGACCCCGACATGATCGACGCCATCATCGAGGCCGTCTCGATCCCGGTCATGGCCAAGGCCCGGATCGGCCACTTCGTCGAGGCCCAGGTCCTCCAGTCCCTCGGCGTCGACTACATCGACGAGTCCGAGGTGCTCACCCCCGCCGACTACGCCAACCACATCGACAAGTGGAACTTCACGGTCCCGTTCGTCTGTGGCGCCACCCACCTCGGCGAGGCGCTGCGGCGCATCACCGAGGGCGCGGCGATGATCCGCTCCAAGGGCGAGGCCGGCACCGGTGACGTCTCCAACGCCACGATGCACATGCGCAAGATCCGGGCCGAGATCCGCCGCCTGCACGGCATGGCCGACGACGAGCTGTACGTCGCGGCCAAGGAGCTCCAGGCGCCGTTCGACCTCGTCAAGGAGGTCGCCGTCGCCGGCAAGCTGCCGGTCGTGCTCTTCACCGCGGGCGGCATCGCCACCCCCGCCGACGCCGCCATGATGATGCAGCTCGGCGCCGAGGGCGTGTTCGTCGGCTCCGGCATCTTCAAGTCGGGCAACCCGGTCGAGCGCGCCGAGGCCATCGTCAAGGCGACGACGTTCCACGACGATGCCGACGTCATCGCCAAGGTGTCGCGCGGCCTCGGCGAGGCCATGGTCGGCATCAACGTCGACGAGATCCCCGAGCCGCACCGCCTCGCCGAGCGCGGCTGGTAGTCCGCGACAGCCGGCCCGGCCGAAAGCGGGCCGGTGGGCCGGCGGGCGTGCCCAAACTCGCCAATTCCCCTCCTGCGGCACAGACACGCCGTGCGTGTCGCGTGCCTCCGGGGAGGAATTGGCGAGTTGTGCCCGGGGCGCCAGTGCGGCAGCGCGTCGGTGCGGCAGTGCGGCGGGCCGTCAGTGCGGCGGGCCGTCAGTGGGGGATGCGGTGGGCGTGCGTGTAGACGCTCATCCGGCGCCCTCGGGCGAACCCGACGAGGGTGACGCCCAGCCGGTCGGCGGCCTCGATCGCCAGTGACGACGGCGCCGACACGCACGCCAGCACGGACACCTGCGAGACGGCGGCCTTCTGGACGAGCTCGAAGCTGGCCCGGCTCGACACGACGAGCAGCGCGCCCGCCGTCTCGATACCGAGCACGAGCGCACCGCCGAGCACCTTGTCGACGGCGTTGTGGCGCCCGATGTCCTCGCGCACGATCGCGAGGTCGTGCGCCCCGGCCGGCACCAGCCCGGCGCCGTGCGCCCCGCCGGTGCGGTCGAAGAGCTCCTGCCGGCGGCGGAGCCCCTCCAGCGCCGACGCGACGGACTCGGCGGCCCAGACCACCTCGGGTGGTCGGGCGGCGGTCACCGCCTCGACCGCCTCGACGGCCGTCGTACCGCACAGCCCGCAGCCCCCGAGCGAGGCGAGGTTGCGGGTCGAGGTCACGGCCTCGCCGCTCGCCGGTCGCGTCACCTGGACGTCGAGAACGTTGAGGCTGTCGAGGTCGGAGCAGAACCGGGCCGACCGCACGTCGTCGCGGGCGGCGATGACGCCCTCCGCGCGCAGCAGACCGTGCGCGAGGTCCACGTCGTGCCCGGGCGTGCGCATGGTGACGGTGAAGGTCGTGCCGCCAACCCGGATCTCGAGCGGCTCCTCGCCGGCGACGGTGTCGATCGCGCGCGTTGTGTCGCCGTCGAGGTCGATGCGGACGACCTTGTGGCGCGAGCTGACCCGGCCCATCAGCGGGCCTCCAACCGGACGACGACGGACTTCGAGGTGGGGGTGTTGCTGCCGCGGGCCGTGGAGCCGAGGGGGACGAGCACGTTGGTCTCGGGGAAGTACGCCGCGGCGCACCCCCGGGCGGTTACCGCCGGCACTCCCGCCGCGCTCGTCTTCGGGGGACCGACCTCGAGGTCGGCGTCGCCCCGGTCCTGCTTCGCAGCTCTGCGTGCCATGCGGCCCATTCTCCCTTGGCTCACGTCACCGCGGCGCGGGAGCGGTGCTCGGGCCGCTCGAACTCACGCCCCGCGAGGACGTCGCGCAGGTGCACGGCCGCGGCGAGGGCGTCCTCGTGGGAGAGGTAGAGCGGCGCGAACCCCAGCCGAACGATGTTCGGCTCACGGAAGTCACCGATGACGCCGCGCGCGATGAGGGCCTGCACGACGGCATACGCGTCGGGGTGGCGCAGGCTGACCTGCGAGCCCCGCCGGTCGTCCTCGCGCGGGGTCGCGACCGGGAGGTCGACGCCCAGCGCGCCGACCGCGTCGACGAAGAACGCGGTGAGCGAGAGCGACCGTCGGCGCACGTCCGCCATGGACAGGCCGTCGTATGCCGTGAGCGCGCCTTCCAGCGCGGCGATCCCGAGCACCGGTGGAGTTCCGACGCGGGCCCGCGTGATGCCGTCGGCGGGCGTGTGGTCGGGGGACATCGCGAACGGGGTCGCGTGGCCGTTCCAGCCGAGGATGGGGTTGGTGAACGCGTCCAGGTGCTGCGGCGCGACGAAGATGAACGCCGGTGCGCCGGGGCCGCCGCTGAGGTACTTGTAGCCGCACCCGACGGCGAAGTCGGCGCCACCGGCTGACAACCCGACCTCCACGACCCCCGCCGAGTGGCAGAGGTCCCAGCACGACAGGGCACCGGACTCGTGCGCCGCCGCGGTGATCGCGGCGAGGTCCCAGAGCTCACCGGTGCGGTAGTCGACCTGCGAGTAGGACGCGAGGACGACGTCGTCGGAGCCGCGCAGCCGCTCGACGGCGTCGGCGGGGGAGAGCAGCTCGAGGGTGAGGCCGAGCTGGTCGCAGACGCCGCGGGTGACGTGGACGTCGGTGGGGAAGGAGTCGGGGTCGGTGAGGACGACGCGCCGGCCCGGACGCATCCGGGCGGCAGCGTGCACCGCCTTGTAGAGGCTGACGGTGGTCGAGTCGCCCACGACGACGGTCCCGGCCGGGGCACCGACGAGCTCGGCGATGCGGTCGCCGACCCGTTCCGGGGCGGACCACCACGCCGACTCGTTCCAGGCGCGGATGAGCTGCTCGCCCCACTGCCGCGACACGGCGTCCGCGGTCGCCTCCCGGGCCGCGGTCGAGAGGGCCCCGAGCGAGTTGCCGTCGAGGTAGACGACCCCGCCGGGCAGCTCGAACGCGTCGCGGCGGTCGGTCGGCGCGTGCTGGGTGTCGAGGGCCCTGGCCTGCTCGGCCAGCGAGGTGAGGACGTCGCTGCTCATGCCCGGAAGCATGTCACCACCCTCGCTGCCGGTCGTACGCTGGAGTGTGCGACTCCACCGGGGGAGGCGCCCGTGACCGAGGCCCTCCACCCCGACGACCCGTCCGTGACGCGCGCCGACACGGGCGGCTGGCGGGCGCTGGTCGAGCGGCTGGGCGCCGAGCGGGACGCCGCCCGCGAGCGCAGCGACGACCTCCCGCTCGACGAGCTGCGGCTTCTCGCCGAGGGCACGTGGTGGCTCGGCGACGGTGCGCGGTCGATGGCGCTGGACGAGGAGGTCTACCGCCGGCTCGACGCGGAGCAGGACCCCGTCGCGGCCGCGCAGCAGGCCCTCGACCTCGGTCTCGAGTGGGTGACCCGGGGGGACGTCGTCATCGGGACGGCGTGGCTCGCCCGGGCGCGACGCCTCCTCGAAGGGCTGCCGGAGTCGGTCGTCCACGGGTACCTCCTCTACATCGACGCGACCTACGAGCTCGACGTCCACGGGGACCCGGCGCCGGCGCAGGAGGCCGCCACCCGGCTCGAGGCCCTCGGTCGTGCCCACGACGACTCGGCGCTTCCCTGCTTCGCCCGGGTGCTGGAGGGCTTCGCCCGGGTGCGCGAGGGACGGACCGCCGACGGCTTCGAGGCCCTCGACGAGGCGATGCTCGAGGTGATCGCGGGCCGCGTCCCGCCACGGTGGGCCGGCGACATCTACTGCACCGTCATCCACGTCACCCACGAGCTGGGTGACTGGGCGCGGATGCGGTCGTGGACCGACGCGCTCGAGCGCTGGGCACTCCCGCTGTCCCGGACCTTCATGTACGTGACCGTCACCCGGGTGCACCAGCTCCAGCTCGTCGGTGCCGAGGGCGGCTGGGACGAGGTCCTGGCGCAGATGGAGGGTCCGAGCCGGACCCTCGTCGGGTCGCACGGCTGGCTGGCCGGTGCGGGGTTCGAGGAGCTCGGTGACGTGCTCCGGTGCCGGGGCCGGTGGGCCGACGCATCCGCCGCCTACCGCCGCGCCCGCGAGCTCGGCATGGACCCGCAGCCCGGTGACGCCCTCCTCACGCACGCGGCAGGGCGTTCGCACGAGGCAGCGACGGTGCTGCGCGCGGCGGTGGAGGGCAGGGGGAGGTTGGAGCGGGCGCGGCTCCTGCTGCCGTCGGTCGAGGTCGGCCTGGCCTGTGGCGACGTCGACCTCGCCGAGTCCGCGGCGACCGAGCTCGCCGGGACGGCGAAGCAGTACGACACGGCGGGGATGCGGGCCTGGGCGCGTCACGCCGAGGGTCTGCTGGCGCTTTCCCGCGGTCAGCACGAGGACGCCGCCGTCGCCCTCGAGTCCGCCCTGCGCGAGTACCGGAGCCAGGGACTTCGGTATGCCGTGGCGCGCGCCCACGAGCACCTCGCGACCGCGCGACGCGGGTTGGGCCAGGAGCGGGCTGCCGAGGCTGACGCGGCGACGGCGCTGATGATCTACCGGGAGCTCGGCGCCGCCCCGGACGTGGCGCGCCTCACGGTGTCGGAGCGCCCGGGAGGCCTCACCGGCCGCGAGGAGGAGGTGCTCGCCCTCGTGGCCGGAGGCGCCGGCAACCGGGAGGTGGCGCAGCGGCTCGTCATCAGCGAGAAGACCGTCGGGCGCCACCTCGCCAACATCTTCGCCAACCTCGGCGTCGGGTCCAGGACGGCCGCGGCTGCGTGGGCCCACGCGCACGGCATACATGGTTCACCCCACGGTCGCGCCTGAGATCTGCAGGGTTCGGCCGATGCGGGGCGAAGGGGTGCGTTCCTAGCGTCGTCGTCACGGGCAACGGCCCGTCCGACCAGAAGGAGCAGCACCATGAGCACCATCGAGCAGCAGCAGACGCCGGCAGTCGTCGAGCGCCTCGTGCAGGTCCTCAACGACGGCGCGATCGCCGTCCTCGCCGGCATCGGCCACGACACCGGGCTCTTCGAGACCCTGGCCACCCTCCCACCGGCCAGCAGCCAGCAGATCGCCGACGCTGCGGGCCTCGGCGAGCGCTACGTGCGGGAGTGGCTCGGGGGAGTCGTCACCGCCGAGCTGGTCGACTTCGACGCCGAGACAGGGGAGTACACGCTCTGCGAGGAGAGCGCGCCCTTCGTCACGGGCCCGAGCGCCGACAACCTCGCCCGCAGCATGCGACTCATCGGGCTCATGGGCTCGGTGTCACCGCTCGTCGTCGAGCGCTTCCGCACCGGAGGCGGACTCGGGTACGAGGACTACCCGAGGTTCGTCGAGATCCAGGCCGAGGACTCCCAAGCCGTCAACGACGGGTCGCTCATCGACACGATCGTCCCCCTCACCGGACTCGTGGACCGGCTGCGCAGCGGGATCGACGTCGCCGACGTCGGCTGCGGCGCCGGCCACGCCATCAACCTGATGGCCCGGGAGTTCCCGAGGAGCCGGTTCTGCGGCTACGACTTCGGCGCCGAGGCGATTGCCGTGGCCCGGGCGGAGGCGCGCGAGTGGGGACTCACCAACGCCGTGTTCGTCGAGTGCGACGTCGCGGGCCACATCGACGCCGCCTCGTTCGACCTCGTGACCGCGTTCGACGCCATCCACGACCAGGCCCACCCGGCGACGGTCCTCGCCAACATCCGCCGCGCGCTGCGACCCGGCGGGACCTTCCTCATGGTCGACATCAACGCCTCCAGCCGCCTCGAGCGCAACCTCGAGCTGCCGTGGGCGAGCTTCCTGTATGCCGTCTCGCTCGTGCACTGCATGACGGTGTCCCTCGGTCAGGGTGGTGACGGGCTCGGGACCGTGTGGGGCGTCGAGCTCGCCGAGCAGATGCTCCGTGACGCCGGCTTCGGGGAGGTCACGCTGCACGAGGTCGAGGCCGACCCGTTCAACGCCTACTTCGTGGCGCGCGCCTGACCCGATCGGGGTCCGCCCGCGTCGGCAGCGTCGGCCGGGTCGGCAGCGTCGGGGGCAACGTCGAGGAGCATGAAGGCCAGGTCCGGCCGGTGGGCGGGAAGCCACTCCGGCCGGGCCGTGCCCACCGTCCGCCACCCGCGTCGCCGGTAGAAGAGGCCGGCGCTCGTCTCCTCACCGACGACGTCGAGCATCGGGGTCAGCCCGCGCCGGTCGATCTCGGCCAGGGCGGTGTCGAGGAGAAGGCCCCCGATGCCGGAACCGCGGCGGTCACCGGCGACGAAGAGCACCGAGACCTCCGCCACGCCCTCGGACGGCCGCCCGGTCGCCCTCGCCCAGTCCTTCGCCATGCGCGCGTCGGCCAGCGACGTGACGGAGACGTGGCCGACGACGGCGTCCTCCTCGACGGCCACCCAGGCGGCGAGCTCTCCCGGGCGCACGATGAACTCCTCGGGCGGGAAGGGCAGGGGCCACCGCTGCGGGTAGGAGGTCTTCGCCTGCTGGGCGCCGAGCAGCTCGACGAGGACGGGGAGGTCGCCGGCGCGGCGTTCGCGGGTCGTCACGGGCACCCGAGGATCGTAGGGCGCAACCACGTTGCGGGCACCGTCGGACAGGCTTGTGCAGGCCGGGCGTTATCGGCATCACCAAAGTGGCCTGCCGCCAATGTGCTGCAGGTCACATCACGAGGTATAGAACTGAGGTTGGGCCGCCGTCGTCCTGTCGGTCACCCGTCCGCGCATCCCCCGTGCGCCGTCTCGGGCGGGATGCTGCGCTGGGAGGTCAGCACACCGACCTCTACGTCGACAGCAACACGGCCTCAGTGCTCGTGCGCGACGCACCCTCGGGCGACTACGTCGTCGAAACGAAGGTGCGGCTGTCCGGCCTGCCGGACGAGGGCTGCTGCTTCAACTACGCCCAGGCCGGCCTCGTCGTCTACGGCGACGACGACAACTTCGTCGAGCTCACGAGCGCCTCGATCTGGGAGACGCGCCAGACGGAGTTCGCCAAGGAGCTCAACCCCGTGCCCCAGGGGTGGAGCCGCTACGGCAACACCGTCGTCGGGCCGCCCGGGGACGACTGGACCTGGCTGCGCATCGTCGTCGAGCGGCTCAGCGGTGCCGAGCAGCGCAAGGCCGGTGGCGACACGGAGCGCTACACGGCATACACGAGCCAGGACGGAGAGACCTGGGTGCGCGGGGGCGTCTGGACCCACAGCCTGGGGGAGGACGCCCTCATCGGCCTCGTCTCCATGGGTGCCACCGACCAGGTGACGTCACCGATCACCGCGGAGTTCGACCACGTGCGGGTCCACAGCCTCAAGGGAGGCGCCAGGCCCCGGACCTGAGGTCGCGAGGCAACGGACCGGACGTACGATCGCGGGCGTGACCAGCCAGCCCACCATCGGAGTCCTCGCCGTCCAGGGCGACGTGCGCGAGCACGTCCGCGCCCTCGAGTCGGCGGGTGCCCGGGCCCTGGCGGTCCGCCGCCCCGGCGAGGTCAGGCAGATCGACGGGCTCGTCATCCCGGGCGGCGAGTCGACGACGATGGACAAGCTCGTCCGCATCTTCGAGCTGCGCGACCCCTTGGTCGAACGGTTGAGGGACGGGCTCCCGGCCTACGGGTCCTGCGCCGGGATGATCATGCTCGCCGACCGCATCCTCGACGGCCACCGCGACCAGCAGACCCTCGGCGGGCTCGACATCACCGTGCGCCGCAACGCCTTCGGCCGGCAGGTCGACTCGTTCGAGGAGGACCTCCGGATCCGCGAGCTCGGCCCGGAGCCGGTGCGCGCGGTCTTCATCCGGGCACCGTGGGTCGAGGAGGTCGGCCCCGGCGTCCGCGTCCTCGCGTCGGTCCACGTCGCGGGAGGCGACCACCCGGTGGCGGTGCGCGAGGGCAACGTGCTCGCCACGAGCTTCCACCCCGAGGTCACCGGCGACCACCGCTTCCACCAGCTCTTCGTGGACCTCGTCCGCCGCGCCTGAGAGCCCGGGTCGGCTCGCGAGCCGACCCGGTGCTCCCGAGCCCGATCAAACCCGGCTCGGGAGGTGGCAGACGGCTCCCGAGCCTCTCTCGCTCGCGCGGACCCGGCTGCCCCGGCGGCACCTGAGGGGGCAGAACGGCATACGACATAGGATCGACGCCGAGTCCTGCCCGTTCACAGCACGAGGAGACACCTTTGTCCGGCCACAGCAAATGGGCGACGACGAAGCACAAGAAGGCCGTCGTCGACGCCAAGCGCAGCAAGCTCTTCGCCAAGCTGATCAAGAACATCGAGGTCGCGGCGCGCACCGGCGGCGGTGACCTCACCGGCAACCCGACGCTCTACGACGCGGTCCAGAAGGCCAAGAAGTCGTCGGTGCCCAACAACAACATCGACAACGCGGTCAAGCGCGGCTCCGGTGCCACGGCCGGCGGCTCCGACTGGGAGACCATCACCTACGAGGGCTACGCGCCCGGTGGTGTCGCCATCCTCATCGAGTGCCTCACCGACAACCGCAACCGCGCCGCCGCCGAGGTCCGCACCGCCCTGACCCGCAACGGCGGCCAGCTGGGCGACCCCGGGTCGGTGTCCTACGTGTTCGACCGCAAGGGCGTCGTCGTCGTGCCCAAGGAGCAGGCCGGCACGGAGCTCAGTGAGGACAGGATCCTCGAGGTCGTCCTCGAGGCCGGCGCCGACGAGGTCAACGACCTCGGCGAGGCCTTCGAGATCATCTCTGCGGCGACCGACTTCGTGGCCGTGCGCCAGGCCGTCCAGGACGCCGGCATCGACTACGACTCGGCAGAGGCTTCGTGGGTGCCCAACCTCCAGGTGCCGCTCGACCTCGACGGGGCCAAGAAGATGATCCGGGTCATCGACGCCCTCGAGGACTCCGACGACGTCCAGGACGTCTTCGCCAACGGCGACATCCCCGACGACGTCCTCGCCGAGCTGGGCGACGAGGACTGAGTCCGTCCCGCGGGGGAGCGGCCGGCAGCCCCGCACCCCGCGTGTTGCTGCGCCCCGCCCCCCGCCCCGCTGTGTAGCGTGGCACCGAACACCTGTTCGGTCCTCAGGAAGGCGGCGCGCGTGCGCGTTCTCGGCATTGACCCCGGCCTCACCCGGTGCGGCCTCGGTGTCGTCGACGGCAGGGCCGGACGCGCCAGCATGGTCGCAGTGGGCGTGGTCCGGACCCCGGCCGACGCGGACCCGGCGCAGCGGCTCATCTTCCTCGAGACCGAGCTGGGCGCGTGGATGGACCGGTTCTCGCCCGAGGTCGTGGCCGTCGAACGGGTCTTCGCCGACACCAACGTCACCTCGGTCATGGCGACCGCGCACGCCACCGCGATCGCGCTGCTCACCGCCGGCAAGCGGGGCATCCCCGTCGTGTTCCACACGCCCACCGAGGTCAAGGCCGCGGTCACCGGCAGCGGTCGGGCCGACAAGGCCCAGGTCACCGTCATGGTGACCCGCATCCTCAAGCTCGCCGAGGCACCGCGGCCGGCCGACGCCGCCGACGCCTTGGCCCTGGCGATCTGCCACCTGTGGCGCGGCGCCGCGACGGCGCGACTCGAGGCGCTGGCCAGGGCAGGTGCGCGATGATCTCCTCCCTCTCCGGGCGGGCCGGTCACGTGGGCCTGGACCGCCTCGTCGTCGAGGTCGGTGGCGTGGGGATGCTCGTCCACACGACGCCCCGCACCGCCGCCGAGGTCCGCCCCGGTCAGGACGTCACCGTGTCGACCACCCTCGTCGTGCGCGAGGACTCGCTGACGCTCTTCGGCTTCGGCTCCGCCTCGGAGCGCGACATGTTCGAGACCGTGCAGACCGTCTCGGGCGTCGGACCTCGGCTGGCCCTGGCGATGCTGTCCGTCCTCACCCCCGACGAGGTCCGGGCGGCGCTGACGACCGGCGACGTCTCGACCCTGATGAAGATCCCGGGAGTCGGCCGCAAGAGCGCCGAACGTCTCGTGCTCGAGCTCAAGGACAAGGTGGGTATGCCGTCCGCCACGGCCGGTGCCGACGTCGCGGCTGCAGTCGCCCCGGTCGGGGACGCGCGGCGCGACCAGGTGGGCGAGGCGCTCGTCGGGCTCGGCTGGTCGGCCAAGCAGGCGACCGACGCGGTGAGCCGGGTGTCGGCCGCGGCCGACCCGGAGGCCTCGGTCGCCGCCCTGCTGAGGATGGCCCTGCGCGAGCTGGGCCGATGAGCGGCGCGGGCGACGGGCGGGACGTGGCCGGCAGCCACGGCTTCCGGTCCGACATCGTCGAGTCCGGTGACGGGCGTGCCGTCGACGGCTCGCTCGACGCCACGGCGCGCATCGTCGACGCGGGGGCGGACGGGGACGACGAGCGGGTCGTCGAGGCGGCCCTGCGCCCCAAACGGCTCTCGGAGTTCCCCGGGCAGACGCGGGTGCGAGACCAGCTCGGCCTCGTGCTCGAGGCCGCCCGGCGCCGGGGGACCGTGCCCGACCACATCCTGCTGTCGGGCCCCCCCGGGCTCGGCAAGACGACCCTGGCCCTCATCGTGGCCGCCGAGCTGGAGCGACCCCTCCGGGTGACGTCCGGGCCCGCCATCCAGCACGCCGGCGACCTCGCCGCGGTGCTGTCCTCGCTCGACGAGGGGGAGGTGCTCTTCCTCGACGAGATCCACCGGATGTCCCGGGCGGCGGAGGAGATGCTCTACCTCGCGATGGAGGACTTCCGGGTCGACGTCATCGTCGGCAAGGGCCCCGGCGCGACGGCGATCCCGCTCGAGCTCCCGCCGTTCACCGTCGTCGGGGCGACCACCCGGTCCGGCCTGCTGCCGGCGCCGCTGCGCGACCGGTTCGGCTTCACCGGCCACCTCGACTACTACGACGCCTCCGACCTCACGACGATCCTGCGTCGATCCGCCGGTCTGCTCGGCGTCGAGGCCGACAAGCCGGGGATCACCGAGATCTCCGGCCGGTCCCGGGGCACGCCCCGCATCGCCAACCGGCTGCTGCGCCGGGTGCGCGACTGGGCCCAGGTCCACGGGTCCGGCTCGGTCGACGAGGCCGCCGCCCACGCGGCGCTGCGGCTCTTCGACGTCGACGACGCCGGGCTCGACCGGCTCGACCGGGCCGTTCTCGACGCCCTCTGCCGACGCTTCGGCGGGGGGCCGGTCGGGCTGTCCACGCTGGCGATCGCCGTGGGGGAGGAGTCCGACACCGTCGAGACCGTCGCCGAGCCCTATCTCGTGCGCGAGGGCTTCATGGTGCGCACCCCCCGGGGGCGCGCGGCCTCGGCCAAGGCGTGGCGCCACCTCGGGCTCACCCCGCCGCGCGACCTCGCGGCCCAGGACGTCCTGCCCCTCGACGAGGGTCCCGGCCGTCTCGGCGGGTGAGGTCGCCCGGCGAACCGGTGCCACGGCATACTCGGGCAGTCCCGGGCACCTCGACCGGGTGTCGCGCGTTGGTCGAGGGTGAACACGTCACCTATGCTGACCCGACGGCCCGGCGTCGCCCGGGCCGCTGACGCGCCCGGCCCCACAAGGGCCAGGTGAAACCAGACTCGAAGGACTCTTCATGAATTCCGGTGCCGGCTTCGGCAACCTCCTCGTGCTCGCCCTGCCCCTGCTGCTGCTGGCGTTCCTCATGCTCACGCAGCGCAAGCGCGGACGTGAGGTGCAGACGTTCCAGTCGGCGCTCAGCGTCGGCGACGCGGTCGTCATGACCTCGGGCCTCTACGGCACGATCGTCGTCCTCGACGACAGCACCGCGCTCCTCGAGATCGCTCCCGGTGTGCAGGTGCGCGTCGACCGTCGCGCCATCGGCATGGCCCAGCCCGGCGTGACCGACGCCCCGCCGACGCCCGAGGCCGCCTGACATGGCACAGATGAGCCACGCGAAGTTCGCCCGCCGCGCCCTCGCGGGGATGGCGGTCCTCGCCCTGGCCCTCATGGGCCTGCTCGTCGGGTCGAACCAGTTCGGTGACGGCAGCTACGCGCCCAAGCTCGGCCTCGACCTCGAGGGTGGGACGCAGATCATCCTCGAGCCGCGGCTCACCGGGAACAAGCAGGTCTCGCCCGAGCAGATCGCCCAGGCGCGCGACATCATCGTCCAGCGCGTCGACGCCGGCGGTGTCGCCGGCGCCGAGGTCACCACCCAGGGTGGTCGCAACATCGTCGTGAGCATGCCCGGCACCCCGAGCAAGAGCACCGAGGACGCGATCCGTCGCTCCTCGCAGCTGCAGTTCCGTCCGGTCCTCGCGATCGCCGCCGGCTCACCGCAGCCGGCGCCGTCCGTCTCGCCCAGCGCGTCCCCGAGCGCCCCGGCCAGCCCGGGCGCCAGCGGCACCCCGACGCCGCGCGCGTCCCCGTCCGCGAACGTCCCCTCCGCCAACCCGGCGAGCCCGTCGGCCACCAACAACTCCGCGATCCCGGGAGCCCTGACCACCGGGACCACCTCCCCTTCGCCCTCCCCGACCGCGTCGACCAGCCCGTCCGCCAGCCCGTCCGCCAGCCCGTCGGCCTCCCCGAGCGCGAGCCCGAGCCCCAGCGGCTCCGCGGCGACGTCCGCCGGTGACCCGTTCAGCCTCGACCAGATCACCCCCGAGCTGACGGCCCAGTTCACCGCGCTCAACTGCGCCGAGGATGGCGCGCTCGACGCGCTCGTCGACGACGACACCCTGCCGCTCGTCACCTGTGACGCCGACGGTGCCGCCAAGTACGTCCTCGGCCCGGTCGTCGTCTCCGGCGACAAGATCAGCGACGCCAGCGCCGGCTACCAGGTCGGCCCCAATGGCCAGCAGACGAGCCGGGTCGAGATCCAGCTCAGCCTCAACGGTGAGGGCGCCAAGCAGTACGCCGACGTCTCCAAGAAGATGGTCGTTCTCCAGCAGCCGCAGAACCAGCTGGCCGCGACCCTCGACTCCCGGGTCATCGTGGCGCCCAGCTTCAACGAGGCGATCCTCGACGGCAACGCGAGCATCACCGGTGGCTTCAGCATCGACGAGGCGCGTGACCTGGCCCAGCAGCTGAAGTTCGGTGCGCTGCCGATCTCGTTCGACCTGCAGACACGCGAGCAGATCAGCCCCACCCTCGGCAGCGAGCAGCTCCGCTACGGCCTGTACGCCGGCCTCATCGGCCTCCTGCTCGTCGTCCTGTACTCGCTCGCGCAGTACCGCGTGCTCGGCCTCGTCACCGTCGCCTCGATCCTCGCCGCGGGGCTGCTCACCTACCTCGCGATCGCGATCCTCGGCTGGTCGCACAACTACCGGCTCGACATGGCCGGTGTCACCGGTCTCATCGTCGCCATCGGCTTCACGGCGGACTCGTTCATCGTCTACTTCGAACGCATCCGTGACGAGCTGCGTGAGGGCCGCTCGCTCGAGAGCGCCGTCGCCACCGGCTGGGACCGCGCCAAGCGGACGATCCTCATCGCCGACGGCGTCAACTTCCTCGCCGCGATCGTCCTCTACGTGCTCGCGAGCTCGAGCGTGCGCGGCTTCGCGTTCACCCTCGGTCTCACGACGCTGCTCGACATCCTCATCGTCTTCATGTTCACCCACCCCCTGGTCACGCTCCTCGCGCGACTGCCGTTCTTCCGTGACGGCCACCGCCTCTCGGGCCTGGACCCGAAGAAGCTCGGTGCCGTAAAGAAGACCTCGTATGCCGGCCGCGGCCGGTTCACGACGAAACCCCCCCGTGTCGCGGGCGAAGGGAGTGCCTCATGAAGTTCTCCGACCTCGGCAACGACCTCTACACCGGGAAGCGGTCGATCCCGGTCGTCCGCCGGCGCGCGAGGTTCTACCTCGTCTCGCTGATCCTCATGGCGATCGCCGTGTCCGGTCTCGCCATCAACAAGCTCAACCTCGGGCTCGAGTTCAAGGGTGGCTCGGAGTTCCGGGTGACCAGCACCTCGGTCCCCAGCGACTACGAGGCGACGGCCCGTGAGGCCCTCGGTGCCTCGGACGACTCGCAGGGGGTCCGCGTCTCCAAGCTCGGCGCCGGCACCGTGCGGGTGCAGACCGAGCGACTCGACGACGCCGAGAGCGCCCGCGTGCGCACGGAGCTCGCCAAGACCTTCTCGGTCAACGAGGAGAACGTCAGCGCGACCTTCATCGGTCCGTCGTGGGGCGACTCGGTCACCAAACAGGCCCTGCGCGCGCTCATCATCTTCGTCGTGCTCGTGGCCGCCGTCCTCGCGATCTACTTCCGCAACTGGAAGATGGCCCTGGCCGCGCTCATCGCGCTGGTGCACGACCTCATCATCACCGTGGGCATCTATTCGTTCACCAAGTTCGAGGTGTCCCCGGCGACGATGATCGGCTTCCTCACGGTCCTCGGGTACTCGATCTACGACACCGTCGTCGTGTTCGACAAGGTGCGCGAGAACACCAACGAGGCGTTCGCCAACGGGCGGATGAGCTTCGCGAAGGCCGCCAACCTCGCCGTGAACCAGACCCTCGTGCGGTCGATCAACACCACGGTGATCGGCATCCTGCCGATCCTCGCCGTGATGGTCGTGGGCGCGATCTTCCTCGGCCCCGGGACCCTGCTCGACCTCGCACTGGTCCTCTTCATCGGCATCCTCGTCGGTGCGTACTCGTCGATCTTCCTCGCGACCCCGCTCCTCGTGACTCTGCGCGCCAAGGACGACGCCGTCGTCGACCTCGACAAGCGGTCGGCCCGCTCGCAGGCCAAACACGACAAGGAGAACCCCGTGGTGGCCCCCGCCGCCGACCGGGACGACGTCGACACCGACCCCGACCGGGAGGCCGCCCTGGCCACGTCGGCGCCGATGGCCAGCGGTGAGGACTCGGCGACGATCACCGGCCGCCAGGTGCACAAGTACGCCCAGGCCGGACCGCGCAACCAGCCCAAGCGTCCCCCGAAGTCCCGTCGCAAGTAGCCCGTGAGCGACCTCCACGTGCTGTCCGACCTCATCGCGAGCCGGCTGCGTGACGTCCCCGACTTCCCCCGCGCGGGGGTGGTCTTCAAGGACATCACGCCGCTGCTCGGCGACGGGGACGCCTTCGGTGAGGTGGTCCGGGCGCTTGCGGCACGGCATACGCAGGGTGTGAGCCGGGTCGACGTCGTCGCGGGCGTGGAGGCACGAGGCTTCATCGTCGGAGCCGCATTGGCGCACGAGCTCGGCGTCGGGTTCGTGCCGGTCCGCAAGGCCGGAAAGCTGCCCGGCGAGACGGTGCAGCAGACCTACGACCTCGAGTACGGCTCGGCGACGATCGAGGTCCACGTCGACGCGGTCACGCACGGGCAGCGCGTGCTGCTCGTCGACGACGTCCTCGCGACCGGCGGCACCGCCATCGCGGCCTGGGACCTGCTCACCCGATGCGGCGCCGACGTCGTCGAGCTCACGACGATCGTCGAGCTGGCCTTCCTCGACGGGCGGGCAGCGATGGGGGAGCGGGCGGTCCACGCCCTGCACGTCGTCGGTGGCGCGGACGCCTAGACTCGCTCCATGGCAGAGGAGACCACGCCGATCCCGGTGCGCAGTGGGGCGTCCGGCTCCAACCGCGCTCGCGCGCGTGCTCGCCTCGCCCGTTTCGGCGGCGTGCGTCCCTCGAGCCACCCGGTGCTCGAGCCGCTGCTCACCTCGGTCCGCCTGACCCACCCCAAGGCCGACGTCTCCGTCATCGAGCGGGCCTACGACGTCGCCGAGCGCGCCCACGAGGGCCAGATGCGCAAGAGCGGTGACGCGTACATCACCCACCCGCTCGCCGTGGCGACGATCCTCGCCGAGCTGGGCATGACGCCGCCGACGCTGGCCGCGGCCCTCCTGCACGACACCGTCGAGGACACCGACTACGGGCTGCCACAGCTCGAGAAGGACTTCGGCGCCGAGATCGCGATGCTCGTCGACGGCGTCACCAAGCTCGACAAGGTCACCTACGGCCAGGCCGCCCAGGCCGAGACCGTGCGCAAGATGGTCGTGGCGATGGCCCGCGACATCCGCGTCCTCGTCATCAAGCTCGCCGACCGGCTCCACAACGCGCGCACCTGGCGCCACGTCTCGCGCGAGTCGGCCCAGCGCAAGGCCCGCGAGACCCTCGAGATCTACGCCCCGCTGGCCCACCGGCTCGGCATGAACACGATCAAGTGGGAGCTCGAGGACCTGTCGTTCCAGACCCTCTACCCCAAGGTCTACGACGAGATCGTCCGGCTCGTCGCCGAGCGGGCGCCCGCGCGCGAGGAGTACCTCGCGACCGTGCGTGACAGCGTCGAGTCCGACCTGCGCGAGGCCAAGCTCAAGGCGACGGTGACCGGGCGCCCGAAGCACTACTACTCCGTCTACCAGAAGATGATCGTCGGCGGCCGCGACTTCGAGCAGATCTACGACCTCGTCGCGGTGCGCGTCCTCGTCGACACGGTGCGCGACTGCTACGCCGCCCTCGGTGCGATGCACGCGCGCTGGACGCCGGTGCCGGGCCGCTTCAAGGACTACATCGCGACCCCGAAGTTCAACATGTACCAGTCGCTGCACACGACGGTCATCGGGCCCGAGGGCAAGCCGGTCGAGATCCAGATCCGCACGCACACCATGCACCGCCGTGCCGAGTACGGCGTCGCGGCCCACTGGAAGTACAAGGAGAAGCCGGGCGGTCCGGAGACGCCGTCGACGAGCAACACCGGTGCCAACGACATGGCCTGGCTGCGCCAGCTCCTCGACTGGCAGAACGAGACCGCAGACCCGGGCGAGTTCCTCGAGTCGCTGCGCTTCGAGATCAACGCCAGCGAGGTCTACGTCTTCACCCCCAAGGGGCAGCTCGTCGGCCTCCCCGCCGGGTCGACCTCCGTCGACTTCGCGTATGCCGTCCACACCGAGGTCGGCCACCACACCATCGGGGCCCGCGTGAACGGCCGCCTCGTGCCGCTGGAGTCGCGCCTCGACAACGGCGACACCGTCGAGGTGCTCACCTCCAAGGCTGACGGGGCCGGCCCGTCCCGTGACTGGCTCACCTTCGTCAAGTCGGCCCGGGCGCGCAACAAGATCCGCCACTGGTTCACCCGTGAGCGCCGCGAGGAGATGATCGACAACGGCAAGGAGGCGCTCGTCAAGGCGATGCGCAAGCGCACCCTGCCGGTCGCGCGCCTGTCGTCGGTCGAGTCGCTCACCGGCGTCGCCGAGGAGCTCCGGCTCAGCGGGATCGACGCCCTGTACGCCGCCATCGGCGAGGGCCACGTCAGCGCCCAGCACGTCGTCGCGCGACTGCTCGCTGCCCAGGGCGGCGAGGAGTCGAGCGAGGACCTCGCCGAGACGACGGTGCCGCGCCCGATCTCCAACCGCCGCCGACGCGCCGGCGACCCCGGTGTCGTCGTCAAGGACATGTCCGACGTGTGGGTCAAGCTCGCCCGCTGCTGCACGCCGGTGCCCGGTGACGACATCCTCGGGTTCGTCACCCGCGGCATGGGGGTCTCGGTGCACCGCCGCGACTGCACGAACGCCGAGTCGCTGCTGCGCCAGGACGACAAGATCATCGAGGTCGAGTGGGCGCCGACGGCGAACAGCATCTTCCTCGTGCAGCTCCAGGTCGAGGCGCTCGACCGGTCCGCCCTGCTGTCCGACGTCACCCGGGTGCTGTCCGAGAGCGGGGTCAACATCCTCAGCGCGACCGTGCACACCTCGCGGGACCGGGTCGCCGGGCTGAAGTTCACCTTCGAGATGGGTGACCCCAGCCACCTCGACCACGTCATCCGCAGCGTGCGTGGGGTCGGCGGCGTCTTCGACGCCTACCGCGTCACCCAGACCTGACCCCCCGACTTATTGCGCCTTCCGGTCGGGCGGAATCAAGGAAGTCACGCAACACCGTTGGCGATGTTCGCAGACAGTAGTTCGTTGAGCATCTCGGCTGGGGTTTTGAAGGCGTGGCGTTTGCGGGGTCTGGAGTTCAGTTCGGCGGCGATGTTGTCGAGCATCCCGGGCCCGTAGAAGCTGAGGTCGCTACCTTTGGGCAGGTACTGGCGCAGCAGCCCGTTGGTGTTCTCGTTCGTGCCGCGCTGCCAGGGCGAGTGGGGGTCACAGAAGTAGATCTCCAGACCGGTGGCTTCGGCGATCTGGGCGTGACGTGCCATCTCGCTGCCCTGGTCCCAGGTCAGCGACCGTCTGAGCTGTTCAGGCAGCGTCAGCATCTTGGCCACCAGCGCGTCCTGCACGGCCAGGGCGCCGTGGTTGTCGGGCAGGTGCAGCAGCATCGTGAAGCCGGTGGTGCGCTCCACCAACGTGCCGACCGCGGACGCCGAGGCGGTGGAGCCGAGGATGAGGTCGCCTTCCCAGTGTCCGGGCACCGCGCGGTCCTCGACCTCGGGCGGGCGCGAGCTGATCATCACCATGTCCGGGATCCGCGCGCGGCGCTCACCCTCGCGGCGGCGTGGTCGGCGCATCGACCGGCCGGTGCGCAAGCACGCGGTCAGCTCCCGCTTGAGACCACCACGGGCCTGGATGTACAGCGACTGGTAGATCGTCTCGTGCGACACCCGCATCTCCGGTTCGTCGGGGAAGTCGACCTTCAGTCTTCCAGCGACCTGTTCCGGGCTTTCGTGCCGCTCCAGCCTGGCCTGGACCTCCCCACGCAGCCGGAGATTGGTGGCCAGCTTCGCCGCGCGAGGAGCCGTGCGGCCACGATCGACTGCGGCTTGGGCCACCGAGGGACGGTAGCCGCGCCTGGTCGCGCCCCGAGCCAGCTCGCGGCTGATGCTGCCCGGATCACGCCCCAGCCGGCGGGCGATCTCCCGTACCCCGCGGTCGGCATGGACCAACGCCGCGATCTCCTCCCGCTCCGAGAACGACAGGTACCGGCCAACCGGGGCGGCAACAGACGTGGGTTTCACCCCGCCAGCCTCCCGGAAGATGCGACTGGCCCACCTGTACGACAGCCCCGTCAACCCGCCCGCATCCTCCACGCTCAACCCGTCCCGGATCCCAGCCCAAAACCGGCGATCCAGCTCCCGCGGCGCCCTCGGCCGACCCCTCATGACAAACAACTCCTCGTGATCGAGGTGTTGCGTGACTCCCTTGAACCCGCCTCGGGCAAACCCGACGTATTGCGCATTCCGGTCAGGCAAACCCGACGTATTGCGCATACCGGTCGGATCTCTTGAGGTCGCCCGGCCCGGAGTGGTCGCAATGCGCCATCAGTCCGGGGGGCGTCCGCCGACGCTCCCCGACGAAGCGGCTCGCGAGCCGCTCAGTGCCTCGCAAGCCTCATCGAGCCGGCACAGGACGGTAGTCCCGGCTCGCGAGCCCTCATCTCGAACCGACGTCTTGCGCATTCCGGTCACCGCGGAGGCCGACCGGCTCGCTGCGGTGTGAACGGAATACGCAATAGGTCGGATTTGCTAGGTCGGGATGCGCAATAAGTCGGGGGGCGTCAGGCGCCGAACTCGTCGTTTGCGGCCTCGGCCTGCTTGAGCCAGACCTGCTGGGACTCGAGGCGGGCCGTGAGGTCCTTGACCTTCTTGTCGTTGCCGGCGGCGGTCGCCTTCGCGAGGTCGGCCTCAAGGGTCTCGATCGAGGACCGGAGCTGGGTGACCATGGAGTTGGCCCGGGCCGCGACCTCGGGGTTCGAGGACTTCCATTTCTTGTCCTCGACCTCGCGCACGGCGGTCTCGACGCGACGCATGACCTTCTCGGTCCGCTCGATGTCGGCGCGGGGCACCTTGCCGGCGGCGTCCCACTTGTCCTGGATGACCCGCAGCGCCGACTTGGCGGACTCGAGGTCGGTGACGGGAAGGATCTTCTCGGCGTCGACCATGAGCCCCTCCTTGACGGCGAGGTTGGCCCGGAACTCCTCCTCCTCGGCGGCCGACACCTCGTCCTTGGCGTTGAAGAACGCGTCCTGTGCGGCCTTGAAACGCTCCCAGAGGGCGTCGTCCTCGGCTCGCGAGGCACGGCCGGCCTGGCGCCACTGATCCATGAGGTTCTTGAACGCGCGGGCTGTGGGACCCCAGTCCTTGCTCGCCGACAGCGCCTCGGCCTCGCGGACGAGCGCCTCCTTGGCGGTGCGGGCGTCGGCGCGGGAGGAGTCGAGCTGCGCGAAGTACGTGCGCCGGCCCTTGTCGAAGTGGTTGCGGGCGTGGCTGAAGCGCTGCCACAGCGACGTCTCGGTCGGCTTGTCGAGCTTGACGCCGGCGCGCTGGTGCCCCTTCCACTGGTCGAGGAGGGCACGCATCCGCTCGCCGCTCTGCTTCCACTGGGTCTGCTCGGGGTTTTGGGCCGCGATGGACTCGGCCTCGGCGACGATCGCCTCCCGCTCGGCCGCGGCCGCGACGCGCGCCTCGGCACGGGCCGCCTGCTCGGTCTCGCGCTTGGTGGCCAGGCCCGCCTCGATGGCGGCGACGGTGGAGTCGAGGGCGGCGAGGTCGCCGACGACCTTCGCCTCCGCCACGTGCTCCTTGAGGGTCGCCAGACCGTCTGCGACCTCCTTGGCGGGCACGTCCGGGTTGCCGAGCCGCTGCTGGAGCAGGTCGGCGGAGGCGGCGATCTCGTCGTACTTGCGGGCGAAGTACTGCAGCGCCTCGTCGGGACCGGCGCCGGGGTACGAGCCGACTTCGCGCTCCTCGTCGCCGACGGTGACGAAGACGTGGCCCTCGTCGTCGACGCGGCCGAAGCGCGCGGAGTCGGAGTGCTGGTGGACGGGGGCCGCCACCGGGGGAGCGGGGCGGGCGGCCATCCGGGAGGCCAAAGCGGCGGGAGAGGGCACCGCGGGGCGAGGCGTCGGCGCCGCCGGGGCAGCCGCGGGTGCCGGCTCCTCGGTAGCAGGCTCGGGCTCGGTGGCTGTCTCGACTGCTGCAGGCTCGGGCTCGGGTTCCGTGGCTGTCTCGACTGCTGCAGGCTCGGGCTCGGTGGCTGTCTCGACTGCTGCGGGCTCGGGCTCGGGTTCCGTGGTCGTCTCGACTGCCGCGGGCTCGGGCTCGGTGGTCGGCTCGACTGCGGCAGGCTCAGGTTCGGTGGCCGTCTCCGCCGCCGCAGGCTCCGTCGTGGTCTCGTTGGACGGCGTCGGCGTCGGCGTCTCGACCTCGGCGGTGGCCTCGGGCGCTGCCGCGGACTCCTCGGCGGGCACCTCCACGATCTCGTCCGCGGGGGTGTTGCTCGTCGTCTGGTCGCTCACGGCTATGCCTTCTTCTCAGTCACGGCAACCCGAAGGATGCTGATGGGTGCCTTGGGGGCACCGATGGTCTCCGACTCGCCGCCGGGTTCGACTCCCGCTGCGGCGACCTTGTCGACGATATCCAAACCCTGGGTGATCGTGCCGAAGATCGTGTACCCCTTCGCGTCGGGGAGCTTCGTCTCGCCGTTGACGAGGAAGAACTGGCCGCCGTTGCCCTTCTCGGGGTCCTGCGTGCGCGCCATGGCGACGGTGCCGCGGGGGTAGGTGCCGGCGGCAGGGGCGTTCTCGACTCCGAACCCGTAGCCCGGGTTGCCCTGCCCGGTGCCGGTCGGGTCGCCGCACTGGAGCAGCTTGAAGCCGTCGCCGACGCCGAGGCGCTGGCAGGGGGAGTTGAGCCAGTAGTCGGCCCTGGCCAGCTGGATGAACGAGGCGACCGCCTGGGGCGCCTTGGCGCCGTCGAGGTCGAGCACGATGTCGCCGCAGTTGGTGGTGAGCGTCGCCGTCCAGGTCGTCGCTTTGGCCGTCGCCTTGTCGGGCAGCTCGAGCTTCGCGGCCGTGCCCAGCGGCTGTGGTGGTTGCTCGCAGCCTGCGGCGTGCGGCTGTGCCGCGGCGGGCTCGGGGTCCGGCTCGGGCCTGAGTACCACGGCGAGGCCCGCGACGAGGCCGGCCACGACGATGCCGGTCCCGAGGATCGCCGTGATGCGCTTGGTGCGCTCGCGCCTCTCGGCCCGCAGGGCCAGGGTCTTCTGCTGCTTCTCCCACCGGCGCCGGGCCCGCTCGCGCTCCTGCTTCTTCGTCACCCGGGTGAGTCTAGGGAGCGGGTGCCGCCGCCGCGCACCCGACTAGGGTTGGGCCGCGTGCTGACCATCGCCTTCCCTGCCGCGGCCTTCGGGACCAACTGCTACGTCATCGCCCCCGCGGAGGGCGAGGAGTGCCTCGTCGTCGACCCGGGCATCGGCATCGAGGAGACGCTGCGCGAGGTTCTCACCGAGCACCGGCTCAAGCCCGCCGCCGTCCTGCTCACCCACGGCCACGTCGACCACGTCTACTCGGTGACACCGGTCTGCGGAGGTGACACCGCGGCATACATCCACTCCGACGACCGCTACCGCCTGACCGACCCCCTCGGGTCGGCGAGCCCCGGCCTCGTCGAGATGCTCGAGCAGCAGTTCGGCCGGGCGGCGACGTGGCAGGAGCCGAGCACCGTCGTCGAGGTGCACGACCGCGAGCGGCTCACCCTCGCCGGGCTCGACGTCGACGTCCTGCACGCGCCGGGCCACACCGAGGGCTCGGTGATGTTCGGGTTCGACCGGCTCCCCGACGGGGTCCGCGCCCCCGAGGAGCTCGACCGCACCATGGTCACCGGCGACGTCCTCTTCGCCGGCTCGATCGGGCGCACCGACCTGCCCGGCGGCGACGGGGCCGCGATGCAGCGGTCGCTGCGCGACGTCGTGCTGCCCCTGCCGGACTCGACGCTCGTCCTGCCCGGCCACGGGTCGGCGACGACGATGCGCCGTGAGCGGGGCACCAACCCCTACCTGCGAGGATTGGGCGCGTGAAGGTCACCAAGCTCAGCGGATTCCCCGAGTACCTCCCGGCCGAGCGGATCGTCGAGCAGCACTTCCTCGACGTCATCCGCGAGACCTTCGAGCTGCACGGGTTCACGTCGTTGGAGACGCGGGCCGTCGAGCCGGTGGAGCGCCTGCTCGGCAAGGGCGGCGACGCCGACAAGGAGATCTACGGCGTCACTCGTCTGGCCGACGAGGGCGCGCAGGGAGCGCAGGGCTCGTCGCGGGACGTCGCGCTCGGCCTGCACTTCGACCTCACCGTGCCGTTCGCCCGGTTCGTCCTCGAGAACGCCGGTCGCCTGACCTTCCCGTACCGCCGCTACCAGATCCAGAAGGTGTGGCGGGGCGAGCGCCCGCAGGAGGGCCGGTACCGCGAGTTCACCCAGGCCGACATCGACGTCGTCGACGTCGGCGAGCTCAGCGCCCACTTCGAGGCGGAGATGCCGCTGGTCATCGCCGAGGTGTTCGCGAAGCTGCCCATCGGGCGGATGACGATCCAGGTCAACAACCGCAAGATCCCCGAGGGCTTCTACCTGGGCATCGGCATCGAGGACGTCGCCGGGACCCTCCGGATCGTCGACAAGCTCGACAAGATCGGGCCCGACAAGGTCGCCGCGCTGCTGCGCGAGGCGGGACGCACCGACGAGCAGGCCGCGCAGTGCCTGGCCCTGGCGGCCATCCGCACCGAGGACCTCTCGTTCGTCGACCGGGTCCGCGCGCTCGGGGTGGAGCACCCCACCCTCGACGAGGGCCTCGACGCCCTGGCGGCGGTCATCCGCGCCGGGCTCGAGAACGCACCGGGGGCCATGGTCGCCGACCTCAAGATCGCGCGCGGCCTCGACTACTACACCGGCACCGTCTACGAGACCCAGCTCGAGGGTCACGAGTCGTGGGGCTCGTTCTGCTCCGGCGGCCGCTACGACGCGCTCGCCAGCGACGGGAGGACGACCTACCCGGGTGTGGGCATCTCCATCGGCGTCTCCCGGCTGCTCGGGCTGCTGCTCTCCCAGGGCCTCGTCACCGCCTCCCGCGCCACCCCCGCCGCCGTCCTCGTCGCCGTGGTCGAGGAGGACTCGCGGCGCGCCTCCGACGCCGTCGCCCGGGCGCTGCGGGCGCGCGGCATCCCCTGCGAGGTCGCGCCCACCGCGGCGAAGTTCGGCAAGCAGATCCGGTATGCCGACCGGCGCGGCATCCCGTACGTCTGGTTCCCCTCGGGAGACTCAGCACCGGCGTCCGTGGGGCAGGTCAAGGACATCCGCTCCGGCGACCAGGTCGACGCGGACCCGCAGACGTGGTCGCCCCCGGCCGAGGACCTCAGGCCGTCCGTGGGGGCGCCAGTCCCGAGTCCCTGAGCTCGAGCAGGGCGAGCGCCCTGATCGTGTCGCGCTCACCACGGCGCCACGCCCCGCTCGGGTCGGCCGACACCTTGGCCAGTGCCGCCATCGGCTGGTTGGCCATGGCCCGCAGGGCGAACAGGTCGAGGTCGTCGTCGGCGTCGATGAAGCGCTGCGCCGCGGAGGCCCGGCGCACGAACCGACCGCGGGCGACCACCCACCAGATCCCGACGATGAGGATCGGGACGAGGGCGGTGGTCCAGCCGATGAGCAGCGCCAGGCGCTCGACGGCGCCCACGAGGTCGGTGCCCGCCTGCTCGATGTCCGTGCCGGCACCGGCGGCCGAGCGGAACGGGCCGGCGATCCGGTCGTCGAGGAGCGGCAGGTCGTCCACGCCGTCCCCCGCACCCGTCATCTTCTCGCGGAAGCCGGCACCGGCACTCTCGAGCCGGCGGCCGGGCTCGGCCAGCGCCATCGTCACGTCGTGGACACGTCGCCCCACCCACGCCCACAGGGCGACCCATGCGAGGACCGAGAGGTCGGCGAGGATCTGGACGAGTCGTCGCCCGGGCAGGTCTGCATAGAGCTTCACGGCCCTAGACTCGCATCGCGGCAGACCCACCGCAGCCCACGACGAAGGAGTCACCGGTGCGCATCGGCATCCCCAGCGAAGTCAAGAACAACGAGTTCCGCGTCGGCATCACGCCTGTGGGCGTGCACGAGCTGGTGGGCCGGGGCCACGAGATCCTCATCCAGAAGGGCGCCGGCCTGGGGTCGTCGATCCCCGACGACGAGTTCGTGGCGCAGGGCGCCCGGATCGTCGACAGCGCCGACGACGTCTGGGGTGACGCCGAGATGGTGATGAAGGTCAAGGAGCCCATCGCCGAGGAGTACCACCGGCTGCGCGAGGACCTCACGCTCTTCACCTATCTCCACCTCGCGGCTGACGAGCGCCTCACGAAGGAGCTCGTCGCCAAGCGGACGACCGCGATCGCCTACGAGACGGTGCAGCTGCCGTCGGGCCTGCTGCCCCTGCTCTACCCGATGTCCGAGGTCGCCGGGTGCCTCGCGCCCCAGGTCGGTGCCTACTCGCTCATGAAGCCGCAGGGCGGCCGTGGCGTCCTCATGGGTGGCGTCGGCGGCGTCGCGAACGCCAAGGTCGTCATCATCGGCGCCGGCGTCTCGGGGCAGAACGCCGCCAACATCGCGCTCGGCATGGGCGCTGACGTCACGCTCCTCGACACCGACCTCGACAAGCTGCGGATGAGCTTCTGGCGCTACAACAACCGCGTCCACGGGCTCGCGTCGTCGACGCTGACGATCCGCCAGCAGGTCATGGAGGCCGACATGGTCATCGGCGCCGTGCTCGTCCCCGGCGCCAAGGCGCCCACCCTCGTCTCCAACGAGCTCGTGTCGCAGATGAAGCCGGGCTCGGTGCTCGTCGACATCGCCGTCGACCAGGGCGGCTGCTTCGAGGACACGCACGCGACGACCCACGCCGACCCGACCTACGAGGTCCACAACTCGATCTTCTACTGCGTCGCGAACATGCCCGGTTCGGTGCCGAACACGAGCACGTGGGCGCTCACCAACGCCACCCTTCCGTATGCCGTCCGGCTGGCCGAGAAGGGCTGGCTCGAGGCGTCGCGGGCCGACGAGTCGCTCGGCCTGGGCCTCAACACCCACGCCGGTGAGGTGGTCTACGCCCCCGTGGCCGAGGCGCACGGGCTCACCCACCGCGACGTGTCCGAGGTGCTCGCCTGAACGCGGTCGACCGCTCGGCCCGCGCCTGGCTGACCCACCTCGACGTCGAGCGGGGGGTGTCGGCCAACACGCTCACGGCGTACCGGCGTGACCTCGCCCGCTGGACGGCATACCTCGCCTCCATCGGGGTCGACGACCCCGCGACGGTGACCGAGCAGCACGTCACCGAGTTCCTCGCACGGCTGCGGGAGGGCGGCGAGGAGCACCCTCCGCTCGCGGCGAGCTCGGCGGCGCGCACCCTCGTCGCCGTGCGCGGGCTGCACCGGTTCCTCGCCCTCGAGGGCGACGTCGAGGCCGACCCGGCCGCCGCGGTGAGCCCGCCGCCGCCGCCGTCGCGGCTGCCCAAGGCGATCAGCGTCAGCGAGGTCCAGCGCCTGCTCGCCGCCGCGGCGGTGGGGGACACCCCCGCCTCGCTGCGGGACACGGCCCTGCTCGAGGTCCTCTACGGCACTGGAGCGCGCATCTCGGAGGCGGTGGGCCTCGACATCGACGACATCGACGTCGAGGCGGGCGTCGTGCGGCTGCAGGGCAAGGGCGGCAAGCAGCGGCTCGTGCCCCTGGGCTCCTACGCACGGGACGCGCTCACGGCATACCTCGTGCGGGGGAGGGGGACGTTCTCCGGCAAGGGGAGGGGGACGCCCGCGATCTTCCTCAACCAGCGCGGCTCACGCCTGTCCCGCCAGAGCGCCTGGTCCCTCCTGCGCGCCGCGGCCGACCGTGCGGGGCTCTCCGGCCACCTGTCACCGCACACGTTGCGGCACTCGTTCGCGACGCACCTGCTCGAGGGCGGCGCCGACGTGCGGGTCGTGCAGGAGCTGCTGGGCCACGCGTCGGTCACGACGACGCAGGTCTACACGCTCGTCACGGTGCAGCAGCTGCGCGAGGTCTACGCGCAGAGTCACCCTCGTGCCCGCTGATAAGGTCGTCCCGATCAGCGGGACGCTGACCGCCTGTACGCCAGTTCCGGGAGAGAGATGGATTCGTCAGACATCGACGCCGTGGTGACCACCGTGGATGACCCCACCGACACCGCGAGCCGACACGGACACCTGCCCGGGACGGAGAACGCCGGCAACGGCACGCTCGGCCCCACCGGCCGTCCTCTTCCCCACTTCCCCGAACCCCCGCCGCTGACCGGCCACGGCCCGGCGCGGGTCATCGCCATGTGCAACCAGAAGGGTGGCGTCGGCAAGACGACGACGACCATCAACCTCGGGGCCACCCTCGCCGAGTACGGCCGGCGCGTCCTCCTCGTCGACTTCGACCCCCAGGGCGCGCTCTCGGTGGGCCTCGGCATCCCCGCGCACCAGCTCGACGTCACCGTCTACAACCTGCTCACGGAGCGGGGCCACGACGTCCGCGACGTCATCCAGAAGACCAAGGTCGAGAACCTCGACGTCCTTCCCGCCAACATCGACCTGTCGGCGGCCGAGGTGCAGCTCGTCGGCGAGGTGGCCCGCGAGCAGATCCTCGCGCGGGTGCTGCGCCCTGTCCTCGACGACTACGACGTCGTCCTCATCGACTGCCAGCCCTCGCTCGGCCTGCTCACGGTCAACGCGCTGACCGCCGCGCACGGCGTGCTCATCCCGCTCGAGTGCGAGTTCTTCGCCATGCGCGGCGTCGCCCTGCTCGTCGAGACGATCGAGAAGATCACCGACCGGCTCAACCCGCGCCTGCAGGTCGACGGCATCCTCGCGACGATGTACGACGGCCGCACCCTCCACTCCAAGGAGGTCGTGGCCAGCGTCGTCGAGCACTTCGACGAGCGGGTCTTCCACACCGTCATCAGCCGCACGGTGAAGTTCCCGGACGCTTCGCTCGCGGCGGAGCCGATCACGACCTACGACTCGACCCACAAGGGCGCCGGGGCGTACCGCCAGCTGGCCAGGGAGCTCATCGCTCGTGGCGGAGCAGCCTGACACCATGACCGACGCCCCCGGCGGAGTCATCACCCGACGGGCGGCGACGACCGCGTTCGAGGTCCACCTGGACGTCTTCTCCGGCCCGTTCGACCTGCTCCTCGGCCTCATCTCCAAGCACAAGCTCGACATCACCGAGATCGCGCTGGCCAAGGTGACCGACGAGTTCATCTCGCACATCAAGACCGAGCAGGCCAAGGGCGGCGACGTCTGGGACCTCTCCCAGGCCTCGGAGTTCCTCCTCGTCGCCGCGACCCTGCTCGACATCAAGGCCGCCCGGCTCCTGCCCCAGGTGGGTCCCGAGGACGAGGACGACCTCGCGCTCATCGAGGCCCGCGACCTGCTCTTCGCCCGGCTGCTCCAGTACCGCGCGTTCAAGGACATCGCGAGCACCTTCGGGGAGCGCATCGCCGCGGCCGGCCGGATGACCGCACGCCAGGCCGGCCTCGAGCCGCAGTTCGCCAAGCTGCTGCCCGAGCTGGTCATGACGATCACCCCGGAGCAGCTGGCGATGATCGCCGCCGGCGCCCTCGCCCCGAGGATCCCCGACACCGTCGGCCTCGGCCACCTGCACGCCCCCACGGTGAGCGTGCGCGAGCAGGCCACGATCATCGGGGAGCGCCTGCGCCGCGAAGGGGTCGCGTCCTTCCGCACCCTCGTGCGCGACGCCGACAACACCCTCGTCATCGTGGCCCGCTTCCTCGCCCTGCTCGAGCTCTTCCGCGAGTCCTCGATCGCCTTCGAGCAGGCCGAGGCGCTCGGCAAGCTCACCGTCCGCTGGACCGGACCGATGGAGGGCGACATCGAGGTCGAGGACGAGTTCGACGACGACGTCGTGCCGCCCGAGGACGCAGCCCCGCCCGAGGACGCGCCCGAGCCCGACGACCCCGCACCGCCCACCGATCAGCGAGAGGCTGACCATGACTGATGCACCCGCGCCCGCGCCGGAGCTCCTCGACGAGGGGGTGGTCGAGGACGTCCCGCAGGACCAGCTCGCCTTCGACGTCGACGACTTCCCCGGAGGCCGCACGAGCGCCATCGAGGCGGTGCTCATGGTCGTCGACGAGCCGGTCACCGAGCTCGCCCTCGCCTCCGCCCTCGAGATCCCCGTACCCGACGTCGAGGCGGCCCTCGCCGCGCTCGAGGAGGGGTATGCCGCGCAGCAGCGGGGCTTCACCCTGCGCCACGTCGGCGGTGGCTGGCGCATCTACAGCCGACCCGACTTCGCACCCGTCGTCGGCAAGTTCATCCTCGACGGCCAGCAGGCCAGGCTCACGCAGGCCTCGCTCGAGACCCTGGCGGTCATCGCGTACCGCCAACCCGTGTCACGCTCTCGGGTGGCAGCGGTGCGCGGCGTCAACGTCGACGGCGTGATCCGCACGCTCCTCTCCCGGGGGCTCATCGAGGAGCGGGGTTCGGACGAGGAGTCGACCGCGACCCTCTACGGCACCACCCCCTACTTCCTCGAGCGGCTCGGCCTGCAGTCCCTCGATGACCTACCCGCCCTTGCTCCCTACCTTCCGGAGGTCGACGTGCTCGACGAGATCGCAGAGAGTGGCCGGTCATGACACCGCCACCCAGCCGACGCGGCGGACCCGCGAAGAAGCCGTCCGGTGGACGGGGCCGGGGCACCACGCCCGGCGGCCGTGGTGGCCGCGGCGCGGACAGCCCGGCCCGTCGCCCCAGCGGCATCGGCACGACGAAGGCCAGCCAGCCGACGCAGCTGCCCCCACGGCGTCCCGTCAAGCCGATCGACGTCCACGACCCGGACGGTGTCCGGCTCCAGAAGCTGCTCGCCGCAGCCGGTGTGGGCTCACGCCGCGTGTGCGAGCAGATGATCGCCGACGGTCGGGTCGAGGTCGACGGCCAGGTCGTCACCGAGCTCGGCGTCCGGATCAACGCCGAGCAGGTGGTGCACGTCGACGGCGTGCGGGTCACCCTCGACGAGTCGCGGGTCTACCTCGCCTTCAACAAGCCGCTCAACGTCGTCACGTCGATGAACGACGACCTCGGGCGGATCGACATCGGCGACTACTTCGGTGACCGCAAGGAACGGCTCTTCCACGTCGGCCGCCTCGACGCGGACACCGAGGGCCTGCTCCTGCTCACCAACGACGGCGACCTCGCCCACCGGCTGCAGCACCCCAGGTACGGCGTCCTCAAGACCTACCTCGCCCAGATCCGTGGCCCGGTCCCGCGCGACCTCGGCAAGCGGCTGCGTGAGGGCGTCGAGCTCGACGACGGTCCCGTCGCGGTCGACTCCTTCCGCGTCGTCGACTCCCAGCCCGGCAAGGCGATCGTCGAGGTGATCCTCCACGAGGGCCGCAAGCACATCGTGCGCCGGATGCTCGCCGAGGTCGGCTTCCCGGTCCTCTCCCTCGTGCGCACCCAGGTCGGCCCGATCCGGCTCGGCGACACCAAGCCGGGCAAGTTCCGCCGGCTCACCAAGGGCGAGGTCGGCGAGCTCTACTCCGCGGCGGGGATGTGACCGACGGGTCGGTGCCCGCCCGCGTCCACGTCATCGGCACCGGTCTCATCGGCACCAGCCTCGGCCTGGCGCTGACCCGGGCCGGGCGCGTCGTCACGCTCGAGGACATCTCCTCGACCAACGCCGCCCTCGCGCGCGACCTCGGTGCCGGATCCCTGCCGTATGCCGGTGACGCACCCGCCGGGGCCGGTCCCGACCTCGTCGTGGTCGCCACGCCACCCGACGTCACCGCGGCCACGGTCGCGGCGGCGCTGGAACGGTGGCCGGAGGCGTGCGTCACCGACGTCGCCTCCGTCAAGGGGGCGGTGATCGACGGGCTGCGTTCCCGTGGAGCCGACCTCACCCGCTACTGCGGCTCGCACCCCATGGCGGGACGGGAGCGCAGCGGCGCCGTGTCGGGACGCCACGACCTCTTCCACGGGCGGGCCTGGGTGATCAGCCCGACGGTCGAGACCGCCGACGCGGCGGTCGACCTCGTCCGGTCGGTCGCGACGTCCGTCGGCGCGGCCGTCGTGACCCTCGACCCGTCCGAGCACGACGCCGCGGTCGCCTCGGTCTCGCACGTGCCGCAGCTCGTCGCCAGCCTCGTCGCCGCCCGGCTCGAGCACCTCGCCGACTCGTCGGTGGCACTGGCCGGGCAGGGGCTGCGCGACGTCACCCGCATCGCGGCGAGCGACCCGCACCTGTGGACCCAGATCCTGTCGGGCAACGCCCACGCGGTCCGTGACGTGCTCGCGCTCCTGGCCGCCGACCTCGAGGGGGTCATCGGCGCACTCGACGCCCTCGGCACGGACACCGACGCGCCGGGCGCCCGCGGCACCCTCGCGCGGGCCATCGCCGCGGGCAACGCCGGCCACGCGCGCATCCCCGGCAAGCACGGTGCCGCGCCGACGGCATACACCACCGTCCGCGTCCTCATCCCGGACGAGCCGGGGCAGCTGGGTCGCCTCTTCGCCGACGTCGGCGCGACCGGCACCAACATCGAGGAGTTCCACCTCGACCACGGTCTCGGCCAGGCCTTCGGTCTCGCCGAGATCGACGTCGTGCCCGGATCCGCCGCCAGCCTCGCCGACGGGCTCGAGCAGCGTGGGTGGCGGCTGCACGGCTGACCGTCGGCCCTAGGCTGGCCGCCATGACTCGCGAGACCGACTCCCTCACCATCGCCATCGACGGACCCTCGGGGTCGGGGAAGTCGAGCGTCTCGAAGGCGGTCGCGAGCCGGCTGGGCATCGGCTACCTCGACACGGGCGCCATGTACCGCGCGCTCACGTGGTGGTGCGTGGACCGGGCGATCGACCTCGGCGACCACGCGGCCGTCGCGGACGCGGCCGCCGACCTGCCGCTCGACCTCTCGGCCGACCCCGAGGCGCAGCGCGTCGTGGTCGACGGCACCGACGTCACGGACAAGATCCGCTCGACGGCGATCAGCGCCGAGGTCTCCAAGGTCGCCACCAACACCGCCGTGCGGCCGATCCTGCAGCAGGCCCAGCGCGACCGCATGGCCGCGATCACGGCGGAGACCGGCGGTGTCGTCGCCGAGGGCCGCGACATCACGACCGTCGTCGCACCGGACGCCCTCGTGCGGCTGCTCCTCACGGCAAGCGAGGACGCGCGGCTGCGTCGCCGCTCGGCCGAGGTCCACGGCAGCGCCGACGAGCACGCGATCGCGGCGACGCGCGACCAGGTGCTGCGGCGGGACCGCGACGACTCCGCCGTCTCGCAGTTCACCGTCGCGGCCGACGGTGTCGTCACCGTGGACACCTCCGACCTCGACTTCGACGAGAGCGTCGAGGCGGTCCTCGCCGTCGTCGCCTCGGTCGCCGGGCACGCGTCCACCGACGTCCCGTGACCGCCCGGCCGCCCGCCGCGTGGCGGGCGACGGCGGGACGGGTGGTGAGCCGGACCCTCGTGCGGTCGCTGTACTCCGCCGAGGTCCACGGTCGCGAGCACGTCCCGGCCACGGGCCCGGTGGTCCTCGCCGCGAACCACACGGGCTACCTCGACGGAGCCGTCGTCCACGGACTGTCCCCCCGGCCCGCCCACTTCCTCGTGCTCGCGTCGACGTTCGAGCGGGGGATCGGCCCGGTCCTGCGCCACAGCGGACAGATCCCCCTCGTGCAGGGCACGGGCTCCCGCCTGGCCCTGATGACCGCGCTCGGCGTGCTGGAGCGCGGGGGAGTGGTGGGCATCTTCCCCGAGGGTGGGCGCGGCCGCGGCGACCTGGCCCGGGCCGAGAAGGGGGTGGCCTGGCTCGCCGTCCAGAGCGGGGCGCCCGTCGTCCCCGTCGCCTGCCTCGGCACCCGCGCCACCGGAGCGCTGGCCGACTCGTGGCCCCGGCTGCGCAGCCGTCTCGTGGCCGACTTCGGTGCGCCGGTCGTCATCGCCGAGGCGGACGGCACACCCGGCCGGGTCCGGCTCGACCGAGCGGCGGAACAGCTCCGCACGGCCCTCGCGGACCACGTCGCCGCGGCGAGCGCGCGGCACGGCATCGCCCTGCCGACGGACGTCCCGCCCGACCTCTGGGACTGAGCACCACGTCGGCTGGGGGAGAATGGGTGGTATGAACACCCCCGAGACCGACCAGACCGTGACCGACGACGGGTCGCTGGACGAGTCCGTCACGCATGCGCTGCGGGCCGGCCTGGCCGAGTTCGAGCTGAGCGACGAGGACCTCGCGCTCGTCGAGCGGGGCGACGACGCGGTCGGTCACGAGGAGCCCGAGGGGCCCCTCCCGGTGGTCGCCGTCGTCGGCCGCCCCAACGTCGGCAAGTCGACCCTGGTCAACCGCATCATCGGCCGCCGTGAGGCCGTCGTCGAGGACGTCCCCGGTGTGACCCGCGACCGCGTCGCCTACGACGCCGAGTGGACCGGCACCCGCTTCACCCTCGTCGACACCGGTGGCTGGGCCATCGACGCCAAGGGGATCCACCTCCGGGTCGCCGAGCAGGCCGAGATCGCCGTCGAGCTCGCGGACGCCGTCCTCTTCGTCGTGGACGCCGTCGTCGGCGCCACCGACGACGACGCCGCCGTGGTCAAGCTGCTCCGCCGCTCCGGCAAGCCGGTCATCCTCGTCGCCAACAAGGTCGACGACCAGCGCACCGAGGCCGACGCCGCCGCCCTGTGGAACCTCGGCCTCGGTCAGCCGTGGCCGGTCTCGGCACTCCACGGCCGTGGCAGCGGCGACGTCCTCGACGCCGTCGTCGACGTCCTGCCCGACATCTCCGCCGTCGGCGCCTACCGGCCCGGGGGCCCGCGCCGCGTCGCGCTGCTGGGTCGGCCCAACGTCGGCAAGTCCTCGATGCTCAACAAGCTCGCCGGCAGCGAGCGCGTCGTCGTCGACGAGGTCGCCGGCACGACCCGTGACCCGGTCGACGAGTTCATCGAGCTCGGCGGCACGACGTGGCGCTTCGTCGACACCGCCGGCATCCGCCGCCGGGTCCACCAGACCCGCGGGGCCGACTTCTACGCCTCGCTGCGCACCCAGACGGCCCTCGAGAAGGCCGAGGTCGCCGTCGTCCTCGTCGACGCCTCCGTGCCGATCACCGAGCAGGACATCCGGGTCGTCCAGCAGGTCGTCGACTCCGGGCGGGCCCTCGTCATCGCCTACAACAAGTGGGACCTCACCGACGAGGAGCGTCGCCACTTCCTCGAGCGCGAGATCGAGCGTGAGCTCGTCCAGATCCCGTGGGCGCCGCGCGTCAACGTGTCCGCCTCGACCGGTCGCCACATGGACCGCCTCGTGCCGGCGCTCGACACGGCGCTGGAGTCGTGGGACACCCGCATCCCGACCGGTCGGCTCAACGCCTTCCTCGGCGAGATCGTCGCCGGGCACCCGCACCCCGTCCGCGGCGGCAAGCAGCCCCGCATCCTCTTCGCGACCCAGGCCTCGACGCGGCCCCCGCGCTTCGTGCTGTTCGCCTCCGGGTTCATCGAGGCGGGCTACCGCCGGTTCGTCGAGCGCCGGATCCGCGAGGAGTTCGGCTTCGAGGGCACGCCCATCGAGGTGTCGGTCCGGGTGCGCGAGAAGCGCTCGCGTCGCTGAGCCCGCTCAGGGGCTCAGCCCGCTCAGCCCCGTCGCTCGGCGTCGTCGAGGAGCCGCTGTGCGAACTCGGTGTGCGTCACCAGTGAGGTGAGGTAGCCGCCCCGGATCCCCGCGGCGGCCGCCGGCACCTTGTCGAGACCGTAGGCGACCCCGATGACCTCCGGGACGCGCCGGAGCTGGGCTGCGCTGATGCCGATGATCCGTCGGCTCACGGGGGTCTCGACGGGCACGCCCTGCCCGTCGAGGAGCACGCCCGAGAGGTCGGCTCGCACACCGCACTGCCGCACCGCCTGCTGCTCCTGCGCGGTGAGGGCGTCGTGGAGCGTGGAGCTGGGTGGGTCCCACCCCCCGACCCCGACCACGGCCGTCGTGACGGTCGCGAACCGGGCGACCGCCTCCGCGACCGCGGGCTCCCGGTAGAGCCCCAGTGCCGTCTGCTCGTCCCCGACGACCATGGGTGCGTAGAAGACCGACGCGGGGGCGCCGACGTCCCGGGCAATGCTCCGCACGACGTCGACCGAGCTCGGCTCGACGTCGGGGCGGGACAGTGCCCCGGTCAGCTGGACCACCCGAGCCGCCTGCAGGCCACGGAGGTGGGTCGCCATCGCCAGCACGACCCGGGCCCAGCCGATCCCGAGGACGTCGTCCACCGTCGTGATCCGGGTGAGGAGGTGAGCCGCAGCCGCCCCGAGCTGGTCCCGGGTCTGCGTGTCGTCGCCGTGCGGGACGTGGGCGACGACCGCGTGGGTCAGGCCGAACCGGTCGCGCAGCCGCCGGCCGAGCTCCAGCTCGAGCGCGCCGACTCCGGCCACGGTGATCCGCACGAGGCCGCTGCTGCGCGCCAGGTCGAGGAGGCGTGCGACCTTGAACCGCGTCACCCCCAGCTCCTCGGCGATCTGCACCTTGGAGCGGTCCTCGAGGTAGTGCATGCGGGCGACGCGGGCGGCCACGATGGCCTCGACCGGGCCGGAGAACGGTGCGTGGGGTGGCGCTGCCATCGGTCCTCGCTCGTCTCGTGCCGACTCTTGACACCGAGCGTAACGTTTGAGCGTTCGCGGTGGTGCCGGTGCTCACATGAGCCCCGGCGCGTGGGCCGTGAACCGGTGGACCGCCTACGACCCCCACGGTGAGGACAGTGACATGAACGCGATGGACCGCTTCAGCCTCGACGGCCGGGTGGCCGTCGTCACCGGCGGCACCCGAGGGCTCGGGGAGGGGTTCGCCGCGGCACTGGCCGACGCGGGGGCCTCGGTGATGCTCGTCGGCCGCGACGCCGAGCGGGGCCGCCACGTCGCCGACGGCCTGTCCGCGCGCGGCCTCGACGCCGACTTCACGCGAGCCGACGTCACCGTCGCCGACGACGTGACGCGCACGCTCGAGTCCACCCTCGAGCGGTTCGGCCGGGTCGACGTCCTCATCAACAACGCCGGCGCCTGCGTGCACGCCCCGGCGCTCGAGGTCACCGACGAGGACTGGCGCCACGTCATGGACGTCAACCTCGACGCGGTGTGGCGGTGCGCCCGCACGTACGGCCGCCACTTCGTCGCCCAGCGCTCGGGGGTCATCGTCAACATCGGCTCGATGTCCGGTCTCGTCGTCAACCGCCCCCAGTGGCAGCCGGCATACAACGCCTCGAAGGCCGCTGTGCACCACCTGACCCGAAGCCTGGCCGCGGAGTGGGGCCCCTCCGGGGTGCGCGTCAACGCCCTCGCTCCGGGCTACATCAAGACCGACATGTCCCCCGTGGACGAGCCCCGGTTCCGCCGGCACTGGATCGAGGACGCGCCGATGCAGCGGTACGGCTCCGTCGAGGAGCTCGCCCCGGCCGTCGTCTTCCTCGCCAGCGACGCGTCGAGCTTCGTCACCGGCTCCGTGCTCGTCGCCGACGGCGGCTACACCGCGTTCTGAGCCGCATCTCGGCGGCGACGGCCACGTGACCCGGTCGTCGGCGCGGCGCCTCCCTGCCGGGCGCGAAAGACTAGTCAATGGCTATATTCTGATGGTCCAAGGGAAGGGGCCATTCGTGTCATTGACAGCCGTGCAGGTCGTCGTCGCGGACGACGACGACGACATCCGGGACCTCGTCGAGCTCAAGCTCACCCAGTCCGGGTACCACGTCCGCGCCCGCGCCAACGGCGTCGACGCTCTCGAGGAGATCCGACGGGACCCGCCGCAGCTGGCCGTGCTCGACGTCATGATGCCGGGACTGTCCGGCATCGACGTCCTCCGCGAGATCCGCGCCGACGAGGCCCTGCGGGACGTGCGGGTCGTGCTCCTCACCGCCCGCTCCCGCGACACCGACGTCGACATGGGGTTCTCGACCGGTGCCGACGACTACCTCATCAAGCCGTTCAGCCCGCGTGAGCTCGTGCACCGCGTCGGGGCGCTCATCGCACGCTCCGGGTGACCGACCAGCAGACCCTCGCCCAGGGCTTCGTCGACGAGGTCCTCGTCGGCGTCCTCCTGCTGTGCGTCGTCCTCGCGCTCGTCGTCATCGTCAGCAGGCTCCGGATCCAGCGCAACGCGGCCGTCACCGCGGCACGGCTCGCACCGTTGCGGCCCTTCCTGCTCGCCGTCGCCGCGGGGGAGGACGAGTCCGGCGAGGCCGGCCGCAGGCTGGTCGCCGACCGCACCGCGGGGTCGGTGCTCGACCGCTCCGTCGTCGACCTGCTCACCAAGGTGCGGGGCGCGCCGGCCGACGACCTCGTGGGCGTCCTGCGTGAACGGCACGGCGTGTCGACGGCGCTGGCCTCCCTCGACGCCACCTCCAGCGTGCGCCGCGCCCGTGCCACCCGCACCCTCGGTCTGCTGCGCGACCCGTCCCTCACCACCGAGATCGTCCGCATGCTCGACGACCGCTCCGCCGAGGTGCGCATCGTGGCCGCACGCTCCGTGGGCGCCCTGGGTCCGCGCGCCGGGTCGTCGGCCGCGGGTGCGGTCCTGCGGGCCGTGCGCCCACGACGCTCGGGTCCGGGGGTGCCCGCGACGGTCGCGATGGGGACGCTCACCCAGCTGGGCGTCGAGGCCGAGTCGGCCGTCCACGACGGGCTGGAGGACGCCGACCCCGGCGTCCGCAACGTCGCCGCAGCGGTCGCCGGGCACAGCCTCTTCCTCGGCTGCACGGCCAGGCTGGCCGAGCTGGCGGCCACGGACCCGGACCGGACCGTCCGGGTCAGCGCGACCGAGGCCCTGGGCGCCGTCGGCCGGCCGGACGACGTGGCCGCGATCTCGGGCCTGCTCGCCACGGACGAGCCACCCACTGTCCGTCGCGCCGCGGCGCGGGCGCTCGGTGAGCTGGGCGGGCCCGACGCGGTCGACGCCCTCGTGTCGGTGCTCGCGGACGACGACCGCTTCCTTGCCGTCACCTCGGCGTCCGCACTCGCCCAGACCGAGGAGGGGCGCAGCGCGCTCCGCCGCACGTCGGTCGACGAGGGCGCGCCCGAGGCTGCGCGGTCCGCGGTGAGGGGCACCGTGCAGCTGATGGATCTGCGTGACCTGGATCGAGCGCGAGGATGAGCCCCGACGAGATCGTCCCGGGGATGCGCGAGGTGGTCGTCGACCTCCTGGCGACGATGCAGTGGCCGATCCTCATCTACTTCGTGCTCATCAACACGTCCTACCTCGTCTTCATCGCGCTGGCGGCGTGGGACTTCGTGCACCACCTGCGCCGGGTGGAGCAGACCGGCCGTCAGGAGCGGGTCGCCAGCGAGTTCGTCCCCTCGGTGACGGTCGTCGTCCCGATGTACAACGAGGCCGCCGGCATCGTCCAGTCCGTGCAGTCCCTGCTCTCGCTGCGGTACCCGCACCACGAGGTCGTGTGCGTCGACGACGGCAGCACGGACGGGACCTTCGCCGAGCTCGAGGCGGCCTTCGACCTCGTCGAGGTCGACCGCGAGATCCCCCGCGAGCTGCCCGTGCGGGCGCAGCTGCTGTCGGTCCACGTGCCCCGCAACGGTCGGACGCCGCTGACGATCATCCGCAAGGCGAACTCGGGTCGCTCCGACGCCGTCAACCACGGCATCAACGCCGCGTCCGGAGAGCTGGTCGTCTTCGTCGACGCGGACTCCATCCTCGACCCCGACGCCCTGCTCACCGTCACCGTCCCGTTCGCCGACGACCCGACCCGGGTGGTGGCCGCCGGCGGCGTCATCCGCGCCGCCAACGGCAGCCGGGTGGTGGCAGGTCGGCTCGTGGAGCCGCGGATGCCCCGCCAGCTCCTGCCGCGGATCCAGGTCGTCGAGTACCTCCGCGCCTTCCTCATCGGACGGGCGGGCTGGTCCCGGCTCGGTGCGCTCGTCCTGATCTCCGGAGCGTTCGGCGTCTTCCGCCGTGACGTGCTCGTCGAGGTCGGCGGCCTGGACACCGAGAGCATCGGCGAGGACTTCGAGGTCCTCATGCGGGTCCACCGGCACCTCCGCCGGGAGGGCCGCGACTACCGGGTGCAGTTCGTGGGTGAGCCGGTGTGCTGGACCGAGGTCCCGTCCACGACGAAGGTCCTCAGGAAGCAGCGGGCCCGGTGGCACCGTGGCCTCTGGGAGACGCTGTGGAAGTACCGGCACATGATGCTCAACCCGCGCTACGGGCGGGTCGGGATGCTCGCCGTCCCGTACTACTGGCTCTTCGAGCTCATCGCCCCGCTGCTCGAGTTCGGGGGCCTGCTGCTCGTCGTCCTGGGTCTGGCCCTCGACGTCGTCAACGTGCCCTTCGCGATCCTCTTCATGCTCGTCGCCTACGGGTACGCGATCCTCGTCACGCTCGCCGCCATGACGCTGGAGGAGATGACGTTCCGCAAGTACCCGCGGTGGCGCGACCTCGGCGTCATGCTCGTGGGCGCCGTGGCCGAGAACCTCGGCTACCGCCAGCTCACCGCCTGGTGGCGCCTCCAGGGCTGGTGGTCCAGTCTGCGCGGCCAGAAGCAGGTCTGGGGAACCATGACCCGGGTCGGACTCGGCGAGAAGGCGGAGCCGTGAGCACCAGGGGTGCGCTGACGGTGACCCAGCGGCTGCGCCGGCTGGTCTTCCTGCTGGTCGGGCTCATGCTCCTCGCCCTGGGCGCGGGCACCGTGGCGGTGCTCGGTGCCTACCGCCAGGTCGACGACCTCGCCACGCTCAACGGACCGGCGGCGGACGCCAACGCGTCCATCCTCCAGACGTTGACGGACGCCGAGACCGGGTTGCGCGCGTACGACGGGTCCCGTGACCAGGTCCTGCTCGAGCCGTTCAACGGCGCGCAGACGAGAGCCGAGGCGCAACAGGAGTCGCTGCGCCGGGCGCTCGCTCCCGAGCTCCCGCTGTGGTCGGAGAGGCTGACCGCGCAGGACCGGGCGATCACCGCGTGGTGGGAGTACGCCAACGGATCCCGGGCAGCCCTCGCCTCGCAGGGCACGCTCGACTTCCGGGCGGGCAAGCGGGTGTTCGACGAGGTGCGCCGGGCCAACGCCGCGATCGGGCAGGACCTCACGGCGCAGCGCATCGCCGCCCGCGAGGCGTCCACCGGACAGCTCCGGGACGCCATGGCCCTGCTCGTCGGGGGAGCACTGGGCGCGGCGCTCATCGCCCTGTATGCCGGGGGGCGCATCGCGCGGTCGCTGACGGTGGCCATCGACGCGGTGCGCCAGGTCGTGCACGCCCAGAGGATGGGGGACCGCACCGCCCTGGCGCGGGAGACGGCGGGGCCGCGTGACGTGAGGGAGCTCGCCGCCGACTTCAACCACCTGACCGAGACCACCCGCTCGCTCGAGGCCGACCAGCGGGACGCCATCCGGATGCAGGAGGTGACCCTTTCGCTCGCCACCCGGTTGCGCGGCCGCGTCCAGCCCGACGAGGCCCTGGCGACCACGGCGCGGACCCTCGCAGAGGCGACGTCGACGACGGCCGCGATCTTCACTGCGGAGCTGGAGGACGGCACCGGGGACGGCCGGTGGCGACTCGCGGCGTGCTGGCCGGAGGACGCTCTCGACGAGTCGCGCGTCGTCCTCGTCCCCCCGGTCTCACGGGAGAGCATCGCCCGGGGCCACTGGGTGTCCGGAACCCTCCTGGAGAGCGAGGACCTCGCCCACGACGAGGTGCGGACGCAGCCGTTCATCGCGAGCCTGGCCGAGCAGCTGCCGCTCGGTGCCTTCCTCGGCACACCGCTCGGCGTGGGGGACGGCGTCATCGGGGGCATCCTGCTCATCTCGGCGACGGCACGACGGTGGACGCCTCACGAGCGCACCGCCCTCCAGCAGGCGACCGCCTACACCGCTCGGAGCTTCCTCACCGGCGAGCGGGTGCGGCAGCAGGTCGAGCACGTCGCGCGCCTGGAGTCACTGGACCGGCAGAAGGACGAGTTCGTCGGCACGGTGAGCCATGAGCTGCGCACGCCGCTGACCTCGATCGCCGGCTACCTCGAGATGCTCGCCGACGGCGACCTCGGCGAGGTGTCCCCGGCGCAGCACAAGGCGCTCACGGTGATCGACCGCAACACCGTCCGCCTGCGCGGTCTCATCGAGGACGTCCTGGTCCTCAACCGGATCGAGACCCGCGGACTGGATCCCAGCTTCGTCCCGGTCGACATCAGCGCGGTGGTCCGCGACGTCGTCCAGGACCTGCAACCGCAGGCGTCGGGCAATGCGGTCAGCCTCGACGTGGTCTCGATCCCGGGGTCGTGCACCGTCGAGGGCGACCCGATGCAGCTCGGCCGCGCGCTGACCAACGTCATCGGCAACGCAGTGAAGTTCTCGCGGACCGGCGGCACCGTCTCGGTCGCTGCCGTCGTCGAAGCCACCCGCGTGCGCATTCAGTGCCGGGACGACGGGATCGGGATTCCCGCCGCCGACATGGAGCGGATGTTCTCCCGGTTCTTCAGGGCGAGCAACGCCACGGCGAGCGCGATCCCCGGCACGGGCCTCGGGCTGGCGATCGTCCAGGCAATCGTCGAGGCCCACCACGGTGAGCTCGAGCTGCACTCGGTCGAAGGCGAGGGCACCACCGTCGTCCTGGTCCTGCCGCTCTCCACCCGTGACGAGCCCTGAGCCAGGACGTCGTCGGTCGACCTCAGATTTCGGTGTAGATGCCGGGGCTGAGACATCGGGTGGCCGTAGAGGATCAAGGGAGGTGCCATCACTTTCTTGGGGACGCCAAACAGAGACGAGTCACCGAACACTGGCAGCGGCCCCGGGTGGTGCACGCAAGGGTCTCAAGCGCGATCGAGCTTTCGCCGGGGATGCTCGTCGACTTCCCCCCACGGTCGAGGTCGACGGTGTCGTTCCCATGGGAGCCTGACGCTCCACCCTCCCAGTCAGGCCCCCTGTATCCAGGGGCCCGCATGACAACTTGGGGCTCCCATCGGGCTGCTCCGCGTGGCTCAGGACGCGGCCGAAGGCCTGTACCGCCTGGTCGATGCCGCCTCAGGGTTGGGCAGATCCCATGGGCATCAGCGGGCAGAACTCGTGACCGTCACCGGGCGCGTCCCGCTCCGCCCTGGGCACAAACCAATAACCCTTGACACTTAGGGATCGTTACCTTGTTGGTGACGACGAGCGGACTGCGCTCCCTTCCGAGTCTCGTCGCGTGAGCGTTCACTGCGACAGATTCACTCGACGATGCCCGCCCGCAGCCGCGTCACGTTTGTCCCGGAACCATCGGATCGAGCCCGTCCACGCGACCCGCTCCGCGAGCACAGTCGCCGGCATGTCCGGGGTCTCCTCCAGCAGCGCCCGCACCCGGACTCGAACACGGTGAAGGTTGTCGGCGTCGGAGACCTCTCATTCCGAGGTGGCGAATCCGAGGCGACCGCCTTCACCACCGTCGTCGGCGAGATCCCCAAACCGCTCGGCGATCCGCGCCTACGGCACCCTCCGTCGCCAGCCTCCTGATGAGCGCCCAGTCCGCGAAGGTGATCACTCTCCAATCGTCGTGTGTTCACTTCTCACCGCCGAATTGTTCAGCTTTCGAGCGCCGTCGACCAAGGGATGCGGCTCGGCGACGTTGAGGACTGTCTTGACCGGCAGATGCGCACGTACCTGTCATCCTTTTTCCATGCACGAGCAGATCAGTCGTCGCGACGCCGTGAAGTTGATCGCAGGGGGGGCCGCGGTCGGCGGGATCGGGCTGGCGGCGTGCAGCGCGGAACAGGGCGCGCAGGAAGGGGGTCCGTCGACGGCAACGTCTCCCCAGCGCGCTCCCGCGTCAGGTGTGCGAGCTCGGTCGAACCGGATCACGGCGGAGAACAAGAACGCCGGGTCCGGTGCTTGGCGGCCTGGTCTCCAAGGTACGTCCGCCTCGGACGACGCGGAACGTCAGATCCAGGGGTATGCCTCGGCGACGAGCGTCAACGTCGGCGAGTCGATCGACTTCTACGTGACAGTCGACCGCCCACAGACCTTCTCGATCGAGATCTACCGGCTCGGCGGCTACTCCGGAGCGGGGGCGCGCAAGATGTCGGTTGATGCGCAGGATCTCCCGGGGGTGACCCAATCAGTGCCGGACCCCGATCGCGACACGGGTCTGTTGAGCTGCGACTGGGGGACGGCGTGGACCCTTGAGGTCCCTGACGCGTGGGTGTCGGGAGCCTACGTGGCCGTGCTGACGAGTGATGCCCGCTACCGGGCGTGCGTCCCCTTCGTGGTGCGCGACGACCGTCGCAAGGCATCGTTGTGTGTCGTCCTGCCCTTCGCGACCTATCTGGCATACAACCAGTGGCCGATGGATGACACGACGGGCCGCAGCCTCTACTACGGCTACTCGACGGCTGGCGATCGCGACGGGACCGGGCGCGCCGTTCGTGTCTCCTTCGATCGGCCATTTCCGCTGGCAGGGATCCCTGAGGCGATGAAGATGGATCACGAGTTCATTCGATGGGTGGAGGACCTGGGTTACGACGTCACGTACGCCACGAGCGTCGACCTGCATGATGGGAGGATCGATCCGTCACGACATACTGGCGTGGTATTCGCCGGGCACGACGAGTATTGGTCGACCAGCATGCGTGAGGTGGCGGAGCGCGCAGTCGAGTCTGGGACCAGTTTGGCTTTCCTGTCGGCCAACAACGTCTACTGGCACGTTCGCTTCGGCCCGTCTGCGGATGGTCGACCGGACCGGGCGATGACCTGCTACAAGAAGTCCCCGGACCCGGAGGCTGGTGCCGACGGCGCAACCGGCCTGTGGCGTGAACTCGGCTCTCCGGGCTCGCGTGCGGAGCAGGCCCTCCTCGGGGTCCAGTACAACGGGATCGTCAAGGACGCTAAGCCCCTCGTGGTCCGTGCGGCCGACCACTGGGTGTGGGCCGGTTCCGGCGCGCGTGACGGCGACAAGATCCCGACGCTGGTGGACGTGGAGGCCGACGGGTTGGATCCTGCCGCGCCTCGTCCCCCAGGGCAGGATGCGACAACGCTCTCGGCGTCCCCGTACACCACGCCGTATGGGGTCCAGAAGGTTCAGAGCACCCACGTCTACACGACTCCCGCGGGCGGGGTTGTCTTCGCCGCAGGCACGATGGCGTGGACCCTAGCCCTGCGACGCGACGGTTACGTTGATGCCCGCGTCCAGCAAGCAACCCGCAACGTGCTCGACCGCATGGTTTCTGGCGTAGCGGGAAGGCGTACGTGAGTTGTCACGAACTGGTCAGGCGCGCCGTCGACGAGACACCACTCGAGCGGATCGCGGAGCCACGCTCACCTCGTCTCACGGGTACGCCGCTGACCTGCCAAAACGTGGAGCCGGTGACGGAATCGAAGCCGCGTCTCCAGCCTGAGAAGCAGGCACGTCTACGCGCGGGCGTGCGCACGGGGCGTGGCCGTGAGTAACCCCCCTGGCTCGTGGGTGACCGCCTGCTGGGCACGGATCGGGCACGACCACGACGATCGATACCCAGGAGAGGCGGTGAACGGCCGCAGGAACGACCCCAACATTCGGGGGTGCGTACGCGGACCCGAACACCTTGCCCATCCCGCCGTGGCACCGCCATGTCATCGGTGCTGTCGGCTCCGGCTCCCATCCCCGCCACGAGCGAGGCGACCTTCAAACCGGCGTTCGCGCCCATGTCCGTGGCCACGGTGAGGCGCCCTTGGACAAGCTCACACAACCCGGCAGCACCGGCCAACGTCATCACCGGGACCAGCCCAGCTGACGACACGAGATTCGGATCATCGGAGACCGCAGTTTGTCGCTGTCATCGTGTGAGAGGTTGTTGTCCCAGAGATGCCCTGACGTGAGCTCGAGCTTTGGACCGTTGCAAGCCCAACTCGCTAGCCTCGCAGGGACATTCTCGTGCTCCGACGCGCGCACCCAGCCCACCCATCGGTGGATCGAGGCTAAAAGGGGACTTGGCGGCCGACCTCGGCGATTCGGGCGCATCGGCGGGTGGGGCATGAGAACAGGCCCTGACCTGTATGTACAGGTCAGGGCCGCGTTGGTCGGGCTGACAGGATTTGAACCTGCGACCCCTTGACCCCCAGTCAAGTGCGCTACCAAGCTGCGCCACAGCCCGTGGCCTGCTCGCACGTCACCGTGAGAGCGAACGAACCTTATCCCATGGCCCACGCCACGACCGAATCGGTTCCGTGGGGTCAGTAGGACCGGCGTCGACGCAGCGACGAGGGTCGCCCGTCCGGGTCCCCGACGAGCCGCTGGGGCACCTCCAGCACGCGCCGGAGGACCGGGCCGATGTCGGGTTCGTGGACCCGGCGCAGCCGCCCGGCCGGTCGCGGGGCGAGCATCCCGCCGTCGTGCCACGACTGCAACGCCGTCGCGGACGCGGCGTACGCGGCGAACATCGCGGGCGCCGAGACGCAGTCGGCCATCGCCGCCTCGTGCTCGGGGCCGGACAGGGGCCGGTCGAGGTGCTCCGCCGCCAGCCGCAGTCGCAGTGCGCGGGCGAAGGGCGAGTGGTCGACCCCGGACTCGTCGATGACGAGGGCCGCCAGCTCGGAGTCGTGCGTCCAGGACCGGCGGTTGACGTTGTCGGACCCGATGGTCGCGTACCAGTCGTCGATGACGAAGACCTTTGCGTGCACGTAGACGGGCCAGCCGGTGTGGTTCTCGATGCCGTATGCCGCGAAGCGGTCCGGTGCCGCCTCCGACAGCTGGGCGATGGCCTCGAACCTGCCCTCGAGCTGCAGCAGCTCGGCCGTGCCGCTGAGGTCCGGGCGGTGGGGGAGGACGGTGAGGAGGTGCAGGTCGGGGTGGGACCGCAGGGCCTCGGCAAGGGCGGAGGTCACCGAGGACGACCAGAGGTACTGCTCCTCGACGTAGATGAGGTCGCGTGCCCGGGAGATCGCGTTGAGGTGCGCGCGCGCGATGGAGCGCTCACCCCGGGGCGCGAACGGGTAGGCCCGACCGAGGTGGCGGTGCGGGTAGGTGCGCAGCAGCTGGACGACGTGGGTGCCACCCTCGACGGGATCCGGCGCCGGCCGGGTCGGCGGCAGCGGCGTCGGCTCGTCCTTGACGCGCCCGAGCCGGTCCCGCAGCCTCGAGTGCCAGGCCGGTGTGAGCGGGGCGGGGTCCTCCCAGCGCTCGCGGAAGACCGTCTCGACGTCACCGACCGCGGGCCCCTTGATGGCGCAGTGGACGTCGTGCCAGCCGGGGCGTGGACCGTACTCCGCGGCGAGCCCCTGCTGCTGCGGGTCGCCGTGGTGGTCGGAGTCGTCACGACGCGAGTGGGCGACGTCGATCCCCCCGACGAAGGCGACGTCGCGGGAGGGGTCGTCGCGGTGCCTGACGACGACGAACTTCTGGTGGTGGGAGCCGCCGCGACGGACCCGCATGTCGAGCATGACCTCGGCGTGCTCGTCGTCCTCGTCGGCGAGGTCCTCGGCGACCTCGCGGTTTTCCTCGGCGGAGAAGTCGAGCTGCTCGGTGTGCGAGCGCCAGACGAGGACGCGCACGTGCACCTTCCGGTTCTCGGCGCGGTCGAGGACGCCGAGCAGGGAGCTTGACGGGTCGTCCGTGAGCTGCTGGTCGCCGTCGATGCGCCACCCGGCGAACATCACGAGGTCGCCCTCGGTCGTCGCCTCGAGCACCTCGTGGAGCTCGGCGAAGTAGGTCGCGCCGTCGACGAGCGGCCGCACGAGGTTGCCGGTCGACCACGCCTCCTCGCCGGGGTGGGCGTCGTCGAGCCGGGTGGCGGGGTTGTCGCGCTCGCTCGCGGTGAGCAGCCATCGGGTCACGTCGGGGTTCACGCGAGCGACCCTGCCATGCGCTCGACGGCTTCGGTGACGATTGCGGGCGACGTCGCGAGGTTGAGGCGCACGTGGCCGCGCCCGGAGACGCCGAAGCCCGGCCCGGACGAGAGCGCCACCCGGCCCCGTTCCCGGAACGCCGCAGCCGGGTCGTCGCCGAGACCGAGGGCCCGGCAGTCGAGCCAGGCGAGGTAGGTCGCGGCCGGTGCGGCATACCCGACCTGCGGAAGCCGTTGCGCGAGAAGGCGACCCAGCAGGTCGCGGTTCGCCGCCAGCTCGCGGTTCACCTGCTCGAGCCACGGTCGCCCGTCCGTCCACGCGGCGACGGCCGCGATCTGGCCGAGGTGGCTGGCGCCGTGGGAGTGGACCTCATGAAACGCCACGTCGGGGTGCGCGTCGGAGCCGACCACCGCGAGGGCCGCCCGGAGTCCGGCGAGGTTCCACGCCTTCGTCGCCGACACCAGGCTGACCCCACGCTCCCCGCCGGGCACGGTGAGGTAGGGCGTGAACGTCCCGTCGTGGACGATCGAGGCGTGGATCTCGTCGGCGACGACGACGACGCCGTGGTGGTCCGCGAGCGCGGCCAGCCGGGCCAGCTCGTCCGCGGTGTGCACGGTGCCAGTGGGGTTCTGGGGGTTGCACAGCAGGTATGCCGTCCGCTCACCCCGCGCGGCCGCCTCACCGAACGCCGTGTCGAGGGCCGTGGGGTCGAGCCGGCCCGAGGCGTCCAGCGGCGCGTCCACGACGCGGCGACCGGTCATGGCGACGAAGTCGAAGAAGGCGTTGTAGACCGGCGACGAGACGACGACCGGACCGCCGGGGTCGGTGACGCGCCGGACGACCTCGCTCACCCCGGTCATGACGTCCGCGACCGGTGACGCGCGCGAGGTGTCGAGGGTCCACCCCCAGGTGTCGGCGGCATACGCGGCGCCGGCCTCGACGAACTCGTGCCCGAGGGGGTAGCCCGTGTCACCCCGCACCAGCGCCGCCGTGACCGCCTCGACGACGGGCGGGCAGGGCCCGGCGTCCATCTCGGCGACCCAGAGCGGCAGGACGTCGTCGGCGTAGTGCCGCCACTTGGCACCGGTGCGGCGCGCCCGCCAGCCGTCGGCGTCGCCGGAGAGGATCGGGGTGGTCATGGACCGACTGTAGACACGGCCCCGGGCCAGCCGTGCCGGGCCGTGGGACCCGAGCGAATAGGCTGCACCCATGACTGCCGGTGAGAGCGTCCGGGGGACCGACAGCGCCCCCGTCGACCGTGTTCTCACGCTGCCGAACGCGTTGTCGACGTTGCGCCTGCTGGGTGTCCCCGCGTTCATCTGGGCGATCGCGACCCAGCACGACGCGATCGCGCTGGTCATCCTCATGGCGTCGGGGATCACCGACTACCTCGACGGCAAGATCGCCCGCCACTACGGACTCGTCTCCCGGGTCGGCCAGCTCCTCGACCCCCTCGCCGACCGGCTCTACATCGTCACGACCCTCGTCGGTCTCGCGTGGCGCGACATCATCCCGTGGTGGCTCGTGGCGCTGCTCTTCGCGCGCGAGGCGTTCATGGGGGTGGTCGTCCTCGTCGCCCAGCGCCACGGGTGGACCGGGCTGCCGGTGCACTTCATCGGCAAGGCCGCGACCTTCAACCTCCTGTACGCGTTCCCGGCCCTGCTCATGGCCGACGGTGACGGAGCGCTGGCGACGTTCATGCGGCCGGTCGGTTGGGGCTTCGCGTGGTGGGGAGCGGTCCTGTACTGGGTCGCCGGCGTCCTGTACGTCGTCCAGCTGCGCCGCCTGCTCGCCCAGCGGGGGGCCCCGTGAGCCCGCAGGTCACCGTGCCGCCGCGCCGTCCGGACGCGTCGATGACGCTCATCACGTCGATGATCGAGCGTCCCCTCGACCCGGGGTACGCCGCCGCCGCGGAGCGTCGCGACCGGGCCGGGCTGCCCCGCGCGACCAGCCTGACGTCGCCCAGGCTCGTGCTCTTCGCGGTGCTCGTCGGGGTGCTCGTCGGCATCGCGGCGGTCCAGCTGCGGGGGGGCGAGACGACCAAGCAGCGCACCAAGTCCAGCCTCATCGAGCGCATCGAGCAGCAGCAGGAGACCGTCGACACCAGGGCCGCCGAGGCGGGAGCGCTGCGCTCGGAGATCTCCACCCTCGACGCCGAGACCCTGCGCGACGTCAGCGAGTCGCTCGCGGCCGACGTCGAGCGACTGTCCCTCGTCGCCGGCGCGGTGCCGGTCCGCGGTCCGGCGTTCGTCGTCACGGTCGACGACGCGCCGACGGCCGGTGACGACGCCTCCGCGCCCGACCCGCGCGCGGACACCGAGAGCACCGACGGCAAGGTCATCGCCCGCGACCTACAGATCCTCACCAACAGCCTCTGGGAGGCCGGCGCCGAGGCGGTCTCCATCAACGGGCAACGGCTCACCACGACGGCCTCGATCCGGTTCGCCGGCGAGGCGATCCTCGTCGACTACCGCCCGCTCAAGCGCCCCTACGTCCTCACCGCCATCGGCGACCCGGGACGGCTCCCGGCCACGTTCGCGGACGGCAACGGCGGCACCTACCTCTCGACGCTCAAGAGCTCCTTCGGGATCCGGGCCGAGACGGCGGTGCGCAAGCAGGTCACGATCCCGGCATCCGCCACGCTGCGCACCCGGGCCGCAGTGCCCGCGGTTACCCTCGAGCAGTCAGGAACGCCGACCCCGGCGCCATCGTCCGAAGGAGACCCGTCGTGATCCCCGCCCTGGGCCTCGTCGTCGGCATCGTCGTCGGCGTCCTGCTCCAGCCCGAGGTCCCGCTCTGGCTCCAGCCCTACCTCCCCATCGCGGTCATCGCCGCGCTCGACGCCGTCTTCGGTGCCATCCGGGCGGTCCTCGACGGCATCTTCAACGACAAGGTGTTCGTCATCTCGTTCCTGTCCAACGTCGTCGTCGCGGCCTTCATCGTCTTCCTCGGTGACCAGCTGGGTGTGGGCAGCCAGCTCTCGACGGGCGTCGTCGTCGTCCTCGGGGTCCGGATCTTCTCCAACGTCGCGTCCATCCGGCGCCACCTCTTCAACGCGTGAGCGCTGGCGACATGAGCACCCAGGGCCACGACTCGCAGCGTTCGTGGCGACGGCTGCGACGCGCCGGCAAGCCGCGCCCCACGAAGGGGACGGTCCTGGCGACGGTGCTCGCGCTCGGGCTCGGTTTCGCCATCGCGGCCCAGGTCCACCAGACCTCGATCGAGGGGCTGGAGGACCTGCGCGAAGACGAGCTCATCCGCATCCTCGACACCGTCGACCAGGACGGCAACCGGCTCGCCGAGGAGATCCAGACGCTCCGGCTCTCCCGCGACCGGCTCCAGAGCGACACGACGAGCCTCACCGAGGCCCGCGAGGCCGCGCAGCAGCGGCTCGACTCCCTGGCCATCCTCGCCGGTACCGCGCCGGCCAAGGGCCCCGGCATCGTCCTCACCATCCGCGACCCCGAGAACCGGGTGACCGCGCCGCTGCTCCTCGACACCCTCCAGGAGCTGCGTGACGCCGGCGCCGAGGCGATCGAGATCAACAGCATCCGGGTCGTCGCCAGCACCTTCTTCACCGACGGGGAGGGCGGCATCTCCATCTCGGGCAGGGAGGTCTCCGCGCCCTTCGTCGTCACGGCCATCGGCGACGGCTCCACCCTCGCCTCGGCGATGGAGATCCCCGGCGGGGTGACCAACTCCGTCCGCAGCGTCGGCGGGGAGGCCGGCGTCGAGACCAAGGACGAGGTGACGGTGTCCGCGTTGCGGTCCGTTTCCGAGCCTCAGTACGCTCGACCCGTACCCAGTTCCACCCCGTCCTGAACCACGTCCTGACCCGGACCAGAAGGAGCCCAACGATGAGCGACCTCGAGTACCCGAGCGACCTGCGCTACACCGCCGAGCACGAGTGGGTGCGCTCGGTCGAGGACGGCGCCGTCCGCATCGGGATCACCTCGTTCGCCCAGGACTCCCTCGGTGACGTCGTCTACGTCAGCCTCCCCGGGGTCGGCGACACGGTCGCGGTGGGTGACGCGTGCGGCGAGGTCGAGTCGACCAAGTCCGTGAGCGACCTCTACGCGCCCCTGGCCGGCGAGGTCACCGCCGTCAACGAGGCGCTCGACGCCTCACCGGAGCTCGTCAACTCCGACCCCTACGGCGAGGGCTGGATGTACGAGCTGCGTCCCAGCGACTCCGCCGCCGTCGACGGGCTCCTCGACGTCGAGGGCTACCAGCAGCAGCTCAGCTGATTCCCCGTCCCTTCACCGGTGGGCGCCTGTTCATCCCTCGACCGGTCATCTAGGGTGAGGGGTCCAGAAGGTCGCGTTGCAGACAAGGAGCCGCACTGATGAGTGACCGAAGTCGTGAGATCCCGGACCGCGAGCCGGAGTCGTCGACGACGATGCACATCCCTGCGGTGGGAGGGCTCGAACGCTCCGACATCGTCCACGAGAGCGAGCACGTCCTCACGCGGGCCGACCAGGCCACCGTCGAGGCGCTCCGTCCCGGCACGGCCCTGCTCGTCGTCCTGCGCGGCCCCAACACCGGGGCACGCTTCCTGCTCGACGACGACGAGGTCACGTCGGGCCGCCACCCCGAGAGCGACATCTTCCTCGACGACGTGACGGTGTCGCGCAAGCACGCGACGTTCGAGCGCACCGAGGGCCGCTTCGTCGTCAAGGACGTCGGCTCCCTCAACGGCACCTACGTCAACCGTGAGCGGATCGACGAGTCGGTCCTGCAGACCGGCGACGAGGTGCAGATCGGCAAGTACCGCCTCGTCTTCTATGCCGCCAAGCAGGCCTGAGCGGCCGCTGACCATCGGGAAGGTCCTCGCCGCACTGCGCGAGGAGTTTCCCGAGGTCAGCATCTCCAAGATCCGCTTCCTCGAGGGCGAGGGCCTCGTCGAGCCGCAGCGCACGCCGTCGGGCTACCGCACGTACACCGGCGCCGACGTCGCCCGGCTCCAGTACGTCCTGCGCGCCCAGCGCGACCGCTTCTGGCCGCTCAAGGTCATCCGTGAGTCGCTCGACGCGCTCGACCGCGGCCTCGAGGCCTCACCCCGGGACGACGACCGCCCGCGCCCCCCCGAGCCCCAGCAGGACCCCGACGTCCCCGACGCGTCCTCGCTCGAGCACGGGCGCGAGGTCCGGCTCACCCGCGCCGAGCTGGCCACCGCCACCGGTCTGCACGCCGACCTCCTCACCTCGCTCGAGGGCTTCGGCCTGCTCCGGCCCGACGGCGAGGGGCACTACTCCGGCACCGACCTCCAGGCGGCGCACGCCGCGGCCGGTCTCGCGGCATACGGGATCGAGGCGCGTCACCTGCGCCCGTTCCGCACCGCGGCGGACCGCGAGGTGGGCCTCGTCGAGCAGGCGATGAGCACCCGGCGAGCCGGCGGTCGGGCCCGCGAACAGGCCGAGGTCGCCCGGCTCTGCCTCCAGCTGCACGCCGCGCTGGTCAAGGGTGGTCTGGCCCGTCCCTGACGACGTACGGTGAGAGCGTGAAGCCACTGGACGTTCTCGGGGTTCGGGTCGAGATGCCGACGAACCAGCCCATCGTCCTGCTCCGCGAACGGGACGGGACCCGCTACCTGCCGATCTGGGTGGGGGCCGCCGAGGCGGCCGCGATCGCCTACGCCCAGCAGGGGGTGGTGCCGCCGCGTCCGCTCACGCACGACCTGCTCAAGAACGTCCTCGACGAGCTCGGCCACAACCTCGACCGGGTCCGCATCACCGCCCTCACCGACGGGGTCTTCCACGCGGTGCTCGACATCGACGGGGGAGCCGACGGGGGAGGGCAGAGCATCGACTCGCGCTCGTCCGACGCGATCGCCCTGGCGCTGCGGGTGGGGGTCGAGATCGTCACCACCGAGGAGCTGCTCGACGAGGCCGGTGTGGCCATGGCCGGGGAGCAGGAGGACGACGAGGTGGAGAAGTTCAAGGAGTTCCTCGACCACGTGTCCGCGGACGACTTCGACACCGGAGACCAACCCTCCAGTTGAGGGTCAGTGTTACGGATGGGGCCCACGACACGCGTGAGGTCAGGGTCCAGTGGTAGTTGACCCCGGGTCCCGTGCGCCCTAGCGTCACCCCCAAGAGAACGACGTCCGTGTAGTTACAGCGCACCGAGGTGCAGCAGGAGGCTGGCGTGAACGCCATCGACGAGTACCCCCAGGGTCGGTTGCCCATCGGGGCGCAGGGCCTGCTGTTCACCGACGACCTCCCCGAGCTCGACGAGGAGATGGGCTTCCGCGGCCCGACCGCGTGCAAGGCGGCCGGGATCACCTACCGCCAGCTCGACTACTGGGCACGCACCTCGCTCGTCGAACCGTCGGTGCGTGGTGCGGCCGGCTCCGGGTCGCAGCGGCTCTACGGCTTCCGCGACGTCCTCGCCCTCAAGATCGTCAAACGCCTCCTCGACACCGGTGTCTCCCTCCAGCAGATCCGCGGCGCCGTCCAGGTGCTGCGTGACCGCGGGGTGGACGACCTCGCCCAGATCACCCTCATGAGCGACGGCGCCTCGGTCTACGAGTGCACCTCCGACGAGGAGGTCATCGACCTGCTCCAGGGCGGGCAGGGCGTCTTCGGGATCGCCGTCGGCAAGGTGTGGCGCGAGGTCGAGGGTGACCTGTCGCACCTCCCGAGCGAGCGGCTCGCCGACGAGACCCCGGCGGCCCACCCCGACGACGAGCTCAGCGCGCGCCGGGCCGCCCGGCTGGCCTGACCGCCACGCACGACCCATCGCGACCTCACGGCGCGCACCCCGGTCGGGGTGCGCGCTGTTTGTTACCCTGAGCCTGCCGCCAACACCGTGCGGGAGAGTCCTCGGTCCGCCAGCGGAGCCGGGGCGCCGAAGGGGCAAACTCCCCGGAACCTCTCAGGCGCAAGGGACCGCACGGATCAGGCACCTCTGAGACGGCCCAGGCCGCGACAGATGGGGAGGCCCGTGCCCGCCCGTGCGCCAGGAGCCTCACCTCATGACTGACACCATGCCGAACCCGACCATGCTGCCCGCGTTCGCCGAGCGACACATCGGCCCGGACGACGCCCAGGTCGCCGAGATGCTCGCCGTCATCGGCCGCTCGAGCCTGGACGACCTCACCGCCGTCGCCGTCCCGGACGCGATCCGGGCCACCGACGCGATGGGCATCGTGCCCGCCGACTCCGAGGCGGCCGTCGTCGAGGAGCTGCGCGGCCTCGCCTCACGCAACCGCGTGCTCACCTCGATGATCGGGCTGGGCTACTACGGCACGCTCACCCCCGCGGTGATCCAGCGCAACGTGCTCGAGAACCCGGCCTGGTACACGGCGTACACGCCGTACCAGCCCGAGATCTCGCAGGGCCGCCTCGAGGCCCTCCTCAACTTCCAGACGGTCGTCTCGGACCTCACCGGGCTGAGCACCGCCGGAGCCTCCCTCCTCGACGAGGCGACGGCGGCCGCCGAGGCGATGACCCTCATGCGTCGCTCGAGCAAGGCGGCCAAGGACGCCGTGCTCGTCGTCGACCACGCGGTCTTCCCGCAGACGCTGGCCGTGATGCGCACCCGCGCGGTGCCGCTCGGCATCGAGGTCGTCGTCGCGGACCTCACCGGCGTGACGACCGGCGAGGCCCTCGCCGAGGCGGCAGGCGGGCGCGACGTCTTCGGGGTCCTCGTCCAGTACCCCGACCTCCACGGGCGGCTGCGCGACCACCGGGCCCTCGCCGAGGCGGCCCACGGGGCCGGGGCGCTCGTCACGGCCGCGGCGGACCTCATGGCCCTCACCCTGGCCACGGCGCCGGGGGAGTGGGGTGCCGACATCGCGGTGGGCACCACCCAGCGCTTCGGAGTGCCGATGGCCTTCGGTGGACCGCACGCCGGCTACATGTCGGTCCGGTCCGGGCTCGAGCGCACGCTGCCGGGCCGACTCGTCGGCGTGTCGGTCGACGTCACCGGCGCGCCGGCCTACCGCCTCGCGCTGCAGACCCGTGAGCAGCACATCCGCCGGGAGAAGGCGACGTCGAACATCTGCACCGCCCAGGTCCTCCTCGCCGTCATGGCGAGCATGTATGCCGTCTACCACGGCCCGCGGGGCCTGCGCGCGATCGCACTGCGCATCCACGCGCACGCGAGCACCCTGGCCGGCGCACTGCGAGAGGGCGGCGTCGACGTCGACTCCGAGCCGGGTTTCGACACGCTCTCGGTGAGCGTGCCGGGCCGGGCCGACGAGGTCGTCGCGGCGGCGCTGGCCGAGGGCGCGAACCTCTGGCGGCACGACGGTGACACCGTCCTGCTCTCCCTCGACGAGACCACCGACCACGACGACCTGGCCAAGGTCTGCCGGGCGTTCGGCGTGTCCGAGCCGGGCCGGGTCACCATCGAGGAACCGACGTGGGACGGCGCCCTGCTCCGCACCTCGGACTACCTCACCCACCCCGTCTTCACGAGCCACCACAGCGAGACGGCGATGCTGCGCTACCTGCGCCGCCTGTCCGACCGCGACTTCGCCCTCGACCGCGGCATGATCCCGCTCGGCTCGTGCACGATGAAGCTCAACGCGACGACCGAGATGCTCGCGATCACCTGGCCCGAGTTCGCGAACCTCCACCCGTTCGCCCCGCTGGACCAGACCGAGGGGATCCGCCACCTCATCGACGAGCTGTCGCGGTGGCTGTGCGACATCACCGGCTACGACGCCGTGTCGCTCCAGCCGAACGCCGGGTCTCAGGGCGAGCTCTCCGGCCTCCTGGCCATCGCGGCCTACCACCGGTCGCAGGGGGACGACGAGCGCACCGTGTGCCTCATCCCGGCCAGTGCCCACGGCACCAACGCGGCGAGCGCCGTCATGGCCGGCATGAAGGTCGTCGTCGTCAAGACCGCGGAGATCACGGGCAACGTCGACATGGACGACCTCAAGGCCAAGGTCGAGCAGCACCGCGACCAGCTCGCCGCGATCATGGTGACCTACCCCTCGACGCACGGGGTGTTCGAGGACACGATCACCGACCTGTGCGCCATGGTCCACGACGCGGGCGGCCAGGTCTACGTCGACGGCGCCAACCTCAACGCCCTCGTCGGCCTCGCCCAGCCCGGCCGGTTCGGTGCCGACGTCTCGCACCTCAACCTCCACAAGACGTTCTGCATCCCGCACGGTGGCGGTGGTCCCGGGGTCGGGCCGGTGGCGTGCCGCGAGCACCTCGCACCGTTCCTGCCCAACCACCCGCTCGACGCCGAGGCCGGCCCGCAGACCGGTGTCGGCCCGGTCTCGGCGGCCCCCTACGGCTCGGCGGGGATCCTGCCGATCTCCTGGGCCTACGTGCGGCTCATGGGCGCGTCGGGTCTGCGCCGCGCGACGGAGGTCGCGGTGCTCAACGCGAACTACGTGGCGACCCGCCTGCGCGACCACTATCCGGTCCTCTACTCCGGCGAGGGCGGCCTCGTCGCCCACGAGTGCATCCTCGACGTCCGACCGCTCACGAAGGAGACGGGCGTCAGCGTCGACGACATCGCCAAGCGGCTCGTCGACTACGGCTTCCACGCCCCGACCATGTCCTTCCCCGTCGCCGGCACCCTCATGGTGGAGCCGACCGAGAGCGAGGACAAGGTCGAGCTGGACCGCTTCTGCGACGCGATGATCGCGATCCGCGCGGAGATCGACGCCGTGGGCGCGTCCGGCAGCGCCGCGACCAGTGTCCTGCGTGGCGCCCCGCACACCGCGCAGTCGCTCGCCGGGGACTGGGACGTCGACTACAGCCGTCAGGACGCGGCCTACCCGCCGGGAGTCGACCCGCTCGCGAAGTACTGGCCGCCGGTCCGCCGCATCGACGGCGCCTACGGCGACCGTCACCTCGTCTGTTCCTGCCCCCCGCCCGAGGCGTTCGAGGACTGACCCTCACGACCCCGTGCCGGTCCGGGGCGCCGCGTGACCTCCACGGTCACGCGGCGCTCTCGGCTCCCGGGGTCGAGACGGCGACCGTGCTGCCGCTGGCGGTCTTGCGCACGGAGAGCTGGCTGGTGATGCGGCTGCGGAGCTCGGCGACGTGGGACACGACGCCGACCGCGCGACCGCCCTCACGCAGCGAGTCGAGGACGGAGATGACCTGCTCCAGGCTCTCGTCGTCGAGCGTGCCGAAGCCCTCGTCGACGAAGAGGGTGCCGAGGTCGAACCCGCCGGACTCCTCGCGGACCGCGTCCGCGAGCCCGAGCGCCAGGGCGAGCGAGGCCATGAACGCCTCACCCCCGGACAGGGTCGACGTCTCACGGCTGACCCCGGTCCACTGGTCGAGCACCCGCAGGCCCAGGCCGCTGCGGGCTCCCCGGGCGGCGAGGCGGTCGGAGTGCTCGAGCCGGTAGCGGCCGTCACCCATGATCCGCAACCGCTCGTTGGCGAGCTGGGCGACCTTCTCGAGACGGGCCGCGAGGACGTAGGAGGTGAGCCGCATGCGCAGGGTGTTGTTGAGCCCGCCTCCGGCGAAGGTGTCGGCCAGCTCCTTGACGCGGTGGTGCCGCTCGAGGGCCGGGCCGGAGGCATCGAGGGCGGCGACGAGGCTGGCCCGCACGGACAGGAAGGACGTGCGGGCCCCGGTGGCCTCGGTCTGCGCGGACTGGGCGGTGAGCAGGGCGCCTCGCGCCTGCTGCGCCGAGGCGGCGAGGGCCTCGAGGTCGGGCCCGGGGCCGATCTCGGCGTCGCGGACGTCGCTGTCGGAGAGGACGGCCTCGGCGGACGCGCGCGCCCGGTCGTGGTCGTGGAGGCGGTCCCGGAGCCGGTCGAGGGCGGCGGGTGCGCGCACCGCGGTCGCCGCGTCGTCGAGGGAGTCGAAGCCGGCCTCCGCGGCGGCGGACAGGGCGGTCGCGTGCGCGATGACGAACCGTGACGCCGCCGCCTCGTGGAGCGCGACGGCGTCACGCCAGCCCTCCACGGCGGCCACGGCCCGGCCATGGACCCGGGACAGCGCCGAGGGATCGAGAGCCGCCTCGGTGCCGCCGAGCATGCGGTCAGCGAGCGGCGGGTCGGCACCCGTCGCACCGACGCCACAGGGGCAGTCGGCGTGCCGGGCGGCGAGGACGCGTGAGGTCGCAGCCTCGGTCTCCTCGGCCTGCTTCGCCTGCCCGGCGACGGTCGTGGCGCGCTCGAGGTCGCGCCGCGCCGTCGTCACCCCGACCTCCACCTGCGCCGCCGCGGCCCGGGCTGCGGTGAGCCGGCGTCCGAGGTCCGGTCGGCCGGCAGCGCGACGGCGCACGAGGGCGACGGCTCGCTCCGCCTCGTCGGCGGCTGCGGACATCGCCGCGAGGTCGAGGTCGCGAGCCTCCTGCGCGTCGAGGACGCGCAGGGCCTCACGGAGAAGGGCGCGGGCGGCAGCGACGGCCGACTCGCTCTCCTGAGCGGTGCGGGCGAGCTCGGCGTGGACCCGGCGCGCGCGGTCGAGCTCGGCGGCGCTCACCCGGTCGGCACCGTGCGCCGGCACGGGGTGCTCCTCGGCGCCGCAGACGGGGCAGGCCGAACCGTCGACGAGGCCCTCGGCGAGCTCGGCGGCCATCTGGGACAGGCGCTGGGCGACGAGGTCCTGCTCGTGCTCGCGGGCGTCCTGGGCGGCTGTGCGCGCGTCGACCGAGGTCGCGGCGAGCCGCGCCACGGTGACCTCATCGAGGACGACCTGCTGGGCGAGCCGGTGGCGGTCCCTCGCCGTCCGTGCCGTCTGCTCGGCACCGTCGAGGGCGGCCTCGGCCTCGAGGGCGTCGGCGAGCGCCGCTTCCGCCTCGCCGACGCGGGTGAGGGCCTCCGCCCGGTCGGCGTCCGCCGTGTCGAGGACGGACGTGGCCGCCTCGACGGCCTCGACGTGCTCGCGCAGCAGCCGGGTGCGGGCAGCACGCGACTGCGCCAGGCGCACCAGCTCGCGCAGGGAGTCGTCGTGCTCGTGCAGCGCCGCCAGGACGGCCGTGGGGTCGTCGGCCGCGGGGACGAGCGCGAGCACCCGCGCGCGGGCGGCCGAGGCGGTGGCGTCGGTCTGGCCGGACTCCGCCTCGGCGCGGGTGAGCGCGGCGAGGTGCCCGCTCACGCCCGCAGCCCTGCTGGCGGCGGAGTGTTCGAGCCGCGCGGCGGCGACGTCGCCCTCCGCGAGCTCCAGGGCGGCGAGGGACTCCCGGGCCGCCCTGCCCCGCTCACGCAGGGTCGTCAGGGCGCGCCCCCGCTCGGCCGCCGCGGCGGCGGTCCGCTCGTGCGCCACGGCGACGTCGAGCGTGACCATCGCCTCGGACAGGTGCGCGTCGAGAGCCTCACCGAGGTCGTCGAGCCGTGTGCGGATGCCCTCGGGCGAGTCCGGATCGACCGCGGGGGAGCCGGGATCGTGGGCAGAGCTGTCGTCAGTGCTGCCCAGCCCACTGGCGGCGACGACGTCGGCGAGCCGGGCCAGGTCGGTGTCGATGCCCGTGCGACGCGACTGCATCTCGGCCTCGCTCGCCCGGCGCTGCTCGACGAGCCACCCCTCGACGTCGGCGAAGCGGGAGATGTCGAAGAGCTGCTCGAGCAGGCCCCTGCGGTCCTCGTCCTTGGCGGTGAGGAACGCGGCGAACTCGCCCTGCGGGAGCATCGCCACCTTGGCGAACTGCTCCTTGCCCATCCCGATGACGTCGTGGATGACCTCGGCCGCCTCGTCGTTGCGGGTGGACACCACCGTCCACTCGCCCCGTCGCTGCTCGGACAGGCTCACGGTCGCGGGCGCCTCGATGGTGCCGGTGCCCCGCTTCTTGGGTCGGGAGTGCGCCGGGGAGCGGCGCAGCCGGAACCGCCGAGTGCCGGAGGTGAACTCGAGCTCCACCGAAGGGGTGGCCGTGGGTGCGGCGTGGTCGCTGACGATGCCGCGCTTGTCCCGCAGACCGGGCACGTCGGCGAAGAGCGCGAAGCAGATGGCGTCGAGCAGGCTCGTCTTGCCGGCGCCGGTCGGGCCGTGGATGAGGAAGAGGCCCGCGGCGCTGAGGGTGTCGAAGTCGACCTCGACCTCGTCGGGGAAGGGGCCGAAGGCGGTGGCGGCGAGCCGGTGGATCCTCATGCCGCACCGGAGCGGCGCCCGGACGCGGACCCCTCGCCGTCGGCGTGGGCACGGCCCAGCCGGGCCCCCTCGACGGCCTCGGCGAGGAGCCGTCGCTCCGCGTCGTCGGCGCCGTGGCCACCCCGGACGTGGGTGAGGAAGTCGCAGCACACGTCGAGGTCGGAGCGCTCCGTGAGTGACGCGGCATACGCGCTCATCGTCGTCACCGTCCCCGTGGGGGCGAAGCGCAGATCGAGGGTGTGGGGGAAGCGCTCGCGCAGCCGCTCCATCGCGCCGAGCGGGCGCAGCGGGTCGGTGAGCGTGACCTGGCACCACGCCTGCTCGGCCGGCGCGTGCTCGCGTCCGGTGAGGAGGTCGTCGAGCGTGCCACGGAGCAGGGCGAGCGGGCGCTCGACCGGGGCGGCGACGAAGTGGACGGCGGGCTCTGCGTCACCGGTGAGGTCGACGAGCCAGGACCCCTTGGTGTGCCGTGCCTCGCTGAAGGACATCGCGACGGGGGAGCCGGAGTAGCGGACGCCGTCGGCCACCTCCTGACGGCCGTGCAAGTGCCCCAGCGCTGCGTAGTCGACGCCGTCGAAGACCGTGGGCGGCACGGCGGCGACGCCCCCCACGGCGATGTCGCGCTCGGAGTCGCTCGTGGCGCCGCCGGTGACGAAGGCGTGCGCCATGACGACGGAGCGACGGTGGGACCCGGTCGCCAGCGAGTCGCGCACGCGGTCCATGGCCGCGCGCAGCACGGAGGCGTGGGTGCGATCGGTGGCGCCGAGTCGACCGGCGGTCAGGGACGGCTCGAGGTAGGGGAGCGGGTGGACCGCGACGTCGCCGAAGAGGACCGGTCGACCGATGTCGTCCAGGCTGGTCCGGATGTGCAGCCCCGACCGCTCGAGGACCCGGGAGGCGAAACCGAGCCGGATGGCGGAGTCGTGGTTGCCGCTGGACAGGACCACCGCGGCTCCGGCGTCGATGAGCCGCTCGACGACGTCGGAGAGCATCGCGACGGTGTCCGGGGCGGGCAGCGCGCGGTCGTAGACGTCACCCGAGACGAGCACCGCGTCGACCGACTCGGCACGCACGACCTCGACGAGGTGGTCGAGGAAGGCCGACTGGGCGTCCTGCAGCCCGACCTGGTGGAAGGCCCGGCCCAGGTGCCAGTCGGAGGTGTGGATCATGCGCACGTCACCGAGGCTAGGTCGAGGCACCGACACCGCCGGTGACCGAAACGCGGATTCAGCGGCGTTCCGCTCGCCCGCCATGATCGGATGGTGATTGAGTGGGCCCTTCGAGCCACACAGCGACGAGAGCCGGAGGTGATGGGCGTGGGTGCCGAGGTCAACGCACAGAGCTACACGCGTGAGGAGCGCCAGCGCTACCGCGAGAAGGTGCGTCAGAACCTCGACGTCTTCGAGCGCATGCTCAGCCAGCACTCCTTCGAGTTCGACCGCCCGCTCACCGGACTCGAGATCGAGCTCAACCTCGTCAACGCCGACTTCGACCCGCACTTCGCCAACGCCGAGGTGCTCGGGGCGATCGCCGACCCGGGCTACCAGACCGAGCTGGCGCAGTACAACATCGAGCTCAACGTGCCCCCGCGGCCGTTGCCCGGTGACTCCGCGCTCGAGCTCGAGCAGGAGCTGCGCGAGTCGCTCAACGCGGCCGACGCGAAGGCCCGCGAGGTCGGCTCTCGGCTCATCGCCATCGGGATCCTGCCGACGATCATGCCGGAGCACTACGAGGGCGAGTGGATCAGCGACAACAACCGCTACACCGCCCTCAACGACTCGATCTTCGTCGCCCGCGGCGAGGACATCTTCCTCGACATCACCGGACCGCAGGGGGAGCGGGTCGCCACCTACTGCAACTCGATCGCGCCCGAGTCCGCGTGCACGAGCGTGCAGCTCCACCTCCAGGTCGCCCCGGCCGACTTCGCCGACCACTGGAACGCCGCCCAGGCGCTGTCTCCGGTCCAGGTCGCCCTCGCCGCGAACTCACCCTTCTTCTTCGGGCAGCGGCTGCACGCCGAGACCCGCATCGAGCTGTTCAAGCAGGCGACGGACACGCGGCCGGTCGAGCTGAAGAACCAGGGGGTCCGACCCCGGGTCTTCTTCGGCGAGCGCTGGATCACCTCGATCTTCGACCTGTTCGAGGAGAACGTGCGCTACTTCCCGGCGCTGCTCGCGGAGAGCACCGACGAGGACCCGATGGCCAAGCTCGAGGCGGGGGAGGCCCCCGACCTCGCCGAGCTCCGCCTGCACAACGGGACCGTCTACCGGTGGAACCGACCGATCTACGACATCGTCAAGGGACGGCCGCACCTGCGGGTCGAGAACCGTGTCCTGCCGGCCGGACCGACGATCGTCGACACCCTGGCCAACGCCGCGTTCTACTACGGCGCGGTCCGCCGGCTCGCCATGACCGACCGTCCGGTGTGGACGAAGATGAGCTTCGCGGCGTGCGAGGAGAACTTCCACCGCGCCGCCCGAGACGGCATCGAGGCCCGCCTGTACTGGCCGGGCTTCGGCGAGGTGGGCGTGGACGAGCTCGTGCTGCGCCACCTGCTGCCGCTCGCCCACGAGGGCCTCGAGGAGTGGGGCGTGTCGCAGGCGGTGCGCGAGCGCTTCCTGGGCGTCATCGAGGCCCGCTGCCAGGAGGGTGTCAACGGCGCCACGTGGCAGACGTCGGCGGTCAAGGCGTTCGAGTCACGCGGGTCCGACCGGCGCACGGCCCTGCACCAGATGCTCGAGCTCTACGCCGAGCACATGAGCTCCAACGAGCCGGTGCACACCTGGCCGCTGCCCTGACCGCGTCGTCCGCGTCGTCCGCGGCGTCCGCGTCGTCCGGGTGGGGCGTCAGGAGAGGCTGTTCCAGAGCCTGATGGCCGGCTGCTCCCGCTCGTGCTCGAGCACGCTCACCGAGCCCGCGTCGAGCAGGATGCGGGCGGCGAACCGTGGCTGCTCCCGCAGGAACACCGCGGCGAGGATGCGCAGCGCGTGTCCGTGGCCGAAGAGCAGCACGTCCCGCGTCGCAAGCACCGGCGCCGCGCGCAGCAGGACCCGGGACGCCCGGGCCGCCACCTCCTCGACCGTCTCGCCCGGCGAGGCCCCCGGGGCCACACCGTGCTCGAAGACGGTCCACCCGTAGCCGAGGTCCTCCCGGATCTCCTTGGTGGTCCGGCCCTCGTAGACGCCGTAGTCCCACTCGACGAGGTGGTCGTCGATCTCGGGGGAGTAGCCCGCGATCTCGGCGGTGCGTCGCGCACGCTGCATCGGCGAGGACAGCACCAGACCGACGTCGTACCGGGCGAGCCGGTCGGCGAGGGTCGCCGCGTCCGCCTCGCCCTGCGGCGTCAGCGAGATGTCGGTGGTACCGGTGTGCTGCCCGGACTCGCTCCACTCGGTCTTGCCGTGGCGGACGAGGACGATGCGGCCTTCGGGGACAGCGGGTGCGCCGGTCATGGCGGCCACTCTGGCAGGATCCGGGTATGCCGCGCCACCTGGCCTTCCTGCGTGCCGTCAACCTTGGGCCCGTCCGCAAGGTCCCCATGGCCGAGCTGCGCGAGCGCCTCACCGGTGCCGGCTTCACGGACGTGGAGACGCACATCCAGACGGGCAACGTCGCCCTCACCTCGACCATGCGCTCGGGCGCCAAGGTCGAGTCGGTGATCGAGGAGCTGCTCGCCGCCTGGTGCGGCTTCGACGTGCCGACCATGGTCCGCTCGCCCCGTGAGCTGCACGACCTCGCCCGGGAGGTCGAGGCGATCCCACCCCTGCTCACGGCCGACGCGCGCCGCTACGTGGCGTTCGTCAAGAGCGAGCCGAGCCCGTCCGCGCGGGACGCGCTCACGGCATACGACGCGACACCGGAGCGGGCACGCATGGTGGGCCGGGACGTCCTGCTCGAGTACGACAGCGGCTTCCCGAACGCGAAGCTCGCCGGGGCGCGTCTCGAGAAGCTGGCCGGCAGCGCCGTCACCATCCGCGACCTCAAGGTCGTGCGAGCCCTCGACGAGAGATGGAGCACCACATGAGCGAGACCTCCGCCGCACCCGAGGCCGAGACCGGCGGCACCGGACCGGGGCACCGCTCCGTGACGATGACCCGCACCGCGCACGGCGAGTTCGACGTGACCAACGTGCGCGGCGGGACCATCCATCTCGGCACCGGCGAGAGCGACGACTTCACGCCGGTCGAGCTGCTGCTCACCGCCATCGCGGGCTGCAGCGCGGTCGACGTCGACTTCATCACGAGCCGTCGCGCCGAGCCGGTCGAGTTCACCGTCACCGGGTCCGGCGTCAAGATGCGGGACCCGGAGAAGGGCAACTACCTGGAGGACCTCGAGGTGAGCTTCCGGGTGCGCTTCCCCGAGGGCGAGGCCGGCGACCGGGCCCGCGACATGCTGCCGCGGGCCATCGGCCAGTCGCACGACCGCCTCTGCACGGTCTCTCGCACCGTCCTGCTCGGCACGCCCATCCACATGCGGGAGGACTGAGCCGTGGCCCGCTACCTCGACGTGCACCCCGACGACCCGCAGCCGCGCTCCATCCGGCAGGCGGTCCAGACCCTGCGCGACGGCGGCCTCATCGCCTACCCGACGGACTCCGGCTACGCGCTGGGTGCCGCGCTCGGCAACCAGTCGGCCAAGGACCGGATCCGCGACATCCGCCGGCTCGACGACAAGCACCACTACACGCTCGTGTGCGCCGACTTCGCGCAGCTCGGGCACTTCGTCCACGTCGACAACGCCGTCTTCCGGGCGGTCAAGGCGTCGACCCCCGGGCCCTACACGTTCATCCTGCCCGCGACGGGCGAGGTGCCGCGCCGCGTCCTGCACCCGAAGAAGAAGACCGTCGGCGTGCGCATCCCCGAGAACGCCGTCGTGCAGGCCCTGCTCGCCGAGCTGGGCGAGCCGATGCTCACCTCCACGCTCATCCTGCCGGGTGAGAACGAGCCGATGACCGACGGCTGGCAGGTCAAGGAGACCCTCGACCACGTCGTCGACACGGTGATCGACTCGGGGGAGTGCGGCACCGAGCCGACGACGGTCGTCGACCTCTCCGGTGACGTCCCGGAGGTGCTCCGGGTCGGCGCCGGGGACCCGAGCCGCTTCGAGGTCTGACGCCGGTCACCGGTGTCCACCCGGGGGCAGGGGGAGACGCGTCACCCCCACCGGTGCCTGAGCCCCTGGACCGGTGGGGGTGACGTGAACTGCTCGGGAGGAGCGAGCAGTCCTCAGCTGCCGTAGAGCGACCGCACTCCCACGCGGTCGGTCTCGGTCATGCTGAGGTTCGTGGAGGAGCCGTTGCACTGGGGGTAGTGCATGATCGACGCCCGGTCGTAGGCGGTCAGCGGACGCCAGTTGTTGTCCTCGAAGCAGGTTCCGGCCTCGGGGCGGGTGTGCTCGTGGCGGAAGCCCAGGGTGTGGCCGAGCTCGTGCGCCATGATGTTGGAGGGGGTCCAGGAGCCGCTGCTGTACAGCGATGCGGCGTTGACGAGGACGTTGCGGCCGGACTTCGGGGTGTTCGGGAAGAAGGCACGCGCGATGTACTGGGTGGTCTTGGTCGGCTCGACCGAGAAGAGCACAGAGCTGTTGCGCGTCGTGCAGTTGCCGTCCTGGGCGGTGACGTGCGTGTAGTTGACCTTGCTCGTCGCGGCCTCCCACTGTCCGACACCCGCGGTCATCGCGGACACGACCCGGCTGTAGTCGGCGCCGAACTTCGTGCTCACGCAGTAGGTGAGGTTGAGGGCCTGGCTCGCCGACCACTTGGTGTCGACACCGTTGCTGGTGTTGACGATGAGGCCGTCCTCCATGCCGCCCTTCGGGGCGACCATGGAGTCGTAGAACTTGTGCAGCTCGCCGTCGTTGCCCATCGGCTCGTCACCGTTGACGATGAACGTGCGGTCGGCGTCCTGGAACGTCGAGGCCTTGAACTCGGAGTAGGTGGGGGTCTCACCCTCGGCGGCCGTGGCCTGGCCGGCGAAGAGGGCACCGCCGGTGAGGGCGGTGGCGGCGAGAACGGCGAGGGTGCGACTGGTCGTCGGCATGTGTGGCTCCTTGGCAGGGACAGCCGCGGTGAGCGGCCGTCCGCCAACGTACGAACCGCTGGGTCAGCACTGGGTCCGGTTACGGTCAAGAGTTGGTATGCCGGGTCAAGAGTTCGTCGCGACGCGCACCCGGCGTTGTCGGCTCGGGACCTAAATTGAGGGCATGGAAGCGCTCGAGTTCACCGCAGAGGTGTGGGAGTGGCGGGGTCCGGCGCCCTACCACTTCGTGTCCGTGCCGGCGGCCCTGTGCGAGGACGTGCGTGACGCCGCCGAGGTCGTCAGCTACGGCTGGGGGATGGTTCCGGTGTCGCTGCGGCTGGGGGAGACCTCGTGGACGACGTCGCTGTGGCCGAAGGACGGTGGCTACGTCGTGCCGCTCAAGGATGCCGTGCGTGCTGCGGAGGGTGTCGAGCTCGGTGACCGCGTCACGGTGAGGATGGACATCGCGGCGAAGACCTGAGCGCTCCGACCGGTCGGACTATCGTGCGAAGGCATGGACCTCGTACGCAGCGTGGTCGTCTTCGACGCGGCCGACATCCAGACCGAGAGCGCGTTCTGGGCCGGTGTACTGGGTGGTCACGTCTTCGCCGGCGAGGCGTTCGACTCGGTCGTCGACGCGACGGGGGAGTGGCGCGTCGGCGTCCAGCTCGCGCCGCAGCACGTCCCGCCCGAATGGCCGGACGGGTCGCCCCAGCAGGTGCACCTGGACCTGCACGTGGAGGACCCCTCGTCCGCGCACGAGCACGTCATGTCGTTGGGCGCGCGGTTGCTGCGGGCCGCCCCCGACCTCGCCGCGGTCGAGGGACACCAGGTGTACGCCGACCCCGCGGGGCACCCGTTCTGCATCGGCTGGGGGCATCCGTCCCACGAGACGTTGGCCACGTTCGTCGCCGAACGGTTCGGGTGACCCGGTCACGCTCCCGGCCGGTCCGATGCGAAGAGCGTTGCGCCTCAGCGGCTTTCGTGTGCCGTGGCTTCGAGGACGAAGACGCGGACCCGCCGGCGGCCGCCGATCCGCTGCCGGTAACGGCCGTAGCCGGGGTAGAAGCTCGCCGACCGGGCGAAGACCTCCTCGGCCTCCTCCGGTGTGGCGGGCCGCGCGATGACGTCACGAGAGACGCCGCGGTACGTCACGACGGCTCGGGGTTCCGCCTCGACGTTGAGGACCCAGGCCGGCGTGGCGGGCTGCCCGAAGTTCGTCCCGATGAGGGCCAGGGTGTCTCCGAGCGGCGTCGCGATGAGGTGGCTCGTGCGGGCAGCCCCGGACCGCCGGCCGGCGGTCGTCACGGTGAGGACGGCGATCCCGGTGAACAGGCTCGGCGCGCTGTGCCGCCCGCCGGTGAGCCGACCGATGACGGAGTCGGCCCGGCGCAGCGTGTAGGAGAAGGCCCACGCCCCGGCGCGGGTGCCGGCGAGCCAACGGACCGCCCGGTGGGCGGGGTTGCCCTCGCGGTGCGCGTAGCCCAGGTGGGCAGCGAGTCCCGCGCTGCTCACGGCGTCGCCTCGAGGCGCCGGTGGACGATCCACGCGTGCTTGCCGACCTGTCGCACCCGGGTGAACCCGAGGTCCTCGAAGAGCTCGACGGTGCCGCTGAAGAGGAAGCGGCCGGGTGCCTCACGCCCCTGCGTCACCTCGGGGATGGCCTCGACGAGCCCGCCGCCGGCCTGCGCGATGAGGTCGATCGCACCCTCGACGGCCGTGCGGGCGACTCCCAGTCCACGGTGACGCCTGTCGACGAAGACGCACGTGATCCGCCAGTCCGGCAGCGGGGGAGGGGCCTGCTCGTAGGCTCGCCGGTGCTTGATGCCCGGGAGCTCGCCGACGTCTCCGAACTGCGCCCAGCCCTGCACCGACCCGTCGTCGTCGTCGACGACGAGGGCGGCGTGCGCGCGCTCGGTGTGCACCCGCTCGCGCTTGGCCTCCCGGTGGTCGCCTCCACGCTCACCGCGGTCGAGGTGGAAGCTGATGCACCAGCACCCACCGAAGATCCCGTTGTTGCGGTCGACGAGGTCGGCGAAGCCGTCCCAGGTCGCTGGTCCGAGCGCCGTCACGGAGTAGGCCATGCGCGTCTCCTCGAGGTTCGATGGCCCATGCTGCCGCAGGACAACGGAGCCCGTGGGAGAAGGACGAGGTCCTGGCGCGGACGGCATACGCTCGGCGAAGACGCGAGGCGACAGGGAGCCCGACATGACCGCACCCGACGACGGGTCGACGAGGCGCGAGAGCGTGGACGTCAGCGCCCTGGCGATCAACGTGACCATCCCGGAAGCCCTGCAGTGGCGGGACACCCGGCGGGGGGAGGAGTTCGTCCTCACGACGCTCAACGTGCGGTTGCTGCCGGACGGGCACGTCGCCGCCAAGGCCTATGGACGTCCCGTGGCCGGTGGGCGCGGCGGCTACACGTCCTTCCGTGTGCCGGAGCGGCCCGAGCTGACGAGGCTCATCGACGCCGCTGCCACCCGCGCCAGCGCGCTGTGGGCCGGGCACCGTGGACCGGCGTGAGGTGGGGGAGCGGTCACGAGGTCAGTCGCCCTGCGGGGACGGCGGACCCTGCTCCGGGTACTTGCTGCGGTAGAAACCGACGATCGTGTCGACGACCTGCTCGTAGGGCACGGTCCCGGTGTTGATGACGAGGTCGTAGTACTCGTCGGTGTGCGGGTCCCACTGGTACAGGAGGCGCGACATCTCCGCGCGAACGCGGTCCTCGACGGCGATCCTCGACTCCGCCTCGGACTCGCTGAGGCCGGTCTTCGACCGGACCCGCGCGATGCGGGTGTCGAGCGGCGCCGTCAACCTCACGTGCAGGGAGCCGACGGCGCGTCCGAGGACGATGGCCCCGTTGCGCCCGGCGATAACCGCGCCGTCCCGCGCGAACGAGAGCAGCTCGAGGCGGTTCTGCTGGGCGAGGGAGTGGTCCTCGGCGCTGTCCAGCGCCCGTGCCATGTCGGCGTCCTGCGTTCCCCCGTACGACACGGTGCGCAGCCAGCGCGCGAAGGCGTTGTCCGAGGACAGGGCCCGCGTGTCCACCCGCGCGACCTGGTCCGAGGTGAACTTCTGCGGGACGTACCTGACGCCGAGCCGCTCGGCCACCGCAGGACCGATCTCGGTGGCTCCGGAGCCCTCGCGTTCGAAGATCGTGACGACCGGCAGCGTCCCCCTGTCGCGGGGCCGCAGGAGCAGGTCCCGGGCGTCACCGCGCTCGTCGACGACGACGCGCGCGGCCTCGACCCCGTGTGCCGTGCTGACCGCGCCGGTCGAGCGACGGGCGTTGAGCTCACGCACGATCATCCTGTGGTCCTCGACGGTGAGGTGGTAGCCGACCATCACCACGGTGGCGGCCACCGCGAGGGCTGCCGGCAGCAGGCCGGTGGCCAGTCGGATGCCCTCCTGGGCCGTCGCGTCCTGCGCCTGCGCCTGCGGGACGTACCCGTACGCGCCGATGAGGGCCGCACCGGCCCAGCCGCCGATGCCCTGACCGGTCTTGCGGATGAAGGACAGGATCGAGTACGAGCCACCCTCGGACCGGACGCCGGTCTTCCACTCGCCGTAGTCGACGGTGTCAGCCTGCATCGAGAACATCAGCGCGTTGGTCCCACCGGTCCCGGCACCGAACAGGAACCACGCCACGACGGCGATGGGCAGGCTGCCCTCGGGCACGAGGTAGATGAGGACGAAGGCGAGGATCGCCACGAGCGCGGCCGCGATGTACCCGTTGCGCTTGCCGAACCGCGAGGTGACTCCCGGGACCATCGAGGCGACCGCGACGGTGCCGACGGCCTGGGCGAGCGCCAGGAACGTGTACCAGCCGGCGTTGCCCAGCACGTAGCGGGCGTAGTACAGGCCGACGGCGTTCATCGTGAAGATGGCCGCGAGGAGGAAGAAGGCCGCGAGGCACAGCACGACGAGGGGCCGGTTGTGGCGGATCATGCGCACGGTGCGCCCGAGCGAGATCTTCGTCGCGCCGCGCGCGACGACCTCCCTGCTGTTCCTGAAGCAGACGAGGTGCAGGGCGACGGCGACGAGCCCGAGCGCGGCGGTGGTCAGCGTGAACTGGAGCCGCACGTGGTCGCCGGTGGTGTCCTGGAACTGGGGTGCGACGACGGCGGAGAGGACGACGCCGGTGAGCGAGCTGGCGACCGAGCGGGCACCCGACAACTTCGACCGGTCGACGGAGTCCTGCGTCATCGCCGAGGACAGGGAGCCGTAGGGGATGTTGACGAAAGAGTACGCGAGCTGGAAGAGGGCGTCGAAGAGGAAGATCCAGGCGACGGTGAGCGCGGGGCTCAGGCCGGCGGGCGCGCTGAACAGCAGGACGAAGACGATGGCGAGGGGGGTGCTGCCGAAGAGCAGCCAGGGACGCAGGCGACCCCACCGGGTGTCGAACCGGTCGACCGTCTGTCCTGCGACGAGGTCGGCGACGCCGGCCCAGATCTTGGTGACCCCGTAGATCGTGCCGGCGACGCCCGCCGAGATGCCGGCGATGTCCGTCATGTACACCATGAGGAACATCGAGGTCATCATGAACGAGAGGTTGTTGGCGACGTCGCCGAGCGCGTACGAGAAGACCTGCCGACCCGACAGCGTTCCACGGTCCGTGCCGGGCGTGGCTGCCATCACCGCCTCCTCAGGGCCGACGTCGTCGCCGCCCGCGTGCCCATCCTGCCGCTCGCTGCGCCCGCTGTCTCCGGGTCGCGCCCGGCGGTGTCATCGGCCCTCGGGGACGTGAGGGGGAGGCCCCTTCCCACGCCCTTCCCCATACTGAGTTGACATAATGTTGATTATCGGCGTTATGCCGTGAGGCGTGGGCAGGGGGAAACGCCGTTGCGGACCCGGGTGTCGCACCCTAACGTCGGCGGTGTCCGGCGCTCGACGACAGCACGATCGCGGCCGGGCCCGATCCGGACGGAGACCTCCATGAGCCTGACGCTCGCCGCCGTGAGCGTCGACGCCACCGAACCGATGGTCGTCGCCTCGTTCTGGGCCGGCGTGCTCGGCCGTGACCTCCTCGAACAGGTGTCCGAGGACCAGGTGCGGGTGCGGTCACGCGACGCCGGGCTCACCCTGGTCGTCCAGCGATCCGCGCTGCCGAAGGTGGGACCCAACCGGATCCACCTCGACCTCACGACGGCGTCGCAGGAGGACCTGGAAGCGACGGTGGCCCTCGCGCTGGAGCTCGGAGGACGGCACATCGACATCGGTCAGACCGCCGCGGACCGCCACGTCGTCCTGGCCGACCCGGGGGGCAACGAGCTGTGCGTCATCGAACCGGGCAACGCGTTCCTGTCCGACACCGACCGGATCGGTGCGGTCAACTGTGACGGGAGCCGGGCGGTCGGCCAGTTCTGGAGCCGCGCCCTGGGCTGGCCGCTCGTGTGGGACCAGGACGAGGAGACGGCCATCCAGTCACCGGACGGCGGGTCGAAGGTCACATGGAGCGGTCCCCCGCTGATGCCGCGGCTGGGACCCGACCGGGTGCGCCTCGAGGTTGCTGCGGCGGACGGCGCCGATCTGCGGGCCGAGGTCGAACGACTGGTCGAGCTCGGCGCCCGGCAGGTGTCCGGGCCGACCGGGGACCCCACCGTCGCGGTGGTCCTCGTCGACCCCGACGGGAACGACGCCCGTCTCTCGGCGTCGGGCTGAGCGGAGCCCCGAGCGGTGGACGACGGCCCGCCCGACCAGGCTGCACCCGAGCACCCCCAGCGCCGGGAGCGGCACCGTCTGCGCTGGGTCGCCGCGGCCGTGCTCCTCCCGCTCGTCGTGGGCGTGGCGGCGTTCGGCCTGAGCCCGACCCCCGGCGCCCTCGTCGTCCGGGCGTTGTTCGACCGTGACGCCGACGCCACGACCGAGGCCCTGGCCGTGGACGCACCGGCGACCGACGTCATCGCGGACGTCGCCTACCGCGACGACGACCCCGACGCGCTGCTCGACGTCTACACGGCCGTCGGCGCCACCGGCGCCCGGCCCACGATCGTGTGGACTCATGGTGGCGCGTGGATCTCGGGCCATCGCACGCACTACGCCGGCTACTACCAGCGCCTCGTCCAGGCCGGGTTCACCGTGGTGTCGGTCGGCTACTCGATCGCACCGGGGCAGCGGTACCCCACCGCGGTCCACCAGCTCAACGACGCCCACGCCCACCTCCTGACCCACGCCGACGAGCTGCACGTCGACCCCAGGCGCATCGTGCTCGCCGGCGACTCCGCCGGCGCCCAGCTCTCCGCGCAGCTGGCCGCGGCGATCACCTCACCGGCCACCGCGCGCGACCTCGGTGTCGACCCGGCGATCCCCGTCGGGTCACTGCGTGGGGTCGTCCTCAACTGCGGCATCTACGACGTCCCCGCCATGGGCGCAAGCGGCGGGCTCGTCGGGTGGGGCGTGAAGCAGGCGCTGTGGGCCTACACCGGCGAGCGCGACTTCGCGGGATCGGCCGCCGCCCGGCAGATGTCCGCCGTGGGGCACGTCACCGGGGCCTTTCCGCCGACCCTCATCACCGGGGGCAACGCCGACCCCCTCACCGCCACGCAGTCGAGGCCTCTCGCGGCGCGGCTCGGTGAGCTCGACGTCGAGACCGACGAGCTGTTCTACGAGGACGACCACACCCCGGAGCTCGGGCACGAGTACCAGTTCGACCTGGCCCTCGAGGACGCGCAGCACGCACTCGAACGCACGATCTCCTTCGCACAGCGGGTGACTCGCGACTAGCCTCGAACGATGGTGGTCGACAAGGTTGCCAGGGTCGCCCGGACGCCGGACGAGTTCCGCTGCGCCGCAGAGCTCTTCGCCGACTTCCAGCGGGAGTACGACGACCCGGCCCCAGAGGTCGACGAGATGGCGAGGCATCTGACCCGCCTCGTCGACGGTGGCGACACCAGCGTCCTGCTCGCCGGCGACCCCGCCGTCGGCCTGGCCATCGTCCGGTTCCGCACCGCCACCTGGGCGGACCTCGTCGAGGCCTACCTCGCCGAGCTCTACGTGGCGCCCGCTCACCGCAACCGTGGCCTGGGTCGCGCCTTCCTCACGGACGTCCTCGACCACTGCCGGGCCCGCGGCGCGGGGTACGTCGACCTCAACACCTCCGAGGACGACGAGGCGGCCCGCCACCTCTACGAGGACCTCGGCTTCGACTGCCACGAGGGGCGCGGCGAGGGGCCGCTCGCGATCTACTACGAGAAGGACCTCTGAGCGGCACCTGCCCGAGCCGGTTTGCCCCCCGCTCCCCCGCATGGGAGCCTCGAACCAGAGCCCGACACGGGTTCCCGGACGAGGGGCGCCGTACCCGGAACGCGACAAGACGGCCCGCAGGAGCGCCCGTCATGTCATGGATCGTCCTCGTCCTCTCCGGTGTGCTCGAAGCCGTCTGGGCCACCGCCCTCGGCAGGTCCGAAGGCCTCACCCGTCTCGCGCCGTCGGTCACCTTCGGGATCGCGCTCGTCCTCAGCATGGGCGGCCTCGCCTGGGCGATGCGTGAGCTCCCGGTCGGCACGGCGTATGCCGTGTGGGTCGGCATCGGTGCCGTCCTCACCGTCGGGTGGGCGATGGCCACCGGCGAGGAGCCGGCGTCGGCCGTGCGGCTGCTGCTCGTCGGCCTCATCGTCGCCGGCGTCGTCGGCCTCAAGCTCACCCACTGACCCGACGCCGCGACAACCGGCTGACCTCGACCTCGTAGCGGCTTGCCGCTCCCCCGGCCGTCCGGAAGAAGCGGCGGCGCAGGGCCCCGGTGACGTGGACCGTGTCACCGTCGGTCAGCCTGACCGCGGCCCGACGCGACGACGCCGACCAGCAGGCGAGGTCGATGGTGTCGACGGGTCCCCCGGCCGGACGTGGCACGACGAGTCGGAGGGTGACGAGGACGTCCCCGCTGGGCAGCACCCGCGACTCGGGGTCACCGCTGACCCGGCCGACGAGCTCGACGCTGTTGGTCGTGACCTCGTCCTCCCGAAGGGCCTTCGCCGCCATTCTCCACTCCCCGATCCGCCGCTCCCGGCACCGATGTCAGTCCCGAGCGTGCTGCCGTGACCGCTCCCCCGACCAGTGGCACCGCCGTGATCTGTGGACGACGCACGGCCGTCCGCCGCCCTGTGGACGGACGGCGGCGGAGGTCAGGCGACCGGGTCGGTCACTGGAGCGTCAGCGCGAACAGCTTGAGCCGGTCGTCTCGCGGGAGCGTGTATCGACTGCACCTGCTTCGATGCGTCGGACGGTGGGGGCCACGGGCGCGTCGGCGACGGACCCGTCCAAGTAGGCCACCCGCGGGGTCGTCACACAGGACGACCGCTCTTGTCCGATGAGGTGTCTCGACCGGACAGGACGCGCCTCCCTCCTCCCGCCGGGGAGCGTGGGACACTCCAGCCCATGAACGACCGCCTCAAGAACGGCGCCCTGGCGGGTCTGCTGGTCCTGACCCTTGTGCTCGTCGGCTTCTCCCTCCGCACACCCGCGATGCAGTCCGTGGGCGCCCCGGCGGGATCGGCCTCCGGTTCGGGCAGCGCCACCAGCACGCCCACGCCGTCGCCGACGGCACCGAGACCCAGCGGACCGGTCGTGTTCCTTGGTGACTCCGTGACCGAGGGGACGTCGGCGACCAGCCCGGCGAAGCGCTGGACGGCCCTCGTCGCGGCCGAGCTCGGACAGAAGGAGGTCAACCTCGGCCACGCCCGCACCGGCTACCTGCGCCGGGGCCCGGAGGGTTCGTGCGGAGCCGAGCCGTGCCCCAACTTCGCGCAGTCGGTGGACGACGTCGTGGCCGCGAAGCCGTCGACGGTCGTCGTCACCGGTGGCGGCAACGACACGGGGCTCCCGGCCGACGACGTCGCGGCGGCCGTGTCGACGACGCTGACGAGCCTGCGCAAGGCCCTGCCGGACGCCCGGATCTACGTCGTCAACCCGTGGTGGGACCTCCGGGAGGTCCCCGACTCCCTGGCGTCGCTGACGGCGGCCGTGCAGGCCGCCGCCAAGGCCGCCGGGGCCGTGGCGCTCGACACCAAGCAGCCGCTCGTGGGCCAGCCCGACCTCATGGTCGAGGGCGGCACCAACCCCAACGACGCTGGTCACGCGGCCCTCGCGAAGGCGGTCACCGCGGCGATCGGACAGCAGTCCAACGCCTGACAGGCCCTGAGGGCTCCTCTACGCTGGGTCCAGGACGCCCGGGACACACCCCGGCGACGCAGGGGGTGCACGGGCGCCCGGAGAGTGACTCACACATGCAACGGATTCGCCCCTCGCGGATCGCGGCAGGCCTCGCCGCGTCCGTGGTCGCCGTTGCGCTGACCCTCGGTTCCGCCGCCGCGGAGCCGGTCGAGCCGAGCCCCCCGGGCATCTCCGAGCCGACCCCCGAGCCCACGCCCGACCCGACGCCCTCTCCCGACCCGACGACGCCGGACCCGACGCCGGACCCGACGCCGCCCCCGGTGACGACCCCGCCCCCCACGACTCCTCCCCCCAGCCCGCCGACGACGGCACCACCCACGACGCCACCGGCGCCCAGCACCACCCCGCGTCCGACGTCCACGCCGAAGCCGACGGTGCAGCCGCCGTGGCAGCCGCCGCGCAGCGATGACCCCGACAACGGACCGACCTCGTTCGACCCCGACGTCACCCTGAGCACGACCGAGCTGGGCAACCAGGTCGCCGCCGCGGAGCAGATCTGGGCGCAGATCACCGCGTCCAACAGCGGTCTCGCGGTCGCCCTCAAGGAGCTTCAGGGGCTGGCCTCGCAGTCCAACGCCCTGCTTGAGTCGCTGACCGGAGCCACGGCGACCGAGCAGGCCGCCACCGCGTCCGCCGCACAGGCCGCCGTGGAGCTGGGCGTCCTCAAGGGCCGACTGGACCGGGCCCGTGCGATCGTGCGCGAGTGGGCCTTCCAGGCCTACGCCGAGGGCGGATCCGGGGGCGAGCTGCTCTCGTTCCTCGACGCCATGCGGGCCGAGGAGGCCGAGGTCGGGGACCCGCTCGGTGACCTCTCCTACCTCACCGACCAACGGGTGCGCGCCGTGGATGAGGTCCGGGTGCTCACCAAGCGCCAGGACGAGCTGACCGCCAGCCGCAGCGCGGCACAGAAGGCCGCGACCGACGCCTCGGCCAAGATCGCCCGCGAGAAGGCCACGCTCGACGCCCTCGTGCGGACCCAGCAGACCAAGCTCACCGCGCTCCAGAAGTCGCACGCCGCCGACGTGGCCAGGGCCAGTCCGATCGCGGCCTACCTCGCCGGCATCCAGACCCCGGCGGCCAAGGCGGCATACACCAAGCTCGTCAAGGTGCTCGGCAAGACGTTCGACTCCGCCGGTATCGGCAAGCCCTGCAGCAACGCCTCCTCCGCCTACCCCAACGGCATGTACCCCACGAGCGCCCTCTGCCCCCTGTGGCAGGCGCCGGGCGAGATGCTCTCGCCCCGCGCCGCGGCCGCGTTCAACGCGATGACCCAGGCCTACGCCAAGCAGACCGGCAGCCCGATCTGCGTCACCGACTCCTACCGCTCGCTCAGCCAGCAGTACGTCACCAAGGCCAAGCGCGGGCGGTTCGCGGCCCGGCCCGGCACGAGCCGACACGGTCTCGGCATGGCCCTGGACCTCTGCGGCGGCATCAACAACTTCGGCTCCCCCGCCCACCTCTGGATGAAGCAGAACGCGCCGGTCTACGGCTGGTTCCACCCGAGCTGGGCCGGCCCCGGCGGCGCCACCCCGGAGCCGTGGCACTGGGAGTTCGCGGGCTGAGTAGACGTACTCGCCCCCCGTCCCGGTCGGGTGTGCGACAGTTCGGCGCATGACGACGCAGTCAGACCTCGCCATCGCCGAGGACTACGCCACCAACGCCCGGTACCAACGTCCGTGGTACTGGTACGACTGGGCCAACTCCGCCTTCGTCACGACCACCGCGACGGTCCTCTTCGGGCCCTACCTCACCTCGATCGCGACCGAGGCGGCGTGCCCCGGGCTGGCCGAGGGCGCGGACTGCACCACGGACCTCAACGTGCTCGGGCTGCCGATCGACCCGGGTTCGCTCCACCCCTACACCGTCGGGCTGTCGACCTTCGTTGGTGCCCTGCTCCTCATCTTCGTCGGGGCGATCGCCGACCGCACCCAGCGACCGGCTCGGCTCATGGCCCTCTTCGCCGGCATCGGCGCCCTCGCCGCGTCGGCGATGTTCCTCGTCGAGGGGACCAACTGGGGCCTCGGGGTCCTGCTCCTCATGGTTGCGAGCATCGCGCTCGGGGCCTCGCTGGTCGTCTACGACGCCATCCTCGTGCGCATCGCCCACCCCGACGACCGCGACAAGGTGTCGTCCCGCGGGTGGGCCCTGGGCTACCTCGGTGGAGGCATCCTGCTCGCGATCAACTTCCTCATGCTGAGCAACGCCGATGCCCTCGGGGGCACCGGGCAGGCCGTACGGATCAGCATGCTCATGGCCGGCCTGTGGTGGGGGCTGTTCACCCTGATCCCGGTCCTCGGCATGTGGCAGATGCGCGGCGTGGAGCGGCCGGTGGTCGCCGCGAAGGCCGGGGTGCTCGGGGGGACCTTCCGGCAGCTCAAGGACACCTTCCGTCACCTGCTGGGCCTGCGCCAGACGCTGCTCTTCCTCGTCGCGTACATGTTCTTCAACGACGGCATCCAGACCGTCATCGGGCAGTCGAGCCTCTACGGGACGGCCGAGCTCGGCTTCTCCGAGACGACCATGCTCACGCTCTTCCTCATGGTGCAGTTCGTCGCGTTCGGTGGGGCCCTGATCTTCGGCCAGGTCGCCCGTCGCCTGGGGGCGTGGCGCACCGTGCTCGGCGGCATCGGCATGTGGGTCCTCGTCATCATCTCGGCCTACTTCGTGCCCGAGAAGGCCCTCGCCGCGCTCTTCGCCCTCGGGGTCGGCATCGGCCTGGTCATGGGCGGAACGCAGGCACTGAGCCGGTCGATGTACTCGCAGCTGGTCCCCCGGGACCGGGAGGCGGAGTTCTTCAGCCTCTACCAGGCGCTCGAGCGCGGCACGAGCTGGTTCGGCGCCGTGATCTTCGGTGTCGTCCACCAGCTCACCGACTCGTACCGGCCGGCGATCCTCGCGCTCATCGTCTTCTTCGTCCTCGGCGGGGTCCTCCTCGCCAAGGTGGACATGCCCCGCGGCATCCGGGAGGCCGGCAACGAGGTGCCAGCAGTGGTCTGAGTCCGCTAGACTGATCTGTCGCGCCGTTTCGGCGTGAGGCAAGTCACAGCGGGAACGCCCACCCCGCCGAGGGTGCAGCGACGTCCTCGCTGTCCGGAACAAACACCCGGTCCTCAGGCGTTCCACTCAGTGACACCCGGCGTTGCACCCATCCGCCGGGATCCACCATTTCGTTGGGAGTAACCCCATGGCAGAACGCAGCCTGCGCGGCAGCCGACTCGGCGCCCTCAGCATGGAGACGGACGTGAACGTCGTCCCGAGCGAGCGTCAGATCACCACCTACCTGTGCCCCCAGGGCCACCGCATCGAGCTCCCGTTCTCGATCGAGGCCGAGATCCCGGCCGTGTGGGAGTGCCGTTGCGGCGAGGAGGCCAAGCTCCAGGGCGGCGGCCCCGAGCCCGAGGCCAAGCCGGTCAAGCACGTGCGCACCCACTGGGACATGCTGCTCGAGCGCCGCTCCATCCCCGAGCTCGAGGAGCTCCTCGAGGAGCGCCTCACCCTGCTGCGCGCGAGCCGCGGCGAGAAGCCGGGCAAGAAGAAGTCCGCCTGAGGCGTCCCCCTCCCCCACGTCGAATGCCGTGTGCCCACCTCGGGCACACGGCATCCGCATGTCGTGGGCACATCGGTGGCCCCGCCGCCCGAAGGCGACGGGGCCACCGACCCGGGTGGGCTACTTCACCTCCGAGCGCACGACGAACCGGAGGCCGACCAGGGCCGGCAGCACCAGCCACAGCAGGACCGTGGTCGCGACCTGGCCCCACTGCTGGCCGGTCGGCGGTCCCTCGAAGAGGAACGACCGGGCCAGCTCGGCGTCCACCCACGGCCGGACGTCCGCGAAGTCGGCCTGGTTGGCCGCGAGGATCCCGAAGAGGGTGGGGAGCACGAGGGTCATGACGAAGTAGGTGACGAGCGCACCCGGGGAGTTCCGGATGAGCATGCCGAGCATCGTGCCCGTGAGCAGGCAGAGCAGGCTGCCGACCACGATGGTCCCGAACTGGGCGGCCGAGAGGTCCCAGACCAGGTCGGTCCCCGAGAGGGTCGTGCCGACGACGTTGCCGAGCACGCCCACGACGAGCGCGACGAGCATCGCGGCGATCCCGACGACCACCGAGGCGATGGTCTTGGCCACGAGGACCCGGCCGCGGTGCGGGACGAGCGTGAACGTGGTCAGCCCGGTGCGCTGGCTCCATTCACCGGTGATCGAGAGGATCGCGATGATCGGGAGCACGATCGTCATGGGGAAGCCGATCGCCGCCGCGAACGTGTTGTGGGTGAGCTGGTCGTCGGGGGCGAAGAGGATCGTCCCGATGGTGGCGAGGACGCCCACGATGACGAGGCTCGCCAGGAGCCAGAAGCCGGCGCGGGTGTTGAACATCTTGCGCAGCTCGACCCGGACGACGCGCGCCAAAGGGATGGGAGCGTCGCGGTCCAGCGCCTGCGCGGGAACGGTGCGGGTGAGGGTGGTCATGCCACTGTCCTTTCTCGACGGGTGTCTCGTTGGGTGTTGGCGGTGAGCTCGAGGAACATGTCCTCGAGTCCGCTCTCGGCGGCGCGCAGCTCGGTGAGCGCCACCCGGTGCTCGATCGCGACCTGGCCGACCACCGACGGCTCGGCCGCCGTGGCCAGGGCGCCGTCGCTGGTGACCGTGGCGACGTGCCCGGAGGCGTGGAGCGCCCGCAGCAGGGCCCGGGGGTCCGCGGCCCGGGCGACGCTGCCCTCGCCGCGCAGCAGGCTCGCCTTGGAGCCTTGGCAGACGATCCGGCCCTGGCCGATCATGACGATGTCGTCGGCGATGATCTCGACCTCGCGCAGGAGGTGCGAGGACAGGAGGACGGTCCCGCCCCCGTCCGCGAAGTCACGGAGCAGGTCGCGCATCCAGCGGATGCCGGCCGGGTCGAGCCCGTTGGCCGGCTCGTCGAGGACGAGGACCCCGGGGTTCCCGATGAGGGCGGTGCCCACCCCGAGCCGCTGGCGCATGCCGAGCGAGTAGTTCCCCACCCGCCGGTCCGCCTCGGCCGGGGTCAGGCTGACGAGCTCGAGCATCTCCTCGACGCGGCGGGCGGGCACGCCCATGGTCTGCTGGGCGATGCCGAGGATCTCCCGGCCGGTGCGGCCGGCGTGCTGGGCGGACGCGTCCAGCATCACGCCGACCGCGACGCCCGGGTTGGGCAGGTCCGCGAACCGGCGACCGGCGATGGTGGCCGTCCCGGTCGTGGGCTGGGTGAGGCCGACGATCATCCGCATCGTCGTGGACTTGCCGGCCCCGTTGGGACCGAGGAAGCCGGTCACCCGGCCGGCCTCGGCGACGAAGCTGACGTGGTCGACCGCGACGGTGGAGCCGTAGGTCCTGGACAGGTTGTCGATGGTGATCATGTGGTTCTCCTTCCGGTGCTGTGGTGCCTGTCCACGACGTTAGGGACGCCACGGCGGGAGCGCGTCGTCGCGAGGTCGTGTCTGCGCTACGACCAACCGACGACCCGCACTGGTCCTCAGGGAGGACGTCGCGCTCAGGGCGCGTCGAAGAGGCCGGTCTGGTAGGCGAGGACGATCGCCTGGGCCCGGTCGCGCAGGCCGAGCTTCTGCAGCAGCCGCGTGACGTGCGTCTTGACCGTCGTGTCGCTGATGAACAGCTCCCGGCCGATCTCGGCGTTGGACAGCCCTCTCGTGATGAGCCCGAAGACCTCCAGCTCGCGCGTGGTGAGGTCTGCCACCCCGGGTGGCGGGGACTGTCGACGTTCGCTCGTGAAGTGCCGGATCACCCTCCTGGTGACGGACGGGGACAGCAGCGCGTCACCGGCGGCCACGGTGCGCACGGCGGCGAGCAGCTGCTCGGGAGGGTCGTCCTTGAGCACGAACCCGCTCGCTCCGGCGCGCAGCGCCTCGAAGACGTAGTCGTCGAGGTCGAAGGTGGTGAGGATGAGCACCCTGGCCGACGTGCCCGTCGCGAGGATCTGCCGGGTGGCCTCGAGCCCGTCGAGCTCGGGCATCCGGATGTCCATGAGGATGACGTCCGGGTCGAGCCGGGCCGCGTGGGCGACCGCCTCCCGGCCGGTGCCGGCCTCGGCCACCACCTCGATGTCCGGCTCGTCGGCGAGGAGGAGCCGGAAGCCGGCTCGCACCATCGACTGGTCGTCGACGACGAGCACCCGGATGGTCATCGTTCCTCGTCCCCCAGCGGGAGCCGGGCCCGCACGAGGAACCCTCCGCCCGGGGCGGGGCCGGCCGTCATCTCCCCACCGAAGATCTTGACCCGTTCGCGGATGCCGACGAGCCCGTGGCCGTGTCCGTCGGGGGTCGCCTGGTCCTGGCCGCCGTGGTCGCGCACCTCGAGCCGCAGCCCGTCGGCTCCGTAGTCGAGGGTGACGTCGGCCGTGCCCGTCCCGGAGTGCCGAAGGCTGTTGGTGAGGCTCTCCTGGAGGATGCGGTAGGCCGACAGGTCGAGCCCCGGGGGCAGGACCGCCGGCTCCCCGACGACCCGCAGCCGCACCTGCAGGCCGGCCGCGCCGACGTCCGTGAGCAACCGGTCGAGGTCGCCCAGGCCGGGGTGTGGCGCGAGCTCGGCCCGGTCCCCCTCCTCCCGCATGGCGTGGAGGAGCCGGCGCATCTCGGCGAGCGCGGTCCGCCCGACCTCCTCGACGTTGCGCAGCGTCTCCCGCTCCTCCGTCGCGCTCTCGGGGAGCCGGTGGCGGACCGCGCCGACCTGCAGGACGATGACGCTCACCGCGTGGGCGACGATGTCGTGCAGCTCCCGGGCGATCCGGCCGCGCTCCTCCGCCACGGCCACCCGGGCGGCCGCCTCGCGCTCGCGCTCGGCGCGCACCGCCCGTTCCTCGGCCGCCCGGGTCCGCTCGGTGCGCTCGCGCAGGGCCCACCCGACGAGCCACCCGAGGGCGAACATCACCGGGACCGAGATCATGTCGTCGGTGGAGGAGGCGGGGCCGTTGCGCACCACCGTGAGGCCCCCGGCCAGCACGACCACCAGCCCCAGCCGGGAGAGCGCGGCGTTCGGATGGGCGCCCAGCAGCACCGCGGCGCCCATGCCGGCGACGAGGATGCCGGCCCCGTTGACGATCAGCTGACCGTCGAGGAAGGAGAGCGCCGGGCACACCACCCACGTCGCCGCCGGTGCCGCGAACGGGAAACGACGGCGGGCCAGCAGCACGAGGACCGCCGCGGTGATCCCGACGATGCCGACGACGAACCGCGGTCCGCTCGGGTGCTCGAGGTCGTCGCGCAGGGCCGTCGCGGTCGCGGTGACGACGGCCGTGGCCACGACCAGGAGGTCGAGGCCATGCCCGTCGAGGAACAGCCGAACCCGGCCCACACCTCACGGTAGGGCGGCCGTCGGGGCGCAGGAGTCACCCAAAAGGAGGACATCGGACCCCCTCGGGTGCACGGGCCCGCCGTGGCCGGCGGACGTCCCGGTCGTGCTAGTCGACGACCTCGCCGCGGATCGTGCCCTGGGGGCCGGACTCCCCCGGCCCGCGAGGCCCGCCGGGTCCACCCGGACCACCCGGACCGCCGGAGGGGAAGGGCATCCGCACGAGGACCCGGCTCGCGACGAAGGCCTCGAGGAGGCGGCGCGCGAAGACCCGGGTGAACGGCAGCACGAAGAACAGCCCGATGACGTCGCTGACGAACCCGGGCAGGAGCAGGAAGGTGCCACCGATGAGGACGAGGGCGCCGTCGGCGATCTCCCGGCTCGGCATGCGTCCGGTGCGTGAGGCCTCCCGCAGGGCCTTCCACGTCCGGGAGCCCTCACGTCGCATGAGCCAGGTGCCGAGAAGGGTGAGGAGCAGGAGCGCGAGGAGGGTCCATCCCACACCGATGGTGCGGCCCACCACGACGAGCACGGCGATCTCGATGATCGGTGCGGCCACGAGCCCGACGAGCACGAAGGTCAGCCAGCGCGGCCGACGGCGACGTCGCGCGTAGGGGGTGGAGCCGATCGGTTGCGTCACAACTGGTGCCAACGCCCGCGGCCGCCGAGCCGTTCCCTCACCTGCCCGGCGCGCCGCTGGACTCCCCAGACGGTGATCCGGCCCAGCGACTCGCGCACGATGCTCTGGTCCATCTTGGAGTCGCCGATCTCGCGCTCGACGAAGGTGATCGGCACCTCGACGACCTCGAGGCCGGCGGCGACGGCCCGTCGGGTGAGGTCGACCTGGAAGCAGTACCCAGCGGACTCGACGCTGGCGAGGTCGAGCCCGCGCAGCGCCGAGGCCCGGTAGACCCGGTAGCCCGCCGTGGCGTCACTGACGTCCATGCCGAGCAGCACCCGCGTGTAGATGTTGCCGCCCACGCTGAGCACCTTGCGGTGGGTGGGCCAGTTGACGACCCTCCCGCCCGGCACCCAGCGCGAGCCGATGACGAGGTCCGCGTCGCAGGCGGCCGCGAGGAGGCGCCGCAGGTCCTCGGGTCGGTGGGACCCGTCGGCGTCCATCTCGACGACCGCGTCGTAGCCCTGCTCCAGCGCCCACGCGAACCCGTGGAGGTATGCCGCCCCGAGACCCTGCTTCCCCGCGCGGTGGATGACGTGGACCTGTCCGTCGTCCTGGGCCAGCTCGTCGGCGACCTCGCCGGTGCCGTCCGGGGAGTTGTCGTCGAGGACGCAGACGTCGACCTCGGGGACCTCACGGCGCACCCGCTCGACGATCGTCGGCAGGTTCTCGCGCTCGTTGTAGGTGGGGATGAGCACGACAACGCGGTCGAGGCTCGGACGCTCAGTCAACGTGGTCCTTCGTGGGTCGCTCCGGATCGGGTCGTCCGACCCTAACGCCTCGCCGCGCGACACCCGCGCCGCCGACCAGCAGGCCGAGCGCCGCCACGGCGACCCACTCCGGCCAGGCGCCGAGCCGGTCGGAGAAGGTGCGCTCGGTCCGGATCGTCACCGGGGCGACCGCCTGCTCGGCGGTGAAGAGGCCGGTCTTGCCGGTGACCGAGCCGTCGGGGGCGATGAAGCCCGAGACGCCGACGGTGGACACGTGCGCGACCGAGCGCCCGTGCTCGATGGCGCGGATCCGCGAGATCGCGAACTGCTGCTCGGACTCGGCGGTGTAGCCGAAGGTCGCGTTGTTGGTCTGGACGAGGATGAGCCCGGCGTCCTTGCCCGGCTGGGTGACCGAGTCACGCATCAGCCCGTCGTAGGCGACCTCGAAGCAGATGGTCGGCAGGGCCCAGTAGGCACCCGACGACGCGTCGACGCGGAACGCGCCCAGTTCGGAGCCCCTGGCGAAGTCCTTGGTGACGAGGTCGACCTTGTCGCTGAAGTTCCGGAAGAACGAGCGGTAGGGGATGTACTCGGCGAAGGGCACGGGATGGTTCTTGACGTAGCGCTCCGGCTCCCCTCCCCCGGGCCGGTAGAGGAGCGAGACGTTGGAGACCTCGGGCTGCGGCTCCTGGAGGACCGCACCCACGATGACCGGCACGCCGACGGCCGAGAGCGCGCGCTGCACCTGGGCGGCCGCGTCGGGGTTGCGGATCGGGTCGATGTCCGAGGCGTTCTCGGGCCAGACGACGAGGCTGAGCGGGGCGGGGAGGTTCTCCGGCGGGTCCGCCGCGAGGCGTTCGCCGATGAGCTCGGTGCCGCGGACGTGGTTGTCGAGCACCGCCCGGCGCTCGGCGTTGAAGTCGAGGCCCGCGCGGGGGACGTTGCCCTGTACGAGGCCCACCGTGACCTGGCGGCCGGTGATCGGCGGGGTCGCCAGCCCAGAGAGGACGAGGACGACCGCCCCACCCGCGACCGCCACCGCGGCGGTCCGGGGGTGGCGGCGCACGGAGGCGACGGCCACGAGGAGCGCGGTCCCGACGCCGGCGACGGCGAAGGTCACACCGGGCGCCCCGAGCCACTGCGCGACGTTGGCCAGCGGGCTGTCGGCCTGGCTGAACGCGAGCCGGGCCCAGGGGAACCCGCCGAACGGCGTCGTCCCGCGCGCGAGCTCCTGGACCACCCACGCGAGCGGGATCACGGCACACGTCGCGTCCCCCCACCTCGGGCGAAGGCGCCGGCCGACGAAGCCGACCACGGCGCACATCAGCGCGACGTAGAGCGCCTGGAGGGTGGCGAGGGCGAACCACGGGAGCTTCCCGACGTAGACGCCCGACCACGACAGGACCGGCACGAAGAAGGCCCAGCCGGCGAGCAGGCCGAGGACGAACCCGCGGCGGCCCCCGACGTCGAGCGTCACGGCTCCCAGGAGCGCGACGGCCACCGGGGCGAGCCACCAGAGGTCGTGCTCGGGGAAGGCGAGCCAGAGGAGCAGACCGGCGACGACGGCACCCGCGGCGCGTGGGACCCACGCTGTGCGTGGGCCGGCATACGGGATTCGTCGTGGCACGGAGCCACGGTAGGTCACCGGCGTCAGCGCGCCGGCACCACCACGACCCCCCGGGCCGTCGTCGCGACGACCGGTGGGTCGAGGACGTCGGCGGCGGACTCGCCGCGCTCGGGGGTCCCGCGGGCGACGACGCGGACCACGAACTCCATCTCGCGGCTGCGGGTGCCGACGCGCACGAGCGTGGCCTCGATCTCGATGCAGTCACCGGCCCGGACGGGGGCGAGGAACTGGACGTCGCTGTAGGAGGCGAACAGGCCCTCGTCGCCGTCGGTGACGATGCACATCTCGGTGGCGACGTCGCCGAAGGCCGCGAGCGAGTACGCCCCGTCGACGAGGTTGCCCGCGTAGTGCGCGTGGCTGTAGGGCACGTAGCGGCGGTGCAGCACCGTCGTGCCCGTGGGGTCGTCGCGTCCGGTCATGGTGCTCATGCTCCCTTGCTCTGGGCCGGGTCGTGCTGCGGCACGAGGGCGTGGACGAGGTAGCTCGCGACCTCGCCGGGGGTGGTGCCACGGCCGAAGATGCGGTCGACCCCGAGGGCGTCCTGCGAGCCCTCCTCGAAGCGCGGCCCACCGACGACGAGGAGCGGCACCTTGCCGGTGGGGAAGGCCTCCCGGAACGCGGCTGACATCGCCGTCGTGTTGTGGATGTGCGCGTCGCGCTGCGTGACGACCTGGCTGACGAGGACCGCGTCGGCCCTCTCCTCGCGCGCCCGCTCGACGAGGTCGGGCACGAGGACCTGCGCGCCGAGGTTGACGACCTTGATCTCGCGGTAGTACTCGAGGCCCTTCTCGCCGGCGAACCCCTTGATGTTGAGGATCGCGTCGATGCCGACGGTGTGGGCGTCGGTCCCGATGCACGCACCGACGACGACGAGCTTGCGGTGCAGCCGGCGCTTGATGGCGGCGTTGATCTCCTTGCCGGACAGCAGCGGGAACTCGCGCTCGACGACCTCGACGAGGCCGGGCTCGACGAGGTGCTTCACCGAGCCGTAGACGACGAAGAACGTGAACCCGTCCCCGATGGACTTGTGGTGCACGACGATCGCCGGCTCGATGCCCATCTTCCCGGCGAGCTGGAGGGCGGCCCCCTCGGCCCGCTTGCCGTTCGGCATGGGGAGCGTGAAGGACACCTGGACCATGCCGTCGCCGGTCTGGTCACCGTAGGGACGGATGACCTGCGGGAGGCTGCTGACGTCGTCGGCGTTCGTGGCGTGGCTCATCGGGTCTCATCGTTCTCGAGCAGGGTGATGGCCGGGTTGTCGTAGCCGGCCGCACGCACGACCACGCCGTCGAGGCCCTTGCCGGCCGTGGCCGGACGCTTCATCTCACCGAACGTGCCGTCGGCGATGGCCTCCAGCAGGGGCGCCTTGCCGGGCTCGTCGTTGATCTCCTGGAGCAGGTCGATCGCCTCGGACAGCACCTGGCGGGCGCGGGTCTGGATGAAGCCGTCGCGGGGCGGGTGGAAGTCCTCGCTCAGCCCGCCCGCGGCGTTGAGCACGTAGCGGACGTTCTGGAGGGCGATGTCGCGGTCGGAGATCCACGGCGTGACGACGGCCTCGGTCATCATGCCGACGAGCAGGATGCTCTGCCCGGTGAGGGCGCCGGCGAGGTTGAAGAAGCCGTCGAGGAGGTTGCCGCGGAAGACGTCGCCGGTCATGTGCTTCGTCGGCGGCATCCACTTGAGCGGCGCGTCGGGGAAGAGCGTGCGGGCGAGCAGCGCGTGGGCGAGCTCCATCCGGAAGCTGTCGTGGAGGTCGGGGTTGATCTCGAAGGCGTGGCCCAGCCCGAGCTGCCAGTCCTCGAGCCCGGCCTCCTTCGCGAAGTACTCGTTGAGCAGCTGGCTCACCGTCACCGTGTGCGCGGCCTCGACGGCGTCGCTCGTCGTGAGGTAGTTGTCCTCACCGGTGTTGATGATGATCCCGGCCCGCGCGTGCACCTGGCGGCTGAACCGCTGGTCGACGAAGGTGCGGATCGGGTTGATGTCGCGGAAGAGGATCCCGTACATCGAGTCGTTGAGCATCATGTCGAGCCGCTCGAGGCCGGCGAGGGCCGCGATCTCCGGCATGCAGAGACCGCTCGCGTAGTTGGTGAGGCGGATGTAGCGCCCCACCTCCTTGCTCGTCTCGTCGAGCGCGGCCCGCATGAGCCGGAAGTTCTCCTGGGTGGCGTAGGTGCCGGCGTAGCCCTCACGGGTCGCACCCTCGGGCACGTAGTCGAGCAGGCTCTGGCCGGTGGAGCGGATGACGGCGATGACGTCGGCGCCCTCGCGCGCCGCGGCCTGCGCCTGCGGGATGTCCTCGTGGATGTCCCCGGTGGCGACGATGAGGTAGATCCACGGCCGCTGCTTCGGGTCGCCGTGGCGCTTGATGAGCCGGTCGCGCGTCGCGCGCTGGGCGTCGATGGTGCGGATGCCGCGTGCCACGGCCGTGCGCGACTGCCTGGCCGCCGCGGTGGCGTCCTTGCCCTCGGGGACCCGGAAGTCGACCGAGCGGCTGCTCGCCATCTGGGCGAGGGTCAGCAGGTCGGGGGCGGCGCCCCGGCGCAGGGCGTCCCACACGGGCAGGGTGACGCCGTGCTCGAGACCGGCGCCCTCACGGACCGCGTCGACGAGGTGGTTGACCCACGGCACGCGCTCGTGGTCAGCCCCCGCGAGGCCGGCGAGGCGCAGAGTGGCCCGCTCGACCGAGACGGTCGTGTGCTGGTTGGCGATCCGCACGACCGGTCTGCCGACGGTGCGGGCGAGCGAGCGAGCGCGCCGGACGTCGGCCCGGTCGAGCTCGAGGAGAGGGCGGGGACGTGGAGACACGACGGCACAGTACCAACGATGCCGCCGATCCTTCGGCCACCACCCCCTTGTGCCGCAAGATCGACAGCCGGCCAGCTCGGTCAGCCGAGCAGGGCAACGCAGGCCCGGGCGATCTCGAGCTCCTCGTCGGTCGGCACGACCCAGGCCGCGACCCGACTCCGCGCCGTCGTGACGCGCTGCTCGACGCCCCGGCACGCGTTGGCCTCCTCGTCGAGCGCCACGCCGAGGACGCCGAGGCCGGAGAGGACGGCCGCGCGCACGGCGCTGCTGTTCTCGCCGATGCCGCCGGTGAAGGCGATGGCATCGACCCGGCCGAGCAGGACGGCATACGCCCCGACGTACTTGAGGAGCCGGTGGACCATGACGTCGAAGGCGAGCGTGGCGTCGGCGTCGCCGGCGGCCCGACGGTCCTCGATCTCGCGCAGGTCGGAGTCACCGGCGAGCCCCTGGAGGCCGCTGGCCTTGTTGAGCGCCTCGTCGTATGCCGTCGCGTCGAGTCCCGCGACCCGCCCCAGGTAGGCGCCGAGGGCGGGGTCGACGTCCCCCGAGCGGGTGCCCATGACGAGGCCTTCGAGCGGGGAGATCCCCATCGAGGTGTCGACGCTGCGGCCGCCGCGCACCGCACAGGCACTGGCCCCGTTGCCGAGGTGCAGGACGATGACGTTGCACTCCTCGGGGGCGAGGCCGAGGAGAGCCGCCGTGCGCCTCGAGACGTAGCGGTGGGAGGTCCCGTGGAAGCCGTAGCGGCGGACCCTGTGGTGCTCCCGCCACCCCGCCGGGACGGCATACGTGTACGCCTCGGGTGGCAGGGTCTGGTGGAACGCCGTGTCGAAGACGGCGACCTGCGGGACGTCCGGGAAGGCCGCCCGCGCACCGCGGATGCCCTCGAGGTTGGCGGGGTTGTGCAGCGGGGCCAGCGGGACGAGCGCGTGGATCGCGGACACCACGTCGTCGTCGATGACGACCGGCTGGGTGAAGTCGGGCCCGCCGTGCACGACCCGGTGCCCGACGGCGAACAGTCCCATCCCGCCGAGGTCGGGCCCGTGCTCCCGCAGGGCCGCCCGCGCGGCGTCGAGAGCCTCGGTGTGGTCGCGGCAGGTGACGTCCTGCTCGTGGCTCTCGCCCTGCGTCGTGTGCCGCAGCCGCCCGGGTCCGCCGATCCGCTCGACGAGGCCGGTCGCCGCAGTGATCCCGGTGTCGGCGTCGAGCACCTGGTACTTGAGCGAGGAGGACCCCGCGTTGACGACGAGGACCGGTCTGGGGTCGCTCATCGGGCGCCCGCCTGGACCGCGGTGATGGCCACCGTGTTGACGATGTCGCGGACCAGGGCACCGCGCGACAGGTCGTTGACCGGCCGGTTGAGGCCCTGGAGCACCGGCCCGATCGCGACGGCCGACGCACTGCGCTGCACGGCCTTGTAGGTGTTGTTGCCGGTGTTGAGGTCGGGGAAGACGAGGACGGTGGCGCGCCCGGCCACGGGGCTGTCCTTGAGCTTGGTCGCGGCGACGTGCGGGTCGACGGCGGCGTCGTACTGGATGGGTCCCTCGACGAGCAGCTGGGGCGCGCGCTCGTGGACGAGCGCCGTGGCGGCGCGGACCTTGTCGACGTCGGCGCCGGTCCCCGACTCCCCCGTCGAGTAGGACAGCATCGCCACCCGCGGCTCGATGCCGAAGCCCTGCGCCGTGCGGGCGGAGGAGATGGCGATGTCGGCGAGCTGCTCGGCGGTGGGGTCGGGGTTGACGGCGCAGTCCCCGTAGACGAGGACCCGGTCGGAGAGGCACATGAGGAAGACGCTCGAGACCACCGACACGTCCGGTGCGGTCCGGACGATCTCGAGCGCCGGGCGGATCGTGTGGGCCGTGGTGGTGATGCAGCCCGAGACCATCCCGTCGGCGAGCCGCTGGTGGACCATCATCGTCCCGAAGTACGACGGGTCGATCACCCGGTCGCGCGCCTGGTCGAGGGTGACGCCCTTGTGGGCGCGGATCTGGGCGTACTCGGCCGCGAAGCCTTCTCGCAGTGGGCTGGTGGCGGGGTCGATGACCTCCGCCGCAGCGATGTCGACCCCGAGCCGAGCGGCGTGGGAGCGGATCGTGTCCTCGTCGCCGAGGAGGGTGAGCCGGGCGATGCCCCGGGCGAGCACGGTGTCGGCGGCGAGCAGGATCCGGTCCTCGGCGCCCTCGGGCAGGACGATGTGCGCGTGCGACGCGCGGGCCGCGTCGACGAGGCGGTGCTCGAACATCAGCGGCGTCACCGCCCCGCCACCCGTGGTCGCGACCGGCCCGAGGAGCGCCTCCGCGTCGAGCCCGCGCTCGACCATGGCGACGGCGGCGCCGAGCTTGCGGGTGGACTCCGGGGTGAGGCGGCCGCGCGCCGCCCCGAGGCTGCTGGCGGTCGCCATGGTGCCGCCGTCGGTGGCGATGACCGGCAGGACGACGTCGAGCCCCTCGATGAGCCGCTCCACCTGCGGGGGCAGCGGGAAGCCGCCGTTGAGCACGATCCCGGACAGGCTCGGGAACGTCTTGGACCGGTGCGCGAGCAGCACGCCGATGACGACGTCCTCGCGGTCGCCGGGCACGATGACGACGCCTCCCTCGATGAGGCGGTCGAGGACGTGCGGCATCGTCATCGCGGCGACCACGAGGCCCATGCACTCGCGGTCCAGCGAGGCGGGGTCACCGTGCACGAGCCGGCCCGAGCAGGCGTCCATGAGGTCCCTGACGGTGGGCGCCCGCAGCAGGGGGGTCTCGGGCAGGACCTGCACGGGCACGCCGACGCGCTCCGCGACCGCGGACCTCACGTCCTCCAGCACGGTCGGCTCCACCTGGTTGGCGACCACGCCGGTCACGTGCGCGTGGACCCCCCGGGCCGCCGCGACCGCCATCTCCGCAGTCGTGGCCACCTCGAACGGCGCCTGCCCGTGGGCCGGGATGACGAGCAGCAGGCGGGACCCGAGGTTGGCGGCCACCGCTGCGTTGACGGAGAACTCGGTCGGGGCCGCGACGTCGGTGAAGTCCGAGCCCACGACGAGGACGACGTCGTGCTCACGCGCGACGTCGTGGAAGCGGTCGACGATCGCTCCCATGGCGCGCTCGGGCGCGTCGTGCAGGTCGTCGTAGGTCACACCGCACGCCTGCTCGACGGACTGGGTGCCGGGCAGCCGGGCCAGCAGCGTCCGGACGAGCTCGTCGGGCTCCCCTGCCCGCACGATCGGCCGGAACACCCCCACGCGGCCGGCCCGTCGGCTCAGCTGCTCGAGCAGGCCGACGGCGACCGCTGACTTGCCGGAGCGTGCCTGGGTCCCCGCGATGTAGATGCTCGTCGCCACACCGCGAAACTACCCTGCTACCCGTTGAGCCGGCCCTCGAACAGGGCCCGTACCGAGGCGTCGCGCCGCAGGAGGTCCACCGCGTAGGCCGCGTGCCCGGGGACGTAGCCGTTGCCGACGAGCATGATGACGTCCGCGGCCAGGCCCTCGGCACCGAGGGCGGCCGCTGCGAAGCTCGTCGCCATGGAGAAGAAGATGACCGTGCCGCCGTCGAGGGTGGCGAGGATCGCGGGCTGCTCGCAGCCGGTGACGTCGACGCAGACGACGGTGAGGTCGGCCGGGCCGCCGACGCCCTCGAGCGCCTCGGCCAGGCCCAGCGGGTTGCGCGCGTCCGCGACGACGACGTGGGTCGCGAGGCCCGTGCCGTCCAGGAGCTGGGCCTCCTCCTCGTCGCGCACCACCGCGACGCGACGGGTGGCCCCTGCGTCCGCGGCGGCGGCCAGCGAGAGGGAGCCGGACTTGCCCGCTCCCCCGAGCACGACGACCGAGACGTCGTCCGCCCGACCGGGGCGGACGGCATACGACGCGACGGTCCTCGACACGAGCGCCGGTGCGCCGCAGACGTCCATGACCATGAGGGCCAGCTCGGGCGACAGGTCCTCGGGCAGGGTCGCGGCGATCGAGCGGCCGAAGAGGATCGCGTGGCCGCGCGCGGGGACCCGCTCGCCCTGGCCGTCCCACCGCTCGAGGCCGTCGGTGATCGACAGCGGGGTGAGCGAGAGCGAGACGAGCGTCGCCACGCGGTCGCCGGGGCGGAGCCCGAGCGGGGACTCCGGGCCGACCTCGGCCACCGTGCCGATGAGCATGCCGCCACTGCCGGTCACGGGGTTCTGCATCTTGCCCCGCTCCCCCACGATCTCGAGGACCTCGGCGCGGATCGCCGCGCCGTCGCCGGCGTGCTTGTCGTGCAGCTGGCGGTAGGAGGCGGCGTCGAGGTTGAGCGTCTCGACGTCGATGCGGACCTCGTCGGGCCAGATCTCCGCCCGGGTGTCGAGGACGCGGGCGGCCTGCGGGAGGGACGCCCCCGCGGGGTCGACGACGCGGTGCACCCCGAGCGGGGACGAGACGACGCTGGAGGGGACGGACACGCAAGTTCTCCTGTCTGGCGACACGCGGCAACAAATATTGCGGTAGGAATGTGACGGGCGGGCGATCTGTCCGTATCCTCGCATGCATGACGACGAACATCGAGCAGCCCTACGTCTACCGGCAGCGGGAGCTCGTCGAGCCCGACTGGACCCGCTTCCCCGGATGGCGGGCGGTCACGGCGACCGACTGGGCCAGCGCCCAGTGGCAGCGCGCCCACTGCGTCAAGAACGTGGGGCAGCTGCGCACCCTCATGGGCGACTTGCTCACCGACGCGTTCTACGAGGACCTCGAGCGCGACCAGGCCGAGCGCGCGACGATGTCGATGCTCGTCCCTCCGCAGATGCTCAACACCATGGTGAGCGAGATGAGCTGGGCCGACGGCTCGATGCCCGCCGCCGGCGCCGCGTTCACCGAGGCCTTCCTCGCCGACCCGGTGCGCCGCTACATGCTCCCCGTCTTCAGCGACCGCCGTACCGACTGGGCCTCGCACCCGTTCGCGGCCCGCGACAGCCTCCACGAGCACGACATGTGGGCGGTCGAGGGCCTGACCCACCGCTACCCGACCAAGGTGCTCGCCGAGATGCTGCCGACGTGCCCGCAGTACTGCGGCCACTGCACGCGCATGGACCTCGTCGGGAACTCGACGCCCCAGGTGCTCAAGCTCAAGCTCGCCGGCAAGCCCGTCGACCGCCACGCCGCGATGCTCGACTACCTCCAGCGCACGCCGCAGGTGCGCGACGTCGTCGTCTCCGGTGGCGACGTCGCCAACATGCCGTGGAAGAACCTCGAGGGCTTCCTCGACAAGCTCCTGCGCATCGACAACATCCGCGACATCCGGCTGGCGACCAAGGCGCTCATGGGCCTGCCCCAGCACTGGCTCCAGGACGACGTCGTCGAGGGGGTCGCGCGGGTCTCGGCGCTGGCCCGCTCGCGTGGCGTCTCGCTGGCGATCCACACCCACGTCAACCACGCCCAGTCGGTGACGCCGCTCGTCGCAGCGGCTTCCACGGCGATGCTCGAGGCGGGCGTGCGCGACGTCCGCAACCAGGGCGTCCTCATGCGTGGCGTCAACGACACGAGTGAGGACCTGCTCGACCTCTGCTTCGCCCTCCAGGACGAGGCGATGATCACGCCGTACTACTTCTACATGTGCGACATGATCCCGTTCTCGGAGCACTGGCGGCTCGCGCTGCACGAGGCCCAGCACCTGCAGCACTCGATCATGGGCTACCTCCCCGGCTTCGCGACGCCGCGGATCGTCTGCGACGTGCCGTTCGTCGGCAAGCGCTGGGTCCACCAGGTCGACAGCTACGACCGCGACAAGGGGATGTCCTTCTGGCGCAAGAACTACCGCACCTCGATCGAGGGTGAGGACGCGGCTGCCCTGTCACGGGAGTACGTCTACTACGACCCGATCTACACCCTCCCCGAGGTCGGACAGGACTGGTGGCGCACCAACACCGACGTCGACGAGGTGCACGCAGCAGCCCTCGCCGGTGCCGTGGCGAGCCGCGACGCGTCGGTGCGCGACCTCGACTGAACGAGGCCGGACCCCCGAGGGCCTGAACCTCTCCCTGAGGGTCAGGCCCTCGTCGGCGTCCAGGAGGAATGCGCGGGCCGCGGTGAGGGTTCGACTGCTGTCGACCCCGTCGTTTCCTCCGAGAGGCCCTTCATGAGCACGACCAGCACCCGGACCAGCACCGGTCGAGGTGTCGAGCAGCGGCCGACCCCGCCCACGCGGGGCGGTCGGCGACGCCTGGGCCGCGGCCCGGGGTTCCTGCTGGCCCTCGCGTCGGTCATCGCCATGATGGTCGGCGCGAGCGCCCCGTCGCCGTTCTACCCGGTGCTCCAGCAGGAGATCGGGTTCTCCGCGGGCATGATGACGACGATCTTCGGTGTCTACGCACTGGCCCTGCTCGCGACCCTGCTCGTCACCGGTTCCCTGTCGGACCACATCGGCCGGCGCCCCGTCCTGGCGGCGGGCTTCCTCGTCCTCGCCGCGAGCATGGTCGGCTTCTGGCACGCGGACAGCGTCGTGACGCTCCTCGTCTCGCGGGCCGTGCAGGGAGTCGCCGCGGGCCTGCTGCTGTCGGCCATGACCGCGGCCGTCATCGACCTCGAGCCCGCCTCGCGCCCCGGCCTGGCCGCGACGCTCAACAGCGTGACTCCGCTGTTCGGGCTCGCCGCCGGTGCCCTCGTCGCCGGGGCCGTGCTCGACGCCGCCCCCGCAGGAGCCCTGGCCGTCGTCTTCGCCACGCTCACTGTGGTCTACGCCCTCCTGGCCCTCGGCTCCCTCGCGCTGCCCGAGACCTCGCCGCGCCATGAGGGCTGGGTCCGCTCGCTGCGGCCGCAGGTCGGGATCCCCGCGGCCGCGCGTCCCGCCTTCCGGCGCAGCGCCCCGGCCCTCTTCGCCGGCTGGGCCACCGGCGGGCTCTACCTCTCGTTGGGTGCGCCGATCGTGGGACAGCTCCTCGGCGGCAGCTCCCACCTCGCCCAGGGGTCGGTCGTCGCCGTGCTCACCGGCGTGGGATCCCTCAGCTGCTTCCTGGGACGCCACCGCACCGCTCGACAGGTCACGATCTACGGCACGACGATGCTCGCCCTCGGCACCGTGCTGAGCCTGGTCGCGCTGCACGCGGACTCGCTCGTCGGCTTCCTGCTCGCTGCGGTCGTGGCCGGCTCGGGCTTCGGCACCTCGTTCCTCGGGATCATGCGCTCGATCACGCCCACCGTCGGCCCGGAGCAGCGCGGCGAGCTCTTCTCGAGCGTGTTCGTCGTCAGCTACCTCGCGTTCGGCCTCCCTGCCGTCGCCGCTGGTTTCGCCGCGCCCGAGCTGGGCCTGGAGACGACGGCGACGGTCTACGGCCTCGTCGTCGTCGTGCTCTCGGGCGCGGCCGCGCTGCTGCGGACGTTCGCCACGCGCGAGTGACCCGACCGCATACCCTCGCGTCATGGGACGCAAGGACCGCGGTGGCTCGGTGGGCACCCCGGCGACCGTCGCGCTGACCCGCGCCGGGATCGCGTATGCCGTCCGCGCCTACGAGCACGACCCTGCGGCCGAGTCGTTCGGTCTCGAAGCCGCCGAGGCGCTGGGGGTGGAGCCGGCTCGCGTCCTCAAGACGCTGCTCGTCGACACCGGTCCCGGTCTGGCCGTGGGGATCGTGCCCGTCGACCGGCAGCTCGACCTCAAGGCGATGGCGTCGGCGCTGGGCGCCAAGCGAGTCGTGATGGCCGATCCCGTTGCGGCGGAACGCAGCTCGGGCTACGTCGTGGGCGGCATCTCTCCCATCGGGCAGAAGAGGGCGTTGCCGACGGTGCTGGACAGCTCCGCGGGTGCGCACGACACCGTCCTGGTCTCCGGTGGGCGCCGCGGGCTCGACCTCGAGCTGGCGCCCGACGACCTCGTCGACCTCACCCGTGCGGTGGTCGCGCCGATCGCTCGCTAGGACGCCGCACGGAGGTGGTCGGGCATCTCGCGGACGTGGTTGTCGGAGGCGAGATAGGTGCCGAGCAGGGTGACGTCCCGCTCCCGGCACTCCTCGACCACGGCCTGGTGGCACGCCCGGTCGGCGTCGGTGAACAGCCCGGACCCCGGGCGTCCGATGGCGACCACCACCGCTGGGACGTCGAACCGGCCGAGGAACGTGCGCAGCACGTCGCGGACCTTTGCCGCGTCGGAGGCGCCCACCTCCTCGACGAGGATCGGTGTCGCACAGCGGTGGTCGTGGTCGAGGAGGAGGAGGGCGACGCATCCGCCCTCCCTGGCCGAGAGCGTGACGACGAGGTCGACGAGGTCGCTCCGCAGGGTCGGGTCGTCGAGGGGCAGGTCGCGGGAGTGCGGTGGCAGGTCGTGGAAGGTCATGGACCGATCGTGCCGAACAGCCCGGGGGTCGCCGCGGACTTTTCCACAGGGCGCGGGGAGCTACTCCCAGGGAGTGGAGAGCACGACGGTCGTCTTGGTCGACACGTTGGCCGCGGCCCGGATGCGGGCCAACAGCTCCTCCAGCTCGAGGGGCGTGGCCACCCGAACCTTGAGGATGTAGTTCATGTCGCCCGCGACCGAGTGGCACTCCTCGACCGCGTGCAGGTCGCGGATCCGCACCGGGATGTCGTCCGGCGCGGCGGGATCCAACGGCGTGATCGAGATGAAGGCGGTCATCGCCACCCCGACCGCGGCGTGGTCGACCCGGGCCGTGTAGCCCTTGATGACGCCGCGCTTCTCGAGCCGACGGACGCGCTGGTGCACCGCGGACGTCGACATGCCCAGCGCCCGGCCGAGGTCGGTGTAGCTCATCCGGCCGTCGCTCGAGAGCTGCTCCACGATCTTGCGGTCCAGGTCCTCCACGTCGCCAACCCTAGTCACACGGGGCACGATGCTCGTCATGACCGCAGCCGACACACCGCGACGGACCCCGCGCGGGTCGCTCGTCGTCCTCGTCTCGCTCATGGTGCTGTGGCTGACCTGGCTGGTGTGGTTCCGGGTCGCCCCCGACCGCAACGCGAACGGGCAGTGCGAGGGTCTGTTCTTCGGCTGCACGCCGACCCCGCACGACGCGGCCGAGCTGGTGGGAGCACTCGTCCTCGCGCCGCTGAGCGTGGTCGTCACCGCGGTCACCGGCGTGGTCCGACTACTCCGGATCAGAAGGGGCTCGCCGCGCACCGTCTTGGACGTCGCCCTGGCCGGCCTGCTCGCCTCGGCGCTCGCCGTCGGGGTCGCCGAGTCGGTGATCGGCGCGTTCTGACGAGGAGCGTGCAATACCCTCGGCCTCATGTCGACGACGCCTCGCCCCGCTGACAAGCTGCTCCTGCTCGACTCCGCCTCGCTCTACTTCCGGGCGTTCTTCGGCGTGCCGGACCAGCGGGACTCCACCGACGAGCACCCGACCAACGCGCTGCGCGGCTTCCTCGACATGATCGCGACCCTCGTCAACGCGCACCGGCCGACCCACCTCGTCGCGTGCTGGGACGACGACTGGCGTCCGCAGTTCCGAGTCGACCTCATCCCGACGTACAAGACCCACCGCCTCACCGAGGGCAGCGACGTCGTCGAGGAGTCCCCCGACGACCTCACCCCCCAGGTCCCCCTCATCCGGGATGCACTGGCCGCCCTCGGCATCCCGCGCCTCGGGGCCCCGGGCTTCGAGGCCGACGACGTCATCGGCACCCTCGTGGAGCGACACCGCGGGTCGATGGCGATCGACGTCGTCACGGGCGACCGCGACCTGCTCCAGCTCATCGACGACGCGCACGGGGTCCGCGTCCTCTACACCGGCAAGGGCGGGGTGCGTGAGCCGGACATCGGGACGCAGGCCTACCTGCAGGAGAAGTACGCCGTCCCCGACGGTGACGCCTACGCCGACATGTCGATCCTGCGCGGCGACACCAGTGACGGCCTCCCCGGCGTCAAGGGCATCGGCGACAAGACCGCGGCACAGCTCATCGCGGCATACGGGTCCCTGGACGGACTGCGCAAGGCGGTCGCCGACGGTGACCCGGCCATCAAGGGCGCGCGGCGGACCAACCTCGAGGCGGCCAGCGCCTACCTCGACGTGGCCCCCCGGGTCGTCCGGGTCGCCCTGGACGCCCCCGTGGCCGACGTCGACATCGCGCTGCCGACCGCGGTGGCGGACACGCGGCTGCTGAGCGAGCTCGCCTCGACCTACGGCGTGACGAACCCGATCAACCGCGTCCTCGCGGCCCTCCAGATCCCCTGACCGGCCGCCGGGCACGGCGCGCCGCGCGACTGGCGGCGCGCCGGGCGGCAGGCGGCGTGTCGCGTGCCCAACGGGGGAATTGGCGAGTTGGGGACGGTCAGTCGAGCCGGTCGGCGGCGACGACGCCCCGCCTCACGCCGTCGATCGCCTTGCGGGCCGTGCGCCGCAGCTCGGAGTCGGGAGCGGCGTCGCCGATCTGGCCGAGGAGGTCGACGATCTGCTTGCACCGGCGCACGAAGTCACCGGCCGCCATGTCGCTCCCGCGGAGGACGGCGTCGAGCCCCTCGCCGCTGGCCCACCGGTGCACCATCCACGCCATGCCACCGTCGGGCGCATCGGTCCGCTCGAGGCCGTGCTCCTCCTCGAGGTCGTCGAGCTCGCTCCACCGGCGCTGCATCTCGGCGACCGCCATGGCCACGTCGTCCGTCGGCATCCGCGGTGACGGGTCGGCCTGCTCGTGGCGTGGCTCGTGCACCAGGGTCGAGACGCAGGCGGCGAGCCCGGCCGCGTCGAGGCGCTTCCAGATGTCGGCCCGCAGGCACTCGGCAGCGAGGAGGTCCCGCTCGGTGTAGAGGCGTCGCAGCCGCTCCCCGCGATCGCTCACGGCCCCCTCGGCGTCGAGGTAGCCCAGATGGGTGAGCACCACACAGATGCGGTCGAAGGTCCGGGCGACCGAGTTGGTGCGGCCCTCGACCTTGCGCTGGAGCCCGGACGTCTCGCGCCTGAGGCGGTACCAGCGCTCGGCCCAGCGCGCGTGGTCCTCGCGTTCCGGGCACTGGTGGCAGGGGTGCGCCTTGAGCTCACGGCGCAGGTGGTCGATGCGGTCGCTCTCCTGGGCGGCCTGCGCCGCACGCTCCTTGACCGCCTTCGGCGGCGGGTCGTGGGGCACCGCGATGCGCATCGTCGTGGCGAGGTCGCGGCGCGACTTCGGTGACTTGGGGTTGAAGTGCTTCGGGACGGTGATCCGGGTGGCGGCCTCGACCGGCACGGGGACGTCGACGTGGGTGAGCCTGCGGAACTGCCGGTCCTCGGTGACGACCCCCGGTCCGCTGGGCGCTCCCTTGCCCGACCGCGCCGCCTGGACCACGACGGCCCACCCCGACCGCCGACCGGCGGGCACCTTGATGACGTCACCGACCTTGAGGACGTCGAGGCTGACCGCGGCCTCGGCCCGGCGGCTGGCCGACCGCTTCTGGGCGCCGTCCTTCTCCGCGTCGGCGATGGCGCGGCGCAGCCCGGCGTACTCGCGGAAGTCGCCGAGGTGGCAGTGCATCGACTCGGCGTAGCCGGCGAGGGCCTCGTCGTTGCGGCGCACCTTGGTGGCGAGCCCGACGACCGCCCGGTCGGCCTGGAACTGCGCGAACGAGGTCTCGAGGATCTCGCGCGCCACCTGGCGGCCGACCTGCGCCACGAGGTTGACGGCCATGTTGTAGGTCGGGCGGAAGCTCGAGCGCAACGGGTAGGTCCGCGTCGAGGCGAGACCGCCGACGGCGAGCGGGTCCAGCCCCCGGCTCCACTGCACGACCGCGTGGCCCTCGATGTCGATGCCGCGACGTCCGGCGCGGCCGGTGAGCTGGGTGTACTCGGCCGGTGTGACGTCGGCGTGCGTCTCCCCGTTGAACTTGACGAGCTTCTCGAGGACCACCGTCCGGGCCGGCATGTTGATGCCGAGGGCGAGGGTCTCGGTCGCGAACACCGCCCGGATCCGACCGGCGGTGAAGAGCTCCTCGACGATCTCGCGGAACAGCGGCAGCATCCCGGCGTGGTGGCAGGCGAAGCCGCGCGAGAGCCCCTCGACGAAGTCCCAGTAGCCGAGAACGCCCAGGTCCTCGTCGGCGAGCGAGCCCATCCGCTCCTCGACGTGGCGACGGATGCGACCCCCCTCACGCTGCGGGATGAGCCTGGTGTCGGCCGAGAGCAGCTGTCCGACCGCGCCCTCGCAGCCCATGCGGCTGAAGATGAAGGTGATGGCCGGCAGCAGGCCGTCGCGGTCGAGCTGGGCGACGACCTCGGCGCGGGTCGCTCCCCCACCTGGCCGTCCGCCGCGGACGAACCCGCGCTGGTCGCGTCCGCCGGAGCCGTTCCCGCGCTGGTCGCGTCCGCCGGAGCCGTTCCCGCGCTCCGGCACCGCGTGACGACCACGTCCGTTGTCACGGGTGCTGCCCCGCACCCAGCCGTTGTCGACGCGGCGCTGCTCGGCAGAACGGATCGCCTGGACGAGGTCCGGGTTGACCCGTGGGGTCGACCCGTCCTCCCGGGGTTCGGCCGTCTCGTCGACGAAGAGGTCGAACATCGAGCTGCCGACGAGCATGTGCTGCCACAACGGCACCGGCCGGTGCTCCGAGACGACGACGGCGTGGTTGCCCCGCACCTCGGCGAGCCAGTCGCCGAACTCCTCCGCGTTGCTCACCGTCGCCGACAGCGAGATCACCTGCACCGACTCCGGCAGGTGGATGATGACCTCCTCCCAGACGGCGCCCCGGAAGCGGTCGGCGAGGTAGTGGACCTCGTCCATGACGACGAAGCCGAGTCCGGTGAGGGTGGAGCTGCCGGCATACACCATGTTGCGCAGCACCTCGGTGGTCATGACGACCACCGGGGCGTTGCCGTTGACCGACGAGTCGCCGGTGAGCAGGCCGACCCGGTCGACGCCGTGGATGGCGACGAGGTCGTGGTACTTCTGGTTCGACAGGGCCTTGATCGGCGTCGTGTAGAACGCCTTGCGGCCGGTGGCGAGGGCCATGTGGACGGCGAACTCGCCGACGATCGTCTTGCCGGCGCCGGTGGGGGCGGCCACGAGGACCCCCTGCCCGGCCTCGACCGACTGGCAGCCCTGCACCTGGAAGTCGTCCAGGGGGAACTCCAGCGAGGCCGTGAATGCCGCGAGATGTGGCCCCGGAGTGCTCATGCGGGTCAGGCTACGTCAGGACGGTCACGGCGCCCGGGACGACCTCGCACTCCATCGGCAGCGGTCCGAATCGCTCCCCGTCGGCGTACGCGACGATCCCGGTCGCCTCGAGCCGGACCCGACGGCCCTGCAGGATCTCGACGGCCGGGTGGCCGACGTGCGCACCCGTGAAGACCTTGGGGAAGACACGCAGCAGGGTCGCGGTCGAGACCTCGTGCAGGACGAGCACGTCGAGGAGCCCGTCGTCGTAGGACGCCGACGGCACCACCCGCATGCCCCCTCCGTAGGACGGCCCGTTGGCGACCGCGACGAGCATCGCCCTCGTCTCGTGACGCGTCCCGTCGATCTCGATGACGTAGGGGATCGGGCGGAAGACGCCGAGCTCGCGCAGGATCGCGAGGTTGTAGCGCATCTGCCCCTTGGGCCATCGCCAGCCGTTGGCGCGCTCGTTGACGATGGCGTCGAACCCGGCCGCGAGAACGCCGGCGAACCAGCGGTCCTCACCCCGCGGCGTGACGTGGCGGATGGCGTCGATGCGACGGGTCCCGCCATGCGTGATGCGCTCGACGGCCTTGGCGGCGTCGCGCACGGGCAGGCCGAGCTCGCGGGCGTTGTCGTTGCCCGTGCCCGAGGCGATGATGCCGAGCGGGACGTCGGTGCCGGCGACGAGGTTGACACCGAGGTGGACCATCCCGTCACCGCCGGCGACGACCACGCAGTCGACCGCGCGGTCGGCGATGGCGGCTCGCCCCCGCGCCAAGGCGTGCGCCCCGTCCATGGCGGAGAGGTCGATGACGTCGTGCCCCGCGGCGGCGAGGAGCGTGGCCGCCTCCCGACCGATCCGGGCACCCGTGTTCTTGCCGGCGGTCGGGTTGATGACCATGCCGACGCGCAGCTTCGCGGTCACAGGGCCGAGGCCTCGTCGTCCGAGGTCTCGAGCCAGTCGGGCCGGGCCTTCTCGCGACGACGGTCGATGAGGCGGGCGATCCCGTAGGCGACGAAGTACAGGAGGATGAGCGGGGTGGCGAGCAGGAACATCGTCATCGGGTCGGCGGTGGGGGTGGCCACGGCTGCGAACACGAAGATGAGGACGACGGCCACGCGCCACCCCTTGATCATCTTCTGCGCGGGCAGGATCCCGACCGCGTTGAAGGCGACGAGGAAGACGGGGAAGAGGAACCCGCCACCGAAGACGAGGATGAAGCGGGTGACGAACGAGAAGTAGGCCGAGACCTGCTGGATGTTCGAGGTGCCCGACGGCGAGAAGCCGTAGAGGAGCTGGAGCGACTGCGGCAGCACGACGTAGCCGAGCAGGCAGCCGCCGAGGAAGAGCGGCACGGTCGCGGCGATGAACGCCAGCGAGATCCGCTTCTCCTTCTTCGTCAGCCCCGGAACGACGAACGCCCACGCCTGGTACAGCCACACCGGGCTCGCGGCGAGGACCCCGACGAAGACCGACAGCGTGATGAGGTTGGAGAAGGCCGACGTCGCCTCGCCGAAGTTGAGGCTGATCGCGCTCTGCGGGTTGGACCGCTTGTAGTCGTTGAAGGGCGCCGCGAGGAAGGTGAAGATCCGCTCGTAGTTCAGCCCCGCGGCGACCGCCGCGACGAGCACGGTGACCGCCGCGATGAGGATGCGGCGCCGGAACTCGCGCAGGTGGTCGCCGAGCGACATCCTGCCTTCGGGGTCACGCTCGCGCCGTCGAGGCAGGCGAGGACGACCGGGTCTCGCGACGCGGGCCATGGGACGAGAGGTCAGACGATCTTGCGGTCGCCGGACTGCTCGCCCGAGAGGTTGTCGGTGCGGGGTGCGTCCTCGACGATCGGCGAGGTGCCCTGCGGGGTCGTCAGGTCGACGCCGGCGTCACGACGCACCGTCTCACCGGTGACGGTCTCGGAGGGCTTCTTGTCCTTGCCGTCGGTCTTCATCTCGTCGACCTCGGACTTGAAGACGCGAGCCGAGCGGCCGAGGCTGCGCGCCGCGTCGGGAAGGCGCTTCCAGCCGAAGATGACGATGAGAAGCACCGCGATGATGATGATCTCGGGGGGCCCGAAGTTGCGAAGCATGAGGCTGTGCCTTCTTCCGATGAGAGGTCTGCAGTCAGTCTACGTCGTGGGTGCGCGGAGCCAGGGCTGCGCGGGCCCGGTCGGCCAGCCGTTTGCGCAGGTCCGGGGGTGCGACGACGACGGCGTGGCCGCCGAGGCGCAGCACGAGCCGCTCCAGCCAAGCCGTGTCTGCCGTGCGGAGGGTGATGGTCCGCGACCCGTCCGCGGCGTCGCTCGACGACTCCACGGGGTAGTAGTCGCTGACCCACAGCGCGCCCGGAAGGAGCCGCAAGGTGACGACGAGGTCGTCCTCGGTGGGGCTGAAGATGCTGTCGCCGACGTCGCGCGGCGAGACCCCCGCGGGCGGGGTGCCGTCCTCGTCGAGCACCGTGAGGGCCTCCACGCGGTCGAGCCGGAAGACCCGGACCCCCACGGCACGGTGGCACCAGCCCTCGAGGTACCAGTAGCCGTCAGCGGCGATGACCCGCATCGGGTCGACGTCACGCTCGGTCGACTCGTCGCGTCCGGGCACGTGGTAGGTGAGGTGCAGCCGCCGGTGGCGCTGGACGCCCTCTCGGGCCCGGGCGAGGACGACGTCGTCGACCCCCGCACTCGCAAGGTCCACGGACACGCGGGCCGCCGGCTCCGCCGAGGTGCCGGCCGCGGCCTCGAGCTTGGCCAGGGCGCGCTCGATGGCGTCGCGCTCGGTGAGCCCGGGGACGTCGAGGAGCGTGCGCAGCCCGACGATGAGCGTCACGGCCTCGTCCACCCCGAGGCGCAGGGGACGGGAGATCGCGTCGGCGTTGCCGACGAAGACGCGGCCCCCCTCCCAGTCCGCCTCGATGAGCTCGTCGGGCATCTGCCCGTAGCCGCAGAGGAAGAGCAGGTTGAGGTCGGACTCGAGCTGCTCGACCGTGACGTCGAGGCCGCGCGCGGCCTCCTCGAGCTCGATGCCCTGGCGGTTGACGAGCCACGGGACCATCGTCAGGAGGCGGGTCAGCCGGCTCGTCGCCGTCTCGACGGCCATCAGGCGCTCGCGTCGTGCGCGGCGAGGGTGTCCCGCAGGTGCCGGCGGACGCGGTCGAGGAGCTCGGGCGGCTCGACGACGACGACGGCGTCACCGTGGCCGGCCAGCTCGGCGGCGAACCCGTCGACGTCGTGGAAGTCGACGGTCAGCTCGGACCACCCGCTGTCGGTCTCGGCGGTGGCCGTCGCGCGGCGGCGGAGGCTGTGCGCGGCACCGGGCCGGACGCGGACGCGCGCCGGACGGGCCTCGCCCCCAGCGTCGGAGCCCTCGACGAGGACACGGGCCTCGTGGTCGGCGGGCACCTCGAACGACCCGGGGCGCCCGGCCGTGCGGACGCGGCCGTCGATCCGCGACAGCCGGAAGACCCGCGTGTCCTCGCGGTCGAGGTCGTGCCCGGCGAGGTACCAGCGGCCGTGCCACTGGACGAGCGACCAGGGCTGCACGTTGCGGGTCCGGGTCTGGCTGCCCTCCGGGCGGCGGTAGTCGAACGTGACCGGGGTGCGGCTCAGCACGGCGTCCTTGACCGCCTCGAACGCCGGCTCGGTCGTGCGCAGCCGCGGCTCGATGCCGATGAGGGCGCCCTCGTCGCGCTCGACGCCGGCCGCGCGCAGCTTGCGCAGGGCCTCGGCCGCGGGACCGGCCATCGAGGCGTGCGCCCAGCTGCGGCTGGCGAGGCCGAGGACGGCCAGCTCGTCGGGCTCGAAGTCGATGTCGGGCAGGGCGTAGTCGCGCTGGTGGATGCGGTAGCCGGGCTCGTCCTCGTGGAACGCGTCGATCTCCTCGGTCGCGAGCGGCACGCCGAGCCCGCGCAGCTCGTCCTTGTCGCGCTCGAACATCCGGTCGAAGGCCTCGGTCGACGCGGTCGCGCCGTACTGGGGCACGAGGGTGCGGATCTGCGCCTTGGACAGCGGCCGGCGCGTGTAGAGGAGGACGAGCACGAGGTTGAGGAGGCGCTCGGTCTTGGCGGCCGTGCCCGTCGCTGCGCTCATGGCTGCGACGCTACTCGATAGCCTGCGCGGTGTGATGCAGTGGCGCGAGGGCGCGGTCGTCGAGACAATCCGTGAGTGGCCGGGTGCGGTGGAGTATGCCGTGAGGCTGGCTTCGCCCGACGGGACCGGGTCGGAGGTGCGCGCCCTCGCCTACACGGGGATGGTCGGGCGACCGGAGCCGGGTGACCGGGTCATCCTCAACGCCTCGGCCCTGCTCAAGGGGCTGGGCACGGGTGGCCTGGCGTTCGTCGTGGCGATCCCCGACCGCCTCCCGGACGACGCCCCCGACTCCCTCGGCCACATCGTCAAGGCGCGCTACACCCCGCAACAGCAGATGTTCCTCGCGGTCGACGAGCAGGACAGCATCCACCACGACGTGCTCCTCGAGGCCGACTCCCTCGAGGGGATGCCCGTCGTCGTCGCGGACCTCCACTCCGCACTGCCCGCCGTCATCGCGGGCGTGCGGCTGGCGAGGCCCGGCGCGAAGGTCGCCTACGTCATGACCGACGGCGGAGCCCTCCCGATCGCGTTCTCCCGCGCCGTGGCCGGCCTCACGGAGGCCGGCTGGCTCGCGGCGACCGTCACCGTGGGGCAGGCCTTCGGCGGGAACCACGAGGCGGTGTCGCTGCACAGCGGGCTGCTCGCGGCCAGGCACGTCGTGGGCGCCGAGGTCACCGTCGTGACGCAGGGCCCCGGCAACGTCGGCACCGGCACCCCGTGGGGCTACTCGGGGATCGCGGCCGCCGAGGCCCTGCACGCCACCCACGTCCTGGGGGGCACCTCGATCGCGGCCCTGCGCGTCTCGGGAGGTGACTCACGCCCCCGGCACCGCGGGATCTCGCACCACAGCACGACGGCATACGGGAAGGCCCTGCTCTCCCCCGCGATCGTGCCGGTCCTCGCGGGCGGCGGTGAGCTCGCGGCCCTCGTGCGACGGCAGGCCACCGCGATGGCCGCAACCAGCCGTGCCGACCTCGACGTCGTCGAGATCGGCACCGAGGGTGTGCTGGACGCGCTGCGACAGACCCCGGTGCGGCTCTCGACGATGGGTCGGGGCCTCGAGGACGACCTTGCGGCGTTCGTCCTCAGTGCCGTCGCGGGGGTGTGCGCCGCGCAGCGGGTCAGCGAACGCTGACGAGGTCCACGACGAAGACCAGGCTCTCGCCGGGCTGGATGACGGCGCCGGCGCCGCGCTCCCCGTAGGCGAGGTCGCTGGGGATGTGCAGCCGGCGACGGCCGCCCTCCTTCATGCCGGCGATGCCGTCGTCCCAGCCGCGGATGACCTGGCCCACGCCGAGGCGGAAGGTCAGGGGCTCGCCGCGGTTCCAGGAGGCGTCGAACTCCTCGCCGGTGGAGTGGGCGACACCGACGTAGTGGCAGGACACGGTGGAGCCGGTCGTGGCCTCGGCGCCGTCACCGACGGTGAGGTCCTCGATGACGAGCTCGGTGGGGACCTCGCCGGGGAAGTCGATCTCGGGGCGGGTCGTGTTCGGGTCGAAGCCCATGGGGTGGGGTCCTCTCGGTGACGGTCGTGCGGACGGGTGGTACGGCTCAGACGGCGGCGAGGATGTCGACGACGAACACCATGGTGTCGGTGCCCTTGATCTCACCCTGGCCCTGGGCGCCGTAGCCGTCGGCCGGGGGGACGACGAGGAGCAGGCGGCTTCCGACGGTCTGGCCGACGATCGACTTGTCCCAGCCCGGGACGACCTGGCCGACGCCGATGGCGGTCGTGAAGCCGGTGGCGTTGGAGTCGAAGACCTTGCCGCTGCCCCAGAGCGCGCCGGTGTAGGCGACCCGCACGGTCTGGCCGGTCGCGACCTTCGCGCCCTTGCCCGTGACGAGCGGCTGGGTGACGAGGGCGGTGGGCGGCGTGGCCTTCGGCATGGTGATCGTCGCCTCCTTGCCCGCGTTCATCGTCACCGTGGGGAGCCCGGCCTTGGGCGCGACGGCGGCACCCTCGGCCTCCTTGAGGGACGGCGAGCCCTTGATGACGTCGACGACGAAGACGACGGGGTCCTCGGCCTTGAGACCCAGGCCGGTGTTGCCCTGCGGCCCGAAGACGTCGGCGGACGGGGCCGCGAGCAGCAGGCGGGAGCCGGGCTTGGCGCCCTTGAGCTGGTTGGTGAGGATCGGCAGCATCTGCTGGTCGGACAGGTCGATGCCGAGCGTCTGGTTGTCCTTCCAGGTGCTCGTCGCGACCTTGCCGTCGGTGCCGTTGACGATCTGGACGTGCACGGCGGTGAGGTCGCTCGCGCCGAGCGGCGTCCCCTCGCCCTCGGTGACGACCCGCTTGACCTCTTCGGTGACCTTGAGCGGCGTCGGAGCGATGGTGACCTTCGGCTCCTTGGCGGCCTCACCCTCGACCTTGACCTGGGCCAGGGGGCCGGTGGCGGCAGGCGTGTCGTCGGAGGATTCACCGCAGCCGACGAGGGCGATGAGGCCCACCGTCAGGGCGGCGGCGAGGGGAGCGAGACGGGCGCGGGACACAGGAATACCTCAGATCGAGCGGGGTGGGGGAAGGTCCACCATAACCACAGGACCTGTCACATCCCTGAGATCAACCGCTCCACCCGGGGGTCCTCGCTGCGGAACGGGTCCTTGCACAGCACGGTGCGCTGGGCCTGGTCGTTGAGCTTGAGGTGCACCCAGTCGACGGTGAAGTCACGCCGGTGCTCCTGAGCCGCCCGGATGAAGTCGCCGCGCAGCTTGGCGCGGGTGGTCTGGGGCGGCTTGACCTTCGCCTCGAACACCTCCGGGTCGGTGACGGCACGAGCCGCCCTCCCCCGAGCCTGGAGCAGGTAGAACAGGCCCCGGCGCCGGTCGATGTCGTGGTACGCGAGGTCGATCTGGGCGAGGCGGGGGTGGTCCAGGCCCATGCCGTGCTTGGTCGCGTACTGGTCGAGGAGCTTGTACTTGATCATCCAGTCGATCTCGGTGTCGACGGACGCGTGGTTGCCGCTCTCGACCGCGTCGAGCGTGCGCTCCCAGAGGTCGAGGACGGTCTTGTGGTCCGGGTCGCGCGCCCCCTCCCGGTCGACGTATGCCGTCGCGGCGGCGAGGTACTCGCGCTGCAGGTCGAGGGCGCTCAGCTCACGACCGTTGGCCAGGCGCACGGTGCGCCGGCCGGTCATGTCGTGGCTGATCTCGCGGATGGCGCGGATCGGGTTCTCGAGCGTGAGGTCGCGCATGACCACCCCGTCCTCGATCATCCGCAGGACGAGGTCGCACGAGCCGACCTTGAGCATCGTCGTCGTCTCGCTCATGTTGGAGTCGCCGACGATGACGTGGAGCCGCCGGTAGTGCTCGGCGTCGGCGTGCGGTTCGTCCCGGGTGTTGATGATCGGTCGGCTGCGCGTCGTCGCCGACGACACGCCCTCCCAGATGTGGTCCGCGCGCTGGCTCACGGCATACTCCACGCCCTTGGAGGTGCGCACGAGCTTGCCTGCGCCACAAGTGATCTGGCGGCTGATGAGGAAAGGCAGCAGCGCGTCCGAGAAGACCTGGAAGTCGCCGGCGCGGCCGATGAGGTAGTTCTCGTGGCAGCCGTAGGAGTTGCCGGCCGAGTCGGTGTTGTTCTTGAAGACGTAGATGTCGCCGGCGACGCCGTCCTCGCGCAGGCGTACCTGGGCGTCGGCGACGAGCCCCTCGACGATCCGCTCCCCCGCGCGGTCGTGGGCGACGAGCTGGCGCAGGGAGTCGCACTCGGCCGTGGCGTACTCGGGGTGGCTGCCGACATCGAGGTAGAGGCGCGAGCCGTTCGCGAGGAAGACGTTGCTCGACCGGCCCCACGCGACGACCTTGCGGAAGAGGTAGCGGGCCACCTCGTCGGGGGTCAGGGTGCGCTGGCCGTCGGACGAGGCGGTGATCCCGTACTCGTTCTCGATCCCGAAGATCCGTCGCTCCATGGGCCAACCCTAGTCACGACTCCCCCGCTCGGCGTCCAGCATCCGGAACGCCGGTACCAGCCCTCGACACCTAACGGCATGTTTGGCATCGGACAACACCTTGTTATCTCTGAGAGGACCACCCCCATGGCCACGCTGCGTCTCGGCGACCACGCCCCCGACTTCACCGCCGACACCACCGAGGGTGAGATCAGCTTCCACGACTGGAAGGGCGACGGCTGGGCCGTCCTCTTCAGCCACCCGGCCGACTTCACGCCCGTCTGCACGACCGAGCTCGGTCGGGTCGCGGCGCTCAAGGACGAGTGGGCCCGGCGCGACGCCAAGGTGCTCGCCGTCTCGGTCGACGCCATCGACGACCACCACGCGTGGAAGGCCGACATCGAGGAGGTCGGCGGCGCCGCCGTGACCTACCCGATCGTCGCCGACCAGGACCGCAGGGTCGCCGAGCTCTACGACATGATCCACCCCGGCGAGGGCGACACCTCGAGCGTCCGTTCGGTCTTCCTCATCGACCCCCAGGGCAAGGTGCGGCTCTCCCTCACCTACCCCAAGAGCGCGGGTCGCAACTTCGACGAGGTGCTGCGCGCGCTCGACGCGCTCCAGGTGAACGACTCCGGCCCGTTCTCGACCCCGGCGGACTGGAAGCCGGGCGAGCGCGTCATCGTGGCCCCGACCGTGTCGACGGCCGACGCCCGCGAGCGGTTCGTGAACGTCGAGGAGGTCAAGCCCTACCTCCGGTACGCCAACGCCCCCACCAAGGCCTGATCCTGACGGGGCGCCCCCCACCAGCGACCTACTCGGAGTCGGGCGTCGGCTCGTCGCCGTGACGCTGGGTCTGGGGGTTGCTCGCGGTCTGCCGCGGGCTCTCGTGGTCGACCGGCGGCACGTCGTCGGTCGGGTCGTCGTCGGAGAGGAGCTGGCCGAGCAGGTCGCCGTTGATCCGGCGGAACGTGCGGCGCGGCCGGGTGCGGTCGAGGACGGCGACCTCGAGGGACTCCGGGCCGAGCTCGCGGTCCGGCCCGCCCGCGGGGTCGTGGGCCAGTCCCTCGGCGGCGAGGCGGAGCGCCTGGGCCAGGCTGAGTCCCGGACGCCACTTCTCGGTGAGCCGCTCCTCGATCTGGTCCGAGGCCCCACCCATCGCGACGAGGCCGCGCTCGTCGGCGACGGAACCGTCGTAGGTGAGCCGGTAGATCTGGTCGCCGTCCGCGTCGCGGCCGACCTCGGCCACGACGATCTCGACCTCGTAGGGCTTCGACTCCTGGGTGAACACCGAGCCGAGGGTCTGCGCGTAGGCGTTGGCGAGGCCGCGAGCCGTGACGTCGCTGCGGTCGTAGGAGTAGCCGCGCAGGTCGGCGTAGCGCACACCGGCGACCCGGAGGTTCTCGAACTCGTTGTACTTGCCGACCGCCGCGAACCCGATGCGGTCGTAGATCTCGCCGATCTTGTGCAGGCTGCGCGACTGGTTCTCGGCGACGAAGGCGATGCCGTGTTCGTAGCCGAGGACGAGGACGGATCGGCCGCGGGCGATGCCCTTGCGGGCGAAGTCGGCCCGGTCCTTCATGAGCTGCTCGGGCGAGACGTAGAACGGCATACCGGCGGTCATGAGGCACCTCCGTCGCGTCGGCCGCCGGGGTTGCCGCGGCGGTGGGAGAGGATCGCGTCGACGACGGGGGCGACGTCGTCGTCGGCGAGGAAGCGCGCGCCGTCGGCGGTGACGATGCCCACGGTCGGCCAGATGCGGCGGCCGACGTCGGGCCCACCGGTCGCGGAGTCGTCGTCGGCGGCGTCCCAGAGGGCCTCGACGGCGACCCGGACCGCCTCGTCGGCAGCCATGCCTGGCCGGTAGAGCTTCTTGAGCGCGCCGCGGGCGAAGAGCGAGCCGGAGCCGACGCTGTGGTGGTCGTGCTCCTCGTAGCAGCCGCCCGTGACGTCGTAGGAGAAGATCCGGCCGGTCGCGTCGTGGCGGTCGAACCCCGCGAAGACGGGGACGACGCTGAGTCCCTGCATGGCCATCCCGAGGTTGCCGCGGATCATCGAGGCGAGACGGTTGGCCTTCCCCTCGAGGGACATGAGGGCACCCTCGATCTTCTCGTAGTGCTCGAGCTCGACCTGGAAGAGGCGGACGAGCTCGATCGCCAGGCCCGCCGTGCCGGCGATGCCGACGACGGAGTACTCGTCGGTCGCGAAGACCTTCTCCATGTCGCGGTTCGCGATGATGTTGCCCATCGTCGCGCGGCGGTCACCGGCCATGAGGACCCCGCCGTCGAAGGTCAGCGTGACGATCGTCGTGCCGTGGGGGGCGTCGATCGTCGCGCCGGGCGGGAGGCCGCGGCGGGACGGGATGAGGCTCGGCTCGTGCTCGGCGACGAAGTCGGTGAACGACGACGACCCCGTGCGGAGGTAGGCGGCGGGCAGGCCGCCCTCGGAGACCGGGCTCACTGGCCGCCCTTCTGGACGAACCCGCGCACGAACTCCTCGGCGTTGGTCTCGAGAACCCCGTCGATCTCGTCGAGGATGTCGTCGATCTCGGTGTCCGACACCTGCGCCGCGGGGGCCGCCACGGGCTCGGGGGCGTCGTCCGGACCGTCGTCACGTCGCCCGGGCTTGATCTGTTCCTGGCCGGCCATGGGCTCCTCCTCGTGTCGGCGAAGGCACCGCGAGGTGCCTGGGAGCACGAGCCTAGTCGGCGCGTCCGTCGGCCGCGGCGAGGGACGCGAGGAGCGACCGGATGTCGGGCGCTGCGTCGACGAGGTCGCCGACGGCGGCGCGCGTGCCGCGCAGCGGCTCGAGGATGGGGATGCGCTGCAGGGTGCGCTCGCCCGGCACCTCGACGACGACGGAGTCCCACGACGCCGCGACGACGGACTCGGGGAACTTGCGCAGGCACGCCCCGCGGAACCAGGCCCGGGTGTCCTCCGGCGCCCGGTCCATGGCCACCGCCGCCTCGGCCTCGGGCACGAGGACCTCGACCCGGCCGGTGGCCGCGAGCCGGTGGGCGAGCCCGCGGTCCGCCCGGACGTCGGACCACTGGATGTCGACGGCCCGCAGGCGCGGGTCGCCCCAGCCCAGCGCGTCCCGGTCGCGGTAGCCCTCGAGCACCGAGAGCTTGGCCACCCAGTCCACCCAGCGGCGCGCGTCCATCGGATCGCCCTCGAGGGCGGTGAGGACGGTGTCCCACCAATGCATGACCTCGGTGGTGTCGGCGTCGACGTCGGCGCCCCACCGGTCCTGCACGTAGTCCGCCGCGAGCTCGTGGAAGCGCCGCAGCAGCTCGACCGGCCGGATCGAGCGCCCGTCCACGAGCTCGATCGTCGAGCGCAGCGTCGGGTCGTGGCTCACGGCGTGCAGGGTGCGCACCGGGGAGGCGACGGCGAGGTCGGTCGTGAACGCGTCGTCCTCGATCATCGCCAGGACGAGCGAGGTGGATCCGAGCTTGAGCAGGTTGGCCACGTCGCAGTGGTTCGCGTCACCGAGGATGACGTGCAGCCGCCGGTAGAGGTCGGCGACGGCGTGCGGCTCGTCGCGGGTGTTGATGATCGGCCGCTTGAGCGTCGTCTCGAGGCCGACCTCGGTCTCGAAGAAGTCGCTGCGCTGCGCGAGCTGGTAGCCCGGGGTGCGCGACTCGACGCCGATGCCGACCCGGCCGGAGCCGCACATGACCTGGCGGACGACGAAGAAGGGCGTGAGCCGCGAGATGATCCGGGTGAAGGGCGTCCGGCGCGACATGAGGTAGTTCTCGTGGGTGCCGTAGGAGGCGCCCTTGCCGTCGGTGTTGTTCTTGTAGAGGTTGACCCCGGGCGGCACGCTGGCCAGCCGCTGCACGGCCTCGCGCATGACGAGCTCGCCGGCCTTGTCCCAGACGACCGCGTCCCGCGGGTTGGTCACCTCGGGCGAGCTGTACTCCGGGTGGGCGTGGTCGACATAGAGGCGGGCGCCGTTGGTCAGCACGACGTTGGCCATCGTCGGGTCCTCGACGTCGGTGAGCTGGCTCGCGTGCGCCATACCCCGCCCCATGTCGAAGCCCCGGGCGTCGCGCAGCGGCGCCTCGTCGGCGTAGTCCCACGAGGCCTGCGCGGGACGGATGCCCCGGCTCGCGGCATACGTCGTCACGACGTCACCGGACAGCACCATCGGGTTGGCCGTGGGCGAGCCCGGGACCGAGATGCCGTACTCGGTCTCGATGCCCATCACCCGACGGACCGTCATCGGGCGACCGCGGTGGCCGAGGGAGGCGTCATGGACGCAAGCCAACCATGCCGCCTGTCCCCGCGAAGGTGAGCCCTCGGCATACTCGTCGGATGCGCAGCTACCGCGGGATGTCTCCGGCCACGACCGCGGCGGTCGCCCTCATCGACCGGCTGCGGGTGCCGGTCGAGGACATGAGCGAGCAGCAGCGGCACGAGGCCCGGGCGAGCACCCACCCGACCCGCCGGCCCTTCTCGTGGGTCCTGGGACGCGTGGACCGGGCGGTGGGCATCACCTTCGGGACGGCACCGGCACGCGACGGCTACGAGATCCCGCTGCGGATCTACCGGCCGCGGGCGATCCGCGACGCGCAGACCGACGTGCCCGTCATCGTGTACTTCCACGGCGGCGGCTGGGTGCTCGGCAACGTCGTCAACCACGACCCGCTGTGCACACACCTGGCCGCCGAGGTCGGTGCCGTCGTCGTCAGCGTCGACTACCGGCTCGCGCCCGAGCACCCGGCGCCGACCGGGGCCCTCGACGCGGTCGACGCGACGACGTGGCTGGCCGCCCAGTCCGACGTCCTCCGAGCCGACGCGCACCGGATGGCCGTCTGCGGCGACTCCGCGGGGGCCAACCTCGCGGCCGTGGTCGCGCAGGTGGTGCGCGACGCCGGCACCGACTGGATCCGGCACCAGGCGCTGCTGTACCCGCCGACCGACCTGACGATGGCCTCCCCCTCGATCGACGAGCACCCGAACGCCCCGATCCTCACCCGGGACTCGATGATCGCCTTCCGCGAGCTGTACGCCCCCGCGCGCGACTTCGAGAACCCGCTGATGTCGCCGCTGTTCGGCGACCTCGCGGGCCTGCCCCCCGCGTTGATCCAGACCGCCGACCTCGACCCGATCCGGGACGACGGCACCCGGTATGCCGTCGCCCTCCGGTCCGCGGGGGTTCAGACGCGGCTCACGAACTACCTGCGGGTGCCCCACGGGTTCGCGAGCTTTCCGGGCGCCAGTGCCGCGGGCCGGCAGCACCGCTGGGAGCTCGTCAGTGAACTGCGTCATCACCTCGGAACCGGTCTGGCCTAGGGTCTCAGCATGCGCGAGATCGTCGTCTTCTCCGGAAGTGCCCACCCCGCCCTCGCCGCACAGATCTGCGACCAGCTCGGCGTGCCCCTGTCCCAGACCGAGATCAAGCGGTTCAGCAACGACTGCCTCCAGGCGCAGCTGCTCGCCAACTGCCGCCAGCGCGACGTCTACATCGTGCAGCCGCTCGTGCCCCCCACCCAGGAGCACCTCATGGAGCTGCTCCTCATGATCGACGCCGCGCGGGGAGCCTCGGCCGCGCAGATCACCGCCGTCATCCCGCACTACGCGTACGCCCGGTCCGACAAGAAGGACGCCTCGCGCATCTCCCTGGGCGGCCGCCTCGTCGCCGACCTCATCTCCACCGCGGGCGCGCACCGGGTGCTGACGATGAACCTGCACGCACCCCAGGTGCACGGCTTCTTCTCCGTCCCGGTGGACCACCTCACCGCGCTGGGCGTGCTGGCCGACCACTTCCGGGGCACCGACCTCTCGAACTCGGTCGTCGTCTCCCCCGACCTCGGCAACGCCAAGGAGGCCACCCAGTTCTCCCGCCTCCTCGGCCTCCCCGTGGCCGCCGGCAGCAAGCAGCGCAAGAGCGACGACAAGGTCGTCATCGACTCGATCGTCGGTGACGTGCGCGGCAAGCGGGCCATCGTCCTCGACGACGAGATCGCCACCGGCGGGTCCATCGTCGAGCTCCTCGACCGCCTCGCGGACTTCGGCGTGACCGAGGCGGCCGTGGCGTGCACCCACGGGCTCTTCTCCGGCAACGCCGTCGAACGGCTGCGGGGCCACCCCATGGTGAGCCAGATCGTCACCACCGACACCGTCCCCGCTCCGGGCCGGTGGCCCGAGCTCCAGGTCCGCACCGTGTCGGGGCTGTTCGCCGAGGCGATCAAGCGCATCCACGCGGGCGAGTCAGTGAGCATCCTCTTCGACGGCGTCGACCCCACCCACGCGCCACCGCAGGGCTCGCTGTTCGACAGGGTCGGTGGCTGAGCGCGTGAGCCGGGTCCTCGCCCCCGCCCTCGACCTGCTCGCCGTCGTCGTCTTCGCCGTCGTCGGCCGGCGCTCCCACGCCCACGGCATCACCCTCGCTGGGGTCCTCGAGACCGCCGCACCGTTCCTCTGCGGCACCGCGGCGGGCTACCTCGTCGCGACCCTCACGCTGGACGGGTCACCCCGATCGTGGCAGTTCGGCGCCATCGTCGTGGTCTCGACCGTCGTCGTCGGCATGCTGCTGCGCAAGCTCGCCACGACCGGGACCGCGCCGTCGTTCGTCGCCGTCGCGACGATCTTCCTCGCCGTGACGATGCTCGGCTGGCGCCTCGTCGCCCGCCTCGCCGCCTGACCGCGGTCCCGGAGGAGGTCAGGTCAGCAGGTCCTCGAACCATGCCGGCTGCACGACGCCGACCGTGATGAGCGCGGCGTCGATCGCCACCCCCACGACGAGTCGGGTGTCCCAGTAGGCGAGGAGCAGGAGGAGCGACAGGGTCCCCGCGAGGACGGCCAGCACCGGCCACGCGTCGGCAAGCCCGGGCACACCCCACACGGACAGGGCCAGCAGGGCCGATGCCGCGATGGTGGACGCGATGAGCGCCGACGCCACGGGTCGGCGGGCCCCCTCGGGAACCACCCACGACCGCTCGGTCGAGAACTCGGTCACGTCCGGGACCAGGTACAGCAGGTGCACCAGGCCATGGGCCAGGATCAGAATGCCGACGACGATCCGCACCACGGGCACCATCGCTGTTCTCCTCTCCTCGGGACGGTTCGATCCACCACCCATCCGACCCGTGGTTCCCGGCGGCCGTCAGGGCCGAAGGGCCCGGCCCAGCCGGACGAGAGGTCATGACACCCCGGGTGCGCACCCGGCATACGGGGTGTCGTGACCTCTCGATCGGAAGCCCCGTTGCGTCCGCAACGTTGGCGGGGTTCGCGACCAAGGTTGCGGACGCTGCCGTATGCCGTCCCGCTGCGTCCGCAACATTGGCGGGGTTCTCGACCAGGGTCGCGGACGCTGCCGTGTGCCGTCCCGTTTGCGTCCGTAACGATGGCTCGGTTCGCGACCAAGGTTGCGGACGCTGCCGTATGCCGTCCCGCGGCGTCCGCAACGCTGGCGGGGTTCGCGACCAAGGTTGCGGACGTAGGCGGTGGGTTCGGGCTAGAGGTACTGGCCGGTGTTGGCGATCGTCGAGATCGAGCGGCCCGGCTCGTTGCCCTCCTTGGTCTTGATGAGCGTGCGGATGTAGACGATCCGCTCGCCCTTCTTGCCGGAGATGCGCGCCCAGTCGTCCGGGTTCGTCGTGTTGGGCAGGTCCTCGTTCTCCTTGAACTCGTCGACGACGCTCTGGAGGAGGTGGTCGACGCGCAGGCCGCGGTGGCCGGTCGTGAGGAAGTCCTTGATGGCCATCTTCTTGGCGCGGTCGACGATGTTCTGGATCATGGCGCCGCTGTTGAAGTCCTTGAAGTAGAGGACCTCCTTGTCGCCGCCGGCATACGTGACCTCGAGGAACTCGTTCTCGTCGTCCTCGGAGTACATCCGGGTGACGACGGCCTGGGTCATCGCGTCGACGGTGGCCTCCGGTGAGCCGCCGTTCTCGGCGAGGTCGTCGGCGTGCAGGGGCAGGTCGGGGGTGAGGTACTTGGCGAAGATCTCGATCGAGGCCTCCGCGTCCGGGCGCTCGATCTTGATCTTCACGTCGAGCCGGCCCGGTCGCAGGATGGCCGGGTCGATCATGTCCTCACGGTTGCTGGCCCCGATGACGATGACGTTCTCGAGCCCCTCGACGCCGTCGATCTCGCTGAGCAGCTGGGGCACGATCGTCGTCTCGACGTCGGAGGAGACGCCGGAGCCACGGGTCCGGAACAGGCTCTCCATCTCGTCGAAGAACACGACGACCGGGAAGCCCTCGGAGGACTTCTCGCGGGCGCGCTGGAAGATGAGGCGGATGTGGCGTTCGGTCTCGCCGACGTACTTGTTGAGCAGCTCCGGGCCCTTGATGTTGAGGAAGTAGCTCTTGCCGGCGGGCCGGCCCTCCTTCTCGGCGATCTTGCGCGAGAGCGAGGCGGCGACGGCCTTGGCGATCATCGTCTTGCCGCAGCCGGGCGGGCCGTAGAGGAGCACGCCCTTGGGGGCCTTGAGGTGGTGCTCGGTGAAGAGGTCGGGGTGGAGGTAGGGCAGCTCGACGGCGTCGCGGATGAGCTCGATCTGGCCGGACAGCCCGCCGATGTCCTCGTAGCCGATGTCCGGCACCTCCTCGAGCACGAGATCGGCCACCTCGGCCCGCGGGATCTTCTCGTAGACGAACGCGCTGCGCGGCTCGAGCAGGAGGGCGTCGCCGACGCGGATCTTGACGTCGTCGAGGGAGGCGGCCACCCGGCACACCCGCTCCTCGTCGGCCCGGGACAGGACCAGGACGCGCCCGTCCTCGAGGATCTCCTTGAGCAGGACGACCTCGCCGGCCCGCTCGTAGCCGTGGACCGCGACGACGTTCATCGCCTCGTTGAGCATGACCTCGCGGCCCACCTCGATGTCGTCCGGCTCGACGGTCGGGCTCACCGCGACGTGCATCTTGCGGCCGCCGGTGAGGATGTCGACGGTCTTGTCGTCGAACGTCTCGACGACGACGCCGTAGCCGGACGGCGGCTGACCGAGGCGGTCGACCTCCGACTTGAGCGTGATGATCTGCTCGCGGGCGTCGCGCAGGGTGCGCACGAGGCGCTCGTTCTGCGCGGAGACGGTGTTGACCTGCGAGCGCAGGTCGGTGACCGTGCCCTCGAGGCGGCGCAGGGTCTCGCTGTCCCTGGACGGGGTGAACTCGGTCATCGTGGCCCTCCTCGGCTCGGCTGACCCCTCCACGCTAGCCCGTGACGCTGCGCCTGACCTTCCTGACTCGCTTGTCGGACGGGACACGTTCGCCGATGGCCTCCGGCGTCCACTCCTCGGCGCTCGCACCGGGCAGCGCCTCGGGCAGTCCCAGGTCGGCGTCCGCTCCGCTGGCCACGTCCTCGTAGCCCTTGCCGGGCCGGCGCTTGCGCAGCGGCGGGGTCACCCCGGGGGCGAGCCGGCGCGTGGTGATGAGGAAGCCGGTGTGCCCGTGCATCCGGTGCTGGGGTCGTACCGCGAGGCCCTCGAGGTGCCATCCGCGCACGAGCGACTCCCACGCGGAGGGCTCGGTCCACTCCCCCGCGTCGCGCATCGCCTCGGCGACCTTGGACAGCTGGGTGGCGGTGGCGACGTAGCAGATGAGGACCCCGCCGGGCGTCAGTGCCTGCCCGACCACGTCGAGGCACTCCCAGGGGGCGAGCATGTCGAGGACGACGCGGTCGACCGAGCCGGGCTCGACGTGCCCGGGCAGCGACTCGACGAGGTCGCCCACGGTGACCGTCCACGCCGGGTGGTCGGTCCCGAAGTAGGCGCGGGCGTTGGCCATCGCGATGTCGGCGAAGTCCTCGCGCCGCTCGAAGGAGTGCAGGCGACCGCTCTCGCCCACGGCGCGCAGCAGCGACATCGACAGCGCCCCCGACCCGACCCCGGCCTCGACGACGACGGCACCGGGGAAGATGTCGGCCATGGTGACGATCTGGCCCGCGTCCTTGGGGTAGACGACCGCGGCACCGCGCGGCATCGACATGACGTAGTCGGCCAGCAGCGGCCGGAGCGCGAGGTACTGGAACCCCGCCGTGTTGGTCACCGTCGACCCGTCCGGCGAGCCGATGAGGTCGTCGTGCTGGAGGTAGCCGCGGTGGGTGTGGAACTGCTTGCCGGGCGCGAGGGTGATGGTGTGCAGGCGGCCCTTGGAGTCGGTGAGCTGCACCCGCTCGCCTTCGGCAAAGGGTCCACGTCGAAGGTCGGATCCGGTCGCACTCATGAGGCGGGAGTCTAGTTCGCAGTGATGACGGCGTTGACCGCCTCGACGGTGACGAGACCGAGCACGCGCCCGGCCTCGACCGCCACGACGACCTGGCTCCCGGACTCTTGGATGGCCGTCACGACGGCGGTGAGGTCTTCGCTGCTCGCGGTGTGGGCAACCCACCCGTCCGGCTGGACCCGGGCCAGCGCCGACGCCGGGGTCGAGGCCCACCGCTCGCGGGGCACGGTGGCGGCGTCCTGTGGCAGGACGAGCGAGGTCGGCAGGCCGCCGGGTCCGACGACCACGGCCAGACCGGCGGTGGCGGCGGCGGCCTCGAGCACGTCGTGCTCGCGGAGCACCGGCACCGGTCGCACCACCTGGGCCACGGTCCCACGGCCGAGCATCTGCCGGGCCTGGCCGGTGCGGATCGCGGCCGTGGCCCCCTGCCACATGAACACGGCGATGAGGCCCATCCAGACGATCGAGGTGACCGACGGCGAGCCCCCCGCGAGCAGGGGCAGCACGACGAACCACAGCACGAGGCCGACGACGACGAGCCGACCCGTCCAGCCGGCCGCGATGAGCCCCTTCTCGCGCCGCCCGGTGACCCGCCACACGAGGGCGTCGACCAGCTGACCGCCGTCGAGGGGCAGGCCGGGCAGAAGGTTGAAGGCGGCGAGGAGGAGGTTGACGACGACGACGCCGAAGAGCACGCGCTGGGGGATGTCGGCCGTGACCAGCTCGGAGGCGACCCACGCCACCGCGGCGAGCAGCACGTTGGCCACCGGTCCGACGGCCGCGATCGCGGCGGCCTTCCCGGGGGTCGAGAGCCGGGCGTCGTATGCCGTGTGCCCACCCCACAGGTCCGCGACGACCCGGTGGACGGGCAGGCCGAGGGCCCGGGCCATCCCGGCGTGGGCGCCCTCGTGGACGAGGACCGAGACGAGGAGCGAGACGGCATACGCAACGCCGACGACGTAGGCGGTCGCGCCCAGCTCGGGTGCGCCGCTGCCGACGATGACGGTGATGACGGCGGCGAGGAGGAACCAGCTCGCGCCGATCTGCACGGGGACACCGCCGATCCGGGCGATGACCAGCCCCGATCCGGTCGTCTCATCAGGTGCGGCCACGCCGTGACCCTAACAAGCGCGACGGCATACTGGACCGGGTGATCACCCCCTCCCCCACGTCCCCGGTGTCCCCGGTGTCCGCGGCTGACACGACCGTCGACCACCGCCCGGACGCGACCGCCGACCTCACGGCCGCGCTGTCGGAGCGCATCCTCGTCCTCGACGGTGCGATGGGAACGATGATCCAGCGGGAGGGCCTGTCCGAGGAGGACTTCCGCGGCGAGCGCTTCGCCGACTGGCCCAGCGACCTGCGCGGCAACAACGACCTGCTCAGCCTGACCAACCCCGGCGTCATCGAGGGCATCCACCGCGCCTACCTCGAGGCGGGGGCGGACCTCGTCGAGACCAACACCTTCAACGCCCAGCGCATCTCGCTCGCCGACTACGACATGGCCGACCTCGCCTACGAGATCAACCTCGCGGCCGCCCGCCTGGCCCGCAGTGCCTGCGACGCCGTCGCGAAGGAGACCGGACGCCCCCGGTGGGTCATGGGTGCGCTCGGCCCGACGACGCGGACCGCCTCGATCTCCCCGGACGTCAACGACCCCGGCGCGCGCAACGTCACCTTCGACCAGCTCGTCGAGGCCTACACCGAGCAGGCCCGCGGGCTCGTCGACGGTGGGGCCGACGCGCTCCTCGTCGAGACGATCTTCGACACACTCAACGCCAAGGCCGCCATCTTCGCGCTCGAGACCCTCTTCGAGGAGCAGGGGCGGCGCTGGCCGGTCGTGATCTCCGGCACGATCACCGACGCGTCCGGGCGCACGCTCTCCGGCCAGGTGACCGAGGCGTTCTGGAACTCGGTGAGGCACGCCCGGCCCCTCGTCGTGGGCCTCAACTGCGCCCTCGGGGCGGACGAGCTGCGGCCCTACATCGCCGAGCTGTCGCGCATCGCCGACTGCTTCGTGTCGGCCTACCCCAACGCGGGGCTGCCCAACGCCTTCGGGGAGTACGACGAGACGCCCGACCAGATGGCCTCCGTCGTCGGCGAGTTCGCGACGAGCGGGCTGGTCAACGTCCTCGGCGGCTGCTGCGGGACCACGCCCGAGCACATCGGCGCCATCGCCGCGGCCGCGGCGGCGGGCACGACCCGCACCCGCGCCGAGGTGCCGGGAGCACTGCGCCTCAGCGGTCTCGAGCCGCTCACCGTCGACGAGGACTCGTTGTTCGTCAACGTCGGCGAGCGCACCAACATCACCGGCTCGGCGCGCTTCCGCCGGCTCATCAAGGAGGAGGACTACCCCACCGCCCTCTCCGTCGCCCGCCAGCAGGTCGAGTCCGGCGCGCAGGTCATCGACATCAACATGGACGAGGGGATGATCGACGGCGTCGCCGCGATGGACCGCTTCGTCAAGCTCGTCGCCAGCGAGCCCGACATCTGCCGGGTGCCGCTGATGATCGACTCCAGCAAGTGGGAGGTCATCGAGACCGGGCTCAAGTGCTCGCAGGGCAAGGCGATCGTCAACTCGATCTCGATGAAGGAGGGCGTCGAGCCCTTCCTCGAGCAGGCCCGGCTCTGCCGCAAGTACGGTGCGGCGGTCGTCGTCATGGCCTTCGACGAGGAGGGGCAGGCCGACTCGCTCGAGCGTCGCAAGGAGATCTGCCAGCGCGCCTACGACCTGCTCACGCAGGAGGTCGGCATGGACCCGCACGACATCATCTTCGACCCCAACATCTTCGCGGTGGCCACGGGCATCGAGGAGCACGCGGCATACGGCACCGACTTCATCGAGGCGACCCGGTGGATCAAGGAGAACCTGCCGGGAGCGCTCGTCTCCGGTGGGGTCTCGAACGTCTCGTTCTCCTTCCGCGGCAACAACCCGGTGCGCGAGGCGATCCACGCCGTCTTCCTCTTCCACGCCATCCGGGCAGGCATGGACATGGGCATCGTCAACGCCGGCGCCCTCGTGGTCCTCGACGACGTCGACCCCGACCTGCGTGAGCGCATCGAGGACGTGGTCCTCAACCGGCGGCCCGACTCGACCGAGCGGCTCCTCGAGGTCGCCGACAGGTTCAACAACACCGGCGAGGCCGCCCCCGAGGTGACCCAGTCCGAGTGGCGCGGCCTGCCGGTGCGCGACCGGATCACGCACGCGCTCGTCAAGGGCATCGACGACTTCGTCGTCGAGGACACCGAGGACCTGCGGGCCGAGATCGAGGGTGCCGGCGGCAAGCCGATCGAGGTCATCGAGGGACCGCTCATGGACGGCATGAACGTCGTCGGCGACCTCTTCGGAGCCGGCAAGATGTTCCTCCCCCAGGTGGTCAAGTCGGCCCGCGTCATGAAGAAGGCGGTCGCCCACCTCATCCCCTACATCGAGGCGGAGAAGGTGCGCTCCGGCGTCACGACGCAGAGCTCCAAGGGGCTCATCGTCATGGCGACGGTCAAGGGCGACGTGCACGACATCGGCAAGAACATCGTCGGGGTCGTCCTCCAGTGCAACAACTACGACGTCATCGACCTCGGCGTCATGGTGCCCGCGCAGAAGATCCTCGACACCGCCAAGGAGGAGGGCGCCGACATCATCGGGCTCTCCGGGCTCATCACCCCCTCCCTCGACGAGATGGTCCGCGTCGCCGGTGAGATGGAGCGCCAGGGCTTCGACATCCCGCTGCTCATCGGCGGTGCCACGACGTCACGCGCGCACACCGCGGTCAAGGTGGACGGCCAGTACAGCGGGCCCGTCGTGTGGGTCAAGGACGCGTCGCGCTCGGTGCCGGTCGCCAGCCAGCTGTTGTCCGAGACCCAGCGCGAGCCCTTCCTCGCCACGGTGAAGGCCGACTACGACTCGATGCGGGCCCGGCACGCCGCGAAGTCGACCGACCGGCCGCTGGCCACGCTCGAGGCCGCCCGCGCGGCCCGGACGCCGGTGGACTGGTCAAGCCACCGGCCGGTGCGCCCGCACCTGCTCGCCCAGCAGACCAAGGACGTCTGGTCCGGACGGACCGACTCGCACTGGCACCGCGCCGCCGCCCAGTTCACCCGCGTGTTCCGGAGCTACCCGGTCGAGGAGCTGCGGCGCTACATCGACTGGACGCCGTTCTTCCAGGCGTGGGAGATGAAGGGCCGCTACCCCGACATCCTCGCGAACCCGGCCACGGGCGAGACCGCGCGCCGGCTCTTCGAGGACGCCCAGACGATGCTCGACCAGATCGTCGAGGAGCGCTGGCTCACGGCCAACGGCGTCATCGGGCTGTTCCCCGCCAACGCCGTCGGCGACGACATCGAGGTGTATGCCGACGAGTCCCGCGAGCAGGTGCTAACCACCCTCTACGGCCTGCGCCAGCAGGGACAGCACCGCCCGGGCGTGCCCAACCGGTCGATGTCGGACTACGTCGCGCCGAAGGACAGCGGCCTGCGCGACTACGTCGGCGCCTTCGCCGTGACCACCGGCCACGGCACCCACGAGAAGATCGCCGAGTTCAAGGAGTCGATCGACGACTACAGCGCGATCCTCCTCGAGTCCCTTGCGGACCGGCTCGCCGAGGCGTTCGCCGAGCGCATGCACGAGCGCGTGCGCCGCGAGTTCTGGGGACACGCGAGCGACGAGCACCTCACCAACGACGACCTCATCGCCGAGCGCTACGACGGCATCCGGCCCGCGCCGGGATACCCCGCGTGTCCGGACCACACCGAGAAGGACACGATCTTCCGCCTCCTCGACGCCCAGGCACAGACGGGCATGGAGCTGACCGAGTCCATGGCGATGTCGCCGGGCGCCTCGGTGAGCGGCTGGTACTTCTCGCACCCGCAGAGCCAGTACTTCGTCGTCGGCCGGCTCGGGCGCGACCAGGTCGAGGACTACGCCGCCCGCAAGGGCTGGACCCTCGCCGAGGCCGAGCGCTGGCTGGGCCCCAACCTCGGCTACCAGCCCGAGGACTGAGACGGGCTGGGCGGCCCTGTTCCGGGCCGCTCAGGCGTCGACGTCGTCGAGCTCGGCGATGACCTCTTCGAGGAGGCGGGCGAGCTCGCCGCGCTCCTCGGCGTCGAGCCCTCGCAGCACGTCGCTCTCGACGACGTCCGACTGGCGGATGGACTGCGTGAACAGCTCCCAGCCGTCCTGCGTGAGCGAGACGAGGGTGCGCGTGCGGTTGTCGGCGTCAGGCCGGCGCTCGACGAGCCCGCGCTGGGCCATCTTGTCGAGCCGGTGGGTCATCGACGACGGAGCGACGCTGGTCAGCTCGGCCAGCTGGCTCGGGGTCTGGCAGGACTCCCCCGCCTTGGCCAGCGAGGCGACGACGGCCCACTCGCCCTGGGTGAGGTCGAGGTCGGCGAGCTGGCGCGCGTACCACTGGTCGAGCTTCTTGGTGACGCCGTAGACCGCGGTGATGACGCGCTGGACCGACTCCTCGCCGCCGGCTGCGACGTAGGCCGCGACGGCGTCGCGGTGCTGCTGCGCGGCAGTTCTCGGGCGACGGGGCATACCCGAGTGTCGCACGCCTTCTTCGAGTGCTAACCTTTCGATATCGAACGTTCGGGTTCGAACTCTTCGGCATCGAAGCCGATCTTGGGTCCCGGTCCGGTGCGGTTCGGGGTCTGCCCCCGCCACCACACCGGAAAGGTGCACCTTCGCCGTGCGCGCCAAGCTGCTCGTCCTCGCCTCGTCCATCGGAATGCTCGGATGGGGTGCCGTCCTGCCCTTCCAGTACGCGTATGCCGCGGACACCCGTGGGTGGGGCGCGTTCGCCGCTGCGGCAGCGTCGTCGCTCTTCTCGGTCGGTGCCCTCGTCGCCGCCCCCGCCGCGGGGCGACTCAGCGACCGGTACGACCCGGTGGTCGTGGCGGTGCTCTCCCAGCTGCTGGGAGCGGTCGGCGTGGGAGCCCTCGTCCTCGCCGACTCCCCCGCGGCCTTCCTCGCCGGGATGTTCGTGTTCGGGTTCGGGCTCACCGCGGCGGTGCCCGCGAAGCAGGTCCTCGTGCTGCGCTGGGTCGCCAGTGCCGACCGCCGACGGATCTTCGCCTACAAGTTCACGGGTGAGGCCCTCGGCATGGCGGCCGGCGCCTACGTGGCCGGGCACCTCGTCGACCTGCGCGACGTGCAGGGCCTCGACGTCGGGTTCGTCACCGCGGCGGCGGGCTTCGCGATCTCGTCCCTGGTCATCGGGCTGGCCGGTCGGGGCGCGGGGATCCACCCCGGCAGCGACGTCGCGACCGACGGGGCGACGCCGGCGAGCCCGCGCGAGTCGCTGCGCCTGATCTTCGCGAGCCCCGCGCTGCGCTGGACCGCGGTCGTGACCGTGACCCTCGCGCTCGGCTTCTACGCGCAGTTCGAGTCCGGCCTCCCGGCATACGGCCTCACCGTGCTCGAGATCGACACCGCCGCCATCGGCACGGCCGCGGCGGTCAACGCCGTCGTCATCGTGGCCCTCCAGGTCATCGTCGTCCGCCTCACTGCCCAGCGCAGCGCTCCCACCCTGCTCATGGCCGTCGGGGCGATCTGGGTGCTCTCGTGGCTGGTCCTGTCGTCGGCCCAGCTCGCCCCGGGCGCCGCCTCGGCGATCTTCGTCACGACCTTCGGGATCTTCGCGGTCGGCGAGACGATGTACAGCCCGGTGCTCAGCCCGCTGACGGCGTCCCTGGCCCCGCGCGGCATGGTGGGCCAGACCCTGGGGATCTTCGGGGCCCTGCAGACGACGTTCTCGGCGCTGGGTCCCCTCGTCGCGGGGGCGCTGCTGGGTGCCGGGTTCGCCCAGGGCTTCCTCGGGCTGCACGTGGCGATCAGCGCCCTGGCCGTGTACGCCGCGTGGCGCCTCAGGGGTGCCATGCGCCCGAGCACGCAGCAGACGCCGGCGCCGGCCCCCGTCTCGAGCCCGCACGCCGACCCGGCGCCCCGCGCTGCGCTTGCGTCAGCGTGAGCGGTTGTTCTAGCAGCCCTCGGCGCTGACGCAACCCACCCGGCTGCGCCTGCGTCTGCGTCGATGGTCGAGAACCTCACCATCGACGCAGACGCTGCCGTATGCCGGGTGCGTGCGTCCGCAGAGGTGGTCAGGTTCGCGACCAGAGTTGCGGACGCAAGCGGGGGGGCGCGGGGCGTGAGGTGTGGGGGTGGGGTGGCGGAAGGTGTCGGCGGGACGGCATACGGTGACGCCCATGGTTCCCGCCCTGTCCCCGAGCCGCGCCGCGGACTTCAAGCAGTGCCCGCTGCTGTTCCGGTTCCGGACGATCGACAAGCTCGACGGTCCGCCGTCGCCTGCGGCCGCCCGCGGCACCCTGGTGCACGAGGTCCTCGAGCACCTCTTCGAGCTGCCGGCCGCCGAGCGCACCCCCGAGGCGGCGCTGGCGCTCCTGGAGCCCCGCTGGGCCAGCCTCGTCCAGGACCGCCCCGAGCTCGCCACGATGATCGAGGACGACGAGAGCCTCGACGAGGACGGCTGGTTCAGGGCGGCCGGCCTGCTCGTCGAGCGCTGGTTCACCCTCGAGGACCCGCAGCTCCTCGAGCCGGCCGAGCGCGAGCTCTACGTCGAGACCGAGGTCGACGGCCTCACCCTGCGCGGCTACGTCGACCGGCTCGACATCGCGCCGGACGGGGCCATGCGGGTCGTCGACTACAAGACCGGGCGGTCACCGCGCGAGGCCTTCGAGGGCAAGGCGCTCTTCCAGATGAAGTTCTATGCGCTCGTCCTGTGGCGCCAGCGCGGCGTCATCCCCAAGCAGCTCCAGCTCGTCTACCTCGGCAACGGCGAGATCGTCCGCTACGAGCCGGACGAGCACGACCTGCTCGGGCTCGAGCGCAACGTCCGGGCGGTCTGGGACGCCATCGTCCGGGCCAGCGAGACCGGCGACTGGCGACCGCGGGTGTCCAAGCTGTGCGACTGGTGCGACTTCCGCGACCTGTGCCCGGAGTGGGGCGGGACTCCCCCGCCGCTACCCGCCGACGCCGGGCGCCTGGTGCTCGACCCGGCGGTCACCGGCGAGGCGCTCGTCGGCGACGACTGACACGAGGTCGTGCGGGGTGAGCCCGCGCAGGCTCGGCAGCTGGACCGCCCCGCGGGTGACCGGGACCGGCACGACGTGCGGCACCGCGATCGTCGGCACGCCTGCCGCGACCGCCGACCGGACCCCCGTCGGGGAGTCCTCGATGGCGATGCAGTCCCTGGCCTCGACCCCGAGCATCCGCGCCGCCGCGTGGTACGGCTCCGGGTGGGGCTTGCCGTGCTCGACCTCGTCGCCGGTGATGAGGGCGTCGAACGTCCCCTCCGGCAGCGCGTCGACGACCGCCGCGGCCAGCGACCGCCACGACATCGTCACGAGGGCGTTCGGCACCCCGGCCTCGACGAGCGCGGCGAGGAGCTCGCGGGCGCCCGGCCGCCAGGGGACGTGCTCGCGGACCCGCGCCGTCACTCGGACGAGCAGCTCCTCGATGATCCGCTCCGGATCCCACGTGATCGGCGAGTTGTCGCGGATGAACTCGGCGCTCACCATGAGGTCGTTGCCCACGAGCTGGTGCGCGTACTCGTCCGACCACACGCCGCCGTGCTCCTCGACGATGTCGTGCTCCGCGGCGATCCAGTAGGGCTCGGTGTCGACGAGAGTCCCGTCCATGTCCCAGAGAACGGCAGCAGGCAACGTCATGGGGCGAGTGTACGAATAGGGTGGACCGGGACCTACGAGGAGGACGCGTTGATCGAGCTCGACGACCTGCCCGAGATGGAGAACGCCGTGATGATCCTGGCGTTCGAGGGCTGGAACGACGCCGGTGAGGCGGCCAGTGGGGTCATCGAGCACCTCGCCGAGCTCTGGGACGCCGAGCCGGTCGCGGCGCTCGACCCGGAGGACTACTACGACTTCCAGGTGAACCGCCCACGGGTGCTCTCCGAGGGCGGTCGCCGCCGGATCAGCTGGCGCACGACCCGCATCCTCGTTGCCACCGACACGCCCATCGGCCGCGACGTCATCCTCGTGCAGGGCGTCGAGCCGTCGTTCCGCTGGCGGGCGTTCGCGATCGAGCTCATGGAGGTCGCGCAGGCCGCCGACGTCACGATGGTCATCACCCTCGGCGCGCTGCTCGCCGACGTGGCCCACACCCGGCCGATCCAGGTGACCGCGACCTCCGACAACGAGGACACCCGCCACCGGCACGACCTCGAGGCGAGCACCTACGAGGGACCGACGGGCATCGTCGGCGTCATCGCGGACGCCGCCGTGCAGGTGGGCGTCGGGTCGATCTCGGTCTGGGCGGCGGTGCCGCACTACGCACACCACACCCCCTCGCCCAAGGCCAGCCGGGCCATCCTCACCCGGCTCGAGGACCTCCTCGACGCGACGATCGCCCACGGCAGCCTCGACGACGACGCCCGTGCCTGGGAGAACGGCCTCGACGCGCTGGCCTCCGAGGACTCCGAGGTGGCCGAGTACGTCGAGTCGCTCGAGGAGGCCCAGGACACCGCTGAGCTGCCGGAGGCCAGCGGCGACGCGATCGCCAAGGAGTTCGAGCGCTACCTGCGCAAGCGCGGCACCGAGGACTGACGACCGGTCGAGGCGGAGCGGCCAGCGCGCCGGGGCCGGCCGCCGGTCAGATCTTGACGCCGAGCAGCGCGTCGAGGGTGCGGGCGAGCAGCCCCGGTGCGGTGGGCTCGCTGCCGCCGGTGCCGAGCGTGAGGTCGGCCCACGCGTCGACCGCGGCGAGCGCAGCGGGTGCGTCGAGGTCGTCGGCGAGGGCGGCGCGGATCGCGGTCACCGTCTCGTCGGCCGACGGGGCGGTGTTGACCGACAGCGCCTCGCGCCAGCGGTCGAGGCGCGCCTGGGCGGCCGACAGCATGTCCGGCGTGTAGTCCCAGTCGGTGCGGTAGTGCTGCGCAAGCAGGACGAGCCGGATCGCCATCGGGTCGACGCCCTCGGCGCGCATCGCGGAGACGAGGACGAGGTTGCCGCGCGACTTGCTCATCTTGTGCCCGTCGAGCCCGACCATCCCCGCATGCGTGTGGACGCGGGCGTAGTCCTGCACCCCGATGGCGCTCGCCTGCGCGACGGTCATCTCGTGGTGCGGGAAGATGAGGTCGGAGCCGCCGCCGTTGACGTCGATCGGCACGCCGAGGCGGTCGAGCGCGATCGCCGTGCACTCCACGTGCCACCCGGGGCGGCCGGTGGGCAGCCCCTCGAACTCCCACGACGGCTCGCCGACGCGCGCGGCCCGCCACAGCAGGGGGTCGAGGGGGTCGCGCTTGCCGGGGCGGTCGGGGTCTCCCCCGCGCTCGGCGAAGACCGCGAGCATCTGCTCGCGCGACCAGCCCGAGACCTGCCCGAAGCCCGTGACCGCCGACAGGTCGACGTACAGGTCGGGACCGTCGACGTCGTCGTTGGGGACCTCGTATGCCGTCCCGCCGGCGAGGGTGCGCAGCACCAGCTCGGCGATGGTCGGCATGGCCTCGACCACGCCGACGTAGTCCCGCGGCGGGATGACCTGCAGGGCCGTCATGTCCTCGCGGTAGAGGTCGGCCTCGGCGACGGCGAGGTCGCGCCAGTCGATGCCGTCCCTGGCCGCCCGCTCGAGCAGCGGGTCGTCGACGTCGGTGACGTTCTGCGTGTAGTGCACCTCGTGGCCGTTGTCGCGGAGCACCCGGCCCACCAGGTCGAACGCGACGTAGGTCGCTGCGTGCCCGAGGTGGGTCGCGTCATAGGGGGTGATGCCGCAGACGTAGAGGCGCGCGACCGGTCCGGGAGTGATGTCCCGCAGCCGACCGGTGCTGGTGTCGTGGAGCCGGAGGCCGGCCCCGCCGGGCGGGATGGCGGGCAGGAACGGGGTGGGCCACGAGATCACTGAGGCAGCCTACGGCGGGTCCTCACATCGCCGGCCACGGGATGGCCGGCCACCCCGGGCTCGGCAGGGGGTGGCGCCGGTCGGCGAGGAGCCGCTCGGCGCGCAGGGTCAGGGCGGTGACCTCGTCGTCCGTGAGGAGCCCGGCGAGCCCGGCGACGAGGTCGCCGCCCCGCAGCGCCGCCCGGACCCGCTCGAGCCGGGTGACGTCGTCGGCGTCGAGCGCCTCGCCGGCCCAGCCCCAGAGGACGGTCCGCAGCTTGGGCTCGACCCCGAGGCTGACGCCGTGGTCCACGCCCCACAGCCCGCCGCCGACGCGGATGAGGTGGCTGCCCTTGCGGTCGGAGTTGTTGATGAGGGCGTCGAAGACCGCCGCGGTGCGCACCTCGGGGTCGACGGAGTGGGCCACGACGACCTCCTCACCGTGAGGGGTCTCGCCACGCAGGACCTCCCGCCAGCCGTCGGGCACCGAGCCAGGGGCCACGACGTCGACGACGAGCTCGACGGGGGTCTCCGGGTCGCCGATCCACTCCTGGCTGGACGCCGGCCCCCACGGACCGTCGTGGATGACCGTGGGCGGCACGAGGTCGAAGCCGCCCGCCTGGCTCACGAGGTATGCCGCCCGCTCGCGACCCGCGAGCGTCCCGTCCGGGTAGTCCCACAGGGGCCGTTCCAGCGCCACCGGCTTGTGGATCGCGAGGCGGGAGTCCTGCCGGTGCGTGACGCGCACGAGGACCGCGCCGTTGGAGGAGTCGACGATGCGACCGAGCAGCTCGACCTCTCCCAGGGCGAGCAGGTCCTCGACCTCGGTGGCCACGACCTACCGCTTGTAGCCGTTGGACCGAGGGCAGATGTGGCCGTCGGGGTCGAGTGGCTGGCCGCAGAAGGGGCAGGGCGGGCGCCCGGCCGCGATGATGGCGAGACAGCGCCGGGCGAAGGCCCGGGCGCTCGGGGGGTCGAGGACCACGCGCACCGAGTCGACGGGAGGCTCCTCCTCGGGGTCGCGGTCGTGGCACTCGATGACGACGGAGGAGCGTCCCTCGTCCCACGCGAGGCTGACGGTGTCGACGCGGAACTCGTCCTCGATGGGTGTCTCGAGGGCCTCGGTGTCGGTGTGGTGCTCGGCGACGGCCTCGGAGGCCTCGGGACCGCCGACGTTGTCGAGGAGGTCCGAGATGCGTTCGGCGAGGATGCTCACCTGGACCTTCTCGATCGACACCGACACGAGGCGGCCCCCGCCGCGGGCCTGCAGGAAGAAGGTGCGCCCCCCGGGGGGACCCACGGTGCCCGCGACGAAGCGCTCTGGCGGGTCGAAGTCACTGATCGCCATGCGCGCAGACTAACCCGAGAAGCCCCACGGGAGCTCGAGGCGGTGGCGGCGCAGGAGCTCGGCATCGGCGAGGAGCTCGCGGGTCGCTCCGTCGGCCGCGACGACACCGTCCGAGAGGACGACCGACCGCTCACACAGCTGGAGGGCGAAGGGCAGGTCGTGGGTGACCATGAGCACGGTGACGTCGAGCGAGGTGATGAGCTCGCCGAGCTCGCGCCGCGACGTGGGGTCGAGGTTCGACGACGGCTCGTCGAGGACGAGGATCTCAGGCTCCATGGCGAGCACCGTCGCGATCGCGACCCGCCGTCGCTGCCCGAACGAGAGGTGGTGCGGGGGCCGGTCGGCGTACCCGGCCATGTCGACGGCTGCGAGGGCCGAGTCGACGCGCGCGGCCAGGGCGTCACCGCGCAGCCCGAGGTTGGCCGGCCCGAACGCCACGTCGTCGCGCACCGTGGGCATGAACAGCTGGTCGTCGGGGTCCTGGAAGACGATCCCGACCCGGCGGCGGATCTCGAGGTGGTGGTCCGGGACGACGGGGAGGCCGGAGATGGCCACCGAGCCCGCCCCCGCCTCGAGGATCCCGTTGAGGTGCAGCACGAGGGTCGTCTTGCCGGCGCCGTTGGGTCCGAGGAGGGCCACCCGCTCGCCCCGGTGCACGTGCAGGTCCACCCCGAACAGTGCCTGGTGCCCGTCGGGGTAGGCGAAGGCCAGGCCCCGGACGTCGAGGACGGGGGCGCTCATGCGGTGTGCGCCACGATGAGCGTCCCGAGGGCGAGCACCGACGGGGTGAGGGCTCGCGCCCAGTCCGGTGCCGAGGCGCTGAGCGGGTCGGTGACCGGCATCCGGCCGGTGTAGCCGCGGGACAGCATCGCGAGGTGCACCCGTTCGCCCCGCTCGTAGCTGCGGATGAACAGGGCCCCGGCGCTCGAGGCGACGACCGGCCACGACCGGACCGAGCGGGGCGCGAAGGCGCGGGACTCGCGGGCGACCTTCATCCGCTGGGCCTGGGAACCCACGACCCCGAGGTAGCGGACCATGAACGCGAGGATCTGGACGAGACGGTCCGGCACGCCGAGCCGTTGGAGGCCCCGCACGAGGTCGCGGCTCGACGTGGTCGTCGCGAACGCCACGGCCATGAGGACGCTCGTCGTCGCCGTGAGCAGAAGAGCCAGACCCGCCTCGACCCCGTCCCGCGACACGGTCACCGGTCCGACCCGCATCGTCGGGCCGACGGCGACGAACGGCAGCACGAGCGCGAACACGACGAACGGCGTCTCGACGACGAGCCGGGTCAGGACGTGTCGCCACGGGACGCGCGTGGCGGCGACGACGGCGCACGCGACGCCGAGCATGGCGAGCCGGTGCCCGTGGGCGTCTCGGGGCAGGGCGACGACGAGCAGGACGAAGACGACGAGCCCGACGAGCTTGGCGTGGGCCGGAAGACGGTGGACGACCGAGGTGCCCTCGACGTGCAGGTGGGGTCCGAGCTCGCCGCCCACGTCAGTCGTCGTCGCCGGTGCCGGGCCGACGCAGGAGGTGCATGAGGCCGAAGGCCACGACGGCGACGACGACGACACCGACCACCCCGGCCAGGCCACCGGAGAGGCGTGCGTCGCCCACCCCGGCAGTTCCGTAGTCAGCCAGCGGCGAGCCGGCGGCCGCGTGCTCGGCGGCGGTGTCGCCGAAGCCGAGGCGCTCCGCGACGAACTCGAGCCCGTCGGGACTCGCCGAGGCCCAGAGCGAGACGACAGCGGCGAGCAGGAGGCACACCCCGAGGCCGACGGCGACGAGCCGGGAGGTCGACACGCGGGGTCGGGTCGAGGTGCTCACGCCGAGGCCCCCGTCCGGATCTCGAGGGGGCGGGCCGTCGTGAGCCCGCGCGCTCCGTGCACGAGGTCGGGCCTCGTGGCGATGATGCTGCCGACGGCGAGCAGGGTGATGACGCCCTCCCCCACCCCGATGAGCGTGTGCCAGCCGAGCATCGCCGTCACCAGCGTGTCGAGCGGGATCGGCGCGCGGCCACCGACGGCATACAGGGCGGTGAACGCCAGCGCGGTCAGTGGGACCGAGAGGAGTCCGGCGACGCCGGCCATGGCGGGCACGGCCGAGCGGCCGGTCGAGCGCAGCGCCCGACGCAGCGTCACGAAGACGAGCCAGCCCGACCAGACGCCGACCAGGCCCATGAGGGTGACGTTGGTGCCGAGCGCGGTGATGCCGCCGTCGGCGAAGAGGAGCGCCTGGACGGCGAGGACGACGGTGAGGCAGAGCGTCGCGGTCCACGGACCGACGAGCACGGCGGCGAGGGTGCCGCCGAGGAGGTGCCCGGACGTGCCCGCACCCACCGGGAAGTTGAGCATCTGCGCGGCGAAGACGAAGACCGCGACGAGGCCGGCCAGCGGCGCGGTGCGGTCGTCGAGCTCGCGCCGGGCGCGGCCGAGCGCGAGGGCGACCCCGCCGGCCGCCAGAAGCGCCGTGGCGAGCGAGGTGGGGGCGTCGAGGAACCCGTCCGGGACGTGCATGCCGTGCCTCCGTTGTTGCTCATCGTTTGCAACAACGACTCTAGCCCGTGCCGCCGCCCACGGTCGCGTCGCCCGCCGGGACCGTGGCGGGCACCGTCGTCAGCCCGCGGCCCAGCGCGTCGCCGGCGGAGTTGACGGCGAGGACCATGACCCGGTCACCGGTGCGGCGCACCAGCGAGACCGACGCGGGGTCGACGTGGACCCGCTGCAGACCGGCGAGGCCCGCACCGACGGCGTCGGCGAGCACCGCCTTGATCGGGTCGCCGTGGCTCACTGCGACCCACACCGCCTCGGGCCCGCGCTCGGCCTCGACCTCGGCGTCGATGCGCGCGATGGCCGAGACGATCCGGTCGGCCATCTCGGTGAGCGACTCGGCGGCATACCGGTCGCTGTCCGGGAACCGCGCGGACGCCGGGTCGTCCTGGACGGTGCGCCAGAGCGGATCCTTGGTCAGCTCGGCGATCGGGCGGCCGGTCCACGCGCCGTAGTGGCACTCGCCCAGGTCGTCGACCACCTCGGCGCTCGCCCCCGGCAGCAGGAGCTCGGCGGTCTCGCGGCAGCGTTGGAGCGGGCTCGTCACCAGCCGGGCGACGGGGACCTCGGTGAGGCGGGCGGCGATCCGGGCCACCTCGTCGCGGCCGCGCTCGGTCAGCCCGACGCCCTCGCTCCACCCGGCGAGGACGGCGTCGGCGTTCGCGGTCGAGTGTCCGTGCCGGACGAGCAGAAGCAGTGCCACGGCGCCCACTGTAGGCAACAATGGCGCGCGTGATCGTCGACAAGGCCCTGTACCGGGACGGCCGCCGCGAGTCGTGCGGCGACCTCAGCGACGAGCTGGCCCTGATGAGGGCGGCCGGCTCACCCCACGACTTCCTGTGGATCGGGCTCAAGGACCCCACCATGCAGGAGCTGGAGGAGGTCAACGCCGAGCTCGGCCTCGGGCTGCACCAGCTCGCCCTCGAGGACGCGGTGTCCGGCCGTCAGCGGGCCAAGATCGAGCTCTACGGCCGTGACATGTTCGTCGTCCTCAAGACGCTCAGCTACATCGAGGAGACCTCGGACGTCGAGACCGGCGAGATCATGATCCACATCAGCGAGCACTTCGTGCTGACGATCCGCCGCGGTGAGCTCAGCCCGCTGGCCGGCGTCCGCAAGGAGCTCGAGGACGACCCGGCCAAGCTCGCGCTCGGCCCCATGGCGGCCCTGCACGCGATCATCGACAAGGCCGTGGACCAGTACCTCGAGATCGACGTCGAGCTCGCCCGCGACATCGACGAGATCGAGGAGGGCGTCTTCTCGGAGGAGCTCGTCTCCTCGGACGTCATCTACCGGCTCAAGCGCGAGGTCCTCGAGGTGCGTCGGGCCATCACGCCGATGATCGTGCCGCTGCGGACGCTGCACGCGAGCCAGCGCTCGCCGCTCCCCCACGACGAGCTGCGCCTGCTCTTCCGCGACGTCGACGACCACCTGCACTTCGTCGCCGACCGGATGGACTCCTACGACCGCCTGCTCAGCGACGTCCTCAGCGCCAACCTCGCCAAGATCTCGGTCCAGCAGAACGCGGACATGCGCAAGATCTCGGCCTGGGTCGCCATCGCGGCCGTGCCGACGATGATCGCGGGCATCTACGGGATGAACTTCGACCACATGCCCGAGCTGCGCTGGTACTACGGCTACTTCGCCGTCCTCACCCTCATGGCGTCGGTGTGTGCCGGCCTGTGGGTGACGTTCAAGCGGGTGAAGTGGCTGTGAGTCCCGCTCAGGTGGCGGTGAGCCACCCGGCCCCGAGCACGACGAAGAGGATCGCGCCGAGCACGACCCGGTAGGCGATGAACGAGACCAGCGAGTTGCTCTGGACGAACCGCAGCAGCCACGCGATCGAGGCGTACGCGACGACGAACGCGACGACCATGCCGGTGATGATCGGGCCGACGCCGAGCGCCTTGAGGGCGTCGACGTTGTCGACCGTCTCGTAGATCCCGGCACCGGTGAGCGCCGGGATGGCGAGGAAGAACGACAGCTCGGTCGAGGTGACGCGGTCGATGCCGCGCATGAGGCCCGCGGAGATCGTCGCACCGGAGCGGGAGACACCCGGGACGAGCGAGAAGCATTGCACCAGGCCGATGACGAGGCCGTCCTTGATCGTCAGGGCGTCCTCACCGCGCTGCTCGCCCTGCGACGCGAGGACGTCGTGGCGCCGCTCGGCGACCCACATGACCGCGCTCCACAGGATGAGGGCGCCGGCGACGACCCAGAGGCTGCGCAGCGGCCCGGAGATGAGGTCCTTGAGCAGCAGCGCCGTGACGACGACGGGCAGCGAGCCCACGATGACGGCCCACGCGAGCTGGTAGTCGTGCTCCTGACGGGCCTGCGCGCTGCGCAGTCCGGCGACCCACGCGAGGAAGAGGCGCAGGATCTTCTTGCCGAAGTAGGTGAACGTCGCGAGGATCGCGCCGATCTGGATGAGAGCGGTGTATGCCGTGACCGCCGGGGCGTCGACCGGCATCCCGAGCAGCTTCTCGGCGATGGTGAGGTGACCGGTGGAGGAGACGGGAAGGTACTCGGTGAGGCCCTCGACGATGCCGAGGATGACGGCCTCGAGATAGCTGAGCTCGACGGGTGAGTCGACAAGGATCATGGGGTGAGGGCTTCCTGCACGGTCGTCGGGACGAGGTCTGCCATCACCCGGAGGGTCTCGACCCGCTCCTCGATGGTCAGGGCAAAGGGTGACACGCCGAGCGTGGTGACCCCGGCAGCGGCGTAGCGCGTGGCGCGTTCGCGGATCCGCTCGGGTGGGCCGATGAGCGCGGTGGCGTCGATGAACTCGAAGGGGACCGCCTCGGCGGCGTCCCGGTGCTGCCCGGCGAGGAAGAGCTCCTGCACCCGTGCGGCTTCGTCCTCGAAGCCCATCCGGCAGGCGAGCTGGTTGTAGAAGTTCCTCTCACGCGAGCCCATGCCGCCGATGTAGAGCGCCGAGTAGGCCGCGACCGCGGCGGCACCGGCCTCCACGTCGTCGATGACGACGACCGGCACGGTCGGGACGATGTCGAACCCGGCCAGCGGGTCGTCGTCGGTCCCGCGTCCGGCCGCGCGGCGACCGGTGGCGATCGACTCGACGATGTCGCCGGAGTGCTCGGGAGAGAAGAAGATGGCGAGCCAGCCGTCGGCGATCTCACCGGTCAGCTCGAGGTTCTTCGGACCGACCGCGGCGAGGTAGACGGGCAGGTGCGCCTGGGTGGGCGCGATGGTCAGCTTGAGAGCCTTGCCAGGACCGTCCGGAAGGGGAAGCGTGAAGTGCGTGCCGGCATACGCCAGTCGTTGGCGCGACAGCGCCAGACGCACGATCTCGACGTACTCCCGGGTGCGTCCGAGGGGCTTGTCGAAGCGGACGCCGTGCCAGCCCTCGCTCACCTGCGGGCCGGAGACCCCGAGACCGAGCCGAAAGCGCCCGCCGGAGAGGTGATCCAGCGTGGCGGCCGTCATGGCGGTCATCGCGGGGGTGCGCGCCGGGATCTGCATCACCGCGGACCCGAGGGCGATCCGCTCGGTGCTCGCACCGATCCACGAGAGGAACGTCACTGCGTCGCTGCCGTAGGCCTCGGCGACCCACGCGGAGTCGTAGCCGAGCCGGTCGGCCTCCTGCGCCAGGGTGAGCATGTCCGCACTGGAGGACAGGCCCATGTAGCCGAGGTTCACCGCGAGTCGCATGCGCCCACGGTAGTGCGGAGGGTGTCCGTCACCTCGGCGAGGTGCGCCCGCCGCTGCGGTCAGCGCGTGCGGTCGGCGCCGGCGGGCTCGCCGTCCGCGGGGCCACCGTCGGTGGAGCCACCGGTGTCGGCGTCGTCGCCGTCGTCGGACTCGTCGTCGAAGTCCTCGTCGTCCAGGCCCGAGTAGACGCCGTCGTCATCGTCGTCGTCCTCGTCGAGGTCGTCATCGTCGTCGTCGTCCGCGTCGCCGTCGTCGCCGGTGTAGACGTCGAGCGGGGTCATCTCGCCGAAGGCCTCGTAGAGAGCGTTGTCGTAGGTCTCGAAGGCGTCGAGCAGGTCGTCGTAGGCCGCCGCCACGGTCGGGTCGTCCTCACCGCGTCGGCCGGAGCACGCCTCGAGGTGACGCTCGAAGGCGGAGACGAGAAGGGAAAGGCTGGCACGCGGGTCGGCGCTCATGCACAGAACCGTAGCGTCTCGTGCCGCACAATGGGTCGATGGTCGAATACGAGTATCGGGTCATGGTCTTCGGGCGGGACACCCGTCGCGGGGACATCCGCCGGGAGCTGACCGAGCACGCGGAGTACGGCCACTGGGAGCTGCACCGGACCCGCATCTACATCGGCGGCGTGACCCGAACCTGGCTGCGGCGCAAGATCATTCGCGCCCGCCGCGCGTCCTGACCCGCGGCGGCGGGCCGCCTCGTCAGCAGGTCTCGATGAGCCGCTGCAGCACCCGGGCACCGAACCTCAGCGACTCGGTCGGGACCCGCTCGTTGATCCCGTGGAACATCGGGGCGAAGTCGAGGTCCGCCGGCAGCCGGAGCGGGGCGAACCCGTATCCGGTGATGCCCAGCAGGGACAGCGCCTTGTTGTCGGTGCCGCCGGACAGGCAGTAGGGCAGGACCTCGGCGTCGGGGTCCTCGGCCCGCAGGGCCGCGACCATCGCGTCGACGAGGTCGCCCTCGAAGGGCGCGTCGAGCGCGATGTCACGGTGCAGCACCTCGATGCTCACGTGCTCGCCGACGAGGTCGGCGATCGTGCTCATGAGCTCCTCCTCGTGACCGGGGAGGAAGCGGCAGTCGACGTTGGCGCTGGCCTGTTGGGGGATGACGTTGTGCTTGTAGCCGGCGTCGAGCATCGTGACGTTGCTCGTGTCCTGCAGCGTCCCGCGGACGAAGCCCTGGGCCCCCCCGAGGTGGTCGAGCAGCTCGTCGAGGTCCTCGTCGGAGTACGGGACGCCGGTGAGCTCGCTCAGACCGTCGAGCAGCGTGCGCACCGACGGGATCAACTCGCGCGGCCACTTGTGCGCGGCGAGGCGCGTCAGGGCCTCGGCCAGCCGGGCGATGGGATTCTCGTCGTTGGGGACCGAGCCGTGCCCGGCCCGTCCGGTCGCGGTGAGCCGGATCCAAGCGATGCCCTTCTCGGCGGTCTGGAGCAGGTAGGCCCGCTTCTCGCCGCCGTCGGCAGTGGGCACCGTCACGCTGTAGCCGCCCACCTCGCTGATCGCCTCGGTAACGCCCTCGAAGAGCTCCGGGCGGGTGTCGATGAGGTGGTGCGAGCCCTTGACTCCCCCGGCCTCCTCATCGGCGAAGAAAGCGATGACGAGGTCGCGCGGCGGGACGATGCCCTCGCGGGCGATGTGCCGGACGCAGGCGATGATCATCGCGTCCATGTCCTTCATGTCCACGGCGCCGCGACCCCAGATGCAGCCGTCGCGCTCCAGGCCAGAGAACGGGTCGACCTCCCAGTCCTGCGCGTTCGCCGGGACGACGTCGAGGTGGCCGTGGATGCACAGCCCGCCACGCTCCCGGTCGGCGCCGGGGATCCGCACGACGAGCGAGGCCCGGCCGGGGTCGGACTCGATGATCTCGGGCTCCAGGCCCACCTCGCGGAAGAGGGCCGCCACGTGGTCGGCGGCGGCGCGCTCGCCGGGTCCGGTCCCGTCCCCGTAGTTCGACGTGTCGATCCGGATGAGGTCCTGGCAGATACCGACGACCTCGTCCTCGGGGCGGCTCTGCGTGGTCTGCGACATGCGTTCCAGCCTAGGTGGCACAGCCGATTTCCGGTTGTGCCGGTATGCCGTGTAAAGTTCCCGCTCGTTGCAGGCACCGCCCCGCGGAGCATGCAGACACCTCGTCCGGGTGGCGGAAATGGCAGACGCGCTAGCTTGAGGTGCTAGTCCTCGTATAGAGGGTGGGGGTTCAAGTCCCCCCTCGGACACCAGATGCGCTCCACGTTTGTGCAGTTCACAAGCGTGGAGCGCTTCGCTTTGCCACCACGTCGATGCCTTGTGATACCGGCACCCCTCTGATGTCAAGGGGCGGTTTGGAGGGCTCTTACCTTCGCGGTCTTCCACCTCGTTCGGGATGCGGGTAGCGTCTCTGGAGCGGGTCCCGGGAGTGGCTGATCCGAAGTGCCGGTGTGCGGGTGCAAGCCGGCCGCGCTGGATATGAGTGCCGCCCCGCAGTGCCCTCCCGGGCCCGCCTCCATGCGAAGGGCGGCATCGGCGCGCAGCTGTCGATAGATGGCGTCGGAGATGCGCCGCTTGAGGCAGCGCAGGGCTTCCATCGGGGTCTTCCCGGCTGCGAGCTTGCGCCGGTAGTAGGCCCGGCCGGGACTGTCGAGGCGGATCTGGTTGACGGCGGCGATGTGGATGACGTGGTTGGCCTTGCGGTTGCCGGCGCGCGAGAGACGGTGGCGAATCTGCTCCCCGGAGGAGGCGTCCAGGGGCGCGGTCCCGGTCCAGGACGCGAACCGGTTCCGATCGGCGAACCGGGCGACATCGCCGACGTCGGCCAGGATCCGGGCGGCGACCACGGGCCCGACACCGATGAGGTCCATCAGGTGCGAGCCGCGCGCGATCACCAGGGCCTTGAGCTCCTTGCTGGAGTCCTTGATCTTCTTCTCGATCACCACCAGTTCGGCCAGCTGCTCGAGCGCGAGCCGCTTGAGGGTCTTGCGGACCGAGTCGCGGGGGCGCGCCGAGGCCAGGATCGCCTTGGCCTGCAACGCGGTCAGGTCCTTCTTGCCCTGTCCCGGAACCAGTTCCGACAACAGCCGGTGCAGCCGGTTGATGCACTGCACCTTCGCCCGGGACAGCTCGTCGCGGCGGTCGACCAGCATCCGCAGCACCTCCAGGTCCGCGTCATAGGCGAGCACCCGCAAGTTCTTGGTGCGGACCGCGACCACCGCCACCGCGTGCGCGTCATGCGCGTCGGTCTTGCGGTTGTGCCCGGTGTCCAACAGCCGCGCCCGCGCGGACAGCTTCGCCGGCACGTCCACGACGTGCTCGCCGTCGGCCAGGAGCCGCTGCGCCAGCGGGCGCCCGGTGCCGTTGCTGCCCTCGACCGCCCACACCCGCTCCCGATACCCAGCGACGTGTTGGCGCATCGCCGCGTAACCGGCCTTGTCCGTGGCGAACCGGCCGGTCGCCAAGACCCTCTCGTGCCGGTCGACCACCTCGATCGTCGCCGACAACCGGTGGGGATCGACCCCGATGAACACCTTCGCCATGAGCTTCGTCCTTCCCGCCGTCACTGATCGGTTGACGCCGGGCGGGCATTGCTACTGAGAGCAGGGCAGACCCCTCTGGAGCCACGCACCGGCAACGGCGCCCGGCCGGAGAGCAAACCGATAGAGAGCCACACCCAACACGCTGGTGGGCAGCCGCAAAGAGAGCCTCCAGCCGAACACCTGGACCGAGTCTGGCCAGACACCGGCCCTACCGACAATCGTCAAGTAGCCGCGATACCTCACTACCCGTTTCCTCTGCACGCTTGCCGCCCCACGTCCCCATTGCACCAGTTGCGCGGGATGCCCTGCCAGCTCCACCAACACGGCGGATCAGGTCCCAGAAGGCATGACAACGCAGAAACTGATACTCGAGTTAGTCCAATAAGTGAGCAGTGCAGCGCTTGACTAGACGCCCCTGAGAGGGAGCCGGCGAGCGGCGAAGTGCCTGACGCGAGAAGCCCATGCCTACGGTTGTGGCTTTCCAAGGGCGAACAGTCGAGTTTCACCGGCGGCAGACCCACTCCCTGGCATCAGCACGAGCAGACGCGGGCATGTGCCGTCGTTCAGTCGCCTTGTTGGGCGATGAGGACACATGGCGCCAGTGGGGATAGGGCGTCCGCGGGTGGGTGGATGATCAGCAGATGACCGACCACCGAGAGCGCAGCATGCGCACAGCTCAACTTGTTGCAGACCTGCATCGAGTCGTCACGGAACTTGAGGCGATGCACCCAGGTCGGAAGTTCCCCCTCGACGGGCACCTCGTCGGCTCAATCGGCGAAGCGGCTGCGGAAGCCATGTTCGACCTGAGCTTGGTCTCTGGATCCTCGGCAGGCCATGACGCCATCGCCGGAGACGGTCGCAAAGTCGAGATCAAGGCTACGTACGGCAACAAGAGTGTTGCGGTCAGGGCAACATCGAGCGCGCATGCGGTGGCACTTATCGTGCTGCGGTTGTCCCGCGTGCCGGGAACCGCTCATGAGGTGGTCTACAACGGACCGCTCGATCGAGCGTTGGCGGTCGCTGGCCCCTTCCAGAGCAATGGTCAAGCTCCAATGAGCCTGACCCGCCTACGCGCACTGAGTCTCACCGTCGCGCCGAGGGATCGCATCAACGCGCGCTGACATGGACGCCTCTCGGCATCCGGACGGTTCTGACTTGGCCGAGAGCCGTGATGCCGTGTGTATCCGTACGCGCGTGCGTCAAGTGCGGCATCCTCCGACCATGAGCAAACGGGCGATGAGAGCTGGTCAGTCCAGCAAGCGCAAGTACGACGAACTAACGCGCTCCTGGCGTCGACGTAACTGGCGCGTCTTCCTCGTTGTCGGAGCCACATGTGGTGCCTCCCTCCTCGGAAGCTTCTTCGCATCCATCGCGCAACCTAGGTTTGCGTGGACCTTCGGCTTGCTGGGCGGTGCCGCGTTTGCCTTCTTCATGACCGCTTGGCTTAGTCCGCCTGGCTGGGTGGAGAACTGGCAGCTGGGTGCTTGGGGTGAAGAAGCCACGGGCAAGGTGCTTCGGGTGCTCGAAGCGGAGGGCTGGGTCGTCTTGCACGACCTCCCGGCCGAGCAAGGAAATGTCGATCACATTGTGGTTGGGACGGGCGGTGTGTTCCTTCTCGACTCCAAGCGCCTCAACGGGTCCGTAACTGTGCACGACGGCGTGGTGACCGTCAGGCGACTTGATGACCCCAATCTGCGATACACCCATCCTGGTGCTGCCCATCTGTTGAGCCTTGCCCGGCAAACACACGACCGGGTGCGGGCAGCCACACGCATCAACACGTGGGTTGCGCCCGTGATGGTCGTTTGGGCTGACTTTCCGCAGGGCGCAGTCGAGGACCGGTGCGCGTACGTTCATGGCGATCAGATTGCGGAATGGCTTCGCTCGCGACCGCAGATAGTCGCGCCGAGCCGCGTGCCCCAGGTGGCCAACGCTGTACGGGCGGCGTGGTCGGACGCGATGCCAACGCATCCCTAGGGGACGGGCCGCATGTTTCATGCGGTAAGTGCGCCGCACATGCGATATTGGGGCGAGCAGGCTACTCGTGGCGTCTGCTGACCAATGCACGGTCCCTTGCCATCAACTGCCGTACTCGGTGATCTCCGCCCCGTTCGTCGTCAGATCTAGGCCTCGAGCTCTTGATGGAATCAGCCTCCATCTGGTCCGCAAATGGTTGCAGCACCATTGGCGAGTCATTGGCGAGTCATTGGCGCCCGTCCTTCAGTGTTGCCGAAACTGAAGTAAGGACGTGAGTGTCCTGGCATGGCCCGACCATGCCTGAGAGTCCAGGAGTGAATCGCGCTCGTTGCGGCGTGTCAGGGGTGCGCTCGGTCGACCATCTGCATGTCCCTCGCCCACCTAGTCAGTACAGAGGCATCACGGCCTTGATCGACTCACACGTCAAGGCCAGTCCGCGGGGACCTTCACCTCGATCGCATAGACTTCGGGCATTGGATGGCCTAGGCCCTTGGCCCACTGGTGTCGTTGTGCGTTGTACTCGGCGTCGCTTTCGAACGGGTCGCCGCCGCGAGAGTGCGCTCGGCACTCGCAGCGCCAGTGGTACACCGTGCGAGTCTTGGTGGCGCCGCCGGAGTCGACCGGATCTCGCAAACCGCGAAGAAGCCTACGAAACATCCCTGTCTCCATTCCTCGTGCTACTTGGGTTTCAGCGCTCGGTCGTCAGAATCGTAGGTTGCACTGACGCCGAAGGGGACCGGCCTCGCTATGACGCTGCTAACTCGTGCGGACGCGTCGCCGCGCCGGGTGCCCTCACGGAGCCACTCGCGACGCGCTCGGGTGAACGTGCTCTCGCTGTGGCACCGCCCTTCGAGAGTCACATGCTGGCTCATACAATCGTCGAGACTCGCTCATTCGCCTGACTTTGCAGTCCCCTTGGCAAGCCAAGCGTTCAGTCGTTCCATCGTCGCCGACTCCACCAGCCCATCGGCGTATGCCTCGCCAAGCAGTCTGCGTGCCGCGACTTCTTTGCGCGCACCCTGATAGGCGAGTACGACGGGGATCAGCGAAAGGAGAACCGCCCACACCTCCCATTGGATTGCGAGCACCGCGACTAGGCCCAGAAGGGGCACGAAGAGCGAGAGACGAAGCTCTGCCTCGGCCATCAACCGGTCGTAAGCGTCAAACAGAGGGGGACTCTTCACCTGCAGCCTGCTGACAGCGGATTGCGTCTCCAGTTGCACTTTCCGTTGGAGGTAGTGGGCAAGTTCGTCGGCCCGCGTACGCTCGTCCATATGGGCGAGCTCCTCGGACACGGCTTCAGGAATCAGCGCGTGCAGCGCGGGATCTCCCGTTCGGCCTACAAGTTCTCCCGCGTTGATTCCGGGTAGTGCAAGGCGGTTCTCTGGGATGGCCGCCTCCGTCACTGAACTTCTCCTGCCGATCCAGCCGAAACCGAGCGCCCAGCTGGGTGTCCTACTGATGAGGATGGCGGAACCAACTAGATAGGCCGTGAAGCTCACAGCCGCGAGGGTGGCACCGCGTCCGACGGCTTGCGCAAGCGCGTACAGGCCCGCCGGAACGCCAGTTGCCTCGGCTTCAGAGGGCAGACTCTCCCTGAACAGAAGCCATAGCGAAACAAAAAGGGTGTATCCCACCGCCAGGGGATTCCGCAGATCCCTGACGCCGGGCAGCAGTGACGCAAGCACGGCGGTCCCTCTCGTGATCGTGACCCGATGAGCGTTGGGGGGGACCTTCACGCATCGGAGGCCCTTGCGATCGCGCAGCGGCCACTGCTGAACGGTACACATGCCCCTTCGACCGGTGGCCGGTCGTTTGATGACATCGCAAGCCAGCCGACATGCTCAGGATGAAGTCACTGTCATCGAATATTCGCTCGGACTCGAGATGCAGGAGCCCCACGTCGAGGCCCTCAGTAGCCTTCCGCGGAACTACACGTTGTCAGAGGGCGCCTGCTTTGGAGACTGCTCTTGGCGCCTGAGAATCGACATCAGTCGCTATGCACCGCTGCTCATCAGTGCGGCGAAGGTTGCGGCAGCCTCGGCTTGCATGCCTGGCATTACGTGGGCGTAGGTCTCAAGCGTGATCATCACGGTGGCATGGCCAAGCCGCTCGGACACCACCTTGACCGGGACGCCGGCCTGTAGGAGAAGCGTCGCGTGGACGTGTCGGATGTCGTGGAGTCGGATCGCTGGTGGTGCCGCATCGCCCAACGCCCGATCGCACTGTTTCAACTTCTCCGCGAATCTGGCCGAGAAACGCTCGGGGTGCAGGTGCTCGCCCTCAAGATTGCCGAACACCACCGCGTCATCCTTGGCAAGGTTCAGCGAGATCTCCGCCCGCTCACGGCGCCATCCTCGCAGCCGGGCGACCGTGCCGTCATCCAAGTCGACGGTCCGTGCCCGCTTTCCTTTGGTGGGGCCCACCATGAGCCTCTTGCCCTGCCCCTCGACCTGTACGACACCGACGGACCGGCGCACGCTGACCGACGCCCCGTCCAGGTCCAGGTCTCGCCATGTCAACGCCAACATTTCCCCTCGCCGCATGCCGGTGTAAGCAAGTAGGTGCCACGCGGCTAGGTCCGGCTGCCGGGTGTCTTCTGCCCATTTGAGGAAGGCCCACAGCTGGGGCCCGGTCCAGGGGCGCATCTCCGGTGCCTTGGCTTGGGAGATCGAGGGTGGGACGGCCTTGTCTGCGGGGTTCGCCGCCAACAGCCCTTCGCTGACGGCTTGCTTCAGGGCTGACTTGAGGATGGTGTGGCAGTACCGCACGGTGCGCGAGGACAGCCCTTCACCGGCTCGATGGTCTGCACGGCCTTCCGTCTCCATCTCACGGTAGGCCGCCGAGATCCGGGCCCCCGTGAGCGACTTTAGCGGGACGCGGCCAAGCCGGGGTTGCAGGTGCAGGCGCACGTTCTTGCGGTACGAGGCAACGGTGGAGGGCGCCAGGCGCAAGCCGGCAAGCCATTGGTCGAGCCACTCCCCCGTGGTCATCTTCGCTGGGATGACGTGGGCACCGCGTCGTACCTCGGCGAGGATGTCGCCGAGCGCTTCCGCGGCTGCCTTCCGCGTCGGGAAGCCGCGTCTCAACACCGCCTTGGTGGTGCCGTCCTCGAGCGGCATCCGGTACTTGATGAGGTAGCGGGGGCCAGCCTTCGTCGGGTACTCGCTGATGGTGCCTTCGCCGGCTTGGCGGCGCCTCCGCTTGGTCATTTCGGCTCCTGACTGTCTTCGTCTCGGCTCACGATGTGGCGTTGCCCCAGGGTGTGTCGTGGCACCCCGAGGTGTGCCGCCACAGACCCCAGGAACAAGTCGAGGATGTGAGCAACCTCCTCAGGGAGATGGTCAACAACGTCATCGAGTTCGACCGCAGTCTTCAGCGAAGGGTGCTGTCCAGTCACTGACGGCGACACCTCCGCCTCTCGCCGCTGGGGCGACGCCGGCAGGGCCATGGGGTCAGAGTCCACCCAATGTGGATGGCCTTCCGACCAGTCGACCCCTTCCCAAGGCTTGCCGGCGCCGACACTGGCAAGTACGGCGTGCGCGGCTACAGACCGCCCTTCGTGACGGTGAACCACTACACCGTTGCCCGGGTGTGACAGGTCCAATGGCGTCATCAGGCGGGAGATCGAGCACTCCAGCGCAAGGCTCAGCGGAAGGAGCTCCTCGGCCGCGACCCTCCGGTGGAGCCCTTCGACCGCGCCCACCGTTTGTCGATGCCACGGCCAACCGAGGCTCGTCATCCGTTGCGCCAGACCCGCTTGATCGATCCCAACGCGTAACCGCTCCTGTTGGATAGCGGCTGCCACCACTTCTCTCATCTCGACGCTTCGAGGCTCAGGGTGGGCGCTCACCCGGCGAGTATGCAAGAAAATATTGCGTCATGCAACAGAAAGTGTTGTTTGCTGTCGGGGCAGGCCCGGACCATGGGTGTAGACCGAACGAAAGGCACCCCCATGGCAGACAACCTCCGGGAACTGCGGACGAGCCGGGACATTCCCATCGACGCCCTGGCGCTCCTCAGCCGCTGCGACATCTCGACCATCAGCCGTATCGAGAACGGCAAGGTGCGGGCTACGGACGCCACAGTGGTCCGACTCGCCAAGGCACTGGGTGTCTCCGCCCGCAGGATGCGCAGGCTGTGCGACCAGACGCAGGATCAGCGAGGCGACGCGTGACCCTCAACGAGCTCCGCGCCTCAAGCAAGGCAGCGCTCACCGTCACCGAGGTAGCCGCACTCCTCGGACTGGACGAGCGGACGGTGCGGCGAGCGTGCGAGGAGGGACAACTCCCTGCGCTGTACGTGGGCCGACGGATTCTCATCCCCCGCGAGCGGCTCCTGCCACTCCTCACGACCCCGAACAACAGCGACGGCCCGGACGCCAGATCCGAGCCGATCGCCCCTACCAACGGGATGGACCCCCGCAATGACAACCCTGCACGACGGAGCGACTGAGCGCGAACTGCGCGCCACTCCGCTCAACACTTCGGGCCTCGAGTCGCTTGCCGCGGGCCGGCGAGTGACCTCCGCATGATGAAGATCGACGGCCCGCACAACAACCTCACCGATGCCTCGCATCGCAGCAAAATTGATGCCATCACGAACAGGGCGGTCTACGCGTGCCGCAACGCTGCGCCACGCCGCCAGGGTCCCAACAAGGCCGACGAGATGTGGCAGGTGATCGAGGAAGGCACCCAAGTGTGTCGACTCAGATCCGCTGCAAGACCGAGATCAAACACCGCCACTCAACTCGGCGGAGCCGAGTTCCTTCCCAGCACACATTGTTGGTTGCGTCGGTCCGAGGGCAGGGATGTGAGAGATGCCTGAGGCCCTGTTCCACTCCGCCGACCACGTAGAGCATTGGCTGCATCGCGTCTACGGCCGCGCGCCGGGGCTCCTCAGCGTCGTCTACCAAAACGATGCAGGCGTCTTCCATGGATCCGGGGGCACTGTCGCCGGCATCCCCGCCGCTCTGGCACGGGTCGCCCGTCTCGATGCCGCCGGCGCGCAAGGCATCTACCTGCGCACGACCACCATCGGGCGCCGGCCTGAACCCCACCAGCGCGGTGGCGCACAGGATTCGCTCACCCTGCCGGGACTCTGGGCGGACGTGGACTTCGGCACAGTCGGACACAAGCCCGGCAGCCGACGCCTGCCTTTGCCGCCGGACGCGCACCAGGCGCGGCGCATCGTCACTGAGTCCGGCCTGCCCGACCCCTCACTTTGGGTCCACTCAGGTGGCGGGTTCTACCCGTGGTGGCTGCTCGACGAACCGCTCCAACTAACCGACGACCTGCGGCCCGTGGCCGCGGACCTCTCCGCCCGCTGGCAGCAAGCGTTGGCCGGCGCCGCGGAACGGCTCGGGTTCGACTACGGCGCCGGCGTTGGCGACCTCGCCCACGTCCTGCGCGTGCCCGGCACCGTCAACCGCAAGGCCGGCCAGGAACGCAGGTGCCACGTCATCGAGGACACCGGCGCCGTCTACACCATGCGCAGTCTCAGCAACGCACTCGAGGCCGTCACTCCGCGACTCTCCCAGCAGGCCACACCGATAGCAGTGGCGCGCACGTTCACCCGCCGACCCCTTCCGCCCTCCGACAGCCTGGGCGCGTTCGATGCCTTGGACCAGCACGCCACGTTCGACGACATCCTCGCCACCGCCGACTTCAACGCCCACAACACAAGGCACCCCGCCGTGGTCGACCGATGCTGGACCCGTCCCGGCGATCCCGACAACCCCTGCTCCGCCCGCACGCTCAAGGCGAACCCTCACGTCCTTGTGGTGTTCTCCGAGGCGGCCAACCTGCCGACCGGCGGCGCACGCAAGCTAACCCGCGGCCGGCTGTTCGCGCACCTGCACCACGACGGTGACGAGCGGGCCGCAGCCAGCGACCTGAGCGCCGCCATCGGCGGCCGCCCGAGCACCGAAGCCGCATCAGCCCTACCACTGCCCCGAAGGACCTCCCGACCCATGACGACGAGCACCATCGGACTGCACGACCTCGTAGCCCTCGAAGAGCAGGCTGCTCGCGTGAACGCGCAAACGCCCCTCCTCAGTGCCGCTGGCCCATATCTGGTGACAGACGAGGCCAGCCGCAGCAACTCTCAGCTGCTCGCGTCCGCCGATCTCGAGTGCCCTGACTTCTGGACATCCCGGCCGGAGCTTACCCGCCTCCGCGACTTCGCGAGGTCACGCCGTGCCGCACCCTGGGCGGTCCTCGGATGCGCCCTCACGCGCGTGGTCGCTCAGGTCGAGCCGTTCGTCACCCTCCCACCCCTCGTCGGCGGTGACGCCTCGCTGAACCTCTTCCTCGGCTTGGTCGGACCCTCCGGTGGAGGCAAAGGCGCGGCGGAGTCCGCGGCCAAGGACGCCATCAACTACACCTCGAACGGTGACACTGCGCCTGTGGAGGCTGGAGTGGGCTCCGGCGAAGGCATCGCGCACACCTACATGCGGTATGTCCCCGGCAAGAAGGGTGAAGCCGGCAGCGTCGAGCAGCACGCCAGTCGGGCCCTGTTCCGTGCCCCCGAGGTGGACACCCTTGCCGCGCTCAAGGGCCGCCAAAGCTCCACCCTCCTACCCAAGCTGCGAGACGCGTGGATCGGCGACTCGCTCGGCTTCGCCTACGCCGATGCGACCCGACGCCTTGACCTGCAAGAGCACACCTACCGCCTGTGCCTCATCGTCGGTATCCAACCCACCCGCGCCGCAGTCCTCCTCGACGACGCCGACGGCGGCACCCCTCAGCGCTTCCTGTGGCTGCCCACCAGGGACACCAACATCCCTGCGCAAGCACCGCCCGAACCTGCCGTCCACCACTGGCAGATGCCGCCACTGGCCAGGAGCCCCACCGCCACCAGCGCACGCCACCACCTCCCGATCTGTGACACCGCCCGAAACGCGATCGACGAAGCCGCGGTGGCTCGCCACAAGAACGAGGTCGCAGCGCTCGATGGACACGCGCTGCTCTGCCGACTCAAAACTGCCGCCGCCCTCGCCCTGCTCGACGGCCGCGCCGAGGTCTCCGACGAGGACTGGTCCCTGGCCGGCGTCGTCATGACAATTTCCGACGCCACCCGCGCCGGGGTCATCCGCTCGCTGAGGAACCGCACCGAGGCCTCGACCATCGCCCGAGGCCGCGCCGAAGGTCTGCGCGCCGTCGTTGTCGAAGAGACCAAAAGCGAGCATGCAGTCGAGCGCGTCAGCCGCCTTCTCCTCAGCAAGCTCGGAACCGGCTGCACGACACATAGCGACCTGCGCAAGGCGCTGCCCTCCCGCGACCGTGCCCACTTCGACGACGCCCTGGAGCGACTCGTTACTGCTGGAGTCATCCAAGCGGAGGACCTGAACCACAACGGCGCCCGCGGTACCCGATACCGTCGACAGGACGCCGCCTCATGACGACAGCCACCGGGTGGACAAGAGTGGACATGTCCACCTCCCCGCCCAAAAGCAAGCCACAACCCCATATGTCACGCGTGCTCAGAAAGGTCAGCTTTCCGAATCGCGGGCGAGTAGCCAGACAGCCCCAAGGGTGGACGTGTCCACCTGTCCACCCCAGCGGCTGAAGCGCCCATGAGGCGCCTGACCATCGCGGAGCGCGCGTCCTTGCAAGGTGCGATCGAGCCCGAGTTGACACCCCGCGCCTGCGCGCGTAAGGCCACCATCTAAACCACCAAAAACGCCACGTCAGGTCCCGCTTCTGCGGCCAGTGGTATCACCGGCGGTATCGCGAGCCCGGCATGGCCGACGAATCGGCCCCTGCTGAGCCTAAATGCTGACGAAACGCGGTGTGATTCGATGTCCCCCCTCCCCCTCCGCAGGTCACCCATTGCCTTGCTCTGTGCGCTCTCGGCCTCGGTCGGCTGTCCGCCTCCAACCTGCTGCGCAGCCTCAAAGACGCACTCGTCCTGAGTGCACACGTGCTTCCTGATGGGTCAGTGCCGCTGGGCCACTGCGCGGGTGTCGCTCGCACCCCGCAGCGGTCGATTTTGTCCCCACTGATCGCCGACGCTCCGCTGAAGACTTCTCGTAGTCCAGGAGTAGTACTGATACTTGAGGCTCCGGGCGCTTGGTGAAGGCCCGTGAGCTCACTTGCTGCAGCGTCGCGCCACTCGGCAAGGTGAGCGCACCCCTCTAGAGGCACCACCGCTCGATCACATGCGCCTCCACCCTGCCGCAATAACGCTCCTTTGGCTGAGCGCGAGGGGGGCGCGTCGATCTACCACCCGCTGACATGGAATGCCTAGGCTCCGTGGGGAAATGGCGGCATTCTCTGGAGTAGGCACGCTGGAAGGTGGGGTATGAAGCAGGGCATCGTGAATCGTGCGGTGGCGGTGGCCTGGCGCATCGGCGCGACGCGCGATCACCCCCACCTTCGAGCGTTCGTGTGTACGGATGACGCTTCGACCAGCGAAGAGCCTTGGTCGGAGCAGGTGCAAGATTGGTTCAACAACGACCTGCATCTGCCGGGTGCTCAGCGGGTGCGGGACATCGAATTCCACTGCGGCTACGTCGCCAAGGCACTCGCGGCCGTCGCAACTTGGATGCCTGACCATGAGCCGGGCGAATCACATCAAGGGCAGCACTGGTACGTGCTTCCGGCGTTGGCTGTCGGCTGGGAACATCGTCGAAAGGGTGGGAGTCTCGCCGATGCCGCTGTCGAACGTGTGCTGGCCGCCGTCGACGACCATGCCTTGGAGTTTGGCGCCTCAGAGATCAAGGTCTTCGCCAAGGTCCATGCAGAGAATCTACCGGCGCAATTCCTCTTCGAAGCCAAAGGTTTTGAGCGTTTTACGGCCATGGATGACGGCCCACTACAGGTCTGGCTCAAGAAGTGGCCGGGGCCAGGGCCGGGACACACTGAGGACGAATCGCTGTGGACATGACCGATGGACAGCCGATGTCTCGGTCGCATCGGCAGATCGGCGGGCGGGCAGGTCAGCCGCCACATGGCGAAATGAAGGCCGAGGCTGGGCAGCCTCGTTAGATTGGTCAATGGCGGACTAGAACGGAGCTGTGACGCCCGCGCTCCTCGCGCACGCGCGATGGACCCCCGACAAAAGTGACACGGGCGCAGGCGCAGTGTGCCCGGGATGCTGGGAGGTCAAGTCGTTGCTGAGCGACTTGGCCAGGCCTGGCGACCTGCGTCGAGTGCGAGGTCGTCTGGGACGGACTCTCATCGGTGGCGAACCTCGCGCGCGCGTGAAGTGGCGAAGTGACCACGAGGTCACCAAGCCGCGGCAGGCTGTCAGCCTCGGCTGGCAAGGTGGGTTCATGGGATGGATCGACGCGATCGACGCAGCGAACCAGATGCTGCCGCGCCGCTGGAAGCGGTGGGTGGCGCTGATCGGGATCTCGGCGTTCGTGGTCTTCCCGGTTGCTGGCAGCGACGCCCTGCAGTGGTACGGCCGGGAGAGGGCGGAGTGGCTCGTCGAGAAGTTCCTCCCCACCGTCACAGCCCCGCCTAGCCCAACGTCTTCGCCCTCTAGAAGTACCGCTCCAAGCGGGGTCGTTCACAAAGCGGGCGCGACTGCCCCATAGTGGCCTCAGCGATCCGGCATGCCCGGGTCGCTTCCGTATGCCCTCAGCGCATGGCTACTAGCCCGCCCCTCTCCCCGGGAAGACATCTCAACGCGGCATGACAGGACGTTGCGTTGCGCTATAAGCCGCAGGATTCTGAATTCTTGTCCAAGAGGTGATAGGGCCTTCCGCCCTTCCAGCTATCAGTGACCGGATAGTAATCCAAGGGCGAACTTCGGCGTCAGCGCATAGAGTTGCACGGTGGAACGTTCTATCCCCCTGGTCTGCATTATCGTCCTCACCAGCTTTGCGACTGCCTGCGCCGCAGCAGGCGGACAAGGCGCACGAGGGGCGACCCAGGATGCCCCACGAAACCTAGCTGGCGATCTGACCATCAATGGGTTGTGGTCAACCGACGCGACCTCTTGCGATGGGAGCGGCGTCTTGCTCGGGCCAGACATGCCAGACATCAGGTCGGGCGTCCAGGTCACTCTGCGGGACGAGAACAACACCGTGGTCGCCTTCGGGGCACTGGGAACCGGTGTGATCGTCCCTGATTCGACCAATAGCCGTTTTGGGAGTTGCCGGTTCACATTCACCCTCACGGATGTAAAGCCCGCGAAGATCTACAACGTCACTGTGGGTAACCGACCACCCACTCAGGTGCATCCTGAGGAGATCCTCGACGGAGTACATCTCTCGTACGGTGACCCGAAGTAACTGCCAACTGCCTCTTCGGGGCAGGCCTGACTGTGGATGTCCCCCGTCGGAGTGTTGCGGCCCGTTAAACGCAGGACATCCACCTCGACTCCAACGAACTAGCGACCAGCGAAGCTTCCCCCCGGGGGGACCTCTGGTTCAGGACAGTTGCGAGCGATGGTGCCAAGGTTAACGGTCAACTGCGCCACTGGGCCCGGACACCCCCCGGGTGCTCGCTGATGGGAGGCGGCTCTGTGCGGGATCATCGTGCGCGCGCGATGGGCCACCGCACAAACCGCCCAAACCCCACGTAGGCGCCCCGGGTGCTTGCAGCGAGGTCCCGCGAGTCACCCGTATAGGGGAACCGCGGGGAGTGCGCCTTGGGCGCAGTAATGCGACGGCCTTCGGGGTCAGTCCCCCACAGTAGGGTCGGCGGCACCCCTAACCTCGCACTGAGGAGACAAGATGACGGATGTTGGTGCACGTCGCATGCTTCTAGGCGGGTATGTCGCCAAGCACTGCCCCGTCCGCACGCACAATGACTGGGATCCGACAGTGCCGGTGATGGCCTGGGAGCCAGCCCCTGAGTTGCAGGCACGGCTCGACGCGGGCGTTGCCTTCGAAAGGGAGGTGTTCGATGCCCTGACGGTGCTCCACGGCCCCGACGCTCGGGAAGTCATGGGCTCGGACGAGCAAAGCCGAATCGCGGAGACCGTCGAAGCGATGCGTGATGGCGTGCTCATCATTCTTGGAGGCCAACTGCCTCACGACCAGGAGGGGCACCGGGTGGGTAAACCAGACATCCTCGTCCGGCGCGGCCGGAAGGGAAGGCCGTCATACCTGCCTGTCGACGTGAAACATCACGGCGTCGCCGCGCCCGCGAAGCGGGCATCCACGGAGGCGACGCTCTCAACACTGACCGAACCAGACCGCCGAGTGTCCGTCCCGTTCTGCTCGACGACGAACCATCGTCAGGAGGATTCGCTCCAGTTAGCGCATTACACCCGGATGCTTCAGGCGTGTGGCTTCCACCCCGGCGGCGACGAGCTGGTCGGAGGCATCGTCAGCACATCTCGGGTCGCGGTCAGCGGAAGTGACCCAGACCTCATCATCGTGTGGCATGGCCTGGACGTGCCCTACTTCAGGACATATTCGGCCAGCGAGGGCAAGAAGGATAGGACGGCACTGGAACGCTACGACCACGAGTTCGATTTCCGCGTCGAAGTGGCTCGTGTCGCAGCTCGACGTACCGGCGGGCTGGATGATCCCGCCCCACTCGTCATCCCCATTGGGCAGGAGGAGTGCTTCTCTTGCCCCTACGAGCAGTGGTGCGTGTCGCAGATATCTGAGGACAACCCCTCGTTCGCGCTGCAGGCTGGCCGGCTGACCGTTCGAGAGTGGCAGGCCCTCGCATCTCTGGGCGTGGCCACAACGAGCCAGCTCGCCGACATAGACCCGACCGACACTAACTTCTTGTCCGCCTACCTCCCGCTGGTCAGTCACCGCCGGACCGCAGACGCGTCCACCATGCTCGTGCGCGCCGTGCAACGCTCGCGCCTCATCCGCGACGGCGTATTACTGCAACCGAAATCTGACGAACTTGATCCCCTCCCGTCTGCCGACATCGAAGTGGATGTGGACATCGAGAACGATGCCGACAACCGCGTGTACATGTGGGGAGTCCGCGTGCGGGAAGGCCAAGACGAGAGCACAGCGGTCTACCTCAGCGACTTCACCAGTTGGGAGCAACTGACCGACGAGTCCGAGTGCCAACTTGCGGCCGCATACGCCTCGTGGCTGCGGGGACTCATCGCGGGCGCCGAGGCGGAAAGTAAGTCCGTCCGGGTCTTCCACTGGTCGCATCCGGAAACCTCCCAACTTCGCAGGCTCCTCGGCAGGGACGAGGTCGAGGACCTCATCTCCCGCTACTACGTTGACCTGCGTATCGAGCTCGAGGCACGGTTCAGTACCGTCGCCGGATCCGGCCTTAAGCTGATCGGTAAGGCGGTGGGCTACTCCTGGAGCGCTGGTGACGCCGGGGGTGCGGTGTCGCAGCACTACATCGATCTGGCCCGCCATGCTCCGAAACGCAGCGAACGTGAGCGAGCCCGCGCTTGGCTGACCGCTTACAACCAGGACGACGTGCGCGCGACCGCGGTCATCAGGGACAGGCTTCCGCTATTCGCGAAGGATCCGTCACCGAGCTCGCGAGCGTCATGAACCTCTGCAGCAAGCCAACGTGCGGCGAATGTCCACGGAACTCAGCCGGCTCGGCAGCTAACAACTGGCTGGACCGCCGCGTTGGTCCTTCGGCGGCAAGGGGGAGTGTGCCGGTGCCGCGTGGTTGGCCCCCCACCGAACATTCTGCGGCCGCGCCGTAGGGTGAGCCCGAAACATAGGAGGCCGAACATGGCGCGAGCCGCGCATCCGCTCGAGACGTTCGCGAAGGGCGTCAAGGCGGTCCTGGGAACTGGAATCGCAACGCCCGAACGATCGCACTACCCGGCCCTGTCTGCGCTACTCGCTGCGGCCGGCCGCGACTTCGACCCTCCGGTCATCCCGCTCTCAGAAGTGGCTGATCCCGCGTTGCGCGCAGCTGGGGGGTTCCCTGACTTTGGCCTCATTGAGAAGGCAAGCAACGTCCTTGTCGTGCCGGTCGAGGTGAAGGGTCCGTCGGCCAACTTGGATCGTCTGGTTCGGTCCCCCCAAGCGGTGAAGTACGCGCGCGAGTTCGGCGGGGGGCTTGTCGTCGTCACAAACCTCTGGCAATGGACCCTCGGCAGGCTTCAGTCGGACGGCACCATTGCGGAGGTGCCGACATATCGCGTCCAACTCGCCGACACCCGAGGCGACTTCGAGAATGGCAAGTTGGTGGCGGACGTTGCGGACGTGTGGGAGCGGCTTCGTTATCTTCTTACTGAGGCTTCCCGGGCCCGCGGCACCATCTCAGACCCGCGGAGGCTCGCGACACTGCTCGCGTACCACTCGAAGAGAATGCGGGACGAAGCGAACAGCGCCGGAGATCCCGACGCCGTCTTTGCGGCGCTGCGTCAGGCCCTGAAGGACGGTCTCCAGATTGACCTCCATGGCGAGCACACTGCCCCGACCGTTGTGCAGACGCTGGTCTATGGCACGTTCGCCGGATGGCTGGAAAGCGACGACCCGACCCGGTTCAACTGGATGGAGAGCGCCTACCGGTCCCACGTGCCGGTGTTCGCGGAGATCCTGCATGCCGCACTCCGTCCCTCGCTGCTCCGGAAGTGCAATCTTCTTCCTCATCTCGAGAACGTCGGTCGAGTCCTGCGATGGACCGACCGCCACGCGTTCGAGACTGCGTTTGACGGCGACGCTATCCAGTACTTCTACGAGCCGTTCTTGGCCGCATTCGATCCGGTCTTGAGAGACGACCTGGGCATCTGGTACACGCCCAAGGAGATCGCTGCGTACCAAGTCGCTCGGGTCCACCATCACCTGGTTCACGACCTCGGCATCCCGGACGGGCTGGGCGATGAGCGTGTCTACCTGCTCGATCCCGCCGTGGGAACCGGCACCTACCTGATGGCGGCGTGCGACTTCCTGTACGCGCACCATGTCGGCAATGGCGAACCGGAAACCGTCGCAGCCTCACGTGCCCTCGACGCGCTGGCAACCCGGTTCGTCGGCTTCGAGATTCTCCCTGCAGCGTTCATCATCTGTCACCTTCATCTAGCTCGGCACCTCGAGCAACTCGGCGCGAATACGCAGGACACGCGCTTGCGGATCTACCTGACAAATTCGCTCACTGGGTGGGACCCTTCCGCGGCTACGCCCGGCCTGACGCTCTTTCCCGAACTCGAAGAGGAGCTGCACGACGCAGCCGTTGCAAAGCACAGGGATCCGGTCATCGCGGTCGTGGGGAACCCGCCGTACCACGGATACTCATCCGCGGAGACCGATGAGGAGCGCCGCATGGTCGCGGACTGGACCGCCGCGACAACACGGGATTGGGGTCTGCGGAAGCACCGCATGAATGACCTATACGTGAGGTTCTGGCGTGTCGCGATTCACCGGATTGTGAACCTGACCGGCAAGGGCGTCATCTCGTTCATCACAAACCGAAAGTGGCTCGGCGGCCGGTCGTACCCAGCAATGCGGCAGACGCTCGTCCAGGAGTTCGACGAGATCTGGGTCGACGACCTACACGGCAGCGCCAACGACCGCACCGTGTTCGGGGACCAGTCGATCTTCACGACCGGAATCGCCGCCGGTATTCAGGTTGGTACCGGGATTGTGACTGCGGTTCGTCGGCCCAGCCACCAGGGCCCCGCTTCCGTCCTGTTGGCGTCGCGGCGTGGGTCAGCGGACGCAAAGCGGAGCGAACTGACCGCAGCGGCGGCGGGGAATCTCAGCTCAGGGTACTCACCCGTCACCGCGACGAAGGCGAGCCGATTTCGGTTTGTCGCAGACTCGACCGATGACTACCCGACCCTCGACGAATACCTCCCCTGGTACGAGTCGGGGGTCCAGCCACTGCGCGACGAGGCCGTCCTTGCTGCGGAGAAGGCCACTCTCGAGACGCGCATGAAGGACTACTACAACCAGTCCCTCGCCTGGACCTCCATAGAAGCCGCGCACCCCGGGTTCGCCGCGTCAAAGTCAGGCTACGACGGGCCCAAGGTCCGGTCCAGACTGCACGCCGCGCACGCCGCATACGAGCACGCCCGGATCGTCCCGTTCATGTTCAAACCCTTTGACGACCGGTGGCTCTACTGGGAGACGCGCGACAAGTTGCTGCACCGGGCACGAAAGGAACTGCTGCCGTACTGGCGGAACGTGCCCAGTCAGGTCAGCTTGGCCGCGCCTCAGACGGCGCGCCGTGCAGGCGGAATCCGCCCAATCCCTTCAAGAGGGGTCGCCGCGTTCCATTCGCTGGATCCAGACGCACGTGTGTTCCCCCTGTACGCACCGGACGCGACTGCCACCACCGGAGCCGATAACACCGAGAAACTGTTCGAGGCGGGTGCAACGACCGCGCCGACCTTGGTCGCGCCCGAATGGGTGGAGGCGGCTAAAGCAGTGTTGGGCTGCGCGGACAAGGAAGCGGGCGAGACCGTCTTCTACGCGATCGTTGCGGTCACTCATTCGCCCCTGTGGCTGGCCACGCAACCACTGGAATCTGATGAGTTCGCGGCCGTGCCGGTTCCGGGTGAGGCGGCTGAGTTGACGCAGGCCGCGCTCCTTGGACGCCGCATCGTCGATCTCTTCGATACGCATACTCCGGTCATGGGAGTCACTGCGGGCAAGATCGAGGCATCCCTCCGCGACATCGCACTGCCAGACCCTTCGAATGGCACTGTGCCCCTCGACGGACGGTTCGGTTTCTCTGCGGGTTCGCGCCTCGGCGACCGGGTCGAGTGGTCCGACGGCGCGGGGTGGTCGAATGTTCCGGAGGATGTGTGGGAGTACGCCATCGGCGGATTCCCCGTGCTACGGAAGTGGCTGTCATACCGAGTCACCGATGGGTTGACGGCTGCGGACAGGGAGCTCTTTCGCCTCACGTGTCGCCGCATCGCCGCGCTGCTCGCGCTTGCCGGTGACGCCGATAGGGCGTATGAAGCGGCAGTCTCCCTCCCGCTGCTCACCAAGTGAGCGCCCGGCACCCTCATCGGCTCTCCCTCCCTCGTCTTCCTAGTGTCACGGCGGCAGCTATCGCCCTGCTGGTCCCCCGGGCTTTAACGGACGCCGGTCGGCGCGACCGCGCCACGGCTAACCGGCGCGAACGAGCCCGGCCCCCTGATACCGCCCGTGATACCGCCGCTAACGTATCGAAGTGTCTCTGGATGCTCCGAACGTGGCACCGGGACCTCAGAACTGTGCCTGACGAGCACAAACAGGTAGCCCGACGTACGTGGAGGGGCCTTCGCCCACGGGAGTTCAAGTCCCCCCTCGGACACCAGTCACGCTCCACGTCTTGTGCAGGTCACAGGCGTGGAGCGTTTCTTGTTTGGGCTGGTCGATGTGTCGCGTCAGTCGGCGCTGGGCGAACTGGGTGGGGGCGCGGGTCCCGGGGACGTCGATGAAGTCGGTCCCACGCCGGGCTCCTCCTCGATGGGGTGCTCGACCGTCTCCCCGGGCACCGCCCCACACAGCCGGTCCACCCACTGAGCGAAACTCGGGACTGGGGGGCGGCAGGGTGCCCACCGGGCTCGTCGCGCCCACCCGCCGCAGGCCCGGAAGGAGGGCAAGGCCACGGTGGCCGTCATAGTCCGCGCGATCCTCGGCGTGTACCACTCTCACGGTGAGTCGGTCGGTGAACAAGGTGAGCTCGCCCATGATCAGGCCAGCCGGGACTCCGAGCTGAGGCTCGAGCCGCTGGCAGGACACTCCCGACACCTCGGGGTGCCACTCCGTCGTGTCGACCGACAACGGGTCCATGCAGCCTCCCTCCTCGCTCGGGCCGGGTCGGCAGGTGCCGTAGGCGGCAAAGAACTGGAAGTCCGGTCCGTTCTGGGTCACCCGCTCCATGTGCGTGAGCGGGAGACCAGCTGCTCCCGGGCCGAAGTAGTAGGCGGCGCGGCCCTCCTCGTCGAGTTCCGCCTCCAGTGCCGCGACCGCGTCAGTGCTCACGTCATTCCCGGACGAGGCCGGGTTGCTGGCGCCGCACCCCGCCACCGTTGCCGCGGTGAGACAGACGGCCCCCAAGAGCGGGGCGGAAGTGATCAGGGGAGAGCGCGGCTCCGCAGTGCTCGTGGCGTTGATGGGCCAGATGTTCACGACGACCTCGGAACGCTATGAGATCAGTCTGCGCCGACGTCCGAGACAACAGCAATGGTCTGAACGATGACGGGCGGCCGAGCCGATCCCTCGGCTCATCGTCTCTGGCGACGCTGAGGGCCTAGGTTGGCAACGAGCGATCGGAACCTGGGCCGCGGAGGTGGCTGGCATGCGGTACGTCGACAGGCTGCAAGCCGTGCGGAGGCCCCCGAGTGGTGACGGTTCGGTTCTGGTGACTGGTGCCTCGAGTGGCATCGGCGAGGCCACGGTGAGCGCGCTGATCGGGTGTGGTTTCCACGTGTGGGCCACCGTCCGCCGTGACGTCGACGAGCAGCGGTTGCTCGCCACCCACGGCGATCGGGTCACGGTGCGCCATTGCGACATCACCGACCCGGACCAGGTCACCGCGCTCGGGACCGAGGTGGTGGCACGTGGGCTCGTCGGTCTGGTCAGCAACGCCGGAATCGCGGTCCCCGCACCGCTCGAGTACCTGCCTCTGGATCACTTCCGCCACCAGCTCGAGGTGAACCTGGTCGGCCAGCTGGCGGTCGTCCAGGCGGCGCTGCCCGCCCTGAGGAGGACGCGGGGACGCGTCGTCGTGGTCGGGTCCATCGGTGACCGCATCGCGGCGCCGATGCTCGGCGCCTACAACGCGTCGAAGTTCGGCCTGCTCGGACTGACCGACAGCCTGCGGGCCGAACTCGCACCGACCGGGATCCGGGTCGTGCTGATCGAGCCCGGGGTGATCTCCACCCGGATCTGGAACTCGGGTCGCGTCCGGGGTGAGGACCTCCTCGCCGCTGCGCCGCCGGAGGCAGCCGGGCTCTACCGGTCCCAGATCGACCGCATCCGTGCCGACGCCCACCGGGCCGAGGACCGCGGGCTGCCAGCCTCGGCAGCCGCCAGCGTGATCACCAGAGCCATGACCGCCGGGAACCCTCGACCGCGTTACCTCGTCGGACGCGATGCCCGGATCGCTGCACTCATCGTGCGGCTACCCGACCGCCTCCGCTACCGGCTCACCGCCGCGAGCGACTGAGCGCGACGCCCCCGGCCGGGGACAGGCCTCCGACGTCCCAAGGACCTGACGCCGCACCACGAGTCGCCGCCGACCCGAGTGGTCGGCACGCGACGGTGTCACGCTGCAGGACGTGCAGCATAAACACCGGCGGGCCTGGGTGAGGTTCGGAGGCGGCGGGTCTCGTGGGCCACATGGCGACCTCGACGCGGTGGTGGCGCTGAGCTTTCGCATGCGGCTGGCCAGGTGGGCCTTGATCGAAGAAACGGATGACTCGCCTGAAGGATTGTTCGTCGGCGGGGTGAGGAAGATGATGATCGGACATCGTGACTTTGGAGGTGCGCCATGCGAAGCGTGCTCTGCCGGGTGGGTGTCCATCACTGGAAGCATCACGTCAACCGGGAGAAGAGTGGTCCGGGAGGCGGGTACGACTTGTGCACCCGCTGCGGCCGAGAGAAGAAGTCGTACGAGGAAGGCGGCAACCCCGCCTTCAAGGGACCCCTCATCGGCTGAGCGCCTCAATCGCCACCGTCGCCGGCAGTCGATGTGAGGTTGGCTCACCGTCGAACAGGTACCTGATACCTGCCGGTCGGCACTTCGCGTGGCGACGCCCGTGGACCCGGGAGCCACGCCTCACAGCGGCATTGACAGCCGTCCCGTCGTTGCCGTCACAATCGAAGGATTCAGATGGAGGATGGCAATGTACGGATACACGCTGCACTTCCCTGCGCCGATCCACGCATACCTCGCCATGCACAAGGCGGTTCTTGAGGTAGTTGCTGAGGAAGGTGACGCCGACGGACTGCTCCTGCACTTTGCCTACCCGACCGACCAAGGGTTTGACCTGACCGAAGTGTGGGAGTCCAAGGCGCACCTGGACACCTTCAACCGTGACGTGCTCCCGAAGGCCATGGCACTGGCCGGACTGCCCACAGACATGCCCCTACCGCCATCGGACGAGTTCACCCCGGCCGCTGTGATGACGCCACGCGCGTTCAGCTCTGATGCCGTGGGGTGACCAAACGTCCGAACCTGCCGCGACACGCGCTCGGCAGGCGGCGGTGTGTCTCAGGTGGTGAACGGGCGTGTCGCGGCAGGTCGGAACCCTGACTACAGGCGATCCAAGGCGTTGAGGTAGCGACAGGAGAAGACGTACGAGCGGCCTACCGGCGGGCCGCTGGTCGAACGTTCTCGAGGGGCACACTGTGCTCGCCACCTCGCGGCCACAGCGCATGAACCCATTCGTCACCCACTCGGGTCACTCGACCGACATCGCCCGGCTGGATGATCAGGTCGAAGACTGGCTCCGCGATGTACTCGACAAGGTCTCCCACTTCGTACCGCACGTGTCGATCGTGGCACGCCTGGAGGGACAGGGCCGTGAGAGCTCAGGCCCCCTCGGACACCGACGGACGTCCCGAACCTCTGGACCCAGAGGTTCGGGGCGCTTCTCGGTCACTGGCGGGGACCCGGTCACTCACGAACCCGGACGCGGCCCGTCTGGGACGGGGTCCTCTGCCTCACCAATTCCAGCCTTTGCTCATCTCGGGCACCTCCCGGAGTCGTCGCGGCCACTGGTGCGAACGTACGACGGCGATCGGTGCCGACGGTGGGTCAGCGGTGATGATCTTGCCGTGGCCACATCCGCCCAGGAGCGTCCCCGAGAGTGACCAGCACGGGTTCACGACCCCCGGCCACGGATGTCAGGTCGACGGAATGAGGTTCTGCCGGACGGCGTGCATGGCCGCCTCGGTCCGGGACGTCACCTGGAGCTTGCCCATGATGTTGCGGACGTGGTTCTTGATCGTGTTCTCGCTGACCGCGAGGTTCACGGCGATCTCGCGGTTGGACTGGCCATGGCTGATGAGGGTCAGCACCTCGATCTCGCGCTCGGTGAGGGCCCGCATGCGCTCGTGCTCGACGTCGTTGGGCGTCCGTCCCGCCAGTCGGGAGAACTCGGCCACGAGGTGGCGGGCCATGGGTGGGGGAACCATGACCTCGCCCCCGTGAGCGAGGCGGACCGACTCGACGATCTGCTCGGCCGGGAGCGACTTGAGCAGGTAGCCGCTGGCCCCCACGAGCAGCGCCTTGAACAGGTCGGTCTCGTCCTCGGAGGCGGTGAGGATGAGGACCCTCGTGCGGGGTGCCTGCATCTTGATCGCCGTGGACGCGTCGATGCCGCTCTGGCCGCCCAGGCGGACCTCGAGGAGGACGACGTCGGGCTCGTGCGTGAGGACGGCCCGCACGGCGTCGGCTGCCGTGGACGCCTCGGCGACGATCTCGAGGTCGGGCTCGGTGCCGATCATGGCCTCCAGGCCACGACGGTAGAGCTCATGGTCATCGGCCATGACGATGCGGATGGTGTCGCGCGCCCCCCGTGACGACAGGACCCGCCCACGGGACTCTGGTGTCTGCGGACTCACTGGTTCATATTCACACGGATGTCAGACACCATTGTGCAGTTTCGACGGTTTGATGCCGCAGGTCACCTGCTCCGGCCACCGACGACGAGCCCGAACACGGCGGCGATGGGGAACATGATGACACCGTAGACCGCCGGGGGGATCGACATCGGGGTGCTCTCGAGGACGGTGATCGCCATGGCGATGGCCAGGGTGCTGTTGTGGATCCCGATCTCGAAACCGCTCGCGATCGCCTGCGACGGCGCGAGCCCGAGCAGGCGCGGCACGGCATACCCGATGGTGAGCGACAGCACGCAGAACAGCGCCGCGATGAGGCCGACGTCGGCGAGGTACCCCGCGATGTTGTCCTTCTCCCCGAGCATGGCTCCCACCACGACGAGCAGCAGCAGCAGGGCGGAGGCGATCCGCACCGGACGGTCCATGCGGGCTGCGAAGTCGGGCGACCTGCGGCGGACGACCATGCCGACGAGGACCGGCACGAGCACGATCGCGAAGACCTGGAGCATCTTGTCGAACTGGAGGCCGACGCGGTCCCCCTCGTCGAGGAAGCGCGAGATCGCGAGGTTGGCGATGAGCGGCAGGGTGAGGATCGCGAGGACGGAGTTCAGCGCGGTGAGCGTGATGTTGAGGGCGACGTCGCCGCGGAAGAGGTGGCTGAAGAGGTTGGCCGTGGTCCCGCCCGGCGATGCCGCGAGCACCATGAACCCCACGGCGAGCAGGGGGTCGAGGTCCCACGCGCTCACGAGCGCGAAGGCGATCAGGGGCAGCACGAGGACCTGGCAGGCCAGCGCGACCGTGACGGCGCGCGGGTGGCGTGCCACGCGGCGGAAGTCGTCCGGGGTGAGGTCCAGGCCGAGCCCGAACATGATGACGGCCAGGGCGACGGGCAGGCCGACGGTGAGCAGCGTGGAGTCCATGCGCGGAGGTTACCGCCGGGTCACCTCGGTCAGGGCTGGTAGGCGTCGGCCGCCCGCCTGAGGGTGTCGAGCGGTCCGGCGAGGGCGGCCGCCCCGGGCTGGGTCAGCTGGTCCTGCCCGGCGGCCTGCGTCAGCTCAGCCTCGATGTCGCCCACCAGGGACCGCACGGCGGCCGCGTCCTCGGACCGCACGGCCTGGTCGACGTCGCGCAGCTTGCCCGCGATCGTCTGGGCGACGTCGGGGTCGATGTCCTCGGACTGCCGGGCGTCGCGCACCACCGTCTGCATGGCCGCGGTCGCGTCGGTCACCGCTCCGGCCGTGTCGACCGGCGTGGCGCTCGGGCGGGGCGAGCTGGTCGTCGGGGTCGCCGTCGGGGTCGCCGTCGGGGACTCGGTGACGGTGACGGTCGGGGTCGGCGACGGCGTCTCCGTGGTGGGCGTGGGGGTGGGTGAGTCCGAGGTCTGGACGACGCTCGGGGTCGGGGTGGGCGACGGGTTCTCGTCCGGCGCGTCGGCACGGCCCTGGAGGACGTACCAGACGGCGGCGGCGGCCAGGGCCGCCGCGAGCAAGAGGAGCCACAGCCAGGCCCTCGAGCGCTGCTGCTCGGGTTCGATCTCGCGCGGTGGCTCGTCCCACCGGTCGTGGACCGGGGCCGGGGGTGGGCCCGGGAGCGGGGCGACGGCCGTGGGCGGCGCCCCGGCCGCGACGGGCAGGACCTCGGTGAGCGCTGGGGCACGGTGCTGGCGCAGGTGCTCGGCCACCTCACGCCCGGACTGGGGCCGGTGGGCGGGATCCTTGGCGAGCAGTGCGGCGACGAGGTCGGCGAGGTCGGCGGGGGTCTCAGGGCGCAGGTCGCGCACGTCCGGCGCGGGGTCGTGGGCGTGCTTCATGAGGATCGCGACGGGGGTCGGCGACGTGAACGGCGGCGAGCCGGTGAGCAGGGTGGTGAGCACGCAGCCGAGGGCGTAGAGGTCGGCCCGGGCGTCGACGCGCTCCCCTGTCGCCTGCTCGGGGGCGAGGTACTCCGCGGTGCCGACAATGGTGTCGGTCATCGTCAACGCGTGGTGGCCGAGCGCCTCGTCGACGAGCTGGGTGATGCCGAAGTCCAGCACCTTGACCGTGCCGTCCGCGGCGTACGCGATGTTGCCCGGCTTGATGTCGCGGTGGATGATCCCCGCATCGTGGGCCGCCTGCAGGGCGTCCGCGACCTCGTGGCCGATGGTCCGCACGTCTTCGACAGGCAGCGGACCCTCGTCCCGGACCTGCTCGGCGAGGGTCGGACCGGGAAGGAGCTCCATGACGAGGTAGGCGGTCTGGTTCTCGACGCCCGTGTCGTAGACCGTGACGATGTGAGGGTGGTTGAGCGCCGCCGTCGCCCTCGCCTCGCGGCGGAAGCGCTCCCCCGCGTTGTCGCTCTCGGGACCGGTGAGGTCGAGCGTCTTGACGGCGACCTCACGTCCGAGCATCTCGTCGTCGGCCCGCCACACGACGGCCATGCCGCCACGCCCCAAGGGCGCACCGAGTCGATAGCGGCCGCCGAGCAGCCGCCCCTGAGTCTGGCTCATACCTCTCCTCGCGTGGGCGCTCCGTCGACCCTAGTCCCTCCCGTAGCCTGTGGACGTGCTGCCCCACATCACCGCGACGCGGTTCGTGACGCCCCTGCGAGAGGGCGGCTCACTGCCCGGGCTCGTCGAGGCCTCCGACGACGGCACCTACGTCGTGAAGTTCCGTGGGGCCGGCCAGGGCCTCAAGGTCCTCGTCGCCGAGGTCGTCGTCGGCGAGCTCGCACGCCGCCTGGGCATCCGCATCCCGCAGATGGCGGTCATCGACATGCCCGCGGCCATCGCCCGCTACGAGGCGGACGAGGAGGTCCAGGACCTGCTCAACGCCAGCCCGGGCGCCAACCTCGCCGTGGACTTCCTGCCCGGCTCGTTCGGCTACGACGGCTCGCGGCCGCCCACGGGAGACGAGGCCGCCGACATCGTCTGGCTCGACGCCTTCACGGCCAACGTCGACCGCACCTGGTCCAACCCCAACCTCCTGCTCTGGCACCGGGAGGTGTGGGTCATCGACCACGGCGCCGCCATCTGGTTCCACCACTCGTGGCCGAGCCGCGGCCCGGACGCGAGCCGGTTCGCCGTCCAGCCGTTCGACGCCTCCGAGCACGTCCTCGGCGACGTCGTCGGCGACCTGTCCGCCGCGCACCGACGTGCTGCGGCCGTGATGACGACGGAGGTCATCACCTCGGTCGTCGACCTCGTCCCGGACGAGTGGCTCGAGCCCGCACCGGGCCTGGACGGACCGTCGGAGGTGCGTGCCGCCTACGTCGAGCACCTCACCCGCCGGCTCGAGAGCGCCGACGCCTGGTGGGAGGGGGCTCGATGAACGCCCACCCGTACCAGTACGTCGTGCTCCGGTGCGTCCCGCGCGTCGACCGTGGCGAGTGCGTCAACGTCGGCGTCGTGCTGTTCTCGCAGTCCGCCGGCTTCCTCGGCGCGGCCTGCCAAGTCGACGGGACGCGGCTGCGAGCGCTGGCGCCGGACCTCGACCTCGACGCCGTGTCGGCCTCGCTGGCGGTCGTCGACGACGTCTGCGCCGGCACCGACGGCGCCGGTCGTCCCCGCCTGTCGACACCGGGCAAGCGCTTCGGCTGGTTGAGTGCACCGCGGAGCACGGTCATCCAGCCCTCCGGCGTCCACGGTGGGACGGCCGAGGACCCCGCGGCCGAGCTCCAGGCGCTGCTCGACCGGCTCGTCCGCTGACCCGAGCTGACCCGACCCCTCAGGTGTCGGTGATGGAGACGTCGGTGAACCGCCAAGTGGCCCTGGAGCCCCCGGGGCGTTCCCGGGGCATCTCCGGCTGCCGCAGGGGTGGGACGGCACAGCCGCGCCAACTCCCGACGCCCCCTCCACGAACCGCCCGGCCAGGGGGTTGACCCCTTCCACGCGCCGGTCCTACCGTCGAAAGGTTGCCGAACGGCGTTCCCTTCCCGTGGATCCACCTGAGGAGGAGGTCCGTCATGGACCACGCACCACGCACCATCCGACGGCTCGCCGTTGTCGCCGCCGTCACCACGCTCATCTCAGCGCCGGCACTCACGGCCAGCGCCCACGACGGTTCCGGCCACGGCGCCGGACCCGGCTCGTCGGTCAGCGGAGCGGCCGTCATCGAGTGGAACGCGCGAGCCGCCGAGGCGGCTCTCGCATGCGGGCTCGCACCCGCGAACAACCCCCTTCACGAGTCACGCATGTACGCCATGATGCACCTCGCGATTCACGACAGCCTCAACGCGATCAAGGGTCGCGCGCAGCCGTACGCCTATCGAGCCCGAGAGAAGGGCGCTGCACCGCTGGCCGCGATCGCCGCTGCGGCCCGCGGCTCGCTCGTCGCCGCGGTGAGCACCCTGCCGCAGCCCTTCTCGGCCTGTATCGACAGCGAGGTGCCCGCCATCGAGGCCTCCTACGAGGCGGCCCTCGCGGACGTCCCGGACGGTGTCGCGAAGGACCGCGGGGTCGCCCTCGGGACTGCCGCGGCCCAGGCGATGGTGGCGCTGAGGACCGGTGACGGCTCCGACACGCCGCTGTTCGACACCGCCTACCCGCAAGGGACCGAGCCCGGTGAGTACCGGTTCACCTCCGCGGCACTCCTCTTCGCCTTCGCCCCCGGGTGGGGCGACGTGACACCGTTCGCCCTGAGGTCGGCACGGCAGTTCCGCAGCGACGAGCCCTACCCGATCGAGTCGCGTGCCTACACGCGCGACTTCAACGAGGTGAAGGCCCTCGGCGGTGACGGGACGACGACACCCAGCGCCCGAACCGACGACCAGACCGAGGTGGCCCGCTTCTGGCTCGAGAGCTCGCCGTTGCTCTGGAACCGGCTGGCGCGCTCCCTGGCCGAACAGCGTCACCTGGATGCCTGGCAGGCGGCCCGTCTCTTCGGCCTGCTCGACATCGCCCTGACCGACGGGTACATCGGCACCTTCGACCAGAAGTACGACCAGAACTTCTGGCGGCCCGTCACCGCGATCCGCGAAGCCGGGTCGGACGGCAACCCGAGGACCTCTCCCGATCCGACGTGGACCCCGCTCGAGACGACGCCACCGATCCCGGACCACGACTCCGGCCACTCGGTCGAGGGTGGTGCGGCGGCTGCGGTCCTGCGTGGCTTCTTCGGCTCCGACCGGGCGAACTTCGCGCTGTGCAGCCACACGTTGCCGCCTGGCCAGACGTGCACCGACCCGTCGCCGGTCCTGCGGTCGTTCCACCGCTTCTCGCAGGCGGCAGCGGAGAACGCCGAGTCGCGTGTCCTGGTCGGCTTCCACTTCCGCCACGCGGCGACCTCGGGCACCACGCACGGCCTCAGGATCGGCCGATACGTGGTACGAAACTATCTGGAACCGACGCACCACTGAGACCCGTCCGGCAACGGCGAGGGCCCTCCCCGACCCCCCGGGCGAGGGCCCTCGGCCGTCCGCCGCCGCCCGGTCGTCACGCGGCGGGGCCCTCCTGCGTCACGCCGGTGGCGGTGGATCGACGCGGAGGGCCCACGCGGCGACCGCTCCGGCCGCGGCGACGTTGAGCGAGTCGACTCCCCCGGCCATCGGGATGGTGACGACCACGTCCGCACCCTCGACGGTGCGCCGCCCGAGACCGTCGCCCTCCGTGCCGAGCACGAGCGCGAGCCGCTCCGGCGGGTCGGCGGCCAGGGCGTCGAGCCCCACCGCGTCGTCGGAGAGCGCCAGCGCGGCCACGATGAACCCGCTCTCGCGGAGCAGGTCCATGCCCGCGGGCCACGGGTCGATGCGCGTCCACGGCACCTGGAAGACCGTTCCCATGGAGACGCGGATCGCCCTGCGGTACAACGGGTCTGCACACCGAGGGGTGACGAGCACGGCGTCCACGCCGAGCGCGGCGGCGCTGCGGAAGACGGCACCGACGTTGGTGTGGTCGACGACGTCCTCGATGACGAGGACGCGGCGCGCGTCGGCGACGACCTCGGCCACGGAGCGCTGGGCCGGCCGCTGCATCGACGCCAGCGCGCCGCGGTGCAGGTGGAAGCCCGTGAAGCTCTCGATGACGTCGTGGTCGGCGACGAGGACCGGGGTGCCGTCCCGCTCGGCGTCCGCGACGAGGTCACCGAGGTCGGTGAGCCACCGCTCGGCCATGAGGTAGGACCGCGGCCGGTGGCCCGCCGCGAGGGCTCGCCGGATGACCTTCTCGGACTCGGCGATGTAGAGCCCCCGCTCGGGCTCGGTCCGACGCCGGAGCGCGACGTCGGTCAGCCCCACGTAGTCGTGGACGCGGGGATCGCTGGGGTCGGTGATGCGGGTCGGCACGTGGGAGAGGCTAGAAGACGAGCGCCCGGACGAGGAGGCTGGCTCCCGCGACGGCGCTGAAGGCGAGGACCGCACGCCGCAGGTGGTGGGTCCTCAGGTGGCGACGCAGCGGCGCCGCGACGGCATACCCGAGTGCGATGAACGGGAGCCAGGCGAGCCCGGCGAGGAGCTGCGCCCGGGAGAACTCACCGGCGACGGACAGAGAGCCGATGGCCATGAGGGCGCCGACCACGAAGAAGGCCGCCAGCGTCGACCGGACGCGCTCGGGCCGCTCGTGCTGGAGCACGAGCGCGAGGAAGGGTCCACCGATGCTCGTCGCCGTCCCGGACACCCCGGCGATGGCCCCGGCCGCGGCGGCGTTGCGCGAGGTCGTCCGGATCTCGAGGGTGGTGAGCGAGGCTGCGACGGTGACGAGGATGAGGACGGCGACCGCCGCCGAGAGGGCGCGAACGGAGAGGAGGGCCACTGCGACGACACCCAGCGGGGTGAACGCCAGCCGCGCGAGCAGCGCCCAGCCGAGCTGACGCCACGCGATGTCCACCGGGGCGAGCAGGAGCTGGGCGACGGGCAGGGAGAAGCTCGCGACGAGGAGCGACCCGGGCATGAGGTCCGGGGCGAAGACGATGACGAAGGGCGATGCCACCACCGCCAGACCGAAACCGATCGAGGACTGGACGAAGGCCCCCGCGACGAGGGCGGCGCCGAGACCCAGGACCACCGACCAGTCGGTCACGCGAACCAGACCATGCGCACGATGGCGACGAGCCCGATGGTGATGATGACCGCGCGCAGGACGGCGGGCGGGAGCCGGCGGCCGACCCGGGAGCCGAGCACCCCGCCGACCAGCGCACCGGCCGCGATGAGTCCGGCGACGAGCCAGTCGACCTGGTCGGGGGCGACGATGACGAAGGTGAGGGCGGCGACGGCGTTGACGATCGTCGCGAGGACGTTCTTGATGCCGTTGAGCCGCTGCAGCCCTTCGCTCGTCAGGGTCGTGAGGAGGCCCATGAGGATGACGCCCTGCGCCGCCCCGAAGTACCCGCCGTAGACCGCGGTGCCGAGGATGCCGACGAGCAGGACGGCGGCTCGGCGGCGGGAGTGCTCCCCGGTCGCGGGCACCGCGACTCCGCGTCGGGAGGTGGCCCAAGCCGTGATGCGCGGGCCGATCGCGACGAGAACGACCCCGATCCCGATGAGGACGGGCACGATCGTCCGGAAGGCTGCGGGGTCGAGCACGAGCAGCAGGACGGCACCCACGACGCCGCCGACCAGGGACATCGGAGCCCACCGGCGCAGGATCCCGCCGGCGCCCCTCAGCTCGTGGCGGTAGCCCCACGACCCCGTGAGGCCACCGGCCACGAGCCCCACGGTGTTGGAGACGTTGGCCACGACGGGTGCGTAGCCGAAGAACAGCAGGGTCGGGAACGTCACGAGGGTTCCCGACCCGACGACGGTGTTGATCGTGCCGGCGAGCACGCCGGCCGAGAAGATGAACGCTGCCTCGGCGGCGCCCACCTCAGCTCTCGCGTGGGGGGACCGCGTCGGCCGGAGGCGTCAGCGGCGGCTGCTGGCGGGCGGGAGGCGTCGCGTGGTCCTTGGCCTCACGGGAGGCCTCCCCGGCCTGGCCGCGCGCCTCGGCGAGGGCCTGCGCGGGGTCGGCGAGCACGGTGTCGTCGAACGGCGTGGTGAGCTCCTCGGTGGGCTGCCAGTCGGAGTCGTCGTCGTCGTCGTCGAAACCGCCGCCGCCGCCGTCGCCGCTCCCGAGGGCGCCGCCGATGCCCTTGAGGGCGTTGGTGAGCTCGCTCGGGATGATCCACATCTTGTTGGAGTCACCGCGGGCGATCTGCGGGAGGACCTGGAGGTACTGGTAGGCGAGAAGCTTCTGGGTGGGCTTGCCCCGGTGGATCGCGTCGAAGACCTGCTGGATGGCGCGGGCCTGTCCCTGGGCCTCGAGCACCCGGGCCTGGGCCGAGCCCTCGGCGCGCAGGATCTGGCTCTGCTTCTCGCCCTCCGCGGTGAGGATGCTGGACTGCTTGGCGCCCTCGGCGGTGAGGATGATGGCGCGGCGCTCACGCTCGGCCTTCATCTGCTTCTCCATGGACTCCTGGATCGACATGGGCGGGTCGATCGCCTTGAGCTCGACCCGGTTGACCCGGATGCCCCACTTGCCCGTGGCCTCGTCGAGGACGCCTCGCAGCTGGGCGTTGATCTGGTCGCGGCTGGTGAGGGTCTGCTCGAGGTCGAGCGAGCCGATGACGTTGCGGAGGGTGGTGACGGTGAGCTGCTCGATGCCCTGGATGAAGTTGGCGATCTCGTACACCGCGGACTTGGCGTCGATGACGGAGTAGTAGATGACCGTGTCGATGTTGACGACGAGGTTGTCGCTCGTGATCACCGGCTGCGGCGGGAACGAGACGACCTGCTCGCGCAGGTCGATGTTGGCGCGGACCTTGTCGACGAACGGCACGAGGAAGTGGATGCCGCCCTCGAGGGTGCGGGCGTAACGGCCCAGGCGCTCGATGATGAGCGCCGTCTGCTGCGGCACGATGCGAACCGTCCGCATGATGACGATGACAGCGAAGATGAGCAGCAGCGCCAGGATGACGAGTTCGATCATGGTGACTCCCTGAGGTCAGTGGCGGTCGGCGGCGACGATGGCCGTCGCACCGTGGATGGCGATGACTCTGACGTCGTCGCCGGGGCGCAGCGGGGCGGAGCCCTCTGCGACCCGGGCGGACCACGTCTCCCCCGCGAGCTTGATCCGCCCGTCGGTGTCGGTGACGGTCTGGAGCACGCGAGCCTCGCGCCCCACGAGGCTGGAGGCCCCGATGTGGTGGTCGTGCTCGCCCTCGGTGAACTTGCGCTTGATGACCGGTCGGACGACGAAGACGAGCGCCCCGGCGACGATGACGGCGACGATCACCTGGACGGCGAGGTTGCCCCCCATCGCGGCGGCCAGCCCGGCGGCGAGGGCTCCCCCGGCGAGCATGAGGAAGACGAAGTCGACGGTCGCCGCCTCGACGGCGGCGAGGATCAGCGCGATCCCCACCCACGCGACCCACGGATTGTCGGTCAGCCACTCCATGGCCACTCCCCTTTCGTCCCCCACCGTCCACGACGGTGTGTGTGGCCAACGATCCCACGGGGACCGTCACGATCGTTGGCCGGTCGGGCGATCGGCGTGTATGCCGTCCCGCCGGCGGTGTCGCTTGCGCGCGTCAGTCGGACCAGGCGAGGTAGCGGGACCCTCGTTGCTCCAGGTGGAGGGGCAGTCCGAACGTCGCGCTGAGGTTCGCGGCGGTGAGGGTGATCTCGATCGGGCCCTGGGCCACCACGGCTCCGTCGCGCAGCAGCAGGACGTCGGTGAAGTGCGGCGGGATCTCCTCGACGTGGTGGGTGACGAGGACGAGCGCCGGGGCCATGACGTCACCGGCGATCTCACCGAGCCGCCGGACGAGGTCCTCGCGACCACCGAGGTCGAGACCGGCCGCCGGCTCGTCGAGGAGCATGAGCTCGGGGTCGGTCATGAGGGCGCGGGCGATCTGGACCCGCTTGCGCTCCCCCTCGGAGAGCGTGCCGAAGGTGCGATCGCGCAGGTGCGCGGCGCCGAGGGCCCCGAGCAGCTCGCCGGCGCGGGCGTGGTCGAGCGAGTCGTAGCTCTCGCGCCAGCGACCGACGACGCCGTAGGAGGCGGTGACGACGACGTCCCCGACCCGCTCGCCGCCGGGGATGCGGTCGGCCAGCGAGGCCGAGGCCAGCCCGATGCGGGGGCGGAGCTCGAAGACGTCGACGGCGCCGAGGACCTCACCGAGGATGCCGACAACACCGGTGCTCGGGTGCATGCGCCCGGCGGCCAGCTGGAGCAGGGTGGTCTTGCCGGCGCCGTTGGGGCCGAGGACGGCCCAGCGCTGCCCCTCCTCGACCTCCCAGTCGATCTCCTTGAGCAGGGTCGCGCCGCCACGCACCACGCTCACGCCCGCCAGCGCCAGCACATCACTCATGGCGCACACCCTAGGTGACCCCGTTCCTGCCTACGATGACGCCATGCCCGAGCTGCCCGCCTCCGTACGGATCGCCCTGTGGGTCACGTCGGCCTGGCAGGACGGAAGCCCGCTCGCGTCGGCGATCGACTCGGCGCTGCCCGACGTCGACGCGGTCGGCCCGGGCATCCACACGCTCGACCTGTGGCGCGAGCTGGGCGAACGCACCCTCCTCGTCGCCCTCCCCTCGAGCGGTGACCCGAGCAGCCTCCCCCGGTGCGGACCTGACGCGCTGGCCGCCGCCCTCGAGGCCGAGGAGTGCGTCGTGGCACCCGGACTCGGGGCGATGCTCGTGCCGTCGTGGTCGAGCTTCGGGGCGCCGGGCGCGACGGGGCCGGACGCGGGCACCCGGCTGGACTGGACGGCATACGACTGCGACCCCGTGCCGACACACCGGGTTGAGGCACTCGACCCTCGCGAGACGATTCGGCTCCTCACCGGTGAGGTGCTCGAGGCGACCGAGCGGCTCGACGCGCTCGGTGGGCAACCCTTCGACACGGCGTCGGCCCGCGAGTCGCTCCCCCGGCCGGGCCGCTGGGCCCTGCCCGAGGAGGTGTCGCCGCAGGCCGTGCGGGCGATCACGTTCGCCGCCGCGATCGGGAACGCGGCGACCGCCGGCCTGGACGGACCGCAGGACGCACTGGCGGTCACCCCGCTGCAGCGGCGGCTCGACCTCCTGCGAGACCTCCGACGCGTCGCCGAGCGCGCCCTCGCCGACGCGACGAACGCCGGGGCTGCCGCGCTGGCTCAGCCCAGGACGTCGCGGTAGACCGCGAGCGTCTCGTCACCGATCCGTGCCCACGAGAACGACTCCACCGCACGACGTCGACCGGCCCGGCCGAACCGGGCGGCCCGCTCCGGGTCGGCAACGGCCGCCGTGAGGGCCGCCGCGAGGTCGGCGACGAACCGGTCCGGGTCGACCGGGGTGCCGGAGCCGTCCTGGACCTGCTCGATCGGGACGAGCCAGCCGGTCTCTCCGTCGACGACGACCTCGGGGATGCCACCGGTGGCCGTCGCGACGACGGGCAGCTCGCAGGCCATCGCCTCGAGGTTCACGATCCCCAGCGGCTCGTAGACCGAGGGGCAGACGAAGACGGTGGCCGCCGACAGCACGGCGATGACCTGGGCCCGCGGGAGCATCTCGGCGACCCAGACGACACCCTCACGCGTCTCGCGCAGGCCGGCGATGAGCTCCTCGACCTCGGCCTGGATCTCGGGGGTGTCGGGAGCGCCGGCGAGCAGCACGAGCTGCACCTCGGGCGGGAGCTCCGCGGCGGCGCGGAGGAGGTAGGGCAGGCCCTTCTGCCGCGTGATGCGACCGACGAACACGACGCTCGGCCGGTCGGGGTCGATGCCGTGGCGACGCACGACGTCGAGGTCCTCGGCGCGCTTCCAGAGCTCGCTGTCGATCCCGTTGTGGACGACCTTGACCTTGGCGGGGTCGATCGAGGGATAGCTGCGCAGGACGTCCTTGCGCATGCCGGCGCTCACCGCGATGACCGCCGCCGCACCCTCGTATGCCGTCCGCTCGATCCACGAGGACAGGCGGTAGCCGCCGCCGAGCTGCTCGGCCTTCCACGGCCGCATCGGCTCGAGGCTGTGGGCGCTGACGACGTGCGGGACGCCCTCGAGCAGGGAGGCCGTGTGGCCGGCGAAGTTGGCGTACCAGGTGTGCGAGTGCACGAGGTCGGTGCCCGCGCAGTCGCCGGCGATGGCGAGGTCGACCCCCATCGTCACGAGCGCCGGGTTGGCGCCGGCGAGCGCGTCGAGGTCCGGGTAGCCAGTCGTGCCCTCCTCGTCACGCGGCGGGCCGAAGGCGCGCACCCGGACGTCGATGTCACCTCGCTCCCGCAGGGCCCGGGTCAGCTCGGCGACGTGCACGCCCGCTCCCCCGTAGATCGTCGGTGGGTACTCCTTGCTGAGGATGTCGACTCGCACGGGACGACCCTACTGCGACTCGGGCGCCGGGATGAGACGCCGATCACACCGGAACGTCCGGTTCCACTAGGTTGAGCACATGGCATACCGCAGCGGTGGACCCAAGGTGCTCGTCATCGTCCTCGCAGGTGGGGAGGGCAAGCGGCTCCTGCCCCTCACGGCGGACCGGGCCAAACCCGCCGTCCCCTTCGGCGGCATCTACCGGCTCATCGACTTCGCGCTGAGCAACGTCGTGAACTCGGGCTACCTCAAGATCGTCGTCCTGACCCAGTACAAGTCGCACAGCCTCGACCGCCACGTCACCAAGACGTGGCGGATGTCGACGATGCTCGGCAACTACGTCGCGCCGATCCCGGCCCAGCAGCGCGTCGACAAGTCCTGGTACCAGGGCAGCGCCGACGCGATCTTCCAGAGCCTCAACACCATCACCGACGAGCGCCCGGACATCGTCGTCGTCGTCGGCGCCGACCACGTCTACCGCATGGACTTCTCGCAGATGGTCGACCAGCACGTCGAGTCGGGCGCCGGCGTCACCGTGGCCGCCATCCGGCAGCCGATCGCGATGGCCGACCAGTTCGGCGTCATCGAGGTCGAGGCGGACGACCACACCAAGATCAGCGCCTTCCTCGAGAAGCCGACCGACCCCCAGGGCCTGCCCGACTCCCCCGACGAGATCCTCGCGTCGATGGGCAACTACGTCTTCGACGCCGACGCCCTCCAGGACGCCGTGACGAGCGACTCCCAGCTCGAGGACAGCACCCACGACATGGGCGGCGACATCGTGCCCGCGCTCGTCAAGGACGGCTCCGCCTACACCTACGACTTCAAGAAGAACGTCATCCCCGGCGGCACCGACCGCGACCAGGGCTACTGGCGCGACGTCGGGACACTCGACTCGTACTACGACGCGCACATGGACCTCATCTCCATCCACCCGGTCTTCAACCTCTACAACTACGACTGGCCGCTCTTCACGAGCTACGGCCCGTACCCACCGGCGAAGTTCGTGCACGGCGCCAACGGCCGGTTCGGAGAGGCCCTCAGCTCGATGGTCTCCCCCGGCGTCATCATCAGCGGAGCACGGGTCAACCACTCCGTGGTCTCCCCCGACGTGCGCGTCCACAGCTACAGCGAGGTCGACGACTCGGTGCTGCTCGACGGGGTCGACATCGGTCGCAACTGCCGCGTCAAGCGCGCCATCATCGACAAGAACGTCCACCTCCCCGAGAACACCTCGGTCGGCATCGACCCCGAGCAGGACCGGGCGCGCGGGTTCACCGTGACCGAGAGCGGCATCACCGTCATCGGCAAGGGGACGGTCATCGAGCCGTGAGCCGGGCGCGGCTCGGCGTACAGATCCAGCCGCAGCACACGGCATACGCCGACATCCGGCGCACCGTCGCAGAGCTGGAGGAGCTCGGGGTCGACGTCCTCTTCAACTGGGACCACTTCTTCCCGCTCAACGGCGACCCCGACGGGGCGCACCTCGAGTGCTGGACCATGCTCGCCGCCTGGGCCGAGGCGACGGAGCGGGTCGAGCTCGGTGCGCTCGTCACGTGCAACTCGTACCGCAACCCCGACCTGCTCGCGGACATGGCCCGCACCGTCGACCACATCTCGGCGCGCGGCGGCGAGGGCCGGCTCATCCTTGGCATCGGCTCGGGCTGGTTCCAGCGCGACTACGACGCGTACGGCTACGACTTCGGCACCGCCGGCCGCCGGCTGGACGCGCTCGACCGCGACCTGCCCCGGATCAAGGAGCGGTGGGGCCGCCTCAACCCGGCGCCCACCCGGCCCATCCCCGTCCTCGTCGGTGGTGGCGGCGAGCGCAAGACGCTGCGGATCGTCGCGGAGCAGGCCGACATCTGGCACGGTTTCGGCGACGCCGAGAGGATCGCCCACAAGCACGCCGTGCTCGACGAGTGGTGCGCTCGCGTCGGGCGCGACCCGTCGTCCATCGAACGGTCGGCCGGGGTGAGCCCCCTTCCCGGTCGCCACCCCGAGAGCGTCGCCGACCACGCCGCGTCGGCCGATGCCCTGTATGCCGTCGGCACGAGGATGTTCACCGTCGGCCTGCGCGGTCCGAACCACGACCTCGGTCCAGTCCGTGACCTCATCGCGTGGCGAGACGCCGTGAACTCCTAGCCTGTCGCCGTGACCACGGACACCGAGCCCGACCACTTCCCCACCCTGCTGGTGACGCTCACGGGCGACGACCGGCCCGGCGTGACGAGCGCGCTCTTCGACGCCGTCGCGCCGACCGGGGCGATCGTCCTCGACCTCGAGCAGGTGGTCGTCCGGGGCCAGCTGACGCTGGCCGTCCTCCTCGCGCCCGAGGACGACGGCGCCGGCCTGCGCGACCTGGTCGAGGCCGTCGGCGAGCGCATGGGCCTCGCCGTGAGCGTCGTCGACGGCCGGGGCGACAACCGCCGCCGCCCCACCGGCCGCGCCGCCGTCGTCCTCCTCGGCGCCCCCCTGCGCGCCGAGGCGGTGGCCGCGGTCTCCCGCTCGGTGGCCGACCACGGCGCCAACATCGACCGCATCCGGCGACTCTCGCGCTACCCGGTGACCAGCCTCGAGCTCGACGTCAGCGGCGCCGACCTCCCCGCCCTGCGCCGCGAGCTCTCCCTCGTCGCCGCCCAGCAGCGCGTCGACATCGCCGTGGCGGCGACCGGCCTGGCCCGTCGCGGCCGGCGCCTCGTCGTCATGGACGTCGACTCGACGCTCATCCAGGACGAGGTCATCGAGCTCCTCGCCCAGCACGCCGGGCGCGGGGCCGAGGTCGCCGCCGTCACGGAGCAGGCCATGGCCGGCGAGCTGGACTTCACGCAGAGCCTGCACGCCCGCGTGGCCACCCTCGCCGGGCTCGACGCCTCCGTGCTCGACGAGGTCCGGGCGGCCGTGCGCCTCACCCCCGGGGCCCGCACGCTCGTGCGCACGCTCAAGCGGCTGGGATTCACGGTGGCGCTCGTCTCCGGCGGCTTCATCGAGATCGTGCAGCCCATCGCCGACGAGCTGGGGATCGACCACGCCCGGGCCAACCGGCTCGAGGTCGTCGACGGCCGCCTCACCGGCCGGGTGCTCGGTGACGTGGTCGACCGCCAGGGCAAGGCGGTCGCCCTGCGGGAGTTCGCCGCCGCTGCGGGGCTCCCGATGGCCCGCACCGTGGCCATCGGGGACGGCGCCAACGACCTCGACATGCTCGGCGCGGCGGGCCTCGGGATCGCCTTCAACGCCAAGCCGTTGGTGCGCGAGCAGGCCGACACCTCCGTCACCGTCCCGTACCTCGACACGGTCCTCCATCTCCTCGGCATCACCCGCGAGGAGATCGAGGAGGCCGACGACGCCGACGGCACTCCGACACCGGCTCCTGCTGTCGACCACCGCTGACACCTCTTAGGCTGTGCCAATGCCCCGCTACCCGTCCACGACGCCGACGCTCTTCATCATCGGCGGCGCAGAGGACCGAGTCGGCCGGGCGGCCCTGCTCCGTCGCTTCGTGCGGCTCAGCGGCGGCAGGCGCTCCCGGCTCGTCGTCATCCCCACCGCCTCCTCGTTCCAGGGAGAGGTCGTCGACTCCTACCGCCACGTCTTCACTCGGTTCGGCGTGGAGGCGGTCGAGGTCGTGAACCCGCAGTCGCGCCAGGCCGCGCACGACCCCGAGTCGGTGGCCCTCATCGACGAGGCCACCGGCATCTTCATGAGCGGCGGGTCCCAGCTCCGCCTGTCCCAGTTCTTCCCCGGCACGCCGCTCGGTGACGCCCTGCACCGGGCGCACGCCCGTGGTGCGGTCGTCGCCGGCACGTCCGCCGGAGCCTCGATCATGAGCGAGTTCATGATCTCGATGGGCGACGAGGGGATCACCCCGGTCCAGCGCGGCAGCCAGATCAGCGCCGGCATCGGGCTGCTCAAGGGGGTCGTCGTCGACCAGCACTTCGCCCAGCGCTCGCGCTACGGCCGCCTCCTGTCGGTTGTCGCCGCGTCACCGAGCCTGCTCGGCATCGGGATCGACGAGGACACCGCGATCGAGGTCCACGACGGGACTCGCTTCACCGTCCACGGCCGCGGCGGCGTCATCGTCATGGACTGCCGCGGCGTGAGGACCGACGCCCCGGACGCCCGTCGTGGTGCGCCCCTGCTCATCTCGGGCGCCGTCATCCACACCCTGCCCGCCGGCGCGACCTTCGACCTGTCGTCGGCCGAGCTGGTCGACTTCGTCGAGCAGCATCCCGACGTCGACGCCGGTCTCGCGGCCGCCAAGAGCTGACGACCGCCGCCACACCCGTTGCCCCCTGCACCGCCCCTGCACAGCCCCGACCACACCGCCACGAGGAGTCCGATGACCGAGGACCGCCCGACCCCCACCGGCCCCGCAGCACCAGAGCTCACCATCGTCGAGTCCCGCGTCTACCGCGGCGGCAACGTCTGGTCCTACGACCCGTCGGTGCACCTCGTCGTCGACCTCGGCATCCTCGAGCAGTACCCCACGGACCTCCTCGACGGGTTCACCGACCGGCTCGTCGAGCTGCTCCCCGGCCTCGAGAACCACAGCTGCTCCCGGGGGGTCAAGGGCGGCTTCATCCAGCGGCTGCGCGAGGGCACCTGGCTGGGGCACGTCGCCGAACACGTCGCCCTGCAGCTGCAGCAGGAGGCGGGCCACGACCAGCGCCGCGGCAAGACCCGGGCGGCCAAGGGCCACCCCGGCCGCTACAACGTCATCTACGGCTACACCGACGAGGGAGTGGGCGTGGCCGCCGGCGAGCTGGCCGTGCGTCTCGTCAACCACCTCGTCCGCGCCGAGGAGGGCTTCGACTTCGACAGCGCCCTCGAGGTCTTCCTCAAGAGGGCCGAGCGCACCGCGTTCGGGCCGTCGACGGCGGCCATCCTCGAGGAGGCCGTGAGCCGGGACATCCCGTTCATCCGGCTCAACAGCGCCAGCCTCGTCCAGCTCGGTCAGGGCGTCCACGCCCAGCGCATCCGCGCCACCATGACCTCCAAGACCGGCGCCCTGGCGGTCGACATCGCCGGCGACAAGGACCTCACCACCAAGCTGCTCGGCTCGGCGGGCCTGCCGGTCCCGAAGCAGGACACGGTGCGTGGGCCCGAGGACGCCGTCGCCGCCGCCCGCAGGATCGGCTTCCCGGTCGTCGTCAAGCCGCTCGACGGCAACCACGGTCGAGGCGTCTGCCTCAACCTCGAGAGCGACGACGACGTGCGCGAGGCCTTCGCCATCGCCCGCGAGCAGTCGCGGCGCGGCAGCGTCATCGTCGAGTCGTTCGTCACCGGCAAGGACTACCGCTGCCTCATCGTCGGTGGGCGCATGCAGGCGATCGCCGAGCGCGTCCCGGCCCACGTGGTCGGCGACGGCGAGCACACCGTCAGCGAGCTCGTCGACATCACCAACGCCGACCCTCGACGCGGTGTGGGCCACGAGAAGGTGCTCACCCGGATCAAGGTCGACCGCGCCGCCGAGGGCCTCGTGCGCGAGCAGGGCTTCGCCATGGACGAGGTCCCGCCGCAGGGCACGATGGTCAAGCTCGCCCTCACCGGCAACATGTCCACCGGTGGGATCTCGGTGGACCGCACCTTCGACGCGCACCCGGACAACGTGGAGATCGCCGAGGAGGCCGCGCGCATGGTCGGCCTCGACGTTGCCGGCATCGACTTCATCTGTCCCGACATCGCCTCCCCCGTCCGCGAGACCGGCGGGGCCATCTGCGAGGTCAACGCGGCCCCCGGATTCCGCATGCACACGCACCCGACGATCGGTGAGCCGCAGTTCATCGCTCGTCCCGTCGTCGACCTGCTCTTCCCGCCCGGCGCGCCGTCGCGCGTGCCGATCGTCGCGGTGACCGGCACCAACGGCAAGACCACGACGTCGCGGATGATCGCGCACATCATGAAGGGCGTCGGCCGCAAGGTCGGCATGACCTCGACCGACGGCATCGTCGTCGACGAGCGTCTCGTCTTCAAGGCCGACGCCTCCGGCCCGAAGTCCGCCCGCATGGTCCTGCAGAACCCCCGCGTCGACTTCGCCGTCATGGAGGTAGCCCGCGGCGGCATCCTGCGCGAGGGCCTCGGCTACGACCGCAACGACGTCGCCGTCGTCACCAACGTCGCCCCGGACCACCTCGGTCTGCGGGGCATCGACACCGTCGAGCAGCTCGCCGACGTCAAGGCGGTCATCGTCGAGGCCGTGCCCCGCAACGGGTTCGCGGTCCTCAACGCCGATGACCCTCTGGTGCGCAAGATGCGCCGGCGCTGCTCGGGATCCATCATCTGGTTCACGACGTCCGAGCCGGGCTCGAGCGTGCGCGACTTCGTCGACGGCCACTGCCGCCGCGGTGGGCGGGCCGTCGTCCTCGAGCCGTCCGACAAGGGCGACATGATCGTCATCCGCCACGGCCGGCGGGCGATGCAGCTCGCCTGGACCCACCTGCTCCCGTCGACCTTCGGCGGCACGGCGATGTTCAACGTCTCCAACGCCATGGCCGCGGCCGGCGCCGCCTTCGCGGTCGGCACCGGGCTGCACGAGATCCGGCAGGGTCTGCGGACCTTCTCGACGAGCTACTACCTGTCCCCCGGCCGCATGAACCAGGTCAACGTCAACAACATCGACGTCATCGTCGACTACTGCCACAACGCTCCCGGCATGAAGGTCCTCGGCGAGTTCATCGAGCGCTACGCGGCGGCCAAGGCGGGATCGAGCGACCTCGGCAAGATCTCGCGACTCGGGGTCATCGCCACCGCTGGCGACCGCCGCGACGAGGACATGCGCGAGCTCGGCATGCTCGCGGCGCAGCACTTCGACGTCATCGTCGTGCGCGAGGACGAGCGCCTTCGTGGCCGCAGGCGCGGGGACACCGCCGCCCTCGTCGCCGAGGGCGCCAAGAACGCCATGGCCGACGGTGCCCGCTGCCGCCAGGTCGAGATCGTCACCGACGAGCTCTCGGCCGTGCGCCACGTCATGGCCCGCGCCAACCCCGGCGACATCGTCGTCGTCTGCGTCGACCAGCACGGTGTCGTCATGAACGAGCTCGAGACCATGACCAAGCAGGCGCAGCCGGGGACGCACACCGCGGACTCCCTCGCGGACCCCGACCTCGACCCGAACGTCATGTCGGCCGCGGCCCAGGTCAGCGGCGAGGAGGCCACCGACCAGGACCTCGCCGAGCACGACGCCGAGGAGCCGGAACCGGTCAGGTCCTGAGGGTCAGCCGCCCGGCCGAGCCAGCTCGTCCGCGTAGGCCGTGAGCGAGCGACGGTAGCGCGTGACGTCCTCGTCCGTGCTCGCGTGGGCGACGGCGGCGAGCAGGCTCCCGAGGGCCTCGCCGGAGCGCCCCGCGGAGTGCAGCGCGAGGGCGCGGAAGCCGGCGATGCCGACCGAGTCCGGTCGCTCCTCGGCGAGGGCGTCGAGGAGGCGCACCGCCTCGTCGTGCTCGCCGACGTTGCGTAGCGACGAGGCCAGCTGGACCACCGCACGGTGCCGGTAGGGCTCGCGAAGCCCGCCGGCGAGCGCTTCGCGGTAGAGCTCGATGGCGCGCTCCGGCTGACCCGCGGAGTCGAACGTTCCGCCGTACTCGTAGGTGATGCGCGCGTCATCCGGGTACTCGGCGTGCAGGCGGGCGCCGGTCTCGATCCGTCGGGCCGCGTCCTCGTCCTCCCACAGGGCGGCGATGTCGCCCTCGGCCTCATGCTCCCCGCGGGCGGCGATGACCTTGCGGCGGATCGAGCGGGCGTCGTCGGCGACGGCCCCGGTCTCGGCCAGCCAGGCGTAGATCTCCTCGCGCTCGGCGTGGCACATGATCGAGACGACGTCGCCGTCCTGGGCTCCCTCGACGAGGGCGCGCAGGCCGGACAGCTCCGTGGGGAACGACGTGACGTCGGCGACCCCGGCCCGCTGCAGGCCGGCGCGCAGGAGCCCCTCGAGCTCCTCCATCGTCCGGCCGCGCAGGTAGTGCTCCTTGTTGGCGGCGACGACGTGGTCGGCGCGGTGTCCGGCGATCTCGCCGAGGTTCTCGAGGATCTCGTCGGTGCGGTCCCCCGCGGCGCCGAGCCCGAGGTGGATCCGCGCACCGGGCTCGCGCAGGCCGTCGGCCACGTCCATGAGGGCCTCGAGGCCGGCCTCGTTGTGGGCGAGGTCGACGACGACCGTGCAGGAGCCACCGAGCCCGGCCGGCGCGGTGTAGGTGTTCATGCGTCCCGGGTTGAGCGTCGCGTCCGGCTGGAAGGTCCGCAGCCCCTCGATGACCGCGCCACGGTCGAGGCCGAGGCCGAGGGCGGCGGCCGTGGCAGCGAGGACGTTGGCGACGTTGTGCCGCGACAGGCCGCTGATCGTCATCGGCACGTCGACGACCGAGATGAGCCGGTCCGGGACGCCGGAGTCGGTGAGCACACTGACCCGGTCGTCGAGGACGGTGATGGCCCGGCCGCCGGCGCCGAGCGCCTCGCGGATCGCCGGTGAGTTCGCGTCGAGGGTGAAGACCCAGGGTCGGGCGGGCGAGCCGCTGCGCATGGCCCAGACGCGCGGGTCGTCGCCGTTGAGCACGGTCCACCCACCGGGCCGGGTGGCCCGGGTGATGATCGCCTTGACCTCGGCGAGCTGGTCGATCGTGTCGACGCCCTGGAGGCCGAGGTGGTCGGCGGAGACGTTGGTGACGACCGAGACGTCGTTGTGGGTCACGCCGAGGCCCTTGAGCAGCATGCCGCCGCGGGCGGTCTCAAGGATGCCGATCTCGACGCCGGGCGCCCCGAGCACGCCCCGGGCTCCCGCGGGCCCGGAGAAGTCGCCGGCCTCGATCGTCGTGCCGTGGTCGACGACACCGTCGGTCGAGCTCCACGCCGTGTGCTTGCCGGCGGTCATCGCGATGTGGGCGAGCAGCCGCGTCGTCGTCGTCTTGCCGTTGGTCCCGGTGACGGACGCGACGGGGATGTGAGGGGTGGCGATGCGCGGCGGCGCGCCGTCGGGGGCGTCACGCACGGTGGCCGCCCACTCGTCGACGACGTCATGGCCCTCGAGCCACGCCTGCAGCACGGGGGCGACCGACTCGCCGAGCGCTCGCGCCGACCCGCGGCGACGCCACACGAAGGAGACGACGACGACGGACCGCTCGTTGCCGGGGCGCGAACGGACGCCGAGACGACCGGTTCCGGCAGCCCGTGAGACGTGGCGCACGGCACGCTCGGCGAGGCGCGCGAGAACCCGCTGCCGCTGCTCGGTGTGCGGGGCGCCGGCCTGGATCGCGCCGAGTCCGGCGGTGCGCGCCACGGCGCGCACGAGGTCCTTGTCGGCATCGAGGTAAGCCGTGAGGTCGAGCGTGACCTTGACGGCCGGCTTCGGGAAGTAGAGGTTGGGTCCCTCCAGGACCCGGACCTCGGTGGCGGTCACGAGGGGGACGGTGTGGAGGTCGCTGGTCACCGGGCGAGCCTAGTTGCCCGGAAGGCTCAGATCCCCATCGCGTGGACGCCGCCGTCGACGTGCACGATCTCGCCCGTCGTGGCGGGGAACCAGTCGGAGAGCAGGGCTGCGCAGGCCTTGGCCGCGGGCACGGCGTCGTTGACGTCCCAGCCCAGCGGGGCCCGCTCGCCCCACGTGTCCTCGAACGTCTTGAAGCCCGGGATGGACTTGGCGGCCGTGGTCCGGATGGGGCCGGCGGCCACGAGGTTGCAGCGGATGCCGCGGGGGCCGAGGTCGCGGGCGAGGTAGCGGTTGGTCGACTCGAACGCGGCCTTGGCCACGCCCATCCAGTCGTAGACCGGCCAGGCGAACTTCGCGTCGAAGGTGAGTCCGACGACCGCGGACCCCGGCGACATGAGCGGCAGCGCGGCGACGGCGAGCGACTTGAGGGAGTAGGCCGAGGCGTGCATCGCGGTCGACACGTCCTCGAAGCTGCCCTCGAGGAAGTTGAACGCCCCCTGCGGCGCGAAGCCGATCGAGTGCAGGACCCCGTCGAGGTGGTCGACGTGCTCACCGAGCCGTGCGGCGAGGGTGTCGAGGTGCTCGCTGTCGGTGACGTCGAGCTCGACGACCGGCGGCGTCGTCGGCAGCCGCTTGGCGATCGTCGAGGTGATCTTCATGGTCCGCCCGAACGAGGTGAGCACGACCTCGGCGCCCTGCTCCTGCGCCAGCTTGGCGACGTGGAAGGCGATCGAGGAGTCCATGAGGACTCCGGTGATGAGCAGCTTCTTGCCCTCGAGCAGCATCGGCGGTTCTCCTTGTGTGGCGAGTGTGGCTGGCGTGGGGTCGGTGGGTGGGACGGTCGGAACGGGTGGGTCAGTGGCCCATGCCGAGGCCACCGTCGACGGGGATCACGGCCCCGGTGACGTAGGCGGCCTCCTCGGAGGCGAGGAAGCGCACGACCGCGGCGACCTCGCCCGGCTGCGCGAACCGCCCGGCCGGAATGCCGGACTTGTAGGTCTTCTGCGTGGCCTCCGGGAGCGCTGCGGTCATGTCGGTCTCGATGAAGCCGGGGGCGACGACGTTGGCGGTGATCCCGCGACCACCGAGCTCGCGGGTCACGGAGCGCGCGAGGCCGACGAGGCCGGCCTTGCTCGCGGCGTAGTTGGCCTGGCCCGGCCCGCCGTAGAGGCCCACGACGCTCGAGATGAGGATGATCCGTCCGCCGCGCGCCTTGATCATCCCGGTGCTCGCGCGTCGCACGCAGCGGAAGGTGCCGGCGAGGTTGGTGTCGATGACGGCGTCGAAGTCCTCGTCGCTCATCCGCATGAGAAGTCCGTCCTTGGTGATGCCGGCGTTGGCCACGAGCACCTGAACGGGTCCGCCGAAGATCTCCTCGGCCGCGGTGAAGGCGGCGTCGACGGACGCCGAGTCGGTGACGTCGCACGTCACGGCCGTGAGACCGTCGGGGGCCTGGCCGTTGCGGCTCGTCACGACGACGGTGTCGCCGCCGTCGACGAAGGCCTGGGCGATGGCCAGGCCGATTCCTCGGTTGCCCCCGGTGACGAGGACGTTGCGTGCTGGGCTCATGGCGCACGACGCTAGTGGACTACCCACGGGTAGCAGGCATCACCGGGAGCACGCGGAACGCTCAGGAACCGGACGTAGAGTGAGGCGGTGAGCACGAACCCCAGGGGTGAGCCGCAGGTCCAGTCGGTGACGACGGCCCGCTCGAACCCGGACGACGACCTCAACGCACGGATGAAGCACTACCTCGTGACGATGGGTGTGCGCACCGGGTGCTTCGTGTTGGCGTTCGTCACGCACGGCTGGGTCCGGTGGACCTGTGTGGCCCTGGCCGTCGTCCTGCCCTACATCGCCGTGGTGTTCGCCAACGCGCGGGCTCCGCGCACCACCGGCCGCGTCTCCCCCGTCGCGCCCCGGGACCCCGAGCGCCGCCGGCTCGAGTCGTGATCTGCAGCGCCAAGGCCTGCCGTCGCGAGGCCACGTGGGGCCTGCTCTGGAACAACCCCACGTTGCACACCACCGAGCGCCGCAAGGTCTGGCTCGGTTGTGACGAGCACCGCGTGACCCTGTCGGACTTCCTCTCGTTGCGGGGCTTCCTGAAGGACGTCGTCCCCGTCGACGAGATCCCCGCCGACGCCGGCTGACCGGCTCAGCCGCCGATGGCGCTCATCGGACGCAGCGGCTGGACGAAGTCGGCGCTGCCGATGCCGTGGCCCTTGGCCTTCTTCCACATCTCACCGGTGATGAGCGCGGCCAGCTCCTCGTCGGAGGCGCCGTCGCGCATGGGACCGCGCAGGTCGGTCTCGCGCTGCGAGAACAGGCAGTTGCGGACCTGCCCGTCGGCGGTGAGGCGGGTGCGGTCGCAGGCGCCGCAGAACGGCGCGGTGACGCTGGCGATGATGCCGACCGTCGCGGGTCCGCCGTCGACGAGGAAGCGCTCGGCCGGCGCGCTGCCGCGGTCGGACTCGGGCATCGGGGTGATGGTGAACCGTTCCTCGAGCTGGGCCCGGATCTCGTCGGCGCCCACCATGGTCGACGCGTCCCAGCCGTGCTGCGCGTCCAGCGGCATCTGCTCGATGAACCGCAGCTCGTAGCCGCGCTCGACGCACCAGGCCAGCAGGTCGGCCACCGACGTGTCGTTGACCCCCCGCATGGCCACGGCGTTGACCTTGACCGGGACGAGGCCGGCCTCGTGGGCCGCGGTCAGGCCGGCCTCGACGTCGTGCAGCCGGTCGCGTCGGGTGAGGTCGGCGAACTCCTCCGGGTCGACGGTGTCGAGGCTGACGTTGACCCGGTCGAGCCCGGCCGCGGCGAGCGGGCCCGCGAGCCGGTCGAGGCCGATGCCGTTGGTCGTCATCGCGATCCGCGGGCGGGGCTCCAGCGCTGCGATCCGGGACACGACGTCGGTGAGCGAGCGGCGCAAGAGCGGCTCTCCGCCGGTCAGCCGCACCTGCTGGACGCCGAGGCTGACGAAGATGGAGACCAGCCGCACGAGCTCGTCGTCGTCGAGCATGTCGGGCTTGGCGAGCCACGGGAGCCCCTCTGCGGGCATGCAGTAGCGGCAGCGCAGGTTGCACCGGTCGGTCACCGACACCCGCAGGTCGCGCGCGACGCGACCGTGACGGTCGGCGAGGCGGGCGGTGGTCGGGGCGGCAGGCATGGCCCCAGACTAGGCCGGTAGCGTGACAGCCGTGTCACGGCGTCTGATCACCCCGCGCTGGCTGGGTGCCCTGGCCCTGGCCCTGCTGTACGCCGTCCTCGCCTACCAGCTCGGCCACTGGCAGTACGGACGCCACGAGTTCAAGGTCGAGCGCAACGCCCTCCTCGACGCGCACTACCGCGCCGATCCCGTCCCGGTCACCGACGTCCTCTCGGACCTTCCGGTCGACCGCTCGAGCGAGGACTGGACCAAGGTCACCGCGACCGGGACGTATGCCGGCCCGCAGCTGCTCGTGCGCAACCGGCCGAACAACAGCGTCTTCGGCTACGAGGTCCTCGCACCGTTGCGGCTGCCGGACGGGCGGACCGTCGTCGTGGACCGTGGTTGGGTGGAGAACTCGGACCGGGGCGCCGCCGTGGCACCGGACGTGGCGGCGGCGCCCGCCGGCGAGGTCACGGTCGTGGGCTGGGTCCGCCCCGGCGAGACGAGCCGGCGCAAGGCGCTGCCCGAGGGCCAGGTGGCGAGCATCAGCGTCCCCGACGTGGAGCGCGCCTGGGGCACCGAGGTGCTCGACGGCTACGTCGTGCTCGACGCCGAGCGCACGGCCGGGGGCGCGACCCCGCCGCGACCCGACCGGCTCGCGGACCCGGACCGCAGCCTCGGGCCGCACCAGGCCTACGCGTTCCAGTGGTGGATGACGATGCCGCTCGGCCTGGTGCTCATCGGGCTGGGGCTGCGCCGCGAGCTGCGTGATGAGGCGACGGGGCCTCCGGCGAAGCCGAGGAAGGTGCGGATCTGGGACGAGGAGGACTACTGACGACGGGCCGTCGCCCCCGCAGGCCTGTCTCGCGCCCGCACGTCGTTCTCGCCGCGGCATGCCGCCGCACCGACAGGGACCGTCGGGAGCGCCATGGACCTGCGGGAAGGACCCGACGACCAGACGTCGCCCCCCCGCGAACGGGGGGCGACGAGTGGTGTCAGGACTGGCTGCTCCGACGGGTCAGGAGTGGCTGCCCCGACGCCGTGAGGCGGCGAGGGTCGCGCCGCCGGCCAGCAGGAGGGCCGTCCCCCCGAGGACGAAGCCGAGGTCGGTCCCGGCCGGGTCGACCCGGTCGGTCTCGACGAGCGGACCGGTCGGCGGCCCCGGGCTCGTCGAGGTGCTCGGCGTCGTGGAGACGCCGGGGGTCGTGGCCGTGACGCTCGGCGTCGGGGTCGGGGTGACGGTGATCGACGGGGTCGGGGTCGGGGTGACGGTGACCGACGGGGTCGGGGTCGGGGTGACGGTGACCGACGGGGTCGGGGTCGGGGTCGGGGTGACGGTGACCGACGGGGTCGGGGTCGGGGTCGGGGTGATGGTGACCGACGGGGTCGGGGTCGGGGTCGGGGTGATGGTGACCGACGGGGTCGGGGTCGGGGTCGGGGTGATGGTGACCGACGGGGTCGGGGTCGGGGTCGGGGTGACGGTGACCGACGGGGTCGGGGTCGGGGTGACGGTGACCGACGGGGTCGGGGTCGGGGTGACGGTGACCGACGGGGTCGGGGTCGGGGTCGGGGTCGGGGTCGGCTCGCCCGCAGGGGCGCAGTCGGCCACGTCGACGTCCTCGGTGGCGACGCCCTCACCGTTGGTGTCCCAGTTGTTCCCCCAGTTGAGGCCCCCGAAGCTCACGGTGTCCGCCGAGCCCTGCGCGACGTACTCGAACGGCGGGATGACGTCGCGACCGTCCTGGTGCGTGCCGTGACCCCGCTTGACGATGCTCGCACCGTCGGCGGTCAGGACGACGAACGTGCCCGCCTCGCCGGTGGCGTGGCAGAAGGTGACGTTGTCGTTGGAGTCGGCCTGAACCGCGGCGCCGAAGGCGACCCCGGACGCGCCGACGAGCGCGAGCCCGAAGGCGGCGCTGGTGAGACGACGGGTGATCTGCTGAGCCATGGGTGTGAGTTCCTTCGATGTCCCGATGCAGCACGGTTGTGCTGGTTACCGAGAGCATGCCTAGGGAAATCAGCCGGGGGCGGTCCCCCATCAGAGATGGCCTGAAGACGTCAGTGTCATCCCGCGGAATGACTACGTCGCGGCGTCCGTCGTGAGGATGGCCTGGTCGGAGAACTGTGTCCGGTAGAGGTCCGCGTAGAGGCCGCCGCCGGCCAGCAGCTCGGCGTGCGTCCCGCGCTCGACGATGCGGCCCCGGTCCAGGACGAGGATGACGTCGGCGTGGCGGACCGTCGAGAGCCGGTGGGCGATGACGAGCGAGGTCCTCCCCTCGAGCGCGGTGTCGAGGGCGCGCTGCACCGCCACCTCGCTCTCGCTGTCGAGGTGGGCCGTGGCCTCGTCGAGGACGACGAGCCGCGGACCCTTGAGGAGCAGCCGCGCGATCGCGATGCGCTGCTTCTCGCCGCCGCTCAGCCGGTGACCACGGTCGCCGACCACCGTGTCCAGCCCGGCGGGCAGCCGCTCCACGAGCTCCCAGATCCGGGCTGCCCGCAGCGCGGACTCGATCTCGGCGGTGGAGGCGGACGGTGCGGCATAGAGGAGGTTGGCCCGGATGGTGTCGTGGAAGAGGTGTGCGTCCTGGGTGACCACGCTGACGGTGTCGCGCAGCGACCCGAAGGTGGCCCGGCGCAGGTCGACGCCGTTGACCCGGATCGCACCACTCGTCGGGTCGTAGAGGCGGGCCACGAGCGCGGTGAGCGTGGACTTGCCGGCCCCGCTCGGTCCGACGAGGGCGACCATCTGCCCGGGCTCGATGGTCCCGTCGATGTCGTCGAGCACGACCTCCCCCGCACCCCGGTCGCCCGTCGCGGTGGACTCGAGCGAGCTGAGCGAGACGTCGTCGGCAGCGGGGTAGGCGAAGCCGACGTGGTCAAGATCGACGCGGACCGGACCGGCGGGAAGCGGGACGGCGTCCGCCGCCTCGGCGACCAGCGGCTTGAGGTCGAGGACCTCGAAGACGCGCTCGAAGGACACGAGCGCGGTCATGACGTCGACGCGCGCGTTCGACATCGTCGTGAGGGGCCCGTAGAGCCGCCCGAGGAGGGCCGTGAGCGCGATGAGGGTGCCGACCGACAGGCCTCCGCCCACGGCCATGACTCCACCGAAGCCGTAGACGAGAGCGGTGGCGAGCGCAGCCACGAGCGTGAGACCGACGAAGAAGACGGAGCGGTTCACCGCGATGCGCACGCCGATGTCCCGGACCCGCTCGGCCCGCTCGGAGTACTCGTGGTCCTCGGTGTCCGGGTTGCCGTAGATCTTGACGAGCAGGGCGCCGGCGACGTTGAAGCGCTCGGTCATCCGGGTGCCGAGGTCGGCGTTGAGCCCCATCTGCTCGTGAGCCATGGCTGCGAGGCGTCCACCCATGGCCCGGGCGGGCACGAGGAAGATCGGGACGAGCAGCAGGGAGGCGAGGGTCAGCTGCCAGGACAGGTAGAGCATCCCGCCGATGATGAGGGCCAGCGACACCGCGTTGCTCACGACGCTGGAGAGCACGGAGGTGAACGCCTGCTGCGCACCGATGACGTCGTTGTTGAGGCGCGAGACGAGGGCACCGGTCTGCGCCCTGGTGAAGAACGCGATCGGCTGGCGCATGACGTGGGCGAAGACCTGCGTGCGCAGGTCGACGATGAGGCCCTCGCCGATCCGCGAGGAGAGCCAGCGCGACACAAGGGTCAGGCCGGCGCTGAGGACCGCGATGGCCGCCACGAGGAGCGAGAGGCGGACGACGAGGCCGGAGTTCTTCGGGTAGATCCCGTCGTCGATGAGGGCCTTGAGCAGGAAGGGGGTGGCGACGATGAGCACCGCGTCGACGACGACGAGGGAGAGGAAGACCGCGATGATGCGGCGGTAGGGACGCGCGTAGGAGAGCACCCGTCGGGTCGTACCCGGGGCCAGCTCCTTGGATCGGACGCTCGCGTCCTTGCTCAGGCTGTGGATGGCCTGCCAGCCGGCCATGCTCATCGGGAGTCCGCTCTCATGTCACTGCATCCGTCATGTCGTCGATCCTCGGTCCTCAGGTGCACGACAGGTCAACGGGCTGGAGGCCCGGGCGATTCCGCGTGCGTCGTCCCACGATCTCAGGCGAGGTTGACGAGGTCCTTGTAGTCCGGGCCCCAGAGGTCCTCGACGCCGTCGGGCAGCAGCAGGATCCGCTCCGGCTCGAGCGCGTCCACGGCGCCCTCGTCGTGGGTGACGAGGACGACCGCGCCCTTGTAGGTCCGCAGCGCACCGAGGATCTCGGCGCGCGAGGCCGGGTCGAGGTTGTTGGTCGGCTCGTCGAGGAGCAGGACGTTGGCCGACGAGACGACGAGCAGGGCCAGCGACAGCCGGGTCTTCTCCCCGCCCGACAGCACACCCGCGGGCTTGTCGACGTCGTCACCGGAGAAGAGGAACGAGCCCAGGACCTTGCGGACGTCGGTCTCGCCGAGCTCGGGCGCGGCCGACTTCATGTTGTCGAGCACCGTGCGGTCGACCTCGAGGTTCTCGTGCTCCTGCGCGTAGTAGCCGATCTTGAGCCCGTGACCGGGCTCGACCTGGCCGGTGTCCGGGGCGTCGACGCCGGCGAGCATCCGCAGCAGGGTCGTCTTGCCCGCGCCGTTGAGCCCGAGGACGACGACCCGGGAGCCGCGGTCGATGGCCAGGTCGACGTCGGTGAAGATCTCCAGCGAGCCGTACGAGCGGGACAGCCCGGACGCACGCAGCGGGGTCCGCCCGCAGGGCGACGGGTCGGGAAAGCGGAGCTTGGCGACGCGGTCGGTGGCGCGCTCGGACTCGAGGCCGGACAGGAGCCGCTCGGCGCGACGTTGCATGTTCTGGGCGGCCACGGTCTTGGTGGCCTTGGCGCGCATCTTGTCGGCCTGGGCCATGAGGACGCCGGCCTTCTTCTCGGCGTTCGCCCGCTCGCGCTTGCGACGCCGCTCGTCGGTCTCACGCTGCTGGAGGTACGGCTTCCAGCCGAGGTTGTAGATGTCGAGCTCGGCCCGGTTCGCGTCGAGGTGGAACACCTTGTTGACCACGGCGTCGAGGAGGTCGACGTCGTGCGAGATGACGATGAGGCCGCCGCGGAAGGTCTTGAGGTGCTCGCGCAGCCAGACGATGGAGTCGGCGTCGAGGTGGTTGGTCGGCTCGTCGAGGAGCAGCGTCTCGGCGCCCGAGAAGAGGATGCGCGAGAGCTCGACCCGGCGGCGTTGCCCACCGGAGAGGGTGTCAAGGGACTGGTCGAGGTGACGCTCCTCGAGCGCCAGCGCGGAGGCGATCGAGGCCGCTTCGGACTCGGCGGCATACCCGCCCGCAGCCTGGAACTCGGCGTCGAGCCGGCCCCAGCGACGCATAGCCTTGTCCTGCTTCTCCCCCGTCTCCTCCGCCATGGCGGTCTCGGCTGCCCGCAGGTCCCGCACGATCTGGTCGAGGCCCCGCGCGGAGAGGATGCGGTCTCGGGCGGTGACGTGGAGGTCGCCGGTGCGCGGATCCTGCGGGAGGTAGCCGACCTCGCCCGTGCTCTGGATCTGCCCGGCCGCGGGCTGCCCGACCCCGGCGAGGACCTTGGTGAGGGTCGTCTTGCCGGCGCCGTTTCGCCCCACGAGCCCGATCCGGTCGCCGGCGGCGACGCGGAAGGAGACTCCGTCGAGGAGCAGGCGGGGACCCGCGCGCAGCTCGATCGCGGCAGCAGAGAGCACAGGAGTCCTTCGTCGTGGGTTTTCGTCGGTGTCATCACGAGGCGCACCGCTGGCACACCGCGGGCCTTCTGACGCCTAGTCTAGGTGGCGCCGTGCTCCGCACGGAAAATGCCCACCATGGGAGGACGTGCATGAGCTTCAACGACGACGTCAGTCTCGACACCTCTCAGGTGGAGTCGGGAGGCAGCGGCGGCGGCCCGGGCGGCATCGCCGTCGGCGGTGGCATCGGCGGCATCATCATGCTCATCATCGCCCTCATCTTCGGCATCAACCCCTCCGACCTCCCCACGGGCGGTGGAGGCGGCGCGAGCCAAGAGCAGGTCGACGGGACCTCGACCAGCGGCGAGGCCTTCGAGCGCTGCAAGACCGGTGCCGACGCCGACGCCGACGTCGAGTGCCGCGTCATCGGTACCGTGAACTCGGTGCAGGCCTTCTGGACCAAGGCCCTCCCGCGCTACCAGAAGCAGTGGCAGCCGACCAAGACCGTGCTCTACAAGGGCTCGACCCAGTCGCAGTGCGGCACCGCGAGCAACCAGGTCGGCCCGTTCTACTGCCCCCTGGACCAGAGGGTGTACATCGACGCCGACTTCTTCGCGATCCTCGAGCAGCAGTTCGGTTCCGACGGTGGGGCGCTGGCCCAGGAGTACGTCGTCGCCCACGAGTACGGCCACGCCCTCCAGGACCAGCTCGGCCTCCTCGGCCGCGCCCAGCAGGACCCGCAGGGCGCCAACAGCGGGGCCGTGCGCATCGAGCTCATGGCCGACTGCCTCGCCGGCGTCTGGGCCAAGAACGCCTCGACCGCCGACGGCCCCGAGGGCAAGCCCTTCCTCGAGCCGCTCACGGAGGCCGACATCAAGAGCGCACTGTCGGCGGCGTCGGCCGTCGGCGACGACCGGATCCAGGAGAAGACCCAGGGCCAGGTCAACCCGGAGGCGTGGACCCACGGCAGCGCCGAGGCCCGCCAGAGGTGGTTCCTCCAGGGCTTCAAGACCGGCGATCTCAACCAGTGCAACACCTTCAACGTCGACCGGGTCTCCTGACCTGACCGATCCGCCGCGCACGACCGACGAACAGGAGGCGCCCATGACACCCGAGGAGATCCTCGAGAGGGTGGGAGACCAGGTCGGCGTCCGGCGGGTCTTCGGCAGCCCGGTGGAGCACGACGGGGTCCTCGTCGTCCCGGTGGCCGTCGCCATCGGCGGTGGCGGCGGAGGCACGGACGGTGACGGGGGCGGCAGCGGCTTCGGCGGCATGGTCCGCGGCATCGGGGTGTACGCGATCAGGGACGGGCAGGTCCGCTTCGTCCCCGCCGTCGACACCACCGCGCTCACGGCCCTCGGCGTCCTGCTGGCGGGCCTCGTGCTGCGCACCGTGGCCCGACGAAGGGTCGGTCCCTGAGGCAGGCCGCGGTCAGTCTCCCCCGGGGTGCGCCTTGTCGAGCTCCTGCAGGAGCCGGTGGGCCGCGAGCTCGACCTTCTTGTGCCGCCACTGCGAGGCGCGGAAGACGCAGGCGATGAGCGCGCTGCGGTGCAGCCCGTCGAAGTCGCCGAACGCGAACGCGTGCCGCGCCTTGGTCTCGTCGTTGGCCCCCTCGGTGAGGCCGAGGTGCCAGGCGCCGTAGTCGCGCCACCCGTGCTCCTCGAGGAAGGCGTTCTGGGCGTCGGCGTCGGGCTGGACCTCGCTCCACTCGCTGTCGAGGACCACCTTGCCGGTCGCGATGAGGTCGCGGGCGTGACGCACCGCCGAACGGTTCACCGTGTAGGAGGCCATGCGCCCATCATCGACCCGGACCGTCGTCGATGTGCACCTCGACGGCACGGGACCTGCGCACGACCTCGTCGAGGACGGCGCGACGCGGGTCGCCGATGTCGGCGAACTCCCGGCGCGGCAGCGTGAGCAGCGACGCGAACCGGGGGTCCTCCAGCACCTCGCCGGCGAGCGTGCGGTCTCCGCCGACGACCAGGGCCTGGGGCGTGCCCTGCGACAGGATGCGTTGGGCGTGGTCGGCGACCGCGCGAACCAGCTCGTCGGCCTGGTTGCCGCGACGCCGCGCGAACCGCTGCTGGGACCAGCCACCGGCGGCCGTGCGCGACTGCACGTGGCGCGTCCCGACCTTGTGCGCGACGAGGGTCGACCCGTCGACGAGCGCGACGGCATACCCACCTCGCCTGATGAGCACGACGGCGAGCCACCGGTGCTCGAAACGCGTGACCCCGACGACCCGCTGGGGGCCGTCGGGGTTGTTGGCGTCGAAGCGCTCGCGCCACACGGCATACCGCTCGGGGGCGACCTCGACGACGCGACTCACGCGGTGACGATCACGGAAGGTGACGACTCAGATGTTGAAGCCGAGGGCGCGCAGCTGCTCGCGGCCGTCGTCGGTGATCTTGTCCGGGCCCCACGGGGGCATCCAGACCCAGTTGACGCGGTACGAGGACACGAGGCCCTCGAGCGACTGCTGGGTCTGGTCCTCGATGACGTCGGTGAGCGGGCAGGCCGCCGACGTCAGGGTCATGTCGATGACGGCGTGGTTCTGGCCGTCGACGGTGATGCCGTAGACGAGCCCGAGGTCGACGACGTTGATGCCGAGCTCAGGGTCGACCACGTCGCGCATGGCCTCCTCGACGTCGGCCACGTTGACCGGCGCGCTGGTGGTCTCACTCATGGTGTTCCTTCCTCAGGATCTGTGCCGGTGACCGCAACGCGGTGACCGCTCTGGTGCAACGCATCGGTGAACGCCATCCATCCGAGGAGGGCGCACTTGACGCGTGCGGGGTACTTCGCGACACCGGCGAGGGCGACGCCGTCACCGATGACCTCCTCGTCGCCGGGGTCCTCCCCCTTGGACGTGAGCATCGCCCTCATGGCCTCGAACGTCGTCAGGGCCTCGCTGAGCGGGTGACCGATCGTCTCCTCCGCGAGGATCGAGACCGACGCCATGCTGATCGAGCAGCCGAGCGCGTCGTACGAGACGTCCTCGACGACGGCGGAGGGTCCCTCCCCGACGATGTGGAGACGCAGGGTCACCTCGTCGCCGCAGGTCGGGTTGACGTGGTGGACCTCGGCCTCGAAGGGCTCGCGCAGACCCGCGTGCTGGGGGCGCTTGGAGTGCTCGAGGATGAGCTCCTGGTAGAGGTCCATCAGCTCGCTCCTCGCAGCCGTGGGTCACCGAAGATCTCGGGCACGGTGTCGAGCGCGTCGAGCAGGGCGTCGACCTCACCCGCGGTGTTGTATGCCGCGAAGCTGGCTCGCGTCGTCGCCGCCACCTTGAAGCGGCGGTGCAGGGGCCAGGCGCAGTGGTGTCCGACGCGGACGGCGACGCCGGAACCGTCGAGGACCTGGCCCACGTCGTGGGCGTGCACGTCGTCGACGACGAACGCGACCGTGCCGCCGCGGGACTCGAGGTCGGTGGGTCCGACGACGGTGACCCACGGACGCGCCGCGAGACCGGCGAGGAGGCGCTCGGTGAGCGCGAGCTCGTGCGCGTGGATGCGCTCGATGTCGAGGTCGTCGATGTAGTCGACGGCGGCGGCGAGCCCGATGGCCTGGGCCGTCATCGGCACCCCGGCCTCGAAGCGCTGCGGCGGCGGGGCGTAGGTGCTGCCCTCCATCCGGACGGTCTCGATCATCGAGCCCCCGGTGAGGAACGGCGGCATCGCCTCGAGCAGCTCGCGGCGACCCCAGAGGACGCCGATGCCGCTGGGACCGAACATCTTGTGGCCCGAGAAGGCGAGGAAGTCCGCACCGAGCGCCTCGACGTCGACGCGCAGGTGCGGCACCGACTGGCAGGCGTCGAGGACGACGAGGGCGTCGACGGCGTGGGCGCGCTCGACGAGCTCGGCGACCGGGTTGAGCGTGCCGAGCACGTTGGAGGCGTGGACGACCGCGACGACCTTGGTGCGCTCGGTGAGGAGCGAGTCGAGGTCGGAGAGGTCCAACCGGCCCTCGTCGGTGACGGGGATCCACCGCAGGGTCGCCCCGGTGCGCCGGCACAGCTCCTGCCACGGCACGAGGTTGGCGTGGTGCTCCATCTCGGTGACGAGCACCTCGTCACCGGCACCCAGCGCGAAGCGCTCACTGCCCGGGATCGCCGGGTGCGGCGAGCCCGAGAACGCGTAGGCGACGAGGTTGAGGGCCTCGGTCGCGTTCTTGGTGAACACGACGTCCTGGGCCGCCGCGCCGATGAAGCCCGCGATGCGCTCACGCGCACCCTCGTATGCCGCCGTGGCCTCCTCCGAGAGGGCGTGGGCTCCCCGGTGGGGTGCGGAGTTCAGGCGCTCGTAGAAGTCGCGCTCGGCGTCGAGGACCTGCACGGGCTTGTGCGAGGTGGCTCCGGAGTCGAGGTAGACCAGCGGAGCACCGTCACGCACGGTGCGCGCGAGGATCGGGAAGTCGGCCCGGATGCGGGCGACCTCCTCGGGGGTGAACGGCGAGGCTGTCATGGGTGCCCGCTCAGGCGCTCGCGCCCTGGAACCGGTCGTAGCCCTCGGCCTCGAGGCGGTCGGCGAGCTCGGGACCGCCCTGCTCGGCGATCCGGCCGTCGACGAAGACGTGGACGAAGTCGGGGGTGATGTAGCGCAGGATGCGGGTGTAGTGCGTGATGAGCAGGACACCGGAGTTCGTGCCCTCCTTGGCGCGGTTGACGCCCTCCGACACGATCCGCAGGGCGTCGACGTCGAGACCGGAGTCGGTCTCGTCGAGGATCGCGAACTTCGGCTTGAGGAGCTCCATCTGGAGGATCTCGTGACGCTTCTTCTCGCCACCCGAGAAGCCCTCGTTGACGCCGCGCTCGGAGACCTTGGGGTCCATCCGCAGTTCACCCATGGCCTGCTTGAGGTCCTTGACCCAGGTGCGCAGCTTGGGTGCCTCGCCGTCGATGGCGGTCTTCGCGGTGCGCAGGAAGTTGGTCACCGTGACACCGGGGACCTCGACGGGGTACTGCATGGCGAGGAAGAGCCCGGCGCGGGCCCGCTCGTCGACGCTCATGGCGAGGACGTCCTCACCGTCGAGGGTGACGGTGCCCTGGGTGATCGTGTACTTGGGGTGGCCGGCGATGGAGTACGCGAGGGTCGACTTGCCGGAGCCGTTGGGGCCCATGATCGCGTGGGTCTCACCGGAGTTGATGGTCAGCGTGACGCCGCGGAGGATCTCCTTGGTGCCCTGGTCGGTCTCGACGGTGACGTGCAGGTCAGTGACTGCGAGAGTGCTCATGAAGGTTCAGTTCTCCTGGGTCAGGGCGACGTGGACGTCGTCACCCACGATCTTGACGGTGTGGACGGCGAGGGCGACGGTGGCGGGGGGGCCCGACGGCGCCCCGGTGCGGATGTCGAAGCGCGAGCCGTGGAGCCAGCACTCGAGGGTGCAGCCGTCGAGCTCGCCCTCGGACAGGGAGACGTTGGCGTGGGTGCAGGTGTCGTCCACGGCGTGGACCTCGCCCTCCGCCGTGCGGACGATGGCGATGATCCGGCCGCCCACGTCGGCGGCGACGACCCCCACGGTGGGGAGCTCGTCGAGGGCGCAGACGCGGATGAAGCCGGTCGACGTCGCCTGGGTCTCGCTCACGCGGTCCCCTCCAGCTCGCGGTCGATGGCCTCCATCAGGTGGGACTCGATCTCGGGGACGCCGATGCGGCCGACGATCGAGGCGAAGAAGCCACGCACGACGAGCCGCCGGGCGGTGTCCTCGTCGATGCCGCGGGCCTGCAGGTAGAAGAGCTGCTGGTCGTCGAAGCGACCGGTGGCCGAGGCGTGACCGGCGCCGGCGATCTCGCCGGTCTCGATCTCGAGGTTGGGCACGGAGTCGGCGCGGGCGCCGTCGGTGAGGATGAGGTTGCGGTTGAGCTCGTAGGTGTCGGTGCCCTCGGCGCTCGCGCGGATGAGGACGTCCCCCACCCACACGGTGTGGGCCGAGTCGCCCTGAAGCGCGCTCTTGTACTCGACGTTGGAGCGGCAGTGCGGGGCCTCGTGGTCGACGAAGAGGCGGTGCTCCTGGTGCTGGCCGGCGTCGGCGAAGGAGACGCCGAGCGCCTCGAACGAGCCGCCGGGGCCGGCATACGAGGCGTTGGTGTTGAGCCGCACGATGCTGCCACCCAGGGTGACGGCGATGTGGCGCACCGTGGCGTCCCGGCCGACGACGACGTCGTGCTGGCCGAGGTGCAGGGCGGTGTCGTCCCACTCCTGGACCGTGACGATCGTGACGTCGGCGCCGTCGCCGACGACGACGGAGAGCAGCTCGGAGTACTGGGCGTCGCCCTCGTGGCGCAGGACGATCGTCACCTTGGCGAACTGGCCGACGCGCACGAGGGTGTGGGCGTGCGACAGGGCACCGTCACCGGTGAGGCTGATGCGCACCGGCTCCTCCGGCTGGGCCTCGGCGGGCACGTCGAGGACGGTCACCGACTCGGCCTGGTCGACGGCGACGACCGCGGCGCGGTCGGCGGGCTTCGGAGCACCGCTGGCCATCCACTCCTCGCGGGAGAGGCTGGAGAGGGTCACGCCCTCGGGCAGCGACTCCTCGCGGCGCAGTGCCGTGCCGGCCGTCTCGGCGAAGAGCGACTGGAGCCGGTCGACGGGGGTGAAGCGCCACTCCTCCTCGCGGCCGGACGGGACGGGGAAGTCCGCGACGGCATACGAGGTGGTGCGTTCGGCGCGCGACTGGTCGGGCACGAAGGCGGCGACGGAGTCGGTGTGACCGGGGTACTCGCTGGTCTGGGGCTTGCTGGCCAGAAGGCTCATTTAACCTACGGCTCCTTCCATCTGAAGCTCGATGAGCCGGTTGAGCTCGAGCGCGTACTCCATCGGCAGCTCCTTGGCGATCGGCTCGACGAAGCCACGCACGATCATCGCCATCGCCTCCGTCTCGGACATGCCTCGGGACATGAGGTAGAACATCTGGTCCTCGGACACCTTGGAGACGGTGGCCTCGTGGCCCATCGTCACGTCGTCCTCGCGGATGTCGACGTAGGGGTAGGTGTCGGAGCGGCTGATCGTGTCGACGAGCAGGGCGTCGCAGACGACGCTCGACTTCGAGCCGTGCGCACCCTCCATGATCTGGACCAGGCCGCGGTACGAGGTGCGGCCACCGCCACGAGCCACGGACTTCGACACGATCGTCGAGGAGGTGTTGGGCGCGGCGTGGACCATCTTCGAGCCGGCGTCCTGGTGCTGGCCCTCGCCGGCGAAGGCGACGGACAGCGTCTCGCCACGGGCGTGCTCGCCCATGAGGAAGACGGCGGGGTACTTCATCGTCACCTTGGAGCCGATGTTGCCGTCGATCCACTCCATCGTCGCGCCCTCGGCGCAGGTCGCGCGCTTGGTGACGAGGTTGTAGACGTTGTTGGACCAGTTCTGGATCGTCGTGTAGCGCACCCGGGCGTTCTTCTTGACGATGATCTCGACGACGGCGGAGTGCAGCGAGTCCGACTGGTAGATCGGCGCGGTGCAGCCCTCGACGTAGTGCACGGAGGAGCCCTCGTCGGCGATGATGAGCGTCCGCTCGAACTGGCCCATGTTCTCGGTGTTGATCCGGAAGTAGGCCTGCAGCGGGATGTCGACGTGGACGCCCGGCGGGACGTAGATGAACGAGCCACCCGACCACACGGCGGTGTTGAGCGAGGCGAACTTGTTGTCGCCGGCCGGGATGACCGAGCAGAAGTACTCGCGGAAGAGCTCCTCGTGCTCGCGCAGGCCGGTGTCGGTGTCGACGAAGATGACGCCCTTCTCCTCCAGGTCCTCACGGATCTGGTGGTAGACGACCTCGGACTCGTACTGGGCCGCGACGCCGGCGACGAGCCGCTGCTTCTCGGCCTCGGGGATGCCGAGGCGGTCGTAGGTGTTCTTGATGTCCTCGGGCAGGTCCTCCCAGGAGGTCGCCTGCTTCTCGGTGGACTTCACGAAGTACTTGATGTTCTGGAAGTCGATGCCGGTGAGGTCGCTCCCCCACGTCGGCATGGGCTTCTTGTGGAACAGGCGGAGGGACTTCATGCGGAGGTCCTCCATCCACTGCGGCTCGCTCTTGCGCCGCGAGATGTCCAGGACGACCTCGTCGTTGAGTCCGCGTCGGGCGTTGGTGCCAGCAGCGTCGCTGTCCGCCCATCCGAAGTCGTAGCGCCCGAGGTCTTTGAGACCCGGGTTGAGCTCTTCGATGGTGCTCATCGAGTGGACCCTTCTGTGGTGGGGACGAACGTCGTGCACACGTGATCTCCGTGCGCGAGGGTTGCGAGTCGTTGGACGTGCACGCCGAGGAGGCGCGAGAACGCGTCCGTTTCAGCGTCACAGAACTGGGGAAATTCCCGGGCGGCGTGCTGGACCGGGCAGTGACCCTGACAGAGCTGTATGCCGGCCAGCCCGGTGGGTGCGCTGTCGCCGCTCGTGCCCGTGCGGCCGACGGGCCGGGCGGAGGCGGCGAAACCGTCACGCGTCAGCGCGGCGACGAGCACGTCGACCCGCTGCGCGGTGTCGGGGCCCGCCGAGGCGAGCTCTGCGGCATACCGCTTCTCGACGGCACCGACGCGCGACTCGGCGAAGCGCCTGACGGCGTCGTCGCCCGCCTCCTTCGACAGGAAGCGCAGCGCCTCGGACGCGAGGTGGTCGTAGTCGGACTCGAGGGCCTGGTGACCGCCCTCGCTGAGGACGAAGGAGCGCGCCGGGCGACCGCGACCGCGACCCGGCGACGCCGCGCTCTCGCGCTCGTCGATGAGCCCTGCCTCGGTGAGGTTCTCGAGGTGGCGACGGACCGCGGGGACGGTGAGCCCGAGGTCGCCGGCGAGAGCCGTGGCCGTCACGGGACCGCGCTCACCGATGGCCTGCAGGACCCGGTCGCGCGTGCGCGACTCGAGGACCTGCGGCACCACGGCGGTACGCGCGATATTCACAACGTCCATGTTACGTAATTGCGCAGGGCTTGGGAAACGAAGGTGGCCCTAAGCCACCCTCGCGGGCGCGTTGGGGTCATCGACAGGGGCGCCGCGCACGGGCCACACTGGAATCGACGTCGGCGGCGTCGCCGATGGGAAGGGAGCAGGGGACATGCTCTGGTTCTGGGGCACCGTGGCGGCCGTGCTGGCGGTGGCGCTATTGACTGCATGGTTCTTCGACCGGCGCCGGACGGGAGGGTCCGGCCTGACCGACCGGGAGCGGGCCTCGTTCGAGCGAGGCCGCAACGATCCGTACCGGGCGGGAGAGAGCTACGGCGGTGGGGGTGGCGGCTTCGACGGGGGCGGCGGGGGCTGACCTCTCGCTCAGGCCCCACGCACCCAGGCAGGTGCCGGGACCCCGTTGCCGGTGAGGTCGTCACACCGAACGTACTGCGCGTCCACCCGCTCGAGCGGGCACGCGGTGGTCGAGGTCTCGACGGCGGCGGGCGAGCCACAGCCCCGGGACCTGTCCGCGTTCACCCCCAGCGGTGACCTTCGCACCGTGTGGATCGGGGACGCGGTGGTGGACTACGTGGCCGGGACGGTCCGCCCGATGCCGGACCTCGGCCACCCCGTCGTCGAGCTGTCCCCCTCCCCTGACGGCACCCGCCTCCTCGTCGCCACCGGGCCCTCGGGCGTCGGCCTCGTCGATGCGACCACGATGCGATGGATCGCCGGTCCGCGTGCCTCCGAGGCGGGCCTCATGGGCCCCACCTCGACCTGGAGCGACGACGGATCGCTCGTTGCAAGCGTGGGCGAGGGGCGGCTGAGCCACTGGAACGGCAAGACCGGTGAGTTCCTCGGCAGTGCGAGCGTGCTCCCCAACGAGCTCGGGGACCCCGGTTTCGCGGAAGACGAGGAGCGGTTGCTGTTCGCCGGCGACGACGGCTCGGTCCTCTCCTGGGACCTCGATCCCGCGTCGTGGACCCGGGCTGCGTGCAGGCTCGCGGGTCGGGGCCTCACCGAGCAGGAGTGGCGCACCCATCTCCCGAACCGCCCGTTCCGGAAGGTCTGCACGCCCTAGGTGCCCGAGTCCCCCCACGCCGCCGGCTGGCTGGACTCGAGCTATCCCCCGTCTGAGGGGAAGTGATGGGCGAGACTGGGACCGAGCCGCCCGTCAGGCCCGTCGACCTGCGGCGGTGTGCGGGATGACGACCGGAGCGGGAGGCGCGGGTGTCCTCAGGAGCCGAGCTGCAGGTCGACGCGGCACTCCTCGACGAGGCGGTCCGGGAGACGACCTTCACCGGCGTGGTGGCGGTGGACGTCGACGACCACCGGATCCTCGAGCGGACCGAGGGCTTCGCCCACCGGGCCCTGCGGGCGCCGATGACGGCCCGCACGCGGATGGGCATCGCCAGTGGCAGCAAGACCTTCACCGCGCTGGCAGTGATGCGGCTCGTCGACGACGGCGAGCTGGGCCTCGACCAGCCCGTGCGCGGGCTGCTCGGCGCGGACCTGCCCCTCGTCGACGACCGCGTGACGATCGAGCACCTCCTGGGCCAGACGTCGGGGATCGGGGACTACCTCGACGAGAGCACGTGGGAGCCGTCGGACCACGTCCTCGACGTGCCGACGCACACCCTCACCACGGCGGAGGCGTTCCTGCCCGTGCTCGAGGGCCACCCACAGGCGTTCCCCCCGGGCAAGGGCTTCGCGTACTGCAACGGCGGCTACATGGTGCTGGCACTCGCGCTCGAGCGTGCCACCGGCACGACGTACCACGACGTCGTGCGGAGCCTGGTGATCGAGCCGGCGGGCCTGCAGCACACGGGCTTCCTCCCGCTCAACGACCTCCCGGCCGACGCGGCGCTCGGCTACCTGTGGAACGAGGGCGACCTCGTCAACACGCTCCACCTCCCGGTGCTCGGCAACGGCGACGGCGGGGCGTTCACGACCGCCGACGACCTGCACCGGTTCTGGCTGGCCCTGCTCGAGGGCCGCATCGTTGCGCGCGAGTCCGTCGACGAGATGAGCCGGCCGCGCCACGACGTCCCGGAGGAGGACCTGCGCTACGGGCTGGGGTTCTGGCTCCACCGGACGCACCCGGCACTCGTCCTCGAGGGGTACGACGCCGGCGTGTCGTTCCGGTCGACCCACCTCGTCCGTGACCGCACGACCGTGACCGTGCTCGGCAACAGCTCGCACGGCGCCTGGCCCGTGGTCCGGGTGCTGGCGCGCGCGATCGACGCGCACCTCGGGCGACCGGTCCGGCCAGGACGCGCGGACCAGCGCTCCTGACCGGGACCGGTCAGTGCGTGTCCTGCTCGTCGTCGTCGTCGTCCTCGGCGTCGGGCAGGAAGACGGACGGCATGCGATGCCGCCGCGGGGCCACCGAGTCGGGGCCGAGCAGGCTCTCGCGCAGCGGCGCCGTGAGCACACCGAGGGGTGCTTGGAGGATGTAGCCGTAGGCGATGACGAGCCCGGTGAGGCCGGCGTCGAGCACGAGGCCCACGACGATCGCGAGGGCGCCCGCGACCGTGGTGGCCCAAGCGGCCGCCCCGCGCGGCTGCAGGAGGTTGCGGAAGGACCGGAACCGGATCGACGTGACCATGAGCACGGCGGGCACCACGCTGATGACGATCGGGACGATGAGCGAGGCGTCGTAGCCGCCCGCCTCCGGCTGGTTGAGCGCGAAGATCGTCGCCATGACCACGGCCGCCGCCGCCGGGCTGGGCAGCCCGACGAAGTACCGCTTGTCCGCCGTCGGGTCGACCGTGACGTTGAACCGGGCCAGCCGGAACGCGGCGCAGCCGAGCCAGAAGAAGGCCGCGAGCCACGACAGGATCGGGTAGTCCGGCAGCGCCCACGTGTGCACGAGGATCGCCGGGGCGAACCCGAACGAGATGAGGTCGGCGAGCGAGTCCATCTGGAGCCCGAAGGGCGAGGTGGCCCCCACGAGGCGGGCGACGCCGCCGTCGGCGATGTCCATGATGATCGAGACGGCGATGAGGACGGCCGCGAGGGTGAAGTGCTCGCGGAACGCCAGGAGCACCGACGACAGCCCGCTCATCATGTTGAGGATCGTGAAGATCGTCGGGGCCGTGACCCGCAACCGCTCGGTCTTGCCGAGCTGGCGGAGCGAGACGACCTCCGCGCCGGTCGGCGACACGAGCCGCCAGCGGTCGAAGCGCCGGCGACGACCGGACGCGACGTCGCTCACGTGTTGGCGTCCGTCGCGGGCCACCGGGCGATGACGGTCTCACCCGCGACGACGCGGGCCCCGGACTGCACGAGGAGGTCGACCTCCGGCGGGACGAAGACGTCCATGCGCGACCCGAACTTCATCAGGCCGATGCGCTGGCCGGTCGAGATCTCCTCGCCGGCCGACACCCGGGTGACGACGCGTCGGGCCATGAGCCCGACGATCTGCCGGAAGTGGACGACGCGGGTGCGTCCCGCCACCTCGCGCTCGACGACGAGGTCGGTGCGCTCGTTGAGGTGGGCGCTCTCGTGGCTGTATGCCGCGAGCCACTTCCCCGGGCGGTAGGTCACCTCGCGCAGCCGGCCGCCGTAGGGGGCACGGTTGATGTGCACGTCGAAGGCCGACAGGAAGATGCTCACCTGCTGCCACTCCCCCTCGGGCGCGACACCGTCCTGGCCGGGTCCGGCATACATCACCTTGCCGTCCGCGGGCGAGACCACGTCGTCGGCGTCGACCGGCGTCCGGTCCGCGGAGCGGTCGGGGTCACGGAAGAACAGGGCGACGGCCGCCGGCAGCGCGCCGAGGGTCAGGGCGGCGCCGCGCCGCCCGGCAAGAGCTGCCAGGACGGCGGGGACGGCGGCGACGGCGGTGGCCGGGGCGGCCTCGCGGTCGATGGTGACCATGGGACTCCTTGGGTCGAGTGGGCCCAGCCTAGGATGTGCGCCGTGTCTGCAGTCGAGGTCGCCCGTCTGAGCCGCGTCGTCGGCGGGGTGCGCGCCGTCGACGAGTCCACGTGGTCGGCCCGTTCCGGCGAGGTCACCGCCGTGCTCGGTCCCAACGGCGCGGGCAAGACGACGACCATGGAGTGCCTCGAGGGGCTGCAGCGACCGACGTCCGGCACCGCGCGCGTCCTCGGCACCGACCCGTGGCGGGCCCCGGCGGAGCATCGGGCGCGCGTCGGGGTGATGCTCCAGGACGGCGGGCTCCCGGTCACGACGACCGCCCGGCGGCTCCTGCACCACGTCGCCCGCCTCCACTCCGCGTCCGCGGACGTGTCGGGCCTCATGGAGCGGCTCGAGCTCGACCGCGTGGCCGACCGCCCGGTACGCCGGCTGTCCGGTGGCGAGCGGCAGCGGGTCGCGCTCGCCGCCGCGCTCGTCGGCCGCCCGGAGGTCGCGTTCCTCGACGAGCCGACCGCCGGCCTCGACCCGCACGCCCGCCTCGAGGTGTGGGACCTCCTGCGCGAGACCGCGACGGACGCGGCCGTCGTCGTCACCACCCACTCGTTCGAGGAGGCGGAGCGCATCGCCGACCACGTCGTCATCATGAACGCCGGACGTGCCGTGGCGGAGGGGTCGCTCGCCGAGGTGTGCGAGGGCCGTCCGCTCGAGGAGCGCTACTTCGCCCTCACCGCCGGGAGCCGGCGATGAGCGCACCCACCGCCCCGGCCCCGCCCTCCGGCCCGGCCACGTCGGTCCAGCGGTGGCTCGCCCAGACCCGCTTCGAGACCGCGATGATCCTCGGCCACGGCGAGCAGCTGCTCGTCGCCCTCGTGCTCCCCGTCCTGGCCCTCGTCGGCCTGGCCCTGACCGACGTGCCCGACCTCGGCCCGGGCCGTCGCATCGACGTCGCGACGGCGGGAGTGCTCGCGCTCGCCGTGGTCTCGACCGCGTTCACCGGCCAGGCGATCGCCACCGGCTTCGACCGACGCCAGGGGGTCCTGCGGTTCCTCGGGGTCAGTCCGCTGGGTCGTGAGGGCCTCATCGCGGGCAAGCTCGGCGCCGTGGGGCTCGTCATCCTCGTCCAGCTCGTCGTGCTGGGTGGTGTCGCCGCCGTCCTCGGCTGGCGACCGGAGCCCTCGGGGGTGCTGCCGGCTCTCGTCACGGTGGGGCTGGGCGCCGCGGCCTTCCTCGCTCTCGCGATGCTGCTCGCCGGCACCGTCCGGGCCGAGGGGGTGCTCGCCATCGCGAACCTCGTCTGGGTCCTCCTGCTCGGCCTGGGCATCCTGCTGCCCACCGACCGCCTGCCCGACGGCGTCGAGGGTCTCGCGCGGGTCCTGCCCTCCGGCGCCCTCGGCGACGGGATGCGCCTCGCGCTCGTCGAGGGTGGCTGGCCGCTCGGCCAGTGGCTCGTCCTCACGGTGTGGGCGCTGGCCGCGGGCCTCGCTGCCGCCCGCTGGTTCCGCTGGTCCGACTGACCCCTCGGCCTCCGGCGCGGGAACGGGTGGGCCACCGGCTTCGGCGCGAGAACTGACCCAACCGGCGAGCGCGGTTGCGCGTCAACGAAACTGACCAAGGCTTTGCCAAACGCGCACTCAACCGGCCGCAAGCACACCGGCGGTCAAGCGACGGTCAAGGAATCGTCAGGGGAGGCCGCGGCATACCCTGCGGTGGTGAGTGCGCCCCTCCCCCGAGCCCATCGCCTCGTCCTCCTCGCCAACCTCGTCGCGCAGGTGGGCATCATCGTCACCGGCGGCCTCGTGCGGCTCACCGGCAGCGGCCTGGGCTGCCCCACGTGGCCCGAGTGCGTGCCCGGGTCCTACGTTCCCGTGCAGGAGCAGGCCGAGGGCTTCCACAAGGTCATCGAGTTCGGCAACCGCACGCTGACCGGCGCCCTCGGCATCATCGCCGTCCTCGCGGTGGTCGCCGTGTGGCGATGGACGCCGGTCCGGCGACTCAAGGTCGCCGCGGTCACCGTCCTCGTGGGCGTGGTCTTCCAGGCGCTCCTCGGTGGCGTCACGGTGCTCACCGAGCTGCACCCGGTCACGGTGTCTGCCCACTTCCTCGTCTCGGCCGGGCTGGTCGCGGCCGCGGCCTACCTCTGGTTCGCCCGTCACGAGGGCGAGGGCGGACCGAGGCTGCTCGTCCCCGAGGTCGTGCGCCGCGTCGCGTGGGTCACCTGCGGCGTCGGCGCGGTCGTCCTCACCCTTGGCACCGTGGTCACCGGCTCCGGCCCGCACTCCGGCGACGCCGAGGCCCCGGCCCGGTTCGGCTTCGACCCCCGGACGATCTCGTGGCTGCACGCCGACGCCGTCATGCTCTTCGTCGGTCTCGTCGTCGCCGTCTGGCTGGCCACCCGTCTCTCTTCCGCACCGACGTCGGTCGCCACGGCGTGGCGGGACGTCCTGCTCGTCACGCTCGGACAGGGCGGCATCGGCTACGTGCAGTACCTCACCGACCTCCCCGAGGTCCTCGTCCTCGCGCACATGCTCGGCGCGGCCCTGCTCGTCGTGGCCCTGACCCGGGGCGTGCTCGCCCTCCGGAGCATCGCACAAGAGTAGTTGCACAAGAGTTCTTGTGGGTTTATCGTCGTGGGCATGACCCCCACCGCACCCACCCCCAGGGACCGTGACGGCATCCGCACGATCACCGACGCCAAGGCCCTCTCGGCCATGGCCAACACCTTCCGGTCACGGATGATGGACGCGCTCAAGGTCGACGGGCCGTCCACCGCGTCGGCGCTGGCCGCCCGGACCGGCCAGGCCGTCGGCTCGGCGAGCCACCACCTCAAGGTGCTCAGCGAGGCCGGCCTCGTCGAGGAGGCCCCCGAGCTGGCCAAGGACCGGCGTGAGCGCTGGTGGCGCCTCGTCGACCCGGGCACCCGGTGGTCACGCGCGGACTTCGCGTCGGACACCGCTGCCGTCACGGCCGCGTATGCCGCCGAGGCCCTCACCGTCCAGCGGCAGTTCGAGCGGGTCCAGGAGTGGAACGCCAACGCCGCGACCGTCCCCGTCTGGGACGACGCGGCCTTCGCGACCCAGAACTGGCTCCGCCTCTCCCCCGACGAGCTGCGCGAGGTGGCGGAGGAGGTCATCGACGTCCTCGTGCGGTGGGGTCGGCGCGAGGTGCCGGACGACGGGGTCGAGCGCGAGCCCGTCCTCGTCTTCGCCCGCGGCTTCCCGGCGCAGCCGTGACCGCCGACGCTCCCCCGGCAGGCCTCAACCACAACTTCCGCCTGCTCTGGGGTGGCGAGGCGGTCAGCGTCCTCGGGTCGATGACGACGACGGTGATCTTCCCGCTCATCGCGGTCACCGAGTTCGGCGCGGGGCCCTGGGCGATGGGCGTGCTCGCCGGCGCGGTCTGGCTGCCGTGGCTGCTGCTCGGGCTCCCCGCCGGGGCCTGGATCGACCGCTCCGACCCGCGCCTCGTCATGATGCGCGCCGACCTCCTCGCGGCCGCAGCCGTGGCCAGCGTGCCTCTGGCCTGGGCGACCGGACTGCTCACCCTCCCCCACCTCGTCCTCACGGCACTGGCGGTCGGCGGGTGCACCGTCTTCTTCCGGACGGCATACGCCGCCTTCGTCCCGCGGGTGGTGGCGAGCTCGGACCTCGAGCGCGCCAACGCCCGGATCTACGGCACGGAGTCGGCCATGCAGGTGGGCGGGCCCGGTGTCGGCGGGCTCCTCGTCCAGGCCACCTCCGCGGCGTATGCCGTCGTCGTCGACGTCGTGGGGTTCCTCGTCTCGTGGGTCTGCCTCTCGCGGATGCGACCCGAGGAGCTCGGACCTCCCCAGGCTCCCTCACCCTCCTTGCCGCTGGGACGCGAGATCCGCGAGGGTGTGGAGATCGTCTTCCGTGACCGCTTCCTCCGGTTCTTCTCCGTCCAAGGAGGACTGAGCAACTTCGCGCTCACCGGCTACGGGGCACTGCTCGTCCTCTTCATGGTCCGCGAGCTCGACCTGCAACCCGGGGCCGTGGGGCTCGTCATGGCCCTCGGGTCTGCTGGCGGCCTGCTGGGCGCCACGGTCGCGACGCGCGCGACCCGGTGGCTCGGCTCGGCCGGGGCACTGCGCTGGCTCCAAGTCCTCGGTGGCCCGCCGGCGCTGCTCGTCGGCACCGCGCAGCCCGGCCTCGGGGCGGCGATGATCGCCAGCGGCTCGTTCGTCGTCGGGGTCGGGGTCGTGGGGGCCAACGTCGTCCGCAGCTCGTTCCGCATCCGCTACACCCCGCCCGAGCTGCTCGGCCGGACGACGGCGACCGCGGCGGTCATCGGCTTCGGGACCATGCCGCTCGCCGGGCTCGTCGCCGGTGGGCTCGGCACGTGGCTGGGGGTGCGCGAGACCATCGTGCTCATGGCGGCGACCCACGCCGTGGTGTCCCTCACGGTGTTCGCCGGACCGTACCGCCGGGGTCGGGACCTGCCCACTCAGCCGATGGAGAGGTGGACCAGCGGGTCGACCGCGACCGCGAGGAAGAGCAGTGTCACGTAGGTGATCGAGAAGTGGAACAGCCGCATCGGCTTGAGCACCGAGGTCGCCGCCCCGTCCTTGGCCAGCCGCAGGAGGCGGTGCGCCTCCCCCACGAAGACCACGCCGCTCGCCACCGCCGCGACGAGGTAGATCCAGCCCATGTCGGCCACGGGCACGAGGGTCAGCGAGACCGCGACCATGACCCAGCTGTAGGCGACGATCTGACGGGCCACGACGACCGGGCCCTGCTCCACCGGGAGCATCGGCACGTGGGCGTTGGTGTAGTCGTCCTTGAACGCCATCGACAGCGGCCAGTAGTGCGGCGGCGTCCAGAAGAAGATGACGAGGAAGAGGATGACGGCCGGCCACCCCACCGTGCCGGTCACGGCGGACCACCCGATGAGGGTCGGCATGCACCCGGCGACCCCGCCCCAGACGATGTTCTGGGAGGTGCGTCGCTTGAGCACGATCGTGTAGAGGACGGCATACAACGCGATGGCCGTGAGCGACAGCAGCGCGGACGCGACGTTGACGAACACGAGGAACCACACCGTCGACAGGACGGTGAGGGCGCCGCCGAAGACCAGACCGGCACGCGGCGAGATCTGCCCGGTGACCATGGGCCGGTTGCGGGTGCGGTCCATCAGGGCGTCGATGTCGCGGTCGTAGACGCAGTTGAACGTGTTCGCGGCGCCGGCGCTGAGCGAGCCACCGACGAGCGTCGCCACGACGAGCCACAGGTCGGGCACGCCCCGCTCGGCGAGGAACATCACCGGCACCGTCGTTACGAGCAGCAGCTCGATGATGCGGGGCTTGGTGAGGGCCACATAGGCGCCGACCGTTCGCTTCCAGCCGACCGTGGAGTCGACCGTCGAGGCGGTGGTGATCGGAGCGGGTGCCACGGCGTCCTTCGGGGTGCACTGGAGCGGTTGGTCACGGCGAGTCTAGCCGGGGCCGGACTGAGTCGTCCCCACCGGTTCGCTCCGGTCTAGGGTGGGTTCGACCGTTTGACCTGCATCACCTTGTTCGACGTCAGAGAGGCTCCACGTGACCACCACCACGACGAAGGCGGGCAGGGCGGGCAGTCGCCGCGCCGCCACCGCGCAGCGCTCGGCCGACATCGCCAAGCCCACGGCCCGCAAGGCGAAGTGGACCGACCTCGACGTGCGCGCGGTGGACACCGTCCGAGTCCTCGCCGCCGACGCCGTCCAGAAGGTCGGCAACGGCCACCCCGGCACTGCGATGAGCCTGGCGCCCGCGGCCTACCTGCTCTTCCAGAACGTCATGGCGCACGACCCCTCGGACCCGACGTGGCTCGGCCGTGACCGGTTCGTCCTCTCCTGCGGCCACTCCAGCCTCACCCAGTACATCCAGCTCTACCTCTCCGGCTACGGCCTCGAGCTGGGCGACCTCAAGGCGCTGCGCACGTGGGGTTCGCTGACCCCCGGCCACCCCGAGGTCCACCACACCACCGGGGTCGAGATCACCACCGGCCCGCTCGGCTCCGGCCTCGCCTCCGCCGTCGGCATGGCGATGGCCCAGCGCCGCCAGCGCGGCCTGCTCGACCCCGACGCCAAGCCGGGCACGAGCCCGTTCGACCACCACGTGTGGGTCATCGCCTCCGACGGCGACCTCATGGAGGGCGTGGCCTCCGAGGCCAGCTCGCTCGCCGGTCACCAGGAGCTCGGCAACCTCACCGTCATCTACGACGCGAACCAGATCTCGATCGAGGACGACACCGACATCTCCTTCTCCGAGGACGTGGGCAAGCGCTACGAGGCCTACGGCTGGGAGGTCGCCGACGTCGACTGGCGCCAGAGCAACGACCCGGCCGGGTCCGCCGACTACGTCGAGGACGTCGACGCCCTCCTTGCCGCCCTCGAGAAGAGCAAGACGTCGAGCCGCCCGACCCTCGTGCGCCTGCACACGGTGATCGCCTGGCCCGCCCCCACCAAGAAGGGCACCGGCAAGTCGCACGGCTCCGCGCTCGGCGACGAGGAGATCACCGCGCTCAAGGAGATCCTCGGCTTCGACCCGAAGAAGACGTTCCAGGTCGACCGGGACGTCCTCGCCCACGCGCGCAAGGTCAAGGCGCGCGGCAAGGCCGCCCACAAGGCGTGGAAGACCCCGTATGCCGCGTGGCGCCGTGCGAACAAGGACGCCGCCGCCCTGCTGGACCGGCTCGTCGCCGGTGAGCTGCCCGACGGGCTGGACGCCGCGCTGCCCACCTTCCCCGCGGACGAGAAGGGCATCGCCACCCGCGCCGCCTCCGGCAAGGTCCTCGGGGCCCTCGCCCCCGTCATGCCCGAGCTGTGGGGTGGCTCGGCCGACCTCGCCGAGTCCAACAACACGACGATGGAGGGCGAGCCGTCCTTCGTCCCGGCCTCCAAGCAGACCGAGGCGTGGAAGGGCGGACCCTACGGCCGGACCCTGCACTTCGGGATCCGCGAGAACGCCATGGGCATGATCCTCAACGGGATCGCGCTCGAGGGGCTCACCCGCCCCTACGGCGGCACCTTCCTCGTCTTCTCCGACTACATGCGCCCGGCGGTCCGGCTGGCCGCGATCCAGCAGCTGCCGGTGACGTTCGTCTGGACCCACGACTCCATCGGCCTCGGCGAGGACGGTCCGACCCACCAGCCGATCGAGCACCTCGCCTCGCTCCGGGCGATGCCCGGCCTCGACGTCGTCCGCCCGGCCGACGCCAACGAGACGGCCGCCGCGTGGGGCGCGATCCTGCGCAACGCCTCCACCGCCGCCCTCGCCCTCAGCCGGCAGGCCCTGCCGACGGTGGACCGGTCCACCCACGCGAAGGCGAGCAACGTCGCCAAGGGCGCCTACGTCCTCGTCGACGGCGGCGACGACGGCAAGCAGTCCCCGGAGGTCATCCTCGTGGCGACCGGCTCCGAGGTCTCGGTGGCGCTCGACGCACGCCTGCGGCTCGAGAAGTCCGGGGTCCGCACCCGCGTGGTGTCGATGCCGTGCCGCGAGTGGTTCGACTCGCAGACCAAGGCCTACCGCGACAAGGTGCTGCCGCCCCGGGTCCGCGCCCGCGTGAGCATCGAGGCCGGGGTGGCGCAGGGCTGGCGCGAGATCGTCGGAGACGCCGGCCGCTCGATCAGCATCGAGCACTTCGGCGCCTCCGCCGACGCCAAGACCCTCTTCACCGAGTTCGGGTTCACGCCCGAGGCCGTCGTCAAGGCGGCCAAGGACTCGATCAAGGCGGCTCGGGCCGGCACCGGCGTCCCCGGTGCCACCGAGACCGCACCCCGCTCCCGCAAGGACACCGGCACCGACGTCCCCACCACCAACAAGCCTGCCCGCAAGAGCGCGGCAACGGCCGGGAAGTGACCTCACATGACTGACAGCGCACCCCTCAAGGCACTCGCCGACAACGGCGTCTCCATCTGGCTCGACGACCTCAGCCGCGAGCGGCTGACGTCGGGCAACCTACAGGAGCTCATCGACACCAAGGGTGTCGTCGGCGTGACGACCAACCCGTCGATCTTCCAGGTGGCCCTCTCCGACGGCGAGAGCTACAGCGAGCAGGTCGCCCAGCTCGCCGCCGACAGGACGACCCTCGACGACGCCGTCACGGCGATGACCACGCAGGACGTTCGCGACGCCTGCGACGTGCTCCTGCCCGTCTTCGAGGCGACCGACGGGCTCGACGGCCGCGTGTCCATCGAGGTCGACCCGCGGCTGGCCCACGACACGGACCGGACCGTGGCGCAGGCCAAGGAGCTGAGCAAGCTCGTGGACCGTCCCAACCTGCTCGTCAAGATCCCGGCCACGGTCGAGGGCCTTCCCGCCATCACCCGGGTCCTCGCCGAGGGCATCTCGGTCAACGTCACGCTCATCTTCAGCCTCGACCGCTACCGCGCGGTCATGAACGCCTTCCTCACCGGCGTCGAGCAGGCCCGGGAGCGCGGCAAGGACGTCAGCACGCTCGAGTCGGTGGCGTCCTTCTTCGTCTCGCGCGTCGACTCCGAGGTCGACAAGCGCCTCGACGCCATCACGGGTGAGCACGCCGAGACCGCGAAGTCGCTCAAGGGCAAGGCCGCCATCGCCAACGCGCGCCTGGCCTACCAGGCCTACGAGGAGGTCTTCTCGACCCCTCGGTGGAAGAACCTCGAGGCGGACGGCGCCAAGCCGCAGCGCCCGCTGTGGGCGTCCACGGGGGTCAAGGACCCGGCCTACCCGGACACCATGTACGTCACCGAGCTCGTCGCCCCGGGCACGGTCAACACGATGCCCGAGAAGACCCTGGACGCGGTCAAGGACCACGGCGAGATCACCGGCAACACGATCGCCGGGACCTACGAGGAGTCCTCCGAGGTGCTCGACGCGCTCGAGCGCCTCGGCATCTCCTACTCCGACCTCACTGCCCAGCTCGAGAAGGAGGGCGTGGACAAGTTCGCGAAGTCGTGGGACGAGCTCCTCGACGGCGTGAAGTCCGAGCTCGCCAAGGCGACTCGATGAGCAGCATCGAGGTCACCGCGCGCGGCGCCGCCGCCGAGGCGATCGCCACGCACGTGCCCACCCTCGTCTCCGACGAGGTCGCCAGTCGCCTCTTCGCCCGCGACGCGACGCTGTGGGGCACGGACGCCGAGGAGGAGGCCGGCAAGCGGCTGGCCTGGGTCGACCTGCACCGGACCTCCCGCCCCCTGCTCGGGGAGATCTCCGCCCTGCGCGAGGAGCTGCGCGGCGACGGTGTCTCGCGGATCGTCCTCTGCGGCATGGGCGGCAGCTCGCTGGCGCCCGAGGTCATCTGCGCCACCGCCGGGGTCGACATCGTCATCCTCGACTCGTCCGCGCCGGACGTGGTCCGGCGCGCCGTGACCACCGACCTCGACAGCACCGCCGTCGTCGTGTCGTCGAAGTCGGGCTCGACGGTCGAGACCGACTCGCAGCGCCGGGCCTTCGAGAAGGCGTTCACCGACGCGGGCATCGATGCGACGCGCCGCATCGTCGTCGTCACCGACCCCGGCAGCCCGCTCGACGGCGAGGCCCGCGCGGCCGGCTTCCGAGTCATCAACGCCAACCCCGACGTGGGCGGTCGATACTCGGCGCTCACGGCGTTCGGTCTCGTCCCGTCCGGCCTCGCCGGTGCCGACGTCGGCGCGCTCCTCGACGACGCCGACGCGGTCGCCGACCTGCTCGCCGCCGACGACGAGGGCAACCCGGCGCTGCGCCTGGGCGCCGCGATCGGCGGCACCAACCCGCTGCGCGACAAGCTCGTCCTCGTCGATGCCGGCACCGAGAACGTCGGCTTCGGCGCGTGGGCCGAGCAGCTCATCGCCGAGTCCACCGGCAAGAACGGCACCGGCATCCTCCCGGTGGTCGCCGACGGCGCCGCCCCGCAGCACACGTACGACGATGCCAACGTCGTGCGCCTCGTGGCGTCCACCGACGACGACGACCCGGTCGAGGTCCTCGCCGACGCGCCACCGCGCCACCCCGACTCGATCGCCGCGGAGCAGCCCGGTCCCGCCGACCCCGACCCCGACGAGGAGCTCGGCGACAGCGGCTCGCTCATCACCGTGGCCGGCACCCTCGGCGCGCAGCTCCTCCTCTGGGAGGTCGCCACCGCCGTCGCCGGCCGGCTCCTCGACATCAACCCGTTCGACCAGCCCGACGTCGAGAGCGCCAAGGAGGCCGCCCGCGGTCTGCTCGACCAGGCCGGCGCTGCCACCGACGAGGCGGCGTTCGTCGACGGTTCCGTCGAGGTGCGCGCCCTCGGTGGCGACTGGCTCGGCGAGGCGCACACCGTGCCCGGCGCCGTCTCGGCGCTGCTGTCCCAGCTCGACGAGTCCGAGGGCTACGTCGCGGTCATGGCCTACCTCGACCGCGAGGCGGACGCCGACCTCGAGGAGGTCGCCCGCACCCTGTTCGACCACACGGGCCGACCCGTCACCTTCGGGTGGGGACCGCGCTTCCTGCACTCGACCGGCCAGTACCACAAGGGTGGTCCGGCCAACGGCGTCTTCATCCAGGTCACCGCGGATCCGGACGAGGACCTCGCCGTGCCCGGTCGGACGTTCACGTTCGGTGAGTTCCTCGCCGCGCAGGCCGGCGGCGACGCGCAGGTGCTCGCCGACCACGACCGTCCCGTCCTCCGTCTCCACCTCACCCAGCACGACCGCGGCCTGGGCCAGGTGCGGTCGGCCCTCTCCACCTCCTCGGGAGCCTGATGAGTCCGGCGCGCGTCTCCGCCAACCACAACCCGCTCCGAGATCCCCGCGACAAGCGGCTGCCCCGCATCGCGGGCCCGTCCAGCCTCGTGCTGTTCGGGGTGACCGGGGACCTCGCCCGCAAGAAGCTCATGCCGGCCATCTACGACCTCGCCAACCGCGGCCTGCTGCCGCCCGGCTTCTCGCTCGTCGGGTTCGCCCGGCGCGACTGGGCCGACCAGGACTTCGGCAAGGTCGTCTACGAGTCGGTCAAGGAGCGATCCCGCACGCCGTTCCGTGAGGACGTGTGGCGTTCGCTCAGCGAGGGCTTCCGGTTCGTCCCAGGCACGTTCGACGACCCCAAGGCCTTCGACCTGCTCGCCGAGACCGTCCGCGAGCTCGACGAGCAGCGCGGCACAGGAGGCAACCACGCCTTCTACCTCTCGATCCCGCCGTCGTTCTTCGCGACGGTGTGCGAGCAGCTCCAGCGCTCCGGGCTCTCCACCCCGACCCCGGGGTCGTGGCGCCGCGTCGTCATCGAGAAGCCGTTCGGCCACGACCTCAAGTCCGCCCGCGAGCTCAACGAGATCGTCGCCGAGGTCTTCCCGGCGGACTCGGTCTTCCGGATCGACCACTACCTCGGCAAGGAGACCGTCCAGAACCTCCTGGCCCTGCGCTTTGCCAACCAGATGTTCGAGCCGGTCTGGAACAGCCACTACGTCGACCACGTCCAGATCACCATGGCCGAGGACATCGGCATCGGGGGTCGCGCCGGTTACTACGACGGCATCGGTGCCGCCCGCGACGTCATCCAGAACCACCTCCTCCAGCTGCTCGCGCTCACCGCGATGGAGGAGCCGGTCTCCTTCGCCGCCGACCACCTGCGCAGCGAGAAGGAGAAGGTCCTCTCGGCCGTCCGCATCCCCAAGGACCTCGCGAAGGGCACGGCCCGCGGGCAGTACTCCCGGGGCTGGCAGGGCGGTGAGGAGGTCGGCGGCTACCTCGAGGAGGAGGGCGTGGCCACCCGCTCCACGACCGAGACGTATGCCGCGGTGAAGCTCGAGATCGACACCCGCCGCTGGGCGGGGGTCCCGTTCTACCTGCGCACCGGCAAGCGTCTGGGCAAGCGCGTCACCGAGATCGCGGTCGTCTTCAAGAAGGCGCCCCACCTGCCGTTCGCCGACACCGCGACCGAGGAGCTCGGCCAGAACGCCGTCGTCATCCGCGTCCAGCCCGACGAGGGCGTCACGATGCGGTTCGGCGCGAAGGTGCCGGGAGCGCAGATGGAGGTGCGCGACGTGACGATGGACTTCGGCTACGGGCGCGCGTTCACCGAGAGCTCCCCCGAGGCCTACGAGCGGCTCATCCTCGACGTCCTGCTCGGCGAGCCGCCGCTCTTCCCCCGCCACGAGGAGGTCGAGCTCTCCTGGGAGATCCTCGACCCGATCGAGGAGTTCTGGGCCAAGCAGGGCGGCCGGATCGACCAGTACACCTCCGGGACCTGGGGACCGAGCAGCGCCGACGCCCTCATGCACCGCGACGGCCGCGAATGGAGGCTCCCGTGATCGTCGACCTGCCCAGCACCACGACCGCCAGCATCTCCAAGAAGCTCGTCCGGCTGCGCTCCGACACCGGCTCGATGGCGCTCACGCGCGTCCTCACGATGGTCGTCGTCGTCGACGAGCACGAGGCCGACGCGGCCATCCAGACGGCCAACGACGCGAGCCGGCAGCACCCCTGCCGCATCATCGTCGTCGTCACGGCCAACCGTCGTGGTGCCGCGCGGCTCGACGGGCAGATCCGCATCGGCGGTGACGCCGGCGCGAGCGAGGTCGTCGTCCTGCGCCTCTTCGGGCCGCTGGCCGCGCACGGCCGCTCCGTCGTCACGCCCCTCCTCCTCGCGGACGCCCCGATCGTCGCGTGGTGGCCGACCGACTCACCCAAGAACCCCGCAGCGGACCCCATCGGTGAGATGGCCCAGCGCCGCGTCACCGACGTCTCCCGGGCCAAGGGCACACCGCGCAGCGCCCTGGGCCGGCTCGCCGCCGCCTATGCGCCCGGTGACACGGACCTGTCCTGGTCGCGGATCACGCTGTGGCGGGCGCTGCTCACCGCGGCACTCGACCAGGCGCCGTTCGAGCCGGTCACCTCGGTCACCGTCACGGGTGGGTCCGACTCACCCTCGGCCGAGCTCCTCGCCGGATGGCTGGCCAAGCGGCTGCGCTGCCCGGTGACGCTCGTGCCGTCACGCAAGGGCACCGGCATCATCAGCGTCCGGCTCGACCGGGCCAGCGGCCCGCTCGACCTCGTGCGGCCCCAGAACGGCACGACGGCCACGCTGTCGCAGCCGGACCGCCCCGAGCGGACGATCGCCCTCCCGCCGCGCAGCGACGCCGAGTGCCTCGCGGACGAGCTGCGCCGGCTCGACCCCGACGAGGTCTACGAGGACGCCCTCCGGGATGGGCTGGGCGACGTGACGCACAGCCGTCGCACCTCGACCGAGGCGCAGCGCAGCGGCCTCACGCCGTCGGTGTCGCAGGCCCGCGAGGACGCCGACCGGATCAGCCGGGAGGCCAAGGTCAGTGCCAGCTCGGCGATGGTCGAGGCGCCGATGCCGGGCAAGTCCGACGACCCGGGGCAGGTCGAGCAGGCCTCCGCCCGCAAGCTCGCGAAGGCGCGCGCCAAGCGCACCTCGTCCTGAAGGGAGCCACACCGTGACCGGAGTCAACGACATCGGGCAGGTCTCGGGCGCCGAGGTGCTCGTCCACCCCGGCAAGCAGGAGCTCAGTGACGCCATCGCCGCCCGGCTGGTGACCGCCCTCATCGACGCCCAGGCGCGCCACGACGTCGCGCAGGTCTCGCTCACCGGTGGCTCGCTCGGCTCCGACCTGTGGGGCTCGGTCGCCGCCCTCGCGGCCCGTTCCTCGGTCGACTGGTCGCGCGTCGAGGTGTGGTGGGGCGACGAGCGCTACCTGCCGGCCGGCGACCCCGACCGCAACGACGTGCAGAACGACGCGGCCGGGCTGGCCTCCCTCGGGCTCGACCCCGCCAAGGTGCACCGGGTCGCGGGTCCGGACACCTCCGACAGCGCGGAGGCGAGCGCGACGGCATACGCCGAGGACGTTCGCGCCTGCGGTGCGGGTGCGTTCGACGTCATGATCCTCGGGGTCGGGCCGGACGGCCACGTCGCGTCGCTCTTCCCCGGGCACCCGGCGCAGCAGACCACCGGCGCGATCGCGGTCGCGGTGCACGACTCCCCCAAGCCACCGCCGGACCGCGTCAGCCTGACCTTCGAGGCGCTGCGGCGCTCCCGCGAGGTGTGGTTCGTCGTCGCGGGCGCCGACAAGGCCGAGGCCGTGGCGAACGGGCTGCGGGGGGCCGGGCCCGACGTGAGCTCCGCGGCGCAGGTGCAGGGTGAGCAGCGCACGCTCTGGCTGCTCGACCTGGACGCGGCCGCGCAGCTCTGACGGTGGGCGCTACTGGATGAGGCCGCGGTCGCGCAGCGAGCCGAGGGCCTCGTCGAGGATGGCCTCGCCGTCCTTGTCGGAGCGGCGCTCCTTCACGTAGGCGAGGTGGGTCTTGTAGGGCTCGACCTTGGTGGGGGCCGGCGGGTTGTCCTTGTCCTGACCGGCCGGGAAACCGCAGCGCGGACAGTCCCAGGTCTCGGGGATCTCGAGGTCGGACTCCTGCGAGAAGCTCGGGCGGGTCTCGTGCCCGTGCGAGCACCAGAACGACACGTGCACGCGCGGAGCGATGTCCCCGCGCTCGGCCTCGCCCATGGGGCCAGCACCGACACGGCTGCCTCGAATCGCGTTACCACCGGCCATCGGGATCAGCCTTCTCTCGGGTCAGGAAGCGAAACGGTCGAGGACACCCAGACCGACCACACAGGTGAACCACACGACCGCGATGGCGATCGTGATGCGGTCGAGGTTGCGCTCGGCGACGGAAGAGCCGCCGAGCGAGGTCGACATGCCGCCACCGAACATGTCCGAGAGCCCGCCGCCCTTGCCCTTGTGCAGGAGGACGAGAAGGGTCAGGAAGAGCCCTCCGATGACCAGGAGGACCTGGAGTCCGATGCGTACCGCGTCCACGGTGCTCCTTCGGTAGTTCGACGAGTGCGATCGCCCGGTGGGGCGCCGCTACAGGATACCCGCGATCGTCAGTGGGTCTTGAGGTGCTCGCGGAAGCGGCAGATCGCGGCGAACTCGGTCGGGTCGGTCGAGGCTCCCCCGACGAGGGCGCCGTCGACGTCCTCCTGCTCCATGATCGCGGCGACGTTCCCGGACTTGACCGACCCGCCGTAGAGGATGCGCACCCGGTCGGCGAGGTCGCCCGAGTACAGCTCCGCGAGAAGGGTGCGGATGGCGGCACACACCTCCTGTGCGTCCTCCGGGGTGGCGACCTCGCCGGTGCCGATGGCCCACACGGGCTCGTAGGCGATGACGATGCTCGCGGCCTTCTCGGCGGGGAGCCCCTCGAGACCGGCGCGGACCTGGGCGAGCACGTGGTCGACGTGCGTCCCGGCCTGGCGGATCTCGAGGCCCTCACCGACGCAGAAGATCGGCGTCAGACCGTGCTCGTATGCCGCGGCGACCTTGGCGTGCACCGTCTCGTCGGTCTCGCCGTGGTACTCACGGCGCTCGCTGTGCCCGACGGCCACGTAGGTGCAGCCGAGCTTGGCGAGGAAGACGCCGCTGATCTCGCCGGTGTACGCGCCGCCGGCGTGTCGGGACAGGTCCTGGGCGCCGTAACGAATGGCGAGCCGGTCACCCTCGACGAGCGTCTGGACGCTGCGCAGGTCGGTGAAGGGCGGGAGCACCGCGACCTCGACGGCACCGTGGTCGTGCTTGGCGTCGCGCAGGGTCCAGTCGAGCTTCTGCACGAGGTGGGTGGCCTGGAGGTGGTCGAGGTTCATCTTCCAGTTGCCCGCCATGAGCGGGACGCGCTGGACCGTCGTGGCCTTGGCCATGGGTGGTTTCCTTCAGCTTTCGTCGAGGACGGTCAGGCCGGGGAGATCCTTGCCCTCGAGGTACTCGAGGCTGGCACCCCCGCCGGTGGAGATGTGGCCGAACTGGTCGTCGCTGAACCCGAGCTGCCGGACGGCGGCCGCCGAATCGCCGCCGCCGACGACCGTGAGGCCGCCGTCGCTCGTGATCTCGACGAGCGCTGCCGCCAGCGCCTTGGTGCCGGCGGCGTAGGGCGCCATCTCGAACGCACCCATCGGGCCGTTCCAGAAGACGGTGCGGCAGTCCGCGAGCCTCTCGGCGAACAGCTCCGACGACCTCGGTCCGATGTCGAGGCCCATGCGGTCCGCGGGGATCGCGTCGACCGCGACGACCTCGTGCTCGGCGTCGGCCGAGAACTCGGTGGCGGCGACGACGTCGACCGGCAGGACGATCTCGACGCCGCGTTCCTTCGCCTGCTCGAGGTAGCCCGCGACGGCCTCCACCTGGTCCTGCTCGAGGAGGCTCTTGCCGACCTCGTGACCCTGGGCCTTGAGGAACGTGAACACCATGCCGCCACCGACGAGGAGCCGGTCCGCGGTCTGGATGAGGTTGTCGATGACCGCGAGCTTGTCGGACACCTTCGCACCACCGAGCACGACGGCATACGGCCGTTCGGGGTCGGTCGTGAGTCGTCGCAGGACGCCGACCTCGGTCTCGACCAGCCCGCCGACGGCGGACGGCAGCAGCCGGGCGACGTCGAAGACCGAAGCCTGCTCCCGGTGCACGACACCGAAGCCGTCGGAGACGAAGGCGTCGGCGAGGCCGGCGAGCTGGCCCGCGAACTCGGCCCGCGCGTCGGCCGACTTGGCGGTCTCGCCCGCGTTGAAGCGCAGGTTCTCGAGGAGAACGACGTCGCCGTCCTGCGCGGCCTCGACCGTGGCGCGGGCGCTGTCGCCGACGGTGTCGGTCGCGAACGTCACGTCCCGACCGAGCAGCTCGCCGAGGCGCGCCGCCACGGGGGCAAGGCTGTACCGGTCCTCCGGGGCGCCCTTGGGCCGCCCGAGGTGGGCGCACACGATGACGCGTGCGCCCGCCTCGGCGAGGGCCGTGATCGTCGGGACGGAGGCACGGATGCGCCCGTCGTCCGCAATCACGGCGCTGCCCGCCGCGTCCTGCTCCAACGGCACGTTGAGGTCGGACCGGACGAGGACGCGCTTGCCCCGCAGGTCGCCGAGCTCGGCGATCGACTTCATCTGGTCGTCGACCCTCAGAGGGAGGTGCCGACGAGGAGCACGAGGTCGGCGAGGCGGTTGGAGTAGCCCCACTCGTTGTCGTACCAGCCGACGACCTTGACCTGGTTGCCGATGACCTTGGTGAGGCCGGCGTCGAAGATGCACGAGGCCGGGTCGGTCTCGATGTCCTTGGAGACGATCTCGTCCTCGGTGTAGACGAGGATGCCCTTGAGGGGGCCCTCCGCGGCGGCCTTGACCGCGGCGTTGACCTCCGCGACGGTGGTCTCGCGGCCGGCCTCGAAGGTGAGGTCCGTGGCGGAGCCGGTCGCGACCGGGACGCGCAGCGCGTAGCCGTCGAGCTTGCCCTTGAGCTCGGGCAGCACGAGGGCGACGGCCTTGGCCGCGCCGGTCGTCGTGGGGACGATGTTGAGCGCGGCGGAGCGCGCGCGACGGAGGTCCTTGTGGGGGCCGTCGTGGAGGTTCTGGTCACCGGTGTAGGCGTGGATGGTCGTCATGAGGCCCTTGACGATGCCGAACTCGTCGTTGAGGACCTTGGCCATCGGCGCGAGGCAGTTCGTCGTGCACGAGGCGTTGGAGATGATCGTGTGCGTCGCCGCGTCGTAGTCGCCGTCGTTGACGCCCATGACGATGGTGACGTCCTCGTTCTTGGCGGGCGCCGAGATGATGACCTTCTTGGCGCCGTTGTCGACGTGGACCTTGGCCTTGGTGGCGTCGGTGAAGAAGCCGGTCGACTCGATGACGACGTCGGCGCCGAGCTCGCCCCACTTGAGGTTGGCGGGGTCGCGCTCGGCGAAGGCCTTGAACGTCTTGCCGTTCGCGGTGATGTCGGTGTCGGTCGATGTGACGTCACCGTCGAAGCGCCCGAGAATCGAGTCGTACTTGAGCAGGTGGGCCAGGGTGGCGTTGTCGGTGAGGTCGTTGACGGCCACGATCTCGATGTCGGCGCCGGACGCGATCACGGCGCGGTAGAAGTTGCGGCCGATGCGGCCAAAGCCATTGATACCAACACGCACAGTCACGAGGAGTCTGCCTTCCGCGGAGGGAGAGGTGCGTGGCCGCGCCACGTCACCCGGGTACGTGGCCAAGCCTAGTGCCGTCCGGTGGGGCTGCCCCAGAGCGGTCCGCCCTACGGGCCGGTAGCGGCCTGCCCCGAGCGCCGGCGTCAGTCGAAGAGCGGCTGGGTGAGGGCGTGCCAGGTGCGCGGGCCGACGACGCCGTCGGAGGGTGGCACGAACATCGACTGGAACTCCCGGACGGCCGCGTCGGTGAGGGGGCCGAACGACCCGTCGACGACGAGGCCACCCGGCACGAGGGTCTGGAGGGCCCGGACCGCCTCGCCGTGGTCACCGGAGCGGACCGTCGTGACGAGCGCGGTCCAGTCGAGCTGGCCGAGGGTCGTGCCGAGGTCGGTCGTGCGCAGGGTCTGCTGGAACGCCCGGACGGCCACGCCGCTCGCCGGTCCGAAGCTGCCGTCGGCGACGATGCCGGCGCCCTTGGCGCGCAGCAGGTGCTGGGCGCCGAGCACCCGCCAGTTCGTGGCCTGCACCGCCCCCTGCCGCACGAGGGGCCACGGACGCGGACCCGGGCTCTGCGTGCTGAGGAAGGACCACGTCTCCGGGCCGGCGACACCGTCGAGACCGAGCCCCCACTGCCGCTGAACCTCCTCCACCCGGGCCCTCGTCTCCGGACCGTAGGACCCGTCGACGTCGAGCGGCTCGAGGCCGGGCGACGGGACGAGCCCGAACTGCTGGACGGCCCGGACGGCGTCGCCGGAGGAACCCGCGCGAGTCGGGATGACGAGCGCGGGCCAGGTGCGAGGTCCCACGACCCCGTCGGCCGCGAGACCTGCCGTCTTCTGGAAGGCCGTCACCGCGGCGGTGGTCGCCGGTCCGTACGACCCGTCCGCGACGACGGGGCGGCCGTGCGCGCGCAGGAGGTACTGGATCCCCTTCACGGCCGCCGAGGACGCCCCCGGTGCGGTGGTTCTCCACGGTCTGGTGTTCATGACGCCTCCGGACTCCGGGGCCCCGCGGGTGGGGCCGTCACCGCATGAGGAGTACCCGGGCCGCCCCCTGATACACACGTCCACGCCTTCGCGCCTTCGCGCCGAGGGGCCCGGGTCGCCCGGGCCGGGGTGACTCAGGAGTCGAGCATGTCCGGGGTGAGGTTGGCGTCCGTCCCGGCGATGCCGAGGTCCTCTGCGCGCTTGTCGGCCATGGCGAGCAGCCGGCGGATCCGACCGGCGACCGCATCCTTGGTCATCGCCGGCTGGGCCAGCTGGCCGAGCTCCTCGAGCGAGGCCTGCTTGTGCTGGAGCCGCAGCTGACCGGCCTCGCGCAGGTGGTCGGGGATCTCGTCCCCGAGGATCTCCAGGGCCCGTCCGACGCGCGAGCCGGCGGCCACGGCCGCACGGGCCGAGCGGCGCAGGTTGGCGTCGTCGAAGTTGGCCAGACGGTTCGCCGTGGCCCGCACCTCGCGACGCATCCGCCGCTCCTCCCACGCCATCACCGCATCGTGGGCGCCGAGGCGCGTGAGCATCGCACCGATCGCGTCCCCGTCGCGGATGACGACCCGGTCGACCCCGCGGACCTCACGTGCCTTGGCCTGGATCCCGAGCCGGCGGGCGGCGCCCACGAGGGCGAGGGCCGCCTCCGGGCCGGGGCAGGTGAGCTCGAGCGCGGACGAGCGGCCGGGCTCGGTCAGGGAGCCGTGGGCGAGGAACGCCCCACGCCACGCGGCCTCCGCGTCACAGACCGACCCGGAGACGACCTTCGGGGGCAGCCCCCGGACTGGGCGGCCCCGTCCGTCGATGAGCCCCGTCTGACGGGCGAGCGACTCGCCGTCCTGGACGACACGCACGACGTAGCGGCTGCCCTTGCGCAGCCCACCCGCCGCGAGCACCAGCACCTCCGCCGTCTGCCCGTAGAGCTCGTGGATCTCGCGTCGGAGGCGCCGCGCAGCGTTGGCGGTGTCGAGCTCGGCCTCGACGACGATCCGTCCCCCGATGATGTGCAGCCCCCCGGCGAACCTCAGTGTGGACGCCACTTCCGCCTTGCGGCAGCAGGGTTTCGTCACCTCGTGGCGGCTGAGCTCGTCCTTCACCTTCGCCGTCATTGCCATGCCGGTCATCCTGCCACGCGCCATCAGGACCGTCGTCCGGAGGCAAGGACGTCCTGCAGGGCCGCGGCCAGCCGGAGCCGGTCGTGCAAGGTCGGGGACGCCGACATCGCGACCGGGTGGACGTGCAGCGTCGCCCCGAGGGCCCGACAGGCACCGGCGAGCGCGGCGTGGTCGTCGACGACGCTCGGGTCGGCCAGGACCGCGTCGAGCCGCACGCCCGGCGCGTAGCGCGCGAAGGACTCGAGGTGGTGGATGGCGCTGAACCCGGCGGTCTCCGTGGTCACCATCTCGAGGTTGAGCACGAGGAGGCGCCGGGCGCGGGTGACGGTGAGCGCCTCGGCGAGGTCGGGGACGAGCAGGTGCGGCATGACCGACGTGTACCAGGACCCCGGCCCGAGCACGACCCAGTCGGCCGCACGGATCGCCGCGACCGACTCCGGGTACGCCGGTGGGCTTTCTGGCAGGAGCCGCAGCGCGTCCACCCGACCCTTGGTGCGGGCGAGCTGCGCCTGGCCGCGCACCACGGTGCGCTCCTCGGGGCGCCCCGGGTCCGCACCCAGGACGTCCGCCTCGATGTCGAGCGGCACCGCGGCCATCGGGAGGACCCGGCCACGTGCGTTGAGGAGCCGCCCGACGAGCTCGAGCCCCGCGACCGGATCGTCGTGCAGCTCCCAGAGCGCGACGATGAGCAGGTTGCCCAGGGCGTGACCGCCGAGCGGCCCGGTGCCCTGGAAGCGGTGCTGGAGGACGTCACGCCACGTGTGCCCCCATTCGGTCTCCTCGCAGAGCGCGGCCAGGGCCATCCGCAGGTCACCCGGCGGCAGCACCCCGAACTCGCCGCGCAGCCGCCCCGAGGACCCGCCGTTGTCCGCCACCGTGACGATCGCGGTGATCTCGTCGGTCACGAACCGGAGCGCCGCGAGCGACGCGGACAGCCCGTGCCCGCCCCCCAGCGCGGCGACGACCGGCCCGCTCACTCGCGTCCCAGGTCGCGGTGGACGAGGAAGGTGTCGATCCGGTCCGACTGGAGCCGCTCGGCCAAGGCCTCCGCGACGGCGACCGAGCGGTGCTTGCCCCCGGTGCAGCCGATGGCGAGGGTCGCGTAGCGGCGCCCCTCGGAGTGGTAGCCCCGGGTGACCGGCTCCATGACGCCGGCGACCCGGTCGAGGAACTCGCCGGCGCCGTCCTGCCCGAGGACGAACGCGGACACCGCGGCGTCGCGGCCGTCCAGCGAGCGCAGCTCCGGCACCCAGAACGGGTTGGGCAGGAAGCGCATGTCGAAGACGAAGTCCGCGTCGAGCGGCACGCCGTACTTGAACCCGAACGACAGCAGCGCCAACCGGAGCGACGGCCCGCCCTCGACCCCGAACATCGGCGCGATCTTGCGGCCGAGCTGGTGCACGTTGAGCCCGGAGGTGTCCACGACGATCTGGGCCCGGGAGCGCAGGTCACGCAGGATCTCCCGCTCGCTCTGGATGCCGTCGAGCAGCCTCCCCGCGCCCTGGAGCGGGTGCGGTCGGCGCACGGACTCGAACCGCCGGACGAGAGCCTCGTCGGTGGCGTCGAGGAAGACGAGCTGCGGCGTCCACCCCGCGTCCCGGAGCATCTGCACCGCCGGCTCGAACTCGGTGAAGAAGGTCTTGCTGCGCACGTCGACGACGGCGGCGATCTTGATCTCCTGCCCCTCGCCACGGGCCTTGGTGCCGAGCTCGGCCATGGCGGGGAGCAACTGGGGCGGCAGGTTGTCGACGACGTACCAGCCCTGGTCCTCCATGACGTTGGCCGTCGTGGTGCGCCCGGCTCCGCTCATGCCGGTGACGATGACGAAGTCCGCCCCCTGGCTGTGAACCTGCGGAACGGCGTTGGCGCCCTCAGTCATCGTTGTCCTTCTGTGCGTCGTCGACGATCTCACCGGTCATCAGGTTCACCGTGGGCTCCACGGGTGCCCCAGTCAACTCGCGTTCGATGGTCAGCGCCAGCGCGGAGCCGATCCCGGGGACCTCGCCCAGCTCCTCGAGGCTCGCGGCGCGGATCCGCTTCACGGAGCCGAAGTGACGCAGCAGCGCCTTGCGCTTGACGTCCCCCAGACCCGGTATGCCGTCCAGGGCGGAGTTCGTCATCGCCTTGCTGCGCCGCTGGCGGTGGAAGGTGATGGCGAACCGGTGGGCCTCGTCGCGCAGCCGCTGCAGCAGGTACAGGCCCTCGCTGGTCCGGGGCAGGACGACCGGGAAGTCCTGCCCGGGCACCCAGACCTCCTCGAGCCGCTTGGCCAGCCCGACCACGGCGACGTCGACGATGCCGAGGTCCTCGATCGCGCGCGCCGCCGCGTTGACCTGGGGCAGCCCGCCGTCGACGACGACGAGCTGCGGGGGGTAGGCGAACCGGGTCGGGCGCCCGGTCTCCTCGTCCCGCACCTGCGGCTCGTCGCGGTCCTTGAGGTAGCGGCGGAAGCGACGGGTGAGCACCTCGTGCATCGCGGCGGTGTCGTCGATGGATGCAGCCGCGCCGTCCGCGTCCTGGTGTCCGCGCACGATGAACCGCCGGTACTCGCCCTTGCGCGGAAGACCGTCCTCGAAGACCACCATGGACCCGACGACCTGGGTGCCCTGGACGTGGCTGATGTCGAAGCACTCGATCCGCAGCGGCGACTCGTCGAGCTCGAGGAGCGCGTGGAGCTGCTGGAGGGCCTGCGACCGGTTGGTGAGGTCGCCGGCGCGGGCGACCTTGTGCCGGGCCAGGCTCTGGGTGGCGTTGCGCCCGACGGTCTCCATCAGCGTGCGCTTGTCCCCACGGCGCGGCACGCGCAGGTCGACCCGGCTCCCCCGACGCCTCGACAGCCACTCGGCGAGCGAGTCGGCGTCGTCCGGGAGCACCGGCACGAGGACCTCGCGCGGCACCGACTCGCCCTCCTCGCCGCCGTAGAGCTGCTGCAGGAGGTGGCCGACGACCTCGGGCACGGTCTCGAACTCCTTCTCGGCCACCCAGCCCCGCTGCCCCCGGATGCGCCCGCCCCGGACGTGGAAGACCTGGACGGCGACCTCCAGCTCGTCGTCGGCGAGGGCGAACACGTCGGCGTCGGTGCCGTCACCGAAGACGACGGCCGACTTCTCCAGCACTCGCTGGAGGGCGCCGATGTCGTCGCGGAGCCGTGCGGCCCGCTCGAAGTCGAGCTCGTCGGAGGCGGCCCGCATCTGACGCTCGAGCCGCTTGACGAACTTCGAGCTCTCGCCGGCCATGAAGTCGCAGAAGTCCTCGGCGATCGCGCGGTGCGTAGCGGCGTCGACCCGGTCGACACACGGGGCCGAGCACTTGTCGATGTAGCCGAGGAGGCAGGGCCGGCCGACCTGGGTGGCGCGCTTGAAGACGCCGGCGGAGCAGGTGCGGATGGGGAAGACACGCAGGGCCTGGTCGAGGGTCTCGCGGATGGCCCACGCGTGCGCGTAGGGGCCGAAGTAGCGGGTTCCCTTTCGCTTGGCGCCCCGCAGGACCTGGGCGCGGGGGTAGTCCTCCCCCATGGTCACGGCGAGGTAGGGGTAGGACTTGTCGTCGCGGTACTTGACGTTGAACCGCGGGTCGAACTCCTTGATCCAGGAGTACTCGAGCTGGAGGGCCTCGACCTCGGTGGTGACGGTGGTCCACTCGACGCTGGCGCCGGCGAGCACCATCGACGCGGTCCGGGGGTGCAGCGCACCGACGTCCTGGAAGTAGGACGACAGGCGCGGGCGCAGCGACTTGGCCTTGCCCACGTAGATGACGCGGCCGTCCTTGTCGCGGAACCGGTAGACCCCGGGATCGGTCGGGATCTCCCCCGGGCGGGGGCGGTACGTCGACGGATGAGCCACGCCCACAACCCTATGCGGGGCGGGCGACAGGCTCAGCGGGTGCTCAGGTGACGCTGATGCCGTCGGCGCCCACGGTGACCGACTTCGTCGGCAGACCTCGCGTCGCCGGGCCCTTCTTCACGGCCCCGGTCGCGAGGTCGAACTGGCTGCCGTGGCACGCGCAGTTGATCGCGCCGCCCTCGACGCTGCTCACGGTGCAGCCCTGGTGCGTGCACACGGCGGAGAACGCCTTGTACTCGCCCTCGGTCGGCTGGGTGATGACGACCTTGGCCGAGTCGATGATCGTGCCGCCGCCGACGGGGATGTCCGCCTTCTTGGCGAGGTCCTTGACCGCGCCGGCCGCACCCGACGCGGCGCTCGACGCCGACGAGGCGGCCGCGTCGACGACCTTCTCCGCGTCGGTGCCGCAGGCGGTGAGCCCGGCGCCGACCACGGCGACCGCGCCGACGGCGCGGAGCGCGTCGCGGCGACCGCAGCAGGACAGGGCGGTGACGGAGTCGGGACGGGTCGTGGCTCGGGTCTCCGGGGAGTCGCTCATCGTGCTCACCTTCGTCGTACGGGGGTGGGGCGGGGTCGTGCGTCGTCCAGCGCTGCCAGTATGCCGTCGTCAACCTGTGAACGGCCCGTCAACGACCTTGGTAACGACTCGGCACACAAATGCGCAACACGGGCACCGGGTGGCCTCGCCGTGGCTATATTTCGGGTGCTCGCACACCCGTCGCGAGCTCCTCGGCATCACGCCGCGGGAGAAGAAGTTTCAGGAGGAAACGTGGCTCAGCGTTCCGTCATGACCGTCGGCGCCTCGCTGTTGGTGGCCTCACTCGCACTTGCCGGGTGTGGCACCCGCGGTGAGAACGAGGACACCGGCAGTACAACCGGCGGCGACGCCAAGGTCGCCAAGATCGGCGTCATCGCGCCCCTGTCGGGTGACCTTTCCGCACTCGGTAAGGGCATCCAGCACTCCGTCGAGCTGGCCGTCAAGCAGGCCAACGACTCCAAGGCGATCGCGGGCTGGACCCTCGAGGTCGAGGCCGTCGACGACGAGGGCAAGGCCGAGGTCGGCAAGAACGGCGCCACCAAGCTGGCGTCCGACGACGAGGTCATCGGCGTCGTCGGCAACCTCAACTCGAGCGTCAGCCAGCAGACCCAGCCGGTCTTCGCTGCCGCCAACATCACCCAGATCTCACCCGCCAACACCGGCCCCGGGCTGACCCGCGGCGCCGACGCCAACGCACCGGCACGGCCCTACAAGACGTACTTCCGCACCTGCACGACGGACATCGCACAGGGTGGCTTCGCAGCCAAGTTCCTCATCGAGCAGGGCATCAAGACGGTCGCGACGATCCACGACAAGAAGACCTACGGCCAGGGCCTCGTCAAGTACTTCACCGACGCCTACAAGGCCGCCGGCGGAACCGTCGTGGCCGCCGAGACGATCAACCCGGACGAGTCCAACTACGCCCCGGTCGTCTCCAAGGTCGCCCCGTCCAAGCCGGGCGCCGTGTTCTACGGCGGCGAGTACCCGCAGGGTGGACCGCTCTCCAAGCAGATGAAGGCCGGTGGCCTCAACGTCCCGCTCATGGGTGGCGACGGCATCTTCGACCCGAAGTTCATCGAGCTCGCGGGTTCCACCTCCAACGCCGACCTCGCCACCTCCGTCGGTGAGCCGACCGAGAACAGCGAGGCCGGCAAGAAGTTCCTCGCCGACTACGAGGCAGCCAAGTACGCCGAGCCGGCAGCGGCCTACGGCGGCTACTCGTACGACGCGGCGAACGCCATCATCGAGGCGCTCAAGGTGTCCCTCAAGGACGCCAAGGACGCCAAGAGCGCCCGCCAGGCTACGGTCGACGCGGTCGGCAAGGTCTCGTTCGACGGTGTCACCGGCAAGGTGTCCTTCGACGAGTTCGGCGACACTCTGGTCAAGGTCATCACCGGCTACAAGGTCGAGGGTGGCAAGTGGGTCAGTGTGAAGTCCGAGAACGTCAGCTGACCGAGTCAGACACGCAGTAGTTCATTCGAGCAGGGGCGGGGACCAACCCGCCCCTGCTTGAATGTGCGAGCGACCACACACAGAGAGGTGCCGGTTCTGCGATGACCGATTTCCTGCAACAGATCGTGAACGGCTTGACCATCGGGTCGCTGTACGCGCTGATCGCCGTCGGCTACACCGTCGTCTACGGCATCGTCCAGCTCATCAACTTCGCCCACGGCGAGGTGTTCATGATCGGTGCCTTCGGTGCCCTGGCCACGTGGACGGTGCTCTTCAAGGGGCAGACCGGTCTCTGGGTGCTCCCGGTCATGGTCCTCGGCGCCGTGTTCGTCTCGGTCCTCACCGCGGTCGTCATGGAGCGGATCGCGTACCGCCCGCTGCGAGGCGCGCCCCGGCTGGCTCCCCTCATCACCGCCATCGGCATCTCGGTGTTCCTCCAGGAGGCCGTGCGTCTGTTCTACCCGGGCGCCAAGAGCAAGCTCGTCTTCCCCGAGATCGACGTCGTCACCGGCTCGGCCCTCTCCATCGGCGGTCTGACCATCCAGCGGGCCGCCGTCTTCACCGTCGGCGCGCTCGTCCTGTCGGCAGCCCTGCTGTGGTACTTCGTCAACCGCACGCGGCTGGGGCAGGGCATGCAGGCCGTCTCGCAGGACCCGGACACGGCCCAGCTCATGGGGATCAACGTCAACCGGATCATCGTCATCGCCTTCGCGGTCGGTGCCGCCCTCGCGGCCGTCGCCGGCGTCGCCCAGGGCCTGCTCAACTCCAACATCGACTTCCGGATGGGCTTCCTCGCCGGTCTCAAGGCCTTCACAGCCGCCGTGCTCGGGGGGATCGGCAACATCCAGGGCGCCGTCGTCGGCGGGCTCACCCTCGGCATCGCCGAGTCGATGGCCACCCAGTTCATTCCCGGCCAGTTCGGCGGGTCGGCATGGAAGGACGTGTGGGCGTTCGTGCTCCTCATTCTCGTTCTCGTGTTCAGGCCCCAGGGCCTCCTCGGTGCCCGGGTGGTGGACCGCGCATGAGCACCTCGACCGCAGACCTCGCCCACGAGCACGACGACGACGACGGCGTCAGGACGCCGCTCCTCGAGCGGTTCCCCGGCCGCGGTTCCCCGGCTGCGTGGCCCCTCGGCCTCGCGGGCATCGCCCTCCTCGTCGGAGGCACGTTCCTCTCGTGGAGCTACACCGACGACGTCCTCGGCGACCTCTCGGTCGACCTCTACCCGGGCGGCGTGCAGATCTGCATGATCGCCCTCGGGGTCGCCGCCCTCCTCTTCCTGCTCGCGCACCGGGGGCCGCTGCACCGCTTGGGCGAGTGGCTGGACACGGCAGCGGCCGTCCGGGTCCTCGGGCTCGGCGCCGTGGCCTACATGCTCCTCACCCTCGGGCTCATCGCCTACCAGTCCGGCGGCCTCGTCAACATCAACCCCGGCGGCTGGGTCTCCCTCCTCGGGGCACTGCTCCTCGCGGCCTCGGGCCTCATGCTGCTCTCTCGCCAGCACCGCGACCCGCTCTTCGCCAAGACGTCATCGTGGCTCGAGATCAGCTCGATCATCGTCCTCATGGCCGGGCTCCTCTTCGGTGCGGCCTACGCCCTCGGCATCGAGGACGGGGGCGTCTTCATCCTGTTCCTCCTCTTCATCGCGGTCGTGGCCCTCGCGCTCACCCGGGCGGGTGCGTTCACCTGGGTCGGCCTGATCGCCCAGAAGAACCGTCAGGTCCTCATGCTCGGGGCCTTCGCCGTGGCGTTCCTCTTCCCCTTCACCCAGGGCGGGTCCGACGAGAACATGTCGATCGCCACCCAGGTGCTGATCTTCGCCGCGACGGCCCTCGGCCTCAACATCGTCGTCGGTCTCGCCGGCCTGCTCGACCTCGGCTACATCGCCTTCCTCGGTGCTGGCGCCTACGTGGGTGCGGTGCTCTCGGCCTCGGCGTTCGCGACCATCGACTGGAAGCCGCCGTTCATCGTCGTCGTCCTTGTCGGGGCTTCGTTCTCGGCCCTGCTCGGACTCATCATCGGCTCGCCGACGCTGCGAGTCTCCGGTGACTACCTGGCCATCGTGACGCTGGCGTTCGGTGAGATCTTCCGGTTCACGATGGGCAACCTCGACGGCAACAACGGCCCGGACCTCACCAACGGACCCAACGGCGTCCCGGCGATTCCGGACCTCGCCATCGGGTCGTTCGACTTCGGGCAGCCACACGACATCGCCGGGATCACCCTCGGCCGTTTCGCGAACTACTACTTCCTGCTGCTCGTCATCGCGGCGATCATCATCCTCGTCTTCACCCGCCTCAACAACAGCCGCATCGGCCGAGGCTGGGTCGCGATCCGCGAGGACGAGAAGGCGGCCGAGGCCATGGGCGTCAACGTCTTCGGCCTCAAGCTGTTCGCCTTCGCGGGCGGCGCGTTCCTCGCCGGCATGGCGGGCACGGTCAAGGCGCACCACGACGTCTCGGTCTCACCGGACCAGTACATCTTCCTCGAGTCCGCGTTCCTCCTCGCCGCGATCGTCCTCGGCGGCATGGGCACCGTCGCCGGCGTGCTCGTCGGCGCGACGATCCTCAAGCTCCTCCCCGAGAAGCTCCGGTTCATCGCCGACTACCGCCTGCTCATCTTCGGGCTCGTGCTCGTCCTCATGATGCGCATCCGTCCCGAGGGTCTCATCGCGAGCCACCGGCGCAAGCTCGAGTTCCACGAGGACGACGAGGCACTCGCCCAACGCATCGAAGCGGTCCATCTCGAGGAAACGGAGGTCAAGGCATGACCGTCACCGACACTCCCCCCGCCCGCGTGCCCACGGCGGTCGGCAAGCCGATCCTCGAGGCCCGTGGCGTGACGATGCGCTTCGGCGGCCTCACCGCCGTCAAGGACGTCGACATGACCGTCAACGAGGGCGAGATCGTCGGTCTCATCGGCCCCAACGGTGCCGGCAAGACGACGTTCTTCAACTGCCTCACCGGTCTCTACAAGCCGACCGAGGGCCAGGTCACGCTGAGCGGCGACGTCCTGCCGCCCAAGCCGCGCGCCGTCGTCATCGCGGGCATGGCCCGCACCTTCCAGAACATCCGCCTCTTCGCGAACATGACCGCCCTCGAGAACGTCATGGTGGGCCGCTACTGCCGCACCAGCTCGATGGCGCTCACCTCGATCCTGCGCGGGCCGAAGTTCCGCCGGGAGGAGGAGGCGACCCGGGCGCGCGCCCAGGAGCTCCTCGACTTCGTCGGGCTCGGCGGCTCGGCGGAGAGCCTCGCGCGCAACATGCCCTACGGCGACCAGCGCCGGCTCGAGATCGCTCGGGCCCTGGCCACCGACCCCAAGCTCATCCTCCTGGACGAGCCGACGGCCGGCATGAACCCGCAGGAGACCAAGCAGGCGAGCGACCTGATCTTCCGGATCCGCGACAGCGGGCTGGCGGTCGTCGTCATCGAGCACGACATGCGGTTCATCTTCAACCTCTGCGACCGGGTCCTCTGCCTCGTCCGCGGTGAGGTCCTCGTCGAGGGCACTCCGGGTGAGGTCCAGTCCGACCCCCGCGTCATCGAGGCCTACATCGGTGGCGGGGACGACGACGACGAGGACGAGGGTCCCGCCACGACGAAGGAGACGCTGTGAGCCCCATGCTCGAGGTCAAGGACCTCGTGGTCGCGTACGGCAAGATCAAGGCCGTCAAGGGCATCAGCTTCTCGGTCGACGAGGGCGAGGTCGTCACGCTCATCGGCACCAACGGTGCCGGCAAGACGACGACCCTGCGCACGATCTCCGGTCTGCTCCGTCCGCTCAGCGGCGCGATCCGCTTCCAGGGCAAGCGGATCGACGACACCCCGGCCCACGAGATCGTCACCCTCGGGCTGGCCCACTCCCCCGAGGGCCGACGGATCTTCCCTCGCCTCTCGGTCGAGCAGAACCTCCTGCTCGGGGCCTTCGCCCGACGAGACGGCGACGTGCGCAAGGACCTGCAGGCGGCCTACGAGCTGTTCCCGATCCTCGGTGAGCGCAAGGCGCAAGCGGCCGGCACGTTCTCCGGTGGCGAGCAGCAGATGCTCGCCATGGGTCGGGCGATGATGAGCCGCCCCAAGCTGCTCATGCTCGACGAGCCGTCGATGGGCCTGTCGCCGCTGATGATGAAGACGGTCATGTCCACGGTGACGACGCTGCAGGAGCAGGGCACGACGATCCTGCTCGTCGAGCAGAACGCCCAGGCGGCGCTCAAGCGGGCCACGAAGGGCTATGTCCTCGAGGTCGGCAAGATCGTCCTGTCGGGCAGCGGCCCCGAGCTCCTCGCGAGCGACGACGTCCGCAAGGCCTACCTAGGCGAGGATTAGCGAGCGGGTCCCACGCGCAGCGTGGGCCTAGCGAGCGGGGCCTACGCGCAGCGTGGGCCTGAGCACGCAGGCACGACGAGGGCCCCGCACCATCCCGGTGCGGGGCCCTCTTCGTGCGGCTCGACCGTTCGTCCAGCCGGTGTGCCGACCGGTCGGCTCAGGCGCTCTTGCGCGGCGTCCGCTTCGGGGCCGTCGAGGCGGTCGTCGAGGACGGGGCCGCGGTCCGGGCGGCAGCAGTCCGCTTCGTCGCGGCCCTCTTCGCGGGGGCCTTCTTCGCCGGGGTCTTCTTCGCCGGGGTCTTCTTCGCCGCGGCCTTCGTCACCGGGGCCGTGGTCGACGCCTTGCGCGCCGTGGCGGCCGTGGCCACCGCAGCCGCGGGGCCCGACCGTCCAGAGGCCGTGGCCCGGGTCGTCGTCCGGGCCGTCTTCGCCAGGACCGGCGCGAGGAAGCGCCCCGTGTGGCTGTCGGGGTGGGCGGCGACCTCCTCGGGGGTGCCGGTCGCGACGACGCTGCCGCCCTTGTTGCCACCCTCGGGGCCGAGGTCGACGACGTAGTCGGCGCTCTTGATGACGTCGAGGTTGTGCTCGATGACGATGACAGTGTTGCCCTTGTCGACGAGGCCCTGGAGGACGCCGAGGAGCTTGCGGATGTCCTCGAAGTGCAGGCCGGTCGTCGGCTCGTCGAGGACGTAGATGGTGCGTCCGGTCGACCGCTTCTGCAGCTCGGAGGCGAGCTTGACGCGCTGCGCCTCGCCGCCGGAGAGCGTGGGCGCCGGCTGGCCGAGCCGGACGTAACCGAGGCCGACCTCGTTGAGCGTTGTCATGTGCCGGGCGATGCCGGGCACCGCCGCGAAGAAGTCCGCGGCCTCCTCGATCGGCATGTCGAGCACGTCGGCGATGGTCTTGCCCTTGAAGTGCACCTCGAGGGTCTCGCGGTTGTAGCGGGCGCCGTGGCACACCTCGCACGGGACGTAGACGTCCGGCAGGAAGTTCATCTCGATCTTGATGGTGCCATCACCGGAGCACGCGTCGCAGCGGCCACCCTTGACGTTGAAGGAGAACCGCCCCGGCTGGTAGCCGCGGATCTTGGCCTCGGTCGTCGTCGCGAACAGCTTCCGGATCGCGTCGAAGACCCCGGTGTAGGTGGCCGGGTTGGAGCGGGGGGTGCGCCCGATCGGGCTCTGGTCGACATGGACCACCTTGTCGAGGTGCTCCAGCCCCTGCACCGACTTGTGGCGCCCGGGGACGTGCCTCGCACCGTTGAGCTTGTTGGCGAGGACGTTGTAGAGGATGTCGTTGACGAGGGTCGACTTGCCCGACCCGGAGACCCCGGTGACGGCGACGAGGTTGCCGAGCGGGAAGCTCGCGCTCACCTCGTGGAGGTTGTGCTCGCGCGCGCCGATGACGGTGACCTGGCGGTCAGGGTCCTGGGGGCGGCGCGACTCGGGGACGGGGATCTCCGCGCGGCCCGAGAGGTACTTGCCCGTGATCGACGTCGGGTGGGTGAGGAGGTCGGCGACGGTGCCCGAGTGGACCACCACGCCCCCGTGCTCGCCGGCTCCCGGGCCGATGTCGACGACCCAGTCGGCCGTGGCGATCGTGTCCTCGTCGTGCTCGACGACGATGAGCGTGTTGCCGAGGTCGCGCAGCCGGGTCAGGGTCTCGATGAGCCGGTGGTTGTCGCGCTGGTGCAGCCCGATGCTCGGCTCGTCGAGGACGTAGAGGACGCCGACGAGGCCGGAGCCGATCTGGGTGGCCAGTCGGATGCGCTGGGCCTCGCCACCGGAGAGGGTGCCGGCGGGCCGGTCGAGGCTGAGGTAGTCGAGGCCGACGTCGAGGAGGAAGCCGAGCCGGGCGTTGATCTCCTTGATGACCCGCTCGGCGATCTGCCGCTCCCGGACGGTGAAGTCGACCTCCTCCAGGAAGCTGGCCGAGTCGGAGATGGGCAGCGCGCAGACGTCGGCGATGCTGCGCCCGCCAATGGTGACGGCGAGCGACTCGGGCTTGAGCCGGCTGCCGCGGCACGACGGGCACGGCACCTCGCGCATGTAGCCCTCGTAGCGCTCCCGGCTCCAGTCGGAGTCGGTCTCGGCGTGGCGACGCTTGACGAACGGGATGGCCCCCTCGAAGCCGGTCGTGTAGGAGCGCTCACGGCCGAAGCGGTTGCGGTACTTGACGTGGACCTTGTGGTTGCGACCGGTGAGCAGGGACTCCTTCGCCCGCTCGGGCAGGGAGCGCCACGGGGCGTCGATGCTGAACTTCATCTCCTCGGCGAGCGCGCCGAGCACCCGCTGGAAGTACTCGGACGCGCCACTGCCGGAGGCCCACGGGGCGATGGCGCCCTCGGCCAGGCTGAGGTCGTCGTTGGGCACGATGAGCTCAGGGTCGACCTCGAGCTCGGTGCCGATGCCCGTGCAGACCGGGCACGCCCCGAAGGGGCTGTTGAACGAGAACGAGCGCGGCTCGACCTCGTCCATCGTCAGCGGGTGGTCGTTGGGACAGGCCATCCGCTCGGAGAAGCGCCGCTCCTTGGGGAGGTCGGACCCGTCCGGGCCCTTGCCCTCACCGGGGTCGACGAACTCGATGACGACGACGCCTCCGGCGAGGCCCAGGGCGGTCTCGACGGAGTCGGTGAGCCGTCGCTTCGAGGAGGCGTCGCCGCCCTTGGAGACGAGCCGGTCGACGACGACGTCGATCGTGTGCTTGATCTGCTTCTCGAGGGTCGGCGGCTCACTGAGGGAGACGACCTCGCCGTCGACCCGGGCCCGGGCGAAGCCCTTGGACTGCAGCTCGGCGAAGAGGTCGACGAACTCGCCCTTGCGGGCGCGCACGACGGGGGCGAGCACCTGGAAGCGGGTGCGCTCGGGGAGCTCGAGCAGCCGGTCGACGATCTGCTGGGGGCTCTGCCGGGTGATCGGCTCGCCGCAGGTGGGGCAGTGCGGGCGCCCGGCCCGGGCGAAGAGCAGGCGGAGGTAGTCGTAGACCTCGGTGATCGTGCCGACGGTCGAGCGCGGGTTGCGGTTGGTCGACTTCTGGTCGATCGACACCGCCGGGGACAGGCCCTCGATGAAGTCGACGTCAGGCTTGTCCATCTGGCCGAGGAACTGCCGCGCGTAGGCGGACAGGGACTCGACGTAGCGGCGCTGGCCCTCGGCGAAGATCGTGTCGAACGCCAGTGACGACTTGCCCGACCCCGACAGCCCGGTGAAGACGATGAGGGAGTCCCGGGGCAGGTCGACCGAGACGTCCTTGAGGTTGTGCTCGCGCGCGCCCCGCACGACGAGGCGGTCGTGGGTGGCGCTCCCCGAGCGACGGGTGGGCGATGCAGAGGCAGCAGAAGTCACGTCCACCATGCTAGGTGCCGCCACCGACAGCCCCCGACGACGACCGTGGGCCGCCTCTACAGTGACGACATGCGACCGCGTTCGCCGGCCCTCGCCCTCGTCGTGGGGTCGGTCCTGCTCGCTGGGGCGTGCACCACCGGGTCGACGCCCCCACGCTGGGAGACGCTCGCCCTCCCCGACGGCCTCGCGCCCGTCACCCTGGCGGGCACCGGGGACGGCGTCCTCGTGGGGGCCATCGCGCCCGAGCGCCCTCGTCCCCGTCTGCTCCGTGCGCGCGACGGGTCCTTCACCGAGGTGCCGCTGACGCCCCGGTCCCCCTACGCCTTCGAGGCGCGCTGGTTCCAGGTCGCCACCCGGTCCGGCGCGGTCGAGGCCGTCGGCGGGGCCCGGGGCGGCGCGCACGGCAACTACCGCTGGTCGACGTGGTCCGGCGACACCGACGCCGTCGTCGAGCTCGAGCAGCCGTTCGGGGTGTTCGGCAGCTACGGCGCCGGCGACCTCGCCGGCGTGGCGTATGCCGGTGGGTCGCCCGTGATCCTCGGCGCCTGGCAGAGCGAGCGGACCGGTCTCGACATCGCCGTGTGGACCCGGAGGGGGGAGCGCTGGTCCCGGCAGCCCTCCACGGGGACGCCCCTGGCCAGCAGCCCCGAGTCCCTCGTGGCGGCGCGGGCGATCACCGCGCACGGGGACGGCGTGCTCCTCTCGGGGTCGGTGACGCGGCTCGCCCCCGGCTCGGTCACGGTCGACGCCGCCGTCTGGACCGCACCCGGCGGGCAGGGCCCGTGGACCCGCACCGACCTCCCGCGCCCCGCCGGTGACGGGCTCACCGAGGCCCACGCCGCGACGTGCACGCCGCTGCGGTGCCTCGTCGTGGGCCGGCAGGGATCGCACCCGGCCGCCTGGGAGGTGGTCGACGGGCGCGCGAGGCGAGCGGACGGCATACCCGACGTCACGGTGACCGAGAACGCGGCCGTCCTGGCACCGGTCCGGGTCGGTGAGGACGACCTCGTCGTCGTCCCGTCCGGGTCGGGCAGCACCGTGCTCCGGCGACACGGGGACAAGTGGTCGACCTCTGCCGGCCCGGCGGGCACGCCGGTCTCGTCCGTCGTCGTCGGGGACGAGCTCTGGGTGGTCACGACGGATGCCCGCGGGACCGGCACGCTGTGGGTCGCGCGCGTAGCCTGAGGCTCGTGACCGACCTCCTTGCCGCCATCGACGAGCACACCGCCCGCCTCGTCTCCGATGCCCGCGCCTGCGACGACCTCGCGGCCCCCAGCCTGTGCGAGGGATGGGGCCGGGACCACGTGCTCAACCACCTCGCCCGCAACGCCGAGGCCCTGGTCCGGCTGGTCGGGGCGGCCGTCGACGGCACGGGCGAGACGATGTACGACTCCCCCGAGGCTCGCGACGAGGACATCGACGCCGGTGTCGGCCGGAACCGCCACGTCGTCGTCGCCGATGTCGAGGAGACCGCTGCCGCCCTCGCGCCGCAGCTGCGACGCCTCACGCCCGAGCACCGCGACGTCGTGCTCGAGCGCACCCCCGGCGGGCCGACGTTCCGCGGCGGCATGCTCCCGTTCATGCGGCTGCGCGAGGTGGTCTACCACCACGTCGACCTCGACCTCGGTTTCGACTTCGACGACGTCGAGGCCGACCTCCAGGTCCTCTTCATCGAGAACGAGCTCAAGAGGCAGCGCGGCACCGAGGTGGCGCCCTCGCTGAGGATCCGCACCGACGAGGGCGACGTCTGGTCGCTCGGCGAGGGTGACGCCGCCGTCACCGGGTCGCGCGCCGGAGTGCTCACCTGGCTGGCGCGCCAGGACCCGTCCGGCGTGCACGCCGACGCCCTGCCGGCCCTGATGAGGGGCCTGTGATGACCGACTACACCGGGGACGTCGAGCCGGGCGGACCGACCCAGGTCCGCACCCTCGAGCACCTCGTCATCCGCAAGATCGCCGTGTCGGAGATGTCGAACAACGCCTACCTCCTCACCTGCCGCGAGTCCGGCGAGCAGCTGCTCGTCGACGCCGCCGACGACGTGGCGCGGCTCACGGCGCTGGTCCGCGAGGGCACCGGCAGCCTCGAGCACCTCGTCACCACCCACCAGCACTGGGACCACGTGCGGGCGCTGGCCGAGCTGGTCGACGCGTTCCACCCGCGGACGTACGCCGGAGCCGACGACGCCGACGCCCTGCCGGTGCGCCCGGACGTCCGGCTCGCGCAGGGCGACGTCGTCACGGTCGGCGGGTGCCGGCTCGACGTCGTCCACCTGCGCGGTCACACGCCCGGGTCGGTCGCGCTCGCCTACGACGACCCGGCCGGGCACACGCACCTCTTCACCGGCGACTCGCTCTTCCCCGGCGGTGTCGGCAACACCAAGAACCCGGGCCAGAGCTTCGAGAGCCTCATCGCCGACGTCAGCGACCGGGTCTTCGACGTCTACGACGACGCCACCTGGGTCTACCCGGGCCACGGCGGCGACACCGTGCTCGGCGCCGAACGGCCGCATCTCACGGAGTGGCGCGACCGGGGCTGGTGACCTGCCCGACCTAGCCTGACGAGGTGTCCCGCCTCAGCACCGTCCCCGCTCCGGTCCTCGTCCTCGCGGGGATCGTCTCGGTGCAGTTCGGTGGGGCGCTCGCGGCCACCCTCATCCCGGAGATCGGGGCCGGTGGCTCGGTCGTCATGCGCCTGCTCTTCGCGACCGTCATCCTCGTCGCCGTCGTGCGGCCGCGGTGGCGCGGCCACTCGAGGGCCGCCTGGCGTACCGTCATCGCGTTCGGGCTCGCCCTCGGCCTGATGAACTTCACGTTCTACGGCTCCCTCGCGCACCTGCCGATCGGCGTGGCCGTGACCATCGAGTTCCTCGGGCCGCTGCTCCTCGCGGCGGCCCTGTCACGACGGGCGGTCGACCTCCTCGCCGTCCTCGCCGCGGCCGTCGGCGTGGTCCTCATCTCCGAGGCCCTGTCCGTGCCGTTCGCCGACCTGGACTGGACCGGGCTGGGACTGGCGGCGACCGCCGGGACGTGCTGGGCGGCATACATCATCCTCAGCGGGCGCACCGGAGCCGAGTTCGACAAGCTCGAGGGGCTCGCGATCGCCATGGTCGTCGCCACCGTCGTCACCCTTCCGTTCGGGCTCGCCTCGGTCCCGGAGTGGGACGGCGGCCTCGTCGCCAAGGGGCTCGGCATCGCCGTCCTGTCCTCGGTCCTGCCCTACTCGCTCGAGCTCGTCGCGCTGCGCCGGATGACCGCGCGCGTGTTCGGCATCCTGCTCAGCCTCGAACCGGCCGTGGCCGCGGTCGCCGGCCTGCTCATCCTCGGCCAGCGGCTGCACGGCTGGCAGCTCCTCGGCATGGGACTCGTCGTGCTCGCCTCCGCGATCGTGCTCGGGCTGGGAGCGCGCAAGGACCCCGCCGAGTCGACGGGGTCCTAGACGCGCGACCCGGTGTGTGCCGGGTGCGGAGGTCAGGCGTTGATCTCGGCCTTCTCGTCGCGCTTGGTCTTCCAGAGGCTCGCGACGGTCGTCACCCCGAGGATGACGACGATGGCGCCGAGGGACACGGAGATGGGGATGTCCCACACCTCGAGGTGCTCGCCGCCGTTGATGAAGGGGAGCTCGTTCTCGTGGAGGGCGTGCAGGATGAGCTTGACGCCGATGAAGGCCAGCAGCACCGACAGTCCCAGGCTGAGGTAGACGAGCTTCTGGAGCAGGCCGCCGAGCAGGAAGTACAGCTGGCGCAGACCCATGAGGGCGAAGAGGTTCGCCGTGAGCACGAGGTACGGCTCCTTGGTGAGGCCGTAGATCGCGGGGATCGAGTCGAGCGCGAACAGCAGGTCGGTGGTGCCGAGGGCAACGACGACGATGAACAGCGGCGTGACGACCCGCTTGGCGTTCTCCTTGACGAGGAGCTTGCCGCTCCACTCCTTCGTGGACGGCAGGGTCTTCTCGACCCACTTCATGAAGCGGTTCTCCTCGTACTCCTCGTCGTCGCTCTCACCCTCGGTCGCGAGCTTGACCGCGGTGTAGATGAGGAACGCGCCGAAGATGTAGAAGACCCACGAGAAGTTGTTGATCGCCGCGGCGCCGAGCCAGATGAAGATGCCGCGCAGGACGATCGCGATGATGATGCCCCACATGAGGGCGGTCTGCTGGAACTTCTCGGGCACGGCGAACTTCGCCATGATGAGCAGGAAGATGAAGAGGTTGTCGACCGAGAGCGAGTACTCGGTCAGCCATCCGGCGTAGAACTCACCGGCGAGCTGGCTGCCGTGGCTGAGCCAGACCCAGAGGCCGAAGACGACCGCGGCACCGACGTAGAACGACAGCGTGAGGCTGAGCTCCTTCGTCGAGGGCCGGTGCGGGTTGCGGGCGATCATCACGACGTCGAAGATCAGCACCGCGGCGGCGACGCCGATGGTGAGGAACCACTGCCAGGTGGCGATGTTCATCGAGGGCGTGGCCGTCGACAGGGCGGAGAGTGAATGCACGCGGAAAACCTTACGGGGTCGGGGACGTGTCGGCCCGGAGGTCTCTCCCGCCCTGGGGGCCGGACCGGATCCCCGGGCCACTGGTGGCCGTGATGACGAGGAGTCCGCGCTGGGGATACTCCCCTCCGCTCGGGCAATTCTCGCATGCGCGGAGCGCATCGCGAGAATTGTCCCGAGCGGAGGGGGCCCGCCGCCCAGCACAAAAGGGTTCGCGAACCGTCGGGTGGCTCCCGAACCTGTTCGAACCGACCTGCGAGTGACGGACCGGTTCGCGAACCGAGTTGGGCGGCATAGGGTGCGACGGTGCCCACTCGCAGGTCGCTGCTGGCCGTCGTCGCGGCCCTCCCGCTCACGGCGTGCAGCACGGCGACGACAGGCACCGACCCAGCCGCCGAGCCCGTCGAGAGGACCCGACCCATGCGCCTCACCTACGGCGAGGACCCGAGCCAGTTCGGCGAGCTGACCCGTCCGGACGGGGCGAGCAAGGGGGTCGTCGTCATCATCCACGGCGGCTTCTGGAAGGCCGAGTACGACCTCGAGCTCGGCCGTCCGCTCGCCGCGTCGCTCGCTAAGCAGGGGTGGACCACCTGGAACATCGAGTACCGCCGAGTTGGCAACGGCGGTGGCGCCCCGGCCACGCTCGACGACGTCCACGCGGCCATCGAGCGCCTCGGCACCGTCGACGGCCTCGACACCTCCACGCTCCTCACCCTCGGGCACTCCGCGGGCGGGCACCTGGCGGTCTGGGCCGCGGGACGGCAGCGCCACCCGCAGTGGGCCGGCGCGCAGGTCGTCGTCACCGGGGCGATCTCGCAGGCAGGGGTCCTCGACCTCGTGGGTGCCGAGAGCGACGACCTCGGCGACCACGCGGCGGCCAAGCTGCTCGGGCACGCCCCGACGAGGGCGGACCTCGCCTACGACCCGCGCCAGCAGGTGCCGCTCGACGTGCCCGTCCGGTGCGTCCACGGGCGGGCCGACGACGTCGTGCCGCTCAGCCAGTCAGCCGACTACGTCACGGCGGCCACGGCGGCGGGTGGCGACGCACGGCTCGTGGAGGTGGACGGCGACCACTTCGTCGTCATCGACACCGACTCGGCCGTGTGGGCGCGTCAGCTCGAGCTGCTCGACGAGCTCGGCGGGCGCTGACCGCGCGGGAGCTTGGCCACGACGAGGTCGTACGAGGTGTCGACCGCCTCGCGGATCGCCTCGTCGGGGATGGCGCCCCCGACGGTGAGCGTGTTCCACCCGTGCCGGCCGATGTAGGCCATGACGCCGGCGTCCTGCGGGAACTCGGCGATCCACTCGTCGGCCTCCGCCCGGCTGCCGAGCTTGACGCCCACCCCGGTCCGCCCGAGGAAGGCGAAGATCTTGTCGCCGACCTTGGCGACGTCGTCGCCCTCCCACGGCTGGTCGGCCCAGGCACCGGGCTTGGCCAGGGCGTAGGCGGCGACCTCCTCGGGGGTCATCGGGTCACTTCGTCGCTTCGCTCATCTGGCGGAGCTCCTTCTTGAGGTCTCCGACCTCGTCGCGCAGGCGCGCCGCCAGCTCGAAGTGAAGGTCGGACGCCGCCTGGTGCATCTGGGTGGTGAGCTCCTGGATGAGGTTCGCGAGGTCGCCCGCCGCCATGTTGTCGAGACGCCCAGCGCCCACGACCGAGGCGTCGGCCGCGAGGGCGCCACGCCCACCCCGGCCACCGTCGGACTTGCCCCGCGAACGGGCCCGGCCCGACCCGAGGAGGGCGTCGGTGTCGGCGTCCTCGCGCTCGAGCATGTCGGTGATGTCGGCGATCTTCTTGCGCAGCGGCTGCGGGTCGAGGCCGCGCTCGGTGTTGTAGGCGATCTGCTTCTCGCGCCGACGCGAGGTCTCCTCGACGGCCTCGGCCATCGACGGGGTGATCTTGTCGGCGTACATGTGGACCTGGCCGGAGACGTTGCGCGCGGCACGACCGATCGTCTGGATCAGCGAGCGGGCCGACCGGAGGAAGCCCTCCTTGTCGGCGTCGAGGATCGAGACGAGCGAGACCTCGGGAAGGTCGAGCCCCTCGCGCAGGAGGTTGATGCCGATGAGGACGTCGTACTCGCCGAGCCGCAGCTCGCGCAGCAGCTCAACGCGGCGCAGGGTGTCGATGTCGGAGTGGAGGTAGCGGACCCGCACGCCCTTGTCGAGGAGGTAGTCGGTGAGGTCCTCGGCCATCTTCTTGGTGAGGGTGGTGACGAGGACGCGCTCGTTGCGGGAGGCCCGGAGGTTGATCTCGTGGAGGAGGTCGTCGATCTGGCCCTTGGTCGGCTTGAGGACGATCTCGGGGTCGACGAGCCCGGTCGGGCGGATGATCTGCTCGACCACGCTGTCGGCCCGGGCGATCTCGTAGTTGCCCGGCGTCGCCGACAGGTACACCGTCTGGCCGATCCGCTCGAGGAACTCCTCCCACTTGAGCGGGCGGTTGTCCATCGCCGACGGGAGCCGGAAGCCATGGTCGACGAGGGTCCGCTTGCGTGAGGCGTCGCCCTCGTACATAGCGCCGATCTGCGGCACCGTCACGTGCGACTCGTCGAGGACGAGGAGGAAGTCCTCGGGGAAGTAGTCGAGCAGGCAGTTGGGCGCCGTCCCGGCGGTGCGCCCGTCGAGGTGCATCGAGTAGTTCTCGATGCCCGAGCACGACCCGACCTGGCGCATCATCTCGATGTCGTAGGTCGTGCGCATGCGCAGGCGCTGGGCCTCGAGCATCTTGCCCTGGCTCTCGAACGTCCTGAGCTGCTCCTCGAGCTCGTGCTCGATGCCGGCGATCGCGCGCTCCATCCGGTCGGGACCGGCGACGTAGTGCGAGGCGGGGAAGACGTACATCTCGGTCTCCTCGCGCACGATCTCGCCGGTGAGCGGGTGCAGTGTGTAGATCTTGTCGATCTCGTCACCGAAGAACTCGATGCGCACGGCGAGCTCTTCGTACTGCGGGATGATCTCGACGGTGTCGCCCCGGACCCGGAACGTCCCGCGGGTGAAGGCGAGGTCGTTGCGGGTGTACTGCATCTGGACGAAGCGGCGCAGCAGGTCGTCGCGGTCGAGCTCGTCACCGACGCGCAACTGGACCATCTTGTCGACGTACTCCTGCGGGGTGCCGAGGCCGTAGATGCACGAGACGGAGGCGACGACGATGACGTCGCGCCGGGTGAGCAGCGAGTTGGTCGCCGAGTGCCGCAGCCGCTCGACCTCGTCGTTGATCGAGGAGTCCTTCTCGATGTAGGTGTCCGTCTGCGGGACGTAGGCCTCGGGCTGGAAGTAGTCGTAGTAGCTGACGAAGTACTCGACCGCGTTGTTGGGCAGCAGCTCACGGAACTCGTTGGCGAGCTGCGCCGCCAGCGTCTTGTTGGGCGCCATGACGAGGGTGGGGCGCTGCACCTGCTCGACGAGCCAGGCGGTCGTCGCGGACTTGCCGGTGCCCGTGGCACCGAGCAGGACGACGTTCTGCTGGCCGGCGTTGATCCGCTCGGTGAGCTGGGCGATCGCCGCCGGCTGGTCACCGGCGGGCTGGAAGTCGGACACGACCTGGAACGGTGCGACGGTGCGCTTGAGGTCGGTGGTGGGACGCATACGACCACGGTATGCCGTCCCACCGACAGTGCGAGGATGGTGCCGTGACCATGACGCTGCCGACACCCCGCACCCCCGACCCCCGCTCGGCCCCGACGCTCCGGTGGGGCATCCTCGGCCCCGGGTACATCGCCCGCGAGTGGTCCACCGCGGTCCGGGCCGAGACCGACCAGGTGATCCAGGCGGTCGCCTCCCGCGACCTCGGCCGGGCGCGGTCGTTCGCGGACGACTTCGGTGCGCACACGGCATACGGGTCGTACGACGAGCTGGTCGCCGACCCCGACGTCGACATCGTCTACGTCGCGACGCCGCACTCGGAACACCACGCGCAGGCGCTGCTCGCCCTGGGCGCCGGCAAGCCCGTCCTCGTCGAGAAGGCGTTCACCCGCAACGCCGCCGAGGCCCGCGCGGTCCTCGACACGGCCGCGAGCAAGGGTCTGCTCGCCATGGAGGCCATGTGGACGCGCTTCCTCCCCGGCATCGACGTGGTTCGCCAGTGCCTCGAGCAGGGCCTGCTCGGCGAGGTCGAGAACGTCTTCGCCGACCACGGTCAGCCGCTGTACCCCGGCGGCCCGCAGCGGCTCTCCGACCCCGCGCTCGCCGGCGGTGCGCTGCTCGACCTCGGGATCTACCCGACGTCGTTCGCGTCCTTCGCCCTGGGTGGCATCGACGCGGTCACCGCCACCGGCCGCCTCACCGACGAGGGCGTCGACGCCGAGGACACCCTGCTCGTCACCGGCTCCCGAGGCGGTCGCGGGCTCCTCCACGCCACCATGACGTCGCGCACCCCGACGACGGCGAGCATCAACGGCACGAAGGGGCGCCTCGAACTCGGGGACCCCGACGACCGCAACAACCGCTGGTACGGCCCGTCGCGGGTCCGCTTCGTCTCGCGGGACGCCGAGACCGACGTGTCGTGGGAGCCGTCGAGCCGCGCCCACGGGCTGCACTTCGAGGCGTGCGAGGCGGCCCGCTGCGTCGACGCCGGGCTGACCGAGAGCCCGCTCCTGCCGGCTGCCGAGACCCTGCGGATCATGGAGGTCCTCGACGAGGTCCGGGCCCAGGTCGGGGTGCGCTACCCCGGGGAGTGACCCGTCACCCGGTCGTGGACGGCGTCGAACCACGGCTCCTTGGCGCCCGCGTAGTCCGACGCCGACAGCCCCCGGCCGACGAGCTCCAGCTTGAGCGCGGCGTACTCCGCGCGTGCGGCGTCGTCCACCCGGAGCCAGTCACGGAAGGCCAGCGCCCACCGGTGGCCCGGACCGTCCACCTCCCGCACGTGGACGTGCGCGATCCGACCTGGGTCCGCGCTGCCGTGGAACCGCTTGGGCCACGCGCCGCCGTCCTTGGCGTTGTCCTGCGCCGTGTCGCCCACGCGGGGGAAGCCGGCCCGCCACAGGGCGTCCACGAACTCCCGGTCGTCGGCCTCGGCGAGCGCACGGACCCCGACCTGCAGGTCGATGACGTCCTTCGCGACGAGACCGGGAACCGCGGTGGAGCCGATGTGGTCCACCGTGACGGCCCGCTCCCCCAGGGCGCGCCGGATCCGCGCCACCAGCCGCGCCGCCTCCGCGGGCCACTCGACCCTGGGCTGGCTCAGGGTGAGCGGGTCCGGACGGACGGCACGAGTGCGGTGGACGAGGTTCTCGTTGAAGGGTTCCAGCCGCTCGCCCCAGAGCCTGCGGACCTCGACGTCGAGGTGGTCGCGGCTCCCCTCGTTGTCGAGCCAGACGTCGGCGGCGGCCCTGCGGGCGTCGTCGTCGGCCTGGGCGCCGATCCGGGAGCGGCCGTCGGCGGGGTCCATGCCGCGGTCCCAGACGAGCCGCTCGAGCCGCGACTCCTGCGACGCGCCCACGACGACGACGAGGTGGTAGCGGTCGCCCATGGCCTTCTCGACGATGAGCGGCATGTCGTGGACGAGCACCGCGTCGTCGTCGGCCGCAGCCATGAGCTCGTCGCTCCGGCGCCAGATGGCCGGGTGGGTGATCGCCTCGAGGTCGGCCAGCGCACCCGCGTCCCCGAAGACGACGCGCCCGAGGGCCGTCCGGTCCAGCGATCCGTCGGAGCCGAACACGGCGTCCCCGAAGCGGTCACGGACGGCGGCGAGGGCCGGCATACCGGGTTCGACGACCTCACGGGCGACGGCGTCGGCGTCGACGACGACCGCACCGAGGTCGGCCAGGCAACGCGCGACCGTGGACTTGCCCGACCCGATTCCCCCGGTGAGACCCACGCGCAGCATGGGCCCCAACCTAGCCGCGGTCAGCGGTCGTGCTGGATGGGCACGACGCGGAGGCCGTCGGGTTCCTCGAGCAGGAGCAGGTCTCCCTCCGGGTACCGGGCGAGGACCTCCCGGAGCTCGCCGACCGACGCGGCCGGCACGGTGACGTCGGTGCGCCGGACGAGCTCGAGGTCGAGGCCGTCGCCGCGCAGCTCGGCCGACGCGCCGTCCCCGGCGCCGACGAGCAGGACACGCCGTCGGCGGGCGGCCTGCGGAGGTGGCGCCTGCGGCGGCGTCCCCGGACGGGCCGGCAGCAGACCCGCACGCTCCAGCTCCTCGGTCTCGTCCCGGTCGGCGCGGAAGACCGTCCAGTGGTAGGCCGCGAGCAGCGACGTCGTCACGAGGATGCCCAGCGCGAAACGGACGCTGCGGAGCGTCTCGACGTCGACGCCCGCGGCCAGGGCGTCCTGCAGCACGAGGTAGACGAGCGTCATCACGGTGACGACCGCGGTCACGCCCATGACGCCGAAGAGCACGAGCAGGTAGGCGCGCCGGGTCGGTGACACCACCTCCGGGGCGGGATGCTCGGACCGGGCCCGCTGCGCCCGGCTCCAGTGCCACCACCACACCGGCAGCCCGACGGCCAGCAGCACGAGGGCGCCGAGCAGCGCGTTGACGGCGCTCGCGCCGGCGAGGACGTCCGGGCCCGCGGCGACCGCCTCGACCATGGTGACGATGAGCATCACCAGGCCGGAGCCCGCGGCGAGGAGCCCGATGGCGGCGAGCAGGTACTCGTACACCCGCCGCACCTCGGTCCGCTCCGGGGCACGCTCGGGGACACTCTTCGAGGCACTCCCCGGGGCACTCTCCGGTGCGCCGTCCGCGTCGAGCAGGACCCGGTGGTACCACCACACCACCAGCCCCACCAGCGCCGTCGCGACCTGGCCGGGCAGGGAGGCGAAGTGCTCGCTCGCGCTCGCGGCCCGGGGGTCGCCGACCAGCCAGACGAGGACGGAGTACGACGCGAGGCTCACCGCGGCGACCGCGGCCACCAGTCCCCCGCCCACGCCGGCGAGGAGCACCAGGGCGAGCCAGGGCCCGTCGCGCTCGTCGTGAGCCGCGCGCCGCTGCCAGTAGGCCACCCACGCCGCGGCGCCGACGGCGAAGACGATGCCGGCCTCGACGACGCGAGGTGTCGTCGTGTCCACGATGGATTCGCCGTCGAGGTCGAGCACGACGCGCAGCGCCGACGCGACCAGCCGGACCAGGCCCGTGGCCGCGGTGACGAGACCGATGAGCGACCCCACGAGGTGGAGGGGTCGCAGGTGCCGGCGTGGCGTGACCCGCGGCCCCCACCAGTGGTGCAGGGCCCAGACCAGCGACCAGACCAGTGCCTGCGCGAGGGCGGAGCCGGGGTCGTCGCGGCCGGGGAGGAGCAGCACCGACAGCGCCTCGTGCCAGCCGGTCATGGCGACGACGAGGGAGACGAGGCCGACCACCGTGAGGTGGACTGCCCACCCCGTGGAGCCGGCCTCGGCGGGGACGGTGTGCAGCCGGCGCCGGGTCCACCGGGCGAGCAGGGCCCACAACGGAAGGGCGATGAGGGTGAACGTCAGCTGCAGGGCGAGCGCGGCGTCGTCGTCGACGAGGACGTCGCCGCGGTCCAGCACCCGCCCCAGCAGGCCGGTGACCCCGGAGGCCGACGCGAAGAGCAGCCCGGCCAGCAGGAGGTACTGGAAGAACCGGCGGATCCCCGACCCCTCGACGGGGGCGCCGGCCCCCGGGGCTGCGTCCCGCTGGCGCCGACGGCTGAGGGCGCTCCCGACCGCCACGGCGGCCCCCACCAGGACGGCGAGCAGGACGAGGGAGAAGATCACCGCCCCTCCTTCGGGGCGTTGCACGAGAAGGTCGGCCAGGGCTCACCGGTGATGACCCACCGGTCACCCTCGCGGCGCAGCTCGAAGCTGGCCGGCTCCCGGTTCTCTCCACCGCCGAGCGGCCCGGCCCCCGAGCGGACGAGGTCGACGCGCACCCTGGCGGTGTCGCCTTCCGTGACGCTCTCACGCAGCACCACCCGGGCCCGCCCGTCGAGGAAGACTCCCTGCAGGTCGTCCTCGTCGCACCGGCCGTCCGGATCGAGCTGCTCGGCGGCCGTGGCGGGGTCGTGCTCGTACAGCGCGGCGACGTAGTCGCGCACCCTCGCCTCCGGCGACCCGGCCGCCAGCTGCGGTCCCGGGCGCAGTGCGGCGAAGACCCCGGCACCGACCGCCAGGAGGACCAGCGCGGCGACGGCGACGACGAGTCCTCTGGTGGCCCGGTTGCCCATGGCCCCAGTGTGCTCGCCACCCGGCTCTCCGTCCGGCATACCCGTTCTCCCGTCTGTCGCGAAGGATGCGTATGCCGGGTGCCGCCGGGTCGTAGGGTCACCTCCATGACACCGGCCCTGCAGGTGGGCCTCCTAACGCTGGGGCTCACCACCGTCCTGCTCGGATGGTGGGTGCGCCGTCTCCACCTGCGCCTGCGCACGAGCAGCCACGAGATCGGGCGGCTCCACGACCTCGCGCTGCGCCGGGCCGACCAGGTCTCGGTCCTCAGCCACGAGGTGCGCACGCCGCTGGCGCTCATCAAGGGGTCCGCCGACCTCCTCGCCGAGCAGACGCCCGGACCGCTCACCCCGACCCAGGCCAAGTTCGTCGACACGATCTCCGGCAGCGCCGAGCACGTCATCACCCTCACCGAGGACCTGCTGGCCCACGCCCGCATCGAGGCGGGGCTCTTCGAGGTGCACCTGCGCCAGGTCGAGCTGCGCTCGTACCTGCGCTCGGTCGTGCGCGAGCTGCGCCAGGTGCACCACCACCGCGCGATCGCCCTCGACGCACCCGGGCCACCCACGCGGGTCCACCTCGACCCGCAGCTCATCCACCAGCTCGTGAGCAACCTCGTCGGCAACGCCCTGCGCCACGACGACACCCCCGGGAACGCGGTGGTCGTGCGCGGTCACACCGCCGACGGGAACGTCGTCATCGCCATCAGCGACCAGGGTCGAGGGATGAACGAGGAGGAGCGCTCGCGCCTCTTCGAGCGGTTCTCCAGCGGCGCCCCGCTCGGCGAGGGCACCGGGCTCGGGCTCTACATCTCCTCGCACATCGCCGAGCTGCACGGCGGTCGCATCCTCGTCGACACCATCGCGCAGCACGGCACGACGATGCTCGTCACCTTCCCGGCCGGGGGTCCCGGTGAGCAGTGAGCCGTGGCGGGCGCTCGTCGTCGAGGACGAGCCGGCGATGCGCGACATCATCACGTTCGCGCTGGAGACGCAGGACTTCAGCACGGTGACGGCCGGCTCGGCCGAGGAGGGCTGGGCCGTCCTCGCGGAGCAGCACATCGACCTCGTCGTCCTCGACGTCATGCTGCCCGGGATGTCCGGCGTCGAGCTCTGCCGCCGGATCACCACGACGAGGCCGGTGCCCGTCATCCTGCTCACGGCCCTCGGCGAGACGTCGCAGCGCATCGCCGGCCTCGAGGCGGGCGCGTCCGACTACGTCGCGAAGCCGTTCCACCCGCGCGAGCTGGCGCTGCGCGCCGCCGGCCTCGTGCGGCGGTCTCCGCTGAGCAGTGGGAGCATCGCCCAGGCGGGACCGGTGACCCTCGACCTGCGGGCGGCCACGGCATACGTCAAGGGCAAGCGGGTCGACCTCACGCCGCACGAGTACCGGCTCGTAGCAGCCCTGGTGACGCACCCGGGCGAGGACCTGCCCTTCCGCCAGCTTCTGCTCCTCGGCTGGGGCGACCCCCAGCCGCTCGGGGGTCGTGAGCTGCTCAAGACCGCCGTCTACCGCCTGCGGCTCAAGCTCGAGGCGTCGGACCCGGCGGCGCGCGGCTGCATCCGCAGCGTGCGAGGCGTGGGCTACCGCTACGTCGTGCCGTCGGAGGGCGAGGACTCGGTCACAGAACAGTGACCGAGTGACGCCCGTTCCGTGACCCCGGGGGCCGTCGCGTCACCTAGTGTCAGCGCGCAGCAGGCCGTGTGCGACACGGTCGGTCATTGACAAAGGAGTCAGCCGCCATGCCCCGTACCCGTACGTCCGCACTTCTCCTCACCGTGCCCCTCGGAGTGACCGCACTCCTCGCCGGCTGCGCGGTCGAGGAGACCCCCACCACCACCTCGTCGAGCAGCAGCTCCGCCGGTGGGTCGATCAAGGGCACCGGCGAGGTCGTCGTCGCCTGCACACCGCAGGAGGAGCAGTGCCAGGCCATGGCCGCAGCCTTCACCAAGGCCTCGGGCATCAAGACCTCGTTCGTGCGCATGAGCTCAGGTGAGGGCGTGGCCCGCCTCGACGCCGCGAAGTCCAAGCCGGAGTTCGACGTCCTCTACGGCGGGCCCTCCGACGGCCACGTCGCCGCCTTCAACTCCGGGCTCATCGAGCCCTACGTGTCGGCCAACGCCGCGAAGATCCCGGACAAGTACAAGGACAAGGACGGCAAGTGGACCGGCACCTACGTCGGCGTGCTCGGCTTCTGCTCCAACAAGGACCAGCTCACCAAGGCCGGCGTCACGGCGGCACCGACGTCGTGGGCCGAGCTCCTCGACCCGAAGCTCAAGAAGCAGGTCGCGATCGCGCACCCCTCGACGTCGGGGACGTCCTACACCGCGGTGTGGACGCAGATGGTCCTCAACGGCATGGACGAGGCCAAGACCTTCGACTACCTCGGCAAGCTCCACCAGAACGTCCTGCAGTACTCCAAGAGCGGCTCGGCTCCCGGCCAGATGGCGGGTCGCGGTGAGGTCGCGGTCGGCGTGATCTTCAGCCACGACTGCGTCAAGTACCAGAAGGAGGGCTTCGACATGCTCGAGTCGACCTTCCCGAGTGAGGGCAGCGGCTACGAGATCGGTGCCGTCTCCGTGGTCAAGGGCGGGCCCAACGCCGAGAACGCGAAGAAGTTCATCGACTGGACGCTCACCCCCGACCACCAGGACATCGGCCCGACCGTCGGCAGCTTCCAGATCCCGACCCACCCGGACGCCAAGATCACCGAGGACATGGTCAAGCTCGACGAGGTCAAGCTCGTCGAGTACGACTCCGTCGCCGCCGGTGAGAAGAAGAAGGTCCTGACCGCGAAGTTCGACGCCGAGGTCGCGCCCGCTCCCAAGGAGTGACGGCGCCGGACCACACATGACCGCAACGCTGCGGCCCGCAGCCGCCGACCCGGTCGGGACGAGCTCACCCTCGTCCCGACCGCGTCGCGGTTCCGGGCGCGACATCTCCCTCCTCGTGATGGTGGTCGTCGTCGCCCTGCTTCTCTCCGTCATCGTCGGTCTGCCGCTGGTGCGCATCCTCACGGTGGCCTTCTCCGCCGAGGGCTGGTCGATCGTCAGCTCCATGCTGAGCAATCCGGTCAACCGCGGCATCCTGTGGAACACCGTCCAGCTCGGGGTGATCGTCTCCCTGCTCGGGACCGCGGTCGGGTTCGTCATGGCCTACGCGCAGGTGCGCCTGAAGTTCCGCGGCAAGAAGCTCCTGCACCTCATCTCGCTCATGCCCATCGTGTCGCCACCGTTCGCCGTCGCCACCGCGGCGATCACCCTGTTCGGGCGCAACGGCATGATCAGCAACGGTGTCTTCGGTCAGCAGATCGACATCTACGGGCTCAAGGGACTCACCCTCGTGCTCACGCTCTCGTTCTTCCCCGTGGCCTACATGAACCTCAAGGGCATGCTCGAGAGCCTCGACCCCAGCCTCGACGAGGCCGCCGCCAACCTCGGCGCCAACAAGCTCAAGATCTTCACGTCGGTCACCCTGCCGATGCTCATCCCGGGCATCGCCGGGTCGGTGCTGCTGCTCTTCGTCGAGTCGATCGCCGACCTCGCCAACCCCCTCGTCCTGGGCGGCGACTACACGGTGCTCGCGTCCCGGGCCTACCTCGCCGTCGTGGGCGAGTACAACGTCGCCGGCGGGGCGGCATACTCGCTCGTCCTGCTCCTGCCGGCCCTCAGCGTCTTCCTCATCCAGCGTTACTGGGTCAGCCGCAAGAACGTCGTCTCGGTCACGGGCAAGCCGGCCGGCTCCCCCGAGCTCATCACCGCACCGGCGCTGCGCATCCCGATGCTCGTCGTCGCGGTCGCCGTCGCCTCGCTCGTCATCCTCATGTACGCCACGGTGGTCTTCGGCGGGTTCGTCAAGATCTTCGGTGTCAACAACGACTTCACGTTGGACCACTACCGTTTCGTCCTCGCGGGCATCGGCTCGGACGCGATGTTCACGACCACCCTGCTCGCCCTCATCGCCACCCCGATCGCCGGGTTGCTCGGCATGCTCATCGCCTGGCTCGTCGTCCGCAAGCTCAAGCGCACCTCCGGTCTCATGGACTTCATCGGCATGCTCGGTCTGGCCGTCCCCGGCACGGTCATCGGCATCGGCTACGCCATCGCGTTCAACACGCCCACGGTCTTCGCCGGCAGACAGTGGTTCCCCGCGGTCGCCGGCGGTTCGGCCATCCTCGGTGGGGCCATGGCGATCGTCATGGTGTTCGTGGCGAGGTCGCTTCCCACGGGGCAGCGGGCCGGCATCTCCGCCCTGCAGCAGATCAACCCGGCGATCGACGAGGCGGCGACCAGCCTCGGGGCCAGCAGCCTGACGACGTTCAGGACCGTGACGCTCCCCCTGATCCGCCCGGCTCTGCTCGCCGGCCTGACCTATGCGTTCGCGCGCTCGATGACCACGCTGTCGCCCATCGTGTTCATCACGACCCCGCAGACCAAGATCATGACGAGCCAGATCCTCGCCGAGGTCGACTCTGGCCGGTTCGGCAACGCCTTCGCCTACTGCGCCATCCTCATCGTCATCGTGCTGAGCTTCATCGGACTGCTCAACCTGGCGATGCTCCACCCCTCGATCCGCGGCATCCAACGCCGATGACCGCCACCCCGGAGAATGCCATGACCACTCAGCCCGACGCGACCATCGAGTCAGCCCGGGAGGCCCTCGCGACCGCCACCCCAGGCCGGGTCACCCTGCGCGACCTGCGCAAGATCTACGGCGACGACAAGACCGGCACCCCCGCGGTCAAGGACATCGACCTCGACATCGAGCCGGGTGAGTTCATCACGCTGCTCGGGCCGTCGGGCTGCGGGAAGACGACGACCCTGCGCATGATCGCCGGCTTCGAGACGCCCACCGCCGGCACGATCCGCCTCGACGACGAGGTCATCAACAAGATCGCACCCAACAAGCGACCAATGGCGATGGTCTTCCAGTCCTACGCGCTCTTCCCCCACATGACCGTCTTCGACAACGTCGCGTACGGCCTCAAGCTCAAGAAGCTCCCCTCGGCCCGCGTGAGGGAGGAGGTCGAGACCGCGCTGACGTCGATGAACCTCGGCCCCTACCGTGACCGCGCGCCGCACCAGATGTCCGGTGGGCAGCAGCAGCGCGTCGCCCTGGCCCGGGCCCTCGTCATGCGCCCCAAAGTGCTGCTCTTCGACGAGCCGCTCTCCAACCTCGACGCCAAGCTGCGGGTCCAGATGCGCGGCGAGATCCGCCGGCTCCAGCGCCGCCTCGGCATCACGACGATCTTCGTCACGCACGACCAGGACGAGGCCATGACGATGTCGGACCGGATCGTCGTCATGAACGTCGGGGTCATCGAGCAGGTGGACACCCCGCAGGAGATCTACCGCCACCCCGCGTCGGTGTTCGTCGCGGACTTCATCGGTCGCGCCAACTTCCTCGACGTCGACGTGCACGAGGTGCGCGACGACGGCGCCGAGGTCGGTGTCCTCGGCAAGCGGTGGAGCGTCGGCAAGCACCCCGCCGTCGCCGCCGGTGACGCGGTGACCCTCATGGTCCGCCCGGAGTCGGTGCGCCTCTCCGCGACCGACAGCCGCGAGGTCGGTGGCTCGGTGGGCCGGGTGCTGTCCTCGATGTTCTACGGCGAGGCGATCGAGTACGACATCGAGACCGAGGCCGGCAACCTCGTGGTCTCGGTGGCGGACCCGCACGCCCACGAGACGTTCACCCAGGGCGACTTCCTCGACGTGGGCTTCGAGGAAGGTCGAGCCTGGCTCATGCCGGTCGCCGCCGACACCCCGTGACCCCCTCGCCGGTGGCCCGCGACGAGTCGGTCCGTCTCCGCGAAGTGGCCGAGCACGCGGCGGGCCTCGCTGCGGCATACCTCGTCGACGTCTTCCGGCGTCCGATGGAGGTGGAGCTCAAGGGCGGGCCCCACGACCTCGTCACCGAGCACGACCACGCGTCCGAGGCGATCCTGCGCGCGGCGCTCACGGACGCGGTGCCCGGCAGCGTCGTCGTGGGTGAGGAGGGCGGCACGACCGGCACGGGTCCAGTGACGTGGCACGTCGACCCGATCGACGGGACGGTGAACTTCAGCCACGGGCTGCCGTTCTGGTGCGTCTCGATCGCGGCCGCGGTGGACGACGTCGTCGTCGCCGGCGTCATCGCCGCACCGGCGCTGGGCGAGGTGTATGCCGCGGACGTCACCGGGGTGACCGTCAACGGGACGCCGGCCCGGCCGAGGCGGGTCGAGCGGGAGATCGACGCCCTCGTCCTGTCGACCTTCCCCCGGGGCGTCGACCTCGCGACGTTCGGCGAGGACGCGCTGGCCGCCAGCGGTCGCCTCGTGGGTGCCTACGGCGCCGTGCGCACCCTCGGCAGCGGCGCGCTGGGTCTGGCCCAGGTCGCGACGGGGCGCGCCGACGCCACCTTCGACCTGCACACGAACTCGTGGGACGTCGCGGCGGGCGCCTTCATGGTCCGGCTCGGCGGCGGGCGCTACCTCGGCTGCGACGGCGGACGGGTCGACGAGGAGCCCGGCACGGCCTACCGGCACCGCGCCTACTGGGCCACGGCCGCCGACGTCGAGCACCCGACGCTGCGCCAGGTCGTCACCTCGCTGACGGCGACCGGCCGGCGGTCCACGACGAGCTGACTGCCCTACGGCGGGTGGCTGGCGCTCACTCGGCGAGCCGGGCCGGGAAGCCGCCCGTGGCCACCGGGCCCCATCTCGTCGGCGTGATGCGGAGCAGCGACTTGTCCTGCTCGCGCATGGCCTGCCGGTACTCGTCCCAGTCGGGGTGCTCCCCCGAGATGCAGCGGTAGTAGTCGACGATCGCGTCCGCGGCCTCGGGCATGTCGATGACCTCGCACTCGCCGTCGACCTGCACCCAGGGGACGTCGAAGTCGTCCGACAGCACGAGCACGCTGACCCGCGGGTCCCGACGGGCGTTGGCCGTCTTGGCGCGCTCGGGGTAGGTCGAGATGACGATGCGGCCGTCCTCGTCGACGCCACCGGTCACGGGCGAGGCCTGCGGGCGGCCGTCGCGTCGGGTCGTCGTGAGGACGAGGTGGTGGCGTGGCCGGACGAACTCCAGCAGCGTCTCGAGGTCGACCGTGGTGCTCGTCGCGATGGTGCGTGCCATGCGCCCCACTCTGGCACGAGCCCCGACGACGCGGACGTCCCCGCTGCCCGTCCGACTCATTGCGCATTCCGGTCAGACCGCGGAAGCCGCACCGGTTCGCGGAGCCACCGGAATGCGCAATGAGTCGGGTTCCTTCGACCGGAATGCGCAATCAGTGGTGGGGTGAGGCCGAAGGCCCGGCCCCCGCGAGGGAAACCGGGCCTTCGGTCGTGCGTCACGGCATACGCGAGGTATGCCGGACGGCTCAGTTACCGGTGAGCTTCTCGCGCAGCGCGGCGAGGGCCTCGTCGGAGGCGAGGGTGCCCTCGCTGGCCGGCGGCGCGGCCGGACGCGAGTCCGAACCCTCGTCGTCGGTGGACGAGGAGGACGACGACGACGCGGAGGCCGAGTCGCTGCTGTAGGAGGTGGCGTTGTCGCCACCACCGGCGGCAGCCTCGGCGTCGGCCTTGGCGGCGTCCTCGACCTGCGTGCGGTGCGACTCCCAGCGGGTGTGCGCCTCGGCGTACTGCTTCTCCCAGACCTCACGCTGCTTCTCGTAGCCCTCGAGCCACTCGTTGGTCTCGGAGTCGAAGCCCTCGGGGTACTTGTAGTTGCCCGCCTCGTCGTACTCCGCGGCCATGCCGTAGAGGGTCGGGTCGAACTCGGTGAGCCCGGCGCCGTCCTCGTTGGCCTGCTTGAGGGAGAGCGAGATGCGACGACGCTCGAGGTCGATGTCGATGACCTTGACGAAGATGTCGGCGCCGACGGTGACGACCTGCTCCGGCAGCTCCACGTGGCGCTCGGCCAGCTCGGAGATGTGGACGAGGCCCTCGATGCCGTCCTCGACGCGCACGAACGCACCGAAGGGGACGAGCTTGGTGACCTTGCCGGGGACGACCTGGCCGATGGCGTGCGTGCGGGCGAAGTGCTGCCACGGGTCCTCCTGCGTCGCCTTCAGCGACAGGGAGACACGCTCACGGTCCATGTCGACGTCGAGCACCTCGACGGTGACCTCGTCGCCGACCTCGACGACCTCGGACGGGTGGTCGATGTGCTTCCAGGACAGCTCCGAGACGTGGACGAGACCGTCGACGCCGCCGAGGTCCACGAACGCACCGAAGTTGACGATGGAGGACACGACGCCCGAACGGACCTGGCCCTTCTGGAGCTCCTTGAGGAAGGTCGTGCGGACCTCGCTCTGGGTCTGCTCGAGCCACGCACGACGCGACAGGACCACGTTGTTGCGGTTCTTGTCGAGCTCGATGATCTTGGCCTCGATCTCCTTGCCGACGTACGGCTGGAGGTCGCGGACCCGACGCATCTCGACGAGGGAGGCGGGGAGGAAGCCACGCAGGCCGATGTCGAGGATGAGCCCACCCTTGACGACCTCGATGACGGTGCCGGTGACGACGCCGTCCTCCTCCTTGACCTTCTCGATCGTGCCCCAGGCGCGCTCGTACTGAGCCCGCTTCTTGGACAGGATGAGGCGGCCTTCCTTGTCCTCCTTCTGGAGAACGAGTGCTTCGACCTCGTCGCCGACCTTGACGACCTCGTTGGGGTCGATGTCGTGCTTGATCGACAGCTCGCGCGAGGGGATGACGCCCTCGGTCTTGTAGCCGATGTCGAGCAGGACCTCGTCGCGGTCCACCTTGACGATGATGCCCTCGACGATGTCGCCATCGTTGAAGTGCTTGATCGTCGCGTCGATGGCGGCGAGAAGTTCTTCCTCAGAGCCGATGTCGTTGATGGCAATCTGAGGGGCGGTCTTGGCGACCGTGCTGGCAGTCATGTAGTAGGAACTCCGATGTGGACAGATGGATGCGATGGGATGGAACTGGGTGCCCCCGGCCCGCTCGCACGCCCTTGCGGGCACGCGTGAGCACACACGAGTGCTCGGTCACCCTACCGAGGTTGGCTGTGGGCGGTCAAAGCGGGTGTCCCGGTGGGTGACGCGGTCGGGCGACGCACCGCCGGAACCGGCGAGACCCAGGCCGCGAACCGTGCCTGGTGGGACGGTGAGGCGGCCGGCTACTACACCGAGCACGGCGGCTTCCTCGGCGACGACGAGTTCGTCTGGGGCCCCGAGGGCTGGACCGAGGAGATGCTCGACCTGCTCCGGGCGACCCCGGACGAGCGCATCCTCGAGATCGGCGCCGGCGCGGGCCAGTGCGCGCGATGGCTGCGGCGCCACGTCGGAGCCTCGGTCGTCGCGAGCGACCTCTCGATGGGGATGCTCGCCGTCGGCCGCGAGCTGAGCGAGCGCACCGGCACCGCTCCCCCGCTGCTCCAGTGCGACGCCCTCGCCCTCCCGTTCGGTGACGCGAGCTTCGACACGGTCTTCACGGCATACGGGGTCGTCCCGTTCGTCGCCGACAGCGCGGCGGTCATGCAGGAGGTATGCCGCGTGCTGCGCCCAAGCGGCCGGTTCGTGTTCTCGACGACCCACCCGGTGCGGTGGGCCTTTCCCGACGACCCGAGCGAGGCGGGGCTCACCGTGCGGCTCAGCTACTTCGACCGCACGCCGTACGTCGAGACCGACGCCGACGGCCGTGCGACCTACGTCGAGCATCACCGGACGATGGGTGACCGGGTGCGTGAGATCGTCGCGTCCGGGCTGGTCCTCGAGGACGTCGTCGAGCCGGAGTGGCCGGAGGACAACACCGAGACGTGGGGCGGGTGGTCACCGACGAGGGGCGCGCTCATCCCGGGCACGGCGATCTTCGTCTGCCGGAAGCGCTGAGCCCGACGGTCAGGGATGCACTTCCCGGAACCACTGGATGGTGCGGGTGAGCCCGTCGTCCATCTCCACCTTGGGCTCCCACTGCAGCACCTCACGCGCGAGCGTCGTGTCGGGCTGGCGCACGGTCGGGTCGTCCACCGGCCGGTCGATGTGCCGGACCGTCGAGGACGACCCTGTCAGCCCGATGATCTTGTCGGCGAGGTCCAGCATCGAGATCTCGTGCGGGTTGCCGATGTTGATCGGGCCGTGGTGCCGGCCGTCGGCCATGCGCAGGATCGCCTCCACGAGGTCATCGACGTAGCAGATCGACCTCGTCTGTGATCCGTCCCCGGCGACGGTCACCGGCTCCCCCGCCAACGCCTGACGGATGAAGTTGGGGATGGCCCGCCCGTCGTTTGGGCGCATCCGCGGGCCGAACGTGTTGAAGATCCGCACGATCGCGGAGTCGACGTCGTGGGTGTTGCGGTACGCAAGCGTGAGCGCCTCCGCGAAGCGTTTGGCCTCGTCGTAGACGCCACGAGGACCAACCGGGTTGACGTGCCCCCAGTAGCTCTCCGGCTGCGGGTGGATGGCCGGATCCCCGTAGACCTCGGACGTCGAGGCCAGGACGAACCGGGCTCCCTTGTCACGGGCGAGGCCCAGCGCGTGAAGCGTCCCGATCGATCCCACCTTCAGCGTCTCGATGGGCAGCTTGAGGTAGTCGATCGGCGAGGCGGGGCTGGCGAAGTGGAGGATCAGGTCGACCTGACCACCGACGTGCACGAACTCCGTGACGTCGGACCGGATGAGGTGGAAGCCCGGCTCCTCCAACAGGTGCGCGACGTTGGCCGGGGTGCCGGTGAGGAAGTTGTCGAGGCAGACGACCTCGTCGCCACGCCGGATCAGGGCCTCGCACAGGTGCGACCCGAGGAATCCCGCGCCGCCGGTGACGACGGCGCGCACGTCAGCGGCGGTTCAGGTCGGATCGGCTGCGGGTGGCCTCGTCGTCGCCGAAGACGTCGATGTTCCGGGTGTCGTCGGCGACATGGGAGTCGCCGTCGGGACCGCGGGTGCCGTCGGTGCGCAGCTCGTCGTCGCCGCCGGCGCGGCGGGAGAGGAAGAACCCGGCAGCCATGGAGAGAAGGCCCAACAGGCCCGCGATGAGCGGAAGGCGGCCGATGAGTCCCAGTCGGGAACCGCTGTCCCTGGCCGAGTCGATGTTGGCTTTCACCGTCTCGTCAGTGAAGCCGAAGTCGAGGTCGAGCACCGTCGTGCCGCTGTCGAGGACACGCTCCTGCTGCTCGGTCTGCTTGAGGATCGAGCCAGTGCGGGGGTCGACGAACATCGTCTTGAGGTCCGAGTAGGTGCCCTGGATGCCGTTGGAGATCTCGGCCGGCTCGTCGTTGACGTCGATGACGAACTTGTAGGTGTCCCAGCCGTCGACCTTCTCCTCACCCTCGAAGTTGGCCTCGACCGCGCGGTCGAGGATGCCGTCCCAGAACGGGTAGGTCTTCTTCTCGACGTCAAAGGGGAACTTGTTGACGAGACCCTCGTGCGGCTGGGCGTCGCCGATGTACTTCTCGTCGTTGACGGAGAGGCCGGTGCGACGGTCGGCCGCGAACCGGTCGGTGGTCGCCGTCACGAGACGACGATCGGGGTCCGTGTCGTCGACGCAGTCCGGCGAGTCACCGTCCGGGTTGGTGATGAGGCAGGTGAAGGTGTCGAAGACGACGACGTCGCCGTCGGACTTGCTGCCGTCGGCCACGGTGTGGCTCAGCGCCTTGACCGGGGCCCCGTCACCGGTCGGCAGCGCGGTCGCGTTGCCCGTCAGTCGGGTGTACGAGTCGGTGTCGAGGGGGGTCTTCTTGACCGCGCCGGGGATGTAGACGAGGGCCAGGACGGCTGTGGCGAGCAGGAAGCCACCAAGGCCCATCAGCACCAGACCGATAATTCTGCGCATCTGCGGGACACCTTTGTCTCAAGTGGGGCGGGTCTGGCTGGACCCTACCAGTGGGTAGGCGCAGGTCGAGGGATGTGTGGCGATGTCGGCCTCGCCTACGATTCGGCCATGGCCGCGACGGAATCAGCCCACGACCCCGTGGTCACGGTGATTCCTGCGCTGGACGGCCTGCGCGCTCTCGCAGCCGGCCTCGTGGTCCTCACCCACGCCGCCTTCCTCACCGGATTCGGAGCCACCGGTGGACTGGTCGGACGGCTGTGGTCCCGTGGCGACTTCGGCGTCGCGATCTTCTTCGCCCTGTCCGGATTCCTGCTCCACCGTGGCCTCATCGCCGCCGACGCCGGGGGCAGGCTCGACGTCGTCGGGTATGGGGTGAGGCGAGCCGCGCGCCTCCTCCCCGCGTACTGGCTGGTGCTCGCCGTGGTGGCGGTCGGCGCGACGCCCCCCGTGCGTGATGTCGTCATCCACGCCGCAGCCCTGCAGATCTACTGGCCGGACGCCTGGATCGGTGCGTTCGGACAGTCGTGGAGCATCGCGACGGAGATCGCCTTCTACGTGACCCTCCCCCTCGCGGTGCTCGGCCTGCGACCGTTGCGCCGCCGGCACGCCTTCGCCCCCCTGGCGGTGCTGTGTGTGCTCACGGTCACCCTCACAGCGACCTCCGGCTTCGGGGGCGACGCGGTCGTGGGTGCGGACATCTTCTACGACCGGTGGCTGCACTCACGCGCTCCGCACTTCCTCATCGGGATGATCTGCGCGGAGACTCTCTTCGCCCCCCGGCATCCGGTCAGTCGCGTTCTTTCCCGATGGGGCGGCGACGTGGTCGCGTGTCTCGCCGTGGCGGCGGGGGCCTACCTCCTGGCCACCACCCCGATCGCGGGTGGGCTGGACCTCTCTCCGGGGACGTCGACCGACGTGGTCGTGCGCACCGCCCTGTCCGGCATCGTCGCGTCCGGCCTGCTGCTGCCCCTCACCCACGGCGGGGCGTCCGGTTATCGGGCCGCCCTCTCGCATCCCACGGTCCGCTATCTGGGCGTCATCAGCTACGGCCTGTTCCTGTGGCACGTCCCCGTGTTCATCGGTCTGTATGCCGTGACGGGAGTCCGTGAGTTCACCGGCGCCCTGCTGCCACTCCTGGCTCTGGGCGTGCCCCTCAGTCTGGGGTTGGCGGCAGCCACCCATCGATGGGTGGAGGTCCCGTCATCGCGTGCGGCGGGGCGGTTCCTGGCTCGACGCCGCCGCGGCGAGGCCGAACGCCGCGAGCACGAGGGCTCGAACGCTCCCCTCCACCACTGACGACCCCAGGGCGCCGGGCGCGAGCACGGCCTGGGTCGCGGCGGCGAGGACCCCGAGCACGAGGACGGCCGTCGGCCAGAACCACCGCGGGACGGCGACCCGGCGGACCACGAGGACCGCGGCGAGTGCCATCGCGGCACCCGCCGGTCCCGCTGTGAGCACCCCCGCCCCGACGACCGCTCCCGCCGCGAGGCGGGGCCGTCCCGCGGTCGTCACGTGCGGCGCCGCTCTGGCCGGAGCTCGCCCCGGGAGCAGCGCGACGACGAGCACCAGCAGTGCGAGAAGCCCTCCGACGAGCAGGCCGGCGCGGTAGGGCCCGTCTGGGGTGAAGCGGATGACGAGGTCGCCACCGGCACCCGCAGGCACGACGAATCCCTGACGTCGAGCATCCAGCGTCTGGGGTTCGAGAGCTCGACCCGCGAGGGTTGCCTCCCATCCGGCGTTGACATTCTCCGTCATGACGAGGACCCGCGGGGCGCCCTTGTCGACGCTCGCGTGGATCTCGGTGGGACCGAGTCGACGCATCTCCACGGCGACCGGGGCCGCGGCGCCGTCCGGCGGGCCAGCGGTGGTGAGGACGAGCGAGCGGGGGGGCATGCCCTGCCACGGTTCGAGCACCACGCGGTGACGGGGAAGGCTGCCCACCTCGACGGGCTCGCAGGCTCGCCAGGTGACCTGGGACAGCCCGAACAGCGCGTCCCGGCGAGCGCTCGCCTCCGTCGGGACGGAGGTGCCGTCGATCGTCAGTCGTGGGCCCTCACCGCACGGTGCCTCGACGCTCACCGGAGCCGAAGGAAGGGTCCGGCCCAGCAGCTCCAGCTCCTCGAGCTCGAGAGCACCCACACCCGGCTTCCTCGGACCCGGGATGTGCGTGAACGTCAGGGTCAGCGTGCGACCGGTCGTCGGCGGGATGGACAGCACCCCTCCCGGCTGGAGGCGCCTGGTCACCTCGACCCCGTCGACGTCGATGACCACGGCCGGTGACTCCTTCTCGGCCCACTCCCGGCGCGTCTGCAGCCGGAGGTCGGTGAAGGTCATCGTCTCGTCCAGCTCGACGGTGAGCGAGGGTGACTCGTCGGCGCCGGACGGGCTCCACGCGGTGCGTGGGTCCCCGTCCACCGCAGCGACCGGTAAGGAGGCCGGGGCGTAGCCTCGCAGGCTGCTGGCCGTCACGCTGACCCCGGGGACGTCGAGCAGCGACTCCGGGGGCCGGAGCGGGTTGACCGCGAGAGTCCCGCCCAGGGTGGCCGGGCCCGGCAGCACGCCCGAGACATCGCGCACCATGTCACCCGTCGACTCAGCGTCCACCAGCTCACCGGCGAAGCACGTCACCCGACCCGACTCCCGCGTCGGGGCGGTGCATCCGTCCTTGCCGGGCAGTCCGGCACTCAGCACCACGGTCGTCGCCGGACGGACGGACGCGGGCGTGTGCACCACCTCGACGGGCCTGACGCCGTGGATCCGCACCTCGGCGAGCCCGGTCGCGCTCCCTGCCGGTGCCCCGCGTGTCGTGTCCTCGATCTCGACCGCGACCGACCTCGTGGGTCCCGCTGGCAGGGCGATCCGCGTGGCCGCCGTCGGAGCGAGGGTCGAGCGCACCGTGCCGGCGTCCGTGGTCACCCTGACGCTGGTGGCGACACCGAGCCCGTCGCCGAAGCGCACCCGGTCGGCATACGGCTGGATCGAGAGCTCGCGGACGTCAGCAGATGCGGGCAGCGCAATGGTCAGTTCCGGCCGGGGGTCGCCCAACGTGACCCATGCCGTGCGCTGGTCACCGTCGAGAGCAGCGAAGGGGCGATGCGCCGGCTGCAGTCCGGCGAACCCGAACTCGTCCGCGATCGACGTCGACGCGCGGACGTCGCTGACCCCTTCGTACGAGACCACCGACCGTCCATCGCCGTCCGGCCAGGGGAGGTAGTCCGGAGCGCCGTCGGCCTCGGCAGCCGTGAGCGTCGACGACACGTCCCCACCGCGAGGTGCACCGAACCACCGAGTCCTCGCGCGGTATCCGTCGGTGACGGCGTGCCGGGTCGGTCGGAGGGAGGACGTGCGGTCACCGTCGAAGATCACGGGACCACCCAGTCCGGCCTCGGCGAGGCGCGCCAGGTCCTCTGTCGCGCCGGTCGCCCCCACGAGACCCGGCACCGACCAGAGCGCGAGCTCGGACGCGACCGCACCCTCGAGCTCGAAGACCTCGAGCTGGAAGACGCGGTCGCCGCCAAGGTTGACCATCGATGGACCGAAACCCTTGACGAACCGCGTGTCGGGGCTCTGCTGAATGGCCGATCTCGCGAACGCCACTGGGGGTTGCCCGCTGTCCTGGGTGCTGAGGTCGTTGCGGACCACGACGTAGCGCACGCCGGCATCGCGCAGCACCTGCGTGGCACCGCCGAGAGCCCGGCCCGTCTGCAGGCGACGCTCGACCTCGTCCAGGAGGCGGATCGTGCCGGCAGGCGCGAGCGGCACCCCGTCGCGGACGGCATACGGCGCCGACGTCAGCGGCCGCAGTGGTTCGTCGAGGGGCCGCCCCCAGGAGTACTCGGCGAAGTTCGCCGCCGGCACCACCAGCGCGCGACCCCCACCGGACGCGTCGAGCCACGCCCCGGCGTCACGCCAGTACTCGGGGAGGGCATCGACGCTTCCTCGCGCAGCGATCGCCCCACCGAACGCGGGCGCGGCCGCCCCGACGACAACCAGCGCTGCGGTGCCCAGCGCGGCCAGACGCGCCCCAGCCCGTACCGGGCGCCACGCGGCGACCAACCCGAGCAGGTGTGCCAGACCCAGGACGAGTGGGAGTCGCACGAGAAGGTCGGCCTTGTGCACGTTGCGCAGCGGCGCCAGCGGCCCGTCGAGCACGGCCTGCGCCTGCGTGACCAACGGTGACGCCAGTGGACCGTCGTGGGGCAACGAGATCACGAGCACACCGACGAGCAGGGTGGCCAGGACGAAGGACCGGTGGGGCATCGACCGTAGGGCCAGGCCGGAGAGACCCGCGGCACCGACGGCGGCCGTCGCGACGGTGAGCGCCGGGGAGGTGACGAGCTCGTACCCCGCCGGCCACCAGGCACCGGCCTGGGTCGCGACGTGCGCCAGCCAGTGGGTCGTCCCGCGCAGGACGTCGAGGGCTCCGACCTGGGCCGAGACGGCGCTCGCGTTCTCGATCCAGTCGAGGAACGGCGGAGAGTAGCGACCCATGACGAGGAGCGGGACCACCCACCACGCCGTCGCTGCCACGACCGCCACCCCCCACCACCACGTCAGCGGGCGCCGCCACCAGCTCCGCCGCGTGACTAGCCAGAGGACCGCGGGCAGGACGGCGAAGGCGGTGGCGGTGGCGTTGACCCCACCGCAGAGCAGGATGGCCACCCCGCTCAGGGCGGCGCCGCGGCGAGCGCCGATCCGGCCCGTGTCGACGAGGACGAGGGGCAAGAGGACAGCCGGCGCGAGGAGCTGCGGGTGGGCCTCGGAGGAGAGGGCGCCGATGGTGCTCACCACGCGGGGCGCCAGCACGTAGGCGATGGCGGCGACGACCCGGGTCCGAGGGGTCCCGACCCCCAGGGCCCCGAGCAGGCCGAGCATCGCGACGAACCCGGCAGTGAGGAGCGTCGTCCACCAGAGCCGCTGGACCACCCACATCGGGAAGAGCTCGGAGCCGACCCCGAAGAACGGACCCATCGGGAAGAGGTAGCCGTAGGCCTGGTTCTGAATACCACCCCACGTCACCTGGGGGTCCCAGGCGTGGAGGCTGCGGGCGAGGAAGCCCCACGGGTCGACGTAGAGGTCGTTCTTGGTGTCTGCGGCGATCCGTCCCAGGGGGACCGACCAGGCCACCGTCCACACGACGAGCAGCCCGGCGACCGCGCGCATCACGGTGCCGTCACGGGTCGAGTCGCTCATCGACGTCCCGGCGGGGACGTCGACGCCGACCACGTCCGCGCCACCCGCGCCCCGAGGCCGAGCCCGACGACCCTCAGCCGACGAAGGCCGGTGAGGTACCTTCGCTTCTGCTCGGAGCACACTCGGGCATGGTAGCCATGCGTGCTCGGACACCACAGTCACCCCCACCTGGCGAGGATCGATGTCCCTGCGAGTTCTGCTGCTCAACTGGCGTGACCTGCACCACCCCGAGGCGGGTGGGGCCGAGAAGTACCTCGTCACCGTCGCCGAGGGCCTGGCCGCCCGTGGCCACGAGGTGACCTTCCGCACCGCGGCGTACCCCGGGGCCCTGCCGGAGGAGACCGTCGCCGGGGTGCACTACGTGCGACGCGGGGGGCACTACTCCATCTACCCGCGCGCGGTGCTGGGTCGTCGACAGCGCGGTCACGACGTCACCGTCGACGTCCAGAACGGCGTGCCCTACCTGTCACCGCTGGTGACGACCACGCCCGTGGTGAACCTCGTGCACCACGTGCACCGAGAGCAGTGGCCGGTGGTCTTCGGACCGAGGAGCGCAAGGCTGGGATGGTGGCTGGAGGGTTCTCTCGCACCGGTGGTCTACCGCCGGTCGACGTATGTCACGGTCAGTGACTCGACCCGCAGCGAGCTCATCGACCTCGGGGTGGACGACCGGCGGATCACGGTCATCCACAACGGCACGGACGCGGTGGCTGACGAAGGGCTGCAGCGCTCACCTGAGCCGCGCGTCATCGTCCTCGGTCGCCTCGTCCCCCAGAAGCGGGTCGAGATCGCGCTCGAGGCCGTGGCCGCTCTGAGGTCCCGCGTCCCCGGGCTCCACCTCGACGTCGTCGGAACGGGGTGGTGGGAGCCGCAGCTGCGCGCGCGCTCGTCCGACCTGTGCCTCGAGGACCGGGTGACCTTTCACGGCCACGTGTCCGAGGCGGAGAAGCACCGGCTCCTCGCCCGGGCGTGGGTCCACGCGATGCCCAGCCTCAAGGAGGGCTGGGGCCTCGTGGTCGTCGAGGCCGGAGTCCACGGCACTCCCACCGTCGCCTTCCGCCACGCCGGGGGTCCGGCTGACTCGATCAGGCATGGTGAGACCGGACTCCTCGTGGACGATGACCCCACACCGTGCGGTTCGGGCACGTTCGCGGAGACGCTGGCCCATCTACTCGAGTCGCACGAGCTCCGTCATCGGATGTCGGATGACGTCCGGGGGTGGGTCTCGAGGTTCCACTGGGACGACTGCGTCCAGGCGTGGGAGAGCCTGCTCCTGCACGAGGTCGAGCGCTGACACCCTCGCCGCTGGCCCGCGAGAGGCAAGCGGGCGTTGTAAGACAGCAGGAAGCTCCGTCAGGGAGCGTCGTACAGGACGACCTTCTCGGACGCCGAGGCCGGATTCGCGCCCGGTGTCACCGCGCTGACGCCACCGACTACGGCGACGAGAGCCAATGCCACACCGGCCACCATGGACACGGCTGGCGCTACGAGGGAAGTCATGGCGCAGACCCTACCAGCCGGTCACCTGCGCGGCTGCGCAGATCACGGACACGACACGCCGCCGCCATGGCCCACGTGAGGCAGGTCATGGCCCATCCGGTCCGGACAGCGGCGCCGGCACCCGAACCCGCGGGGTCCGCGGCCGCGGGGAGCTCGACGACCCGGGCGCTCGGGCCGTCGTGGACGACGGTGGCACCGGCAGGCAGGCCCTCGCCTCCGGTGTCGTCGGGGAGCCCGGTCCGCTTCTCGACGACCACCCACCGGACCCCCTCTGCCGCGAGGGCCTCGATCCCGGAAGCTCCCTCGGCCATCCGCTGCGCAACCCGACCCGCGGCCGGGTCCTCCCCCGCGACCGTCCCCGAGGAGAGCGGCAGCGAGTCGTCGAAGACCACCCGCCGGTCGACCATCCGCGGCACGAGGGTCAGCGACACCCGGTTCCCGTTCCAGTCGTAGCGGCGGTACTGCGACCACGGCAGCAGCCCGACCGCCCCTGGCCCGGGGGCGGACAGCCGGGCGGACACCTCGCGCAGGTCCGTCGGGACCTCGACCGCGGACACGCGACCACCGACGCCCCACGCGAGGGACGGCAGCAGGGCTACGGGCAGGATGCCGAGGAGCGCGACGAGCGGCGGGCCTGCCGCCCGCAGCCTCAGAGCCTCACCAGCGAGGACGCCGCTGCCGGCCGCGGCCAGTGCCACCCACGGCCCGACGAGCTTCTGCGCGTCGCGCAGGACGCCCCCGCCCGGGACGTGGACGACGACGGCGCTCCAGGCCCCGAAGGGATCGACCGCACTCAGCCACGCCATCACCAGACCGAGCACGGCGGGCAGGACGACGACGAGCAGACGCCGTCGTCGGGCCGCGCGCAGGGCGGCGCCGACGGCGAGCCCGGCCAGGACGAGGGCCGCCACGGCGGCGAGGGTCACCGACCGCTCGGCCGGATGCGTGGCCGTGTTCCACATCCCCCCACCGGTGGCCAGAGACCCGAGGACCCCGAGGGGCGTGTCGGCAGTCGACGCGAAGGCCGTCGCCCCCTCGGGCGTCGACGCCACCCCGGCGACGAGGGCGGGCAGCGCCCAGACAGCCGAGGCGCCGAGGGTGGACGCGACGGACCACGCGAGCGCTCGCCACCGGGTTCGCGGAGCCGCGAGGACGGCCCCGACGACGAGGCAGCAGATGACGAGCGAGTTGGCGCCACCGACCCCGCACGCCGCGAGGCCGATGGCGGGCGACCACGGTGGGTGTGCCCCCCGACGGACCCGGACGCACGAGACGACGAGGTGGGGCACGGCGGCATACCCGAGCAGGACGGTCCAGTGACCGATGGTGAGCCGCTCCAGCACGAAGGGGTTCCACACGGCCGCGACGGTCGCGACGACGCGTCCGGCCAGCGGCAGGTCGGGTGCCAGCAGCGCCGCGAGCCGGGCCGCTCCCCACCCGGCGAGGAAGAGCGTGGCCCAGAGGACGAGAGCCTGGGCGAGACCGGCCCCGAGGACGTGACCGAGCGTGATCGCCACCGCGTCGCTGGGGACAGCCCGGGGGGCAGGACCCCCCGTGCCGAGGGCGAACGGCGTGAAGCGGGGGTCGGGCGACCAGGCGAGGTCGTAGGCCAAGACGACACCGGCGCCGAACACTGGACCGACGACGACGAACGCCACGAGGGCGGCAACGGCGGCCTGCACGAGGGTCCCGGCGCCGGGGGCCGTGCGACTCCCCGCGCTGCGGCGCAGCATCGTCCGTCCGTCCATCGGCTCGCTCAGTCCGGCCGCGGACCGGTGGGCGTCCCCAGGAGGACCTCCACGGCGTCCGCCAGCGTGGGCGCGTCGGTCCCGAGGAGCAGGGTGCACATCCCCAGCGACCGGGCAGGATCGACGTCGCTCGGCATGTCGCCGACCAGGGCACAGCGTTCCGCCCGCGCCCACGGGGCGGCCTCGAGCGCGCGGAGGAAGAGCCCCGGCGCCGGCTTCCGGCAGCGGCACTCGCCGTCCTCGTGCGGGCATAGTTCGACGTGGTCGAGGTGGGCACCGTCGGCCGCGAGCAGCTCGGTAAGCCGCGACATCACGGAGGTCCACTGCGCCCACGTCAGCCTCCCGGTCGCCAGTCCCCGCTGGTTCGTCACGAGGACGACACGGCAGCCGGCGGCGTTGAGCCGGGCCACGGCAGGGCCTGACCCCGGGAGGAGCGCGAGGGCGTCGGGGTCGGCGACGTAGCCCTCGACCCGCGTGTTGATCGTCCCGTCACGGTCGAGGAACACGATGTCCCACGGGGCGCCCGGTCCGGCGGGAACGATCAGCCCCGGCCCGCCCACGCGGTGTCCACCCCTTCGCACCATGCGTGTGACCACAGCAGGTGGACCTCCTGGATCCGCGGCGTGTAGGTGGACGGCGCTCGGAGCACGTGGTCGGCCAGGCCGTCGACCGGCGCGGACTCCCCGGTCAGGAGGATGGTGCAGAGCCCAAGGTCCCTCGCGGCCCCGAGCGCGCGGAGGACGTTGGGCGACGTGCCGCTGGTCGACATCGCGAGCAGGACGTCGCCGGCCCGTCCGTGGGCGCGAACGCCGCGCACGAAGACCTGGTCGAACCCGTAGTCGTTGCCGAGCGCCGTGACGACGGTCGACGACTCGGCGAGGCTAATCGCCGGGAGCGGGTCCCTGTCGAGGACGCACTTGCCGGCGAACTCGGCGGCCAAGTGGCTGGCCATGGCCGCGCTGCCGCCGTTGCCGATGACGAGCAGTTTCCCGCCCGCTGCGAGGGACGAGAACAGCGCCCGTCCGGCCGCATCGACGGCCTGGACGAGCTCGGGCTCCGCCAGTCGGGGCAGCATCTCGGCCCACGCCGAGAGAGCGCGGCCGTGGAGGGCGTCCACGTGGGCGGGGTCGGGGGCGCCGGTCATGTGGGCACCCGCCAGGTGGTGACGCCGTGGGTGCTGAAGGTGAACTCGGACACCGTCATACCCAAGCGGATCAGCGCGTCGGCCACGAGGTGCTTGCGTTCGAACTCACAGACCAGGGCCATGTGGCCGCCGCCCCCGGCGCCGGTGACCTTCGCCCCGAGCGCGCCCGACGCCAGCGCCACCTCGACGGCCTCGTCGATGAGGGCCGTCGAGATCCGGCTCGACATCCGCTGCTTCTCGCGCCAGGCCTGTCCCAGCAGCTCGCCGAAGCCGGACACCTCGCCGCGCAGGAGTGCCTCCTTCATGGCGTGGGCGATGTCCTTCTGCGCCCTCATGCCGGCGACCGCGTCGGCGTCGTGGCCGATGAACCGGGCGACCTGGTCCTCGATGATGTGGTCGCTCACCCGCGAGTGCCCCGTGTAGGCGAGGAGCATGTTGTGCTCGAGCTCGTGGATCGTGGCCTCCGCCACGCGGAGCGGGTAGACGACGACGCGCTCGGCGTGGAACTCCATGAAGTTGAAGCCGCCGAACGCCGCCGCGTACTGGTCCTGCAGCCCACCGGGGATGCCGAGGTCCTCGCGTTCGAGCCGGCAGGCGACCTCGGCCAGCTCGTGCGGCGTGAGCTCCATCCCGCAGTGTCGCGCGACGAGGGCGAGGACGTTGACCACGACCGCGCTCGACGAGCCCAGACCGGACCCCGGCGGCGCGTTGGTGTGGAGGAAGAGGTCGAAGCCGGTGGGCGGGAGGGCGCCGTGGAACTCGCGGACGCGCGCGATCGCCGCCTTGGGCAGGTCCAGCCGGCCGTCGAAGACGACCGGCTCGTCGACCCCGAAGTCGACCGAGTCGCCGTAGTCGAGGGACCGCACCGTGACGCTTCCGTCGTCCCGCGGACGGAGGGTGGCGTAGGCGTAGCGGTTGATCGTGGAGGAGAGGACGACCCCTCCCTCCGTCGCCGGGAAGGGTGGGACGTCTGTCCCTCCCCCAGCGAAGCTCACCCGCAGGGGCGCGCGGGCCCGCAGCACCGACCGTGTCGTCATGCCCGTCCTCCCCGGCGCTCCGGCGTCCCGGGGCCGGCGCCGGTGCCGGTGCCGGTGCGTCGCAGAATGAGGAGGAGGTTCCACGTGGCCACCTCACGGAGCCCGGGGACGGAGAGGAGGTGACGGGCGGCGTCGGGCAGGTACCGCGGCCGGAGGCCGAGGACCTCGACGTCGTCCCGCTGCCGCGCCCACGCGAGCCCCTCGGCGACGCTGACCCGGTAGAGGCTCTGGCCGAGCAGGTTCTTGGGGAGGTGACCGTGACGACGCTCGTAGCGCCGGACGGCATACGCCGACCCGAGCCAGTGCCACGGGGAGGCCTCGTGGGCCCCCCAGGGTGACCACCAGTTGGTGTAGCTCAGGTAGAGGACCCCGCCGGGACGGGTGACCCGGACCAACTCGTCCGCGACGGGCCCGAACTCGGGCACGTGCTCCAAGAGGTTGCTCGAGAAGACGACGTCGACGGAGGCGTCGGCGATGGGCAGCGCCATCGCGGAACCGGTCAGGCCGCCGTCGGCGACCGACGACACGGTGGGGTCGTGGTCGACCGCGACGTAGCGGGCGCCGCGCGCACGGAACGCCCGGGCAAACTGCTGCGGACCGGCGCCGACGTCGAGCACGAGGCGACCGTCGAGCTCAGTGTGCTCCGCCAGGGTGGCCACGGAGTCGTCGGCGAGGTCGCCGTAGAAACGGTCCGGGTCGGTCTGCTCCACGAGGAAGCTCCGGAAGAGCCGGACCGAGCGGCGCAGTCCCCGCTGCTGCCCCGTCACGCAGCGCGCCGGGCGGTGAGGCGGAGCGTGGGCCGGGTGCGTGGCGCGACGAGGCGCAAACCGGCCACGAGGGGAGCAGTGGCGAGGGCGGCACCACGCACGGCGGCGCTGGCCAGCGCCCCCGCTGGTCCGGGAGGGCGCAGGACCCGCACGGCGGAGGCGACGTCCACACTGATGCTGTCCATCACGAGGCGGTCGACCCGGACGTCGACCAGGCCGGCGTCACGCGCCAGGCGCGCGAGCGACTCCTCGGTGAAGAAGCGGACGTGGGTCGGGTCCTCGAGCATCCACCACGCCGCCCCGAAGGTCGTGAGGCCCCACGAGTCCCCGGCGGGGGTGAGCAGGACGACGCGGCCGGTGTCGCTGAGCAACGAGGCCGCCTTCGCCATCGTCACGACCGGGTCGTCCACGTGCTCGATGACGTGGACCCCGACGACGAGGTCGGCCGTGACGGCCGCGTCCGGGACGTCCTCGATCGGGCAGCTCCACAGCGTCGCCTTCTCGGCGACGACCGGGTCGACGTCGACGGCCAGCTGGTCCGGGTCGACCCCGGAGACGACCGCGCCGTCGTCGTGGAAGCGCCGCAGCAGGGCACCGCTGCCGTAGCCGATCTCGAACACCGAGGCAGGCCGGCCCGAGCCGCGCAGCCAGCGGTGGGTCAACCGCGTCCGGACCGCGTCGAGGGACGGGTCACCGCCGTATGCCGCGTCCCGGGCGTTCGCGTTCGCCTCCGTCAGCGACCGTCGGAGGTGCCCGCAGCTGTCGCAGCGGTCGAGACGTCCCCCACGCGCCAGGCTCCACGGGCTTGTCTCCCCGCGGCATATCTCACACTGGCGAGGGGGCGCTTCACCTCGTGCTCGGCTGACCACGCGGGTACCCTAACCCAGTCCACCGGGCGCACTCGGAGGGCTGACGAGGAGGCCAGTTGTGGAGATGGACCCGGCGCGGCGACCGCTGCGCGTCCTCGTGCTCACGTGGCGCGACGGGGACCACCCCGAGGCCGGAGGCGCCGAGGTCTACGTCGAGCGGACCTCCCAGCTGCTCAGCTCCCGCGGTCACACGGTCACGCTCTTCTCCGCCGCGTTCCCCGGGGCCGCCCGCAGCGTCGCCCGGGGCGACGTCCGGATCGTGCGCCGGGGTGGCCGGCTCTCCTGCTATCTCCGCGGCCTGCAGCACCTGCGCTCGGTCCGCCACGACGTCGACGTCGTCGTCGACGTGCACAACGGCGTCCCGTTCTGGGCGCCGTTCGCCACTCGCATACCGGTCGTCAGCCTCGTCCACCACGTCCACCGCGACCAGTGGCCGATCATCTTCGGGCCCGTGCTCGGGCGGCTCGGCTGGCTCATCGAGTCCCGGCTCGCCCCCTTGGTCTACCGGCGGTGCCAGTACGTCACGGTCTCGCAGGCCACCCGGGAGGACCTCGCGGCGCTCGGCGTCGACCGGGAGCGCATCGCCATCACATACTCCGGGAACGACATCCCCACCGACCTCGACAGCTACGCCGAGGTCTCCCGTTCCGAGGAGCCGAGCCTCATGGTGCTCGGCCGCCTCGTCCCGCACAAGCACTTCGAAACCGCGATCGACATCGTCGCCGAGCTCGGCGCGCGCTTCCCCGGCCTCACCCTCGACGTCGTCGGCGGCGGCTACTGGAGTGACGAGCTGCAGGCCCACGCTGTCGCCCGCGGGGTGTCCGACCGGGTGCGCTTCCACGGATTCGTCGACGAGACCACCAAGCGCACCCTGCTCGCCCGGGCCTGGGTCGTGCTGCTGCCGTCCCACAAGGAGGGCTGGGGCCTGACGATCGTCGAGGCGGGCCTGCACGGAACCCCCTCGGTGGCCTTCTCGTTCGCCGGCGGCGTCACCGAGTCGATCGTCGACGACGAGACCGGGCTGCTGGCCGACGACGTCCGCCAGATGACCGCCCACGTAGAGGGCCTGCTCTCGGACGCGCCCCTGCGTGAGAAGTACGGCGAGAACGCCCGACGCCATGCCCGGTCGTTCTCGTGGGAGAGCACCACCCTGCAGCTCGAGGCGGCCCTCAACCGAGCCGTGGAGCAGCGCCGCCGCTGACGCGGACCGAGTCGTCGCGGCTGGGAGGCTCAGGCGGCCTGGTCGCGCCGACCGCGGCGGGCACCCCAGACGTAGGCTCCGGCCTCGAGGCCCCGCAGTCCGAGCATGCCGACTGCGTATAGCGGCGACCCGGCCAGCCGCCGCCAGTTGCGGGCGTACGACCGCGCCACGGCACGGCCCTGTGCGGCGACGGCGCCGTCATGGCTGGCCGCGAAGGCGGGCAGGGACCGACCGTAGTAGTAGCGCTTCTCCAAGACGGATCGGATGGTCAGCCGTCCCTCGTCGTGGTCGACAAGGACCGGTGCCAGCTCGATGCGGGCGCCCGCATCCCGCAGTCGCAGACGCAGGTCGGCGTCCTCCGGGCCCGACATCGTCAGCGCGAAGCTACCGTCGGCGGTGAGGAGGTCGCGACGGATGAGGCGCGGGTTGTGGATCAACGGGTCGTCGAGGTAGCACTCTCGCTCGAGCGCCCGGCACGCGGTCCAGAAGCCGCTGCCGATCGTGCGCTCAGGCAGGGCCACACCCACGGCCCCGGTCGAGATCGCCGTCTCCAGCGCCCGCGTGATCGTCTCGGGCGGCAGGATCATGTCACTGTCCAGCCAGAGCACCCACGTCCCGGTCGCGAGCTCGATGCCGAGGTTGCGCTGAGCGCTGCGCTCCGGACCTCCTGCGACAACGCGGTCCGCGAGCCGCTGCGCCGTTGCCCAGGTCGCGTCGTCGCTCCCGTTGTCGACGACGATGAGCTCGACGGCCGGGTGGGTCTGCGCACGCACCGACGCCAGGCATGCGTCGATCGTCCGCTCGTTGTTGCGCGTGGGGACGACGACGCTGACCAGCACGTCCTTCTGGGCCTGTGCCACCGGGGGCTCCTTGAGTGCGTTCCGAACTCGGCGCCCGGCTTCGTCGGTACCGGTCGCAAGTGCACACCCTGCCGCATGGCCGCCATGCTGCCGTGGGCGGGCCGCCCCTACACGGCCCGAAGCCGACGTGGGAAACGTGCGAGTAACCTGTCCCCCTGACCCTCCCGGATCGAGGCCTAGTGCGACGTCACTCCCGAGCACGTTCCTTGGGCAAGGCGGCCACCGGCGACGCCCTGCTCGGCCTTGGCATGGGCACGGCCAGCGCCTTGGGATATCTGTTCGTCGTCATCCTCTCGCGTGCCCTCGGACCCGCGGACTTCGGCGGCTTCTCGTCGTTCAACAGCATCGGGCTCGTCCTGGGGATCCCCGCGGGCGCGTTCCAGGTGATCTATGCGAGCCGGGTGGCTCGTCGAGGGCCGGCCGCCTTCGACCTGCGGCTGCCCCTCCTGGTCGGCGCGGTGGGGTGCCTGACGACCGTGGCTTTCTCCCCCCTCCTCGCGCACATCACGCGCGTCGACTCGGTCCTGGCGCCCATCGTCGTGGGCCTGGGTCTGCCCTCGCTCATCCTCAACGGCGCGCTCATGGGCGGGCTGCTCGGGATGAGACGGATCGGCGCGCTCTCGCTGGTCTACCTCGCGACGGGTGTGAGCCGGGTCGTCGCCGCCACCCTTGCCTCGGTGCTGGGCCTCGGCCTCACCGGAGCCCTGGTCCTCGTGACCCTCGCCGGCTGTCTCGTGACCGGTCTGCTCTGGTGGCTCTGCCGGGATCACGCACACCTGCCCTGGGCTGCGGCGCGGGGCTCGCGCGGGGTCATCGTCAGGACGCTGTACCGGTCGAACTCCTCGATGGGCGTCCTCATGGCGTTGACGACGGTCGATGTCGTCCTCGCGCGCTACGTCCTCACGCGGGTGGAGTCCGGGGAGTATGCACTCGTGTCGACCCTGGGCCGCTCCCCTATCTGGGTGACGCAGTTCCTCGCGTTGGCCCTCATCCCGACCCTCGCCACCTCGGGATCGCGTCGTTCAATCCTGCGTGCCGGTGGCCTCGTGCTCGGCGTCTGCGCTCTCGGGACGGCCGTCGCTGCCGCTGCACCCGACCTCTGGGTCGGCATGTTGGGTGGCGACGCGTACCACGCCGCGAGCGACCTGCTGCTCCCCTATCTGGCCCTGGGCACCCTGCTGGCGCTGGCCCAGGTGCTCGTCATGGCCGAGATGGCCCAGGGCCGTCACCTCTTGGCCAAGGTCGCGTGGCTGGCGGTGCTCCTCGAGGTCGTGATCTGCCTCGCCTACGCCCGGGACAGCGCTTTCCACGTGCTCGCCACCGCCATCCTGGCCACGAGCCTCGTCGTCGTCGTCGGCGTCGCGGAGCTCCTGTTCAGCATCCGCCGCGAGCCTCAGGGACCCGGTGCGACGGATCACGAGGCACCGTCCCGGACCTCGTCGCACGAGTCCTCCGGTGGCCGCCCCCCGCTCACACCCTCGCGACACGGTTCCGGCCGGGCGTGAGCGTGGCCGCATCCACGACCGACCGCCCCAAACCCACCGCCGTCGTACTTGCCGGCGGGCTTGGCACCCGCATGGGTAGCCTCGCGGCAACCCGGCCCAAGCATCTTCTGGAGGTCGCCGGCGAGCCGATCATCGTCCACACGCTGCGCTGGTTGTCGTCCCACGGCATCAACGACGTCGTGCTCGCGACGTCACACCTGGCGGAGCAGTTCGAGCCGACCCTCGGAGACGGCAGCCGTTGGGGCCTCAGGCTCCGCTACTCGGCCGAGCCGGTGCCGGCCGGCACCGCGGGCGGGCTGCGGCTCGCCGCCTCGGTGCTCGACTCCCTCCCGGACCGTTTCGTCGTCGTCAACGGTGACCTGCTCACCCAGCACAACCTCACCCGTCAGCTGGCCGTGGGTCAGGATGGCCCGGCCCCTGACGCGGTGCTCCATATCCGTGCGGTTCCGGACGCCCGCGCGTTCGGTTGCGTCGTCGCGGACGGCACCGGGCTCGTGTCGGCCTTCACCGAGAAGAGTCCTGATCCGCCGAGCCTCGAGGTGAACGCCGGGACCTACGTCCTCACCCGGTCCGTGGTGGAGTCCCTGCCCAACGGCACCCTGTCGCTGGAGCGGGACGTCCTCCCCGCGCTCGTCTCGCGAGGGCACGTCCGGGCCTACCGGGAGGACGCCCTCTGGGAGGACGTGGGCACGCCTCAGGCGCTGGTCCGGGCCTCCGCAGCCCTGGTCCTGCGCTCGGGCCGGGACGCCCACATCGACGCGAGCGCCGTCGTCGACCTCCAGACCCACGTGGGCCGCGGGTCTGCAGTGGGTCCGTCGGCACAGGTCAAGGCCGGTTCGCGGGTCCTCGGGTCGGTGGTCATGTCCGGTGCCGTCGTCGAGGAGGGTGCCCTCGTCGAGGACAGCATCGTGGCCCCAGGATCGACAGTGGCTCGTGGACGGGTGCTCCGCGGAATCGAGACCTTGACCTAGGTGTTCTGATCACGGACGTCAGGTCCCTGAGTTGAACTCCTCGACCGTCCACAAGGTGTTGGTCCGCTTCAGCTGTCAGAGGCTTGTCGAGCAGTGGTCACCAGCGGACCGCGTGCCCAACCTGACCGGACAGAACACCTAGGTCTCGTCGCGCCAGGCCCCGACGACGAGCAGCACAAGGGACGCGACGACGAGCACCGAGGGTGCGGGGTTGGCGAGGACGAGCTGCGGGCTGGCGACACCCCAGCGGGGGAGGTTGCCGACGACCCAGGCCACGGGCGCCAGCGCCATGACGAGCGCCGAGGTACGCAGCAGAGTGCGTGGAGCCGGTGGCCGGAGCAGGCACCAGGCAGCCACAGCAAGGCCCACGACCAGCCCCGCGAGTGCCCCGAACACCCAGCACCCGACGACGAACAGCAGCCAGCCGCCCCGCGAACGTCGCCGATCGCGAGCCGTCACCTGTGTGTGCAGCTCCGGGGCGGCCGGCCAACGAAGCGCCTCGCCTCGAGTCGCAGGAGACGCGCCCGAGCGGGGCGGGACCAGGAGCAACCCGGCCGCGACCAGCAGGGCACCACCGGAGGTCTTCATCGCGACGTCCGAGACTCCCTGCGGGGCGTACTCGACGTCGAAGGTGTGCGGCCCGAGGTCGCGGACCCACCACCCCATGGCATAACCGTCGACGACGACCGGGGGGCCTAGCCTGACGCCGTCCATCGTGGCGCGCCACCCGGGATGGACGTTCTGACCCACGACGAGCAGGTAGGGCTCGTCGGCCTTCTCGGTCGAGACCCGGTAGGACGAGGACGACCTGCGGTCCACGCTCGTCATGGGTCCGGCCGAGCCGGGCACGGCGAGCTCACCCCGGCTGTCACGCAGGACGAGCGAGTCGGTGGTCCATCCGGGCTGGCTGCGCAGCTCGTGCGCGCCCTCGTCCAGCGACAGCGCTTCGCAGCCGGCGACGAGGCGAGGGCCCTCGCCGTCGAGACCACCGATGACACGGACACGAACTGGTATGCCGTCGATGGTGCCGAGGCTCACGCATCGCTGCGCGGCCGAGGCCGCGTCGCTCGTGACCCGGACGCCGTCGAGGTCGACCTCGCTCACGACCGGAAAACCGCTACCCTCGGAGGCTTTGGCTCGGATGCGCACGGTCGTCGCCCGGGTCTCGGGCAGCGGGACCTCGACCCGGCCGCGGGACAACTTTGCGCTCGTGACCTGCCGACCGTCGATGATGACGTCGACCTCCGAGATCCAGGCGGTGGCTTGCGCGGGTTGCTCGACGGTCACGCGGTCGAGCGTTCGGGGCTCCTCGAACGTCGCGTCCAGCCACTCACCCGCGATGACCCGCCCCGGGCTCCACCCGGTGTCGGGGTCGCCGTCGAACGCGCGCGAGCCGCGGACAGGCACGTCGTCGAGCGCCCGCGACGACGAGGTGACGACGACGTCGCCCGTGACCCCGTGCAGCGCGTCGAGGACGTCGTCCGGCGCCGCCCGGTCCGGCCGGACGAGGCCGTAGACACGGAAGTCGCGGGCGTCGGGAAGGGTGAAGTCACGGTCGAGCCGCGTCTCCTCGTCATCTCCGGCGACAGGTGTGCCAAGCACCCGGGTGAGGACGACGTCCGTCGGCGTCGCCGCGAGCCTCTCCTGCGCCGCACCCCTGAGGTCCCGCGCGGCCGTGGCCGTCGAGATCGGCAGTCTCGCGACCCGACGAACCTGCAACCCGGGAACCGTGACCTCTGCGATCGACACGGGGTTGTCTCCCTCGCCCTCGACGGCCGTCACCGTGACGATGAGGCGCTCCGCCGTCCGACCCGGGAAGGCAGCGGAGACGCGGCCGTCGGCGGGAACGTCCACCTCGCTCTCGGCATCGTCGGCCTGGACCCGGATACGGCTGATGCGCTGCCCGGTCGTCGGTGGCACGTCCAGATCGATGCGGTCCACGCTCACGGGGGTGGGAACCCGGACGGAGACGGACTGGCCCCGAGCACGACCGAAGTCCCCGAAGGACCAGGCCGTCGTCGGGTCGCCGTCGAACGCGTTCTCGGCTGTCGCCGCCGGGTTCACCCCGAAGAGTGGCCCCTCGAGGCTCGCGGAGACCTCGCCGCCGACGATGCGGAGCACGGTCTGGTCGGCCGGACCGTGGAGCGCGATCGTGGGCCCGGGGTCCTCGTCGGCCCCCACGAGGGCGCCGTAGGCACCGGTGAGCCGGTTGGGGACGACCTGCCGTCGACGGTTCGTGTCCGTGAGGACGAGCCGGGACTTCGGTCCCAGCGCCTCGGTGAGCGCGGACGGAGTCGTGGCGCCGGTGAGCAGGAACGGCGGCTGCGAGGGAAGCAGACCGACCTGCACCAACGGAGCCAACGCCCAACCGTCGCCGTCGACCAGGACCACCCCGTCCGTGCTCTCCGTGCGCACGAGGTCGCGCGCGTCACGCACCTCGTAGCGCTGCAGCGGCGGCAGCTGCAGCTCGAGCTCTGGCTGGCCCGGGGTGCGGACGAGGTCCTCGCCGGGTGAGCCGTTGGCCCCGCGGAACACCAGTCCCGGGTCCGACCCGACGTGGGTGGCCACCGCGATCGGCCGGGCACCACCTGCCTTGTCCCAGCGGACGTCGTTGCGCACGAGCACGTCGCCCACACCGAGGTAGCGCGCGGCCGCGGAGAGCGCTTCGCTGGGCATCGACCCCTCTTGGAGCCCGGTGTCGACCGCTGCCAGCAGGCTGGCGCCGTACGGGGAGGACTCGGGCAGGGTGATCCGGACGAAGGAGGGGCGGGCCAGCAGCGCGTTGTTGAGGTCGTCCGGACGGTCCTCGCTCCACGTGTACTGGGGTTGGGCGACACCGGGGACGAACCACACCCTGCGGTCCACGGGGCCCTTGTCCAGCGCGCGAGTCGCGTCGTACCAGTGATCCGGGACGGGCAGCGGGAGGCTGTAGAGGCCGCCGGACCACGCCGGCCACGTGGCGAGCACCACGCAGCCCGCCGCGACGGGCGCGATGACGAGCCGAGGTGCGACACGACGGGCACGCCGAAGCAGCTCCGGCACCGCCAGGCCACCGAGCAGGGCGGCCCCAAGCACGAGGACTGCTCCCACCTTGTTGGTCGTACGGAACGCCGCTGCGCCCGGAACGTGCTCGAAGGCCCAGAGCAGGAGGTTGCCGAACGGAGAAGGAGCGTCAGCCGGGTGGACACCGACCATGAGCACGGCGGCGGGCACCACGAGCAGCAGGGCGAGGCGGCGCGCCGGGCCACGCACCACCTGCGCGGCCGCGACGACCAGGATGGGGATGAGGAAGCTGGCGGCCACGACCAGCGGGTTGGTCAGGTAGGGGACGAAGCCGGGCTGCCACGGTCCGTCGACGTCGCGCCCGTACAGCGGCCACAGCCCCATCCCGCGCATCGCTTCCCCGAAGGACGACGGCGCGGAGATGCCCTCCAGCGACTCGCTGAACTGGGTCACATGGCTCCCGGCGCCCAGCGCCGCCAGCGACGGCACGAGCCAGTAGGCCGAGAGCAACCCGGCGAGGAGCCCCCACTTGGCCGTGGCCATCGCCACCATCCGCCAGCTCGCACCGAGACCGCTGTGGGCGAACCAGAGGATCGCCGGCAGGCACAGGAGCTGGATGAGGGGGATGACCGCGACGTTCATCCCGCTCATGGCTGCGAAGGCGAGGGCCGCGGCCGCCGGGTCGCGCCAACCGCCCCTGATGGTGGCCCTGAGCAGAAACAACACCATCCAAGGCAGCATCGCGGCGGGGAGCACGATGGCGAGGAAGTCACCAGCTGTGACCATGTAGGGGTTCGCGACGTAGATCACGGCGACTCCGACAGCGCCCACCGTCCGGGCCGAAGGGCCGGCGAGCAGGCGGTAGAGGCGGCTCGCGCCCCACCCGCCGAGCAGGAGCAGGACCCATCGCAGCAGACGCATCGACAGGTCGGCTCCGATGCCGAGCTCCTGGATGCCACCCACGAGCCAGGCGACAGGGAACAGGCCCACGTTGAAGTTGGGCTCGCCCAGCTTGGGGCTCTCCCGCCACGCCCTGCTCAGTGCCTCGGCCTCGCGCCACGGCGCCATGTAGATTTCGGGCTTGATGTCCGGCGCCAGGACGCCGACCCCGTTGAGCAGAAGGACGAGCAGCAGGATGGTTGCGAGCACCAGGGGCACGCCGGCTCGCCTCAGCACCATCCAGCCTTCCCACGCGGTCGTGACAGCCCATTGTGCAGCACCCCGTTCGTGCCGCCGCGAGGCCCGGAGCGCGTGTCGGTGTGGCGCCCCACGGCCGCACGACACCGAACGAGCAGGAGGACGACCATGACGGCCATGACAGGCGCCGCGGCCCGCGAGGTCGTATGCCGTGAGCGCACCTGCACGTCTCCGGCTGCGGTCGTCCGACCGGACGGGACGCACGGATGAGCCGGCACCATCGCGGGCTCGAGACGCAGTCGTCCGATCGTGGCGCCCAGCTCGGCTATCGTCCCGCGCTGGATGGTCTGCGCGCCATGGCGGTCGTCGGCGTCATGCTCTACCACGGCGGCGTCCCGTGGACTCGTGGCGGTTTCCTCGGTGTCGACATCTTCTTCGTGCTGTCGGGGTTCCTCATCACCTCGCTCCTCGTCCAGGAGTGGCGACGGACCGGTCGGATCGCTCTTCGCGCCTTCTGGCTCCGCCGGGCCCGACGCCTGTTCCCCGCGATGCTCGCGGTGCTCCTGGCGGTTGCCGCGCTCTTCGCCGTCATGCCACAGCAGCAGCCGATGCTACGCGGAGACGCACTGGCGACGTTGGGCTACGTGTCCAACTGGTGGTTCATGGTCACCGACCAGTCGTACTTCGCGCAGTTCCTCGACCCCTCGCCCCTGCGTCACACGTGGTCCCTCGCGATCGAGGAGCAGTTCTACATCGCCTTTCCCCTCCTGCTGGTCCTCCTGCTCGGTCGTGCCCGGCTGGGTCTCGGCGCGGTGAGGGCCCTGTTGCTGGTCGGTGTCCTCGGGTCGGCGGGCCTCATGGCCGCCCTGCACGACCCGCTCAGCGACCCGTCGCGGGTCTACTACGGCACGGACACACGGATCCACGCGCTCCTCCTCGGCGCCGTACTCGCGCTCTCGCCGGCACTGACCCGCCCCTCGCGCTCGACCTACACCCGGCTGAGAGGCCGGCTCGTCCCGCTCCCCGGCGCAGGGTTGGTGGGTTGGATGGCGCTCGGCGGGCTGCTCGTCCTCGTCGTGGCGGCGCGCGAGCTCTCACCGTGGATGTATCGCGGCGGCTTCCTCCTGACCGCCGTCCTGACCGCGGTCGTCATCGCTTCGGTGACCGCGGCACCGCTCTCCTCGCTCGGGCGTGTGCTCGCCCTGCGGCCGCTCGTCGCGATCGGCGTCGTGTCCTACGGGTTGTACCTCTGGCACTGGCCCGTCTTCGTCATCTTCGACCGCGAACGAACCGGACTGGACGGTCCGCTCCTCCTCGCCGTCCGGTTCGCCCTCACCGGCCTGCTCGCGTTCCTCTCCTACCGGTTCGTCGAGGAGCCGATTCGCGCTCAGCGGTTCCAGCGCCGATTCACCCCGACCCAGTGGGCACGGGCCGTCACCGCCGCGGTCGCCTCGGTGGCGGCGGTGGTCCTGTGGGCGAGCGCGGCAGCGCAGCCGGCCGCAGAGGCGCCGACGTTGGCTGGCGAGCGCCCGTCCCCGGTCCCCGACGCCCAGGGCCGGCTCGTGCGCGCGTTCCTCCTCGGGGACTCCCAGTCGTGGCGGATGCGCATGAACTACAAGAACCAAGTGGACGGGTTGTCGGTGGGTGGTAGCACCCAGCTGGGGTGCGGCACCCTGCTCCCGGAGTGGTTCGTTGCTGGTCACACCATCCCGAATCTGCCGGCGTGTGTGGAATGGGAGCCACGATGGACTCAAGAAGTCGCCCAGGACTCGCCGGACGTGTTCGTGCTCATGCTCGGTCTGGGTGAGCTCTACGACCGGAGCGTCGACGGGACTGTGCTGAGGGTCGGCACGCCGGCCTACCGCGACTGGCTCTACAGCGAAATCGACCGACGGCGAGCCATCGTCACAGGGCACGCGACGTCATTCGCCCTCACGACGGTCCTGTGCATGAAGGTCAGCGTGGACGCAGCCAACCAGACGAGCCGCTTCGCCAATGACCCGTCTCGCCTTCGCTGGCTCAACGACACCATCCGCTCCTATGCCAGCAGCCATCCCGACGTCACGTTCATCGACCTCTACGAGACGTTGTGCTCCGAAGGGTTCACCGAGCAGTTGAACGGCGTCACCCTGCGCGACGACGGCCTGCACCTCACTCCGGAGGGATCGGCCCTGGTGTGGTCGCGAATCGGCCCGCAGCTGGTGGACTCGGTGCCGTAGTTCAGTCCTGCGCGCTGCTCGGGTGATGAGCGTCGGCATCACTGTCGTCGCCGATCAGCTCCTCATCGCGCCGAGTCACCCCAAAGGCGTAGATCGAACCCGCTGCGACTGCCAGAGCAGCCGCGGCAAGACTTCCGGCCTGCCACTGCCGGATCTGGTTGATCTGGCCGCAGGCCGCTGTCCCGAGGTTGTCACCCGGAAGCCGTGCCCCGGTTCCGCACATGATCGGGAAGCCTTCGGCCGGGTACAGCTGGATCGGCGACCACAGGAAGTACGCCGCACCGACGAGGAGCAGCAGCGCGATGGTCGCGCCGACTCGCGCCCCGACGGACAGGGTCACGATCGAGCGCGTGCCCTCATCTTGCTCAGTCATGATCCTCCGAAGGTCGAGGTCGTGATGCGCCCGGGGACGGAGGACGGCTGTCCTTCCTGCGCGGTGGCGGGGAGTCCGGAACCCTGTCGGCCGGCTCCGCCACGACGAGGAGGTCGGAGGCGATCGACGGGAACCTAGCACAGAGAAGATCGACCCGGTCCACGGGCGAAGGGAACTCGCCGGGCATGCCCAAGGTCCGTCGGACCGTGAAGCCGGTGCGCTCGAGGATTTCTCGCAAGGCACGGTGCGAAAACACCTTGAGGTGGCCCTGCACCTGGTTGCCCTGACCGAGCGCCCGCCAACGCCGGCCCAGATGCACCTCGCTGGACGTCTCGGTGAAGAGCGGCTGAATCCCCATGGGCACCAGCACTCTGTTGGCCCAGCCCACCATGTTCGGCGTCGACAGCACCAGACGACCACTCGGAGCAAGGATCCGGCGGATCTCGGTGAGCATGAGATCCGGGTGCGCGACGTGCTCGATCACCTCGCCGGCGACGACGACGTCGAAGCTGTCGTTCGCGAACGGCAACGGCCCGGCAATGTCACCCGTGACGGCCCTCCACCGGGCCCCCTCAGGAGGAGACACGAAATCCATGCCGACCAGCCTCGTCTCGGGAGGCAGTCGCGAGGCCAACGCATCCAGCAGCACTCCTTCGCCACACCCAAGGTCGAGAACGCGTGAGGGGCGCTGCGTCACAACGATATCGCTGATGGCGGACAACCGCCGATCGAGCGAGCCGACCCACGTGACGTTGTCGCGGTAATAGTCCGAGAAGCTCGTCATCGCAAGGCCGAGTGCGAGGAGGCCTGAGCAGGTGAGGACGACATCGCCGCAGTATCGCAGAGGTCATGGATAGATCCTCGACGACGGGCGAGACACAGGCGTCCTTCGTCGACTCCCGACCACGAGGCGGGAACCGGCTACTGGCAGCCGTGCCCCGCCCACCCCAACCCCAGGTCAGGGCGACGCATCGTCCTGAGTCGCGGTCCGCCGGCCGACGCCCGATAGTGGCGAGTCTCGTCATACACTCTTGGCAAGGATCGCCAGAGGGAGACGGTTGGCAACTCATCGGGACTATCGCGGGTCGCCCATCGGTAGGACAAGCTGAAGTGGCGATCCACATGCGGGTCGTGAACTTGTGAGGTCGACCGCCTTGGCGCCTGCTGAGGGCTAACTGGGCTGAGTCCGACCCGCTGGGGTCTACCGATCTGCACCTGAGGCTACTCGTAGGTAGCCTCAGGTGTGCATGCGCCATGGCGAGCGCCGAGGTGCGATTCCAAATCTGCCACGCCGAAGTCACGCCGACGATCAAGAAGCTCAGCCAGACGGTGACCTTCCCTCAGCACTCGGCGTCCACGTCGCTCCACATCACGACCCGCACGATCATCAGTGGTTCGTCACCCTTCCGCCCGCGAGCACGACGATGGAACTCAACGGCCTCCTCCTCGTCAAAATCATCCAGCAGGTCGAGCAGGTCAGCCACGCCTCCGGGTTCCTCGACGCCGCCAACATCGTTGCCGTCACCCCGTTGCTTCAACATCCGCATCACCCGGATCGAGGCGCGGAGGTGCCCGGGCGCTCGCCAGGTGCTCGTCTTCTGGCCTGCGGCCCGCGGCAACCACCTCGTGGGCTACCTCGTCTGGGCCGCCGTGGGGCTGGCCACCCTCGTCGTCGTTCTCTGGCGCGGCCGGAGTGTCGCCGACGTCGCGACCACCTTCGTCGCGGCGTCGGTCGTCGTGACCGCCGTGGGCGCCTGGGTCAGCGTCCCTCGCGGCGCCGGCGCCGACGAGCGGTCTCGCTGAGCACGCTGGACCCCACGACCTGACCGGAGGAGCCGTCGGAGCCGAGGTCGATGCCCGGCCCGACTGCTGCGCCGATGGCCAGCCCGGCGACGAGGGCCAGGCTGACGCCGATGGCGGGTCGGTTCACCGCCGGGATGAGCTCCCACGTGGCAGACGCGGTGAGCAGCAGGAGCACGAGCCAGATCACCCCGGCGTTGCCCTGCCCAGTGCCCGACCGGGCGCCCGGCCGCAGGGACATGATGAGCGTGATCGCCGTGAAGGAGCAGATCGCCGCTGTGAGGACGATCGAGGGACTGACGGACCCCTCGACCCCGTAGCGCTTCCACGTCGCGACGAAGCTCATGAACAGCGTCAGCGCACCGATCGCGATGTTGGTGGCTCTGGCGATCCCCATGAGGCACTCCGTCCGTCGCGGCGCTGGCGGGCCACCGACCACGCCCGCCGATGAGGGCAGGCTACGACCGAAAGGGCGTGCAGCACCATGGCCCGAGCGAAACCCTGCGTCCACCTCATCCGCCGGGCGCAGGCCCCACGGTCAGTGCGCCGCGTCGTGCCAGCTGCGCCCGTGGCCCACGCTGACGTCAAGCGGCACGTCGAGCTCGACCGCCCGGCCCATCTCGGTGCGCACCAGCGCCTCGACGTCGGCGCGCTCCCCCGCGGCCACCTCGAGCACGAGCTCGTCGTGGACCTGGAGGAGCATCCGTGACGCCGCGCCGGACTCGCGCAGGGCACGGTCGACCCCGATCATCGCGAGCTTGATGATGTCGGCGGCGGAGCCCTGGATCGGGGCGTTGAGCGCCATCCGCTCGGCCATCTCGCGGCGCTGCCGGTTGCTGCTCGTGAGGTCGGGGAGGTAGCGGCGCCGACCGAGCATCGTCTCGGTGTAGCCGGTCCCCCGAGCCTGGGCGACGACCTCGTGCAGGTAGTCGCGCACCCCTCCGAAGCGCGCGAAGTACTCGTCCATGAGGCCCTGCGCCTCGCCCGTCGAGATGGTGAGCTGCTTGGACAGGCCGAACGCGGACAGCCCGTAGGCGAGGCCGTAGCTCATCGCCTTGACCTTGCTGCGCATCTCGGCGGTGACGTCGGCCGGCGCGACCGAGAAGACCCTTGCGCCGACGAAGCGGTGGAGGTCCTCCCCGGTGCGGAAGGCCTCGATGAGCCCCTCGTCACCGGAGAGGTGCGCCATGATCCGCATCTCGATCTGGCTGTAGTCCGCCGAGAGCAACGACTCGAACGGCACGCCGTCCGCGCTGCCCACGATGAACACCCCGCGGATGCGCCGGCCCTCCTCGGTGCGGATGGGGACGTTCTGCAGGTTGGGGTCGGTGGAGCTGAGCCGGCCCGTCGCCGCGATCGTCTGGATGTAGGTGGTGTGGATGCGCTGGTCCTCGGCGACGGACTTGATGAGGCCCTCGACGGTGACCCGCAGCCGCATGGCGTCACGGTGGCGCAGCAGCGCCTCGAGGAACGGGTGCTCGGTCTTGGCGTAGAGGTCGGTGAGCGCGTCGGCGTCGGTGGTGTAGCCGGTCTTGGTCCGCCGCGTCTTGGGCAGGCCGAGCGTCTCGAAGAGCACGGTCTGCAGCTGCTTGGGCGAGCCGAGGTTGATCGACTCACCGCCGATGGCGTCCCAAGCGTCCTGCTGCGCACCGCGGACCTTGGCGTCGAAGTCGGCCTCGAGCGCGCTGAGCGCGTCGGTGTCGACGGCGATGCCGGTGCGCTCCATCGCGGCGAGGATCTCGACGAGCGGCAGCTCGATGTCGCGCAGCAGCCCGGTGCCGCCGGTCGCCTCGAGCTGCTCCCCCAAGGGCCCGGACAGGTCGAGCACCGCTCGTGCCCGCACCATGGCGTCCTGGCCGACGACCTGGTCGTCGGTGCCATCGAAGGACATGTCGAGCATCCCCTGGCCGCCGGCCTGCTCCTGCGCCTTGAGCTCCCGGCCGAGGTGGCGCACGACGAGGTCGGCGAGGTCGAAGCTGCGCTGGTCGGGCTTGACGAGGTAGGCGGCGAGCGCCGTGTCCATCGTCACGCCGGCGACCGGCAGGCCGCGGGCCCGAAGGGCGTGCATCTGGCCCTTGGCGTCGTGGAGGACCTTGGGCCGGGACGCGTCGCCCAGCCAGTCGGCGAGCGCCTTCTCCCCGGTCTCGTCGAGCTCGAGGACGTCGATGTATGCCGCCGCGTCGCCTGCCGACGCGAGCCCCACCGCGGAGACGTCCCCCGTCCCACGTCCCCAGGTCCCGACGACGTGGACCCCGGTCGGCTCGGCCGTCGCGTGCTCGTCGAGCCACGGGCCCACCTCGTCGGAGGCCAGGACGGAGGCGTCAAGGTCGAAGCCGCCCTCGGCCTCGTCGGGCGCGGCGTCGAAGGTCTCGAAGAGCCGCTCGCGCAGCACTCGGAACTCGAGGCCGTCGAACACCTTGTGCACCTCCTCGCGGTCCCAGGTCGAGCGCTCCAGGTCGGCGATCGTCACGTCGAGGCTGAGGTCGCGAACGAGGTGGTTGAGCCGCCGGTTGCGCAGCACGTCGGAGAGGTGCTCGCGCAGGGACTCCCCCGCCTTGCCCTTGATCTCGTCGGCGTGCGCGACGACACCGGCGAGGTCGCCGTACTGGGTGAGCCACTTCGCCGCCGTCTTGGGACCGACGCCGGGCACGCCGGGCAGGTTGTCGCTGGTCTCGCCGACGAGCGCGGCGAGGTCGCTGTAGCGCTCGGGCGTGACGAGGTACTTCTCCTCGACGGCCTTCGGGTCCATGCGCCAGACCTCGGAGACCCCCCGCACCGGGTAGAGGAGGGACACCTTGTCGGTGACGAGCTGGAAGGCGTCGCGGTCGCCGGTGCAGATGACGACGTCCATGCCCTCGGCCTCGGCCATCGCGGTGAGCGTGGCGATGACGTCGTCGGCCTCGAAGCCGTCGACCTGCACGTGGCGGATCCGCAGCGCGTCGAGGACCTCGCGCACGAGCGCGACCTGGCCCTGGAACTCGCTCGGGGTGGCGGAGCGGGTCGCCTTGTAGTCGGCGTACTCCGCGGCACGGAACGTCTGGCGGGAGACGTCGAAGGCGACGGCGACGTGCGTGGGCGCCTCGTCACGCAGCACGTTGATGAGCATCGACGTGAATCCGTAGACGCCGTTGGTGTGCTGACCGGTGCTCGTCGAGAAGTTCTCCACCGGCAGCGCGAAGAACGCGCGGTAGGCGAGGGAATGACCGTCGAGGAGAAGGAGGCGACTCACGCATGGCAGCCTATGGCCAGGCCCCGACAGCAGAGAAGGCGACCACATGAGCAGCGCTCCCCAGGACCACATGAGCCTCGTCCGCGCGATGGCGGCAATGAACCCGAACTCGCTCCTGCACCGCATGGGCATCGAGGTCACGGAGGCGAGCCCGGAGCGTCTTGTCGCCACGATGCCCGTCGAGGGCAACACCCAGCCCTACGGGCTGCTCCACGGAGGCGCGTCCGTCGTCCTGGCCGAGACGCTCGGATCAATCGGGTCGGCGCTGCACGCAGGCCCCGACCAGATCGTCGTCGGCACCGACATCAACGCCACCCACCACCGCGCGGCACGGTCGGGGCGGGTCACCGGCGTCGCGACGCCTCTGTCGTTGGGCAACACGTTGTGCTCGTGGCAGATCGTCGTCACCGACGAGGACGACCGTCTGGTCTGCACGTCACGCATCACCTGTCTCGTGCGGCAGGCGCCCCCCGGCGCCTGAGGAGCCGACCCGAGACGGTCAGCTGGCGCGCGAGGCGAGCGTGCGCAGCGACCGGCGACGCCGGATCAGCTGGTCCACCGCCGAGTGCGCGCCCCCCTGCGGCGCCAGGCGACGACGCAGCTGGGTGGTGCCGACGACCCGGCGCACGAGCACGGACGAGAACCCCAGCCGGGCGAAGAAGCGGTGGGCCTCACGGCTCTGCGTCGGCACGTTGCTGACGATGACGTCGGAGCCGGCGCGCTCCGCGAGGCCGACGACGGCGCAGAGGAGCGAGCGCGCCACCCCGTGCCGGCGGGCCGAGGGGTCGACGTAGAGCTGCTCGACGGCGACCTCGGGCTCCGGGCTCAGGCCGAACGGGTTCTCGGACGTGACGACGTAGCCGACGGCGCGTCCGTCGAGCCGGGCGACGTGAGCGTGCACATCCGGGCGGGACAGGGCGAGCTCGAGCCGGCCCTCACTGGCGAACCGGGCCGCGGCCTCGGGCGTGACGCCCGAGTCCACGCGTGAAGCCAGCCACATCGCCGCGAGATCTCCGACGTCCTGCTGACCGACCGGGGTCACCTCGACCACACTGCGGACCACGGAATCTCCTGTCTCGATCGCCCCTGGCTTGAACGATCAACCTTACGTCTCGGTAGCCTCCACCGGAAGCCGTTGAAAAAAGAATCGTCAACCAATCGTAGAGTCACGGTCGTGGACGCCTCCTTCCCCGGTCTCGGCACCGTCATCAACATCGCGACCGTCGTCGTCGGGGCGCTCCTCGGGATGGCGATCGGCCACCGCTTCCCCCACCGCACGCGCTCGGTCGTCACGGACTGCCTCGGCCTCACCACCCTGCTCATGGCCGGGCTGTCGGTCGTGAGCGTCACCGACCGCGCACTGTCCGACGCGACGGGCAGCGGCGCCCCGGTCCTCATCGTCCTCGGCTCGCTGCTCGTCGGCGGCATCACCGGTTCGCTGCTGCGCATCGGCGACCGTCTCGAGGCCCTCGCCGGCAACGTCGAGGCGTGGTTCGCCCGGCGCTCCCCCGCCCTCGCCGACACCGACGACGCCGCCGACGTCGCCGCGCCGCAGGACGGCGCCACCGCGCGGGCGACCGTGGGCACCACGGCACGCGAGAAGTTCATCGAGGGCTGGCTCGGTGCCTCCCTGCTCTTCTGCGTCGGGCCGCTGACGATCCTCGGCTCGCTCTCCGACGGGCTCGGTCGGGGCATCGACCAGCTCCTGCTCAAGTCGGTGCTCGACGGCTTCGCCGCGCTGGCCTTCGCCTCGACCTTCGGCGTCGGGGTGCTGCTGTCCGCCGTCTCGGTCGCGGTCGTCCAGGGCACCCTGACGGTCGTCGGTGTACTGCTGGGCTCAGTGCTGCCCGAGGCGCACATCCTCGCCCTCACGGCCACCGGTGGCCTCCTGCTGGCCGGCATCGGCCTGCGGCTGCTCCGGATCAAGGACGTGCCGGTCGCCGACATGCTCCCGGCCCTCGTCGTGGCGCCCCTGCTCACCCAGCTCGTCATCACGCTGAGGTGAGCGGTCCCCGGATGCCGCGACACGGCATACGGGTTCAGGGCCGGAGGGCGGTCAGGCCTTCTCCATGCCCGCGACGACCGCGTCGGCGACCTCTTTCATCCCCATGCGACGGTCCATGGCCGTCTTCTGGATCCACCGGAACGCCTCGGACTCGGTGATCTTGAGCTTGGTCATGAGCACACCCTTGGCGCGGTCGACCGCCTTGCGCGTCTCGAGCCGCTCGCCGAGGTCGGCCACCTCGGACTCGAGCTCCTTGAGCTCGCCCCAGCGCGACAGGGCGATGTCGATGGCCGGCACGACGTCGGTCGCCGTGAACGGCTTGACGATGTAGGCCATGACGCCGGCGTCGCGCGCCCGCTCCACGAGCTCGGTCTGGCTGAAGGCCGTGAGCATGACGACGGGGCAGATCCGCTCCTTGCCGATCTGCTCGGCCGCGGAGATGCCGTCGAGGACGGGCATCTTGACGTCCATGACGACGAGGTCGGGACGCAGCTCGATCGCGAGCTGCACCGCCTGCTCCCCGTTGCTGGCCTGGGCGACGACGTCGTACCCGGCCTCCCCCAGCATCTCGGCGAGATCGAGCCGGATGATCGCCTCGTCCTCGGCGACGAGGATCCGCTTGGCGGTCGAGGTCCCGGCTGTCGTCTCAGTCACGGGTTCAGCCTAGGGGACGGAGGATGACGTGGTGCCGAGGGCGGGACTTGAACCCGCACGCCCTTGCGGGCAGAGCATTTTGAGTGCTCCGTGTCTGCCATTCCACCACCCCGGCGAGGGCGCTGACCTGCATGGACGGACGAACATCCACGACCTTCCGAGTCGTGCGACGTGGCCCCTGCGGTCCGGAAGCAGGATACCCGCAGCCTGCACCAGGCACCGACCGGGGCGGGTCGGTCGCGCCAGCGCGTGACGTTCGGCCCTGTCGTCCCGGCCGGGCCGGTGCGAGCCTGAGCGCATGCACCGCCGTGTGTGGCCCGGACGGCACTTCCCCCTCGGGGCGACGCCCGATGCTGAAGGCACCAACTTTGCCCTGGCCTCACAGGTCGCGCAGAAGGTCGTCCTGTGTCTGTTCGACGAGGCGGGCCACGAGGACCAGGTGACGCTGCGGGAGTACGACAGCGGCGTCTGGCACGGCTACCTGCCGGGAGTCGGTGTCGGGCAGCGGTACGGGTATCGGGTGCACGGCGCCTACGACCCCAGCCGTGGGCTGCGGTGCAACGCCGCGAAGCTGCTCCTGGACCCCTACGCCCGGGCCTTCGACGGCACGGTCCGCTGGGGCCCCGAGGTCTTCGACTACGACTGGAACGCACCGGACACGATCTCCGCCATGGACTCCGCGGCCCTCGTGCCGAAGTCCCTCGTCGTGGACCCGACCTTCGACTGGGCCGGTGACGTGGTTCCTCGAACGAGCTACGCGGACTCCGTCATCTACGAGGTGCACGTGAAGGGGTTCACGGCCACCCACCCGGGTGTGCCCCCGGAACTGCGCGGCACCTACGCCGGCATGGCCCATCCCGCCGCCGTGGAGCACCTGACGTCGCTCGGGGTGACGGCCGTGGAGCTGCTGCCCGTCCATGAGTTCATCACCGCCAGCGCCCAGGCGCATTCCGGGCTGTCCAACTACTGGGGCTACAACACGATCGGCTTCTTCGCCCCGCACGAGGAGTACTCGGCGGCATCCCAGGCGGGGTGGGTCGGTGGCCAGGTGCGGGAGTTCCAACAGATGGTGGCGGCCCTGCACGCCGCGGGGATCGAGGTGATCCTCGACGTGGTCTACAACCACACGGCCGAGGGTGACCAGCTCGGGCCGACCCTGTGCTTCCGCGGGATCGACAACCATGCCTACTACCGGGTGGATCCGGTCGACCCGTCGCGGTACCTCGACACGACAGGCACGGGCAACTCCTACAACGTCGATGACCACACCTGCCTGCGGCTGATCATGGACTCACTGCGGTACTGGGTGACCGAGATGCACGTCGATGGGTTCCGGTTCGATCTGGCCACGGCACTGGCGCGCGAGGACGGCGGGTTCGAACGCCTCTCGTCCTTCTTCGCCCTCATCGACCAGGACCCCGTGATCAGCCGGGTGAAACTCATTGCCGAACCGTGGGACGTCGGGCAGTGGGACAGCTACAGCGTGGGGGCGTTCCCGGACACCTGGTCCGAGTGGAACGGTCGCTATCGCGACACGATCCGGGGGTTCTGGGCTGGACGTCCCGGGACGCTCCCGGAGCTGGCCACCAGGGTCGCCGGGTCGTCCGACATCTACGGACCGACCCGGCGGCGCCCGCACGCCTCGATCAACTACGTGACCTGTCACGACGGCTTCACTCTTCACGACCTCGTCTCCTTCGCCTCCAAGCACAACGACGCCAACGGAGAGGGGAACCGCGACGGGACGAACGACAACATCTCGTGGAACCACGGTGTCGAGGGGCCCACCGAGGACCCGGTGGTGACGTCCGCCAGAAACCGGGACGTGCGCGCAATGCTCATGACGCTGTTCCTGTCCCGCGGGGTCCCGATGCTGCTCGGCGGCGACGAGCTCGGTCGGACGCAGCGGGGGAACAACAACGCCTACTGCCAGGACAACGAGATCTCCTGGTTCGACTGGCAGCACGTGGATGAGGACTTGCTGGCCTTCGTCCGGCGCGTGGTCGCGATGCGCCGGGAGCACCCCGTGCTGCGCCGGCGCCGGTATCTGGCCGACCCCGGGTACTCCGTGTGGTTCGCACCGGACGGCCAGGCGATGACTCCAGCGATGTGGCAGGACCCGGCGCGGCACAGCGTGGCGGTCTTCGTGGACGGGTCCGTGGCCCCCGACCACGACCGCTGGGGGGAGCCCCTGCTCGACCGGGACCTGCTCGTCCTGGTCAACGGGGAGGCGGATCCCGTGGATTTCCGTATCCCCGACACGTCACCAGCCGGTGGTCCGTCGCGCCTGTGGCGCCTGGAGCTGGACACCTCGCTCCCAGGGTCCGCGCCCGCGTCCACGCCGCTCGCGAGAGCCGGTGCGACCGTGCTGGCCCCGGGCCGCAGCCTGCTCGTGCACTGGTCGACGGGCGAAGAGGGCTGAGCCGTTGGCGGAGCCTCTCCTCCAACGCAGGACGCGATTGGGTCAGGCGTCGTTCTCGACTTCGGCGTAGGCCGGTGCAACCTTGTTCTTCGCGTCGCCGATGCGGTGCACGCGCAGGGCGTTCGTCGACCCGGGGATCCCGGGGGGAGAGCCGGCGACGATGACGACGACGTCGCCCTCCTCGGCCCGGCCGCACGCGAGGAGCTCGTCGTCGACCTGGATCGCGTAGTCGTCGGTGTGCCGCGGCTCGGCGGTGAGGAAGGTCTCGACACCCCACGTCAGGGCCAGCTGGGACCGGGTCCACTGGAAGGGCGTGAAGGCGAGCATGGGGATGCGCGGCCGGACCCGCGCCAGCCGCCGGGAGGAGTCGCCGCCGACGGTGAAGGTGATGAGGAACTTGCACCCCAGCAGCTCGCCGATCTCGGCGGCGGCCGCGGTCACCGCGCCGCCCTTGGTGCGGGGCTTGTTCTCGAGCGGGAGGATCCGGCCGAGACCGTGCTCCTCGGTGTTCTCGATGATCCGGGCCATGGTGCGCACGGCCTCGATCGGGTGCGCCCCGACGCTCGTCTCACCGGAGAGCATGAGCGCGTCCGCGCCGTCGAGGACGGCGTTGGCCGCGTCCGACGCCTCGGCGCGCGTCGGACGGCTGTTGGTGATCATCGACTCGAGGACCTGGGTCGCGACGATGACCGGCTTGGCCTGGCGCCGGCCGAGCTCGCAGGCCCGCTTCTGCACGAGCGGCACCGTCTCGAGCGGCATCTCGACGCCGAGGTCGCCGCGGGCGACCATGAGCCCGTCGAAGGCCCGGACGATCTCGTCGAGGTTGTCGACGGCCTGGGGCTTCTCGATCTTGGCGATGACGGGGATGCGGTACCCCTTCTCGTCCATGATCTTGTGCACGGGAACGATGTCGGCGGCGCTGCGCACGAACGAGAGCGCGATCATGTCGACCTTCATGTCGAGCGCCCAGCGGAGGTCGTCCTCGTCCTTCTCGGACAGGGCAGGAACGCTCATCGCGGCCCCGGGCACGTTGATGCCCTTGTTGTTGCTCAGCACGCCGCCCTCGACGACCTCGCAGAGGATGTCGGTGCCGTCGGACTCGAGCACGGTGAGCGCCAGCTTGCCGTCGTCGATGAGGATCGTGTCGCCGGTCGAGACGTCGGACGGCAGGCCGGCGTACGTCGTGCCGACGGCGTCGACGGTGCCCTCGATGTCGCGGTTGGTGATGGTGAACCGGGCCCCGTTGTCGAGCATGACCGAGCCGTCGCGGAAGCGCCCGGTGCGGATCTTGGGGCCCTGGAGGTCCGCGAGGATGCCGACGGCATGGCCGGTCTCGTCGCTGGCCCGCCGCACGTCCATGTAGACGCGCGCGTGGTCGACGAGATCTCCGTGGGAGAGGTTGAACCGGGCCACGTCCATGCCCGCGTCGACCAGCTCGCGGAGCTGCTCGGGGCTGGAGGTGGCGGGGCCGAGGGTGCAGACGATCTTGGCGCGACGCATGCCTGAAGCCTAACGATGCAAACGGTTACGCGGTGACCCGGGTCACACCGTGAGAGGACGGTCGGTCGGGTTGACCGGCCGCGGCAGCCGTGAGGGCTTGCCCGAGAGCCACGCGTCGACGTGGTGCGCCGCGGCGCGTCCCTCGGCGATGGCCCAGACGATGAGGGACTGGCCGCGACCGGCGTCGCCGGCCACGAAGATCCCGGGGACTGTCGACATGTAGTCGGAGCCTCGGCGCACGTTGGACCGCTCGTCGAGCTCGACGCCGAGCTGGGCGACGAGCGAGTCCGACTGCGGCCCGAGGAAGCCCATGGCGAGGAGCACGAGCTGGGTCGGGAGGACCCGCTCGGTCCCCCTGACCGGCTCGAAACCGTTCTCGCCGCGCTGCACCTCGTGCAGGCGCAGGCCGCTCACGTGCCCGTTCTCGTCGGACAGGATCTCCTGGGTGCTCACGGCGTACAGCCGCTCGCCGCCCTCCTCGTGCGCGGACGCGACGCGGAAGAGCATCGGGTAGGTCGGCCACGGCTGGCCCTCGACCCGGTCCTCCCCCGGCTGAGGCATGATCTCGAGGCTCGTGACCGACCTCGCTCCCTGGCGGTGCGAGGTGCCGATGCAGTCGGCGCCGGTGTCGCCGCCACCGATGACGATGACGTCCCTGCCCTCGGCGCTCACCTGGCCCTCGACGCTCTCACCGAGCGCCACGCGGTTGGCGGGCGGCAGGAAGTCCATCGCCTGGAGGACGCCCTCGACCCGGCGGCCGGGGACGTCGAGGTCGCGGGGCACGGTGGCGCCCATGGCGATGACGACCGCGTCGTAGCGGGCGCGCAGCTGGTCCCAGGTGACGTCGTTGCCGACGTCGACCGAGCTCCGGAAGCGCGTCCCCTCGGCCTGCATCTGCTGGAGGCGGCGGTCGAGGACGGACTTCTCCATCTTGAACTCGGGGATGCCGTAGCGCAGCAGCCCACCGGGTCGGTCGGCCCGCTCGTAGACGGCGACCGTGTGACCCGCGCGGGTCAGCTGCTGGGCGGCGGCGAGGCCGGCCGGGCCGGAGCCGACGACCGCGACGGTCTTGCCGGAGAGGCGCTCCGGCGGGCGGGGGGCGACCCCACCGTCGGCGAAGGCCTTCTCGATGGTCGTGACCTCGACCTGCTTGATCGTCACCGCGGGCTGGTTGATCCCGAGGACGCAGGCGGTCTCGCACGGAGCCGGGCAGAGGCGGCCGGTGAACTCCGGGAAGTTGTTCGTGGCGTGCAGCCGCTCGATCGCCGAGCGCCAGTCACCCTTCCAGGCGAGGTCGTTCCACTCCGGGATGAGGTTGCCGAGCGGACAGCCGCTGTGGCAGAACGGGATGCCGCAGTCCATGCAGCGGCCTGCTTGGCGCTGCAGCTGCCCGAGCTCCTGCTCCTCGTAGACCTCGCGCCAGTCCCTGATCCGGACCGGCACGGGCCGACGGGCGGGAAGCTCGCGCTCGCGCGTCTTGAGAAAGCCTTGGGGGTCAGCCACGGGAAGCCTCCATGATCCGGTCCCAGACCTCGGTGCCCTCGAGGTCGAGACCCTCGGCCTCGGCGGCGGCACGCACGTCGAGGACTCGCTGGTAGTCGCGGGGAAGGATGAGCGAGAAGCGCCCGCGGGCCGACTCCCAGCTCTCGAGCAGCCGTGCGGCGACGGGGGACCCCGTGTGCTGACGGTGGCGCTCGAGCAGGCCGCGGACGACGTCGACGTCGCTCGCCCGGAGCGCCGAGACGTCGACGAGCTCACGGTTGACGCGGGACTCGTCGAGGTCGAGGACGTAGGCCACTCCCCCGGACATGCCGGCCGCCACGTTGCGCCCGGTCGACCCGAGGATGACGACGATGCCACCGGTCATGTACTCGAGGCCGTGGTCGCCCACGCCCTCGACGACCGCGGTGATGCCGGAGTTGCGCACGCAGAAGCGCTCGCCGACCCGGCCGCGCAGGAAGATCTCGCCCGAGGTCGCGCCGTAGCCGATGACGTTGCCGGCGATGACGTTGTCCTCGGCGGTGAGCGGGGACGCCGGGTCGGGCGCGACGACGATGCGCCCACCGGACAGGCCCTTGCCGACGTAGTCGTTGGCGTCGCCGACGAGACGCAGCGTCACGCCCCGGGGGACGAAGGCGCCGAAGCTCTGCCCCGCTGAGCCGCGCAGCGTGAGGTCGATGGTGCCGTCGGGCAGCCCGCTCGCGTGGACGCGGGTGACCTCGTGGCCGAGCATGGTGCCGACGGTGCGGTTGACGTTGCGGACGGCGAACTCGCCGGTGACCCGGACGCCGTCGTCGATGGCCTCGCGGGCGAGCGCGATGAGCTCGTGGTCCAGGGCCTTCTCGAGGCCGTGGTCCTGGCTGATCGTGTGCCGCTTCGCGGAGCCGTCGGGGCTGTCCACCTCGGCGAGGATCGGCGCGAGGTCGAGCCCCGACGCCTTCCAGTGCGCGACGGCCTTCCCGACGTCGAGGGCGCCGATCTGGCCGATGGCCTCCTCGACGGTCCGGAACCCGAGCGAGGCGAGGTGCTCGCGCACCTCCTCGGCGATGTACTCGAAGAAGGTCTCGACGAACTCCGGCTGCCCGGTGTAGCGGGCGCGCAGCTCCGGGTTCTGGGTGGCGATGCCGACCGGACACGTGTCGAGGTGGCAGACCCGCATGAGGATGCAGCCGCTCACGACGAGCGGGGCGGTGGCGAAGCCGAACTCCTCGGCGCCGAGCAGCGCCGCGATGACGACGTCGCGGCCGGTCTTGATCTGGCCGTCCACCTGCACGACGATCCGGTCGCGCAGCCCGTTGAGGACGAGCGTCTGCTGCGTCTCGGCGAGGCCGAGCTCCCACGGGCCACCCGCGTGCTTGAGCGAGGTGAGCGGGGAGGCGCCCGTGCCGCCGTCGTGGCCGGAGATGAGCACGACGTCGGCGTGCGCCTTGGAGACACCGGCTGCGACCGTGCCCACGCCGATCTCGGACACGAGCTTGACGTGGATCCGCGCCTGGGGGTTCGCGTTCTTGAGGTCGTGGATGAGCTGGGCCAGGTCCTCGATCGAGTAGATGTCGTGGTGCGGGGGCGGGCTGATCAGGCCGACGCCCGGGGTGCTGTGGCGGGTCCGGGCGATCCAGGGGTAGACCTTGGGGCCGGGCAGCTGGCCGCCCTCGCCGGGCTTGGCACCCTGCGCCATCTTGATCTGGATGTCGTCGGCGTTCGTGAGGTAGACCGACGTGACGCCGAAGCGACCCGACGCGACCTGCTTGATGGCCGACCGGCGCTCGGGGTCGAGGAGCCGCTCGAGGTCCTCGCCGCCCTCGCCGGTGTTGGAGCGTCCGCCGAGGCGGTTCATCGCCACCGCGAGGGTCTCGTGCGCCTCCTTGCTGATCGAGCCGTAGCTCATCGCCCCGGTGTTGAAGCGCTTGACGATCTCGCTCACCGGCTCCACCTCGTCAATCGAGATGGGCTCGCGGCCGGCCGAGCCGCCGAGCTCGAACAGCCCACGCAGCGTCATGAGCCGCTCGGACTGGTCGTCGATGCGGGCGGTGTACTGCTTGAAGATGTCGTAGCGCCGCTCCCGCGTCGCGTGCTGGAGCCGGAAGACGGTGTCCGGGTCGAAGAGGTGCGGCTCGCCCTCGCGGCGCCACTGGTACTCGCCACCGACGCGCAGCTTGCGGTGCGAGAGGATCACGCCGTCCCGCGGGTAGGCCGAGTCGTGGCGGGCCGCGGTCTCCGCGGCGACGACGTCGAGCCCGATCCCCCCGAGCTGGGAGACGGTGCCGGTGAAGTACTCGTCGACGAGCTCCTGGGACAGGCCGAGCGCCTCGAACACCTGGGCGCCGCGGTAGGACGCGACGGTGGAGATGCCCATCTTGGACATCACCTTGAGGATGCCCTTGCCGAGCGCCTTGATGAGGTTCCTCACCGCCTGCTCCGCCGTGACGCCGGTGATGGCGCCGGTGCGCACCATGTCCTCGACGGTCTCCATGGCGAGGTAGGGGTTGATGGCCGCGGCGCCGTAGCCGACGAGCAGCGCGACGTGGTGCACCTCGCGGACGTCACCGGCCTCGACGAGCAGGCCGACCAGGTTGCGGGTCTTCTCGCGGATGAGGTGGTGGTGCACCGTCGACGTGAGGAGCAGCGACGGGATCGGGGCGTAGTCGCGGTCGGAGTCGCGGTCGGAGAGGACGACGAACCGGGCACCGCGGGCGATGGCCTCGCTCACCTCGGCGCAGATCTCCGCGAGCCGGGCGCGCAGGGCGGCCTCGCCGTCCTGGACGACGTAGGTGCCCCGCACGACGTGGGTGGCGTAGCCCGGCAGGTCGCCGTCCGCGTTGATGTGGACGATCTTGGCCAGCGCGTCGTTGTCGATGACCGGGAAGGGCAGGATGACCTGGCGAGCGTGGGCCGGGGTCGCCTCGAGCATGTTGGCCTCGGGACCGATGACCGTGCCGAGCGAGGTGACGAGCTCCTCGCGGATGGCGTCCAGCGGCGGGTTCGTCACCTGCGCGAAGAGCTGGGTGAAGTAGTCGAAGAGCAGGCGCGGCTTGTCGGAGAGCACCGCCACCGGCGAGTCGGTCCCCATGGAGCCGAGGGCCTCGCCACCGGTGCGGGCCATCGGCGCGAGAAGGATCTTGAGCTCCTCCTCGGTGTAGCCGAAGGTGCGCTGGCGACGGGCCACGGACGCGGCGGTGTGGATGATGTGCTCGCGGTCGGGCAGGTCGTCGAGGCTGAGCATCCCGGCGTGGAGCCACTCGGCATAGGGGTGCTCGGCGGCCAGCTCCGACTTGACCTCGTCGTCGCTGATGATGCGCCCCGCGGCGGTGTCGATGAGGAACATCCGGCCCGGCTGCAGCCGGCCGCGCTTGACGACCTTGTCGGCCGGGAGGTCGAGGACGCCGGCCTCGGAGGCGAGCACGACGAGCCCGTCGTCGGTGACCCAGTAGCGGCCCGGGCGCAGGCCGTTGCGGTCGAGGACGGCGCCGATGAGCGTGCCGTCGGTGAACGCCACGCAGGCGGGTCCGTCCCACGGCTCCATGAAGGTCGAGTGGAACTCGTAGAACGCGCGCCGGGCGGGGTCCATCTCGGCGTGGTTCTCCCACGCCTCCGGGATCATCATGAGCACGGCGTGCGGGAGCGAGCGGCCACCGAGGTGGATCAGCTCGAGGACCTCGTCGAAGCTCGCCGAGTCCGACGCGTCCGGCGAGCACGTCGGGAAGAGGCGGTCGAGGTCGCCGCCGATGACGTCGGAGACGAGCTGGCTCTCGCGGGCCCGCATCCAGTTGCGGTTGCCCTTGACGGTGTTGATCTCGCCGTTGTGGGCCATGAGCCGGTACGGGTGGGCCAGCGGCCAGCTCGGGAAGGTGTTGGTCGAGAAGCGCGAGTGCACGAGCGCGAGCTCGGTGGCGAAGCGCTCGTCGGACAGGTCCGGGAAGAAGGGTTCGAGCTGACCGGTGGTGAGCATGCCCTTGTAGACCATCGTGCGCGCCGACAGGGAGGGGAAGTAGACCTCGACCTGTCGCTCGGCGCGCTTGCGCAGGCAGAACGCGAGCCGGTCGAGCTCGATGTCGCGCACGTCCCGCCCGGGAGCCGCGACGAACACCTGACGGAAGAACGGCATGCAGGCCCGGGCCATGGCCCCGACGAGCTCGGGGGTGACGGGGACGTCGCGCCAGGCGAGGACCTCGAGCCCCTCCTCCGCGGCGATCTGCTCGATGGTGTCCTCGACGTCGGCCCGCGCGGACTCGTCCGTGGGCAGGTAGACCATGCCCGCGGCATACGACCCCGCCGGGGGGAGCTCCACGTCGAGCACCGCTCGGAAGAAGGCGTCCGGGACCTGGGTGAGGATGCCCGCGCCGTCACCGACGAGCGGGTCGGCGCCGGTGGCACCGCGGTGGTCGAGGTTGCGGAGCGCGGTGAGCGCGTGGTCGACGATGTCGTGGCCGGCCGTCCCGCGCATCGTCGCGACCATGGCGACGCCACAGGCGTCGTGCTCGTGGTCGCGGCGGTAGAGGCCGGTGTCGGCCGGGTGGGCGGAGAATCGCGTCGGGGACACGTCAGGTCACCGTCCTCGGGGAGGGTCAGGGCCGGCAGGGAATCCGGGCACAGGAGGGGCATCGGGCGCGGACGTCGATGGCCACGTGAGAGGGATGCTAACCCACAACCGTCTTGCACTGCGAGCGGGCCAATCTCACATCGTGGACGGTTGGGGGGTGCTCCGCCGGGCCCTCCGGCCGGTGTGGACGACGATCGCCACACCGATGAGGAAGACGATGATGCTCGTCCACACGTTGAGCCGCTGGCCGAGGATGAGCTCGGCCTCGTCGGTGCGCATCCGCTCGATGATGACCCGCCCGATCGGGTAGCCGGCGATGTAGAGACCGAAGAGCTGCCCGCGGGCGAGGTCGCGTCTGCGGTCGATGAGCAGGAGGGCGCCGGCCAGGAGGAACACCCAGATGAACTCGTAGAGGAACGTCGGGTGGAAGGTCCCGAGGACGACCGGGTCGCCGCTCGCGTCGGTCACCGCGCGGCCTGCGCCGTTGTCCCAGCGGTGGATGACCAGGCCCCACGGGAGGTCGGTCGGGCCGCCATAGAGCTCGTTGTTGAACCAGTTGCCCCAGCGCCCGATGCCCTGGGCGATCGCGACGCCGGGGGCCGCCGCGTCGGCAAAGTCGAGGAAGCCGACGCCGGCCTTGCGGCAGCCGTACCAGGCGCCGAGCGCTCCCAGGGCGATCGCGCCCCAGATGCCGAGCCCGCCCTCCCACACCTTGAGCGCGTCGACCGGGTTGCCGTCCTCGCCCCAGTACGGGTCGGGCGTCGTGATGACGTGGTAGAGCCGGCCACCGATGATGCCGGCGACGACGGCGTATGCCGCGACGTCGAGCACCTGCCCCGGCTCACCTCCGCGCGTGCGGAGCCGGCGGTCGGTCAGCCAGATGGCGACGACGATGCCCAGGAGGATGCACAGGGCGTAGCCGCGGATCGGCAGCGGGCCGAGGTGGAGGACGCCTGCGGTGGGGCTGGGGATGTCGGCGGGAATCACTTCGTGGCTGCTTCGACCGCGGCCACGAGGCCGGCCGAGTCACGGACCGCGTTGAGGTCGAGGGTGGTGCCGTCGAGCTTGATGGTCGGGGTGGCGTTCACCCCGGCCTTGCTCGACGACTCCTCGGTCGACTCGACGTACGTCGCGTAGGTCCGCTCGTCCACGCAGGTGCCCCACGCGGCCTTGGCCTCCCCCGTGATTCCGGCCTCCTCGGCGAAGCGCTCGGTCTGCGCCGCGGTCCAGCCCTGCCCCTCCTGAGCCGGCATGTTGGCGTAGACGGCGTCGTGGAACGCCTGGAACTTCCCGGCGTCGGCGGCGCACATCGCGGCGTTGCCCATGACGAGCGAGTGGGTCGTCCGGAGGTTCGCGTCGAGGAAGGTCTTGAGGTGGTAGACGAGCCTGACCTTGCCGTCGTCGGCGAGGCCCTTGACGGTCGGGCCCATCGCCCGCTCGAAGTCGGCGCAGGCCGGGCACTGGAAGTCCTCGTAGATCTCGAGGGTCGGAGCCCCGGCGACGAGCCGGACGTCCTTGTTGGCCACGAAGCCCTGCCCCATGGCGCCTGCGTTCGCCGGGACCGCCGTGCTCGTCCCCACCCGCTTCTGCTTGTTCGACTCGGTGAGGACCACGCCCGCCACGACCGCGACGATCGCGAGCACGGCGACGACGGCGCCCACGACGATCCTGTTGGCGCCACCGCCGCTCTTCCTGCGGGCCGCGTCGATCTTGGCCTGTCGGGCGCTCGTGGCCGCCGTGGGCTTCTTCGCCATGCTCGTCGTGCTCCTTGGGTGGGGCGGTCGGTCAGGTGGTGGCCGGGCGGAACATCGCCCGGTCGAGGGAGAGGTGCGCGTCGGGACGCCAGGACAGCCACAGGCCGCAGGCAAGCAGGCCGACGTCCTCGATGATGCGCTGCAGGTAGTTCGTCTCGGCTGCGCTGACCGTGCCGCCGCCGCCGAAGCAGCCGCAGTCGATGGTCAGTCCGCGCGCCCAGGCCTGGGCGATGCCGACGATGAAGGCGACGACGAGCAGCGACGTGATGACGGCCGCGACCCGGGTGAAGAGGCCGAGCACGAGCAGCAGCCCGAGGATGATCTCGACCATGGGGAGCGCGTAGCCCACCCAGGCCGCGAGGTCGTGCGGCAGGAGCTGGTAGGCCTGCGTGGCCTTGGCCATCGCCTCGGGCGTCGTGACCTTGAGAGCGCCGGCGACGAGGAACACCCCGCCCAGGACCAGCCGGGCGAACAGCCCCAGGCCGTCCGCGACACCCGTGCTCACCGTGCTCCTTCCCGCACTCCCCTGGCCAGGTCCGTGCTCAGCTCACGCAACGCGTCGAGGCGTGCCCCGAGTTCCCCGTCGCCACTGAGGGTGCGCACGAAGGCCGTGCCGACGATGACGCCGTCGGCGTACTGGGCGAGCTCGGCGGCCTGGTCACCGTTCGAGACGCCGAGCCCGACGCAGACGGGGAGGTCGGTCACCGCCCGGGTGCGCTCGACGAGGTCCCTGGCCGCGGATCCGACGGTGGTGCGCTCGCCCGTGACCCCCATGGTGGACGCCGCGTAGACGAAGCCGCGGGTGGCCTCGGTGACGCGCGCGAGCCGCTCCGGCGTCGAGCTGGGCGCGACGAGGAAGACCCGGTCGAGGCCCTCGCGCTCGCTCGCGGCGATCCACTCGGCCGCCTCGTCGGGGATGAGGTCGGGAGTGATGAGGCCCGCGCCGCCCGCGGCGGCGAGCTCGGCGGCATACCGGTCGACCCCACGGCGGAGGATGAGGTTCCAGTAGCTCATGACGAGCGCGGGGGCGCCCGCGTCACGGATGGCGCGGGTCGCGCGGAAGCCGTCGACGACGTGCGCACCGCCGGCGAGGGCCGCCTCGACGGCGTGCTGGATGACGGGGCCGTCCATGAGCGGGTCGGAGTACGGCAGGCCGACCTCGACGATGTCGACGCCCGACTCGACGAGGGCGACCATGGCGCGGATGGAGCCCTCGACGTCGGGGAACCCGACCGGGAGGTAGCCGATGAGGGCCGCGCGTCCCTCGGCGCGGCATCGGGCGAGGACGTCGGAGACGCCGAGGTCGACGCTCACAGCTGGGTCCGCCCGTCGCCGGCGGCCCCCGGGTCGTCGGACTCACCCGACGGCACCACCTCGCTCGTTGCCTCCGGGCCATCGTCGACGAGGCCAAACCACTCAGCAGCCGTGTGCATGTCCTTGTCGCCGCGCCCGGAGAGGTTGACGAGGATCGTGGCCTCGGGGCCGAGCTCGCGACCGAGCACCATCGCCCCGGCCAGGGCGTGCGCCGACTCGATGGCCGGGATGATCCCCTCGGTGCGGCAGAGCAGGGCGAAGGCCTCCATGGCCTCGGTGTCGGTGGCGTAGACGTACTCGGCACGGCCGCTGTCACGCAGGTGCGAGTGCTCCGGTCCCACGCTGGGGTAGTCCAGCCCGGCGGACACCGAGTGCGACTCGACGGTCTGGCCGTCCTCGTCCTGCATGAGGTAGCTCATCGCGCCGTGCAGGACACCGGGGACGGCGGTCGCGAAACGGGCCGCGTGCCGGCCGTCGAGCCCCTCGCCACCGGCCTCGACGCCGACGAGGCGAACCCCCTCGTCCTCGATGAAGCGGTGGAAGATCCCCATGGCGTTGCTGCCCCCGCCGACGCAGGCGACGACGGCGTCGGGGAGCCGTCCGGTCAGCTCGAGCACCTGCTCGCGCGCCTCGACGCCGATGATCCGGTGGAAGTCGCGCACCATCTCGGGGAACGGGTGCGGGCCGGTGACGGTGCCGATGAGGTAGTGGGTGTGCTCGACGTTGGTGACCCAGTCGCGCAGGGCCTCGTTGATGGCGTCCTTGAGGGTGGCGCTGCCGTGCTCGACGGGGACGACCTCGGCGCCGAGCATGCGCATCCGGGCGACGTTGAGCGCCTGGCGCTCGGTGTCGACCTTGCCCATGTAGACACGGCACTCGAGCCCCATGAGGGCGGCCGCGGTCGCGGTGGCGACGCCGTGCTGGCCGGCCCCGGTCTCGGCGATGACCCGGGTCTTGCCCATGCGCTTGGTGAGCAGCGCCTGGGCGATGACGTTGTTGATCTTGTGCGAGCCCGTGTGGTTGAGGTCCTCGCGCTTGAGGATGACCCGGGCGTCGCCGGCGTGGGCGGCGAAGCGGGGCACCTCGGTGATGATGCTCGGCCGGCCGGTGTAGGTGCGGTGGAGGTGCTCCAGCTCCGCGAGGAAGTCCGGGTCCTGCATCGCCGAGAGCCGGGCCTCGTCGAGCTGCTCGAGGGCGGGGATGAGCGCCTCGGGGACGTAGCGCCCGCCGAACTGGCCGAACCGACCGGCGCTCACGAGGGGCCGAACGTCGCGGTGGAGCCGGTGGAGCCGGCGCGGACGATGTCACGCACGACGGCGGCGGGGTCGCTGCCGCGCACGAGCGCCTCGCCGACGAGGACGGCGTCGGCGCCCTGGGCGGCATACGCGGCGGCGTCGTCCGCGCCGGCGACGCCGGACTCGGCCACCGTCACCACCCCGGACGGGATGAGCGGCGCGAGCCGCGAGAACGTGTCGGGGTGGACCTCGAGGGTCTTGAGGTTGCGGGCGTTGACGCCGATGACGGTGGCGCCGGCGTCGACGGCGCGCTGGGTCTCGCCCTCGTCGTGGACCTCGACGAGCGCCGTCATGCCGAGCTCACGGGCGAGGGCGTGCAGGCGCACCAGCTCGACGTCGCTGAGGGAGGCGACGATGAGGAGGATGAGGTCGGCGCCGTGGGCCCGCGCCTCCCAGAGCTGGTAGTCGGTCACCATGAAGTCCTTGCGCAGGACGGGCACGGAGACGGCGGCGCGGACGGCGTCGAGGTCGTCGAGGCTGCCGTGGAAGCGGCGCTGCTCGGTGAGCACGCTGATCGCCGTGGCCCCGGCGTCGGCGTAGGTGCGGGCGAGGGCCGCCGGGTCGGTGATGTCGGCGAGCGCCCCCTTGCTGGGGCTGGCCCGCTTCACCTCGGCGATGAGCGAGAGGCCGTCGGCGCGCAGCCGCTGCTCCGCGTCGAGGGGGGCGGGCAGGTCGTCGACGCGGCGGGCGAGGTCGGACAGGCTGACCTGCTCGACGCGCACCGCGAGGTCCTCACGGACCCCGGCGACGATGGAGTCGAGCACCGTGGTCATGGCGCGGCTCAGGAGATGTTGGTGTCGCTGCGCGAGATGGCGCCGTCGACGCCGTACCCCGCGAGGGCCAGCACCTTGCCGGCGACGAGACCCACGACGGCCAGGACCACGCCGCCGATGAACAGCGGGACGCTCGGGACCACCACGGCCAGCGACATCACGGCGGAGGCGACGAGGAGGACCCCGACCATCACCCAGGCGGCAACGCTGTTGCCGTGTCCGTCGTCGTCGTGCTCAGCCATGGGGGTGCCTCCCGGGAACGATGTGGTTGCGGCGCCATTGTGTCAGGTCTGCGCGGCCGGACCCACATCGGTGGGGTCCTCCCCGGCGCTCAGCTGGTCCCAGTCGCTCTGCGGTGGGCGCCCGGGCGCGTCGTAGCGGGGCGAGAGGCCACGAGCGGCCCGCCGGGCCGTCGCGAGGCCGACCAGCGCCAGCGCGGCGAGGGCGAACCCGAGGATCGCGACCCACGGCCACCCGCTCACGTGCGAGCTCGTCTCGAGCGACCCGGTGCGCCCGGCGGCCTGCGCTGCGATGGGCCCGAGGACGGAGTCCGGGTCGAGCAGCACCCTGGCCACGCTGGCGATCCCGGCGACGGCCGCGAGGGTGGTGAGGACGAGGGCCGCCACCCGCGCGCGTGGGCCGGCCGCCGCCGACGCGACGGCACCGGCGACCACGACGAGGGCGAGGGCGACCACTCCCGCGGCGGCCTCGGCCCCCGTGGCCGACACCGACGACTGGCCGAGGACGGCGTCGTCGACGGACCCGGTGAGCCAGGTGCGGGAGGCGGTCACGACGACGACGAGGGCGCCGAGCACGACGAGCAGGACGAGGACGCCGCGGCGACGGAGCACGCTCACGTCGCCGCCCTCAGGGCGGAGGCGGTCGCCACGGCCCGCAGCACCGCGGTCGCCTTGGCGACGCACTCGTCGTGCTCGTTGCGCGGCACGGAGTCGGCGACGATCCCGGCGCCCGCCTGCACGTGGGCGGTGCCGCCGTCGATGAGGGCGGTGCGGATGGCGATCGCCATGTCGAGGTCGCCGTGGAAGTCGAGGTAGCCGACGACGCCGCCGTAGACGCCGCGGCGCGACGGCTCGTAGCCCTCGATGAGCGAGAGGGCCCGCGGCTTGGGCGCCCCGGACAGCGTGCCGGCGGGGAACGTGGACACGAGGACGTCGTAGGCGCGGACACCGTCGCGGATCTCCCCGACGACCGTCGACTCGAGGTGCATGACGTGGCTGTAGCGGCGGACGTCCATGAACTCGACGACGTCGACGGTCCCGGGCCGGCACACCCGGCCGAGGTCGTTGCGACCGAGGTCGACGAGCATGACGTGCTCGGAGCGCTCCTTCGGGTCGGCGAGGAGGTCCTCGGCCAGCCGGACGTCGTCCTCGGGGGACTTCCCGCGCGGCCGCGACCCGGCGATGGGGTGGGTGATGGCCTGGCTGCCCGTCACCTTGACGAGCGCCTCCGGGGAGCTGCCGACGACGTCGTATGCCGTCCCGTCCGGTCGCGTGAACCTGAAGAGGTACATGTACGGGCTGGGGTTGCCCGCCCGCAGCGCCCGGTAGACGTCGAGCGCGTCGGCCGGGCACGGCATCGAGAAGCGCTGCGACAGCACGACCTGGAACACCTCGCCGGCGCGGATGTCCTCCTTGGCGCTCTCGACCATGGCCTCGTAGTCGTCGCGGCTGAGGTTGGCGGTGACGGTGCGGAGCGCGTCGTCCACGACGTCGGCGTCGACGACCGCAACGGTGCTCTCGGCGGGGGCGGCCAGGTCGCGGGTCATGGTGTCGAGGCGGGCGACGGCGTCGGACCAGGCCTGCTCGACCCGGTCGTCGGTGGCGTCGTAGTTGAGCGCGTTGGCGATGAGCAGCACGGAGCCGTCGGAGTGGTCGAGGACGGCGAGGTCGGTGGCGAGCATCATCGCGACCTCGGGGAGGTGGAGGACGTCGGGGGTGGTCGAGGGGACCTTCTCCCAGCGGCGCACGGCGTCGTACGAGATCATCCCGACCATGCCGCCGGTGAGGGGCGGCAGACCCGGGATCGGGTCGGTCGCGAGCGCGGCGACGGTGTCGCGCAGCGCCTCGGTGGCCAGCCCGCCGGTGGGCACGCCGACGGGGGGCTGGCCGATCCAGTGCACCTCGCCGTCCTCCTCGGTGAGGGTGGCGCGGCTCGCGGCGCCGATGATCGAGTAGCGCGACCAGACCCCTCCGTGCTCGGCCGACTCGAGGAGGAAGGTCCCGGGCCGGTTGCGGGCGAGCTTGCGGTAGAGCCCGACCGGGGTCTCGGCGTCGGCCATGAGCCGTCGGACGACGGGGACGACCCGGCGGTCCTCGGCGAGCACCGAGAAGAGGTCCAGCGAGGGCCACGTGGCACCGAAGGCGAGGTCGGGCGAGGGCTGGGGCTGGGGCTCCGGCTGGGCGCTCACGCGGGCACGTCCCCCACGACGACGTCGAGGACACCGGCGTCGAAACAGGTGCGGTCGCCCGTGTGGCAGGCCGCACCGACCTGGTGGACCTGCACGAGCAACGCGTCACCGTCGCAGTCGACGGCCACCGACCGCACGTACTGCGCGTGGCCGGAGGTGTCGCCCTTGCGCCAGTACTCCTGGCGGCTGCGGGACCAGAAGGTCACCCGGCCCTCGGTCAGCGTCCGACGGACCGCCTCGGCGTCCATCCAGCCGAGCATGAGGACCTCGTGGCTGTCGTGCTGCTGGACGACAGCGGCGACGAGGCCGGCGTCGTCGAAACGGAGTCGGCGGGAGACGGTGGGGTCGAGGTCGGGCACGGACGCCATTGTGCCGCGCGGCAGGGCAGAGGCGAGGATGGGCCCATGTCGGACACCTCCCCAGCCCTCGCCCGCCAGGAGCGCCTCGCGCTCTGCGACACCTTCGAGGCGGTGGGTCCGGACGCACCGACGCTGTGCACGCCGTGGACGACCCGCGACCTCGCGGCGCACCTCGTCGTCCGCGAGGGTCGTCCCGACCTCTCGTCGGGCATCTGGCTCCCCTTCCTCAGGGAGCGGACCGAGCGCGAGCAGGCGCGGATCGCCGCCCAGCCGTGGCCGGACCTCGTCGAGGCCGTGCGCTCGGGGCCGCCCGCGTGGCACCCGGCCCGCCTGCCCGCGATCGACAACGCGGCGAACCTCGCCGAGATGGTCGTCCACCACGAGGACGTGCTCCGCGGTGACGGCGTCCCGGGCCCGCGCCGGGTGCCCTCGGCCCACCTCGAGGCCGCATCCTGGTCGCTGCTCACCCGGATGGGCCGGCTCCTCTTCCGGCGGGTGCCCGACGGGGTGCTGCTCAGCGCCCCCGGTCGAGACGCGCTGACCGTGAGCAGCGGGGAGTCCATCGTGACGGTGACGGGAGCCCCGCTCGAACTCCTGCTCACGGCATACGGACGTCGTGGGGTCGCGGACGTCGAGGTGACCGGCCCCGAGGAGGCGGTCGCACGCTTCGGGGCCGCCCGCTTCGGCCTCTCGTGACGGCGTCCCCCTCGGGCCCCACGTCCTCACGGCGATCCGCGACGAGTTCTCGCCGTGGCTCCTCGTCCTCACCGCCGTGCTCGCCGTCGCGAGCGCCGTCACCACCTGGCAGTCGATGGGCGACGCCGGGGGGAACGGCCCGGGACTGCTCGTCCCGATCGCGGCCCCGTCGGTCGTGGCCGCGTGGGCCTGCCTCGAGCTCTTCTGGCGGGACACGGTGATGCCGCTGCCCACCCGGCTGTTCCTCGCCTGCGTCAGCGCCCCGCTGCCGGCGGCGCTGGCGAGCGCTCTCGTCGTCGGCGGCCTGAGCGCCCTGCCCGCCGCCGGGCGGACGGTCCGCGCCGCGAGCGACGCCAACGGCGGCTTCCACTACTGGTGGGACGACGGCGTGGGGGCGATCACCGGGGTGTGGACGTTCTTCGGCAGCTGGGGCATCGGCGGCGCGGCCGGGCTCGGCGTGCTGCTCGTCGTCGTGCTGCCGATCCTGTCCTGGATCCGCACCGACGAGGTGCTCGACGGGACGAGGGTCGAGCGGCACCGGCAGGGACGGGTCATCATCACCGGCGTCTACGTCGCCCTCGCGGCGGTCGTCGTCGGGCTGTTTGTGACCCACCTGCTCTGAGCTAGCGGACGGGGAGGCCCTCGGCCCGCAGCGCGTCCTTGACCTGGCCGATCGTCAGGTCGCCGAAGTGGAAGACACTGGCCGCGAGCACGGCGTCGGCACCGGCCCGCACGGCGGGTGCGAAGTGCTCCACCGCGCCGGCACCGCCGCTGGCGATGACGGGGACCGTGACCTCGCGGCGCACCCGGGCGATGAGGTCGAGGTCGAAGCCGGCCCTGGTGCCGTCGGCGTCCATCGAGTTGAGCAGGATCTCGCCGGCGCCGAGCCCGGCCGCGCGGACGCACCACTCCACCGCGTCGAGCCCCGTGCCGGTCCGCCCGCCGTGGGTGGTCACCTCGACGTCGTCGGTGGGCCTGCCGTCGTCGCCCGGACGCCGCCGCACGTCGGCCGACAGGACGAGCACCTGCGACCCGAAGCGGTCCGCGGTCTCCGTGATGAGCTCGGGCCGCGCGATGGCGGCCGTGTTGACACCGACCTTGTCGGCGCCGCTGCGCAGCAGGCGGTCGACGTCGTCGACGGTGCGCACTCCCCCGCCGACGGTGAGCGGGATGAAGACCTGCTCGGCCGTGCGGCGCACGACGTCGTAGGTCGTCGCCCGGTCCCCGCTGCTCGCCGTGACGTCGAGGAAGGTGAGCTCGTCGGCGCCCTGCTCGCCGTAGCTGCGGGCGAGCTCGACGGGATCCCCGGCGTCGCGGAGGTTCTCGAAGTTCACGCCCTTGACCACCCGCCCGGCGTCGACGTCGAGGCAGGGGATGACACGGATGGCGACACTCACGCGGGCAGGCTATCCGGCAGGGGATGATGCCGGGTATGCCGTCCGCCAGCGACCTGCCCGCCCGCGTCGCCGCGCGGTCGCGCTCCGAGGCGCGGGACCGCACCACGAGGGTCGCGGCCCGGATGGCCTTCATCGTCCAGTGCGGCGTCGGGGCGGCGCTGGCGTGGTGGCTCGCGAACGACGTCTTCGACCACACGCTGCCCTTCTTCGCGCCGGTGACCGCGATCATCACGCTGGGCATGTCCTACGGCCAGCGGGTCCGGCGCGCCGCCGACGTCATGGTCGGTGTCGCCATCGGGGTCCTCATCGGCGACCTGTTCGCCCACGTCTTCGGGACCGGGATCCTCCAGCTGCTCGTCGTCGTCGTGCTCGCGATGACGATCGCGTCGCTGTTCGGCGCCGGCCTGCTCATCACCATCCAGGCGGGCGTGCAGTCCGCCATCATCACGACCCTCGTGGCCGCACCCGGGCAGGCCTTCACCCGGTGGCTCGACGCCGTCATCGGGGGCGGGGTCGCCCTCGTCATCAGCGTCCTCGTCCCGGCGACCGGGCTGCAGCGGCCGCGGCAGCGCGCCGCGCTCGTGGTGCAGGAGATCGGGGGCATCCTCGCCGACACCGTGACGGCCCTGAGGACCGAGGACGAGGAGCTCGCCCGGCGCACCCTGGCCCGGGCCCGGGCCTCGGAGTCGATGCTCGCCGACCTCCGCTCGCTCTCGGCCGAGGGCGTCGCCGTCGTCCGGCTCTCACCGTTCCGCCGCCGTCACCTGCCCGGGGTCCAGGCGGTCGCCGACCTGCTCGAGCCGCTCGACCGCGCGATCCGCAACCTGCGGGTGCTCGTGCGCCGGGCCGCCACCGGGGTGCGGCGCGACGAGGTCGTGCCGCCGGCCTACGTCGACCTCGTCGAGGACCTCTCGCGCTCGTGCGACGACATCGCCCGGCAGCTGCACGAGCGGCAGCAGCCGCTCACCGCGCGGGCCGGGCTCGAGCGGCTGGGACAGCGCAGCGTCCTGCCCGACCCCCACGCCGGCCTCTCGGGCGAGGTCATCCGCGGGCAGGTCCGCTCCATGGTCGTCGACCTGCTCGTGCTCACCGGCCTGACCGTCGAGGAGGCGACCACCCACGTCCCGGTGTCGCCCTCACCCTAGGGTTGCCGTCGTGGAGACGGTGCTGCCCCAGGACCTGGTGGACCGGGTGAGGAGCCTCGTCGACGAGCGCGGCCCCCGGTGCGGTCCCGTGGCGGTCGTCGCCGTCGACGGACCCAGCGGCTCCGGCAAGACGACCCTCGCCGCCGGGCTCGCCCGCGACCTGGGAGCCGGGCTCCTCCACGTCGACGACATGCACCAGGGGTGGACCGGACTGGCGAGCACCGTCGCCCTGACGCAGGGCTCTCTCATCGAGGCGTGGCGGGGCGGGTCGGCGCCGAGCCACCCGACGTGGGACTGGGACCGCGACACCCGCGGCCCGGACGTGCCCGTCGACGCACCGGTGCTCGTCGTCCTCGAGGGGGTCGGGGCGTTCGCGATCGCCGGCGACCGGGCGAGCGCCACCGTCTGGGTGGACGCACCGGCGGAGGAACGCCGCAGCCGGGCGATCGCCCGCGACGGCGCGGTGTTCGCCGCGCACTGGGACGAGTGGGCCGATCAGGAGCGCCGGCTGTGGGCCACTTCCCCCGACGCCCCCGCCTCCCCCGACGTCCTCGCTTCCCGCGCGGCGCACTCGGCCCGCGACGCCGACGTCTGGATCGACACGGGTTCGTCGGCGGACGCCGCCATGTCGGTGCCGGTGCCGGTGCCGGTGCTTGTGCCGGTGTCGGCATCGTCATTGTCGGCCGGGCCGGTGCGCGTGCCACCGGCGGCGGTGTCGGCGGCGCCGGCCGGTGGTCCGTCGCTGGGGCTCGTCGTCCTCGGTGTCGTCGCCGTCTCGTTGAGCCTGCGGACGCTCATGACCGCGCTCCCGCCGCTCCTCCCCCGCATCCGCGAGGACCTCGGGCTGAGCTCGGTCTGGCTGGGCGTGCTCACGACCCTCCCGGTGCTCTGCATGGGGCTGCTCGCCCCCGCCGCGGCCCGCGTCGGGCTGCGCATCGGCGCCGCGCGCAGCATCTCCATCGCGATGGTCGCCGTCGCCGCCGGCAACCTCACCCGGGCCTTCTCGGACGAGGTCGCCGCGCTCTACCTCGGGACCCTGTGCGCCGGCGCGGGGATCGCGCTCGCCGGGACGCTGCTGCCGGGGCTCGTCAAGGGCTTCTTCCCGGCCGGGCGCGCCGGCCTCGCCACCGGCCTGCAGATGCTCGCGATGATGGGCGGCGCCGCCGTCGCCGCGGCCGTGTCCGTCCCCCTCGCCGATGCTGCCGGCGGGTGGCCGCTCGCGCTCGGGTTCTGGGGGCTCGTCGCCGTGGGCGGGGTGCTCCTGTGGCTGCCCGTCGACCGGGCCGTGCACCGCGGCGGGGACCACGACCAGCATCCGGCCGACCTCGCCCACGGGCTGCCGTGGCGCAGCAGGACCGCGTGGCTCGTCGCCGCGTTCCTCGCGGTGCAGTCGTGGCAGTTCTACTCGACCCTCGCCTGGTTCTCCCCGACCTACGTCGACCACGGCTGGGACGCGCGCGACGCCGGCTTGCTGCTCTCGGTCTTCACCGGCGCCCAGTTCGTGTCCGGGCTCGTCGGACCCTCGATCACCGACCGGGTCGGCGACTGGCGCATCCCGCTCGTCGGGGCCGGGGTGTGCGGCCTCGCCGGCCAGACCGGCGTGTGGGCCGCGCCCGACGCGGCACCGTGGCTGTGGGCGGTCCTGCTCGGGACCGCCCAGGGCGCCTCGTTCGCGATCGGGATGGTCCTGCTCGTCCGGTACGCCGTGTCACCGGCCGCCGCCGCCCAGTTCACCGCGATGGCGTTCCTCTTCTCCTACACCGTCGCCTCGCTGGGGCCGACGACGATGGGTGCGGTCCGCGACCTGTCCGGCGGGTACTCGGCGATCTGGCTCGTGCTCGCGGTGCTCATGCTCGTGCAGATCGGTGCGGCCCTCCTGCTCCACCCGGCCCGCGCCCCCGTCCGCTGACCCGTCCCCAACTCGCCAATTCCCCCGTTCGGGACACCGCGGGAGCCGCTGACGGGCTCGGGAGCCGGGTGTGGCGTCGCGAGCCGCATCGATCCGGCTCGCGACGCGACGGACGGCTCGGGAGCCGGGTCTCGGCGCGGTCAGGAGCGGTCAGGTGCGGTCAGGCGCGGCGGGAGGCGGCGATGAGCTCGGCGAGTCGCTGTGCCTCGCCGCGTGACGAGGCGCCGTCGGCCCGCTGGATGGCCATGACGGCCACGGTCTCGGTGTCACGCAGGTGGAGGGTGGCCCACGGGTCACCCTCGTCGAAGGTCACGTCCCGGATCTCGTCCCAGGCGACGTGGCGGCGCCCGACGAGGTTGCGCACGGTGAGGCCCGACTCGTCCGGGACGGCGCTGATGCTCGCCCACTGCCACAGGGCACCCGCGAGCGCGACCCCGATGACGACCATCATGACCCGGTCGGCCACGACCCAGCCGCCCTCGGCGACCCCGGAGACGAGGAGCGCGAGGACGACGAAGAGCACGAGCGAGACGACCGCCATGACGATCGCCATCAGCCGGCCGCGCCGGGACCGGAACGGCTCGGACGACACCGGCTGGGTCACAACCGGCACGCGGCGATGTCGGTGACGAGGATGGCGCGGGCGCCCATCTCGTAGAGGCGGTCCATCACCTGGTTGGTGCCCGAGCGCGGGACCATGGCGCGCACGGCCTTCCACTCGGGGTTCTGCAGGCTCGAGACCGTGGGCGACTCCAGTCCGGGCGTGATGGCGCACGCCTCGTCGACGAGCGCGGCCGGGACGTCGTAGTCGAGCATGACGTAGTGGCGGGCGGTGACGACACCGAGCAGCCGACGACGGAGCACCTCGATGGCGGCGACCTGGTCGCTGCCCTCGCGGCGGATGAGGACCGCCTCGCTGCGCAGGATCGGGTCACCGAAGACCTCGAGCCCCTGGCTGCGCAGGGTCCCGCCGGTCTCGACGACGTCGGCGATGACGTCGGCCACGCCGAGGGTGATCGCCGTCTCCACGGCACCGTCGAGGCGGACGACCTCGGCCTGGACCCCGTGCTCGGCGAGGTGCTTCTCGACGAGTCCCTGGTAGCTCGTGGCGACGCGGCGACCGGCGATGTCGGCGAGGGCGGCGACGGAACCGGGGCGGCCGGCATACCGGAAGGTCGACTGGCCGAAGCCGAGCGCCATGACCTCGGACGCGGCGCTGCCGGAGTCGAGCAGGAGGTCACGACCGGTGATGCCGCAGTCGACGGTGCCGGAGCCGACGTAGACGGCGATGTCGCGCGGGCGCAGGTAGAACAGCTCGACGCCGTTGGCCTCGTCGGTGACGACGAGCTCCTTGGCGTCGCGGCGGATCCGGTAGCCCGACTCGCGCAGCATCTCGGCGGCGGCGTCGGAGAGGGAGCCCTTGTTGGGCACGGCAATTCGCAGCATGGTGTGTCTCGGTCTCAGAGGTGGGTGTAGACGTCGTCGAGGGTCAGGCCCTTGGCGACCATGAGGACCTGCAGGTGGTAGAGCAGCTGCGAGATCTCCTCGGCGGCGCGCTCGTCGCTCTCGTGCTCGGCGGCCATCCAGACCTCCGCGGCCTCCTCGACGATCTTCTTGCCGATGGCGTGCACGCCGGCGTCGAGCTGCGCGACGGTGCCGGAGCCCTCGGGACGCGTCGCGGCCTTGTCGGTCAGCTCGGCGAACAGGGTGTCGAAGGTCTTCACGCGTCAATCGTACGAGGGGCGAGCTCGCGCAACGTCACGGCCGTGGCGACGGCGGCCATCGCCGCCTCGGCGCCCTTGTCCTCGCTCGACCCCGGCAGGCCGGCCCGGGCCAGCGCCTGCTCGGCCGTGTCGCAGGTCAGGACGCCGAAGCCGATGGGGACGCCGGTGCGGGTGCTGACGTCGGTGAGCCCGTGCGTCACGCCCGAGCAGACGTAGTCGAAGTGCGGCGTGCCACCGCGGATGACGACGCCGAGCGCGACGAGCGCGTCGTGGGTGGGCGCCAGCCGCGCGCACGCGACCGAGAGCTCGACGGTGCCGGGCACCCGGACGACCGGGACGTCGGTGAGGCCCACCTCGGCGAGCGCCGCGACGGCGCCGTCGACGAGACCGTCCATCACCGCCTTGTGCCAGCTCGCCGCGACGATGGCGACCCGGAGGCCGGCGCCGTCGGTCTCCACCAGGGGTGCTCCTGCCTTCATGCGGTCGCCTCCGTGGCGTCGTGGGTGTCGAGGACGAGGTCGTGACCGAGGCGGTCGCGCTTGGTGCGCAGGTAGGCCGCGTTCGTCGCCACCGGGGCGACCTGGAGCCGCTCGACCGTGGCGACCTCGATGCCGGCGCCGCGGACGGCGTCCACCTTGTCCGGGTTGTTGGTGAGGAGCCGGACCGTGCCGACCCCGAGGTCGTGCAGGATCGCGGTCGCCGCGGCGTAGTCGCGGGCGTCGACGGGCAGCCCCAGCTCGACCTGGGCCGCGACCGTGTCGGCCCCACCGTCCTGGACGGCATACGCGGCGATCTTGTCGGCGAGACCGACGCCACGGCCCTCGTGACCCCGCACGTAGACGACGACGCCACCCTCGCGGGCCACGCGGGCCCGGGCGCGACGCAGCTGGGGGCCGCAGTCGCACCGGGCCGAGCCGAACACGTCGCCGGTGAGGCACTCGCTGTGCAGGCGCGTGAGCACCGGCCCGGTCCCCAGGCCGCGCGGGCTGACGAGGGCGAGGTGCTCGTCCCCGGTGAGGGCGTCACGGTAGGCGTGGGCGGTGAACGTCCCGTCCTCGGTCGGCAGGGTGGTCGTCGCGTGGCGGGTCACGCGGTCGTGCCGCTGGCGGTGGCTCACGAGCTGCTCGATGGTGATGACCGGCAGGTCGTGCTCCGCGCCGAGGTCGAGGACCGCCGGGAGCCGCATCATCGTGCCGTCGTCGTGGGTCAGCTCGGCGATGGCGCCGACCGGGGCCAGGCCGGCCAGCCGGCAGAGGTCGACGGCGGCCTCGGTGTGACCGGGCCGCACGAGCACGCCGCCCTCGCGGGCCCGCAGCGGCACGACGTGGCCGGGGCGCACGAAGTCGCCGGTGCCGGCCGCCGGGTCGGCGAGGAGGCGCACGGTGAGGGCACGGTCGGCCGCGCTGATGCCCGTCGTCACGCCCTGCGCCGCGTCGACGGTGACGGTGTATGCCGTCCGCAACCGGTCCGCGTTGTCCCGCACCATGAGCGGGAGGTCGAGCCGGTCGGCCCGCGCGTCCGTCATCGGCGCGCAGACGTAGCCCGACGAGTGCCGGATGGTCCACGCCATCCACGCGTCGGTGAGCGTCTCCGCGGCGAGCACGACGTCGCCCTCGTTCTCACGGTCCTCGTCGTCGGTGACGAGGACCGGCCGCCCGGCGCGCAGTGCGACGAGGGCCTCTTCGATGCTCGAGAGGGCGCTCATGACATCGCCTCGGTCAGCTCGCGGTCGGGGTCGCGCTCCTCGCGGGAGGCCTTGAGCCACACGGTGAAGCCGTAGAGCACCAGGGCGCCGTACACGGCATACAGGACGGCGGACGGGTAGAACTTCGAGTGCCACAGCAGCGGGACGCCGACGAGGTCGACGGCGATCCACATGAGCCAGAAGTCGTTCCAGCCGCGGGCCATGGCGTACGTCGCGAGCATCGACCCGACGAAGATCCACGCGTCGCACCAGAAGTACCAGCGCGGCGCGGGCCAGGCCGCGCCGATCGTCGCGAACACCCACTGGCCGATGAGGACACCGCCGACCCAGACCCCGACGTAGCCCGCGCGCTCGCGCACGCTCGCCCAGCGGGGCGTGATGGCGGGGGCGTCGGCGCCGCGCGCCTTGCGGTGCTCCTGCCACCGCCACCAGCCGTAGACGCTGGTGAGGATGAAGAAGACCTGGCGCCCGGCCTGCCCGTAGAGGGTCTGCTGCTGGGGGTTGGCGAAGGCGACCCCGAAGAAGACGGTGAAGAGCAGGAGGTTGCCGATGATGCCGACCGGCCACGCCCAGATGCGGCGACGCATCCCACCGATCGCCGAGGCGAACCCGAAGACGTTGCCGACGACCTCGCGCCACAGGATGTGCGACGAGCCGATGGTCAGCTGGGCCTCGAAGAGACGCTCGAGCCAGTTCATGCGATGACCTCCGTGGGGGGGCGGGTGGTGAGGAGCCGCTCGACGTACTTCGCGAGCACGTCGACCTCGAGGTTGACGGCGTCACCGACCGCCCGCGACCCGAGTGTCGTGAGATCGAGGGTGGTGGGGATGAGGGAGACGCTGAACGTCGTGTCGGTCACGGCCGAGACGGTGAGGCTGACGCCGTCGACGGTGATCGAGCCCTTCTCGACGACGTAGCGGGCGAGGGTGGCGGGCAGCGTGAAGGTCACGACCTCCCAGCGGTCGCCGGGGAGGCGTTCGAGCACCGTCGCGGTGCCGTCGACGTGCCCCTGGACGATGTGGCCGCCGAAGCGGCTGGAGGCGGCCATCGCGCGCTCGAGGTTGACCGGGTCGCCGGGGCTCAGTGCACCGAGGCTGCTCCGGGACAGCGTCTCGGCCATGACGTCGACGGTGAACCACCCCGCGTCGGTGTCGTGCTCGACGACGGTGAGGCAGACGCCGTTGACGGAGATCGAGGCCCCGTGGACGGCGTCGCTCGTCACGAGCGGACCGGTGAGGGTCAGGCGGGCCGACGCCTCGCCCGGTGTCACGTCGCGGACTAGCCCGAGCTCTTCGACGATGCCGGTGAACATCAGAGGGTCTCCTGGAGGGTGGCGGTGATGCGGATGTCGTGGCCGACGACGCGGGTGTCGGTGGGTTCGAGCCGGAGGGCGTCGGCCATGGTCGTGATGCCGAGGTCGCTGACCGACGGCCGTCCGCGCCCGAGGAGGACGGGCGCGACGTAGGCGACGATCTCGTCGACGAGGCCGTCGGCCATGAACGCGGCGGCGACGGTCGGGCCGCCCTCGAGCCAGACGTGGTGGATCTCGCGGCCGGCGAGCGCGGTGAGCACCTCCCGCGGGTTGCGGGTGCGCAGGTGCAGCGTCTCGGCGGAATCGTCGAACAGCCGTGCGTCGGTCGGGAGGTCACGCTGGCCCATGACGACGCGCAGCGGCTGGCGCTCGTGCAGCGAGCCGTCGGGGAGGCGGACGGTCAGCCGGGGGTTGTCGTTGAGCGCGGTGCCGGTGCCGATGAGGATCGCCCCGCACCCGGCCCGTTGCTCGTGCACGTCGGCGCGGGCCTCCGGGCCGGTGATCCACTGGCTGGTGCCGTCGGCGGCGGCGCTGCGGCCGTCGAGGGTCGTCGCGAGCTTCCACGTGACCCACGGGCGGCCGGTCCTCTTGAGGTGCAGCCAGGTGCGGTTGAGCGCCTCCGCCTCCTGCTGGAGGACACCGACCTCGGTGGCGACGCCCTGCTCCGCCAGCCACCGCGCACCCCCGGCGGCCGACGCGTTCGGGTCGGGGACGGCATACACGACGCGGGTGATGCCGGCGGCAGCGAGCGCGCGCGAGCACGGCTCGGTGCGGCCGGTGTGGTGGCACGGCTCGAGGGTGACGTGGGCGGTGCAGCCGTCGACCCGCTCGCCGGCCGCGGCCAGTGCGGCGGCCTCCGCGTGCGGGGTGCCGGCGCCGCGGTGCCATCCCTCGGCGACGAGCGTGCCGTCCGGGGAGACGATGACGCACCCGACGCGCGGGTTGGGGTCGGCCTCGGGGCCGTTCGCGGCGAGCTCGAGGGCGCGCAGCATCCACTGTGCGTCGGTCGTGCTCGGCTGCTGCATCGTCCTGCCCTCGTGCTCGAGACCTGTGGGTCGAGCTCCGGGGGACGTGCGTGCGGGCGGGCACCGCCGCCGCCACGGAAGGTGACGTCGGACGGCGCGACCCCGAAGGGTCCCGCTGTCGCGTGCTGCCTACCATCCGGACTCTCACCGTCGGTCTGGGAGTTCCACCCAGTCAACCGGCCGCTGGCTGCGGTCGGGTCGCGGACTGTCACCGCCGGTTCGGAATTGCACCGACCCCGGAGCACGTCGTCTCTCAGTATGCCGCAGCCGCACCCGCGCGCGAATCGGTGTCCATCGTGACGTCCCCCACGCCCCCGCCGCCTCGTGTGCCTCAGCGCGGGTCCTGGCTCGCGCTCAGGCACACGAGGCCGGGGGTATCAGGTGATGGTGACGCCGAACGGGGCCAGCAGGCCGGGGGTCGCGTCGAGGTCGAGGCGCGCGCCCTTGAGGCGGTTCTCGCGCGGGTCGAGCGCGAGGCCGCGGGTGCCGCGCAGGTCCGCGTCGCGCAGGTCGCTCGCCGCGAACCTCGCGCCGGACAGCTCCGACCCGGTGAGGACGGCCCGACGCAGGTCGGCCTCGCTGAAGTCGACGTCGGTGAGGACGCAGTCCGCAAAGGTGAAGCCGGTGAGGTCGAGCCCGGCGAAGGTTGACCCGTCGAGGCGGCACCGCTCGAAGCGCAGCGGCTGGGCCAGCATCGACCCGGCCCCCGTCACGGTCCAGTTGACGGCGAGCATCTTGCAGCCGACGAAGGCGCAGTCGACGAAGCGGGTGTCGGTGAGACGCGTCATCGACAGGTTGCAGCCCGTGAAGGTGCAGTCCTCGAAGACCGAGTCGACGACCGCGGCGCTCTCCCAGCTCAGCCCGGCCAGCTCCTGCCCGAGCACGTCTCGGCCGCGCAGGACCTCGCCGGCCGCGAGGGAGGTGACGTCGTCGGTGGCCACGCTCAGTGGCGGTGCTTGGCGGCGAGCGCGCGTAGCTCGTCGACGGCGGCTGCGGCGGACTCGGCCCCGTAGACCGCCGACCCGGCGACGAAGACGTCGGCGCCCGCCTCGGCGCACTGCTCGATCGTCGAGGCCGACACCCCACCGTCGACCTGGATCCAGACCTGGCCGCCGTGCTTGTCGACGGCGGCGCGCACCTCGGCGACCTTGGGCATCTGGTCGGCCATGAACGACTGCCCACCGAACCCGGGCTCGACCGTCATGACGAGCACCATGTCGAGCTCCGGCAGCAGCTCGGCCCAGGGCGCCCACGGGGTGCCCGGCTTGATCGCCATGCCGGCCCGCGCCCCGGCGGCACGCAGCGTGCGTGCGAGGGTCCGGGGGTCACGGGCGGCCTCGGCGTGGAACGTCACCGACTGGGCGCCGGCCTCCGCGTACGCCGGGGCCCACCGGTCGGGGTCCTCGATCATGAGGTGGCAGTCGATCGGGATCGGCGAGACCTTGAGCAGCGCCTCGACGACGGGGAGCCCCAGCGTGAGGTTGGGGACGAAGTGGTTGTCCATGACGTCGACGTGGGCCCAGTCGGCGTTCGAGATCGCGTCGAGCTCGGAGCGGAGGTCGGCGAAGTCGGCGGAGAGGATCGACGGTGAGATCTGCACGGCGCTCACCCTAGCGACGCGACCGCCCCGCCCCCCACCCCCGGGTGCAGCGTCTGCGTCGATGGTCGAGAACCTCACCATCCGCGCAGACGCAAGCGGGGGTGGTGCGGGGTCAGGACGTCTTGCGCAGCAGGGTGAAGTACATCGCGTCGGTGCCGTGGACGTGCGGCCACAGCTGGACGGCGGGCCCGTCGCCGAGGTCGTGCAGCACCTCGCCCGAGGCGTCCCGGAAGAGGTCCCGCGCATCGACGACCTCGACGTCGTCGCGCTTCTTGAGCACGTCGCGGACGACGAAGGTCGTCTCCGCCGGGTGCGGGCTGCACGTCGCGTAGCCGACGAGCCCGCCGGGCGCGACGGCGTCGAGGGCGCTGCGCAGCAGGTCGCGCTGGAGCGGTCCGAGCTGGGCGAGGTCACCGGGCTGGCGGCGCCAGCGCGCCTCGGGGCGGCGGCGGAGCGCACCGAGTCCGGTGCACGGGGCGTCGACGAGGACCTTGCCGTATGCCGCGGGCTCGGCCTCCCCGACCGCGCGGCCGTCCGTGGTGCGCACCTCCACCCGCCGGCCCGCGTGGGCGGCGCGGGCGATGAGCGGCTCGAGGGTGCCGCGGACGAGGTCGGCCCGGTGCTCGCTGATCTCGACCGCGACGAGGTCGGCGCCGGCGTCGAGCGCGAGCGCGCCGAGCACGCCGGCCTTGCCCCCCGGTCCGGCGCAGAGGTCGAGCCAGCGGTTCGGGACGTCGGGGCCGACCGGGGCCGAGGCGAGGGCGACGGCCAGCAGCTGGGACCCCTCGTCCTGGACGGCCGCCCGTCGCTCGCGCACGGCCCGGATCGCGCCGGGGTCACCGCCCTCGAGGACTGCGCCGAACGGCGACGTGGGGCTGGCGGTGGCACCGGCCCGCACGAGCTCGTCGACCGTCGCGAGGCCGGGACGCGCGACGAGGCTCACCTTGGCCGGGGTGTTGTCGCTCTCGAGGAGCTCGCGCAGCTCCGCGTCTACCGTCGCGCCGGTCGCCCGGCCGTGCCCGACGAGGGCGCCGCGCAGGGCGCTGACCACCCACTCCGGGTGCGAGTACTCGATGGCGAGCGCCGCGGTGGACCCGTCGGTGGGCACCACCTCGACGACCCACTCCTCACGCGTCCGCTCGCTGATCCGGCGCATCACGGCGTTGACAAAGCCGCTGGCCCCCGCGCCGCTCACGGTGCGCGCGAGCCCCACGGTCTGGTCGGCCGCCGCGTGGGACGGCACCCGCATCCCGAGGAGCTGGTGGGCGCCGAGCCGCAGGACGTCGAGCACCCCGCTGTCGATCTTCGCGGTGGGGCGGTCGGCCGCGCGCTCGACGACGGCGTCGTAGAAACCCTGCATCCGCAGCGTGCCGAACGCGAGCTCGGTGGCGAACGCCGCGTCGCGCGAGTCGAGGCGGTGCCGCCGGATGATGGCGGGGAGCTCGAGGTTGGCGTAGGCGCCCTCGTCGACGGCGCGCAGGAGCGTGTATGCCGTCAGCCGCGCCGGTTCCGCGTGCTTGGACCGCTCGCTCGGCTTCTGCCGCGACCGTTGGCTGCCCCGGGGGCCGCCGTTCGGTCGGCGGTCCGGGCGGGGTCGGTCGGGTGCGGGCATCAGGTCAGCGTAGTGGCGAGGCCGAGGACCTCACCGCCGGTGATCCGGACCCCTCGGGCCCAGTCGGCGGCCGCCATCGGCTTCTTGCCGGGCGGGCGGACCCGGCCCAGCGTGACGACCCCGGACGCCGTCCCCACGTGGACGGCCTGCTTCGTCGCGTGCAGCTCCCCGGGCGCGAGGTCCGGCGACCCGTCGGGACCGGCGGGGTCCGCAGGCCCCGCGAGGGCGACCGGCTCGACCCCGAGCCGTTCGCCGCGGAACGTCGTCCACGCCCCGGGTGCGGGCGTGCACCCGCGGACGTGACGGCTGACGGCATACGCCGGGACGCCCCAGGGGATCTCGGCGTCGGCGGTCGTGAGCTTCGCGGCGTGCGAGACGCCCTCGGCCGGCTGCGGCAGCGGGGTGAGGTCACCGCTGGCGAGCCCGTCCATCGTCGCGACGAGCAGCCCGGCGCCGGCGTGGGCGAGCCGGTCGAGGAGGCTGCCGGAGGTGTCGTCGGGGCGGATCGTCTCGGTCATGAGACCGAGGACCGGACCGGTGTCGAGGCCCTGCTCGATGACGAAGGTCGTCGCCCCGGTCGTCTCGTCGCCGGCCATGATCGCGCGCTGCACGGGCGCCGCCCCCCGCCAGGCCGGGAGGACCGAGAAGTGCAGGTTGACCCAGCCGTGGGTCGGGATGTCGAGGACCTCGGGCGGCAGCAGGGCGCCGTAGGCGACCACGGGGCAGGCGTCGGGCGCGATCTCGCGCAGCCGGGCCTGGAAGTCCGGGTCGCGGGGCGACGCGGGGGTGAGGACCTCGATGCCCCGCTCCAGCGCGAGCGCCTTGACCGGGGACGGGTGCAGGGTGCGACCCCGCCCGGCGCGGGCGTCCGGTCGGGTGAGGACCGCGACGACGTCGTGCTCGGAGGCGATGAGGGCCTCGAGCGCGGGGACGGCGGTCTCGGGGGTGCCGGCAAAGACCAGCCTCATCGGGTGCACCGGTCCTGGTTCGTCACGGGCGCCAGTGTAGGAGCCCGCCCGATCCGGTTCGCGAACCGTGTGGTGCGTCGCGAACCGGATCGAACCGGTTGACGAGCGCCGGCGCGGTTCGCGAACCGTCCTGGTCGCGGGCGTCGGCGGGGGTCACCGGGCGTCAGCGCGCGGGGTCGCGCGGGTCGAGGCGGGCCGTCACCTGCTGGGTCTCCTTGCGGGCCGACCGGCGGGCGCGCATGGCGGCCACCTCGGCGGCCAGGGCCGGACCGTCGGCCAGTGGCGCGGTGAGGACCATCCGCTCGGTCTCGACGTCGAGCGGCAGCGGGCCGAGGACCCGCACCGACACCCCCAGCCGCATCTCGGACACCGCCGACTGGAGCGCCGCACGTGCCCCGGTCAACGTCGCGACGCGGGCCGCGGGAGGCAGGCCGAGCTCGACCCGCTCGACGAGCTCGCGCTCGGCGAACCAGGCCGGGTCCCAGCGGACGAGGGCCTCGAGGGCCGGCACGGTCGTGTGCGTCGGCGTCCCGGCGAGGACGGCCACTCCCCCGTCGGCGGCTCCCCGCGTGAGCCCCACCGCACCCATCCACCGGCGCAGCGACTCCTCGGCGGCGTCGAGCGACGGGCGGTCGAGCAGCGCCCAGGCGTCGAGGAGGAGGCACGCGGCGTACCCGCCCTCGGCGACCGGCTCGGCCCCGGGCGTCGAGATGACGAGCCGGGGTCGGGCGTCGATCCGGTCGACGACGGCACCGGAGCCCGAGGTGGCCAGCGGCACCCCGGGGAAGGCCCGGCCGAGCTCCTCGGCCGTGCGCCGGGCCCCGACGACGGAGGAGCGCAGCCGCGGCGAGCCGCAGTGGGAGCACTCGAAGCGGGTCTCCACGGCGCCGCACCAGCGACACGTCGGGGGCTGACCGGGGCCGCGCAGCCCGAGCGGTCCGGCGCAGACCCGGCACCGGGCCGGGCGCCGGCAGTCCTGGCACGACAGCGACGGGAGGTAGCCGCGGCGCGGGACCTGGACGAGCACGGGCCCGCGGGTCAGCGCCTCCTTGGCGACCTGCCACGCGGCCGAGGGGAGGTGGGCCCGCGCTGCCGCCGGGTCCCGGGCGAGGTCGGACCCCTCACCCGCGACGCGGACCCGGGCGACGACCTTGCGCAGCACCGGCCGCTCCACCTCGAGCGGGACGACGACGCCCTCCGCGGCCCACTGGGCGACGGCGGTGGTCCGGGTGAAGCCGGCACCGAGCAGCGCCGCGCCCTCGAGGCCGGCCCGCAACCGGGCCACCTCCCGCACCGTCGGGTAGGGCGAACGCGGCTCGTCGTGCAGGTCGTCGCCGTCGTCCCACCACGCGACGAGCCCGAGGTCGTGCACCGGCGCGAAGGCGGCTGCGCGGGTCCCCACGACGACGCGCACGTGACCGCGCAGGACCTTGAGGTATGCCGTGTAGCGCGCCTGCGGTCCCTGGTCGGCCGTGAGGCGCACGTGGTGGCCCTTGCCGAGGCGCTCGGTGAGGGCCTCCTCGACCCGGGCGACGTCGCGCCCGTCGGGGACGACGAGCACGGCGCCACGTCCGCCGGCGAGCGCCGCGGCTGCGGCGTCGGCGAGCAGGCGCGGCCAGTCCGTGGCGGGGTCGACCGACGGCGCGGCGAGCAGCGACGCGGCGGGGTCCCCACCCGAGGTGAGGCGGGCGAGGAAGGCGGGCCCGCCGGCATACCTCCCCCAGGCCGGCGACGCGTGGGCCGGGACGTCGTCGGCCTCCGCGGCCTCGGCCGGCAGCGCCTTCTCGGCGGCCGCGTGCCGGGGCGGCACGGCGAGCCGGAGCACGTCACCGACGGCTCCGCCGTAGCGCTCGGCGACGGCCCGCGCGAGGGCGAGGACCGCGGGCGTGAGGACGGGCTCGGGCGACACGACGCGGCGGATCGTCGCGAGGTGCCCGTCGTGGTCGGCGAAGGCGGCCCGCGCGACGACGAACCCGTCGAGGTCCTGCCCGGCGAAGCGCACCTTGACGCGCGCACCCGCGACGACCTCCGCGGTGGCGTCGGCGGGCACGAGGTACTCGAACGGGCGGTCGAGGTGGGCCAGGCCGGTGTCGACGAGGACCGAGGCCACCGGGTCGGTCTCGGCGACGGCCACGCCCTCGCGCCGCGTGGGTCGGGTGCGGGCCGCCGGCTGGATCAGCGCCAGCTGCGTCCCCTCACCGACCTCGCCCATGCGGCCGAAACTAGTCGACGGTGGAGACAGGCACTCGACCCAGGCGGTCGAGGAGGAGGTCCGCCATCGCGTCCGGGCGCTCGAGCGCCGGCAGGTGCCCGGCCCACGCCAGCTCGACCAGCTCGGCGCCCGGGATCTCGCGGGCGAGCAGGGTCGCGACGTCGCGGTGGTGAGCCACGTCGTGTGCGCCGGAGACGACGAGGGTCGGCACACCGAGCGTGGTCGGGTCCACCTCGACGCGTTCGGGCCGGGGGCCCGGATCGAGCAGGTCCGCCGCGAGCTGCACCTCGAAGGCCCGCCGCTGCATCCGGGCGAGGTCGGCCCGGACGTCGGACGACGCCTCGGGGCCCAGCCAGAACTCGACGTTGAGCTCGACGGCCGCCTCGACGTCACCGGCCTCGAGCAGCTCGTCCTCGCGGGCACCGAAGGCGAGGACGTGAGGGTCGGTGACCTCGAGCCCGCGGTACGCCGGACACACGAGGACGAGCGAGTGGACCCGCTCGGGGTGACGTGCCGCCAGCTCCAGCGCGACGCGGCCGCCGAACGAGGCCCCGACGACGGTCGCCGACGCGATGCCGAGGGCGTCGAGGAGGTGCACGACGTCGTCGGCGTCCGCGTAGGCCTCGCCCGGGAGGGGCGTGTCCCCGAACCCGCGCAGGTCCGGGCGCACCACCCGGTGCGTCGCCTCCAGCCCGGCGCCGACGGCGGCCCACATCCCGCGGTCGGCGACGCCGGCGTGGAGGAGCACGACGGCGGGACCGAACCCAACGTCGTCGTGGGCGAGCACGAGGAGGCTCAGCCCTTCACCGCGCGCTGGAGCTCCTCGACGCGGTCGGTGCGCTCCCACGTGAACGCGTTCATGACGCCGTGCGCGGCGGTGCGCCCGAAGTGGCCGTAGGCCGCGGTGGGCTTGTAGATCGGGCGGAGCAGGTCGAGTGCCTCGAGGATCGCCGCGGGGCGCAGGTCGAACACCGAGAGGATCGCGTCCTGGATCTTGTCGGCCGGCGCGGTCTCGGTGCCGAAGGTCTCGACGTAGATGCCGACGGGCTGCGCCTTGCCGATGGCGTAGGCGACCTGGACCTCGCAGCGGCGGGCGAGCCCGGCGGCGACGACGTTCTTGGCGACCCAGCGGGTGGCGTAGGCGGCGGACCGGTCGACCTTGCTCGGGTCCTTGCCGGAGAAGGCGCCACCACCGTGGCGGGCCATGCCGCCGTAGGTGTCGACGATGATCTTGCGGCCGGTGAGCCCGGCATCGCCCATGGGCCCGCCGATGACGAACGTGCCGGTCGGGTTGATGAGCGAGCGGTAGCTCGACGTGTCGAGGTCGGTCCCCTCCTCGGCGAGCTCGGCGAGGACCGGGCCGATGACGCTCTTCTCGATGTCGGGGCTGAGCAGCCCGTCGAGCGAGATGCCCTCGGCGTGCTGGGTCGAGAGGACGACGGTGTCGAGCCGGACGGCCTTGTCGCCGTCGTAGCTGATCGTCACCTGGGTCTTGCCGTCCGGGCGGAGGTAGGCGAGCTCCTCGCTCTTGCGGACCGCGGTGAGCCGCTCCGCGAGCCGGTGCGCGAGGTGGATCGGCAGCGGCATGAGCTCGGCGGTGTCGTCGCACGCGTAGCCGAACATCAGGCCCTGGTCGCCGGCCCCCTGCTTGTCCAGCGGGTCGACGCCCCCGGTGCGGTTCTCGTATGCCGTGTCGACACCCTGCGCGATGTCCGGGCTCTGCTGGCCGATCGAGACCTCGACGCCGCACGAGGTCCCGTCGAAGCCCTTGGTCGAGGAGTCGTAGCCGATGCCGAGGACCGTGTCGCGCACGATCTTGGGGATCTCGACGTAGGCCTCGGTGGTCACCTCACCGGCGACGTGCACGAGGCCGGTGGTGACCATCGTCTCCACGGCGACCCGCGCCCGCGGGTCCTGTTCGAGCATCGCGTCGAGGATCGAGTCGGAGATCTGGTCGCAGATCTTGTCCGGGTGCCCCTCGGTGACGGACTCGGACGTGAACAGGCGTGCAGCCACCAAGGCTCTCCTTCAACAGCTGGGACTTCGCGCCACCGTGGCGCGGATCGGCCAAATCCTACGGGTCGAAACGGCCATCGGGGCCGGTGCCCACGCACTGGCGGCGTGGGAGTGCTCAGAGGAGGCCGGCGACGACGTCCCAGACCGCGTCGGACACGGCGGCCTTGCTCGCCGGGCCGACCTCGACGCCCTCGTCGCTGCCGCGCCGCAGGATCGTCACGGTGTTGTCGTCGGCCCCGAAGGTCTTGTCCTCCCCGACCTCGTTGACGACGAGGACGTCGCAGCCCTTGCGCGCGAGCTTGGCGCGGCCGTGGTCGAGGACGGTGCCGTCCCCGTCGCCGGTCTCGGCGGCGAACCCGACGATGACCGGGCTGTCGGCTCCCCTGCGACGCTCGACGAGCTCGGCGAGGATGTCGGGGTTGCGCACGAGCTCGATGACGGGCGCCGAGTCGTCGGGCGCACCGTCGGCGTGGGCGTCGTGGGTCTTCTTGATCTTGGCCGGCGCGTAGCTGGCCGGGCGGAAGTCGGCGACGGCGGCGGCCATGACGACGACGTCGCAGTCGGCCGCGGCGGCGTGGACGGCCTCGCGGAGCTCGAGGGCGGTCTCGATGGGGACGACGTCGATGCCGGGGAGGTCGGCCGGTGCCGACGTCACGAGGGTGACCCGGGCGCCGCGCTCGGCGGCCGCGACGGCGAGGGCGTGGCCCTGCTTGCCCGAGCTGCGGTTGCCGAGGAACCGCACCGGGTCGAGGGGCTCGCGGGTGCCGCCGGCGCTGACGACGACGCGCCGGCCGACGAGGTCCCCCCTGCCTGCGTCCGCAACCTTGGTCGGGTTCCCGACCACCTTTGCGGACGCTGCGGTCGCGGCGGCGCGGGCGGAGCGGGCGAGCTCGCGCTCGCACACGGCATACAGCTCCTCCGGCTCGGGGAGCCGGCCGGGACCGGTGTCCTTGCCGGTGAGGCGGCCGCTGGCCGGGGGAACGACGTGCACGCCCCGCTCGGAGAGCGTGGCGACGTTGGCCTGGGTGGCGGGGTGGTCCCACATCTCGGTGTGCATCGCCGGCGCCATGACGACGGGGCAGCGGGCGGTGAGGAGGACGTTGGTGAGCAGGTCGTCGGCCTGGCCGGTGGCGGCCCGCGCGAGCAGGTCGGCGGTGGCGGGGGCGACGACGACGAGGTCGGTCTCCTGCCCCAGGCGCACGTGCGGGACGTCGTGGACGTCGGACCACACGTCGGTGCTCACGGGCCTGCCGGAGAGCGCCGCCCACGTCGGGGCGCCGACGAACCTCAGGGCCGAGGCGGTCGGGACGACGGTGACGTCGTGGCCGGCCTCGGCGAGCAGGCGCAGGAGAGAGCAGGCCTTGTATGCCGCGATGCCGCCCGCCACACCGAGGACGACGCGCACGGGTGGCTCAGTCCTCGATCTTCTCTGCGGTGAGCTTGTTCTCGTTGATCTCGCGCAGGGCGATCGACAGCGGCTTGTCGTAGACCTCGGAGTCGACGAGCGGGCCGACGTGCTCGAGGAGGCCTTCCTGGAGCTGCGCGTAGTAGGCGTTGATCTGGCGCGCGCGCTTGGCCGAGTAGAGCACGAGGGAGTACTTGGAGTCGGCGTGCGTGAGGAGCTCGTCGATCGGCGGGTTGGTGATGCCGATGGGGTTGGCCTTGGTGCCTGACACGGAATCAGTCTCTTTTCGGGTTGGGGGTGCGCATCAATGATACGAGTTCGTCGGCGGCCCGCCGAACGTCGTCGTTGACGATGGCCACGTCGAACTCCTCCGCGGCCGCCAGCTCGGCGCGGGCGGTGGTCAGCCGGACCTCGCGCTCCTCCTCGGACTCGGTGCCCCGGCCGACGAGCCGGCGGACCAGCTCGTCCCAGCTGGGCGGCGCCAGGAAGACGAACAGCGCGTCCGGCATCGTCTCGCGGACCTGCCGCGCACCCTGGAGGTCGATCTCCAGCAGCGCGGGCCGTCCCTCGGCGAGCGCGGCCTCGACCGGCAGGCGGGGCGTGCCGTACTGGGCCCGACCGTGGACGGTGGCCCACTCGAGGAACTCGCCGCGGTCGACCATCCGACCGAAGTCGTCGTTGGTCATGAAGTGGTAGTGGAAGCCGTCGACCTCGTCGGGCCGGGGGCGACGGGTCGTCGCCGAGACCGACAGCCAGACGTCGGGGTGGTGCTCGCGCACGAAGGCCGCGACGGTGCCCTTGCCGACAGCGGTCGGGCCGGCGAGGACGGTGAGCCGGGAGGGGCCGGTGAGCCGGGAGGGGCCGGTCACGCCTTGTCGAAGCGGGCGAGGAGCGCCGAGATCTGGTTCTGCCCGAGGCCGCGCACGCGGCGGCTCTCGCTGATGCCGATCTCCTCCATGAGGGCCTTGGCCTTGACCCGGCCGACGCCGGGCATCGACTCGAGGAGCGCGGACACGCGCATCTTGCCGATCACGTCGTTGGTCTTCCCTTCGATGATGACCTCCTTGAGGTCACCCTGGGCGTACTTGAGGCGGTTCTTGACAGTAGCCCGCTCGCGTCGTGCCGCTGCCGCCTTCTCCAGTGCGGCAGAGCGTTGCTCCGATGTCAGTGGCGGCAGTGCCATGGCGGACTTCCTCCGTGTGGATCCGGGCCGGGCGCTGCTTCTCAACGCCTTCCGATCGATTTAACCACGGAGGCGACCTGCCCACAGGACCCCCCGCTGCAGCGGGGCGGGACGGGCGCGTCAGGAGAGGAGGGTGGCCAGGTGGTCACTGGTGGCCCGGGCCCGGTCGCGCAGCCCCGTCACGTCCGGACCGGCCGAAAGGACGTCGCGGCTGCTCGCCGGCAGGACGTTCGGGAGGGCGTCGCCGAAGACCCGCTTGAGGTCCTCGGCGGTACCCCCCTGGGCGCCCACGCCCGGCGCGAGCAACGGACCGCCGACAGCGGCGAGATCGAGCCCGAGCTCCTGGACCGCGGTGCCGACGGTGGCGCCGACGACCAGGCCCGTGCTGCCGAGCTCACCGGCAGCGCGCGCCTCGTCGTTCTCCGCGGCGGCGCCGAGGACCATGGTCTCGGCGACGCTCAGCCCGCCCAGCCGGGCGTGCTGGACGTCCTTGCCCTCGGGGTTCGAGGTGAGGGCCAGGACGAAGACGCCGCGGCCGTGCGCGGCGGCGGTGTCGAGCGCGGGCCGGAGCGACTCGAACCCGAGGTAGGGGCTCACCGTGAGCGCGTCGGCGGGTTCGGGCGCGGAGCCGCCGAGGTAGGCCTCGGCGTAGGCCGCCATCGTCGAGCCGATGTCGCCGCGCTTGGCGTCGAGCAGCACGAGGGTGCCGGCGGCGCGCAGGTCGCCGATCGCCCCTTCGAGCACCGCGACACCCCGGGAGCCGAAGGCCTCGAAGAACGCCGACTGGGGCTTGACCACCCCGACGTGCCCGGCGAAGGCCTCGACGCAGGCGGCCGTGAAGGCGCGCAGGCCGTCGAGGTCGTAGGTCAGCCCCCACGACTCGACGAGCGCCCGGTGCGGGTCGATGCCGGCGCACAGCGGGCCGTGCTCCTGCGTCGCGGCCCGCAGCCGCTGGCCGAAGGTGGGCCGGGGCCGGGATTCGGGCTGGGGCTGGGGTTCGGGTTGACCGGTCACGGGACCACCATCCTGTCGTGGGCGACACCGACGAGCTCGGTGATGCGGTCGACACCGTGGGACGCCGCGAGCGCGGTGAGCTCGGTGAGCACCCGCTGCGGGGCGGTCGGGTCGTTGAACGTCGCGGTCCCCACCTGGACGCACGTCGCGCCGGCGGCGATGAGCTCGAGTGCGTCCCTGCCGGTGCGTACCCCGCCGACCCCGATGAGCGGGACCCGCTGGACCCGGCCCTCCCGCATCGCGGCGGTGACCTGCCACAGCGCCCGGACGGCGACCGGGCGGATCGACGGCCCGGACAGCCCGCCGGTGATCCCGCCGAGCTGCGGACGCAGCCGGTCGGTGTCGATGACCATCCCGAGGAGGGTGTTGATCATCGTCAGCCCCGTGGCGCCGGACTTCACCGCCGCGTCGGCGATGGAGACGATGTCGGTGACGTCGGGCGTCAGCTTGGCGAAGATCGGGACGTCGCGCGGCAGCTGCTCGCGCACCAGGGCCACGACCTTGCCCGACGCGAGCGGGTCGCAGGCGAAGACGAGTCCGCGGTTGGCCACGTTGGGGCACGAGATGTTGACCTCGACGCCGACCACGCAGTCGAACGCGTCGCTGTCGGCGAGGACGCGGGCGACGTCGGCGAACTCCCCCGCCGTGTTGCCGGCGATCGAGACGAGCACGCGGGCGCCCACGGACTTCAGCCACGGCAGGTCCTTGCGGACGAACGCGTGGATGCCGGGACCCTGGAGGCCGATCGAGTTGAGCATCCCCGACGCGGTCTCGGCCATGCGGGGCGTGCCCCGGCCCGAGCGGGCGTCCATCATCACCGTCTTGGTGACGAAGGCCCCGAGCGTCGAGACGTCGAAGAAACGGTGCAGCTCGCGCCCGTTCGCGGCGCAGCCCGACGCCGTCATCACGGGGTTGGGCAGGGTGCGTCCGGTGAAGGTCACCGACATGTCGACCGCCATCAGTGGCCTCCCGTCCTCGGCGCGCCGACCGTGTCCTCGGGCACCCTGCAGACACCGTCGTGGAACGCCTCCCAACGGATCCGGTCCCCACGGAAGACCGGGCCCTCGACGCACGAGCGCACCATCGAGGTCACGCCGTCCCTGCCGCGGACCGGCATGACGCAGGTCATGCAGATGCCCACGCCGCAGGCCATCGACTCCTCGACGGCCACCTGGGCGACGGCACCGTGCTCCGCGGCGACCCGCGTCACCGACTGCAGCATGCCCATCGGGCCGCAGGCGTAGGCGACCGGTGCGCCGGTGCGCCGGAAGACCTCGGGCAGCACGTCGCTGACCCACCCGCGCTGACCGGCGGAGCCGTCGTCGGTCGTCACGGTGACGCGGTCGGCGGCCCGACGCGCCTCCACGACACCGAACAGCCGGTCCTCGGACGCGGCGCCGAGCACCATCTCCACGGTGCACCCCCGCTCGCGCAGGACCTCGGCGAGCCAGAAGAGCGGAGCGGAGCCGTAGCCCCCGCCGACGAGCACGCACGGCACCGGCTCGGTCGGCAGCGGGAACGCACGGCCGAGCGGCGCCACGACGTCGACGGCGTCGTGCGCCCGCAGCTCGGTGAGCCACTGCGTGCCGGCGCCCTTTGCGGCGACGACGAGGTCGAGGGTTCCGCCGTAGGTGCCGGACGGGCTGACCTTGTGGATCGAGAACGAGCGGCGCAGCAGCGTCCCGCTCGTCGGTCCGCCGACCGCGAGCGCCGCGAACTGGCCCGGACGGGCGAGCTCGGCCACACCGGGCGCCACGATCGTGAGGTGGTGGTAGGCGCCGACCCGCCGGGTCGCGATGACCTCGCCGTCGACCTTGACGACCCCGGACCCACGGCTCACTTGTCCCCCACCTGCATGAGGTCGAGGTGCCGGGCGTGCTCCTGCAGCGACGTCACCGTGAGGTCGCCCCGGCGCAGCGCCTCGATGGCCTGGACGGCGGCGGCGAACTCCTGCACCGTCGTGATGAGCGGGACGTCGGCTGCGTTCGCCGCGGCTCGGATGGCGTAGCCGTCCGCGCGGGCGCTCTGCCCGGTGGGGGTGTTGATGACCATCGCGATCTCGCCGTCGAGGATGAGCTCGGCGATCGTGCGCGCCTCGCTCGGCACGTGGTCGGTGGCCCGCTCGGTGATCTTGCGGATGACCTTGGCGGGAATCCCGTTGCGCCGCAGCACGTCCGCCGTGCCCGACGTCGCCACGACGTCGAACCCGAGGTCGACGAGACGGCTGACCGGGAAGAGCATCGCCCGCTTGTCGCGGTTGGCGACCGACACGAAGACCGTGCCGTCGGCCGGGAGTCCCCCGTATGCCGCGAGCTGGCTCTTGCCGAACGCGCGGCCGAACGTCGTGTCGATGCCCATGACCTCGCCGGTCGAGCGCATCTCCGGTCCGAGGAGGCTGTCGACCATCCGGCCGTCGGCCTGCCGGAACCGGTGGAAGGGCAGGACGGCCTCCTTGACCGAGATCGGCGCGTGCGGCGGGAGGGTCCCCCCGTCACCGCTCGGCGGGAGCACGCCCTCCTCGCGCAGCTGGCGGATGCTGGCCCCGAGCATGATGCGGGCGGCCGCGTTGGCCAGCGCCACCCCGGTCGCCTTGGCGACGAAGGGCACGGTGCGCGACGCCCGAGGGTTGGCCTCGAGGACGTAGAGGATGTCCTGGGCCAGGGCGAACTGGACGTTCATCAGCCCGACGACCCCGATCCCCCGGGCCAGCTTGAGGGCGCTCTCGCGGACCAGCTCGATCTCGGCGTTGCCGAGGGTCGCGGGCGGGAGCGCGCAGGCGCTGTCGCCGGAGTGGATGCCGGCCTCCTCGATGTGCTCCATGACGCCACCGAGGTACATCTCGGTGCCGTCGTAGAGGACGTCGACGTCGATCTCGATCGCGTCGTCGAGGAAGCGGTCGACGAGCACGGGGTGACCGGACGACGCGGCGGTGGCGCGGTCGACGTACGTCGTCAGGGTCTCGTCGTCGTAGACGATCTCCATTCCTCGGCCACCGAGGACGTAGGACGGCCGCACGAGCACCGGGTAGCCGATGTCCCGCGCCACCGCGAGCGCCTCCTCGGCGTTGTATGCCGTCCCGTGCTTGGGCGCGGGCAGCTTCGCCTCCGCGAGCACCCGCCCGAAAGCACCCCGGTCCTCCGCGAGGTCGATCGCCTCGGGAGAGGTGCCGACGATGGGGACCCCGGCAGCCTTGAGGGCGTGGGCGAGGCCGAGCGGGGTCTGCCCGCCGAGCTGGACGATGACGCCGGCGATCGGGCCCGCCTGCTTCTCCGCGTGGTAGACCTCGAGCACGTCCTCGAGGGTCAGCGGCTCGAAGTAGAGGCGCGAGCTCGTGTCGTAGTCGGTCGAGACCGTCTCGGGGTTGCAGTTGACCATGACCGTGTCGTAGCCGGCGTCGCGCAGCGCGAAGCTCGCGTGGACGCAGGAGTAGTCGAACTCGACGCCCTGGCCGATCCGGTTGGGGCCCGAGCCGAGGATGATGACCGCCTCGCGCTCCCGAGGGGCGACCTCGCTCTCCTCGTCGTACGAGCTGTAGTGGTACGGCGTCTGAGCCGCGAACTCGGCGGCGCAGGTGTCGACCGTCTTGAAGACCGGCCGCACGCCGAGGGCGTGCCGGACGCCGCGCACGACCGCCTCCGGCATGCCCCGGATCTCGCTGAGCTGCTGGTCGGAGAAGCCGTGGCGCTTGGCCAGGCGGAGCAGGTCGGGCGTGAGCTCGGGCGCCCGGCCGACGGCGTCCGCGACCTCGTTGATGAGCTCGATCTGGTCGAGGAACCACGGGTCGATCCCGGTGGCGTCGTGCGTCTCCTCGACGCTGGCTCCACCGCGCATCGCCTGCTGGACGGTGACGATGCGGCCGTCTGTGGGGCGGGCCGCGACGGTGAGGAGCTCGACCGCCTCGTCCCGCGTCGGCGCGGCGTCGCGCCAGTGGAACGAGGAGCCCTTCTGCTCCACGGAACGCAGCGCCTTCTGCATCGCCTCGGTGAAGTTGCGGCCGATGGCCATCGCCTCTCCGACCGACTTCATCGTCGTCGTGAGGGTGTCGTCGGCGGACGGGAACTTCTCGAACGCGAACCGGGGCACCTTGACGACGACGTAGTCGAGGCTGGGCTCGAAGCTGGCCGGCGTCTCGCGGGTGATGTCGTTGGGCACCTCGTCGAGGGTGTAGCCGATCGCCATCTTGGCGGCGATCTTGGCGATCGGGAACCCGGTGGCCTTGGACGCCAGCGCCGAGGAGCGTGAGACGCGCGGGTTCATCTCGATGACGATGATCCGGCCGTCCGCCGGATTCACGGCGAACTGGATGTTGCAGCCGCCGGTGTCGACGCCGACCTCGCGGATGATCGCGATGCCGACGTCACGCAGCCGCTGGTACTCGCGGTCGGTGAGGGTGAGCGCCGGGGCGACGGTGATCGAGTCGCCGGTGTGCACGCCCATGGGGTCGAGGTTCTCGATCGAGCAGACGACCACGACGTTGTCCTCGTGGTCGCGCATCACCTCGAGCTCGTACTCCTTCCACCCCGCGATCGACTCCTCGAGAAGCACCTCGGTGGTGGGGCTGGCCTGCAGCCCGGCGCCCGCCATCCGGCGCAGCTCGGTCTCGTCATGGGCGAAGCCCGAGCCGAGCCCGCCCATGGTGAACGACGGCCGCACGACCATCGGGTAGCCGAGCTCGTCGGCTGCGGCGAGGCACTCGTCCATCGTGTGCGCGATGACCGAGCGGGCGCTCTCGGCGCCGCAGCGTTCGACGACGCCCTTGAAGAGCTGACGGTCCTCCCCGAGCTGGATCGCCTCGACGTTGGCGCCAATGAGCGGGCAGCCGTACTTCTCGAGGACACCGTTCTCGTGCAACGCGATCGCGACGTTGAGGGCCGTCTGTCCACCGAGGGTCGCGAGCACCGCGTCGGGCCGCTCCTTGTCGATGATCTTCTCGACGACCTCGGGCGTGATCGGCTCGATGTAGGTCGCGTCCGCGAACTCCGGGTCGGTCATGATCGTCGCCGGGTTGGAGTTCACGAGGATGACGCGCACCCCCTCCTCGCGGAGCACGCGGCACGCCTGGGTGCCGGAGTAGTCGAACTCGCAGGCCTGCCCGATGACGATCGGGCCGGACCCGATGACGAGGACGCTCGTGATGTCGTCGCGCTTCGGCATCAGGCATCCACCTTCTTGGTTGCGTTGAGGAGATCGACAAACCGGTCGAACAGGTATGCCGCATCGTGCGGACCCGCTGCCGCCTCCGGGTGGTACTGGACCGAGAAGGCTTTGAGATCGCCTGTGGCAGAACGCAGCTCGAGCCCCTCGACGACGTCGTCGTTGAGGCAGACGTGCGAGACGCGTGCGGTGCCGAACGCGGTGTAGGTGTCCCGGTCGCGAGGGGCGTCGACCGCGAAACCGTGGTTGTGCGCGGTGACCTCGACCTTGCCGGTCGTGCGGTCCATGACGGGCTGGTTGACGCCGCGGTGACCGTACTTGAGCTTGTAGGTGCCGAAGCCGAGCGCGCGCCCGAGGAGCTGGTTGCCGAAGCAGATCCCGAAGAAGGGGACCCCCGCACCGAGGACCTCGCGCAGCACGCCGACCTCGTGATCGGCCGTCGCCGGGTCGCCCGGGCCGTTGCTGAAGAATACGCCGTCGGGCTCGACGGCGCGGATGTCGTCCGCCGTCGCACTGGCGGGCAGGACGTGCACCTCGATGCCGCGCTCGGCCATCTGGTGCGGCGTCATCGACTTGATGCCGAGGTCGACCGCGGCGACCGTGAACCGCCTCTCCCCCACCGCTTCCACGACGTATGCCGTGTCGGTGCTCACCTCGCGGGCCAGGGCCGAGCCCTCCATGAGGGGCGCCGAGGTGACGCGCTCGAGGAGGTGGGCGCGGGTCCCCCGCTCTGCGTGGGCCGGCATACGGGCGTCGTCGCCGGAGAAGATGCCGACCCGCATCGCGCCGCGTTCCCGCAGGTGGCGGGTGAGCGCTCGGGTGTCAATGTCGCAGATCCCGACGACGCCCTGCGCGACGAGCTCGTCCTCGAGGGAGCGCTGCGAGCGCCAGTTCGAGGGGCGGAGGGAGGGGTCGCGCACGACGTAGCCGGACACCCAGATGCGCGAGGACTCGTCGTCCTCGTCGTTCCAGCCGGTGTTGCCGACGTGCGGGGCCGTCATGACGACGACCTGGCGGTGGTAGCTGGGGTCGGTGAGCGTCTCCTGGTAGCCGGTCATCGCGGTGCAGAACACGGCCTCGCCGAGGGTCTCGCCCCGGCTGCCGTACGCGCGTCCGGCGAAGGTGCGTCCGTCCTCGAGGACGAGCACGGCGGGTTCGCGGGTCTGCAGGGTGTTCTTCCTGCCGCTCATGCTGACTCCTCTGGCGAGGCCGTGACCCGGCCGCGCAGGATGGTCGTGTGGACGGCACCGGTGAAGCTCATGCCGTGCCATGGATTGTTGCGGGACAACGACTTCGACGCGGCGGCGTCCACCGTGTGACCGGCGTCGGTGTCGACGAGGACGAGGTTGGCGGGGGCGCCGACCTCGATCGCCCGCCCGTGGTCCGACAGGCCGGCGATGCGTGCCGGTGCGGCGGACATGCGGTCGGCGAGACCGGCGAGGTCGAGGGCCCCGGAGCGGACCATCGTGTCGTGGACGACGGCGAAGGCCGTCTCCAGCCCGACCATGCCGAAGGCGGCGTCGACGAACGCGTGCTCCTTGTCGTGGCGGGCGTGCGGTGCGTGGTCGGTCGCGACCGCGTCGATGGTGCCGTCGGCCAGGGCGGCCCGGAGGACCTCGACGTCCTCGTGGGGGCGCAGTGGCGGGTTGACCTTGAACGTCGGGTCGTAGGCGCTGAGCCGGTCCTGGGTGAGCAGGAGGTGGTGGGGCGTCACCTCGGCGGTGAGGTGGATGCCGGCGGACTTGGCCCAGCGGACGACCTCGACCCCCTCGGCGGTGCTGACGTGCGCGACGTGCACCCGGGACCCCGTGTGGCGGGCGAGCTGCGCGTCCCGGGCGATGATGCTCGCCTCGGCGACGGCCGGCCAGCCCGGGAGGCCGAGGCGCCCGGAGAGCTCGCCCTCGTGGCAGCACGCGGCCGGGCCCGCGAGCGTGGGGTCCTGGCTGTGCTGGCTGACGACGCCCCCGAAGGCGCGGACGTACTCGAGGGCCCGCCGCATCACCCGGGCGTCGTGGACGCAGCGTCCGTCGTCGGAGAACACGGAGACGCGGGCGCGGGAGCGGTGCATGAGGGCGAGCTCGGCCAGCTCCTCCCCCGCCAGCGCCTTGGTGACGGCGCCGACCGGCTGGACGTCGACGAGGCCGGTCGACCGCCCGAGGTCGAGGACCCGCTCGGCGGCCTCGGCGGTGTCGGTGACCGGGCTCGTGTTGGCCATGGCGAGGACGGCGGTGAACCCGCCCGCCGCGGCGGCCGCGGAGCCGGTGGCGATCGTCTCGGCGTCCTCGCGGCCGGGCTCGCGCAGGTGGGTGTGGAGGTCGACGAAGCCGGGGAGGAGGGCCAGGCCGTCGGCGGCGAGGCGCTCGACGTCCGAGGGTGCGTCGAGGCCGGAACCGATCTCGGCGACCACGCCGTCGCGGACGAGGACGTCGACGGCGTCGCCACCCAGCGGGCGGGCGCCGGTGATGAGGAGCGAGCTCATGCCGCGCTCCCCCCTGCCGCGGCAGCACCCGCGTCGGCACCGACGTCCTTGCCGGCCAGCAGGTGGTAGAGCACGCTCATCCGGACGGCGACACCGGCGCTCACCTGGTCGAGGACGAGGCTCTGGGCGGCGTCGGCGGCGTCGGCGCTGATCTCGAGGCCGCGGTTCATGGGGCCGGGGTGGCAGATGACGATCTCCGGGTTGAGGTCGGTGAGGCGGGCGAGGCGGTCGCGGGTGAGGCCGTAGCCGACGGTGTACTCGCGGGCCGTGGGGAAGTAGCCGCCGCTCATCCGCTCCTTCTGGACGCGCAGCATCATCAGCGCGTCGACGGGGCGGGCGCCCTCGCCGGCGAGGACGGCGTCGAGGTCGTGGCCGACGGCGAAGCCGTCCCGCTGGGCCCAGGACGTGATCCCGCTCGGCATGAGGGTGGGGGGTGCCACGAGCGTGACGTCGGCGCCGAGCCGGCGCAGCGAGATGAGGTTGGAGCGCAGGACGCGGGAGTGGGTGAGGTCGCCGACGATGGCGACGTGCCGGCCCTCGAGGGAGCCGAGTCGACGCTCCATCGTGTAGGCGTCGAGCAGGGCCTGGGTGGGGTGCTCGTGGGTGCCGTCCCCGGCGTTGATGACGTGGGCGTCGACCCACCCGGCGACCTGGTGGCAGGCGCCGGACGCCCCGTGCCGGATGACGAACGCGTCGACCCCCATGGCGTCGATGGTCCGCACGGTGTCGCGCAGCGACTCGCCCTTGGAGGTCGCCGAGCCCTTGCCCGTGATGTTGATGGTGTCCGCGGACATCCACTTGCCGGCGATCTCGAACGAGCTGCGGGTGCGGGTCGAGTCCTCGAAGAAGAGGTTGATGATCGTGCGGCCCCGCAGGGTGGGGATCTTCTTGACCTCGCGGTGCTGGACCTCGTGCATCTGGGTCGCGGTGTCGAGGATCGTCCGGATCGCGGCGGCGTCGAGGTCGGCCATCGAGAGGAGGTGGCGCGGCATGCGCGTGCTCGTCATCGCACGCCCCCCGTGATCGTCACGCTGTCGGCGTCGTCGAAGTCCGCGAGCCGGACCCGCACCGTCTCGCTCTGCGACGTCGGGAGGTTCTTGCCGACGTGGTCGGCCCGGATCGGGAGCTCGCGGTGGCCGCGGTCGACGAGGACGGCGAGCCGGACCGCGGCGGGTCGGCCGTGGTCGGCGAGGGCGTCGAGCGCCGCACGGACCGTGCGGCCGCTGTAGAGGACGTCGTCGACGAGGACGACGGTCCGGCCGTCGACGCCGGAGTCGGGGATCTCGGTGGGCATCGGCGCCCGGGTCGGCTGGCGGCGCAGGTCGTCGCGGTACATCGTGATGTCGAGGCTGCCGACGGGGATCGCGCTCCCCTCGACCTCGGCGATGATCGCCGCGAGCCGGCGGGCGAGCGGCACGCCACGGGAGGGGATCCCGAGCAGGACGAGGCCCTCGGCGCCCTTGTTGGCCTCGAGGATCTCGTGGGCGATGCGGCGCAGGGCCCGGGAGATGTCGCCGGCTCCGAGGACCGTCCTCCCCTCGCCGGTCGCGGGGGTGGACTCACTCGAGGAGCTCTGGGTCTGATCTGAGGGCGGTGGCACAGCGGTGTCAGGACACATGAGTGTCGTGACCTCCTTCCCTGCCTCACGGGACAGGTCGTTAAAGGATGTCGGTCGGGGTCACTGTAGCCACTGCGCGCCCGCCCGTCGCAACCGGACCCGGAGCGCGTCCACGACGTGGGACACATAACGCGGTGCTATGCCAGACCAAACGTTTTGTGATGTAATGGCGGCACGCCCACACCGACGAAGGAGGCACCGTGCATCCGCAGACGCTCACGACACCCCAGGCCGCGGCGGCGTGCCCCTCCCCCGTGACGGAGGCGGCGCTGTTCCCGCCCCGGGACGCGGACGCCGAGACCTTCCGGGCCTGGCTGGCCGGGGCGGCGTGGCCCGAGGTCGTCTTCGGCGCCCGCCTCCCCACCACCGAGACGGCTCGCCGAGCCTGACGACCGGGGGCCGCGAGGGGCGGTGTCAGCCCTTCTTGCGCGCCGGCTTGCGGGCCGGGCGGACGACGAGCACGGGGCATGGCGCGTACTGCTGGACGCGCTGGGCCGTGCTCCCGAGCAGGATCGTGTCCGTGATCCCACGCGAGCCGCTCGCCACGACGACGAGCCCGGCACCGAGCTGCCCGGCCGCCTTGATGATCTCGTTGGCCGGAGAACCGCTGCGCACGCGCGAGGTCACCTTCGGGCCCCACCCGTCGAACACCGCGGCGATCGCCTCGGTGGCGGCGACGGCCTCGGCCCGGAACGACGCGTGCTCGAGCGAGCTCATCGTGGAGGCGCCCCCTCCCAGCTCGTTGGAGAACGACACCGCGGCCAGGGGCCGGACCACCGCGATGACCGACACCGCACTGATCTTGTCGGGGTCGAGGACCGTGGTGGCGTAGCGGGCGGCGGTCAGCGACTGCTTGGAGCCGTCGGTGGCGATGATGACGTGCATGTCCTCACACTCCGGTCGTGGTGTCTGACGTGGACAGGTCGGTGTCGGTCAGGTCCGGGTCGGCGTCGCGGTGACCGAAGACCTTCTCGGCGACGAACAGGGCGGCGCCGAGAACGAGCAGTCCGGCGCACCACCAGAGGGAGCCCGGGTCGTCGACGACGACGTAGGCGAGGAGCAACACGTTCCCGACGATGCCGATCCACAGCAAGGGTGTCGGGGCGTGGTAGACGTCCTCGCGCTCCTCCTGTCCGCGCAGCTTGAGCGCCGAGATGATGACGAGGGCGTAGATGAAGAGCGTGAAGACCACCGTGACCAGCGCGAGCCGCTCGACGACGTCGACGCCGACGCCGACCCGGTTGAGCAGGGCCCCGACGAGCAGCAGCCCACAGACGACGGCGGCGGCGAAGATCAGCGCCACCCACGGGCTGCGCCGGGTCGCGTGGATCCTGCCGAACGCCCCGGGGACGACGTCCTCGCGGGACATCCCGTAGAGGATGCGCGACTGGGTGACGACCGCGACGAGGGTCGTGTTGGTGATCGCGGTCATCGCGATGACGGCGAAGAGCATGGTCATGATGCCGACGGGCACCGGGAGCACCCCGGCCTTGACGACCTCGAGCAGAGCGGCGTCCGACTCCGCGAGGGTGCCGACCGGGACGACGAGCGCTGCGGTGACGGCGACGACGACGTAGATGATGCCGGCGGCGAGCATGCCTCCCACCAGGGCCCTCGGGAAGGTCCGGGACGGCTCGACCGTCTCCTCGGCGACGTTCGCGGCGTTCTCGAACCCGGTCATGGCGAAGAAGGCCAGCGCCACACCGGCGATCACGGCGAACACCGGGCTCTGGTCGCCGGTGTCGAACTGGGTCAGCGTCCCGAAGTCCGCCTTGCCCTGCGCGACGTAGACGATGCCGATGATGACGACGATGACGAGGCCGGCGATCTCGACGAAGGTCATCACCATGTTGGCGACGACCGACTCGGTGATCCCGATGAAGTTGACGACGGCGAGGATGAGGATGAAGACGATCGTCACGAGCAGCGCCGGGGGCATGTCCCACACCTGGGCGAAGTAGCTCGAGAAGCCGGTCGCGAGCGACCCGGCCGCGGCGAAGCTCGCCGAGAGCATGCAGACGGTGATGAGGAAGGTCAGCGGGCGGTTGCCGAACGCCTTGTTGACGTACAGCGCGGCGCCGGCGGCCTTGGGGTACTTCGTGACCAGCTCGGCGTACGCGAGGCCGGTGATCGTCGCGATGGTGATGCCGACGGCGAAGGCGATCCAGAACGCTCCCCCGACGGCCGCGGCGACGAGGCCGATGAGGACGTAGATCCCCGATCCGAGCACGTCACCGAGGACGTAGAAGAAGAGCAGGCGTCCGGTGATGGACCGCTTCAGCCCGTCGTCGTCTGCCTGGGCGACAGGTCGTGCGTCTGTCTCGTCGATCACGAGGGCCCCCGTTCGTGCCCGCCCTTCCGGCGGACTGCGTTCCGTCGAACCTAGGGGAGGAAGGGGGCCTGCGCGCGGGCAAGAGGCGGCCTTTTTTGGCCCGTGGGCCCTCAGACCGGCCGGGACATGGCGACGCGACGACCGTGCCGCACCGACCACGACGTCGTATGCCGTCCCGCTCACGAGCGGTGATCGCCGCCGGTCACGTCGTGTCCGCCGATGGTGTCCACCACCGGTCGAGGCCGTGCTCCAGGAGACCGGGTGGCACACCGGGTTCTGGGGCACGCTCCCCGCCGAGGCAAGGGCGCCGTGGTCGTCGGGGCGATCGGTGGGGGTGGAGCCCTGGTCACGCTCGTCGTGCTCGGCGTGGCCGCGATCCTGGGGAAGTTCGCCTGACCATCCCGATGCTCACCGCCGTCGGGACGCCGTCCCTGCGTCGCGCTGCATCGCGATCCGGCGGCCGTGCCGCATGAGGCCGATCCTCTCCTCCTCCTCGCGCAGTGGCGCCATCCACGAGGGCTCTGGAACGAGCTCGACGAAGCCGTGGCGCGCGTAGAACGGGGCGTTCCACGGCACGTCGGCGTCGGTGCGCAGGGTGAGCTGGAGGCCGCCGCGAGAGGCGACCTCACGGCATACGGCATCGAGCAGGGCCGTGCCCCACCCGCGGCGGCCGTGGGCCGGGTCGACGACGAGCTGCTCGAGGTGCCAGCGGCCCGCGAGGTCGACGACGTGGGCGAAGCCGACCACGGGCTCCCCCACCACCAGGAGGAAGCCCGGCTCAGCGGCGCGTTCCTCGCCCGACGGAGGCGGCGGCCAGTCCACGTCACCGAAGACGGTGTCGAACAACCGGTCCCCGGACGCCTCGACGGCCGCCAACCTCGGAAGGTCGGCGGCCGTCGCGGTGCGGACGTGGGGCATCAGGCCAGGGTGGGCTTGACCTCGGCCAGGCGCGCGAGCAGCCCGTTGACGAACTTCGGCGAGTCGTCGGTCGAGAGCTCGGTCGCGAGCGCGACCGCCTCGCTGATCGCGACACCCTCCGGCACGTCGGCGAAGAGCACCTCGTACGCGCCGAGGCGCAGGATGGCGCGGTCCACGGCGGGCATCCGCTCGAGGGTCCAGCCCTGCGAGTAGGTCGTGAGCAGGTCGTTGATCTGCGTCCAGTTGTCGACGACGCCGACGACGAGGTCGGCGGTGAACTCCGTGAGCGGCGCCTCCGTCACCGGGGCGGCGAGACGCTCCTTGAGGAGGTCACGGGCGTTGACCTGACGCTGCTCGGCCTCGAAGAGGAGGTCGATCGCGCGCTTGCGCGCCTTGCTCCGTGCCGCCACAGGTCAGTTGACCCGACCGAGGTAGGACCCGTCGCGGGTGTCCACCTTGACCTTGTCACCGGTGTTGAGGAAGAGCGGGACGCCGATCTCGGCGCCCGTCTCGAGGGTGGCGGGCTTGGTGCCCCCGGTGGAGCGGTCGCCCTGCAGGCCCGGCTCGGTGTACTGGATCTCGAGGACGACCGACGCCGGCAGCTCGATGAAGAGCACGTTGCCCTCGTGCCGGGCGACGATCGCGTCCTGGTTCTCGAGCATGAACTTCGCGGCGTCCCCGACGATCGCCGGCGTCACCGTGATCTGGTCGAAGGTGTCGCCGTCCATGAAGACGTAGTCGGTTCCGTCGTTGTAGAGGTACTGCATGTTGCGCTTGTCGACGCTGGCCGTCTCGACCTTGGTGCCGGCGTTGAACGTCTTGTCGACGACCTTGCCCGAGAGCACGTGCTTGAGCTTGGTCCGCACGAAGGCCGGGCCCTTGCCGGGCTTGACGTGCTGGAACTCCACCACGGTCCACAGCTGGCCCTCGAGGTTGAGGACGAGGCCGTTCTTGAGCTCGTTGGTCGATGCCACGTGTGTGTCGCTTTCGCTGGAGGTCGAGGATCCCGTATGCCGTCGCGCCGGGCGCGCACGAGCGTCCCGGAGGACTGGGGTGCTGGAGTCGCGGGCGAGTCTAACGGTCGCGGACACGCCTCCCCGAATCGCCGACGCGGGGACCTGCGGCTCAGAGGAACTGTGCGGGGTCGAACTCCTCGATGGGGATGACCCGGATCCGCGGCAGCGGTGACGTGAACGCCTTGACGTCGAACTCGAGGTCGAAGCTCTCCAGGCCCTCGGCCTGCAGCGCCGTGAACCCGCTGTTGCGGAACTCGCGGAACGCCATCACCCCGACCCGTCGCTCGTCCTCGAGCAGCCCCTCGAGCTCCTCGAGGAAGTCACCGTCGTGGCTGACGAGCATGACGTCGGCGTCGCGGTCGCGGATGGCGCGCAGGGTGCGCTGGATCGCGACGTCGACCACCTTGACGTCGGAGTCACCGGAGAGCGGGACCGGCTGGAACCCCAGCGCCTTGAGTGCCTGGATGAAGGACATCGGCATGCCGGAGCTGGCGTTGAGGAAGAACAGCCCCCGCACCTCCTGGCCCCAGGTGTCCTTGGCGAAGGTGAGGAGGCGGTCCCAGCGGGGCCGCTCGTCGGGCTGTGGGCGCCGGCCGAGGATCGACGTGCCGAGGGTGGCGTCGATGTTCTCGCCGTCGACGAGGAGGTAGGTCAGGACGTCGCTGCCGCCGTCGTCGGTCGAGGACGCGGACGGGGGCGGGGACTGCGCGGCTGCCATGCCCGGAGTCTAGGCGGCTGCCGGCCTCAGACGCCGATGGTCAGGTTGGCGACGTAGCCCGACGACGCGTCACCGGTGACGGTCGCGAGCTGGTGGATGCCGCCGTCGTCGCCGAAGACGTTGTCGGAGGTGAGCGAGGTCCGCTGCATGTGGCGGACGCTGTCCTCGTAGCCCGCGGTGGCGTAGACGGCGGCGCAGACCGCCTCCGGCAGGGCCAGCTGCGACGTCTTGACGATCTGGCCGGCGCTCGTCGCCTCCGACGTGGAGCGGTAGACCTCGAAGTGGATGTGCGGCCAGCGACCGCTGTAGGCCGCGGGGAAGATGCTCGTGAACGTCGCCGTGCCGCTGCTGTCGGTCGGCTGCACCCCGCGCAGGTAGTTCTCGTCCTCGACTCCGTCCGAGTACATCGAGTAGCGCCCCTCGCGGTCGCAGTGCCAGAGGTACACGGCCACACCCTCCATCGCGGCATACCCGTTCGCGCTGTCGGTGACCGTGAGGTTGACGGTGAGCGGCACGCCCTCGGCCGTGGTGGTCGACGTCCCGAAGGAGCTGCTGATGTCGGAGCGGACGATGCCGGCGTCGTCGAGGACGTTGACCCCGTTGCTGCCGTCGCCCGGGTAGGGGCCGCCGGTCTCGTCCGGGACCTCGGTGGCGGTGGACGTCCCGCCACCGGTCGTGGCGCCGGTCGTGGCGCCGGTCGTGGCGCCGGACGTGGCGCCGGTCGTGGCGTCGGCGCAACCGGCGAGGGCGAGCAGTCCCGCGCCGCCGAGGACCCGGAGCGCACGGCGGCGGTCGAGGAGGGTGGCGACGTCGAACTCGAGGCCACGGTCGTGGTTCGGGTGAGGCTGCCGCGGGAGGTGTCGTTCACTCATGGGCGCCACCCTCCCGCGGGAGACCGTCAGCGAGGTGTGCCGTTCCTGTGCGCGCTCTGTGAGCGCGTTACCCGGGCACCGCACGCCCGCCGGGGGCAGACTGCGGGACATGAAAGCCACGTCGCTCATCGGTGTCGCCGTCGTCGGTCTCGCCGGGGTCGCGGTCCGTGACCTGACCCAGAAGAAGCACGCCCTCAAACGGAACTTCCCGGTGATCGCGCACGCGAGGTACGCGCTGGAGCGGGTCGGGCCCGAGCTGAGGCAGTACATCGTCACGAGCAACGACGAGGAACGCCCCTTCTCGCGCGACCAGCGCACTTGGGTCTACGCGAGCAGCAAGAAGGAGAACAACTACGTCGGGTTCGGGACCGACAACGACGTCGAGCACCTCGGCAACTACCCCATCGTCAAGCACCGGACCTTCTCGCCGTCGGCGCCCTCGACCGCTGTCGCCCACGGCCACCACGACGACGAGATGGCCCTGCCCTCCGCCAAGGTCCTCGGCGGGCCCCGTGGGCGCACGCACGCGTTCCGCCCGAGCTCGGTCGTCAACGTCTCCGCGATGAGCTTCGGCGCACTGTCCGGACCGGCCATCGAAGCGCTCAACCGTGGGGTGGCGCTCGCCGGAGCGATGCACAACACCGGTGAGGGCGGCCTGTCCGACCACCACCGCAAGGGTGGCGACCTCATCTTCCAGATCGGCACGGCCTACTTCGGGTGTCGCGACGAGCAGGGCCGGTTCGACCTCGCCAGGCTCGTCGACCTCGTCCAGTCGGCCCCGGTGCGAGCGATCGAGGTCAAGCTCAGCCAGGGGGCCAAGCCCGGCCTGGGCGGGCTGCTCCCGGCAGCGAAGATCACCGAGGAGATCAGCCGGATCCGCGGCATACCGATGGGCCAGGACTGCGCCAGCCCGTCGCGGCACGCCGAGTTCGACAGCGTCGACTCGATGCTCGACTGGGTCGAGCGGGTCGCCGACGCGACCGGGCTCCCCGTCGGGATCAAGTCGGCTGTCGGCGAGCTCGACTTCTGGCAGCAGCTCGCCCGACAGATGTCGGGCAGGACCCGCGGCGTCGACTTCGTCACGGTGGACGGCGGGGAGGGCGGCACCGGCGCGGCGCCGCTCGTCTTCACCGACTCCGTGGCCCTCCCCTACCGCGTCGGGTTCGCCCGGGTCTACGCCGAGTTCGCCAGGGCGGGCCTCACCGACGACGTCACCTTCATCGGCAGCGGCAAGCTCGGGCTGCCCGACAACGCCCTCGTCGCGTTCGCCCTGGGCGCCGACATGGTCAACGTCGCCCGCGAGGCCATGCTCGCGCTCGGCTGCATCCAGTCGCAGAAGTGCCACACCGACCACTGCCCGACCGGCGTGGCGACGCAGAACCCCTGGCTCGTGCGCGGCCTCGACCCGACGCTGAAGTCGGTTCGGCTCGCCAACTACCTCCAGACCCTGCGGCGGGACCTGCTCAAGGTCTCGGAGGCGTGCGGCGTCGCCCACCCGGGGCTCATCGACGCGGACTCGGTCGAGATCCTCGACGGCAACCGCACCGGCACCGCGCTGCGCGAGATCTACGGCTACGAGCCGGGCTGGGGTTCGCTGGGCCCGGCGCTCGCCGACGAGATCACCTCGATCATGTGGCCACGGCGAGACCACGACGTCGAGGCCCCCGAGTCCGCCACCGCCACCACCTGACCCACTGCCTCGTGCGGACGCCATGACTGCGGTCGGGGCCAGCCCGAAGATGGGGTCATCGGGTCCTGGTCCCGGCCGGCCCCCGGGTGGGGCATGAGTTCCGCGACGCGGCCCGAGACCGCCGGGGCTCGCGGTGCGCGCAGGCCGGAGGCCGACGCCGAGGTGCGGCGGCGGAGTTGAGACGACATGAGAGCCACGCGCAAGCTGGGGACCCTGGTCGGGGCGCTCGCCCTCGGACTGCCTCACCGGCCTCAGCTGCGGTGGCTTCGGCGCGTGGGAGTACCTCGAGAAGAACGGTGACGCGCAGGTGGCCGCAGCCGTCCCCATGGCTGCCGATGGTCGTCCCGCCCGGGGAGCCGCCGGCTGCGGGCTTGGCCCGGTACCGATCTGGGCCTTCCACGGCGCCACGACGACATCGTGGACCCGGACGGCGCCATCGTCCCCATGCCGGGCCTGCGGAACCAGTGCGGGGTGCGGACGAGGAGGCGAGTCGGACCCTGACTGCTCGGGCACACCTCACCCTGAGGGGGAGGCGGCGAGCCCACCTCACGCCGGCGTGGTGTCCGCTCCGTCGCCGGCGCCGAACGCGTCGGCCCTGAGCTCGTAGAGCTCGTCGTCGACCTTGCGCACCCCGGGAGCCTTCGCCAGCGCCCGCAGCGACTTGTCGTTCCCCGGATCGACGCCGGCGTAGACGCGGTCGAGCCCGACGCGCTCGAAGAGGTCACGGGCGGCAGCCAGCCCGGCCTCGAGCGCGACGCCCCGGCCCCAGTGGTCGGGATGCACGACGACGCCGAGCTCGATCGCCTCCGGGTCGACGCCGCTGCCCTCCCCGATGGGCGCGACCTCGACGTAGGCGACGGGCTCATCCTCGAGCAGCACCAGCCACGAACCGATCGCGTGCTCGCGCCAGCTCTCCACTCGCCGGCCGAGCTGCCCGGCCATGCGCTCTCGCGGCAGCGAGTCGCCCGTGTTCGTCGTCGCCACGACGCCGGGCGCGTTGCGGATCGCGAGCAGCACGTCGAGATCGTCCGCCACGACGGGACGCAGCAGGAGACGAGGGGTGCGGAGCTCCGGCGTCACACGGCAACTCTACGAGGGCCCGTCCCTTGACGGCCGGGACCGGGACGGGTCCGACGCCGTGACCCGTTGGTCGAGGCGCGCAGCGACCCTCGTCGCCCTCGTGCTTCCGGTGTTCCTCGGACCTCTCCCGGCGGCGCGCGCCCGCGCCGGGGGGATCCAGCTCACGCCGATCGGCAGCCCGTCGTGGGGGCCGGTCGACTGTCACCTCTCCTCGGCTCCCGTCGGCACCGCAGCGTCGGGCTACGCCGAAGCCTCCGAGACGCTCGGCCGGCTGTTGCCGCCTCCCGACCATGTGCCACGGCCCCGGTTGCTGGCCATCGGGCCCGGGGCCGCGCACACGCCCCCCTACGACACCGAGATGAGGGACGGCATCCGGGCCCTGGACTTCCGTCGGGGTCACCAGTTCACCACCTCGGAGTGCTCCGAGGGCACGGGCGTCTTCCTCGTGTGCTTGGTCGTTCCCGACCCCGGCGTCGTCGGGTCGTCACCGGACTTCGCCTCGGGCCCGATCATCCCCAACTCGACGTTCCCGATCCACGTCGAGGGTGTGGCCACCCGCCCCCGATCGTCGTCGCCACGAACGCGGACTTCGGCCCCCCGCACAGCGACCTTCAAGGTCGGTACGTCTACCGCTTGACGATGGCCGACGCGTCGGGCGCGGACTGGACGGTTCGGGCGCTCGGCCTAGGGTGAAGCGTGAGCTTCACAGGCGTCGAGCCCGTCTCCCCGACCGCACCACACCTGTCGGGTCCGGTGATGATGAACCAGAGCTGGCGGGACCTGACGTTCCTGCACTGGGCGGTCGACCCTGCCTCCGTCGCTCACCGGATGCCGCCCGGCGTTCGCCCGGACACCCTCGGTGGTGTCACGTACGTCGGGCTGATCCCATTCCGGATGGTCGGCGCAGGGATCGGCCGAGGCCGCGGGGTCCCGTGGCTCGGGTCGTTCCTCGAGACGAACGTGCGGCTCTACTCGGTCGACGACACCGGCCGCCGCGGCATCGTGTTCCTCAGCCTCGACGCCGACCGCGCGGCGGTGGTGGCCGGCGCCAGGGCGGCTTTCGGGTTGCCCTACCGCTGGGCACGGATGCGCCACGGAGTGAGCGGTGACGTGCACACGTACGCCGCACGACTGCACCGTCCCGGCAGGTCACCCGAGAGCCACGTGGTCGTCCGCGCGGGTGCACGGCGTGAGAGCACCGAGCTGGACGACTTCCTCAGCGCTCGCTGGGGGCTGCACGTGCGCGCGTGGGGCCGAACCTTGTACGTCCCCAACCACCACGAGCCCTGGCCGGTGCACGGCGCGGAGGTGCTCTCCCTGCACGACGAGCTGATGGCATCCGTGGGGCTGGCGAACCTCGCCGGACGTCCTCCCGACCACGTGGCGTTCAGCCCCGGGGTGCGGACCGACTTCGGCTTCCCCGGGGACGCGAGCCGTCCCCGGCGCGCCTGACCGCTCCTGCCTCCGCGGAGCAGCCCCGGCTTCGCCGGGGCTGGCCGAGCCGTCGTCAGAGTGCGCGGACGACCCTTGCAGGCGAGCCGACGGCCACCACTCCGGCCGGGAGGTCCCGGGTCACGACGGACCCCGCTCCGACGACCGTGTCGGCCCCGATGGTCACGCCGGGGCAGACGATGACGCCTCCGCCGAGCCAGACGTTGTCGCCGATGACGATGGGCTCCGCGGCCTCCCACTTGTCCCGACGGGGTTGTGGGTCGAGGGGGTGGGTGGCCGTGAGCAGCTGCACGTTCGGGCCGATCTGCACGTCGTCGCCGATGGTCACCGTGGCGACGTCAAGAAGGATCGCACCCCAGTTGACGAAGGAGCGGGCCCCGATCGTCGTCTGGTAGCCGTAGTCGCACTGCAACGGCGGACGGATCTCACTGCCCTCACCGAATGCTCCGAACAGCTCCACCAGCAGTCGCCGGCGCGCGTGAGCGTCATTCGGGTCCATTGTGTTGAGCTGGTGGGTCAACCGCTGAGCGCGCTGCGACTCCTCCGCCAGCTCAGGGTCGTCGGCGATGTACGGCTCGCCGTCCAGCATCCGTTCACGCATGCTCTTCTCGGTCATCCGGTCAACGTACCCAGCCCCCAGCCCCGGTCACGGGCACCGGCCGGCGTGCGGGCGCGTGAAGTGCCCGGCACTGGGTATGGAGTCCACGTGGTGACGACCCCGGCCGACGCGAGCGTGGCGACCGCTCAGCTGTGGTTCCTCCCCTCCGAGCCAGAATCTGCTGGGCTGGTTCGCCAGCGCCTCTGCACCTTCCTCGAGACCTCACGGCCGGACTGGGCGGATGACGCCGTACTCGTGGCGAGCGAAGTCGTGGCCAACGCCGTGCTCCATGGTGAAGGACCAGTGATGGTGCGGGCGCGGCGGAGTCCGGGCGTGCTGCGCGTCGAGATCACCGACGTCGGCGCGGCGCTTCCGCACCCGCACCTGGCCGCCGAGGACGCGGAGGGAGGCAGGGGGCTGCTCATCGTCGAGGCGCTGGCAGCGCGATGGGGCGTGGATGCGGCGTATCCGGAACCCGGGAAGACGGTGTGGTTCGAGATGGGCAACACGCCCGGCGGCTCCGTCAGGCCGTCCGAAAGCGTGCCACGGGGATGAGGTTCGACCTGGTCACGCGGGCGTCACCCGAGCAGGTGCTCGAGGCCATGACGGACTTCACGGATCGCCGGCTCACGACCTGGAGCACGCTCGACCCCAAGATCTACGAGGCCACGGAGGTGGGTGACACCTGGGCGGTGGCCCGGGAGGGATCGACGCACTCGCCGTACTGGGTCGTCGTCCGCTACGACTGGTCCGACCCCCGAGTGGTCCGGTGGACGGAGCTGGAGACCAACCACGGAGACCCCGGAGAGGGATTCATGCAGATTGAACCGCGTGGAGAGGGCGGAAGCCGGCTGCACGTCGAGTGGAGCACGCATCCCGTGCGCCTCCGGGACAGACTGGTCATCACCCTGCTGCACCACACGATGAACCGGGTCATCGCCCGGATGTGGCGCAAGGACCTGGATCGGTTCGCCCTCGCGTCAACCGGCGGGACGCAGGCGCCTTGACGCAGCAGGGAAGTCAGCGGGTCGGGCCCGGTTCGGGGGCTCCACCGGTCATCCGCTGGACTGCCTCGTCGATGGTCTCCTCCGGAGCCTCCACGGGCTCGACGTAGAGACGGCCCCAGGTGATCCGGCCATCCCGGACACCGACGACGATGACGCCGGCCATGTCGAAGTTGGCCCCGTCCCGACGCGTGCCGGTCCACCGCCACTCCGACCATTCCTCGCCCTCGTCCTGGCAGTGACGCACGAGGTCGGCCGCGAAGTCGGGCACGCCGGCAAAGATGGCCGACCAGTTCGTCCGGACCTGGTCACGACCACCGAAGCCGCGACCCGGATGCACGGGTTGTTCACTTCGGTAGTCCTCGTGGAAGCACTCCACGAAGGCCTCGACGTCGTGACGGTTCATCGCATCCCGAAGCCGCGTCAGCACTGCCATCGTCGGTCCTCCTCCTCGGACCCATGGTGGCCCCTGACGCGGATCAGTGCGACAGGGCGGCGTATGCCGCGTGCAGCTGTTCCGTGGTCGGACCCTCCAGCCGGGTCGGCCGGGCCACGTCCTCGAGGACGACGAAACGGAGCAGCGCTCCCCGCGTCTTCTTGTCGCGGCGCATCGCCGCCTCGAGCTCGTCCCAGCGGCCCGGACCGTAGGACGTCGGCAACCCCACCGAGGTGAGCACCTCACGGTGGCGGTCGACGACGGCTCGAGCCAACACCCCTGCGGCACAAGCCAGCTCGGCGGCGAAGACCATGCCGATCGCGACGGCCTCGCCGTGGCGCCGGCGGTAGTGCTCGACGTGCTCGATGGCGTGGCCGAAGGTGTGCCCGTAGTTGAGGATCTCGCGCAGCGAGGACTCCTTGAGGTCGACGCTCACGACGTCGGCCTTGACCCGGATGGCGCGCTCGATGAGCTCGAGCGTGTGCGGGCCGTCGGGCCGGGTCGCCGCCTCGGGGTCGGCGGCCACGAGGTCGAGGATCACCGGGTCGACGATGAAGCCCGCCTTGACGACCTCGGCCAGGCCGGCGACGTGGTCCACCCTCGGCAGCGTCGCGAGGACGTCGGGGTCGCAGAGGACGGCCCGGGGCGGGTGGAAGGACCCCACGAGGTTCTTGCCCTCGGCCGTGTTGATCCCCGTCTTGCCACCGACGGCGGCGTCGACCATGCCGAGCAGCGTCGTCGGCACGTGCACCACCGGGACACCGCGCAGCCACGTGGCGGCGACGAAGCCGGCGAGGTCGGTGACGGTCCCTCCCCCGACGCCGACGACGACGTCGGTCCGGGTGAAGCCGTGCTGGCCGAGCACCGCCCACAGTTCGGCGGCGACCGCAGCGGTCTTGGCGTCCTCGGCGTCCGGCACGGGTGCGGCATACGCCTCCACGCCGTTCGCGCGCAGCGCGGTGGTGACCTGCTCGCCCAGGGCGCGCATCGAGTGTGGGTGGACGACGAGGGCGCGCCGCACGTCCTCGCCGATGACGTCGGCGACCCGCCGCGAGCAGCCCCCCTCGATGACGACGTCGTAGGCGTCGCCGACGGGGATCACGCTCACCGGGCCGCTCCGAGGTGCTCGACGATCTCGGCGACGACGTCGGCGACGACCCGTCCGGCAGTGTCGACCCGCACGGTCGCCACGCCCTCGTACGTCGGCCGCCGCTCGTTCATCATCTTGGTCCACGTCGCGCGCGGGTTGATGGCGAGCAGCGGTCGGCTGCCGTCGAAGCCCACCCGCTTGGCAGCGTCGGCGATCCCGACGTCGAGGAAGACGACGACGTGGCCGGCGAGGACCTCACGGGTGTCGGCGTCCATCGGGGCGCCGCCACCGAGCGCGACGACGCCCGACTCGGACGCGACGGCGCGGGCGACCTCGGCCCGCTCCAGCGCGCGGAAGGCCGGCTCACCGTCGAGGACGAAGATGTCGGAGATCGAGCAGCCCTGCTCGGTCTCGATGGCGGTGTCGGTGTCGTGGAAGGCCACCCCGAGGGCGTCCGCGAGCGCCTGCCCGATCGTGGACTTCCCCGCGCCGGGCGGGCCGACGAGGACGACGACCGGACGGCTCGCGCTCACCACGAGCGCATCGTCTCGGGGATGGCGGCGAGGTATGCCGCGTGGTTGCGTCGCGTCTCGCCGACCGAGTCGCCGCCGAACTTCTCGAGGCAGGCCTCCGCGAGGACGAGGGCGACCATGGCCTCGGCGACGACGCCGGCGGCGGGGACGGCCGACACGTCGGAGCGCTGGTGGATCGCCTTCGCCTCGCCCTCCCCCGTCGTGTCGATGGTGTCGAGGGCGCGGGGCACCGTCGAGATCGGCTTCATCGCGGCCCGGACGCGGAGCACGTCACCGGTGGACATCCCGCCCTCGGTGCCGCCGGCGCGACCCGTGCGCCGACGGATCGTGCCGGACTCGTCGCGCTCCATCTCGTCGTGGGCGGCCGAGCCCCGGCGGGCTGCGGTGCGGAACCCGTCGCCGACCTCCACCCCCTTGATCGCCTGGATCCCCATGAGGGCGCCGGCGAGCCGGGAGTCGAGCCGCCGGTCCCAGTGCACGTGCGACCCCAGCCCCGGGGGCAGCCCGTAGGCGAGGACCTCGACGACCCCGCCCAGGGTGTCGCCGGCCTTCTTGGCCGCGTCGACCTCGGCGACCATCGCCTCCGACCCGGGGCCGTCGAGCGTGCGGACCGGGTTGGCGTCGATCTCGTCGACCTGGTCGGGCGTGGGCAGCGCGGCGTCGTCGGCCACCCCGGCCGGCCCCATGGAGACGGTGTGCGAGACGAGGCGGATGCCGTAGGCCTGCTCAAGGAAGCGGGCGGCGACCTCGCCGAGGGCGACCCGGGCCGCGGTCTCCCGCGCCGAGGCCCGTTCGAGCACCGGGCGGGCGTCGTCGAAGGCGTACTTCTGCATGCCGACGAGGTCGGCGTGCCCGGGGCGCGGGCGGGTGAGCGCCCGGTTGCGGGCCACCTCCTTCTCGGCGTTGACGTCGTTCGACGCGGCGTACGCGTCGTCGGAGACGGGGTCGGCCGACATGACGGTCTGCCACTTGGGCCACTCGGTGTTGCCGATGCGGATCGCCACCGGCGAGCCCATCGTCACCCCGTGCCGGACGCCCCCGAGGAACTCGACCTCGTCCTGCTCGAAGGCCATCCGCGCCCCCCGCCCGTAGCCGAGCCGGCGTCTGGCGAGCGCCCCGGCGAGGTCGTCACGGGTCACCTCGACCCCGGCCGGGAGTCCGTCGATCGTCGCGAGGAGCGCGGGGCCGTGTGACTCGCCTGCGGTCAGCCATCGAAGCATGCCGTGATCCTCCCACGGGGCCCGCGCGCAGAGTCGGCCGCGGTCGGAGCCTGATCGTCGCCCACGCCGTCCCGGCCCGCCCCTTGACAGGAAACCGCATGGTTTCCTATCGTGGTCCTGTGGACCTCATCTTCCGGGCGCTGGCCGACCCGACCCGACGGGCGCTGCTCGACGCGCTCTTCGTCGCCGACGGCCAGTCGCTGGTCGCCCTCGCGGGCGGCTTCGACATGACCCGCATCGGCGTCGCCAAGCACCTCGGCCTCCTCGAGGAGGCCGGTCTGGTCGTGTCCCGTCGCAGCGGTCGGGAGAAGCTGCACTTCCTCAACCCGGTCGGCATCCGGCAGGTCCACGACCGTTGGGTCAGCAAGTACACCGAGCCCTGGGCCGCCGGCCTCGTCGGGCTGCGCACCGAGCTGGAGGACGAGCACATGACGACGACGAAGGTCTTCGAGATCTACATCCGGACCACGCCCGAGCGGCTGTGGCACGCCATCACCGACCCGGAGGTCCGCCGTCGGTTCCACTTCGGCAGCTCGCTCACGTCGGACTGGACCCCGGGCTCGCCCTACGCCCTCACCCACGCCGGGGTCGAGGGCGCGCTCGTCGACGGCGAGAACCTCGTCGTGGACCCGCCGCACCGGCTCGTCCAGAGCTTCCACGCCCACTGGGACGACGACGCGGAGTCCGCGGGCACGTCACGGGTGACGTGGGAGATCGAGCCGGTGGGCGACTCGTGCCGCCTCACCCTCGTGCACGACCAGCTGCCCGAAGGCGTCAGCGAGGCCCTCCACGGCGGCTGGCCGATGGTGCTCTCCGGCCTCAAGACGTGGCTCGAGACCGGCACCGAGCTCACCACCCCCGGCTCCCTGATGTACGGCTGAGCCGGGACCGACGACCTCCACCACGGAAGGCGCGGATGATGACCGCACTCGACAGGACCTTCAGCGGCACGCTCGTCACGAGCGAGGCCGACGGCGGCTGGACCTACCTCGTCACGGACTGGAGCGCCGACTTCTTCGGCACCCGCGGCCTCGTCAAGGTCGCGGGGACCGTGGACGGCCACCGCTTCCGCGGTGCCTTCATGGCCCTCGGGGACGGGAGGCACAAGCTCGCCGTGACGAGAGCGACCCGCGCCCTGATCCACAAGGGGACCGGTGACGAGGTGACGGTCCACCTCACCGAACGCCTCGACGGGCGGGTGACGTCCGCACCGTCGGCCGCCGCTCCCGCCTGAACCGACGCGCACGGGCCCACGCGCCCCACGGGCCGCGTCGCACGCGACCCCGTTCAGGGCGCGCGGTTGCCCCGCTCCCGCTCCTGCTCGACGAGGGGACCGAGGTCCGTGAGCCGGTCGAGCCCTTGCACGGCGCGCGCCATCCGCGGGTTGCCCGCCAGCGCCTCCCGGTTGCGGTCGAGGAACCACCAGTAGCCCGCGGTGAACGGACAGGCGTTCTCACCGACCCGCACCCGCGGGTTGAACCGGCACGAGCCGCAGTGGTCACTCATCGTGTTGATGTAGGCCCCGCCCGAGGTGTAGGGCTTCGTCGCCATCACTCCGCCGTCCGCGTGCTGTGACATGCCGACGACGTTGGGGACCATGACCCAGTCGTAGCCGTCGACGAACGCGCGGTGGAACCAGTCGGTCACCTGCGTGGGCGCCCACCCCCGTTGCAGGGCGTACGAGCCGAGCACCATGAGCCGGGGGATGTGGTGCACCCACCCGTGGGTCGCGACCTGGTCGAGGGTGTGCGACAGGCACCGGGCGTCGGTGACAGCGGAGTCCAGCTCGGCGAACCACTGCGGCATCCGCTCGGTCGCCCGCAGCGCGTTGCGGCGCCGGTAGCCCTCGCCCTGGTGCCAGTACAGGTGCCAGACGTAGTCCCGCCAGCCGATGACCTGGCGGACGAAGCCCTCGACGGCGGCCACGGGCGCGTCCCCGGCGAGGTGGGCCGCCTCGGCCCGCGCGACGACCTCGAGCGGGTCGAGCAGCCCGAGGTTGAGGGGCACGCTGAGGAGGCTGTGCGCCATCCACGGGTCCCCCTCGAGGATCGCGTCCTCGTGTGCACCGAAGTCCGCCAGCCGGTGCTCGACGAAGTGCTCCAACGCCTCCAGCGCCTCGGCCCGGGTGGCGGCGAACCGTCGCGGACCGTCCCGGCCGATGAAGCCCACGTCACCGTCCTGCTCCCAGCGGTCGAGGTCCTCGCGGACCTGCGCGTCGACGTCGTCCTCGCTCGGCCACCACGGTTCGGCGACGCCGAGCGAGCTCGCACCCTTCGGTGGGGGCTCCCGGTTGTCGTGGTCGAAGTTCCACCTCCCGCCCGCCGGCTCGGTCCCGTCCATGAGCACGCCGTGCCGGCGGCGCGCGTCGCGGTAGAAGTCCTCCATGAGCAGCCGCCGCCCACCCCGACCCTGCGCCCACCGGGTGAAGTCCACACGACTGGTCGCGAACCCGCGCGGGTCGAGCACGTCGACGCCGAGGCGGCGCACCAGGCCGAGCGCGGCATACGAAGTGGGGTGCACGACCTCGACGTCCTCGAGCGTCCCGATGACCTCCGCGTACGTGTCCGCGCGGTGGTAGGTCGCGCGACCCTCCAGCTCGGCGGCGCGGTGCCGCATCGCGGACAGCACGAGGTGCGCCTTGGCGCGGTGGAAACGGGTCCGGGTGAAAACCGCCCGTGACTCGACCATGACGACCGGCCCGTCGTGGTCGTCGAGGAAGTGCGGCCCGAGCTGGTCACCGAACAGCCAGCGCGTCGTCATGAGGGCACGCTAGCCGTCAGCGGCCGAGGAACCCGTCGTAGAACGGCTCGGTGAACGCGAGCGCGACGAACAGGCCGGCGCACATGAACGGGCCGAAGGCCATCGCGGTCTTGCGTCCGGCTCGCCCGGTGACGAGCAGCACCGCGGCCCCGACGCCCCCGAGGAAGAACGCGGCCATGGTCCCCACGACGACGTGCCCGACGGAGAACCAGCCGAGCAGCAGCCCGATGGTCGGCGCGAGCTGGATGTCGCCGCCACCGAACCCCCCGCCGGGCAGGAACGCGACGACGAGGTAGCCGGCCATGAGCACCGCGCCGCAGACGACGGCGGTCAGCAGCCGGCCCCAGTCCCCCGTCGCGATCGTCGGGGGCAGCAGGAGCAGCGCGAACGCCGGCAGCGCCGGCCGGGTGAGCCCGACCGGGAGCCGGTGCACGTCGATGTCGATCCAGACCAGGCACACCGTGAGCCAACCGAAGAGCAGGTATGCCGGCAGCGCGGCATACGCCGCCGTGTCACCGACCGAGAACGCGGCGACGAGGACGAGGGCGGCGAGCAGGGGGGCGACCCACCACGACGGCGGCGTCGCGTGGGACGCCTCGTCCTCGGGGATGCGGTAGCCGCCGGTGGACAGCTCACGGGCCGTGAGTCGGCCGACGACGACGGCGCCGACCACGAGGGCGACGAGCAGCAACGACGTCACGAGCCGTGAGTCCATCAGGCACCCGCCTCGCGGCGCGCGGCCTCGACCATCGCCTCGAGCGGGGCCGGGCGGCCGGTGAAGAGCTCGACCTGGAGCGCCGCCTGGCGCACGAGCATCTCCATCCCGGAGACGACGTCGGCGCCGTGGGCCCGCGCGGCCCGCGCCAACGGCGTCGGCCACCCGGCGTAGACGACGTCGAGCAGGGTCACGCCGCCGAGGTCGGTGCCGTTGCGGTCGGTGCCGTCGCGGTCGAGCAGCGCACCGGCGGCGGTGCTGGCCGACGGCGGGAGGGTCGAGACGACGAGGTGTCCCGGCTCGCGCACCCAGTGCTCCAGCGGGACGTGACCGGCCGGGACACCGTGCGACTCGAGCAGGGCGACGACGGCGGCCGCGGCCTCGGTGTTGCGTGCCGCGACGCGGACCTCGCGCACCCCCAGGTCGACGAGCGCCAGGGCGGCAGATCGGCTCGTGGCGCCCGAGCCCAGCAGGGTGGCACGGTCGCCGTGACCGGCTCCGTCGGACGCTCGGGCGAGCGCTCCGGCGAGGCCGGCGACGTCGGTGTTGTGCCCGTCCCACCCGCCGTCCTCCCGGCGCACGAGGGTGTTGACCGCGCCCGCGTCGCGGGCGACGTCGGACACGGTCGCGGCGACGTCGAGCGCGGCCTCCTTGAGCGGCATCGTCAGGCTGAGTCCCCGCCACGACTCGTCGAGCCCGGCCACGACCCCGGCCAGCTCGCCCGCACCGACCTCACGACGCGTGTAGGTCCAGTCGGTGAGTCCGAGCGCGGCATACGCCGTCGTGTGCAGGAGAGGTGAGAGCGAGTGCGCGACCGGCGACCCGAGGACGGCCGCCCTCAGCACTTGTCCTTGTTCTGCGAGCACCAGGTGTTGAACTCCTGGACGTTGCGGTCGTGCTCGGCCTGGGTCGCGGCGAACTTCGTCTCACCCGTGTCGGGGTTGACGGCGACGAAGAAGAACCACGGCCCGTCGGCGGGCTTGGCCGCGGCCTCGATGGAGGCGGCGCCCGGGTTGTTGATGGGCCCGGGAGGGAGCCCCTTGACCCGGTAGGTGTTGTACGGGCTCTTCGACGCACGCGCGGCGTCGGAGGTCCCGGCGCGGCCGCGCTTCTGCTCGATGTAGTGGACGGTCGAGTCCATCTGGAGCAGCCCCACGGTCGGGCCGTTGGGGTCGGCGAGCCGGTTCTCGATGACCCGGGCGACCTTGGCGCGGTCGGCGTCACCGTTGACCTCGCCCTCGATGATCGAGGCGACGGTGAGGATCCGGGTGTAGTCCTTGGGCTGGACGCCGGCCTTCTTGAGCTCGGCGAGGGTCAGCGCCACCATCTGCTTGAGCTGGGCCGCTGCCGGGGTGTTCTTGTCGAACTCGTAGCTCGACGGGAAGAGGTAGCCCTCTGCGCGGCCGCCGGCCTCCGCGGGCAGGCCGAGGGCTGCGGGGTCCTTGAGCGCGGCCTGGTAGTCCGCGGCGGGCACTCCGGTCGCCTCGCTGAGGCGCGCGATGATCTCGCTGGCCCACAGGCCCTCGGGGATGGTCTGGCGCGCGACGCTGCGGTTGGCGGGGTCGGTCAGCGCGGTGAACGCGTCGATCGCCTTCATGCCCTTCCTCAGCGTGTACGTGCCGGGCTGGATCTGTGCGCTGCCCTGCGGGTCCGCTGCGGAGGCGTCGAGGTAGGCCGTCCGCGTCTTGACGACGCCGGCGGTCTTGAGGGCGGTGGCGATCGACTCACCCGTGTCGCCTTGTTTCACGGTGACGGGCACCTCGCCCTCGCCGGGGCCCGGGAAGTCCTCGGCCTCGGTGTCGCCGCTGCCGAAGACCGAGGAGACGACTGGCTTGAGAAGGACGAACGCCGTGGCGGCAGCGCCCCCGACGAGCACGACCGCGACGAGGAGCACCAACAGGTTCCGGCCCTTGGTGCGCTTGTGGCGCTGCCGACGGCCACGGCGCGGCTCGTGCGGCGCCGGCTCCCCGAAGAGAGTCGTGTCGAGGTGTTCGTGGCTCACCGTGGCCCGTCCTTCGTCTTCGGCCTGCGCCGTTTGTGGATCACCGGCTCGCCCGGTGGGCGACCCGCACTGCGTTCCTCGTCCAACGCCGCCTGGAGGATCAGCACCGCTGCCGCCTGGTCGACCACGGCCCGCTGCCGGCGTCCGGACACTCCACTCTCGCGCAGTGTCCTGTGAGCGTCCACACTCGTGAGGCGTTCGTCGACCAGACGCACGCCCACGGGTGCTATCCGGCGAGCCAGTTCCGCAGCATACGTGCGTGCGGCCCGTGCGGCGGGACCCTCGCTGCCGTCGAGTGAACGCGGCAGGCCGAGGACGACCTCGACGGCGTCCCGCTCACCGATGAGGGCGACGATCTCGCTGATGTCGTCGGTGGCCGGTTCGTCGTCCGGCCAGCGACGGGCGAGCGTCGCGTGCGGCGTCGCGAGCATGCCCGAGGGGTCACTGACGGCCACGCCGACACGCACCGTGCCGACATCGACCCCCACCCGAACCCCGGGGCGGACGCTCAACCGGCCAGCTCTCCCACGCGCCACTCGACGGCGTTGATCGCCTCGGCGGTCCGGGCGAGGTCCTGGCCGCCGCCCTGGGCGATGTCGTCCTTGCCGCCGCCGCCACCACCGAGGGTCTGGGCGGCGATGCGGACGAGCTCCCCGGCCCTGATCCCCTTGTCGCGCGCCGCCTGGTTGGTCGCGATGACGACCACGGGCCGGCCCTTGGCGCCACCCGTGACGGCGACGACGGAGGGAGTGGCCTCGCCGAGGCGGTGGCGGGCGTCGAGCACCATGGCGCGCACGTCGTCCGCGCCGGCGTCGCCGCCGGCGTCGTGGCCGACGAAGCGCACCCCGCCGACGTCCTTGGCCGAGTCGGTGAGCGAGCCGGCCGCGGCGAGCACGGCCTGCTTGCGGGTCTTCTCGAGCTCGCGCTCGGCGTCCTTGAGCCGGGTGACCATGGCCGCGACGCGGTCGGTGAGCTCACCGGGCTGGGCACCGACGATGCCGGACAGCTCGGCGACGATCGCCCGCTCCCGCGCGAGGTGGCGCAGGGCGTCCATGCCGACGAACGCCTCGAGGCGGCGGACGCCGGAGCCGACGGAGAACTCGCCGGTCATCGTGATCGCGCCGACCTGGCTGGAGTGCCCGACGTGGGTGCCACCGCAGAGCTCGCGCGACCAGGGGCCGCCGATCTCGACGACGCGCACGTCCTCGCCGTAGGTCTCACCGAAGAGCGCGAGCGCCCCTGCCTCGCGGGCCTGCTCGAGCGACATCCACTGTGCCGACACCGGGAGGTCCCGGCGCACGGCGAGGTTGGCGACCTCCTCGATCTCGCTGCGGGTCTCGGGCGACAGCGCCTGTCCCCACGCGAAGTCGAGACGGAGGTAGCCGGGCTTGTTGTAGGAGCCGGACTGCAGCGCCGACGGGCCGAGCACCTGCCGGAGCGCCGCGTGCACGACGTGCGTGCCGGAGTGCGCCTGGCACGCCGACAGCCGCCACTCGGGGTCGACCTCGGCGAGGACCGGCGCGCCGGAGCGCAGGGGACCGTGGACGACCTCGACGGTGTGCGCGATGAGGCCCTTGACCGGACGCTGGACGTCGACGACCTTGAGGTGCACGCCGTCGGCGGTGATGATGCCCTCGTCGGCGATCTGGCCACCGGACTCGGCGTAGAACGGGGTGCGGTCGAGGACGACCTGGCCGCGCTGGCCCGGCTCGATCTCCTCGACGCGCTGGCCGTCGATGACGAGGCCGATGACCTTCGCCTCGCTCGTCAGCTCCTGCCACGCGCGGAAGTCGGTCTCGCCGGCGGCGCGCATCGCCTTCCACACCTCGGTGTTGGCGTGACCGGACTTCTTCGACTTGGCGTCGGCCTTGGCCCGGTTGCGCTGCTCCTGCATGAGCCGGGTGAAGCCCTCGCGGTCGACGGAGAGGCCCTGCTCCTCCGCCATCTCGAGGGTGAGGTCGATCGGGAAGCCGTAGGTGTCGTGGAGCTGGAACGCCTGGTCGCCAGCCAGGGTCGTGCCACCGGACTCCTTGGTCCTCGACACGGCGGTGTCGAGGATGGTCGTGCCAGAGGCGAGCGTGCGTCGGAAGGCCTCCTCCTCGGCATACGCGATCGTGCTGATCCGGTCGAAGCCGGTCTCGAGCTCGGGGTAGGACTGCTTCATCCGCTCCATCGAGATCGGCAGCAGGTGCGGCAGCGCCGGGTCGTCGTAGCCGAGGAGCCGCATCGAGCGCACCGCGCGGCGCAGCATGCGACGCAGGACGTAGCCGCGACCCTCGTTGCCGGGCGTGACCCCGTCACCGATGAGCATGAGCGAGGACCGGACGTGGTCGGCGACGACGCGGAGCCGGACGTCGTCCGGGTGGGACTCCTCGGCGGAGTGGCCGGAGTGCGCGCCGTAGGACTTGCCGGTCATCTCGGCCGCCCGGGCGAGGACGGGGTAGACCTCGTCGATCTCGTAGAGGTTGTCGACGCCCTGGAGGACCGAGGCGATGCGCTCCAGACCCATGCCGGTGTCGATGCTCTTCGCCGGCAACGGGCCGGAGATGACGAAGTCGTCCTTGGCGCGCACCTCCGACAGCTCCTCCTGCATGAAGACGAGGTTCCAGATCTCCATATAGCGGTCCTCGTCGACGGCCGGGCCGCCCTCGCGGCCGTACTCGGCGCCGCGGTCGTAGAAGATCTCGCTGCAGGGGCCGCCGGGACCGGGAACGCCCATGTGCCAGTAGTTGTCGAGCTTGCCGCGGCGCACGATGCGCTCGAGCGGGATGCTCGTGTACTCGGCCCAGAGGCGCTCGGCCTCGTCGTCGTCCTCGTAGACGGTCGCCCAGAGGCGGTCGGGGTCGAGGCCGTAGCCGCCGTCGTCCTGCGAGCGGGTGAGCAGCGCCCAGGCGAACTTGATGGCGTCCTTCTTGAAGTAGTCGCCGAAGGAGAAGTTGCCGTTCATCTGGAAGAACGTGCCGTGGCGCGAGGTCTTGCCGACCTCCTCGATGTCACCGGTGCGGACACACTTCTGCACGCTCGTGGCGCGCTCCCACTGCGGGGTCTCCTGGCCGGAGAAGTACGGCTTGAACGGCACCATGCCCGCGTTGACGAACAGCAGGTTGGGGTCGTCGTGGATGAGGGGCGCGGAGGGCACCACCGTGTGGCCGTTCTCCTCGAAGAAGGCGAGCCAGCGGCGCCGGATCTCAGCGGTTTCCATGTCGTCAGTCCTGAGGTTGAAAAGGCATCGGGTCGAGTGCGTCGGGCCCGGGTGGGGGCACCGGTGAATCCTACGTGGCGCACGTCCACCGGCGCCGCCGCGTTCCTCGGGGCCTGCCGGCCGAGGGAACCGTGGGGAGCGAAGACTGGGTCAGCCGCGCCCGAGGCGGTCCTTCAGCCAGGTCCACCGCTCCTGCAGCCGGGCCTCGAAGCCGCGATCGGTCGGCTGGTAGTAGTCGGTGCTGCCGTGCAGGTCGTCCGGCAGGTACTGCTGCCGGGCCACGCCGTCCGCCTCGTCGTGGGCGTAGACGTAGCCCTTGCCGTGCCCGAGACGGGTGGCACCGGCATACCCGCTGCCGCGCAGGTGGGGTGGCACCGCTCCCCCACGCCCGGCACGGATGTCGGCGATCGCGGCGTTGATCCCGGTATACGCCGCGTTGCTCTTGGGTGCGAGCGCGTTGTGGACGACGGCCTGCGCGAGGATGATCCGAGCCTCCGGCATGCCGATCTGCGCGACGGCGTGCAGCGCCGCGACCGCCGTCTGCAGCGCCGTGGGGTCACCCATGCCGACGTCCTCGCTCGCGGCGATGACGATCCGGCGGGCGATGAACCGCGGGTCCTCGCCGGCCTCGAGCTGGCGGGCGAGGTAGTGCAGCGCGGCGTCGACGTCGGAGCCGCGCATCGACTTGATGAACGCGGACGCCACGTCGTAGTGCTGGTCCCCGGTCTTGTCGTAGCGGACCATCGCCTGCGCCACCGCCTGCTCGGCGTGGGCGAGGGTGATGCTGAGCGGCACGCCGTCGTCGCGTCCCGCGGGGGCGTCGTCGAGCGCCACCCCGGCGGCGGCCTCGAGCGAGGTGAGCGCACGGCGGGCGTCACCGCCGGCGATGCGGACGAGGTGCTCGCGTGCCTCGTCGGACAGCGCGTATGCCGCGTCGAGACCGCGCGGGTCGCTCACCGCGGAGTCGAGGACGTCGGCGACCTGGGCGTCGTCGAGGGAGGTGAGCGTGATGAGCATCGAGCGGGAGAGCAGCGGGGCGATGACGGCGAACGACGGGTTCTCGGTCGTCGCGGCGACGAGGATGACCTGGCGGGTCTCGACCCCCGGCAGCAGCGCGTCCTGCTGGGCCTTGGTGAAGCGGTGGATCTCGTCGAGGAAGAGGACCGTCTGGCGGTCGTAGAGGTCGCGGTTGCGCGCTGCCCCCTCCATGACCGCCCGGACGTCCTTGACACCCGCGGTGACGGCGGAGAGCTCGACGAACTCGCGGTGGGCCGCGGTGGCGACCAGGTGGGCGAGGGTGGTCTTGCCGGTGCCCGGTGGGCCCCAGAGGATCGCGCTCAGCGGGCCGGCCGTGCCACCCGAGCCCTCGATGAGGCGCCGCAGCGGGCTGCCGGGCCGGAGGATGTCGCCCTGGCCGCGCACCTCGTCGATCGAGGCCGGGCGCATGCGGACGGCCAGCGGCGGGAGCAGGGAGCCCCCGCCCCCGTCCGTGGACGCGAAGAGGTCGTCACCGGCTGGCACCGAAGCAGCCTAACCGTCGCCGCCGGTCAGCCTTCCCGCCCGTCGCGCGGCGCCGCTGCGTAGGGTGAAGGACGACCACAGGATCGTCGAAGGGTGAACCCATGTCCGACATCTCGACCGTCGCCGTGCACCGCGAGGACACCGGCGGCGACGGGCGCCCCGTCGTCCTCGTCCACGGCTGGCCGCTGAGCGGCGCTTCGTGGGCCGACACCGTGCCCGCGCTCACTGCCGCCGGCCTGCGCGTCATCACCTACGACCGTCGCGGCTTCGGCGACTCGGCCCCGGCTCCCGACGGGCGCTACGACTACGACGCCCTCACCGCCGACCTGGCGGCGCTCATCGAGGAGCTCGACCTGCGGGACGTCTCGCTCGTCGGCTTCTCGATGGGTGGCGGCGAGGTCGCGCGCTACCTCGGCACCCAGGGGCAGGACCGGGTGAGCAGTGCCGTCTTCGCCTCCGCCATCCCCCCGTGGCTCCTCCAGAGCGACGACAACCCCGACGGAGGCCTGCCGCGCTCCGACGCCGAAGGGATGCAGCAGGGCCTGCGGGCGGACCGCGAGGCGTTCCTCGACGAGTTCATGACGAACTTCTTCAGCGCCGCCGGCGAGCTCAAGGTGACGCAGGAGCAGCGGCAGTCCGCACTGCGCCTCGCCGCGCAGGCCGACCTCGATGCCGCCGTGGCGTGCATCGGGTCCTGGCTCGAGGACTTCACCGAGGACGTCGCGTCGATCACCGTGCCGACCCTGGTCATCCACGGGGACAGCGACGCCATCGTGCCCGTGGAGGTGTCGGGCCAGCGCACCCACGACGCCATCCCGGGGTGCGAGCTCGTCGTCGTGGAGTCGGGACCGCACGGCATCAACGTCAGCCACGCACAGGAGTTCAACGACGCCCTCGTGGCCTTCCTCACCCGCTGAGGAGCGCAGGCCAGCCCGGGAAGCCCCGGTTTCAGGCCTGGGAGGGGCGCACCTTCTCGAGGCGCGCCGTGAGCGACTCGATGCGGTGGCTGTTGCCGTGCAGCCCGATGTAGCGGGGGCCGAACACCGCGAGCAGCACGTCGTCGAGACGTCGCACGGCGCCCGCGGGATAGCGGTAGCCCATGCGTTCGTCGATCCCCTCGACGTCGATGGACCCGAGCAGGCCGGCCAGCTCGTCGAGCGAGGTGATGCCGAGCTCGAGCAGCAGGCCGGAGATCCACGAGTAGTGGTCGGTGCGCGACCAGCCGGCGTCCTGGAAGTGGGCGGAGAGGAAGGCGGCGAGGTCCGGACCGCTGATCCGCGGGTCGTCGCCGACGGTCTCGAGGTCCTGCTCCGAGACGCCGGCCTGGAGCCGGTCGCGGATGGCCGTGAACTCGCGGTCGGCGAGCTCGAGCAGGCCGGCCGCGAGGGTGAACCGGCGGTCGAGGTCGGAGACGTCGGCTGCCGGAACCGAGCCCTTGTAGCGCACGTCGTGCTCGAACTCGGCCCAGGCGTGCTGGAGGATCGTGCGCACCTGCACCGAGGCCGACCGTCCTCGGAGGTGGGCGTAGGCCGCGTCGACGTCCTCGTCGGCCAGGGTGACGAGGAGGTGCCGGCTCGCGTAGCCGAAGCGACCCTCGAGGGCCGTCTCCTGCCCGAGGTCGCGGTCGTCGAGCACGCTGAGCTCCCCCGCCAGCAGCTCGGCCACGGCGGCGACGTCGCCCTGGAGGTAGGTGACGACGCGCACGCCGATCTGGTCGGTGATCTCGTCGAGCGGGTCGGTGTAGATCGGCACGCCGTCGACGGCCCGGGCGGCCTTGCCCGCGAACGAGGCCACGCTCTTGGCGCGCCCCGTGACGCTGACGTAGTTGATGCCGGCGTCGTCGAGCATCCCGGTGACCATGGCCACGAACTCGTCGGCCACCTGGCGGATCTCGGGATGCAGCTCGGCGTAGCGCTGCACGGCATGGTGCACCGCGTCCGAGGTCGGGTTCGGGGTGAGGTCGTCGCTCATGCCGGCCACCCCAGCGCCGAGCGGAGCCCGGAAACTCCCGACTCCGGGTCGTGGTGGACCGCGCGGATGCCGAGCTCCCGGGCCGTGACGACGTTGTCCAACCGGTCGTCGACGAACCCGACGTCGGCCGCGTCGACGTCCAGCGCATCGAGCACCCGCGCGAAGTAGGCCGTCTCGGGCTTCATCGCACCGAGGTCGCACGAGTAGAAGGACCGCTCGAAGACGTCGTCGTAGCCGAAGCGTCGACGCAGGTAGGCCTTGCGGTGGTCCTGCTGGTTGGTCGCGAGGACGCAGCGGACTCCGGAGGCGGCGACCTCGGCCACGAGGCCGACGGCCTCGGGGTCGGGGTCGACCTGCTCCCACAGGGTGAGGAGGTCGTCGACCCCCGCGGTGACGTCGGGCCACGCGGTGAGCAGGTCGGCCAGGGCCTCGCGGAACGGCACCTCACCCCGCAGGGCCGGCACCTCCGCGGCGAACAGGGCCGCGGCGAAGCCGTCCCCGCCCCACGCGGCCAACCTCGGCGCCCACTCGTGGCGCGGGTGCTGGAGCACGCCGTCGGCGTCCCACAACAGCACCCGGACCGGCCGTGCCGCGAGCAGAGGCCGGTCGTCGGCGGTGTCGAGGAGGGCCGCGCGGGTCATCTCAGGCCCGCTGTGCGGCGGGCGGCTCGGGCTGCCCCGACTGCCCCGGCTGCTCCGCCTGCCCGGGCTGCTCCGGGGTGGCGTCGACGCCGGCTTCCTTGCGCTGCTCCGGCGTGATCGGCGCCGGCGCCGCGGTGAGCGGGTCGTAGCCGCCACCGGACTTGGGGAAGGCGATGACGTCGCGGATCGACTCGGTCCCGGCGAGGAGCGAGACGATGCGGTCCCAGCCGAAGGCGACGCCGCCGTGAGGGGGCGCGCCGAACTGGAAGGCGTCGAGGAGGAAGCCGAACTTCTCCTGCGCCTCCTCCTCGGACAGGCCCATGACGGCGAAGACGCGCTCCTGCACGTCGCGCCGGTGGATACGGATCGAGCCGCCGCCGATCTCGTTGCCGTTGCAGACCATGTCGTAGGCGTAGGCCAGCGCCGGACCCGGGTCGGTGTCGAAGCTGTCCATGAACTCGGCCTTGGGCGATGTGAACGCGTGGTGCACTGCCGTCCACGCTCCCGCACCGACGGCGACGTCACCGGCGGCGACCGCCTCCGACGTGGGCTCGAACAGCGGCGCGTCGAGGACCCAGAGGAAGGACCAGGCGTCCTCGTCGATGAGCTCGCAGCGCTTGCCGATCTCGAGACGCGCCGCACCGAGCAGCGCCCGCGACGACTTGGTGGGGCCGGCGGCGAAGAAGACGCAGTCGCCGGGCTGTGCACCGACGTGAGCGGCGAGTCCGGCCTTCTCCTCGTCGGAGAGGTTCTTGGCGACGGGGCCGCCGAGCTCCCCGTCGTCGCCGACGAGGACGTAGGCCAGGCCCTTGGCGCCCCGGCTCCTGGCCCAGTCCTGCCACGCGTCGAGCTGCTTGCGCGGCTGGCTCGCGCCGCCGGGCATGACGACGGCACCGACGTAGTCGGCCTGGAACACCCGGAACGGCGTGTTCGCGAAGTACGCGGTGCACTCGACGAGCTCGTTGCCGAAGCGCAGGTCGGGCTTGTCGGAGCCGAAGCGCTTCATCGCGTCGGCGTAGGTCATCTGCTCGAACGGCGTCGTGAGGTCGACCCCGATGAGCTTCCAGACCTCGGCGACGATCGCCTCGCCGAGCTCGAGCACGTCCGCCTGCTCGACGAACGACATCTCGACGTCGAGCTGCGTGAACTCGGGCTGGCGGTCCGCGCGGAAGTCCTCGTCGCGGTAGCAGCGGGCGATCTGGTAGTAGCGCTCCATGCCGGCCACCATGAGCAGCTGCTTGAACAGCTGCGGGCTCTGCGGGAGCGCGTACCAGGAGCCGGGCGCCAGACGGGCCGGCACGAGGAAGTCGCGTGCGCCCTCAGGGGTGGACCGGGTGAGCGTCGGGGTCTCGATCTCGACGAAGTCGCGGTCGCCGAGGACCCGACGGGCCGCCGCGTTGACCTTGGAGCGCAGCCGCAACGCGGCGCCCGCCGAGGACGCGCCGGGACGGCGCAGGTCGAGGTAGCGGTGCTTGAGACGCGCCTCCTCGCCGACCGTGACGCGCTCGTCGATCTGGAACGGCAGCGGTGCGCTCGGCGCGAGGACGTCGATGGCCGTCGCGACGACCTCGACCTCGCCGGTCGGCAGGTCGGCGTTGACGTTGGACGCGGTCCGGGCGACGACGGCGCCGGTCACCTTGATGCAGAACTCGGCACGCAGGTCGTGCGCGGCACCGGTGAGGACCTCGTCGCGGGCGACGACCTGGACGACGCCGCTGGCGTCCCGCAGGTCGATGAAGGCCACTCCCCCGTGATCGCGACGCCTGGCCACCCAGCCGGTGAGCGTGACGGTGTCTTCGGTGTGGTCGGCGCGCAGGGTGCCGGCCTCATGGGTGCGGAGCACAGGTGGTCCTTCGGGACGGGGGTTGGATGAACCCCGTCATCCTACGGAGTCGCCTCCCCGCGGCACGAACCGCAGTTGCCGCCCTGCGTCCGCAAAGGTGGTCGAGTTCCCGACCAGGGTTGCGGACGCTGCCATGACCCGCGACCCCTGCGTCCGCAAAGGTGGTCGAGTTCCCGACCAGGGTTGCGGACGCTGCGGTGACCCGCGACGCCTGCGTCCGCAAAGGTGGTCGAGTTCCCGACCAAGGTTGCGGACGCTGCCGCGAGCCGCGACGCCTGCGCCCGCAAAGGTGGTCGAGTTCCCGACCAGGGTTGCGGACGCAGGGAAGCGGGGCCGCACCACGTCGTCCTGGTGCGGCCCCGCGGGCTGGCTGTCCGAGCCGGTCGGTCAGTCGGGGATGACGAACTTCTGGCCGGGGAAGATGAGGTCGGGGTTGTCGATGTCGTTGGCCTTCGCGATCTTCTTCCAGCTCACGCCGTACTTCTCGCCGATCTCGGAGAGCGTGTCGCCCCTCTTCACGGTGTACGTGCGCTGCGCCGCCTTCGGTGCCGGGGCGGGCGCCTTCGGTGCCGGGGCGGGGGCCTTCGGTGCCGGGGCGGGGGCCTTGGGTGCCGGGGCGGGGGCCTTCTGTGCCGGGGCGGGGGCCTTCGGTGCCGGGGCAGGTGCCGTGGGGACGGGAGCCGGGGTGCCGGCACGCTCGGCCGCCTCCTTCGCGGCACGGTCGGCCTCGGCCCGCTTCCTCGTGGCCTCGGCCGCGGCCTCGTCGGCCTCCCTGCGGGCCTCCTCGGCCTTCTCGCCGCTCTCCGTGCGGGCCTTCTCGGCAGCGTCGTCGGCCTTCTTCTTGGCCTCGTCCGCCTGCTTCGTGGCCTCGGTGACGGCGTCGTTGTCGTCGTCGAAGCCGAGGCCCTTCTTGAGGTCGTCCAGGAAACCCATGGGGCTGGTCCTTCCGGTGGCGTGGCCCCGGGCCGCGTGACCGCGGGGCACTCCCGACCGAGGTCGGGAGCCACTTGACGCTACCTGCGCGATCCCCGCGGACACGGGGGGTCGGCAGGGCAATCGGCGCCGCTCAGGCCAAGGGGTCCCGACCGTCGCGGTACATCCAGCGTCCGGCCCGTCGGGTGAACGTGCTGCGTTCGCGGACCGCACCGCGCTGCCGGAGGCGGCCCTCTCCGGAGGTCCAGTGCGCCGCGAACTCCACGGTGCCCTCCACCTCGTCACCGTCGGCCGAGAGGACGTCGAGGCCGGTCCAGACGAGCGACCCCTCCACCTCGACGTCCCGGGGTCGGGTGGCGGGGTGCCACGTGCGGAAGAGGTGGTCGCGGTCCCCCAGGGCGTATGCCGTGTAGCGCGACCGCATCACCGCCTCCGGTGTCGGGGGCCAGGCCTCACCGGCGAGGAACGGGCCGCAGCAGGCCGCGAGCGCCGCCCCGTCCGGCATGCCGCCGCACGGGCAGGGGGCGGCGTCGGGCGCGCCGGTCACGCCCGCTGCGCGCCGTCGGGGCCCTGGGGCCACGGAGCGTCGTGCGGCCGCAGGGTGCTCCAGCCCCGCTCCTGCGCGACGTGGGCGGCGAGGACGGACGCGGCGACGATGCCGTTCTGGACGCGGCCCTCGAGCACCGCGGCCACCGCCTCGTCGAGCGCGACCCAGACACACGGCATACCGTGCTCCTCCGCCTCGCGGACGTGCCGGTGCTCGTCGGCGACCGAGGTGAGGTCGCGGGCGAGGTAGACGCGGATCGCCTCGTCGAGGCCTCCGGGCGAGGGTCGGAGGTCGAGCAGGACGTCGTACCGCCCCGCGACGAGGTCGGCCTCCTCGTGCAGCTCGCGCGCCGCCGCCTCCCAGGGCGGCTCGCCGGGCACGTCGAGGAGCCCGGCCGGCGCCTCCCAGTCGCGGGTGCGGATGGGGTGGCGGTACTGCTGGATGAGGCAGATGCGGCGGTCGTCGTCGATGGCGAGGACGGCGACGGCGCCGGGGTGGCGCACGTACTCGCGCACGTGGCTCCCGGCGTCACCGAGGTCCACCTCGTCGCGCACGACGTCCCACACGCGGCCCTGATGGACGACCTCGGTGCTTCGCACGGGCTGCGGGTCGAACTCGTCGGCCAGCCGCCCGGCGGTCACGGGGCGTCGACCTCGACGGCCACCTTGGGACGCTCCACCTCGACGAGCCGGGCCGCGCGCTGCTCCTCGATCGCCGCACCGACGAGGCCGGCGAAGAGGGGGTGCGCCCGCGTCGGGCGCGACTTGAACTCCGGGTGCGCCTGCGTCGCCACGTAGTACGGGTGGTCCTCGGGCGCGAGCTCGACGAACTCGACGAGGCCCAGCTCGGGATGCGTGCCCGAGATCCGCAGACCGGCGTCGACGAGCTGCTGGCGGTACGCGTCGTTGACCTCGTAGCGGTGGCGGTGGCGCTCGTCGGCACTCGTCGCGCCGTAGACGGTCGCCACGACCGAGCCGGCGACGAGGTCGGCGCGCTGCGAGCCCAGGCGCATCGTGCCGCCGAGGTCGCCCGCACCGTCGACGAACGCCTTCTGCTCCTCCATCGTCGCGACGACGGGAGCCGGTGTCTCCGGGTCGAACTCGGTCGAGCTCGCGCCCTCGATGCCGGCGACGTTGCGCGCGTACTCGATGACCATGCACTGCAGACCGAGGCAGATGCCCAGGGTCGGCACGCGGTGCTCACGCGCCCACGTGAGGGCCCCGAGCTTGCCCTCGATGCCGCGGACCCCGAAGCCGCCGGGCACGAGCACGGCGTCGACCCCGCCCAGGGCCTTCTGGGCCCCGGAAGGGGTCTGGCACTCGTCGCTGGCGACCCAGCGGATCGCCACCTTGGCGTCGTGGTGGAAGCCGCCGGCGCGCAGCGCCTCCGTCACGGACAGGTAGGCGTCGGGCAGGTCGACGTACTTGCCGACGAGCGCGACCTCGACCCGGTGCTCGGGGTTGTGGACCCGGTCGAGCAGCCGGTCCCAGTCGCTCCAGTCGACGTCGCGGAACGTCAGGCCGAGCCGCCGGATGACGTACGCGTCGAGACCTTCCCGGTGCAGGACCTTGGGGATGTCGTAGATGCTCGGCGCGTCGACGCAGGCGGCCACGCCCTCGGTGTCGACGTCGCACATGAGCGAGATCTTGCGCTTGATCCCGTCGGGGATCTCGCGGTCCGCCCGCAGCACGAGGGCGTCGGGCTGGATGCCGACCTGGCGCAGGGCCGCGACGGAGTGCTGGGTCGGCTTGGTCTTCAGCTCGCCGCTCGGCGCGAGGTACGGCACGAGCGAGACGTGGAGGAAGAAGACGTTGTCGCGGCCGAGGTCGTGACGCACCTGGCGAGCGGCCTCGAGGAAGGGCAGGCTCTCGATGTCGCCGACGGTCCCCCCGATCTCGGTGATGATGACGTCGGGCGCCTCGCGGTCGTCGACGTCGGGGGCGCCGGCCGCCTGGGCCCGCATCCGATCCTTGATCTCGTTGGTGATGTGCGGGATGACCTGGACGGTGTCGCCGAGGTACTCACCGCGCCGCTCCTTGGCGATGACCTTGTTGTAGACCTGACCGGTCGTGACGTTGGCCTTGCCGATGAGGTTCCGGTCGAGGAAGCGCTCGTAGTGCCCCACGTCGAGGTCGGTCTCGGACCCGTCGTCGGTGACGAACACCTCCCCGTGCTGGAACGGGTTCATCGTCCCGGGGTCCACGTTGAGGTAGGGGTCGAGCTTCTGCATCGTCACTCGCAGGCCGCGCGAGCGGAGCAGGAATCCGAGGCTGGATGCCGTGAGGCCCTTGCCGAGCGAAGAGGCAACGCCTCCGGTCACGAAGATCTGTTTCGTCTGGGCCACCACGGGCTTCAACGATACGTCATCGACGGGGCCGCCCCTGCGGCGACCCACCGGAATCCGCCCGGTCGCGGAGTGTCCCGGCGGGTCACAGGACGGACGCGTATGCCGTGAGCGCGGCGGCGAGCGCGTCCGCACTCGTCGGGAGCTCACCTCCGCGCGAGATGGCGCGAGAGCGCAGGTCGTCGCGCACCGCGCCGTGGAGCAGCACGTCGGCGAGCGCGCGGGCCATCGACGCGACGTCACCGACCGGGACGAGGATCGCGGCGTCACCGACGACGGCACCGGTGCCGCCCGCGTCGGTGGCGACGATGGCGGCCCCTGCGTGCAGGGCCTCTTGGAGCCCGACCGGCTGGCCCTCCCACCGCGCGGTCGACACCACCGCGTCGGCCGCGGCGATGAGGTCGGCCACGTCGGTGCGGTGGCCGAGGAGGCGCACCGGCACCGCGGCCGCGTCGATGCGCTGCTGCAGCCGGTCCCGGTCGGGCCCGTCTCCGGCGACGGCGGCGAGGACGTCGATATCGTGTCGGCCGAGCATCTCCGCGACGGCGTCGACGAGGAGGTCGAGGTCCTTCTGGGGGGCGAGTCGGGCGACGGAGACGAGCAGCATGGTGCGACCGCCGATCCCGAGGGACTGGCGCACGGCGAAGCGGTCGCGGGTCGCCGGTGCGGGCGGCGAGGCAGCGATCACCGCGAGCTCCGCGCGGTTCGCACCCAGCCCGCGTTGCACGTCGACGATGTCGGCGGACACGCCGAGCACGAGGTCGGAACCCCGGGCGACGACGCGCTCGAGGACCGCGTGGATGCGGCCGGCGAGACCTCGGCCGGGTGACGCGTTGTGGAGGGTGACGACGAGCGGCGTGCTGTTGCCGAGGACGGCCGCCGCGGAGAGCGCACCGACGCGCGCGCCGTGCGCGTGCACGACGTCCGCGCCGCGGAGCACGTCGCGCAGGGTCGCGAGGGCTCGGGCGTCCCGGGTCGGGTGAGGACGGTCGGAGACGGTGAGCTCGACCGTGCCGGCGCCGGTCGCGCCGAAGGCGAACTGGTCGAGCTCGCCGGCGGGTGCGAGCACGACGACGTCGTGGCCCGAGCCGACGAGGCCGGAGGCGAGGTCGTGGACGTGACGCCCGGTGCCCCCGGCGCTCGTCCCCATGACGAGGGCGACTCTCACGACGTGGGCTCCTTCCGGCGGCGGCGACCGCGTTCGCGCAGCTCCTGCACCAGCGAGCGGTCGGCGAGGGACATGACGAGGACGTGGACGACCATGGTGAGACCGCCGACGACGACGCCGGTGAACAGCGCCCCGAGCACGCCCGACGTGTCGATGACCCGGGCGACCGAGTCACCCACGGCGATCGCCACGGCGGCGGCGACGACGGCGGCACCGATCGTGCGGCCGCTGCCCGCGAGGGCCCCGGAGCCCCACTCCCGGCGCACGAGGACGCCCAGCACCACCGCCGACGTCGTCATGCCGAAGGTCGACGAGATGCCGAGGACACCCAGGGTCGTCCCGGCGTCGGACCCGTCGGGGATCCACGCCAGGGGAAGGAGGCCGGCCAGCAGCCAGCCGAGGGCGACGGCGACCGCCCCGTGCAGGGGTCGGCCGCGGACGTAGAGCGCCCGGGTCAGGAGCGCGGCGACGCTGAACCCGACGAGTCCCGGCGCGTAGGCCGCCAGGCCACCCGGGAGCGCGCCGAGCGCCTCGCGGCCGGCGCCGGCGCTCCCCCGGTCCCAGGCGAGGAAGAAGTCCCCGACCGGCCGGGCCACGGTGATGAGCGCCGCGGCCGCGCCGGACGTGAGCAGGATGATCGCGCGCAGGCTGCGCGCCAGCGTCGCGGGCGCGCCGGACTCCGCCGGGGCGTCCTCGCTCGCACCCTCCGCGTGGGCGAGCGCCGGGAAGGCCGCGGTCGCCACGGGCACCGCGAGGACGGCATACGGGAGCAGGTAGACGGCCTGGATGTAGGCGTAGGTGTTGACGACGCCGATGTCGATCGTGCGGGGCGCGTGGGTGAGCCACAACGTCAGGGCGACGGTGACCTGCTGCGCCGCGAGGGCGAGGACACCGGCGCCGGCGAGCTGGGCGGCGCGGCTGCCCAGCCCTCCCGGGAACGTCAGCGTGGGGCGCAGCCGGATCCCCGTGCGCAGCGCCGGCACGAGCAGCGGCAGGCTGAGGACGACGACGCCGAGCGTGGTGCCGCCGGCGAGGACCCAGACGGCTGCGTCGCCGACGTCGTCGGCACCGACCGAACCGTCGACCAGCCGCCCGTAGGCGACGTAGGCGCCCATGACGACGAGGCTCGAGAGCAGGGGTGCCAGGGCCGCGGCGAGGAAGCGCCGGTGCGCCTGCAGGACACCGGCGAGCACGACACCGATGCCGTAGAGGGCCACCTGGGGCGCGAAGATCCGCAGCATCCTCGTGCCGAGGTCGACGCTGCCGGGGCGGACCGTGTCGTCGAGCAGGAGCTCGCTGAGCCACGGCGCCGCGACGAAGACGACGCCGGCAAGGGGGACGAGGATGACCACGGCCCACGTGAGCAGCGCGGAGGCGCTGCGGGCGGAGTCCTCTCGGTGACCCGCACCGAGCCGGCCCGCGACCAGCGGCACCGCGATCGCGGCCAGGGCACCGCCGGCGGCGACCTCGTAGACGACGTTGGGCAGCGTGTTGACGGTCTGGTAGGCGTCACCGACCGGGCTGGTGCCCACGCTGTTCGAGAAGACGAGGGTCCGCAGGAACCCCGCGAGGCGGGCGAGGAGGGTGGCGACCGCGACGACGACGGCGGCGCGCGCCACGGACTGCCCGACGGCGCGGCCGGTCACGGGCGACCCCAGCGGTCGAGACGGCGCAGCGGCGGGGTGTCCTCGATGACCGCGCTGAACGACACCCGCTCCGAGAAGACGGTGAGGACGGCGCTGACGCCGAGCACGACGAGCCGTCCTCGCACGCCGAGGCGTTCGACGAGGGCGAGCCCGACGAGGGCTCCGGCGGTGTTGGCCCCGGTGTCGCCGAGCATCGAGTCCCCACGCAGGTCTCCCCGGGCGGTGCCCGCGGCGGCCCCGAGGGCTGCCGCCGCGGTCGCGGCTCCACTCGCAGACGGGGGCACGAGCAGGGGCACGGCGGCGAGGGTGACGGCCTTGAGGGTGCGCCCGGGGCGCAGGTCGAGGAGGTTGGCGACGTTGGCCGCGCCCGCGATCGCGGCGCCGGCGACGAGGGTGGCGACCGGGTCCCGGCCGGTCACGCGGTCGGCCAGCGCGGCCCCGACGAGGCCGGTCGCGCCGAGACCGATGATCTTGACGGCCCCGGTGGTGACCTCGCCGCGCGACAGTGCGCCGAGGTGTCCCTTGAGACCCTTGCTCGTCGAGTCGCCGGCCAGGTCGTCGAGGGCACCGAAGGCACCGACCCCCAGGCTCACGGTGAGCACGGGGAGGACCGGTCGGCCGCCGGCGACCCCGCCGAGGGCGGACGCGAGGGCGTACACGGGCCCTTCGAGCAGCGTCACGGTCGAGCCGGCGTGGTTGGTGCGGTCCCACCGGGCGAGCGTCGCGGCCGGGAGCCGGTGCCGCAGCTTCATCCCGCCGGCGGCGACAGCTCCGGCGACGAGAGCGGCCGCGAGCGGGCGCCGGCTCACGGCGCCGGGATCGGCGGGTAGCCGGCGGACACGCCGTCACCGAGGCCGTACTGTCCGACGCCTCCGCCGAGCTGCTGGACGAGGGCGTACACGACGCTGACCTGTCCCAGCGGCAGGCTCACGTCGTCGACGGTGGAGAGCGCACGCGACGTGCCCGCGTCGCCGCGAGCGGCCCGCACGACCGAGGACGTCCCCTGGAACCCGGAGACACCGACGTCGGACGCGAGGACCGCTCCGCGGCCGCTGGCGTCGAGGGCCAGGGCGAGGGAGGCGAGCCGGGTGGCGGCAAGGTCGCGGTCGGCGACGACGTCGCCCCGGACCGTCCCGCCGATGACGACGGCCGTGGTGGCCCGCGCGAGGTCGGCCGTCTCGACGTCGATGAGCTTCTCGCTCGCGAGCGAGTCGAGCGCGGCCTTGGCCGCGTCGCTGACCTCGGCGGCCTCCCTGTCGACGAGGGCGCCGGCGAGCACCTCGTCCAACGGGGTGGAGTCGGACTCCGCCGCCGGGGGCAGGCCGAGCGAGCGGCGCAGGTCGGTCGCGAGCGTGCTCTGCTTCGTCGTCGCGTCCGAGCCCTGCGGCACCCACGACTCCTCGACGGTCGTGCGCGACACGACCTGGGCTCCCGCCGTCGCGAGGAGCTCCTCGACCTCGCTGACGTGGTCGGCGTCCGCGCGCGGCAGGACGACGACGGCGACCTTGGTGCCGGTGAGCGTGCCCCCGACGAGCCGGGTCGCGGCGTCGCGGGTGAGGTCGTCGCGGGCCGTCGAGCCCTTGCGGGCTGCGTCGAGCTCGGTGCGCAGGGCGGCCCGGTCCTCGCGCAGCTGGGTGACCTCGGTCGCGAGGGTGTCCCCGATCGTGCCCTTGAGCGGGCCGGCGCCGAGGACGATCCCCACGGCCAGGGCCATGAAGATCGAGACGATCGAGACGAGGTGGTAGCGGAAGTCGATCACGTGAAGATTCCTCCGAGGGCGGACCAGAGATCGTCGAGGCGGGCGCCGATCACCTGGAGGAGGACCTTGCCCCCGGGAGTGGCCCAGAGGGCAGCGGCCAGGGCGAGGAGGCCGACGAGGACCATGAGAGCCAGCCACGAGCCGGAGATCCGCGAGCGGTAGAGCCGGCTCACGCCCTTGGCGTCGACGAGCTTGCCGCCGACCCGGAGCCGGGTGAGGAAGGTGCTCGCCATGCCGGAACGTCCCTTGTCGAGGAACTCCACGAGGGTGGCGTGGGTGCCGACCGCGACGATGAGGGTGGCCCCCTTGTCGTCGGCGAGCAGCATCGCGACGTCCTCGCTCGTCCCCGTCGCGGGGAAGACGACCGGCTCGACGCCGAGCGCGCGCACCCGTTCGAGCCCGGGCGCGCGACCGTCGCGGTAGGCGTGGACGACCACCTCGGCTCCGCAGCGCAGGGTCGCGTCGGACACGGAGTCCATGTCCCCGACGATGAGGTCCGGCTTGTGCCGGGCGTCGACGATGGCGTCTGCTCCCCCGTCGACCCCGATGAGGATCGGCTTGAACTCGCGGATGTAGGACCGCAGCATCTGCAGATCCTCCTTGTAGTGGTAGCCACGCACGACGATGAGGACGTGTCGCCCGTCGAGGTCGGTCCTGATGTCGGGGACGCCGACCCCGTCGAGGAGCAGCGCGCGCTCCTGCTTGAGGTACTCCATCGTGTTCGCCGCGAACGCCTCGAGCTGGTCGTTGAGCCCGGCCCGGGCCTCACTCATCGAGTCCGTCACCGACGAGGCGTCCAGGGCGGCGCCGCTGGCCACGACCGTGTCGCCGGCGAGGAGGTCGTCGCCCTCGAGCCGAACCACGGTGCCCTCGGCCACGGACATGACGCCCTCGCCCACGGAGTCGAGGAGGGGGATGCCGGCGGCGAGGATGATCTCGGGGCCAAGGTTGGGGTAGCGCCCGGAGATGGAGGCGGCCGCGTTGACGACCGCGGAGGGGCGGCAGGCCACGAGGGCCTCGGCGCTGACCTTGTCGATGTCGATGTGGTTGATCACCGCGATGTCGCCCGGTTTGAGACGCTTGGTGAGGTCCTTGGTGCGCGGGTCGACGCGTGCGGGTCCGTGGACACCGGCAGGGCCGGGGTCACGTTCGCGGCGCATGCGGGTCGTGAAGGGCATCCCGCACATCGTGCCACGCTCCCCTGCTGGGCTCGCGCACGGCGCGGCCGCTCAGGCGTCGATGCTGCGACCGAGGTCCGACAGCAGGTCCCGCGCGTGCTCGAGGGCGGCCTCGCTCACCGACCCGGCCATCATCCGGGCGAGCTCCGTGACGCGGTCCTCGCCGGTCACCCGGCGCACGCCGCTGCGGGTCACGTGGCCGTCGTCGGACTTCGAGACGACGAGGTGGTGGTCGGCGTGCGCGGCCACCTGGGCGAGGTGGGTGACGACGATGACCTGCGCGGACGACGCCAAGGCCGCCAGCCGCGCCCCGACGTCGAGCGCGGCCCGGCCGCCGACCCCGGAGTCGACCTCGTCGAAGACGAAGGTCGGCACCGACCCGGTGGCCTGAGCGGTGGCGACCTCGATGGCGAGCATCACCCGCGACAGCTCACCGCCGGAGGCGACCTTGCTCACGCTGCGCGGCGCGCTGCCGACGTTGGCGGCCAGCCCGATCTCCACGTCGTCGCCCCCGTGCGGACCGAGCCGCGCGGCCGCCGTCACGGCGACGACGACGCGCGCCGAGCCCATTGCGAGGTGCGCGAGCTCGTCGCCGATGCGCTCCCCCAGCCTGGCGGCGGCGGCTCGCCTGGCGTCGCCGAGGTCCCCCGCCAGCCGGGTGCGCTCCTCGTCGAGCCTGGCAACGTCCCGCTCGAGGTCGGCGATGCGGCCGTCGTCGCCCTCGAGCTCGAGGACGCGTCGGGACGCGGTGAGTCCCCACGCGATGACGTCGTCGACGGTGTCGCCGTAGCTGCGGGTCAGCTCGCTCAGCTCCGCGCGGCGCTGCTGGACCCAGGTGAGCCGGCCGGGGTCGAGGTCGACGTCGGCGACATAGCCCGAGAGGTCCGAGGCGAGGTCGTTGACGAGGTGGGCCACCTCGGTGAGGCGTCGCTCGAGGTCGGCCAGGGCGGGGTCGTTCGCGCTCACCTGGCCGAGCGCCGCCCGAGCCCGCGCCAAGGCGCCGATGACACCGTCGTCGACGTCGCCGTAGGTGTCGTCACCGCCGGCGAGCAGCACCTGCGCCTCGGACGAGCCCTGGCGCAGCTCCTCGGCGTGGGCGAGTCGCTCGTCCTCCACGCGCAGCGCGGCGTCCTCGCCGGACTGCGGCTCGGCGGCCTCGATGCGCTCGAGGCCGCGGTGGAGCAGGTCGAGCTCCTGGGCCCGCTCGCGGGCCGCGGCACGCAGGGTCTCGAGCGTCGTCACGGCGGTCGCGTGGGCGGCATACGCATTGGCGTATGCCGTCCGCGCCGCCGACACGGGCTCGGCACCGAAGGCGTCCAGCAGCTCCCGGTGCTCGTCGGGGCGGCGCAGCCGCCACTGGTCGGCCTGCCCGTGGACCGCGACGAGGTGCTCCCCGAGCTCGCCGAGGACACCCACCGGGGCGCTGCGGCCGCCGACGTGCGCCCGGGAGCGACCCTCGCCGCTGACGGTACGGACGAGCACGAGGGCACCGTCGACGTCACCCCCGGCCTCGGTGGCCCGCACGGTCGCCGGGTGGTCGACGGGGACGTCGAAGACGCCCTCGACGACGGCCCGGTCGGCGCCCTCGCGGACGAGCCCGGAGTCGGACCGCGCCCCGAGCAGCAGGCCGAGACTCGTCACGACCATGGTCTTGCCGGCACCGGTCTCGCCGGTGAGCACGGTCAGGCCCGGGCCAAACTCGATGAGCGACTCGTCGATGATCCCGAGGTCCTGGATCCTGATCTCCTGGAGCACGGCGGGCTGTCAGCCCCGGTCCGCGTCGGCCTCGGCAGCACGGCGAGCCGTGCCGCGCCAGCCGTGGACCGACAGGTCGAACTTCTCGACCAGTCGGTCGGTGAAGGGTGAGCCGGCGAAGCGCGCGAGCCGCACGGGGTCCTCGCTGCGGTGCACCTGGATCCGCGCGCCGGGCGGGAGGTCGACCGCACGGCGCCCGTCGCACCAGACGACGCCGGAGCCCTGGGTCCGGGGCACCACCTCGACGGCGAGCTGGCTGTCGGGGCCGACGACGAGGGGGCGGGCGAACAGGGCGTGCGCACTGATGGGGACGAGCAGCAGGGCGTCGACGTCGGGCCACACCACCGGTCCCCCGGCCGAGAACGCGTAGGCGGTGGAGCCGGTCGGGGTCGCCATGACGACCCCGTCGCAGCCCCACGTGGACAGGGGACGCCCGTCGATCTCGACGGTGAGCTCGATCATCCGCTCTCGCGAGGCCTTCTCGACGGTGACCTCGTTGAGAGCCCAGCTCTCGAACACCGTCTCGCCGTCGTGGAAGGCCGTGACCTCGAGGGTCATGCGTTCCTCGATGGTGTAGTCGCGGGAGACGATGCGCTCCACGGTGACGTCGAGGTCGTCGCGTTCCACCTCGGCGAGGAAGCCGACGTGGCCGAAGTTCACGCCGAGGAGCGGCACCCCCGACCCGCGGGACAGCTCGGCGGCGCGCAGGATCGACCCGTCCCCGCCGAGGATGCAGACGAGCTCACACCCGTGGGTGGGGTCGTCGGGGTGCGCGGCGAGGAGGTCGGGTTGTCCCTCGAGCGGGGTGCCCCGCATCTCGTGGCCGATGACGGCGACGTGGACGCCGGCGGAGTTGAGCCGGCGGACGACGCCGAGCGCGTGGTCGTGGACCTCCGGGCGCGCGGGGTGGACGACGAGCAGGATGCGTCGCGGCTCACTCATGCGCGTCCTTCCTTGGCGAGGTCCCGGACGGCGGCGTGCACCGCGTCCGGGTCCATCGTGCCCGAGAGCCCGGACCTCCCCCACAACAGGTACTCGGTGTTGCCCTCACCACCGGTGATGGGGCTGCGGATGAGTCCGTGGAGGCCCAGACCCGCCTCGCCAGCCGCCGTGACGACGTCGGTGAGGGCGCGGCGGCGGTGCCTGGGGTCGGTGACGAGGCCGTTCTTGCTGAGCCGGCCCCGCCCGACCTCGAACTGGGGCTTGACGAGGACGACGACGTCGCCGCCGTCGCGGGTCAGCCCGGCGATCGCCGCGAGGACGAGCGTCAGTGAGATGAAGGACAGGTCGGCGACCACGAGGTCGAAGGTGCCGAGATCGTCGGCGCTCGTGTCGCGGATCGAGGTGCCGCTGCGCTCGGTCACCCGTGGGTCCTCCCGCAGCCCCGCGTCGAGCTGGTCGCGCCCGACGTCCAGCGCGACGACGTGCTCCGCGCCGCGGTGCAGCAGGACCTGGGTGAACCCGCCCGTCGAGGCTCCGACGTCGAGGCAGCGCCGTCCGGTCGCGGTCAGACCGTCGGGCTCCCACTGCGCGAAGGCGTGGTCGAGCTTGTGCGCGGCCCGGCCGACCCACCGGGGACCGTCGTCCGCGACGACGAGGTCCGTGTCGGGCTCGACCGGTGCCGCCGCCTTGCGCACCACCCGTCCCTGCACCGTGACCTGGCCGGCCTCGACCAGCTCCCGCGCCTCACCGCGCGAGCGAGCCAGGCCGCGCCGGACGAGCTCGGCGTCGAGCCGAGCGATGTCAGCCGCCCAGGTCGCCGAGACGGCCCTGCAGGGTGCGCTGGACCTGCTCGCCACGCTCGATCTGTGCGTCGAGGTCGTCCTCGGGCGTTGCCGCGAGGTCACGCAGGGCGGCGTCGATGACGAGGTCGCCCGTCTCGGGAGCGTCCGAACCGGCTCCCGAGGGGCCGGCGGAGTCCCCGGGTGCGGGGGTCGGCGTCGGCTCCGCGCCGGCGTCGCCCTCCGGCCCGGCGTGGGGGTGCTCGCTCACGCGCTGCCCGCCGAGGCCGAGCTCGTCGACGGCGTCCCCGTCGAGGTCTTCTTCGCGGTCGACGTCTTCTTCGCGGTCGACGTCTTCTTCGCGGTCGGGGCCTTCCTGGCGGGGGACGTGCTGGAGGTCGACGTGGTGGCCGGCGACGTCTTCTTCGCGGTGGACGTCTTCGCGTTCGAGGCCGTCTTCTTCGCCGAGGAGGGGGCGCCGGTGGAGCTCTTCGCCGCCGACGTCGTGCCCGTCGCCTTCTTCGCCGTGGACTTCTTCGCCGTGGACTTCTTGGCCGTGGACTTCTTCGCGGTGGCCTTCTTCGCGGTGGCCGTCGACGTCGTGGACGCAGCCTTCCGAGGCGAGGACGTCGCCGTCTTCGCGGCCGTCGATGCCGTCTTCTTCAGGGACGACCGGGCCGGGCGGCGGGTGGGCGTCGCGGAGACCGGTGTAGTGGTCGCGGCAGCGGCGTCGGACACCGCGTCACCGGCGGCGTCGGCCACCGTGGCCACTCCGGTGGCGGCGGTGCCGGCGGTCGCGACCGAGCGACCCGAGAGCGTGCTGGCCAGGTCCTCGACCTGTCCGCGAAGGGAGTGCACGGTCGCGGACACCTGGGACAGCTCCTGCTGCAGGGTGGCGACGTCGAGGCGGCCGACGGCCTTGTCGACCTCTGCGCGCACGAGGGCGACGAGGTTGCGGCGGTTGGTGTTGGCGGCGGCGACGAGCTCGTCGGCGAGCTTGCCCGCCTGCTTGGTGACCTTCTTCGGCGAGAGGTCGTTGTTGGTCAGGGCGACGAGCTCGGCTGCTGCGTCCCGGGCAGCGCTCTTGGTCATCTCGCCCAGCCCGGAGGCGAGCTCGACATATCCCTGGATCATCGACCGCTTGGCCATGGTTCCTCCTGTGGTTCGGGGTGGTTGTCGCACACGCTACTCGGCCACCCCCGTCCTCGGCCGGCTCAGCCGGAGAGGGACGCCAGCGCAGGTGGCATCGCGCGACTGATGTCGGCGCCCGCCGGGGCCTCGTCACGGACGGCCCACTCCTCGCGCAGCGCCTTCGCGGCCGGTTCGAGATCCCGCTCGTCGGCCGAGAGTGCGCGCAGGTCGGCGGCGATCCACGTCGGTCGCGCCGCGCGCCGTGCCGTCAGGGCGTCGCGCACGCCGTGCACGCCGGTGAGGACGAGCAACGAGTCCATCCCCGCCGCGGTGGCCCCCTCGATGTCGGTCTCGAGGCGGTCGCCGATGGCGAGGATGCGGCTGGGGTCCACCCCGAGCCGCTCGGCGCACAGGAGGTACAACGGCTCGTCCGGCTTGCCGGCGACGAGCTCCGGTCCGCGCCCGACGGCGGCACCGACCGCGAGGACGAGCGCCCCGTTGCCCGGCGCGAAGCCGGCTGCGGTGGGAAGCGTGTGGTCGGTGTTGGTGGCCAGCCACAGGGCACCGGCCTGCACGGCGTAAGCCGCCTGCGCCAGGTCGTCCGCGGTCACCGCGGGGCCGTAGCCCTGCACGACCGCCACCGGGTGGTCCGCCGCCGAGGTCACCGGCACGAAGCCCTGCTCCCGCAAGGCGTCCGAGACCCCGGGTCCTCCGATCGCGAGGACCCGGGCGCCGACGGCCACGTGCCGGGTGAGGACCCACGCCGCCGCCTGGCTGCTCGTGGCCACGGACGTGTCGTCGATGGCCAGCCCGAGACGGCGGAGGTGGTCACCCACCGCCGCCGGCGGTCGGGAGGCGTTGTTCGTCGCGAACTGGACGGGGAGGCCGGCCGTCGACAGCTCCTCGACCGCATACGGGACGGCTGGGTCCCCGCGGTAGACGACCCCGTCGAGGTCGACGATGAGCGCGTCGTACCGGTCGACGAGCCTCACTCGTCGACCTCGTCCTCCTCGGCACCCCCGAGCAGGTCGGTCGGGCTCACGCCGTCGAGCTCCTCGAGCCGCTCCACGGCATCCGTCTCGTACTCCACGTCGGCGTCGGCCGCCCGCTGGAACCACTCGCGCGCCTCGTCGGTCCGGCCGAGCCCGAGCAACGTGTCGGCGTACGCATACGCCAGCCGCGGCTGGTTGTGCTTCTTCAGCTCCGGGATCTGCAGGGCGACCAGGGCCGCGTCTGTCTGGCCGAGGTCTCGCCGGATGCCGCTGATGACGATGGTGAGTTCGACCCGCTCCTCCTTGGGCAACCGCCTCGCCTCCGGCGACTGCGCGAGATCGAGAGCCCGCTCGTGGCGGCCCAGTCCCCGCTCGCAGTCGACCATGAGCGGGAGGAGGTGGTCCGATCCGCTGATCCGGCGCACGGTGCGGAACTCTCCGAGGGCCCGGGCGAAGTCACCGGAGCGGTAGGCCACCATGCCCAGGGCCTCCCGCGCTGCCGGCACGCGGCCGGCGCGACGGACCGCGGTCTCCGCGTGGGCCATGGCGTTCTCGAGCTCGTCGGCCTCGAGCAGGGCGGCGACCATGACGAGGTGCTTGGCCACCCCGTCGGCGTTCTCCTTGCTCAGGGTCCTCAGCTGCTGGTGGACCGACCGGTCCAGCTCCTTGCCGGTGACCCCGTCCGGGATGCTCGGCTCGGGTCGGCGCCCCGTCTTGGGTACCAGTCGGGGGCCGCCCCTGTCGTCGCGCTCGGCTCCCCCACGCGGGGGACGGCCAGCGTCGCGCCCGCGATCGTCGCGGGCGTCGCCGCGCCGGTCGTCTCGGCCGCCGGCCCGACCTCGGTCGGGGGCAGCGGAGCTACGCGGGGGGCGCCCACTGGCGTCGCGACCGCGGGAGCCGCCCTCACGACCGGGGCCACCGCGACGGGAGTCGTCCCGTGCGCCCTCACGTCGTGGTCCGCGATTCTCATCAGTCATCGGAAGCCTCCAGGGGCGGTCGGGCGGCGCCGCAGCACCGCAGGAGCAGACACAGTCTAGGACGAGCGCGATCGTGCGCGTCCGTCGTGCGAATTCCGACCAAAGAAAGGGCCGAGAAATGAGAAATGGCCCGCCGAATCGGCGGGCCATTTCTGGAAAGTATGTCCGGCTGCGTCCTACTCTCCCACACCGTCACCAGTGCAGTACCATCGGCGCTGAAGGGCTTAGCTTCCGGGTTCGGAATGGAGCCGGGCGTTTCCCCTTCGCTATGACAGCCGAAACTCTATGGAGATGTCAATCGGGTTCACCACCTGGAGGTGGGAACAGCCGACCGTATCTCGGGAACTGCACAGTGGACGCGAGCAAAACTTTTTAGTGTGTATCAAGTTATCGGCTTATTAGTACCAGTCAGCTACATGCATTGCTGCACTTCCACGTCTGGCCTATCAACCCAGTAGTCTAGCTGGGAGCCTCTCGGGGTAAACCCCATGGAAATCTCATCTTGAAGCGTGCTTCCCGCTTAGATGCTTTCAGCGGTTATCACTTCCGAACGTAGCTAATCAGCGGTGCTCTTGGCAGAACAACTGACACACCAGAGGTTCGTCCATCCCGGTCCTCTCGTACTAGGGACAGCCCTTCTCAAATTTCCTACGCGCACAGCGGATAGGGACCGAACTGTCTCACGACGTTCTAAACCCAGCTCGCGTACCGCTTTAATGGGCGAACAGCCCAACCCTTGGGAGAGACTCCACCCCCAGGATGCGACGAGCCGACATCGAGGTGCCAAACCATGCCGTCGATATGGACTCTTGGGCAAGATCAGCCTGTTATCCCCGGGGTACCTTTTATCCGTTGAGCGACGCCGCTTCCACAAGCCAGCGCCGGGTCACTAGTTCCGACTTTCGTCCCTGCTCGACATGCCTGTCTCGCAGTCAAGCTCCCTTGTGCACTTACACTCAAAACCTGATTACCAACCAGGCTGAGGGAACCTTTGAGCGCCTCCGTTACCTTTTAGGAGGCAACCGCCCCAGTTAAACTACCCACCAGGCAATGTCCCTGATCCGGATCACGGACCTAGGTTAGATATCCAGAACGACCAGAGTGGTATTTCAACGTTGACTCCACACACACTGGCGTGCATGCTTCACAGTCTCCCACCTATCCTACACAAGCCGTACCGAACACCAATACCAAGCTATAGTAAAGGTCCCGGGGTCTTTCCGTCCTGCTGCGCGTAACGAGCATCTTTACTCGTAGTGCAATTTCGCCGAGTTCATGGTTGAGACAGTGGAGAAGTCGTTACGCCATTCGTGCAGGTCGGAACTTACCCGACAAGGAATTTCGCTACCTTAGGATGGTTATAGTTACCACCGCCGTTTACTGGGGCTTAAATTCTGAGCTTCGACCCTAAGATCTAACCCGTCCTCTTAACCTTCCAGCACCGGGCAGGCGTCAGTCCGTATACATCGTCTTGCGACTTAGCACGGACCTGTGTTTTTAGTAAACAGTCGCTTCTCCCTGGTCTCTGCGGCCGTTCTCCCTAGTGAGCTAGTCACTTCAGGATCCGGGCCCCCCTTCTCCCGAAGTTACGGGGGTATTTTGCCGAGTTCCTTAACCATGATTCACTCGATCGCCTTGGTATTCTCTACCTAACCACCTGAGTCGGTTTGGGGTACGGGCGGCTCGAACCTCGCTAGAAGATTTTCTTGGCAGCATAGGATCACCCTGCTTCCCGCATTCGCGGTCACTATCAGGTCTCAGGATATGTGTGAGACGGATTTGCCTATCTCACTCCCTACACCCTTGGACGTGGACTACCATCGCCACGCGGAGGCTACCTTCCTGCGTCTCTCCATCGCTTGACTACTACCAAATCGGGTCGTGCGCTCCGCTCGAATCTGTCCGAAGACGTCATCAAGTTTCAGGCACTTAGCATCAAAAGGTTCGTCATGGGCGGTTCTTCGCCGGTTCCGGAATATCAACCGGATGTCCATCGACTACGCCTGTCGGCCTCGCCTTAGGTCCCGACTTACCCAGGGCAGATTAGCTTGACCCTGGAACCCTTGGTTATTCGGCGGACGGGTTTCTCGCCCGTCATTCGCTACTCATGCCTGCATTCTCACTCGTGTGGCCTCCACGGCTGGATCACTCCGCCGCTTCCCTGGCCACACGACGCTCCCCTACCCATCAACACGCTTGGATCGTGAACCCTCAGGTATCACAACCGGGCAATGTGTCAATGCCACAGCTTCGGTGGTGTGCTTGAGCCCCGCTACATTGTCGGCGCGGAATCACTTGACCAGTGAGCTATTACGCACTCTTTAAAGGGTGGCTGCTTCTAAGCCAACCTCCTGGTTGTCAATGCAACTCCACATCCTTTTCCACTTAGCACACGCTTTGGGACCTTAGATGGTGGTCTGGGCTGTTTCCCTCTCGACTACGGAGCTTATCCCCCGCAGTCTCACTGCCACGCTCTCACTTACCGGCATTCGGAGTTTGGCTAACGTCAGTAACCTGGTGAGGCCCATTAGCTATCCAGTAGCTCTACCTCCGGTAAGAAACACGTGACGCTGCACCTAAATGCATTTCGGGGAGAACCAGCTATCACGGAGTTTGATTGGCCTTTCACCCCTACCCACAGCTCATCCCCTCAGTTTTCAACCTAAGTGGGTTCGGTCCTCCACGACGTCTTACCGTCGCTTCAACCTGGCCATGGGTAGATCACTCCGCTTCGGGTCTAGACCCAGCGACTCATTCGCCCTATTCGGACTCGCTTTCGCTACGGCTTCCCCACACGGGTTAACCTCGCCACTGAGCACTAACTCGCAGGCTCATTCTTCAAAAGGCACGCTGTCACCCCACAAGGAGGCTCCAACGGATTGTAGGCACACGGTTTCAGGATCTATTTCACTCCCCTCCCGGGGTACTTTTCACCTTTCCCTCACGGTACTTGTCCGCTATCGGTCACCAGGGAATATTTAGGCTTAGCGGGTGGTCCCGCCAGATTCATACGGGATTTCTCGGGCCCCGTATTACTTGGGATAACTCTCTGGAGTTCGCGTCATTTCGTCTACGGGGGTCGCACCCTCTGTGCCGGGCCTTTCAATGCCCTTCGACTATAACGCGAATTTTTGACTCCATGCCAGGATGTCAGTCCTGACTGAGAGGTCCCACGACCCCGACCATGCAACGCCTGACAGCTATCACACATGATCGGTTTAGCCTCATCCGCTTTCTCTCGCCAATACTCACGGAATCGCGGTTGCTTTCTCTTCCTGTGGGTACTGAGATGTTTCACTTCCCCACGTTCCCTCTACCTGCCCTATATATTCAGGCAGGAGTGACTGGACTTGCCTCCAGCCGGGTTTCCCCATTCGGAAATCCACGGATCATAGTCTGGTTATCGACTCCCCGTGGCTTATCGCAGATTCCTACGTCCTTCTTCGGTTCCTGGTGCCAAGGCATCCACCGTGCGCCCTTAAAAACTTGAGCCACAAAGATGCTCGCGTCCACTGTGTAGTTCTCAACATACGGGCGGCCCTTCACCAGTCTTGGCGCCTCCCGAGATGACTCGGTGGTTCGCCATGGTGAAGGTCCTGACCGGATACCGGCCTTCAGGTCGAGCTTTCGCCCGAGCCCTCAGGACCCAACAACGTGTCAGGCGCCGGCTCCCTCACGAACGCTTTCCGTCCTCCGAAGAGGTGTACTTGCGTGTTGCGAGAGTTCGCGGCGCCAAATAATCGATGTTCCACCCTTGAGCACCTGCTGTCGAACGTACGCCGACAGACCAGGCTCTGGACGCTTGCGCGCCAGTGCTCCTTAGAAAGGAGGTGATCCAGCCGCACCTTCCGGTACGGCTACCTTGTTACGACTTAGTCCCAATCGCCAGTCCCACCTTCGACGGCTCCCTCCACAAGGGTTGGGCCACCGGCTTCGGGTGTTACCGACTTTCGTGACTTGACGGGCGGTGTGTACAAGGCCCGGGAACGTATTCACCGCAGCGTTGCTGATCTGCGATTACTAGCGACTCCAACTTCATGGGGTCGAGTTGCAGACCCCAATCCGAACTGAGACCGGTTTTTTGGGATTCGCTCCACCTTGCGGTTTCGCAGCCCTTTGTACCGGCCATTGTAGCATGTGTGAAGCCCAAGACATAAGGGGCATGATGATTTGACCTCATCCCCACCTTCCTCCGAGTTGACCCCGGCAGTCTCCTATGAGTCCCCGCCATTACGCGCTGGCAACATAGAACGAGGGTTGCGCTCGTTGCGGGACTTAACCCAACATCTCACGACACGAGCTGACGACAACCATGCACCACCTGTATACCGACCTTGCGGGGCACCTGTCTCCAGATGTTTCCGGTATATGTCAAGCCTTGGTAAGGTTCTTCGCGTTGCATCGAATTAATCCACATGCTCCGCCGCTTGTGCGGGCCCCCGTCAATTCCTTTGAGTTTTAGCCTTGCGGCCGTACTCCCCAGGCGGGGAACTTAATGCGTTAGCTGCGGCACGGATCTCGTGGAATGAGACCCACACCTAGTTCCCAACGTTTACGGCATGGACTACCAGGGTATCTAATCCTGTTCGCTCCCCATGCTTTCGCTTCTCAGCGTCAGTAATGGCCCAGAGACCTGCCTTCGCCATCGGTGTTCCTCCTGATATCTGCGCATTTCACCGCTACACCAGGAATTCCAGTCTCCCCTACCACACTCTAGTCTGCCCGTACCCACTGCAAGTCCGGGGTTGAGCCCCGGATTTTCACAGCAGACGCGACAAACCGCCTACAAGCTCTTTACGCCCAATAATTCCGGACAACGCTCGCACCCTACGTATTACCGCGGCTGCTGGCACGTAGTTAGCCGGTGCTTCTTCTGCAGGTACCGTCACTTTCGCTTCTTCCCTGCTGAAAGAGGTTTACAACCCGAAGGCCGTCATCCCTCACGCGGCGTCGCTGCATCAGGCTTTCGCCCATTGTGCAATATTCCCCACTGCTGCCTCCCGTAGGAGTCTGGGCCGTGTCTCAGTCCCAGTGTGGCCGATCGCCCTCTCAGGCCGGCTACCCGTCATTGCCTTGGTGAGCCGTTACCTCACCAACAAGCTGATAGGCCGCGAGTCCATCCCAGACCGAAAAACTTTCCAAACGGTAGTCATGCGACTCCGTCTCATATCCGGTATTAGACGCCGTTTCCAGCGCTTATTCCAGAGTCTGGGGCAGGTTACTCACGTGTTACTCACCCGTTCGCCACTGCTCACTCGAGAGCAAGCTCTCGAGATCACCGTTCGACTTGCATGTGTTAAGCACGCCGCCAGCGTTCGTCCTGAGCCAGGATCAAACTCTCCGTTGATGTTCAGCGCCCGACCCCGAAGGACCGGACAAAACTAAACCCGATGAAGGGTTGTCACACTGGCTGAGCAAGAACAACTAGCTATTGCTAGATGATCATTGTCAACCAAAGGATTTTCGTTCGAGAGTGATTGCTCCCCGACCTGAGGCCGGCTCGCCATCACCTCGAGACGAGGTTATTGGCATCGATTTTTGACACGCTGTTGAGTTCTCAAGGTTCGGACGCGCACCATCACCCGACTCGGTGAGTCGTGATCCGGGGCAACTGTTCAAACTTACCCGCGTCCATGCTTGGGCGTCAAATCCGTGATCCGCTCGCTGAGCGGGCCGGTCATGATCGCGCTTGGATCTTGGCGGGCTCCCACCGTAGCAGCCTCTCGGCGGCCGTTCCACACCCGCGTCTCGCGCTGATGCGGCCTGGTGGGCGGTGCCACTGTAACTGCCTTTCGGCGCTACTCCAACTTCGCGTTTCCGCAGCTGTCGGTGTGGACTTTCCCAACCGTAACACCCTCTGGGCGTTGCTCCGTCCGCGGCGTTTCCGCCGTGTCTGGCTGTTGGGGTCTGCCCCGGGACCGGCCTACTTCGTGCGAGGCGCTGGGCCTCACGCGGTGGTGTCCGTTCCTCCCTGTCGGGCTGACGTCGAGAACATTAGAGGACGTTCTCCGCAGAACACAAATCGGCACTGCCCTCGGGTGGCTCCGTACGGCCTCGGCGTTCGCGATTCCGTTGTGGCACAACGGATCTAGACTTTGAAACCCGCTGCCATGGACTTGCGTCCACGCCTGAGGATGGCCACGGAGCCGTGCAGGAAGTGCTCGTCACCGAGCGTGAGCTCGGGATCGGTGACCTTCTCGCCGTTCACCGAGGCCCCACCGTCACCGATCGCGCGGCGTGCGGCGTTGCGGGAGTCCACGAGTCCCACGGCCACGAGCGCATCGGTCACCGTCATCCCCGCGGACACCTCGCCCCCGGGCAGCTCGGCGGTCGCGTCACGCAGCGTCGCCGCGTCGAGGGCGGCGAGGTCGCCCTTGCCGAACAGGGCCTCGGAGGCCGCCTGGACCGACGCGGTCGCCGCGGCTCCGTGCACCAGGGTCGTGACGTCGGCGGCGAGGGCGCGCTGGGCCGCCCTGCGGAAGGGCTCCTCCGTCACCTGTCGCTCGAGCTCGGCGACCTGCTCCCGCGTCCGGTCGGTGAAGATCTTCAGGAGCTTGACCACGGAGGCGTCCTCGACGTTGACCCAGTACTGGTAGAAGGCGTACGGGCTCGTCATGTCGGCGGAGAGCCAGACGGCGTTGCCCTCGCTCTTGCCGAACTTGTTGCCCGCGGCGTCGGTGACCAGGGGGGTCGTGAGCAGGTGCACCGACTCGCCCTCGACCTTGTGGATGAGGTCCGAGCCGGCGGTGAGGTTCCCCCACTGGTCCTGCCCGCCGGTCTGGAGCGTGCAGCCGTGCGAGCGGTAGAGCTCGAGGAAGTCCAGGCCCTGGAGGATCTGGTAGCTGAACTCCGTGTACGAGATCCCCTCGTCCGACGCGAGCCGGGCCGCCACCGCCTCCTTCCTCACCATCTGGTTGACCCGGAAGTGCTTGCCGATGTCGCGCAGGAAGTCCAGCGCCGACATCGGCGCGGTCCAGTCGAGGTTGTTGACCATCACCGCCGCGTTGTCCCCCTCGAACTCGAGGAAGGGCTGCACCTGCTCCTGGATGCGCCCCACCCACTCGGCCGTCTGCTCCTTGGTCTTGAGCACCCGCTCCGAGCTCGGCCGCGGGTCGCCGATGAGACCGGTGGACCCCCCGACCAGGCAGATGACCCGGTGGCCGGCGCGCTGCAGGTGCCGCAGGACCACGAGCTGGACGAGGTTGCCGAAGTGCAGCGACGGTGCCGTCGGGTCGAAGCCGCAGTAGGCGGTGACCTGCCCCCCGGTCAGGGCGTCCCGCAGGGCGCTCTCGTCCGTGGTCTGCGCCACGAGGCCGCGCCACTGCAGTTCCGCGAGGATGTCGTTCACGGGCGCCAGCCTGCCACGGGCGTCCCGGTGGACGACCACGCGCGTCGCGGTGTGGGATGGGACGGTGCCGACGCTCTTCGAGGGACAGACACCCGTGGACCTCGACGTCGCGCGGTCGCTCGTGGCCGAGCAGTGTCCCCAGTGGTGCGACCTCCCCCTGCGGGCCATGGCCACGTCGGGGACGGAGCACACGACCTACCGGCTCGGCGCAGAGCTCCTCGTGCGGCTGCCCCGCGACGCGTCGGCGGAGCAGGGTCTGCACCGGGAGGTCGAGTGGCTCCCCCGCCTCCGGGGGCTCCTCCCGCTCGAGCTGCCGGTCGTCGAGCACGTCGGAGCCCCCACCGAGCACTTCCCCCACGCCTGGGCCGTCAACCGCTGGGTCGCCGGGGAGGACGCGTCCGCCCGGGTCCTCGCGGGAGACGTGCCCTCCTCGTGGGCCGGGGACCTCGCCGGGACGGTCACGCGGCTGCGCGCCGTGGACCTCACGGCGGTCCCCGACGACCTCCTGCCGCGGGGTTCTCGCGGTGGGCACCTCCGTGACCGCGTGGCCGGGCTGGGGCGCCAGGTCGACCCGGTCGCCGGACCCTTCGACCCCGGCCCGGTGCGGGACGTCGTCGCGCGGGCTCTCGCCGCGGGCGAGCCCCCGGCGGAACCGGTGCTCCTGCACGCCGACCTCATCCCGGGGAACCTCGTCGTCCGGGACGGGCGGCTCGTGGGGCTGATCGACTTCGGCACGCTCACGACGGGCTGCGCCGCGTGGGACCTCACACCCGCCTGGTGGGTCCTCGACCCGCCGGGGCGCGACCGCTTCCGGGACCTGCTCGACGTCGACGACGTCTCGTGGGCGTGGGGGCGGGCCCTCGCCGCCGTGCAGGGCGCCCTCGCCGAGTGGGTGTACGCACCGCGTCGGCACCCGCTTGCGCCGCTGGGTGCGCGGGCGCTCACCGAGGCGCTCTCCGGCTGAAAGACTGGCGACCATGACCGAACAGGCAGCAGGCACGCAAGGCGGGCACACGGCATACGCGGGGTTCATCGCCGGGTTGCCCAAGGCAGAGCTGCACGTGCACCACGTGGGGTCGGCGCGGCCCGAGACGGTGGCGCGGCTGGCCGAGCGCCACCCGGACTCCGGTGTGCCGCAGGGGATCGAGGCGCTCCGCAACTTCTACACGTTCTCCGACTTCGCCCACTTCATCGACGTCTACCTCGCCGTCGTCTCGCTCCTCCGCACCCCGGAGGACCTCCACCTGCTCACCTACGAGGTGGCGGAAGGCCTTGCGGCGCAACAGGTCCGCTATGCCGAGCTGACCATGACACCGTTCACCAGCGTGCGGGCCGGCATCCCGATCGAGGCCTACACCGAGGCGATCGAGGACGCCCGGCGCCTGGCCGAGAGGGACCACGGCATCGTGCTCCGCTGGATCTACGACATCCCCGGTGAGGCAGGTCTCGAGTCGGCCGACGCGACGCTCGGCTACGCGCTCGAGCACGGACCGAGCGCGCTCGTCGGCTTCGGCCTCGGGGGTCCCGAGGTGCCGCGCCGGCAGTTCGCCCCGTACTTCGACCGCGCCCGGGCGGCCGGCCTGCGCTCGCTGCCGCACGCGGGCGAGTCGACCGACGCCCAGTCGGTGTGGGACGCCCTCGACGCCCTGGGCGCCGAGCGCATCGGGCACGGGATCCGGGCCGTGGACGACCCCGCCCTCGTCGAACGACTCGTCGCCGAGCGCATCCCGCTCGAGGTGTGCCCGACGTCGAACATCGCCACCCGCTGCGTCGCGGAGCTGGCCGAGCACCCGATCCGGGCGCTGCGTGACGCCGGTGTCGTCGTCACGGTCAACAGCGACGACCCCCCGATGTTCGGCACCACCCTGGGGCGGGAGTACGCCATCGCCGCCGACCTGCTCGACCTGGACGAGCACGGGCTGGCCGACCTCGCCCGCACCGCGGTCGACGTGAGCTGTGCGCCGGACGACGTGAAGCGGCGCGTGCGCGACGAGATCAGGACGTACGTCGACGGGCGACCGCCGGCCGGTAGGCGCTGACCGTCGGCTCCGCGTCGAGCCAGAACCGGAAGGGGTATGCCGTCCCGTCACCACCGGGGCCGCTCACGCCGACCCGCGGACCGGTGCGGACTGCCCCCGGAGGGACCGGCTCCACGGGAGCAGCGAAGGTCACCGCGGCCCCCGGAGCGCAGACGTCCGCCCCGTCGTGGGACCGGTCGACCCCGAGCGTGCTGGTGAGGCGCGCGGGACCACGGGCCCAGTCGCGTTCGCGAACCCCGGCCCGCCGCGTGGCGGCCACGTCGCGGCCGCCGACGACCTCACCGGCCCGGAGCAGCACGGCCTGCGCCTCGCCCTCGTCGCCGCAGACGACGTTGGCGCACCAGTGCATGCCGTAGCTGAAGTAGACGTAGAGGTGCCCGGCCTCACCGAACATCACCTCGGTCCGCGGGGTCCGGCCACGGAAGGCGTGCGACCCCGGGTCGGTCCCCTCGCCGGTGTAGGCCTCCACCTCGGTCAGCCGGACGGTCACGCCGGCATGGGTGAGCAGGCACCCGAGCAGCTCCGGCGCCACGACCGGCGCCGGCCGCGCGAAGAACGACCGCGGCAGGGTCACCGGGTGACGGGAGGCGCCGCGGTCCAGGACCGGGCGTCCGACGCGGCATCGGCAGCCCGCTGCCGCTGCTCCGCGACCCGCACCGGCGCGGTGCCGCCCTTGGCGTCCCGGGACGCGAGGGACCCCTCGACCGTGAGCACCTCACGCACCGCGGGGGTCAGGTGCTCCGAGACGGCCGCGAGGTCGTCGTCGGAGAGGTCCCACAGCTCGATGCCGCGGGACTCGCACACCCGCACGCACTCCCCCGCCACCTCGTGCGCGACCCGGAACGGCACCCCCTCGCGGACGAGCCACTCGGCGATGTCGGTGGCGAGCGAGAAGCCCTGGGGCGCGAGCGCCGAGAGGCGGTCGGTGTCGAACACCAGCGTCTCCACCATGCCGCTGAACGCCGGCAGCAGGACCTCGAGCGTGTCGATCGAGTCGAACACCGGCTCCTTGTCCTCCTGGAGGTCGCGGTTGTAGGCGAGCGGGAGGCCCTTGAGGGTCGTGAGGAGCCCGGTGAGGTTGCCGACGAGCCGGCCGGCCTTGCCACGCGCGAGCTCGGCGACGTCGGGGTTCTTCTTCTGCGGCATGATGCTCGACCCGGTCGAGTACGAGTCGTCGAGCGTGACGAAGCCGAACTCCTTGGTCGCCCAGAGGATGACCTCCTCGGCGAGGCGCGACAGGTCGACCGCGACCATGGCGGTGACGAACGCGAACTCGGCGACGACGTCGCGGGCCGCGGTGCCGTCGATGGAGTTCTCGACCGAGCCCGCGAAGCCGAGGTCCGCGGCCACGGCCTCGGGGTCGAGGCCGAGCGAGCTGCCGGCCAGGGCGCCGGACCCGTAGGGACTGAGGGCGGCGCGCCGGTCCCAGTCGCGGAGCCGGTCGACGTCGCGCAGGAGCGGCCACGCGTGGGCGAGCAGGTGGTGGGCGAGCAGGACGGGCTGGGCGTGCTGGAGGTGCGTGCGTCCGGGCATCGCCACCGCCGGGTGCCGCTGCGCCTGCGACATGAGGGCGTCGACGACGTCGAGCACCAGCCCGCCGACGGTGCGTGCGTGCTCGCGGAGGTACATCCGGACGAGGGTGGCGACCTGGTCGTTGCGGGACCGCCCGGCGCGGAGCCGGCCGCCGACGTCGGACCCGGCCCGCTCGATGAGGCCGCGCTCGAGCGCGGTGTGCACGTCCTCGTCGTCCGGTGCCGGGACGAACGCGCCGGACTCCACGTCGCCCGCCAGCGCCTGCAGGCCGGCGAGCATCGCGGCCAGGTCGTCGTCACCGAGCAGTCCGGCCGCGTGGAGGACCCGCGCGTGGGCACGGGAACCGGCGACGTCGTGCAGGGCCAGCCGCCAGTCGAAGTGCGTCGACCGGGACAGCTCGGCCAACGCGTCGGCGGGGCCCCCGGAGAAGCGCCCGCCCCACAGGCTGAGGCGCCCCTGGTCCGGGGTGGTCGAACCCGAGTCGCTCACACGTTCTCCTTGCGGGTGTAGGCCATGAGGCGCCCGGCCACCGTGCGGGAGGTGGAGGCACTCGTCGTGATCACCATGATCGTGTCATCCCCGGCGATCGTGCCGACGACGCCTCGCACGCTCGTGTGGTCGATGGCCGAGGCGAGGAAGTTCGCGGCCCCCGGCGGTGTCCGGAGGACGACGAGGTTGGCGGACACGTCGGCCGACACGAGGAGCTCGTGGCACCGCTGGGCGAGCCGGCTCGTCGTCTCCTGCCCGTCGGGCGCGACGCGCACGGTGCGGTCACCGCCCTCGCCCGGCACGGCATACACGAGGCTCTTGCCGACCCGCACCTTCTCCGCGCCGACGTCGACGAGGTCACGGGACAGGGTCGCCTGGGTGACGTCGATGCCGTCGGCCGCGAGGATCCCGAGGAGCTCGGTCTGCGACCGGACGGCGCGGCTGGACAGGATCGAGACGATGCGCTGCTGCCGCGCGGTGCGGCTGGAGGAGATCGTCATCGGCGGTCACCGCCGGACTTCTCGACGAGCCACGACAGCACGGCCTTCTGGGCGTGCAGGCGGTTCTCGGACTCGTCCCAGACGACCGACTGGGGCCCGTCGATGACCGAGGCGTCGACCTCGAAGCCGCGGTACGCCGGCAGGCAGTGCAGGAAGATCGCGTCCGGCGCGGCCCGGGCCATCAGTTCGGCGCTCACCGCGTAGCGGGCGAAGGGGCTGGTCGACCCCTGCCGCGAGTCCTTCTCCTTCTCGAACCCCATGGAGACCCAGGTGTCGGTCGCGACCACGTCCACGCCCGCCACGGCCTCGGCCGGGTCCTCGACGATCGTCACCGATCCCCCGGTCTCGGAGGCGATGGCCCGGGCCCGGGCGAGCACCGACGGGTGCGGCTGGTAGGTCGCCGGCGTCCCGATGCGCACGTGCAGGCCCGACATGGCCATGCCGAGCAGGTAGCTGTGGCTCATGTTGTTGGCCCCGTCACCGACGTAGGCGAAGGTCAGCCCGGCGAGCCGCCCCTTGTGCTCCTTGATGGTGAGCAGGTCGGCGAGGATCTGGCACGGGTGGAACTCGTCGGTGAGGGCGTTGACGACCGGGACGCTGGAGTGCGCGGCCATCTCCTCGATGCGCTCCTGGCCGTAGGTGCGCCACACGATCGCCGTGGCCTCGCGGGTCAGCACGCGCGCGACGTCGGCGATCGACTCGCGCACCCCGACCTGGGCGAGCTTGCCGTCGATGACGAGGGGGAAGCCGCCGAGGTGGGCGATGGCCGCGGCGAACGAGACCTGCGTGCGCAGGGTCTGCTTGTCGAAGAGGACGGCGACGACCTGCGGACCCTCCAGGGTCCGGTCGCTGAACGGCCGCGACTTGATGGCGGTGGCGCGTTCGAGGATCTCGGCCTGCTCCTGCGGCGAGACGTCGTCGTCCCGGAGGAAGTGACGGACGGTCGTGGTCATGGTGCCGACTCCTTGGCGATGGCGATGAGCGAGGGCAGGGCGGTGACGAAGAGGTCGAGCTCGTCACGCGTGATGGTGAGCGGGGGGACGAGCCGCAGGGCGTCGGGGGCCACGGGGTTGACGAGGAAGCCGGCGTCGCGTGCCGCGGCGGTGATGCCGGCGGAGAGGTCGGAGCGCAGCACGATGGCGCGCAGCAGGCCGCGTCCGCGGACGCCGACCACGTCGGGGTGCTCGAGGGCGGTCACCGCGTCGGCGAGGTGCTCGCCGGTGCGCGCCACGTGGTCCAGCAGGCCGTCGGCCTCGATGGTGTCCAGCACGCTCAGCGCCGCCGCGGACACGAGCGGGTTGCCGCCGAAGGTCGAGCCGTGCTGCCCGGCGGTGAGGAGCCCGGTGACGTCCGGGCCGAAGGTCACGAGCGCCCCGATGGGGAGCCCGCCGCCTAGGCCCTTGGCGAGGGTGATCGCGTCGGGGACGATGCCGCTCGCCGTGTGCCCGAACCAGTCGCCGGTGCGGCCGATGCCGGACTGGACCTCGTCGATGACGAGCAACGCGCCCGCGGCCGTGGTGATCTCGCGGGCGGCACGGAGGTATGCCGGGTCCGCGACGACCGCTCCCGCCTCACCCTGGACCGGCTCGAGGACGACGGCGGCGGTCGAGCGCGTCACGGCGGAGCGCAGGGCGTCGACGTCGTTGAAGGGGACGTGGCTCACCTGCTCGATGAGCGGGGCGAAGGGCGTGCGGTAGGCGGGCTTGTGCGTGAGGGCCAGGGCCCCCGTGGTGCGCCCGTGGAAGGCGCCCTCGGCGGCGACGATGCCGGTGCGACCGGTCCGCCGCGACAGCTTGATCGCAGCCTCGATGGCCTCGGCTCCCGAGTTCGCGAAGAACACCCCGGAGCCGGCCGGCGCCCCGGCGATCGCGAGGACTCGCTCGGCGAGCTCGACCTGCACCCGGGAGGTGAAGAAGTTGGAGATGTGCGCCATCTCGCCGACCTGCTTCGACACCGCGGCGACGAGCGCCGGGTGGTTGTGGCCGAGGGCGTTGACGGCGATGCCGCCGACGAGGTCGAGGTAGCGCTTGCCGTCGACGTCCCAGACCCAGGCGCCGTCGCCGCGCTCGAGCACGAGCTGCGGGGTCCCGAAGACCGTGATGAGGGAGTGCTCGTACCGGTCGAGCAGGTCCTGCGACCGGGACGTGGGGGCCGTGGTGCTCATGCGTCCTCCTCGATCATCGTGCCGATGCCCTCGGAGGTGAAGACCTCGAGGAGCAGGGCGTGGGGTTCGCGGCCGTCGATGACGTGCGCCTGCGGCACGCCGTTCTCGACGGCCCGGATGCAGGCCTCGAGCTTGGGGATCATGCCGCTGTCCACCGTGCGGAGCAGCTCGCGCGCGCGGCTGAGCGGCAGGGTCGAGAGGAGCGATGTCCGGTCCGGCCAGTCGGCGTACACGCCCTCGACGTCGGTGAGGACGACGAGCTTGCGGGCCCCGAGCGCCGCCGCGAGGGCGGCCGCCGCCGTGTCGGCGTTGACGTTGAGGACCTGGCCCTCGTGGTCGAGGTCGGGGGCCACCGTGGACACGACGGGGATCCGGCCGGCGTCGAGGAGGTCGACAACCGACTGCGTGTTGACGGTGACGACGTCGCCCACCAGTCCGAGGTCCTCCTCCACGCCCTCGACGACGACGCCGCGACGACGGGCGCCGAACAGCGCGCCGTCCTCGCCCGACAGGCCCACGGCGATCGGGCCGTGCTGGTTGAGCAGGCCGACGAGCTCGCGACCGACCTGCCCCGTGAGCACCATCCGCACGACGTCCATGACCTCGGGCGTCGTGACGCGCAGGCCGCCCTTGAACTCGCTGGCGAGACCGAGCCGGTCGAGCATCGCCTGGATCTGCGGACCGCCGCCGTGCACGACGACGGGTCGCAGGCCGGCATACCGGAGGAAGGCGATGTCCTGCGCGAAGGCGAGCTTGAGGTCGTCGTCGACCATGGCGTTCCCGCCGTACTTGACGACGACGAGCGCGCCGCGGAACCGCTCCAGCCACGGCAGGGCCTCGACGAGGGTCCTCGCCCTGGCCCGGTGGCCGTCGTGGGTCATCGCTGCTCCTTCACGAGCTGTACGCGGAGTTCTCGTGGACGTAGTCGTGGGTGAGGTCGTTGGTCCACACCGTCGCCGTGGCGAGCCCGGCGTGGAGGTCGACGACGACGCGGACCTCGCGCGGGGTGAGGTCGACGAGCGAGCGGTCGTCGCCGACCGTCGCTGCGCGACAGACCTGGACGCCGTTGATCTCGACGTCGAGCCGGGCCGGGTCGAACGCCGCGCCCGTGGTGCCGACCGCGGCGAGCACGCGACCCCAGTTGGGGTCGGCACCGAAGATGGCCGCCTTGAACAGGTTGCTGCGGGTGACCGACCGGGCCACCTCGACGGCGTCCGCCTCGGTCGCGGCCGACCGCACCTCGACGGCAATCTCGTGGCTCGCGCCCTCGGCGTCGGCCACGAGCTGCCGCGAGAGGTCACCGCACACCCGGGTGAGCGCTGCCGTGAGGGCGCCGGGACCCACCCGCACTCCCGACGCCCCGGAGGCCAGCAGGACCACGGTGTCGTTCGTCGACATGCAGCCGTCCGAGTCGACGCGGTCGAAGGTCGTCGCCGTGGCCGCACGCAGCGCGGCGTCGAGGTCGGCGGCGTCGGCGACCGCGTCGGTCGTGAGGACGCAGAGCATCGTCGCCAGCCCGGGAGCGAGCATGCCCGCGCCCTTGGCCATGCCGCCCACGGTCCACCCGTCGCCCGTGACGACGGCCTCCTTGGGCACGGAGTCGGTCGTCATGATGGCGCGGGCGGCGGTCGGGCCGCCGTCAGCCGACAGCCCCCCGGCCGTGAGCAGGACGCCCGTCTCGATGCGGTCCATCGGCAAGAACTCCCCGATGAGCCCGGTGGAGCACACGACCACGTCCGAGGCGCTCACGCCCAGGGCGTCGGCCACGAGCTCGGCGGTGCGGTGGGTGTCCTGGAACCCGCGCGCGCCGGTGCACGCGTTGGCGCCGCCGGAGTTGAGGAAGACGGCGTCGGCCCGCCCGTCCGAGACGACCTGGCGCGACCAGGTGACCGGGGCCGCCTCGACCCGGTTGGTCGTGAACACGGCGGCGACGTGGTGGTCGGGTCCGTCGTTGGCCACCAGGGCGACGTCGCTCGCGCCCGACGCCTTGAGGCCTGCCGTAGCGCCGGCTGCCCGAAAGCCCTGCGCTGCAGTGACGCTCACGACCCGCTCCGCCCGGTGAGGACGGTCGGGGTGACGATGAGGCCCGCCTTGCGCCACACGGCCTCCGCGACGGTGATCCCGCCCTGCGGCACGAGGATCCAGTCGGTGTCGTAGGTCGAGAGCGCGAGGACGCTGATGCCGGCAGGGACGAGCGGGGCGAGGATCTCGGACATGACACCGACGGCGTCGAAGGCGAGGGGACCGGCGACCTCGACGGCGCGGAACGGGCCCTCGGTGAGGACACCCGCGGGCACGACGTCCTCGAGGCACACGACGGAGGTCTCCCGGGGTGACCTGCTCAGGGAGGCGAAGGGGCCCGGCGTCCAGTCCCAGTCGGGCTCGGCGCCGGCGTCGAGACGCGCGACGACGAGCGCCTCCGGGTGGGTCATGAGGTGCAGTGGCATGGCGCTCACGGCGCCACCCCCGATCCGAGGAGGCCCGTCGACTCGGGGAGTCCGACGGCGAGGTTGAGGCACTGCACGGCCGCGCCCGCGGTGCCCTTGGCGAGGTTGTCGACAGCGGCGACGGCGACGACGCGGCCGGCGCGCTCGTCGAGGGCGACCTGGACGACGACGTGGTTGCTGCCGACGACATGTGCGGTGGCCGGCCACGTGCCGGGCTCGAGCAGGTGGACGAACGTCTCGTCGGCGTATGCCGTCCGCCACGCCTCGCGCACGTCCGCGGCCGACGTGCCCGGCACGACCCTGGCGGTGCACGTCGCGAGGATGCCGCGGGGCATCGGAGCCAGCGTCGGCGTGAACGAGACCCGGACCGGAGCGCCGGCCGCCGCCTCGAGGTTCTGCTCGATCTCGGGGGTGTGCCGGTGCGTCCCACCGACGCCGTAGGGCGACATCGAGCCCATGACCTCGGAGGCGAGCAGGTGCGGCTTGAGCGCCTTGCCCGCGCCGGAGGTGCCGGAGGCGGCGACGACGACGACGTCGTCACCCTCGACGACGCCGGCGGCGAGGCCCGGTGCGAGGGCCAGGCTCACCGCCGTCGGGTAGCAGCCGGGGACCGCGATGCGCTGCGTGCCGGCGAGGTCGTCCCGCCCGCGACCCCCGCCGGACAGGGGCAGCTCGGGCAGTCCGTAGGCCCACGAGCCGGCATACGCGGTGTCGTAGAAGGTCGTCCACGCGGACTCGCTGCTCAACCGGAAGTCCGCGCCGCAGTCGATGACGACCGTGTCGGCGGCGAGCGCGGACGACACCGAAGCCGAGTGGCCGTGCGGCAGGGCGAGGATGACGACGTCGTGCCCGGACAGCGTGTCGGGGGTGGTCTCCAGCAGCACCCGGTCCGCGAGAGACCGCAGGTGGGGGTGGATCGCGCCGAGCGTCGTCCCCGCGTTGCCACCGGCCGTCACCGCGCCGATCTCCACCGCGGGGTGCTCGAGCAGCCAACGGAGGGCCTCGCCCCCGGCGTAGCCGCTGGCACCGGCGACTGCGACCTTCAGCATGTGCATAGTCTTGCACGCAGCGACAACTCTATGCAATTCCGTCCACGGGGTATCAGGTGTTCGGCTGGATCGAGATCCGCTTCCGGCGGAGCTCTGACGTGGGACCGCAAGAGCTCGCCGCCCTCGTCGCGCGCAAGGCCGAGGTCGTCATGCGCCCCAGCGGTGTCGCGCGCGGCCTGCCGTGGGAGCCGGCCGAGGCCCCCGTGTCCGACCTCCGGGACCTCGTCGGGAGGCTGTCCGTCTCGGCGCTGCGCGGCGTCGGTCCGCGATGGGCCGCCCGGCTGGCGCAGCGGGGGATGCTTACTTTCGGCGACCTCGCCTCGCTGTCTCCGACGACCGTGGCCTCGTGGGCGGGCGCGGAGGACGGCGGGTATGCCGTCCAGCTCGTCGCGAGGGCACGCACCTGCCGTCGACGACGATGTGCTGGCGCAGGTCCGCGTCAACGCCGGCTGAGCCCTCCGAGAGGGTCAGGTCAGCGGGTCGTCGTCCCCCCACGGGACGAGCCCGAGGGTGCGGTCGAGCTCGCCGAGGCCCGCGCTCGCCCGGGCGGACAGGGAGGCAGGCGTGTCGAGCCCGGCGCGCACGAGCCGGCCGCTCCAGGCATCGAGGTCACCCGCGGCGATCGCGAGCAGCAGCTCGGTCACCTCCCCGGGCGAGGTCCACTCCGTGCGGCCCCGGTGCATGACCATCGGCTCGGTCATGTCGGTGCGGACGACGCCCGGCGCGAGGTCGAAGACGAGGGCCGCGCGGTCCTCCCCCAGCCCGAGCTGCGACGTGAGCCGGGCCAGGGCGCCCTTGCTGACGTTGTATGCCGTCGCGACGCCGGCGTTGCGGTAGGCGGCCCCCGAGTTGATGTTGACGATCCGACCCGTGCCGGGCGTGAGGTGGGGCAGCACCGCCCGCGTCATGAGGTAGGGGCCGCGCACGTTGACCTCGACGGTCTCCCACCACTGGTCGGGGTCGCTGTCGGCCAGGGGCACCTCGGCGTCGATGACGCCCGCGTTGTTGACGAGCAGGTCCACGTGACCGTGGCGCCCGACCACCTCGGCCACCCAGGCGTCGACGGCGGAGCGGTCGGTCACCGGGGCCGTGGAGCGCGACCCGCACTCGACGGCATACCCGGCGTGCTCCAGCGCGTCGGCGACGTGCGCGCCGATGCCCCGGGACGCCCCGGTGACGATGGCGACCGGGCTCATCGCTGCACCGCACCGGTGCGTCGAGCCGCCGAGGCCACCGCGGAGTCGCGCAGTCCCGACACCTCCTCGGTGGTGAGGGTGCGGTCGGCGGCTCGGAAGGTCAGCCGGTAGGCGAGCGACTTCCGGCCCGGCTCCAGCTGGTCGCCGCGGTAGACGTCGAAGAGGGAGACCGTCTCGAGCGTCTCGCCCGCGCCCTCGCGCAGGGCGGCCTCGACCTCGGCCACGGTGACCGCGTCGTCGACCACGAGCGCGACGTCGCTCTGCGCCATCGGGAAGGTCACGAGCGTGGACGCCTGCACGGTCGGCTCGGCCGCGGTGACGAGGACGTCGAGGTCGAGCTCACCGGCCACCGACCGGGCGGGGAGGCCCAGCGCGGCGACGACCTTCGGGTGGAGCTCGCCCACGTGGCCGACGAGCGTGCCGTCGGCGAGCTCGACGCGGGCGCACCGGCCCGGGTGGTAGGGCGCGACGCCGTCGGCGACGGTGGCGACGGGCACACCGAGGGCGACGCCGAGCACCCGGACGAGGTCGACGACGTCGGTGACGTCCGCGGCCCGACCGGGCCCCCACCAGCCGCCACGGTCGCGCTCGCCCGCGAGGACGAAGGCGAGGTGTCGCGGCTGGGCGGGGACGGCTGCCCGGATGGCGGCCAGCGTCTCCGCGGAGGGGCGCACACCGACGTCCTCGGTCGGGGCCGAGCGCTGCTCGCCCTCGAGGTCGACGACCAGCCCGATCTCGAAGAGACCGACGTCGCGCGACCCGCGGGCGACGTTGCGGCGCAAGGCATCCACCATCGTCGCGAGCAGGCGGGTCCGCATGAGGGGCTGCTCGTCGGACAGCGGGTTGGCCAGGCGCACCGACCGGGCGAGCTCGGCGTCGACGTCGAGCCCCAGGGCCGCGTAGCGGTCCGCGCTGACGAAGGGGGCGCCCCACACCTCGAAGAGGCCCTGTCCCGCGAGCACGTCGGCGACGATGCGGCGCACCCGCTGGGCATGGGTGAGCCCGGCCCCGCCGGGCGGCGTCGGCAGCACCGACGGGATGCGGTCGTAGCCGTGGATCCGGGCGACCTCCTCGACGAGGTCCGCGGCCGTGGTGAGGTCCGGGCGCCACGTGGGCGGGACGACCGTGACGTCGTCCGCGTCTCGTGTCACGGTGCAGCCGATGGCCTCGAGGATCGACGTGACCTCCTCGGCGGCGTACTCGACGCCCACGATGCGTGAGGGGAAGTCGACCGGCATGGTCACCGCCGCAGGAGCGGCCGGCGTCCCGACGTCGGTGACGCCGGCGTCGGCGACCCCGCCGCCGTGCTCGACGAGCAGGTCCACCGCGAGCTGCGCCGCCGCGGCCGCGAGGGCCGGGTCGACACCCCGCTCGAAACGCCGGGACGCCTCCGACGGGAGCCGGTGGCGCCGGGCCGACCGGGCGATCGACACCGGCTCGAAGTGGGCGGCCTCGACGAGGACGTCGTGGGTGCCCTTGCCGACCTCGGTCTGCGCGCCACCCATGACACCGGCGATCGCGACGGGGCGCTCACCGCGGCGGTCGGTGATGAGCAGGTCCCCGGTGTCGAGGGCGCGGTCGACACCGTCGAGGGTCGTGAGGCGCTCCCCCGCCCGGGCGCGCCGGACGACGACCGGCTCCTCGAGCGTGGACAGGTCGAACGCGTGGAGGGGCTGGCCGAGCCCGAGCATCACGTAGTTGGTGACGTCCACAGGCAGCGAGATCGGGCGCATGCCGGCCTCGGTGAGACGAGCGGCCAGCCAGGCCGGGGTCGGCGCGGCCACGTCGATGCCTCGCACGACGCGGGCGACGTAGCGGTCGCACCCCGGCCTGCCCCGCACCGGGTCCTCGTCGGCGAGCCGGACGGCGAAGCCCGCCTCGTTCGCGGGGGGCGCCGCCGCGGCGAGCGCCAGCGCGGGGTCGGTGAACTTCGCGCCGGTGGCGTGGGCGTACTCGCGGGCGACGCCGCGCACGGAGAAGCAGTACCCGCGGTCGGGCGTGACGTTGACCTCGACGGTCTCGCGGTCGAGGCCGAGGAGCGGGATCGCGTCGCTGCCGGGCGTCAGTCCCGCGAGCAGGTCGTCCTGTCCCGCGAAGCGGCGGCCGAGGACCATGATCCCGTCGTGGTCGTCGCCGATCCTGAGCTCGCGCTCCGAGCAGATCATCCCGGCGGAGACGTGCCCATAGGTCTTGCGGGCGCCGACCTCGAGCCGTCCCTGCGGGGTCGTGAGCACGCCTCCGGGCAGGATGACGGCGACGAGGTCCCCGGGGGCGAAGTTGTGGGCGCCGCACACGATGCCCTGCGGCTCACCGGTCCCGTTGGCGTCACCGACGTCCACGGTGCACCAGTTGATCGTCTTGCCGTTCTTCTGCGGCTCGGGCTCCATGGTGAGGACCCGGCCCACGACGAGTGGTCCGGTGACGCCACCGGTGTGCAGCCCCTCCTCCTCCAGCCCGATGCGGACGAGGTCGGCGGCGATCCGCTCTCCCGTGGCGTCGTGCGGCACCGCGACGTACTCGCGCAGCCAGTCGATGGGAACCCGCATCAGATCTCCATCCCGAACTGTGCGGCGAAGCGCACGTCTCCCTCGATCATGTCCCGCATGTCGCTGACGCCCGTCCGGAACATCAGCGCCCGGTCGATGCCCATCCCGAACGCGAACCCCGTGTACCGCTCGGGGTCCACGCCGCACGCGGTGAGCACGTTGCGGTTGACCATCCCGCAGCCACCCCACTCGATCCACCCGGTGCCCTTGCAGGTCCGGCAGTCCGGGTCGGATCCGCCGCAGACGAAGCAGCGCAGGTCGACCTCGGCGCTGGGCTCGGTGAAGGGGAAGAACGAGGGCCGCAGGCGGGTGGTGATGCCCTCGCCGAAGAGCTCGGCCGCGAGCCGGTCGAGGGTGCCCTTGAGGTGGGCCATGGTGATGCCCTCGTCGACGGCGAGCCCCTCGACCTGGTGGAACGCGGGCATGTGGGTCGCGTCGAGCTCGTCGGTGCGGAAGACCCGGCCGATCGCCGCGACGTAGACCGGCACTCCGCGCTCGAGCAGGGTCCGGGCCTGCACGGGCGAGGTGTGCGTGCGCAGGACCAGCCCGTCCTCGGGCGGGTCGACGTAGAACGTGTCCTGCATCTGCCGCGCCGGGTGGTCGGCGTCGAAGTTGAGGGCGTCGAAGTTGAACCACTCGGCTTCGATCTCCGGCCCCTCGGCGATCTCCCAGCCCATGCCGACGAACAGGTCGGCGATCCGCTGCGACATCAACTCGATCGGGTGCCGGCGACCGAGCGGCCGGCGGGCGGTGGGGAGGGTGACGTCGACGGCCTCCTCGGTGAGGATGCGCTCGTCGCGCTCGGCCTCGAGCTCGCCATGGCGTGCGGTGAACGCCTGGGTGACCCGGGCGCGCGCCTGTCCGACGCGCTTGCCGGCCTCGGCCTTGGCGCTGGGCGGCAGCGCCCCGATCTCGCGGTTGGCCAGCGCCAGCGGCGACCTGTCTCCGGCGTGCGTCGAGCGCAGCGCCTTGAGGTCGTCGAGCGTGGTCGCCGAGGCGATCGCCGTCAGGGCGTCAGCCACCGCGGTGTCGATGGTCTCCGGGTCGAGCGCGGCGACCTCGACGGGGTCGAAGTTCGTGTTGGGTCCTGACATGGGTCTGCACTCTCGTCGCGGGCGCGATCACGTCGCGCGTGCGGGCTGGGGCCTCGGATGGGTCGAGGTGACGGGCCCCCGGGCGAAGCGTGGACGTCGGGCGTCCGATCCGGCGTGGATCAGGCCTGCCGCGTCACCGCACCTGGGGGCACCGTAAATCGGCGCACGGCACGCGGGGTGCGGAGGTCGGGGACGGGCGACATGCCCGCCAGCCTAGCGGGCGGGGGCGCGACGCCGCCGTCGGGTTTGCACCGCGCCGGCGCCGAGGACCGCGATGACGAGCCCCACCACGGCGGGTGCGACGAACCCGCCTCCCGGGCCGGTCTCGTCGATGGCGAGACCGGCGAACGGTGCGCCGAGCGCTCCCCCGAGGGTGAGCGCCGACCCGTGCCACCCCATCGCCTCCCCGCGGGCGGAGGCGGGGACGATCCGGCTGGCCTGGTCCACGCTCGCCGTGATGGTCGGCGCACACTGCAGGCCCGCGACGAACCCGAGGGCCGCCAGCGAGACGGTGCCGCCCGCGAGGGCCATGGGGAGCGTGACGAGGGCGAGCGCCCCGAGCAGCCAGAACGTCGAGATCGAGCGGCTCAGCCCGCCGTAGACGAGGGCCCCGATGAGCGAGCCGAGCCCCCAGAGGGCCAGGACGAGGCCGATGGCGGTGGGCTCACCGAGCTCGCGCATCCGCGCCACGATCCCGAGGTCGGTGCCGGACAGGACGAACGTCGCGCTCGCCGCGGCGAGGCAGACCGCGACGAACGGCAGCCCGAACCAGTCGGACAGGGCCGGTCGGCGACCGTCGGCCGCGTCCTCACCCTCGGACCGGAGGACCGGGTTGGCCAACCAGAGCGCGGCGCCACCGATGACGCCGAGCATCTGGATCCCGAAGAGGACCCAGCGCGTGTCCCAGCGCGACGCCGCCCAGATGGCCGAGGCCGGCCCGACGATGAAGGACAGCTCCACCGCCACCGCGTCGAGCGAGATGGCGGTGCGCCGTTCCGACGACGGCACCGCCGCGATGACGGCCTGCCGGATGATCGAGAACGTCGGCACGACGAAGAGACCGGCGACGCCGGCGAGGACGAGGAGGGGAAGGTAGCCGACGAACGGCGCCACCGACCAGCAGGCCAGCGCGACGAGGGTCGAGGGCAGGACGACGCGACGCAGCCCGATCCGGTCGAGGAGGCGCCCCCGCCATGGGCCGCTGACGGCGATGGCCACGGTGGCGACTGCGGCGAGGAGTCCCGCGGCGGCATACGTGCCCCCGAGCGTCGTGACGACGTGAACGGTGAGCAGGACCCCGGCCGAGAACACCGGGATGCGCACGAGCGTGCCGAGCAGCAGCGCGGCCTTCAGGCCCGGGCTGGCCAGGACGACGCGGTACGGCGCGATGGACAGCGCGGGCACGCAGGAACCCCTCTCTCACGGACCCGGGGTGCCGGGGCCCTGCGCAGGCTACGTCCGGCCGGGCGGTCGACCCAACTCGGCCCCGCCCGGCCCGCCCGGCCCGGTCGGCTCAGACCGTCTCAGACCGGCTCGGCCGGGAAGAACACCCGCACGACCGCGCCGCCCTGCGTGGCGTCGTCGATCTCGGCCCACCCACCGTGGGCCTCGACGATCCCCTTGACGATGTAGAGGCCGAGCCCGGTGCCGGTGCCACTCGGGCCGTGCCAGAACCGGCTGAAGACGGCTCGCCGCTGCTCGGGCGGGATGCCGGCGCCGTCGTCGGTGACGCTGATGAGGACGCCCGGCCCGGACGGTCCCTCGTAGCGGGTCGCCGCGAGGTCCACCTTGCCGGTGCCGTGCCGCACGGCGTTGTCCATGAGGTTGGCCAGCACCTGGTCGAGCCGGTCGGCGTCGGCGTAGATCTCGTCGGCGTCGTCGTCCACCGAGACGGTGAAGTCGCCCTCGTCCCGGTCCGAGGCGACGGCGCGCTCGACGTGGCGCCGCAGGGTGGCCCGCACCGACAGCGGGACCTCGTGGATGCGCAGCCGGCCCGCGTCGATGCGTGAGACGTCGAGGAGGTCGGTGATGAGCCGGGTCAGCCGGTCGGCGTCGGCGTCGACGGCGGCGAGCATGGTCAGCCGCTGCTCCTCCGTGAAGAGGTCCCACCGGCGCAGCAGCGTCGACGAGAAGCCCTTGATCCCGGTGAGCGGTGAGCGCAGCTCGTGCGCGATCGTCGAGATGAGGGCGGCGTGGTCCTGCTCGGTGCGGCGGCGGCCCTCCGCGTCACGAAGCCCGAGGACGACGGCGGTGAGGGCCCCGGCCTTCACGGCCCGCAGGTAGCTCGCCGTCACGAGCAGCTCACGACCGTCGGGAAGCTGGAGGAGCTTCTCGCGGTGACCGGTCCGGATGCGCAGCCCGCGCCACGGGTCCGCCAGGGTCCACCACGACTCCCCGTTGCGGGTCTCGAGCGGCAGCGCGACGCGGATGTCCTGGCCGACCATCTCCTTCGCGGCCGACCCGAGGATCTGCTCGGCACGACGGTTCACCGACGCGACGACCCCGTCCGGCCCGGCCGTGATGAGGCCGTCCGGCAGGAGATGCGCCGCCGTGAAGGCTGCCGACACCGGGAAGGTGTGGGCGTCGGCGTCGAATGTCTGGGTGTCAGCCATGCGACCATCCCACCACGTCAGGGGCGTCGCGTCGCGCCCGCCGAGGTCGCCAGGCAGATCGTGGCCGCCATCGCGAGGTTGAGGGACTCGACCCGCGCGTGGATGGGGACGCGCACGACGTCGTCGCAGCGGTCCCGGATCGGCTCGGGCAGCCCCCAGGCCTCATTGCCCAGGACCCAGGCGTGCGGGACGCTGACGTCGACGTCCGGCAGGAGGGTGTCGCCGACCCCGTCGGCGGCGAACGTGCGGATGCCGTGTCCCGCGAGGGCATCCAGGGTCGCGTCGACGTCGAGCCCCGTGACGACCGGCAGGTGGAAGATCGACCCCGCCGTGGAGCGCACCACCTTGGGGGAGAACACGTCGACCGACCCCTCGGTGAGCAGGACCGCGTCCGCGCCGAAGGCGTCGGCGCCACGGATGACCGTGCCGGCGTTGCCGGGGTCGCGGACGGCGCTGAGCAGCACGACGAGCCGAGGGTCGGCGGCGAGCACCTCGTCGAGCGTGGTGGACTCCGTCGCGACGACCGCGAGCAGCCCCTGCGGCGACTCGGTGTCGGACATCGCCTCGAGCACGGCGTCGTCGGTCTCGTGCACGCGGATGCCGGCCTCGAGGGCGGCCTGCACGATCGCGTCGTGCCGCTCGAGGGCCGCGGAGGTGACGTACAGGTCGTCGACGCGTTGGGCGGCATACCGGATCGCCTCGCGCACGCCCTGCGGACCGTCGACGACGAACCGGCCGGCCCGCTCACGAGCAGAGCGCCGGGAGAGCGATCGCACCGACTTCACCCGATCGGATCGGACGTTCGTCAGCACGGCTCTCCCGGCGCTTCACGAAGGACGCAGGGGTGCGCCCTGGGATGGCTCAGGCGGAGACCTTGTCGGTCACCGGCTGGGCCGGGACGTTCGCGCGAGCGATCTCGACGAGGGCGGCGAAGGCGGCCTCGTCGTTGACGGCGAGCTCGGCGAGCATGCGGCGGTCGACCTCGATCTCGGCGATCTTGAGACCCTGGATGAGGCGGTTGTAGGTCATGCCGTTGGCGCGGGCCGCAGCGTTGATGCGCTGGATCCACAGGCGACGGAAGTCACCCTTGCGGGCGCGACGGTCGCGGTAGGCGTAGCCGAGGGAGTGAGTGACCTGCTCCTTGGCCTTCCGGTAGAGACGGGACCGCTGACCGCGGTAACCACTGGCGCGCTCGAGGACGACCCGGCGCTTCTTATGGGCATTGACTGCCCGCTTCACGCGTGCCACGTGAGACTCCTTGCTGTTCTTGGACGTTCGGGGGGCTCGGCTCAGATGCCGAGAAGCTTCTTGACCTTCTTGACGTCGGCCTTGGAAACGAGGACGTCCTTGCTGAGGGCGCGGGCCTTCTGCGGGGTCTTCTCGTGGAACTTGTGGACGTGACCGGCCTGCTCGCGCATGACCTTGCCGGAACCGGTGACGCGGAAGCGCTTCTTGGTGCCGCTGTGGGTCTTGTTCTTCGGCATGGCTGCCGATCTCCTTCGCTGTCGGTGCTGCTGTGGTGCTGTCTCGTCGTGCGGGAAACCTTGGGGGCGGTCGACTACTCCACGGGGGTGGGCGCGCCGGGCTGGGGTGCCTGCTCGGCCTGCTGGGCCTGCGCGACCTGGGCGTCGAGCTCGGCGGCGACGTCGACCTCGCCGGCGGTGTCGCCCTCACCCGAGGTGTCGTTCTCGCCCGCGGCGTCGTCCTTCTTGCGGCGCTGCTCGGCGCGCGCCTCGGACTTCTTGCGGGTCGGACCGAGCACCATGATCATGTTGCGGCCGTCCTGCTTGGGCGCGGACTCGACGGTGCCCAGCTCGAGGACGTCCTCGGCGAGGCGCTGGAGGAGGCGGAAGCCCAGCTCGGGACGCGACTGCTCGCGCCCGCGGAACATGATCGTCACCTTGACCTTGTCGCCGCCCTTGAGGAACCGCTCGACGTGGCCCTTCTTGGTGGCGTAGTCGTGCGGGTCGATCTTGGGTCGGAGCTTGATCTCCTTGATGACCGTGTTGACCTGGTTCTTGCGCGCTTCTCGGGCCTTCATGGCGGCTTCGTACTTGTACTTGCCGAAGTCCATGAGCTTGGCGACCGGCGGCTTGGCCATGGGGGCCACCTCGACCAGGTCGAGGTCCGCCTCCGCGGCGAGGCGCAGGGCATCCTCGACGCGGACGATGCCGACCTGCTCGCCGTTGGGGCCGACCAACCGCACTTCCGGAACCCGGATGCGGTCGTTGATGCGAGGCTCGCTGATGTCGTACTCCTTGAGGTCTGGGACAGGCGTCGTGCCGTACCGGACATGAGGAGAGGCCCCTCGCGCAGCGCCCGAGAAGCCTCACATCCGTCCACGGGAGCCCACGGCATACACGTATGTCGCGGACCGGTGGAGAAACCCGGCGACCCTGAGGTCGACGCGGGTGGAAGCGAGCTTCACTTGCGCACCGTGCCCGCCACCTCGAGAGGTGTCACGCACAGCCGGTCAGCGCCCGACACTACCAGCCGTGCGGACCGCACCCAAATCCCGTGCGCCATCCCGTCTGGCGGCGCCCGGGTGCCCTGCGTCCGCAACCCTGGTCACCTTCCCGACCATCCTTGCGGACGCTGCCGTATGCCGTCCCGTCGCGTCCGCAGCCCTGGTCATCTTCCCGACCACCCTTGCGGACGCTGCCGTATGCCGCCCCGTCCCGCCCCGCTTGCGTCCGCAACCCTGGTCGCCTTCCCGACCATCCTTGCGGACGCTGCCGTATGCCGTCCCGTTGCGTCCGCAACCCTGGTCGCCTTCCCGACCATCCTTGCGGACGCTGCCCTGCCGCCCCGCCCCGCCCCGCTGCGTCCGCAACCCTGGTCGCCTTCCCGACCATCCTTGCGGACGCTGCCCTGCCGCCACGCCCCGCCCCGCTCGCGTCCGCAACCCTGGTCGCGTTCCCGACCACCCTTGCGGACGCTGCCGTATGCCGCCCCGTCCCGCCCCGCTCGCGTCCGCAACCCTTGTCGCGTTCCCGACCACCCCTGCGGACGCCGCCGTATGCCGTCCCGTTGCGTCCGCAACCCTGGTCGCGTTCCCGACCATCCTTGCGGACACTGCGGGGGCGGGTCACGGTCAGCCGATGCGGAAGGCGAGGCCGTCGATGCGGGCGCGCAGCTCACCGTCGGTGGCAAGGCGCTCCCCCACCCGGGTCGCGACCTCCTGCACGGCCGGAGCGTCCAGGCCCTCGGTGAGCTCGAGCCAGATGCCGAGGATGCCCTGCCCGGCCGGGGCGCCCTCCTCGACGTGGTGCGCGCGCACGTCGGCCTCCTCGGCCACGGCTCGTGCCACGCCCGCGGCGACGAACGGGTCGCGGTGCGGGGCGACCCACTCGCGCTCCTGGGCGAGCGCCCAGACCATCGACGGGCGGAGCACACGGGTCCGGGGACCGGCGACGTCGATGACGACGACGTCGCAGCGCTCGCTGACCGCGGCCTGCGCCGCCCGGGCGGCCGTGACCGGCACCGGCCGGGCGCCGGGGTCCCAGGCGGCCAGCGCCTCGAGGCTGCTGAAGACGGGGAGCGCCCGCTCACCGTCGGGCGCCACGAGGGTCACCGCCGCCATGTCCGTCTGCGTGTCGACGGTGAGCCCGCCCTCGGTCGCCGTCTCGACCGGCTCCGCCACGATCGGCACGAGCAGGCGCGAGACCGGCAGCGCCGCCATCAGCGCGGTGGGGTCCTCCCCGCCGAGGGCCGTCGTGAGCGTCTCCTCCGCGGAGCCGTCGTCGCCCTCGAAGCCGGTGAAGACGAGGTCGCGCGTCACGGGCGGCCGGCGGCGTCGAGCGCCTCGGGCAGCGTGAACGCGCCGCGGTAGAGCGCGGAGCCGATGATCGCTCCCTCGACCCCGTCGCCGACCATGCCGCGCAGCGTCTCGAGGTCGGCCAGGGTGGACACGCCGCCGGACGCGATGACCGGCCGGTCGGTGCGGGCACAGACGTCGCGCAGGAGCTCGACGTTGGGGCCCTTGAGCATGCCGTCCTTGTTGACGTCGGTGACGACGTAGCGGGCGCACCCCTCGCCGTCGAGGCGCTCCAGCGTCTCCCAGAGGTCGCCGCCCTCCTGGGTCCAGCCGCGCGCGGCCAGGGTCGTGCCGCGCACGTCGAGGCCGACGGCGACCCGGTCACCGTGGTCGGCGATCGCCGACGCGGTCCACTCGGGGTTCTCCAGCGCGGCCGTGCCGAGGTTGACCCGGCGGCACCCGGTGGCAAGCGCCCGGTCGAGGGTCTCGGCGTCACGGATGCCGCCGCTCATCTCGACGTCGATGTCGAGGGCGCCGACGATGCGGGCGAGGAGCTCGGCGTTGTCGCCGCGGCCGAACGCGGCGTCGAGGTCGACGAGGTGTAGCCACTCGGCGCCCTGCTCCTGCCAGCGCATCGCCGCCTCGAGCGGCTCACCGAACTCACCGCCGGTGCCGGCGACCCCCTGGACGAGCTGGACGGCGCGGCCGCCGGCGACGTCGACGGCGGGCAGGAGCTGGAGACGGGGGGTGGTCATGACACCTTCAGGGTTCGGACGAGCGGCGGTCGGGCGATGGTCGGGCGGGTCAGAGCGAGCGGACCCAGTTCTCGAGCAGGTGCAGCCCGGCCTCGCCGGACTTCTCCGGGTGGAACTGGGTCGCGGACAGGGGGCCGTTCTCGACGGCGGCGACGAAGCGCTCGCCGTGCGTGGCGTGGGTGACCCGGGGCGCCACGACGGCGAAGGCGCCCTGGGGTTCGGGCAGGGTCCACTCGTGGACGGCATACGAGTGCACGAAGTAGAAGCGCTCGGTCTCGACACCGGCGAACAGCGCCGACCCCGTCGGCACGTCGACCTCGGACCAGCCCATGTGCGGGACGACGGGGGCGATGAGCCGCTCGACGGTGCCCGGCCACTCGGCCAGGCCCTCCTCGGGCGTCTCGGTCGGCTCGGTGCTGGACTCGAAGAGCGCCTGCATGCCGACGCACACCCCGATCACCGGCCGGCCACCGGCGAGCCGGACGTCGATGATCCGGGGCGCCTCGGCGGCCCGCATGCCGCGCACGCACGCGTGGAAGTTGCCCACCCCGGGGAGGAAGAGGCCGTGCGCGTCGAGGGCCCGCTGCCGGTCGGCGGTGAGCTCGACGGCCGCACCGACCCGCTCGAGAGCCCGGACGGCGCTGTGCACGTTGCCGCTGCCGTGGTCGAGGACGACGACCCGTCGGGCGGTCATCGCTCCAGCTCCCACCGGTGCGCGTCCTCCTCGGCGACGAGGGCGTCGAAGGCGGCGATCGAGCGGGGGCTGGGGTCGACCCGCTCGTGCGACTCGTCGGCGCCGTCGCGCAGGAGCTCCTCGCCGGGGAGCCCGAGCAGGCGCATCAGCCCGATGAGGACGTCGACCGGCTCGCCCCGGGTGTCGGCGAAGTGCTCGGTGACCTCGGCGGACGAGGTCCGCGACCGGGCGCCCGCGACGTCGACGACGAGGCCGGCCGGGAGCGCGGGGAGGTCGGGCGTGCGCCGCACCCCGGTGCCGGGCTCCCAGACGAGCCACCGCTGGTCGAGCCGCCACCCGCGCGGCTGCACGGTGACGATGGCACACCCGTCGATGACGAAGAGCCCGAGGGCGGGGCGGCGGCGGGTGGGCACCCGGCGCGCCGCGAGGATCTCGAGCCCGATGTCGTAGGGCGGGGCCGAGAGGGCCCGGGACTCGGCGAGGCAGACACCCGTCCAGCCGGCGAGGGGCACGATGCGGACGGCCGCCAGCCCTCGTCGGACCCAGCGCGCCGACGCGGCCGCGCTGCCGCGGACGAGGACGAGCCCGTGTCCGAGGTGGGGAGTCTGGTCAGTGCTGGCCACGGCTCAGAGCGCACCCTTGGCGCTGGGCACCCCGACCACCCGCGGGTCGCGGGCCACCGCGGCGCGCAGCGCGCGGGCGACGGCCTTGAACTGGGCCTCGACGATGTGGTGCGGGTCGCGACCGGAGAGGACGCGCACGTGCAGGGCGATCCCCGCGTGGAACGCGAACGACTCGAGGACGTGGCGGGTCAGCGACCCGGCGTAGTTGCCGCCGATGACGACGTACTCCTGGCCCGCCGGCTCGCCGGTGTGGACGACGTAGGGACGACCGGCGACGTCGACGACGGCCTGCACCAGCGCCTCGTCGAGCGGGACCGTGGCGTCGCCGAAGCGGGCGATGCCGCTCTTGTCGCCGAGCGCCTCGCGCAGCGCGTCGCCGAGGACGATGGCGACGTCCTCCACGGTGTGGTGCGCGTCGACGTCGACGTCTCCGACGGCCTTGACCCGCAGGTCGATGAGGGAGTGCTTGGCCATCGACAGCAGCATGTGGTCGTAGAACCGGACGCCCGTGCTCACCTCGCCCACCCCCGTGCCGTCGAGGTCGAGAGTCAGCTCGACGCTGCTCTCCGAGGTGGTGCGCGTCACCGTGGCGGTGCGGTTGCTGGTCACGACTGTCCTTCCAGGTGGTCAGGACCCAGGGCGGCGACGGCGTTGAGAAACGCCGTCACCTCCTCCGGTGTCCCGGCGGTCACTCGAAGATAGTGGGCGATCCCCACGTCCCTGACGAGAACCCCCTCGTCGAGCAGCGCCTGCCACGTGGTGTGGCTGTCGCGCAGCCCTCCGAAGAGGACGAAGTTGGCGTCGCTCGGCACCGGGTCGAGCCCGAGCCCGGCGAGCGTGTCGACGATGCGGTCGCGCTGGGCCTTCACGACGTCGACGGTCCCGAGCATCGCGTCGGCGTGCCCGAGGGCGGCGCGGGCGATCGCCTGGGTCGGTGTCGACAGGTGGTAGGGCATCCGGACGAGCCGGAGCGCGTCGACGAGCTCGGGGTCGGCCGCGAGGTAACCGAGGCGCCCGCCGGCGAACGCGAAGGCCTTGCTCATCGTGCGCGTGACCACGAGCCGCGGCCGGCCGTCGAGGAGGGTGAGGGCGCTCGGCGTGCCGGGCCGCCGGAACTCCGCGTAGGCCTCGTCGACGACGACGACGGCCCGTGGCGCCGCCTCGAGGACCGCACCGACGATCTCGAGCGGGAGCGCGGTGCCGGTCGGGTTGTTGGGCGAGCACAGGAAGACGAGGTGTGGGTCCGCCTGCTCGAGCTGGGCCACCGTGGACTCGACCGAGAGGTCGAACGCCCCGCCCCCGGTGACCCCGCGCATCCCGTCCACCCAGTTCGTGCCGGTCGTCGCCGCGATGATCGGGTGCATCGAGTAGGCCGGGGTGAACCCCAGCGCGGTCCGGCCCTGACCGCCGAACGCCTGCAGCAGGTGCAGGAGCACCTCGTTGGAGCCGTTGCCGGCCCAGACCTGCTCCGGGCCCACCGTCGTCCCGCTGCGCGAGAGGTATGCCGCGAGGTCACCTCGCAGGTCCGTGAACTCCCGGTCGGGGTACCGGTTCAGACCGGAGGCCACGGCCGCGACGGCGGCGACGATGTCGTCGACGACCGCCGGCGGGACGGCATACGAGTTCTCGTTGGTGTTGAGCGCCACGGGCACGTCGAGCTGGGGTGCGCCGTACGGCGTGCGGCCACGCAGGTCCTCGCGCAGCAGCTGCTGGATCTGGCTCGAGGGGGTGCTCATGCGAGCTCGGGGAGCCGCGCGATGACCGCCTCGCCGTGCGCGGGCAGGTCCTCGGCGCGCGCCAGGGTCACGACGTGGGCGCCGACCTCGCGCAGGGCGGCCTCGGAGTACTCGACGACGTGGATGCCCCGCAGGAAGCTCTGCACGGACAGGCCGCTGGAGTGCGAGGCGCAGCCGCCGGTGGGCAGGACGTGGTTGGACCCGGCGCAGTAGTCGCCCAGGCTCACCGGCGACCAGGTGCCGACGAAGACCGCTCCCCCGTTGCGCACCCGTGCGGCCACGGCGGCCGCGTCGGCGGTCTGGATCTCGAGGTGCTCGGCGGCGTAGGCGTTGACGACGTCGAGTCCCACGTCGACGTTGTCGACGAGGACGACGGCCGACTGGCGCCCGGTGAGAGCGGTCGCGACGCGCTCCGAGTGCTTGGTGGCCGCCACCCGCCGCTCGACCGCGGCGGCGACGGCGGCGGCGAGCTCGGGGCTGTCGGTGACGAGCACGGCGGCGGCGAGGGGGTCGTGCTCGGCCTGGCTGACAAGGTCGGCGGCGACGTGCTCAGGGTCGGCGGTGGCGTCGGCGAGGATCGCGATCTCGGTGGGACCGGCCTCGGCGTCGATACCGATGAGGCCCTTGAGCAGGCGCTTGGCCGCAGCGACGTAGACGTTGCCCGGACCGGTCACGAGGTTGACCGGGTCGAGGTCGTCGAGCCCGTGGGCGAACGCGGCGACCGCCTGGGCCCCACCCATCGCCCAGACCTCCTCGACGCCGAGCAGTGCGCACGCGGCGAGGATGGTCGGGTGCGGCCAGCCGCCGAAGTCCTTCTGCGGCGGGCTGGCCACGGCGATCGACCCGACCCCGGCGATGAGGGCGGGCACGACGTTCATGACGACGCTGCTGGGGTAGACCGCCACTCCGCCGGGGACGTAGAGACCGACCCGGTCGACCGGCACCCAGCGCTCGGTCACGGTGCCGCCCTCGGCGACCGTGGTCGTCGTCGTGCTCCGGCGCTGCTCCTCGTGGACGATGCGGGCCCGGCGGATGGACTCCTCGAGGGCGGCGCGCACGTCCGGGTCGAGGTCCGCGAGCGCGGCGGCGAGCACGTCGGCCGGGACGCGCAGCGAGGTCGGGCGCACGCCGTCGAAGCGCTCGGAGGCGTCGAGGACGGCATCGGCGCCGCGGGCGGCCACGTCGTCACAGATCGGGCGCACCGTCGCGACGGCCGCCTCGACGTCGAGCTCGGCTCGCGGGAGGGTCGCGCGGAGCTCGCGCACTCCGGGCGTGCGGCCACGCAGGTCGAGGACGGGGATCATGCGGGCAGTCTATTTCGCCGTGGTCCGCGGTTCGTGACCACGTCCGCGCCTCAGGTGTCGCCGTAGAACACGTGCTCGGCCGCGTGCCGCGCGCGCCGCGCGACGCGGCGGTAGCGGTTGGCGAGCTCCTGGCCGGACTTCGGCGGCAGTCCCATGATCCGGGCCATCCCGTCGGCGTCCCGGAGGTCCGAGGGCACCGAGTCCACCGGGCGGCCGCGGGCGAGGAGCCCGGCGTTGCGCATCGTCGAGGCGAGGCGCCACGCCTCGGCCAGTGCGGTGGCGTCCTCCCCGTCGACGAGGCCGGCCGCCTCGGCCGCCGAGAGGGCGCCGAGCGTCGACGTCGTGCGCAGCCCCTCGTGGTCGTGGGCGTGCTCGAGCTGGATGAGCTGGATGCACCACTCGACGTCGCTGAGGCCGCCGTGGCCGAGCTTGAAGTGGGTCTTGCGGTCCGCGCCGCGCGGCAGGCGCTCGGACTCCATCCGGGCCTTGAGGGTGCGGATCTCACGGACCTGACCGGCGTCGAGGCCGCCGTCGGGCCAGCGCACCGGGTCGATGAGCTCGACGAACGCCTCACCGAGCGTCGGGTCGCCGGCCACCGGTGCCGCGCGCAGCAGCGCCTGGGACTCCCAGACGAGCGACCACCGCTCGTAGTAGGCGCGGTAGGAGTCGAGCGAGCGGGTGAGCGAGCCGTTCTTGCCCTCGGGCCGCAGGCCCGCGTCGACCTCGAGCCGCGGGTCGGGGGCCGCGAGGGCGAGGAGCCGGATGAGCTCCTTGACGACCTCGAGCGCCTGCTCCTGGGCGGCCTGCGGGTCGGCGCCCTCGACGGGGTCGTGGACGAAGAGGACGTCGGCGTCGCTGCCGAACGCGGCCTCGCCGCCGCCGAGCCGGCCCATGCCGACGACGAGGTGACGGCTGAGCGGTGCGGCACCCGTCTGCTCCTCGACCCCGGCCAGGACGACGTCGAGGGTGACGTCGATGAGCGCGCCGCTGAGGTCGGCCAGCGCCGTGCCGAGCTCGTCGAGGGTGACCTGCCCGAGCAGCGACGCGACGGCGAGCCGGAAGAGCTCGGAACGCCGGACCGCTCGGGCGGCGAGGACCGCCGGCTCGGGGGCGTCCTTGCGGCGGGCGGCGGCCCGCATCCGGTTCTGCACCTCGTCGCGCGGGCGCGGCCGCAGCCCGCTCGGGTCGCCGAGGAACTGCACCGACTCCGGCCCCTGCTCGAGCAGCTCGGCCGCATAACGGCTGCGCCCGAGGGTGTGCGCGAGGCGCTCGGCCGCGCTGCCCTCGTCGCGCAGGAGCCGGAGGTACCACGGCGTCGTGCCGAGCTGCTCGCTGATCCGGCGGAAGGCGAGCAGGCCGGCGTCCGGGTCGGCCTCGTCGGCGAACCAGCCGAGCATCACCGGCAGCAGCTGCCGCTGGATCGCTGCGCGCCGGCTCACGCCGTCGATGAGGGCCTGCAGGTGGTTGAGTGCCCCCCGGGGATCGCGGAAGCCGAGGGCCGCGAGGCGCTCGCGTGCCGCCTCCGGCGTGAGGCGCACCTCGTCGGGCCCGAGGCGGGCCACGGCCGACAGCAGCGGACGGTAGAAGATCCGCTGGTGCAGCCGGCGCACCTCGCGCGCGGCGGTGCGCCACTGCGCGGTGACCGAGTCCTCCGGGTCGCGCGTGTGCCCCAGGGCACGTCCGAGCCAGCGGAGGTCCGCGGGCGCCGTCGGCATGAGGTGGGTGCGGCGGAGCCGGTGCAGCTGGATGCGGTGCTCGAGCGTGCGCAGGAGCCGGTATGCCGTGTCGAGGGTCTGGGCGTCGTCCCGCCCGACGTAGCCCCTCTGGGAGAGCGCCGCGAGCGCGGTGAGGGTCGTGCCGGAGCGGAGCGACCGGTCGGCGCGACCGTGGACGAGCTGGAGGAGCTGGACGCTGAACTCGATGTCGCGCAGGCCGCCCGGGCCGAGCTTGAGCTGGCGGTCCGCCTCGCCGTGCGGGACGTTGTCCTCGACCCGCCGGCGCATGGCCTGCACGTCCTCGACGAAGTGCTCGCGGGAGGCGGCCGACCACACGAAGGGTGCGACGGCCTCGACGTAGGCCCGCCCGAGCGCCCGGTCGCCGGCAATGGGGCGCGCCTTGAGCAGGGCCTGGAACTCCCACGTCTTGGCCCACCGCTCGTAGTACGAGAGGTGCGACTGCAGCGTGCGCACGAGCGGGCCGTTCTTGCCCTCGGGGCGCAGCGCCGGGTCGACCTGCCAGAGGGCGCCCGCGGCGGTGGCGCTGGAGCAGATCCGGATGAGCCGGGTGGCGAGCTCGGTGCCGGTCGAGAGCGCCTCGCCCTCGTCGGCGCCCTCCGCGGGCTCGGCCACGAAGATGACGTCGACGTCACTGATGTAGTTGAGCTCCCGTCCCCCGGTCTTGCCCATGCCGATGACGGCGAAGCGGCACTGGTCGGCGGCGGGGCCAACGCCGGCGCGGGCGATGACCAGGGCTGCCTCGAGGGCGGCCTCGGCGAGGTCGGCGAGGGCCGCGGCCGTCTCGGGGAGCCGGGCAGCGGGGTCCGGCCGCGAGACGTCGAGCGCCGCGATGCCGAGCAGCTGGCGCCGGTACTCGATGCGCAGGGCGTCCTCGGGGGTCGTGCCCTCCGGCGGGGCGGTGACGGCGGCGGTCAACAGCTCGACGCGCTCCTCGACCTCGAGCTGGACGGCGTCGACGACCGACGTCCAGTGCTCCGGCCTGGCGACGAGGTGGTCGCCGAGCGCCGTGGACGCGCCGATCACGGCGAAGAGCCGGTCGCGGGCCCTGCCCGGCTCGCGCAGGGCGGGGACGACAGCCTCCCGCAGGTCGGCGTGCCCCGTCGCTCCCAGGGCCTCCATGAGCCGCACGAGGGTCAGCAGCGCCTGGTCGGGGTCGGCCACCCGCGCGAGGGTGACCGCCAGCCCGTCGGTCTCGACCCGGGAGCGGTCCTTGACGAGCGGCTCCAGCACCGGGTCGGAGAGGAGGCCGATGGCCCGGCGGGGGTCGGCGAACCCCAGCCGGGTCAGGTCGCCGGGGACGGTGGGGATGCGGGCGCTCATCGTGCGCCGGTCACAGGCGCGGGAGGTACCGCTCGAGCTCGAACGCGGTCACCTGGCCGCGGTAGTCGGCCCACTCGGCGCGCTTGTTGCGCAGGAAGAAGTCGAAGGTGTGCTCGCCGAGGGTCTCGGCGACGAGCTCGCTCTCCTCCATGACCTCGATGGCCTCGTTGAGCGAGGCGGGCAGCGGCTTGATGCCCATGGCCTTGCGCTCGGCGTCGGTGAGGCCCCACACGTCGTCCTCCGTCTCCGGAGCGAGCTCGTAGCCCTCCTCGATCCCCTTGAGCCCGGCGGCGAGCAGCACCGCGAACGCGAGGTAGGGGTTGCAGGCGGAGTCGATGGACCGGACCTCGACGCGGCTGCTCTGCCCCTTGTTGGGCTTGTACATGGGGACCCGGACGAGGGCGGAGCGGTTGTTGTGCCCCCACGTGAGGTGGGCCGGGGCCTCTCCCCCGCCCCAGAGGCGCTTGTAGCTGTTGACCCACTGGTTCGTGACGGCGGTGATCTCCGCCCCGTGGTGGAGCAGCCCGGCGATGAACTGCCGCCCCGTCCTGGACAGCGAGTACGGCGCCCCCGCCTCGTAGAAGGCGTTGCTGTCACCGTCGAACAGCGACATGTGCGTGTGCATCCCCGAGCCCGGGTGCTCGGCGAGGGGCTTGGGCATGAAGGAGGCGTAGATGCCCTGCTCGAGCGCGACCTCCTTGATGACCGTGCGGAAGGTCATGATGTTGTCGGCCGTCGAGAGGGCGTCGGCGTACCGCAGGTCGATCTCGTTCTGGCCCGGTGCACCCTCGTGGTGGCTGAACTCGACGCTGATGCCCATCGACTCCAGCATGGTGATCGCCGCACGGCGGAAGTCCTGCGCGGACCCGTTCGGGACGTGGTCGAAGTATCCTGCCTGGTCGATCGGCGTCGGCTGCTCCCCCGGCTTGAAGCCCTTCTCGAAGAGGAAGAACTCGATCTCGGGGTGGGTGTAGAAGGTGAAGCCCTGGTCGGCGGCGCGGGCCAGGGTCCGCTGCAGGACGTGGCGCGGGTCGGCCATACTCGGCGCGCCGTCGGGGAGGGTGATGTCGCAGAACATGCGGGCCGTACCCGGGCTCTCCCCACGCCACGGGAGCACCTGGAACGTCGCCGGGTCGGGCTTGGCGAGCATGTCGGCCTCGTAGACCCGCGCGAAGCCCTCGATCACGGACCCGTCGAAGCCGATCCCCTCGGCGAAGGCTCCCTCCAGCTCGGCCGGGGCGACGGCCACGGACTTGAGCGCACCGAGCACGTCGGTGAACCAGAGGCGGACGAAGCGGATGTCCCGCTCCTCGATGGTGCGGAGCACGAACTCCTGCTGACGATCCATGTCGGCATCCTAGGGGGAGGCAGGGCGAAGGCCCCGGAGCACCGCTCCGGGGCCTTCCCCCTCCTTGGGGCTACTCAGCTCAGTACTGGGTCACTTGGAGCCGAGGTTGACCGTGAGCTGCATCGTGGTTCCGCCACCAGACGTGTTCGACACGGTGATCCTCGTGCCGAGGCCAGCGACCTTCACCGAGTTCCACGGGTTGTCCGCGGTCCAGTAGCGGTTCGGGTCGGTGTCGTCGAACGACGGGATCTCGCGCTGCGGGGCGATCGTCACCGGCACGCCGTTGCGGTGGAAGGTGACCCTGTCGGTCTTTTCCTGGCCGAACGTGGCGTCCCACGGCTGACGCCGGTTGCCGAGCAGCTGACCGCCGGGGAACTTCACGGGTGCCGGACGAGCGTCGACCGGCAGTGACATGCCGCCACCGGGGTGGGTGCTGGTGTTGTTGTCAGCGAACGAGGTGTCGACGTACCAGACGAGCATGCCGTTCTGGTACGGGAAGCGCTCGACCCAGTCGGGCTTGGTGCTGGCCCAGCCGAAGTTGTACGGCCCGGTCTTGAGCGTCGTGTCGTACCCCGAGTACACGCGGTTCTCGACGAGGTACATGCGCGGGTACATCTTGTCGGTCGTGCCGCTCATGATGGTGAAGCCGACGGCCGTCCAGCCGTTCGCGCCGTTCTCGACGGTGTCGTTGAGGACGGAAGCCCCGTCGGCCGTGATGGTGATGTCGTCGACGAACGCACCCTTGAGGGCGAGACCGCCATCGGTGACGTAGTTGAAGCGCACCTTGGCCGGCTTGCCGGCGAACGCGTCCAGGTTCCAGGTCTTCTGGACCCAGCCGTTGCTCGCACCGTCGATGGCGTCGACGTCGGTCCAGTTGGCGCCACCATCGCTGGAGGCCTGGACGTAGAGGTAGTCGTAGCCCTCCTCGATGTCGTGGTCGAGCCAGGCCGACATGCTGGCCGAGGTCTTGCCGGTGAGGTCCACGTCACGGGTGATCGAGTTCTTCAGGTCGTTGCCCGACCCGCTCCACCACTCCGCGTTACCGCTGTGCGGGGTGTTGTACTTCGTCACGACCTTCTTGTCGGGAAGCGGGACGGCGACGGCCTGCGGTGTCGTGGCACCGTCCAGATCTGCCTGACCGAGGGTGTAGCGCCCGCTCTTGTTCGCGACGGTGTAGTCGAGCCATCCGAGCTGGAGCTTCTCGAGCGGGCCCATGTAGCCCGGCTTGGAGCCGATGTCCTCGCCACCGTCGTTAAGCCAGGAACCGCCGGACATCAACGTCCAGAAACCGGTGCCGTTGTCACCACCGGCGGTGTCGTAGTAGTCGGGGATGCCGAGGTCGTGGGCGAACTCGTGCGCGAACACACCCAGGCCGCCGTTCTCGGGCTCGGTGGTGTAGTCACCGATCCAGATGCCGGAGTTGCCCAGGGGCACGCCACCGGCCTTGTTGATCGCGGGTCCGGTCCTGCCGGCGTCGTTGTAGTACGCGAACCAGCGGTGCGACCAGATGGCGTCTTCGCCCTGGGCCCCGCCGCCGGCCTCCTCGCCCTCACCGGCGTGGATGGCCTGGAAGTGGTCGATGTAGCCGTCGGCCTCGGCGAAGTTGCCGTCACCGTCGAAGTCGTAGCGGTCGACCTTGTCGAACTGCTGGAGGTAGGTCTTGATCTCGGCGTCGGTCTTGCCGGCGGCCTTCTGCGCGTCGAACCATGCCGTCGCCGAGTCCCTGATGAACGGCCACGCGCCGGCGGCGTCACTGATCTTGTTGCTGCCGTAGCGGGCTGCGTTGTAAGGGACCTTCACCCAGTCGGACACGTCGCCCTTGGCCAGGAAGCGGCCGTTGGACTGCTTGAGGTAGAAGTCCTTGAAGGACTCGCCCTCCCCGAACATGAGCTCCTGGTAGTGGGCGCGGTCGTAGTTCGCGGCCCACTCGGTGCTGTTGTTGTCGGTCGCGTCGCCGTTCCAGTTGCGGTCCGGCTGGGCGATCTCGTTGTGCACCGGGCCGGGCGCGCCGCCCGTGGTGGCATTGGTCTGGGTGCCGAACTCCCCGAGGATGGTGAAGATCGACTCCTCACGGTTCACCGGGTAGGACACGAACCGGTCCCTCGCGGCCCTCGTGCCCGCGGGCGCCTTGGCGTTGCCCTTGAGCTTGATGACCCGCTGGCCACCGCGGGTCTCGGTGGTCGCCTCGCCCTTGATGAGCTTGGTCACGGCCTCCTGGCGCAGGGCCCGCTGGGCCTCGCCGAGGGGGTTGGGCAGGTCGTCCTTCTTCGTCGTGGATGCCTTCGGCTCCACCGGGGGTGCTGCGTCCTTCGCCTGTGCTCCCATGGGCGCCAGGCTCACCACCAACGCAGCTCCGGCCAGTCCGGCCAGAGCGCGAGTGTGTCGTCGTGTCACGGTTCCTCCGAGTGTGATCGCCCGCCAGGGGTCAGGCGCGGCTACTGCAGAGAAACATGTGCATTCGATTTGCACAATGGTTTCTGGCAATTCCTTGACCTGCTTTTTACCTTCCACGCACGCGGGCCCGTCGTCGTGGCCTCTGACAGGATCCCCCCATGAGCCTGCAGCCCCCTCCCCCCGCCGAGACCACCAACCCCTACGGCACCGGTGCCCAGGCGGCTCCGCAGAAGCGCATCCGCGTGCCCCATCTGCAGAAGATGAAGCAGACGGGCGAGAAGTGGGCGATGCTCACGGCCTACGACATGTATGCCGCCGAGATCTTCGACGAGGCCGGCATCCCCTGCCTCCTCGTGGGCGACTCCGCCGGCAACAACGTCTACGGGTTCGAGACCACGGTCCCGGTCACCGTCGACCACCTCGTGCCGCTCTGCCGTGCGGTGACCTCGGCCGCCAAGCACGCGATGGTCGTCGCCGACCTCCCGTTCGGGTCCTACCAGGCGAGCCCGCAGCAGGCGCTCGCCACGGCGACACGGTTCATGAAGGAGGGCATGGCCCACGCAGTCAAGCTTGAGGGCGGCATGGCGATGGTGCCGGAGGTCGAGCTCCTCGTGCGCGCCGGCATCCCCGTCATGGGGCACATCGGCTTCACCCCGCAGAGCGAGCACGTGCTCGGCGGCTACCGGGTGCAGGGGCGCGGAGCCGGGGCCGATCGCCTCCTCGAGGACGCGATCGCGCTGCAGGAGGCCGGGTGCTTCGCGGTCGTCATGGAGATGGTGCCCGCCCCCGCCGCGAAGCGGGTCACCGAGGCGCTGCGCATCCCGACGATCGGAATCGGCGCCGGCCCGGACTGCGACGCCCAGGTGCTCGTGTGGCAGGACATGGCCGGGCTGCGCGGTGGGCGTGCGCCGCGCTTCGTCAAGAAGTACCTCGACATGCGGACCGACCTGGGCAACGCCGCGAGGGCGTATGCCGGCGAGGTCGCCTCAGGCGTCTTCCCCGCCGCCGAGCACAGCTTCGAGGAATGAGGGCCGGGGCTCAGTCCTCGTCGTCCTTGCCCTCCCACGCGCGGTCCTCGGCGTCCCACTGCTCGGTGTTCTCGCGGGCGCTGGCGAGGGCGCCGCGCGCCTCGTCCTCGGTGTCGTACGGTCCCATGACGTCGTCGTTGCGGCTGCGGTTGTCGTCGGTCTCGACCTGCTGGGTCGCGATGTTGTACCAGTACGCCACGCTGTCCTCCTCGTCAACCTGTGCGGCACTCTGCCTAGACTCCACCGTATGCCGATGACCTACGGAAGTGTCGCTCCGGGAGAGGTCTCTCCGAGACGCGTCGTGACCGCGACCATCGAGCGCCCGGAGTACGTCGACAGGCCCACGCCCGACAAGTTCCTCTCCCCGGAGGTCAAGGACGCCGAGACGATCGAGCTCATGCGGGTGGCGGGCCGGATCGCGGCCCGGGCCATGGCCGCCGCAGCCGCCGTCATCGCCCCCGGAGTCACCACCGACGAGGTCGACCGCGTCGGTCACGAGTTCCTCCTCGACCACGGCGCCTACCCCTCCACCCTCGGCTACCGTGGGTTCCCCAAGTCGCTGTGCACGTCGGTCAACGAGGTCGTGTGCCACGGCATACCGGACTCCCGCCGGCTCGAGGACGGCGACATCGTCAACATCGACATCACGGCCTACATCGGCGGCGTGCACGGTGACACGGACGCGACCTACCTCTGCGGCGACGTCGACGAGGAGTCGCGCCTGCTCGTCGAACGGACCCACGAGGCGATGATGCGCGGGATCAGGGCCGCCCTGCCCGGCCGTCGGGTCAACGTCATCGGCCGGGTCATCGAGAGCTACGCCCGCCGGTTCGGCTACGGCGTCGTGCGCGACTTCACCGGCCACGGCATCGGCCGTTCCTTCCACTCGGGGCTCGTCATCCCGCACTACGACGCGGCCCCGTCCTACGACACCGTCATCGAGCCGGGGATGACCTTCACCGTCGAGCCGATGCTCAACCTCGGCACGGAGGCGTGGGAGATGTGGGACGACGACTGGACCGTCGTCACCGCGGACCGCAGGCGCTCGGCACAGTTCGAGCACACCATCCTCATCACCGACAGCGGCAACGAGATCCTCACCCTCGCCTGACCCCGCACGACACCCGCACGACCCCGGACGAAGGAGTCCCCATGAGCAAGAAGACCGGTCTGCCGCTGGGCATCGACGTCGGCGGGAGCGGGATCAAGGGAGCGCCGGTCGACTTGGCCAGGGGTGAGTTCGCGGCCAAGCGCAAGCGCATCGGCACGCCGGCGGAGTCCACGCCCGAGGCCGTCGCTGACGTCATCGACCAGATCGTCGACCACTTCGACGACGTCCGGGGCGACTCCCCCATCGGCATCACCATCCCCGGTGTCGTCACGCGGGGCGTGGTGCGTTCCGCCGCGAACATCGACAAGTCCTGGCTCGACTTCGAGGCCGAGAAGCTCCTCGAGAAGAAGCTCGGCCACGACATCGTCCTCGTCAACGACGCCGACGCGGCCGGGGTCGCCGAGCTGCACTACGGCGCCGCCAAGGGGCAGAAGGGCCTCGTCATCCTCACGACGCTGGGCACCGGCATCGGCACCGCGCTCATCCACGACGGCGTCCTCGTCCCCAACTCCGAGCTGGGTCACCTCGAGCTCGACGGTTTCGACGCGGAGAAGCGCGCGGCCTCCTCGATCAAGGACATCGAGGGGCTGAGCTACCCCGAGTGGACGAAGCGGCTGCAGCGCTACTACAGCCACCTCGAGAACCTCCTCTGGCCCGACCTCATCGTCGTCGGCGGCGGCGTGTCCAAGGATGCGGAGCAGTTCCTGCCGCTGCTCGAGCTCCGCACCAAGATCGTCCCGGCGACGCTCGAGAACAAGGCCGGCATCATCGGGGCCGCGCACCTCGCGCAGGAGTACCACGACTCGCACTGACGGTACCGACCTGCCACGTCGTTCTCGCGTCGGCCTGCCGCCCGGGCGCCGTGCCCGGACGAGAACGACGTGCCGGCGCACGGACGGGAGCGACGGCCCCGGCGGTCAGCGGACCGTGAACCCCACCGCACCGCACGCGGCGAGGTCGCGGACCTCGGTGTCCGCTCCCCCGAGCGTGCGGGCCTGGCCGAGGTAGAGATCGCGCCCGGCCTGGTTGAGCAGCCCGTCGTGGATGGGCACCGCGACCGGCGGGTTGAGCCGGCGCAGGAAGCCGGCCATGTCACGGCTGCGCTGCCACGGGGCGTTGAGCGGGAAGGCGACGACGTCGACCTCGCCCGGCTCGCCGTCAAGGCTGTCGCCGGGGTGGTAGAGGCCGGGTTCGCCCTCGGCCCGCAGCATGACACCGACGTTGGGGATGCGCGCGATGTCGTCGTGGATGAGGGCATGGACCGCGCCGACGGGGGTGAGCGTCACCGAGCCCAGGGTGGTCGCGCCGTCGTGGGCCTGCGCGTCGACGCCGAGCCCCGACAGCACGTCGACGCTGCCGGGATCGGCGAGCACCCGGGCCTGCGGGTTCCGCTGCATGAGCACCGGGAGCCTCGCCCGGTCGAGGTGGTCGGGGTGCTGGTGGGTCACGACGACGGCGGTGAGGTCGCCCACCGCCTCGAAGCCGGGGGTGAACCCGCCGGGGTCGATGAGGACGCGCTGGTCGCCGATCTCGACGAGCAGGCAGGCGTGACCGAGGTGCGTGAGTCGCATGCCTCCACCGTAGGCCGCGTACCCGGCGTGGGTGCGGACGAGTCAGTCATAAGCCGGGTTCTGTCACGTGGCCGGTTGCCCGGGTCACGCTGACGGTCATCCATCTCGGACCGCTGTTGCCAGCGGCCTCCAGCGCCCTACCCGTGTGCTCGGGCGGGCCGCCCTCGAACGCACACTGTCTGAGCTTGCTCCGGGTGGGGTTTACCGAGCCGACTCCGTCACCGGAGCCGCTGGTGGTCTCTTACACCACCGTTTCACCCTCACCGCCCGGTCGAGACCGGGAGGCGGTCTGTTCTCTGTGGCACTGTCCCGCGGGTCACCCCGGGTGGCTGTTGGCCACCACCCTGCCCTGTGGAGCCCGGACTTTCCTCGACGTGGTTGCCCGCGCCGCGACCGTCGGACTGACTCGTCCGCCCCCCCAGCATAGGGGCGGACGGCCGGGTCAGGCGACGACGAACCGCACCTGGCCCGTGGCGACGTCCGCGGACTCCAGCCGGACGGACACCGACGCGCCGAGGTCGCCCTGCCCCTTGGCCCGGGCGAGCACCGGGATCGCGAGGAGCTGCACCTCGAGCCCGCGGTCGTCGCGGTCGACGACGACGGCGTCGAAGGTCTCGCCGACGTGCGCGTGGAGCACGGCCGCCTCGACGGCGTCGGCGCACATCCGGTCGGCCGCGCCGGCCCGGCGGTCGGACTCCTTCATCAGCTCGGGGATCGTCGGCAGGGCCTCGCGGACCCAGGGCGGGACCTCGCGGTCGGCACTGATGGCCTCGCACACGACGAGCCCGAACCGGTCGACGAGGCGGCGCAGGGGGGCGGTGACGTGGGCGTACGCCTCGGCCACCGCGGCGTGCCCGACCTGCTCGGGCACGTCCCCGTCGAACGGCGTGTAGCCGGCACCACGGAAGAGGGCGGTGGCCGCGTGGATGAGCGCGAGGTGCTTGGGGTCGTCGCGGTCGAGGGAGCGCAGGAAGTCGCCGTAGCCCTGCTCGGCCGGCCAGGGAGCGCCCAGGGCCCTGGCCTGGCGCCGGAACCGCGCGACCGCGTCGTGGTCGGCGTCGGGCATCGTGCGCAGGACGCCCACGCCGGCGTGCAGCATGAGGTCGGCGGCGGCCATGCCGGTGAGCAGGGAGATCTGGGCGTTCCAGTCCTCGCAGGTGCGAGGCGGCCGCAGCGCCAGCGTGAAGTTGCCGTCGTCGCCGAGGTGGACCTCCTGCTCGGGCATCGGCAGGCTGGCGCCGCCGCGGAGCTGCTCCTGGCGAATGCGCCGCTCGCCGATCTCGCGGAGCAGGACCCATCGCTCGTCGGTCGTGCCCGCGTCGACGAGCTCCTGCACCCCGGCGTAGTCGAAGCGCTCGACCGAGCGGACGAGCGCGCGGTAGACCTCCGCGCTCGTCCCCTCACCCTCGGCGTCGAGCCGCAGGTCCCAGACGAACGCCGGCCGCACCTCACCCGGGAGCAGGCTGGCCGCCCCCTCGCTGAGCACGGGCGGGTGCAGCGGGACCCGGAGGTCCGGGCAGTAGATCGTCTGGCCACGGCGTCGGGCCTCGGCGTCGATCGCCCCACCGGGCTCGACGAAGGCGGGCACGTCGGCGATGGCGTAGCGCACCCGGTAGCCGTCACCGTCGCGCTCGAGGCACATCGCCTGGTCGAGGTCCATCGACGTCGGCGGGTCGAGGGTGACGAAGGGGACGGCCGTCTCGTCGCGCTCGGGCAGCGCGGGCGGCGTCTGCGCCAGCCGGTCGGCCTCGGCCTGCACGTCCGGGGGGAACACCTCGCTCGCACCGACCTCGGCCCGGATCGCCGCGAACCGGGCGAGCAGCGTCTCCCGGACGGTGTCGGAGGTCGTGGGGTCGACGGGGGCGAGGCGGATCGCGCGATGTGGCATGCCCGCCAACCTACCCACCGCACGTAGGGTGGCCGCGTGCTCATCGTCCTCCCCCCGTCGGAGTCGAAGTCCAACCGTCGGCGCGGACGACCGGCCGACCCGGCCACGTGGTCCTTCCCGGAGCTGGCCACGACGCGCGAGCGGGTGGCCGCCCACCTCACGAGGGCAAGCGCATCGCCCACGGCCGCAACGGTGCTCGGCGTCTCACCGGCCCTTGCCGACGAGGTGGCCCGCAACCTCACGCTCGGCACCGCACCCGCCACCCCCGCGGCCGACGTCTACACCGGGGTCCTCTACGACGCGCTCGACCTCGCGTCCCTGGACCCCGCGGCGCGGCGCCGGGCCAACCGCTGGGTCGTCGTCGTCTCCGCGCTCCACGGTGCGGTCCGGCTCGGGGACCGGATCACGGCCTACCGCCTGTCGATGGACGTGAACCTGCCGGGTCTCGGACCAGTGGCGGCCGCGTGGCGGCCCGTCCTCGACGAGGTGCTGGCACCCGCTGCCGGGCGCGAGGTCGTCGTCGACTGCCGGAGCACGACGTATGCCGCAGCGTGGACTCCCGTCGGCGACGTCGCCGACCGCTGGGTGCAGGTGCGCGTGCCGGGCGCGAGCCACATGGCCAAGCACACCCGGGGGCTCGTGGCCCGCCACCTCTGCGTGGGCGGGCAGCGGGCCCGCACGCCCGAGAAGCTGGCCGCGATCGTCGCCGAGGGCTTCGACGTCAGCCTCACTCCCCCGGCACGCCGCGGGAAGCCGTGGGTCCTGGACGCCCTCCCGCGTCAGCCCTGAAGCGCGCTCACGAGGGCGGCCCCGACGTCCTCGACGAGGTCGTCGACCGACTCCAGCCCCACCGAGATCCGCACCGTCCCGTCGGTGATGCCGACGGCCGCGCGGGCCTCCTCGGTGAGCCGCCGGTGGGTCGTCGTGGCCGGGTGGGTCACGAGCGACTTGGCGTCGCCGAGGTTGTTCGAGATGTCGACGAGGCGCAGGGCGTTCATGAGGCGGAACGCGACGTCCTTGCCCCCGGCGACCTCGAACGTCACGACCGTGCCGCCGCCGCCCATCTGGCGCAGGGCCAGCTCGTGCTGCGGGTGGCTCTCGAGCATGGGGTAGACGACCCTGACGACGCCCTCGCGTCCGTCGAGGTGGCGGGCGAGAGCCAGCGCGTTGTCGGCCATCTGCCGGACCCGCAGCGACATCGTCTCGAGACCCTTGAGGAGCACCCACGCGTTGAACGGGGACATCGCCGGGCCGGTGTGCCGCATGAGGTTCTTGACCGGGCCGTCGATGAACTCGGCCGGCCCGAGGACCGCACCGCCGAGAACCCGCCCCTGCCCGTCGATGTGCTTCGTGGCGGAGTAGACGACGACGTCGGCGCCGTGGTCGAGCGGGCGCGAGAAGACCGGGGTCCCGAAGACGTTGTCGACGACGACGACGGCGCCCGCGGCGTGCGCGAGCCGAGACACCGCCTCGATGTCGACGAGCTCCTGCATCGGGTTGCTGGGCGTCTCGAAGAAGACCGCGGCGGTCGGCACCGAGAGCGCCTCCTCCCACTGCGCCAGGTCCGGGCCGTCGACGACGACGGTCTCGACGCCGAAGCGCGGGAGGATCTCGTCGACGATGACGAAGCACGACCCGAAGAGCGCCCGCGACGACACGACCCGGTCGCCCTGCCCGCACAGGGCGGCCAGGGCCACCCAGACGGCGGCCATGCCCGAGGCGGTCGCGAAGCAGGCCTCCGCGCCCTCGAGCAGGCGCAGCCGCTCCTCGAACATGCGCACGGTGGGGTTGCCGTAGCGGCTGTAGATGAACTTGTCGATCTCGTCCTTGAACGCCGCCTCGGCCTGCTCGGCGGACTCGTAGACGAAGCCCGACGTGAGGAACATCGCCTCGCTGGTCTCGTCGAACCCGGTGCGCGACAGGCCTCCTCGCACGGCCAGGGTCTCGGGCCGGAACGACCGGCCCGGCTCGTCCCCCGCGCTCACCCCTGCGTCCACGGGAGACCGGCAGCCTTCCAGCCGCCGACGGTCCGGTGGCCGTCGGCGCCGTGCGGGCCCTCGAAACCCTCGAGAACGTTGTATGCCGGCCCGAGACCGGCCGCGGTCGCGGCCTCCGCAGCCGCGACCGACCGCACCCCCGAGCGGCAGATGAAGTAGAGGGGCGTGCCCTCCGCGACGCCGGCCGCCCGCAGCTCGTCGACGAACGCGTCGTTGACGCTGCCGTCGGGCCAGCGCTGCCACTCGACGAGGAGCGGCGTCCGTCCGGTCTCCAGCTGCGGGACACCGACGTAGGTCCACTCGGCGCGCGTGCGCACGTCGACGAGGACGGGGTCGTCGGAGTCGGTCACCGCGGCATGCGCCTCGGCGGGAGTGACATCACCGGCATAGCTCATGCGGCCAGCGTAGGCGCGGGCGCCCGGGTCGTCAGGAGCCGTTCAGAGGCCGGACTCGGGCAGGCGCACGAGGATCCGGCGGCACTCCTCGCAGCGGATGACCTCGTCCTCCGGGGCCGCCTTGATCCGGGCCAGCTCGACCGGGTTGAGCTCGAGCTGGCAGCCGCCGCAGCGTCGCTGGCGCAGGGGTGCCGCACCCGTCCCGCTGGTGGCGCGGATCTTGTCGTAGAGGGCCACGAGGTCGTCGCCGACGAGCTCGACGGTCCGGGTCCGGGGCGCCACGATGTTGGCCGCGTCACCGTCGAGCTCGGCGAGCCGGTCGTCGCGCGCGGACTCGAGCGCACTGAGGCGCTCGGTCAGCTCGCCGCGGCCACGCTCGAGCTCGCGCACGTCGTTCTGGATGGCCTCGGCCCGCTCCATCACCTCGAGCTCCACGTCCTCGAGGGCGGACTGCCGCCGACCGAGGGACTCGAGCTCGTGCTGGATCGCGGTGAGGTCCTTGGCGGTGCCGACACCGGAGTCCAGCCGCTGCTGGTCACGGGTCACCCGGTCCCGGACCTGCTGGACGTCCGAGTCCGCCTTGGCGAGCTCGCGCTGCACGTCGCCGAGCTCGGTGCGCGAGCGCACGAGCTGGTCGTCGAGGAGCTGGGCCTTGCCCTCGAGGTCGGCGATCTCGGCGTGCTGCGGGAGGGTCTTGCGGGCGTGCTCGATCTGCGACAGCCGGGTGTCGATGGTCTGGAGGTCGAGCAGCTTGGACTGACGCGCTGGGTCCGCTTTCACGGCATACCTCCGAGGTTCTCCGCCCCGACCGTGAAGGTCCACGGGTCGGTGCGCACTGTGCTGATGTCGATGTCCACCCTAAGCGCACGGGTGAGGGCGTCCCGCACGGTCGGCAGCCACACCGACTCGCTCGACCAGTGGCCGGCGTCGACGAGGAACGGCGGGCCGCCGCGCGCCTCCTCACGGGCCTCGAGCGCGGGGTGGTGGCGCAGGTCCGCGGTGACGTAGACGTCGGCGCCCGAGGTGCGGACGGCCTCGAACTGGTCGCCGCCCGAGCCGCCGAGGACGGCAACGGTCTCGACGGTCGCCTCCGTCGGACCCGCGACGCGCAGGCCACCCGCGGCCCGGGGCAGGGCGGCGTGCAGGGCAGTCGCGAACTCGCCGAGCGTCGTCGGCGCGGCGAGCCGGCCCACGCGGCCGAGCGGCTGGTCCTCGACCAGGACCAACGGCCGGGTGTAGGTGAGGCCGGCAGCGGTGGCGAGTGCCTCGCAGACGCCCTCGGCCGCGACGTCTGCATTGGTGTGGGCGACGTAGAGCGCGATGTCGCCGACGACGAGTCCGGTCACGCTCGCCCCCTTGGCCGTCGTCGTCGCGACCGAGTGCACGCCACGCAGGAGCAGGGGGTGGTGCGTGAGGAGCAGGTCCGCGTGCAGCTCCCGGGCCTCCTCGATCACGGCCAGCGTCGGGTCGAGCGCGAGCAGCACCCGCTCGACCGGCTGCTCGGGGTCGCCCGTGACGAGTCCCACCCGGTCCCAGGACTGGGCGGTCGTCGGTGGGTAGAGGCGTTCGAGGACGTCGACGACGTCCCGCAGGAGAACAGTCATGTGGGCCCGGCCGGCCTCGAACCGACGACACCCGCGGTGTAAACGCGGTGCTCTACCAACTGAGCTACAGGCCCTGACGCGGCGGCGGGCCGCGACGGGGCGCCCATTCTGTCAGGGAGGGTCAGGCGCGGGCGAGGGCGTCGTGGTAGCCGCTGAAGTCGCGTCGCTCACCGATGCCGCTGACGAGGGACCACCGGATCACCCCGTCGGGGTCGATGAGGAACGTGCCGCGTCGGGCGACCCCCGCCTCCTCGTCGAAGACGCCGTAGGCGCGAGCGACCTCGCCGTGGGGCCAGAAGTCGGACAGGAGCGGGAAGAAGTAGCCGTCACGGTCGGCATACGCCCGCAGCGAGAACATCGCGTCGCACGACACCGTGACGACCTGGACGTCCTCCGTCACGAACCGGCCGAGGTCGTCGCGGATCTCGGTGAGCTCCCCGGTGCAGATCCCCGAGAAGGCCCACGGGTAGAAGACGAGCAGCACGTGACGCTGCCCGAGGTGGTCCGCCAGCGCGACCTCGGCACCGTTCTGGTCACGCAGGCTGAACGAGGGCGCGCGCGTCCCCACGTCAAGCCCACCCGAGGTGTCCGTCATGGCGTGCAGTCTGCCCCAACCCCCTGTCAGCGACGAGTCCTGGGGGCGACGAGCTTGGTCGCCCGCCAGCGCGGCGAGGCGTTGAAGGCACCGGCCGCGTGGAGCCCGGCGGTGGTCGACGCCTCGTCGATCTCGGCCGGGTCGACGGCGCCGTCGTCGCGACCCTTCGGGGTGAGCGCGAGGACGAAGCCGGCCTCCCCGAGCACGACGACGAGGTCGACGAGGGCGTCGGTGAGGTCACCGTCCTCGGCTCGCCACCACAGGAGGACGGCGTCGGTCTCGCCGGTGTAGTCCTCGTCCTCGAGGTCGGAGCCGATGACGTCCTCGACGGCGAAGCGGAAGTCGTCGTCGACGTCCTCGGCCCAGCCGAACTCCTGCACGATCTGCTCGGCGGCGAACCCGAGGCGTTCGACGCCGGCCGGGCCCTCCGCCCCCGGGTCGGCGGGCGGTGGTGCAGGGGTGTTCACGGTCGGGTTACCTCTCGTCGGTTCGGGCTGGGGGCACTAGTTGACTAGGAAGGTCGGGTTCGGTGCAAGCGCTTCGCGAGATTGCCCGTGCCGCACGGGCCCGGCTCGCCTCGTCGCGGAGGAGCCGGGCGGCCGTCGCGGACGCGAGGTGGTGGATGCTCACGTCGACCGGACCCGGGGTGGACACGAGGGACACGGTGACGAGGTCGAGCCGGCGTTCGAGCGGCCCCTGGGCCAGGCTGAGCGACTGGACCCGCGCGTGCGGCATGACGGAGACCCGCCGCCACAGCCGGCCGGTGCGGACCATGAGCGAGTGCTCCGACACGGCGAACCCGGAGCGATGCCAGCTCAGCGGGTCGAGCCGCCTGGCCCGCTCGGAGACGAGCGTCCACCCACCCTCGACGCCGTCGCCGAGCGCGGCGCTGCGCAGGTCGGCCTCGGACAGGGCCGGGTCGAGGAGGGTGAGCACCGCGAGCGCCTGCTCGAGCGTCCCCACCGGGAGCACCGTCGTCTCGTTGTCGGTGCTGCCCGAGGCGTCGTGGGCGATCCCCGCGACGTTGACCTTGACCCGCCACCAGCCGAACGGCCGCCACCACATCGGCTGGACCATCCCGACGGCCTGGATGCGGTGCAGCGGGATCGTCGTCGTGCGCTTGTCCGTGAGCCCGTGCTGGATCCGGGCCGCGGTGCCGGTGTCGGCCAGCCGGAAGTTGCCGTGCTTGAGCAGCTCGCCGACCCGGTTGACGGCGAGACCGAAGGCGAGGGGCCCCAGGGCCGGCAGGGCGATGACGACACCGGTGAGCACCTTGAGGGAGGACCCGTAGGTCGCGAGCGCGAGGGTGCCGACGAGGAGCGCGACGGCACCGAGGACGATCGTGCCGCCGTGGAGGATCGTCGCGACGAAGAGGCGCGAGTTCGGGACCCGGAGGACCTCGCGGCCACCGTCGACGTCGCCCCCCGGACCGGCCAGAGGGCCGACGGCCGCACCGTCCCCACCGGTGCCGTCGTGACCGGCGTCGGCGCCGCCGGCGCCGGCGCGCCCCGCCTCGTCCCGGCGTCCGGCGAGGACCAGCAGCTCACGTCGCACCTCGTCGGCGCGGGCGGCGCCGAGGAAGGCGAGCTTGAGGTGGGAGTCCCCGCCACCCGCCGACTGGACGATGACCTGCGACAGCCCGGTCAGCTGGGCGAGCAGCGGCCGGCTGATCTCGATCGCCTGGACGCGCTCGAGCGGGACCTGCCGGTGCTCCCGGAACAGCCAACCCTTGCGGAACTCGATCTGCCCGTCCGCGACGCGGAACTTCGAGAAGCGCCAGGTGAGCCAGCCGACGAGGCCGATGACGCCGAGCACGGACAGCACCACGGCACTTGCCACGAGCGAGTGGTCGAAGAGGAAGCCCAGGCCCTCACGGATGCCCTGGTCGGTGCCGTCGTCCGGGTCCCGCTCGCGCTCTCCCCCGCCGAGCCCGAGGAAGAGGTCGTCGACGAACTGGGACGCGGCATACCCGAGGACGGCCACGCCGACGAGACCGCCGCGCAGGACGGGTGAGAGCGGGTGCAGGTGCTGCCACTCGTGCAGCGCGAGGTCGCGTCGGGGCGCCGGCGCGGGTGTGGTGTCGGGCTCGGTCACAGGCCGGCTCGCTGGGCCTCGCCGCGAGCGGCCAGGCGGCCCCGCAGGGCCTCGGCCTCCTCGGTGGGCAGCCCGGGCAGGGTGCCACCGCTCTCCGGTGAGGCGGTGTGGAACTCGCAGGACGCGATCCCGCGCGAGCGCATCAACGGCCCGGACTCGACGTCGATGTACTGGAGGCGGCCGTAGGGGATGCTCACGAGCGAGCGGAAGAGGCGGCCCTTGCGGATGACGATCTCGTCGGGCAGCTCGATCCACGTGATCGCCGAGACCTGCCGGACGATGAGCCACGCGGCCCAGGCGACCAGCGCGGCGAGCACGCCGGCCCCGAGCCAGAACCACGGCGAGACGAGGACCGCGAGGACGACGAACGCGACGACGAACGGCGTGAGCCACGCGAAGAGGCTGATGAGCCGCACCGTGCGCAGGGCGGGACTGACGCTCCGCCACGGGAGCTCGTCCCCTCGCAGGGTCACGGCGTCGGGGTCCGCGCCCGTCGCGTCGGGGTCCACGTCCGTCGTCATGGCCCCCAGCCTGCCAGCCGACCCGCGTGTGACGACGGCCACTCCCCAGTGACAGGATGGAGCGAGTCGACCTCACCGGTCGTGGACGCAAGAGAAGGGACACCGTCGTGACGTTTCGCGAGGAAGCCGGCCCGATCCTCAATGGCCTCCCGAGCAGCCTCACCGACATCGACCCCGAGGAGACCTCGGAGTGGTTGGACTCGCTCGACCAGCTGATCGACGACGGTGGGCGCCAGCGTGCCCGCTACGTCATGCTGCGGCTGCTGGAGCGGGCCCGCGAGAACCAGATCGGTGTCCCGTCACTCACGGCGACGGACTACGTCAACAGCATCGACCAGGAGCAGGAACCCTGGTTCCCCGGTGACGAGGACGTCGAGCGCCAGTACCGCCGGTGGATCCGCTGGAACGCGGCCGTCATGGTGCACCGCGCGCAGCGACCCGGGGTCTCGGTCGGTGGGCACATCTCCACCTACGCCTCGGCGGCCACGCTGTACGAGGTGGGCATGAACCACTTCTTCCGCGGCCTGGACCACCCCGGCGGCGGCGACCAGATCTTCTACCAGGGCCACGCCTCCCCCGGCATGTACGCCCGGAGCTTCCTCGAGGGCCACCTCGGTGAGACCGACCTCGACGGCTTCCGCCAGGAGAAGAGCCACATCGTCGACGGCAAGATCCGCGCGCTGTCGTCCTACCCGCACCCGCGGATGATGCCGGACTACTGGCAGTTCCCGACGGTGTCGATGGGCATCGGCCCGATGAACGCGATCTACCAGGCGCAGTTCAACAAGTACCTCCACAACCGCGGGCTCAAGGACACCTCCGACCAGCGGGTGTGGGCCTTCCTCGGCGACGGCGAGATGGACGAGCCGGAGTCGCGCGGGCTGCTCCAGCTCGCGGCCAACGAGGAGCTCGACAACCTCACCTTCGTCGTCAACTGCAACCTCCAGCGCCTCGACGGCCCGGTGCGCGGCAACGGCAAGATCATCCAGGAGCTCGAGGCGTTCTTCCGCGGCGCCGGCTGGAACGTCGTCAAGGTCATCTGGGGACGCGGGTGGGACCCGCTGCTGGCCGCCGACCGCGACCACGCCCTCAAGCACATCATGAACACGACGACCGACGGTGACTACCAGACGTTCCGGGCCAACGACGGCGCCTACGTCCGCGAGCACTTCTTCGGACGCGACCCGCGCACGCGCAAGATGGTCGAGGGACTCACCGACGACCAGATCTGGCACGACCTCCAGCGCGGTGGGCACGACTACCGCAAGGTCTTCGCCGGCTACCAGGCGGCGGTCAACCACACCGGGCAGCCGACCGTGATCCTCGCGCACACCATCAAGGGCTACGCCCTCGGCAGCCACTTCGCCGGTCGCAACGCGACGCACCAGATGAAGAAGATGACCGTCGACGACCTCAAGACGTTCCGCGACGTCCTGCGCCTGCCCATCACGGACAAGCAGATCGACGACAACCCCTACCAGCCGCCGTACTTCCACCCGGGAGAGACCGACCCGACCCTCGAGTACATGCTCGAGCGGCGTCGCGCCCTCGGCGGCTCGATCCCCCAGCGCCGCAGCAAGTACACCCAGCTGTCGCTGCCCGGGGACGACGCCTACAAGCAGGTGCGCAAGGGCTCGGGCAAGCAGACCATCGCGACGACGATGGCGTTCGTCCGGCTGCTCAAGGACCTCATGCGCGACAAGGAGTTCGGCAAGCGCGTCGTGCCGATCATCCCCGACGAGGCCCGCACCTTCGGGATGGACTCGTTCTTCCCGACGCTCAAGATCTACAACCCGCACGGCCAGAACTACACGCCGGTGGACCACGACCTCATGCTCAGCTACCGCGAGTCGGTGTCGGGGCAGATCCTCCACGCGGGCATCAACGAGGCCGGGTCGGTGGCGGCCTTCACCGCCGCCGGGACGAGCTACTCGACGCACGGCGAGCCGATGATCCCGATCTACGTCTTCTACTCGATGTTCGGGTTCCAGCGCACCGGTGACGGGATCTGGGCGGCCGCCGACCAGCTGACCCGTGGCTTCCTCATCGGCGCCACGGCCGGCCGGACGACCCTCACCGGTGAGGGCACTCAGCACGCGGACGGGCACTCGCCGCTGCTGGCGTCGACCAACCCGGCGGTGCTCGCCTACGACCCGGCCTTCGGCTACGAGATCGGCCACATCATGCGCGAGGGCCTGCGGCGCATGTACGGCGACGACCCCGAGAACCTCATCTACTACATCACCGTCTACAACGAGCCCAACGTGCAGCCGGCCGAGCCCGAGGACGTGGACGGCGAGGGCATCCTGCGTGGCCTCTACCTCCTCAACAAGGCCGAGACGGAGGGCTGGACGCACCAGCCGCCCCGGGCGCAGCTGCTCGCCTCGGGTGTCGGCGTGCCGTGGGCCCTCGAGGCCCAGCGCCTGCTCGCCGACCACTGGGGCGTCGCGGCCGACGTCTGGTCCGTGACGTCGTGGGGCGAGCTGCGCCGCGACGGGCTCTCCTGCGACGAGGAGGCCTTCCTCCACCCGGAGAACGAGGTGCGCGTCCCCTATGTGACCCAGCGGCTCCGGGACGCCGACGGACCGGTCCTCGCGACGTCGGACTACATGCGGGCGGTGCCCGACCAGATCGCCCAGTACGTCCCCGGCGAGTTCCACTCGCTCGGCACCGACGGCTTCGGCTTCGCCGACACCCGGCCGGCGGCGCGACGCTTCTTCCACGTCGACGGACCGTCGCTCGCGGTGCGCACCCTCCAGGTGCTCGCGGCGCGCGGCGAGGTCGCCGCGGACGTGCCGACGAAGGCCGCCGAGAAGTACGAGCTGCTCGACGTCCGCGCCGGCACGAGCGGCAACGAGGGCGGGGACTCCTGACCCCGCTGGCGTGACCCGCCGGTCACGTCACCCCTGCGTCCGCAACCCTGGTCGGGATACCGACCAGGGTTGCGGACGCAAGCAGGCGTATGCCGGCCGGCTCGCGGCCGGGGCCCCTCCGGTCAGAGCCAGCCACGGTCGCGGGCGTGGTTGGCGGCCTCGGCCCGCGTCGCCGTCCCGGTCTTGGCCATCGCCGACGACAGGTGGTTGCGCACCGTCCCCTCGGACAGGTGCACCGTGGCTGCCACGACCGAGACCGGGGCGCCGGTGAGCGCCGCACGGAGCACGTCCCGCTCGCGCGGCGTGAGCGGGTTCGGCCCCTCGATGAGCGACTCGGCCGCCAGCGCCCCGTCGACGACCCGCTCCCCCGCGTGGACCCGGCGGACCGCGTCGGCGAGCTCCGAGGCGGGGGTGTCCTTGACGACGAAGCCGGCCGCGCCCGCCTCGAGCGCCCGCCGCACGAACCCGGGCCGACCGAACGTCGTGACGACGAGGGCGCGGGTGGCGAGCCCGGCGGCGGACATGGCCCGGCACACCTCGATGCCGTCGAGCCCGGGCATCTCGACGTCGATGAGGGCGACGTCCACCTCGTGCTCGGAGAGCAGCCCGAGCACCTCGTCACCGCGCCCGGCCTCGGCGACCACCTCCAGGTCCGGCTCCAGCCCGAGCAGGGTGACGATCGCACCGCGCACGAGGGCCTGGTCGTCGGCGACGAGCACCCGGATCACAGGGTCACCTCGAGGCGGGTTCCCGGCGCGGCGTCGACGACCCGCAGCGCTCCCCCGGCCGCGTCGACCCGCTCGCGCACCCCGCGCAGGCCGTTGCCCTCGCGCAGCCCGGACGGTCCGCGCCCGTCGTCCTCGACGGTGAGCGAGGACCGGCCCAGGACCACACGGCATACCGAGGCGTCGCTGTGGCGCACGACGTTGGTGACGGCCTCACGGAGCACCCACGCGAGCACCACGCGGTGGCGCGGGTCGACGACCGAGAGGTCCTGCGGCATGTCCGCGGCGATCCCGGCGGACGCGAGCACCCGCTCGGCGGAAGCGATCTCGTCGTCGAGCCGGGCCGAGCGGATGCCGCCGACCGCGGCGCGCACCTCGGCGAGCGCCTGGCGGCTCAGCACGCCGACCTCGGCGATCTCCCGACGCGCGCGCTCGGGATCCGTGTCGACGAGCCGCTCCGCGACGTCGGCCTTGAGGCTCATCGCCGTGAGGGTGTGACCGATGACGTCGTGGACGTCGCGCGCCAGCCGGTCCCGCTCGGCCGAGACCGTGAGCTCCGCGGCCAGCTCGTCGTGCAGCATGCCGCGTCGCTCGATCGTCCGGACGACGGCGGTGACGACGGCGACGAGCAGGACGACGCCCGACAGGTACCAGGTGTCCGCCAGCTCGCTGGACACCGCCGTGAGCCAGGTCGTGACGATCAGGACGACCACGGTCACGCCGACCGCGGCCCACATCGGCAGGACGAACATCGCGAGCGCGACGAGGTACGGACCACCGCCGACGGACGCCGACCCCACGAGCAGGTGGATGACGACGCAGATGAGGGTGAGCGCGACGAGGTGGGCGACGCCCCCGCGCACCACGTCGGCTCGGGAGGCGGCCCGCGCCATGGCGCGGAACCCCTGATGTAGACGCCGGCGAAGACGACGTAGAGGGCGACCCCGGCGATGATGCGTGGCCGGCTCTCACCACTGTCGACGACGCCGGCGATCGGGAACGCGAGGAAGACCAGCCACACCCCGCCCATGACCCAGCCCCACCGCTGCCAGGGGTGGACCTGCAGCGATGGGGAGGGCGGCGCCGAGGCGTGGGCGCTCACTGCCGGCCGCGGCTGCGACGCACGAGCCAGGTCGCGAGCACCGCGAAGATCACCGTCCACACCGCAACGTTAGTCACCGACATCCACAGCGCCTCATGGGTGAGGCCGCCCCGGCTGTCGACGACGTGCCCCTCGGTGAGCGGGTAGCGCGCCAGCGAGACGTATCCGTACAGCGGCGTGAACCGGGCGATGTCGAGCAGGATGCCGCTCAGCGGGAAGAAGATGTTGCCCAGGAAGCCAAGGACCACGAGCGAGCCCCCCGCCGCCGTGACGGCCGACTCGGACCGGAACGCCAGCCCGAAGATCAGTCCGTAGAGCGCGAACATCACGGCGCCCACGACGAGGATCGCCGCGCTCCCGAGCCAGGCCGTCGCCGTGCCCTCGGCGCCCGTGAGCATCCCGAGGACGTAGACGACGAGGATCGGCAGGGTGGCGACGACGAGGGCCACGACGGCCTTGGTCGCGACGTACGTCCCGTCCCTCAGCGGCGTGAGCCCGAGCTGGCGTCCCCAGCCCTGCATCCGCTCGACGGCCGCCGTCCCGCCGATGCCGACGGTCGCCGTGACGGCGCCGTAGGCCGCCATCGAGATCATCACGTAGAGGGCGACGTTGCCGTTGCCGGCGTTCTCCTGCGAGTAGCCGGCGCTGGCGCCGAAGAGGACGTACATGAACGCGGGCAGCCCCACGACGAAGAACATCGTGACGAGGTCGCGCACCGTCCGTCGCAGCTCGAGACGCACGTATGCCGTCCGCTCCCCTCGCGCCCTCGCCTCGCGTCGCGTGGCGCCGGGCTCCGGGGTGGCGCGGCCGGGGCCGGGTCGGCGGCCGGGTCGGCGGCCGGGTGAGGTCATGGTCGTGGCGGTCATGCTGCTGCTCCTTCGGAGGCGGTGTCGGTGGTGCCCGTCAGGGCGAGGAAGGCGGACTCGAGCGAGCCCGTGGTGACCTCGAGGTCGCGTGCCGCGAGGCCGTTGAGCAGGGAACGGGCCACGGCGTCGGAGTCCGACGTCGTCACGGTGAGGCGGTCGTGGTCGACCCGGACGTCGTGCACCGCCGCGAGGGAACGCAGGTGGCTGACGGCTGCGTCGACGAGGTCGAGGTCGAGGCGTGCCGACACGGTGCGACCCAGGGCCCGGCCGCGGATGACGTCCGTGGGGCCGTCGGCCACGACCCTCCCGCCCGCCACGAGGACGATGCGACCGGCGAAGGAGTCGGCCTCCTCGAGGTAGTGGGTCGCGAAGAGGATGGTGCGGCCGGCCGCCGCCTCGGCGTGCATCGAGTCCCAGAAGGTGTGCCGCGCAGAGACGTCCATGCCGGCCGTCGGCTCATCGAGGATGAGCAGCTCGGGGTCGGGCAGGAGGGCGAGGGCGTAACGCAGGCGCTGCTGCTCGCCACCGGAGCACTTCGAGACCTTGCGGCTCGTGACCGTGGTGAGGTTCGCTCGCCGCAGCACGTCGTCGACCGGTGCGTGCACGGCATACGTGCTCGCGATGAGCTCGACGGTCTCGCGCACCGTGAGGTCACGCAGAAGGCCGCCGGTCTGCAGGACCGCCGAGACCCGACCGGCCCGGACGGCGTCGCGTGGCGACTGCCCCAGGACGCGGACGCTGCCGGACGTCGGGGACGTGAGGCCGAGCACGAGGTCGAGGGTCGTCGTCTTGCCGGCGCCGTTGGGCCCGAGGAACGCGACGACCTCGCCTCGGTCGACCGTGAGGTCGATGCCGCGCACCGCCTGGACGGCTCCGGCGCGGCCGGGGAAGGACTTGGTGAGGGCCGTCAGCTCGACGGCGGGACTGTCGTGGTGGTTCATGCCTCAAGGTTCGGTCGCCGCGGGGGTGCGACGACAGTGCCGGGAAACACGACCTCACCATGACATCTGTCAGGGGGCGAGCACCTCCGCGCGCACCGCTCGGTCGCGGCTGCGCTGCAGGCCGAGCACGGCCATGGCGGCCGCCCCCGCGAGCTCCACGGCGAACACCGGTGTCGCCAACGCGTCACCGTGCCCTCGCCACAGCGGTGACTCCCGCTCGATGAGGTAGCCACCCATCATCATCAGGCCGAGGACGCCCAGGGCGCGGCGGGCTCGTGGGCTTCGATCGCGGGCGAGCAGCACGAGGGCCACCGTTTGGTTCGCCATCATGACGTTCGGCGCCGACTGGGCCGTCCCCAGGACGATCGCGTTGCGCACCAGGTGGTCGCGAGGGAGGTTCCAGCGGACCAGCACGGGGTCGGAGGCACGACCGCGCCGGACCGCGATGGCCTCACCCACGAGGTCTGCGGTCAGCTGGGCCGCGGAGGCGGCGACGAGGGCAGTGTCCCTGTCCACGCCTCCAGTGTGCCGTCGTCCGTCGCCGGACGGGACGGTGCGCGGAGCCCGCGCACCGCCCCGTCCGCGGCCGGCCTCAGGGCGCGAGGAACTCCGCACGGGCAGCGACGCAGATGTCGGGCTGGTCGCAGAACACGCCGTCGACGCCGGCCTCGAAGAAGCGGGTCACCTCGTCGGCCATCCGGCCGTGCGTCGCGGGGTTCGTGCCGACGCGGTAGTCGACCGGGAGGAACTGGTTCTCGGCGCGGAAGGTCCACGGCGTGACGTCGAGCCCGGCCTGGCGGGCGTGGGCGACGAGCGCGGTCGGCGTGCCGAGCGTGCCGTCCTTGAGGCGCGGGATGACCCGGCTCTTGTCGACCCCGAGCCCGTCGAGGTCCTTGCTCAGCGCCTTGAGGCTGGTCGGCGTGAGCAGGTCGGTGTAGGTCCGCGGGTCACCCTGCGCCTCGAGGTCGTACGGGGCGCCGCTCGCACTGACGAGGAAGACGAGGTTGGCCTTGTAGCCGAGCTCGTCGTCGAGCCGGACGAGCGGGGTGAGCTCGAAGCTCTGCACCCAGAGCGCCGCGTTCGGACGGTTGAGCCCGTGCGACTCGAGTGCGTCCATGAGGGCGACCTCGGGGTCGAGGCCCGCGTCGTGGAGGAACGTCGAGTGCTTGATCTCGGGGATGACGCCGATGGTGCGCCCGCTCTCCCTGCTCAGCTGCTCGCGCAGCGCGAGGACCTCGTCGAGGGTCGGCACCTCGAACTGGCCGTCGTAGCTCGCGCTCTCGGGCCGCAGCGCCGGAAGCCGCTCCTCGGCGCGCAGCGTCTTCAGCTCGGCGAGGGTGAAGTCCTCCACCCACCAGCCGGTCACGGCCGACCCGTCGAGCTGCTTGGTGACGCGGCGGTCCGCGAACTCCGCGCGCGTCGCGACGTCCGTCGTCCCGCCGATCTCGGGCTCGTGCCGGTCGACGAGCACGCCGTCCCTGGTCATGACGAGGTCGGGCTCGATGTAGTCGGCACCCTGCTCCACGGCCAGCCGGTAGGCGTCGAGGGTGTGCTCGGGCCGGTAGCCGGACGCGCCACGGTGCGCGTGGACCAGCGGCTCGGTGAACTTCGCGCGCCCGTGGGAGGACGGGGGTGCGTCCGCCTGGGCCGGGGCGAGCACGGCGACACCCGGTGCGATGAGACCGAGGGACAGGGACAGGGACAGAACGATGCGTCGCATGCCCGCCACGATGGTGCATCCCGGGGGGTTTCGCCCGGCGAGGCGGTGACGTGCGGGTGGCCGGTCGACGACTTCTGAATCCCCCGGCCGCCGCTGAATTTGTGGTTATGCGGCACTCTGTATAGTCTTGCACTCGTGTCCAAGGTACTCACTTCCCTGCCCGTCGGCGAGCGCGTCGGCATCGCCTTCTCCGGAGGTCTCGACACCTCCGTGGCCGTCGCCTGGATGCGGGAGCGAGGGGCCGTGCCCTGCACCTACACCGCCGACCTCGGCCAGTACGACGAGCCCGAGATCGACACCGTGCCCGACCGGGCCGGGGAGTACGGCGCAGAGATCGCGCGCCTCGTCGACTGCCGGAGCGCGCTCGTCGAGGAGGGCCTGTCGGCGCTGGCCTGCGGTGCGTTCCACATCCGCAGCGGCGGCCGGACCTACTTCAACACCACGCCGCTGGGCCGCGCCGTCACCGGCACCCTGCTCGTGCGGGCGATGCAGGCCGACGACGTGTCGATCTGGGGTGACGGCTCGACCTTCAAGGGCAACGACATCGAGCGCTTCTACCGTTACGGGTTGCTGGCCAACCCGGGGCTGCGCATCTACAAGCCCTGGCTCGACGCCGCGTTCGTCAGCGAGCTCGGTGGTCGTCACGAGATGAGCGAGTGGCTCACGACGCGCGACCTCCCCTACCGGTCGAGCGCCGAGAAGGCGTACTCGACCGACGCGAACATCTGGGGCGCCACCCACGAGGCCAAGACGCTGGAGCACCTCGACGAGTCCATGGAGGTCATCGAGCCGATCATGGGCGTCAAGCACTGGGACCCGTCGGTCGCCATCGAGCAGGAGGACGTGCGGATCCGCTTCGTCCAGGGCCGCCCGGTCGCCATCAACGGCGAGGACCTCGAGCCGGTGGCGCTCGTCGACCTCGCGAACACCATCGGCGGGCGGCACGGCCTCGGCATGTCGGACCAGATCGAGAACCGGATCATCGAGGCGAAGTCGCGCGGCATCTACGAGGCGCCCGGCATGGCCCTGCTCCACATCGCCTACGAGCGCCTCCTCAACGCCGTGCACAACGAGGACACGATCGCGAACTACCACGCCGAGGGGCGCCGGCTCGGCCGGCTGCTCTACGAGGGTCGGTGGCTGGACCCGCAGTCGCTCATGATGCGTGAGGCCATCCAGCGCTGGATCGCCTCGGTCGTCACCGGCGAGGTCACCCTGCGCCTGCGCCGCGGGGACGACTACTCGATCGTCAACACCCAGGGCGAGAACTTCAGCTACCACCCGGACAAGCTGTCGATGGAACGCGTCGAGAACGCGGCGTTCGGGCCCCTGGACCGGATCGGCCAGCTCACCATGCGCAACCTCGACATCGCCGACAGCCGGTCCAAGCTCGAGCTGTATGCGGGCCAGCCCGTCGACCAGGGACAGCTCCTCGTCGAGAACGGCACCTTGTTCGGCGAGCTGCCCTCCGGCGGGTACGACCGGATCACCGACAACCCGGTCGGACACGGCACCGATGACGACGCCCTCGACCGGGCCGCCATGGAGTTCGGTACGGACTGACGACGACAGGGCGAGGATCGCAGCGAGCGCCAGCGAGCGAGGACCGGAGCCCCGAGGAGTCAGTCCAGAAGGAACGGACTGACGCCCCACCCCGACGCCTCGTGTGCCTCAGCGCGAGGTATTCCTCGCGCTGAGGCACACGAGGCGGCTCGGGGGTGGATGCTGGGGCCGTGGACGGACGTCGGATCCTCGAGCGCGCGGCAGCGTCGGTCGGCGCCCTCGGGCTCGTCGCGGCGCTTCCCTTCTACGTCTCGTCGGGCCTCGCCGCCCCGCTGTGGGCGATCATCCTGCTGCTGCTGTTCTGGGCGCTCCTCGCCGTGTGCGCGGTCCGCTGGTTCACGCGGCGGCCCTGGGTCGTCCTCGTCCTGCCGGTCGTCGCGGTCGTCTTCTGGCTGCTCGCCCTGACGCTCGGGGAGCAGCTGCTCGGCTGGCAGGCCTGAGCCACCACGCGCCGCACGATGTCTGCCCTCGGTTGTGCACGGCATACAAATAGACTTCTGAGATGGCCACCTCCCGCAACCGCCCTTCGGCGGCGACCCGACGCCGGTTCGAGCGCGCCGCCGGCGACCTCGGCGCGGCGGCCGTCCAGCAGATGGAGACCCAGCACGAGTGGTACCGCGCGCTGCCCGCCGAGGAGCGCTCGTGGGTCGGGCTCGTGGCGCAGGCCGGCATCCGCTCGTTCATCGAGTGGTTCACCGGGAGCCAGGACCGCGCCCACGTCACGGCCGACGTCTTCGGCACGGCGCCGCGCGAGCTGACCCGCTCGATCAGCCTCGGCCAGACCCTCGACCTCGTCCGCACCGTCGTCGACGTCGTCGAGCGCGAGTCGAGCGGTCTCGCGGCCCGCGGCGACGAGGTCAAGGTGCGCGAGGCGGTGCTGCGCTACAGCCGCGAGATCGCGTTCTCCGCTGCCGAGGTGTACGCGCACGCCGCGGAGGCCCGCGGTGCGTGGGACGCCCGGCTCGAGGCCCTCGTCGTCGACGCCGTCATCCGTGGCGAGGCCGACGACTCGATGCAGTCGCGGGCGTCCGCCCTCGGCTGGGGCACGACGACCGACGTGTGCGTCATCGTCGGTTCCACGCCCGAACTGGGGCCCGCGCAGGTCGTGGACCGCCTGCACCGGGACGCCAAACGCCTCGGCGTCGAGGTGCTCATCGCCATCCACGGACGCCGGGTGGTCTGCATCACCGGTCAGGTCGCCGACCCGCTGGAGACGGCCTCGGCGCTCGGCGAGTGCTTCGGTGAGGGCCCGCTCGTCGTCGGCCCGGTCGTCCCCCACCTGTATGCCGCGGGGCGCAGTGCTCGTGCCGCGCTCTCCGGCCACGCCGCCGCGCCGGCCTGGCCCATGTCCCCCCGCCCGGTGCTCAGCGACGACCTCCTGGCCGAGCGCGCCCTGCTCGGGGACCTGCCGGCGCGGGCGATGCTCGTGGCGAGGGTGTACGCGCCGCTGGCCGCGAGCGGCGGGGGCAACCTGCTCGAGACCGCGGCCGCGTACCTCGACGGCGGGCTGGGGCTCGAGGGCACCGCCCGCGAGCTCTTCGTGCACACCAACACGGTCCGTTACCGGCTGGGCAAGATCGCCGACAGCATCGGCTACGACCTCACCGACCCGCACGACGCGCAGACGGTACGCCTCGCCCTCGCGTACGGGCGGGTAGCCCCCGAGCCGTCCTCCCGGGTCGCCCGGGTTCCGAGCCAGGCGTTGTAGGAACCCTCCAAATCTGCGCCGAGAGAATCGTCTGGCTCCGTCTCGCCGCAAGGGCCCTCGCGCGGCGACGCTGAAGGGGTGCTCGTCATCGTGTGCCCTGGACAGGGCTCCCAGACCCCCGGCTTCCTCACCCCTTGGCTCGCCATTCCCGGCGTCCGCGAACGGCTCGGCTGGCTCTCCGCCGTGGCCGGCATGGACCTCCTCCGGCACGGCACCGAGTCGGACGAGGCGACCATCAAGGACACGGCGGTGGCCCAGCCGCTGATCGTCGCCTCCGGTCTCGTCTCGCTGCTCGCCCTCTTCGAGCACCCGGCGGACGGCTTCCGTCTCGTCGGTGCCGGGGCCGGGCACTCGGTCGGTGAGATCACCGCCGCCGCGGCCGGTGGCGTCATCTCGGCGGAGCAGGCGATGGTCTTCGTCCGTGAGCGCGGACGCGCCATGGCCGAGGCCAGCGCGGTGCAGCCGACCGGGATGAGCGCCGTCATCGGTGGCGACCCCGACGAGGTGGCGGCCGCGATCGGCTCGCACGGCCTCACGCCGGCCAACATCAACGGCGCCGGGCAGGTCGTCGCAGCCGGCACCATGGACCAGCTCGCCGCGCTGGCCGCCGCGCCGCCGGCCAAGGCTCGCGTCATCCCGCTCAAGGTCGCCGGTGCGTTCCACACCGAGCACATGGCGCCGGCCGTCGACGTGCTGTCCGGCTACGCCAAGGCGATGTCGACCCACGACGCTCGGGTCCCCCTCGTCTCCAACCGCGACGGAGCGGTCGTGCACAGCGGCCGCGACGTGCTCGGCCGACTCGTCAGCCAGGTGAGCAACCCGGTGCGCTGGGACCTCACGATGGAGACCTTCGCGCAGCTCGGCGTCACCGGGATCATCGAGGTCCCGCCCGCGGGTACCCTCGCCGGTCTCGCCAAGCGCGTCCTCAAGGACGTCGAGATCCTCGCGCTCAAGTCCCCCGACGACCTCGAGCAGGCGCACCGGATGGTCAAGGAGCACGGCGTCTCCTCCGGCGTGGCCCAGGACCCGACGTGGCGCCTCGTCATCAGCCCCGCCAAGGGCATGGTCTCGTTCACCCACAGCGAGGTCGGCACGGCCGTCGAGACCGGCAGCGTCGTCGCCACCGTCGGCACCCTGCGCGACACCTACGAGGTCGTCGCGCCGCACGGCGGCCGCGTCGTCGAGTGGCTCGTCGAGGACGGCGACCCCGTCTCGCCCGGCCAGCCGATCCTCCGTCTGCACCCCCAGGAAGGCTGAGCCGGTGTCCGTCCTCATCACACCCCCCAGCGGCACCGCCCACGCCCGGATCGCCGGCATCGGCGCCTACCGCCCCCGACGCGTCGTCCCCAACTCCGAGCTCATCGAGGCGATCGACTCCTCCGACGAGTGGATCCAGGAGCGCTCCGGCATCAAGACCCGGCACTTCGCCGGTGAGGGCGAGAGCATCATCGACATGTCCGAGGCCGCCACCCGCGACGCCCTCGCGATGGCCGGGCTCGAGGCCGGCGACGTCGACGCCGTCATCCTCGCGACCGTGACCCACCCCTACCAGACCCCGGCCGCCGCCCCCCAGCTCGCGGACCGGATGGGCATGGACAAGCCGGTCGCCTTCGACATCTCGGCGGCGTGCGCCGGCTACTGCCACGGGATCGCCCTCGCCAGCGACATGGTCCGCGGCGGCAGCGCCCACAACGTCGCCGTCATCGGCGTCGAGCGGCTCTCGGACTTCACGAGCCGCACCGACCGCGGGACGGCCTTCATCTTCGGCGACGGCGCCGGGGCGGCCATCGTCACCGCCGCCGAGACGACGGGCATCGGCCCGACCGTCTGGGGCTCCGAGGGCGACAAGTGGGACGTCATCGCCCAGAACGAGAGCTGGATCGACGTCCACGAGCAGAAGCTCGACTGGCCGACCATCGGCATGCAGGGCCAGCGCGTCTTCCGCTGGGCGGTCTGGAGCATGGCCCCCGTCGCGCAGCGCGCCCTCGACGTCGCCGGCGTGAGCGTCGATCAGCTCGACGCCTTCATCCCCCACCAGGCCAACACCCGGATCATCGACGCCCTGTGCAAACAGCTCGGCGTGCCCGAGCACGTCGCCGTCGCGCGCGACATCGTCGACTCCGCCAACACCTCCGCCGCCTCGGTGCCACTGGCGACCGAACGGATGCTGCGCGAGGGCACGGCCCCCCGCGGTGGCCTCGCCCTGCAGATCGGCTTCGGCGCCGGCCTGTCGTATGCCGCGCAGGTCGTCACCCTCCCCTAGGGACTCCCGCGGTCCGCGGGTCACCAAGGGCCACCGCACCACGCACCACACACGAGAGGTCCGCACCCGGCGGGCCCGAACCACGAAGGAGCACAACATGGCTCAGAGCGAGCAGGAGATCCTCGCGGGTCTCGCAGAGATCGTCAACGAGGAGACCGGGCTCGACCCGGAGAGCGTCCAGAGCGACAAGGCGTTCACCGACGACCTCGACATCGACTCGCTGTCGATGATGACCATCGTCGTCAACGCCGAGGAGAAGTTCGGCGTGCGCATCCCCGACGACGAGGTCAAGAACCTCCGCACCGTCGGCGACGCCGTCTCGTTCATCCAGGCCGGCCAGAGCTGATCCGACGGCGCCGCCCCACCGACGTGGGGCGGCGCCGGGATCGCGCCACCACCCCACGTCCCTCTGCAAGGAGTCAACGAAACATGAGCACCGAACGTCGTGTCGTCGTCACCGGTCTCGGAGCCACCACCCCGCTCGGTGGGACGATCACCGAGACGTGGGACGCGATCCTCGCAGGCCGGTCCGGCGCCCGAACCCTCACCGCGGAGTGGGTCGAGAAGTACGAGCTCCCCGTCACCTTCGCCGCCTCGATCCACACCTCCCCCGAGGAGGTGCTGACCAAGGTCGAGTGCCGCCGGATGGACCCCAGCGCCCAGTACGCCATGGTCGCCTCGCGGGAGGCCTGGGCCGACGCCGGCTCGCCCGAGGTCGACCCCGAGCGCTTCATGGTCGCCATCGGCACCGGCATCGGCGGGGTCCACACGCTCCTCGCGCAGTGGGACAACCTGCGCGAGAAGGGCGTGCGGCGCGTCTTCCCGCTCGCCGTCCCGATGCTCATGCCCAACACGAGCAGCGGCAACGTCTCTCTCGCCCTCGGCGCCCGTGCCGGTGCGCACACGGCCGTGTCCGCCTGCGCCTCCGGTGCCGAGTCGATGGCTCTCGCCGTCGACCAGATCCGCCTGGGACGCGCCGACATCGTCGTCGCCGGCGGCACCGAGGCAGCCATCCATCCGCTGCCCTTCGCCGGCTTCACGCAGATGCAGGCCCTGTCGACCCGCAACGACGACCCGGAGCACGCCTCCCGCCCCTACGACACGGGCCGCGACGGCTTCGTCATGGGTGAGGGTGCCGCGGTCATCGTCCTCGAGTCCGAGGAGCACGCTCGGGCCCGGGGGGCGCGGATCTACGCCGAGCTGGCCGCCGCCGGGATGTCCTCCGACGCGCACCACATCACCGCGCCCGAGCCCGAGGGCGCGGGTGCCAGTCGCGCCATGCGCGAGGCGGTCGAGCGCGCCGGTCTCACCCCGGCCGACATCGTGCACATCAACGCCCACGCCACGTCGACGCCGGTCGGGGACGTGGCCGAGTCCAACGCGATCCGCCGCGCCTTCGGCGACGCCACCGACGGCATGTGCGTCAGCGGGACGAAGTCGATGACCGGCCACCTCCTCGGTGCCGCCGGCGCCCTCGAGGGGCTCTTCACGATCCTCTCGGTGCACCACCGGATCGCCCCGGCCACGATCAACATCGAGGACATGGACCCCGCGATCCACCTCGACGTCGTCCGCGGCGAGCACCGCAAGCTCCCCCAGGGCGACATCGCCGCGCTCAACAACTCCTTCGGGTTCGGCGGGCACAACGTCGCACTCACGGTGAAGAGCGTCTGATGGCCCACCAGCCCAACGAGGCCTCGGCCTCCGCGTCGGCCGCGACGAAGCCCAAGCCCGACAAGGCCAACGACCCCCGCAACCCCCGTCTGCGGCTCGCCGCGTTCTTCGACGAGGGCTCGGTCGAGCTCATCAGCCCAGAGGACGACAGCGGCATGCTCGCCGCGGTCGGTACCTGCCAGGGCACCCCCGTCGCCGCGTTCTGCTCGGATGCGACGATCATGGGCGGAGCGATGGGGGTGGCCGGCTGCAAGGTCGTGCTCACGGCGTACGAGCGGGCGCTCGCGGACGGCATACCCGTCGTCGGCATCTGGCACTCCGGAGGTGCGCGGCTCCCGGAAGGTGTGGTGAGCCTGCACGCCGTCGGCGAGGTGTTCGCGATCATGACCCGGGCCTCGGGGAAGATCCCGCAGATCTCGGTCGTCATCGGCGCCGCCGCCGGTGGTGCTGCTTACGGGCCCGCGCTCACCGACATCGTCATCCTCGCCCCCGACGGCCGGATCTTCGTGACCGGGCCCGACGTCGTCCGCTCCGTGACCGGCGAGGCCGTCGACGCGCTGCGCCTGGGTGGCCCCGAGCCGCACGGTCGTCGCAGCGGTGTCGTCCACGTCGTCACCGAGTCGACCGAGCAGGCCTACGAGCGGGGACGCCAGCTCGCCTCGCTGCTCGCCGACCAGGGCACGCTCGACCTCGACGGCGTCGAGGACTTCGACCTCGAGGAGACCTTCCCCGAGTCGGCCAAGCGCGCCTACGACGTGCACCCGCTCGTCGACGACGTCCTCGACAAGGACGCGGACTCCGTCGAGCTGCACCCCCGGTGGGCCCCCAACATCGTCATCCAGCTCGGCCGCTTCGGCGGGCGCACCGTCGGCGTCATCGCCAACAACCCGATGCGCCTCGGTGGCTGCCTCGACTCCCCGTCGGCGGAGAAGGCCGCACGCTTCGTGCGCATGTGCGACGCGTTCGGTGTGCCGCTCATCGTCCTCGTCGACGTCCCGGGCTACCTGCCCGGTGTCGGACAGGAGTGGGACGGCGTCGTCCGGCGCGGCGCCAAGCTCCTGCACGCCTTCGCCGAGGCGACGGTGCCGCGGGTGACGCTCGTGACCCGCAAGACGTACGGCGGCGCGTACATCGCGATGAACTCGCGCTCCCTCGGTGCCACCCGCGTCTTCGCGTGGCCCACCGCGCACGTCGCGGTCATGGGTTCGGTCGCCGCGATCCGCATCCTGCACCGCCGGCGTCTGGCCGAGGTCGACGACAGCGAGCGCGCGGCGGTCGAGCAGCAGCTCGCCGAGGAGCACGACCGTCTCTCCGGCGGCCTGGCGCGGGCGGTCGAGATCGGCGTCGTCGACGAGATCGTCGAGCCCAACGTCACCCGCTCGGCGCTGGCCCGTGCCATCGCCGACGCCCCGCAGCGTCGAGGGGACCACGGCAACATCCCCCTGTAGGCCACCCTCCAGGGCTGGTGCTGACGGGTCCGAAACGGTTCGCGAACCGTCCTGTGGCTCGTGATCCGGTTCGAACCGGACTGCGAGGCGCGCCGTGGTTCGCGAACCCCTTCGTGCACGCACGAGGCCCGCTCCCCCTGTACGGGAGCGGGCCTCGTGTCGTCGTTGGCGTCGGTGGTCGGTCAGCCGACCTGGTGCAGCCAGCGCACCGGCGCGCCGTCGCCGGCGTAGCGGAACGCCTCGAGCTCGTTGTCCCACTCCGTACCCAGAACCTCCTCGATCATCTCCTCGATGGCATCGGGCGATCCCTGCGCGAGCATGAGGATCTCCTTGAGGCGCTCCTCGCCCACGACCGCGTCCCCACTCGCCGAGGTCGACGTGTGGTGGATCCCCAGGCTCGGCGTGTGCGACCAGCGTGAGCCGTCGCTGCCGGCGCTGGGGTCCTCGGTCACCTCGTAGCGCATCCCCTGCCAGCCGCGCAGCGTGCTCGCGAGGCGGGCACCGGTCCCCTGCTCACCGATCCACGACCACTCGCCCCGCATGAGGCCGGGCGCAGCGGGCTGCGGGGTCCAGTCGATGGTGACGCGCGAGCCCGTCGCGGACTCGAGCGCCCAGGTGATGTGCGGGCACAGCGCTGCCGGGGCCGAGTGGATGAACACCACTCCCCGGGTCGACACACGTCGCGTAGCGACAGACATCCTGGCCTCCTTCACGTGCAAGGGACGTCTTCCCCAACGCCGTCGCACGTGTTCTCGGAGGGCACCGGTCCGGTATGCCGCTCAGCTCGCTGTGCAGGTGCCGTCAGCACCGTTGTCAATGACCTCACGAGCGGACTCGTGAACCATGGGGCTCATCATGCCCCATGAGCACCACTGACACCCTCCGGAACACGCCAAGAGCCGAGGGAGTCTGAGGAAGCAGAGGCATGAAGAAAGCAAGTCATGGGCCTGGGAACTGGTGGGGCGGCTGGGGCTTGAACCCAGGACCGACGGATTATGAGTCCGCTGCTCTGACCGACTGAGCTACCGCCCCTCGAGCGGGCCGAGCCTACCTGCGAGCGGTCGGCCGACGGCATACCCGTCGAGACGTTGCGAATCGGTGTCGCATCGGCGCAGTGCCGCGTGGCAGCGCACCCGGAGCGGTAGGTTTCCGCTCATGACTGAGCCCCTCGTCGTCCTCAAGGACGTCAACAAGCACTTCGGCGACCTCCACGTCCTCAAGGACATCGACATGGAGATCGGCAAGGGTGAGGTGGTCGTGGTCATCGGGCCGTCCGGCTCGGGCAAGTCCACGCTGTGCCGGGCCATCAACCGGCTCGAGACGATCGAGTCCGGCTCCATCACCATCGACGGCAAGACCCTCCCCGAGGAGGGCAAGGCGCTCGCCCAGCTGCGCGCCGACGTCGGGATGGTGTTCCAGTCCTTCAACCTCTTCGCGCACAAGACGATCCTCGACAACATCACGCTCGGGCCGATCAAGGTCCGCAAGCAGAAGAAGGACGAGGCCGAGAAGCGCGGCATGGAGCTGCTCGAGCGGGTGGGTGTCGCCCAGCAGGCCCAGAAGTACCCCGCGCAGCTGTCCGGCGGACAGCAGCAGCGCGTCGCCATCGCCCGCTCGCTCGCAATGAACCCGAAGGTCATGCTGTTCGACGAGCCCACGTCGGCGCTCGACCCCGAGATGATCAACGAGGTCCTCGACGTCATGGTCGGGCTCGCCCGCGACGGGATGACGATGATCGTCGTCACCCACGAGATGGGCTTCGCCCGCAAGGCCGCCAACCGCGTCGTGTTCATGGCCGACGGACAGATCGTCGAGCAGAACACCCCCGAGGAGTTCTTCACGCACCCGACCAGCGCCCGGGCCAAGGACTTCCTCGCCAAGATCCTCACCCACTGAGTACCCACCGACTCCACGTCTCCACATCCAGGCACGTTCGGTGCCGCCACCACAGGAGGAACACCAGATGAATGCACGACGGATCGGCGCCATCGGCGCAGCCGTGGCGCTCGCCCTCGGCCTGAGCGCCTGCGGGAGCTCCGACAACGGTGACGACGACGCCGCCGGCGGCGGGGGCGCGACCACCAGCGGCAAGAAGCTGAAGATCGGCATCAAGTTCGACCAGCCCGGCCTCGGCCTCAAGAAGGGCACCGACGTCACCGGCTTCGACGTCGACATGGCCAAGTACGTCGCCAAGGAGCTCGGCACCGCCGAGGCCGACATCGAGTGGGTCCAGGCCCCCTCCCCCCAGCGCGAGACGCTCATCTCGACCGGTCAGGTCGACATGATCTTCGCGACCTACTCCATCACCGACGCCCGCAAGGAGAAGGTCAGCTTCGCCGGCCCGTACTTCATCGCCGGCCAGGACCTCCTCGTGCGCTCCGACGACACGAGCATCACCGGCCCCGACTCCCTCACCGGCAAGAAACTCTGCTCGGTCAAGGGCTCGACCTCCGCGCAGAAGGTCAAGGACAAGTACCCGGGGGTCCAGCTCCAGGAGTTCGCCACGTACTCCGAGTGCCTCCCGGCGCTGACCGCCAAGGGCGTCGACGCCCTGACGACCGACGACACGATCCTCGCCGGCTACGCGGCCCAGGCCGAGTTCAAGGGCAAGTTCAAGGTCGTCGGCAAGCCCTTCTCCGAGGAGAAGTACGGCGTGGGCCTGAAGAAGGGTGACGTCGAGACCTGCAAGAAGGTCACCGACGCCATCAACAAGGCCATCAAGGACGGCGCCTGGCAGAAGGCGATCGACGACAACCTCGGCCCGGCAGGCTACAAGGCCGGCGCCAACAACCCGCCCACCCCGGACGCCTGCGCCTGACGCTGACCGTTCCGAACCATCGCGTATGCCGTCCGCTCACCTCGGGGTGGGCGGACGGCACCCGCCGCCCGCTCCAACCCACCTGAAGGGTGACCCATGGGTGAGATCCTGAGGAACTACGACGTCCTCGACGCCTTCTGGATGACGATCTACCTGGCCTTCTTCTCGGCCATCGGCGCCCTGGTCATCGGCACGGTCCTCGCGGTCATGCGCGTCTCGCCCGTCGGCGTGCTCCGCTGGGCCGGGACGACGTACGTCAACATCGTCCGCAACACCCCGCTGACGCTCATCCTCGTCTTCTGCTCGCTCGGCATCCTCTACATCCTCCAGGTCAGCCTCGCCGACGAGCAGTCGGCGACGTCGATCGTGGACAACAACATCCGCTGGGCGATCGTGGGCCTGGCCGTCTACCACGCGGCGTTCGTGTGCGAGGCCCTCCGCTCGGGGGTCAACACCGTGCCGCTGGGCCAGGCCGAGGCCGCGCGCTCGATCGGGTTGACCTTCGGGCAGAGCCTGACACAGGTGATCATGCCGCAGGCCTTCCGCGGCGCCATCGCACCGCTGGGCTCGGTCCTCATCGCCCTCATCAAGAACACGACGGTGGCCTCGATCATCGGAGTCGCCGAGGCCTCCGGGCTGATGAAGGAGATCATGGAGAACGAGACCGCCTCGCTCGGGGTGTTCCTCATCTTCGCCGTCGGGTTCGTCATCCTCACCCTGCCCACGGGCCTGCTCTTCACGTGGATGTCGCAGCGGCTGGCGGTGAAGCGATGAGCACCCAGAACATCCTCTTCGACGCACCGGGCCCGAAGGCCCGGGTCCGCCACCTCGTCCTGACCGTCATCGGCGGCGTGTTCGTCTTCGGGATCGCCTTCCTCGTGCTGCGCAAGCTCGAGCAGCAGGGCCAGCTCGAGGGCTCCCTGTGGAGCCCGCTGGCGACGGCCGACGTGTGGACCGAGTACCTCGTCCCGGGCCTCTGGTCGACGATCAAGGCCGCGGCCGTGTCCATCGTCGGTGCCGTGGCCTTCGGTCTCCTCTTCGGCACCGGCCGGCTCTCGCACCTCGCACCCGTCCGGTGGGTCTGCGGCGTCGTCGTCGAGTTCTTCCGCGCGGTGCCGGTCCTGCTGATGATGTACTTCGGCTTCTACTTCATCGCGGCCCGTGACCTCTTCGGAGCCGAGAACTACGCGTTCGCGGCCACCGTCATCGCCCTGACGCTCTACAACGGCTCGGTCATCGCCGAGCTCGTCCGATCCGGCGTCTTCGGGCTGCCGAAGGGGCAGCGCGAGGCCGGCCTGTCCGTCGGGCTCACCCGCTCGCAGTCGCTCCGCTCGATCGAGCTCCCCCAGGCGCTCACCGCGATGCTGCCGGCGCTGGTCAGCCAGCTCGTCGTCATCCTCAAGGACAGCGCGCTCGGCTCGGCGCTGCCCTACATCGAGCTGCTGTCCCAGGTGAAGAACGTCGGCACGGCGTACGGCAACGTCATCCCGGCCTACATCCTCGGTGCGATCCTCTTCATCCTGCTCAACTACGGGCTGACGCTCGTGGCGGGCCGGGTCGAGCGACGGATCAACAAGCGCGGCAAAACCGCCGGTGGAACGACCGCGCTCCCCCTGCCCGGTGCGATCGTCGACGACACGATCTGACGCGCAGGACACGACGAAGGGCCCGGATCGCGATGATCCGGGCCCTTCGGCCTCTGCTCCCCCGGTTGGACTCGAACCAACAACCTGCCGATTAACAGTCGGCTGCTCTGCCAATTGAGCTACAGGGGAATGCGATGCGTCAGTGCCGGCACCGCTTGGCGGCGTGCCGCGGGCGGCGCGCTGCGCAACGATAGCAAAGGGTGTGGGCCTCGGCGAAAACGGCCGCCCGGACTGGTCGTCGGGCGCCGCTGGCCGCGTCCCCGCGGGCACGATCAGGTTCGCGAACCCTGCTCGCGCTCGCGAACCTGATCGAACCGGTTCGCGAGCACCTCACGGGTTCGCGAACCTGTTCGTGCCGCCGAGCCCAGCGCCAGCCCAGCGCCACCAGCGGGGCGCGACCGGGTCAGTCGAGCCCGACCTGCTCGCGGAGCCGGTCGAGGGCGGCCCCGGTCTCCTCGCGCACGCCCGGGTCACTGGACCGGACACCCTTGCCGAGAATGGTCTGGCTCAGCAGGGCACCGGTGCCGAGCTCCTTGCGGACGACGACGCGGGCCCGTCGTTTGGCCCCGAGGTCGACCTCGTCGGCGAGCACGACGCTCGCCTGGACCCGTTCGCGCAACACCTGGGGGAAGGTCCCGAGCTGCTCGAGCTCCCACACCGTGGCCGGGGCCCGGTCGACCCACTGGACGGTGAGCAGCCGGGTCTCGTCGTTCCACGACCCCGTGTCGACCATGTGCCACGGCCGGTCGAGGACCACGGAACCCGCGGAGACGGCATACACGTGCGTCGTCGTCGCGACGAGCTCCGCGCCGGTGCGATGGTCGTGGGCGATCGAGAGGACGTCGTCCGCACGCCCACCCAGGGCGGAGCGGACCTCGTCCGGCACCTCCGGCCCGCGCCGACCGATCCCGCCGAGGCGCGCGAAGCGGCCGGGGCTCACGAGGTGAGCCGGTCGCGCAGTCGGGCCCGGTTCATCTCGAGCTCGATGAGCTTGCGGGAGCGCTCACGCAGGGCCTCCTGGTCGGGTACGGGTGAGTTCTGCAGGCGGCGGATGGCCGCGGTCTCGTCGGCGATCTGGCGGCTGAGGCCGGCGTCGTGGACGCCGATGACGAGCGAGTCGAGATATCGCTGGGGCGGCAGGCCGGTGGAGGTGTCGACCTTGGTCGGCAGCGGCGCGACCGACAGCTCGGCGAGCAGTCCGCGCACGGCGAGGGCGCCGGCCTCGGCCACCGCGGACGTCCAGCCCGCCGTGGACAGCTGCGAGGCCCGCGACGCCACCGCCCGAACCCCGTCGAAGATGGCTGCGTGCGCCGGCGCCGTGAACGCCACCGTCGGCAGCGCGTCGATCGTCTCGGTGTTGAACCGCGTGGGGTACTGGAGGAGGGCCTGGAGGAGCTGGCGCTCCGTCCGCACGATGGGGTCGCGCAGGTTGGGCTGGGGCAGCGCGGCCGCACCCTCCTGGTCGCTGGGCTCGGGCACGTCGTCGGTCGAGGCGGGCGTGCGGTCACCGGGACGTGTCGCGGCGCCCTCGGACACCTCACGGGCCTTGGCCCGGCCAGCCCGCTGGACCTCGCTGCGGACCTGCTCGACCTCGACGCCGAGCATGCCGGCGACGGTGCGGATGTACTCGGGGCGCAGCGACGAGTCGCGGATCGAGTTGATGATCGGGGCGACCGCCTGCATCGCCTGGACGCGCCCCTCGGCCGTCTCGAGGTCGAAGCGGGTGATCGTCGTCCGGACGGCGAACTCGAACATCGGGACCGCGTCCTCGACGAGGGCCCGGACGGCGTCGTCGCCCTTGGCGAGGCGCAGGTCGCAGGGGTCCATGCCGTCGGGCGCGACCGCGACGAATGACTGCGAGGCCCACCGCTGGTCCTCCCCGAACGCCTTCATCGCGGCCTTCTGCCCGGCCGCGTCGCCGTCGAAGGTGAAGATCACCTTGGCGGGGGCGCCGTCGGCCTCGTCCCGCATGATCCGTCGCAGGATCTTGATGTGGTCGATGCCGAAGGCGGTGCCACAGGTCGCCACCGCGCCCTCGACGCCGGCCAGGTGGGCGGCCATGACGTCGGTGTACCCCTCGACGATGACGGCGCGGCGCTCGGTGGCGATCGACTTCTTCGCGGCGTCGAGGCCATAGAGCACCGTCGACTTCTTGTAGATCGGCGTCTCGGAGGTGTTGAGGTACTTGGCCGCGATCCGGTCGTCGTCGAGCAGGCGTCGCGCCCCGAACCCGACCGTGTCGCCGGTGACGTCCCGGATCGGCCAGACGAGCCGGCCGCGGAAGCGGTCGTAGAGCCCGCGGCTGCCCCGACCGGACAGCCCGGCGGTGACCATCTCGTCCTCGCTGAAGCCCTTCTCACGCAGGTGGCGGGTCAGGTCCTCGCCACCGCGGGGCGCGAAGCCCATGCCGAACTGCTCGGCGACGGCGCGGTTGAACCCGCGCTCGCGCATGAAGTCGCGGGCGGGCCGGGCGTCGGGCCGGTCGACGAGCGCCGCGGCGTAGAACTCCTCGGCGACGCGGTGCGCCTCGATGAGCCTGGAGCGCCGGCCGATGCCACCGCCGTCCTCACGCCGACCACCCTCCTCGTAGCGCAGCTCCATGCCGATCTTGGCCGCGAGGCGCTCCACCGACTCGGCGAAGGTGAGGTGCTCGACCTTCTGGACGAACGAGATGACGTCGCCACCCTCACCGCACCCGAAGCAGTGGTACGCGCCCACCGTGGGTCGCACCGTGAAGGAGGGGGTCTTCTCGTCGTGGAAGGGGCACAGGCCCTTGAGCGAGCCGACCCCGCCAGGCCGGAGGGTGACGTGGTCGCGCACGACGTCCTCGATCGAGGAGCGCTCCTTGACGGCCTGGATGTCGTCGGCATTGATCCTGCCCGCCACGCGCGCTCCTCCTGTCCTCGTGTGCTCCCGTGTGCGTGTTCAGTATGCCGCGAGGAGATTTCCGTGCCGCTGTCGTATCCCCCGCGTCCCGTTCGTGGAACCGTGACAGCCCCCGAGCAGCAGGAGGCCGGCTGCCTGCTGCTCGGTCGGCAGAGCTACGACGAGTTCGCCCCCATCTGGCCGACGATGGGCGAGTTCGCGGACCGTCCTGGGCGGCCGATGCCGCGAAGGTGAGGTTCACGCTGGCGGAGCACGCGGCATACGCCAACGGGGTACAGCTCACCGTCTTCGACGTCGTGCGCTGACGCCGTCAGCACCAGGCGCGGTGGAGGTGACGCGCCCGGACGTCGGTGAGCGAGGCGACCTGGTCGACGACGACCCGCAGCGCCGCCTCGTCGTGGGGCGCGGCCTCGTGGTCGGCCAGCAGGTCGGCGTCCAGGCGCGAGGGGTCGTCCCGGTAGGCCGTGACGAGGTCGGCGACGATGTCGCGCTCCCCCGCCATGAGCTCGACCCGCTCGGCGACGTTCATGACGAAGTGCGCCGCGACCGCCTTGAGGACCGCGCACTCCGCCCGAGTGTCGTCGGGCACGACGAGGTCGGCCTCGAGGCGCACGAGGTCTCCCATGCCGTGCCGCTCGCGTGTGGCGATCTCCACGGCGTGGACGAAGCGGCCGATGAGCCTCGAGGTCATGTCCTTGAGGCGGGCGAGGTCGACCCGCGTCCCGGCGTATGCCGTCGGCACGGTGCCCGTGGCGATGATCCGTTCCAGCGCGGCGCCGAGGGCGTCGGTGGTGAGGTCGGTCGCGTAGGCGGCGGTCGCGACCTCGAGCACCCTGTCGACGTCGGTGCCGTCGAGCAGGAGCCGGGGGTCGAGCCGGCCGGAGGCGATGGCGTCCTCGACGTCGTGCACCGAGTAGGCGACGTCGTCGGACCAGTCCATGACCTCGGCCTCGAAGGCGCGCTGGGTGGCGGGGGCGCCGGCCCGGAACCAGTCGAAGACCGGGAGGTCGTCGGCGTACACGCCGAACTTGGCGGTCGGCGTCGGCGCCTCACCGCGGACCCACGGGTACTTCGTGGCCGCGTCGAGAGAGGCCCGGGTGAGGTTGAGTCCCGCCGGTCGGCCGTCCGCCTGGAAGCGCTTCGGCTCGAGCCGGGTGAGGATGCGCAGCGTCTGGGCGTTGCCCTCGAACCCACCGATGTCGGCGGCGATGGCGTTGAGCGCCGTCTCCCCGTTGTGGCCGAACGGCGGGTGACCGAGGTCGTGCGCGAGGCAGGCGGTGTCGACGACGTCGGCGTCGCAGCCGAGCGCGGCGCCGAACTCCCGCCCGATCTGCGCCACCTCGAGGCTGTGCGTGAGGCGGTTGCGGACGAAGTCGTCGCTGCCGGGCTGGAGCACCTGCGTCTTGGCGGACAGCCGGCGCAGCGACGCGGAGTGGACGAGCCGGGCCCGGTCGCGGGCGAAGTCGTCGCGGTCGGCGCGCTTGTGGGCCGGGTCCTCGGCGACCCATCGCTCCCGGTCACGGGCGGTGTACGTCACCCGACGACCCTAGAGGGTCGAGGGTCGCCGCATAGGGTGGCCCTGACTCCGAGTGTGGAAGAGGTGGCGGTGCGCGCAGTGGTGCTCCGGGTGGCTGGCGTGCTGGCTCCCGTCCTCGTCCTCGGGGCGTGCGCCAGCGGGGGCCGACCCGTCCCCCCACCGTCCCTCGGCGCCCCCGCGTCGTCGCCGTCGCCCTCCGCGCCGTCCCTCGACGCACCGGGGCCCGCGCCGTCGCCGACCCGGGACCCCGCCGACGTCGTCTCGGCCGCCCTGGACGCGACGCAGCGTGCCGGCTCGGTCGTCGTCACCCGGACCACGCAGGACGGGGACGAGTGGACTCACGAGGACATCGAGGTCGCCTTCACGACGCCGGCGTCCGCCCGCGTGCTCCACGTCGGCGACGCCATCTGGACCCTCAACGTCGTGGACGGGGTGGGTCACCTCAAGGACCAGAGCGAGCGGAAGTCGAGGAACCGGTGGAGCCGGCTCGGGGACACCGACACCGCAGCACACCTGCGTCGCCTCACGCCCGAGGGGCTGCTCGGGGTGCTCGACGCCGCCAGGTCGGTGGCCGCGCCGAGCGAGGAGACCGTGCGGGACGTGCCGGCCACCTGCCACGCGTTCGTCCTCGACCCGGTCGAGGCCCTCGCCCTGGCCGAGACCCAGACCGACATCGACGCCGGCGCCGAGCCCGACGACCCGCCCTCGCCCGGCCCCACGCCTACCGGCGCGGACGCGGGTGCGGCGGCCGCGCGCCTCTGCGCGGACGGCGAGGAGCGGCCCGTCGAGCTCGTCGTGACGATCGGCGACCGGGTCACGTCCTCGGTGTTCTCGCAGTGGGGCTTCGCCCTCGAGGCGCTGCCGCCGCCGGAGAACCTCGTGGACCGACCCGGCGGCTAGCTAGCCCTCGTCACCACCGCCGGTGCCATCGCCGGCGCCACCCGCCGCTGCGGCGGCCGCGGCCGCCTGCTCGACCCACTTCGGTGTGGCGCCGTAGCGCTGACCGGTGATGAGGCGGCCGTGCGCACAGTCGTCGACGAGCTGGGCCAGACGCTTCTCGCGGGTGTCCTCGCGCTTGGCCGTGACCACCCAGTTCTCGGCGATCCGCCGGTAGGTCGGCGTCGCCGCCTCCCAGAACGCCGCCGCCGCCGGGTGGGCCAGCAGCCGTGCCCGCTGGGACTCGTCGAGCTCGCGCCCGGCCTCGTAGGCGTAGATCCCGCTGCGCTCCGGGATGCGCCTCTCGAAGGCGGCGATCCCCGCCGGTCGCATGAGGCCCGCTGCCGTGAGCCGCTCGACGTGGGCGATGTTGACCGCGCTCCACGTGCTCGCGTTCTTGCGAGGCGTCCACCGCTGCCGCCGGCTGTCCTCGTCGATGCCCTGGGAGACGCTGTCGATCCAGCCGTAGCAGAGCGCGACGGGTACGGCCTCCTCCCAGGTGAGCCCCCGTTCGCTCACGTGCTTCCTGTGCAGCCCCATCCACAGCTCGGTCGCGCTCTCGTGGTTCTCCTCCAGCCACGCGCGGAACTCCGCCGCGTCGCGGAAGAACGTCGCCGGCCTCTCGGCCGACCCTCCCGGCACCCCGATCTGGCCCATGGGGCCATCCTGTCAGCCGCCGGAGACGGAGAGCTCGGCCTGCGCGATCTGGGCGCGCTGGGCATCATCGAGCTCCCGCGAGCGCAGCCAGTTCTCGGGCAGGGCCACGACCCGCGGCGACCCGGCACGGCCGCGCTGCCCCTCGGCGGGCTCACCCGGCCAGGGTGCGTCGAGGTCCATGCTGCCGATGAGGTCGTCGAGCGCCTGGAGGCTGTCGACGAGGGCGAGCTGGTTGCGGACGGTCGACCCGGCGGGGAAGCCCTTGAGGTACCAGGCGATGTGCTTGCGGATGTCGCGGCAGCCGCGTTGCTCGTCGCCGTCGTAGAAGTCGACGAGCAGACGCGCGTGCCGCGAGAGGGTGTCGGTCACCTCGCGCAGACCGGGCTGGACCCGTGCCGTCCTCCCGGCGAACGCGGCGGCGAGGTCGGTGAAGAGCCACGGTCGCCCGAGGCATCCGCGGCCCACGACGACGCCGTCGCAGCCGGTCTGGCGGACCATCTCGAGCGCGTCGTCCGCGGACCAGATGTCGCCGTTGCCGAGCACGGGCACGCTCGTCACGGCCTCCTTGAGACGCGCGATGGCGGACCAGTCGGCCTGGCCCGAGTAGGCCTGGGCCGCGGTCCGTCCGTGCAGCGCGACGGCGGCAACGCCCTCGCCCTCGGCGATCCGGCCCGCCTCGAGGTAGGTGACGTGATCGGCGTCGATGCCGATCCGCATCTTGACGGTCACCGGAACGTCGTGGCGCTGCGCCTCCCGGACGACGGCGCTGACGATGCCCCGAAACAGCTCGGTCTTCCACGGGAGGGCCGCTCCCCCGCCCTTGCGGGTCACCTTGGGCACGGGGCAGCCGAAGTTGAGGTCGATGTGGTCGGCGAGGTCCTCGGTGACGAGCATCCGCGCGGCGAGACCGGCGGTGACGGGGTCGACCGAGTACAGCTGGACCGAGCGCGGGTGCTCCTCCGGTCCGTGGCTGATGAGGCGCATCGTCTCGGGGGTCCGCTCGACGAGCGCGCGCGAGGTGACCATCTCGTTGACGTAGAGACTCGTCGCACCGCTCGCGCCACCGGTCCCGGAGCCGGCCGAGCCGTACTCGCGACAGATCCGGCGGAACGCCCGGTTGGTGATGCCCGCCATCGGGGCGAGCACGACGGGTGACCCGATCGTGTGCCGCCCGATCTGCAGCGGGGGCAGGACGGGCGTCGGCGTGGTGGTGGGTGCAGCAGTCATCGCTGCACGATTCTCCCACTGGTTGACTGGAGCAATGTCCACGCTCCTCACGCCCGCCGGGCTCGCCTCCCTCGTCGAGGCCGGCAGCGTGCGTGTCCTCGACGTCCAGTACACGCTGTCCGGCGACGGACCTGCCCTGTATGCCGCGGCGCACCTCCCGGGTGCCCCTCACCTCGACCTCGACGCCGTGCTCGCGGGTACACCCGGCCCGGGAGGTCGCCACCCGCTGCCGGAGCCGTCCGTGCTCGAGGCCGGACTGCGCGCCGTCGGGGTCCGCGACGGCGACTCCCTCGTCGTCTACGACCAGCAGACCTCGCTCGCCTCCGCCCGGGCCTGGTGGGTCCTGCGATGGGCGGGCCTCACCGACGTCCGCGTCCTCGACGGCGGGCTGGCCGCGTGGCGGGCCGCCGGGTTCGCCGTGACCGACAGGGCTCCCTCGCCGACACCCGGCGACGTGGTGGTGACCCCCGGCTCCCTCCCCGTCCTCGACGCGGAGGGCGCCGCGCGGACGGCGCGGGACGGCATACTCCTCGACTCCCGCACGGCGGGGCGGTTCCGGGGCGAGACCGAGCCGATCGACCCGGTCGCCGGCCACATCCCCGGCGCGCGCAACGCCCCCATGGCCGACCAGCTCGACGGCGACGGCCGCTTCCGCACACCCGATCAGCTGCGGGCCTACTTCAGCGGCCTCGGTGCGGACGGCTCGACGCAGGTCGGGACCACCTGCGGGTCGGGGGTGACCGCGGCGCACACCGCCCTGGCGCTGCACCTCGCTGGCGTCGAGGCGACGCCCTACGTCGGCTCGTGGAGCCACTGGGTCACCGACCCGGACCGGCCCGTCGCGACCGGCTCAGGGGGCGAGGGCGACTGACGACGCGGCGCTGTCGACGAGCGGGGGGTCCTGCTGGCGTCCGGGCAGGGTCGACACGCGCCGGAGGGCTCCGGTGCGCGCATTCCAGATGAGCAGGTCGGTGTCCCGCCAGCGCACGAGGACCTCGTCCTGGTAGGCCCACCCGAGGACCTCGCAGCACCCCGTGCGGACGCCCTCGCTCCCCGGCGCGACGAGAAGGCGGCCTGACGCCCCCGTCTCGGCGTCGAGCGTGAACACGCCCTGGAACAGCCGCATGGGGCGTTGCCGGTTCAGCTCGAGCGCTGCGGCCTCGCTCAGGAAGCCGCCCACGGCGAGCCGGCCGTCGTCGTTGGTGAACGTCGCTCCCCACACCCCGCTGAGCACGCCGGGCCCGGTGCGGCTCGAGGACCCGGTCCCGCGGGCGTCGAACCCCTGGATCCGGAGCCCGTCGGCGCCCACGACCTCGAGCTCGTGGCGCCCGGCGTAGGCCGCCTGTCCGAGGCGCGCTACCTCGCCGGTGTCGGGTGAGATCCGCCAGCGGTAGGTGCCGGACCACACGATGACCTCGGTGCCCACCCAGCCCCCCTCCTCGAGGTAGCGGTCGGGGACGGGGAACGAGCGGACCTCCGCCGTGAAGGCGTCGAGGACGAGCACCTTCCCGGGCTGGACGAACATCACGTGGCGGCGGTCGTCGGCGATGGCCTTGACCTCGAGCGGTTCGGAGGTGTTGCCGCCCTCGTCGAGGGTCGACACGAGCGGGACGCTGTCCACGAGCACGTAGGGGTTGGCCAGGGTCGGGCGGACGAGCACGGCGCGCAGACCCTGTGGGCTGTGCCGCAGCAGGACCGCCCGGACCGGCGCACCGCTGCCGCCGACCTCGCTGAGGGTGGGAATGCGGGTGTCGGGCCCGAAGGCCAGCACCTCCGGGAGCGCGAGCTGGCGCCTCGTGAGGTCGGTGATCGTCGGCAGCGATGCCAGCTGGCGGGCCGTCGGGCCCACCTGGGCGGCGAGCCCGAGCACGTCGACCTCGCTCGGGTCCCACTCGGCCGCCACGGACGGATCGGGGGACGTGCGCTCCACGGTCGGCGGGTCCGCGAGGTCGCGACCGCGCGGCACGACGGCCGCGCCCACGACGACGGCGGTGACGGCGGCGAGGCCCGCCGCCCCGATCCGGCGCCGTCGCCGACGGTGGGCCCGCGCCGCCTCGCGGGCGGCCTCGACGACGTCGCGCTCCTCGACCTGCGCGGACGCCTCGTCGAGGGCGCGCGCGAGGTCCGCCGCGTCGAGACCCCGGCCGGGGCCACCCCCGAGTCGGGGCAGGAGCTCGTCAAGGTGCTGGCGGGCCGCGCGCTCCTGCGCGGCCACCGCGTGCGCTGAGATGCCGAGCGCCTCCGCGCTGTCGTGCTCGGTGCGCTGCTCGAAGTGGCGCAGCACGATCACGGCGCGCTGTCGCGGGGACAGCGCGGCGAGGGCGACCAGGAGCCCATCCGGCGCCGGCCCCGACGGGGTCCCACGGGCGGAGGGACGCGCATGTCGCCTCGACCGCCGGGAGGTGGCGTCGCGGTACAGGACGCGACGGACGAAGGCGTCGAGGTCCTCGTCCCGGACGGTGCGCCAGCGCAGGGACAGCGTCGTGAACGCGCCGCGCACGAGGCGCTCGGCCTCCTGCTCGTCACCCCGGAGGAGGTAGGCCGCCCGGAGCAGCTGGTGCTGGCGCGCCCGGACGAAGTCGGCGAACTCGTCGTCGACCTCGAACAGCGGACCGGTCACCCTGACACTGTCTCCCACCCCGGCGGCATACGAGAAGGAACGCGCCCCGCGCCCCGGGCATGACGAAGGCCCCCCGACCTTGCGGTCGGGGGGCCTTCGCTGAGATCGGAGTCTCGAAGGTGCTAGAGGTCAGAGACCCTTGACCTTCTCAGCCTGCGGACCCTTAGGGCCCTGCGTGACGTCGAACTCGACCTTCTGGCCTTCCTGGAGCTCGCGGTAGCCGCCGCTCTCGATGGCCGAGTAGTGAACGAAGACGTCAGCGCCGCCGCCGTCCTGCTCGATGAAGCCGAAGCCCTTTTCGCTGTTGAACCACTTCACGGTGCCGGTTGCCACTGGTGTTGCCTATCTGTGTTGCGAGAACTCCCGTGTGGAGAACTCATGCCGCCGATTCTCCGACCCGGTCACACACGCGAAACTGGTGGCGCGGATGAGTTGGTCGTGTCGGCCACGTAGGACGTGGACTAGAAAGGCAACGAGGATGACGTTAGCAGCACTCGGGCACGGATTTGTCATCGAGGCCAACTCAGCCCCGGCGAGTCGCACCGCAGGGGTCAGGACGACGCCCGGTGGAGCAGCTCGCTGAAGTCGGTGACCTCGTCGAACCGGTCGGTGAAACCGGCCTCGCGCTGCTCCGCCTCAGCTGGCAGGAACCCGCCCCGGCGCGACGACTCGCTGCCCGGCGACACGAGCATCATCGTGACGAGTTCGGCTGCGGCACGGTCGATCCGGCGGTCGAGGCCCGTTGTCCCGAAGTCGTCCGTCGCCGCCATGACGGCCGTCGGGACGACCGCCGAGTGCAGGTAGGAGAAGAGGGGACGCATCGCGTGCTCGAGCATGAGCGAATGCCGCGCCGACCCTCCGGTCGCGCCGATGAGCACCGGCGTGCCGTCGAGCGCGCCGACGTCGAGATTGTCGAAGAACGACTTGAACAGCCCGCTGTAGGACCCCGAGAACACCGGTGAGACGGCGACGAGGGCGTCGGCGGCGAGGACCTTCTCGATCGCCGAGGTGAGCTCGCCGCTGGGAAACCGGGTGAGCATCTGGTCGGCGATGAGCCGGGCCAGGGGGCGGAGCTCGACGACCTCGACCGTGACGTCCTCACCGTGGGCGGTGACGTGGCGGTCGGCGGCCTCGAGGAGGCGGTCGGCGAGCAGGCGCGTCGAGCTCGGCTCGGACAGGCCGGCGGAGACGGCGACGATGCGACGGGTCACCTCAGACCTCCACGGTCTCGGGTCGGGCGATGCGCTCGGCGTGGCGCGGAGCGGTCGCGGGGACGTGGGCGGGTCGGCGGGCATCGGCGATCCGGCGCAGCTCGGGGACGACCTCGCCGCCGAGGATGTCGAGCTGGTCGAGGACCGTCTTGAGCGGCAGGCCCGCGTGGTCCATGAGGAACAGCTGGCGCTGGTAGTCGCCGACCTGGTCGGCCATCGCGCCGTAGCGCTCGATGACCTGCTGGGGCGAACCCACGGTGAGCGGCGTCTCCCGCGCGAAGTCCTCGAGTGAGGGGCCGTGGCCGTAGACGGGGGCGGTGTCGAAGTACGGGCGGAACTCCCGCACCGCGTCCTGGCTGTTGGCCCGCATGAAGACCTGGCCGCCGAGCCCGACGACGGCCTGGTCGTGCTTGCCGTGGCCGTGGTGCTGGTAGCGGCGTCGGTAGAGGTTGACCATCTGCCTGGTGTGCGACATCGGCCAGAAGATGTTGTTGTGGAAGAAGCCGTCACCGTAGAAGGCGGCCTGCTCCGCGATCTCAGGGCTGCGGATCGACCCGTGCCAGACGAAGGGCGGCACGCCGTCGAGCGGACGCGGCGTCGACGTGAAGCCCTGCAGCGGGCTGCGGAACCTGCCCTGCCACGTCACAGCCTCCTCGGTCCAGAGCCGGCGCAGGAGCGCGTAGTTCTCGATCGCAAGGTCGATGCCGTCACGGATGTCCTTGCCGAACCACGGGTAGACCGGCCCGGTGTTCCCGCGGCCCATGATGAGGTCCACGCGGCCGTCCGCGAGGTGCTGGAGGTAGGCGTAGTCCTCCGCGAGCCGGACCGGGTCGTTGGTCGTGATGAGCGTCGTCGAGGTGGACAGGACGATCCGCTCGGTCTGCGCGGCCACGTGGGCGAGCAGCACCGCGGGGTTGGCCGGGGCGGCGAACGGCGGGTTGTGGTGCTCCCCCGTCGCGAAGACGTCGAGGCCGACCTCCTCCACCTTCTTCGCGATGGCCACGGTGGCCTTGATGCGCTCGTTCTCCGTCGGCGCGCGGCCGGTGGTCGGGTCCGTCGTGATGTCCCCGACGGTGAAGATGCCGAACTCCATCTGCCTTCCTCCTGCTCAAGTAGTTGATGTTTCAATCTATTTAACCGAGGTCGGGCGCCGGACATTCCCCTCGGCCGGGCGTCCGGGCGGCCAGACGGGGCAGGTGTGACGAGTCGGGGTTCCAGGGAGACCCGACTGGTCACACGACCCCCGACACGTCGGCCCGGGCCGAGTCGAGGCGCTTCTGGGCGGCGAGGACCGCCCGGCGCGCCACCCTCGCGGCGTCCTCGGCGGCCCGCAGGCCGGCCTGGGCCTGCGACATCTCGGTCTGCGCGGCCTCGAGCTCGGCCTGCGCCAGGCGCCGCGCCTTTGCCGCCGCCTTGGCAGCCTTCGCCTCCGCGACGGCTGCGGCCAGCTCCTCCTCGGTGAGCTCGTCGTCGTCCTCGTCCTTGCCCTCGCCCGCGTCCCCGTCCGCGTCCGCGCGCGCGTCCGAGTCCTCGGACGCAGCACCCGCCCGCCCCGCCGTGGCGGGGGCCGCGGGCGCACCGGACGACCGTCCGCCACCCCGGAGCACCGACATGATCGAGCCCGAGCTCGTCACCCCCACCGCGCCGGAGAGGTCGACCTCGCCGAACCCGCTGTAGTGCAACGCCCTCGTGAGCTGGCCCGAGGCGAGCGCCTGCGCCGCGGTCTCGTCGGCGAGCGCCGCGATGGCGCTCGCGCGCACCTCCTCGCGGGCGGCCGGAGACAGGAGCGCCCCCTCCGCCTCCGCTGCCGCGACCACGGCCCCGACGTATCCCGTGAGGGCCGCGTCCCGCTCGCCGCGCACCGAGGTGAGCGTCGTGGTGTCGAGCGTCGACTGGGCCGCGCGCATGCGGGCGCCGAGCCCGAGCACGTCCGTGAGGGCCCCGGCGCCTCCGCGTGGCACGAGGTTCATCGCCCACGCCGTGAGGGTCGGCTTGCGCAGCGCGAGGACCGCCTTGCCGGCCGCGGGGCCCGCCGACGCCTTCGCCGTCGCGGCCAACGCCTTGCGGGTGGGGATGAACTCCGCCTGCGGGACGGCATACAGCACCGCCGCGGCAGCGGCGACGGCCTCCTCGACGGCGTCCTCGGCCTCGCCGCTCATCCCGTCATTCGACTCATTGCGCATTCCGGTCCCCGCCATCCGACTCATTGCGCATTCCGGTCCCCGCCATCCGACTCATTGCGCATTCCGTTCAGGTTCGCCGCCCTCGCACGACCGGAACGCGCCATCGGCCGAAAAGGTCAGCAGCCGACGAGGCGCTGGGCGAGGTAGCCCTCGACCTGGTCGAGGCCGACCCGCTCCTGCGCCATCGTGTCGCGCTCGCGGATGGTCACGGCCTGGTCCTCGAGGGTGTCGAAGTCCACCGTGATGCAGAACGGCGTGCCGATCTCGTCCTGGCGGCGGTAGCGCTTGCCGATGGCGCCGGCGTCGTCGAACTCGATGTTCCAGTTCCGGCGCAGCGTGGCCGCGAGGTCGCGGGCCTTGGGCGAGAGGTCGGCGTTGCGGCTCAGCGGCAGGACGGCGGCCTTGACCGGCGCGAGGCGGCGGTCGAGGCGGAGCACGACGCGCTTGTCGACGCCGCCCTTGGTGTTGGGCGCCTCGTCCTCGGCGTACGCGTCGACGAGGAAGGTCATGAGCGAGCGCGACAGCCCGGCCGCGGGCTCGATGACGTAGGGCGTGTACTTCTCGCCGGAGGTCTGGTCGAAGAACAGCAGGTCGGTGCCGCTGTGCTTGCTGTGCGTCGAGAGGTCGAAGTCGGTGCGGTTGGCGATGCCCTCGAGCTCGCCCCACTCGCTGCCGGTGAAGTTGAAGCGGTACTCGATGTCGACGGTGCGCGTCGAGTAGTGGCTCAGCTTGTCCTTCGGGTGCTCGAAGTGACGCAGGTTGTCCGGGTCGATGCCGAGGTCGACGTACCAGCGGGTCCGCTCGTCGATCCAGTACTGGTGCCACTGCTCGTCGTCGCCGGGCTTGACGAAGAACTCCATCTCCATCTGCTCGAACTCGCGGGTCCGGAAGATGAAGTTGCCCGGGGTGATCTCGTTGCGGAAGCTCTTGCCGGTTTGGGCGATGCCGAACGGGGGCTTCTTGCGCGAGGTCTGCATGACGTTGAGGAAGTTGACGAAGATGCCCTGGGCGGTCTCCGGACGCAGGTAGTGCAGGCCGCCCTCGTCCTCGATGACGCCGAGGTGGGTCTTGAGCATCATGTTGAACTCACGCGCCTCGGTCCACTGGCCGCGCGTCCCGCAGTTCGGGCAGGCGAGGTCGGTCAAGGAAATACTGTCGGGGTCGACAGGCTCATGGGATGCATCGGCGGCGGCCCGCTTGTTCTGCTTGTCGGCGACGGCCTCCTGCATGTGGTCCACGCGGAAGCGCTTGTGGCAGCTGAGGCACTCGGTGAGCGGGTCGGTGAAGGTGCCCACGTGGCCGGAGGCGACCCAGGTCTCGCGCGGCAGGATGATCGAGGAGTCGAGGCCGACGACGTCGTCGCGGGCGATGACCATCGACTTCCACCACTGGCGCCGGATGTTCTCCTTGAGCTCGACACCGAGGGGCCCGTAGTCCCACGCCGACCGGGTCCCGCCGTAGATCTCGCCGCTGGGGAAGACGAAGCCCCGGCGCTTGCAGAGGTTGACGACGGTATCGACGGTGGAGGTCTCCTTGGGCATGGGCGCAAGGTTACTGGCCACCCCGCACCGTGGCCGCACCGGTTTGCCCACGTAGGCTCCTCGATCGTGCCGTCCCTTCGCGAATCCCTCGAGAGCGCCAGCGCGCCCCTCCTGCGCACCATCGCCGCTCTCCCCCGCGCCGTCCCGTTCCTCGTCGTCCTCGCCCTCATGGTCACCGGGGCCCTCATCCCCGGGTGGGGCTGGGTGCTGCTCGCCCTCGTCACCCTCTTCCTCGCGTGGCTGCTCGTCCTCGGCTGGCCGCGGCTCGCGACCCAGGAGCGGCTCATGCGCGTCGCCGTCGTCGCTCTGGCCCTGGCGATCACCATCACGCAGGCCATCCCCCGCTGAGCCGAGTTGACATTCATTCTCACTTTATTTGAGAATGATTGTCATGAAGCGCACCCGTCTCGCCCTCCCCCTCGTCTGCGCGCTGGCCCTGGCCGGCTGCGGCGCCGGCTCGGCCGCGTCCGAGGGTGGGGAGGCGGCGACGGAGGCCGGCACGATCGCCGTGACGGCCGCCTTCTACCCCCTGGCGTATGCCGTCGAGCGCGTCGGAGGTGACCGCCTCACCGTCTCGAGCCTCACCAAGCCGGGCGCCGAGCCACACGACGTCGAGCTGACCCCCAAGGACGTCGCCACACTCTCCCGCTCCGCCGTCGTCGTCTACGAGAAGGGTTTCCAGCCCGCCGTCGACGAGGCGGTCGTGCAGGTCGACGCGGACGCCGCGCTCGACGTCTCGACGGTGGTCGACCTGTCGATCGAGGCGAACCACGACGGCCACGACCACGGCGGCGAGACCGGCGAGGGCGTCGACCCCCACTTCTGGCTCGACCCCACGCGCTACGCCACCGCCGTGACGGCGATCGCCGAGAAGCTCGCGCTGGCCGACCCGGGCGACGCGACGGCATACGCCGAGAACGCGGACGCGTTCGTCGCCGAGCTCACGGCACTCGACGCCGAGTTCTCGGCAGGACTGAAGACCTGCACGACGCGGGACCTCGTCACCGGGCACGCGGCGTTCGCCTACCTCGCCGACCGCTACGACCTGCACCAGGTCGGCATCGCCGGCGTCTCCCCCGACACGGAGCCGAACGCCGCGGCGATGAAGGAGATCGTCGAGCACGTGCGGGAGAACGACGTCACGACGGTCTACGCGGAGACCCTCGTGAGCAGGGACCTCACCGACACCATCGCGAAGGAGACCGGCGCGGCCGTGGCGGTCCTCGACCCGATCGAGGGGCTGACCGACGCCTCGGCCGGGAAGAACTACCTTGAGGTCATGCGCTCCAACCTCGCGACCCTCACGAAGGGGCAGGGCTGCCGGTGACCGACACTCCCCTCATCTCGCTGCGGTCGGCGTCCTTCGGGTACGCGGACCGTCGGGTCGTCGACGGGGTGAGCCTGTCGCAGGGCCGCGGCGAGGTCATCGCGCTGCTGGGGCCCAACGGCTCGGGCAAGACGACGCTCGTCAAGGGCCTGCTCGGCCTCTCGGACCACCTCGGCGGTGAGGTCCTGCTCTTCGGCACCCCGCTCGCCCGCTTCCGCGACCGGCCGCGCATCGGCTACGTCCCCCAGCGGCACTCGCTCTCGGCGTCGGTCCGGGCCACCGTCCGCGAGGTCGTCGAGGTCGGTCGCCTCACCCGGCGCCCGTGGTGGCGACCGGCCGGGCCCGCCGACGCCGTCGCCGTGGAAGAGGCCCTCGACGCCGTGGGCCTGCGCGACCGCGAGCGCGAGGACGTCAACGCGCTGAGCGGTGGCCAGCAGCGCCGCGTGCTCATCGCCCGCGCCCTGGCCGCCCGCCCGGATCTGCTCGTCATGGACGAGCCGACCGCCGGAGTCGACGCGGCCAACCAGCGGATCCTCGCCGACGTGCTGTCCGCGCTCGCCGCGCGGGGCACGTCGATGCTCATCGTCACCCACGAGCTCGCCGCGCTGCACGAGGTCGTCACCCGGATCGTCTGCATGGACGGCGGCCACGTCGACTACGACGGCACCCCCCACGACTACCTCGCGACCCACCGCGGCCACGAGGCCGGCGACGGCCACCACCACGACGACGCGCCGGACCGGCCGGGCGTGCGCACGCCCGGCATGGCCGCGATCGTGGCCGACCCCCTCCCCCCGCGCGAGGTCCACCATGCGTGACCTGCTGGCCCTCGACTTCATGAGGCAGGCGCTCGTCGCGGCGGTGCTCGTCGGGCTCGCGGCGCCGCTCGTCGGCGCCTTCCTCGTCCAGCGACGCCTCTCCCTCATCGGGGACGGCATCGGTCACGTGGCCCTCGCCGGTGTCGCGGTCGGGATCCTCACCGGCTCGATGCCCGTCCTCACCGCCCTCGTCGCCGCCGTCGCGGCCGCGGTGGCCGTCGAGCTCATCCGGGCCACCGGTCGCACCAGCGGTGACATGGCGCTGGCGGTGATGTTCTACGGCGGCATCGCGCTCGGCGTGGTGCTCATCTCGAAGTCCAGCGCGACCTCGCCCGCCAACCTCACGGGCTACCTCTTCGGCGCCATCCTCACGACGAGCCGCGCCGACATCGTCGTCTTCGCCGTGCTCGCCGTGGTCGTCGTCACCGTCACCTGGGTGCTGCGACGCCGCTTCTTCGCCGTGGCCAACGACGAGGAGTACGCCCGGGCCGCAGGGATGCCGGTCATGGGCTACAACATCGCCCTCTCGGTGCTCACCGCCGTGACCGTCGTCGTCTCCATGCGGGTCGTCGGGCTCCTGCTCATCACGGCGCTGATGATCATCCCCAACGCCTCGGCCCAGCTCGTCTCCCGGAGCTTTCGCAGCAGCCTGCTCTGGGCCTCGCTCATCGGCGTCCTGTCCAGCGTCAGCGGCGTCGTCGTGTCGTTCTACGCGGAGACGCCGTCGGGCGGGACGATCGTGCTCCTCGCCATCGCCACCTTCCTCGTCCTGGGCGCCGTCACCGCAGCGGTGAGCCGCGCCAGGCGCGCCGCCCACGAACGCGCCGAGCGCCACGAGCACGAGCACGGACCGGCGTGCGGCCACCCCGCGGTCGTCCACCACGACCACGTCGACTACCTGCACGACGGTCACCGGCACGCCCCGCACCGGGACCACTACGACGAGCACGACGAGCACGGCGGTCACGGCGACGACGACGGGACGGCCGCCGGGCGCGACGGCCGCCGGGCGCGACGGCGCGCCGGCACCGAGGGGGCCAGCCGATGAGCACCCACTCCGCCCACACGGGCACGTCCGGTCCGTCCGGCTCGGCCGGCTCCTCCGGTGCCGGCCGACGGCCCACCCGCCAGCGGGCCGCCCTCGCCGAGCTCATGGCGACGACGTCGGAGTTCCTCTCCGCGCAGGAGCTGCACTCCAAGCTGCAGGCGCGCGGCGCCTCGGTGGGGCTCGCGACGGTCTACCGCAACCTCCAGTCGATGGCCGCGGACGGCGACGTCGACGTGCTGCGCACCGACGACGGCGAAGCCGCCTACCGCTCGTGCTCGACCGACTCCCACCACCACCACCTCGTGTGCCGCGAGTGCGGCCGCACCGTCGAGGTCGAGGGCCCGGCGGTGGAGCGCTGGGCCACGGAGGTCGCCCGGCAGCACGGCTTCTCCGACGTCACGCACACCATCGAGCTGTTCGGCACCTGCACCTCCCACTGACGACACGACGACACCGGCGACACCGGCGACACCGAGGAGCCCGCATGACCCGCTTCGTCATCGACGCACCCACGCTCGTGCACCTCGTCGACCACGACCTCACGGTCGACCCGAGCCACCAGCTCGTCGCACCCGGCGGGATCCGGTCGCAGGCACTGGAGCTCGTGCTCGGTGAGGTGCTGCGGGGTGAGCGCGACGAGGCGACCGTGAGGTCGACGCACGAGCGGATGACCGAGCTGCGGATGCGCCTGCTCGGGGACCGCGTGTCCCGGATGACCGCGTGGCGGATCGCGCGTGAGCACGGGTGGGACACCCTGCGCGACGCCGAGTACCTCGCGGTGACCCGGCTCCAGGCCGACGCCCTCGTCAGCGTCGACCCCGCCCTGCTCGCCGCCGCGGAGGGTGTCGTCCCGGTCGCCCCGCTCAGCGCGCTGCTGGGTCCGGGCTGACCGTCGGCGCGGGTTCGCCGGACGCGGCGAGGTCGACCGCGCCGCCGTAGCGGCGGTCCCGGTCGGCGTAGATCTCGATGGCCCGCCACAGGTCGCGCCGGTCGAAGTCCGGCCAGAGGGTGTCGAGGAAGACCATCTCCGCGTAGGCGCTCTGCCAGAGCAGGAAGTTGCTCGTCCGCTGCTCCCCCGAGGAGCGCACGAAGAGGTCGACGTCGGGCATGTCCGGCTCGGGCAGGTAGCGGGCCAGCGTGCGGTCGTCGACGTTCCTCGGCTTGAGGCGCCCGCGCGCGACGTCCTCGGCCAGGGCGCGGGCGGCGTCGCCCAGCTCGGCCCGGCCGCCGTAGTTGACGCAGAAGTACAGGGTGAGGCCGGTGTTGTGCCGGGTCAGCTCCTGCGCGACCTCGAGCTCCTTGATGACCGAGGACCACAGCCGCGGGCGCCGCCCCACCCAACGCATCCGCACGCCCCACTCGTGGAGCTGGTCGCGCCGCCGACGGATGACGTCGCGGTTGAAGCCCATGAGGAAGCGCACCTCGTCTGGGCTGCGCTTCCAGTTCTCGGTCGAGAAGGCGTAGGCCGACAGGTGGGTCACCCCGGCCTCGATGGCCCCGGCGACGACGTCGAGCAGGGCGGCCTCGCCCGCCTCGTGCCCCTTGGTCCGCGGCAGCCCCCGCGCGTTGGCCCAGCGACCGTTGCCGTCCATGACGATCGCGACGTGACCGGGGACCTGGGCGGCGGGCACGGCCGGCGGCCGGGCGCCGCTCGGGTGGGCGAAGGGGCGGCTCGTCACCGCTCCACCATACGGAGCGAGCGCACCCCGCGTTCGAGGTGCCACTGCAGGAACGCGGTCGTCATCCCGCTCCCCTCGCGGCGGTGCCGGGGGTCGGACGCGTCCGCGACGAACCAGTCGCCGGCGAGCAGCGCCGCGAGGAGGCGGAGCGTCTCCGGCGCGGGCGCGGACGACCCGGGCGGACGGCATACGGAGCAGACGGCGCCACCGGACACGACGTGGAAGGCGCGGTGCGGACCCTCCGACCCGCACTTGGCGCAGTCGTGGAAGCTCGGCGCCCAGCCGGCGATCGCGAGCGCGCGCAGGAGGTAGGCGTCGAGGACGAGGTTGGGGTCGTGCTCCTTGCCCGCGAGCGAGCGCAGCGCGCCCGTGACGAGGAGGTACTGCTGGAGCGCCGGCTCGCGCTCCTCGGTGAGCCGGTCGCACGTCTCGAGGACGGCGTTGGCGGCCGTCCACGCGCCGTAGTCGCGCGAGACGACGTCACCCCACGACTCCAGCGTCTCGGCCTGGGTCACCGTGTCGAGGGTGCGGCCCTCGTAGCACTGGAGGTCGACGAGCATCCCCGGCTCGAGCCGGGCGCCGAAGCGGGACTTGGTCCGGCGCACCCCCTTGCCGACGGTGCGGACCTTGCCGAGGCTGCGGGTGAGCACCGTGATGATCCGGTCCGCCTCACCCAGCTTGTGGGTGCGCAGCACGATCCCCTGGTCACGGTAGAGCGGCACCCCACCAGTCTCCCCCGCGGTGCCGACAAAGCCGGTATGCCGTGCCGCTCCCCCCGGTGCCCGTCGCCGAAACCGGAGGCGCCGGCCCCGCGGGTGCGGCATCCTCGAGGTCATGAGCGAGCTGCCCGCCGGCCTCACCGCCCGACCCTGCCGACCGACGGACGCCGCGGACGTCTTCGGGGTCTTCGCGGCCGCCGAGGAGCACGACACCGGAGAGGTCGCGGTCGAGCTCGAGGACATCGAGGGTGACTGGCAGCGCCCCAGCTTCTCCCTCGAGCGCGACAGCATCGCCGTCCTGGACGGCGACGTCATGGTCGCGGCCGGAGAGGTCTACAAGGGGCGGCGCGCCGAGATCTCCGTCCACCCCGACCACCGGGGCCGCGGAATCGGGACCTGGCTCGTCGCGTGGGCCCGGGAGGCCGCGGCCCGCAACGGCGGCAGCGTCGTCGGCCAGAGCGTGCCGGCCGGAGGGGACGCCGAGCGGATGTTCCAGGACCTCGGCTACGAGCGCGGATGGACGTCGTGGGTGCTGGAGGTGCCCGAGGGGGCGGCGATCGAACGCCAGCCGTTGCCCGAGGGCTACGCCCTGCGGGACTTCGTGCCGGGCGAGGACGACGAGGTCACCTACCGCCTCGTCGAGGACGCCTTCAACGAGTGGCCCGAGCGCCAGGCCTCCTCCTTCGACGACTGGGCGGCCAACACGCTGCGCCGGCCCGGGTTCGAGCCCTGGCAGATCCGCCTCGTCACGGACCCAGCGGGTACCCCCGTCGGGACGGCGTTCCTCATCCAGGCCGGCGAGTTCGGCTACGTCGACCAGCTCGCCGTGCGCCGCGACCAGCGGGGCCGCGGCCTGGCCCGGGCGCTGCTCGTCGACGCCTTCGAACGCGCCCGCGCCCGCGGCGCAGTCCGCAGCGAGCTGTCGACCGACTCGCGCACCGGAGCGCTGGGGGTCTACGAGAAGGTGGGGATGGTCGTGACGAAGACCTACCACCACTGGCAGACCACCCTCTGAACAGCACGGGCCTGCCCGGCACACACCGCGGTGGGCGATCCCGCCACGCGAGGAAGCGGGCGGCCCGCGGACGTGGGCGACGCTGACGATCCGACTCGCGGCCATGGACTAGAACACGCGTTCGACTTGCGCTATCGTCGGCGTCATGGACGCGGTCCTCCAGCACTCGCTCTTCGACACCGGCGACGCCATCGAGCTCGGCCGGCTGGCGCCGACCCGTACCCTGCTCTCGCGCGGCGCCTGGGTCGACTACCAGCCCAGCTGGCTGACCGGCGCCGACCTGCTCTTCGACGCGCTCCACCACGAGGCGCCGTGGACGGCCGAGCGGCGGGAGATGTACGACCGGGTCGTCGACGTCCCGAGGCTGCTCGCGTTCTACGACGAGGGTGAGCCGCTCCCCCACCCGGCCTTGGCGCAGGCGCGAGACGAGCTCTCGCAGCGGTATGCCGCCGAGCTGGGTGAGCCGTTCGTTTCGGCCGGGCTGTGCCTCTACCGCGACGGGCGCGACTCGGTCGCCTGGCACGGCGACCGCATCGGTCGGGCGCGGGACGCCGACACGATGGTGGCGATCCTGTCGGTGGGGTCGGCCCGCTCCCTCATGCTCCGGCCGCGCGGCGGCGGCTCGTCGATCGGCTTCTCGCTGGGCCACGGTGACCTCGTCGTCATGGGCGGGTCCTGCCAGCGCACCTGGGACCACGCCATCCCGAAGACGGGCAGACCGGTGGGACCACGCATCTCGGTCCAGTTCCGCCCCCGCGGCATCCGCTGAGGGCCCGGCGCACCGTCAGGCGCGTGCGGCCTCGACGAGCAAGGCCAGCTCACGGCCCAGGTCCGCCATGACCTCGTCGACGTCGGGCATGACCTCCCGAGCCACCGTGATCCCGAAGTGGAGCTGGTCGAGGTAGCCGATGAGGGTGATGTTGAGGGCGACGCCATCGGTGACCACCGAGACCGGGTAGTGGGCCAGGAGCTGGGCCCCGGCGAGGTAGACGGGGATGTTGGGTCCGGGAACGTTGGAGATGACGACGTTGAACGCCGGCAGCCGGTGCAGGACCCTGCTCGCGAACGTCACCCGTGCCACCCGGGCCGTCAGGGCGGGCGGGGCGAAGTCGGTGACCTCGTCGACGAGGCCCTGGGGGATGAACGCCTGCTGCGACTTGGCCACGGCCGTGGCCCTGCGGGTCACGCTGAGGCGCTCGACCGGGTCCTCGACGTTCGTGGGCAGCGCGGCGAGCATGGCCGACACCTTGTTGCCGGGCTGGTCCGACGCATCCGAGCGGATCGACACGGGGACCATCGCCACGAGCGGACCGTCAGGAAGCGCGTCGTGCGCGATCAGCCAGGAGCGCAGGGCACCGGCGCAGATCGCCATGACGACGTCGTTGACCGAGACCCCGAACGTGTTCTTGACGAGCTTGACGTCGGCCAGTGACAGCGAGCCGAACGCGAACCTGCGGTGCGGGGAGATGGCGACGTTGAAGGGGGTCTGGGGCGCCACGAGCGGCGTCGGGGACGTGAGGACCTGTCCGTCCGCCTCCCCCGCGCGACCCGCACCGACCCAGGCAGCCACGACCGGTCCGACGATGGGTCCCATTGCGGGGATGGCCCGGACCGCCCGGGTCGCGATCCTCGTCACCTCGACCGGACGCCAGGCCAGCCTGACCAGACCTCGGGCGCCGAGCACGGAGCGTCGCGGCTCCGGCCGGGGTGAGAACGGGGCGGGTTCCGGGACGCCGTGGGCCTCGGGCGAGAGGTCGAAGAGGACCATGAGCAGCTCGGCGCCGCTCACCCCGTCGATCGCCGCGTGGTGGACCTTGGTGTAGAGCGCGGTCCGACCGCCCGTGAGACCGCTGATGTGGTACGCCTCCCACAACGGCCGAGCACGGTCGAGGGGTCGGGCGTGGATGCGGGCCACCTGTTCGGCGAGCTGCTCGTCCGACCCGGGCTCGGGCAGGGCGAGCTCCCTCAGGTGGTAGCCGATGTCGAAGTGGACGTCGTCGACCCAGACCGGCTGGTCGATGCCGAGCGGGACCGTCATGAGCCGTTGCCGGAGGACCGGCACCGCGCCGATGCGTGACTCGAGGAGGGCGGTGAGGTGCGCCAACGTCAGCGCGGGGGAACCCTCGCGGGCGTCGAGGATGCTGAGTCCCCCCACGTGCCCCGTCGAGGTGGGTGTCTCCAGCGCGAGGAAGGCGGCGTCCAGACCCGAGAGCCGTCGCATCTCAGGCCCTCGCCCCGATGACGTCGACGAGCCACCCGCGGACGAGGCGGACGATCTCCCCCGGCACCTCGAGCTGGGGCGTGTGACCGACACCCGCGAGCTCGACGTAGGTCCATCGCGGGTTGTCGCGGGCGACCCGGCGGGCCGCGTCGACGTGGACGAGGCGGTCCCGGTCACCCTGGATGAGCAGGACCGGTTCCTCGAGCCCGGCCAGGAGGCGCGCGTAGCGCCTTCGCTGCCCCAGCAGGAGGAGCAGCGAGCGGGCGGCGCCGGTGAAACCTCTCTCGAGGTCGCCCTGGCCCGGGTCGGCCGCGCGCGCCCTCGCCAGTGCCGCGAGCTCCCTGAGGACCGCGGCGTCGATCCGGGTCGGGTCGGCGAAGCAGAGGGAGACCAGCTGTCCGACGAGGGCCTCGGGCGTCAGCCGCGCCCGGTTGCGGCGCATGGCACCCTCCGCGACCCTCGGGATGGCGAACAGTCCGAACCGGGCGGCGACCCGCGGGTCCGGCCTGGCCGCCACGAGGGGCAGCGCCGGGTCGACGAGGACGGTGGCCCGGACCAGGTCCGGCCGGCTCGCGGCGACGAGCGCACTGACCATGCCGCCCATGGAGTTCCCGACGAGGACGACCGGTCGACCGACGACCTTCTCGATGAAGGCGATCACGAGGTCCCGGTTCGAGATGACGCTGGTCGGACGAGGGAAGCCCGGGGTCATCCCGAACCCCCGCAGGTCCATGGCGAACACCGACCGGTCCCTCGCCCAGTCCGGCGCCACGAGGCACCAGTTCAGGTGGCTGCCGCCGAGCCCGTGGACGAGCAGCAAGGGGTCGGTGTCGGTGCGGCCGGCGTCTCCCCACCGCACCCAGTGGACCGGACCCCCGTCGAGGTCGGAGACGAAGCCGGTCGCCCCGGTGTCACCGGTGAACGACCAGGGTGCGGGTCCGGTGCGCACGGCGGGCTCGACGTCGTGTGCCGTCACGTGATGCTCCCGTAGAAGGCGCGCAGGGCGCGCGGTGGGTCGAAGGGCTCGACCCGGCCCGGTGGCTGGGCGAGCCGGTCGGCGACGGCCCACAGGGTGGCGGGGTCCACCCCGAACCCGAGGTGCGCGCAGCGGACCTCGATGTTCTGGTGGGTGTCGCTCGGCTCGGCGAGGCACGACCGCCACCCGACGATGCCGTCGAGCCTGCTGTAGACGGAGATCGAGGGCACCGGCACGGGCCTGGCGAGCTGGGCGCGTGGCGGGAACTCGCCTCCGCGGGCGTGGATCACGGACAGGAGGTTGTAGGTCCGGTCCGCCCGGGTGCGGTGGCCGTGGGCCACGCCGATGGGACTCCCCAGCGTGATGACCTGTCGCACCTCGTCGGGGTGGCTCCGCGCCAGCTCACGGGCGAAGATCCCGCCCATGCTCCAGCCGATGACGGACACCGGCCCCCCGGTGGTCTCGGCCAGGTCCCGGAGCCCGCCGGGCAGTCCCTCGAGGATGGTCGAGGTGGGCCCGAGGTTCCGGCCCAGCCGCCACCCGCGGACGTAGTACCCGCGGCGCCGGATGTAGGCCCGCAGCGGTTTGGTGCTGCCGTCGTTCGCCATGAGGCCGGGCAGCACGAGCACCCCGTGGCCGTCGCCGTTCTTGGCCGCGGCGAGCCACGGCGTCGCCGCCACCAGCAGGCCCGCGTCGACGACGGCCCGGACCGGTTCGGTGAGCCAGAGGGCACGGCCGGGGATGCGTCCGACCGCTCGCAGGTACTCGGGCTCGGTCGCGTCGGGAAGCACCTCGCCGATGCCCACACGACCACCTGCCCGTCCTCGTCGCGGGTGGTTCGGTCATCACGAACGACGTCCCGTGATCGCATCATCCCACCGCGCACGGCTCCCCGGTCGCACATCGGCGGTTGCCGCGCTGGGGGCGGGCCCCCAGCGCGCTGCCCGCCGGGCGAGCCGGTCAGCCGTGGACGACGAGGAGCGCGTCGCGCTCGGCCCGGTTGACCGCGGACATCACTGCGCGCAGCGACGCCTTGACGATGGACTCGTGCAGGCCGACGCCCCAGAGGACACGCTCACCCACCGCACACTCGACGTAGGCCGCGGCCCGCGCGTCGCCACCGGCGGACAGCGCGTGCTCGGCGTAGTCGAGGACGCGGATGTCGACACCGACGGTGGACAGGGCCTCGATGAAGGCGGCGATCGGTCCGTTGCCACGGCCGAACAGCTCGACCTCCTCGCCGTGGTCGAGCACCGTGGCCTCGATGACGTCGACGCCGTCCTCGGCACCGCTGACCGTCGAGCGCACCGGGGTGAAACGGCCCCAGCGCTCCTCGGGCACCTCCGCGTGGAGGTACTCGTCGGAGAACATCTGCCAGATCTCGGACGCGGTCAGCTCGCCACCCTCGGCGTCGGTGCGCTTCTGCACCACTCCGCTGAACTCCACCTGGAGGCGGCGCGGCAGGTCCAGCCCGTGCTCGGCCTTGAGCAGGTAGGAGACCCCGCCCTTGCCGGACTGGCTGTTGACGCGGACGACGGCCTCGTAGGAGCGGCCGATGTCGTGCGGGTCGATCGGCAGGTAGGGCACGCCCCAGTCGAGCTCGTCGATGGTCTTGCCCGCGGCCCTGCCACGGCGCTCCATGTCGTCGAGGCCCTTCTTGATGGCGTCCTGGTGCGAGCCGGAGAAGGCGGTGTAGACGAGGTCGCCACCCCACGGGTGCCGCTCGTGGACCGGCAGCTGGTTGCAGTACTCGACGGTGCGCCGGATCTCGGCCATGTCGGAGAAGTCGACCTGCGGGTCGATCCCCTGGCTGTAGAGGTTCATGCCGAGGGTGACGAGGTCGACGTTGCCGGTGCGCTCCCCGTTCCCGAACAGGCAGCCCTCGATGCGGTCGGCGCCGGCGAGGTAGCCGAGCTCGGCGGCCGCCACGCCCTCGCCGCGGTCGTTGTGCGGGTGCAGGCTGACGACGACCGACTCGCGCCGGTCGAGGTGGCGCACCATCCACTCGATCGAGTCGGCGTAGACGTTGGGAGTGGCCATCTCGACCGTCGCCGGCAGGTTGATGATCATCTTGTGGTCCGGCGTCGGGTCGATGACGGCGATGACCTCGTTGCAGACGCGCACGGCGAACTCGAGCTCGGTCCCGGTGTAGGACTCCGGGGAGTACTCGTAGTACACGTCGGTCTCGGGGACGGTCTCCTCGAGCTTGCGGCACAGCCGCGCACCCTGCAGGGCGATGTCGATGATGCCCTCCTGCGGGAGGTCGAAGACGACCCGTCGCTGGAGCACCGACGTCGAGTTGTAGAAGTGGACGATCGCCTGCTTGCTGCCGCGGATCGCGTCGAAGGTCCGCTCGACGAGGTGGTCCCGGCACTGGGTGAGCACCTGGATGGTGACGTCGTCGGGGACGTGCCCGCCATCGATGAGCTCGCGGCAGAAGTCGAAGTCGGTCTGGCTCGCGCTCGGGAAACCGACCTCGATCTCCTTGTAGCCCATGCGGACGAGCAGCTTGAACATCCGCATCTTGCGCTCGGAGTCCATCGGGTCGATGAGCGCCTGGTTGCCGTCGCGCAGGTCGACGGCGCACCAGCGCGGTGCCTTGCTCATCACCTGGTCGGGCCAGGTGCGGTCCGGCAGGTGGACCTCGATCTGGTCCTGGAACGGCAGGTACTTCGTGGTCGGCATCCCGGAGGACTGCTGGGGGTGAATCATGGTGCGCCTCTACTCACTTCTCGTCGGTGTGCTCTGCGGGCTGCTCAGCCGGGGCACAGCGAGCCGCGACGAGGAGGGCCGATTCAGGCCTCGCCGCGGCAGAGAAGGAGGAGACGGTGCTGCACGACGTCGAGTATGCCGCGTGGGCGCGGATCCGTCGATGTCGCGCCTCGATCCGGTCACCATCCGGACAGGCGGCGCCGGCTCACGGTCCTCACGAACGCGTGGCAGGTCACGCGTTCGTGAGGACCGGGGCGGGGGTGGTCAGCCGCGGCAGCGCACCGACAGGCATGTGACGCAGCCCTCGAGCTTCTCGAACTCGCTGATGTCGACGGTGACGACGTCGTACCCGCGCCCCCGGAACAGCTCGGCCGTCCTCGGGGCGCTCGCCGCCATGAGCAGCAGCCTCTCGTCGAGGACGACGACGTGCGCGCCACCCTCCTCGGGCACACCCTCGTAGACGGGGAAGGCGTCGGGCCAGTCCACGACCGGGTCCCACCCGACGACGGTGCCGTCGGGAAGGGCCGTCACGGCCGACTTGAGGTGCAGCGCGAGGTCGACGGTCACGGCCTGGGTGCGCAGGCCGACGCCCCGCAGGTGCCCCTCGAGCTGGGCGATGCCGGCGCCGTTGGTGCGCCCACCCAACCCGACGTATGCCGTGTCCCCCACCTTGAGGACGTCTCCGCCGTCGAGCGTGCCCGGGTCGGCGATCGTCACGACCCGGTAGCCGAGGTCACGTACGACGCCCTCGACCCCGCCGACCTCCGGCTTCCGTTCTGCCGCACCGGGATTGGTGAGGACGGCGAGGTCGCCCGCGACCACGACCGCGTCCTCGACGAACACCGCGTCGGGGCAGTCGTCGGCCGGTGGGACCTCGAGGGTCTCCCAGCCCGCGGACCGCAGGCACACGGCATACGCGTCCCACTGCTGCAGCGCGAGGTCGAGGTCGACGCTCGACTTCTCGAGGTGCGTCACGAGGCCGTTGGCGAGCAACGGACCGGGACGGCGGATGAGAGCGAGGCGACCGGGAACCGTGGTGGAGGGCTCAGCCACGGCGGCGGGCGAGCTCTTCGGCCACCTGCACGGCGTTGAGCGCGGCGCCCTTGCGCAGGTTGTCACCCACGACGAACAGGGTCAGGCCCCGGCCCTGGGGTGCGGCCTGGTCGACGCGCACCCGGCCGACGAAGACCTCGTCGCGACCGGCCGCGTCGAGCGGGTTGGGGACGTCGGTGACGACGACGCCCGGCGCCTTGCCGAGCAGCTCGAGCGCCCGCTCGGGAGAGAGGTCGTCGGCGAACTCCGCGTGGATGGCGAGCGAGTGGCCGGTGAAGACCGGCACCCGCACGCAAGTGCCGGACACCCGGAGGTCGGGGACGTGCAGGATCTTTCGCGACTCGTGGCGGAGCTTCTGCTCCTCGTCGGTCTCCAGCGAGCCGTCGTCGACGATCGACCCGGCCAGCGGGATGACGTTGAAGCCGACCGGCACCGCGTAGACGTTCGGCGCGGGGAGCGGCACGGCACGGCCGTCGAGCGCGAGCCCGGTCGGGTCGCCCGCGGCATACGCCCCGCGGAGCTGGCCGTCGAGCTCCTGGACGCCCTTGCCGCCCGAGCCTGAGACGGCCTGGTAGGACGCGACACGCAGGGCGACGAGACCGGCGACGTCGTGCAGCGGCTTGAGCGCCGGCATGGCGGCCATCGTCGTGCAGTTGGGGTTGGCGACGATCCCCTTGGGGATCGAGTCGAGGTCGTCGGGGTTGACCTCGGCGACGACGAGCGGGACCTCCGGGTCACGCCGCCAGGCCGAGGAGTTGTCGACGACGACCGCTCCCGCGGCGGCGACCCGGGGCGCCCACTCCGTGGAGGTCGATCCGCCGTTGGAGAACAGGGCGAGGTCGAGCCCGGCGAAGTCCGCCGTCGAGGTGTCCTCGACGGTGACCTGCGTGTCCATCCACGGCAGCGTGGTCCCCGCCGACCGGGCGGACGCGAAGTAGCGCATCTCCTCGACCGGGAACCCGCGCTGCTCGAGGAGAGCTCTCATGACCTTGCCGACCTGACCGGTCGCTCCGAAGACACCGACTCGCATGGCCCCAGTCTAGGAGCCGTGCGAGCCGGTGTGACGTGCCGCTCAGGTCGTGGGCACGGACCGGAACCCGGGTTCGGGGGAAGCGTCGGCGGCACCGGCGCCCGACGGGGTGACCAGCTCACCGACTCCCTCGCCGGGGACGGCGCCCTCGTAGGTGAGCGTGAAGTGGTCACCGTGCTCGGTCACCCCGGCGACGATGGCCTGCTCGACCGCGGCGACGGCATACGCCCGTCGCACGATGAGCGGGTCGCTCGACAGGTCCTTGACGAGCGAGACGGCGAGACCCACCATGACGACGAGGAACGGCAGGGCCGCGACGATCGTGATGTTCTGCAGGCCCGACAGGGCGTCGGCGCCCCCGACGAGGAGCATGACGGCCGCGACGGCGCCGGTGGCGGCGCCCCAGAAGATGACCGTCGGACGGCTCGGGACGAGCGTGCCCCGCTCGGACAGCGTGCCCATGACGACCGAGGCGGCGTCGGCCCCGGAGACGAAGAAGATCGCGACGAGGAGCATGACGAGGATCGACGTCACCGTCGACAGGGGCATCGTCTCGAGCATGGTGAACAGGGTCGCCTCGGGGGTGTCGGCACCGGCGAGGTCGGTGCCGCCGCGCTGCGTCGCGATGCCGGCGCCGCCGAAGATCGCGAACCACACGAGCGAGACCAGGCTCGGGACGAGCAGGACGCCGGTGACGAACTGGCGGATGGTGCGGCCCCGCGAGATGCGGGCGATGAACATCCCGACGAACGGCGTCCACGAGACCCACCAGGCCCAGTAGAAGATCGTCCAGCCCGACAGCCACGTCTGCATGGCGTCGCCCCCGGCGGCGTCGGTGCGCGCCGACATCATCGCCAGGTCCTGGAAGTAGCTGCCGACGGCGGTCGGCACGAGGTTGAGGATGAACACGGTCGGGCCGACGACGAAGACGAAGAGCGCGAGGACCAGCGCGAGCACCATGTTGGTGTTCGACAGCCACTGGATGCCCTTGGAGACCCCGGAGACCGCCGACACGATAAAGCACAGCGTGAGGACGGTGATGATGGCCACGAGCACGCCGTTCCCGGTGCGGTCGAGACCGGTGACGATCTCGAGGCCGGAGCCGATCTGCAGGGCGCCCAGGCCGAGCGAGGCCGCCGACCCGAAGAGGGTCGCGAAGATCGCGAGGATGTCGATGACCCGGCCCGCCGGGCCGTTCGCGCGGCGCTCGCCGAGCAGCGGCGCGAAGGCCGAGCTGATGAGCAGCGAGCGTCCGCGGCGGAAGACGCCGTAGGCCACGGCGAGCCCCACGACGGCGTAGATCGCCCACGGGTGCAGCGTCCAGTGGAACAGCGTCGTCGCCATGGCGGTCTGCACGGCCTCGGGGTTGCCCGCGACACCGGTGCCGGGGGGCGGAGCGACGAGGTGTGCGACCGGCTCGGAGACGCCGTAGAACATCAGGCCGATGCCCATGCCCGCCGAGAACATCATCGCGATCCACGAGATGGTGCGGAACTCTGGCTGCTCGTCGTCACGGCCCAGGGTGATCCGGCCGAACTTGCTGGCGGCGAGCCAGATGACGAAGACGACGAAGCCGGAGGCCACGAGCGAGAACAGCCAGCCCATGTTGTGCACGACCCAGCCGAGACCGGACGAGGACGCCGAGCCGAGCGTCTCCGTGCTGACGAACCCCCACATGACGAAGCCGATGGCGATGGCGGCAGTGACGCCGAACACGACGGTGTCCAGCTTCTGCGGCTCCGCCGCCCGGTGCTCCTCGACCTGGTGGTCCAGTGCGGGGTGGGGGGTCTCGTCGGTCAGTGGTCCGTCGTGGACGTCGCGTCCGCCGGCGGCGTCTGCGGGCCCGGTCGGCCCGGTCTTCAAGAGTTCTGTGGTCACAGGTGTGTCGGCGCGGACGCCGCTCCTTCGGGTTCTCGTCAGTCACGTGTGCGGCTCGTATGCCGTGTGCTCAGCGTCGGTTGCAGCGCCCCACCCTGCCGAGCATCCCGGCACAACTCAACTCGAGAGCAGCCCGTGACGACGTGACCTCCCCCACGTGCCGTGGGGTCGAGGGGTCAGAACCCCAGTCGCTGCAGCTGTTTCGGGTCGCGCTGCCAGTCCTTCGCGACCTTGACGTGGAGGTCGAGGTGGATGCGCTGGCCGAGCAGCTTCTCGATGCCCTCGCGGGCGGTGGCGCCCACCTCGCGCAGCCGCGAGCCACCCCGGCCGATGACGATGGCCTTCTGCGACGACCGCTCGACGAAGACGTTGACGCGCACGTCCATGAGCGGCTTCCCGGCAGGGCGGTCCTCGCGCGGGATCATCTCGTCGACGACCACCGCCAGCGAGTGCGGCAGCTCGTCGCGCACGCCCTCGAGCGCCGCCTCGCGGACGAGCTCGGCGATCATGATCGTCAGCGGCTCGTCGGTGAGGACGTCGTCGGGGTAGAGGGGTCCCGGCGACGACGGCAGGTACTTCGCGAGCACCTGGCCGACGGTGTCGACCTGGTCTCCCCGGGTGGCCGAGCACGGGACGATCTCGGCCCACTCGCCCAGCTGGTCGATGGTGATGAGGTGCTCGGCGAGGCGCTGCCGGTCGACCTTGTCGGACTTGGTCGCCAGCGCGATGACCGGGGTGCGTCTGGCCTGGCGGAGCTCGACGAGCTCGCGCGCGATGTACTGGTCGCCGGGGCCGATGCGCTGGTCGGAGGGGAGGCAGAAGCCGACGACGTCGACGTTGAGGAGCGTCTCGCGCACGAGGTCGTTGAGGCGCTCACCGAGCAGGGTCCGGGGCTTGTGCAGGCCCGGGGTGTCGACGAGGATCAGCTGGCTCGCGGGGGCGTTGACAATGCCGCGGATCGTGTGCCGGGTCGTCTGCGGCTTGCTCGAGGTGATCGCGACCTTCTCGCCCACGAGGGCGTTGGTCAGCGTCGACTTGCCGGCGTTGGGACGGCCGATGAGGCAGGCGAACCCGGCCTTGTAGGGGGGTGCGTCCCCGCCGTCGACGGCGTCGGGGCGGGTGGTGGCGTCTTCACTCATGGGCACTCCCGGACTCGGCTGGTTCCATCATGGCGCGGTCGTGGGGGTCGATGCGCTCGATGATCACGGTGGCGATGCGGTGGCGGCGACCCGCCATCCGCTCGGCGGTGAGACGCAGCCCGGCGACCTCGCACGTGGAGCCCAGGATCGGCACCCGTCCGATCGTCTTGCCGATGAGCCCACCGACGGTGTCGACCTCGTCCTCCTCGATCGTCACGCCGAGGTGCTCGGCGAGGTCGTCGATGTCCATCGTCGCGTCGACCCGCCACCTGCCGTCGGCGAGCTCCTCGAGGTCGGGTGTCTCGCGGTCGTACTCGTCGGCGATCTCCCCGACGATCTCCTCGATGATGTCCTCGATCGTCACGAGGCCGGCGGTGCCGCCCCACTCGTCGATGACGAGGGCGAAGTGGATCTGGTCGCGCTGCATCTCGCGCAGCAACGCGTCGACCGGCTTCGACTCGGGGATGAACGGCATGGGCCGCATGAGCTCGGACACGCGCACCGACGCGACGGCCGGGTCCGCGGTGAGCCGGCGGACGACGTCCTTGAAGTACAGGAGCCCGAGCACGTCGTCGGAGTCCTCGCCGGTCACGGGGATGCGCGAGTAGCCGCTGCGGAGGAAGAGGTTCATGGCCTGGCGCGCGACGCGGTCACCGTCGATGGTCAGCATGTCGGTGCGCGGGACCATCACCTCACGCGCGAGGGTGTCACCGAGCTCGAAGACGGAGTGGATCATCCGTCGCTCGCCGGCCTCGATGAGCGAGGACTCCCCCGCGAGGTCGACGAGGTCACGCAGCTCGGACTCGCTGTCGAACGGCCCGTCGCGGAAGCCCCGACCCGGCGTGACCGCGTTGGCGAAGAGCACGAGCAGGCGGGAGAGCGGCCCCAGCACGCGCCGCAGCCAGAGCGCGACGGGCGCGGCGATGAGCGAGACGCTCGTGGCGTTCTGCCCGCCCAGCGTGCGCGGCGAGACCCCGACGAGGGCGAAGGAGACGACGGCCATGATCGCGATGGCGACGAGGAGCGGCTTCCACGTGCCGTCGACGGTGCGGAAGACGGCGGTCGTCACGAGGACGGCGGTCGTCATCTCCGCGATGACGCGCACGAAGGCGAGGACCGAGAGGTATGCCGCGCTGTCACCGACCACGGTGAGCAGTGCTTGCGAACCGGGACGGCCCTCGTCGTGCAGCTCCTGGGCGCGCACGCGCGACATCCGGTGCAGTGCCGCCTCGGCCGCGGACAGCCCGAAGGCGAGCACGAGACCGACGATGCTGAGGACGACGAGCCTGGTCATGGCGCCACCGTCCGGGGTCCCGACACCGTGGAGGCGCCGGGACCGGCTGGGTCAGGCACCGGTTCGGCCCCTCGTCGCGAGGAAGGTGAGGAGGAGCTGCCGCTGCAGCTCGAACATCTCCTTCTCCTCGTCGGGCTCCGCGTGGTCGTAGCCGAGGAGGTGGAGCAGTCCGTGCGTCGTGAGCAGGAGCAGCTCCTCCTCGGTGGCGTGGCCGGCCTCGGCGGCCTGCTTCGCGGCGACCCCGGGGCAGAGCACGATGTCGCCGAGCACGCCCTCCTCGGGCGGGTCGTCGTCGCGCCCGGGCCGCAGCTCGTCCATGGGGAAGCTCATGACGTCGGTGGGTCCGGGCAGGTCCATCCACTGGACGTGGAGCGTCTCCATGGCGTCCTCGTCGACGAGGCGCAGGCACAGGTCGGCCTGGGGGTGGACCTTCATCTCGGACATGACGTAGCGGGCGCAGGCCACGAGCTCCAGCTCGTCGAGCTCGAACTCGGTCTCGTTGAGGACGTCGATGCTCACGCGTCGCCCTCGGCGACGGGGGCGGCGGGGGCCGCGGCGTCGGCGCCCGACGGGCGCGGACGACGCAGCGTGCGGGTGCGGCTGCGGGTGCCGGAGCCCGCGTGCTCGCCCTGCAGGGCGTCCCAGCGGCCGTAGGCGTCGACGATCTCGCCGACGAGCCGGTGCCGCACGACGTCCTGGGCGGTGAGCTCGGCGAAGTGGACGTCCTCGAGGGAGTGGAGGATGTCGCGCACGATCCGCAACCCGCTCTGCGTGCCACCCGGGAGGTCGACCTGGGTGACGTCGCCCGTGACCACCATCCGGGAGCCGAACCCGAGCCGGGTGAGGAACATCTTCATCTGCTCGGGCGTGGTGTTCTGGGCCTCGTCGAGGATGACGAACGAGTCGTTGATCGACCGGCCACGCATGAACGCCAGGGGCGCCACCTCGATGGTCCCGGCGGCCATGAGGCGCGGGATCGAGTCGGGGTCGACCATGTCGTGCAGGGCGTCGTACAGCGGACGCAGGTACGGGTCGATCTTGTCGTTGAGCGTGCCGGGCAGGAAGCCGAGTCGCTCCCCGGCCTCGACGGCCGGGCGGGTGAGGATGATCCGGTTGACCTGCTTGGCCTGGAGCGCGGCGACCGCCTTGGCCATCGCGAGGTAGGTCTTTCCGGTGCCGGCCGGCCCGATGCCGAACGTGATGGTGTGCTCGTCGATCGCGTCGACGTAGCGCTTCTGCCCCAACGTCTTCGGACGGATCGTCCGGCCGCGCGAAGACACGATGTTCATCGTGAGGACGTCGGCGGGGCGCTCGAGCGTCTGCGCCCGCATCATGCCGATGGAGCGCTCGACCGAGTCCCGGTTGAGGGCCTGTCCACCGTCGATGACGGCCAGCAGCTCGTCGATGAGCCGCTCGACGAGCGAGACCTCGCCGCTCGGGCCGGAGATGTGGAACTCGTTGCCGCGCACGTGGATGACGGTCAGCGGGAACAGTCGCTCGATGGTGCGGAGCAGCTCGTCGCGCGGACCCAGCAGGGACACCATGGACACCTCCGCCGGGATGGTGACGGTGTGGACCGGGGTGCGCGTCGACGTGGCGTCGGGCGGGGGCGTATGAGGTGCGTCTGTCATGTCGCCGACCAGTCTACGGTTCGGCTCAGCCGGGTGGCCAACGCATCGGTCGCCCGCCCAGCAGGTGGAGATGGGCGTGGAAGACGCTCTGACCGGCACCCGCGCCGGTGTTGAACACGAGGCGGTAGTCACCGCCGAGCTCTTCGCGCTCCGCGATGGTGCGAGCGAGGAGGACGAGGTCGGCGAGCTCGTCGACGGACGCGGCGGCGAGGTCGGCGGCGTTGGCCACGTGGCGCCGTGGCACGACGAGCACGTGGGTCGGGGCCTGCGGGTCGATGTCGCGGAAGGCGAGGCTGTGCCGGGTCTCGCCCGCGATCTCCGGCTCGATCTCGCCGGAGACGAAGGAGCAGAAGAGGCAGTCGGTGGCGGACATGCCCCGACAGTAAACCGAACCACCCTGCTGGGCGTCTTCCAGACGTGACAATGGCACTCGTGGGCTCTCGACGTGACGCATCGGCGCGCGCGGCCGCGGACGACGGCGTGTCGAGCCTGTATGCCGTCCACTGGTTCCCCATGGTGCGGCTCGCCTGGCTCTTCGTCCACGACGACCTCCTCGCCGAGGAGATCGTCCAGGACGCCTTCGTCGCCCTCCACCGCAAGTGGCACGACGTGCGAGAGGGGCGCGAGACGGCATACCTCAGGCAGAGCGTCGTCAACGGTGCGCGGTCGGCGCTGCGGCACCACAAGGTCGAGCAGCGCTACCTCGACTCCACGACTCGCGGCGGCCACCTGCGGGTCGCGAGCGCGGAGGACTCGGCCCTGGCCTCCGTCGGGTCGGCGGACCTCTTCGCCCGGCTCCAGCGGCTTCCCGCCCGTCAACGAGAGGTGCTCGTGCTCCGCTACTACCTCGACCTCAGCGAGTCGCAGATCGCCGACGCCCTCGGCATCGCGCCCGGCTCGGTCAAGGCCCACGCGCACCGCGGCCTCGCCGCCCTGCGCACCCAGATGGAGGACGTGTCATGACCACGCTCGACGAGCTCGACTTCGCGGAGACCGAACGCGCCCTCCGTGAGGCCCTGGCCACCCGGGCGCGGCAGGTCCAGCCGTCCTCACGCCTTGACGCGATCCTGCGCGAGGCGTCCCAGCCGGAGCGGGTCGAAGGGGGTCACCGCGGCCTCGCCCTGGTCGCGGTCGCCGCGTCCGCGGTCGTCCTCGCCGGGGTCGTCTGGGCGGCCCGACCCGTCACCGACGACGCGACCCTGCCCGCCGGTCCTCCGACGGCCACGGCCAGTCCCGCCCCGCAACCGTCGGACTCGGCGTCGCCGTCCCCGTCCGGCCCTCGGCCGGCGCTCACCCTGGCGCTCGCCGTCTACTGGGTCGGCACGAACGGCGGGCAGGGGGACCGGCCCGGGCTGGTGCGCTCGTTCTGGGGCGCCGACCTCGACGCGACCGCGCCCGTCTCGGCGCAGGTCCGCGCCGCCGTCGCCGAGTCGATGCGCCGCTCGGAGCTCTGGGGCGGAACCGTCGTCGAGGACGTCCGGGTGACCCAGAGCCGCATCAGCATCCGGCTCTCCGACAGCGGCCAGGGCGCCCGCACCGCCGACGCCGCGAAGCTCGAGGTCGCGGCCCTGGCCTGGACGGCCCAGGCCGTCGTCGGTCGAGGTGACACACCGGTCCGGATCACGAGCGACGACGGGGGTCCGCTCCTGGGCCACGTGTCGATCGACACCTCCTTCACGCGCGCCGCGACGCCGCCGGAGTCGTTGGCCGACCTCTGGATCGACAACCCCGGTCCCGGAGCCGGCCTGCGCGGCGGCGAGCCGGTGACCGTGACGGGGCAGGCGGTGGCGTTCGAGGCCACCGTCGAGTGGGAGCTGCTGCGCGGGACGACGGTGCTGCGCGACGGGTTCACCACGGCCGACGCCGGCGCGCCACGGCGCGGGACCTTCACCGTCGACCTCGGACGCCTGGAGCAGGGCACCTGGACCTTCCGGGCCTTCACGACCTCCGCCGAGGACGGTCAGTCCGTCGTCGCCGAGCGGCTCGTCACCTTCACCGTGGGGTCCTAGCGCCAGCGGTCGGCGGCGCTCAGCACCGCGAGCGCGGCAGGCCCGGCGCTGGAGGACCGGAGCACCGTGTCGCCGAGGCGGACGACCACGGCGCCGGCTGCCCGGAAGGCGTCGAGCTCGTCCGGGGCGATGCCGCCTTCCGGGCCGACGACGACGAGGACCTCGCCCTCCTCCGGAAGGACCTGGCCGGCCAGCGGGACGCCGGCGTCCTCGTGCAGGACGTATGCCGTCGCGCCCGCCGCGATCCGCGCGGCCAGCTCGGCAGTGGTCGCCGTCTCACCGAGGGCCGGCCGGCGTGGACGCCGTGACTGCTTCGTCGCGGCGACGAGGACGGCGTCCCATTTCGCCCGCGCCCGGGCGCCCCGCTCGCCCCGCCACTGGACGATGCTGCGCGAGGCTTGCCACGGCACGACCTCGTCGACCCCGAGCTCGGTGGCGGCCTCGACGGCCTGGTCGTCCCGGTCGCCCTTGGCCAGGGCCTGGACGAGGACGAGCCGGGTGCGGGGTTCGGGCAGGTCCTCGACGAGGTCGGCCCGCAGGTCGAGCCGGTCCCGCTCGACCGTCTCGACCACCCCGGTGACGACCCGACCGGCGCCGTCGGCGACCCGGAGACGCTCGCCGGTCCGGGTCCGCCTCACCGTGGCCGCGTGGCGCCCCTCGGCCCCGTCGAGGACGACGACGTCGCCCGGTGCGGTCGCGGAGAGCGAACCGGGTGCGACGAGGTAGAGCGCGAGGCTCAAGGTCAGCGGGCCTTGAAGGCGTCGCGGAGCTTCCCGAACAGGGAGCCCTCGGTGGGGTTCGCCAAACGACCCGTGGGCTTCTCCTCGTCACGCAGGGTGGCCAGGGTGCGCAGGAGCTCCTCCTGCTCGTGGCTGAGCTTCGTCGGCGTCGCCACCATGGCGTGGATGACGATGTCGCCGCGCCCCGAGCCCCGCAGGTGCGTCACGCCCAGGCCCCGGAGGAGGAGCTGCTCCCCCGACTGGATGCCGCGACGGACCTCGAGGTCGCTGACGCCGTCGAAGGTCTCGAAGGGCACGGTCGCACCCAGCGCTGCGGCGGTCATCGGCAGCTCCAGCGTGGCGTGGAGGTCGTCGCCCTGGCGCTGGAAGCGCGGGTCGCGCCGCACGACGACCTCGACGTAGAGGTCACCGGCCGGGCCGGCTCCGGGGCCGACCTCGCCCTCGCCGGCGAGCTGGATGCGCGTGCCGGTGTCGACGCCGGCGGGGACGCGGATCGTCATCGTCCGGCGGGTCCGGACCCGGCCGTCGCCCGAGCACTCGTAGCAGGGGGCCTCGATGACCTGGCCGGTCGCCTGGCAGTTGACGCAGGGGCGGGTCGTCATGACCTGGCCGAGGAAGCTGCGCTGGACCTGCTGGACCTGACCCTGCCCACGGCACACGTCGCAGGTGCGCGTCCCGGTGCCCGGCTGGGTGCCGGCGCCGTGGCAGGTGCCGCAACCCACCGCGGTGTCGATGGTGAGCTCCTGCTCACCGCCGAAGACGGCGTCGGCGAGGTCGATGTCGAGGCGGACGAGGGCGTCCTGGCCCCGGGACTGCCGCGAGCGCGGCCCGCGGCCCTGCGCCTGGGCAGCGCCCTGCCCGAAGAAGGCATCCATGACGTCGCTGAACGAGAAGCCCTGGCCGAAGCCGGCACCCGCGGCACCGGCATACGGGTCCGCCCCCATGTCGAAGCTGCGCCGCTTCTCCTCGTCGGAGAGCACGTCGTAGGCCTGGGAGACCTTCTTGAACTGTTCCTCGGCCTCGGGCCCGCTGTTGACGTCGGGGTGGAGCCGTCGGGCAGCCTTGCGGTAGGCCTTCTTGATCTCGTCGGCGGTCGCGTCACGGGCCACGCCGAGGTCGGCGTAGTAGTCGTTCACTTCGGTGGACGTCCTTCACTGGTGGCTGGTGCGGTCAGGGGTCAGGCAGGGGCGGTCAGGCCGTGCTCATTCGGAGAGGATGCGGCTGACATAGGTGGCGACGGCGCGCACGGCGGCCATCGTCGTGGGGTAGTCCATGCGGGTCGGGCCCACCACCCCGAGGCCGGCGACGAGGTCGGACCCCAGGCCGTAGCCGGAGGTGACGAGCGAGGTGCTGCGCAGGCCGGCATACGGGTTCTCGGCCCCGATCCGCACCGCGACCGTCGAGCCCTGCTCGCTCACGCTGCCGAGCAGCTTGAGGAGCACGACGTGCTCCTCGAGCGCCTCGAGGACCGGGCCGATCGAGGACGGGAAGTCCTCGCCGGCCCGCACGAGGTTGGAGGTGCCGGCCATGACGACCCGCTCCTCGCGCTGCTCGACGAGCACCTCGGTGAGCTCGGCGGCGATGGCGGCGAGGAGGCCGCGGGCCGCGGGGTCCACCTGCGTCGGGAGCTCGCCGAGCCCGCCTGCGGCGTCCGCCAGCGTCCGGCCGACGGTGGCGCTGTTGACGTCGGAGCGCAGCGAGGCGAGCATCCGCTCGGCGGTCGGCTCGACGAGGTCGAGACCGGTCTCGAGCACCCGCTGCTCGACCCGGCCCGACGTCGTGATGAGCACGACGAGCAGGCGGGAGGCGCCGAGCGGCACCAGCTCGATGTGCCGGACGGAGGAACGGGTGAGGGACGGGTACTGGACGACGGCCACCTGCCGCGTCAGCGAGGCGAGGAGGCGCACCGTCCGGTCGACGACGTCGTCGAGGTCGATCGCCCCGTCGAGCAGGGTGCTGATTGCCCGGCGCTCGGCCCCGCTGAGCGGCTTGAGCGTGCTCAGGCGGTCGACGAACACCCGGTAGCCGGCATCCGTGGGGATGCGCCCGGCACTCGTGTGCGGCGCGACGATGAGGCCCTCCTCCTCGAGGACGGCCATGTCGTTGCGGACCGTGGCGGCCGAGACACCGAGCTGGTGGCGCTCGAGCAGCGCCTTGGAGCCGACCGGCTCCGAGGTCTCGACGTAGTCCTGGACGATCGCCCGCAGCACGGCGAGCCGTCGGTCCTCACTCATGCGCGACACCTCCTCGATCGTTGGCACTCCTGCTTGGTGAGTGCCAATTCTACGTCTACCCTCGCGCAGGTGACTGATCGCTACGGCCGCGACGTGCTCTCCGGCGACTGGATGGCCCCGCCCAAGGGCCGGTCGACGCCTCTCGCCGCGGAGCGCGGGGTCGTCGTCGAGGACGTCGAGACCGGGTGGGTCGGCGCCGTCGTCCGGGTAGAGAAGGCCGGCGGCATCCTCGTCGTCCACCTCGAGGACCGCCGCGGCCGGACCAAGGCGTTCCCGCTGGGGCCGGGGTTCCACGTCGACGGCCGGCCCGTCACCCTCACCCGGCCGAACGCCGCCGCCGACGCCCGGCTCTCGGCCGCCCGCGCCGCCGCCTCCCGGACCGCCAGTGGCTCGCGGGCCGTGGCCGACGCCCCCGCCCGGGTCGCGAGCGCGTCGCGCATCTTCGTCGAGGGACGCCACGACGCCGAGCTCGTCGAGAAGGTCTGGGGCCACGACCTGCGCATCGAGGGCGTGGTCGTCGGGATGCTCGACGGTGTCGACGACCTCGAGGCCGCGATCCGCGACTTCGCCCCCGGTCCCGGCCGCCGGATGGGCGTCCTCGTCGACCACCTCGTGGCGGGGACCAAGGAGACGCGGGTCGTCGACGCCGCCTCGCGGCTCCAGCCCTTCGCCCCGCACGTGCTCATCGTCGGCCACCCCTACGTCGACGTGTGGCAGTCGGTCCGTCCGGAGCGCCTCGGCATGGACCGGTGGCCGGTCATCCCGCGGGGCACGTCGTGGAAGCACGGGATCTGCGCGCACCTCGGGTGGGCGCACGCCGAGCAGGCCGACGTCGCCCGCGCCTGGAAGCAGATCCTCGGCACCGTCCGGACGTACGCCGACCTCGAACCGTCGCTGCTCGGCCGCGTCGAGGAGCTCATCGACTTCGTCACCGCCCCCTGACCCCGCCGCCCCCAAGGGCTTGCGTCCGCAAAGGTGGTCGAGTTCCCGACCAGGGTTGCGGACGCTGCCGGGGCGCCGAGCGCTTGCGTCCGCAAAGGTGGTCGACTTCCCGACCAGGCTTGCGGACGCTGCCGGGGCGCCGAGCGCTTGCGTCCGCAAAGGTGGTCGCCTTTCCGACCAGGGTTGCGGACGCTGAAAGCGGGGGGGTATGCCGTCCCGCTCGCCGGGGCGGCAGGGTCAGCCCTGAGCACACCCTGAACGCACCCCGAAGCGGGGATCAAACGGGGCCCGCATGGGTTTCACTGGAGACAAGCACCCCGTCCCCCGAAGGAGGACCCCATGACCACTCCGTACCCGGAGAACCCGCAGGGCCAGAACCCCCCGCCCCCGCCCGGGGCCCCGCAGCCCGAGTCGCCGCAGCAGCCGCAGGTCGCGCAGCAGCCCTACGCTCCCCCGGCGCCGCAGCCGCAGCAAGGATACCCCGCGCCCTACCAGCAGGCCGCCGTCCTCGACCCGGCGCAGCAGCGGCAGTGGGGCATGTTCGCCCACCTCGTGCCGCTCATCGCCATGGTCCTCAGCGCCGGCCTGCTGGGCTTCGTCGGCTCGCTCATCATCTACGTGATGTACAAGGAGCGCGGTGACTTCGTGCGCCAACACGCCGCCAACTCGCTCAACATCCAGATCATCACCGGCATCTTCCTGCTCATCTCGTTCCCGCTGATGCTCGTGCTCGTCGGCTTCGTGACGTACTTCATCGCGCTGGCCTTCGCGTTCGTCCTGCACATCATCGGCGCCATGCGCGCCAACGAGGGCCAGCTGTGGACCCCGCCATTCACGCCGCGCTTCGTCTCATGACCGGCTGAGCCAGACCCCGTCCCTCCGCACGTCAGCCCCGCCCGGACCCGGGCGGGGCTGACGTCGTCGTGGAGCGGGTGCTCAGACGCCGCCCTTGAGCAGCAGGCCGCCGTCGACGACGATGCACTGGCCGGTGACCCACGCCGCGTCGTCGGACAGCAGGAAGGCGACGACCCCGGCGACGTCCTCGGGCACGCCCAGCCGTCCCAGCGGATAGCCCGCCGCGACCTGCTCCTCGCGCCCCTCGTAGAGCGCCTCCGCGAACCGGGTCTTGACGACCGCGGGCGCGACGGCGTTGACCCGCACCGTCGGGCCGAGCTCGACGGCGAGCTCCTCGGTGAGGTGCGTCAGCATCGCCTTGCTCGCGCCGTAGAACCCGATGCCGGGGGCGGGGCGCACGCCGGCCACCGACGAGACGTTGACGATCGCCCCGCCGCGGGACTCGAGGCCATGGGCGACGGCCTTCTGCACCCACGACAGCGCCGCGATGCAGTTGACCTCGACGATCTTGCGCGCGACGTCGAGGTCGAGGTCGACGAGTCGCCCGTATGCCGGGTTGATGCCGGTGTTGTTGACGAGCAGGTCGACGTCGCCGAACCGCTCCCCCACCGCGGCGAAGACGGCCTCCTGGTGCTCGAGGTCGTCGGCACGACCGGCGACCGCCATGGCGACCCCCGGACCTCCGAGGGACTCGACCGCGGCGTCGAGGGCGTCCTGCTTGCGCGCGGTGAGGCAGACCCGGGCGCCCTCGGCGACGAGTCGCTCGGCGATGCCCAGACCGATGCCCCGGCTGGACCCGGTGACGATGGCGGTGCGGCCTTCGAGCCGACGGGTGTGCGTGGCAGTCATGCGCGCCACCCTAGGGCCGACGCAGACGTGGCTCGGGTCAGGAGCCGACGCCGAGGAGGCGGCGAACCACGGTGTCGGCCAGCAGTCGCCCGCGCAGCGTCAGCACGACCCGGCGGTCGCGCACCGCGGCGACGCCGTCGACCAGCCCGTCGGCGACCAGCCCCGCGACCGCTCGCCGGCCCTCGTCATCGAGGGCATCGACGGCCAAGCCGTCCCGCACCCGCACGGTGAGCAGCACCAGCTCGTCGCGCAGCTGCTCGTCGGTCAGCGTCTCGCGCCCCGCGGCGGGCGAGACGCGCTCGGCGAGCCGACCGGCATACGCCCTGGGGTGCTTGACGTTCCACCAGCGCACCCCGCCCACGTGGCTGTGCGCACCCGGCCCGACGCCCCACCAGTCGCCGCCGGTCCAGTAGCCGTCGTTGTGGCGGCAGCGTCCCGCGGGGCTGCGCGTCCAGTTGCTCACCTCGTACCAGGCGAATCCCGCTGCGGCGAAGGTCTCCTCGGCGATCTCGTACTTCGTCGCCTCGTCGTCGTCGTCGGGTCGGGGCACCTCGCCGCGTCGGACCTGGGCGGCGAGCTTGGTGCCCTCCTCGACGACGAGGGCGTAGGCGGAGACGTGGTCGGGCTCGAGGGAGATGGCCTGGTCGAGGCTGCGGCGCCAGTCCTCGATGCTCTCGCCGGGCGTGCCGTAGATGAGGTCGACGCTCGTGACGAGGCCCGCGTCGCGCGCGGCACGCACCGCCAGGCCGACCCCCTCCGGGTCGTGCGTGCGATCAAGAGTGGCGAGCACGTGCGGGACGGCCGACTGCATGCCGAGCGAGATCCGGGTGAACCCGCCGTCGGCGAGCTCGCCCAGCGACTGCGGGGTGACCGAGTCCGGGTTGGCCTCCGTGGTCACCTCGACGTCGTCGGCGAGGCCGAACCGTTCCCGTATGCCGTCCACGGCCCGGACGAGGTCGCTCGCCGGGAGCATGGTCGGCGTCCCGCCGCCGACGAAGACGGTGTCGACGGGCGGCGCCGACCCGCCGAGCACGTCCCGGGCGAGGTCGAGCTCGGCCAGCGCCGTGTCGACGACGCTCGACGTGCCGGCGCCCGGCCCGAGCTCGGTGAGCGTGTAGGTGTTGAAGTCGCAGTAGCCGCAGCGCACCCGGCAGAACGGGACGTGGAGGTAGATCCCGAAGGCCCGCTCCCCCAGCCCCGTGAGGGCCTGCGGCGGCAGCTCCCCCGACGGCGGCGCGGGGTCTCCGTCGGGAAGTCGGGGCATGCCGAGAATCCTCCCACCCCGCCCTGCGACCTCCCTCCCGGGCCCGCGTGGGGCGGTCCGCCCGCCGCGCGGTCCTCTCGGCGGCGTGTCCGGCGCGACACGCCGCGCTCCGGAAAATGCTGGCTCGACTTCCGCCCAAAACCTTGCGGGACACCGGGGGGCTCGACTAGAAATGTGCCTACGCACTCACCTCGGTGAGAGCGTCAGATCAAGAACTTCGGTTCATGATCTGCGAGGGCCTCGGAAACTCATACTTTCCGAGGCCCTCACCTCTGTGCCCGATAGGTTGGCGCCCGTGCGCATCCTCACCGACGCCGACGTCCGGGCCTCGCTCCCTCCCCTCGTGGAGGTGGTCGACCTCGTCGCGGACGCCCTCAGCGCGCTGGCCGAGGGCCGGGCGGACGTCCCACCGAAGCCCACCGTGCGCACCTCCCCCGGCATGTTCGCCAACGCGATGCCCGCGGCCTACCCCGAGCGAAACCTGTTGGGCTGCAAGTGGATCAGCATCGTCCCGGACAACCCGGTGCGAGGACTCCCGACGGCCAGCGGCGTCATGGTGGTCAACGACGGCACGACCGGCGAGCCACGCGCGCTCCTCCCCGCGGGCGAGCTCACGGCCGTGCGCACCGCGGCGGTGACCGGCGCCTGCATCCGGGCCCTGGCCGGGGACGGTCCCGTCGCGTTCCTCGGCGCCGGGACCCAGGCCCGCTCCCACCTCCGGGTGCTCGAGGCGCTCGGCCACACCGAGGTCCACGTCTGGGCACGGCGCGGCCAGGCGGTCGAGGACCTGGTGCGCGAGACGGCAACGGTGGCACCCGGCATACGCGTCGTCCGGTCGGCGTCGCGCGAGGCCGCGGTCCGCGACAAGGCGGTCGTCGTCACCGGCCTGTCGATCGGGCTGGCCGACATGGTGATCCCCGTGACGTGGCCGCGCGACGACGCCCTGCTCCTCCCCATCGACTACGCGAGCTCGGTCGGAGCCGACCTCGCGGACTCCGCGGTCCTCGCTGCCGACGACCCGCACCAGTTCGCCTCCGTGCGGGCCGTGCGCGGCAAGCTCGACGGCTACCCGACGCCGGCGACGTGGACCGGCCACCTGCTGCACGCGCCCCGGCCGCCGGGCCGGCTCGTCGTCCAGAACCTCGGCACCGGGATCACCGACCTCGTCGTCGCCGCCGCGGTCGCCGAGCGTGCCGAGGCATCGGGCGCTGGCCAGGTCGTGGACATCTGAGCCGCCTACGATGGCCCGGTGAGCGCGCACCGCAGTCCTGACGAGCCCGTGGCGGACCGCTGGGTGGAGCTGGAGGGGGTCGTCAACATGCGCGACGCGGGCGGCCTGCCGACCCGCGACGGTGCCACCATCCAGCCGCGACGGCTGCTCCGCTCCGACAACCTCCAGGACCTCAGCCCGAAGGACGTCCGCACGGTCGTCGAGGTCCTCGGCGTGAGCGACATCGTCGACCTGCGCAGCGACACCGAGGTCAGCACCGAGGGACCCGGTCCGCTCTGGCACGTCGAGTCCCTGACCCACCACCACCACTCGCTCTTCGGCGACGGGCGCTCGGTCACCGCGGAGCAGGCCCTGGCGATGCCGGAGCACTCGACCCGGACGGTGCGTGACGCGCAGTTCTGGTCCGAGCACTACCTCGGCTACCTCTCCACGCGCCCCGACTCGATCTCCGCCGCGCTCGACGTCGTCTCCCGCAGCCACGGCGCGACGGTCGTCCACTGCGCCGCAGGGAAGGACCGCACCGGCACCGTCGTCGCGCTCGCCCTCGACGCCGCCGGGGTCCCGCACGACCTCATCGTCGAGGACTACGCCCTCACCGCCGAGCGGATCGAGCAGATCATCGCTCGGCTCATGCCGCGAGCCCTCTACGGCAACGCGCTGCGCCACCAGAGCGTCGCCGACCAGCGCCCTCGACCGGAGACGATGCAGACCATCCTCGACGCGGTGCAGAGCGAGTTCGGCGGCGCCGCGGGGTGGCTGCGCGAGCAGGGGTGGCAGGACTCCGACGTCGACCGGCTGCGGCAGCGTCTGACCTCATGAGCCTCGGAGCGGTGCTTCCCGCCCCCGTGCCGGACGACCGGCCCCGCAACCGGCGCCGCGCCATGCGCGTCCTCCTCGTCGACGGCGACGACCGGCTCCTCCTGTTCCGGGACAGCGACCCCGGCCTCGAGCCGGTGCCGGTCTTCTGGATCACCCCCGGCGGAGGCGTCGACCCCGGCGAGAGCGACGCCGGCGCCGCGATCCGGGAGATCGCCGAGGAGACCGGGCTCGCGATCGGCGTGGACGACCTCGTCGGGCCCCTCGCGCAGCGCGTCGTCGTGCACGGCTACAGCGACGTCGTGACGACCCAGGACGAGCTCTTCTGGTTCGTCCGGTGCGAGGCCTTCGAGGTGTCGACGGCCGGGCACACCGAGGTCGAGCTGGCGACGATGACGGCACACCGCTGGTGGAGTCGCCACGAGATCGCACACGCCCCGGAGGACATCTGGCCGCGCGACCTCCTGCGGATCTGGGACCACGTGCCGGCGGCAGGAGTTCGCCCTGACGAGCCCCTGAACCTCGGCGACGTCGACGAGTCGACGGTCGCGCCCGGCTGAGTCGGGCCGCGCCCGACCCGCACTGAGCCCAGCCGGTCGACCCGGGCTCAGCCCTTGTCTCCCGCGTCGACCGGCTCGAGCGCGAAGACCGGGATGAGCCGGTCGGTGTTGCGCTGGTACTCCGCGTAGTTCGGGAACGCCTCGACGCACCGCGGCCACCACGCCTCGCGCTCGTCGCCCTCCAGCTCACGGGCCTTCGCCACCCACGTACGCGTCCCGTCCTGGAGCTCGATGACCGGGTGCTTGCGCAGGTTCGCGTACCACTTCGGGTGCTCGGGCGCGCCCCCCTTGCTCGCCACCGCCGCGTACACCCCGTCGTGCTCCACCCGCATGAGCGGGACCTTGCGCACGCTTCCCGTCACGCCGTTCATCGTGAGCAGGACCACGGGGCGGCCCTGGATGTCGACGGACTCGGTGGTCCCGGTCGCCTCGATGGTCTCGACCTGCTTGCGCACCCACGTGCTCGGGCTCGGGACGTACGGGCCGGTGATCGTCATGACGTCTTCCTATCACTCACGTAGATCGTGATGACGCCCTGGACCACGACGGTGCCGTCCTCGCGGATCGCCCTGACCCGCACCGGCACGTCGCCGGGCTGCTCCCAGTCCGCCGGGTCGGTGTCGGCCGTGCACAGCAGGTCGGTCGTCGACTTGGCCGTGTAGGCGACCTCCATGCCCTTGGGGATCCAGCGGCGTCCGGGGGGCGTCGTCGCCTCGGCGAGCAGCCCCATCGCGGCCTCGAGGCCGTTGCACACGGCGATCGCGTGGACGGTGCCGATGTGGTTCTGCACGGCGCGACGCTTGCGGATCGAGAGCTCGGCGTGGTGCGGGCGCACCTCCCGCACCCGGGGCCGCACGGTCCAGAAGTACGGCGCCTTCTGCGCGAAGAGGAACGAGAACGCCGCCTTGCCCAGGGGCAGGGAGGTGAGCGTGCGGTACAGGCTGAAGGTGTCCGGCATACGCCGATGTTACTGCTCGGTATGCCGGGCCGCGCACAGCGTGGGACCCGCGCTCACCGCGCGTGGCCACCCTCACCCGCTGCTCTGGGTTGCGTCAGCGCCAACGGCGGCTAGAACAACCGCTCGCGCTGACGCCAGCGGCGGGGCAGGGCGTGGTGCCTACTTCTTCTTGGTCTCGCCGTTGTCGTCGGACGACAGGGCGGCGATGAAGGCCTCCGGCGGGACCTCGACGGTGCCGATGTTCTTCATCCGCTTCTTGCCGGCCTTCTGCTTCTCGAGCAGCTTGCGCTTGCGGCTGATGTCACCGCCGTAGCACTTGGCGAGGACGTCCTTGCGGATCGCGCGGATGTTCTCGCGGGCGATGACCCGGGCGCCGATGGCGGCCTGGATCGGCACCTCGAACTGCTGTCGCGGGATGAGCTCCTTGAGCTTGCCGGCCATCATGTTGCCGTAGGCGTACGCCTTGTCCTTGTGGACGACCGAGCTGAACGCGTCGACGTTCTCGCCCTGCAGGAGGATGTCGACCTTGACGAGGTCGGCGACCTGGTCCCCGGCCTCCTGGTAGTCGAGCGAGGCGTAGCCGCGGGTGCGCGACTTGAGCTGGTCGAAGAAGTCGAAGACGACCTCGGCCAGAGGCAGCGTGTAGCGCAGCTCGACCCGGTCCTCGGAGAGGTAGTCCATGCCGAGGAGCTGGCCGCGCTTGCCCTGGCAGAGCTCCATGATGGCGCCGATGAACTCGCTCGGCGCGAGGATCGTCGACTTGACGACCGGCTCGCGCACCTCGGCGACCTTGCCGTAGGGAAACTCGCTCGGGTTGGTCACGACGATGACCGAGCCGTCGTCCATCGTCACGTCGTAGACGACGTTGGGCTGGGTCGATATGAGGTCGAGGTCGAACTCGCGCTCGAGCCGCTCCCGGACGATCTCGAGGTGGAGCAGACCGAGGAAGCCGCAGCGGAACCCGAACCCCAGGGCGACCGACGTCTCGGGCTCGTAGACGAGCGCCGCGTCGTTGAGCTTGAGCTTGTCGAGGGCGTCCCGCAGGATCGGGTAGTCGGAGCCGTCGATGGGGAAGAGCCCGGAGAAGACCATGGGCTTGGGGTCGCGGTAGCCGCCGAGGTCCGTGGCGGCCGGCTTGCGCTCGTTGGTGACGGTGTCGCCGACCCTCGACTGCCGGACGTCCTTGACGCCGGTGATGAGGTAGCCGACCTCACCGACCCCGAGGCCCTTGCCGGGCACCGGCTCGGGGCTGATGACGCCGATCTCGAGCAGCTCGTGCGTCGCCCGGGTCGACATCATGATGATCTTCTCGCGCGGGTTGAGGTTGCCGTCGACCACCCGGACGTAGGTGACGACGCCGCGGTAGGTGTCGTAGACGGAGTCGAAGATCATGGCGCGCGCCGGGGCGTCCGGGTCGCCGACGGGGTGCGGGATCTGCCGGACGATCTCGTCGAGCAGCGGCTCGACGCCGACACCGGTCTTGCCCGACACCCTGAGACAGTCCTCGGGCTCGCAGCCGATGAGCTTGGCGAGCTCCTCGGCGTACTTCTCCGGCTGGGCCGCCGGCAGGTCGATCTTGTTGAGGACCGGGATGATCGTGAGGTCGTTCTCCATCGCCAGGTAGAGGTTGGCGAGGGTCTGCGCCTCGATCCCCTGGGCCGCGTCGACGAGGAGCACCGCGCCCTCGGACGCGGCGAGCGAGCGCGACACCTCGTAGGTGAAGTCGACGTGCCCCGGGGTGTCGATCATGTTGAGGATGTAGTCACCGCTCGTGCCGTCGGCACCGACGCTCTCCCACGGCATCCGCACCGCCTGGCTCTTGATCGTGATGCCGCGCTCACGCTCGATGTCCATGCGGTCGAGGTACTGCGCCCGCGCCTGGCGGTCGTCCACGACACCGGTGATGCCGAGCATGCGGTCGGCGAGGGTCGACTTGCCGTGGTCGATGTGGGCGATGATGCAGAAGTTGCGGATCGCCTCCGGCGGCGTGGCGTGCGGCTGCAGCGCGGTGCGGGCACGGGGAGACACAGTGGTTTGAGTCCTCGGGAAGGCGGAAACGGGATCCCGGACAGTCTCCCACGCCGCGGCGGCGGGTCCGTACCCACGCGGGCCCGCGTGGGCCCGCGTCGGCCCGCGAGACGGCCGCGAGACGGGCACGGCCCGCGCGGCCGGGCGACGCCGGGCCCGACGTAGCGTGGACGCCATGGCCAGCCCTCCCGGTGACTTCCTCGGACCCCTCGACCCGGCATACGCCCCCGACCCCGACGGCGAGCCGGACCCGGGCGAGGTCGTGTGGGCTGAGGTGCCCTACGAGGACGACCCGCGCCAGGGCAAGGACAGACCGGTGCTCGTCGTCGGCGACGACGGGCCGTGGCTGCTCGGGATGTACCTCACGAGCAAGGACCACGACCGCGACCACGAGCAGGAGCGGCGTGCGGGGCGCCTCTGGGTCGACGTCGGGCCGGGCGGCTGGGACAGCAAGGGCCGCCCGTCGGAGGTGCGGGTCAACCGGGTCGTGCGGGTCGACCCGGCCACGGTGCGGCGCGAGGGGGCCGTGCTCGCCCGGGAGCGCTGGGACGAGGTCATGGCCGCCTGGGCTCCGGTGTCGGCGGATCGAGCCGCCGGGGGCTGAGGGCGCGCCCACCCCGGACACGACGAAGCGCGCCACGGTTCGGGAACCGGTGGCGCGCTACGGACGTGGTGCGGGTCGCGGACGACTCAGAGGCTGGAGGCCTTCTTGGCCATCGCCGACTTCTTGTTGGCCGCGCTGTTCTTGTGCAGGACGCCCTTGCTGACGGCCTTGTCGAGCTTGGTGGAGGCCGCCTTGAGGGCATCCTTCGCCTCGTCGGCCTTGCCGGCGTCGGCGAGCGAGCGGAACTTGCGGACCGCGGTGCGCACGTCGGACTTGACGGCCTTGTTGCGCTCGGTCGCGCTCTTGTTGGTCTTGATGCGCTTGAGCTGGGACTTGATGTTTGCCACGAAGTGAGACTTTCTGAGAGGTCGGTGGTTGCCGTAGAGGGCGGCAGTCGCAGCTCGGGACCGGGAGTGGGGACGCCCTTGCGTGAACCGCGACTGGGTGCTGCAACGTGCGCGCACGACCTGAGCGCGCACGCAAGGAGCAAAACTACCAGCGGTGCCGTCCCCCACGCAAAACGCCCGTATGCCGGCCCACGCAGAGCGTGGGACCCGCGCTCTGCGTGACGCTCAGCCGTCGCCGGCGGCCTTCTCGCGGGTGATCGTCAGGACCGCGCGCTCCACGGCGTAGACGGGGTCGCGGCCACCGCCCTTGACCTCGAAGTCGGCAGCGGCGACGGCGCGCAGGGAGCGGGCCAGGGCCTCGGCGGTCCAGCCCTGGAGCGAGCGGCGGGCCTTGTCGACCTGCCACGGGGCCATGCCGAGGTCGCGGGCGAGGTCGGCGGAGCGTCCGCGACCGGCCGAGCCGACCCTGATGAGCTGGCGGATCTGCTGGGCCAGCACGGCGACGATCGGGACGGGGTCGACGCCGACGGCGATCGCGTGGCGGAGCAGGCGCAGGGCCTCCCCCGCGTCACCGGCCACCGCGGCGTCGGCGACCTTGAAGCCGGTGGCCTCGACCTTGCCCCCGTGGTAGGTGAGGACGACCTGCTCGTCGATCGTCCCGGTCGTGTCGGCGACGAGCTGGTGGCAGGCGGACGCGAGCTCGCGCAGGTCCTTGCCGATGGCGTCGACGAGCGCCTGGACCGCCTCGCCGGTCGCGCGGCGCTTGGCCCGGCGGAACTCGTTCATCGCGAAGTCGGCCTTGTCGCGGTCGGACTTGATCGCCGGGGCGTCGATGACGCGGGCGCGCGCCTTCTTGAGGGTGTCGAGGACCTTCTTGCCGCGGTTGCCACCCTTGTGGACGACGACGAGCGTGACGTCCTCGGGCGGAGACGCCAGGTAGTCGAGCAGGTCCTGCTGGAGCTCGTCGGTGGCCTCGTCGAGGTCGTGGACGACGACGGCCTTGTCCCCGCCGAACAGCGACGGGCTCGCGTGGACCATGAGCTCACCCGGCTGGTAGGCGGCGGCGTAGAGGCGGATGACCTCGACGTCGGGGGTGCGCTCACGGACGGCCTCGAGCACCTCGGCCAGCCCGCGCTCGGCGAGGACCTGCTCGGGGCCGGTGATGAGCACCAGCGGCGGCACCCGGCGCTGCACCTCGACGAGATCACTCACGGCGCTCACTCTGCCACGCAGATACGACGGGTCCACTCGTCGTGTCCGGCGCACCCGTCGTCATGCTGCCGTCACCACCCTTGGGAAACCACGGGCCCGCCGCCGACGAGATCCCGACGAGAACCGCCACGAGCAGCGCGACGACGGCCACGACCACGGCGACGGCCAGCAGCGCGCTCCGCATCACCAGTCGGGGTCGCCGAGCCTGGGTGGACTGTCGAGGACCGTCATTGGTCGCCATGTCAGTCGAGGCCCAGGGTGGCGCCGGAGCCGGGCTCGAGGCCGAGGCCCTCGAGGCGGGCGGCGATGACCTCGGCCGAGAGCTCGAGCGACTCGCTCAGCTCCTCGAGGTCGAGCCCGAGCTCCACCCCGTCGCGCAGCTCCTCGTCCTCCTCCGCCGTCCAGGCGTGCCCCTGCGTCACGGCGGTCCGGGCGGCGGGAGCAGGCGGCGGCGCGGTGGCCACCGGGCGGGTGTCGGTCGCGTCGACCGCACCGGTCGCCTCGGCGTCGCCCATGGCGGTGCCCTTGACCGCGCCGGTGAGTCCGCGCAGCGCCGGCTCGGCGACGTCCTCGGGAGGAGGCGCCGTCTCGTCGAGCCGCTTGAGCGCGTTGAGCACGAGCGCCCGGTCGGAGGTCGGCCAGAAGGGGGGCAGCGAGCGCTGGAGGAACCCGGCATACCGGGCGCTCATCATCCGGGAGTCGAGGAAGGCGACGACGCCGCGGTCGTCGCCACGGCGGATGAGGCGCCCGGCGCCCTGCGCGAGCCGCAGCGCGGCGTGCGTCGCCGAGACGGCCATGAAGCCGTTGCCGCCCATGCGCGCGATCGCCTGCGAGCGCGCCGACGCGAGCGGGTCGTCGGGGCGCGGGAACGGGATGCGGTCGATGATGACGAGCTGGCAGGACGACCCGGGGACGTCGACGCCCTGCCACAGGCTGAGGGTGCCGAACAGGCAGGTGCGCGGGTCGCGGGCGAACTGCCGGACGAGGGTCGAGATCTGGTCCTCGCCCTGGCAGAGCACCGCGACCTCGCCGTCGAGGTCCCCCAGTCGCTCGCGCATCTCGTCGGTGGCCGCGCGGGCTGCGCGCATGGACGAGAACAACCCCAGGGTGCGCCCGCCGGCCGCCCGGACCAGGGCTTCGATCTCGTCGAACATCTCCGGTGAGGCACCGTCACGGCCGGGAGGCGGGAGGTGCTTGGCGACGTAGGCGATGCCCTGCTGCGGGTAGTCGAACGGGCTGCCGACGTCGAGGCCGGTCCACGTCGGCGAGCCCTCGCCGCGCAGCCCGATCGTGCCGGCCACGGCGTCGAACGTCCCGCCGAGCTCGAGGGTGGCGGAGGTGAGGATGACCGTGCGGTCCTCGAAGACCTTGTCGCGCACCAGCATCGCGACACTCATCGGCGCGACCCGGAGGACGCTCCCGCGCCGCGGGTCCTTGCTCACCCAGACGACGTCGAGCTCGCGCTGCTCGAGCACCCGCGAGGCGTTCTCGTGGAGCTCCTCGACCGCGGCCCGGGCGACCTGTCGCGCACCGTCGACCTCCTGGCCGGGAGGTGGCTTGAGCTCGGTGGTGACCTGCCGCGTGGTGTCGCGCAGGCGGGCGAGGGCGAGCCCGAGGTTGTCGGGGATGCCGGTCAGCCGACCCTCGGGGAGCTCGTCGAGCACGGACTCGAGGAACGTGCCGGCGTCGTCGACGCTGTCGCTGGACTCGGCCTGACGACCGGCCCGCTTCGCGGCGGCGCGGGCCATGCCGGGGGTGACCTCGTCGGTGATCGTCGCGGTGACCCGGTCGACGAGCTCGTGCGCCTCGTCGACGACGAGGACGTCGTGCTCGGGGAGCATCTGGCGCCCCTCGAAGGCGTCGATGGCCATGAACGAGTGGTTGGTGACGATGACGTCGACGCTCTTGGCCGCCTCGCGGGAGCGCTCCACGAAGCACTCGGCCACCATCGGGCACTTGCCGCCGAGGCACTCGTGGGCGCTGACCGACACCTGTCGCCACGCACGCTCGGAGACGCCGGGCACGAGCTCGTCGCGGTCGCCCGACTCGGTCTCGTCGGCCCACTCGCGCAGGCGCACGACCTCCTTGCCGAGCCAGCCGGCCTGCTGGTCGACGTCGCCGACCCCGAAAAGGCCCTCCTCGTCGTCGGGGAAGCCGCCCTCGAGCTTGTGCGCGCAGAGGTAGTTGCGCCGCCCCTTGACGATCGCGTAGGTCGGTCGCCGTCCGAGCAGCGGTGCCAGCGAGTCGGCGACCCGGGGCATGTCGCGGTCGACGATCTGGGCCTGCAGGGCGAGCGTGGCCGTCGCGACGACCGCGGGCTTGCCGACCTCCATGGCGTGCTGGACCGCCGGGACGAGGTAGGCGAGGGACTTGCCGGTGCCCGTGCCGGCCTGCACGAGGAGGTGCTCACCGGAGTCGACGGCGTGCGCCACGGCCTTGGCCATGCTCACCTGGCCGGGGCGCTCGCTGCCCTTGACACCGCTGACCGCGGCCGCGAGGAGGTCGTCGAGGGTCGGCACCGACACAGGGTATGCCGTCCCGCCGACTCCCCAGGAGCCCCCTCCACAGGTGCCCCGACCGGCGCGGTGCGGGCACCCGGCACGGCGCCACCCGGCATACCGGCATCCCGGCGTGTCCCGCGCCCAGCTCGCCAATTCCCCCGTTGGGTCCGCGACACGCCGCACCCGGCCCGGTCCGCACCACGACCGGGGCCGGCGCCGGGGTCAGACGGCGCCCGGCTGCTGCATCAGCCCGCCGTCGGCCATGACCGTCGTCGCGGTCACGTACGACGCCGCGTCGCTGGCGACGAAGCACACGAGCGAGCCCATCTCCTCCGGCGTGCCGATCCGGCCGAGCGGAATCGCCGCCTCGAGGGCCCGGGTCTGCGCCGGCGTGTCCTCGGCGTTGATCGGGGTGCGGATCGCGCCCGGACCGACGGCGACGACGCGGATGCCGTCCGGCCCCAGCTCGACACCGGCGGTGCGGGTGAGCATGCGCATCCCGCCCTTGGAGATGCAGTAGGCGAGGTCGCTCGGCATCGGCCAGTCCTCGTGTGTCGAGGTGATGTTGACGACGACCCCGCCACCACCCTGCGCCCGCATCTGCTCGGCCGCCAGCTTGGTCCCGAACACCGCGCCCTTGAGGTTGATCCCCATGAGGAGGTCGTACTTCTCCTCGGTGAGCGTGGCCAGCGTCTCCTCGAACTCGACCCCGGCGTTGTTGACCATGACGTCGAGCCGACCGAAGGTCGCGACGGCCGTGTCGACGAGCCGCCGCAGGTCGGCGACGCTGCTGACGTCGGCCTCGCACCCGACGGCCTCGCCGCCGGCGGCCTCGATGTCCCTGACGATCGCGTCGGTGTCCTCGGGTCGCGAGACGTAGTCGATGACGACCTTGGCGCCCTGGGCGGCGGCCGCCCGGACGATCCCCTCGCCGATCCCGCTGTTGCCCCCGGTGACGACGACGACCCTGCCCTCGAGGGGGCGGGCGGGGTGGGTCTGCGGGGACGTCGTCATGAGTCGATCTCCTTGCGTAGGGCCTCGGGACTGGTGCAGATGAGGTGGGCGACGAGTGCGGTCCAGCCGCACTGGTGCGAGGCGCCCAGCCCGGTCCCGTCGTCGCCGTTGAAGTGCTCGCTGAACGTCGGGTGGACGTCCCACAGCGGGCCGGCCGGGTGCTCGCGCGGCGTGCCGGGACGGCGGCCGTCCGCCCGCGGCAGGAAGAGCGAGATCAGCCGTCCGCGGACGCCGATCGCGGCCTCCTCCAGCGAGATCCGGTGGCCCGATCCGGTGGGGAACTCGACCACGAGGTCGCCGTCGGCGCCCTCGGCGATGACGAGGAGCGCGTCGAGGACGAGCACGTTCGTCGGGAACCACACCGGACCGCGCCAGTTCGAGTTGCCGCCGAACATGCCGCTCGAGGACTCGCCCGGGTCGTACTGGATGCGGACCGAGGTGTCACCGACGGCGATCTCGGCGCCCCCGCGGTAGGACGCCGAGAGCGAGCGGATGCCGTGTGGCGACAGGAACTCCTCCTCGTCGAAGAGGCGTCGCAGGATCGCCTCGAGCCGCGGGCGGACCACCGGCGTGAGGCTGTTGTGGACGACGTCGCCGTCCTGGCTGTGCAGCAGCGAGTCGGTGAGGTCGGGTCGCCGGTCCTGGAGCCAGCGCAGCCGGGAGGTGAAGTCGGTGAGCTCCTCGAACGCCCACGCCGGCACGTTCGCCACCGCGATGAGCGGCAGCAGCCCGACGAGCGAGCGGACCCGGACGGGCGCGCCGTGGCCGTCCCCGTCGACGAGGACGTCGTAGAAGAACTCGTCGGTGTCGTCCCACAGGGACACCCCCTCGGTGCCGAACGTCTCCATCGCCTCGGCGATCGAGAAGAAGTGCTCGAGGAAGGTCGTCGCGAGCCCGTCCCAGTCGCGGTCGCCGCGGCTGAGCTCGAGGGCGATCCGCAGCATCTGCAGGCACGTGAACGCCATCCAGCTCGTCGCGTCGGACTGCTCGAGCCGCCACCCGTCCGGCACCTCGCGCGAGCGGTCGAAGACGCTGATGTTGTCCATCCCGAGGAAGCCGCCCTCGAAGAGGTTCGAGCCGTCGGAGTCCTTGCGGTTGAGCCACCACGAGAAGTTGAAGAGCAGCTTGGTGAACACCCGGATGAGGAAGCCGCGGTCCCGCGCGCCGTCGAGGACGTAGACGTGCCACGCGGCCCACGCGTGGACGGGCGGGTTGACGTCCCCGAACGACCACTCGTATGCCGGCAGCTGGCCGTTGGGGTTCTGGCTCCACTCCCGGCACATGAGGAGGAGCTGGTTCTTGGCGAACTCCGGGTCCATGTGGGCGATGGCGACGGTGTGGAAGGCGAGGTCCCACGCGGCGAACCACGGGTACTCCCACTCGTCGGGCATCGAGATGACGTCGGCGAGCGCGAGGTGGGACCACGACGTGTTGCGCCCGAGGGGCTCCCGGGCGAGCCGGGAGTCCGGGGGCGGCGGGCCGGCCGGGTCGCCCTCGAGCCACTCGCGCACGTCGTAGCGGTAGAGCTGCTTGCACCAGTTGAGCCCCGCGAACGCGCGCCGGGCGACGTGGCGCTCCTCGTCGTCGACGTGGTCCGGGATGACGGCGGCGTAGAAGCGGTCGGCCTCCGCGCGACGGGTGGCGAGCACGTCGTCGAAGCCGGCGCCGAAGGGATCGCCCAGCGGGTCGTCCCCGTCCACGCCGTCGGCCCAGGCGTCGTCGTGCAGGCGCAGCCGGATCCGCACGGTCGCGCCCGGGGCGACCTGCTCGAAGCGGTAGCGCAGTGCCACCTTGGTCCCGCGGCCGTCGGTGGCGAGCAGGCCGGGGTCGGCGTGGACGACGGCCCGGTCGACCGCGTCCTTGGGGTGCTCGCTGAGGCTCGTGCCCTCGCCGAAGACGGCCTCGACGTGGGTCTCGTTGTCGCAGACGAGCACCTCGGGTGACCCCTCGGCGACGAGGTGGACCACGCCGAGGTGGTCGTGGGTCGCCCGCAGCGCGACCGTCCCGGGGACGGTGGACTCCACGACCTCGATGACCGGTGTGCGGTCGTCACGCCCCCACGCCCAGGTGTTGCGGAACCACAGCTGCGGCACGAGGTCGAGCGGCGCGGCCTCCGGCCCGTGGTTCGTCGCCTCGAGCACGACGCAGAGGTCTCCGGGAGCCGCCTTCGCGTGGGTCGTCACGACGTCGAAGAAGCGGTCCTCGTCGAGTACGCCGGTGTCGACGAGCTGGAACTCGGGCACGTCGTGGCCGCGCGCCGCGCTCTCCTCGCGCAGTGCGGCATACGGGAACGCCGCCTGCGGGTAGCGGTAGAGGTACTGGGCCCAGCTGTGCGTGGGTGTGGCGTCGAGGTGCCACCAGTACTCCTTGGCGTCCTCGCCGTGGTTGCCCTCCCCGTTGGTGAGCCCGAACAGCCGCTCCTTGAGCCGGTCGTCCTGCCCGTTCCACATCGCGACCGCGAGGTTGAGGAAGCCGTAGCGGTCGCACACCCCCGCGATGCCGTCCTCGCCCCACCGGTAGGCCCGGGCGTGCGCGTGGTCGAACGGGAAGAACGCCCACGCGTCGCCGTCGGCGGAGTAGTCCTCACGCACGGTCCCCCACTGGCGGCCCGAGACGAAGGGCCCCCAGGCGCGCCAGACGTCACCGTCGTGGGGCGAGTCGCGCAGGCGCTGGTGCTCCTCGGTCAGGGGCTGCCCCTCGGGCTCGACCGACGTCATGGGGCCACCTTCGCACGGCCGCACCGCTCGGCAGTGGGAGGATGCAGGCGATGACTTCGCACCCGTTGGCCGACCGCGCACTGGGTTCCGTGACCACCGACGCCGACGAGCTGTATGCCGTCTTCGCCGGTTGGGCGCAGGACTCCGGCATCGCGCTGTACCCACACCAGGACGAGGCCGTGATCGAGGTCGTCACGGGCCGTCACGTCGTGCTCGCCACCCCCACCGGCTCGGGCAAGTCCCTCGTCGGTGTCGCGGCCCACTTCGCCGCCCTCGCCGGTGACCGGGTGAGCTTCTACACGGCGCCGATCAAGGCCCTCGTCAACGAGAAGTTCTTCTCGCTCTGCGAGGTCTTCGGCGCCGAGAACGTCGGCCTGCTCACCGGCGACGCCGCGGTCAACGCCGACGCCGCGATCATCTGTTGCACCGCCGAGGTGCTCGCCAACATCGCTCTGCGAGAAGGCTCCTCGGCTGATGTGGGCATGGTCGTCATGGACGAGTTCCACTACTACGCCGACGGACAGCGGGGGTGGGCGTGGCAGGTGCCGTTGCTGGAGCTGCCGCAGGCGCAGTTCCTGCTCATGTCGGCGACGCTCGGCGACATGGCGCGCATCACCGAGGACCTCGTCCGGCGCACCGGGCGGGAGGTGTCGGTCGTGACGACGGCCGAGCGGCCGGTGCCGCTGTCGTTCGCGTGGTCGCTGACACCCCTCGCCGAGACGGTCGAGGAGATCGTCACGACGCACCAGGCGCCGGTCTACGTCGTCCACCCCACGCAGCAGCTCGCCGCGGAGCACGCGGCGTCGCTGACGAACCTCAGGCTGCTCACGGCCGACGAGAAGGCGCAGATCGCGGACCGCCTCGCGACCGTGCGCTTCGCCGCCGGGTTCGGACGGACGCTGTCCGGACTGCTGCGCCGGGGCATCGGCGTCCACCACGCCGGCCTGCTCCCCCGCTACCGCCGGATCGTCGAGCAGCTCGCCCAGGCGGGGCTGCTCAAGGTCATCGCGGGCACCGACACCCTCGGCGTCGGCATCAACGTCCCGATCCGCACCGTCCTGTTCACCGGACTGGCGAAGTTCGACGGCCAGCGGGACCGGATCTTCCGCTCGCGTGAGTTCCACCAGATCGCCGGGCGGGCCGGGCGGGCCGGGTTCGACACGAGCGGCTCGGTCGTCGTGCAGGCACCACCGCACGTCATCGAGAACGAGCGCAACATCGCCAAGGCCGGGGACGACCCCAAGAAGCTCCGCAAGGTGCAGCGGCGCAAGGCCCCCGAGGGGTCGATCGTCTGGACCGAGCAGACCTTCGACAAGCTCGTCGCCAGCGAGCCCGAGGCACTGACGCCCCGGATGCGCATGGACAACTCGATGCTCCTCGCCCTTATGGCCCGACCGGGCGACCCGGTGGCCGCCGTCAGCCGGCTCACCCGCGACAACCACGAGAGCCTTGCCGGGCAGGCGCGGCTCGCCCGCCGGGCGATCCACCTCGGGCGGTCGCTGCTCGACTCGGGCGTCATCGTCCGCCTCCCCGAGCCCGGTCCGGACGGCCGCACCGTCGACCTCACCGTCGACCTGCCGGCGGACTTCGCGCTCAACCAGCCGCTGGCGCACTTCGCCCTGGCGGCGTTCGACCTGCTCGACCCGGACTCCCCCACCCGAGCCCTCGACACCGTGTCCATCGTCGAGTCGGTCCTCGACTCGCCCCGCCCGGTCCTGCGCGCCCAGCAGTGGTCCGCCCGCGGCGAGCGGATCGCCGAGCTCAAGGCGGAGGGCGTCGAGTACGACGAGCGCACGGCCATCGTCGAGGAGATCACCTGGCCGCGCCCGCTCCTCGACCTGCTGGAGCCGGCGTACGAGACCTACCGGCAGACCCACCCGTGGCTCCGGGACGACGCCCTGGACCCCAAGAGCATCGTCCGCGAGATGTGGGAGCAGGCGATGAGCTTCGGCGACCTCATCCGCCGCTACGGCCTCACCCGCTCGGAGGGCGTGGTGCTGCGCTACCTCTCCGACGCCTATCGCACGTTGCGCCAGACCGTCCCCGACTCCCACCGGGGCGAGGAGCTCGACACCCTCATCGACTGGCTCGGGGAGACCATCCGCCAGACCGACTCCTCGCTCATCGACGAGTGGGCGGCGCTCACCGACCCCGAGTCGGTGCGCAACGCGGTCGCCGCCCACGGCGAGGCGCCGCCGCCCCCGCGACCGGTCACGTCCAACGAGCGGGCGTTCCGGGCGATGGTGCGGCAGGCGATGTGGCGTCGGGCCGAGCTCGCGTCGCTCGACGACATCGAGGCGCTCGCCCGGCTCGAGGTGTCGTCGGTGGCCGTGCCCGAGGACGGCCGGTCTGTCGTCATGGACCTTGACGCCTGGGACACCGCGCTCGGTGCCTACTGGGACGAGCACGGCTCGATCGGCGTCGATGCGGACGCGCGCGGACCCTTGCTGCTCCAGGTCGAGCCGGCCAAGGACCATGTCCCCGGCCTCGACGACGACGAGGAGCACCGCATCTGGCGGGTCCGGCAAGTGCTCGCCGACCCCGCCGACGACCGCGACTGGGTCATCGAGGCGGTCGTCGACCTCGACGCGAGCGACGCCGCCGGCGAGCTCGTCCTCGTGGCCACCGCCCTCCGCCGCCTGTAGCCCTCGTCTTGCCGAGCTCACCGCACTGGCGGCCCGGCGACGGCCGCCGCTGAGGCGCGGGCGGGGGGACCCAGGGAACGCAGCACTGCCGATTCGCCGCTGGCTGGGCCTGGCGGGAGACGCGAAGCGCGCTCAGCGCGCGAGCGTCGGATGGGACTGCGGCGAATCGGCAGTGCTGCGTGACCCGCGCGCCCAGGCGAGTCAGCTGCGGGGGTCGGGGGCGAGGGTGCGGTCGTCGAGGCGGCGGGTCATGGTGATGTCGTCGCGCTCGTCACCGGGGTCCACGCGGATGGCGCCGAGGACGCGTCCGGACTCGGCGTAGCCGCACGACTCGTAGAAGCGCGAGAGGCCCGTGCCGCTGCGCACCGAGAGGGTGAGGATCTCGACCCCGGCGTCGCGGGCGACGCGGTGGGTCGCGGCCATGAGCAGGCGGCCGAGGTTGCGCCCGCGCGCCGACGGGTCGGTCATGACGCGGTAGACGCTGCGGGTGTGGTCGAGCAGGCGGTTGCTGCCCCGGACGAGGAAGGACACCCCGAGCACGCGGTCGTCGGCGGCGGAGCGCAGAAGCACTGCCACCGTGTGGCCCGAGGCCATCGAGTCCTCGTGGCGGCGCAGGGCCAGGTCCACGCGCGAGCGCTCCGCGCCGGGGAGGAAGCCGACGGCTCCGCCGGCGTCGTTGGTGCGCAGCCACAGGTCGAGGACCTGGTCGCGGGAGGCGGCGTCGAAGGCCGTCACCGACTCGACCCGGGGCGCGGCGAAGACCGTCGACGGCGGCTCGTCGGGCAGGTCGTCGTGCAGGACCTTGGTGCCGACGCGCTCGAGGCCCGAGCCCAGGGCGGTGCGCACCGACGGGGTGTTGACCTCCTTGACCAGCGCGCGGACGGGCAGTGCCGGCAGGAACTCGAACGCGTGCGCCGCTGACGCCCGTGACATCTCTCGCCCCATGCCGCGGCCGAGGTGGTCGAACGTCAACCGGTAGTAGAGGTTGAGGAAGGCTCCCTCGATGTCCTTGAGACCGCACACGCCGACGACGCCCCGAGTGGCCCGGTCCTCGGCGACCCAGAAGCCGAATCCACGCTCGTCCCAGTGCTCCCGAGTCCGCCGGAAGAAATCGACCGCATCGTCGTCGGTCTGCGACATCGCGTGCGGGGCGTGCCGGTAGGTGCGCGGGTCGCGGTGCAGCCGCACCCACTCGTCACGATCGGCGTCGGTCGGCGGCCGGAGGGTCAGGCGGGCGGTCTCGACGACGTTCGGGAACGGCATACGCCGATCTTATTGCAAATGGTTTGCAACAACTCACGCGCGGTAGCCCGACAGCTCGGCCGCGAGGTCGGCGTTGACGCGGGCGGTGACCCGGGTGCCCTCGCCGACGTGCTCGCTGGCGAGGATCTCGCCCTCCTCGTGGAGGCGGCTCACGAGGTCGCCGCGGTCGTACGGGAGGAGGACCTCGACGTCGATGTCCGGCTGCGGCAGCTCGTCGCCGATGAGCGCGCGCAGGGCGTCGAACCCCGCGCCGGTGCGGGCGGAGACGGCGATCGCGTGCTTCTCCTGGCGCAGGATCCGGTCGACGACCTCGGGGTCGGCGATGTCGGCCTTGTTGACGACGATGACCTCCTTGACGTCGGTGGCGTCGACGTCGGCGAGCACCGCGCGCACGGCCGAGATCTGGCCCTCCGGGTCCGGGTGCGACCCGTCGACCACGTGGAGCAGCAGGTCGGACTCGGCGACCTCCTCCAGGGTGGAGCGGAACGCCTCGACGAGCTGGTGCGGGAGCTGGCGGACGAACCCGACCGTGTCGGTGAAGGTGAACTCGCGGCCGTCCGGGGTCTCGCTGCGCCGGACCGTCGGGTCGAGCGTCGCGAACAGCTGGTTCTGGACGAGGACACCTGCCCCGGTGAGCCGGTTGAGGATCGAGGACTTGCCCGCGTTGGTGTAGCCGGCGATGGCGACGCTGGGGATGCCGTTGGCCCGTCGGCTCCCGCGCTTGGTGTCGCGGTGGGTCTTCATCCCGGCGATGTCGCGCTTGAGCTTGGCGACGCGGGTGTTGATCCGTCGACGGTCGAGCTCGATCTTGGTCTCACCCGGTCCGCGCGAGCCCATGCCCTGACCGCCGGCGGCCTGTCCACCGGCCTGCCGCGACATCGACTCGCCCCAGCCGCGCAGGCGCGGGAGGAGGTACTGGAGCTGGGCGAGCTCGACCTGCGCCTTGCCCTCCCGGCTCTTGGCGTGCTGGGCGAAGATGTCGAGGATCAGCGCGGTCCGGTCGATGACCTTGACCTTGACGACGTCCTCGAGCGCGCGCCGCTGGCTGGGGGCGAGCTCGGTGTCGCAGATGACGGTGTCGGCTCCCTCGGAGACGACGAGGTCGTGCAGCTCCTCGGCCTTGCCCTTGCCGAGGTAGGTCGCGGTGTCCGGCTTCTGGCGGCGCTGCATGACGCCCTCGAGGACCTCGGCCCCCGCGGTCTCGGCGAGCGCCGCGAGCTCACGCATGGAGTTCTCGGCGTCGACGAGGGTGCCGTCGCACCAGACGCTCGCGAGGACGACGCGCTCGAGCCGCAGCTGGCGGTACTCGACCTCGGTGACGTCCTCGAGCTCGGTGGACAGGCCCGCGACGCGGCGCAGCGCCGCGCGCTCCTCACGCTCGAGCTGGTCGCCGTCGTAGAGGGCGAGAGGGGCCTCGTCGTCGCCGTCACCGTCGACCAGGAACCCGTCGGAGTCGACGTCGGGGTCGGAGAGGGCGTCGGCCTGGCCGGAAAGGATGTGGTGTCGCTCAGTCATGTTCCGTCTAGGGTCTCATCTATGACTGGCTCGGGGCGAACGGATTCGGTGGAGCACTACTTCACCGCGTCCCCGGCCAGCCCGGACGAGCGCCGACCGCTCGACGTCACCCTGGCGGGCCGCGCGGTCACGGTCGAGGTCGCACCGGGCATCTTCAGCCCCGGGGGCGTCGACAAGGGGACGGCCGTGCTCTTCGAGGAGGTCCCCGACCCCCCACCCTCCGGCCGCTTCCTCGACCTCGGCTGCGGGTGGGGCCCCATCGCCCTGACCCTGGGCCTGCTGTCCGAGCACGCCGACGTCCTCGGGGTCGACGTCAACGAGCGCAGCGTCGACCTCCTCGCCCGCAACGCGCAGGCCCTCGGCCTCGACCACGTGCGGGCGGTGACCCCCGACGCGGTGCCGAGCGACGCGGCATACGACCTCATCTGGTCCAACCCGCCGATCCGCATCGGCAAGGCGGCCCTGCACGACCTGCTGCGCCAGTGGCTGCCCCGGCTCGCCCCCGGCGGATCGGCCTACCTCGTCGTCCAGCGCAACCTCGGATCGGACAGCCTCCAGCGCTGGATCGAGGCCGAGCTGCGTATGCCGTGTGCTCGCCTGGCGTCCGCCAAGGGCTTCCGCGTCCTCCGGGTGGACGCGGAAGCCCCGTAGGGCGCGCACCCCGACTTCTTGCGCGTTCCGGTCGGGCGAGCGCCAGCGAGCCCGACCGGAACGCGCAAGAAGTCGCGTGCGGGGCCTCGGTCTGGTGGGCCGGACCTCAGAGGGCGGAGAGGTCCACGGTGCCGTCGGCGACGAGGGCAGCCGGGCCGGCGAGCTCGACCTCGTGCCCGGGGAGCGCCCGCACCCGCAGCCGACCGCCGGGCACGTCGACCGTCCAGTCGCGCCTGGGTTCGGCGTCCCCGGCCCAGTAGCTGGTCGCAAGCGCAGCCGCGCAGACGCCCGTGCCGCACGAACGGGTCTCCCCCACACCACGCTCGTGCACCCGCATGGCGATGTGCGCGTCGCCGACGACGCGGACGAGCTCGACGTTGGTGCCGTTCGGCGGCTCGGGCTTGACGTGTGGCGCACGGGTCAGGTCGACCTCGGCGAGCACGACCGCCTCGGGCAGGGCCACGACGGTGTGCGGGTTGCCCATGTCGACCGACAGCGCCGACCAGGGCCCGTCGCCGCGGTCGACGTGGACGAGGGAGTCGAAGCCGTCCGCCGCCGCGCGGTCCGGGTCGAGGAGGCGCCAACGGCCCATGTTGGTCGCGATCACCTCTCCCTCGATGCGGATGCCCTTGATGCCCCCGCGGGTGGCGATCTCGAACTCGTCGGCGCCCTCGAGGCCCTCACGCCGCAGGTAGGCCGCGAAGACCCTGGTGCCGTTGCCGCACATCTCGGCGACCGACCCGTCCGCGTTGCGGTAGTCCATGAACCACGGGGCGCGCTCGGCCATGGCGCGCACGGCCTCGTCACTGGCCGATGCCGTGGGGACGACGCGGATGACTCCGTCCGCACCGATCCCGGCGCGGCGGTCGGCGAGCCGGCGGGCCATCTCGGCGTCGACGTCGAGGCGCCCGTCGAGGTCGGGCACGAGGACGAAGTCGTTCTCGGTGCCGTGCCCCTTGGTGAAGCGCCACGTCGTCATGTCAGCCATTGTCCGCGACCGCCTTCTCGACCCACGCCACGGCGTCGTCGAGCGCGCCGGCGCCGCCGGGGTCGACCCAGTGGATCCGCGGGTCCGGACGGAACCACGACTCCTGGCGACGGGCGTAGCGCCGGGTCGCCTGCGCCGTCTCGGCGATCGCCCGGTCCTGCGTCATGGTGCCGTCGAGCTGCGCCAGCGCCTGCGCGTAGCCGAGGGCGCGGGAGGCCGTGCGCCCACGCCGGATGCCGTGGGGGACGAGCGAGCGCACCTCGTCGACGAGGCCCTCCCGCCACATCTGCTCGACGCGGCTGTCGATACGGACGTCGAGCAGCTCACGCGGGGGACGCAGTCCGAGCACGACGGTGGGCAGCAGGTGGCGGCGTTCGGGCATCGTCGCGCTGAACGGTCGCCCGGTGATCTCGACGACCTCGAGCGCCCGGATCACGCGCCGCACGTTGCGTGGCCCGATGCGTTGTGCCGCAACGGGATCGCGCTGCGTCAGGAGCTCGAAGAGCGACGCAGGGCCGTGCGACTCCGCCTCGGCCTCGAGTCGCGCCCGCACACCCGGGTCGGTCGGCGGGATCTCGAGGTGGTCGAGGGCGGCTCGGACATAGAGCCCGGACCCGCCCGCCACCACGGGGTGGAGGCCACGACCGCGGACGTCGGCGACCGACCCGCGTGCGGCCACCTGGTAGGCGGCGATCGTCGCCTCGTCGGTGACGTCGAGGACGTCGATCTGGTGGTGCGGGATCCCGCGCCGCTGCGCGGGAGGGAGCTTCGCGGTCCCGATGTCCATGCCGCGGTAGAGCTGCATGGCGTCGGCGCTGACCACCTCGCCGCCGACCGTCTCGGCCAGCCGGAGGGCGAGGTCGGACTTGCCACTGGCCGTCGGCCCGACGACGGCGATGACGAGCGGGCCGTCAGCGGGCAAGTTCGTCCTCGGAGTGGGCGTGCCCACCCTCGGCGATCACCTCGTCGTCGTCGTACTCGTCCTCGTCGTCGTGGCCGAACGGGTCACGGTCGACTCCGGGCATCCAGGTGAGGCCCGGCGTGCCCCACGAGTTCGCCTTGACCGCCTTCTTCGCCTTGCGGGCCCACTTGCCCTGGAGCCGGTCGACGTAGAGGAAGCCGTTGAGGTGGTCGTACTCGTGCTGGAACATCCGCGCGAACCAGCCGGTCGCGGCATACGAGACCTCGTTGCCGTCGAGGTCGAGCCCGGTGAGCGTGGCGGACTCGCCCCGGCGCAGGGGGAACGACTCGCCGGGCACGGAGAGGCAGCCCTCGGACTCGTCCTGCGGGCTGGGGTCCCCGACGACGGGCTTCGCCGCCGACACGAACGGGTTGATGACGACCCCACGAGCGGGGATGCCGTCGTGGTTGTCCATCTGCCAGGTGAAGATGCGCAGGCCCACGCCCACCTGCGGGGCGGCCAGCCCGACGCCGCGAGCGGCGTCCATCGTCTCGAACATGTCGGCCACCAGCTCACGGATGCCGTCGTCGATGACCTCGACCGGCTCGGCACGGCGGTGCAGCACCGGCTCGCCGGTGATGGTGATGGGGCGGATCGTCATGGGTCCAGTGTCGCAAATCCGCGGGCCGTCCCACGACCTCCCCCTTGCGCCGGCAGGTGAACAGGTCCATGGTGGGTGGACCGCTCCCCCGGGAGCGGGCCCCTGTTGCCCAGAGAGAGGAGCCACCTTGAGTTTCTTTGACAGTGCCAAGGAGAAGGCGGAGAGTCTGGCCGCGGACCACCCTGACAAGCTCGAGGAATTCAGCGACCAAGGTCTGGAGCGCGGTGGCGACCTCGCCGACGGCGCCTCGGGCGGTCGGTTCTCCGAGCACATCGATCAGGGACAGGCTGCGGCGGACGAGCGCATCGGCTCCGGCGAGGGTGAGAACCCCCCGACCGAGTAGCACCGTCGATCTTCTCGACACACGCGAGGCCCCGGACCATGCGGTCCGGGGCCTCGTGCTGTCAGCGGTGCGTATGCCGTCCGGTGCCGGGATGCTCGCGGGCCCGGGTCGGGTCGGGTCAGGTCCCGCAGGCCGGGGCCGCGGGGGGTGCGGCCACCGGCCGGCCCATCAAGGGCATCCCCAGGCTGACCGCGGGCTTGCCCGGGACGGGGGCGTCCTGCAGGCCCGCCCAGGCGTCGCCGCCCGGGGTGCGGCGCACGGCGTAGGTCCCGCCGTGGAGCGCGCCGTCGGCGACGAGGTGGTGGGGCGCCCCGTAGGTCACGTCGACCCTGACCACGTCGCCGGGGCGGGCGACCTCGCCGCCCTCGGGGACGGCGAAGTGCACGAGCCGGTTGTCGCGGGCGCGTCCGCTCATCCGGGCGGTCTCGCGGTCCTTGCGGCCCTCGGAGGGGGCGACGAGCACCTCGACGGTGCTGCCCTCGATGGCGCGGTTCTCGGCCCACGAGACCTCGTCCTGGAGCGCGACGAGCCGCTCGAACCGCTCCTGGACGACGGCCTTGGGCACCTGGTCGGCCATCGTCGCCGCGGGGGTGCCGGCTCGGATGGAGTACTGGAACGTGAACGCGCTGGCGAAGCGCGACTGCTCGACGACGCGCAGCGTCTGCGCGAAGTCCTCCTCGGTCTCCCCAGGAAAGCCGACGATGATGTCGGTCGTGATCGCGGCGTCCGGGATCTGGTCGCGGACGCGGTCGATGATCCCGAGGAACCGGTCGCTGCGGTAGGAGCGGCGCATCGCCCGCAGGACGCGGTCCGACCCCGACTGCAGGGGCATGTGCAGGCTCGGGGCCACGTTGTGGGTCTGGGCCATGGCCGTGATGACGTCGTCGGTGAAGGCCGCCGGGTGCGGGCTGGTGAACCGGACGCGCTCGAGCCCGTCGATCTCGCCGCAGGCCCGCAGCAGCTTGCCGAAGGCCAGACGGTCGCCGAACTCGACGCCGTAGGTGTTGACGTTCTGGCCGAGCAGGGTGACCTCGACGACGCCCTGGTCGACGAGCGCCCGGATCTCGGCGAGGACGTCGCCCGGGCGGCGGTCGGTCTCCTTGCCGCGCAGGCTGGGGACGATGCAGAACGTGCAGGTGTTGTTGCAGCCGACGGAGATCGAGACCCACGCGGCGTACGCGGAGTCCCGGCGCGTCGGGAGGGTCGAGGGGAAGGTCTCGAGCGACTCGAGGATCTCGACCTCGGCGCGCTTGTTGTGGCGGGCGCGGTCCAGCAGAGCCGGCAGGCTGCCGATGTTGTGGGTGCCGAAGACGACGTCGACCCACGGCGCCTTCGTGACGATGGTCGCGCGGTCCTTCTGGGCCAGGCAGCCGCCGACCGCGATCTGCATGTCGGGGTTGCTCGTCTTGGCGGGGCGCAGCTGCCCGAGGTTGCCGTAGAGCTTGTTGTCGGCGTTCTCGCGCACCGCGCAGGTGTTGAAGACGACGACGTCCGCCGTCTCGGGGCGCTCGGGCACGGGGACACTGGCCAGGTCGACGTAGCCCGCGGTCTCGAGCAGGCCGGCGAGGCGCTCGGAGTCGTGGACGTTCATCTGGCAGCCGTGCGTGCGCACGTCGTAGGTCTTGAGGTCAGTCATCGCCCTCACAGGGTACGGGGCCTCACCGACGGCGCAGGTCGGTGAGCACCGGAGGGACGGCCACGGCGAACAGCACGAGAGCCGGGACGACGAGGACCGGGAAGCCGACGGTGAGGTAGCCCGAGGCACCGAGCACGCCTCCGAGGAGGAAGAGGGACACGAGCCCGGACAGCATCGCGAGCTTGCGCAGGTCGGCACGCACGGGTGGCTCCCCGGGCATGCGGCTGCGGTAGAGGTGCTTGCCGAGCTCGATCCCGATGTCGGTGACCATCCCGGTGACGTGGGTGGTCCGGATCTGGGCGTCGGAGACCTTGGTGATCGTCGCGTTCTGCAGACCCATGGTGAAGCAGAGGACGACGACGAAGACGTGCTCCCGGTGCTCCCAGACGAGCTGGTCGGCGAGCCCTCCGAACGCGAGCACGAGCACGGCCTCGAGTAGCAGGACGTTCGCGAACTTGCCCCGGAGCCCCCGCCGTCGACCCCAGTTGAAGACCAGCGCGCAGGTCATCGCCCCCAGGACGAAGGCGGCGAGGGCCTCGACCCCGATGACCGCGAGCCCGAGAGAACCCCGCACGAGCTGGTCGGCGATCGAGGCGGTGATGCCGGTCATGTGCGAGGTGTAGACCGAGACGGCGACGAAGCCCACGGAGTTGAGCGTTCCCGCGACCAGGGCGAGGACGGCGGCCAGCCACGCGTTGCGGCGGGCCGTGCGGTCCGCGCCGGCGAGCCGAGCCACCCGCGCCGCGCGGGACCTCATCCGGAGGTGGACCGGGGCAGGGGCTCGTGCGTCACGAGGACCGACGCTGCGCGGCCGGGCCCGCGTCGGCACCCGGCGCCTCGCGGGGCCGACGTCGGTCGATCACGTGGTGACCCCCCACAGGGCCGCGAGGTGGCGGACGTCGGTGCCGCAGCACCCGCCCACGATCTCCAGCCGGGGAAGCCGGTCCTCCAGCCGCCGGTGTTCCGCCACGAGGTCGGGAAGGTCGCCCTCGTCCAGCTCCTCGGCCGCGTCGAGCTGGGCGTGCGACTGGCGTGAGGCGTTGACCCGCAACCCGGTGACCCGCTCGGTCCAGGAGTCTCCCTCGTCGAGCGCGGCGGCGACGTGGGCCGGATGCGCACAGTTGACGAGCAGGCCGTCGGGCGCCGCCTGGCTCCACAGGGACTCGACCGCCGCGTCGAGCGGCGTGCCGTCGGGCAGCCGCCCGTCGGTCTCCACGGTGAACGAGACCGCGACCTCGACGTCGTGGCCGCGGGCGGCCTGGACGACGCCCACCGCCTCGGAGACGCTGGTGAGCGTGTAGGCGGTGATCCGCTCGGCCCCCGCTTCGGCGAAGGCGCCGACCTGGAAGGAGTGGTAGGCGGAAAACTCGTCGGCGGAGCCGGTCGCGCCCGGGACGTAGCCGTCACCGCGCGGACCGATGACACCGACGACCTTGGTCCTGGAGCGGGTGAGGCGCCCCGCCGCCCCGAGGTTCTCCGCGAGACCGGCGAGGAAGACGATGCTCTCGAAGTTCACCTGGAGGACGTCGGCGAGCGAGCCGCCGAGGGCCGTCACCCAGTCCGGGCTGGCCCGCCACGTCGGCGTCTCGAGGAGGAGCCCGGCACCGGCGGCGCGGGCCACGTCGGCGAAGCCGGAGTAGTACGAGGTGAGCAGGGAGCGTCCGTGCGGCTCCGACAGGAGCGGGAAGGCGGCGAACATCGGCAGGTCCACCCCGTGGTGGAAGATGAGGTCCGTCTCCAGGCCCCCGTCGGTGACCCACCGGGGACCGGTCCGGGACGCCTCCCCTGACGCGGCCGATCCCGACGGGACCGGGTCGGAACCGTGACGCGTGCCAGCGCTCATCCAGGGCCTGCCTTCGGCGGTGCGGAGGTCCTAGCCTCTCCCGCCGCGGCCGCCCGCGCCAGACCCCGTCCGAATGGTCGTCGCCACCCCGAGGTACGCCCTCACGACACACCCCTCCCGGCCAATAGTTGACATGACAACTAATGTGGTGCACACTATCGATTGAAGGTTCAACCACCTACCACCGAAGGATTGATCATGGGACTGTTCACCCGCACCGCCAGGACCACCACCCCCGCCCCCACGTCGGCGCCCGCCGCCACCGAGCCGTCGTCGAGCTTCGTCTCCGACATCGCCGGCGACTACGTCCTCGACCCGAGCCACTCGCGTCTCGGCTTCTCGGCCCGTCACGCGATGGTCACCAAGGTCCGCGGCAACTTCGACGAATTCGAGGGCACCGCCCACGTGGACACCGCCACCCCGGCCAACTCCAAGGTCGACGTCACCATCCAGGCCGCCTCCGTCACCACGGGCAGCGAGCAGCGTGACGGTCACCTCAAGACCCCCGACTTCTTCGACATCGAGAACCACCCGACGCTGACCTTCGTCTCGACCGACGTGGTCCGCGACGGCTCCGAGTGGGCCATCACCGGTGACCTGACGATCAACGGCGTCACCAAGCCCGTCACCATCGACTTCGAGGAGACCGGCTCGGCCAAGGACCCGTACGGCAACACCCGGATCGGCTTCGAGGGCTCGACGACCATCGACCGGACCGACTGGAACCTCAACTTCAACGCGGCCCTCGAGACCGGCGGCGTCCTGGTCAGCGAGAAGGTCAAGCTGGAGTTCGACATCTCGGCGATCGCTCAGGTCCCGTCCCAGGTCTGACCGACCCGAGGGAGCGAAGGGCGGGGACCACACGGTCCTCGCCCTTCGTGGCGTCCCGGTGAGGCCGGCGCCTCGTGACGCTCCCGCGACCGGCCCGCCGTCCCACCCACCGTCAGGCCTCTTCGGCCCGACGTCAGTCGCGCTGGTGCTCCGGCGTCCCCGCGATCGCCTCACGGATGACGCGCATCGAGACGTCGGAGGGGTAGCCCTTGCGGGCGAGCATGCCCGCGAGCCGCCGGGTCTGCACGGTGGCGTCCAGGCCGTGCAGGCGGCGCAGACGCTTCTCGACGAGCGCCCGGGCGCGCTCCTCCTCGTCCGCGGGGTCGACGTCCTCGAGGACGGCCTCGGCCACCTCGTCGGACACCCCCTTCTGGCGCAGCGTCTGCGCGAGGGCACGCCGGGCGAGCCCGCGCCCGGCCCGTTGCGAGCGCACGAGCATGCCCGCGTACGCCTCGTCGTCGACCAACCCGACGTCCTCCATGCGGTCGAGGACCGCGGAGGCGACGTCGGGGTCGCACTCCCGTCGCGCCAACGCCTGCTCGAGCTGGGCGCGTGACTTGGGCGAGTTCGTCAGCTGGCGCAGGACGATCTGACGGGCCACGTCGTGCGCGTCCGGCTCGGTGCCCGTCGCCTCGGCGTCGGGCGGCGGAGGTGCTGATGCGGCGCGGCCGCGTCGGGACCCGCCCCCTCGGCCCGTCCGACCCTCCGCTGGCCCCTGCCCGCGCCGCTGACCCCGTCGTGACGACGATGACGCGGACGACCGGCCGGGCGTGGGTGAGGAGGAGACGGTCCCCGACCTGCCGGCTCCGTACCCCAGCGGCTCACCGCCCGCGAGCTCACGGCCCGCGGGATCGGAGCCCGGGCTCGCCGGCGGGGACGGGGAGGGCAGGGCGGGACACGCCGCCGCCCACGGGGGCGGCGGCGCGTCCGCGTCGGCGAAGGTCATCGCGTCAGCTCCGGGCAGCGGTCAAGGGTCGCCGGGTCAGAAGTCGACCGGGACCTCGGGGACGGCCTCCAACGGCGTGTCGACCCGGGGGCCGATGCCGAGCTTCTCCTTGATCTTCTTCTCGATCTCGTCGGAGAGGTCGGGGTTGTCCTTGAGGAAGTTGCGGGCGTTCTCCTTGCCCTGGCCGAGCTGGTCTCCCTCGTACGTGTACCAGGCGCCGGCCTTGCGCACGAAGCCCTGCTCGACCCCCATGTCGATGAGCCCGCCCTCGCGGGAGATGCCCTGGCCGTAGAGGATGTCGAACTCGGCCTGCTTGAACGGCGGCGCCACCTTGTTCTTGACGACCTTGACCCGGGTGCGGTTGCCGACCGGGTCGCTGCCGTCCTTGAGGGTCTCGATGCGGCGGACGTCGAGACGCACGGACGCGTAGAACTTCAGGGCCTTGCCACCGGTCGTGGTCTCGGGCGAGCCGAACATCACGCCGATCTTCTCGCGCAGCTGGTTGATGAAGATCGCCGTCGTGCCGGTGTTGTTGAGCGCGCCGGTGATCTTGCGCAGGGCCTGGCTCATGAGCCGGGCCTGGAGACCGACGTGGCTGTCACCCATCTCGCCCTCGATCTCGGCGCGCGGCACGAGGGCGGCGACGGAGTCGATGACGATGATGTCGAGGGCGCCGGAGCGGATGAGCATGTCGGCGATCTCGAGCGCCTGCTCACCGGTGTCGGGCTGGGACACGAGCAGGTTGTCGGTGTCGACGCCGAGCTTCGCGGCGTACTCCGGGTCGAGGGCGTGCTCGGCGTCGATGAACGCCGCGATGCCCCCCGCGCGCTGGGCGCTGGCCACGGCGTGCAGGGCGACGGTCGTCTTGCCCGAGCTCTCCGGGCCGTAGATCTCGACGACGCGACCCCGGGGCAGGCCACCGATGCCGAGCGCGACGTCGAGCGCGATCGAGCCGGTGGGGATGACCTCGATGGGGGGACGCACGTCGTCGCCGAGGCGCATGATCGCGCCCTTGCCGTGCTGCTTCTCGATCTGTCCGAGGACCACGCCGAGGGACTTCGCGCGGTCGTTGCTGACGGCTGTTGCAGCCATGTCGCACCTGCTCTTCCTGTGTCGTTCGATGTGCGCGCCCGCCGGCGACCCGTGTCCGCGGTCGGTCTCGTCGCGATCTCGGGTCAGACGCTAGGTCGTCGCACCGACAGCGGTCTGCAGCTGCCGTGGTGGCTGTGGACAGGGGCTGCGGATCCGGCGACCTGTGCACAAGAGTAGACGAACACGTGTTCGACGCACGGGAGGGCGGGGTCGCGACACGCCGGACCGTCCACCCGTTCGGCGACGCGCCGGACCCGGAGACGCGAGGCGACTGGCCCACGGGCGGAGCCCGGGCACTGGCAGACTCCTGCGCCGTGACGATCATCGCGGCAGCAGACGGCTCGGCCCTGGGCAACCCCGGACCCGCGGGGTGGGCCTGGTACGTCGACGACGCCCACTGGGCCGCCGGCGGGTGGCCGCACGGCACCAACAACCAGGGGGAGCTCACCGCGGTGCTCGACCTCCTCGAGCAGACGGCGGACGCCGACGACGACCTCGTCATCTACTGCGACAGCACCTACGTCATCAAGTCCATCACCCAGTGGATGCCCGGCTGGAAGCGCAAGGGGTGGAAGAAGGGCGACGGCAAGCCGGTGATGAACGTCGAGATCATGCAGGCGCTCGACCGCGCGATGACCGGCCGGACGGTGCGCTTCGAGTGGGTCAAGGGGCACTCCGGGCACGAGCTCAACGAGGAGGCCGACCGCCTCGCCAACGGGGCGGCGACGGCGTGGCAGCGCGGCGCCGCCCCCGACCCCGGCCCCGGCTGGGCCGGCGCGGGCACCACGCCCCCGGAGCGCACCGCCCCCGCCGCGGCACCCGCTCCCCCGGCGCCGGAGCCGGACCTCTTCTCGGACCTCGACGACACGCCCGTCCCCACCGACGAGGAGCAGGTCATCGCCCTCGAACGCGCCCTCCTCGAGGACGCGACCCGCTCCGACGGCGCCGCGGTCGCCGCCCTCCTGCACCCGCAGTGGTCGGAGGTCGGCCGGTCCGGCCGGCTCTGGACCCGCGCCGAGATCCTCGACGAGATCGGCCCGCTCGCGTCGCCGGTGACGCTCGACGTCATCACCTGCCTCCGGGTGGGTGAGGACGCGCTGCTGCTCACCTGGCGGGCGTCGACCGACTCCGGCTCGACGCTGCGGTCGTCGCTGTGGGTGCGCACGTCCGGCCACTGGCAGCAGCTGTTCCACCAGGGCACCCCCGAGGCCTGACCCACGCGGCTCGGCCGACCGGCACGCACGCGGGCAACCGGACCCGAGCGGGTCAGGCCTTCGACAGCAGCTCGGCCACGATGTCGGCGGCGGGCGCCTGGCGGGCGCTGCGGTGCCCGGTGCCCGCCCACAGGTGGACGAGGTCGGGCTGGCCGGTCGCCTTCCCGTGGCGGCGCAGCGGCGCCGTGAGGTGGTGCACCTGCGGGTATGCCGCGGGGGCCGCCTCGCTGAACACCTCCGTCCACGACGTGGAGAGCGCGCGGGCGCTGCGCCCGGTGAAGGCACGGGTCACGACGGTGTCGGCGCGGTGGGTCAGCTCGTGCCGGTGCACCTCGGCGGTGCCGGCCTCGTCCGCGCGCAGGAACGCCGTCCCGCAGGCCACGGCGTGCGCTCCGGCGTCGAGCAGCGCGGCCAGGTGCGCGGGGTCGGACACACCACCGGCGGCGATGACCGGCAGCGAGGTGAGCTGCCGGATGCTCTGCAGCAGCATGCGGGTCGGCGCCTGGTGGTGCCCGGTGTCGACCGGCCCCCCGCGGTGCCCCCCGGCCTCCCAGCCCTGGGCGACGATCGCGTCGACGCCGAGCTCGTCGGCCCACGCCGTCTCGCTGGCCTCGTTGAGCGTGACCCACACCTCCATGCCGGCGGAGCGGAGACGGTCGACGACGTCGGCGGGCGGCCACGCGAACGCGAAGGACACGACGGCCGGGCGTTCGGCGAGGACGACCTCGATCTTGGCGTCGAACGAGTCGTCGTCGTGGACCGGCTCCCCCAGCGCGACCCCGGCCTTCTCCGCCAGCGGCCGCAGCCGAGCGGCGTAGTCGTTGACGCGGGCCGCGCTGCCCGGCTCGTAGGGCGAGGGCGCGAAGAGGTTGACCCCGAACGGGGCGCCGCCGACGGCCGAGCGCAGCAGGACGATGTCGTCGCGCAGACGGTCAGGCGGGAGGTAGGCGCCGGCGAGGAAGGCGAACGCCCCGGCCCGCGTCGTGGCGGCCGCGAGCTCGACCGTGCCGGGCCCGCCGGCCATCGGCGCGAGGACGACGCGGCGGTCGAGGAGGGTCACGGGCTCAGGCGCGCTCGGGCGCGTCCTCGCGACCCAGCCGGCGCTCGTGCGGCACGTCCATGTCGTCGCACAGGGCGAGCCACACGAGGCGCGGGTGCATGCCGTCGTCGAGGGCCTGCATGACGCTGCGTCCGCCGAGGACTCCGAGGACGTGGTCACGCGCCAGTGTGGGTGCGTAGGTCTCGCCGAACTCGTCGTACATCAGCGTCCAGAAGTGGCTGATCCGCATGGGCGCGAGTGTGTCACACCGACCTCGTCGTCATGGATCGCCGAAGATCCGGGCCAGATCCTGCGATCCCACACATTCCTTTGTAGGGTCATCGCCATGGCGACCCCACTGGAGCCCGACCCGCGGCGGGACGTCGTCCTGGACGCGACGACGCTCAAGGCGTTGACGCACCCCCTGCGTCCGCGGATCCTCAGCGCCCTGCGCCTCCACGGACCGGCCACCGCCTCCCGTCTCGCGGCCCACCTCGGGGTCAACACGGGGGCCACGAGCTACCACGTCCGCCAGCTCGCCGAGGCCGGCTTCGTCGTCGAGGCGAGCGAGCTGGGCAACGCCCGCGACCGGTGGTGGCGGGCCGCCCATGCCCGGACCTACTTCGACACCCACGACGCGGACCAGGAGACGTCGGCCGCGTACCTGTCCGCGGTCGCGGCCGGGTACGCCGACAACGCCCAGCGGGCCATCGCCGAGATCGCCACCCTGCCGCCGGAGTGGGAGGACGCGGGGACGTTCAGCAACTTCACGCTGCGCCTCACGCCGGAGGAGACCACGACGCTCATGGCCGACCTCACCGCGGTCATCCGGGGCTACCGCCCGCACCAGGGCACCGAGGACGCCCCCGCCGACGCCCGGCCCGTCTCCGTCAACCTCGAGGTCTTCCTCGCCCCCGGGATGTCACCGGAGTGACCGCCGCACCGACGCGCCCGAGCCGGCGTGGTCTCTACGGCATGCTCGTCGCATCGGGCGTGTCCATCGCGGGCACGCGCGTCTCGACGATCGCGCTCCCGGTGTTCGTCTACACCCAGACGAGGTCACCCAGCCTCACCGGCCTCGTCCTCGCCGCCGAGATGGGGCCCTACGTCGTCTCGAAGGCGCTCGGCGGCCCCCTCGTCGACCGTCGCGGTCCGCGCGCCATCAGCGTCGTCGGGGACCTGCTGAGCGGCGCCTTCCTCGCGGTCATCCCGATCCTGTATGCCGTGGGGCAGCTCTCGCTGCCCGAGCGGGTCCCGCTGCTGCTGGCCCTCGTCGCCCTCGCCGGCGTCTTCCGCGGACCCGGCGACGGCGCCCGCAACACGATGATCCCCGCGGTCGCCGACGCCTCCGGGCTCCCGATCGAGAAGGTCACCGGGCTGGACAGCACGATCGACCGGGCGAGCGGGCTGCTCGGGGCCGGCATCGGCGGCCTCCTCGTCGCCGGGTTCGGTGCGCCCGAGACCGTCGCCGTGACCGCCGGCGCCTCCTTCCTCAGCGCGCTCGTCGTCGCGCTCCTCGTGCCACCCCTGGCCGCGGCCGGCTCGACGGACACCGGCTCCTACGTGTCCCGGCTCAGGGCGGGGGCGTCCTTCCTCCGCCAGGACCGGCTGCTGCGCTCGGTCCTCGCGATGATCGCGGTGACCAACCTGCTCGAGGCCGCCTACATCTCGGTGATGCTCCCGGTCTGGGTGCTCGACCAGGGGCGCGGGCCGGAGCTCATCGGCCTGCTCGGGCTCCTCTTCGGGGGCGCCGCCGTGGCGTCGAGCGTGGTGGCGACGACGATGTCGGGGCGCTTCAGCCGGCGCACGGCCTACCTCGTCGGCTTCACCTTCGCCGGGGCGCCGCGCTACCTCGCGCTCGCGGTCGACGCACCGCTGTGGGTCATCGTCGTGACCAACGTCGTCGCCGGTTTCGGGGCGGGGTTCATCAACCCGACGATCGGGGCGATCTTCTTCGAGCGCGTCCCGCGCCATATCGTCGGCCGGGTGGGATCGCTCGCCGACGCCCTCGCGTGGGCCGGCATCCCCATCGGCGGGATCGTCGGGGGCGCGGCGGTCGCCGCCGTGGGGGTGGCACCGGCGCTGGGAGCCGCGGGGACGGCATACCTCGTCTCGACGACCGTGCCGGGGCTGCGTCCGGAGTGGAGGGAGATGGACCTCGCCCGGAGCCCGTCGACTGTCGGACGTGAGTGAGAGGCTGGCCCTCTCATGACGACCGACGTTCTCGAGCGCTTCTCCCCGCCCACGGCGACGTGGTTCCGGGACTCGTTCAGCGCACCCACCCCGGCCCAGGCCGGGGCGTGGGAGGCCATCAGCAGCGGGCACCACGCGCTCGTCGTGGCACCGACGGGGTCGGGCAAGACGCTGTCCGCGTTCCTCTGGGCCCTCGACCGTCTCGGGTCCGAGCCCGTCCCCGAGGAGAAGCTGCGTCGCTGCCGGGTCCTCTACGTCTCGCCGATGAAGGCGCTGGCCGTCGACGTCGAGCGCAACCTCCGCAGCCCCCTCGTCGGCATCGGTCACGCCGCGACCCGGCTGGGCTCCACACCGCCCGACATCACGGTGTCGGTCCGCAGCGGCGACACTCCCGCCGCCGAGCGACGCGTCTTCGCGCGGGCGCCCAGCGACATCCTCATCACCACCCCCGAGTCGCTCTTCCTGCTCCTCACCTCGCAGGCCCGCGAGGCGCTGCGCGGGGTCGAGACCGTCATCCTCGACGAGGTCCACGCCGTCGCCGGCACCAAGAGGGGCGCCCACCTCGCCCTCTCGCTCGAGCGCCTCGACGCGCTGCTCGACCGGCCCGCGCAGCGCATCGGCCTGTCGGCCACCGTCGAGCCCGTCGACGAGGTCGCGCGGTTCCTCGCGGGCGGTCGACCGGTCGACGTCGTGCGCCCGCCCTCGACCAAGGAGTGGGACCTCGACGTCGTCGTGCCCATCCCCGACATGTCCTCGCTGGGCGAGGTCGTCGAGGGCGACCTCAGCGGTCCAGCCGCCGGGGCCGAGCGGCGCGCGTCGATCTGGCCTCACGTCGAGGAGCGCATCGTCGACCTCATCGCGTCGCACCGGGCCACGCTCGTCTTCGCCAACTCGCGTCGGCTGGCCGAGCGGCTCACCGCGCGGCTCAACGAGATCTGGGAGGAGCGGCTCGAGCTGGAGGCGCAGGCCCGGGCGCTCGAGGACGGCGAGCCGGCGGAGGCGGACCCCCGCCAGGCGCGCTCCCGCACCCCGGCCCAGGTGATGGCGCAGGCCGGCAGGTCCGCCGGCGCCCCGGCCGTGCTCGCACGGGCCCACCACGGGTCGGTGAGCAAGGACCACCGCCAGCTCATCGAGGAGGACCTCAAGGCCGGCCGGCTGCCCGCGGTCGTCGCCACCTCCAGCCTCGAGCTCGGCATCGACATGGGCGCCATCGACCTCGTCGTCCAGGTCGAGTCGCCCCCGTCCGTCGCGAGCGGCCTCCAGCGCGTCGGACGCGCCGGGCACCAGGTCGGGGCCGTCTCGCACGGCATCCTCTTCCCCAAGTTCCGCGGCGACCTCGTCCAGACCGCCGTCGTCGTCGAGCGCATGCGGCTCGGGGCCATCGAGTCGCTGCGGGTCCCGGCCAACCCGGTCGACGTCCTCGCCCAGCAGATCGTCGCGATGACCGCGCTCGACGAGTGGGCCGTCGACGACCTCGAGCAGGTGGTGCGGCGCGCCGCCCCCTTCGCCTCCCTCCCCCGCTCCATCCTCGAGTCCGTCCTCGACATGCTCTCCGGTCGCTACCCGAGCGACGAGTTCGCCGAGCTCCGCCCGCGCATCGTCTGGGACCGCGTCACCGGGGTGCTCACCGGGCGCCCGGGCGCCCAGCGCCTCGCCGTCACCTCGGGCGGCACGATCCCCGACCGCGGCCTGTATGCCGTGTTCCTCGCCACCGGTGAGGGCACCGGACGGCGCGTGGGCGAGCTCGACGAGGAGATGGTCTACGAGTCGCGGGTCGGCGACGTCTTCACCCTCGGCACCTCGACGTGGCGGATCGAGGACATCACCCACGACCGCGTCCTCGTCACCCCGGCCCCGGGCCAGCCGGGCAAGCTCCCGTTCTGGAAGGGCGACCAGCTGGGGCGGCCGGCCGAGCTCGGCCGGGCCGTCGGGGCGTTCGTGCGCGAGGTGGCGGCGTCGACCCCCGCGCAGGCCCGCAAGCGGGTGTCCGCGGCCGGGCTCGACGAGTGGGCCACCGACAACCTCGTCGCCTACCTCGAGGAGCAGCGCGCGGCCACCGGGCACGTCCCCGACGACCGCACCATCGTCGTCGAGCGCTTCCGGGACGAGATCGGCGACTGGCGCGTCGCCGTCCACTCCCCGTTCGGTGGCCAGGTCCACGCCCCCTGGGCCCTGTGCGTCTCGGCGCGCATGCGCGAGCGGTTCGGGGTCGACGTGCAGGCCATGCACGGCGACGACGGCATCGTCTTCCGGCTGCCCGACCTCGAGTTCGACGGCGAGGGCTCGTCCGGCCGCGGCGCCGCGGCGGAGCTGCTCGACCTGGTCCGGCTCGAGCCCGACGACGTCCACGACCTCGTCACCGGCGAGATCGGCGGGTCCGCCCTCTTCGCCGCCCGTTTCCGCGAGTGCGCGTCCCGGGCGCTGCTGCTGCCCCGGCGCCGGCCCGACCGGCGACAGCCGCTGTGGCAGCAGCGCCAGCGCGCCGCCCAGCTGCTCGAGGTGGCGAGCCAGTACGCCTCCTTCCCCATCGTCCTCGAGACCGTCCGCGAGTGCGTGCAGGACGTCTTCGACGTGCCCGGTCTCACGGCCCTCATGTCCTCGATCGCCTCTCGCGAGGTGACGCTCGTCGACGTCGAGTCGAGCCAGCCCTCCCCCTTCGCCCGGTCGCTGATGTTCGGCTACGTCGCCCAGTTCCTCTACGAGGGCGACTCACCGCTGGCGGAGAAGCGGGCCGCGGCACTGTCGCTCGACCCGACGCTGCTCGCCGAGCTCCTCGGTCGCGGCGAGGGCCTGTCCCTGCGCGACCTCCTCGACCCGGAGGCCGTGGCGCGCACCGAGTCCGAGCTGCAGCGCCTCGCCGAGGAGCGACGCTGCCGCGACGGCGAGGACGTCGCCGACCTCCTGCGCACCCTCGGCCCGCTGACGCTGGCGCAGATCGAGGCCCGCACCCGCGACGGCGCGAGCACGAGCGAGATCGGTGGCTGGCTCGTCGAGCTCGAGGGCGCGCGCCGCCTCATCCGCGTCCGGGTCGGCGGCGAGGAGCGGTGGGCCGCCATCGAGGACGCCTCCCGGCTGCGCGACGCCCTCGGGGTCTCGCTGCCGGTCGGTGTCCCCCAGACCTTCCTCGACCCCGTGCCCGACCCGCTCGGCGACCTCGTCGCCCGCTACGCACGTACGCACGCCCCCTTCCCTGTCGTCGCGGTCGCGCAGTGGTGGGGCGTCGGCCCGGCCGTCGCCATGGACGCGCTGCGCCGGCTGGTCTCGGCCGGTCGGATCGTCGAGGGCGAGCTGCTGCCGACCGAGAGCGGCGGTGGCCAGCACGGCCTCGACTACTGCGACGCCGAGGTGCTGCGCACGCTGCGCCGACGCTCCCTCGCCGCCCTGCGGGCCGAGGTCGAGCCGGTCGCGGCGGTCGAGCTCGCCCGGTTCCTGCCGCAGTGGCAGTCGGTCGGGGGAGGCCTGCGCGGGCGCGAGGGCCTCATCCGGGCCGTCGAGCAGCTGGCCGGGGCCGTCCTGCCGGCCAGCTCCCTCGAGACCCTCGTCCTGCCGGCGCGCGTCGCCGGCTACTCCCCCGCGATGCTCGACGAGCTGATGAGCGTGGGCGAGGTGGTCTGGCGCGGCCACGGCTCCCTCCCCGGCGACGACGGCTGGGTCTCCCTCCACCTCGCCGACACGGCCCACCTGACGATGACCGCGCCAGACGACGCCGAGCTCGGTGACCGGGCGCAGACCGTCCTCGACGTGCTCTCCCGAGGAGGCGCCTACTTCTTCCGCGCCCTGGCCGACGCCGTCGAGGCGAGCGACACCGAGGTCGTCGACGCCCTCTGGTCGCTCGTCTGGTCGGGACACGTCTCGGGCGACACCTTCACCCCGGTGCGCGCGCTGCTCGCCGGGGGACGCACCGCCCACAAGCGGGCCACGTCCGGTCCCCGCTCGACGAGGTATGCCGGCCGCACCGGTTCCCTCGGCACCCTCGGGGGGCGACGGGGTGGCTCACGCCCGCTCAACGTCGCCCGGTCCGCCCCGGCGACCGTCGCCGGGCGCTGGGCGCTGCTGCCCGAGGTGGAGACCGAGACCACCGTGCGCACCCTCGCCACGGCCGAGATCCTCCAGGACCGCTACGGCGTGCTGACCCGGGGCAGCGTCGTCGCCGAGGACGTGCCCGGCGGGTTCGCCGCCGTCTACCGCGTCCTCGCCGCGGCCGAGGAGTCCGGTCGGGTGCGCCGCGGCTACTTCGTCGAGTCGCTCGGGGCGGCGCAGTTCGCGACGACCGGGGCCATCGACCGGCTCCGCGCCGGGGCCCGGGCCCTCGGGGCGTCCCCGGAGCCCAGCGACCAGCGCGCCCTCGTCCTCGCCGCGACCGACCCCGCCAACGCCTACGGCGCGGCGCTGCCGTGGCCGGACCGCCCGGTGCCCGAGGGTGCCGACGAGTCCGACGTCCCCGGACGCAAGGGGCACCAGCCCGGTCGCAAGGCGGGCGCGCTCGTCGTGCTCGTCGACGGTGAGCTCGTCCTCTACGTCGAGCGGGGTGGCAAGACGCTGCTCTCGTGGACCGACGACGGCGTGAGCCTGCAGGCCGCCGCCGACGCCCTCGCCCTGGCGGTGCGTGAGGGTGCCCTCGGGCGCCTCACCGTCGAGAAGGCGGACGGTGGCGCGCTCCTCGGGTCCGGCCACCCGCTCGTCGACGCGCTGGCCCAGGCCGGCTTCCACGCGACGCCGCGCGGGCTGCGCCTGCGGCGATGACCACCGTGGCGGCGTCGTGCCCGGCCCCGGCTCGGGTGGGCCAACGTGCCTGAGGGTGACACCGTCTGGCGCACTGCTCACCGGCTCAACCAGGCTCTGTCCGGCGAGACGATCACGCTGAGCGACTTCCGGTTCCCCGAGATCGCCACGGCCGACCTGCGCGGCGCGGCGACCATCGGCGTGGTGAGCCGGGGCAAGCACCTGCTGCACCGCGTCGACACCGGGCTGACCATCCACTCCCACCTCAAGATGGAGGGGCAGTGGAGGGTCGAGCGCGTCGCGGACACGGCGCGCTGGCTGCGTCGGGCCGACCTGCGTGCCGCGGTCGGCACGCAGACCTGGTCGGCCCTCGGCCTCCGGCTGGGCCTGCTCGAGATCGTGCCGACCTCCCGGGAGGGCGACGTCGTCGGCCACCTCGGACCCGACGTCCTCGGGCCCGACTGGGACCCGGAGCGCGCCGTCGCGAACCTCCTCACCTCGGGCACCGTGGTCGGGGCGGCCCTGCTCGACCAGCGGGTGCTCGCCGGCGTCGGGACCCTGTGGGCGTCGGAGTCCCTCTTCATCGAGCGCGTCGGCCCGTGGACCCCGGCCGGCGAGGTGGGCGCGGACCGGGTGGAGGCCCTCGTGGCGCGGATCCACCGCCTCATGGACGCGTCACGCCACCACGCCGTCCAGTCGAGCACCGGCGTGCGGCGTCGCGGCGAGGAGCACTACGTGCACGCGCGCTCCGGACGAGCGTGCCGTCGCTGTGGCGGCCCGGTGCGGGTGTCGATGATCGGGCCCGCCGGACGGGAGCGGACGATGTTCTACTGCCCGGCCTGCCAGGGAGGCATGGCCCCCGGCGACGACGGCCGGGCGCAGCGCCCGCTCGGCTCCTCGGGCGGACGGTCGAACCCCTACCGCCGCGCCTGAGCGGCCCGGCGCAGGATGTCCTCGACGATCTCGGACTTCGCGTCCGCGTAGTCCTGGACGTAGCGCCACCGGCGCGTGGCCAGCTCGCGCTTCACCGCGGCATACCGCTCCCGGTCCCCCGGGTGGGAGCGGAGCCGCTCCCGGAAGGTGAGCATGCGCGCGATCTCCGACGACGCGAGGCCGGGCGAGAGCACGTGCAGGTTGACGTTGTGCGTGCTTCCCCGTGCCGTCGTCCGGTAGAGCACGCGGTGCTCCAGCCAGTCGGGCTCGCGGATCTGCAGCCAGTAGCCGAGCGAGACCAGGGCCGGGACGTAGGCGTCCTCGTCCGCCGAGTCCGGCACCTGGAGGAGGATGTCGATGACCGGCTTGGCCGGGAGGTCCGGCACCGAGGTCGACCCCACGTGCTCGACGGCGAGCGCCGTCGGTCCCAGGGCGGCACGGATCTCGGCGGCGTCCTTTGTCGCGACGGCCGGCCACGTCGGATCCGGGTCGTGGAGCACGACGGGGACGGACCAGGGTTCCGGCTTCTCCCCGACGACCGGGTCGGCCACCGCAGGTGGGCTCAGGCCGCGGACGCGGAGACGACGGCGCGGTCCCCGACGGGCAGCGAGACCGGGGCGCTGAGCGACTCGACGTGGGCGACGCGGCGGCTCACGTCGTCGAGGACGATGGACATCGGCACGTCGAGGGCGTCGCACACGGCGGCGAGGAGCTCGGAGGAGGCCTCCTTGACACCGCGCTCGATCTCGCTGAGATAACCGAGGGACACCGATGCCGAGGCGGCCACGTCACGCAGGGTGCGGCTCTGGTCCTGGCGGCGCTCACGCAGAACCTCACCGAGCTCGTGTCGGAGCAGGATCATGAGCGGGCCTCCCTTCGCTGTGTGCCGGTGGTCGTGGACTCCACGCTACATCGCGGGGGGCACCTCACGTCGAAGGGTTCGGCGAGTTGGGCTATTCCCGCAGGTCGCCGGTCGTCGCGGTCGGGAGAGCGCCGGTGTGTCGTCAGGGCGACGGGGTCAGCGCCTCGGCGAGCAGGTCGAGCACGGCGACCACCGACGCGGACCGGACGGCGTCGCGGTCGCCGGTGAGGGTCAGGGCGCGGGTCGTCGGCTCGGGAGCCCACGGGCCGGACACCGCGACGTGGACGGTGCCCGCCGGCACGCCGTCGGAGGGTCCCGGGCCGGCGACTCCCGTGGTCGCGAGACCCACGTCGGTGCCGAGCAGACGTCGCACGCCGAGGGCCATCTGCGCGGCCACGAGCGCATCGACCGGCCCCACCTCGGACAGCCGGCGGCGGTCGACACCGAGCAGGTCCGCCTTGACGTCGGTGGCGTAGGCGACGACGGCCCCGCGCACCGTGTCCGACGAGCCCGGCACCGAGGTCAGCGCGGCGCAGACGAGCCCGCCCGTGAGCGACTCGGCGGTGCCGACCGTCCACCCCCGAGCGACGAGGAGCGGCACGACGGCCTCCGGTCCGCGACCGGGTGCGGGGTCCGGTGCGGTCACCCGCGCTGCTCCGGGTCCCGCCTGGCGGCGCGGGCAGCCTTCTTGGCCAGGGCGCGCGGGCTGGTGCGGCGCAGGCGGAGGGCGTCGACGGCGTAGTCCACGCCGGTGACCACGGTGACGACGAGGGCCGCGACGAGCGTCACCCACGCCACCACGTCGAGCGCACCGTGGAGCGGGAGCGAGAAGCGCGGGAGGACGAAGAACCCGAGGGCAAGGGCCTGGAGGAGGGTCTTGACCTTGCCCCCGCGTCCGGCCGCCATGACGCCGTGGCGGATCACCCAGAACCGCATGGCGGTGATGCCCCACTCCCGCACGACGATGACGACGGTGATCCACCACGGGATGTCGCCGATGAGGGAGAGCCCGATGAGGGCCATGGTCACGAGCGCCTTGTCGGCGATCGGGTCCGCCACCTTGCCGAAGTCGGTGATGAGGCCGCGACTGCGCGCGATGTCGCCGTCGATCCGGTCGGTGATCATCGCGACGGTGAAGACGCCGAGGGCCCACCACCGGGTCGACGCGTCCTGGCCCTCCCCCCAGAGGAGCAGCCACCCGAACACCGGCACGAGGAGCAGCCGGAGCACGGTCAGCCCGTTCGCGACGTTCCACGCGCTGGGGGCGATCCGGGAGACCGGGGTCGTACGCTCGGTCATGTCGGGTCCGCGACCAGGTCGATGCCCTCGGTCCCGACGACCGTCGCGAGCACCGTCTCGCCGGGGGCGGCCGTGACCCCCACGACCCGGGTGGTGCCGTCGACGTCGGGACCCTGGTGCTCCGCGCGACCGACGGCGTCGCCCGTCTCGTCGTCGGTCTCCTCGACGAGCACCCGCACCGTCTCACCGATGCGGTCCTCAGCGCGCTGGGCCGTGAGCTCCTCGATGAGGTCGGTGATGCGCTCGACCCGATCGGCGATGGCCGCGGCGGGGACCTTGTCGGACAGCAGCTCGCCCTCGGTGCCGTCCTCGTCCGAGTAGCCGAACACCCCGACGACGTCGAGGCGCGCCGCCGTGAGGAACTGCGCGAGCTCGTCGACCTCGGCCTCGGTCTCGCCCGGGAAGCCGACGATGACGTTGCTGCGGATGCCGGCGAGCGGTGAGCGGCGGCGGACGTCGTCGATGAGGCCGAGGAACGCCTCCGTGCCGCCGAAGCGCCGCATGCGACGCAGGAGCGGCGCCGACGCGTGCTGGAAGGACAGGTCGAACCACGGCATGACCTCGGGGATCGCGACCATGGCGTCGAGCAGCCCGGGTCGGACCTCGGCCGGCTGGAGGTAGGAGACGCGTACGCGCTCGATCCCGTCGAGCCCGGCGAGCTCGGGCAGGAGGGCGTCCATGAGGGCGAGGTCCCCGAGGTCCTTGCCGTACGACGTGGAGTTCTCGCTGACGAGGAAGAGCTCACTCACGCCCTGGGTGGCGAGCCAGCGCGCCTCGTCGATGACGTCGGTGGGGCGGCGCGACACGAAGGACCCGCGGAACATCGGGATCGCGCAGAAGGCGCACCGACGGTCGCAGCCGCTCGCGATCTTCAGCGGGGCCCACGGTCCGGTCCCGAGCCGGGCGCGCGGGGCCGAGTGCCCGGGCAGCGCCACGTCGGCGGCGGCGCTCTGACGGGTGGCCGGGGAGAGCGGGAGGAGCTTGCGGCGGTCGCTGGGCACGTGGCTGGGCACGGTGCCGCCGTCGAGGATGGTCCGCAGGTGGGTCGACATGTCGGCGTACGTGTCGAAGCCGAGGACCGCGTCGGCCTCGGGGAGCTCGTCGGCCAGGGTCTGGCCGTACCGCTCGGCGAGGCAGCCCACCGCCACGACCTTCTGGGTGCGGCCGGTCTCCTTGAGGGCGGACGCCTCGATGAGGCTGTCGATCGAGTCCTTCTTGGCCTGCTCGACGAACCCGCACGTGTTGACGACGGCGACGTCCGCCTCCGATGCGTCATCGACGAGGGTCCAGCCGCCCGCGGCGAGCCGTCCGGCGAGCTCCTCGGAGTCGACGTCGTTGCGGGTGCAGCCCAGAGTGACGACGGCCACCGAGCGGGAGGTCGTGTCGGAAGCAGGCATGGGGGCCACTCTAGTTGCGCCGGAGCAGTCCGCCTGCAGGCCCGGATCCGCAGCCCTGAGGTGACCTAGGTTGGGGCGATGACCTCATCGCCCCGACGCATCGCCGACCTGCTCGCGAGCCACCCCGTCTGGGACGGTCACAACGACCTCCCGTGGGCGGCTCGCGAGCAGGTGGCGTACGACCTCGACCGCCTCGACATCGGCGGCGAGGTCCCCTCGACCCACACCGACCTCCCCCGGATGCGCCGCGGTGGCGTGGGCGCGCAGTTCTGGTCGGTCTACGTCGACGCGAAGTGGGCCGGTGAGCGGGCGGTCACGGCCACCCTCGAGCAGGTCGACTTCGTGCGGAGGATGACGAGCCGGTATGCCGGTGAGCTCGCTCTCGCCGTCAGCTCGGCCGACGTCCGCGAGGCCCGCGCGTCGGGCCGCATCGCCTCGCTCATGGGCGCCGAGGGCGGTCACAGCATCGACAGCTCGCTCGGTGCGCTCCGGATGCTGCATGCGCTCGGTGTCCGGTACCTCACGCTGACCCACAACGACAACGTCCCGTGGGCCGACTCGGCGACCGACGAGCCGGCCCTCGGCGGCCTCTCGCCCTTCGGTCGCGAGGTGGTGCGCGAGATGAACCGCATCGGCATGGCCGTCGACCTCTCCCACGTCTCGGCCGACACGATGCGCCACGCGCTCGACGCCTCGGTCGCACCGGTGATGTTCTCGCACTCCTCGGCCCGGGCCGTGTGCGACCACCCGCGCAACGTCCCCGACGACGTCCTCTCGGCGCTCGCGACCAACGGCGGGCTCTGCATGGTCACCTTCGTCCCGAAGTTCATCTCGCCGGCCGTGCGCGAGTGGGACCTCGAGGCCGCCGACGCGGCCGCGACGGAGGACGTCCACTGGGCCGACCACACGGCATACAGCGCCTTCATCGAGCGGTACAAGCAGACGAACCCGCAGCCCCACGCCACCGTCGACGACGTCGTCGCGCACGTTGAGCACGTCCGTGAGGTCGCCGGCATCGAGCACATCGGGCTCGGTGGCGACTACGACGGCGTCGACCAGCTCCCCACCGGGCTCGAGGACGTCGCGAGCTACCCGAGGCTGTTGGGCGCGCTCGCCGAGCGCGGCTGGTCCGACGACGACCTCGGCAGGCTCACGTGGGGCAACGCCATGCGGGTGCTCGAGGGCGTCGAGGAGGTCGCGCGCGACGTCTCCGCGACCCGTGGCCCGAGCGTCGCACGGATCGAGGACCTCGACGGCCGCTGAGCCGGCGACTCAGCGCTGGTTGCGCATCACGGTGAGCGCGACGAGCCGCGAGATGACCATGGCGACGTACATGACGCCGGCCAGCGACTCGAGGATCGCGATCGCACGCGCCTGCGGACCCACCGCGACGACGTCGGAGAGCCCGACGCTGGTGAGGTTGGCAGCGGAGTAGAAGAGCAGCTCGAGGAACGTGCGGTCCGTTCCCTCGCGGTGACCGATGAAGGAGCCGGTCCACACCTCCTGCACGGCGAGGAACAGGTAGGCGAAGGCGAAGAGGAGCACCGTGAACGCCGCGCCCACCGCGAACAGCTCGTCCTTGGTCACCCAGGCGTCCTCGAACATGTACGCGACAAGGCCGTAGGCCGTGTAGAAGTAGAAGAGCGACAAAGTGGTGTGGGCCAGTGCCACGATGAGCGAGTTGTCGTCCGAGACCGTGGACCAGACCTCGAGGATCCCGGCCGGCAGACCAAGGAGCACCGAGAGCCACGTGAGGGCCGGGGTGCTGCGCACCGTGAAGACGGCGACCGTGAGGGCACTGAGGCTGAGCACGCTCAGGGCGACGCGGCCGTACGTGAGGTCCTGCAACCACGGCAGCAGCACGATGACGAGCAGCTGGACGGCGAGGAGGAAGGCGGACGGCTGCTTGCGCAGCACCGCGGCCCACCGCTCGGTGCGGGTCGGAGGCTCGCGCAGGTCGTCCCAGAGAGTGGTCTCCATGGGCGTCACTCTAGGCGCGTCCGCGGATGGCAGCGCCGACCAAGGAAGACGACATGCGCCACGCCGCCTGAGTGATCCCGCCGCTCGTGCTCGCGGGGGGTGCTGGGCCTGGCCGCCGCCGCCAAGGGGGCAGGGGCGAGTCGCTGCGCTCGGTCGTGGCCAACCTCGAGCTCCCTGCCTGGCTGCTCCCGCGGGCCCTGGCCGGCGCCGTTCCCGTGGCCGAGCTCGCCCTCGTCGCCGGGCTCCTCACGCCCTGGCAGCCGGTGTTCGCCCTCGCCAGTGGCGGCGCGCTCGTCCTCATGGCGGTCTACTGGGGGCTCATCGCGCGCGGGCTCACCCTCTCCCCCCGCCCGTCCTGCGACTGCTTCGGCGAGGTCGGCAACCACGAGGTCATCGGGCGGACGCTGCTGCGCAACACGCTGCTCGTCAAGGCCGCCGTGGCCTCCACGGCCCTCGCGGTCTCCGGCCGCACCGTCTGGTCGCTCCTCGGCGGAGCCGACCGCGGCGACGGGTTGTGGCTGGCGCTCGGCGCGCTCGCCTGCGTCGTCACCGGGCTCGTCCTCGGGGGGTCTTCGGCGCCCCGGGCCGCCGGCGCGTCGACGCCCGAGCCGGGCGGGCCGGTCGGATCGGTCGGCCCTGCCGCGTTCCCCGGCGAGGCGAGGACGGAAACGACGACGGGTACGCGCGGGTCCCCACGCCCTCGGCCGTGCTCCACCGACCCGACCGGGGGCCGGTCACCCTTCTCGAGCTGTCCCACCACAAGGCCCAGCTGCTCGTCTTCGTCAACTGCTACTGCGCGTCGACCAAGGCGGCGATGACCGATCTCGACGGCTGGAACGCGCGCCTCGCCCGGGTCGACGTGCGGATCGTCTCCGCCGTGCCCATCGCGGAGAAGCTCGTCGGCACCCCGCCGGCCGGGACGCTCCTCGACCACGCCGCGCTCCTCTGGACGAGCCTGGGCCTGACGAGGTCGCCCAGCGCGGTGCTGATGGGAGTGGACGGCCACCTCGCCGGGGGGCCGGTGGGCGGCTCGGACGAGGTCGTCCTTCATCGACGACGTCGAGGACGCCCTGCAGGAGGTGTCCGACACGCCCGCAGACGCGCCGACGGCTGATGACCCGGTGTCGGCCCCTGCCGAGCCGGACCCGGTCACCTCCGACCGGTGAGCTCCCAGGCGTCCTCGCTGTCGTCCTCGTCCTCGTCCCACGACTCGACCCGCGGCCGGCTCTCGAGGTCGGCAGCCACGGCGTCGACGCCGTAGCGGTCGTGCGGGGCAGGTCGCGGCTCCGGGCGCGGTGACGCCTCCGACGGGGCGTCGAGCGCCTCGTTGTCGAAGGCAGGGTCGGCGTCGAGCACCTCGTCGCCGCGCATCAGGGCGAGGGTCGTCGGCAGGTCGTCGGGGCGGACGAGCACGTCGCGGGCCTTGGAGCCCTCGGACGGGCCGACGACGCCACGGGACTCCAGGAGGTCCATGAGTCGGCCGGCCTTGGCGAAGCCGACCCGCAGCTTGCGCTGCAGCATCGACGTCGACCCGAACTGCGTCGTCACGACGAGCTCGGTGGCCTGCAGCAGCAGGTCGAGGTCGTCGCCGATGTCGTCGTCGATCTGCTTCTTGGACGCGACGACGGTGACGTCGTCGCGGTAGGTCGGCTTGAGCTGGCCGGTGACGTGGGCGACGATCTCCTGGATCTCGGACTCGGTGACCCAGGCACCCTGGACACGCATGGGCTTGCTCGAGCCCATGGGCAGGAAGAGTCCGTCACCCTGGCCGAGCAGCTTCTCGGCGCCGGGCTGGTCGAGCACGACCCGGCTGTCGCCCAGCGACGACGTCGCGAACGCCATCCGGCTCGGCACGTTGGCCTTGATGAGGCCGGTGACGACGTCGACCGACGGGCGCTGGGTGGCGAGCACGAGGTGGATCCCGGCGGCCCGCGCGAGCTGGGTGATGCGGACGATCGACTCCTCGACGTCGCGCGGCGCGACCATCATGAGGTCGGCGAGCTCGTCGATGATGACGAGCAGGTAGGGGTAGGGGTGGATGACGCGCTGGGAGCCGGGCAGCGGCTGCACCTTGCCCGACTTGACCGCCTTGTTGAAGTCGTCGACGTGCTTGTAGCCGTAGGCCGCGAGGTCGTCGTAACGGGTGTCCATCTCGCGCACGACCCACTGGAGGGCCTCGGCGGCCTTCTTGGGGTTGGTGATGATCGGGGTGATGAGGTGCGGGATGCCCTCGTAGGCCGTGAGCTCGACCCGCTTCGGGTCGACGAGGACCATGCGCACCTCGTCCGGCGTGGAGCGCATGAGCACCGACGTGATCATCGAGTTGATGAAGCTCGACTTGCCCGAGCCCGTCGCACCGGCCACGAGGAGGTGGGGCATCTTCGCGAGGTTGGCGATGACGTAGCCGCCCTCGACGTCCTTGCCGACGCCCATGACCATGGGGTGGTGGTTGTCGCGCGCGACCCGGCTGCGCAGGACGTCGCCGAGGCAGACCATCTCCTTGTCCGGGTTCGGGATCTCGATCCCGATCGCGGACTTGCCCGGGATGGGGCTGAGGATGCGCACGTCGGCCGACGCGACGGCATACGCGATGTTCTTGGAGAGCGCGGTCACGCGCTCGACCTTGATGCCGGGGCCGAGCTCGACGACATAGCGGGTGACCGTCGGGCCGCGGGTGAACCCGGTGACCTGGGCGTCGATGCCGAACTCGTCGAGGACGGTCGTCAGCGACTCGACGACCCGGTCGTTGGCCTCGGAGCGCTCCTTGTGCGGCGCGCCCTGCTTGAGTGCGGCGTTGTCGGGGAGCGTGTAGGTGATGTCGCCGGCGAGGGACAGCTGCTCGACGCGCTGCGGCAGCGGCGTCGTCGGGGGCGCCTCGAGCCGGACCTGCTCGACCGGTGCCGCGGAGGGGGCGAGGACCCCGGGAGCGGTCGGGCGCTTCTGGCCGGGGCGGAAGCCGCTGTCGTCCGCGGCCGGGGCCGGCGTCGCCGGCGCCTTGCCCTTGCCGGACCTGCCCTTCTCCTCGTAGTCGACGATCGCCGCCTGCTCGTAAGCCTCGTCGCCGACCATCGGCTCGTCGGTGAAGTCACGGCGGCGCCGCGGCTTCTTGACCGGGACCTCGTCGGTGACGTCGGCGTCGCGCTCGGGCAGCGGGTGCCCGAGGAGCGCGGCCCGCAGGTGGTCGAACCGGTTCGGGATCTCGTGCACGGGCGTCGCGGTGAGCACGAGCAGCCCGAAGATGCCGAGGAAGAGGAGCAGCGGGATCGTGCCGTAGACGGAGACCGCCGCCTCGAGCGGGCTCGAGGCGAGGAAGCCGATGATGCCGCCGGCCGCGCGCATCCCGTCGGCCCCGGCCGGGGGCTGGGGGATGCCGGCGGAGACGTGGACCACGCCGCAGGCCGCGAAGGCGAGCAGGGCGGTGCCGATGGACATGCGGTTGGTGGCCGAGTGTCCCCGCGGGGTGCGCCACAGGTGGAGGCCGAAGAGGAGGAGGACGATGGGGAGGGCGTAGGCGACGCGCCCGAAGGTGCCCGCGACCACGGCGTGGACGGCGTTGCCGACGACACCGGTGAGACCCCACCACTCGCGGGCGGCGACGACGACGGCGAGCGCGATGAGGGCGAGGCCGGCGCCGTCGCGGCGGTGCTCGGGCTCGAGGTCCTGGCCGACGTAGGAGACCTTGCGGACGGTCCCGCCGGTGACGTGGGCCAGGCCCATCCAGGCGCCCTTGACGGCGGCGAGGGGCAGGGGGGTGGCGCCCTTGGCGGGTGCCTTCTTGCGGCTCGTCGTGCGAGCGGGCGCGCGCCGGTTCGCCGGACGGCTGCTCGCCGTGCGGGAGCGCGCTGGTGTCGTCGAACGAGAGGCCATGCTCCGCACCCTAGGCGAAAGTCACCCTGGACACACGCGTCACACGCGCCCCACCGACTGATTGCGCATTCCGCCCGACGAGCCCCCCGACTGATTGCGCATTCCGCCCGACGAGCCCCCCGACTGATTGCGCATTCCGCCCGGCGAGCTCCGGCGAGCCGGTCGGAATGCGCAATCAGTCGGTCAAGAGACGGCGAGCGCCAGCGAGCCGGTCGGAATGCGCAATCAGTCGGTCACGAGACGAGTCACGCTTCGATGACGACGGGGATGATCATCGGGCGGCGACGGATCTTGCGGCCGACCCACCCGCCGATGGCGCGCCGCATGACCTGCTCGAGCTGGTAGCTGTCGACGACCCCCTGCGCCGTCGCGTCGTCGAGCGCCGCGACCAGGCTCGGCATGACGTCGTCGAAGACCACGTCGCTCTCGATGAAGCCGCGGGCGGTGATCTCGGGTCCGGCGACGATCTTGCCGCTCGAGGAGTCCATGACGACGATGACCGAGATGAAGCCCTCGTCGCGCAGGATCCGGCGGTCCTTGAGCAGGCCCTCGTCGGCCTCCCCCACCGAGGACCCGTCGACGTAGACGTAGCCGCAGGGCACCGCCCCCGCCACGCGGACCCGGCCGTCGACGAGGTCGACGACGACGCCGTCCTCGACGACGACGACACCCCGGGGGTGGACGCCCGTCGCGAGCGCGAGGTCGGCGTTGGCCCGCAGGTGCCGCCACTCGCCGTGCACCGGCATGACGTTGCGCGGCTTGACGATGTTGTAGCAGTAGAGGAGCTCGCCTGCGCTGGCATGGCCCGAGACGTGGACGCGGGCGTTGCCCTTGTGGACGACGTCCGCGCCGAGGCGCATGAGCCCGTTGATGACGCGGTGGACGGCGTTCTCGTTGCCCGGGATGAGCGAGGAGGCGAGGAGGACGGTGTCGCCCTCCCCCACCTCGATCTGGTGGTCCCGGTTGGCCATCCGCGACAGGGCCGCCATCGGCTCACCCTGCGAGCCGGTGCAGATGAGCGTGACCTTGTCGTCCGGCAGGTCTCCGAGCCGCTTGAAGTCGACGAGGATGCCGTCCGGCACCTTGAGGTAGCCGAGGTCGGCGGCGATCCCCATGTTGCGGACCATGGAGCGGCCGACCATCGCGACCTTGCGGCCGGACTTCTCGGCGGCGTCGAGGACCTGCTGCACGCGGTGCACGTGCGAGGAGAAGCACGCGACGATGATCCGGCGGCGCGCGTCGCGGAAGACCCGGTCGATGGCGGGGGCGATGTCCTTCTCGGGGGTCGTGAACCCCGGCACCTCGGCGTTGGTCGAGTCGGTCATGAAGAGGTCGACGCCCTCCTCACCGAGACGCGCGAAGGCACGCAGGTCGGTGAGCCGGCCGTCGAGCGGCAGCTGGTCCATCTTGAAGTCGCCGGTGTGCAGGATCGTCCCGCCGGGCGTGCGCACGAACACCGCGAGCGCGTCGGGGATGGAGTGGTTCACGGCGACGAACTCGCAGTCGAAGACGCCGAACGTCTCGCGGTCGCCCTCCTTCACGGTGAGCGTGAGGGGCGTGATCCGGTGCTCCTTGAGCTTGGCCTCGATGAGGGCCAGGGTCAGCTGCGAGCCGACGAGGGGGAGGTCGGGCTTGAGGCGCAGCAGGAACGGGACGGCCCCGATGTGGTCCTCGTGGCCGTGGGTGAGGACGACCGCCTGGACGTCGTCGAGCCGGTCGGCGATGTGGCTGAAGTCCGGGAGGATGAGGTCGATGCCCGGGTGGTGGTCGTCGGGGAAGAGGACGCCACAGTCGATGACGAGCAGCTGGCCGCGGTGCTCGATGACGGCCATGTTGCGGCCGACCTCGCCCAGGCCGCCGAGGGCGACGACACGGACGCCGCCGTCCACGAGGGCCGGCGGCAGGGTGAGCTCGGGGTGCGGGTGGCTCACCGCAGCCCTGCTTCCGCGAGGCCGTGACGCAGGACGTCGAGGTGCTCCGGGGGCGACTCGACCAGCGGCAGCCGCACGAACGCCGACTGGATGACGCCGAGCTCGACGAGGGCCGCCTTGGCCATGATCGCCCCCTGCGACTGGGTCATGATCGCGTCGACCGCGGGGATGAGCCGGTGGTGGATCTCCCGGGCGGACGCGTAGTCCCCCCGGTTCGTGGCAGCCAGCATCGCGGCATACTCCCTGCCGGCGACGTGGCCGACGACGGAGACGACCCCGACGGCGCCCTGGGCGAGGTGGGCGAGGCTGAGGACGTCGTCGCCGCTGAACCAGAGCAGGTCGGTCGCGGCCATGACGTGGCTCGAGGCCCAGAGGTCGGCCTTGGCGTCCTTGACGGCCAGGATCCGCGGGTGCTCGGCGAGGGCGATCAGCGTCTCCGTCGCGAACGGCGTGCCGGTCCGCCCGGGGATGTCGTAGAGCATGATCGGCAGCTCGGTCGAGTCGGCGACGGCGCGGCAGTGCGCGAGCAGCCCGGCCTGGGTCGGCTTGTTGTAGTACGGCGAGACGAGCAGCAGCGCGTGGGCTCCGACCGCGGCCGCCCGGGCCGCCATCTCGATGCTGTGCGCGGTGGCGTTGGACCCGACCCCGGCGGTGACGGCGGCCCGGTCCCCGGCCGTCTCGACCGCGATCCGCACGACGTCGATGCTCTCGTCGTCGGTCAGCGTCGCGGACTCGCCGGTCGTGCCGTTGACGACGATCCCGTCGTGACCGGTCGCAACGAGGTGCTCGACGACCGCACGCACCCCCACCTCGTCGACCGATCCGTCGGGATGCATGGGGGTGACCATGGCCGTGAGGACCCGGCCGAAGGGGTTCGTCGTCATGCGGCTCAGGGTAGTGGGTGCCGTCCGAGGGCGCGGCTACGCTCTGGCCCATGCGCCAGTACCTCGACCTGCTCGACCGCATCCTCGACGAGGGTGTCGAGAAGTCCGACCGGACGGGCACCGGCACCCGCTCGGTCTTCGGCCACCAGATGCGGTTCGACCTCGCCGAGGGGTTCCCCGTGGTGACGACGAAGAAGCTGCACCTCAGGTCGATCATCGGCGAGCTGCTGTGGTTCCTGCGCGGCGACACCAACGTGCGCTGGCTGCAGGAGCGGGGCATCTCGATCTGGGACGAGTGGGCCGACGAGCTCGGCGACCTCGGCCCCGTCTACGGGCACCAGTGGCGCTCGTGGCCCACCCCCGACGGGCGCGAGGTCGACCAGATCGCCAAGGTCATCCACTCGATCCGCACCAACCCCGACAGCCGCCGCCACATCGTCAGCGCCTGGAACGTCGCCGACGTCGACGACATGGCGCTCCCTCCGTGCCACGCCCTGTTCCAGTTCTACGTGAGCGACGGCCGCCTGTCGTGCCAGCTCTACCAGCGCTCGGCCGACGTCTTCCTCGGGGTGCCGTTCAACATCGCCTCCTACGCGCTGCTCACGATGATGGTGGCCCAGCTCACCGACCTCGAGCCGGGCGAGTTCGTCCACACTCTCGGCGACGCGCACCTCTACTCCAACCACCTCGAGCAGGCCCGCCTCCAGCTCACCCGTCAGCCGCGGGCCCTCCCGACGATGACGATCGCGCGCAAGGACAGCATCGACGCCTACGACCTCGACGACTTCGAGCTCGTCGGCTACGACCCGCACCCGCCGATCAAGGCGCCCATCGCGGTCTGACCTCACGACGTCCGTATGCCGTCCGCGCGAGGTCCGTGTGCCGTCCGCGCACGCCGTGCGCACGACGTGAGCGGACGGCATACCGGCGGGTGTCGGTGGGTCATACAGTGAGCGGCATGACCCAGGTGACACTCATCGCGGCGGTGGGACGCAACGGCGTCATCGGTGCCGACAACGACATGCCATGGCACCTGCCCGAGGACTTCGCCTTCTTCAAGCGGACGACGATGGGCCACGCGATGATCATGGGGCGAAGGACATTCGACTCGATCGGACGGGTCCTCCCGGGTCGGCGCACCATCGTCATCACCCGGCAGCCGGACTGGCACCACCCCGACGTCGAGACCGTCCACTCGCTCGACGACGCGCTCGGACTCGCGGGTCCCGAGGGTGAGGTCTTCGTCGCCGGTGGCGGCGAGGTGTACCAGCAGGCGATGCCGTTCGCGCGCCGCCTGCTCATCACCGAGGTGGACCAGGAGCCCGAGGGCGACGTGCGCTTCCCCGAGATCGACCGGACGCAGTGGCGCGAGACCGCGCGCGTGGAGCGCGACGGCTTCGCCTGGGTGACCTACGAGCGCTGAGCCCTGAGCGGGTCGACCGGCCCGGTGGAGGTGAACCGCTCGCGGTGGATGTGCCCGGCGGCGATGCCCTGACCGCCGAGCCACGACTCGACGTCGGCGATGAGGCCCTCGGGCCCGCACAGCCACCAGTCGTCGACCCCCTCGATGCCGCCGACGTCGCCGAGCACGTCGCGCACGACCAGCGCGTCGATCCGGCCGCGGCGCACCCCGGGCACGCGCTCACGGCTGAGGACGTGCTCCACGCGGAGCCGCCCGTCGGCGACGGCCTCCAGCATGTCGAGCTCGCGGCCCAGGACGGTCGACTCCCGGGTGCGGTTGGCGACGATGAGGTCGACCGTGGACTCCGGGTGCTGCTCGAGGGCCGCGGCGGCGATCGCGAGGACAGGCGTGATGCCGGAGCCGCCGACGACCCCGACGTGGTGGCGCGGCACGTCGACCTCGTCGAGCACGAACTCCCCCAGCGGCGGCAGGACCCCCATGACCTCGCCGACCTCGACCTCGGTGGCCAGCCACGGGGACATCCGCCCGCCCTGCACCGCGGCGGCCGCGACCCGGATGATGCCCTCGCTGCGGGCGCGGCTCGGCGGCACCCAGATCGAGTAGGACTGGCGGACGTCCTCGCCACCGACGAGGGCCCGCAGCGTGACGTACTGCCCGGCCCGGTAGTCGAGGAAGACGGGCATCGTGCCGACGTCGAACCCGATCGACACGGCGTGCTCGGCGACCGGGTCCACCTCGGCGACGACGAGGGGACGGAAGACCGGGTGCGGCCTCGTGGGCCGACGGAGCAGGGACACGGCCCCATCCTCACAAACGCCGCCCGGTTAGGCTCGACCGCGTGGCGATTCACTCACGCAGCACGGACCGGGTCACGGTCATCACCCTCGACCGACCGGAGCGACGCAACGCCCTGAACCTCGACGCCCTCGACGAGCTCGACGGAGCCGTCGAACGGGCAGCCGGCGACTCCCGGGCCCTCGTCGTCACCGGGGCCGGCGGCCACTTCTGCGCCGGCGCCGACCTCACCGAGCTCGAGGACGTCGGCTTCACCGACCGTCTCGCCGAGGTCCTGGCCCGTCTGTCCGCGGCGCCGGTCACCACGGTCGCGGCGATCTCGGGGTCGTGCATGGGGCTCGGGATGCAGCTCGCCGTGGCGTGCGACCTCCGGGTCGTCACCGACGACGCGCGGTTCGCCGTCCCGGTCGCCAGGCTCGGACTCATGGTCGACCACTGGACGCTCGAGCGGGTGACCCGTTTCTGGGGCGAGGGCGCGGCCCGGCACATGGTGCTGACCGGCGCGGTGCTCACGGCCGACGACGCGTGGCGGCTGGGCTTCGCGCAGGAGCGCGGCGACCTCGACGCAGCGGTGGCGCTGGCATCGCGCGCCGCCGACCTCGCTCCCCTCACCCAGGCCGGGTCCAAGCTCGGGTTCGAGGCGCACGGCGGCGACCACGCCGAGGTCGCACGCTACGAGGCGGCCTTCGCCACGGCGTGGTCGAGCGACGACCTGTCGGAGGGACGCGCCGCCTTCCGCGAGCGCCGCACGCCGGAGTTCCTGGGCCGATGAGCGAGCACGAGGGACACTCGCACGCCGCCGGGCCGACCGCCGACGCGAGCGTGCGCACGGCCGTGCCGACCGACGCGCCCGCCGTCGGGGTGGTGCAGGCGGCCGTCTGGGCCCAGGCGTATGCCGGCCGCGTGCCCGACGACGTCGTCGCCCAGTTCGTCGCCCCCTCCTTCGCGAAGGCGTGGCGCAGCTCGCTCGAGCACCCGCCGGAGGGCGTCCACCGGCTGCTCGTGGCCCGCGCCGGCGAGCAGGTCGTCGGCTTCGCCGCCATCGGCCCGAGCCAGGACCCCGACGCCGGTCCGGCGCGCGGTGAGGTCACCGCCATCGGCGTGCACCCCGGCGGCCGGCGGCTCGGTCACGGCTCGCGGCTGCTCAACGCCTGCGTCGACCACCTGCGCGGCGCCGGCGCCGAGGACGTCGCGATCTGGGTCCTCGCCGACGACGAGGCCACCCGGGCCTTCCTCGTCGCCTCGGGGCTCGGGCCCGACGGGGCCTACCGTGACCGGGTGGTCTCCCCCGACGGCGACACCCTGCGGGAGGTGCGCCTCGTCGCCTCGCTCGCTCCCGACGACGCGGAGCAGGAGGGGTGAGCGCGGCCGACGCGCACGAAGGTGCGCACGCGGCATACGCACCGCTGGCCGGTGGGCAGCGCAAAGCCGTTCTGCGACAGTCCCTCTCGGTCGGCGTGGCGACCGGCGCGTACGGCATCAGCTTCGGTGCGCTCGGCGTCGCGTCGGGGCTGAGCATCCTGCAGACCGTCGCCCTGTCCGTCCTGCTCTTCAGCGGCGGGTCGCAGTTCGCGGTCGTGGGCATCCTCGGGGCGGGCGGCACCGGGCCGGCGGCGGTCGCGACGTCCACCCTGCTCGGCCTGCGCAACGGGCTCTACGCGCTGCAGACCTCGCGCCTCCTCGGGGTGGGCGGCCTGCGTCGGCTCCTCGCCGCCCACGTCACCATCGACGAGTCGACGGCCGTCGCGGTGGGCCAGGAGAACCGGCACGCCGGCCGGCTCGGCTTCTGGGCGACCGGGCTGACCGTCTTCGCCCTCTGGAACCTCATGACGCTCGTCGGGGCGTTCGTCGGCAACGCGCTGGGCGAGCCGGAGCGGTGGGGGCTGGACGCCGCCGCTGCCGCGGCCTTCACCGCGCTGCTGTGGCCGCGCCTGCGCAGCCGCGACGCGGCCGCGACGATGGTGCTCGCCGTCGCGATCGCGCTCCTCACCTCACCCCTGCTGCCGGTGGGGGTACCGGTCATCCTCACGGTGCTCGCCGCGGTCGTCATCGGGCTGTCCGGCGGCGGCCGCCACGAGCGGGTCGACCCGGAGGACGTGCCGTGAGCTCATGGACGATCGTGCTGCTCGCCTCCGGGCTCTCCTTCGCCACGAAGCTCGCCGGCTACCTCGTGCCGGCCGCGTGGGCCGACGGGCCCAGGCGCAGCCGGGTGCTCGCGCTGCTGCCGGTGGCGCTGCTCGCCGGCCTCGTGGCGATCCAGACCTTCGGCGGCGACGACGGGTCGCTCCACGTCGACGCCCGGCTGGCCGCGGTCGGGGCGGCGGTCGTGCTCCTGCTGCTCCGGGCGAACTTCCTCGTCGTCGTCATCGGGGCCGCGGCGGTGGCGGCGGGCCTGCGGGCGCTCGGCTGGGGTTGAGGGCGCACGGACGAGAGGTCACGACACCCCGCATGGGCGGACGGCATACGGGGTGTCGTGACCACTCGTCCGTGGGCTGTGGAGAACGCGGGATCGGTCGGCGGCGCTGCGACCACGCTGGTGCGGTGCGTCCTGCCCCTCTACCCGAGCCCCTGCGGACGGCTCCCATCACCCGGGACCTGGCCCGGGACTCGGGCGTGCCGCTGAGCAGGCTCGACCGCGGTGACCTCACCGTCGTCACCCGCGGGGTGCGGGTCGTCACACCGCCGTCGTCGCTGCAGGCCCGGGCCGCAGCCTTCGCCGCGGCGATGCCCCGCGAGGACCACGCCTTCTCCCACGTCACGGCGGCCATCCTCTGGGGACTCCCCCTGCCCACGAGGGTCGAGGGCCAGTTCGACCTCGACGTCGTGTGGTCGACGCGACGGGGTCGGGTGCGCCGGGACGGGTGCATCGGCCACCGCGGGCTGGAGTCGCGCGTGGTGTGCGACCACGCCGGGCTGCGCGTGACCGCGCTCGCCGACACCTGGTGCGACCTCGGCGAGGTGCTGCGTCGCGGGCTGACGCGTGACGACCTGGTCGTCGCCGGGGACGCCGTCGCGAACCTGCTCCGCACCGATCCGGACGAGGAGCCCGTGCAGCTCATGGCGGAGAGACTCCGCGGCCGCGTCCGACCGCGTGGCAAGGTCCTGCTCACCGAGGCGCTGGGGCTCGTGCGCCCCGGCGTCAGGTCCCCGATGGAGACCCGTACGCGCCTGATGTTCCACCGCGCCGGCCTGCCCGAACCCGAGCTCAACGTGCCCGTGATGTTCGAGGACGGTGGGTGGATGCTCGAGGGCGACTTCGTGTGGCGCCGGCAGCGGGTGATCGGCGAGTACCAGGGCGCCCACCACGCGACCATCCGCCAGCGCGGCGTCGACCACGCCCGGCGGCTGCTCGCGGAGGACGACGGCTGGACCTTCCTCGAGCTCTTCGCCGACGACGTCTTCACGCGCAGTCGTCGGATCGCGACGCTCACCCGTCTGGGTGCCGCCCTGGGGGTGCCCGCCGGTGACCTCCACCTGTGGTGAGCGGGTCGAGAGGTCACGACACCCCGCAAGGGCGGACGGCAGACGAGGTGTCGTGACCTGTCGACTCAGATGCCGAGGTAGTGCTCGAGCCCGACCGTGAGTCCTGGGTGGTCGCCGACCTGGCGGACTGCGGCGATGACCCCCGGCATGAAGGAGACGCGGTCGAAGGAGTCGTGGCGGATCGTCAGCATCTCGCCGGTCTGCCCGAAGAGCACCTCCTGGTGCGCGACGAGGCCGCGCAGACGGACCGAGTGCACGGGTATGCCGTGTGAGCGGGCACCGCGTGCACCGTCGGGGTCCACCGTGGTCCCGTCGGGGACGTCGCCGAGGCCCGCCTCCTCGCGCGCCCGCCCGATGAGCTCGGCGGTGCGAGCCGCGGTGCCGGACGGTGCGTCGACCTTGTCCGGGTGGTGCAGCTCGATGACCTCGACAGACTCGTAGAACTCGGCGGCCTTCTGGGCGAACGCCATCATGAGGACCGCGCCGATCGCGAAGTTCGGGGCGATGAGCACGCCCACCTCGGCGTGGGCCGCGAGGCGCGCGCGCAGGTCGGACACGGCGCCGTCGTCCCACCCGGTCGTGCCCACGACGACGTGCACGCCGCGGTCGACGCAGTGCGCGACGTTGGCCGCCGAGGCGGCCGGGACGGAGAACTCGACGACGACGTCGGCACCGGCCAGGTCGCCGAGGTCGTCGCCCTCGTCGAAGCGCCCCACGAGCTCGAGGCCGTCGGCCGCCTCCACCGCCCGGCACACCTCCGAGCCCATCCGGCCGGCTGCGCCGATGACCGAGACCGTGCGGGGAGCGCCCGTGTTCGCATTCACGCCGTGAGCCTAGCGGCGACCGGTGCGTCTCTCTGCGCGGTACGAATCGGCGGGCCGTTCACCTTCCGTTCATCTTTCGTCTATCATGAGATGAACATCAGGTGAACGAGGGGAATCCGCCATGAAGAAGGTCGTCGCGACCGCGACCGGTCCGGCGTGCCTGACGCTGCGCTGGGTCCCCGTGATCCGCGACGGACGCACCTGCATGGAGATGCGCTGGGTCGCCCCGACCCCGGTCCCCCGCACCACGCGCGTCGCCTGACGGCCACCCCACCTCGGTCAGTCCACCGACCGGCCGCTCCACGGTGCGGCTGCAACGGGAACAGGCCTCGGCGCCGCGCCAGTGCACGGCACACCACCGGGGCAGGTCCACCGGTGAGGGCGACGAGGTCGACGGTGGCGTTGTCGTCCAGGTAGTTCATCACCGCGATGATGTCGCTCGCGGCGGTGAAGACGATGTCGTCGTCCGTGGTGAAGACGAGCTCGATCCCTGCGTGTCGAGGGCGTTGCGGCCCGCGGGGACGCTTGCTTGTTGAAGGGGCATCGCGATGACATCGACCCGCTCCCAGACCGGTCACCGGCACGCGGGAGTTGTCGGGGACGACGATCCGGCCGTCGAAGACGGTGCGGGCACTCGCCAGGCACTCGCCAGGCCCCGCCGCACCGCACGCCGACGGGGCGGCACACCGTGTCGGTGTACCGCCCCGTCGTCACGCGAGTGCGCGTCGGGTCACTCGTCGCCGGAGGTGTCTCCGGACTCGGAACGCTGGCCACGGCCACGGCCCCCGCGGCGACGACTGCGCTGGCGGCGCTCGCCACCGTCCGTGGACTCGCCGGACTCGGCAGAGTCGCCGGAGTCGGTCGACCCGGTCGCGTCGTCGCTGCCGTCGACCTCGACGGGAGCGTCGAGCTCGGCCGGGGCGTCGTCGAAGGTCGGGGCAACGGCCTCGGCCGGAGCCTCGGAACCCGCGTCACCCTCGGAGTCGGTCTCACCCTCGGCGATGACGGCCGCGAGCGACAGCTTGCCGCGCGGGTCGACCTCCTTGAGCTCGACCTGGACCTTCTGGCCCACGGCGAGGACGTCGTCGACGTTGTCGATCCGCTTGCCGCCGACGAGCTTGCGCACCTCGGAGATGTGCAGCAGGCCGTCCTTGCCGGGCAGGAGCGAGATGAACGCGCCGAAGGTCGTCGTCTTGACGACGGTGCCGAGGAAGCGCTCGCCGACCTCGGGCATCTGCGGGTTGGCGATCGCGTTGATCGCCGCGCGGGCCGCCTCGGCCGACGGACCGTCCGTGGCACCGATGTAGATGGTGCCGTCGTCCTCGATGGAGATCTGGGCGCCGGTGTCGTCCTGGATCTGGTTGATCATCTTGCCCTTCGGGCCGATGACCTCGCCGATCTTGTCGACGGGGACCGTCACCGAGATGACGCGAGGAGCGAAGGGGCTCATCTCGTCCGGGACGTCGATCGCCTCGTTCATGACGTCGAGGATGTGCAGGCGGGCCTCACGGGCCTGGGTCAGCGCGCCGCCGAGCACGTCGGCGGGGATGCCGTCGAGCTTGGTGTCGAGCTGGATGGCCGTGACGAACTCGCGGGTGCCGGCGACCTTGAAGTCCATGTCGCCGAACGCGTCCTCGGCACCGAGGATGTCGGTGAGGGCGGCGTACTGCGTCTGTCCGTCGACCTCGGCGGTGACGAGGCCCATCGCGATGCCCGCGACCGGGGCGCGCAGCGGCACACCGGCGTTGAGCAGCGACAGGGTCGACGCGCAGACCGAGCCCATGGAGGTCGAGCCGTTGGAGCTGAGCGCCTCGGAGACCTGGCGGATCGCGTAGGGGAACTCCTCACGCGTCGGCAGGACCGGCATGAGCGCACGCTCGGCGAGCGCTCCGTGACCGATCTCGCGGCGCTTCGGCGAACCGACCCGACCGGTCTCACCGGTGGAGAACGGCGGGAAGTTGTAGTTGTGCATGTAACGCTTGCGCGTCACCGGCGACAACGTGTCGAGCTGCTGCTCCATGCGAAGCATGTTGAGGGTCGTGACGCCCATGATCTGGGTCTCGCCCCGCTCGAAGATCGCGGAGCCGTGCACCCGCGGCAGGACCTCGACCTCGGCGCTGAGGGCGCGGATGTCGGCGAGGCCACGGCCGTCGATGCGGACCTTGTCGGTGATGATGCGCTGACGGATCAGCTTCTTCTGGACGGCGCGGTAGGCCGCGGAGACGTCCTTGGACTGGTCCGCGTACTCACCCTTGACGTCCTCGCCGTCGCCGACGAGGGCGAGGTGCAGCTCGGACTTGATCTCGTCGAGACGGTCCTCACGCTCCTGCTTGCCGGCGATCTGGAGGGCCGCGGCGGTCTGCTCGGAGACCTTGGCCTCGACCGCGGCGTACAGCTCGTCGCTGTAGTCGAGGAAGAGCGGGAACTCCTGGATCGGCTTGGCGGCCTCGGCGGCCAGCGACGCCTGTGCCTCGCACAGGGTCTTGATGAAGCCCTTCGCGGCCTCGAGCCCGGCGGCGACGACGTCCTCGGTGGGCGCGGTCTTGCCCTCGTTCTTGACGAGGTTCCACGTGTAGTCGGTGGCCTCGGCCTCGACCATCATGATCGCGACGTCGCTGTCGTCGGCGTCGCCGACAACCCGTCCGGCGACGACCATGTCGAAGGTCGAACGCTCGATGTCGGAGAACTGCGGGAAGGCGACCCACTGGTCGTCGATGAGCGAGACGCGGACGGCACCGATCGGACCCGAGAACGGCAGGCCGGAGATCTGGGTGGACGCCGACGCCGCGTTGATCGCGAGGACGTCGTACTGGACGTCCGGGTTGAGCGCGAGCACCGAGATGACGACCTGGACCTCGTTGCGCAGGCCCTTGGTGAAGGTCGGGCGCAGCGGGCGGTCGATGAGACGGCAGGTGAGGATCGCGTCGGTGGACGGGCGGCCCTCGCGACGGAAGAACGAACCGGGGATCTTGCCCGCGGCATACATGCGCTCTTCGACGTCGACGGTCAGGGGGAAGAAGTCGAACCCCTCGCGCGGGTGCTTCCCGGCGGTGGTGGTGGAGAGGAGCATCGTGTCCTCGTCCAGGTAGGCGGCAACTGCGCCTCCGGCCTGCTTGGCCAGTCGTCCGGTCTCGAACCGAACCGTGCGGGTGCCGAACGAGCCGTTGTCGATGGTGGCTTCGGCGAACGTGATCTCAGGACCCTCCATGGGTCCTCCTTTTCTTGAGTGTCAGACCGTGCATCGTCGTTGTGCACGGGTTCTCGTGATGGTCGTGCTGGTGGTACGTCCTGCTATGGAGTTGTTCTGCACATCCGAAAGAGCGGCCCTCCGTGAAGGAGAGCCGCTCCGACGGAAATCGGTGGGTCAGCGACGCAGACCGAGGCGCTTGATCAGCGAGCGGTAGCGCTCGATGTCGATGTCCTCCAGGTAGCGGAGGAGGCGGCGGCGGCGGCCGACGAGGAGCAGCAGGCCACGACGGCTGTGGTGGTCGTGCTTGTGCTCGCGGGAGTGCTCCGTGAGGTCGAGGATGCGCTGGGTGAGGAGCGCGATCTGGACCTCGGGGGAACCGGAGTCGTTCTCGGTCGTGGCGTACTCGGACATGATCTTCTGCTTGACGTCTGCGTCCAAAGGCATGGGCGAGAGACTCCTTCTGGTGTGGTTGCGCGGCGCTCCCGGGCTGGTTCACCGAGGCTCTCTGGATCCGCGGCCGATTCTCACGGCGTGGCAAGGCTACCAGTGGGCGTGTGGGGGCCCTAATCACGCTCGACGCGGCCGTGAGTGCGCGCGAGGGCTTCCGCGCCGCTCGCCACCGTCCGATCCCGCACCCTGTCGGCCGCGGAGCATCTGCGTGAAGACGCCGTCAGGTCAGCGGCCACCTGCCGGGCACACCGGTGACCACCACCCCGCCCGGCACGTCGCACGTCACCACGGCACCCGCGCCGACGACGACGTCCTCACGCACCAGGAGACCCAGCAGGATCGTCGCGCTCACTCCCACGAGCGTGGCCGCGCCGACGGTGACCTCACCGGAGACGACCGCCCCCGCGTCCACCGAGACGAAGTCGGCCAGCAGAGCATCGGGACCGATGGTCGCGTGCGGGGCGAGATGCACATGTCTCCCGAGCCTGACGTTCGTGGAGACGACGGCCCCGGAGCAGATCACCGCTCCCGGACCGATTGAGGGATCCGAGCCGATGACCGCGCCCGGGTGGATCGCGGAGATCGCCGTGAACTCGGCAGCGTCCAGACGCTCGACGAGCGAGACCCGGGTCTGGGGGTGGCCAACGCCCAGCACGTAGCCGACCGAGGTGTCCCCCGCCGCGATGAAGTCGGCGACCGACCCGAGGTGCGTCACGCCGCGCGCGTCCAGGCGATCGCGGTCGGCCGGCGACGGGGCGTCGTCGACGACCCCAAGGACCTCGAGCTCCGAGCCGCCCTCCCGCATCGCTTCGAGGACGTCGAGGCACTCGCGCCCGAACCCTGAGGCCCCGATGACGACGACCCGCTGCCGTCGCGTCTCAGGCGGCGGGAGTCGGATCCTGCTCATGGTCCGACGACCTCGTGCCACCGGTGAACGGGCTCATGTTGCCTCGCCCTCTTCGCTGATCCCTGGTCGCCGCACCACCGCGACCACCGTAGGCCCGAGAATAGACACCTCGAGAGCGCAGGTTCGGCGTTCGATGCAACTGCCGTCGAGCGCGAACCGCGCCTCGCGCGACGGTCCTCGACACGGCACCTGCCCGCGCCCGGGGATGCCCGAGGATGCCCGGGGATGCCCGGGCTCAGCGGATCGGGATGAGCGGGTTGAGGGCAGCAGGGGTGAGCGGTCCGCACCGGTCGCACAGTCGGACACCCTTGACGACGCGTGTGTGGCGGCGTCCGCAGGCCAGGGCCGCGCACTGGTCGAGGTGGGGCACGCTGGGTCGTGCCGGGACGGTCGGGCGGGAGCGACGGAACCGAGACAGGATGCTCACGCGGTCACCCGGGCCGGAATGAGCTGGTCACGCAGCCGTGCGCCGGCATCCAAGCCGACCGTGACCGAGCCCCCTGCGACGATCTGCGACCTCAACCCCGCCCCCCGAACCTTTGTGAGACCGTCAGGTAGTGACGACGCGGCCCACGATAGGAGGGACGTCGAGTTGGCGAGTGCGAACGCCACGAAATCCCCCCTGTGGCACTGGGTGGTAGCCCAGTCAACTAGTTGCGCATGGCCCGAATGGGTCAGACACTCCCCGAGACCCGGCCGCCGACGACTGTCGTTGACACCTCGAGCGATCGCAGGTGGGCCGCCGCCTCCGGTCCGGACTCCCCTGCGGCGGAGGGGTCCGCGTCGAGCAGCACGAGGTCGGCCAGGCTGCCGACACCCACCGTCGGGGCACCGTCGAGGCTGCCGGCCAGCGCTTCCGTGACCGTGATCGTCTCCTGCGCGTTCCACTCCTCGCGGTCGTCACCCGTGCGGTGGACGGCCGCCGCCATGGCCTCCCACGGGTCCAGAGGCGCGACCGGCGCGTCCGAGCCGAGCGCCAGCGTCACGCCGGCACGGAGCATCGAGCGCAGCGGGAAGCACCGGTCCGCCCGGTCGGGCCAGCACTGGTGCGTGACGTCGCGGTCGTCGATGAGGTGCGCCGGCTGGACGCTCGCCACGACACCCAGGCGAGCCATCCGCTCGAGGTCCGGGAGTGCCACGAGCTGGGCATGCTCGATCGACCCGGTGGCACCCGTCGACGTGAAGGCGTCGAGGGCGATGCCCACAGCCGCATCCCCGATCGCGTGCACCGCGACGTCGAGCCCGTGGGCCCTGGCTCGGGCGAGCAGGTCGGCGAGCTCCTCGGGCGAGTTGTTGGCCCGTCCGCGGGGGTGCTCGAGGACGTCGTCGCCCACGTAGGGGTCGTGGCAGAACGCGGTCCGGGTGTTGAGCGACCCGTCGCTGATGATCTTCAGCGGCCCCATCGTCACGAGCCCGGCCTCGTCGAGGACGTCACCCGAGCGGCGTCCGGCGGCGATGGTGTCGGCCAGCCCCACGGCATACGTCGCGGTGCGAACCCGGAGCACCGCGAGCCCGGACGCGGAGCGCTCCGCCCACTCGGTCGCGTTGTCGGCCCACTCCATGTCGCGCACCCCGACGACGCCGCGACGCAGGGCCGCGTCGAGGACCTTCGCGTATGCCGTCCGCCCGCCTTCCGGTGTCCGCGTCACCTCGTCGAGCCGGGCGAAGACCGGGAACCACTCGTTCTCCTCGACGACGGTGTCCCTGGGCGCGACCCCGAGAAGGCGCAACGCCGCCGAGTTGAGCCAGCCGTGGTGGGCGTCGCCGCTGATGAGGACGACCGGCATCACACCGCTCACGGCGTCGAGCTCGGCGACGGTGGGCTGGCGCTCCCACCCGGCGGTGCGGTGGCCGAACCCCTGGAGCACCGTGCCGGGGGCTCCCCCGGACCTCGCGCCGATCTCGGCAGCGACGAGCCGCACGACCTCGTCGGCGCTCGACGTGGAGGACAGGTCGAGGCGGGTGGCGTTCGCGGCCCACTGGCCCAGGTGCACGTGCTGGTCCCACAGCCCCGGGGCGAGCCAGCGACCCTCGGCCTCGAGGACCTTGTCGGCGCCGGTGGGGCGCAGCGTGGGCGCCACCTCGACGACGCGGTCACCCTCGACCCTGACGTCCACCGGGACGTCGAACTCTCCCTCGGGCGCGGGGCGGCCGGCGATGGGGACGAGCCGGGCCTGGCGGATGAACAGCGAGCTCACGCGGTGATCCTAGGAGGAGAACCGCTCGAGGCCGGTTACGGTCTCACCATGGCGACGACCGAACTGTCCCCGGACCTCCAACACGGGCTCCGCAGGTGGAACCTCGCCGCCGCGGCGCTGCACGTGGCCCAGGCCGCCGCCGTCGTCGTCCTCGCGACCGACTTCGCCCTGCCCGTCACGGCCGGGTACCTCGCGGGGCCACCCGGAACCGCACCCCAGGAACCGACAGTCCTGTTCGACCTGTCCACCGGGCTGGCGGTGGCAGCGTTCCTCGCGCTGTCGGCCCTCGCGCACCTCCTCGTCTCCACGGTGTGGTTCCGCGGCTACGTCGCCGACCTCGCTCGGTCGATCAACCGGGCCCGCTGGGTCGAGTACTCGCTGTCGAGCTCGCTCATGATGGTGGTCATCGCCCAGCTCGTCGGGATCGCCGACGTCACGGCCCTGCTGGCGATCGCCGGGGTCAACGCGTCGATGATCCTCTTCGGCTGGCTGCAGGAGAAGTACGAGCAGCCTCGCGGTGGTGGCTGGCTCCCCTTCTGGTTCGGGTGCATCGCCGGCGCCGTGCCGTGGCTCGCGGTCGTGCTCTACGTGGTCGCCCCGGGGTCGCCGTCCGAGGCGAGTCCTCCCGGCTTCGTCTACGGCATCGTCGTCTCGCTCTTCCTCTTCTTCAACGTCTTCGCGCTCAACCAGTGGCTGCAGTACCGCGCCCGGGGCCGCTGGGCGGACTACCTGTTCGGGGAGCGGGTCTACATCGTCCTCAGCCTGGTCGCCAAGTCCCTGCTCGCGTGGCAGGTCTTCGGAGGCACCCTCGCGGGATAGGTCACACCCGGGACGCGCCGACCGGCGGCCCGCGTGGGGTTACCGTGGAGTATCCGCTCCGCCGATCGCCCGAGGACGCCTCCATGGCTCACATGACCCCACGCACGGTGCGTCTGCACGGTCACGAGCTGTCCTTCGTCGACAGCGGCTCCGGCCCGGCCCTGCTCTTCATCCACGGGATCCTCGGCTCGCAGCGGCAGTGGTCCCGGCTCGTCGACAGGCTCCATGACGACCACCGGGTGCTCGTGCCCGACCTCTTCGGCCACGGCGACTCGGCCAAGCCACTGGGTGACTACTCGCTCAGCGCGCACGCCGCCGCCATGCGCGACCTCCTCGACCACCTCGGCATCGAGCGGGTCACCCTCGTGGGGCACTCGCTCGGCGGTGGCATCGCCATGCAGTTCTTCTACCTCTTCCCCGACCGCGTCGACCGGCTCGTCCTCGTCGCCAGCGGGGGCCTGGGCCGCGAGGTGAACCTCGTCCTGCGTTCCGCGACGCTCCCCGGCGCGGAGCAGGTCCTCAGCGTCGTCGCCTCGGCGCCGGTGCTGTCGAAGGTCGAGGCCCTCGGCCGGGTCGCGGGAAAGGTCGGCTGGCGGGCCGGCTCGGACCTCACCGCCGTCTGGCGCGGGTTCACCTCCCTCGGCGACGGTGAGAGCCGCCGCGCGTTCCTCGCCACCACCCGGGCCGTCATCGACCTCGGCGGGCAGAGCATCAGCGCCCACGACCACCTCGAGGACGCACCGTCGGTGCCCGTGCTCATCGTCTGGGGCTCCAAGGACCGGATGATCCCGGCGTGGCACGCCCTCAGCGCCCAGCGCGCGGTCCCCCACTGTCGCGTCGAGCTCTTCGAGGGAGCGGGCCACTTCCCGCACCTCGACGACCCTGAGCGATTCACCCGGGTCCTGCGCGAGTTCGTCTCCCCCGCATCCGCGGAGGAGCCACCCGCCTCGGCGTAGGCCAAAGCCGTCCGCGACGCCGACTCTGGCGCGCGCCGGCCACGGCGGGGATGCTGGGCACATGGTGAGGACACCGCCGGAGGACGTCGCACACCTGTGGCAGCAGGCATACCGGGCCGCGATCGCGTTCCGTGAGGGCGTCGGCGACCGCGCCGCAGCCCCGGCGGAGGACTACGCCGCGTCGCTGCGCTCGTTCGTCGCGCCGCTGCCGGAGTCGGGCTCGCACCCGTCCGAGGTGCTCGACGACCTCGTGCGCCGCGCCGACCGAGGGCTCATGACCCCGACCGGTCCCCGGTTCTTCGGGTGGGTCATCGGCGGCTCCCACCCGGCGGGCGTCGCGGCCGACTGGCTCACGAGCGCGTGGGGACAGAACGCCGGCAACCACCAGGCCTCGCCCGCGGCCTCGGCGGCGGAGAAGGTCGCCGCCGGCTGGCTGCTCGAGCTCCTCGACCTGCCCCGCGAGGCGTCGGTCGGGTTCGTCACCGGGGCGACCGTCGCGAACGTCACGGCGCTCGCCGCCGCCCGCGGCGAGGTCCTGCGGCGCGTCGGGTGGGACGTCGAGCGCGACGGCCTGTTCGGGGCCCCGGAGGTGACCGTCGTCATCGGCGCCGAGGCGCACACGACGGTGTATGCCGCGTTGCAGCTCCTCGGGCTCGGTCGCGACCGCGTCACCCGCCTGCCGGTCGACGACCACGGGCGGGTGCTCGTGCGACCGGCCCTCGAGGTCCTGTCGCGGCTGGAGCCGCCGGCGATCGTCGTGCTGCAGGCCGGGCACGTCAACACCGGGGCCTTCGACGACTTCACGGCGATCGTCCCCGCGGCCCGGGCCGCCGGTGCCTGGGTGCACGTCGACGGGGCGTTCGGCCTGTGGGCGCGGGTGTCCGAGCAGACGTCCCACCTGGCCCTCGGCCTCGAGGAGGCCGACTCCTGGGCCGTCGACGGCCACAAGTGGCTGCAGACCCCGTACGACTCCGGCTTCGTCGTCGTCCGGGACGAGCAGGCGCACCGACGCGCCATGACGATCGCCGCGAGCTACCTGCCGACCCCCGGCGAGGGCGAGCGCGACCCGTCCCACTACGTCCCGGAGCTCTCGCGGCGGGCGCGCGGCTTCGCGGTGTGGGCGATGATCCGCACGCTCGGTCGGGACGGCATCCGGGAGGTGGTCGAGCGGCACTGCGCGTGTGCGCGGCTCGTCGCCACCCGCCTGCGCGCCGAGCCGGGCATCGCCGTCCTCAACGTCGTCGACCTCAACCAGGTGCTCGTCCGGTTCGGGTCCGACCGTCCCGACGACGAGGGCGACCGCGTCACCCGGGCGACCATCGACCGCATCCGCGCGGACGGCGTCTGCTTCACGGGCGGGGCGCAGTGGTGGGGACGCGAGGTGATGAGGCTGTCGGTCATCGGGTTCGAGACCGACGCGGACGAGGCGGCGCGCAGCGCCGAGGCGATCGTCACGGCATACCGCTCGGTCGTGGCGGCGGGTTCCGCGCCCGGGTCTTGAACATGTGACCATTTGGTCACATACTTGCCACATGGATGCGGACCAGCTCGTCTTCCGGGCACTGGCCGACCCGACGCGTCGGGCCATCCTCGACGCGCTGTTCGACGCCGACGGACAGACCGTCGGCGCGCTCGTCGCCCTCTTCCCCGCCGTCACCCGCTTCGCGGTGATGAAGCACCTCACCGTGCTCGAGGAGGCCGACCTCGTCGCGACCCACCGTGTCGGTCGCGAGAAGCACCACCACCTCAACCCCGTCCCCATCGCGCAGATCGCCGACCGCTGGGTGAGCAAGTACGCGCAGCCGTTCACCCGCACGCTCCTCGACCTCAAGGGCGCCGTGGAGACCCCGCACCACAAGGAGAAGACATGACGACGCAGCACGTCTACGAGATCGACATCCGGGCGGAGGTCGGGGACGTCTGGGACGCCCTCACCGACCCCGCGTCGACCCGGCAGTACTTCCACGCCACCCACTGGACCTCGCCCCCCGTGGCCGGTGATCCGTTCCAGACGCACCTGCCGGACGGCCGGGTCGCGATCGACGGCCTCGTCGAGGAGGTCGACCCGCCCCACCGTCTCGTCCACACCTGGCACCCCCTCTACGACGACGGGCTCGCCGCGGAGCCGCCCAGCCGCGTGGCCTGGATCCTGACCCCGGTCGGGGACGGGCTCACCCGGCTCCGGCTCGTCCACGACCGACTCGACGCGAGCCCGCTCACGGCCGAGAACGTGCGCGAGGGCTGGGTGAGCATCCTCGACTCCCTGAAGTCGCTGCTCGAGACCGGCTCGGCGCTGCCGTCCGGCGCGTCGACCCGCTGAGCGGCCGTGCGCGAGGAGGCGGTGCGCTGGGGGCCACGCCGGACGGGGTGGCCCACCTTCACCATCCGGTCACCTCTCTTCGACCCATTGAACGTGGAGGCCGGCGCTCCCTAGGCTCGACAGTGGCCGACCGTGCGAGGGTCGCCCGGTCCGCCGTGGGAGCAGTCATGATCGGTGACCACACACCCGTTCCGACGCTCGGCGTCAAGGAGATCGGCAGGGCCCGGGAGTTCTACGAGGGCACGCTCGGGCTGACCCCCGGCAGGGACGTGCCCGGCGGCGTGGAGTACCGAGCCGGCTCCGGCGGGGTCTTCGTCTACGAGTCGGAGTTCGCCGGCACCAACAAGGCGACCGCGATGATGTTCGAGCTGCCGGAGGACGCCTTCGACGCACAGGTCGCCGACCTCCGTGCGAAGGGCGTCACCTTCCAGACCTACGACCTGCCGGACGCCCAGTGGGACGACGGGGTGGCGAGCATGATGGACGGCTCGTTCCGCAGCGTCTGGTTCGAGGACCCGGACGGCAACATCCTCAACCTCGGTACCGGGATGGGCTGAGGCTCACGCACAGGACGGTTCGCGAACCCCAGGGGCGCTCGCGGACCTGATCGATCCGGTGTGCGAGCCCACCTGTGGTTCGCGAACCGGTTCGGGCGTCGTCGCACCCGGCCCGGTCAGAGGTTGATCATGTGGCCGGCGATGCCCTCGATGGCCTCCTTGACCGACTCGGAGAGGGTCGGGTGCGCGAAGACGTTGCGCGACACCTCGTCCGCGGTGAGGTCCCACTTCTGCGCGAGGGTGAGCACCGGGAGCAGCTCGGTGACGTCCGGGCCGATCATGTGGGCGCCGAGGATCTCGTTGTGCGTGGCGTCGGCGACGATCTTGACGAAGCCGACCGCGTCGCCCAGGCCCATGGCCTTGCCGTTGGCGCTGAACGGGAACATGGCCGTCTTGACGTCGTAGCCCTTCTCCTTGGCCTGGGCCTCGGAGTAGCCGAAGGACCCGATCTGCGGGTGGCAGTAGGTCGCCCGTGGGACGAAGTCGTACTCGACCGGCATCGTGTCGGCGCCGGCCATGGTCTCGGCGGCGACGATGCCCTGGGCCTCGGCGACGTGCGCGAGCATGAGCTTGGCGGTGCAGTCACCGATTGCGTAGACGTTGTCGACGTTGGTGCGGCAGTAGTCGTCGATCTCGACGGCACCACGGTCGGTGAGCTTGACGCCGATCGCCTCGAGCCCGTAGCCCTCGGTGCGCGGGGCGAACCCGATGGCGGAGAGGAACTTGTCGGACTCGAGGACCTGGGAGTCGCCACCGGCCGCCGGTGACACGGTGACCTTGACGCCGGACCCGGTGTCCTCGACCCCCTCGACCTTGGTCGAGAGCAGGACCTTCACCCCGAGCTTCTTGTAGTGCTTGAGCAGCTCCTTGGAGACGTCGGCGTCCTCGGTCGGCACCATCCGGTCGAGGAACTCGACGATCGTCACGTCGACGCCGAAGTTCTTCATGACGTAGGCGAACTCGACGCCGATGGCGCCGGACCCGGCGATGACGATCGAGCCGGGGAGGTCCTCGTCGAGGATCTGCTCCTCGTAGGTCACGACGTTCTTCGAGACCTCCATGCCCGGGAGCATCCGGGTCACGGCACCGGCCGCGATGATGAGCTTGTCGAACGTCACCGTGCGGCTGTCGCCGGAGCTGAGCTTGACGTCCATCGAGGTCGGGCTGGTCAGGGTGCCCCAGCCGTCGATCTCCTCAATCTTGTTCTTCTTCATGAGGAAGTGGACGCCCTTGACGATGCCGGCCGACACCTGGCGCGAGCGGGCGTGGGTCGGGCCGTAGGACATCGTCGCGTCGCCCTCGATACCGAACTTCTTCTTGTCGTGCTGCAGCGTGTGCGCCAGCTCGGCGTTCTTGATGAGCGCCTTGGACGGGATGCACCCGACGTTGAGGCAGACGCCACCCCAGTACTTCGCCTCCACCACCGCGGCCTTGAGGCCCAGCTGTGAGGCGCGGATCGCCGCGACGTACCCACCGGGACCAGCACCGAGAACAACGACATCGAAGTCAGCCATGGGCGCCAGCCTAGTGGGCGGCAACTGCCGGTCGAGCGGCGACCGACCCTCAACGCAGGACGCGCAGCGCCTCGTGGATCGAGCGCGCCACCGGGGCCGCCGTCTCGCTGCCGTGGCCGCCCTGGCTCACGGCGACGGACACGGCATACCGCGGCCTCGTCGTCGGTGCGTACGACAGGAACCACGACGTGTCCGAGCGGTCGAACACCTCCGCGGTTCCGGTCTTGCCCGACACCGGCCAGTTCGCCGGCATCCCCGCGAAGGCCTGCGCCGCCGTCCCCGACACGACGACGGCACGCAGCGCGCTCCGGACGTAGTCCCCGACGTCCTTCGGCAGCGCCGTCGCACGGGTGGGACCGGCCGCGACCGGCGTGGCCGCACCCGTGACCGGGTCCACGGTCCGCACCCCGACGCGCGGCGTGCGGACGACACCACCGCCGGCGATCGCGGCATACGCCACGCCCATCTGCAGCGGGGTCGTGGCGACGTCACCCTGCCCGATGGAGAAGTTCGCGGCGTCACCCGCGCGGAACTGTGCCCCGCTCACGCAGTTCTCCTTCGCGAGCGAGACGAGGTATGCCGCCCGCGCCGGGTCGGTGCGTGCCACGTCCGGGTAGCCGGAGGTCGCCCTGGCGCAGGTCTCGTCCTTGGTCTCCTCCCAGACCGCGCGCTTCCACCCGCGGTCCGGCACCCGGCCGGCGCTCTCCCCCGGCAGGTCGATGCCGCTGCGGCTGCCGAGCCCGAAGTCGCGGACGGTGGCGATGAACGGGTCGCGCGCGTCCGCGCCCGAGAGCCCGCCGAGGGCCAGCCACGACCGGTACGCGACGTCGTAGAAGACGGTGTCGCAGGAGATCTCGAGTGCCCTGTGGAAGGTGATCGGGCCGTAGCCCCGGGACTCGAAGTTGCGGAACGAGCGGTTGCCGATGCGGTAGCTCGACCCGCACTCGTAGGTGCGGCTCAACGAGTTGCCGGCGGCGACGGCGGCGGGGACGCTCAGCGCTTTCAGCGTCGAGGCCGGGGCCATGGCCGAGCCGGTGACCCGGGACAGCAGCGGGGTGCCGGCCTTCGGTGAGGTGAGGGCGGCGTACTCCTTGGCCGAGATGCCGCCGGTCCACACGTTGGGGTCGTAGGTCGGGGCGCTGGCGGAGGCCACGACGTTGCCGGTCGTCACGTCGAGGACGACGGCAGCGCCTGAGTCGGCGGGCTGGCCACGGGTCCGGGCGGCGGCCATCTCGCGGCCGAGGGCCTTCTCGGTGGCCGCCTGCACGCCGGCGTCGATGCTCGTCACGAGGTCGCGGCCCGGCTTCGGGTCGACCTGCGCGACGACGCCGGTGACGAGGCCACGGGCGTCGACCGACACGGTGGTCCGCCCGGGGGTGCCGCGGAGCTCCGCGTCGTACTGCTGCTCGAGGCCGGCCCGGCCGACGAGGTCGTCGGCGCCGACCCGCCCGGACGTGACCTCGGCCTCGGTGGCGCGACCGAGGTAGCCGAGCAGGTGGGCGGCGTTGACCCCGAGCGGCGCCGGGTAGCGCCGGACAGGGACCGCGTCGACGGCCACCCCCGGGAAGAGGTCGGGCCGTTCGACGAGGCTCAGTGCCCGCTGCGGGTCGACCCCGCTCGCCACGGGGATGGGCACCTGGGGCGAGCCCGCCCAGCAGGCCGGGGCGGGCGGCGCCCCGTCCGCGCCACAGAGGTGGGTGCGGTCGAGGAGCTCCTGCACCGGCCGGTCGATCGTCGCCGCGACCCGTTGGAGGACCCCCCGCGCCCCGTCGTCGCTGTCGGCGACAACGCGCCGCTCCACCGTGACGACGGTGACGGAGCTGTTGTCGGCCAACGGCTTCCCGGCCCGGTCGAGGATCCGCCCGCGCACGGCGGGGACGACGACCTCGCGCGTGTTGAGCTTCGCCGCGGCCACGGCGAAGTCGGCGTGCTCGGTGAGCTGCACCTGCCCGAGACGGCCGAAGAGGGCGACGAAGAGGAGGGTGACGACCGCGCCGACGGCGAGGAAGCGGCCCTGGTGTCCGGACCCGTCCCGCGGCCGCAGCCCGGCGCTCGTCACGCGAACCTCCGACGCTCGGAGCGCCGCTCGAGGCTGCCGACGAGCGGGACGAGCAGCAGGCCGACCGTGGCCGTCGCGACCACCCGGCCGAGCGAGGACCCCGCGCCGACGGGGACGCCCTGGGCGAGAGCCAGCAGGGCGCGGACGATCTCGAGACCCCCGGCAGCGGCCGCGATGACCGCGACCACCCAGACGAGCGCGACCGGGCCGGGGCGGCGAGCGAGGCCGACGAGAAGGCCGCACCCGGCATACAGGAGGGCCTGGGTCCCGAGCACCGCGGAGCCCGGCGGGAGCAGGTCGAGCAGCCACCCCCCGGCCAGGCCGGTGACCAGGCCCGCCCGCGGCCCCGAGCGCAGCGCCGCCGAGGCCACGACGACGAGGACGAGGTCGGGCAGCGGCGCGAGGTGGCGCGCGGCGAGGGTGACGCCGAGGACGGCGCCGACGAGCAGGAGGGCCGCCCGCAGGAGGGCACCGGTCGCCGTCACGACGACCCTCCGGTCGCGGCGGGACGGGGCGTCGTGCGGGGCGCGGTGAGCAGCACCCCGACGACCCAGAGGGACCCCGTGTCGACGGCCGGGCGCACCGTGCCCGTGGGCGCGAGGCGGCCGCGGCTCGGCTCGACCGAGGTCACCGTGCCGATGAGGACGCCGGGGACGAACGGTCGCCCGTCGACGCTGCCGAGCGTGCGCACCTCGTCGCCGACGGCGAGCCGGCCGACCTGGACGAGGGTGAAGCCGAGCGTTCCGGGCCCGCGGTCCACGGCGCTCCTCGCGTCCGCGCCGACGGTCGCGAGCGCGCCCGAGGCCCCGACGCGGGCCCCGACGACGACCTCCGGCCCGCCGACGACGAGGACGTCGCTGGTCCACGGGGCGACGGAGGCGACCCTGCCGACCAGCCCGCCGGACGCCACCACCGTGCGGTCGACGCTCACCCCGTCGCGGCTGCCGACGTCGATCGTGATCCGCACGACCCCCTGCGGACCGGGCGCGCCCACGCCCACGACACGGGCCGGGACGACCTTCGCCCCGGCGGTGGTGGGCGAGGCGAGCAGCTGCGCCGCGGCCGTGGCCTCCGCTCCTTCGAGGCGCGCCTGCCGCAGCTGGTCGCCGAGCCGCTCGTTGTCGCGGAGCAGCTCGTCCTCGCCGGGTCGCCCGGACGGGGCGAGGACGCGCTCGAGCGGGCCGAGGACGGTCGCGGCGCCACGGCGCAGGATCCCGGGACCGGGGCCACCGACGAGGTCGACGACGACCAGGGCCGCGGTGACGAGGACCGCGATCGCGAGGAGGCGGCGTCTCCGACGGTCGGGTGCGTCGCCCCTCACGGCCGGCGGTTGTCGACGAGGACGCGGTGGAGGGTGTCGAACTCCTCGACGCAGCGACCGGCGCCGCGGGCGACGGCGCGCAGCGGGTCGTCGGCGACGGTGACCGGCACGCCCAGCTCGTGGTGCATCCGCTCGGCGAGCCCGCGCAACAGGGCTCCCCCGCCGGTGAGGGTGACTCCGCGCTCGAGGACGTCACCGGCGAGCTCGGGCGGGCAGACGTCGAGCACGGCCCGCGCCAGCTCGACCATCTGCAGCACGGGGCCCTCGATCGCCCGACGGACCTCGGCGGACGAGATCGCCACGGTCTTGGGCAGCCCGGTGACGAGGTCGCGCCCGCGGACGCGCTCGCTCAGCTCCTGGCGCAGCGGGAACGCCGACCCGACGGCCACCTTGATCTGCTCGGCGCTGCGCTCCCCGAGGAGGAGCGAGTACTCGGACTTCACGTGGGCCACGATCGCCTCGTCCACCTCGTCCCCGCCGGTGCGGATCGAGCGGGAGGTGACGATGCCGCCGAGGCTGATGACGGCGACGTTGGTCGTGCCACCCCCGAGGTCGACGACCATCGACGCCATCGTCTCCTCGATGGGCAGCCCGGCGCCGATCGCGGCCGCCATGGGCTCCTCGATGACGTGGACCCTCCGGGCGCCGGCGCGCAGGGTCGAGTCCTCGAGGGCGCGGCGCTCGACGCTCGTGATGTCGCTGGGGACGCAGACGACGATGCGCGGTCGGAACAGCCGCGAGGGGGCCACCTGGTCGACGAAGTAGCGCAGCATCCGCTCGGTGACGTCGGCGTCGGAGATGACGCCGTCGCGCAGGGGGCGGACGGCGCGCACCGAGTCCGGTGTGCGGCCGAGCATCTCCTTGGCGCGGTGCCCGGCCGCGAGGAGCTCGGAGGTGCCGGTCCGGACGGCGACGACCGACGGCTCGTCGAGGACGACCCCGCGACCCCGCTCGTAGATCACCGTGTTGGCGGTCCCGAGGTCGATGGCGAGGTCTCGCGCGCGCATCCATCGGTCCAGTCCAGCCACGCTCGCGATGCTACGCGGGGGCGCTCGCGGGTCGTCGGCCCAACACGCCCACGCCCCCGTTGCGTCCGCAGAGATGGTCGGGATCCCGGCCATCCTTGCGGACGCAACGGGCCCCACACGCGGGTATGCCGCCCGCTCTCGGGGAGTGGACGGCATACCCTCTCGTGCGGGTCAGTTTCGCGGGGTCACTCGTTGCTGCCCACGACCTTGCCGCGGTTGCACGGGTTGCCGACGTCCACGGAGTCACCGCGGTCGACGACGATGCTGCGCGTCCCGAGCACCTTGCCCTTCTTGTTGGCGCAGGTGAGGTTCCACGTCTCCTTGACCCCGGTGACGATGAGCGGGGCCGGGGACTCGAACGACATCGTCCCGGTCCAGTCGGCCGTGGCGCCGCTGGCGTAGTTGATCGCCTCGACGCGGTAGTCGCCGGGCACCGGGTCGACGACCGCCGTGATCTCGGGGTTGTCGAGGGTCGCGGCCGAGGCCACCTGGTTGCCGGCCGCGTCGTAGACGTAGAAGTCCCAGTCGACGTTGGGGTCGGGGTTGGGGCCCACCCACCCGAAGGTGAAGACCACCTTGCCGTTGTCGTACGTCGGCAGGCCCTGCACCGTGACGTCCGAGAACTCGGACGCACCCACGGCGGGGATGCCCGCCGGGTTGGTGATCGGGCTGCTCGGCTGCGGCGGGGCGACGGCGTCGCGGCCGTAGCGCCCGGCGACCAGCGGTCGGGTCGACGGGTTGACCGCCCACGAGAACGAGCCACCCTTGCCGGCGAGCGACGAGGTGAGCACGTCCGTGTAGGGGATGGGGTCACCGACGCTGCCGTCGAGCTGGATGACCGGGGAGGTCATGCCGACGTAGGACTTGCGGATCGTCAGCGTCGTGTTGGCCGGGGCCTTGCCGGTGATCGTCGAGTGCAGCTCCGGGTTGCGGGCGGCCTCGGCGGCGTCGTAGTAGGCCTCCCGGTTGCCACCCTTGCCGGCACCGGCAGCGGGCGCGAGGCCCATGTACTCGGCGACGACACCGGTCTCGTACGCCGGGTGGAAGCCCTCCGTGCCGATCTCGAAGGTGAAGCCGAAGCCGCCGGTGTTCCAGTAGCTCCAGTCCTCCGTCGAGCCCGAGGTGTCGTACAGGCCGAACGACGGGATGTTGGCGTAGTCGTTGTGCTCGGCGAACTCGGCCCCGAGCGCGCGGTACTGGATCTCGTCGGGGCTGAACCCGGTGGAGGCCAGCGACGGCGGCCGCAGGACGAGGTTGCTGTAGGTGTGGTTGGTGATGAGCGTCGTCACCTGGCGGCTGCTCACGAGCTTGCGGATGTTGTCGACCTCGGGCTCACCACCGGGGGCGTCGCCACGGAAGGTGTCGTCGCTCCACACGGGCGAGGCGCCCGGACCGCCCCAGAAACCGGGGTAGTTGCGGTTCGGGTCGGTGCCGCGCAGGCGTCCCGCGGGGTTGTTGTCGCAGGTGCCCGGCAGGTACTGCGCCGGGGTCTGGGAGCTGATCGCGCAGTTCTTGCGCTTCATCTCGTAGTCGAAGAGCGAGAAGTTGCCGAGTGGTGCGGCCGTGCGCGAGATCTGGAACCCGTCGACGTTGACGACGGGGACGACGATCGTGCGCATGTCGTCGAGGAGTCCGGCGTTGCGGGCGTCGCCGCCCTCGAGGAGGTCGTAGGCGAACTCCATCGCGTGCTCGGACGAGGGCCACTCGCGGGCGTGGTGGGCCCCCATGATGAGGAAGACGGGCTTGCCGTCGTCGATGGTGGCCGCGTTGTTCGTGATCTCGATGCCCTGGACCGGCTTGCCGAGGACCGAGAGGTTCGGCAGCGTGAGCGCCTTGACCTTCCCCGGGTACTTCGCGGCGAGTGCGGTCATCTCCGCGTTGTAGTCGGCGAGCTGCCGGTAGCTCGTCCGGCCACTGGGGAGCGCGGACTCGGCTACGCTTGCGGCATACGCCTTGTCCTTCTTGGCGTTCGCGCGCTCCACCGCGGCGAGGTCGGCGACCTTGACGGTCCACTTCTTGCCCGAGGCACGAAGTCTGGCCACGTCGGCCCTGCCGTGCAGGACCACGTCGACACCCTTGGCATCGGCGTGCTCGGTCGTGTCGAGCCCCAGGGCGTTGACCGCCGAGCGCTCCTTCTGCGTGGCCGCGTGGACGGTGACGATCTGCACCTTGTCGTCCTGCGCACTGGGTTGCGGTGCCGCTGTGGCGACCCCTGCTCCCGCGAGACCGGCGGCGACCAGCGCGACGGCTGACACCACCCCCGGCCCGACTCGAGTGATCCTCATACTCGCTCCTTCGATCAAGAGTGCGGCCCGAGGGGGTCGCTGAAACTCAACCTAGGGCGCTGCCCGTGATTTGGCGACGGGGGAAAGTGACCAGATCTCGGGTGGGTTCGTGCCTTCCGCCCTCCGCCGAAGGGCGCGCGGACCGGCGTGCGGACCGGTGTGCGGACCCGGTGGAGCGGGGCTCAGAGCCCGGGGAACCAGATCGCGATCTCGCGCTCGGCCGACTCCGGCGAGTCCGAGCCGTGCACGATGTTCTTCTGGACCTTCTCGCCCCAGTCACGGCCGAGGTCGCCGCGAATGCTGCCCGGGGCCGCCTCGGTCGGGTTCGTGGCACCGGCGAGGGCGCGGAAGCCGGGGATGCAGCCCTGGCCCTCGATGACGGCCGCGGTGACGGGACCGGAGGACATGAACTCGACGAGCGGCTCGTAGAACGGCTTGCCCTCGTGCTCCGCGTAGTGGTCGGCGAGCATCTCGCGGGTGGGCGTCGTCACCGCGAGGGCCGCGAGCGTGTAGCCCTTGGACTCGATCCGGCGGAGCACCTCCCCGGAGAGGCCGCGGGCGAAGCCGTCGGGCTTGACGAGGACGAGCGAGCGTTCGGTGGTCACGCGGGTCAGCCTAGCGAGCGGCCTCCGGGCCGGAGGCGCCGGACTCGCGCGCCGCCATCATCGCGTCCACCTGCTGGCCCTTGACAAGGCACAGCAGCCACAGGCCGGTGAAGACCAGGCCCACCCCGATCATCGCCGGGACGATGACGGCGCTGGCCCAGGTGAGCAGCTGGACGAGCCAGCCGAGCGGGAGCCCGAGCGGCCCGCGCATCAGCCCGGCCGCGACGATCGCGAGCACCCCGAGGCCGCAGCCGGCCCAGAGCAGGGTGGTGGCGTTGCCGTCGCCCTCGGCGATCGCGGAGCCCCGGGCGACGAGCGCACCGAGGAAGATGATGAGCGACTGGCTCGCGAGGACCGTGGCGAGCATCCGCCAGGTGAACGTCCCGAGCCGACCGGTGAAGGGGACCCGGGTCATCCGCGCTTCCACTCCCGCACGTCGATCGCGGCCTTGGCGGCGGCCAGCGGGGCCCTGGTGGCCTGGCGGTAGAGCTTGACCGCGGTGACCTTCTTGCCGTGCGCGAGCGCGAGGTCGATCGACTGCTGGACCGTCGGCGGGAGGTCCTCGACCGGCCGGAAGCTCACCCTGTCGCCGCGGGTGCTCTCGCGCAGCCTCATGACGAGCCAGAACGCCAGCGCCGCGACGGCGAGGATGAGGACCAGCCTGGCGATCGGATGCATGGCACGAGGGTATGCCGCGTGCGCTGGTTGGATGGACCGGTGCCTCCCCCAGCCGTCCCCGGCGGCTTCCCCGACGTGCCCGGCGTCGCCGAACCGTGGCGACTGCGCCGCGTCGTCCTCACGGTGGCCGGGCTCAACATCGCGGGCTTCTGTCTCGAGGCAAGCGTGGCGCTGGCCATCGGGTCGGTCGCCCTGTTCGCCGACAGCGTCGACTTCCTCGAGGACACGGCGGTCAACCTCCTCATCGCCCTGGCCCTGGGCTGGGGCGCTCGTCACCGGGCGATCGCCGGCAAGGTCATGGCAGGGGTGCTCCTGGTACCCGCCGCCGCTGCCGTCTGGCAGGCGGTGTCCAAGTGGGGCGACCCGGCGCCCCCCGACGTGCGCTGGCTCGTGGCCACTGCGCTCGGGGCCGTCCTCGTCAACGGTCTCTGCGCATGGCTGCTGGTCCGGGTCCGGCACGCGGGAGGGAGCCTGTCGCGGGCGGCATACCTCTCCGCCCGCAACGACGTGCTCGTCAACCTCCTCATCGTCGCGATGGCCGCGGTGACGGCGGTGACCGGGTCCGGGTGGCCGGACCTCCTGCTCGGGCTGGTGATCGTCGTCATCGGGCTGCACGCGGCCGCGGAGGTGTGGGAGGTCGCGGCCGAGGAGCACCTCGCCGCGAAGGCGCTCGCCGGCGACGGGCTCGGCTGACTCCCGACGTGGTTCGCGAACCGCAGGGTGACTCGTGCGCCCGTTCGAACCGGTCCGCGAGCGCGGGTGCGGTTCGCGAACCATCACGAACCGACGCGAACCGACGCGAACGTGGGCCGGCGAGGTGGTGGGTCAGGCGTCGGTGACGCCGAGCAGCATCCGCACCTCGGCCGCCGTGACGACCGAACCGGTGGCGAGCACTCCCCCACCGACGCCGGCGCCGTCGGCGATGCCCGCCGCGCGGTCCAGGGCGTCGGGCAGGTCGTCGATGACGGTGACTCGCGCGTCACCGAAGATGCCGCGCGCGAGCTCCCCGAGGTCGTTGGGGCGCATGGCGCGCGATGAGGTCGTGCGCGTGACGATGACCTCGTCGAGGACCGGCTCGAGGATCTCGAGCATCGACGAGGCGTCCTTGTCCTTGAGGATCGCGATGACACCCACGAGCTTGGTGAAGGTGAACGCCTCCTGGAGGCCGTCGCGCAGGGCGACCGCCCCGGCCGGGTTGTGCGCGGCGTCGACGAGGACGGTGGGGCTGCGCCGCACCACCTCGAGGCGCCCGGGCGAGGTCGCGGCCGCGAGGCCGGCCCGCAGGACCTCGAGGTCGAGCTCCTGCTCGCCGCCGCCGACGAAGGCCTCCACCGCGGCGATGGCCACGGTGACGTTCTGGGCCATGTGCGACCCGTGGAAGGGCAGGAAGAGGTCGGGGTAGGTCGTGGCGAGGCCGCGCACGGTGACGGCCTGTCCTCCGACGGCGACGTCGCCGCCCTCGAGGCCGAACTGCTCACCCTCGTGGGCGATCTGGGCGCCGACCTCCTCTGCGCGGGCGTTGAGGATGCCGATGACGGCCGGGTCGTCCTGCCGGGCGCTCACGGCGATGGCCTCGGGCTTGATGATCCCGGCCTTCTCGAGGGCGATGTCGGTCTCGGTGTTCCCGAGGAAGTGCTGGTGGTCGAGGCTGATCGGCGTGATGACCGAGACCGCGCCGTCGGCGACGTTGGTGGCGTCCCAGCTGCCGCCCATCCCCACCTCGACGATGGCGACGTCGACGGGGGCGTCGGCGAAGGCGGCGTAGGCGACGGCGACGAGCACCTCGAAGTAGGTCATCCGCGGCTCGCCCTCGGCGGCGGACTTCGCGTCGACGATGTCGATGAGGCCGATGACGTCGTCGTAGGCCGAGAGGAACTGCTCGGCCCCGATGGGGCGCCCCCCGATGGCGATGCGCTCGAGCATCGTGTGGAGGTGCGGCGAGGTGAAGCGCCCCGTCGTGAGGCCCATCTCGCGCAGGATCGACTCGATGACCCGCGCGGTCGTCGTCTTGCCGTTGGTGCCGGTGAGGTGGATGACCGGGTAGGTGCGTTGCGGGTCGTCGGCGAGCTCCATGACGGTGCGGATCCGGTCGAGGGAGGGCTCGAGGTCGTGCTCGGGCGCCCGGGCGAGGATGGCCTGCTCGACCTCACGCAGCCGCTTGGTGATCTCGAGGGTGCGCGCTGCCTCGCGCTGGGAAGAGTCGGGAGCCGGTGCCATGCGTCCCATTCTCGCAGCCCCGGCGCCCACCCCGGCCCCCCGACTTATTGCGCATTTCGGTCGTGCAGGTCCCACTGATTGCGCGCACGGCGTTCAGCCGTGCTGGTCGTCATGCGCAATCAGTCGCTCCGCGGGGAGGCGGGTTCAAGGGAGTCACGCAACACCTCGATCACGAGGAGTTGTTTGTCATGAGGGGTCGGCCGAGGGCGCCGCGGGAGCTGGATCGCCGGTTTTGGGCTGGGATCCGGGACGGGTTGAGCGTGGAGGATGCGGGCGGGTTGACGGGGCTGTCGTACAGGTGGGCCAGTCGCATCTTCCGGGAGGCTGGCGGGGTGAAACCCACGTCTGTTGCCGCCCCGGTTGGCCGGTACCTGTCGTTCTCGGAGCGGGAGGAGATCGCGGCGTTGGTCCATGCCGACCGCGGGGTACGGGAGATCGCCCGCCGGCTGGGGCGTGATCCGGGCAGCATCAGCCGCGAGCTGGCTCGGGGCGCGACCAGGCGCGGCTACCGTCCCTCGGTGGCCCAAGCCGCAGTCGATCGTGGCCGCACGGCTCCTCGCGCGGCGAAGCTGGCCACCAATCTCCGGCTGCGTGGGGAGGTCCAGGCCAGGCTGGAGCGGCACGAAAGCCCGGAACAGGTCGCTGGAAGACTGAAGGTCGACTTCCCCGACGAACCGGAGATGCGGGTGTCGCACGAGACGATCTACCAGTCGCTGTACATCCAGGCCCGTGGTGGTCTCAAGCGGGAGCTGACCGCGTGCTTGCGCACCGGCCGGTCGATGCGCCGACCACGCCGCCGCGAGGGTGAGCGCCGCGCGCGGATCCCGGACATGGTGATGATCAGCTCGCGCCCGCCCGAGGTCGAGGACCGCGCGGTGCCCGGACACTGGGAAGGCGACCTCATCCTCGGCTCCACCGCCTCGGCGTCCGCGGTCGGCACGTTGGTGGAGCGCACCACCGGCTTCACGATGCTGCTGCACCTGCCCGACAACCACGGCGCCCTGGCCGTGCAGGACGCGCTGGTGGCCAAGATGCTGACGCTGCCTGAACAGCTCAGACGGTCGCTGACCTGGGACCAGGGCAGCGAGATGGCACGTCACGCCCAGATCGCCGAAGCCACCGGTCTGGAGATCTACTTCTGTGACCCCCACTCGCCCTGGCAGCGCGGCACGAACGAGAACACCAACGGGCTGCTGCGCCAGTACCTGCCCAAAGGTAGCGACCTCAGCTTCTACGGGCCCGGGATGCTCGACAACATCGCCGCCGAACTGAACTCCAGACCCCGCAAACGCCACGCCTTCAAAACCCCAGCCGAGATGCTCAACGAACTACTGTCTGCGAACATCGCCAACGGTGTTGCGTGACTCCCTTGATTCCGCCGGACCGGAATGCGCAATAAGTCGGGGGGTGGGGGTCAGTCGAAGGAGGCGTCGTCGAAGTCCTCGGGGGTGAACTCACGTGGTTCGACGAGCACCATCCAGTTGCCGGAGTTGTCGCGCATGAGGGCCTCGACGCCGTACGGCCGCTCCTCCGGCTCCTGGAGGAACTCGACGCCCTTGGCCTTGAGCTCCTCGACCGTCCTCCGGCAGTCGTCGACGTGCAGGCCCACGCCGGGCAGCCCGCCGTCGAGCTGGGCTCGCTGCATCGCGGCGATGAGCTCGTCCGAGAGCGGCTTGCTCGGTGTCGTGAGGTGCAGGGAGAGCTCGGGCTGGGACGGGTGGGTGACGGTGACCCAGCGGAAGTCCGGCCCGAGGGTGATGTCGTCGCCGGCGGCGAAGCCGAGGACGTCGGTGTAGAAGGCGAGGGACTCGTCGAGGTCCTTGACCCAGACGGACACGAGGGAGACGTTGGTGATCATGGGCTCGACGCTATGGGCCCGGGCCCTCCCGCCGCTTCTCCCGGATTGCTCGGTATGCCGTCCGCCGGGCTCCCCGGGTCCCTGCGCCTCTCGACGAGACCCGACATGAACACCCAGCAGCCCGGGACACGGGGGGCGCCGTGGACGGCATACCGGGTCTGGAAGGCGCTGGGAGTCTCGCCGACGACCTCGCGGAAGCGGCTGCTGAACGAGCCGAGGCTGCTGTAGCCGACGGCGTGGCAGACCTCGGTGACGGTGAGGTTGGTCGTGCGCAGCAGGTCCTGCGCCCGCTCGACGCGCCGCTCACCGACGTACGCGAGGGGGGTGAGCCCGTAGACGGCCGCGAACGAGCGGATGAAGTGGAACTTGCTCAGCCCGGCGATCGCCGCGAGCTCGTCGAGGTCGAGCTCCTCCGCGAAGCTGCGGTCGACGTGGTCGCGGGCTCGACGCAGGTGGACGAGGACGTCCCCGGGGACCCGTCGCGCGCTCTCGCTCACCTGCGCAGCGTATGACTGCCGCCATCCGCATCCCGACTGACGGCGCATTGCGGACCCTCACGACCAGGCCGGCGGCCTGCTGGGTCGGTCCACAATGCGCAATCAGTCGGGATGCTGGGAGCGGAATGCGCAATCAGTCGGTCAGGGGAGCCTGGCGACGCGGATCCGGACGGTCTCGCCGTCGCCCACGGTCGCCTCGCTCGTCCCGTCACCGAGCGGCAGTGCGTCGAGGGTCGGCGCGGACCCGAACTGGGTCGCGAGCGTCTCCTCGACGATGAGCGCCTGGTGGGCCACCGTGGCCTCCCAGACGGCCGGGGAGCCGGTGAGGGTGAGGGAGATGCGGTCGCTCACGTCGAGACCGCCCTCGCGACGGGCCTGCTGGACCGCGCGGACGATGTCGCGCGCGACGCCCTCGGCCGCCAGCTCGGCGGTGACCTCGGTGTCGAGGACGACGAACCCGCCACCGGGCAGGACCGCCGTGGCCCGCGAGCCCGCGGCACCACCCTCGACGACGGTGTCGAGGGTGTACTCGCCCTCGACGAGCTCGAGGCCACCGCTCGTCACGGTGCCGTCCTCACCGACCGACCAGTCGCCCGACTTGGAGCCCTTGATCGCGGTCTGGACCTCACGGCCGAGGCGCGGCCCGGCGGCGCGGGCGTTGACGGTGAGCTTCTGGCTCACACCGAAGTCGCCGTCGGCGGCGGCGTCGAGGTCGAGCAGCGAGACCTGGCGGACGTTGACCTCGTCGGCGATGATCCCCGCGAAGCCCTCGAGCGCCGAGGCCCCGGGCACGACCACGGTGAGGTCGCGCAGCGGCAGCCGCACCCGCAGGCGCTCGCTCTTGCGCAGCGACGACGCGACCGAGCAGATGACTCGGGCCTGGTCCATCCGCTCGACGAGCTCGTCGTCGGCGGGCAGCTCGTCGGGCGAGGGCCAGTCCGTGAGGTGCACCGAACGTTCGTCGGTCAGCCCACGCCAGATCTCCTCCGAGACGAGCGGCAGCAGCGGCGCCGTCACGCGGGTGAGCACCTCGAGAGTGGTGTAGAGCGTGTCGAACGCCGAACGCGTGTCGGCATCGGAAGAGTCGCCAGAAGCAGTGTCCCAGAAGCGTTCTCGCGACCGACGGATGTACCAGTTGGTGAGCACGTCGACGAAGGCACGCACCGAGTCGCAGGCGCCGGCGACGTCCAGCCCCTCGAGCTGGGCCGTCGTCGTCTCGACGAGCTGGCGCAGCTTGGCGAGGAGGTAGCGGTCGAGCGGCGCGGTGGACGCGGTCGACGGCGACGCGGCGTACCCGCTGCCGCCGCCGTGGGCGTTCGCGTACAGCGTGAAGAAGGACCAGCTGTTCCACAGCGGGATGAGCACCTGGCGCACGCCCTCGCGGATGGACTCCTCGGTGACGACGAGGTTGCCGCCGCGCAGGATCGGTGACGACATGAGGAACCAGCGCATCGCGTCGGCGCCGTCTCGGTTGAAGACCTCGGAGACGTCGGGGTAGTTGCGCAGCGACTTGCTCATCTTCTGGCCGTCGTTGCCGAGGACCACCCCGTGGCTGATGCACGACGAGAACGCCGGGCGGTCGAACAGCGCCGTGGCGAGGACGTGCAGGGTGTAGAACCAGCCGCGCGTCTGCCCGATGTACTCGACGATGAAGTCACCGGGGAAGTGGTGCTCGAACCACTCGGAGTTCTCGAACGGGTAGTGCACCTGCGCGAACGACATCGAGCCGGAGTCGAACCACACGTCCAGGACGTCCTCGACGCGACGCATCGTCGAGCGGCCCGACGGGTCGTCGGGGTTGGGTCGCGTCAGCTCGTCGATGAACGGCCGGTGCAGGTCGGGCTCGCCGTCGGCGTTGGTCGGCAGGCGCCCGAAGTCGCGCTCCAGCTCGGCGAACGAGCCGTAGACGTCGATCCGCGGGAACGCCGGGTCGTCGGAACGCCACACGGGGATCGGGCTGCCCCAGAAGCGGTTTCGCGAGATCGACCAGTCCCGGGCGTTCTCGAGCCAGCGGCCGAACTGGCCGTCCTTGACGTGCTCGGGCACCCACTGGATGTCCTGGTTGAGCTCGACCATGCGGTCCTTGACCTTGGTCACCTCGACGAACCACGAGGAGACGGCCTTGTAGATGAGCGGCTGGCGGCAGCGCCAGCAGTGCGGGTACGAGTGGTCGTAGGTCTCGCGGCGCAGCAGCACCGTGCCCTCGGTCACCGCGCCCCGCTCGCCACTCCCCCGCGTCGCCGCCTTGAGGTGGTCGATGATCGGCGCGTTGGCGTCGAAGACGAGCAGGCCCTCGTACTCGGCGACCGGGAAGGTGAAGGCGCCGTCGGGACCGACCGGCATGACCGGCTCGATGCCCTCACGGTCGGTGACGATCTTGTCGTCCTCACCGAACGCGCCGGCGCTGTGCACCAGACCGGTGCCGTCGGTCGTCGTGACGAACTCGGCCTCGACGACGCGGTGCGCCCGCTCGTGACCGGCGTAGTAGGAGAACGGCGGGGTGTAGCCGCGACCGAGCAGGTCGGCACCGGTGAGGCGCTCGACGACCGCGGCCTCGAGGGCGTCCGGCTCGAGGCCGAAGTCCTTGGCGTAGGCGGCGAGGCGCGCCGCCGCGATGACGTAGCGCTCGGTGGTGCCGGTGGCGTCGGACTCGACGACGACGTAGTCGATGTCGCGACCCACCATGATCGCGAGGTTGCTCGGGAGGGTCCACGGCGTCGTCGTCCAGACGAGCGCGAGCTCACCGGTCTCGAGGCGGAGCCCGACCGTGACGGCCGGGTCCTGGCGCATCTGGTAGACCTCGTCGTCCATGCGCAGCTCGTGGTTGGACAGCGGCGTCTGGTCGTTCCAGCAGTAGGGCAGCACGCGGAAGCCCTCGTAGACCAGGCCCTTGTCGTGCAGCGTCTTGAACGCCCAGAGCACCGACTCCATATACGGCGCGTTGAGCGTCTTGTAGTCGTTGTCGAAGTCGACCCAGCGGGCCTGGCGGGTGACGTAGTCGCGCCACTCGTCGGTGTACTTGAGGACGGACTCGCGGCACTTGGCGTTGAACGCCTCGATGCCGAGCTCGACGATCTCGTCCTTGGTCTTGATGCCGAGCTGGCTCATCGCCTCGAGCTCGGCGGGCAGGCCGTGGGTGTCCCAGCCGAAGCGGCGCTCGACCCGCCGACCGCGCATGGTCTGGAAGCGCGGCACGAGGTCCTTGACGTACCCGGTGAGCAGGTGGCCGTAGTGCGGCAGGCCGTTGGCGAACGGCGGCCCGTCGTAGAAGACGAACTCGTTCGCCCCGTTGGTCCCTGCGTCCCGCTGCTCGACCGACGCGCGGAAGGTGTCGTCGGCGTCCCAGTACGCGAGGACGGCCTCCTCGATCTGCGGGAACCGCGGGCTCGAGGGCACCTTGGTGCTCGTCTGCTCCGGCTGGTCGCCGCTGCTGGTGGAGACCCGGGGGTAGGTCATGTCGTCGCTCGTCCTTCAGTCGGTCGCGTCACCCGGCCTGCTCGACCGTGCTCTGCTGCTCGTTGACCGAGGACGACGTCACCGGGATCGATCCCGGTGGCACCGCGGTACCACCCCGCTTGCCGGGTGCGAGACCCGACCACTCTTGCCGAAGGCCGTGACGTGGCCCGGGCGTCCGGTTCTAGTGAGCGGGCCCGAGGGAACCGGACCGCGCCGTTCTTCCGAAGGCTCGCCGCTGATGACGGCTCAGACGCCTGTGGGGTGAGTCTACCGGCAGCGAGGGGTCCTGTCGGATCGCGCTACACTCGCCGCTGTCGCCGATCGTTCGGTGACACCAACCGTGTCCGCGGGGGGAAGCCGGTCCGATTCCGGCGCTGACCCGCAACCGTAGGCCGCCCGTGAGGGTGGCGAGCCGGACTGCCTCGTGGACGCGAGCGGCTCCACATCACCCGTCGAGGTCACGGGACGGAGCCCGGACTGCTGCTGACAGCCGCTCGGGCGTTCGTCACGAACCGCTCATGCAAAGGCTGTTCCCATGCACCGTTCCACCCTCCGCCTGCGGGTCGTCGCGCCGCTGGCGCTCGCCGCCCTCACCCTCGGTATGCCGGCCGCCGCCGTCGCCGAGACCACGCCCGGTCCCAGCCCGACCGCGTCGGCAAGCCAGAGCACGAGCCCGAGCACCAACCCGTCCCCGACGGCCAGCGCGACGCCGACCCCCGCGGCGAGCCCGAGCCCGAGCCCGAGCCCGAGCACGAGCACGAGCGCCCCTTCCACGAGCACCCCGAGCCCGACGACGGACCTGCCCGCCCTCAGCGCCCCCGCGAGCCCGGACGCCCCCGAGGCCCCGAAGGCCGCGGCCGACCCCGTCCTCACCGTGGTGCCGGTCGGGAGCCTGCAGGAGCAGCAGGCCCGCTACGCCGCACACTTCCTCGCCACCCAGCTCGCCGCCACCGGCGACCACCTCAACTACCCCGAAGCGGGCTTCGGTCTCTTCGCCGACACGGGCAACACGATCGACGCGGTCCTCGCCCTCGACGCGACCCGCACCGGCGGGACCGCCGCGGGGCGGGCGACCACGTGGGTCGAGCAGAACCTCGCCGAGTACATCGAGTACCCGGGCACGCCGATCTCCAGTGGCGGGGTCGGGAAGACCCTCATCCTCGTCGCCGCCCAGGGTCGCGACCCGCGCGCGTTCGGCGGCTACGACCTCGTCGCCGAGCTCCAGGACCTCGTCACGGCCGAGGGCCGCTTCGGCTCCTCGGCCAACGACTACGCGGTGACGATCAACCAGGCCCTGGCGATCATCGGTCTCCAGCGCGCCGGCGTCACCCTCCCGGCGGCCAGCGTCGAGTTCCTCGCCGCGCAGCAGTGCGCCGACGGGGGCGTCCGCGGCGGCCTCGGCGCGGCCACGTGCACGAGCGACCCCGACGCGACCGCCTTCGCGGCCCAGGCGTTCCTCGCCGGCGGCGACGTGGCGAGCGCCACCCGCGCGCTGGACCACCTCGAGTCGCGCCAGCGGGCCGACGGCGCGCTGACCAACGCCACCGGTGAGGGAGCGAACGCGAACACGACGGGTCTCGCGGCCCAGGCCTTCGCGCTCGGTGGACGCACCCCGGCATACCTTCGGGCGACGAACTTCATCCTCGGCCTGCAGTGGGGCTGCGAGGTCCCGAGCCAGTACCGCGGCGGCATCGCGTTCAGCGCCGACACGCGCACCGCGACCAGTGCCAACCTCGAGAAGGGGATCCGGGCGACCCCCCAGGCCGTCCTCGGACTCGTCGGCGGCGCCCTCCCGACGGTGGTGGCCGACGACCTCGCGGCCGGCACCGTGGCCACCCCCTGCGCCGCACCCAGCCCGACGACGACGCCGACGAGCGCGCCCACCGGGTCCGCGACCCCGACGACCACCCCCACCGGCGCCGTCCCGACCGGAACCGGAACCGCCCCCGGCACCGGCGCTGCCGACGGCACCGACGGACCGGCCGCCGGCCCGAACCGCCCGGGTGCCGGCCCCGGCCTCGCCTACACCGGCGCAGAGCTCACCCTGCCCCTGGCCGTCGCGACCTTCCTGCTCCTCGCGGGAGCGGCGACGATCCTCGTGGCACGGCGTCGGGGCGTCCACCAGTGACGGCGTCCCACCTCCGAACTCGCCTGCTCGCCGCAGGGGGCGGGCTGGCGCTGGCGGCCGTCGGCCTCGTCGGGGCTGCTGCCCCGGCGCAGGCCGCGGCCTGCTCGGGCACGTCCGGGGTGACCGTGGTCGTGCAGTCGTCCGCGGGCACCTCGACGCGCTGCGCCGGCGGCGACCCGTCGTCGGCCATGTCGGCCCTCAGGGCGGCCGGTCACTCGATGACCATGCCGAGCCGCTTCCCGGGGGCGGTCTGCCGCATCGACGGCTACCCCGCCTCGGACCCGTGCGTCAACATGCCGCCCGCGGACGCCTACTGGGCCTTCTTCCACGCCTCCTCCGGTGGGTCCTGGACCTACAGCCAGAGCGGCGCAGGCAGCCACGACCCTCGTCCCGGCTCCTCGATCGGGTTCCGCTTCGGCTCCGGCTCCGCCCCGTCGGTGAGCCCGGCCAAGCCGGCGCCGGCGCCAGCGCCCCCACCGAAGCCGAGGCCGACGACCGCGCCCCCCCGGCCCACGACCACGGCGCCGAAGGCCACGAGCACGCCCCGCCGCACGACGTCGGCCCCGCGAACCAGCGCCGGCTCCGCGGGCTCCACGCCCGGGACCACCTCCGCACGGACCCCGGCCCCCACGGCGTCCTCACCCGCGGGTCGGACGGCACCGAGCGGCGCAGCCAGCGCGAGCGCACCGGCGACCGCGACGCCGACCCCCCGCCCCAGCGCCTCGACCGGCGCGTCGACCGGCTCCTCGCCGTCACTGTCCGCGTCCCCCTCGCCCTCGGCGAGCGACGTCGTGGCAGCAGCCCGTCCCGACCCCGACGCCGACACCGGCACCTCCGGCTCGAGCCGCCTCGTCGGCGGTGGCGTGCTGCTGGCCGGCCTCGCCGCGGCCGTCGCCGTGGTCGCCGTCCGACGCCGCCCGACGGGGTGAGCGGCCGCGAGGTCGCGCACCCCGGCAGGATGACTCCATGAGCCCGGCCCTCCCCCGCTCGGTCCACCCGGTCGCGTGGTGGGGCTGGGCCCTCGGGCTGGCCGTGGCGGTGAGCGCGGTGACGAACCCGTTCCTCCTCCTCGCCGCCCTCGGCGTCGCCGCCCTCGTCGTCACTTCACGGCGCGGCAGCTCGCCGTGGGCGAGGTCGTTCCGGCTCTACCTGTGGCTGGGCGTCCTCATCGTCCTCGTCCGAACCGTGCTCCACGTCCTCGTCGGCCTCAAGTCCGGGGACACGGTCGTCCTCCCCCTCCCCGAGGTGACGCTCCCCTCGTGGGCCGCCGGCATCGACGTCCTCGGTGACGTGCGGCTCGAGGGCCTGCTCCGGGCGGTCACCGACGGGCTCCGCCTCGCCGTGATGATCGCCTGCATCGGCGCCGCCAACGCCCTGGCGAACCCGAAACGGCTCCTGCGCAGCCTCCCCGGCGCGCTGAGCGAGATCGGCTCGGCCGTCGTCGTCACCATCACCGTGGCCCCGCAGCTGGCCGACAGCGTCCAGCGGGTGATGCGCGCGCGGGCCCTGCGCGGCGACACCGCCCGGGGCATCCGGGCGCTGCCCCGCATCGCCCTGCCGGTGCTCGAGGACACCCTCGACCGCTCCCTCATGCTCGCCTCCGCGATGGACTCCCGCGGCTACGGCCGTCGCCGGGTGGTCACGCCGGTGGCTCGCGCCCTCACGTCGGTGTGCACCCTCGGCGGCCTGCTCGCCAGCGCCGTGGGCATCTACGGGATCCTCGACTCCTCGTCCCCCGGGTGGCTCGGGGCTCCCGCGCTCCTCACCGGGGTCGCCCTCTCGCTGGCCGGCATCTGGCTCGGTGGACGCGCGAACGCCCGCTCGACGTACCGGCCGGACCCCTGGCGGGCGGCCGAGTGGCTCACCGTCGGCTCCGGCGTCGCGGCCGCGGTCGCCGTCCGGGTCGTCATGCGCGGCGACGCGGCCTCCCTCGGCATGCCGCTCGACCCCCTCTCGGTGCCGGCGCTGCCGCTCGTCGCCGTGGCGGGCCTGCTCGTGGCGGCCCTGCCGGCGTTCCTCACGCCGCCCCCGCCTCCCGCGGCGACGCGGGGCGCGACGGCACGGACCGCCGTCACCCCGGTGGTGGCGGCATGAGCACCCCCGTGGTCGAGCTCGACCGGGTCACCGTCACCTTCGACGGCGCCCCGGCGCCCACCCTGCGCGACGTCTCGCTCCGCCTCGACGAGGGCGAGCTCGTCCTCGTCGTGGGCCGCACCGGCTCGGGCAAGTCCACGCTGCTCGGGGCCATCACCGGGCATGTCCCCCACTTCACCGGCGGCACGCTCGCCGGGCACGTGCGCCTCCTCGGTCGCGACACGCGCGAGCACCGCCCGCGCGACCTCGCCGACCTCGTGGGGGTCGTCGGCCAGGACCCGCTCGCCGGGTTCGTCACCGACACCGTCGAGGAGGAGCTCGCCTACGGCATGGAGCAGCTGGGCCTCGGCGCCGCGACGATGCGCAAGCGGGTCGAGGAGACGCTCGACGTCCTCGGGATCGCCGACCTGCGCGGCGCCGCGCTGCGCGAGCTCTCGGGCGGCCAGCAGCAGCGCGTCGCCATCGGCTCCGTGCTCACCGCCCACCCCCGGGTCATCGTCCTCGACGAGCCCACGTCGGCCCTGGACCCCACCGGCGCCGAGGACGTCCTCGCGACCATCACCCGCCTCGTCCACGACCTCGCCGTGACCGTCGTCGTCGCCGAGCACCGGATCGAGCGCGTCCTCCAGTACGCCGACACCGTCGTCCACGTCGGCACCGACGGCGTCGTCACCCAGCACGACCCGGCGGCGGCGATGGCCACCGCCGATGTCGCACCGCCCGTCATCGAGCTCGGCCGCTGGGCCGGCTGGTCACCGCTCCCCCTGTCGGTGCGTGACGCCCGCCGCCGCGCCACCGCGTGGCGCTCCCTCGCGCCGACCCACCCGGACCGCCCCACGACCGACGGGCCGACCCTCGTGCAGGCCCGCGACGTCGTCATCACCCACGGAGCGGTCGTGGCGGTCGGCGGGGTGGACCTCACCCTGCGCGGCGGCGAGGTCACGGCGCTCATGGGTCGCAACGGCGCCGGCAAGTCCTCGCTCCTGTGGGGGCTCCAGGGCTCGGGTCCGCTCCGCTCCGGCAGCGTCCGCGTGCACGCCACCGACGCGCCCCTGGACGGCGTCGACATCCACGGTCTCGACGCCGGACAGCGACGCCGTCACGTCGGGCTCGTCCCCCAGTCCGCGGCCGACCTGCTCTACCTCGACACGGTCGGCGCCGAGTGCGCCCAGGCCGACCGCGAGAGCGGCCGTGGGCAGGGCACCTGCCGCAGCCTGCTCGACGGGCTGGCACCCGGCATCCCCGACGACCGCCATCCCCGGGACCTCTCGGAGGGCCAGCGGCTCGCCGTCGTGCTCGCCGTCCAGCTCACCGCCGACCCGCCGGTCCTGCTGCTCGACGAGCCCACGCGCGGGCTCGACTACGCCGGCAAGGCGGCGCTGCGCCGGTCACTGCACGACCTCACCGCGCGCGGCCGCGGCGTCGTCGTCTCGACCCACGACGTCGAGTTCGTCGCCGAGACCGCCGACCGCGTCGTCGTCCTGGCCGCCGGCGAGGTCGTCGCCGACGGGCCCACCCGTGAGGTCGTCGTCTCCAGCCCGGCCTTCGCCCCTCAGGTCGCGAAGATCACCGCACCCCAGCCGTGGCTCACCGTCGACGACGTCCGGTATGCCGTGGGCGAGCCCTCGTGACCGCCCTCGCGCCCGCACCCACGCCCGGAAGGCGCCGGGACCGGACGCGGGCCGTCCGCCTGCGGCCGCGCTCGACCCTCGCCATCGTGGCCGTGAGCCTCGCGGGCGTCGTCGCCTTCGGGTGGCCGCTCATCGTCGACCCGGGGACCGCCTTCGCGCACTCGACCGACGCGCCCCTGCTCTTCTCGCTCCTCATGCCGCTGCTCCTCGCCGTCGTGCTGGCGGAGGTGTCCGAGGGTGGGCTCGACGTCAAGGCGATCGCGATGCTCGGCGTCCTCTCGGCCGTCGGAGCAGCGCTGCGGCCGGTGGGGGCCGGCACCGCGGGGCTCGAGACCGTGTTCTTCCTGCTCATCCTCGGCGGGCGGGTCTTCGGCGCGGGCTTCGGCTTCGTCCTCGGAGCGACCACGCTGTTCGCGTCCGCGCTCATCACCGGGGGCGTCGGACCCTGGCTGCCCTTCCAGATGCTCGGCGCCGCCTGGGTCGGCCTCGGAGCGGGCCTGTTGCCCCCGCTGCGGGGACGGGCCGAGATCGCCCTGCTCGCGGCATACGGCGCGGTGTCCGGGCTGCTCTACGGCATCGCCCTCAACCTCATGTTCTGGCCGTTCACGACCGGGCTCGGTGGCGGCCTGTCGTTCGTCGCCGGCGCGCCCGTGCTCGACAACCTCCACCGCTTCCTCGTCTTCTCGTTCGCGACCTCGCTCGGCTGGGACATCGGCCGGGCGGTGACGAACATCGTCCTCGTCGGCCTCACCGGCGGCGTCGTGCTGCGCACGCTGCGACGGGCGGCCCGCAGGGCGGCCTTCGAGGCCCCCGTCGAGTTCACCCCGGCCACCACGCGCGACTGACCGACCGGCAGCACTGGCACAATCGCCGCCATGAGTCATCTCGAGCTTGACGCGACCCGAGCCTGGCTGAGCCGCGAGGAGCTCGACAGCGCCCGTGAGCGGTTGCCGATCCTCTACGTCGACGCCGTGCCCGTCCGGGTCGACGAGCGCGGGTCGGTCGTGGCCGTGGGTCTGCTGCTGCGCGCCTCCGACGACGGCGACATCCAGCGCGAGCTCGTCTCCGGGCGGGTGCTCTACCACGAGCGCGTGCGCGACGCCCTGCTCCGCCACCTCGAGAAGGACCTCGGGCCGATGGCGCTGCCGCGGGTGCCGACCTCGCCGGTGCCGTTCACCGTGGCGGAGTACTTCCCCACCCCGGGCGTGACGCCGTTCCACGACCCGCGCCAGCACGCCGTGTCACTGGCGTTCGTCGTGCCCGTCGCCGGCGACTGCGCGCCACAGCACGACGCGCTCGACCTCGCCTGGCTCACTCCCGAGGAGGCGCTCGCCCCGGGCGTGCTCGCCGAGATGGAGCGCGGGCACGGGGTCCTGCTGCGCCAGGCGCTCGGCCACCTCGGCCACCCGGTCTGACCCGGCCGACGGTCCGAGCGGCAGCCGCTCGCTGACGGTCAGCCGCGGCGCTTCTTGTTGAACTTGTCGACGGTGCGGCTCATGTCGTGGGCGTCCTCGGCGGCGGCCTCCTCGGGGGTCGGAGCCCGGCCTCCCAGCCGCGCGGGCTGGAAGACGAGGTCCTCACCGGTGAGCGTGGGGTAGGCCGCCTGCTGCTGCCGGAGCTGGCCCTCCATGACCGCCTGCAGCCGTTTCGTCGCCTCGGCCCGGTTCTCGTCGGGGCCCACGTGGAACGGCTCGCCGATCATGATGGAGATCGGGATGTTGCTGCGCCCGAGGTGCTTCGGGGTGTTCTTGCTCCACACCCGCTGCGAGCCCCAGATCGTCGTCGGCAGGATCGGGACACCGGCCTCCTGCGCCATCCGCACCGCCCCCGGCTTGAACTCCTTGAGGTCGAACGAGCGCGACATCGTCGCCTCCGGGAAGACACCGACGACCTCGCCGTCCTTGAGCGCCTGCACCGCGCGCATGAACGAGGCCTTGCCGTCGCGCCGGTCGACGGGGATGTGCTTCATCCCGCGCATGAGCGGCCCGGCGACCCGGTGCGAGAAGATCGACGTCTTCGCCATGAAGCGGACGAGGCGCCGCGACGGATGGGCCGCGAGACCGGCATACGTGAAGTCGAAGTACCCGGTGTGGTTGATGGCCATCACGGCGCCGCCCACGCGCGGCACGTGCTCGGCACCCTCGATCCGGAACTTCAGCCCCTGAGCGAGGAACACGGCGCGAGCCGCGGTGATGACCGGGGTGTAGACAGGTTCCATGGGGCGAGCCTACGGCCCCGTAGGTCAGCTGTGCTGCGCCGGCAGCCACGCCAGCTGGACGAACTGGTTGCCCTCGTCGCGGGTGACGAGCCGTCCCCGTCCGGCCGGCTGGAGGGAGCCCTTGACGGTGCCGATGAGGGCGCCCTCGTCGGGCGGCGTGCTGAGCATGATGCCCGGGGTGGCGAGGTCGCGCATCGCCTGCAGCACCGGCTCGTAGCTGGCCCGCGAGGCGCCTCCGGCACGTCGCGTCACGACGAGGTGGAGCCCGACGTCGGCGGCCTGGGCGAGCAGCGGGACGAGGGGGCGCAGCGGTGAGCCCGCCGACGTGACGACGAGGTCGTAGTCGTCCACGAGGATGAACGCCTCCGAGCCGGACCACCAGGAGCGGGCGCGGAGCTGCTCCGGCGTGACGTCCGGGCCGGGGAGGCGGGTGCGCAGGAAGGCGGTGAGGCCCTCGATCTCCGCGGTGACCTGCTCCTCGGTCGTCATGTACTCGGCGACGTGGTCCTGCGGCAGCTCGCCCAGCAGGGCCCGGCGGTAGTCGACGACGAAGAGCTTGGCCTGCGCCGGGGTGTAGAGGCGCGCGATCTCGCTGGCGTAGGCCCGCAGCATCGAGGACTTGCCCGAGTCGGTGTCGCCGAAGAGGTAGAGGTGGGACTCCTCCGTGACGTCGACGCCGACCGGCTCGAGGTTGCTCTCGTTGATGCCGAGCAGGACGCGCCGGTCGTCGGGACCGGCCTGCGCGCGGATCGCCTCGAGGCTGATCTTCTCGGGCAGGAGGCGCAGCTTCGGCCCCTGCGGACCCGTCCAGGCGGCGCTCACCCTGGCGACGAGGTCGTCGACGCCCTCGCCGAGGTCCTCGACGCTCCCGGAGCCGTCGACCCGCGGTATGCCGGCGAGGAAGTGGTGCTTCGTCGTCGTGATCCCGCGCCCCGGCCGGCCCTTGGGCACGTTCGCGGCGAGCTTGCGGTCGATCTCGGAGTCGCCCGGGTCGCCGAGACCGAGCTCGACGCGCGTGCCGAGCATGTCGCGGATCTGCATGCGGAAGTCCATCCAGCGCGACGTCGTGATGACGACGTGGATGCCGAAGGTGAGACCCCGCCCGGCGATGCCGCTGATCGACTGCTCGAGCTCGTCGAACTCGGCGCGGATCGTCGGCCACCCGTCGACGACGAGGAAGAGGTCGCCGTAGCCGTCGTCGGCCCGGCCCTCCGCGCGGCGGCGGCGGTAGGTCTCGATGGAGTCGATGCCACTGGCCCGGAAGTAGGCCTCGCGGCGGTCGATGATGCTCGAGATCTCCGCGACGGTGCGACGGACGATGTCGGGCTCGTTGCGGTTGGCGACGCCCGCGACGTGCGGCAGCCCGGCGAAGGGCGTGAACGTCCCGCCGCCGAAGTCGAGGATGTAGAACTGCGTCTCGAGCGGCGTCGAGGTGAGCGCGATCGAGGCGACGAGGGTGCGCAGGAAGGTGCTGCGACCGGTGCGCGGCCCACCCACGACGGCGACGTGACCGGCGGCCCCGCCGAGGTGCAGGGTGAAGATCTCGCGTCGCTGCTCGAGCGGGCGGTCGACGATGCCCATCGGGAAGACGTAGGCACCGCGGGCGCGCCAGCGCTGGCTGACGAGGCCGAGCTGCGGGTCGACCGCGAGGTCGCCGAGGAGCTGGTCCATCGAGTTCGGCACGTCCAGCGGCCGCAGCCACACCTGGTGGGCGGGACGGCCCTGACCCCTCATCCGGGCGACGGCGATGTCGAACACGGCCCGGGTCTCCTCCGGCTCGTGGGCCGGCTGCGGCTCCTCCTCGACGCGGGGCATCGCGGAGACGGCCTTGGCCGACGTGAAGGGCAGCACCTGCATCGACCCGCCGGTACCGGCGGCGCTGCGTCGGCGACGGCCCTTCGGCGGTCCGGAGACGTAGGCGGCCTTGAACTTCGTCAGGGTCGTCTGGTCGGGCTTGAGGTAGCCCAGGCCCGGGATGGGCGGCAGCTCGTACGCGTCCGGCACGCCGATGACGGTGCGGGACTCGCCGGCGGAGAAGGTGCGCAGGCCGATCCGGTAGGACAGGTGCGACTCCAGCCCGCGCAGCCGCCCCTCCTCGAGGCGCTGCGACGAGAGGAGCAGGTGCATGGAGAGCGACCGGCCCAGCCGGCCGATGGCGACGAAGAGGTCGGCGAACTCGGGCTTGGCGGAGAGCAGCTCGGAGAACTCGTCGGCGACGATGAGCAGCGCGGGCAGGGGCTCGAGGTCGGCCCCTCCGGCCCGGGCCTTCTCGTAGTCGGTGACGTTGGCGAAGTTGCCGGCCGAGCGCAGCAGCTCCTGGCGCCGGGTCATCTCCCCCTGGAGCGCGTCCTGCATGCGCTCGACGAGGGTGAGCTCCTGACCGAGGTTGGTGATGACGGCCGAGACGTGCGGCATGTCCGCCATGCCGGCGAATGTGGCGCCACCCTTGAAGTCGACGAGCACGAAGTTGAGCTGCTCGGACGAGTGGGTCATCGCCAGCGCGAGGACGAGCGTGCGCAGGAGCTCGGACTTGCCGGAGCCGGTCGCGCCGATGACGAGCCCGTGCGGACCCATGCCCTGTTGGGCCGACTCCTTGATGTCGAGGGCGACGACCTGGCCGTTCGCGCCGACGCCGATGGGCACCCGGAGCCGGTCGCGCTGGAGCCGGGGGCGCCACGCCGTGGTCGGGTCGAAGTCGCGCACGTCCCCGAGACCGAGCAGGTCGACGAGCTCCGTGCTCGACGTGAGCGCGTCGCGCACCTCGACCTCGCCGCTGGTGAACATGGGGGCGAGGCGACGAGACGCCGCCTCGGCCTGGGTGAGGCTCATCTGGTCGGCGAGGCCCTTGGCGCCGCCCCGGCTCAGGCTGAGGATCTCGAAGGGCATTTGGCCGTCCGCGGTCGCGTGCGGCGCCCCGTCGACCGCGAGCCGCAGGGTGGTCGTGCTGTCGAGCTCGCCCCACTGCTCGGGCAGGTCGAGGACGGTGACGCCGAGGACCCCGTCGTCGGTGACGAGCGGGTTGTGCCGGGGCAGGCGGGCGCCGTCGACGATGACGAGGACGTGCGGCGCGGGGCGCTGGCTGCCCGGCCCGAAGCGCGGGCGGTCGGTGACGTCGTCGGGCAGCAGCTCGAGGAGCTCGTCGACCGACTCGGCGACGAGCCGCGACGGACCGACCGCGTCGCGCTCGCGCGGGCTGAGGGCGTGCGGCAGCCACTTGAGCCAGTCCCACTCGGCCCGCGCGTCGGGCCCGGTCAGGGCCGCGACGATGAGCGTGTTCGGCGAGTGCATGAGCGCGGCGTTGACGACGAGGGCGCGCGCGAGCGCTCGCGTCGGGCCGGCCTCGCCGGTGACCTGGACCCGCGCCCACGCCGGGAGCGACACCGACGCCGGGAGCCCGTGCTGGACGCGGTGGGTGGTGAGCAGGCGATGCAGCGCGGACGCGGCGACCGGGTCGAGCTGGGCGAGCGGCGGCGTCTCGGCCGGCTCGAGGGTGAGGCAGAGCGGCTGGGAGGTCGTGCCCATCCGCACGTGGAGGAAGTCGTCGTCCTTGGGCAGGCGCTCCCAGACGCGGCTCTTCTCCTCGGCGAGCAGGGGGAGGGAGTCCGGGGCGGGGAAGTTCCAGAGCCCGGCCTCGCGCTGCTTGCTCGCGGCGTCGCGCACCGTCCCGCGGACCTCGGCGAGGTAGGCGAGGTACTCGCGACGGTTGGAGACGACCTCGGTCGTGTGCTGCTGGCGCTGGCGCATGCCGCTGGCGAAGACGAAGCCGAGGGAGGCGATGAGGAACATGCCGGCACCGATGATCCCGCGCGGGCCGGGCTGGGAGAGCGCGACGAACCCCATCGAGCCGACCGAGCCCAGCATCGGCACCGCCTGCATGAGCAGGGTGCTCAGGCCCTCGGCCGGGGTGATCTCCGGCGGCGGCTGCAGGACGATCCGGCCGGTGGGCACCGACGGTGCCTCCTGACGCGCCCCTCCGACCGTCGCGGTCACGCTGCCCTCCCCAGTGCTCGCACCGGGTCAACCTATCTCCTGTCCGCCACGCGCACCGAGGGTGCCGCACCACGGAACGGCCCTGCCGCCTATCCTTCGACGTGGGTGCTGGCCGTGTCGACGACGAGGGGTGGGGTATGCCGGGTACGGACGTGGGTGCCGGGCTCCAGATCACCCTCAGCGCCGGCGGACGCCGCTACGACCTCGTCGTCCCCGTCGGCGCGCAGGTCACCGAGGTCCTGTCGGTCCTCGGCATCGCCTCCCGCGCCAACCCGCACGCCGTCTCGACCCCCAGCGGCCGGATCCTCGGACCGCTCGACACCTTCGACGAGTCGGTGCCCACCGGGTCGATCCTCAGCGTCGTCCCGGTGACGACCCACGCGGTGACCCGCGACATCCTCAACCTCGACCGCGGCCGCAGCGCCGGGGGCGCCCGGTCCAGTGCGCCCGCCGGGTCCGGTGGACGCCACCGCGAGCCCGCCGAGCCGGCCACTGCGAGCCCCGAGGTCGACGCGTCGACGCGCCGCCGTGGGGAGGCCTCCTCGAGCGAGGTCTCGGAGGCGACCACCCCTCGCTCCGGCCTCGTGACGGTGGGCGCGGTCCCCCGCGCGCCGCACCGCAAGCGGGCCGCTCCCCCGGCGGTCGCCACCCAGCTCATCTGGCTCGCCGCCGCCTTCGGCGCGATCGTCAGCCTGGTCGCGGCGTGGGGCCTCGCGCTCGGCGCGACGACGGGAACCGGCACCGTCCTCGGGGCACCCACCTCGTGGATGCCGACGGTCGCGGCGGCGCTGCTCGCGGCCGGGGCCATCGGGCTCGCGGCGCTGAGCAGCAACCGCTCCCACCGTTTCGCCGCCGCCGCGACCGCGCCCGCCCTCGGACTGGCCGCGGGGCTGACCCTGCCCTGGCCGGCCACGCCGGGGCGCGAGTCCGTTGCCGTCGTCGCGGGCTGCGCGGTGGCCGTGCTCGCCCTCGCGATCACGCGGACCCGGGTGGACGCCGACTCCCCCGGCGACCGGACCGTCCTCGCCACGATCGGCGGGCTCGGGCTGCTCGTCGGGACGGGCACCGTGCTCGACTGGCCGGGCCACTCCATCGCCGCCGTCGTCACCGGGCTGTGCCCGCTGCTCGTGCGGCTCCTGCCCACGACCAGCCTCGTCGTCGACGCCAACCAGCTCGTCGACACCGACCGCCTCTCGACGACGATCTGGTCGGTCCGCGAGCGCAGCGCGGGTCGGCGCAAGCGGATCACGCGCGACGACGTGCGCGCCCGGTTCGACGCCGCGCGCGAGATCGTCGCGATCGGGACGGCATACCTCTCCCTCACCGCCGCGGTGGGCGGGTGGCTCGCCGTGACGACCCCGGCGCCCGACACCACCTCGCGGTGGGGCACCGTCGCGGTCGTCGTCGTCGCCGCGCTGGCCTGCGGCTACCAGTCACGCACCGTCCGCGACCGGCTGCCGCGCTACAGCATGCTGGGCGCCTGCGCGGCCCTCCTCCTGGCGGGCGCGTACGCGCTGCTCACGAGCGGCTGGGGCGGGGCGACGGTCGTCGTCTTCCTCTTCGCGACCGGCATCGGCTGGGTCAGCGTGCTCAGCGCCACCGCCCTCGTGCAGGGGTACCGCTCGACCCGCATGTCCCGCTTCGCCGACTCCCTCGAGGGCCTCACGGTCGCACTGTCGGTGCCGCTCGGCGTGGTCGCCGCGGGTGGCGTGGAGGCCATCCGGCGGATGACCTCGGGCTGAGCGACCCGACACGGTCGGCCGGGTGTCGGGGATCCGGGTGCCCTCCGGGGGCCAGAACCCCGGATCCCCGACACCGGACGGCGGGTGACGCCTCAGTCCCAGACCTGGGGGCTGGACTCGTCGGTGCCGTCGTACCAGGTGTCCTCGTCCTCGCGGGTGAGCTTGTCCACGTCCGTGGCCGTGCCCTTATCGCCCTTGCGCGCGCCACCGGCACCGGCCGCGCCGACGGGTCCGCCCCGTCCCGCGGCACCGGCCCCTCCGCGTCCGGACGCGCCGCGTCCGCCGGCCTTGCCGCCACCGACCCTGCTCACCTGGCCGGAGCCCGCCGGCACTGCGCCGGTGCCCTTGCCGTCGAGCTTCGGGACGCCGTAGCGGCCCGAGCCGCTGGCTCCCTTCACGGCACTGCCCCGTCCCGACGCACCGGCCCGGGACTGACCCCCCGCCCCGCCGCCGCCGCCCGGGACCATCGCGCCACCGCGGGCCCCGCCGGCGGCTCCGAGGGCCGTGCCCCCGCGCCCGCCGGCACCGCCACCGGGGCGAGCGCCGCTCGCTCCGCCGCGCGCACCCCCGCGGGGTCCGCCGCCGAGTCCGGCCAGGCCCCCTCGGGAGCCGAGGAGGCCCCCGATGCCGGCCGCGCCGGCGCCCACGCCGCCGGCCGCGAGCCCACCGGGCCCGACGCCACCGCCACCGCCCCCACCGGCGGCCTGCATGCCGGCCGAGGTCGGCCCACCGGTCGGGTTCGTGCCGATCGTGCCCGTGGTGTCGCCGTCGGAGCTGATCGGGTCGAGCTGGGTCTCCGGGTCGGGCTCCGGCAGCTCGGGGTCGACGACGGTGACCTCCGGGTCCTGGGGGTCCGGGTCGGGGATCTCCTCGCCGTCCGGGTCGCGGTCGCCCCCGTCGTCGTCGTCCTCGTGGAGGACGAACCCGGTGTCGGGATGCACGGCGTAGCCGCCCGAGGTCGAGGGGGTCCTCGTCCCGGTCGGGTGGTCGCCGTCGCCACCACCCGGACCCGGGGGGCTGTACGGCGTCTCGGACTTCGTCCTGGTCTCGATCGGCATCGTCGCGGTCGCCGTCTGCGTGTCGGTGCCGAGCTGGTCGAGGACCCGCTTGGCGGCCTGGTTGCGCTGCTCCCACAGGGCGTCCTCGGCCGCGGCTGCGGCCGCGCCGTCGGGAACGCTGTACGCGGCGCGGTTCTCGGCCGTCGGCAGGTAGGGCGCCGGGAGGCGGGTGTGGGCGGCCGGGTCGACGTGGGTCGAGATGCTCGCCACCTCGGAGTACCACGCGGACTTCGCGTCGGTGATGGCCGTGTAGACCTGCCCGAGGCTGGTGTCGACGTCGCCGACCTTGGTCGCGTGGCCGTCGAGGGTGGCCCCGAGCTTCTCGAGGGTGGACAGGGCCGCCTCGGCAGCCGGGCCGACCCAGCCACGTCCACCGTTCGGGGGCGCCTGGAGCTCGTCACGCACGGTGCGCACGTCGCGCGCGAGGTCCTCGAGCTGGGTCTTCGCACCCTTCCAGTCGTCCTGGGTCAACCAGATGGACGCCGTGCTGGACGAGAAGACCTTGAAGAGCTGCCGCTCGAAGTGCTTCGCCTTCGGGTTGAGCGTGGGTCCGCCGCCCCCGTCGTCAATGACCGCCATGACTGTGCTCCTTCGTCGTGACTGCGAGCCCATCCGTCGCTGCCGTGGTGTCGTGGGACGGTGAAGTGGGTGCGGGGGCATCGGTGCCGTGGGCCCGCGCCGCCCGGCGTCGGAGGGTGAGGACGAGGGAAGCGGCCACCAGCGCGAGCGCGAGGAGGCCGACGAGCACCCACCCGAGGGCGGCCCCGCCCCCCTCGGAGGTGTCGTCCTCGGCCGGAGCGGGCAGGGCCGCGCCGGTGGGGGTCGCACCGACCGACGGCGATGCCGGGGTCGAGGGCGAGGAGGAGGGTGCGGCGCCGACGGCGGCGGCGATCTGCGCTGCGGTCGGTGAGACGACACCCGTGTCGACGACCATCGGGTTGGAGTCGGGAAGCGACTCCACGTCGAGCCTCACCGCGTCGGCGGGAGCGAAGATGCCGAAGCCGTAGGACTCGGTCTTGCCGGTCGACGCCGGCAGGTTGCTGCCCACGCGCCGGAACCAGGTGAGGTACTTTCCGTTCTCGGCGCGCAGCCCGATGGCGTCCTTGGCGGCCTGGAGGACCTGGTTGCCCGTGGCGTCCGGGTGCGCCGACCAGACGGCCGCGAGGCCCCCCGCCGTGATGGCCGTGGCCTGCGAGGCGCCGTCGGCGATCACGTCGCTGCGCCATCCGGACGAGGTCGAGGCACCCGAGGCGACCTTGCTCCCCGGGGCCGCGAAGTCGAGCAGCGGGCTCTTGCGCAGGGCGCTGGAGTCGAGGTTCCCCGAGGCGTCGACGTGGGTCACCGTGACGACGCCGTTGCCGATCCCGGGCCAGAAGACGTTGCGGGTGTCGTTGTTGGTGGAGGCGACGACGATCGCCCCGGCCCGGTAGGCATCGAGAAGCGCCTCGACGAGCGCGCCGTCGTAGTCGACCGACAGGCTGACGCTGATCACCCTCGCGCCGTCCTTGACGGCCAGGCGGATGGCGCGGGCCGTGGCCGCACCCGACTGGTCCAGCCCCGTGTCGTCGAGGCGGCAGCCGTCCCGGCCGCCATCGGTGGTGTCGGCGTAGAGCACCGCGTAGTGGCGCAGCGTCGCTCGTGGGGCGATCCCGGCGATGCCGCGCCCTCCGACAGCCGTGCCCTTCCCGCTCCCGACGATGAGTGAGGCCATGCTCGTGGCGTGGTCCGCGACGGCACCCTTCGCCGTGGCGGACTGTCGCCCCCCTCCCTGCGTGAGGCACTCGGTGCTCGAGGACGTGACCAGGCCGCGCAGCTCGGGCACGCTCGAGTCGATCGGCCCGTCGATGACCGCCACCGTGACCCCCTGGCCAGCGCCGGTGCGGTGGAGCTCGTCGACGCCCATCGCCGCGCGCCACCACTGCCCGTCGTCCAGCGCGTCCGCGGAGGCCGAGGGCACGCCGACGAGGGTCGCGAGCGCCGCCGCTGCGGCGACGGCGAGGGCGACCCCACGACGGAGGTGTGGTGGGCGGGCGGGCATCGTCACTGCGGGGGCGGCGTCTGCGACGTGGGCCCGCCCGTCGGGACGGCGCCCTCGTCGCGGGTGCTGCCGGTCTCCCCGGCGGGGGTGACCCCGCCCTCGGGCGTCACGGTCGTCCCGGTCGTCGCGGCCTCCGCCGACTCGGCGGTCACGGCCGCGGTCTGCGCCGACTCCGTCGACGACGCCTGATCGTGGTTCTGCGTGCTCGCGAGGGGTCCGTTCTCCCAGCGCTGCCACAGCTCGAGGAAGGCGGCCCCCGCCTGGTCGTCACGGTCCTGCATCTGCTGGGCCGAGGTCCGGATGCCCTGGGCGACCGCGTCGAGGTCGTCCTTGGCGCCACGCAGCGTCTCGAGGTAGATCGTGCGGACCTCCTCGAAGACCGAGCCGTACGAGGCGAGGTCCGGCAGGTCGCCGAAGGAGTCCCGGTCCGCGATGGCGTCGCGGATCCTCCGGACGCCCTCGGTGGACTCGTCGGCCCACTTCGTCTGCTTGGTGTTGGCCAAGGTGTTCATGTACTCGGTCGGGTACTCGACCTCGTCGCCCGCCATCGCTCTCTCCCCATCTCGCTCGTCACCGCACCGCCGCGACACCCCGTCGCAGCGACGCAGTCCGTGCCGGCACCCGGTCCTGGGGTGCCGGCACGGCCCCACCTGTCCGTGACCGTGCGGTCAGGACCAGCTGTTCTTGTTGCGGAGCTCACCGGCGAGGTAGGCCTCCTTGGACTGCTCGACGGCCTTCTTGATGTCGAGGAGCAGCTCGTTGAGGTCGTTGACCTCGGTGCCCCACGTGCGCTTGACGTCCTCGAAGGCCCCCTTGGCGCCGGCCTCCCACTCGCCCATGTGGGGCTTGAGGTCGCGCTCCATCTCGTCGACCTTGCTGCGCAGGTCGGCCACGCCCTTGACCATGTCCCCGATGAGCGCGTCGAGCCCGCCACCGACGACCTTGATGTCCTGACCGCCACTCATCACTTGCCACCCATCTGCGAGACGTACTTGCTGAGGAGCTCGGACGACCCCTGGTCGTCCGCGGTGTACTGCTTGTCGTTGGAGATGAGGTTCTCGCGGAAGTTCTCGAGGATGTCGACGAGGTCCTGGGCCTGCTTCGTCCAGGCCACCTGGACGTTCTGGAAGGCGCCGGCGCCGGCACCCTCCCAGTGCGCCTTCACCTGCTCCATCTGCCCCTGCAGGGTGCCCAGCTTGTTCTTGAGGTCGCTCTTGGACTGGTCGACGATGCTCGCGCTCTTGGCTATGGCGCCGGCGCCAACCTTGTGGCTGTCTGACATGTCACTTCCCTTCTCTGTTGGGGGACCTCGGTGGTCCACCCGACCACTCATGGTGGTGCGACCCCGGCCTGTCGTTCCCCCGAAGTCCTGACAGGGAAGACCATACGGGGGGAGTCACGGAGCGCCAATGGGGAGAACTCCCCGGTCTATGCTCATGTCCGTTCTCCGCTGCGGCGGGACACATCAGGGCATGCACCACCGGGGAGGACCACACGTGAGTCAGAGCACGGCGACGTCGCTCGTCAGGCTGTCGGTGACGTCGGGGACCCGGCGCGCCGACCTCGGGATCCCGGGGTCCATCCCGGTGGCCGAGGTCATCCCCGACCTGGCCCGCGAGCTCGGCGTGTTGGACGCCCACTCCGCAAGCATGGGGTACCGCCTGGTCCGCTCGGACGGCTCCGCTGTCGAGAGTGACAGAAGCCTTGCGGCACAAGGGATCGAGGACGGCTCGGTCCTCGCGCTCGAGCCCAACCGCCCCGATGGCGACAAGGTCTACGACGACGTCGTCGAGGCGGTCGCCGACCTGGTCGAGACGCAGTTCACGCCGTGGACCGCCGCCAACAGCGCGGGCACCGCCGTGGGCGCCGCGGTCGTCCTGTTCGTCGCCGCGGCCTACGCCCTCTTCACCGCCCGGGACAGCGGCCTGCTCATCGCCGCCCTCGCCGGCGCGTGCGCGGTCCTGCTCGTCGGTGCGGCGGCGGTCCTCGCCCACGTCCGCCAACAGCCCTCTGCCGCAGTCGCGCTCGCCCTGACTGCCGTGGCGTATGCCGGAGTGGCGGGCTACGCCGCCGTGCCCGACGCGCCGCTCTGGGGCGAAGGCCTCGTGTATGCCGGGGCGGCGGTCGCGCTCATGGGCGTGCTCGGTGCCGTGGCCGTCACCCGCTCCCGCCTCCTCGTCGGGGCCACCGCCGTCGTCGGCGTCGCCATGGCCGTGCTCGGCACGCTGACGCACCACGTCGGCTGGAGCATGACCACCGTCGCAGCCGGGACGTTCCTCATGGCGACCATGGCCGGCAACGTCCTCCCGTGGGTGGGCATCTCGACGAGCAGGCTCTCGACGCACCCGCCCAAGTCCGACCTCGAGATCTTCGCCGACACCCCCGAGGTCGAGCGCGAGGCGGTGCGCCGGCAGGTCGCGGCCGGACACGAGCTCATGGTGGCCCTCGGGGTCGCGAGCGCCGCCGTCATGGTCCTCTGCACCCCCCAGCTCGTCTCCGCCGGGGTGACGGGTGCCCTCCTCGTCTTCGTCGGGTTCATCGCCACCCTGCTGCGCACCCGCCACAGCCGGACCCGCACCACGGTCCTCATCGCCATGGTGTCCGGGGTCGCCGGCGTCGCCGTCGCCGCCGTGAGCGCCGCCCAGACCCACCCGGGCTGGCGACCGGCGCTCGCGCTCGGTCTGGCCGGTGCGGCGGCCGTCGTCGTCGCCCTCGCGCTCATCCTGCCGCGCACCCGGGTCCAGCTCGGCCGGATCGCCGACGCCGTCGAAGGCGTGGCCCTCGTCACCCTCGTCCCCCTGGCGGCCTTCGCCGTCGGGCTCCTCTGAGGTCGCGGGGTGGCCACCAAGAAGGACCTCGTCGACGCCCAGTCGTTCAGCAAGCGGCGCCTCACCACCGCGTTCGTCAGCGGGGCGCCCGGCGGGCGCGAGGTCGAGCCGCACCGCCCCATGAGGGCGGTCATCGGCGGGTTCGCCCTCACCGTCGTGCTCGTCATCGGGAGCCTTGCCTTCGGCTGGCTCAAGGGCTCCCTGCCCGACAACTGGGGTGACAACAAGCTCGTCATCGCCAAGACGAGCGGCGCCCGCTACGTCTCGATCAAGAAGACGCTGCATCCGGTCCTCAACACGACGAGCGCGCGCCTGCTCATCCCGGCCAGGAGCTTCGAGGTCATCACCGTCGCGGACGACAAGCTGGCCACGAAGAAGCGGGGCAGCACCATCGGCATCCTCGGCGCCCCCGACTCGCTGACGCCCCCCGACTCCCTCACCAACTCCGGCTGGGTGTCCTGCCTCGGTGCCGAGAACGGCGTGACCACCGCCGTCGGCGCCTCGGCGAAGAGCACCCCGACCGCGCCCGGGGCGGCGCTCGTCACCACCAGCGGCCAGACGTTCGTCGTCTCCGGGGGCCTGCGCCACCCGGTCGCCGCGGGCAACCTCTCCACCGTCACCATCGCGCTCGGCCTGGACGGACGCAGGCCACAGGCCGCTCCGGCCGTCTGGACCAACCTCTTCGCGCTCGGCCCGGAGCTGGCCCCGCTGCGCATCCCCGACTTCGGGAAGCCGGCCGCCGGCCTTCCCCCGGGCGCCACCGTCGGCTCCGTGCTCGCGGTCGCCAACACCGGGCAGGAGGCCCGCCGCTACCTCATCAACGCGGCCGGCGAGCTCGAGCCCCTGCCCGACGTCGCGCACGCCCTGTACCGGGTCGGCTCGGGCAGCACGACCGACGACCTCCCCGTCACCCCGGCGCAGGTCACCCAGCTGACGGTGCAGCAGCAGCGCATCGCCCCACAGGCCTGGCCCACCTCGCTGCCGACCCTCGTCAGCGAGGCGCCGTGCGCGACGCTCACCTCGGCGCGCGGCAAGGAGCCCGCGGTCGCCCTGTCGACGTCAACGACGGTCAGGGCCGCCCCGGGCCGCACGAGCGCGGCCGTCGACCTCGGCACCGGCGCGCTCGTCCGCGCGGTCGGCGCGGGCTCGGTCACCGCGGGCCCGCTGCTGGCCATCGACCAGACCGGCACGGCCTACGCCATCGACGGGTCGACTCCCGACCTCCTCCAGCGCCTGGGCTACGAGGAGGGTGACGTCTCGCCCGTGCCGCAGTCCTGGGCCGAGCTCTTCCGCACCGGACCGGTGCTCAGCGTCCGCGCGGCGCAGACCGCCGTGGCCGCCGCGTCGTGACGTGTCGCCGTACGGGCGCCGCCGGCCTCGTCTCCGTCGGCCTGCTGGCCGCCGGGGTCGTGGTCCCCGTGGCGACGCCGCTCGCCCACGCCGAGCCGCGCGCCTGCACCGAGAACCAGGTCCGCTACGTCGCCGAGGAGCCCGGGGGCGTCGCCCGCCTCGGGGCCCGTCGCGCCTGGGGGCTCTCGACCGGCAAGGGAGTGCTCGTCGCCGTCGTCGACTCCGGGGTCTCCGCGACGAACGCGCACTTCCCGCGGGGGTCGGTCCTGCCGGGTCGCAGCTTCGTCGGGGGCCCCGCCACCACCGACGAGTCAGGCCACGGCACCGCCATCGCCGGGATCATCGCCGCCCGGGACCTCGGTGAGCGGTCAGGAGTCGTCGGGATCGCCCCCGACGCCCTGATCCTCCCGGTGAAGATCACCGGGGGTGAGGCCGGTGGCGACGAGGCCCAGCAGCGCGCGGCCAACCTGGCCCCGGGCATCGCCTGGGCGGTCGCCGCCGGTGCGGACGTCATCAACCTCTCGCTCTCGACGACGGCGGACCGCCGTGACGTCCGAGCCGCGGTGGCCGCCGCGGTGAGGGCCGGTGTCGTCGTCGTCGCCTCGGGGGGCAACCGCGATCAGGCCGCCGAGGTCAAGGACGGCCTGCGCTTCCCCGCCGCCAACCCCGGCGTCATCGGCGTCGCCGCGACCACCGGGTCCGACGTCGTCACCGAGGACTCGATCCACGGCCCGCACGTCGACGTGGCGGCCCCGGGTGACAACGTCGCCACGACCTTCCGGGCCTGGGGCGACTGCATCTTCTCGCAGGAGGGCCAGTCGAGCAGCTACGCGACCGCGTACGTCAGCGGGGCCGCCGCCCTGCTCCGCCAGCGGTTCCCGTCGGCGAGCCCGGCGGACCTCACCTACCGGCTCCAGGCCACGGCCTCCCGCGGCACGCGCACCGTCCGCGACGACGTGTCCGGCTGGGGCGTCGTCCAGCCCTACGAGGCGATGACCGCCGCCTTCGACGACAGCGTCGCCGGACCGGTCCGCCCCGGTGGAACCCCCAAGGCGCCCGTGGCGCCCCGGGTCACGACGGTCGACCTCACCCCCTCCGCGGACCCGCGAGCCGCCGACCGGACCACGGTCCTCTGGCTCCTCCTCGGCGTCGGGGTGGCCGTCGTCGGCCTCGGCATGGGCCGGATGCTCCGCGTGCCCCGCGGCTCCTGACCCCGCCCGGCCGCGCTCCCGGGCGAGCGGACGGCATACGCCGCGGGGAACCCGGTTGGGAGCACCCGTGACGTTCTGGGAGAATCACGCCCATGTCTGCTGACCTCACCCCGTCCCGCGCTGCCACGATCCCGGAGCGCCCCTCGCTGGACGGCCTCGAGGACAAGTGGGGCCGGGTGTGGGCGGAGCAGCAGACCTACGCGTTCGACCGGGCCAAGGCGCTCCGGGGCTCGCGGGCCGAGGTGTTCTCGATCGACACTCCCCCGCCGACCGCGTCGGGCAGCCTGCACATGGGCCACGTGTTCTCGTACACGCACACCGACTGCATGGCCCGCTACAAGCGGATGGTCGGCCTCAACGTCTTCTACCCGATCGGGTGGGACGACAACGGCCTGCCGACCGAGAAGCGCGTCCAGAACTACTACGGCGTGCGCGGCGACGCCTCTCTCCCCCACGACCCCTCCTTCGTGCCGCCGCACCGGGGTGACGCGAAGAGCCTGCGGGCCGGCGACGCGATGCCGATCTCGCGCCAGAACTTCATCGAGCTGTGCGACGAGCTGACCGTCGAGGACGAGAAGGCGTTCGAGTCGCTCTTCCGCCGCCTCGGCCAGTCCTTCGACTGGACGATCTCCTACCGCACCATCGACGACCACTCCCGCGCGACCGCGCAGCAGGCGTTCCTGCGCAACCTCGCGCGCGGCGAGGCCTACCAGGCCGAGGCTCCCGGGCTGTGGGACGTGACCTTCCAGACCGCGGTCGCGCAGGCCGAGCTCGAGGCGCGCGACTACCCGGGCGCCTACCACCGCGTCGCGTTCCACGGCGCCGGCGCCGAGCCCGTGTACGTCGAGACGACGCGCCCCGAGCTCATCCCGTCGGTCGTCGCCCTCATCGCCCACCCCGACGACGAGCGGTATGCCGGCCTGTTCGGCACCACGGTCCGCTCACCGCTCTTCGGGGTCGAGGTGCCCGTCGTGGCCCACCCGATGGCGGAGATGGACAAGGGCGCCGGGATCGCGATGTGCTGCACCTTCGGCGACCTCACCGACGTCATCTGGTGGCGCGAGCTCCAGCTGCCCACCCGCTCGGTCATCACCCGCCAGGGCCGCATCCAGGCGGAGGTGCCCGCATGGGTCGCCTCCGGCCCCGGCGCGGAGCTGTTCGCCGAGCTGGCCGGGAAGACGGTGCACGCGGCCCGTGAGGCGGTCGTCGCCGCCCTGCGCGAGAGCGGCGACCTCGACGGCGAGCCCAAGGCGACCCAGCGCAAGGCCAACTTCTACGAGCGCGGTGAGAAGCCGCTCGAGATCGTCACGTCGCGCCAGTGGTACATCCGCAACGGCGGCCGGGACGCCGCCCTCAACGACAAGCTCGTCGGTCAGGGCCAGTCCGTCGACTTCCACCCGCCGTTCATGCGGGCCCGCTACTCGAACTGGGTCACGGGGCTCAACGGCGACTGGCTCGTCTCGCGCCAGCGCTTCTTCGGCGTGGCGATCCCCGTCTGGTACCCCCTCGACGCCGAGGGCGAGCCCGTGTGGGACCAGCCCATCGTGCCCTCCGAGGAGTCGCTGCCGGTCGACCCGGTCACGCAGGCACCCGAGGGCTTCGAGGAGTCGCAGCGCGGCCGGGCCGGTGGCTTCATCGGCGACCCGGACGTCCTCGACACGTGGGCCACGTCGTCGCTCTCGCCGCAGATCGCGGCCGGGTGGCGGCGGGTCGACGAGGAGGGTGCGGTCACGACCGACCCGCTGTTCGACAAGGTCTTCCCGATGGACGTGCGGCCGCAGGGCCACGACATCATCCGGACGTGGCTGTTCGCCACCATCGTGCGCGCCTACTACGAGCACGGCACGGCCCCGTGGAGGAACGCCGCGATCAGCGGCTGGATCCTCGACCCCGAGCGCAAGAAGATGAGCAAGTCCAAGGGCAACGTCGTCACCCCCGAGGACGTGCTGCGCGAGCACAGCGCCGACGCGGTCCGCTACTGGGCGGCCTCGGGACGGCTCGGGACCGACGCCGCCTACGACGTCGGCCAGATGAAGGTCGGCCGACGTCTCGCCATCAAGGTGCTCAACGCGTCGAAGTTCGCCCTGTCGTTCGGCGACGTCGACGGCGACCTCGCCGCGATGGTGACCGACCCGCTCGACCGGGGCCTGCTCGCCGGGCTCGCCGACGTCATCGAGAAGGCCACCGCCGGCTTCGAGTCGTGGGACTACACCCGCTCGCTCGAGGTGACCGAGACCTTCTTCTGGACCTTCTGCGACGACTACCTCGAGCTCGTCAAGGACCGGGCCTACGGCGCGAGCGTCGACGCCACGGCAGCGGCCTCCGCCCGGGCGACACTGCGCCTCGCGCTCGACTCGCTGCTGCGCCTCCTCGCGCCCTTCCTCCCCTACGTCACCGAGGAGGTCTGGTCCTGGTGGCACGAGGGCTCGGTGCACCTCACCTCCTGGCCGACCGCCGACGAGGTCCGGCTGGCCGGTGAGCCCGCCGACCCGGCGATGCTCGGGGCCGTGGGCGCCGCCCTCGCGACGGTGCGCAAGAGCAAGTCCGAGGCCAAGCTGTCGATGCGGGCCGAGGTGGCTCACATCGTCCTCGGCGGGCCCGAGTCGCTGCTCGACCACGTCCGGGCGGGCGAGTCCGACCTGCGGGCGGCGGGGAAGATCACCGGCTCGCTCGACTACGTCCCGGCGCAGACGTGGACCGCCAGCGACGTCGAGCTCATCCCGGTGGAGAAGCCCAGGCCCCAGGCCTGAGCGGGCGGGCCGGTCCCGACGACGCGTCGGCCGGAACCCCGCTCGTCAGGCGCGTGAGGTCATCCGGGCGGCGCTGAGCCCCGGCTTGAGCGCGGTGACCGTGACCCGGCGGTGCCCGGTGGGCTGGACGGCGAACCACGGCACCTGCCACCCGCTCAGGGCGACGCGCCGCTCGACGACGGAGTCGCGCCGGAGGTGGTCGACGCGGCCGCTGCCGGGGTCGTAGACGTCGAGGACCCGGTCACCGTCACCGGGGAGCACGAGGACGACGTGCCGCGGCAGCCGGCCGTCGCCGATGTAGAGCAGACCCGGCTCGCCGTCGGCCACGACGTCGACGAGGCGGTCGAAGGCCTCGCGCAGGGCGGTCCGGGACAGCGGGCGCAGGGTCGCGACGTCGTAGCGGGTGCCCTGCCGGGACGCACCGAGCTCGAGCTCGCGCCTCGCCCCCCACGGCGGGGTGCCGAGGGCGCGGGGCCACGGCAGGTGGGGGCGGCGGCGCGCGTCGAGGATGCCGTTGGTCCGCCGCATGACCACGCGTTCGTATGCCGCGAAGCGCTCCTGCTCGTCGGCCCCGTGAGGTGAACCCGGCAGGTGGGGCTCGCCCGTGCGCACCCAGCTGGCGAAGACGGGGTCGACGAGCATCCGGGCCACGGTGAGGCAGGCCGAGCCGCACGTGACCGGGGACTGCTGCACCGGTCCGGTGTCTCCCGCGCGGAGTCGGTATGCCATGGCCACGACGCCATCCTCGCCCGTCGGGGTGTCGCGCCGCCACCCCCCACCGGCCGGCCGTGACCCGGGCGTCCGATCAGGCTCCTCGCCCGGGCCGCTGGCATAGGCTCGGTCGGGTGAGGCGTCGTGAGTGGGGCTGGGTGGGCGGCACCGTCGCCGCGCTGCTGCTCGCGGCCTGGGTCTCGGGCGCCGGGACGGTCTCGGCCTTCACCGTGCCGGGTCAGAGCCCGCCGGCGACCCAGGAGTTCGGTGAGCTCGTCGAGCAGGAGACCGGTGACAACCGGATGCCCGGAGTCGTGGGCGTCCCCCTCGACGACAACGAGACCGTCGCCGCCGTCGTCGCCTGGACGCTGCGGGCACTCCTCGTCCTCGTCGTCGTCGTCGCCCTGGTGCTCGCGGCGCGCGCCCTCGTGAGCCGGCTCCGCCGCGACCCCGTGACCGTCAAGGACGAGGTCCGGGCCGGTCTCCTGCCCGACGTCCTCGTCGCCGGGGTGCGCGAGAGCGAGGCCCAGCTCGACCGCGGGACCTCGGGCGAGGCCGTCATCAACGCCTGGCTCACCCTCGAACGCAGCGCCCGGGCCGTCGGCATCGCCGACGACGAGGCCCGCACGCCGGCCGAGCTCGTCGCCGCGGTGCTCGACGAGCACGCGGTCGACCCGGCCGCCATCGAGCGGCTCGCCTCGCACTACCGCGAGGCCCGGTTCTCCGAGCACCCCATCGGGGAGGGGCACCGCGAGGACGCCCGCCGGGCGCTGCGCACGGTCCGGGAGGACCTCCTCCGGCCGCTGGCGGCGCTCGGCGGGGGTACCCGCTCATGAGGGCACGCGTCCGGGAGCTCGTGCGCGGTCGCGAGCTCACCGCCGCGATCGTCGTCGCGGCCGTCCTCGGGCTGCTCCTCATGGTCGCGCCCGGCCTCGACCAGCCCCTCCTCCTCCTCGCCTCGGCGGGGCTCCTCGTCGTCGCAGGTGCACTGGGGACGTGGCTCGTCGGTGAGCGCGGGACGGTGGAGTGGACCACGAGCGCCGGGACCCCCACCCGGGTCCGGGGCAGCGACCGCCGGGTCACCTCCCTCACCCGGACCATCGACCGGGCCATCGCGGGCGACGCGGTCGCCCAGCAGGAGGTCCAGCAGACCGTGCGCTCGGTGGCCCGGGCCCGGCTGGCCCACCTCGGGCTCCCCGCGGACCTCGACGACGACGGGTCGCGCGCCGCGCTGGGACCGGACCTCACGGCATACCTCGTCTCGTCCCCCCCGCGCCGCGTCGGCGCCGACGAGCTCGCTTCATACATCACCACCCTCGAGGAGCACTGAGTGACCGAGACACCGTCCCTGACCGAGGTCTCCGACCTGGCCGCCGCCGTCCTCGTGGCGGTCGAGCGCGCCGTCGTCGGCAAGCGCTCCAGCCTCGAGCTCGTCCTCGCCGGTGTGCTCGCCGGGGGGCACGTGCTCATGGAGGACTTCCCCGGGCTCGGCAAGACGCTGGCAGCGCGCTCGTTCGCCCAGGCGCTCGGGCTCGACTTCGCGCGGGCCCAGTTCACCCCGGACCTCCTCCCCAGCGACCTCACGGGCGCGTTCATCTACGACCAGCGCAACCACGAGTTCGTCTTCCGCCGTGGGCCGCTGTTCACCGAGCTGCTGCTCGCCGACGAGATCAACCGGACGCCGCCCAAGACCCAGGCTGCGCTGCTCGAGGCGATGCAGGAGGGCCAGATCACCGTCGAGGGCGAGACCTTCGTGCTCTCGCAGCCCTTCCACGTGCTCGCCACGGCCAACCCGGTCGAGTACGAGGGCACCTACCCCCTGCCCGAGGCGCAGCTCGACCGCTTCCTGCTGCGGGTCTCGTTCGGGTACCCCACCGCCGGGGAGGAGTGGGAGGTGCTGCGCCGCCGCCTCGAGCGACGGCAGGAGGCCCAGACGGTGCCGGCCGTCACCGACGCGTCCGGCCTCGTCGCGATGCAGCGGGCGGTCGAGACGGTCACCGTCGACGAGGGCGTGGGCCGCTACTGCGTGCGCCTCGCCGCGGCGACGCGGTCGCAGTCGAGCCTCGTCATGGGCGCGTCCCCGCGCGGCGCCCTCGCGCTCATGCTCGTCGCGCGGGCGTATGCCGTCATCCGCGGCCGTGACTTCGTCACCCCCGAGGACGTCAAGGCGGTCGCCCACGCCGCGCTGGACCACCGCGTGACCGTGCGTCCCGAGCTGTGGATCAACGACGTCACCGCGACGAGCGTCATCTCCTCCCTCCTGTCGACGGTGCCGACGCCGTCGCCGACGGGGCGAGAGGGACGCACCGGGTACGAGGGGCCGTGAGCGACGGCGAGCGCGGCGCCGCTGCGGCCCTGCCGGAGCCCGAGCCGGAGCCGGAGCGCCTCGAGGGCGGCGCTCCGGCCGACGACGTCGACGCCGACTCCGACGACGCGCTCCACGTGCCACCGGCGGGCAGCCGGCTCGCGGCCCGGTGGCGGACGACGCCCGCGCACGCCCGCGCCGTCCTCCTCGGGGTCGTGCTCGTGGGCCTCGGCGCGATCATGCGCCGACCGGACGCCGTGGCCATGGGCGCCCCCTTCGTCATCGTCGCCGCGTGGTCGCTCATCCTCTGGCCGACGACCTCACCCGTCGTCCACGCCTGGCTGCGGCACCCGGTGCTGCGCGAGGGGCAGACGACTGCCTGGACCGTCGACGCCCGGCCCGGCCGGGGTGTCGAGGACGTCGCGCTCGCCGTCACCGAGACCGAGTTCACCCGCTATACGCCGACCAGCCAGTGCGCGGCGAGCGGTGACGTCACGCAGTCGCCCCGCATCGACGTCCTGTGCGAGAGCACCCGCTGGGGACTGCGCCAGCTCGGACCGGCCACGTGCGCGGTGAGCAGCGCCTTCGGGTCGCACGTGTGGGCGCCCCGCCCGGCCGAGGCTCCCCCGGTGCCGACCGTCCCGCTGCCCGAGGCCTTCTCCGCGCGCAGCCCGACCCCCGACCCCGACGGCCTCGTGGGCCGCAGCCGGTCCCGACGGCACGGTGACGGCAGCGAGCTCGCCGACGTGCGCGCGTTCCGCTTCGGCGACCGTCTGCGCCGGATCCACTGGCCGGTCTCGGTGCGCACCGGCGAGCTGCACGTGACGACCACGTACTCCGACGAGGACAGCGAGATCCTCCTGCTCGTCGACGCCATGCAGGACCTCGGCCGCAGCACCGGCCTCGACGGCGACGGCAGCAGCCTCGACAACGGCGTGCGCGCCGCGGCCGCCGTCGCCGAGCACTACCTGCGTGCCGGCGACCGGGTCGGCCTGCAGGTGCTCGGGGCGCACCGCAGCCCGCGCCTGTCTCCGGGCCTCGGGAGCAACCAGTTGCGCCGCGTCCTCGACGTGCTCGCCCGGGTCCGGGTCGCCGACGGTGGCGTCGTCGACGAGAAGCGCCTCACCGGGCAGCTGCGCCACCCCGTGTCGGTGGGCACCCTGGTCGTCTTCCTCACCCCGGCCGTCTCCGTGAAGGTCCTCGCGCACGCCGCACAGCTCGCCCGCCGAGGCACCTCGACGATCGTCGTCGACACCCTCCCCCGCTCGATGGCCACCGGGGACGTCACCGACGAGCAGCTGAGCGGTCTCGTGCCCGAACAGGACCTCTCGCCGGGAGCCCGCCTGGCGTGGCGGATCCGGCTCCTCGAGCGCTCGCGCGAGATGACGCGCACCCGGCTCAGCGGCGTCCCCATCGTCACCTGGGTCGGCCCGGGCACCCTCGACCTCGTCCTGCGCGACCTCGCGCGGCAGCGGCGGGCCCCGAGGATGGTGACCCGATGACCTCCCCCTCGCAGAAGGCGCTGCGGGCGATCATCGCCGTGGCCTCGGTGGGGCTCGCCGTGCTCACGACTCTCGTCGCCCCCGGCGGCTCGCTCGTCGCCGGGTTCGTCCTCGTCGCCCTCACGCCGTTCGTCGTCCTCGACCCCGCCTCGCGGCTCACCACGGTCCTGCTCGGCCTGCACGCGGCCAACTGGCTGATGAGCGTTCCCGTCCCCGGCGACGCCGGGGACTGGCTGGCGGTGCTCGTCGCCGCCGTCGCGCTGGCCACGATCCACCTCGCCGCCGCCCTGTCCTCCTCGTTCCCGGCGGCGGCCACCGTGCCCGGCGCCACGTGGCGACGGTGGGGGCGGCGCTCCGCGGCCGTGCTCGGCCTCTCCGTCCCGGTCTGGGTGCTGCTCGTCGCCCAGGCGGAGGCGGCCCCCGAGGGCGACGCCCTGCTCACGTACGCCGCGCTGGCCGCCCTCGCGCTGCTCGCGCTCGGCTTCTGGCAGGCCGGGGCCCGTGCGACCACGGCCGGGCAGCCCGGCGCGTCACCGGCCCCCCGGGGTCGGTGACGCGACAACGCCCGGGGCGCGGACGGCATACGCGCCGTCGTGGGCGTGCGGGAGCGTCAGGCGGTGCGCTTGCGGCGCTTCGGGCCGGCGTCGCGGCGCACGATCGTCGGAAGGACGTTCTTGCGGACGACCTCGTCGGTGACGACGACCTTGGTGATCTCGTCGTCGCTGGGGACGTCGAACATCACGGGGAGGAGGACCTCCTCCATGATGGCCCGCAGGCCACGGGCGCCGGTGCCGCGGGCGAGGGCCTGCTCGGCGACCGCCTCGATGGCCTCGGTGGTGAACTCGAGCTCGACGCCGTCGATGCGGAACATCTTCTGGTACTGCTTGACGAGCGCGTTGCGGGGCTCGGTGAGGATCTGGACGAGCGCGCTGGTGTCGAGCGGCGCGACCGTCGTGATGACCGGGAGCCGGCCGATGAACTCGGGGATGAGCCCGAACTTCATGAGGTCCTCGGGCATGACCTCGTGGATCGACTCGGCGAGGTCCTTCGGGGTGTGCAGCTCGGAGCCGAAGCCGAGGCCCTTCTTGCCGTTGCGCGACTCGATGAGCTTCTCGAGGCCGGCGAACGCGCCGCCGACGATGAAGAGCACGTTGGTCGTGTCGATCTGGATGAACTCCTGGTGCGGGTGCTTGCGGCCACCCTGCGGCGGGACGCTCGCGGTCGTGCCCTCGAGGATCTTGAGCAGGGCCTGCTGGACGCCCTCGCCGGAGACGTCGCGGGTGATCGACGGGTTCTCGCTCTTGCGGGCGATCTTGTCGACCTCGTCGATGTAGATGATGCCCGTCTCGGCCTTCTTGACGTCGTAGTCGGCGGCCTGGATGAGCTTGAGGAGGATGTTCTCGACGTCCTCGCCGACGTAGCCGGCCTCGGTCAGCGCCGTCGCGTCGGCGATGGCGAAGGGGACGTTGAGCATCTTGGCGAGCGTCTGGGCGAGGTAGGTCTTGCCGCAGCCGGTCGGCCCGATGAGGAGGATGTTGGACTTGGAGATGTCGACGTGGTCGGCGTCCTTCTTGCCACCACTGGCCTCACCCGACTGGATCCGCTTGTAGTGGTTGTAGACGGCGACGGCGAGCGAGCGCTTGGCGACGTCCTGGCCGATGACGTACTGCTCGAGGAAGTCGAAGATCTCGCGGGGCTTGGGCAGCTCGTCGAGGCCACCGAGCTCGGAGGACTCGGCGAGCTCCTCCTCGATGATCTCGTTGCACAGCTCGATGCACTCGTCGCAGATGTAGACCGCGGGTCCGGCGATGAGCTTCTTGACCTGCTTCTGGGACTTGCCACAGAACGAGCACTTCAGCAGGTCGCTGGTCTCTCCGACTCGTGCCACTGGTCTGGGGTCCCTTCGTCCACTCGGCTGGTGTCGCGCCCCGACCACCGGCCGAGTGTCTTCAGCGACGTCACCGACGCTACCTCGCAGCGACGCCGACGCAACCCATTGAACGCCTCCGGGGCGTCGCGAGTCGCCCTTGTCCGCTGAGGGCAGAACCTCCCCGGGGCGGGTGTGTGGAGGGGCCGGGGCCCTCTCCTCGGGTCCTGCTCGCACCGCCACGTCGTTCTCGCCGCAGCATGCCGCCACGGCGACAGGGACCGTCGGGAGCGCCATGGACGTGCGGGACGGACCCGACGACCCCGAGGCGTCAGGACGCGGTGCCGCCGAGGTCGAACCACCCGGGACGGGCGACGGGCCGGACGCCCGCGGCGGCGAGGACCCGGGCCATGAGCTCCGGGTGCATGGCGTCGCGCCAGGTCCAGCGCGCGACGGCGGCCTGACGCCGCAACCGGTCCTCCCGCTTCTTCTCGCGCCAGAGGACCTCGGCCGCCTCCCGCGGGTCGGCCCCCGCGGGCACGCCGTACTTGCCGCGTCCGTCGAACTCCCCGACGACCCCGCGCCACCAGAAGTCGACGACGCCGATCTGCCCCTGCTCGTCGCTCATCGGGTGCTGCAGCGTCGGGCGCGGCAGGTGGAGCACGAACATCTGCACCCGCGACAGGCTCTCGCCCGGGGACATGCCGAGCGGGTCGGCGAGGTCGCGGGTGAGCGCGGCCCGGACCCGGCCGTGCGCGCGGGGACGGAGCCGCGCGACCTCCTCGGCGAGGTCCGCGGCCGAGCACAGCTCGTGCCGCAGGGCGTGGTCGGCGGCCGCCACCGCGGTCACGAGCGTCCCGGACCGCGCGAGGTCCACGATGGTGCGCGCGACGGGGGTGACGAGCAGCCCGTGGACCTCGACCGGCTCGACCTCCTCACCCAGGTGCGGGCGCAGCAGGGCCGAGCCGCGCACGTGCCGGCCCGTGACGAGGTGTCGCACGTGTCGCGGCCACGTCTCGATGCGCGGCAGCCCCCAGACGGCCGCGGCGGACTCGACCGCGCAGACCAGGGGCTCGTCGAGCCGTCGGAGCAGGGCGGTCGCGTGGGTGAACGCGGCATGCCGCTGCGTCGGGTCCAGCGTGGCCCAGACACCGGCATCGACCCACACCCCGCGCCGGACGTGGTGCCACCCGCCCCGGGAGGGCTCGATGCCGCTGCGACGCAGGTCCGACGCCAGGCGGAGGGTTCCCGGGTCGAACGGGAGGGGAGCAGCGGCACCGAGCATGGTCCGAGCGTGACACCGTCGCCCGGTCCGCCGTCGGCGTTGTCCACAGGCCCCGGCGGGCCCACGGGGCCCGGTTGTCGGGTCCCTCCCGCGGGGCCATGTCGCTCCCGCACCGGCATGCCGCCGTGGGGCCATGCCCGGGCGAGAGCGGCATGGACGACGGGTCAGGCGCCCGTACCCGCACCCCCCGGACACAGGTGTGCCGTCCGCTCCCTGAAGCGGACGGCACACCCGAGCGTGTGGGGCCGGACTCAGACCTCGAGCGCGGCCTTGCGCGAGACGAGGACCTCGTCGATGAGGCCGTACTCCTTGGCCTGGGCCGCCGAGAGGATCTTGTCGCGCTCGATGTCCTTGCGGACGAGCTCGACGTCGCGGTCGGCGTGGTGGGCGATGGTGTCCTCGAGCCAGCCGCGCATCCGGAGCACCTCGTTGGCGTGGATCTCGAGGTCGGAGGCCATGCCACCGGTCCCCTCGATCGCCGGCTGGTGGATGAGCACCCGGGCGTTGGGCAGGGCGTACCGCTTGCCCTTGGCGCCGGCACCGAGGAGCACCGCGGCGGCCGAGGCCGCCTGGCCGACGACGAACGTCTGCACGTCCGGCCGGATGTACTGCATCGTGTCGTAGATCGCGGTCATCGCCGTGAACGAGCCGCCGGGGCTGTTGATGTACATGAGGATGTCGCGGTCGGGGTCCTGGGACTCGAGCACGATGAGCTGGGCGATGACGTCGTCGGCGGACGCGTCGTCGACCTGCACGCCGAGGAAGATGATGCGGTCCTCGAACAGCTTGGTGTAGGGGTCGGTCCGCTTCATGCCGTAGGAGGTGCGCTCCTCGAACTGCGGCAGGATGTAGCGGCTCGACGGGGCCGGGACACTGAGGCCGCTCGGACGGGTCGGGTAGTTCGCGTTCATGTCTGTTGTCTCTCCTGGTCGCCGGGTCAGTCCGTGACCGGGTTGTCGGACGACTTGCCAGCCTGGTCGGCCCGTGAGAACACATGGTCGACGAAGCCGTACTCCTTGGCCTCCGCGGCGGTGAACCAGCGGTCGCGGTCGGAGTCGAGCCCGATCTGCTCCGCGGTCTGCCCCGTGTGCTCGGCGATGAGCTCGGCCATCTGCTTCTTGATGTGGAGCAGCTGCTCGGCCTGGATCTTGATGTCGGACGCGGTGCCACCGATGCCGCCCGAGGGCTGGTGCATCATCACGCGCGCGTGCGGCGTGGCGTAGCGCTTGCCGGGCGTGCCCGCAGAGAGCAGGAACTGGCCCATCGAGGCGGCCATGCCCATGGCCACGGTCGCCACGTCGTTGGGGACCCACTGCATGGTGTCGAAGATCGCCATGCCGGCGGTCACCGAGCCACCGGGGCTGTTGATGTAGAGCCAGATGTCCTTGTCGGAGTCCTCCGCGGCGAGCAGGAGCATCTGCGCGCAGATGGCGTTGGCGTTCTCGTCACGCACCTCGGAGCCGAGGAAGATGATCCGCTCCTTGAGGAGGCGGTTGTAGATGCTGTCGTCGAGCCCGAGCCTCTCGCCCGGTCCGGCTGCGACGATCTCGTTGCTGCTCACGCTGGTCTCGCTCCTGCCGTGATCGGTGGTCTTGCCTGTCGCTGACCCTAACGCGCGGGTTCGCCCTCGCACTCCCGCTGCCAGGTCGTGTTCGCCCTGAGCACAACGGCGTATGCCGGTCAGCCGCGGTCGTGGACCGGCTCCCCCGCCTCGACCGCGGCGGTGGGCTCGGGCCCGCGCACCGGCTCGCGCACCGACTCGAGGATGAGCTGGACGAGCAGCGCCATCGTGCCGACGGCGAGCAGCGAGCGGAGCACACCGACGTGGTCGCCGAGGAACCCCAGAGCGGGCGGCCCGGCGATGAACGCCAGGTAGCCGATGGTCGCGACGACCGACATCCGCGCCCCGGCCCGGGCGGGGTCGTCGGCGCTGGCGCTCATCCCGACAGGGAAGCCGAGCGAGACACCGACACCCCAGACCGCCGCGCCGACGAAGGCCAGCCACGGGTTCCCGAAGATGACGAGGACCGAGCCGAGGACGGCCAGGGCGAACGTCAGCCGCAGGACCGGCACGCGGCCGTAGGTGTCGAGCCAGCGGGTCCCGAGCAGGCGTCCCACCGTCATGAAGGTGAGGAAGGTGGCGAAGGCCAGCACGCCGGCCCAGGCGGGGACGCCGTGGCCCTCGACGAACGCGACCGCCAGCCAGTCGTTGGCGGTGCCCTCGGTGAAGGCGGCGACGAGCGTCACGAGGCCGATGAGGAGGGTGCGCGGCTCGAGCCACGCCGACCGGGAGCGCGCGACCGGCTGGCCGGCGCCGGCGCCGGCGCCGCCGTCCGAGGCTGCGGCCGTGGCGGACGGGTGCGCCTCCGCGGCCTCGGCGTCCTCGACCTCGCGCGGCAGGAACTGGCGCATCGCCCAGAACCCGCCGGCGGTGACGACGAGCGCGGAGCCGAGGAGGTGCGGCAGCAGCGGGACCGACGCCCACGACATGCCGGCGCCGACGAGCGCCGAGAGGACGGTGCCACCGCTGAACGCGGCGTGGAACTGGGGCATGACGGTCTGTCCGAGGAGCCGCTCGACGCCGGCACCCTCGAGGTTCATCGCCACGTCCCAGACGCCGACACCGCTGCCGATGAGGAAGAGGCCGACCGCGACGACCGCCCGCGACTCGGCGAGGTCCACCCCGGCGCCGACGACCGCGAAGCCGACCACGCTGATGACCATGCCCGCGCGGATCGTGCTGACGACCCCGAACCGGTCGGCGAACCGGCCGGTCGAGGGCATGGCGAGCAGTGAGCCGGCCGACATCGCGAACAGGGTGAGCCCCAGCTCACCGGCGGTGAGGCCGAGCGTGGCCTTGGCGTCGGCGATGCGCGAGGCCCACGTCGCGAACGCCACGCCCGCGAGGGCGAAGACGACGAAGACGGCGGTGCGTGCGGACACGACGCGCTCGCGGGGCAGGGCGGGGCTGGTCATGGAACGGTCTCTCTCGGGGTGCGGGCAGGTCGAGTGGTCGCGACACCCCGGGTGCGCCCCCGGCATACGAGGTGTCGTGACCGCTCGACCCGGGGGAACGGGTGTCGAATCGATTCGATAGTCTGTCGCGCATGACCCGTCCACGTCAAACGCGCAAGGTGACGCTGCGTGACGTCGCCGCGCGCGCCGGCGTGTCGATCAGCACCGCCTCCCTCGTCTTCAGCGGGCGCGGCCCGGTCGCCGACGCGACCGCCGCCCGCGTGCGCGCCGCCGCCACCGACCTCGGGTATGCCGGCCCCGACCCGCTCGCGAGCTCGCTGCGCCAGGGGCGGGCCGGCGCCGTCGCGGTCATCGTCGAGGAGCGCCTGCGCGACGCCTTCCGGGACCCCTTCGCCCTCGCCGTCCTCGACGGACTCGCGCAGGAGCTCGACGCGATGGGCACGAGCATGCTGCTCGTCGCCGACCACGGCGGGGTCGGCGCCAACCCGGTCGCCGGGCACGCGGTCGACGCTGCCGTCTTCCCCCTCTGCGGACGCACGGACAGCCCGCTCGTCGACCACCTCCTCGCCCGCGGCATCCCCATCGTGGGCTCCGGGGCGCCGGTCCACGACGCGGTGGGCCACGTCGTCGTCGACGAGCACGGCGCGTCGGCAGCCGCCACCCGCCACCTGCTCGACCTCGGCCACCGCCGCCTCGCCCACGTGAGCATGCCGCTCGGCCACGCCCGGCCCACCCACCGGGTCGATGCCGCCGAGCTGGCGGGCGCGATCTACCCCGACGCCTGCGACCGGGCGCGAGGCTTCGTCGACACCGCACCGGCGGGAAGCGCGCTCGTCGAGACCGAGCGACCCGACGTCGCGCAGGGCGAGGCCGCCGGCCGGCTCCTCCTCGACGTCGCCGCCGACGAGCAACCGACGGGCGTCGTGGCGCAGTCCGACCTGCTCGCTGCCGGCGTCATCCGCGCCGCCGAGGCGCTGGGCGTGAGCGTCCCGGAGGACGTGTCGGTGACCGGGTTCGACGCGGTCGACCTCCCGTGGCTCGACCGCACCCTCACGACGATCGAGCAGCCGGGCGAGGCCAAGGGCCGGCTGCTCGGCGAGCTGATTCGCCGCCGCCTCGCCGGGGAGCCGGCGACGAGCGAGCCGTTCCCGGTGTCGCTCCGGGTCGGCGACACGACCGGACCGCCCAGCTGAGACGGGCCGTCGTCCACGGCGCTCTCGCGCTCGCATGGCCCCAGGGCGGCAGGCCGCTGCGAGTGCGACATGGCCCCGCGGGAGGGACCCGACAGCAGGCCGGAACGCGTCAGGCCCACCCGGGGGTCACGCGCCCGACGACACCTCGGCGAGCGTCGCGAGGGTGGCCTCGAGGGCGCTCTCGGGGACGAGCGGGAACGAGACCTTCTGGAGGAGGGCCTTGTCGGTGACCTTGCTCCAGTCGTAGGTGTGCGTGACGAGCGTCTGGCCCGGGCCCTGGGGCTCGAGGCGCCAGACCCATTCCCAGCCGAGCGGCTCGGTGCCGGCCGGCGCGGTCTGCCACGCGAGCAGGGCGTTCTGGGAGAAGCCGACGACGTGGTTGTCGGTCTGGTAGTCGCCACCCATGTGGTCGCCGGACATGTTCATCGTGAACACGTCGCCGACCTGCTGGATGCGGTTGGACTTCTCGTCCGACCGGACGAACCCGGAACCGTCGAGCTGCTGGTGGCGCTCGGGGTTGCTGAGCACGTCGAAGATCGTCTGGGCGGGCGCGTCGATGGTGCGCGAAACGGTGATCTGCGTGTCGTGGGTCATGCCTCGATCCTCATCACGGATCGGCGGCAGGTGCAAACCGGGCGGCCGTCGTCCAGTGCGTTCTCGCCCTCGCATGCCCCCACAGCGGCAGGCCGCTGCGGGAGCGACATGGCCCCGCGGGAGGGACCCGACAGCAGGCCTGAAACGCGCGAATGCCGTGTGCTCACCTCTCGGTGGGCACACGGCATACGCGGTGGTCGGGCTGGACACCTCAGGCCTTGGCCGGCTCCTCGGTGGTGGCGACCTCGGGCTCGGACTCGGACTCGTCGTCCTCGAGCTCGGGGTCGACGGTCTCGGCCTGCGGCACGAGCTCGTTGAGGTCGATGGTCCTGCCGGCGGTGTCGGTGACGACGGCCTTCTCGAGGACCGCCGCGAGCGCCTTGCGACGCGCGACCTCCTGGACCATCGCGGGCACCTGGCCCTGCTGGTCGATCGCCTGGGCGAACTGGTTGGGGTCCATGCCGTACTGCTGCGCGCTCATGATGAGGTACTCGATGAGCTCGGGCTGCTCGACCGAGATCTCGAGCTTCTCGGCGAGCGCGTCGAGGAGGAACTGGCCCTTGAGCGCCTTGCGGGTGCTCTCGCCGACCTCGGCGCGGTGCTCGTCGTCGTCGAGGCGGTTCTCGCCCTCGAGGTGGCTCGTGACCTCGGCCTCGACGATGCCGTCGGGGACGGGGACGTCGGTGGAGTCGAGGAGGTGCTCGAGGACCTTGTCGCGGGCCTGGACGCCCTGCTCGAACTTCTTGGCCTGCTCGGCCTGGGTGGCGACGTCGGCGCGCAGCTCCTCGAGCGTGTCGAACTGCGAGGCGAGCTGGGCGAAGTCGTCGTCGAGCTCGGGGAGCTCGCGGACCTTGACCGACTGCACGGTGACGGTGCACTCGGCGGCCTGGCCCTCGCGGTCGCCACCGGCGAGCGGGGCGGTGAAGGTCTTGACGTCACCGGCGGTGGCGCCGAGGACGGCGTCGTCGAGCCCGTCGAGCATGTTGCCGGAGCCGACCTCGTAGGTCACGCCCTCGACGTTGTCGACCTCGTCGCCGTCGATGACCGCGGAGAGGTCGATCGACAGGACGTCGCCGTTCTCGACGGCGCGCTCGACCGGGGTGAGGGTGCCGAAGCGCTGACGGAGCGAGGTGAGGCGCTCCTCGATGTCCTCGTCGCTGGCCGTGACCTCGTCGACCTCGACGGCGATGCCCTCGAGCTCGGGGAGCTCGATGTCGGGACGCACGTCGGTCTCGACGGTGAACTCGAGGTCCTGCCCGTCCTCGAGGGGGACGGCGGTGACGTCGACCTCGGGCTGGCCGATGGCGCGGATGCCCTCGGCCTCGACCGCCTCGGAGAAGAAGCGGGGCAGGGCCTCGTTGACGGCCTCCTGCACGACGGCGCCCCGGCCGACCCGCTGGTCGATGATGCGGGCCGGGACCTTGCCCTGGCGGAAGCCGGGGATCTGGATCTGGGACCCGATCGTCTGGTACGCCTTGTCGAGGTCGGGCTTGAGCTCGTCGAAGGGCACCTCCACGACGATCTTGACCCGGGTCGGGCTGAGGGTCTCGACGGCACTCTTCACTTCAGGCACTCCACACGGTTGGGATCACGGGATGGTGCGGGCGCGTGGCCCGCGGTGCATGACCTCCGGTCGGCGCGCCGGTTCCGCGAGCAGCTGGGGCTGGCGGGGTCGGCGTGAGCACGTGGCACACCGGGGAGATCACACTCGCGACCATGCTAACGGCACCGGCGGCCCCGGCCCGAATCGCGTCGGGCCGGAGCCCGCTTTCGGGTGGGGTGGCGGGTTACGGTCCCCCGCGCGGCCCGACCGGGCCGGACCCCTGAGGAGATCCCCCGATGTCACGACGTCTCATCCGGCCTGCCCTGGGCGCCATCGCGCTCACCGCGGCCACCCTGGCCCTGTCCGTCCCCGTGAGCGTGAGCGCCACCTCCGCGCCCTCGCCCGCCGTCGCCGAGTGCGACCCCGCGACGGGAGCCACCTCGGCGGCGCGCGTGCGTGACGGTGCCAAGGGCGCCACGGAGCCGGCGCTCCACGGCAAGAACGAGGCCAACGCCCACGGCGTGCTCAAGGACAGCCCGCTCATGGCGGCCGGCTCGGTCACCATCCCGACCGTCTTCCACGTCGTGTCCAAGATGGCCCTCAGCGGCGCCGCCGAGACGCGGATGACGACGATGATCGCCGCACAGATGAAGGCCTCAACGACGCGTTCGCGGGCACGACCGCTGCCGACGCCGCCGATTCGCCGTTCCGCTTCGAGCTCGAGGCCACGACCCACACGGTCAACCCGACGTGGACCACCGTCGTCCCCGGCAAGGTCGAGCGCGACATGAAGCAGGCCCTGCACCTGGGCGACTCGACGACCCTCAACGTCTACGTCGCCGACATCGGTGGCGGGCTCGTCGGCTGGGCCTACTTCCCCAAGGGCGTCGACAACAACGGCCGGAGCTACATCGACGGTGTCGTCATGCTCGACGAGTCGATGCCCGTTGGCACTGCTGGCAAGTACGCCCTCGGTGACACCCTCGTCCACGAGGTCGGGCACTGGATGATGCTCGAGCACACCTTCGCCCACGGCTGCTCGGCCGCCGGCGACTTCGTGGCCGACACCCCCCGCGAGGCGGTCCCGCAGTTCAACTGCCCGACCGGCGCCGACACGTGCACCGCTCCCGGGCTGGACCCGATCCACAACGTCATGGACTACCGCCAGGACTCGTGCATGAACATGTTCACGCCGGGTCAGGTGGAGCGCATGAACGACGCCTGGGTCGCCTTCCGCGCCTGACGCGTTCCCCGTGACAGAGGTATGCCGTCCGCTCACCGGGAGCGGACGGCATACCTGCGTCGTGGAGCGGGCGACGGGAATCGAACCCGCGTAGTCAGTTTGGAAGACTGGGGCTCTACCATTGAGCTACGCCCGCATGCTCGTCGCGGTCGAGATGTCTCGGCCGGCTCGGAGCAGGAGTTAGCCTAGTGGCCGCCTCCTCGTGATCCGAAATCGAGCCCACAGATCCGGGTCACGGGGCGGTACGAGAACGTCCGGGGTATGGCGCAGGTTGGTAGCGCGTCCGCTTTGGGAGCGGAAGGTCGCCAGTTCGAATCTGGTTACCCCGACCAGGCACCACTGACGGGATGCGGTGCACGCTCAGTTGCTCCTTCGTCGCAGACGCGCGCACCTCATCCCCTCAGTGGGGTGGTCAGGCGCGGGTGAGGGTGAACTCGACGACGGAGCGACCGGCCCGCAGCCCCTTCGCCTCGAACCCGTCGTCGGGCCGCCAGGACGGCCGCTCCCCCTCGACGAAGGTCCACCCGCCGTGGTGGGCGACCTGCGTGCGCACGTGGGCCGCGTAGACGTGGTGGTCGGTGGCGATCCGCAGGACGCCGCCGGGCTCGAGCCGGTCGGCGAGCAGGCTGAGGCTGTGCTGCTGGACGAAGCGCCGCTTGGCGTGCTTGCCCTTGGGCCAGGGGTCGGGGAAGAACAGGTGCACGGCCGCGAGCGACCCGGACGGGAGGCGGTCGGTGAGCAGGGGGACCGCGTCGTCGCACTGCACCCAGAGGTTGCGCAGCTCCAGCGGCTCGGCGAGCGCGAGCATGCGGGCGACGCCGGGCACGTGGACCTCGGCGGTGAGGAGGTCGTGCTCGGGGTGGGCGGCGGCGTAGGCGACGGCGGCGGCGCCGTACCCCGAGCCGACCTCGAGGACCACCGGCGCGCTCCGCCCGAACCACGCCTCCCGGTCCAGGATGCCCTCCGCCGGGACGACGTGGCGGGGCAGCAGCCGCGCCATGCGCTGCGTGGTCAGCGCCGAGCTGCGCCAGCGGGGCGTGAAGGTGCGCACGCCGTGACGGGCGACGTGGTCGAGGGTCGAGCGGGTGGAGGACACGCCACGAGGTTAGCCGCGGTCAGCGGCGGACGATGACGAAGACGGCGCGGTCGTCGGAGTCGCCCGAGCGCGCGACGGAGACGACGGCGTCGGTGATGGACGCGGCTCCCCGGACCATGGCCTCCGACGCAGCGCCGAGCATGCGGTCGGTCCCCTCGCTGAGGTCGTGCTTGCGCGACTCGATGATCCCGTCGGAGTAGATCATCAGCGCGTCGCCCATCCCCAGACTTCCGTGGGTGCGAGTGAAGTGCACGCCCTGCATGATGCCGAGGACCGGGCCGCGACCACCCTCGAGCAGGCCCCAGGTGCCGGCGCCCGCGGAGTAGCGCACCGCGGAGGGGTGTCCGGCGTTGCCGACGGAGTACTCGCCGGTGTCGAGGTTGATGTCGACGTGGACGGCGGTGGCGAATCCCTCGTCCCACCCCTGGCGGACGAGGTAGCTGTTGGCCGCCCCGAGGAAGGCCGGCGGGGTGAGGGCCCCCAGCAGCGCCCCGAGCGCGCCGGTCAGCAGCAGCGACCGGGTGCCGGCCTCGCGACCCTTGCCACTGACGTCGACGAGGGCCACCTCGAGGTGGCGCCCGCCGTGGGTGCGGTCGGCCACCATGAAGTCACCCGAGAAGCCCTCACCGTTGGCCGACAGCACGGCGGCCTCCGCCGTCCAGCCCGGGGGCAGACCGGGCAGGCGCGCGGACCGCGCGATCCGGTCCCGCAGCTCGACGAGGAGGTCCTCGCTGTGGAACCCGATGGAGCCCACCCGCACCCGGGAGGACGCGACGACGAGCATCATCACCATGAGCGCGCCGATCGCGGAGAGCATGACGATCTTGGTGGGCCCGGGAGTGGGCAGACGCGGGGCGGCGATGCTCATCCCCAGCGCGATGACGACGTAGAGGGCGACGAGGTGGCGGTTGGCGAGGTACAGCCCGGCGAGCAGGATCAGCGGGGCGACCGTGATCGTGGGGAAGCGGCCCGGCAAGGTGAAGATCGCGAGGATGAGACCGAGCGCGACGACGAGCGCCAGTGCGAAGAGGACCCGGTCACGGCGCGCGCCGGCCGCGAGGGTGTAGGCACGGAACCGCCGCGCCAGCGTCAACGGGCGCCGGCGCGAGAGGACGGTGACGTCCGTAGCCACCTGTCTGTCTCCTGTCTCAGGGCTGCTCGAAGGACACAGTAACCGAGGAGTAGCCGACGGCGGAACCCTTCGGGGAACCCCACGACGGACTCGACGTCAGGGCAGGTCAGGCAGCCTTTTCGAGCTCTCGTAGGAGGTCACCATGTCGATCCGGCGCTGGTGGCGCTCGTCCCCCGAGAAGGGGGTCCCGAGGAAGGTCCGGACCATCGAGCGGGCCTCGTCGGCGGTGTTCATGCGGGCACCGATCGAGATGACCTGGGCGTCGTTGTGCTCGCGGGCCAGCCGGGCCAGCTCGTCGTCGTAGCAAAGCGCCGCCCGCACCCCGGCCACCTTGTTGGCGGCCATCTGCTCGCCGTTGCCGGACCCGCCGAGCACGACCCCGAACGAGCCGGGGTCGGCGGCCACGCCCTCGGCGGCACGCAGGACGAACACGGGGTAGTCGTCGAGCGGGTCGAGGCCGAACGGCCCGTGGTCGCTGACCTCGTGCCCCTCCGACTCGAGGAAGGTGACGAGCTCCTGGTGCAGCTCGTATGCCGCGTGGTCGCCGCCGATGTGTACGCGCATCTGTGGTCGGTCTCCTGTGTCGAACGTCAGTGGTCGAGAGGGGTGTGACGAGGGGTCAGTCGAACTGGGGGCCGACGGTGCGGCTGCGCTTGATCTCGAAGAAGCCCGGGGTGCCGGCGACGAGGACGCAGCCGTCCCACAGCCGGCCGGCCGCCTCACCCCGGGGGGCCGGGCTGACGACGGGGCCGAAGAAGGCGACGCCGTCGACGGCCACGACGGGCGTGCCGACGTCGTCGCCGACGAGGTCGAGGGCGCGCTTGGTGGAGTCGCGCAGCTGGGAGTCGTACTCGTCGGAGGAGGCGAAGCGCGCGAGGTCGGCGGGCAGCCCGGCCTTTTCCAGACCGATGGCGATGGCCTCGTCGTAGTCGCCGACCCCGCCGGGGTGGATCGCGGTGCCGATGGCGTCGTAGAGGGGCTTGACGACCTCGGGTCCGTGCAGCTCACCGGCCGCGGTGACGACGCGGACGGGTCCCCACCCGCGGTCCATCATGTCGCGGTACTCCGCGGGGAGGTCGCGGCCCTCGTTGAGGACGGCGAGGGACATGACCGACCAGGTCACGTCGACGGGTCGGGTCTGCTCGACCTCCCCCATCCACCGTGAGGTCATCCAGGCCCAGGGGCACAGCGGGTCGAACCAGAACTCGGCGGTGGTGCGCTGCTCGTCAGTCATGCCGGCAATCGTGCCACTGCGCCGGGGGGAGGTGACGCCGAGTCCACATGCGAGGATTTGGGCAGGCCACTCGATGTCTCCCTCCTCCCCCCGGACAAAAGGACGTACCCGTGCCCGGCAAGAACCTCACCCGTCTCGAGGCCGAGGAGCGCTCCGCGCTCGTCGACGTCGACTCCTACGCCGTCGAGCTCGACCTCACGACGTCCGAGGCGACCTTCGCGACGACGAGCACCATCCGTTTCCGCGCCTCCGAGGGCGCCTCGACCTTCGTCGACTTCCTCGGCACGTCGGTGGACTCGGTGACCCTCAACGGTGCGGCGGTCGAGCCGGCATACGACGGGACGAGGATCGCGGTCGACGGGCTGGCGGCGGACAACGAGCTGCGCATCGAGGCCACCGGCACGTACATGAACACCGGTGAGGGACTGCACCGGTTCGTCGACCCGGTCGACGACGAGGTCTACCTCTACAGCCAGTTCGAGGTGCCGGACAGCCGGCGCATGTACCCCGTCTTCGAGCAGCCGGACCTCAAGGCGCGCTTCACCTTCACGGTCACGGCGCCGAGCCACTGGCAGGTGCTGTCCAACTCCCCCACCCCCGAGGGCGAGCCGACCGGCCGTGACGGTGTCTCGACGTGGCGCTTCGCCGCGACCCCGCCGATCTCGAGCTACATCACGGCGCTCGTCGCCGGTCCCTACGACGTCGTGCGCGACACCGCCACGAGCCGCAAGGGCGAGATCCCGCTCGGCATCTTCTGCCGGAAGTCGCTCACGCAGTTCCTCGACGCGGACAACCTCTTCGACCTGACGAAGAAGGGCTTCGCGTTCTTCGAGGCCGAGTTCGACCAGCCCTACCCCTTCGAGAAGTACGACCAGGTCTTCACGCCGGAGTACAACATGGGCGCGATGGAGAACGCCGGGTGCGTGACCTTCAACGAGATGTACGTCTTCCGCTCCAAGGTCAGCGACGCGCTCGTCGAGCGCCGCGCCCTCACCCTGCTGCACGAGCTCGCCCACATGTGGTTCGGCAACCTCGTGACGATGCGGTGGTGGAACGACCTCTGGCTCAACGAGTCGTTCGCCGAGTGGGCCTCGACCACGGCCCAGGCTGAGGCGACCGAGTGGACCGAGGCGTGGACGACGTTCGGCACCCACGAGAAGGACTGGGCCTACCGCCAGGACCAGCTCAGCTCGACCCACCCCATCGTCGCCCCGATCCGCGACCTCGAGGACGTCGAGGTGAACTTCGACGGCATCACCTACGCCAAGGGCGCCTCGGTCCTCAAGCAGCTCGTCGCGTACGTCGGCCGCGAAGCCTTCCGCGACGGCCTGCGGGCGTACTTCGCCAAGCACCAGTGGAGCAACACGACCCTCGACGACCTCCTCGACGAGCTCGAGGCGACGTCCGGTCGGGACCTGCGCACGTGGAGCAAGGCGTGGCTCGAGACCGCCGGGGTCAACACGCTGCGCCCGCTGATCGAGGTCGACGACCGCGGCCACGTGTCCGCGGCCGTCGTCGAGCAGACCTTCGCGGAGGGGTTCGAGACGATCCGCCCGCACCGCCTCGCGATCGGCCTGTATGCCGTGGGCACCGGTACGGACGGCGCACCTCGCCTCACCCGCACGGACCGCCTCGAGCTCGACCTCACCGGCGCGCGGACCGAGATCCCCGAGCTCATCGGGCGCGAGCAGCCGGACCTGCTGCTCGTCAACGACGACGACCTCACGTACGCCAAGATCCGGCTCGACCCGCGCTCGCTCGCGACCGCCCTGGAGCACGTGCGCAGCTTCGAGAGCTCGCTGCCCAAGTCGCTCGTGCTCGCCTCGGCGTGGGACATGACGCGGGACGCCGAGATGAGCGCGCGCACCTTCGCCGACCTCGTCCTCGAGGTGCTGCCCGGCGAGGACGACTCGACCCTCATCCGCACGCTGCTCACCCAGCTGTCGACCGCCGTCCACCTCTACGTCGCCCCCGAGCACCGTGACGAGACCCGCCGCTCGACGCTGGACCGCCTCTGGGAGGCGACGCGGGTCGCGGAGCCGAGCAGCGACGCGCAGCTCCAGCTCGTCAGCGCGGCTGCCGGGTTCACGACGACCGGTGACGACACGGCATACCTCCGTGGCCTCCTCGACGGCACCGAGCAGCTCGAGGGCCTCGCCCTCGACACCGACATGCGGTGGACGCTGCTCACCGGGCTCGCCGGCGCCGGTGTCCTGGGCGACGGCGAGGTCGAGGCCGAGCTGGAGCGCGACGCCACGGCGACCGGTCGTGAGCGCGCCGCTCGCGCGCGCGCCGCGGTCCCGACGCCGGAGGCCAAGGAGGCCGCGTGGAAGGCGGCCATCGAGGACGCCGGGCTGTCGAACTCGATGGTCGACGCCTACGGCCTCGGGTTCGGGCGGCTCGGTGACGTCAGCGCCCTCGAGCCCTTCGTCGACCGCTACCACGCCGCGCTCGACTCCCTCAAGGACAAGGGCTCGATGGCGCTCATCGAGTCGATCGTCGTCGGGTTCTACCCGCGCGGCCTCGCCTCGGCCCGGCTGCGCGACGCGACCCAGGAGTGGCTCGACGCGCACACGGACGCGCCGGACGCCCTGCGACGCCTCGTCGCCGAGAACCGCGACCCGATCACCCGCGCCCTGGCGGCGCAGGAGCGTGACGCGCGGGCATGACGCGAGTCGACCTCACCACCACGCGGCTGACCGCCCAGCAGGTCCAGGACTGGCTGCTCACCGACGGGCTGCGAGTCCTCCTGACGATCGTCCTCGCCGTCGTCCTGCGCTGGCTCGCGCACCGGATCATCACGCGCACGGTCGCGGCGATGACCGCCCGCACCACCGAGCGCCGCGACGACGCGACCGACACCTCCCGGGCCGGCCGGCTCTGGACCGAGGCCACCGGCCTCGCCCGGGCCCGGCACCAGCAGCGCATGACGACCCTCGGCACGTTGCTGCGCAGCACCGTGACGTTCGTCGTCGGCGCCATCGCCGCCCTCACCGTCATGGACCTCGTCGGCATCCCGCTCGCCCCCCTGCTCGCCTCGGCGGGCGTCGGTGGCGTGGCCCTCGGCTTCGGCGCGCAGAGCCTCGTCAAGGACTTCCTCTCCGGGGTGTTCATGATCCTCGAGGACCAGTACGGCGTCGGTGACGTCATCGACACCGGTGAGGCGATCGGGACGGTCGAGGAGGTCTCGCTGCGGGTCACGCGGCTGCGGGACGCCGACGGGGTCACCTGGTACATCCGCAACGGCGAGATCATCCGCATCGGCAACCTCAGCCAGCACCGCGCCACCGCGATCGTCGACGTCCCCGTGGCCTACGACGAGGACGTCGCCCGTGTCTCCGCGGTCATCCACGCGGCGGCGGAGGCCATGGCGGGCGAGGAGGGCTGGCAGGGGCGGCTGCTCGACACCCCGACCGTGGCCGGGGTCGAGTCGATCACCGGCCAGACGATGACGATCCGCGTGCTGGCCCAGACCTCGCCCGGCGACAAGGTCGACGTGCAGCGCGCGCTGCGCCAGCGCATCAAGTCGGCGCTCGACGAGGCCGGCGTCAAGGCACCACCGATGGGACCCTTCGGTGGGTTCGGCGGACCGGGAGGACGCGGATGAGCTTCTACGACGAGGTGGGCGGCGCCGAGACCTTCGAGCGTCTCGTCCACGCCTTCTACCAGGGGGTCGCGACCGACCCCGCGCTGCGGGCGCTGTACCCGGAGGAGGACCTCGCACCGGCCGAGCGCCGGCTGCGGATGTTCCTCGAGCAGTACTTCGGCGGTCCGCACACCTACAGCGAGGAGCGGGGCCACCCTCGGCTGCGGATGCGGCACGTGCATTTCCCGGTGACGCTCGACATGCGGGACCGCTGGATGCGCCACATGCTCGCGGCGATGGAGACCCTCGACCTGCCCGAGGCCAACGCCGAGGCGATGCGCGAGTACTTCCTGCGCGCCGCGCACATGCTCGTCAACACCGACGACGCGCCGTCGGGAAGCGGTGGTGCCCCGTCGCCCTCCGGTGGCGCGCCGTCGTCCTCCCCCGTCACCCCGGGCGGTCGCCCCACCCTCTGACGCCCGCCGGGAACCGGAGCGGCCCGCGCGGTGTAGGACTGGTGGAACACACCACCCGCGGCGAGGGGAGCACCGATCGAGACGGCTGACGAGGCCCTGGTGATGGCCCGCGTCCGGTCCGGAGACACGGCCGCGTACGCGGAGCTGGTGACCCGGCACGCCCCCATGGCCCGACGGCTGGCGGTCCTCTCCGGGGCCGGTGCGGACGCCGACGACGTCGTCCAGGAGGCGTTCGTCAAGGCCTACCGCTCGCTGTCGTCCTTCCGGGACGGCGCCGACTTCCGGCCGTGGCTGCTGCGCATCGTCGTCAACGAGACCCGCAACCTGCACCGTGGCCGGTCGCGCCGGGTCGACCGGGAGCGGCGGGTCGTGCGCGAGGGCGCCCCGCTCGTGGGCGAACGCGACCCGGCCGAGGCGGCCGTGGGCCACGAACGACGCGAGACCCTGCTCGCCGCGATCGGGAGGTTGCCGACGGAGCTGCGTGACGTCGTCACCTGCCGCTACCTGCTCGAGCTGTCCGAGACCGAGACCGCGGGAGCGCTCGGCATCCCCCACGGAACCGTCAAGTCACGCCTGCACCGGGGCCTGGCCCGACTGCGGGAGGAGCTCCCCCATGGCTGACCAGACCCGGCCCGACCCGCTCGAGGCGGAGCTCGTCGCCCTGGGCCGGACCCTCGTGGTCGACCCGCCCCCGGCGGACCTCGCCGACCGCGTGCTCCTGCGGATCTCGGACCCGGACGGTGCGTATGCCGTCCGCGACGGTTCACCGGCCGGCTCCGCCTTCGCGACGTGGTGGCGCAGCCTGCGTGCTCCCCGGCGGCGGGCCGCGGCCGTGGCGGCCGCCGCCCTGCTCGTCGTCGTCCTCGTGCCACCCGTGCGAGCCGCCGTCCTCGAGCTCCTCCGCATCGGCGGGGTCACCGTGCGCGAGGTGCCTCCGCCCTCCGGCGCGCCGCTGACGGCCGGGCCCGTGGCTCCCCCGACGGGCGCCGCCGGCAGCGGCGGCAGCGGCGGCAGCGGCGGCGGCACCGCCGGCACCGCCGGCGCCGTCGTGGTCGGCTCCGTCGCGGAGGCCTCGAGCCGCGTCGGTTTCGACATCGCAGTGCCCTCGACGTTGGGTACACCCACGGCCATCGCGCTGACGCACGACGCCCGGGTCGTCGAGATGACCTGGGGTGCCGGTCCGGGGTCGACCCGTCTCGACGTCTTCACGGGCAGCCTGTCGTTCGGCTACCTCAAGTCGGTCTGGGACGCGGTGACACCCACGGACGTCGACGGACGCGACGCCGTGTGGTTCGACGAGCCCCACCTCATCGAGTGGGTCGACCGCTCGGGCCGGACGGTCTCCGCTCCACCGCGGGTCGCCGGCCCCACCCTGGTCTGGGTCGACGAGGGACGAGGGGGCAGCGGGGTGACCTACCGCCTCGAGGGACCCACGACCCTGGACGCCGCCACGGCTGTCGCGGAGTCGGCCGGCTGACTCACGGGGACGCGTCGGGGTGAACCGACCCTGCCGCGGCGGTGTATCCCACGCAGGACCCGAACTCACCCCCGGAGGCACACCATGCGCAGGCTCCTCTCACTCACGCTGGCCCTGGTCACCGCCCTCGTCGTCCTGGGCGTCCAGCCCGCGGTGGCGGGCGGCCCGACCTCGGTCCTCGTCGTCAACCACGGGACCGGCCAGTCGGCCGCCGCCCTCAACGGGAGCGCCGCGTACACCGAGCTCCAGTCGATCCTCGGCGACGAGAACCCGCCCGCGGGGGGCAGCACGGCTCCCGAGGCCGTCACGGGCTCCGAGGCCGGGATCCGTCTCGTGTGGCTGATCCACGACGTCAGCCCCTGGCGCATCGACACCGTGCACCTGGCCGGGGCGGACGCCTGGGTGGAGACCTACGTCACCACGTCGGGGACCGACCCGTATGCCGGGACGCCGGTCTGGCACCGGCCCGCTCGCGGCGGTGAGCTCGTCACGACCCTGACCACCCTCGGCGTGCTGGCGGCAGGGTCGGGCTCGGACGGTGACGTCGCTGCTGCACCGGCGCGTGACGCGGCCGTGGTGGGCGGGCCCGAGCCGGTCGAGGCCTCGGCGCCCGCCGTGTCCCGGCGCCTTGCCACCGTGCTGGCGGCGATCGCCCTCGTGCTCGGGGTCGGGGTCGGCGCCCTGCTCGCCCGGCGGGTGGCCCCGCGGGTCAGCACCCGTCGCCGCGTCGAGGTCCTGGGGTAGCGACCGTCCACGCGCTCCCGCCCGAGTGCGCTCCCGCGCGGGTCGGTCAGCGGCGCACCCGATGGAGCAGGTGCAGCACCCGATGGCCGCGGATCACGTCCGGATCCTCCAACAGGTGCTGCGCGTCGACCGACCCGAAGTAGCGCTTGCCGGACCCGAACACGACGGGGACGACGTCCATGCGCACCTCGTCGACCAGGCCCGCGGCCAGCGCCTGGCCACCAACGTCGCCGGCGGCGACCTCGACCAGCCGGTCACCGGCGAGCTCCTGCGCCCTGGCAACTGCCGCCTCGACGCCGTCGACGAAGTGGAACGGCGCCGCGGCGTCCCAGCCGTCGGGCTCCGGCCGGTGCGTCACGACGACCACGTGGTCGATGCCGCTCGGGGGCTTGCCGTCCCAGCCGTCCGTCAGATCGAAGACGTGGCGGCCGGCGACCGTCACCCCGATCTCGTCCCAGTACGCCCGTGTGTAGTCGTAGGACGGCTGCGACACCATGAGGATCCCGGAGTCGTCCAAGGGGACGTCACCGCTGGTCAACCAGTTGAACAGCGGTCCGGGCTGGTCGTTCGCGTCCGCGATGAAACCGTCCACCGAGACCGAGCCGTACATGACCACCGTGCCCATGGGGCGCTCCTCTCCTCCGGGTGCCCCCAAACTAGCGCGTCGTGAGTGATCGCCCCGGTGAGACCATCGGCGCCGACCGCCAGAACGTGAGACTCACAAGTTGGAGGGGGCGGACGGCATACGGAAGCATGGGGTCCGTGACCCAGACCACTCCTGACGTCCTGCGCACCACCCTCCACCCCGCTGACCCGGCCGATGCGCCGTGGTGGCGCGACGCGGTGATCTACCAGATCTACCCGCGGTCGTGGTCGGACTCCGACGGCGACGGCATCGGCGACCTGCCGGGCATCACGGCGAGGCTCCCCTACCTGCGCGACCTCGGGGTCGACGCGATGTGGCTGTCCCCGTTCTACGTCTCGCCGATGAACGACGCCGGCTACGACGTCGCGAACTACCGCGACATCGACCCGCTCTTCGGCTCGCTCGAGGACGCGGACGCGCTCATCGCCGGCGCGCACGACCTCGGGATCAAGGTGCTCGTCGACCTCGTCCCCAACCACTCCTCCAACGAGCACGAGTGGTTCCGGGCCGCGCTGGCCAGCCCTCCCGGCAGCCCCGAGCGGAGCCGCTACATCTTCCGCGACGGCCGCGGCGAGGGCGGCGCGGAGCCGCCCAACAACTGGCCGTCGGTCTTCGGCGGCGCCGGCTGGACCCGGGTGACCGAGGCGGACGGCACGCCCGGGCAGTGGTACCTCCACATCTTCGACACCACCCAGCCGGACTACGACTGGAACAACCCGGAGATCGGCGACGAGTTCGCCTCGATCCTCGAGTTCTGGTGTGCGCGAGGGGTGGACGGCTTCCGCGTCGACGTCGCCAACGCCCTGGTCAAGGAGGAGGGACTCCCGGACTTCGAGGGTCCGTTGCAGGCGTTCGACGCCACCGACCACAACCCGGAGGCGGCCCTCCCGTCGTCCCCCGACGAGCAGGCCGAGTTCGACGACGAGGAGCCTCGGGCACCGATGTGGGATCAGGAGGGCGTGCACGAGATCTACCGGCGCTGGCGCACCGTCCTCGACGAGCAGCCTTCTCCACAGCGGATTCTCTGCGCCGAGGCGTGGGTGAAGCCGGGCCACCGACTCGCCCGTTACGTGCGCCCGGACGAGATGCACCAGGCGTTCAACTTCGACTTCCTCGACACCCACTGGCAGGCCGCGAGCCTGCGTGCCGTCATCGAGCACTCCTACCGCGACAACGACGCCGTCGGCGCGCCCACGACGTGGGTGCTGTCCAACCACGACGTCGTGCGCCACGCCTCCCGCCTCGGTCTCGACCAGTCCCTCCCCCGACCCAACGGGATCGCCGCGGACCGGGCCCAGCCGGACGTCGCGCTCGGCCTGCGCCGGGCCCGTGCCGCCACCATGCTCATGCTCGCGCTGCCGGGCAGCGCGTACGTCTACCAGGGCGAGGAGCTCGGCCTGCCCGAGTCGACCGACATGCCGCACGAGTTCCGCCAGGACCCGACCTTCTACCGCACCCAGGGCAAGGAGATCGGGCGTGACGGGTGCCGCGTGCCGATGCCGTGGGTCAAGGACGCACCCAGCCAGGGCTTCGGACCCTCTGACCGGACGTGGCTGCCCCAGCCCGAGTCCTACGGCGCGTATGCCGTGGACCAGCAGGACGGAGTCGAGGGCTCCACGCTGGAGCTCTACCGGTCACTGCTCGCCGCCCGGCGCGCGGGCCGGCTCGGCCTCGGAGCGGCGTCGTGGCACGAACTGTCCGGCGACGGCGTGGTCGCGCTCGTCAATGCCTCCGCCGACGACTCACGCCGAACCCTGGCGCTGGTGAACCTCGGCTCGGAGCCGGTGCGCCTGCCCGACGGGGCACAGGTCACCCACCGCTCGGGTGAGCTGACCCCCGACGGGCTGGTCCCCACCGACGTCGCCGTGTGGGCGGTGCTCTGAGCACATGGCCCGCGCCACCGACTTCGCCTACTTCGACCAGCACGGGCCGATCGCGATGGCCCACCGTGGCGGGGCGGCCTACGCCCCGAACGTCGGCCTCGAGAACACGGTCGGTGCGTTCCGCCGGGCCGTCGACATGGGCTACCACTACCTCGAGACCGACGTGCACGCCACGTCCGACGGTGAGCTCGTCGCCTTCCACGACACCCACCTCGACCGCGTCACCGACGGCGAGGGTGCGATCCTCGATCTGCCGTACGCCGCGGTGCGCGAGGTGCGGATCAACGGCACCGACGCCGTGCCGCTGCTCACCGAGCTGCTCGAGGAGTTCCCGACGACCCGGCTCAACATCGACATCAAGGCCGACTCGGCTCTGGCGCCCACGGTCGACACCATCCGGCGCCACGCCGCCACCGCGCGGGTGTGCATCGGGTCGTTCAGCGAGCGGCGGGTGCGGGCCGCGCGCCGCGCCCTCGGCCCGTCGCTCGCCACCGCCGCCGGCCAGGTGGGGACGGGGCTGCTGCGCTTCGCCCCGCAGGTCGTGACGCGGATGCTGCACACACCGGCGCCGGTCCTGCAGATCCCGACGACCCACCGCATCCGGGGCCGGGACATCACCCTGGTCACCCCGGGTCTCGTCGACGTCGCCCACCGGCTCGGCAAGCAGGTCCACGTGTGGTTCCACGAGTGGAGCGACGAGGACGCCGCCGAGATGCACCGGCTGCTCGACCTCGGGGTCGACGGCATCGTCACCGACCACATCGACGTGCTGCGCGACGTGCTCGTCGAGCGGGGGCACCCGCTGACCCCGGCGGCCTGACGCGCTGCCTCGCGGAGGGCGGCGCCGCCCTCCAGCGGGGCGCGCGGTATCGCGTAGCGTGACCGGGTGAGTGATCGGGGTGCGGCAGCGGTCGGGGTGGAGACGCGCGACCGGGTGCGCCTGTTCGGGCCGGAGTTCGCGGCGCTGACCCTCGCGATCGTCGCGCTCATCACCGTCATCGCCTTCGAGTCCATGGCGGTCTCGACCGCGATGCCCGAGGTCGCCGTCGAGCTCGACGCGGTGCGCTCCTACGGGCTCGCCTTCTCGGTGATGCTGACGCTCCAGCTGCTCGGGATCGTGCTCGCCGGGGTGTGGTGCGACCGGTCGGGATCGCTGCCGTCGCTGCTCACCGGGCAGGTGCTCTTCGCCGTCGGGTGCGGCATCTGCGGGGCGTCGACGGAATTCGCACCGTTCCTGCTCGGGCGCGCGGTCGCGGGCCTCGGCGCCGGGCTCACCTTCGTCGCCGGGTTCGTCGTCGTCGGGCGGGCCTATCCGGCAGCCCTGCGCCCCAAGGTCTTCAGCGTCATCAGCGCCGCATGGGTGTTGCCCGCCCTGCTCGGGCCGGTCATCGCGGGATGGGTGACGAGCACGTGGTCGTGGCGCTGGGTCTTCTGGGTCGTCATCGCGCCGGTCGTCGTCGCGCTCGTCGTCGTCATCGCGCGTCGCGGACAGATCCACGCGGCCGACGCCGTCGTCGAGGCGTCGGGTCGGGACCACCGCTCCCACGTCCGCGCGGCGTGGTTGGGGCTCGGCATCGCCGTCTCCGCCGGGGTCATGCAGTGGGGTACCCACGAGCTCGAGATGTCGTGGTCGCCGCGGACGGTCGCCGGCCTGCTGGGCCTGCTCGGCATGGCCGTCTGCGCGCCGCTCCTGCTCCCCCGTGGCACCTTCTCGATGCGCCGCGGCCTGCCCTCGGTGATGCTGAGCCGCTTCTTCCTCCCCTGCGCCTTCTTCGGGACGATCACCTACGTCCCACTCATGCTCACCGGTGAGCGCGGCTTCTCCCTGGCCGGGGCGGGGACCGTGCTCGCCGTCGGCTCGATCGGCTGGTCCCTGGGGTCGTGGATCCAGGGTCGCGACCGGTTCGCCGGCTCGCGGGACCGGCTCGTCAGCCTCGGCGGCGCCTCGTTGGCGCTCGGCCTGCTCGGCGTCGTCGCGATCACCCAGCTCGGCTGGTGGCCGTGGCTGACCGCCGCCGCCCTCGCGGTCGCCGGGCTCGGGATGGGACTTGGAACCGCCAGCCTCTCGGTGCTCGCCCTCTCGCTCACCGCGCCCGCCGACCACGGGTCCGCGTCGTCGTCGCTCCAGCTGTCCGACGTGCTCGGCTCGGTCATCGGCATCGCCGGGACGGGTGCCGTGTTCGCGGCGCTGCACACGCGCGCCGGTGAGGACGTGCCGGTCTTCGTGACGATGTGGCTGGGGACGGCCTGCGTCGCCACCCTCGTCGTCCTCGCCGGGCGTCGCATCCGCACCTGACGAGCCTCCCTTGCGTCCGCAAAGATGGCGGCACGTCCGACCATCCTTGCGGACGCTGCGGTTGGAAGGTGACGCTGGAAACGTTGGGGCACAGCGGTTCTGCTACTCCGGTGGCTGTCTGTGGTCGCCCCTAGAGTCCTCTCATGACCACCGCAGCAGAGCTGAGCTACGCAGAGTGCCTGCGGCGCCTGCACGCTGCTCGCGAGGCGGCGGCCGCCATGCCGAGCGTGGCCTGGCAGGCCACCGGTGCGGAGCTGGCCGAGGGGATGGAGGCGCTGGGCGAGCTCGCCGCCGTCGGCGAGGGCGCCGAGGTCGCCATCACCGTCGAGGCGGTCGAGCGCGGTGAACCCGCGAACGCGAGCCCGCCCCTGACGACCCGGGACTGGGTCGCGGCCCACCACCGTCGGTATGCCGTCGCCGGCGCGTCCCGTGTCGCCGCCGTCGCACAGGCGTGCCGCGACCCCCGCCACTCCATCCTGCGTGACGCCGTGGTGTCCGGGCGGGTCAGCATCGGCACCGCCCGGGTCGCCATCAACGAGATGCGGCTCCTCAAGCCGCACCTGCGCCCCGAGGCCGTCGACAGCGTGTGGGAGGGCTTGATGACCCTCGGCGAACGTCACGACGCCCGCACGGTCCGACAGCTGCGCGAGCACCTCCTCGCCACCCACGGCCTCGACGGCGACTTCGACGACAGCGAGGACCGTGCCCGCCGCGGCCAGTCGCTCTCGGCCGGTCGAGAGGTGGCGCCGGGACTGTTCGAGTACCTCCTGCGGATCTCCCGTGAGGGCCGCGCCACCCTGGAGGCCGCGATCGGGCCTTTGTCGGCGCCCGCGCCCGTCGACGGCGAGCCCGACCTGCGTCCGCACGACCAGCGCCGCGCCGAGGCCCTCCTCGCGCTCATCGGCCGCGCGCAGGCCGCCGGCGATCGCACGTGGTCCTCGACGAAGGCCCAGGTGTTCGTCACCATCTCCCTCGAGGACCTGCAGCGGCGGGCCGGGAGCGCGACCCTGCTGGGCGGACTGACCACCGGCGAGCTGGCCACCCCTGAGACCGTCCGACGCTGGGTCTGCGACGCGACGATCATCCCGACGGTCCTGGGCAGCCGCGGGGAGGTCGTCGACCTCGGTCGAGCCGAGCGGTGGTTCACCCCGGCGCAGATCAAGCGGCTCTGGCTGCGTGACCGGCACTGCACCTATCCGGGGTGCGACGCCCCAGCCTCCTGGTGCGACGCCCACCACCTCATCCACTGGGCCGACGGCGGAGCCACCGACATCACCAACGCCGCGCTGCTCTGCCAACGACACCACACGACCGTCCACACCCAACGCTTCCACGGGTGGCTCGACCGCGACCCCCACGGACGAGAACAGATCGTCTGGGACCGCACCCGCGGCGCATATGACCACGCGCTGGCCCGGCTCAACTCCGGACTCGGTCGGGCAGCGGGCGTCGACGCCGTCCGGCATCGACGATGACCCCGCCCCGGACCCTGACCCACGCGACGTCAGGGTCATCGGGCTGCGCGGGGAGCGGTGACCAACGTCCCTGCCGACTCTCCGTGAGCGCGCGCAGAGTGGAGGTGCCCGAAGGAGGTCCAGCCATCACCACGTCACACCTCACCCCTCGGGGCGACAGGACCGCCACCTCAGGGACCCCCGGCAGGGGCGCCGACCGCGCCTACCGCCGCGCGTGGTGGTCGCTCGCCCTGTTCCCGTGTCCGTCGTCCTCGCCTTCCTCGTGGGCGAAGGGCCCTTCAGCCTGCTGAGCGACGGTGAGGGCGATCCCGGCGTGTGGACCCTCCTGCTGGTTGCCCTTCCTGCGCTGGGAATCATGGTGGTCCCCGGAGCACTGGCCCTGCAGCAGGGCCTGAGGGCGCGTCGCCTCGGTCGAAGCGACGGCATGGTGCCCGCCATCCTCGGCGCCGTCGTCGCCCTCGGGTTCGTCGGGCTGAACGTCGCGTCCTACCTCATCGGCCTCCTGGTCGACTGACCGCGGCTCCTGCCGACGTCGGTCGGCTCAGGAAGGGTCCGGGTCGACGGCTCGCCCGCTCTTCGCCAGCGCTCAGCGGCGGGTGAGCGCGTGGCCCGCCGGTGTGGTGAGTCGCGTCCACGGACCGCTCGTCGCCATGGTTGCCTCGGTTCCCGGCGTCAGGAACCCCAGGGCGTATGCCGCGAAGGCCAGTGCCGCCGGCACCCCCGGCGCGTCGGTGATCGGACGACGCCACACCTGCGCGCGCAACGACGCCACAGCGACCGCTCCGGACCCGTCGGGCGCCCCGCCCGTGACCTCGGCGATGCCCTCGGACGCGCTGCGCTGCAACGCCTCCGAGGTGACCGACCCGATGGGCTGCCATCCACCCCGGGGCGGAGAGACCGCGGCCCACGCGGCGTTGACCCTCATGGGCGGCACGGGCAGCACCGCCGGCTCCCCCTCACGCGCGACCCGGTCGGTCACGGCCGCCAGGGGGACGAGGACGTCGAGCTGGGCCGGCTCGGCCAGGGCGGAGGTGCGCAGCCCGAGGGTGGTCCCGGTCCCGAGCAGCCCGGTTCCCGGGAGCACCCCGACCCACGCGGCGAGGACCGACCCGACGGCCTGGAGCCGCACGGCACCGTCGGCGTCGAGCGCTCGGGCGCGGGCGGCATACCGTCCGAGGTCGAGGAGGGACTCCGCATCGGTGAGGACGAGGCGTGACGGGGCGATCGTGCTCACCGGCGTGACCAGCGGAACGCGACCGGGCCGCCGACGTGGCGCTGGAGGATCGAGCGCTCGTCCTCGGTGATCCGGCGCGGACCCGCGGTCCTGAAGTCGTAGAGGACGAGCCCCGTCTCGGCGAGCGCGTAGACGGCCTCCCCCAACGACTCCGGGTCCCGCACGACGTAGCCGAGGGTGAAGCCGGCGCCGCTCGTGCGGGTCACCCACATGTCGACCTCGATCGGCTCGGGGCGGTAGGTGAGGGGGGCGAGGTACTCGATCTCGTGGCGCGAGACGACCACGCCACCGTCGAGGAGCGACTTGTCGGCACCGAACCACTCACGGAAGCCGATGACGCGAGCGTCCTCGAGAAGGCGGAGGTACTGGACGTTGTTGACGTGGCCGTAGGCGTCCATGTCGGACCAGCGCAGCGGCACCTCGGTCCGGTAGGGCCGGGGGGCCTCGGGGGTGGGGTCGGGCTGGGGCATGGGGACAGTCTGGCAGCCCCGTGGGGTCGCCGACGATGCGTGCAGCGGGCACCACGGACCCCGCGGCACCCCGTGTAACCCCGCACAGGACCGTTGCGCGGCGGGCCATACGCTGGGGCCGAGGGAAAGGTGGTGGGTGATGCCGACAGACGTGGGGCGCCCGTGGCTCCGGCACTACGCGGAGGGTGTGGCTGCGGACATCGAGCTCCCCGAGGGATCACTCGTCGACCTCCTCGACAGCGCGGTGGCCACCTTCGGCGACCGGGTGGCCCTGGAGTTCTTCGGCGCCGAGGTCACCTACACCGAGCTCGGGCGGAGGGTCGCCCGCGCGGCCGAGGGACTGCGCCGTCTCGGTGTCGGTCCGGGCGACCGGGTGGGCCTGGTGCTCCCCAACTGCCCCGAGCACATCGTCGCCTTCTACGCGGTGCTCCGGCTCGGCGCCATCGTCGTCGAGCACAACCCGCTCTACACGAGGTCCGAGCTCGCCCACCAGTTCGAGGACCACGGGGCGACCGTGGCGGTGGTGTGGGACAAGGTGGCACCCCTCGTGCAGGGGCTGCCCGGGGTCGAGCGCGTCGTCGCCGTGGACATCACCGCGTCGATGCCCCTGACCAAGCGCCTGGCGCTCCGGCTCCCCGTGAGCAAGGCCCGGACGGCACGCGCGGCGATGACCGGCGCTGCCCCGGGAGCCATCCCGTGGACGCGGCTGCTGGCGCACGATCCCCTCGACGAGAGCCACCCCCGTCCGGTGGTCGGCGACCTCGCGGTCATCCAGTACACCAGCGGCACGACCGGCACCCCCAAGGGCGCCATGCTCACGCACCTCAACCTCGGCGCCAACGCGGCCCAGGGTCGGGCGTGGGTGCCCGGCCTCGTCGACGGGGACGAGGTCGTCTACGCGGTGCTGCCGATGTTCCACGCCTATGGGCTCACCCTGTGCCTGACGTTCGCCATGAGCATCGGCGCCCGGCTCGTCCTCTTCCCGAAGTTCGACGTCGACCTCGTGCTCGCGGCGGCGAAGAAGCACCCACCGACCTTCCTGCCGGCGGTCCCGCCGATCTACGAGCGGCTCGCTCGGACGGCGCAGGAGCGCGGAGTCGACCTGTCCTCGATCCGCTTCGCCATCTCGGGGGCGATGCCGCTCACGACGCAGACCCTGGAGCTGTGGGAGTCCACCACCGGCGGCCTCCTCGTCGAGGGCTACGGCATGACCGAGACCTCACCGGTTGCCATCGGCAACCCGATCGGCCTCACCCGCCGACCCGGCGCCGTCGGGGTCCCCTTCCCCAACACCGAGATCCGCGTGGTGGACCCGGCGCGCCCCACGAACGACCGGGAGCCCGGCGAGCGCGGCGAGCTGCTCCTGCGTGGACCGCAGGTCTTCGGCGGCTACTGGGGCAAGCCCGACGAGACGGCCGAGACCCTGCTCGAGGGCGGGTGGCTGCGCACCGGTGACATCGTGGAGGTCGACGCGGACGGCTTCGTCTCCATCGTCGATCGCATCAAGGAGCTCATCATCACCGGCGGCTTCAACGTCATGCCCTCGGAGGTCGAGGCAGCGCTCAAGGACTACCCGGGGGTGACGGACGCGGCGGTCGTCGGCCTGCCCCGCGACGACGGCAGCGAGGAGGTCGTCGCCGTGGTCACGACCTCTGGGGCCGACTTCGACACCGACGCGGCCCGCGAGTTCTGCCGGTCCGAGCTCACCGCCTACAAGGTGCCACGGCGGATCGTCGTGGTGGACGAGCTGCCGCGCTCGCAGATCGGCAAGGTCCTGCGCCGCCAGGTCCGCAACCAGCTGCTCGCCGACCAGACCTGACCCGTATGCCGTCCGCTCGCGACGGATGCCCCGGTCACCGTTCGGGGGCGGTCGGGTGAGGTCGGCGTGGCCGGCGTGGTCGGCGTTGTCGGGAAGCCCGCCTACGGTGGGGTGACCATGATGAGCGCTGCCGAGACCACCACCCTTGCCACCGACGCGACCGCCGCCCTGCGCCGGTTGGTGGGGCGTGACGACGTCGACTTCCGCGACGGGCAGCTCGACGCGATCACGGCGCTGGTCGCCGACCGGTCCCGGGTGCTCGTCGTCCAGCGCACCGGGTGGGGCAAGTCGGCCGTCTACTTCGTGGCCACCGCCCTGCGCCGCGCCCAGGGGGCCGGGCCGACGGTGATCATCTCGCCGCTGCTCGCCCTCATGCGCGACCAGATCGCCGCCGCCTCGCGGGCCGGGATCCGCGCCGTGACGATGAACTCCGCCAACGCCCAGGACTGGGACGAGGTGCGACAGGCCCTCGCCTCGGACTCGGTGGACGTGCTGCTCGTGAGCCCCGAGCGGCTCAACAACCCGGGCTTCCGCGAGGAGCAGCTGCCCGACCTGGCCCGGCGGTGCGGGCTCCTCGTCGTCGACGAGGCCCACTGCGTCTCCGACTGGGGGCACGACTTCCGGCCCGACTACCGCCGGATCCGCGACCTCCTCGCGGGCCTGCCGGCCGACGTGCCCGTGCTCGCCACGACGGCGACCGCCAACGCCCGGGTCGTCACCGACGTCGTCGAGCAGCTGAGCGTCACCACGCAGGGCGGGGTGGACGGGCACGACGAGGTCCTCACCGTGCGCGGCGGGCTGGCACGCGACTCCCTCCGGCTCGGGGTGCTCGGCTCGATGTCACCCGAGCAGCGCCTCGGCTGGCTGCTGGCCCACCTCGACGAGCTCCCGGGCAGCGGCATCGTCTACACGCTCACCGTCGCGGCGGCCGAGGAGGTCGCCGGCGCCCTGTCCGAGGCCGGGCACCGCGTCGCGTCCTACACCGGGCGCACCGACCCCGCCGACCGTGAACGCCTCGAGGGCTCGCTGCGCGACAACGAGGTCAAGGCCCTCGTCGCGACGTCCGCGCTGGGGATGGGCTTCGACAAGCCGGACCTCGGCTTCGTCGTGCACCTCGGCGCCCCGTCGTCACCGGTGGCGTACTACCAGCAGGTCGGCCGCGCGGGGCGTGCCACCGAGCGCGCCGACGTACTCCTCCTGCCCGGTCCCGAGGACAAGGACATCTGGAACTACTTCGCGTCGGTGTCGATGCCCCGGCAGGAGCAGGCCGACGCGGTCCTGCGTGCGCTCGCCGAGTCCGGGCGTCCCCTGTCGACCGCCGCGATCGAGACCGTCGTCGACGTGCGCCGCACCCGGCTCGAGCTGCTCCTCAAGGTGCTCGACGTCGACGGGGCCGTGACCCGGGTCCAGGGCGGCTGGACCGGCACCGGCCAGCCGTGGACCTACGACGCCGACCGCTACGCGCGGGTGGCGCAGAGCCGCAGCGACGAGCGGCAGCTCATGCTCGACTACGAGACCACGACCGAGTGCCGCATGGCCTTCCTCCAGCGCACCCTCGACGACGACACCGCGGTCCCGTGCGGGCGCTGCGACTCCTGCGCCGGCCAGTGGTTCGCCACCGACGTGCCCGACCGGGTCGTCGGCGCGGCCCGCGAGCGCCTGGCGCGGGTCGGGGTCGACCTCGACCCCCGGGCCCAGTGGCCGACCGGGATGGACCGGCTCGGTGTCCCGGTCAAGGGCAAGATCCCGGCGGGCGAGGCCCTCTCGTCGGGTCGTGCCCTGGCCCGGATGAGCGACCTCGGCTGGGGCCAGCGCCTGCGTGACGTCCTGCGCGAGGACGCCCCGGCCACCCCCGAGCTGCTGCGCGCCTGTGTCGGCGTGCTCGCGGGGTGGGGCTGGTCGCAGCGGCCGGCCGGCATCGTGGCCATGCCCTCGCGCAGCCACCCGCAGCTGGTCCAGTCGCTCGCCCACGGGCTCGCCGAGATCGGGCGGCTGCCGCTCCTCGGCACGCTCGACCTCGAGCACGGCGGCCCGACCGGCCAGCCCGGCGGCAACAGCGCCTTCCGGCTCGCCGGGGTGTGGGAGCGGCTCGTCGTCGGACCCGGACTGGCGGCGACGCTGGCCGACGTGACCGGTCCGGTACTGCTCGTCGACGACCTCGTCAGCTCACGCTGGACGCTCACCGTCGCGGGTCGCGAGCTGCGCCGCGCGGGGGTCGACGGGGTCCTGCCCTTCGCCCTCGCCGTCGACGGCTGAGTCGTCCGGGGTGCCGCGGCCGAGCCCGTGGCCGAGCCGCGACGGCGGCGTGACCCGCACGGTGAGCATCGGCAGGAACGCCTGGACCGCCGGCCCGATGAGGACCGCGTAGAGCACCGTCCCGAAGCCCACGACGCCGCCGAGCAACCAGCCGACGACCAGCACGGTCACCTCGAGGCTGGTGCGGACGAGTCGGATCGAGAGCCCGGTGCGCCGGGACACCCCGGTCATCAGCCCGTCGCGGGGTCCGGGGCCGTACTGGCTGCCGATGTACATCGCCCCGCCGATGCCGTTGACGACGATCCCGCCGAGCAGGAGCACCCAGCGCAGCCACAACGCGTCGGGAGTCTCGAGGACGCCGAGCATGACGTCGGTGGCGATGCCGATGACGAAGACGTTGGCCACGGTCCCGAGCCCCGGCCACTGCCGCAGCGGGATCCACAGGAGCAGGACGAGCGCGCCCACGACGATGACGACGGTCCCGAAGCTCCAGCCGAGGTGCTGCTGCACGCCGTAGTGGAAGACGTCCCACGGGTCCAGGCCCAGCTCGGCCCGGATGAACATCGCCATCGCGGTGCCGTAGAGCCACAGCCCGACGAGGAGCTGGGAGATGCGGCGCACCGTGTGTCCGGCGCGCAGCTGCTCCATCGGCGTCATCGGCAGCAGGTCGACGCGGCGGGTCGCACCGGCGCGCAGGGTCTGGATCGGGCTCATGGGCCCCATCATGGTCCACAAGTGGCCTCCTCATCCATGGCCACTTGTGGGACAGTGGCCCCATGGCTGCTCCCGTCCTCTCCGCCGCCCGCGTCGCGGACCTCGTCGGTCCCACGACAGGCGAGCACCCGGCATACCAGGTCGTCGCGGACTCGCTCCGCCTCCTCATCGCCGACGGACGCATCACCGTCGGCACCCGCCTGCCCAGCGAGCGCGACCTCACCGCGGCCCTGGGTCTGAGCCGGACCACGGTGAGCAGCGCGTATGCCGTGCTGCGCGACCGCGGCTACCTCACCTCGCGCCGTGGCTCGGGCAGCGTGGCGAGCCTGCCGACGGGGGTGGTCCGCCGCGACACCGGGCTCCACCTCTCGCCGGACGTCCCTGCAGGGACCATCGACCTCACCTGCGCCGCGCTGCGGGCCCCGGCCGGAATGACCCAGGCGGCCGAGGCGGCGATCGCGGCCTCGCCGGGGTACCTCTGCGGCAGCGGCTACCTCCTGTCGGGGGTGCCCGAGCTGCGCGAGGTCGTCGCCGCGCGCTACACCGAGCGAGGGCTGCCCACGACCGCCGACGAGGTGATCATCACGACCGGGGCCGTCGTCGGCACGGCCATCGCCGCGCGGGCCCTGCTCTCCCCCGGCGACACCGTCGTCCTCGAGACCCCGACCTACCCCAACATCTTTCCCACCCTGACCCAGCTGCGGGCCAGGATCGCCGCTGTGCCCGTCGAGCCCACCGGCTGGGACGTGCCGACGATGACCGCGACGATCCGCGCCTCGGGGGCGCAAGCGGCGATCCTCCTGCCGGACTTCCACAACCCCACCGGCAACCTCATGTCCGACGACGAGCGCGCCTCTGTCGCAGCCGCACTGGGGCGGGCGCGCATCACGGCGGTCGTCGACGAGACGGTGGCCGAGATGGGGCTGGACCACGAGGGCCCGATGCCGTTGCCGTTCGGCGCGCACCACACCGACACGATCTCGGTCGGGAGCGCCTCGAAGTCGCACTGGGGCGGCCTGCGGATCGGGTGGATCCGCGCACCCCGGCGCCTGCACGAGTCCCTCGTCGCCGCGCGCGTCCCCTTCGACATCGGGGCGCCCGTCATCGACCAGCTCGTGCTGCTGCACCTCATGCGCGACACCCCGGGCATCACCGACGAGCGGCGACGCGGGCTCGTCGAGGCCCGGGACAGCCTCGCCGCGGCGCTGCGTTCCCGGCTGCCCGAGCTGCGCTTCGTGCTGCCGCACGGTGGCCTCTCGCTCTGGGTCGAGCTGCCCGACCCCGTCGCGACCGAGGTGACCCTCGCCGCCGAGGACGAGGGCCTCCTCGTGGCGAGCGGTCCGCGCTTCGCGGCGGCGGGCGGGCTCGACCGGTGGATCCGCCTCCCCTACGTGCTGCCCCCGGCGGAGCTCGTCGAGGCGGTCGAGCGGCTGGCCCGCGCGCTCGAGCGCGTGGCGGCGGGATCGGCGGGGTCGGCGGGTGCTGCGCGGCACGCCCGCGGACGGCCGGCCCACCCCCGTGGTCCCTTGGTGGCCTGAGCCGCCGTCGTCGTTAGGGTGACGCTGTGAGCGACGCCCCCCAGCCGGCCCTGTCCCATCTGCTCGACGTGCTCGACCTCGACGAGGTGGGCACAGCGGAGGTCAGCATCACGACCGCGCGCAACGCCGCCGCCGGCCGGGACGCGGGCACCCCGGTCCCGACGTCGTTCGGCGAGGACATGACGCTCTTCCTCGGCCAGAGCCAGAAGATGCCGCACGGTCGGGTCTTCGGTGGGCAGGTCCTCGCGCAGGGCGTCATCGCCTGCGGGCGCACCGTGAGCACCGACTCGCCCCGGCCGCTGCACTCGCTGCACGCCTACTTCATGCGCCCGGGCGACGACACCCAGCCGATCCACTTCGCCGTCGAGAAGATGCGTGACGGACGCTCTTTCTCGACCCGGCGCGCCCACGCCCTGCAGAACGGCAAGCCCATCCTGTCGATGAGCTGCTCCTTCCAGGAGCCCGCCGACGGGCTCGACCACCAGGACCCGATGCCGGAGGTACCGCTGCCCGAGGGGCTGAAGTCGCTCAGCGACGTCTTCGGCGGCATCGACCACCCCGGCGCGAAGCACCTCGCCGAGGGCCGGGCCATCGAGCAGCGTCACGTCGAGGGCAACCTCTTCGTGGCCCCGGGTCCCGAGGAGGTCGCCCACCAGAGCGTCTGGCTGCGGGCGATCGGCGAGCTCCCGGACGACCCGCTGCTGCACAGCGCCGTCCTCGCGTACGCGTCCGACTACGCGCTCCTCGAGCCGGTGCTGCGCCGGCACGGTCGCCAGTGGATGGACGGCACGCTCAACGTCGCCTCGCTCGACCACGCGATGTGGTTCCACCGCCCGGCCCGCGCCGACGAGTGGGTGCTCTACGCACAGGAGTCCCCGTCGGCCCAGGGCGGACGGGGGCTCGGCATCGGCCGGATGTTCACCGCCGACGGCACCATGGTCGCCACCGTCGCCCAGGAGGGCATGCTCCGCGTCCGCCCCCAAAACCCCACCTGACCCCCCGGCCCTTCCCGACTTATTGCGCATTCCGTTCCCCGGAAGGCGACTGATTGCGCATTCCGCTCGGACGCAATGCGCCATCAGTCGTGCGCGTGGGGGCGGAACGCGCAATAAGTCGGGGGTGCCGGTCAGGGGTAGGACAGGGGTGGTGTCCGGGGCGAGTGCCCGGTGACGGTGACGGTGACGGTGACGGTGACCGTGTCGTGGGCGAGGTCGGCGGTCACGGTGAGGCCGCGGTGGGTCATGACGAAGCGGTCGCCGTCGTCCTCGATGTGGCAGGTGACGTCGGCGAACCTCGTCTCGCTGGTCCCGATGACCTCCCGGCGCAGGGCGATGAGCCGGCGGTACCACGCGAGCAGCGAGGCGTGCGGCTCCGCGCTCAGGTCGTCCCAGCGCAGCACGCTCGCGTCACGGGTCGAGCGCGCCTGCGGGTCAGGCACCGCGTCGGCCCACCCGTGCGACCCGAACTCGGCTCGGCGGCCGGCGCGGACGGCCTCGGCCATGCTCTCGTCGGTGAAGTCGGTGAAGAACTGCCACGGTGAGGACGCCGCCCACTCCTCGCCCATGAAGATCATCGGCGTGCCCGGGCCGAGCAGGTAGAGCGCGGCCCCGATGGCGGCGCGACCGGGTGTGACCGCCGCGCTGATCCGGTCGCCGGTCGCACGGTTGCCGACCTGGTCGTGGGTCTGGAGGTAGGTCACGAGGCGCCGGCCGTCGAGGGTGTCGACGTCGACCGGCCGACCCCACTCGTGACCGCGGAAGCTCGACCACGACCCGTCGTGCAGGAAGCCTCGCGTGAGGACCTTCGCGAGCACGTCGAGCGGGCCACCGTCGGGCATCGCCCGGGTGCCGCCGCCGAAGTCCTCGTAGTAGCCCTGTGTCTCCCCGGTGAGGACGACGTGCAGGCCGTGGTGCACGTCGTCGGCCCACTGCGCGGTCATCCCCATCCCGCCCTCGGCCGTCGGCGTGACCATGGCGGTGTCGTTGAGGTCGCTCTCGGCGATGAGGTCGAGCGGGCGACCGAGCTCACCGGCCAGATCGGCGACGGCGTCCGACAGCTCGACGAGCAGGTGGCGCTCGGACTCGTCGACGAGCGCGTGCACCGCGTCGAGCCGGAGGGCGTCGACGTGGAAGTCGCGCAGCCAGCGCAGGGCGTTGTCGAGGATGAACGCGCGCACGACGTCGGAGCCGGGAGCGTCGAGGTTGACCGCCGGACCCCACGGGGTCATGTGGGCGTCGGTGAAGTACGGACCGAAGCGACCGAGGTAGTTGCCGCTCGGGCCGAGGTGGTTGTAGACGACGTCGAGGCACACGCCGAGGCCGAGCCCGTGGCAGGCATCGACGAACCGCTGGAAGGCGGCCGGACCGCCGAGGGCGTCGTGGACGGCATACAGGTCGACGCCGTCGTAGCCCCAGCCCCAGCGTCCCGGGATCGCCGCGACGGGCAGGATCTCGACGACGTCCACACCGAGGTCGACGAGGTGGGCGAGCCGCTCGACCGCCGAGTCGAACGTGCCCTCGGGAGTGAACGTGCCGACGTGCAGCTCGTAGACGACGCCGCCGAGCGTGCCGGCACCCTCGCGCGGGCCGCGCCAGTCCGCGTCGGCCCACGCGTGGGCGGAGGCGTCGAACACCCGGCTGGGCCCGTCGACGCCGTGCGGCTGCCACGCGCTGCGCGGGTCCGGCAGCGCCGGCTCGGCACCGTCGAGCACGAAGGCGTAGTCGAGCTCGGCGTATGCCGTGCGGTCGCCGTCCCAGCGCCACCAGCCTTGGGCGTCCCGCACCATCGGCTCGCGCCGGGTCTGCTCGCCGGGGGCGCCGAGCGTGATCTCGACCTGCTCGGCCGCGGGCGCCCAGACCTCGATCACGGCGTCCTCACCAACAGGGCGACGGGAAGGTCGACGAGCAGGTCGACGAGGAGTGTCGGACCCGAGAAGGTCTCGGAGTCGTTCTCGGACAGCAGGTTTCGCCACTCGCCTGCAGGCAGCACGGCGTGCGCCAAGCCCCACCCACCCGACGCGGCGAGCCGGTCGGCCGAACGGGTGACCACGGCGACGACCTGCGGGCCGTGCTCGTCACCCCGGGCCAGTGCCAGCGCGTGGTCGGACGTCACGGCGACACCGGTATAGGAGGAGCCCTCACCGACGAACCACTCGGGGTGCGCACGACGGAGCCGCAGGGCGGTGGCGGTCACGAGGAGCTTCTCGTCGTCGAGGTCGCGCGCCCGCTCCCCCGCATCGAGCCGGGCCAGCCGCTCAACGCGCGCGCCGTAGTCCACGGCTCCGCGGTTGTCCGGGTCGACGAGGGTCAGGGCCTGCAGCTCGGCCCCCTGGTAGACGTCGGGGACGCCGACGGTGACGAGCTGGAGCAGCTTCTGGGCGAGGACGTTGGCGCGCACCGACGCGCCGTGCAACGACAGCCACGTCTCGACGTGGGTGACGACGGCGGGGTCCGACACGACGGCGCGGGCGAAGCGCACGACGGCCGCCTCGTAGTCGGCGTTCCCGTCGACCCAGGCCGTGTGGTCCTTGGCCTCACGGACGGCCTTGAGGACGTAGCCCTCGATCCGGTCCGGGGTGCTCGGCCAGGCGCCGAGCGCGGTCTGCCAGATGAGGTACTCAGTGGCGTCGTCGAGCAGCGGGTCATGATGTGCCGCAGCGAGATCGGAGGCGTCTCGCACCCACCTGGCCCACTCCGGCGCGCTCTCGGCAAGCGTCATGAGCCGGGCCCGGACGTCCTCGGAGCGCTTGGTGTCGTGCGTCGTCAGGGTCGTCATCGTCGACGGCCACGTGGCGAGCTGCCGCTGCGCGAAGGCGTGGAACTCGTCGGCACCGATGGCCAGGTGCGAGGGGTGACCCCCCACCTCGTTGGCGCCGGTCATGCGGAACCACCGGTAGAACGCGGTGTCCTCGATGCCCTTGGCCATGACGGGGCCGCAGGTCTGCTGGAAGCGCACGACGAAGTCGTCGACGAAGGCGCGGTCCGCGTCCGCGGGCGCCTCGCCGAGCGCGAGCGCGACGACGAGGTCGAGGTCAGGGTGCGCGGCGGCCCGCAGCAGGCCGCGTGCCCGCCCGGCCGCGTCCTCGAGGACGGCCCGCTGCTCGGGGTCCACGGGCACCCCCGGCACGACGTACGCGCGGTAGCGGTCCATCGACACGAGCAGCGCCCCCAGGGCCTCGCGGGCGAGTGCCGGGTGCAGCCCGGGGTGGCAACGGTGCACGAGGCGCAGCAGCCGGTTGACCTCGGCGGCCTGCACCGACGCGACGACGAGCTGCTTGGCCTCGAGCACGACGTCGTCGAGCGACTCGCGGCCGGGCGCGTGCTCGGACCACAGCTGGTCGAGCACCTCGTCCCCCGACGCCGAGGTCAGCACCTGCTGCACCCGCAGCAGGGTGTCGTAGCCCGTCGTCCCGGCGCACCGCCAGGACGTCGGCAGCTGCTCCTCGCCCTCGAGGATCTTCTCGGCGACGACCCAGGCACCCCCGGTCTCGTCGGCGAGCCGGGCGAGGTACCCGCCCGGGTCGGCCAGGCCGTCCGGGTGGTCGATGCGGAAGCCGTCGATCGCCCCCTCACGGAAGAGCGACAGCAGCAGCGCGTGGGTCGCGTCGAACACGGCCGGGTCCTCGACGCGGACCGCCGTCAGTGTCGTGACGTCGAAGAACCGCCGGTAGTTGAGGTCCGCCGCACCGTCCCGCCAGTGCGTGAGCCGATAGGCCTGCGCCGCAACGAGATCGGCGAGCCCCAGGCCCTCGGTCCCGGGCCGGACGGGGTACTCGTGGTCGTAGTAGCGCAGCACCGTCTCGGTGCCGTCCGCTCCCCCGTCGTGGGCCACCGACAGCTCGCCCGCCGCCAGCACCTCGTCGAGCGACGAGCCGAGCACGGGCATGAGCACCCGTTCCCCGTCGACGTCCCAGTCGACGTCGAACCACGAGGCCGCGTCCGACCCGCGCCCGTCGCGCAGCAGCGACCAGAGCGGGGCGTTGAGGTGCGTCGTGCCCGGCACGGTCATGTGGTTGGGCACGACGTCGACGATGATGCCGAGACCCTCCTGGTGGGCGGCCGCGACGAGCCGGTCGAACGCCTCGCGCCCACCCGCCTCCGCGTTGAGGGCGTCGTGGCTCACGACGTCGTAGCCGTGGGTCGAGCCGGGCGCCGGCTGCAGGATCGGCGAGAGGTAGAGGTGCGAGACCCCCAGCGAGGCGATGTACGCCGTCTGCGCCGCCGCCGCGTCGAACCCGAACCCACCGTGGACCTGGAGCCGGTAGGTGGAGGTGGGCACGGCGCGACGCGCACCGTGGACGACGACGGGGGCGAACGGCATACGCATCAGAGCTGGCGCTCGGAGGTGGCGGCCCCGACCGTGTGGACGACCTTCTCCCGCGGGGCGCGCAGCACGACCACGGCGCGGGCCCCCACGACGACCTGGGAGCCGGCCTCGTGCCAGCCCGGGTCGACGACGTCGGCGCAGGTGTCGATCTCGGTGACCCAGCGCTCGCCCCACTCGGTCGCGGGGATGGTGAACGACGCCTGGTCGTCGTCGGCGTTGAAGAAGACGAGGAAGTCGTCGTCGGTGATCATCTGTCCGCGCGAGTCGGGCTCGTGGATGGCGCCACCGTTGAGCCACATCGCGACCTGCAACGTGTCGCCCTCCCAGCCGAACTCGTCCATCGGCTCGCCGGTGGGCTGCAGCCAGTAGATGTCACCCAGCGTCGACTGCCCGCCGTGGTCGGCGGAGCCGGCGAAGAAGCGGCGACGCCGGAAGACCGGGTGGGTGCGGCGCAGCTTGACGACGGCCTTGGTGAACTCCAGCAGCTGGAGCTGGTCCTCGTCGAGGTTCCAGTCGACCCACGCGAGCTCGTTGTCCTGGCAGTAGACGTTGTTGTTGCCGTTCTGGGTGCGCCCGATCTCGTCACCGTGGCTGATCATCGGCACGCCCTGCGAGAGCAGCAGGGTGGTGAGGAAGTTCCGCAGCTGGCGCAGGCGCACCGCGCGGATCTCCGGGTCGTCCGTCGGCCCCTCGACGCCGTGGTTCCACGAGCGGTTGTGGCCCTCGCCGTCGTTGCCGTCCTCGCCGTTGGCCTCGTTGTGCTTCTCGTCGTAGGAGACGACGTCGCGCAGGGTGAACCCGTCGTGGGCGGTGATGAAGTTGATCGACGCGATCGGCTTGCGGCCGCTGTGCTCGTAGAGGTCGCTCGAGCCGGTGATGCGCGAGGCGAACTCGCCCAGCGTCGCCGGCACGCCCCGCCAGAAGTCGCGGACGGTGTCGCGGTACTGGCCGTTCCACTCGGTCCACAGCGGCGGGAAGTTGCCGACCTGGTAGCCGCCGTCGCCGACGTCCCAGGGCTCGGCGATGAGCTTGACCTGGGAGATGACCGGGTCCTGCTGGATGATGTCGAAGAAGGCCGAGAGCTTGTCGACCTCGTGGAACTGGCGGGCCAGGGTGGCCGCGAGGTCGAACCGGAAGCCGTCGACGTGCATCTCGGTGACCCAGTAGCGCAGCGAGTCCATGATGAGCTGGAGGACGTGCGGGCTCCGCATGAGCAGGCTGTTGCCGGTGCCGGTCGTGTCGTAGTAGTGCTGCTTGTCCGAGTCGACGAGGCGGTAGTAGCTCGCGTTGTCGATGCCGCGGAAGCAGATCGTCGGGCCGAACTCGTTGCCCTCGGCGGTGTGGTTGTAGACGACGTCGAGGATGACCTCGATGTCGGCCTCGTGCAGCGCCTTGACCATCGCCTTGAACTCGGTGACCTGCTGGCCCTGCTGCCCCTGGGCGTAGGAGTTGTGCGGGGCGAGGAAGCCGATGGTGTTGTAGCCCCAGTAGTTCGTGAGCCCCTTCGCCTGGAGCGAGGTGTCCTGCACGAACTGGTGCACCGGCATGAGCTCGATGGCGTTGATGCCGAGGCCCTTGAGGTGGTCGATGATCACCGGGTGGCCCAGCGCGGCATACGTCCCGCGGATCTCCTCGGGCAGGTCCGGGTGCGTCATCGTCAGGCCCTTGACGTGCGCCTCGTAGATGACGGTGTCGTGGTACTCGTGGCGCGGCGGCCGGTCGTGTCCCCAGTCGAAGTACGGGTTGATGACGACGCTGAGCATCGTCTTGCCGAGCGAGTCCTCGGTGTTGCGCCGCGAGGGCTCCATGAAGTCGTACGAGAAGATCGCCTGGTCGTCGGAGACCTGCCCCTCGATCGCCTTGGCGTACGGGTCGAGCAGCAGCTTGCTCGGGTCACACCGGTGCCCGGCCTCGGGCTCGTACGGCCCGTGCACCCGGTAGCCGTAGAGCTGTCCCGGCTGCAGACCCGGGAGGTAGCAGTGCCACACGAAGTGGTCCACCTCGGGCATCTCGATCCGGGTCTCGACCCCGTCGTCGTCGATGAGGCAGAGCTCGACCTCCTCGGCGATCTCGCTGAACAGCGCGAAGTTCACCCCACTGCCGTCGTACGTTGCACCCAAGGGGTATGCCGTTCCGGGCCAGATCTCCATGGCCGCCTTCCGCGTCGTGTCGTGTGGTGTGTCGTGCTCGTCGTGCTCGGTCGTGCTGCTCACCCGGGACGGCGGCGGCCCGTGCGGCGCGCTCAGCCACACAGAGAGGTGGGCTGGGTATGGTTCGCGCAGTCGCCCAACTTACCAATCCCTGAGCACCCCGAGGAACTCGTCGTGACCCCTGTCCGCACCGCCATCGTCACCGGAGCCGCCCGCGGCATCGGCGCAGCCACCGCCCGGCGCCTCGCGAAGGACGGGTACGCCGTCGCGGTCGTCGATCTCGACGAGGCGGCGTCGGAGGCGGTGGCCGCGACGATCCGCGCCGCCGGGGGCTCCGCGATCGGCGTCGGGGTCGACGTCTCCGACGCGGAGCAGGTCGCGGCAGGCGTGGCCCGGGTGGCCGACGAGCTCGGGCCGCCCGTCGTCCTCGTCAACAACGCCGGCATCATCCGCGACAACCTCATCTTCAGGATGACCGAGTCCGACTGGGACTCGGTCATGAACGTCCACCTGCGCGGTGCCTTCCTCATGACCCGTGCCTGCCAGGCGCACATGACGGCGTCGGCGTTCGGTCGCATCGTCAACCTGTCGTCGTCCTCGGCGCAGGGCAACCGCGGCCAGGCGAACTACTCGGCGGCCAAGGCCGGGCTCCAGGGCTTCACCAAGACCCTCGCCATCGAGCTCGGCCGCTTCGGCGTGACGGCCAACGCCGTGGCGCCGGGCTTCATCCAGACCGACATGACCGCCGCCACGGCCGAGCGGATCGGGGTGCCGTTCGAGGAGTTCCTCGCCCACGCCGCGTCGCAGACCCCGGTGGGCCGCGTCGGGCAGCCCGACGACATCGCCGCGACCATCTCGTTCCTGTGCTCGGAGGAGGCCGGCTTCGTCTCGGGCCAGGTCATCTACGTGGCCGGGGGGCCGCTCGACTGACATGGCCGACGCCGACCAGCGCCAGCGCGCCTTCGACGTCGCCCGCGGCATCGCGATCCTCGCCATCGTCGTCGGGCACGTCCTGCGTGGGCTGGCCGCCGCCGAGCTGGTTCCGCGGACGTCGCCGACCGTGCTCGAGGTCGACGACGCGCTCTACGTGTGGCATCTCACGATCTTCGCGCTCCTGGCCGGGGTCTTCCTCCGACCCGGCGTCGACAGGCACGGGGTGGGCGGCTACCTGCGGTCCCGGCTCCCCCTGTTCGTCTACCTGTATGCCGTGTGGACCCTCGTGCAGGCCTTCGCCCGGTTCGTGACCGGCCGGTCGGGCGACGGCGAGGAGGCGCTGGACAACGTGTTCACGGCGCTCCTCGTGGCCGACGGACCGCTGTGGTGGCTCGGCTTCCTCGTGCTCGTGAGCGTGGCCGGGGCCCTGGCCCGTCCCTGGGCCTCGCGGGCCCGCGCCGTCGTCTCGACCCTCGTCGTCGCGCTCGTCTCGGTCGCGGCGTGGGGCTGGACCGGTCCGTGGGTGTTCCTCGAGGGCGTCGCGCTGACGAGCTTCTTCTGGCTGGGGATCCTGCTCGGCCGCGAGCGCGTGGCCCGGCTCACGGTCCTGCCGGTCGCCGCGTGGGTCGCCGCGGCCGGGATCGGGGTCGGCGGTGCGCTGCTGGCGCTCCTGGACCCGATGCCACCGAGCTCGTGGATGGGGCCGCGCACGGTCGGCGCCCTGGCGTTGGGCGTCCTCGCCTCGACGGTGCTGTGCGCCGGGGTCTTCGGGCTGTCCGGGCTGCTCGCCCGGACCGCACTGGTGCGTCCCCTCGGGTTCCTCGGCGAACGCTCGCTCGAGGTCTTCCTCGCCCACGTCGTCGCGACGACGCTCACCCGGCGCGCCCTCTCGGGCGCCGGCGTGGACGAGGTGTGGATCCACGTGGTCGTCGGCGGTCTCGCCGGCGTGCTCCTCCCGCTGGCCCTGTGGTGGGCCGGGCGGGCCGTGGGCTTCCCGTGGCTCTTCCGGCTGCCGCCCCGGCTGCAGGTGCCGGGACCACCAGCGCGCGAAAAGACACTTGACCGAGCGGTTAATTAACCGCTACGTTAAATGCATGGCCGATCCGCTCAGCACCACGTTCGCCGCCCTGGCGGACCCGACGCGACGGGCGATCCTCGCCCGCCTGTCGTCGGGTGACGCCACCGTCGGTGAGCTCGCCGAGCCCTTCGCCATGTCGCTGCCGGCGATCTCGAAGCACCTCACCGTGCTCGAGCGCGCCGGCCTCGTCACCAAGAGCCGAGATGGGCAGCGGCGCCACTGCCGGATCTCGGTCGCACCGCTCAAGGACGCGACGTCGTGGCTCGAGCTCTACCGAAGGCACTGGGAAGAGCAGTTCGACAACCTCGGCGACTACCTCGCGACCATCCACGAGCCCCCTCGCGGGGGACGACCCGATCCGACTGAGGAGAAGTCATGAGCACCAACGCATCGACCCGCACCACCCACGCCCACGAGCGCGCCACCATCGAGACCGACGGGGCGGAGATGGTCGTCACCCGCACCTTCCCCGCGTCCGCCGACCTCGTCTTCGAGGCGATGACCAACCCCGAGCACATTCGCCGGTGGTGGGGCGCCGGCTTCGGCGAGATGACTGTCTGCGAGGTGGACCTGCGCGAGGGCGGCGCCTGGCACTTCGCCCAGCGCGCGTCGTCCACGGGTGACGAGGTCTCGTTCTCCGGGCACTACCGGCAGATCGAGCGGCCCGGGCACCTCGTGCACACCGAGCGCTTCGACAACATCGAGAGCCCCTACTCGGTCATCGACACGACCTACACCGAGTCCGACGGGAAGACCCACATGCGGGCCGTCATCACCTACGACTCCCCCGAGACGGTCCAGGCCGTCCTCGACTCCGGCATGGAGCGAGGGATGCAAGCGTCCTACGACGCCATCGACGACGTCCTCGCCGGGCTCACCACCGGCCGCTGACCACCATCGCCTGACGACCCGGCATACGCCAGCGTCCGCAACCCTGGTCACCTTCCCGACCAAGGTTGCGGACGCTGGTGGCTGCGGTGCGCGGGCGTCCGCAAAGGTGGTCGGCTTGCCGACCAGGGTTGCGGACGCTAGCCGTCGCGTATGCCGTGACGCGCGCCGTGCGCCCGCCCGCCGGACCCGCCGGGGCCCGCTCCGCCCCCCGCGCGCTCCGGTAGCCTTCGTCAGAGGCCCAGGTCGCGGCCGATGAGCTCCTTCATGATCTCGTTCGAGCCAGCCCAGATCTTCGTGACGCGGGCGTCGCGCCAGGCGCGGGCGACGCGGTACTCGTTCATGAACCCGTAGCCGCCGTGCAGCTGGACGCACTCGTCGAGCACGTCGTTCTGCACCTGCGCGCTCCACCACTTCGCCTTCGCGGCGTCGACGGCGGTGAGCGTGCCCTGCGCGTGGGCGGCGACGCAGTCGTCGACGTACGCCTCGGCCACCTCGATCGCGGTGACGAGCTCGGCGATCTTGAACTTGTTGTGCTGGAACGAGCCGATCGGCTGGCCGAAGGCCTTGCGCTCCTTGGCGTACTCGATGGTCTCGAAGAGGATCGCCTTGGCGTGCGCCACGTTCGACACGGCGGCGCCGACGCGCTCCTGTGGGAGGCGCTGCATCATCGAGACGAAGCCCATCCCCTCCTCGCCGATGAGGTTCTCGGCCGGCACGCGCACGTCCTCGAAGAACAGCTCGGCGGTGTCGGACTCCTCCTGCCCGACCTTGTCGAGCTTGCGGCCGCGGGTGAAGCCGTCCATGCCGTCCTCGACCATGAGCAGCGAGATGCCCTTCGCGCCCTTGCTCGGGTCGGTGCGGGCGGCGACGATGACGAGGTCGGCCTGGTAGCCGTTGGTGATGAAGGTCTTGGAGCCGTTGAGCACCCAGCCGTCGGAGCCGTCGTCCGCCCGCACGGCCGTCGTCCTCAGCGCGGCGAGGTCGGACCCGCCGCCGGGCTCGGTCATGGCGATCGCGCAGATCTTCTCGCCTGCGGCCATCGGGGGCAGCCAGCGCTGCTTCTGCTCCTCGGTGCCGAGGTCGACGATGTACGGCGGGCAGACGTCGCTGTGGATGCCGAAGCACGAGGAGGCCGCGGCGTTGAACCCCGAGATCACCTCGGCGGAGACCGCGTTGAAGCGGTAGTCCTGCGCGCCGGCGCCCCCGAACTCCTCGGGGATGTCGAGCCCGAACAGTCCCTGCTTGCCCGCTTCGAGCCAGATGTCACGGTCGATCGTCTTGGCCTCGAGCATCTGGTCGGCTCGCGGCTTCAGGGTGCGGTCGACGAACTCCTGCACCGAGGCGCGGAACGCCTCGTGGTCCTCGTCGTAGATGTTGCGGGGCATGGGACTCTCCTCGGCGGCATACATACATGTCGTTGACTAAGCGCTTGCTTAGTCTCACCGGCGTCGGGCATGCTGTCAACCATGGCGACCAGCACCGGAACCCCCCTCTCGGAGCAGAGCATCCTCGCCACCCTCGGTGACTCCGGGGACACCACCGGGGCCACCGCGGTGCGCCTGATGATGGCGGCCGCCGACGCGTTCGCCGACCGCGGCTTCCACGCCACGACCACCCGCGACATCGCCTCGCGGGCCGGCCTCTCCCCCGCCGGCGTCTACGTCCACTTCACGTCGAAGGAGGACCTCCTCTTCGAGCTGAGCCGCCGCGGCCACCAGACCGCCCGCGACCAGCTCGTCGCCGCCGCCACGGCAGCGGACTCCCCGACCGAGGCCCTGCGCTCGCTCGTCGGCGGCTTCTCCCGGTGGCACGCCGAGCACCACCAGCTCGGGCGCATCGTCCAGTACGAGTTCCGCCACCTCACCCCGCAGCACCGCGACACCGTCCTCGCCCTCCGCAAGGAGATCGACGCGGTCGTCCGCGACGTCCTCGACCGGGGCGTGGCCGAGGGCGAGTTCGAGGTCGACGACGTCCCCGGCACCGCGCTGGCCCTGCTCTCCCTCGCCGTCGACGTCGCCCGCTGGTACTCCCCCGAGATCCGGCGCACCCCCGCCGACATCGCGCGCACCAACGGGGAGCTGGCCGTGAGGCTCGTCGCGCGGCAGTAGGCTTCGGCACCATGACCGACGTCGGAGGACACGGGGGCTCCCCGTCGATCGAGCAGCCCGACTACTGGTGGTACCTCGCCAGGACCGACCTGCTCCACGCGGCCCTCAGCGGGTTCGCCGCCGGCCGCCTGACGGTGCTCGACATCGGCAGTGCCGACGGCCCGAGCGCGAGCTGGCTCCACGACGGCACGCGCCGCCTCGCCTCCCTCGACATCGACCCGCGCGGCCTCCGCTCCAACGGGGTCTGCGGCTCCGCGCTGGCGCTGCCCTTCGCCGACGGGGCCTTCGACATGGTCTCGGCCTTCGACGTCATCGAGCACTGCGACCCCGAGGCCGAGGCGCTGGCCGAGGTGAGCCGCGTCCTCGCACCCGGGGGTCGGCTCCTCATGGCCGTGCCCGCCTACCAGTGGGCCTGGACGGACTTCGACGTCGCCAACGGGCACTTCCGCCGCTACACGAGGAAGCGCGCGGTGGCCGCGGTCGAGCGGGCCGGCTTCCGGGTGGACCGCGCGACGTACGCGTTCGCCTCAGTCTTCCCCGGCTTCGTCGCCGAACGCGTGGCCCGCCGCCTGCGCGACCGCACGCACACGGGCCCGGTCGACGTCGTCGAGGTGCCGCAGGTCCCCAGGGCGCTGCACCACGCCCTGCTCGCGGCGACCCGGGTCGACGAGGCGCTGCTGCGTCGCGTCGACCTGCCCTTCGGCAGCTCGGTCTTCGTCGCGGCGACCAAGGTCACCGACCCCCGCTGAGCCGGGGTCACCACGCCGCGGCGGTCACCGGCTCCAGCTGGCTGACCAGGTCGGCCAGGTGCTCGTATGCCGTGTCGTCGGTGTCGTTGCCCATCGAGACGATGACGTGGTCCAGCCCGACCTCCGCGAGCCGCCCGTAGCGCTCGACCGCCTCGTCGACGGAGGTGGTGCGCTCCCCGGTCGCCGACCTGCCACCCGGCGAGCCAAGGGTCAGTCGCGACAGCGCGGTCACCTCGATCTCGCGAGGGTCGCGGCCGACGTCGTCGCAGTGGCCCCGGAGGATGGCGAGCCGCGCGGCCATCGCCTCCGGCCCCGCGTCGAAGAGGTTGCAGGCGTCGGCATACTTCGCAACCAGACGGAGCGTCTTCTTCGGCCCGCTGCCGCCGACGAGGATCGGCGTGCGGCGCAGCGGCGCCGGGACGTTGAGGGGGCGTTCGAGCGTGTGATGCGTGCCGGCATACGGGCTCTGGTCCCCGTCGAACATCCGGCGCGCGATCTGCAGCGTCTCCTCGAGCCGTTCGAAGCGTTCGGACACCGCGGGGTAGGGCACGCCGAGGCCCCGGTGCTCCTCCTCGTTCCACGCGGCGCCAATACCGAGCCACGCGCGGCCACCGGAGAGCACGTCGAGGGTCGTCACCGTCTTGGCGAGCAGTCCCGGGTGGCGGTACGTCACCCCGGTGACGAGGGTCCCGAGCTCGATGCGCTCGGTGAGCGCGGCGGCATACGCGAGCGCCGTGTAGCCCTCGAGCATGTCGAGCTCCGGTGGTCCGATGCTCGAGATCTGGAAGAAGTGGTCCATGACCCAGAAGGACGCGAGCCCGGCCGCCTCGGCGTTCTGCGCGATCCGCCCGAACGTCGGCCCGATCGACGTCGGGGCGCCCGGCCAGGAGAAGTAGGAGACCTGCAGTCCGCATCGCATGGGGTCGATCCTGCGCCCTGACCGGCGCGGGGACAAGCACAATGGCCCGGTGCGAGTCTTTGCCGCGGTCGTGCCACCGACGCAGGCCCACGCCGACCTCGAGGCGTTCGTCGACGTGCGCCGCGACGTCCACTCCGAGCTGCGCTGGACCCCGTCGCACCTGTGGCACGTGACGTTGGCGTTCATGGGTGAGGTGTCGGAGCACCTCCTCGACGACGTCATCGGCGCCATTGCGGACGTGTCGGTCCAGCACGAGCCGATTCCGTTGCGGCTCAGCGGTGCCGGCACGTTCCCGAACCCGGCGGCGGCGCGGGTGGTCTGGATGGACGTCCGGTCCGAGGCGCCGGGTGCGCTCGGTGACCTCGAGTCGCTCGCGCTCGGGGTGCGACGGGCCTGCGGCCGGGTCGGCGCCTCACCGGCCGGCGGGGACTACCGGCCGCACCTCACGCTCGCCCGCTCGCGGCGCCCGTTCGAGGCCACCCGCTGGCTGCGGGTCATGGACGCGTATGCCGGCCCGCCCTGGACCGCCGACGAGGTGACCGTCTTCGTGTCGCACCGGGGCACGGGAAAGGGCAGGCCGCACTACGAACCCGTGGCGGCCTGCCCTCTCGGCGCGAGCGTCAGTCGCGGGTGAGCTTGCGGTAGGTGACGCGGTGGGGACGGGCGGCGTCCGGACCGAGGCGCTCCACCTTGTTGGTCTCGTAGGCCTCGAAGTTGCCCTCGAACCAGTACCACTTCGCCGGGTTCTCCTCGTCGCCCTCGTAGGCGAGGATGTGCGTCGCGACCCGGTCGAGGAACCACCGGTCGTGGCTGATGACGACGGCGCAGCCGGGGAACTCGAGCAGCGCGTTCTCGAGGGAGCCGAGGGTCTCGACGTCGAGGTCGTTGGTCGGCTCGTCGAGGAGCAGCAGGTTGCCGCCCTCCTTGAGCGTCAGCGCGAGGTTGAGGCGGTTGCGCTCGCCACCGGAGAGGATGCCGGCCTTCTTCTGCTGGTCCGGCCCCTTGAAGCCGAACTGCGAGACGTAGGCGCGGGACGGGATCTCGACCTGGCCGACCTGGATGTAGTCGTGGCCGCCGGAGACGGTCTCCCAGAGGGTCTTGTTGGGGTCGAGGCCGCCCCGGCTCTGGTCGACGTAGGAGATCTTCACGGTGTCGCCGATGTCGACGAGCCCGCCGTCGGCCGGCTCGAGACCGACGATCGTCTTGAAGAGGGTCGTCTTGCCGACGCCGTTGGCGCCGATGACGCCGACGATGCCGTTGCGCGGCAACGAGAACGAGAGCCCGTCGATGAGGACGCGGTCGCCGAAGCCCTTCTTGAGGTCCTTGATCTCGATGACCTTGCTGCCCAGGCGCGGGCCCGGCGGGATCTGGATCTCGTCGAAGTCGAGCTTGCGCGTGCGGTCGGCCTCGGCCGCCATCTCCTCGTAGCGGGCGAGGCGGGCCTTGGACTTGGTCTGGCGGGCCTTGGCGTTGGAGCGGACCCAGTCGAGCTCCTCCTGGAGGCGCTTGCTGAGCTTGGCGTCCTTCTTGCCCTGGATCGCGAGACGGGCCTGCTTCTTCTCGAGGTAGGTGGAGTAGTTGCCCTCGTAGGGGTAAGCGCGACCCCGGTCGAGCTCGAGGATCCACTGCGCCACATTGTCCATGAAGTAGCGGTCGTGCGTCACGGCGACGACGGCGCCGTGGTAACCGGCGAGGTGCTGCTCGAGCCACAGGACCGACTCGGCGTCGAGGTGGTTCGTCGGCTCGTCGAGCAGCAGGAGGTCAGGCTTCTGCAGTAGCAGCTTGCACAGGGCGACGCGGCGACGCTCGCCCCCGGAGAGCACGGTGACGTCGGCGTCCGGCGGCGGGCAGCGCAGCGCGTCCATGGCCTGCTCGAGCTGGGAGTCGAGGTCCCACGCGTCGGCGGCGTCGATCTCCTCCTGGAGCTTGCCCATCTCGCCCATGAGCGCCTCGAAGTCGGCGTCGGGCTCACCCATCTCCTCGGAGATGGCGTTGTAGCGGTCGAGCTTGGCCTTGATCTCGCCCGCACCCTCCTCGACGTTTCCGAGGACGGTCTTGGACTCGTTGAGCTCCGGCTCCTGCATGAGGATGCCGACGCTGTAGCCCGGGGTGAGCCGCGCCTCGCCGTTCGACGGCTGGTCGAGACCGGCCATGATCTTGAGGACGGAGGACTTGCCGGCGCCGTTGGGACCGACGACGCCGATCTTGGCTCCGGGAAGGAATGACAGGGTGACCTCGTCGAGGATGACCTTGTCGCCGTGCGCCTTGCGGGCGCGCGACATGACATAGATGAACTCGGGCATGGGGCAAGGCTATCGACTGCCCGCCCCATCCCCGAATCGTCGCTCAGACCGCCACCCGGTCCTCCTGCCCGTCCGGCACCGACGTCAGGGGGCGCTCGGCGGTCTCGTAGTCGTCGGTCTCCGGGTCCCCGAACCCGACCTGTTCCTCCTCCACGGTGCGGATCGCGTCATCGAAGCGGTCACCGTTGCCGTAGGACGGCTTGACGACCTTCTCGTAGGCGGTCTGTCCCCACGTCAGGTCGTGACCCACCCCGTTGGCGTTGATGCTGACGGAGTGGCCCAGGCTGCCGTCGTCTCGCTTGTACTCGCGAGCGGCGAGCTTGCCCGTGACGACGACCGGGTCGCCCTTCTTGATCGACTGGAGGACGTTGGCGCCGAGGTAACCGAAGGCGAACACGGTGAACCAGGACGTCTCACCGTCCTCGAAGGAGCCGGGGGCCACCTGTCGACGCGGGGTGGTGGCCACCCGGAACGTGGCGAACGGGTTGCCGTTGCTCTTGGCGCTCTTCATCTCCGGGTCCGTCGCGACCCGCCCCTGGACGGTGACGATGCAGTCCTGCATGAGGGTCCTCCTCTGGTCGGGCTCCGCTGGTGCGGTGCGCTGTGACCAGAGTCGCCAGCCACCGCCACGCGGACAACCGTCGCAGGGCTCGGCTGTGGACAGCCCGGGTACCGGTCGCCCCCTGTGGACGACCTCGACCGTTCGCGCGGGCTCAGACCTTCGCGGCCGTGTCGAGGTGGGCCCGCGTCTGCGCGTGCCGCTCGAGGACGGCGGTCACCGGCGCGAGGATGCGCTCCTGGGCCACCTCGGCGATCGAGCTCCGCAGCCGCTTGTCGATGACGACGCCTCGACGACGCGCCCCGATCCCGGCGAGGAAGCGGGACACCAGCGCGAGCAGCAGCCCGGCGAGCACCCCGCCGGCGAGCAGCAGGAACGGCCACGGCAGCGGACCCCACGTCGGCGTCTCGATGCTCGGGAACTGGAGCGACCCAAGCAGCATGAGGACGAGGACCCAGAGCAGGCCGGCGAGGGCGGTGAGGGCCAGCAGGACCTGCACGATGCCGACGACCCGCCACCAGACCGGGGTCCGGGAACGCAGCGAGGTCCCGATGACCGCCTGGTCGAGGGCGTCGGCCATCGCGTGACCGGGGGGTGCGGCGGCGTCGCCGACCGCATCACCCCACGGCGTGGGAAGGGCCGAGCCCGCCTTGTCGGCGAGGGTGCGGGTGGCGAGGTCGACGGCTGCGCGGGCGGCCGGGGTGGGCGGCGGCAGCGAGGAGCGTCCGAGCACCGAGCGCACGTCGGCGGCGCTGACGGTGACCGCCCCGCGGCCGTCGTCGAGCCGCAGACGGCGCAGCGGACGCGGCTTGAAGCGCTGGACCCAGCGGGTCATCGGCCAGCCGGTGTGCTGGATGGCCTGCATCCGGTAGTCGCGCTCGACCGCGTGGACGACGGTGGGGACGCCGGCGGAGCGGGCGAGGGCGTCGACGAGGTCGCGCTCACCCTTGGCCTTGATCTCGGGCTCGCTGTCGGCGACTCCCGGCCGGAGCGCCGCTGCGGCCTGCCGGACGTCGGCGGCGAGGCGGGCACGGGCGGCGTTGGCGCCGGTGACCGCGTTGCTGAGCCGCTGGCCCAGCATGTCGAGCCCCGTCCCGGTCCGGGCTGAGGTGGGGATGACGGTCGCGCCGGGCATGCCGTCGCGGGCCATGAGCCGCTTGAGGTCCGCGACGCACTCGTCGATCTCGGAGGCGGAGAGCCTGTCGGCCTGGTTGAGCACGACGAGGGTCACCGCGTCGTGGGTCGCGAGCGCGGACACGTAGTCGTCGTGGAGCCGGGCGTCGGCGTACTTCTGCGGGTCGGTGACCCAGACGAAGACGTCGACGAGCTCGAGGACGCGCTCGGCCTCGACGCGGTGCGAGGTCTCGCGCGAGTCGAAGTCGGGCAGGTCGAGCAGGACGAGCCCGTCGAGGGATCCGACCGTGCCCGCCGTGCGCGTGTCACCGTCGACGTGGTGGCGGGTCGCGACACCGAGCCAGTCGAGCAGCGGCCCGGCCGGTTCGTCACCCCACACCCCTGCGGTGGGGGTGGACGTCGTGGGCCGGCGCGCGCCGACCGTCGCGACGTCGGTGCCGACGATGGCGTTGAAGAGCGAGGACTTGCCGCTGCCGGTGGCACCCGCGAGGGCGACGACGGTGTGGTCACCGACGAGCGAGGTCCGCTCCCCCACCTTGGTCACGACGGCGGCGGCCCGGGCGGCCGGGGCCGGGGGCAGCTGGGCGCCACCGGTCTCCAGTGCGGACTGCAGCGACGTGGCGGCAGCGCTGAGGGACTCGGCAGACACGCCCTCGACGCGGGCACTGCCCATCCGCAGTGGGCTCACGCATTCACCTCGCGTACGCGGGTCGCGGCGGCGTTCAGCGCGGCCGACTGCTGGTCGGTGTCTCCCACGGCTGCGACGGCCGCGGCATACCGGTCCTGCTCGACGGCATACAACGTCTCGACGTGGTCGAGCAGGCTCTTGCGCGCCTTGGCCGCCATCTCCCGGACCGCCTGGTCGCCGAAGATCGCCTCGAGCACCCGCTGCGCGAGGACCGACGTGCCACCCGCGATGCCGACCTCGGCGCCGGTGAGACCGCCCGTGGCCGCGAACGACACGAGCATGAGGAAGAGCCCGATGGCATTGACGCCGTATGCCGCGATGCGGGCGTTGGTGCGTCGGTTGCCACCTTCGCTCCGGACGATGTCGAAGACCTCGCCCTGCCACTGGCGCACCATCGCCTCGACGCGCGGGTTGAAGTCCGGGGAGGGCTTGCCCAGCTCGGGGTGCGCGGCGAGCAGCGCCTCGCCACCGGGGAGCCGTCGCCACTCGCGGGCGGTGTCGGCCGAGGCGGCACTCGCGTGCGCGACGAGGAGGTTGGCGACGCCGGACTGGAGCGCCTCGCCGAGGTCCTCGGCGGGAGCGGGCTGGCCCTTGATGCTCGCGGTGATCTTGTCGCGCCACTTGGACAGGGTCGACTCGATCTGGCGGAAGAACTCGCCGGTGCCGACGAACTCCTGCCAGCGGGCGAGGACCTCGCCGCGCAGGAGCGTGCCGTCGGTCATGCCGTCCTTGACGCCCTCGGTCGCGTGGTCGTAGTTGTCGGCGGCGGCACCGGTGAGGGCACGCGCGGCCGCGGCCTGCTCGTCGGAGGCCTTGGCGAGGGTCGAGGTGCGCCCGGACAGGGAGTCCATCGCCCCCTTGAGCGTCTGGCTGACGACGACCGCTCGGGCCCGGGAGTCGCTCGCGAGCGCGTCCAGCCACGCCGCGAGCCGCCCCATCGACGCCGGCGGGAGGAAGCCGTCGGGCGTGAGGTCGGACTCGGGGACGGTGAAGATCGGTGCGGTCGGCAGTCCCTGCTCGCGCAGCATCGAGGCGAGGTGGGGACGGATCTCGTCGACCGCCTCGGGGGCGATGCGGTCGAGGACGATGGCGACGGCGGTGCCGCGTTCGGCCGCCGTGCGCAGGAGATCCCACGGGACGGCGTCGGCGTAGCGCGCGGCCGTGGTGACGAAGAGCCACAGGTCCGCGGCCGACAGCAGCTGGGTGGCGAGCTCCCGGTTGGCCTGGACGACGGAGTCGATGTCGGGCGCGTCGAGCAGCGCCATCCCGGCCGGAAGGGTCGACGAGGGGACGAGGCGGACGGTGCCGGGCTGGCCCTCCTCGCCGGGGCCGCCGCTGACGCGGGCCAGGCTCGGGAGGATCCGCTGGTCGGCGAACCACCTCTGGTCCTGGGGGTGGTGCACGAGGACAGGGCTCGTCGTCGTCGGCCGGAGCACGCCGGAGCGGCTCACCCGGGCGCCGACGATGGAGTTGACCAGGGTCGACTTGCCGGCCCCGGTCGAGCCGCCGACGACGGCGAGCAGCGGGGCGTCGATCGAGCGCAGCCGCGGCAGGACGTAGTCGTCGAGCTGGTCGAGGAGCTCCTTGCGGACCGCGAGCCCGGGGGCCTGCCCGGGGGTGCTCAGCGGGAGGACGGAGGCCTCCACCGCGTCACGCAGTCCGGCCACGGCCTCGACGAGGACGCTCGCCAGGGCGGTCTCGGATGCGGTCACGACGTCACCCTAACGACTTGCGGGCGTCGCACGCGCCGACGGGCCGCGGCACGAACGGGTTCGCGAACCGTCCCCATGCTCGCCGGCCGGTTCGTTCAGGTTCACGAGCGCCGGTCCGGTTCGCGAACCCCTTCGGTGTGGCGTCACTCCGGATGTCGGGACCTCCGCAGCCGCTCACTAGACTGCGGCTCGACCAGCCCCCGTGGCGCAACGGATAGCGCAGCGGCCTTCTAATCCGCAGGTTGCAGGTTCGAGTCCTGCCGGGGGCGCAGAGCACGCCGAGCCTGCGAGGCGTGGCGGCGCCCACGGCAGAAGGCAACAGGCGCCTCGAACGCAGTGAGAGCGCCGACGGGGGCGCAGAGCACGCCGGGCCTGCGAGGCGTGGCGGCGCCCACGGCAGAAGGCAACAGGCGCCTCGAAGGCAGTGAGAGCGCCGACGGGGGCGCAGAGCACGCCGAGCGTGCGAGGCGTGGCGGCGCCCACGGCAGAAGGCAACAGGCGCCTCGAACGCAGTGAGAGCGCCGACGGGGGCGCAGAGCACGCCGAGCGGGCGGAGCCTGGGTGCGGCCCTGAGGCGAGCACCGGCCTCCCGACTCTCGACCCCGCACCTATTTACCGTTACAATATGTAACGTGAAATCGAGTGCCCCCCACGCGTCGGGGCGGCGTGCGTACCGGATGCAGTCACGGATGGACGCCGTCGCGGCGACGCGCGAGCGCATCCTCGGCGCCGCCTACGCCCAGTGGTCCGAGCGGCCCTACGACCAGGTCTCGCTGCAGTCCGTCGCCGACGCGGCGCAGGTGTCCCGCCAGACGGTGGCCCGCCAGTTCGGCACCAAGGACGAGCTCGCGCTGGCGGTGGTCGACTGGCAAAGACCTCGCGAGGAGGCGCTGCGAGCCACGGAGCCGGGGGACGTCGACTCGGCCATCGAGCGGCTCGTCGACCGGTACGAGGAGATGGGTGACGCCAACGTGCGCGTCCTCGGGCTCGAGGGGCGGGTCCCGGCGATCGACCACCTCCTCGACGTGTCCCGCGCCGGCCACCGGGAGTGGATCGAGCGCACGCTCGTGCCCGGGACGGCGACGCCCGAGAGCGATGACCTCGTCCTCGCGCTCTATGCAGCCACGGACGTCACCGTCTGGAAGCTGCTGCGCCGAGACCTCGGGCAGTCACGAGCCTCGACCGAGGGGATCATCCACCGGCTCGTCCGCGGAGTGCTCGACGCGGACGTCGACGACAAGGAGATGTGACGATGAGCGGATTCCTCATGACTGCGTGGGACGGCGGCGGAGCGTTCCCTCCCGAGCTCGGCGTCGTACGCCGGCTCGTGCAGCGCGGTCACGAGGTCCGCGTCCTCGGCGACCCGACCCTGCGTGCCCAGTCCTTGGCCGTCGGGGCCTCCTTCGCCGCCTGGGACCGTGCACCTCACCGGGTCACGGGCGACGCCTCGGAGGACCTCGTCAGGGACTGGGAGACCAGGAACCCGCTGACGGGACTGCAGCGGCTCCGCGACCGGCTCATCGCCGGGCCCGCAGCCGTGGTCGCCGACGAGACCGCGGAGCAGATCTCGGCCTGCTCCCCCGACGTCCTCCTCACCGACTACTTCCTCTTCGGGGCCATCATCGCCGCGCAGGCCGCGAACCTGCCGGTCGCCGCCCTCATGCCGAACATCTGGGCGCTGCCCATCCGGGGGGTCCCACCCCTGGCAGGAGGGTTCGCCCTCGCCCGGGGCCCGATCGGGAGGCGCCGCGACGCCGCGTTGGTGTGGATGATCAACGCCCTCTTCGAGCGGGGGCTCCCGGAGCTCAACGCGGCACGTGCGCGGCACCGCCTGCAGCCGCTCACCTCCTTCTACGACCAGGTGCTGACCGCCGACCGCCTGCTCGTGCTGAGCAGCCCGGGCTTCGACTACTCCTCGCCCTTCGTCCCACCGGTGGCCCGCTACGTCGGCCCTGTGCTCGACGACCCTGCGTGGGCGCACGACTGGACACCTGCGCCGACCGACGACGACGAGCCCGTCGTCCTCGTGGCGCTGAGCACGACGTTCCAGGACCAGGGGGCTCTCCTCCAGCGCATCGTCGACGCACTTGCCACCCTTCCCGTCCGGGCCGTCGTCACGACCGGTCCGGCGATGGACCCAGCCACCCTGCGCGCGCCGCCGCACATCGACGTGCTCGGTTCCGCCCCGCACGGCCCCATCCTGCGGCGTGCTTCGGCCGTCATCACCCACTGCGGGCACGGCACGACGCTCAAGGCACTCTCCGCGGGCGTACCCCTCGTGTGCATCCCCATGGGTCGGGACCAGGACGACACGGCGGCACGCGTGGTCCACCATGGCGCCGGGATTCGACTCCGGCCCTCGGCCTCGGTCACGGCGATCCGTGACGCGACGGAGCAGGTTCTCCGGCGCGACGCGTACCGCGACGCTGCCCGCCGACTGGCCCGTGTGCTGGAGGCCGAGGACGACCCGACCGCTGTCGTCACCGAGCTCGAGGCCCTCGCCGGACGTCGCGCCCACCCGGAGGGGTGACATTGGGGCGTGACCCCGAGGCGTGGGCGCCGGGACTCACTCGCCGGCGACGTTGGCCAGGATCTCAAAGTAGCGCTGCGTCGCCAGCTCGCTGGGCTGCCCTTTGCGGCAGAACGCCAGGGCGGCCAGCGAGCGGTGCACGCGCTCGACGACGACCCGGCCGTCCACGAGCCGCGACTGCAGGGCCGAGAGGGCCTCGTGGAAACGGGGGTCGTCGCGGGCCTGCTCGTAGGACGACAGCACGTGGACGTAGAAGAAGAGGTTGTAGCCCTCGAACGGGTACCCGACCTGCATGAAGAGGGTCCCGATCCCGTAGTGGCACGGCCCGAGCGGACGGCGGGTCTCCCAGTGTCCGAGCAGCTGGTCCACGGCACCCGTCGGCACGGAGTCGGCGAGCCCGGCGAGCCGGAGGGCGTCGAGCGCCGTGAGCGTGGGACCCGGGTTCGAGAACTCGGTCTCCGGCCCCCGTCCATAGCTGAACTTCCGGCAACGCCAGCCGCCGTCGTCGTGGAGCGTCCCGAGGAGGTGCTGGAACGACCGTCGCACCCGGTCGTCGGAGGCGTGGCCGAGGAGCGACAGGACCCGGACGGCGTTGATGGTGTGGCACGGGTGGATCGCGCCGGAGGGCGACAGCCTGAACCGACCGTCCTCCCGCCAGGCGCCCAGCAGCAGGTCCGCCGCGCCGCGCAGCACCTCGTGCGAGGTCTCCAGGCCGAGCTCGACGAGCAGCGCCGGGGCCTCGAGCGTCGAGAACGGCCCACCCTTGGCCAGCCCGCCCTCCGGCGTGGCCCAGAAGTCGGCGCCCTGGTGCGTCCGCGTGGCCAGGATGGCCTCGACGTCGGCTCGGTGCTGCGGTGCCACTGCCATCGGTCTCGTGCTTCCTCGGTGACGGGAGCGTCGTCCTCCACTGTGCCACTCTCGACCCGGCCCCACGCCGAGACCGCGATCAGGTGCTGGCGGCGTGCTTCCGCACGAACGCGCGGACGGCGGCGTTCACCTCGTCCGGCCGCTCGAGGGGGCTGACGTGACCCGCACCCTCGATGACGACGAGCTCGGCGTCGGGGATCGCGCCGGCGAACTCGCGAGCCACGCGCAGTGGTGAGCGCGCGTCGAGCCCTCCCCACACCAGGAGGGTCGGTACGAGGACCCGGGGCAGCACGTCGCTGAGGTCGGTCTCGGCCATGAGGCCCAGCTCGAGCTCCAGCGTCCCGGGGCGCACGTCGGCCGCCATCGCCGCCATCGCGGCGACGAGCTCGGCGGACGGCTCACTCCCGAACAGACCCGGGAGGGTGGGGTCGAAGTCCTCCGGCGGCTCGGCCAGCATGGTCCGGACCCCCTCGACCCGGGCACGCACCTCGTCGGCGGGAAGTGAACCCTTCCAGCCGGCATACGTGTCGACCATGAGGAGCGTCGCGAAGAGCCGCGGGTGGCGGCGGTAGCACTCGAGCACCACGGTGCCGCCCCACGAGAGCCCGCCGACGTGCGCCGGCCCGAGGTCGAGGTGGACGATGACCGCGGCCAGGGCGTCGGCGAAGTCCGCGAGGGTGTAGCCGTCCGGGACCGCCGAGGACCCGCCCACCCCGGGCTCGTCCCACGCGACGACGGTGAACTCGTCGCTCAGCCCGTCGAGCTGCGGCCGCCAGCTGCGGGAGTCGAGCGCGGCCCCGTGGACGAGGACGAGCGGCGGGCCCGACCCGACGCGCTCGAGCGCGACCCGCACCCCGCCGCCGACCTCCACGTGCTCCACACCCGCGAACGTACCCCGGCTCCGCGGAGCCGGGCACCCGTGCACACCGGTGATGACATGATCGGCTCATGTCAGTCGTCGTCGGCGCCACCCCGGTGGTCGACGACCTGCGGCTGCTGGACCTCCTCGACGCGGGCGAGCGCGAGCGCGCGGCCCGCAAGGCGGCCCCCCATCCCTTCGTCACGGCCCACGCCCTGCTGCGCCGCCTCGTCGCGGACGAGACCGGCGCCGACCCCCGGACCCTCGAGTTCGTCAAGCGCTGCGCCACCTGCGGGACCGACCGGCACGGCAAGCCGCACGTCGTGGGCATGCGCGACGTCCACGTGTCCGTGTCCTACGGGGAGCACCTGGCCGTCGCCGCCGTGACCCGGCTCGGGGAGGTGGGCGTCGACGTCGAGGACCTGGAGTCCGCGGACTTCGACGGCTTCAACTCGGTGACGCTCGATGCCAGCGAGGTGGCCCACCTCGACGGGCTCCACGGCGACGCACTGCTTGCCGCGCGGGCCCTGACCTGGGCCCGCAAGGAGGCGATCCTCAAGGCCACCGGCCACGGGCTCGTCGTCGACCCGAGCCAGGTGGTCGTGTCCGCGCCGGGCGAGCCCGCGGCCCTCGTGGAGTGGCGGGCGGCGCAGCACCCGCCGGGAGCGACGCAGGTGGGCGACGTCGACGTCGGCGCCGCCGACCACCGCGCCGCCGTCGCCGTCCTCACGACGCGGCCGATGTCGGTGCGGGTTCAGCTGCGCTGAGCGCCCGCGGCCGTGCGGCGCAGCGCGAGCTCGGCGAGGAGGGCCGCGACGTCGGCGATGACCGAGTCGTCGTAGACCGCCCGCGGGGAGTGGTTGTCGTCCGCGGTCGTGTGGTCGTCGACGACACAGGCGCCGACGTTGAGGTACGCGCCCGGCACCTGCTCGAGGACGAACGACATGTCCTCGGCGCCGGCCTCCGGGTTCACCATGTCGGCCCACCGCTCGGCGCCGAACAGGTCCACCACGGTCCCCCGCGCGAAGGCGAACTCGTCCGGGTCGTTGACGGTCACCGGGTAGCCGCCGCTGATCTCGACGGTGGCGCTGAGGTGGTGCGCCGCGGCGACGTGCTCTGCCACGCGGTGGATCTCCGCGTGGGCCAGCTCGCGGTGCTCCGAAGAGAAGGTGCGCAGCGTCGCGTCGATCTCGGCCGTGTCGGGGATGACGTTGTTGACGGTCCCGGAGCTGATCCGGCCGACCGTGACGACGACGGGGTCGAACGCGTCGAAGCGGCGCGTCACCATCGTCTGGAGCGCGAGCACCACCTCGCACGCCACCGGCACCGGGTCGAGGGCCATGTGCGGCTGCGAGCCGTGACCACCCTTGCCCTGCACCCTGATCCGCACCTCGTCCGCCGCGGCCATCTGGGGACCCGGGCGGCCGAACCACACCCCGCGAGGGTGCTCCGCGGCATACACATGCACGGCGTATGCCGCGTCGACCCGACGGCCGGCCACGTCCAGCAGTCCTTCGGCCAGCATCGGCTCGGCCCCTCCGGGGCCCTCCTCCCCCGGCTGGAACATGAGGACGACGTCACCGGCCAGGTCGTCGCGCCGCTCGTGCAGGATGCGCGCGGCCCCGACGAGACCGGCGACGTGCAGGTCGTGACCGCACGCGTGCATGAGCCCGGGGCGCTCGGACGCGAAGTCGAGACCGGTCGCCTCGGTGACGGGCAGCGCGTCCATGTCACCGCGGAGCAGGACGACGGGTCGGGGGTCGCCCGGGCGGCCGCCCCGGCCACGGAGGACGGCGACGACGCTGCTCAGGTGCCGACCGAGGGTGACCTCGAGGTCGAGGCCGGCCAGGGCGTCGACGACGGCCCGCTGGGTGCGCGGCAGGTCGTTGCCGAGCTCGGGGTTGCGGTGGAGGTCGTGCCGCAGCTCGACGAGGTCGGGAGCGAGGGACTGCGCCAGCTCGACGACCGAGGAGCGGTCGGGCATCAGTGCACCTGGCCGGCGAAGTCGTGGCGGTGCTCGACGATGGAGTCGAGCAGCTCGCGCTCCTCGGTGACGGCCCGCGCGTCGGCGGCGGAGTGGTGCATGCGCCGACGGAGCAGGGCGAGCTCGCTCGCGGCGTCCTGGAAGTCCGCCATCGAGCGCAGGCCGGCGCGGCCGCCGTTGGTCCTGGCCCACTGGCGCGCCTCACGACGACGCGCCATCGAGGACAGCATCGACACCTCCGCCGGCGAGAACCACCCCGCGTCGGCGTACGGGTGGAGGAACTGGCCGATGAGCCGGCCCTCGCGGCGGCGCACCCAGACGACGAACCCGAGGAACGCGAGGAAGAGTGGGACCTGGACGAGGAGGTAGACGGCGATGAGGCCCTCGCCGCCGCTCACCGCGGCGAGGTTCCACGTGGCGTGGGCGAGGACCGCGATGACGAAGCCGAGGAGCGGGGCGAGCCACCGGACGACCCCGCGCCGGGACGTCGCGGCGATCCCGATGCCGATCCCGGTGCAGATCGTGAACATCGGGTGCGCGAACGGTGACAGCAGGCAGCGCCCGACGAACGTCGCGGTGAGGCCGTCCTGCCCGTGCTCGACCCAGGCGAGCGCGAGGTACTGGATGTTCTCGGTGAACGCGAAGCCCGCGGCGGTCACCCCGGCGTAGACCATGCCGTCGGTGACGCCGTCGAACTCCCGCTTGGCGAAGCGCCACACGAGGAGGACGAGCACGCCCTTGGCCGCCTCCTCGACGACCGGGGCGACGAAGACGGCGGTCAGCGCCAGCGACTCGTCGGCGGGGATCGTCCCCCAGAGGACGAGCTGGCCGGCCGTGTTGAGCCCCATCGCGATGAGGACCGCGATGAGGGCTCCCCAGAGGAACGCCAGGACGAGGTAGCGCGTCGGCTCGGACTCGAAGCGGTCAAGCCACATGAAGGTCGGCACGACGATGCCCAGCGGGATGATCGCGACGACGAGCCCGAGGAGGGACGCGCTCACGCCGGCGGCGGCACCGATGGCGACGGCGACGGTCAGGGCGGCGACCCCGAAGCCAGCGGTCGCCACACCGACGAGCACCCAGCGCCGCAGGAGCGAACGGCCGTGGTGGACGCCGTGAGCATGGGTCCTCGGATGCCGCGGACCGGGTGTGCTCGCGTCGACGGACTGCTCCCCACTCATGGACATCGAGCCTAGTGCAGCGCCATACAGTGGAGGCCATGTCCGCCACGCCTGTCCGAGCCCTCACCGACCGCATCGTCTGGATCGACTGCGAGATGACCGGGCTCTCCCTCGAGCACGACGCCCTCGTCGAGGTGGCTGCGCTCGTCACCGACTTCGAGCTCAACGTCCTCGGCGAGGGGGTCGACGTCGTCATCCGCCCGCCGGAGGAGGCGCTGGCGCAGATGGGCGACTTCGTCCGCGACATGCACACCTCCTCGGGCCTCCTCGACGAGCTCGCCGGCGGCGTGAGCATGGAGGAGGCGGAGCAGCGCGTCCTCGAGTACGTCCGCGCCTGGGTGCCGGAGCCGCGCAAGGCGCCGCTCGGCGGCAACACCGTCGCGACCGACCGGGGCTTCCTCGCCCGTGACATGACCGAGCTCGAGGAGCACCTGCACTACCGGATCATCGACGTCTCCTCCATCAAGGAGCTGGCCCGCCGGTGGTACCCCCGCGCCTACTTCTCGGCGCCCGAGAAGTCGGGTGGCCACCGTGCGCTGGCCGACATCAAGGAGTCGATCGCCGAGCTGCGCTACTACCGCGCCGCCGTCTTCGTCGACCCGCCCGGACGCGCCAGCGAGGAGCTGCGCGCCATCGCGGCCGAGCACCTCGTGGACCACTCCGCACCGGCGCCGGCCGCACCGTCCGACGTGGTCGGGACCACCCCCGCCGAACAGGTACGATAGTTCGCGCTGCCTCGGCTGGACTCGTTCGTATGCCGGGCAGTGGCCTTGGTGGGCGTAGCTCAGCAGGTAGAGCACCGCGTTGTGGTCGCGGGGGTCGCGGGTTCAAGCCCCGTCGCTCACCCCAAACGAAAGCCCCTGCACTGCAGGGGCTTTCGTCATGCCCGGGGTCGTTGTGCAGACTGGGCCCATGCGAACGACGACTCGTGTCCTGGCCCTGATGCTCATCACCGCGTGGGTCGGTCTCGGCGTCGCCGTGCTCCCGGCCAGCGCCCACTCCCGGCTGCTGTCGAGCTCCCCGGCCGACGGGGCGACGGTTCCGGCCTCTCTCGGCGCGCTCGTCCTGACCTTCAACGAGGACATCAACCCGAAGTTCGTCACGGTCCGGGTGACCGACGGGGAGGGTGGCGCCGTCGTGGACGCGGAGGCCACCGTCGCAGGCCCGACGGTCACCGTGCCGGTCGCACAGCCGATCGCCGCCGGGTCCTACAAGATCACCTACCGCGTCGTCAGTGCGGACTCGCACCCGATCTCCGGGTCGACCGCCTTCACCATCGCCGGCGACCCGCAGGCCTCGCCGTCGGCGGCGCCGACCCCGTCGGCGCAGTCCCCGTCGCCGAGCGTCTCGGCGACGACGTCCACGCCGGAGGCGTCCCCGGCCCCGTCGCCGTCGGCCGTCGCCGCGGACGAGCAGGACACGTCGGGGGGCACCCCCCTGGCCGTGTGGGTCGTCGGGTTCGGCGTCCTGGCGGCCGCCGTCGGGGGGACCTTTTACGCCATCCGCCGGGACCGGGACGGCGCCTGACGGGGTGGGGCCGGCGGGGCGGCGTCGATTTCGCAACCGGCCCGAACCTTTGCTAATGTCTCCGCTCGCGCGCCATTAGCTCAATTGGCAGAGCAGCTGACTCTTAATCAGCGGGTTCGGGGTTCGAGTCCCTGATGGCGCACCACGCGAAGAGCCCCGCACGGTCACCGTGCGGGGCTCTTCGCCTGCCCCAGCCGGCCGGCCGGAGGACACGGGACCAAGGGCCCTGCCGTCCCCTCGTGCACAGGAGGACCGTGGGCCACGAGGTTCCCCGAGGAGGTGGGCCATGAGAGTCCGCGCGCTGGTGCTGGTCGTCGCCCTGGGGCTCGCGGGCGGCCTGTCCGGCTGCGGCCTCGACGACGAGCAACGCGAGTGGCGACACGGCGGGCCGATGCCCATGACCATGGTGTCGTCCGAGGCGACCTACCTCGCGGAGATGATCCCCCACCACGAGGAGGCCGTCCGGGCCGCCGGGGAGCTGGTGCGGTCGCCGCGGGCCGAGATGCGGAAGTTCGGCGAGGACATCGTCAGGACGCAGACGGCCCAGATCGTCCGGATGCGCGCATGGCTGCGGGACTGGTACCCCGACCAGCCGGAGGACACCGCGTACCGGCCGATGATGCGCGACCTCACGGCACAGGGGGGTGACGCGCTCGACCGCGCCTTCCTGCAGGACATGGTCGGCCACCACATGATGGCGGTGATGATGTCGCAGCACCGGCTGAGGGGCGGCACCACCCACCCCCAGGTCGAGGACCTCGCGCAGGAGATCAGCGACGAGCAGCGCCGCGAGATCCGTCAGATGAGCCGCTGGCTGGCGGCCTGGTTCGGGCTGGGGACCTCGGGGATGAACCCGGGAATGCGCCTGCGGTGACTCGACCGCCTCAGGGACCCGACCGCCTCAGTGGCGGCGGCGGCGCAGCAGCTTGAAGGCGACGATGACGGCGACGACGGCCACGGCGGCGGCCACGCGCTCGACGCGCAGGTCACCCTCGGGCGTCGTGGTCGCGTCGGCGAAGCGGGCCTTGGCCTGCTGCACCTGGCGCTTGGCGATCGCCGAGGGCGTCGCCTTGGCGGTCAGCTCGTCGAGGGTCCGGGCCAGGCGCACGCGACGCTCGGCGATGTCGGCCTCGAGGGCGGGGATGCTGCTGCTCATGGGTCAGTCCTCATTCAGTCCGAGGTCGCGTCGCAGCTTGGCGACGTGACCTGTGGCCTTGACGTTGTGGAAGGCGTGCTCGACCGTGCCGTCCTCGCCGACCACGAAGGTCGATCGGATGACGCCCTGGACGACCTTGCCGTACAGCTTCTTCTCACCGTAGGCGCCCCACGCCGTCATGACCGACTTGTCCGGGTCCGACAGCAGGGTGAGCGACAGGTGCTCCTTGTCTCGGAACTTCGCGAGCTTCTCGGGCTGGTCCGGCGAGATGCCCAGCACGGTGTAGCCGTCGGCCTTGAGCGACTCGAGCGACTCGCTGAAGTCGCAGGCCTGCTTCGTGCACCCGGGCGTCATGGCCGCCGGGTAGAAGTAGACGATGACCTTGCCCCCACGCAGGTCCGACAGCGTCACGCTCGCCCCGGTGTCGGTGCTCAGGGTGAAGTCGGGTGCGACGTCTCCGGCGCTCAGTCGGTCACTCACGGGTGGATCCTCCTTGGATGCTCGTCACCAAACCTACCTGTCGCGGCTCGCGAGCCGGATGGTGCGTGCGCGAGGCGGGATTCGAACCCGCACACCCGAAGGCACTGAGTCCTAAGCCCAGCGTGTCTGCCGTTCCACCACTCGCGCGTCGCGGACAGGGTATGCCGTCGGCCCGCCCGACGCCGACCGCTCACCCCTGCGCGGTGAGGCGTTCGCGCAGGATCGGCACCATGGCGCGGAAGGCGAGCCCGCGGTGGGAGATCGCGTTCTTCTCGACGTCGGTGTACTCGGCCATGGACCGGGTGTCGCCGTCGGGCACGAAGACGGGGTCGTAACCGAAGCCGTTCTCCCCGACCGCCTCGCGCCGGATCGTGCCCGTGACGCGCCCCTCGACGGCCTCGACCGAGCCGTCGGGCATCGCCAGGACGGCCGCGCAGACGAAGGACGCCGCGCGGTGCTCGTCGGGCACGTCGCCGAGCTGCTCGAGCAGCAGGGAGACGTTGGACCGGTCGCGAACGGCGCGGGGTGCGTCCGCCCCGGCGTGCGAGCCCGACCACCGGGCCGAGAAGACGCCGGGTGAGCCGCCGAGGACGTCGACGGCCAGCCCCGAGTCGTCGGCGACGCTGGGCAGGCCGGTGGCCCGCGCCACGGCCACGGCCTTGAGCCGGGCGTTGCCCTCGAACGTCACCTCGCTCTCGACGACGTCGGGGGCGTCGGGAAAGTCCGAGGCGCCGACGATCTCGAGCCCGAGCTCGTCGACGAGGTCGGCGAGGATCTGCCGCAGCTCGAGGACCTTGTGCTCGTTCTGCGTGGCGAGGACGAGGCGGGTCATCGCACCCGCACCCGCGGGGTTTCCCCGAGGGCCTGGTGCTGCGCGACGGTCAGCTCGGCGCAGCCGGTGGCGGCGAGGTCGAGCAGCGCGAGCAGCCGGTCGCGGTCGAAGGCCGAGCCGGCGCCCTCGGCCGTGCCCTGCACCTCGACGTAGCGCCCGGAGCCGGTCATGACGACGTTCATGTCGGTGTCGGCGGTCGAGTCCTCGGGGTAGTCGAGGTCGAGCACCGGCGCACCGCCGACGACGCCGACGCTCACGGCGGCGATCGAGTCGGACAGCGGCGAGGCGCCCTGGGCGATGAGGCCCTTGGCCTTGGCGTCCTCGATGGCGTCGGCGAGGGCGACGTAGGCACCGGTGATCGCCGCGGTCCGGGTGCCGCCGTCGGCCTGGAGGACGTCGCAGTCGACGACGATGGTGTTCTCGCCGAGGGCCTTGGTGTCGATGACGGCCCGGAGCGACCGGCCGATGAGCCGCGAGATCTCGTGGGTGCGGCCGCCGACCTTGCCCTTGCGGGACTCGCGGTCCGAGCGGGTGTTGGTCGAGCGCGGCAGCATCTCGTACTCAGCCGTCACCCAGCCGGTCCCCTGGCCCTTCATCCAGCGCGGCACGCCGGCGGTGAAGGACGCGGCGCAGAGCACCCGGGTCCGGCCGAACTCGACGAGCACGCTGCCCTCGGCGTGGTCGAGCCAGTTGCGCGTGATGCGCACCTCGCGCAGCTCGTCGGGGGTACGGCCGTCATGTCTGGTCTGGGGTGAAGTCACCCCCGCAGGCTAGACGCCGGACGCGACACCGCGTGAGCCGAGGTCGTGGACGGCGCCCGGCTCGGCGACCTCCACCCCGGGCCAGAGCTCCTCGGCCTGGGCGCGGCAGACCTCCGGGTCGTTCCACGCCGGCATGTGGGTCAGCACGAGCCGCTTGACGCCTCCGGCGTCGAGCGCCGCGCGGGCCGCCCGGCTCGCCGACAGGTGCACCCCTTGGACGCCGTCGCGTCCGTCGACGAAGGCCGAGTCGGCGAGCACGAGGTCGGCGCCGCTCATGAGCGGGCCGAGGCTGTCGCAGCTGTCGGTGTCACCGGTGTAGGCGATGACGGCCCCGTCGCCCTCGACGCGGAAGCCGTACGCCTCGACGGGGTGGTTCACGGCATACGGGGTGATCGTCAGCGGGCCGACGCGGATCGGGACGCGGTCGTGCACCCGGCCGAAGTCGAAGACCCGCTCCAGGCCCCCGTCCTCGAGCCCGTGGTACATGAGGGCGATCCGACGGGAGGTGTCGCGCGGGCCCCAGACGGGCAGCCGCTCGTCGGGCGCACCCCCGGGCGCGTAGGTGTAGGAGACGTAGAGACCGCAGAGGTCGGCGCAGTGGTCCGGGTGCAGGTGGCTGAGGAGGACCGCGTCGAGGGCGTGCGGGTCGACGTGCTGCTGCAGCGGGCCGAGCGCACCCGAACCGAGGTCGAGCAGGACGTTCCAGGTCCGGCCGTCGGCGTCGTCGGCACTCACGAGGTAGCTGGACGCCGCGGAGGTCGGGCCGGCGAACGAGCCGCTGCAGCCGATGACGGTCAGCCTCACGCGACCACCTCGGCGACCGCCACGGGCGAGATGAAGACGTCCCCGACGTCCGGCCCGAGCGCGAGGAAGCGCGTGGCCAGCCGGCGGAACTCCTCCGGGTCCCCGGTGGTCGTGAAGCCGTGCTGCGGCGCCGGTGAGGCGTCGGGGCGGAGCAGGTCGCTGTCGGACAGCACGCGGTAGAGCTCCTTCGCGGTCTCGTCGGCGGAGGACACGAGCGTGACGTCCGGTCCCATGACGTAGGAGATCACGCCGGACAGCAGCGGGTAGTGCGTGCAGCCGAGGATGAGCGTGTCGACCCCGTGCTCCTGGAAGGGGGCGAGGTACTCGCGCGCCACCGCACGGACCTCCTCCCCACCGGTCACGCCCGACTCGACGAACTCGACGAACCGGGGGCACGCCCCGCTCGTGACGTCGAGGTGCGGCGCCGCCGCGAAGGCGTCGAGGTAGGCCCGTGACTGGTGCGTGCCGGTCGTCGAGATGACCCCGATCCGACCGCTGCGGGTCGCGCCCACGGCCCGGCGCACGGCCGGTCGGATGACCTCCACGACCGGCACGTCGTAGCGCTCGCGGGCGTCGTGGAGGACGGCGGCGCTCGCCGTGTTGCACGCGATGACGAGCGCCTTGACGCCGTGGTCGACGAGCCGGTCGAGGCACTCGAGGGCGAAGGCCCGGGTCTGCGCGATGGGTCGCGGGCCGTAGGGGGTGCGCGCGGTGTCGCCGAGGTAGGCGACCGACTCGTGCGGCAGCTGGTCGAGGACGGCCCGCGCGACGGTGAGACCGCCGTATCCGGAGTCGAAGATGCCGATGGGTGAGTCAGCCACCGGCACAGGCTATGCGTTTCCGGTCTGGCCAGGAGGCGCCAGTGGCCTTCGCCACCGGGGCGTCCTCCGGTCAGCCCGCCGGACCGGCCTTGGGCGACCGCGGCAGCATCGCCGTCGCCAGCGTCTCCTGCAGCCAGGTGAGGAAGTCGTAGACCGCCATGGCGTGCGCCCGCGGGTCGTCGACGTCCCCCTCCGCGAGCTCCTCCTCGAGGCGGTCGACGTCGGCGTCCTCGCGCAGCCCGAGGCGCTCGCCGAGCACGAGCCGCACGTCGGTGAGCGCGATGACGAAGTCGATCGCGGTCCGCTCGTCCAGCTCGACGCCGGAGCCCGGAGCCCGGAGCGCGGTGATGGCGGACTCGAGGTGGCGCGCCTTGCGCTGGCGCAGGCCGTGCTCGGTGAGCCGGCGGAACTCCGCCGACGCCTGGTCGTCGGTGCGGTTGCCCGCCGGCAGGAGCCGCTCGAGGGCGGGGTCGCGGTCGCCGAACGACCGGGCGTCCGCGGGCACCGGCCGGTGGTCGGGAGCCTGGTCCTCCGCGGACACGGACACGCCCATCCCGAGGCCGCCCAGCCCCGACACGATCGAGTCGAAGTCGTCGCCCTCACCGCTCGTGGTCGCGGCGTCGGACTCGGGCGCCACGAGGTCGTGAACCTGCTCCATCAGCCCCGCGACGACCGCACGTTCCATCGCATCGAGCTTCGCGGCATACCGGGTCGTCTTCCCCCTCCCGCGACGGGAGAACGCGCGGGCCATCAGTCGTCCTTCTGGAAGGTCGCCCACAGCCCGTAGCCCTGGAGGGCCTCGGTGTCGATCTCCATCTTCTCGCGTGAGCCGTGCGAGACGACGGCGCGGCCCTTGACGTGCACGTCCATCATGAGCTTCTCGGCCTTGGCACGCTCGTAGCCGAAGTAGCTCTGGAAGACGTAGGTCACGTAGGACATGAGGTTGACCGGGTCGTTCCAGACGAGCGTGATCCACGGGACGTCGGCCTCGACCAGGGAGTCGGAGGAGGTGGTCTCCTCCTTCACGGGCGCGATGGACACGCTTCCCACCATAGGCTGCCGCGAATGAGGCCCGAGCCCGCCGCCCCCGCGTCCACCGCCCTGTTCACCGACCACTACGAGCTGACCATGGTCCAGGCGGCACTGCGGTCCGGTGCGGCGAGTCGCCGCTGCGTCTTCGAGACCTTCGCCCGCCGGCTCCCCCGGGGTCGCCGATACGGGGTCCTCGCAGGGACCGGGCGGGTGCTCGACGCGATCGAGCAGTTCCGGTTCGGTGACGCCGAGATCGCCCGGCTGCGCGACGGGAAGGTCGTCGACGACGAGACCCTGCACTTCCTCGCCGGCTACCGATTCGACGGGGACATCCGGGGGTACGCCGAGGGCGAGGCGTGGTTCCCCGGATCCCCCGTGCTCGTCGTCGAGTCCGACTTCGCCCACGGAGTGCTCCTCGAGACGGTGATCCTGTCGATCCTCAACCACGACAGCGCGATCGCGAGCGCCGCCTCCCGGATGACCGGGGCCGCGGGGACGCGTCCCTGCATCGAGATGGGCTCGCGGCGCACGCACGAGGAGGCGGCGGTGGCGGCAGCACGCGCGGCCTGGATCGCCGGCTTCGCGGCCACGTCGAACCTCGAGGCGGGACGGCGCTGGGGCGTGCCGACCGCGGGGACGGCGGCCCACTCGTTCACGCTGCTGCACGACGACGAGCGTGAGGCCTTCACCGCGCAGGTGGAGGCGCTGGGCCCGGGCACGACGCTGCTCGTCGACACCTACGACGTCCAGCGGGCGGTGGAGATCGCCGTCGAGGTCGCCGGAACCGGGCTCGGTGCGGTGCGGCTCGACAGCGGCGACCTGCTCGACCAGGCCCAGGAGGTGCGCGAGCAGCTCGACTCGCTCGGCGCCACGTCCACCCGGATCGTCGTGACCTCCGACCTCGACGAGTTCGCCATCGCCGGGCTCGCGGCCGGTCCAGTCGACGCGTACGGCGTCGGCACCCAGCTCGTCACCGGGTCCGGCGCCCCCACGGCGGGCATGGTCTACAAGCTCGTCGCCCGCTCGGACGACTCCGGCCGGATGGTCGACGTCGCGAAGGCGAGCAAGGACAAGGCCTCCGTGGGTGGCCGCAAGTTCGCGCTGCGCCGCCGGGACGCGCGCGGCACCGCGGAGGCGGAGATCATCGGCATCGGTGAGGCACCCGTCGACGACGGGGACGACCGCACCCTCCTCGTGGACTACGTCCGGGCGGGTGAGCTCGTCGGCGCTGAGCACGTCGCGCTGGCCGCCGCCCGCGAACGCCACGAGTCCTCGCTCGCCGAGCTGCCCCGCTCGGCCCACCAGCTGAGCCGGGGCGACCCGGCCATCCCCACCCGCTACGTCTGACGCCCCCGTACCGGATGCCGGGTCCTCGTCGCCCTGCGCCGGAGTGGGAGGAGGGGCTCTGCTGGGTCATGGCCTCCGGGACGTCCACCCCCTAACGTGCCGAACACCCGCGCCAGCAACGGCCCCCAGGAGGATGCGTCATGCGTACCAGGTCTCTCGCTCTGCTCGCCGTCGGATCGGCGCTCGTGCTGCCGGCCCTCACACCCGGGGCCTCGGCCGCCCCGCCCGGTGGCGGACCGGGAGAGTCGAACGCCCGGACCACCGAGGTCCAGGTGCTGGCGCTCAACGACTTCCACGGCCAGCTCCGGCCGCCGGACTCGACGAGCTCGGGCGGCCGCATCGGCGCCACTCCGGCCGGCGGCGCCGAGTACCTCGCGCAGTACGTCCGCAACCTCGAGGCCACGAACCCCAACACCCTCTTCGTGTCGGCCGGGGACCTCATCGGTGCCACCCCGCTCGTGTCGGCGATCTTCCACGACGAGCCGTCGATCGAGGCGATGAACCTCATGGGCCTGGACTACAACGGCGTGGGCAACCACGAGTTCGACGAGGGCCCGGAGGAGCTCGTCCGGATGCAGGAGGGCGGCTGCCACCCCGTCGAGGGCTGCTTCGGTGGTGACGGCTTCGCGGGTGCGGACTTCGACTTCCTGGCCGCCAACGTCACCTACAAGGACACCGGCGAGACCATCTTCCCGCCCTATGCCATCCACCGGTTCCCGGGCGCCAAGGTGGCCGTCGTCGGGATGACCCTCGAGGGCACGCCCAACATCGTCACCGCCGCGGCCACCGCGAACCTCGACTTCCACGACGAGGCCGACTCGGTCAACGCCCTCGTCCCCGTGCTCAAGAAGGCGGGCGTCGAGACGATCGTCGTGCTGCTCCACGAGGGTGGCAGCGCCGGGACCGGCCTCAACGAGACCACGGTCAACTCCTGCGCCAACCCGACCGGAGCCGGGGTGGAGGTCATCAAGCGGTTCGACCCCGAGATCGACCTCGTCGTCACGGGCCACACGAACTGGGCCCTCAACTGCCCGGACCTCGCCGGGACGGGGATCATGGTGACCGGCGCCGCGTCGGCGGGCCGCGTGGTCACGGACATCGACCTCTCGATCAGCCGCGCGACGAAGGAGGTCGTGTCGGCCACGATCAACAACGTCATCGTGCGACGCGACGCCTTCACGCCGGCGGAGGACCTCACGGCGCTCATCGACAAGTACGGCGAGATCGCCGCACCGACCGAGAACAGGGAGATCGGCGCGGCGTCGGCACCCCTCACCAGGACGCAGAACAGCCTCGGTGAGTCGTCGCTCGGCGACATCATCGCCGACGCCCAGGTCTGGGCGACCTCCGGGACCGGGTGGCCGGCCGGCAACGGGGCGCCGGCGGTCATCTCGTTCATGAACTCCGGCGGCATCAGGGCGGACATCAACGCCGGCCCGATCACCTACGGAGAGGCCTTCACGGTCCAGCCCTTCGCCAACGTCCTCGTCACCATGGACCTCACCGGCGCCGCCATCGAGGCGGTGCTGGAGCAGCAGTTCACGGGCGGCAACGGCGTGCTCCAGATCCCGGCCTCGCTCACGTACGACCGCTCCCTCAGCGCCGCGCCGGGTGACCGCATCTCGAACGTCCGGATCAACGGCGTGCCGCTCGACCCCGCGGCCACCTACCGCGTCACGGTGAACAACTTCCTCGCCGACGGCGGTGACGGCTACAGCGTGTTCCGGGACGGCACCAACCGGTTCGTCGGCGAGATCGACCTCGACGCCTTCGCCCGGTACGTCGAGCACCTCGGGACCGTGAACCCCGGACCGCAGAACCGGATCACGGCGGTCCCCTGACACGGCGCCTGACCACACCTCGACCCGCAGGGCGCCCGTTGGCCCTGCGGGTCGAGTGTTCTCACAGACCGGGTCGTCCGTCTGTGCGCCGAGTGTTACGGACCATTCACACGCGCTGAGGTGCCCGAAACACCCGGTCGGCAGGGTTTCGACGCATGGAGACCACCACCGCCACCGCGGCCACCGCCGGCCCCGTCCCGGAGGCCCCGCTCGCCCCGACCGCCCCCACGACCCGCGGGGGCCGCTGGATCGATCACTGGGACCCCGAGGACGCCACCTTCTGGCAGTCCACCGGCCGCCGCGTCGCGCGCCGCAACCTCGGCTTCTCCGTCCTCGCCGAGTTCCTCGGGTTCTGCGTCTGGGCCCTGTGGAGCGTCGTCGTGCCGCTCCTGCCCGCCGCCGGCTTCTCGCTGACCCTCAACGAGCAGTTCTGGCTCATCGCGGTGCCGAGCCTCGTCGGCGCCACCGTCCGCATCCCCTACACCTTCGCCGTCCCGATGTTCGGCGGGCGCAACTGGACCGTCATCTCGTCACTCCTCCTGCCGCTGCCCGCGTCGGCGCTCGCCTGGGTCGTCACCCAGCCGGGCACGCCGTTCGGGGTGCTCCTGCTCTGCGCCGCGCTCGCCGGGTTCGGTGGCGGCAACTTCGCCTCGTCGATGACGAACATCTCGTTCTTCTTCCCCGAGGCCGAGAAGGGAAAGGCGCTGGGGCTCAACGCCGCCGGCGGCAACCTCGGCACCGGCATGGTCCAGATGGTCGTCCCCGCGGTCATCGCCATCGGCGCCGGCGTGCACCTCGAGCGGGCCGGCCTGGTCTTCATCCCCCTCGCCCTGCTGTCGGCCGCGGCCGCGTGGCGCTGGATGGACAACCTCTCGGGCATCCGCGCCGACTACCGCTCGTTCGCCCTCGCGACCCGCAACCCGCACACGTGGGTCATCTCCTTCCTCTACATCGGCACCTTCGGCTCCTTCATCGGGTATGCCGGTGCGTTCCCGACGCTGCTCAAGACCCAGTTCCCCACGGCCCCCCTCGGCCTCGCGTTCCTCGGTGCGCTCATCGGCGCCCTCACCCGCCCGCTCGGCGGGATGGTCGCGGACCGGCTCGGTGGCGCCCGCGTCACCATCGCCTCGTTCGTCGTCCTGACCCTCGGCGCCCTCGCCGCGATCGAGGGGCTGCAGTCGCGCAGCTTCCCGCTCTTCTTCGGGGCGTTCATGGTGCTGTTCGTCGGCGCCGGCATCGGCAACGGCGCCACGTACCGGATGATCCCCGCGGTGTTCCGGGCCGGGGTCAGCGCCGAGGCCCTCCCCGCGGCCCGCAAGGCCGCCGCCGGGTGCATCGGCATCGCGGGGGCCGTCGGCGCCTACGGCGGCTTCTTCATCCCGCGTGGCTTCGCCATGGCGAAGGACACGTACGGCTCCCTCACCCCCGCCCTCTACGTCTTCGTCGGCGCCTACGTCCTCATGGCCGTGACGACGTATGCCGTGTACCAGCGTCGCGGTACGGCGCTGGCCGCGGAGACGATCTGAGCCCCATGGAGGCCGTTGCCACGCACTGCCCCTACTGCGCCCTGCAGTGCGCGCAGACGCTCACCCCGACTCCGGCCGGGGTGATCGTCGCGGGCCGTGACTTCCCGACGAACCGGGGAGGCCTCTGCCAGAAGGGATGGACGAGCGCCTCGGTGCTGCGTGCGCCGGACCGGCTCGCCACCCCCCTCGTCCGCGGGGCCGACGGCGAGCTGGGGCCCGTGACCTGGGAGGAGGCCCTCGACCTCGTCGCCCGGCGGTTCTGCGAGATCCGGGCCCGGCACGGTGCCGACGCCGTCGCCGTCTTCGGCGGTGGCGGGCTGACCAACGAGAAGGCGTACCAGCTGGGGAAGTTCGCCCGCATCGCGCTCGGCACCGCCAACATCGACTACAACGGGCGCTTCTGCATGAGCAGCGCCGCCGCGGCGGCGAACCGCTCGCTCGGGGTCGACCGCGGGCTGCCGTTCCCCCTCGCCGACATCGGCGGTGCCGGCGCCGTCCTGCTCCTCGGCAGCAACCTCGCCGAGACGATGCCCCCGGCGGTCGCCCACCTGTCCGGGGCCCGGGCCGCCGGTGGGCTCGTCGTCGTCGACCCCCGGGTCAGCGCCACCGCCTCCCTCACCGACGACGGTCAGGGGCTCCACCTGCAGCCGGTCCCGGGGACCGACCTCGTCGTCCTCCTCGGCCTCCTCCACGTCGTCCTCGCCGAAGGGCTGTCGGACACGGCCTACGTCGACGAGCGCACGTCCGGGGCCGAGGACGCCCGGCGCCTCGCCGCCGCCTGGTGGCCGGAGCGCGTCGAGCAGGTGGCCGGTGTGCCGGCCACCCTGCTCCGCGAGACTGCACGACTGCTCGCCGCCGCGAGCCCGTCCCGCGGCGGCGCCGGCGCGTACGTGCTCACCGGGCGCGGTGTCGAGCAGTCGGTCCAGGGCACCGCCACGGTGAACGCCGCGATCAACCTCGCCCTCGCCCTGGGCCTGCCGGGCCGGCTCGGCTCCGGTTACGGCGCCGTCACCGGCCAGGGCAACGGCCAGGGTGGCCGCGAGCACGGGCAGAAGTCCGACCAGCTCCCCGGCTACCGGATGATCGACGACCCCGCGGCCCGCGAGCACGTCGCGGCCGTGTGGGGCGTCGACCCCGCCGCCATCCCGGGCAAGGGCAGGCCGGCCGTCGAGCTGCTCGACTCGCTGGGCCGTGACGACGGACCCCGGGCCCTCCTCGTGCACGGCGCAACCTGCGGGTCTCGGCGCCGCACTCGACCCATGTCGCCGACCGGCTCGACGCCCTCGACCTGCTCGTCGTCTGCGACGTCGTCCCCTCCGAGACCGCGCAGCGAGCCGACGTGGTCCTTCCCGTGCTCCAGTGGGCGGAGGAGGAGGGCACGATGACCTCGCTCGAGGGGCGCGTCCTGCGCCGCCGCAAGGCGGTCGAGGCGCCGTCGGGGGCGCGCTCCGAGCTGTGGGTCTGGCGTGAGCTGGCCACGCGACTCGGTGCGCCGGGGACGTGGGACACCGACGCGGCGGAGGTCTTCGACGAGCGCCGCTACGGGGTGCAGGACTCGGTCGGTCTCGCCATCGCCCTCGAGCTCCGCTACCGCGGCCTCCGCTCGCCGCACAAGATCAAGCTCGGCGTCTCGGGGTGCGCGCGCGAGTGCGCCGAGGCACGCGGCAAGGACGTGGGCGTCATCGCCACCGACAACGGCTGGAACCTCTACGTCGGCGGCAACGGCGGCTTCACCCCGAGGCACGCGCAGCTCCTCGCCGAGGACCTCGACACCGAGACGCTCGTCCGGACCATCGACCGGTTCCTCATGTACTACGTCCGGACCGCCGACCGACTGCAGCGCACCGCGGTGTGGGTCGAGGACCACGAGGGCGGCCTGGAGTCCATCCGCTCCGTGGTCATCGACGACGGCCTCGGGATCGGCACCGACCTCGACGCCGCGATGGCGGGCCACGTCGACGACTACGAGGACGAGTGGGCGGCGGCCCTCGCCGACCCCGAGAAGCTGCGCCGCTTCGGGTCGTTCGTCAACGCGCCCGACCAGGCCGACGACTCGTTCGCCTACGTCGCCGAACGCGGCCAGCCCCGCCCCGCCACCCCGGAGCAGCGCACGAGTGGTGTGCTCATCGCCGGCACCACCCTGGAGGTTCGCCGATGACCGTCGACGTCGTGACGCAGGAGCCCGGACTCGCCCTGCCCGGGTGGGTCGCCGTCTGCCGCGTGGACGACCTCTTCCCCGAGCGCGGTGCGGCGGCCCTCGTGGGGGGCGAGCAGCTCGCGCTCTTCCGCACCCACACCGACGACGTGTATGCCGTCCAGCAGCTCGACCCCTTCTCCGGCGCCCACGTGATGTCGCGGGGGATCGTCGGCTCCCGCGGTGACGCCCCGACCGTCGCGTCACCGATGTACAAGCAGGTGTTCGACCTGCGCACCGGCGAGTGCCTCGACCCCGTGGGGCGCGAGCCGCAGCCGCTGCGCACCTGGGCCACGGACATCCGCGACGGCGTCGTCCACGTCTCGCGGCACGAGGTCGCGGCGTGAGCACCCTGCTCGGCGTCGACCTCGTCGGCCGGGCCGTGCTCGTCGCCGGAGGAGGACCCGTCGCCGCCACCAAGGCGGCCGCGCTCGTCGCCGACGGCGCGCTGGTGCACGTCGTGACCCCCATCGCCTGCGAGGCGCTGCTCGACCTCGTGGAGGAGCCGGGCGTCACGTGGAGCCGGCGCGAGGTCCGCCTCGACGACGTGGCCGGCGCGTGGTTCGTCGTGGCGGCCACGGGTGACCTCCGCACCGACCGCGAGCTCTGTGCGCGGGCGACCGACGAGCGGGTCTTCAGCGTGTGCGCCGGGTCCGCCGTCCACGGCACGGCCCGCAACCCGGCCGTGACCGACCACGCGGGCGTGCGGGTGGGCGTGGTGTCGCTCGGGCGTCCCGACCCGGCCCGGGTCGTGTCCGTCCGCAACGCGCTGGCCCTGCACCTGGCGACGGGCGACCTCGACCTGCGCGAGCGCCGCCGCCTTCCGGGGGCTCCCGGGCGGGTCGTCCTCGTCGGCGGCGGACCGGCGGCCACCGACCTGCTCACCGTGCGCGGCCGACGTGCCCTGGCCGAGGCGGACGTCGTCGTCACCGACCGGCTGGGCCCCACCGGGGTGCTGCGCACGCTCCCCACGAGCGTCGAGGTCATCGACGTCGGCAAGACCCCCGGCCACCACCCCGTCCCGCAGCACGAGATCAACCGGATCCTCGTCGAGCAGGCCCAGCGCGGCCGGACCGTGGTCCGGCTCAAGGGCGGTGACCCGTTCGTCTACGGTCGCGGCGGCGAGGAGGTCCTCGCCTGCCGTGCGGCCGGGGTCGCGGTCGAGGTCGTGCCCGGCGTGAGCTCGGCGCTGAGCGCGCCGGCGGCGGCCGGCATACCCCTGACGCACCGCGGCACCGTCGCCGCGATCCACGTGGTGAGCGGGCACGAGCCCATCGACCCGTCGGCCCTGGCCGTCGTCGCGGCGGAGCGGGCGACCCTCGTCGTCCTCATGGGCGTCTCGGCCCTCGCGGACCACGCGCGCGACCTGCGCGCGGCCGGTGCGGTGGACGACCTTCCGGTCGCGATCGTCGAGGACGCGACCACCGCGGCGCAGCGCGTCACCACGGCCACCCTCCGGGACGTGGCGGCGGTGGCCGCCGGGGCCGGGGTGCGCTCCCCCGCCGTCATCGTCGTCGGGCGGGTCGCCGACCCCTCGCTGCTCGTCCCCACCGGCCTCGCGGCCGGGGACACCCGGTGACCGGCCGGACTCCCCCGGCGCTGGGGCAGGTCATGGCGGGGTGCGTCGTCCTCGTCACGGCGGACCGTCGCTCGAGCGAGCTCGCCTCCGCCCTGACCCGTCGCGGCGCCACCGTCCGCCACGCCCCGGCCCTGACGATCGTGCCCCACGAGCACGACGAGGAGCTCGTCCTGGCGACGAAGCAGCTCATCGCCACCCCACCGGACGTCGTCGTGGTGACGACCGGGATCGGGCTGCGCGGCTGGATCGAGGCCGCCGACGCCGCCGGACACGCGGACGAGCTGCTCGACGTCCTCGGTCGGGCGCGGATCGTCGCACGCGGGCCGAAGGCACGCGGAGCGATCCAGGCCGCGGGGCTCACGGCCGACTGGGTCGCCGAGTCGGAGACGTCCGCCGAGATCCTCGAGCTGCTCCTCGACGAGGGGGTGTCCGGCCTGCGGGTCGCGGTCCAGCACCACGGGGCCGGTGCCGACGGGCTCGACACCGAGCTCGCGGCCGCGGGAGCCGATGTCGCGAGCCTCGTCGTCTACCGCTGGGGCCCGACGCCGGACCCGCTGGCCCTGGCCGCCTCGGTGCGCGACGCCGCTGCCGGCGAGATCGACGCCGTCGTCTTCACCTCGGCCCCCGGCGCCCACGCCTGGCTCGCCGCCGCCGACGCCGAGGGGGCACTCGACGGGATCGTCGCCCGGCACCGGTCGGGGTGCCTCGTGGCTGCTGCCGTGGGACCGATCACGGCCCTTCCGCTGCAGGAGAGGGGAATCGAGCCCATCGTCCCCGACCGCGGCCGACTCGGCGCCCTCGTGCGCCGGCTCGTGCACCACTACGAGGCCGCCCAGTCCACGGCGGTCGCCACGGCGACGGGTCATCTCCAGGTCCGCCGCACCGTCGCGCTGCTCGACGGCCACGTCCTCCCGCTGTCGCCGACCGGGCTCGAGGTGCTGCGCCTCCTCGTCGACGCCGGTGGCGACGTCGTGTCACGCGCCGAGGTCCTGCGCGTCCTGCCCGGCGACTCCACCGACCCGCACGCCGCGGAGGTGGCCGTCGGCCGTCTCCGTGACGCCGGAGGACGCGCGCTGGTCCAGACCGTGGTCAAGCGCGGCTACCGGCTCGCCCTCGCCTGACCCGCCCCGCCCCGGCCCGGCGGGCCGACACGGCGGCCCGGCACGGGTTTGCCCGACCCCGCTCCCCGACTGCACCGCGGTCCTACGCTGGACGTGAGCGACGCCGTCGGCGTGCGACGTGCGCGCCGGCAGGAGGAACCACATGCCCGCATCCGCATCCGCACCCGCCAAGCCCTCCCAGCCACCGCCGTGGTTCGTCCACCTGGCCTGGCGGGTGCACCGCGGCCTCCACCGACTCAGCGGCGGGCGCTTCCTGTGGACGCCCTCCAACAAGCGCGGATGGGGCGCCCTCCGCCTCACCGCCACCGGCCGGCGCTCGGGTCGGGAACGCGAGGTCATCCTCGGCTACCTCGATGACGGTGACGACCTCGTCACGCTGGCGATGAACGGCTGGGACGAGGGCCACCCGGCGTGGTGGCTCAACCTCCTGGCCCACCCGGAGGCCACCGTGCGCCTCACCGGCGTCGAGGAGCCGATCACCGTTCGCGCGCACGCGGCGCAGGGCGCCGACCACGAGCGCCTGTGGGCGCGCTGGTGCGCGGTCGACCCGCAGCTGGAGGCCCGCGTCGCGCACCGCACGACCCCGACCCCGGTGGCCGTGCTCACGCCCGTGCGGTGACGTGGGCGCGGTGGTCGCAGCGCCCGGCTCAGCAGACCTCCTGCGGCTCACGGTCCGGGAGGTAGGTGCGCCACTCGTCCGCGGTGAGCGAACGGCCGGCCATCCGGCACGCGGCCGCGACCCACCCCTGCTCGTCGAGGGCCCACGTGTAGGTCCTGCCGGACCCGCCGGCGAGCAGGAGGGACGAGGCGTCCGGTCCGTACCCGGCCACCCCGTCGTCCCCGACCGTCACCGCCCCCAGGAAGGAGCCGGTCCGGCCGTCCCAGCGACCGAGCCGACCCGACGCGGCGACCGCCACCTCGGTCCCGTCCCCGTTGAACGACGCGCTCCAGCCGGCGAACGGGTGCCGTGCGGTCGGTGCGGCGATCCACCGGCTCGTGTCGACGGCATACAGGCCGACCTCGCCCTCCCGGGTGGTGACCGCAAGGCGGGAGCCGTCGGGTGAGTAGGCCGCCCCGAACACCTCGTGCCCGATGTCGAAGCGGTCGGCCGTCCCGCGGTCCACGTCGACGAGCCAGGTGCCCTGGCCGTCGACCGCCGTGAGGACCTGGTCGGACCGGGGCCGCGGGATGAGCGAGGACAGGGCGCCCTCCGCACCGACGAGCGCCGAGACGTCCAGAGCGTCCCGCTCCGGCTCGAGCGTCCGGGCGTCGAGCACGTGCATCCGCCCGGTCGTCGTGCCGACGAGGAGGCGGCCGTCCGCGGTGAAGGCCCCGTACGACGCGACCTCGTCGACAGGCAGGTCGCGGGTCGCGAGCCGCTCCCCCGTGGCGGAGTCCCAGACACCGACGGCGTCGTCGCCCGTCGTCACGCTGACGAGGCGTCCGTCCGGACTCCAGGCCCCGTCGACGTAGTTCGTCGCGTCCTGGCCGACGGCGACCTCGTGCTGCACCGCTCCCGACGCCGAGTCCACGATCGTGAGGACCGGCTCCGTCGCCGTCGAGACGTGCAGGACGCTCCGGCCGTCCGGCGAGACCTTGGCGAAGCCGGGGTCGGCGACGCCGCCGACGGAGCGTCGTAGGATCCCCTGGGTGCCGGTGAGGTCCCACGCGTGGAGGAGTCCGTCGAACTCGGCGGTGTATGCCGTCCGCCCACCCTCGCCGAAGACCACCCAGGTCCCGGCATCCGGCTGGTCGAGCAGCTCCGTGGGGGGTGCGCCCGAGGGGACGTCCCAGACGAGCAGGGCCTCCCCGGCGGACGCGAGGCGCGAGCCGGAGGCGGAGAAGGACACGCCTCCGGGGTCGCCCGGGGTGGGAAGGACGGCGAGGCGCGCGTTCGTGGCGGTCGCGACGAGGACGACCTGACGGTCGGCCGCGACCGCGATCTGCTTCCCGTCGGCGGAGAGGGCGATCGAGCCGCCGAGCTCGCCGGCACCGAGGTCCGCACCGGTGAGCACCTGCCGCGCGCGCCCGGTCCCGACGTCGGTGACGCGCAGCCGACCCTCCCCGACCGTGTAGATCGTCGTCCCGTCGGCCGAGGGGGTCGGGTCGCCGGACTGCGGCCCGAGGTCGAGCAGCGCGACGGGGGTCGCCGGTCGGTCGAGGTCCCACAGCCCGACGAGCGGGGCCCCGCCCGCACGATCGAGGAACGTCGCCGCCAGCCACCGCCCGTCGGGGGTGAGGGTGAGGTCCTGCTGGACGTAGCGACGCTCCGGCATCCCGCCGGGCTGCGCGGCGGCGACGGATCCGTCGCCGTCGAGGAGGACGACGGCGCCGTGGGGCCTGCCCGGGCCGAGCAGCTCGCTCATGACGGACACGGCGACGACCGCCCCGTCGGCGCTGGCCACGACCGCGGGGCCCCTCAGTTCGGGTCGCTCGGAGACGAGCGCGAGCGTGTCGAGCGACCGCAGCTCGAGGGCCCGCTCCGGCGCCTGGCTGACCAGCCTCCCGCCGGCCTCGCTCACGGCGATGCTCGTCGTCCGTGCCACCCGCTCCGTCCGGAGCAGCGCCGGCGCCCGGTCGAGAGCGGCGAGGAGGTTCGCCCGGGTGTCGCTGGAGGCCTCGAGCTGCCATCCCGCCACCCCGAGGAGGAGGGCGGTGTCGACGTCGCCGGCCCGCAGCGCCTCGGCCCCGAGCAGCCGCGCGTCCGCCGAGGTGGCGCTGGCCTCGGCCCGACGGGACGCGGACGTCGCCACGACCCCGGCCGCGGCGGCCACGACGGCGAGGACGGCGACCGCGGCCAGGCCGGCCCTGAGACGGCGGTTGGTGCGGCGCTGCGCCAGCAGCCGCGTCTCCCCCTCGCGCAGCTCGACCACCGCCCGCGCCTCGGACTCGTCGAGGAACCCCGCCTCCACCTCGGTGAGGCGCGGCCGGTCCCGTCGGCGCCACTCCTCGACGCGCTGCTGGCGGGCCCCGCGGTAGAGCTCGCTGTCGGGCCGGCCCATCGCCTCCCACGTCTGCGCCGCGACCGAGAGGTGCCGCATGGCCCGGGCCCCCTCGACGTCCTCGTCGAGCCACGACCGCAGCCTCGGCCAGGCGAGGGTCAGCGACTCGTGGGCGATCTCGACGTTCTCGCCGTCGCTGCTGAGCAGCCGCGCGTCGACGAGCCGGTCCACGAGCTGCCGCTGGCTGTCGTCCTGACCGACGGTCCTCACCGGGACCCGGTGCCGCACCGAGGCCGCGTCCTCGTCCCTCGAGACGAGGCGGGTCATGAGCTGGCGCAGCAGCTCCTGGTCCTCCACCGCGAGCGCCCGGTAGAGGTCCTCGGCGGTTCGCGACACCGCCTCCTGGATCCCCCCGGTGGACCGGTACCCGGCGACCGTGAGGGTACGCCCCTCCCGTTCGGCCCAGGTCGCGCGCAGCACGTGGGACAGCAGGGGCAGGGCGGCCGGCTGACCCTCCACCTCGCGGACGAGCAGCTCCTCCAGACCGGGCTCGACGGACAGCCCCGCCTGCTCCGCGGGACCGCGGATCGCGCGCCGCAGCCCCTCGTCGCTCATCGGGCCCACGAGGTGCAGCCCACCCTCGACCCGCCGCGCCAGCTGGACGTGCGACGACAGCTCGCCCATCGTGTCGGCGCGGATCCCGAGCACGAGCCCACTCCCCTCGGCCACGACCCGGAGCAGCTGGGCGACGAACCGGTCCTGCTCCTCCCGGGGGGCGGTGAACAGCTCCTCGAGCTGGTCGACGACGAGGACACCGCCCGGGCCCGGCTCCAGCGCCGCCAGCGTGGCGACGGTCGTCGTCGCCGGCGTCAGCACGGTGGGGGTGCGCCCGTCGCGGACGAGGGACGCCGCCAGCCCCGCCCGGACGAGCGAGGACTTGCCGCAGCCGGAGGGCCCGACGACGGCGAGGACGCCGCTGCGGTCGAGCAGGGCGAGGCATGCGGCGATGTCCGGCTCACGGCCGTAGAACATCGCCGTGTCCTCGACGTCGTAGGCGAGGAGGCCCGGGTACGGGCACTCCGTCTCGTGGAACGCGGGCGCCACGAGGTCCAGGGCCGGGGCCTGCGCGAGGATCGAGACCTCGAGCGCGCCGAGCTCCGCCGACGGGTCGAGGCCGAAGTCGTCGAGGAGGATCTTCCTCGCGCGCCGGAGGGTGGCGAGGGCGTCGGCCTGGCGCCCCGAGCGGTACTCCGCCAGGGCGAGGAGCTGCCACCGGCGCTCCCGGGTGGGCCGGTCGTCGGCGAGGCGGAGCAGCTCGGGGACGACCTCGGCGTGCAGGCCCAGGTCGACGGCGGCGGCGGCGCGGACCTCCTCCGCGGCGTGGTGCTGCTCGACCAGCTCGGCGCGCTCGGCCGACGCGCCGGGCCAGTCCTCCAGCTCGGGGAGGGGGTCTCCGCGCCAGAGGTCGAGCGCCCGGCCGGCGTGGTAGTGGGCGCGGTCCGACTGCCGGTCGGCCAGCAGGTCGGCCGCGACCGACACCGCATCCGCGAAGACGGTCGCGTCGATCTCGTCGTGGTGCAGCGCGAGCCGGTAGGCGCCACCGCCGCCGCCGCCCACGGTCTCGATGGCCGCGACACCGAGGGCTCGACGCAGCCTCATGACGCAGCCCTGAACGACCTTGGCGCTCGAGGTGGGAACCGCCTCACCCCAGAGCGCCTCGGCGATGGCGTCGGTGCGGACGGTGCTCCCGGGGCGGCTGGCCAGCACCGCGAGGACGACCCGGTCCCGGGGGCCGAGGGCGTGGTGATCGCCGCCAAGCACCAACGGGCCCAGCACGCTCAGCCGCACGGTCTCACTGTGTCGTCCGTGCCGGGAGGTGTCAACGAGAACGACACCTCCCGGCGCGGGTCGGCGAGCTGCCACGGCCGACGGGGCGGCTCAGCCGAGGTACTCGGCGGCGACGCTGCACTCGTCGAGTCCGAGGGTGTCGACGCCGGTGGGCTCCGACCAGGTCTCGGAGAGGACCTCGTCGTCACTCGGGTCGGCAGGGGTCCCCGCGTGGTCGAGCACGATCTCGACGGTCTGCCGGACGAGCCGGATGCCGATGAGCGCGCCGGCCGGCGTGTGGTACGACTCGCGGCCCGAGGTCTTGAAGGTGATGGTCAGGGTGCCGTCGCCGTTGTCGACGATCCGCTGGTCACGTTCCTGGACCGACGACTGGCCGGTGAGCGAGGCTCCCGTCTCCATGTTGGTGTAGACGCTGCGGTTCACGGCGACCAGGCGGAAGTAGTACGTGCCGTTGCGCACCTGGTCGGTGAGCACCGCGTTGAACTCGACCTCGTGCAGCAGCGGGAACGGCAGGTCCATGCACGTTCCCTCCTCCTGCTCGATGTGGGAGCCGGAGCCGCGGAAGTGGCTGATCTGGGGGCGGTCGGCCTGCGCGGCTGCTGCGGTGGTCAGGGTGAGGGCCATGGCGCCGAGTGCGGCAAGTGCTCCTCGGGGAGAACGGGATGACATGGACGGACGGGACATGTGAGCCTCCTGGATTGGGGTCCCCGGACGAGAGGCACGCTGTCGATGAGCGGTCTCAACCCGGTATCAGCCCGTCCCCAGCAACATGGTCGTCACACGGGAGCACCCCGCCCGCAACGCACGGAGGCGACGATGGTCGGCATGGCACAGGTGAGTCAGCGCCCCGCGCCCGACACCGTCAAGGTGCTCGACTGCCCGCTCCCGGGCCGGCACGTCCTCGTCGTCGGCGGCGGGCCGGTCGCCGCGCGCCGGGTCGACGCCCTCGCCACCAGCCCGCACCCGGTCACCGTCGTCGCGACCCACCTGTGCGACGACATGTTCGACCTGCTCGCCGAGCGCCGGATCACGTGGGAGAACCGCGCCCCGCGACCCAGCGACCTCGACGGCGTCTGGCTGGTCCACGCGGCGAGTGGCGACGCCGCGCTCGACGCCATGGTGGGCACGTGGGTCGAGGCGGTCCGCCGCGCGAAGGTCAGCGCCGAGAGCCGCTCCAGCTGAGGTGGTACCTGCCGTCGTCGCACGCGAGCCCGCCCTCGCCGAGATCCAGGGGCCGGAAGGTGTCGACCATGACGGCGAGCTCGTCGAAGTACTCCGCCCCGATCGAGGCCTCCGCGGCACCGGGCTGCGGCCCGTGGGCGTGACCACCGGGGTGGAGTGAGATCGAGCCCTGCCCGATGCCCGACCCCTTGCGCGCCTCGTAGTCGCCCTCGACGTAGAACATCACCTCGTCGGAGTCGACGTTCGAGTGGTAGTACGGCACCGGGATGGACAGCGGGTGGTAGTCGACCTTGCGCGGCACGAAGTTGCAGACGACGAAGTTCCAGCCCTCGAAGACCTGGTGCACCGGCGGCGGCTGGTGCACCCGGCCGGTGATGGGCTCGTAGTCGCGCACGTTGAAGACGTACGGGTAGAGGCAGCCGTCCCAGCCGACGACGTCGAGCGGGTGGAACGGCAGGGTGTGCACCGTCCCGACGATCCCGCCGCTGCTGGCTGGCCCGCTCCCCCGGTGCTTGATGTAGACCTCGGTCTCGGCGTTCTCCTTCTCGCCGACGTCCTCCGCGAGCAGCGGCCCCGCCGGCACCCGCAGGTCGCGCTCGCAGTACGGGCTGTGCTCGAGGAGCTGGCCGTACTTGGACAGGTAGCGCTTCGGCGGGGCGATGTGGCTGTTGCCCTCGATGCAGTAGGCCCGCAGCGGCTCCTTGCGCGACGACGTCGGGATCCAGCGGTGGGTCGTGGCCCTCGGGATGATGACGTAGTCGCCCTGCGCGACGTCGAAGCCGCCGAACACCGTCTCGACCCGGGCCGCGCCGCGCTCGACGTAGACGCACTCGTCCCCGATGCCGTTGCGGTACCACGGGCTGGGTGCGCCGGCCACGGCGTACGAGATCCGCACGTCGCCGTTGCCGAGCAGCAGCCGCCGGCCGGTCACGACGTCGGTGCCTTTGACCGTCCTCGCGTGGTCGAAGAGCGCGTGCGGCTGGAGGTGGAGCGGCTTGAGCGGGTGGTTGGGCGTCGTCGACAGGTCGCCGACCGCCCACTCCCGGGCGTCGGTGATCGTCGACGGGATGTTGCGGTGGTAGAGCAGGGACGAGTCGGACGAGAACCCCTCCTCACCCATGAGCTCCTCGTAGTAGAGCTCGCCGGTCCTGCCCCGCCCGGGCGGTCGCCGGTGCTGCGTGTGCCGCTTGGGCGGGATGCTGCCCATCGACTGGTAGTGCGCCACTTGGTCTCCACCTCGTTGTGTCGGAAGCGTGTCGAAACTCGTGCCTCCTCAGACTAGTAGCGTGTCCGGCATGTCCACGGCGCCCACCGCCCTGCTCGCAGGGCTCATCGACGATGCCGCCGTGTTCCCCCCCGGCAACGCGCCCCTGCCGCTCGCCGTGGACCGTCACCGGGCCCACCGCACCGCGGCGTATGCCGGCCTCGTCGGTCCGCTGCTCGTCCCCGTCTCGGACGTGGGCGCCCTTGTCGCCCAGCTGGACTCCGACGGAGGACCGGTCCTGCGGGTCGGCCTCATCGCCCGCCCGGGGGTCGACCCCTCCGTCCTCGTCGACGCCGCCCGGCAGCTCGCGTCGGTCACCACCGTCGACGTCGTGGGCGCGGAGCTCGGCTGGTTCGCCGGCTGGCGCGACCTCCCGGTCGACGGGCTCCCGCTGACGCTCGAGGTCCCGCGGGGCCCGGACCGCGACCGGGCCCTCGACGACGTCGCGGCCGCCGTCGACGAGGTGGGGCGCGAGGTCCAGGCGAAGTTCCGCACGGGTGCCACGCCGTCCTGGGCGTGGCCGGACGAGGTCGAGCTCGCCGCGTTCGTCCACGACTGCGCCCGGCTGGGCGTGCCGTTCAAGCTCACCGGCGGCCTCCACCACGCCGTGCGCGCCGAGCACGACGGCGACCCGCAGCACGGCCTCCTCAACGTCCTCCTCGCCGTGCACGCCGCCGCCCACGACGGCGCTCCCGCGGCCGTCGAGACCCTGCTGTCGCAGCGCGACCCGCGCCTGCTCGCCGACGCGGTGCGCTCGCTCGAGCCGGGGGACGTGCGCCGGCTGCGCAGTCTCCTCACGGCATACGGGTGCTGTGAGGTCACCGACCCCATCGGCGAGCTGGTCGACCTCGGCCTCGTCGACCTCGACCCCGCCCCTCCTGAGGAGAACCCCTGATGACCTGGCTCGACCTCCCCGCCGACCACCCCTTCGGCGTCACCAACCTGCCCTACGGCGTCTTCTCGACCGACGGCTCGGCGCCCCGGATCGGCACGAGGATCGGCGACCACGTCCTCGACCTCGGCCCGTGCGCCGAGCAGGCCGGGATGGAGTCGTACGCCGTGTGGTCGGCCCCCACGCTCAACCCGTTCCTCGCGCTGGGCCGGCACGCGTGGTCGTCGGCCCGTGAGTGGGTCGTCGAGCTGCTGACCAACCCCGCCCGTCGCGACTGCGTCGAGCCGAACCTCGTCCCCGTCGACTCGGTGACGATGCACCTGCCCTTCGACGTGGCCGACTACGTCGACTTCTACGCGAGCGAGCACCACGCCAACAACGTCGGCCGGCTCTTCCGCCCGGACTCGGAGCCGCTCACGCCGAACTGGAAGCACCTCCCCATCGGCTACCACGGCCGTGCGGGGACCGTCGTCGTGTCGGGCACCGGCATCACCCGCCCCCGCGGCCAGCGCAAGCCACCGACCGAGGACACCCCGGTGTTCGGGGCCAGCGTGCGGCTCGACATCGAGGCCGAGCTCGGGTTCGTCGTCGGCGGCTCCACGGAGCTGGGTTCCCCTGTCCGCGTGGCCGACTTGGACGAGCACCTGTTCGGCGTCGTGCTGCTCAACGACTGGAGCGCGCGCGACCTCCAGGCCTGGGAGTACGTCCCGCTCGGCCCGTTCCTCGGCAAGTCCTTCGCCACCTCCATCTCCCCCTGGGTCGTGACGACGGAGGCCCTGCGCCCGGCCCGCGTGCCGCTGCCGGGGCAGACCGACCCGACTCCCCTGCCCTACCTGCAGGGCGAGGCCACCGACGACGGCGCGGGCACGGCATACGGGCTCGACATCACCTACGAGGTGGAGTGGAACGGCACCGTCGTGTCCCGGCCGCCCTACCGGACGATGTACTGGTCGCCCGCGCAGATGCTCGCGCACATGACCGTCAACGGGGCCACCGTGCGCAGCGGCGACCTCTTCGGCTCGGGCACGATCTCCGGGCCCGAGAAGGACCAGCGCGGCTCGTTCCTCGAGCTGTCCTGGGGGGGCCGAGAGCCGGTGCGCCTCGACGACGGAAGCGAGCGCACCTTCCTCGAGGACGGCGACACCGTCACGCTGCGCGCCACGGCGCCCGGCCCGGGCGGCACCAGGATCTCGCTCGGTGAGTGCACCGGCACGATCCTCCCGGCCGCGGCGACCTGACCGACCGGCGCTGCGGCGTCAGTGCTGGACGCGCCCCTTGACGACGATGGTCTGCGCGACCTTGTCGTGCAGCGCCTGCTTCTTGTCGTCGGCCAGCGGCCAGACGAGGTCGGTGATGACGACGATGGTCGCCAGGCTCGCGACGACGGGGACGTTGCCGAGCGCCTGGGCGACGGCCTGGAAGCCGACGCGTCGCACGGCGGTGTCGACGTCGAGCAGCCCCGGCCGGTCGACCCGTCGGACGCTGATGCCGAGGAACAGCTTCCCCGGGGTCGCGCCGCGGCGCGTGAGGAAGAAGGTGTGGTAGCCGAGCATGATGACGAGCTGGACGGCGAGGAACGCGGCGAGCCAGCCGAGGCCTGCCTCGCCCAGCGCCGAGCTCATCGCCCGGAAGTCACCGGCGACCATGGCGGCGTCGAGCCGGTCCGCGATGGGCTCGATCGCCTTCCAGAGGAACCAGCCGCCGACGACGAGCGAGGCCACGGCGATGACGAGGGTGTCGATGAGGTACGCGACGACCCGGGTGAGGTACGGGGCCAGCTCGGGCTGTCCGGGGACGGTCGCCATCGCGGACGGACGCGTCCGCCCCTGCGGGGCGGACTGGGCGCCCCAGCCCGGGGGAACCGGGGCCGGGGGCTGCGGCGGGACCGGGGGCGCTCCCGGAGCGCTCGCGGCCGGGGCCGCCTCCTCGGGTGCCGGGCGCTTGCGCAGGACCGTGGTGTTGGACGTCCACAGGATGCCGTCGAAGTAGCGGAGCTCGTCGGGGTTGTCAGGGTTCTCGTACCACCCGGGTCTGCTCGGCGTGCTCATGCTTCGCAGGATGTCACACGGGCCCGGGAGAGCTCGCATCGTCACGGCCGGCCCGGACCGCCCCCGCCAGGGCGAGGACCGCACGGGCCACCCGCCCGGGGTCGTGCAGGTGGTGCAGGTGCCGGGCCCCGTCGACGACCCGGGTCGGCCAGCCGAGGTGGCGGGCGCGAGCCAGCTCCACGGCATACGTCCCGCCGAAGGCGAGGTAGGCGTGCGGACCACCCTCCCACCCGGGTGGGGCCTGGACCTCGGACCGGAAGTAGCGCAGCCGGAGCCGGGGCTGCCCGCCCTCGACCCGGCGACGCGTCGCCTCGTCGGGGAAGAGCGGCGCGACGTCCGACTCGTCCCACCACCGCGTCCACGGCGGCAGCACCCCGCGTTCGTCCGCGAGCGCCGCCAGGGCCACCATCATCGTCTCCGGCGCCATCGCGCACGGGCCTTCCGGTGCCGGCAGGGCCGCGTCGACGAAGACGACCGGTACGCCCCCTGACGCTGCGGGGGCGACGAGCCCGGCGTTGCTGTGCGCGACGACGAGGTCGGGTGCCGCGTCGCGGACGGCGAGCCGGAACGCGTCGAGCACCTCGCCTCCGGACGTCACATCGTCGGGGACCGGCGCCACCGTGGCCGCGGCGCCGTACCCGCGGAACGCCGCGGCCAGTCCGGCGTAGGCGCCCGCGCCGACGAGAGGGCTCGGCAGGACGAGAACCGACCCGGCTCGGCCGGTCACGACGGAGCCGGTCAGCCCCGGGCCCGCTCGAACGTCACGAGCACGCCCTCCGTGCCGCCGGGACCGATCCGACCCTTGACCTCGACGGCGGTCACCGCCTTGAGCTGCCAGCCCTGGGCCGCCCACTCGTTGAGGACCGACTCGAGCTTCCCGGCCGACATCTTGCCGCCGACGAGCCCTTCGCGGATCTGCACGACCTTGTACTCGTATCCCATGCACCGAGCGTATGCCGCGCGGCCGGGCCGGGCGGCCCGCTCGGGACAACCCGGCTACGGCCGGGACGCGACGCTGCGTCGGTAGGTGCGCACGGCCACGGCGTGGGCGACGACGAGGATGCCGAGGCACCAGGCGAGGGCGATCCAGACGTCACCGCCCACGGGCTGCTCGGCGAAGAGACGGCGGACCACGTCGACGATCGTCGTCACCGGCTGGTTCTCGGCGAACGCGCGGACCGGCCCGGGCATGCTCTCCGTGGGCACGAACGCCGAGCTGACGAACGGCAGGAGGACGAGGGGGTAGGCGAACGCGCTCGCGCCGTCCGCCGTCCTCGCCGTGAGGCCGGGGATGACCGCCACCCACGTCAGGGCGAGGGTGAGCAGCGCGAGGATACCGAGGACCGCCAGCCACGCGAGCGGCCCTGCGCCGGAACGGAACCCCATCGCGATCCCGACGAGGACGACGACGGCGAGGGAGGCGAGGTTGGCGACGAGCGACGTGAGGACGTGCGCCCAGAGCACGGACGAGCGGGCGATCGGCATCGACCGGAACCGCTCGACGATGCCCCCCTGCACGTCGAGGAAGAGGCGGAACGCCGTGTACGAGATGCCCGAGGCGATGGTGATGACGAGGATGCCGGGCAGCAGGTAGCCGACGTAGGACTCGGCGCCGACGTCGATCGCCCCGCCGAAGACGTAGACGAACAGCAGCATCATCGCGACCGGCATGACGAGCGTCGAGATGATCGTGTCCGGGCTGCGGACGATGTGCCGCAACGACCTGCGGAGCAGGACCGTGGTGTCGCCGAGGGCGTGGGTGGTCATGAGGGTCCTCCTTCGTCGCGGGATCCGCCGACGACGGCGAGGAAGACGTCCTCGAGGCTCGGCTGCTTCTCGACGTACACGACCTCTGCCGGTGGGAGCAGGGCCTTGAGCTCCGCGAGCGTGCCGTCGACGATGATCCGGCCCTCGTGGAGGATGGCGATCCGGTCGACGAGCTGCTCGGCCTCGTCGAGGTACTGCGTCGTGAGCAGCACCGTGGCCCCCTGCGCGGCCACCTCAGTGACGGCCTCCCAGACGTCGAGCCGGCCCTGGGGGTCCAGTCCCGTCGTCGGCTCGTCGAGGAAGATGACGCGGGGGTCCCCGATGAGGCTCATCGCGACGTCGAGCCGGCGCCGCATGCCCCCGGACCACGTGGACACCCGACGCCCGCCGGCGTCGGTGAGCGAGAACCGCTCGAGGACCTCGTCGGCGATCCGGCCCGGGTCGTCCAAGTGGCGGAGCTGGGCGACGAGGACGAGGTTCTCGCGGCCGGTGAGGACGTCGTCGACGGCGGCGAACTGCCCGGTCAGGCTGATGGCCTCACGCACCGCCCGCCCGTCCGCGACGACGTCGTGCCCGTGGATGCTCGCGCGGCCGGCGTCGGCCGTGAGCAGCGTGGAGAGGATCCGGACGAGGGTGGTCTTGCCGGCGCCGTTGCTCCCGAGGAGGGCGACGATGCTCCCGGTGGCGACCTCGAGGTCGACCCCGCGCAGGACGTCGACCTCGCCGAAGGACTTGCGCAGCCCGGAGACCGAGATCGCGGCGGGCGGCGAGGTGGCGGTGGTGGTCATGACAGCGCCCTGCGGATGGTGACGTTGCCGTACCTGGTCACCGCCGTGATCGACGCGGTCGGCTCCGCCTCGCCCGGGCCGTCGGACGCCGGCTGCAGCTCGCTGCGGACGTGTCCGTGCTCCGACGTCACGTCGAGCTTCGCGGCGGTGCCGTCCAGAACGCCGATGTCGATGGTGCCGTAGCCGGTGGCCAGGGTCAGCACGCCCTCAACCACGGAGTCGACCCGCATCTGCCCGTACGCCGTCCGCGCGTCGAGACGGCCGGCGCTGCGGCCCACGGTGATGTCACCGGAGCCGGCGCGCAGCGTGGTGTGACCGCTGCCCTCACCGAGGCCGACGTTGCCGGCGCTCGTGCTGAGGTCGGCCATCTCGCTGACCCGGCGCGCGTCGACGTTGCCGGCCGAGGTGCGCAGGTGCGCGCGGGTGGCCTCCTCGACCCGGACGTCGCCTGCGGAGGTCTTGAGCCGGCAGTCCGCGAGGCGACCGGACGCCTCGAGGTCCCCGGCAGCGGTCTCGGCGTCGAGGTCCGAGTCGCACGGGAGCTCGACGAGCACCTCGACCGACGCCGGCCGCCAGATGGCGCCGAGGCCGCGGTCGCGCGGCACGGTGACGTCGAGGAGACCGTCGACGAGGGTGACGCGCGTGCGCTGCGCGGCCTCGACGTCCCCGGGCCGGTCCGGGCGGGACGGCGTGACGGTGACGGTGGTGTGCTCGGAGGGCGACGCGACCGCGCGCAGGTTCCCGGCGTGCTGCCGGACCCGGGCGCGGATCGGTGCGGGGGTGTCGAAGGTGCTCACGGTGTTCTCCTCAGTGAGGTGGCGGACGGGCACGGCGTGGTCACCGGACCCAGCCGGAGAGCCGCTGGCCGCCGCTGGGCGTCGCGACCGCGGCGGCCGGGGTCGACGACGTGGGGGCGGCGCCGCCGCGGACGGCGGCGGTGAGCGTGCGGACGAGGAAGGCGTTGACGGACAGTCCCTGCCGCGCCGCGGCGGCCTCGATGTCGGCCTTGAGCCGGTCCGAGGGCCGGAAGGTGATGCGCGAGGTCCCGCCCTCGGCGTCGTCCTCACCCCCGGCGGACGCGTCGGTGGGCGGGGCAACGGTCGTGTCCGGCGCGGCGGGCGTGACGACGAAGGCCAGCCCGCGACCGGCGAGCCGGACGTCGACCGACCCGGGGGCCAGCGCGAGGCTGATCTCGGCCGCGGCGTCGACGACGGCCTCCTGCAGGGTGAGGCGCAGGGCCGAGTCGAGCGGGGCGACGAGCCGCTCGGCGACCGCCTCGACCTCGGACCCACCGGTGGCGGCGGCGACGGCGAGCTCGCGCTGGAGGGTGTCAACGTAGCGGCTCAGTTCCATGACGTCATGATGACACCACTATGACGTCACCGTCAACACCCCTGACGCCACGTCGGCGCCGCGCCGGGCCGGCGGGCCCGGACGCGCCGGAGGCGGGGTGCGCCGGAGTGGTGCTCCGGCGCACCCCGCCTCCGGGGTCACGCGTGGGTCAGAGGTTGCCGCGCTTGTCCTGCTCGCGCTCGATCGACTCGAAGAGGGCCTTGAAGTTGCCCTTGCCGAAGCCGAGCGACCCGTGCCGCTCGATGATCTCGAAGAAGACCGTCGGGCGGTCGCCGAGCGGCTTGGTGAAGATCTGGAGCAGATAGCCGTCCTCGTCGCGGTCGACGAGGATCTTGCGCTTCTTCAGCTCCTCGATCGGCACCCGGACCTGGCCGATGCGCTCGCGCATCTCCGGGTCGTCGTAGTACGCGTCGGGGGTGTCGAGGAACTCCACCCCCTCCTTGCGCAGCTCGTCAACGCTGCGCAGGATGTCGTTGGTCGCGAGCGCGAGGTGCTGCGCGCCCGGGCCGCGGTAGAAGTCGAGGTACTCGTCGATCTGGCTGCGCTTCTTGGCGATCGCCGGCTCGTTGAGGGGGAACTTCACCCGGTGGTTGCCGTTGGCGACGACCTTGGACATGAGCGCCGAGTAGTCGGTGGCGATGTCGTCACCGATGAACTCGGCCATGTTCACGAAGCCCATGACCTTGTTGTAGAACGTGACCCACTCGTCCATCTTGCCGAGCTCGACGTTGCCGACGATGTGGTCGAGGGCCTGGAAGAGGCGCTTGGGCGCACCGTCGCGCTTGGTGAAGGTCGACGTGCGGGCGACGTACCCCGGGAGGTAGGGGCCGGAGTACACGGACCCGTCGCCTGTGACATCGGCGCGCTGGACGAGCGAGTGGATGGTCTCGCCGTACGTCGCGATCGCGGCGACGCGCACGGTCCCGTGCTCGTCGGACAGGGTCTCGGGCTCGTGGACGACCCGGGCGCCGGCGGCCTTGGCCTGGGCGACGCACCGGTCGACGTCGGGCACCTCGAGGGAGATGTCGACGACCCCGTCACCGTGCGCGGTGTGGTGCGCGATGAGCGGGCTGTCCGGGCTGACGGCCCCCTTGAGGACGAAGCGGATCGAGCCGGACTTGAGGACGAAGGCCTTGTGGTCGCGGTTGCCGGTCTCGGGGCCGGAGTAGCCGACGAGCTCCATGCCCCAGGTGGACTGGTAGTACTGGGCGGCCTGGGTCGCGTTGCCGACGACGAAGACGATCGCGTCCCAGCCGGTGACGGGGAACCGGTCGGTGCTCTCGTCGTACTCGACGAGACCGACGAGCTGCTTGAGCTGGTCGAGGTCGAGGCCGGCCTCGCTCTCCTGCGGGGTGAGGTCGAGGTGGCTGGCGGTCGGGGCCGTCGGCGCGGACGTCGTGGTGTCGGTCATGGTTGCAGGGTGTCTGACCCGCGCAGGATGTGCAACGGTATGCCGCCGCGCTGCGCAGTCTGCGCATGATGTTGCCCTCGAGGGGGGTCAGGACCGACACTGTGCCCATGATCCGACCCGATGGCATCGACGTGCTGGACGCCCGCCTCATCGCGCTGTTCACGCAGCAGCCCACGGTCGGCGTCCTCGGGGCCTCCCGGCAGCTCGGCGTCGCCCGGGGCACGGTGCAGGCGCGGCTGGACCGCCTCCAGGACCGCGGGATCATCGCGTCGATGGGGCCGCAGATCGACCCGACAGCGCTGGGCTACCCCGTGACGGCCTTCTGCACCCTCGAGATCCGTCAGCGCCAGGGGCACGAGCCCGTCGTCGCCCACCTCGCGGCGATCCCCGAGGTGCTCGAGATCCACTCCACGACCGGCGCCGGTGACCTCATCGTGCGGATCGTGGCCCGCGACAACGCCGACCTCGGCCGGGTCATCGACGAGATCATCGACGACGTGCACGTGCTGCGCGCCAACACCTCGATGTGCCTCGTGACCCACCTCGACCACCGCACCGGCCCGCTCGTCGAGGCGGCGTCCCGACGCGGCACCGAGGACTGAGACGCGGCCCCGCGCCGGCCGGTCGGCACGGGCCCTCGCGCGGTCAGAACGAGATGAGGCGGCCGACGGTCCCGCCGACCATGATCACGGCCGGGAGGATCATCGGCAGGGCATGCCCGCGTCGTTGACGTCGATCCCAGCCATCGACTGCCCCTCCGTCGTCGCGACGTCGGTGGAACCCTGCCGGTGCCCCCACGGGCCCTCAAAGGGGAGCGGTCCCCGGCGCGGACCGCCTCAGCGCCGCCCGACGAACCAGAGCCGCACCTTGTCGATGCGGGCCCCGACCTGGTCGGACGTCGCCGCCGCCAGCTCCGGCCCGCCGCAGGCCCGGCGCAGCTCCATGTGGACGTTGGCGTGCGGGGCCCCGCTCTTCTTCGCGTAGGCCGCGACGAGGGCGTTGAGCTCCTTGCGCTGGGCCGAGAGCGCCCGGTGCGCCGACACGGGAACGGCCTCGGTGCGGGCCTTGCGCCCGGGGGCCTTCGACTGCCTGGCCTGCCGCTCGTGGAGCAGGACCGAGACCTGGTCGAGCTCGAGGAGCCCGGGGAGCCCGAGGTAGTCCTGCTCCTCCTCCGAGCCGACCTCGGCGTGGAGGCCGAACTGCTGCGCGTCGAAGACGACGTGGTCGAAGTGCGCGTCGGACTCCAGCGCCTCGAAGCTCTCGTCCTCGAGGCCGACCGTGCGCTCGGTGCGGTTGGCGGCGGCGACGAGGCCCTCCTCCTCCGCCCACATCGACGCCTCCCCGTCGGCGTCGCTCGGACGGCTCAGCGCATGGTCGCGCTCGACCTCCATCGACGCGGCGTGGGCGAGGATGAACGGCACGGACGGCAGGAAGATCGACGCCGTCTCGCCGCGCTTGCGGGCGCGGACGAACCGGCCGACGGCCTGGGCGAAGAAGAGCGGGGTCGACGTCGAGGTGGCGTAGACGCCGACGCAGAGCCGGGGCACGTCCACCCCCTCGGACACCATGCGGACGGCGACCATCCAGCGTGAGCTCGACGAGGAGAACTCCTCGATCCGCGCGCTGGACCCGGCGTCGTCGGAGAGCACCAGGGTGGGCTTGACGCCGGTGATCGACTCGAGGATGCGGGCGTAGGCCCGGGCCGAGGTCTGGTTCGACGCGATGACGAGCGCACCGGCGTCCGGCACGTGGCGCCGCACCTCGGTGAGGCGCTTGTCCGCGGCGGCGAGGACCGACGGGATCCACTCCCCCTTGGGGTCGAGGGCGGTGCGCCAGGCCTGGGCCGTCTGGTCCTTGGTCATCGGCTCGCCGAGGCGGGCGGCGATCTCGTCGCCGGCCTTGGTGCGCCACCGCATCGCGCCGCCGTAGGCGAGGAAGAGCACGGGCCGCACGACCGCGTCGCGCAACGCCGCGGCATACCCGTAGGTGTAGTCGGCGGCCGAGCGCAGGATGCCGGCCTCGTCCATCTCGTAACGGACGAACGGGATCGGGCTGGTGTCGGACCGGAACGGGGTCCCGGTGAGCGAGAGCCGACGGGTGGCGAGGTCGAACGCCTCGCGGATCGCGTCGCCCCAGCTGCGGGCGTCTCCCCCGTGGTGGATCTCGTCGAGGATGACGAAGGTCCTCGTGGACTCGGTGCGGCGCCGGTGCAGGTCCGGGCGGGAGGCGACCTGGGCGTAGGTGAGCGCCACGCCGTCGTACTCGCGGCTGTGCACCGCCGTCGAGTTCGAGAATCTCGGGTCGAGCTGGATCCCGACGCGCGCCGCGGCCTCGGACCACTGGGTCTTGAGGTGCTCGGTCGGGGCGATGACGGTGATCGCCTCGACCTCGCCGCTCTCGAGGAGCTCCGCGGCGATGCGCAGGGCGTACGTGGTCTTGCCCGCACCCGGCGTCGCGACCGCGAGGAAGTCCTTGGCGTCGGACTCGAGGTAGGCCGTCAGCGCCTCCTGCTGCCACGCGCGCAGCTTCGCCGCGGTACCCCACGCCGCCCGCTCCGGGAAGGCGGGACTGAGGTGGCTGGCGGCAGAGGTACTCATGGGCTCCGCAAGGTTAACGAGGTTTTCGCGGCGACGTGCCGAGGGCCCGCCTCACGGACGGGCCCTCGGAAGTGTGCTGGGGTCTGCGGGCCGCCTCAGGTGGCGCGGACGGCCACCCAGGAGTTCTGCATCCGCGCGCGCTGGTCCCTTCCCCCAGGGGGACCCCCCGAAGCCCCGTGGTGGGGAGAACCTACCGCTCGGCGCGGACCTGCGGGAGGGCCCGCCGAGAAGACGGACCCTCCCCCCTCACCCGCCGTCCGGGCGGGTGACGGTCAACGGCGGTAGGCGACCCACGCGTTCTGCATGCGCGTCCTCTGGCCGGCGCTGAAGTGGTCCATGCACGCGTCGGTCGTGTAGTCCATGAAGTTCTTGATGGGGTCCAGCCCCGGGAGGGTGCAGGTGTCGCGACCGGTGGGGCAGCCCGACGCCGGGCTCGCCTCGGCCGGGGTGTCGCTGACGTAGTCACCCGCGGTGGCCGAGCAGCCGCCCTGGAACGTGTGGTAGAGGTTCAGCCAGTGGCCGACCTCGTGCGTGCCGGTGTCGCCCTTGTTGTAGGGCGAGGCCGTGCCACCGGGGAGGCTCTCGTCGAGGAGGACGACACCGTCCATCGGGTCGACCTTCGACTTCGGGAAGGTCGCCCAGCCGAGCAGGCCGCCCGCGAGGTCCGCGGTGTAGACGTTGAGGTCGGCCTTGCCGCCCACGTGCAGACTCGTCTTCATGCTGCGCTCGGCCGACGTGCCGTGGTCGAGGCCGTTGTACCAGGTCGGGTTGTTGGTCGTCGTCCTGCTGGCGAGCCGGAACGTGAAGCCGGTGCCCGCGTAGGCGCTGTTGAGGACGCTGACCTGGCCGGCGATCTCCGAGGCGCTGAGCGCGCCCTTGCTGCCGTCGGTGATCGTGTGCCAGTGGACGTTGACCGTCGTGGACGTGAACGCCACGGTCCCCCCGGGCTTGCGGGCGGGCGCGGACGCGCCGGTCGAGTAGCCCTTCGCCGCCAGGGCCGAGCCAAGCCGGTCCTCCATCGCCCGGGCCTGGGCCGGGCTGACGTCGTGCGGGTCCTTCGCGCGGGCACCACGCCCGGCGCTCGCCTCGTCGGCGTTCACGTCGGTGGACGCACACTCGGCGGCGAGTCCGCGTTCGCCGGCCGTGGTGACGGCGGACGCGCTCGTGGCGCCGAGGCCGAGGGTCGCGGCCGACATGATCGTCGCCGCGAGGATCGCGACGGGCCGCAGGGTGAGGACAGACATGGGTGGTCCCTTCCGGTTCACCCGGACCGGACGGGCCCGAGTCCTTCGAACCTAGCCACGCGTCACGCGCCGCCGACACCCCGGGAGTTCCATGACTGGGTCAAGGTTTGGCAAAGCGAGGACCTGCCCGACGGGCTCAGTCCTCGCCGTCCTGCGGTGCCCGCAGGCCCTGGTAGATCTCCTTGCAGACCGGGCAGACCGGGAACTTCTCCGGGTCGCGACCGGGGGTCCACACCTTGCCGCAGAGCGCCGTGACCGGCTCCCCGGAGAGGGCGGACTCGAGGATCTTCTCCTTGCGGACGTAGTGGGAGAACCGCTCGTGGTCCCCGGGCTCCTGGAGCTGGGGGATGGTCTCCTCGCGCTCGAGCACGGCCGTCTGCGTCGACGGGCGGGACGGCTGCGGCTCCGGGGTCCGGGGGTCACTCTGGGGGGGCTGCGGCTCACTCACCGGACCAGCGTCTCACACGGCCGTGGGCTCAGTTGAGCTCCGGGTCGGAGGGGAAGAACGCGACGAACGCGAGCTCGCCGCCCTGGCGGCGCAGGACCTGCGCCCACAGGTGCTCGGGGTCGGCGGTGAGCAGGTCCCCCGGCACCGAGTCCACGACGAACCACGACCCACGACGCAGCTCGCCCTCGAGCTGCCCGGCGGACCACCCGGCATAGCCGGCGAAGATCCGCAGGCCACCGACCTCGGGCATGACGAGCAGAGGAGGCGTGTCGAGGTCGATGATCGCGACCGACCCGAAGAGCCGCTGGCTCCCGGGCTGCAGCCCCACCTCGCCGGCCACGGTGACGAGCCCGAGGGCGGAGTCGACCTGGACCGGTCCGCCCTGGAAGAGGGTCTGCGGCGAGGCGATGTGCTCGCCCCACCCGGGCAGGACCGCGTCGACCTCGGCCCCGAGGGGCTTGTTGAGGACGACCCCCTGCGCGCCGTCGTCGTCGTGCTGGAGCATGAGGATGACGCTGCGGTGGAACACCCCGTCGTCGAGGTGGGGCGTCGAGACGAGGAGCCGTCCCGTGGTGCGGTCAGCGGTCACGGTTCCATTCTGCACGCCGACCGGAGCCACGTCGCTCCCCACCGCGGGCCCCACCCTGGCCACCCGGGTGGCTGCGCGAGGCGCCCTGGAAACGACGGGGCGGGCCACCGGGACGGCGGCCGCGCTGCTGCGTCTTGGCCTCCATGAGCGGCTGCCAGTGCTCGTCGGGGATCGGGACGCCGGACGGCTGACGGCCGCCCGCCGCCTCGACGTTGTGGTCGCCGGGGACGACCCGGACGGGCACGGTGTCGAGCCCGGCCTGCTCGGCGAGCCGGGCCATGGTGCGCTTCTGGTGGGGCAGGGCGAACGTCACGACGACACCCTTCTCCCCCGCCCGCGCGGTGCGGCCGGCGCGGTGCAGGTAGTCCTTGTGGTCCGCGGGCGGGTCCGCCTGGAGGACGAGGCCGATGTCGTCGACGTGGATGCCGCGGGCGGCGACGTCGGTGGCGACGAGCACGGGAAGCGACCCGTCACGGAAGGCGCCGAGCGCCCGGTTGCGTAGGTTCTGCGACAGCCCGCCGTGGATGGCCGCCGCGAGGACGCCCTTCTCGCGGAGCTCGCGGGCGATGCGGTCGGCGCCCAGCTGCGTGCGCACGAAGACCACGGTGCGCCCGTCGCGGGCGGCGAGCTCGGCCGTGAGCTGCTTCTTGTTGTTCGGGTCGATGAGCATGATGTGGTGGCTCATCGTCGTCACACTGGCGGTGACGTCCTCGGTCGAGTGCGTCACCGGGTCGGTGAGGTAGCGGTCGACGAGCGTGTCGACGCCCTTGTCGAGGGTCGCCGAGAAGAGCAGGCGCTGCCCACCGGACGGCACCTTGTCGAGGATGGCCGTGACCTCGGGCAGGAAGCCCATGTCGGCCATGTGGTCGGCCTCGTCGAGGATGGTCACCTGCACGTCGTCCATCTCCACGGCGCCGCGCTCGATGAGGTCGGCGAGGCGACCCGGCGTGGCGACGAGGATGTCGATGCCCTTGGCGAGCGCCCGGACCTGCGGGTCGTAGGACAGCCCACCGGCGACGAGCTTGTGGCGCAGGCCGGTGACGTGGACGAGCGGCTCGAGGGCGTCGCTCACCTGCATGGCCAGCTCACGCGTCGGGACCATGATGAGGCAGCGCGGACGCTTGCTCGCCGGCCTCGTGCCGTCGGCGAGGCGGGTGATCGTCGGCAGGCCGAAGGCGAGGGTCTTGCCGGAGCCGGTCTGGCCGCGGCCGAGGACGTCCCGGCCGGCGAGCGCGTCGGGAATCGTCGCGGTCTGGATCGGGAAGGGTGCCGAGATGCCGTCGCGGGCGAGCCGCTCGACGAGGCGTGCGTCGACACCGAGCGCGGCGAAGCCGTTGTCCTCGGTGACGTCCGTGGGACCGGTTGCCTTCTTGGACTCGTACTTCACCCAGGTGTCGGCCTGGGCGCGCTCGGCCTCGGCCTCCTCGAAGGTGCGGGGCTGCTCGGGCAGGTCGTGGCGACGCTCGTCGACGTGGCGGCCCTCGTGGCGGTCACGACGCACGGGGTCGGCGACGCGGCGGGCCGGGGTGTCGCCCTCGCGGCGGAACGGCGGGCGGCCGTCGCGGCGCTCGCCGTACGTGGGGCGGCTCCCGCGGTCGTCGCGCCGGGGACCGGCGTAGCCGGGACGGTCGTTGCGCTCGCTGCGCTGCGGGCCGCCGTAGGCCGGACGATCACCGCGGTTGCCGCGGTCGTCGCGGCGCGGAGCGGAGGACGTGCGGTCGTCACGGCCCTGGTAGCCGCTGGTGCGGGACTCGGGGCGGCTGTCGCGGCCCTGGTAGCCGCCGCGGCTCTCGGCGCGGTCGTCACGCCGCTGGCCGTATGCCGGTCGCTCGCCACGGTCGTCGCGGCGCGGGCCCGAGGACGGACGCTGGGCGCGGTCGTCTCGGCGCTGGCCGTATGCCGGTCGCTCGCCGCGGTCGTCGCGGCGCGGGCCCGAGGACGGGCGCTGGGCGCGGTCGTCACGACCCTGGTAGCCGCGGCCCTCGCCACGCTCGTCGCGGCGCGGGCCCGAGGACGGGCGCTGGGCGCGGTCGTCACGACCCTGGTAGCCGCGGCTCTCGCCACGGTCGCTCCGCTCGCTGCGGTCGTCGCGACGCTCGGGACGGCTGGCGCGCGCCGCGCGCTCCTCGCTGTCCCACCGGGGGCTGCGCTCGGAGCGGGGGGCCTTGGTCCGGGAGGGACCGTCGGGCTGGCCACGGTGGTGCTTCTTGGGGCCCTTGGACTGGGCGGCGGCCTTCTGCGACGAGGTCCAGCGCGGCTTCTTGGAGCCGGGCGAGGTGTTCTTGGGCATGGTTGATCACTCGATTCGAGTCAATGGTGGGGGCGTTGACGGCCCTCCACGACGACTTCTGTGTCAACGAGATCAAGCGGGCAGTACGCGGGCGCCGGGCGTGGCGCAAGGATCGATGTTACCAGCGATCGACGTCCGGACCTGCCAGCCGACGGTTCGCGAGGGTGGCCGCGAGGGCCCCCAGGGCGACCCCGGCGACGTCCGCCACGGCGTCCCACGGGTCCCCCGAGCGGCTCACGAGCAGCCGGCCCTGGACGACCTCGCTGACCGGTGCGTGCAGCGCCATGACCGTCACCACCGGCAGCACGGGCAGCCGCGCGAGCACGGCGAAGAACACCGGCAGGGCGAACACGGCGACGTGGACGAGCTTGTCGACGTGCGCGAACAGCGGTGTCCCGACACCCGACGGGGCGTAGACGACGACGAGCTGGACGAGCAGCGCGACGAGCGCCGGGGCCAGGGCCCACCGGCGCGGCCCGGGGCTCACGCCCTCACGTGGTCGCGGTGGAGGTCTTGCCCGTGGCGGCCGCCGCGACGGCGGCCGCGACGACCTCGGCGACACCAGGGTGGAAGACGCTGGGGATGATGTACGTCGCGTTGCGCTCGTCGTCCTTGACGACCGCCGCGAGGGCGTCGGCCGCGGCAAGGAGCACCTCGGGGGTGAGCACCTTGGAGCCGGAGTCGAGCAGCCCGCGGAAGACACCGGGGAAGACGAGGACGTTGTTGATCTGGTTCGCGAAGTCGGAGCGACCCGTCGCGACGACCCGGGCGTACTTGGCCGCGTCGACCGGGTCGACCTCCGGCGTCGGGTTCGCCATGGCGAAGACGACGGCGTCGTCGGCCATCGTCGCGATGTCCTCTCCGGTGAGGATGTCCGGCGCCGACACGCCGAGGAAGACGTCGGCCCCGGCGAGCGCCTCGACGAGGGTGCCGGTGAACCCGTCCGCGTTGGTGTGCTCGGCGATCCACGTGTGGTTGGGGTGCTCCCCCGACGTGACGTCGTCACGACCGAGGTGGATGACGCCGTGCATGTCGGCGACGACGACGTTGCGTGCACCGGCGTACAGGAGCAGCTTGAGGATCGCGGTCCCCGCGGCACCCGCGCCGCTCATGACGAGCCGCACGTCCTCGAGGCGCTTGCCGACGACGGCGAGCGCGTTGCGCATCGCCGCGAGCGCGACGATCGCCGTGCCGTGCTGGTCGTCGTGGAAGACCGGGATGTCGAGCTCGGCGCGCAGCCGCTCCTCGATCTCGAAGCAGCGCGGGGCCGAGATGTCCTCGAGGTTGATGCCGGCGAAGACCGGCGAGATGGCCTTGACCGTGGCGATGATCTCCTCGGTGTCGGTGGTGTCGAGGCAGATCGGGAAGGCGTCGATGTCGGCGAAGCGCTTGAACAGCGCCGCCTTGCCCTCCATCACCGGCATGGCGGCGAGCGGGCCGATGTTGCCCAGTCCGAGGACCGCGGTCCCGTCGGTGACCACGGCGACGGTGTTGCGCTTGATCGTCAGCCGCCGGGCGTCCTCCGGGTTCTCGTAGATCGCCATGCAGACGCGGGCCACACCCGGGGTGTAGATGAGCGAGAGGTCGTCACGGTTGCGGATGGGCACCTTGGACTCGATCCGCAGCTTGCCGCCGAGGTGCATGAGGAAGGTACGGTCCGAGACCCGTCCGATCTCGACACCCTCGACCCCGCGCATCTGCGCGACGATCTCGTCGGCGTGCTCCGGGTCGCGCGTCATCAGGGTCACGTCGACGCGCACGCGCTCGTGCCCCGAGGCGGTGACGTCGAGACCGGTGACCACCCCGCCGGCCTGCTCGACGACGCCGGTGAGCTCGCTCACGGCGGTGGCACGCGCCGGGACGACGAGCCGGACGGTGACGGAGTTCGCGGCAGAGGGGAGGGCCATGGACACGATTCAACCCGCTACTCGCGAGTTCGCCGCAATCGACCCGCCCGATCGCCGCGCCCTACAGTGGCCCCCATGAGCGACCACGTCGAAGTCACCGGTCTCGGCGCGCACCACGTGGTCCCCGACCTCGTCGTCGTGCGCGCCCGCGTCCAGTGCGACGCCGGTGACGTGGCCGGCGCCCTCGAGCAGGCGTCCGCCCGGACGACCGCGGCGCTCCAGGCCGCCACCGACCACGGCGTCGAGGCGCGCGACCGCCGCACCGACGACGTCGGGATCCACCCGCGCCACGACCAGCACGGGCAGAGCGTCGTTGGCTACACGGCATACCAGGCCCTCCACCTCACGGTCCGCGACCCGACCCGCGTGGGTGCCCTGCTCCAGGCCCTGGCCGGCGCGGCCGGGGACGCGCTGGCCGTCGACGGCATCGAGATGGCCGCGGAGCACAGCCCCGCCGCCGCCGAGGCCGCACGCGAGGCGGCCTTCGCCGATGCGAGGGCGCGGGCCTCGCAGTACGCCGCGCTCGCCGGCGTCACGCTCGGCAGGGTCGTCACGATCCGCGAGGGCGGCGCCGAGGACCACCGGCCGCGCCCGATGATGGCCCGCGCGGCGGACGCGTTCGCCGGGTCGATGCCCGTCGAGGGCGGCACCCACGCGGTCTCGACCTCCGTCACGGTGCGCTGGGAGCTGTCGTGAGCTGGCTCGACGCCCTCGGGTGGTTCGGGTCGGCGCTGCTCGTCTTCTCCCTGCTCCAGGCCCGCATCCTGCGCCTTCGCCTCCTCAACACCATCGCCTGCGGCATCCTCACCGTCTTCAACGCGCTCATCGAGGTGTGGCCGATGGTGGCGATGAACGTCGTCCTCGCCGCCATCAACCTCTGGTTCATCGCGAAGATGCTGCGGGACAGGAACGACGCCGACGCCTTCCGCGTCATCGAGGTCGAGGAGGACGACGCCTACTTCCAGCACTTCCTCGACGTCGAGCGCGCCGAGATCGCCAGGTTCAACCCCGGGTTCACCGGTGTGACCGAGTCCTCCTCGCGATTCGCCTACCTCGTGGTCCACGGGCACGAGACCGTCGGTGTGGTCGTGGTGCGCGACGCCGGCGACGGCGTCGGACAGGTGGAGCTCGACTACGTCACCGCGCGCTACCGCGACTTCACGCCCGGCGAGTTCGTGTGGCGCCACAGCGGCTTGTTCACCGGCCACGGGTGGCGCACGATCCGCACCCCCGACGCCATGGTGGGCGCCTACTACGAACGGATCGGCTTCCGCCGCGACGGCGAGGCCTGGGCGCTCGACATCGCCGGCGTCGCCCGCCCCTGAACCGTCCCCTGCCCCGCCCGGTCGGAGCGGTCAGGCCTTCGCCCCGAGGTGGCGGCGCACCGCCGGAGCGAACGGGCTCCAGGCGAACCAGTGCGGCAGCGCCCGCCTGAGGTGTGCGGGTCCGGTCAGCGCGAGGCTGCCCTCCGAGAGCGCGTGCCCGTAGGTGACGATCCCGGAGAACACCCGCATGAGCGCCACCGGGTCGGTGGTGACGACGAGGTCGTTCTCGAAACCCGGGGGGTCGGTGCACACGGACGTGTCCCGCCGCTCGATGACCATCCAGATCCGCGTGGGATCGGCGCCGGTGTAGTCGAACTCGACGACCGTGCGGTGCTCGGGCAGCTCGTCGGCGACGAGGCGCCGCGACATCCACCACGTGAGGGTGACGGGGTCGACCTCGCGCGGCTCCGGCTCGCTGAACATCCACCGCACGGCCCACTCCCCTGCCGCCATGATGACCCCCTCGAGGTCACGCCCCGCCGGCGTCAGCTGGTACTCGTGGCCCGCGGGCAGGGCGACCCGCTCGACGACGCCCTTGCGCTCGAGGTGGTCGAGCCGCTGCTTGAGCAGCGACCGGGAGATCCCCGGCAGGCCACGGTCGATCTCGTTGAACCGGCGGCCGCCGAGCACCAGCTCGCGGATGATCAACGGCGTCCAGCGCTCCGCGAACACCGAGCTGGCCAGCGCGACGGGGCAGTACTGGGAGTACTCCTTCACCTCTCGAGTGTGGGGCCGCGCCGGGTCCAAGTCCAGAAACTGTCCCGTCGGGGTCCAGTTCCCGCTCTGGCCGGCCTCGTGGCACGGGCGCCACGCTCGACCCACACACCCCGCACCCAGGAGGAACCATGAGCACCACCTTCGACCCCGTCGCCTTCAAGAGCACGACGCGCACCCAGTGGGAGGCCGCCGCCGAGGCGTGGCACCGGTGGGGTCCCGCCGTCGAGGCCTGGCTCGGGGAGGCGACCGAGCGGATGCTCGACGACGTCCACCTCACCGCCGGGTCGCGGGTCCTCGACGTCGCCGCAGGAGCCGGCGGCCAGACGCTCGCCGCCGCCCGCCGGGTGGGCCCCACGGGCCACGTGCTGGCCACCGACATCTCCCCCGCCATCCTCGAGTTCGCCGCGGCCGAGGCAGCGCGAGCCGGATTGCGCAACGTCGCCACCCTGGAGGCGGACGGCGAGGACCTCTCGGCGGTCGCGGACCAGAGCGTCGACGCCGCGATCTCCAGGGTCGGTCTCATCTACTTCCCGGACCAGCGCCGGGCGCTCGAGGAGATCCGCCGCACGCTCCGGCCCGGTGGGCGGCTCTCCGCCGTCGTCTACTCGACGCCCGACCGCAACGGCTTCTTCTCGATCCCGGTCGGGATCATCCGCCGCGTGGCCGGCCTGCCGGCGCCCGGTCCCGGCCTCCCGGGGCCGTTCAGCCTCGGCGCCCCGGGGGTCGCCGCGGCCGCCTTCGCCGCCGCGGGCCTCGTGGACGTGGGCGTGACCACCGTGCCGTCACCGGTGCGCATGGCGAGCGCCGCCGAGTGCGTCCGCTTCGAGCAGGAGTCCTTCGGGGCCCTGCACCAGATGCTGTCCGGGGTCGACGAGACCACCCGCGCCGGGGCCTGGCAGGAGATCGAGGAGTCCTTGGGTCAGTTCGACGGACCCGACGGCTTCGTCGGTCCGTGCGAGATGCTCGTCGTGTCGGCGACCCGCCCCTGACCGTCTCGACGCCGGTGACGGTCGATGGTGACCTTGATGCGGTGGCCGGTGACGACGATGGCCAGCCACGCGAGGCCCACGGCCCACCCGGCGACGACGTCGGTGAGCCAGTGGTGGCCGAGGAAGACCCGGGACAGGCCCATGGCGGCGACGAAGAAGCCGAGCACGACGATGACCAGCGCTCGCAGTCGCTTGCGGTTGATCCAGAGGCAGAGCAGGTATGCCGTCAGCCCAAGGATGACGGTCGCGTTCAGCGTGTGCCCCGAGGGGAAGCTCGGTGAGCTCTCGAAGGGCGGCACGGCGAGCGACTCCGGGGGGCGCAGCCGCGCAGTGAGCTGCTTGCCCGACACGGTCATGCCCAGCGACCCCAGGCTGGCGATCGCCATGAGGACGACCGGCGTCCAGCGACGCCAAGCGAGCGCGAGGCCCACGGCGACGACGACGGTGATGATCGGCATCACGACCGGACCCCCGAGGTCGGTGAAGTCGGTCGCGAGCTCGGAGCGGAACGGGGTGCGGGCGGCCACGGCCGCGTCAAGTGCCGGCTGGTCGATCGCCGCGATGCCGTCGCGGTCGACGACGTCCTCGTAGACCTCGGCCGTGACGGCGGTGAAGGCCCAGACGAGGGCGAGGCCGACTCCCGCGGTGAGGATCAGCGCGACGTTGGATGTCGACCAGCGGAGAACCCGGGCCAGGAGCTCGGCGACACGGGCGACGAGGCGCACGAGGAGGCGTCCGGTCGCGGAGCGCCAGTCCGCCAGGTCGCGCGCCCCGACGCGCTCCTCGTCGTGGGGTGCGGCGGGCTGCTGGTCGGCGAACGGCATACGAGATCGTCACACACCCGGACACACCAACACCCGGCACGGTCAGCGAGGCTGACCGACCGGGTGTCGTGCGGTGGGATGACCACGGTGGTGGAGGTGGCGGGAATCGAACCCGCGTCCACTGACGGGAAACCAAGACTTCTCCGGGTGCAGTGCGCTGTGGATTTTCTCGGCCCCAGGGCTCGCGCGCACACGTTCCCTGACAGGCCCAGTCGGATTGGAGTCCCACGCCACCCCCCGACGAGGGTGACGCAGCAAGTTCTCTAGCTGACGCCAGACACTGAGTCGAGAACTACCTCAGGCTGACGGACTTCGGAGCTCGCTCAGGCGGCGAGGGCGAAGTCGGTGCGCTTGGAGTTGGCACCTATTGGTTTGCACGGATCGTTAACGAGATAACCGTGCATCCTCGACCCGCTTCCCTTGATCCGCCGATCAATGTCGAAACCGATCACCCCCGTGAGGGGGCTCATCCCACGCTGTTCAGTTGTCTGCGCCGGTTGCAACACCGGACGTGGCTCCAGTATGCCGGGTCGGTCCGGCTCCCGCACCCATGTCCTGTCGAACGGGTGCTCGGGCACGCGTCCGACAGGACACTGGTGGGGGCGGACCGGGTCAGACCGCGGCCGCGATGGCCCGGGCGAGCGGGGTCGTCGGGCGGCCGAGGAGCCGCGAAAGGTCACCGGTCTCGACGAGCAGCCCGCCGTGCTTGAGGCCGTCGTCGCTGGACGCGAGGGCCTGCGCGTAGCCCTCGGGCAGCCCGGCGCCGAGGAGGGCGGCCGCGTAGTCCTCCACGGTGAGGTCGCGGTAGGCGACCGGGGTCCCCGACTGCTCGGACAGCTCGGCCGCGTACTCGGCGAGGGTGAAGGCCTCGTCACCCCCGAGCTCGTAGACCTGCCCGGCGTGGCCGTCCTCCGTGACGGCGACCGCGGCCGCCTCGGCGAAGTCGGCGCGCGTCGCTGCGCTCACCCGACCCTCCCCGGCGGCGCCGAGCACCGCGCCGTGCTCGAGCTGCACGGGGAGCTGCGCGGTGTAGTTCTCGACGTACCAGGAGTTGCGCAGCAGCACGGTGGGCAGACCCGAGGCGGCGAGCGCCTCCTCGGTAGCCCGGTGCTCCGCAGCGAGACCGAGCGACGAGGTGTCGGCGCGCACGATGCTCGTGTAGGCGACGAGCTCGACACCGGCGCGAACGGCGGCGTCGACGACGTTCCGGTGCTGCTCGACCCGGCGGCCGACCTCGCTGCCGGAGATGAAGAGGAGCCGGTCGACACCGACGAGGGCGGCGTCGAGGGAGGCCGGGTCGTCGAAGGAGCCGGTGCGGACGATGACGCCACGCGCGGCGAGATCGCTCGCGCGACCCGCGTCGCGGACGAGGGCGACGACGTCGCCGGCAGCGACACCGCGGTGGAGGAGGGCGTCGATGGCGAGGCGGCCGAGCTGGCCGGTGGCACCGGTCACGAGGATCGTGGTCATGGAGTGCACCTTTCGAGGAGGGCCGGCGAGGTGCCGACACCCGGACAACGAGCTCCCACCCGGCATACTTCCCAGAAGTGAGTACCCACTTTGAAGTAAGGTACGGACATGATGGTGAGCACCCCCCTGCGCGAGTACTTCCCGGACGGCGTCTTCGCGGCCGGCTGCCCCAGCCGCACCGTCCTCGACCACGTCATGAGCAAGTGGGGACTGCTCGTCCTCCTCGCGCTCGCCGACGGTGACCCGGTGCGCTGGAGCCAGCTGCGCCGTCGCGCCGCGGGCGTGAGCGAGAAGATGCTCGCCCAGACGCTGCGCACGCTCGTCGCCGACGGGTTCGTCCACCGTGAGGCGCGACCGGTCGTCCCGCCGCACGTCGAGTACTCCCTCACCCCGCGAGGCCTCGAGGTCGCCGCGCTGCTGCAGCCGCTCATGGTGTGGATGGTGCAGAACGCCCCCGAGATCCTCGAGGACGCCGCAGCGGGCTGAGGGTTCACGTCGGGGCCTCACCCGACGGCGTGCACCCGTTCCCACGCCTCGCCGCCGAGGGCGATGGCCGCTGCCGGGAACAGGCCGTTCTCCTCGCGGTCGATGTGCCGGCGCAGGGCGACCTCGAACTCCGCCATGACGTCGTGGCGGCCCCCGGCGATCGCGGACAGCTGCGCGTCGAGGCCATGGTGCTCGCCGCAGAGCTGGTCCACCTCGTCGGTGAACTCCTCGTCCTGCCGCAGCTCGGCGAAGAGGGAGCGCTCCTCGCTGGCCGTGTGCGGGTCGAGCATGGCGGCGAGGGCCGCGGCGCTCGACGCGATGTCGGCCTCGACGCCCGAGGCGACGCTGCGCCTCAGGTCACCGAGACCGTTGACGATGTCCTCGTGCTCGGCGGTGAAGCGGCCGATGATCTCGATCGCCTGGCACCCGCAGTAGCTGCACACACCTCGATGGTGCCACTCGCGTCCGGAACAGCGTCAGGAGGCCTCGCTACCCACGCGTGGTCGAGCCAGCACGAGGAGAGCCAGCAGGAGTGCGTCGACGACGAAGAAGACGAATGACTCACGCTCGTCGTAGACGAAGAGCTTGACGAGCCCGAAGGTGACGCTGCCGAGAACGGCCAGCATGAGCAGGCGTCGGCGACGGTCCGAGTCCAGGCGGGGCCACAGCGCCCCCACGAGCAGCAGGGCACAGACGGCGACCTTGAGGACGATGACGCCGGTGTCGACCACGGGGTGGACCCACAACGCCTCCTCGGGCATGACGAGCGTGAAGACCACGACGCCGGTGAGCCCCGCGAGTGCGTGCAGAACGGCGAACACCCGAGCCGCGGCCAGCCCGAGCCGTGATGATCGGGCCCGCCCCGCCACGGGGGCCATGTCGGTGGGTTGGGTCAGGGAGGTGGACATGGTTGCTCGCTCTCGCCTCGTGCGCCCGACGGTCAGGTCGCCGTGCGTCGAGGCTACGAAGGTGCCCACCCTCGGCGCATCGCCTCACGGGCGGAAGCCGCCCTCCGCCCCAGGGCTGACGACAGGACGCGGTCGCGGCCCTACATTCGTCTCGTGGAGTGGAACGCCCGAGTGATGCCGCCGCGGCAGGACATCGCGATGGCCTTCGGGATGCTCGGGCTGAGCCTCGCGCAGGTGCTCGTCGACCCGATCGCGGATCGCCCGGTGGCGGTCTTCTACGCCGTCCTCTTCGTCGTCCCTGTCGCCTGGTGGCGCGTCGCTCCGGTGCCTGCGACGTTCGTGTCCGCCTCGGCCATGCTCATCCCCACACCCACGGGCTTTCTCTACCTGGGCTACGTCGTCATCGTTCTGCTCGTCTACGGGCTCGGATCCCGCGTGCCGACACCGGTCCACTACGCCGCCCTCGCCTGGACCCTCGCCACCGGGACCCTTTCGACCCTGCGCGGACCCGAGGAGCCGGTGGCTGTCCTCACCACGTGGCTCCTCGTCGTCGGCGCCTACGCCGTGGCTCGCGTGATCCTGCAGCACCGTACCCAGAACCGCCGACTCGAGGCCCTCACCGAGCAGCTGCTCGTGGAGCAGTCGATCACCCGTGATGTGGCCGCCGCCGACGAACGGACGCGGATCGCGCAGGAGCTCCATGACGTCGTCGGGCACGAGGTCACCCTCATCAGCCTCCAGTCCGAAGCCGCTGCCGCCGCCCTGGCTCGTGACCCGGCCCTCGCCGTCGGCCCGCTCGAGGCCGTCCGCGCGACCGCGCACCGGGCCAGCCTCGAGCTGCGAGGGATCATCGGCCTGCTCGGCGAGTCGACCGTGGACCACCCCGGCCCTGAGGGCATCGAGCAGGTCGCTGCCCGCACGGGCTGCGGGCATCGCGAACACCCTGACCCAGGAGGGCACCCCGTGGCCCGACGCGGCGAGGATCTGGCTGGCCATCCAGCGCATCGTCACCGAGTCGCTGACCAACGCGGGCAAGCACTCCGCCGGAGGCAGGGCCACGGTCGTCGTCAGCTGGAGCCCTACCTCCGTGGAGGTCTCGGCCGTCAACGCCGCGCCCGGTCCGAGCGGCCCACCGGGGCAGGGCATCCACGGGATGGCGGAGCGCTGCCGGCTCCTGGGTGGGACCTTCCGGGCCGGTCCCGTCGACGGCGGGCGGTTCGAGGTCCGCGCCACACTTCCCCGCCGGGAGCGACGGTGACCCGGGTCGTCATCGCGGACGACCAGGACATGGTCCGGTCCGGCCTCCGGCTGATCCTCGAGCTCGCCGGTGTCGAGGTGGTCGCGGAGGCAGCGGACGGTGAGGAGGCCGTCGCGGCCGTCCTGGAGCACCTCCCCGATGTCGTGCTCATGGACCTGCGCATGCCCCGCGTGGATGGGGTCGAGGCCACGCGCCGACTGACGGACGCCGGAACCAGCAGCCGCGTGCTGGTCCTCACGACGTTCGACCTCGACAGGCACGTCCATGACGCCCTGTCCGCCGGGGCCTCGGGGTTCGTCCTCAAGGACGCGACGGCAGCGGAGCTGGTCTCTGCCGTCGAGCGCACCGCGGACGGCGAGGCGGTCTTCGCCCCGGGGGTCCTCGACCGGATCGTCCACCACTATCTCGGCGGCAGTCGCCCTGCTGAGGTGTCGGAGGACGCCACACGCCTGCTCAGCTCTCGGGAGCGCGAGGTCCTCGCGCTCGTCGGCGCTGGGCTCGACAACGGCGAGATCGCTGCCCGGCTCCAGCTCTCCCCCGCGACCGTCAAGTCCCACGTCCGGCACATCCTCGCCAAGCTGGACCTGCGCGACCGCATCCAGGCCGTCCTCTGGGCACACACCCACGGCCTCGCCGGGTGACCGTGGGCAGGACGGTCAGGCGGCCGGGGCCAGGGACTGCTCGGCCAGGTCCTCGGCGAGCAGGAACCGCTGAAGCCCGGCGAGGTCGTCGGTGTTGAGGACGTCGACGTCGGCGGCGACGAGCTCGCGCCACAGGGCCTCGCGGTTCGCGAGGGCTGCGTCGGGCGTCGCCCAGAAGCGGACGTCGTAGCCCGCGGCGTGGGCCTGCGCGACGATGCCCTCCAGCCTGGTGCGCTCGGCGGCCGGCATCGGGCCGACCCCCTGCCAGGTGAAGTACCTGGTCCAGTTGTCGCTCACCAGCGGCATCAGCGACGCCGGGATGCCCTTGCCGAGGTCGGGCAGGCGCCCGTCGTAGAACGAGAAGCGGCTGGTCGCGGCCTGCATGGCCGCGAGGTCGCGGTTGCCCGAGATGACGGCGGTCACGGCGCGCTCGTGGACGCGGCCCTGGCGGTAGGCCGTGAAGAGCTGGGGGTAGTCGGCGAGCTCGGTGTCGATGACCGGCCACGCGGCCGACCCGGCGCTCTTGACGTCGATGAGCAGCCTGAACGACTCGTCCCACCGCGGGTACAGCGAGCCACCGTTCTCGCGGAAGCGCTGGACGAGCGGCTCCAGGTAGGTCTCGCGCAAAGTGCGGTCGAGGTCGGGCCCGTCGTGGCCGAGGTAGAGCTCACCGTCGACGAGCCACACGTCGGCCTCGGCGGAGGTGAACCCGTGGTCGAGGGCGTCGAGCAGGGGCCGGTCGTGCTCGTAGTCGTTGTGGGCGTGGGCCCGCTCGAGCGGCTGCACCGTCGACTGGTGCGGTGGGGCCGCGACGGCGCCGGGCACGGCGACGAGACCGGTGCACGGCAGCGAGGTGACGAGGACGAGGACGCGGGCGGACGGCATACGAATCATGAGGTCACCGTGCCCGCGCAGCGTGAATGGCGGGCGTCGGGAGCACGAACGGGTCCGGACTCTGGTCCGTCCGGTTCGGTGTTTGACGGGTCACTAGGATCGCGGCGACCGTTAGCACTCCTGCCTGGAGGTATGCCGTGTTCCGCAAGGTCCTCGTCGCCAACCGTGGCGAGATCGCCGTCCGGGCGTTCCGCGCCGCCACCGAGCTGGGCGCCAAGACCGTCGCCGTCTTCCCCCACGAGGACCGCAACTCCGAGCACCGGCTCAAGGCCGACGAGTCGTACCAGATCGGCGAGGAGGGCCACCCGGTCCGCGCCTATCTCGACCACGCAAACATCGTCCGCGTCGCCGTCGAGTGCGGCGCCGACGCGATCTACCCGGGCTACGGCTTCCTGTCCGAGAACCCGCTGCTGGCCGAGGAGTGCGCGGCCCACGGCATCACGTTCATCGGGCCTCCCCCGCGGGTGCTGCACCTCACCGGCAACAAGTCCAAGGCGATCGCCGCGGCCCGCGAGGCGGGACTGCCGACGCTGCGGGGGTCCGAGGCCGGCACCGACCTCGACGCTCTCGAAGCCGCCGCGGGCGAGATCGGCTTCCCTGCCTTTGTCAAGGCGGTCTCCGGTGGTGGCGGTCGGGGCATGCGCCGCGTCAACGACCCCTCGACCCTGCGCGACGCCCTCGAGGCGGCGCAGCGCGAGGCCGACGCCGCCTTCGGCGACCCGACGCTCTACATCGAGGAGGCCGTCATCGACCCGCGGCACATCGAGGTGCAGATCCTCAGCGACGGGACCGACGACGGCACGGGCGACGCGACCGGCGGGGTCCTGCACCTCTACGAGCGTGACTGCTCGGTGCAGCGACGCCACCAGAAGGTCGTCGAGATCGCGCCGGCACCGAACCTCGACCCCGCGCTGCGCGACCGGATGTGCGACGACGCGGTCCGCTTCGCGCGCGAGATCGGCTACGTCAACGCCGGAACCGTGGAGTTCCTGCTCGGCAAGGACGGCCGCTACGTCTTCATCGAGATGAACCCGCGCATCCAGGTCGAGCACACCGTGACCGAGGAGGTCACCGACGTCGACCTCGTCGTCTCGCAGATGCGCATCGCGTCGGGCGACACCTTCGCGGACCTCGAGCTGCGCCAGGAGGACATCGTCCTGCGTGGCGCCGCTCTGCAGTGCCGCATCACCACCGAGGACCCCGCCAACGGGTTCCGTCCCGACGCCGGGACCATCACCGTCTACCGCTCGGCCGGTGGCGGTGGGGTGCGGCTCGACGGTGGCACCGTCTTCGTCGGGGCGCGGGTCTCGCCGCACTTCGACTCCATGCTGGTCAAGCTCACCTGTCGCGGCCGCAGCTTCCCGATGGCCGTGCGTCGGGCACGACGGGCGTTGGCGGAGTTCAGGATTCGCGGGGTCTCCACCAACATGCGCTTCCTCGAGGGCGTCCTCGCCGACCCGGTGTTCCAGGCCGGTGAAGCGACGACCTCGTTCATCGACGAGCGACCCGAGCTGCTCACCGCGCGCACACCGGCGGACCGCGGCACCAAGCTCCTCACCTACCTCGCTGACGTCACCGTCAACCAGCCGCACGGACCGGCGCGCACCCACGTCCGACCGCGGGCCAAGCTTCCCGCACTCGACCCCGACACGGCGGTGCCGCCCGGCTCGCGCGACCTGCTCCAGCGGGTCGGTCCGGCCGAGTTCGCGCGCCTGCTGCGCGAGCGCACGTCCGTGGCGGTGACCGACACGACGTTCCGCGACGCCCACCAGTCGCTCCTCGCCACCCGGATGCGCACCCGCGACCTGCTCCACGTCGCCGGCCACGTCTCGCACCTCACGCCCGAGCTGCTGTCGATGGAGGCGTGGGGCGGGGCGACCTACGACGTGGCCCTGCGCTTCCTCAGCGAGGACCCGTGGGAGCGCCTGTCGCTGCTGCGCGCCGCCATGCCCAACATCCCGCTCCAGATGCTGCTGCGGGGGCGCAACACCGTGGGCTACACGCCCTACCCGACCCGGGTCACCGACGCGTTCGTCCGCGAGGCCGCTCGTACCGGACTCGACATCTTCCGGATCTTCGACTCGCTCAACGACGTCGGCCAGATGCGCCCCGCCGTCGAGGCCGTGCTCGCAACCGACACGGCGGTCGCCGAGGTGGCGCTCTGCTACACCGGCAACCTCAGCGACCCCGGCGAGACGCTCTACACGCTCGACTACTACCTCCGGCTCGCCGAGCAGATCGTCGGCACGGGCGCGCACGTCCTCGCCATCAAGGACATGGCCGGCCTGCTGCGCGCCCCGGCGGCCCGCACCCTCGTCACCGCCCTGCGCGAACGGTTCGACCTTCCGGTGCACCTCCACACGCACGACACCGCCGGCGGCCAGGTCGGCACCCTGCTCGCGGCCATCGACGCCGGCGTCGACGCGGTGGACGCCGCCTGCGCGTCGATGGCGGGCACGACGAGCCAGCCCTCGCTGTCGGCCCTCGTCGCCGCGACCGACGGGACCGAGCGCGCCACGGGCCTCGACATCGACCACGTGTTCGCCCTCGAGCCCTACTGGGGGGCGGTCCGACAGCTGTACGCCCCCTTCGAGAGCGGCCTGCCCTCCCCCACCGGCCGGGTCTACTTCCACGAGATCCCCGGTGGCCAGCTGTCGAACCTGCGCCAGCAGGCGATCGCCCTCGGCCTCGGGGACCGGTTCGAGGACATCGAGGACATGTACGCCGCGGCCAACCGCATCCTCGGCAACATCGTCAAGGTCACACCCAGCAGCAAGGTCGTCGGCGACCTCGCCCTCGCGCTCGTCGGCGCCGGGGCCGACCCTGCCGAGTTCGAGGAGAACCCGACGAGGTTCGACATCCCCGCGTCGGTCATCGGCTTCCTCGAGGGCGAGCTGGGCGACCCCCCGGGGGGCTGGCCGGAGCCGTTCCGCACCAAGGCTCTCCAGGGACGCCACGGGAAGCCGCGGGACACCGAGCTCACCCCGGAGCAGGAGAGCGCCCTCGATGCCCATCCGCGGGCGACCCTCAACGAGCTGCTCTTCCCGGGCCCGACGAAGGACTACCGCACGTCCACGGAGCGCTACGGCGACCTGTCCGTGCTCGGCACCGTCGAGTTCCTCCACGGACTGGACCACGGCCGCGAGTACGAGGTCGAGATCGAGGCCGGCAAGCGGCTCCTCCTCGGGGTCTCCTCGATCGGCGACGCCGACGCCAAGGGCATGCGCACCGTGATGTGCACGCTCAACGGGCAGTTCCGCCCGATCACCGTCCGGGACACCTCGATCCAGGTCGACGTCAAGGCCGCGGAGAAGGCCGAGCCGGGCAACCCGACGCACGTCCCGGCCCCCTTCGCGGGGGTCGTCACGCCGGCCGTCGCCGAGGGTGACACGGTCGCGGCGGGCGACGTCGTCGCCACCATCGAGGCGATGAAGATGGAGGCCAACATCACCGCCCCGAGCGCCGGGACGGTGGAGAGGCTCGCCATCGGCGCTCACCAACAGGTCGAGGGCGGAGACCTTCTGCTCGTCCTCAACGGGTTAACCTGACAAGGCATCCGTGCGTCAAGACGTGGCGCCTCGAGGGTGCAGATCCCTTTCCGCACGACCAAGGAGCTTCACCATGGGTATCGGAGACAAGATCGACAACATGACTGACGACGCCGCGGGCAAGGCCAAGGAGGCCACCGGCAAGGCGACCGACGACGAGGGCCTCGAGGCCGAGGGTCGCGCGGACCAGTCCAAGGCAGACCTCAAGCAGGCCGGCGAGAAGGTCAAGGACGCCTTCAAGAACTGAGCCGCCCCCGCTGAGCCCGAAGGCCGGTCACCCCCACGGGGTGACCGGCCTTCGTCGTGGGTATGCCGTTGCGCGCGTTCGCGACGAGTCGGGCGGATGGCCGTGCGCGCGTTCGGGACGAAGTCCCGACTGAGCGTGCAGGGCCATCCGCGCGACGAGCGCGCCCGCCGTGCGGTGAGCGGTGAGCGCTTCAGGCGAGCGCGTCGAGAAGCGCCTTGGTGAACGCGGGCAGGTCGTCGGGGTTGCGGCTGGTGATGAGGTTGCCGTCGAGGACGACCTCCTCGTCCTTCCACGTGGCGCCGGCGTTGCGCAGGTCGGTCTGCAGGCTGGGCCACGACGCGAGGGTGCGGCCCTCGAGGACGCCGGCCTCGACGAGGACCCACGGCGCGTGGCAGATCGCGGCGACCGGCTTGCCCGACTCGACGAACGACCTGACGAAGGCCACGGCGTCGGTGTCCATCCGCAGGGCGTCCGGGTTGGCGACACCGCCCGGCAGGACGAGCGCGTCGTAGTCGTCGACCGACGCGTCCTTGACGAGCCCGTCCACGGGGCGCGTCTCGGCCTTGTCGAGGTGGTCGAAGGTCTGCACCGTGCCGGGCTCGGTGCTCAGCAGCGTGGCCGAGTGGCCGGCGCCGGTGACGGCGTCCCAGGGGTCGGTGAGCTCGACCCGCTCGATGCCTTCGGGTGCGGTGAGGAATGCGATGGTCTTGGTCATGTCCCCCACGTCATCACGGATGGCACGGCAGCACCACCTCCCTTCGGAGGGAGCGAGCGACGAAGCGGGGGCGCAGGGTGGGCAAGTCGTGAGTGTACCGGTGCGCGCGTTCGGGACGAAGTCCCGACTGAGCGCGCAACGGCACACGCACGACCCCCGAAACGAACCTCAGGACGGGGAGAGCGCGGTCACCAGGACCCGCCGCCCCCTCCGCCGCCGCCACCCCCGGAGAACCCGCCGCCTCCGGAGAACCCGCCACCCCCGAGCCCGGACCCGCCCGACGACCCGGGCGTCGACACGAACGTGCCCGCCGCTTGGGTCGAGAAGGAGTCCATGCTCGAGGCGACGTGGCCGAAGTTCCAGCCCGTCATCGGGCCGGCGTACCAGGTGGGTGCCGCGATGACGTGGCCCGCGGCCGCAGCCGCACTGGCCACCTCCTCGAACACCGAGGCCCAGCGGTCGGCGAGGCCGAAGACGATGGCGTAGGGCAGGAACCTGCTGAAGACGTCCTGCGCCTCCTCCCACCGGATCTGGTTGGCCTCCGCCGTGGCGATGTATCGCTCGAAACCCTGGGCCTGCGCGAGGACCGCGCTGCCCTCGGCGGTGCGCGAGGCCATGCGACGGCCGAGGACCTGGACGATGAGGCCGGCGACGACGAGGCCGCCACCGAAGACCCACCCCATGCCGACGAGCGAGCCGCCACCGAGATCGCCGAGGACCGGCGTGAGGAAGAAGAGGGCGAGGCCGCCGAGGACGAGGAGCAGGATCCCGAGTCCGGACCACGCGGAGCGCTGCGCGTCGGGCGAGCGCCGGAACCAGTGGCGCTGCACGGCCTCGGTGTACATCATCCCCTGGACCTGCTTGAGCGTCTCCGCGAACGTGTTCTTCAGCGAGGACAGGCGGTTCGCGTCGCCGGAGGCGAAGATCCCGTCGAGCAGCCGCTGCTCGTAGGGTGACAGCGCCGCGGCGCCGGCGGGCGGGGTGGTGCGCTGCAGGAGCCAGTCGTCGCTGCGGAACCGGCCGCGCTCCTCGTTGGTGAGGGTGAGGTGACCGCGGACCGCGAGGTCGATGAGGGTCGCCGTGACGTCGACGACGTCGGCCTTCTCGTCCATGATCGTGCCGACCATGCCGGGCTGGACCCCGGCCGGTGGCGTGAACTGCACGGCGACGGTCGGGGCGCTGCCCCGCACGACGGGCACGCTCTCCCCCGCGCCGGGCGTGAGTCCCGGTGTGAGGCCCGCATAGACCTCGTCGCGGCCCCGGGTCCAGACGAGGACCCCCATGAGGCCACCGGCGAGGAGCGGGATGAGGATGCCGCCACCGGCGAGCGCCGCCCCGACGTACCGCTGCTGCGTGTCGGTGAGCGAGGGGCCCGGGTCGTAGCCGCCGCCGTAGCTCCCGTCGGACCCGGACTCGCGCAGGTCGGGGGCGAGGTCGCCGAAGGCGGTCCGCGGCCAGGACACGACGATGGTCGCGCCCTGACCGGGGTTGATGTCGGGGATGGTGAACGTCGACGTCGCGCCCGGGGTCCCGGTGCAGGCCGTGTCCTCCTGGAGCGCGCCGTAGTAGCACGCGACCCGGGTCGCGGGCACGGGGCCGGTGACCTCGGCCGTCACGTCACGGTAGACGTACTCGTTCGAGGGGTCGATGTGGTTGTAGTACAGCTCGGCGGTGCCGTCGCCGATGTCGTTGACGACGTTGCCGAGGGTGTAGCTGATGACGTACTCCTGGACACCCGAGACGGTCTCGTCGGCGTTGCCGATGCGGACCTGCTCGTAGGCGCCGAAGTCGGAGATGTCGACGTCGGTGGGGGCGCCCGTCGGCGAGGACACCTCCACGTCGGACAGCTCGTAGTGGCGGTACTGCGTCGTCGAGTCCTGGTAGCCGGCGCGGACCTGGATGGTCCGGAAGATCCCGTGGCGCTCCTCCCCCTCGGGGAAGTCCCAGCGGATGCGCTGGGTGACGTCCATCGACCCGTCGGGCTGGACGGCATACGACACGGCGAAGCCGACCGCGTCGTCGTCCATCGGGACGAACCCGACCAGCGAGGCGGGGGCGGAGGGCGCCGCGAACGCCGCGCCGACCGGATAGACGACAGCGGCCAGTGCCAGGAGGCACGCCGACCAGACCCGCAGGCGACGCTGCACGTCCTACCCCCTCGTGCCGAGCGCGCGCTCGGCCTCACGACGATCCTGGCGCTCACGCAACGCGTGGCGCTTGTCGTACTCCTTCTTGCCCTTGGCGATCGCGATCTCGACCTTGGCGCGGCCGTCCTTGAAGTACAGCTGGAGCGGGACGATCGTGTGGCCGCTCTCGCGGGTCTTGTGCATGATCCGGTCGAGCTCCTTGCGGTTGAGCAGGAGCTTGCGGCGGCGGCGCGGCGTGTGGTTGGTCCACGTGCCGGAGATGTACTCGGGGATGTGCACGCCCTCGAGCCACAGCTCGTCGCCGGTGAAGCTCGCCCAGCCGTCGACGAGGCTGGCGCGCCCCATGCGCAGCGCCTTGACCTCGGTGCCCATGAGCACGAGGCCGGCCTCGAAGGTGTCCTCGATGAGGTAGTCGTGGCGCGCCTTGCGGTTGCTCGCGACGAGCTTGCGCCCATCTGGCTGAGCGCTGCCCTTCTTCGCGTTGGCCTTTGCCATGGCGGTCACCTCCCTCGAGTCAGTGCGTCAGGCTACTGCAGCGTATGCCGTGTGCGCGCCGACGTTCTGCGTCAGAGGTAGTTGCGCGGGTCGACGAACTCGCCGTCTTCGTAGACCTCGAAGTGGAGGTGGCAGCCGTTGGAGTTGCCGGTGGAGCCCTCGTAGCCGACGACCTGGCCGCGCTTCACGCTGCCGCCATGGGTGCGGATGCTCTGGAGGTGGTTGTAGGTCGTCGCGAGGTGGACCCCGCCGATGACGCCGTGGTCGACGACGACGCGGTTGCCGTAGCCGCCGCGGGAGCCGGACTCGATGACGACGCCGGAGGCGGCGGCCTTGATGGGCGTGCCGCAGGGGGAGGCGTAGTCGCGGCCGCTGTGCAGGCGCCACACCTGGTCGATGGGGTGGAAGCGCATGCCGAAATCGGAGCTGATCCAGCCCGCGGTCGTCGGCGCGCTCAGCGGACCGCTGGTGCTCGGGGCCGCCGGAGGGCGGGGGGCGGAGCCGGTGCCGGTACCGGTGCCGGACCCGGAGCCGCCGCTGGGTCGGGCGGCGGCCGCGGCGCGCTTGGCTGCCGCGGCCCGGGCCGCCGCGGCCCGGGCCGCCGCGGCCCGGGCCGCGGCGGCGGCCTTGGCCCGGGCGTTGGCGGCGGCGGCGATGCGGGCGCGCTTGAGGGCGGCGGCGGCGCGGGCCTTGATGACGCTGCTGAGCCGGGCCGACTCGGCCGTCATCTGGCCCAGGCTCGCGGCCTCGGCGGCGGACTTGGCCTTGACGGTGGAGGCCTGGGCGGCCTGCTGCGCGGCGAGCGCGTCGAGGGCCGCCTTGGCGGCGGTGGCGCGGTCGCGGGCCGAGGTGGCGGCGGCGAGGGTGGCCTCGGCCTTGCGCTTGGCCTTCTCTGAGTCCGCGCGCAGGGCGGACAGGTGGTCCTCCTGCGCGGTCTGGCTGGCCTTGGCGGTGGCGAGGGCGACCATCGACTGGCTCTGCAGGTCGATGACGGTGCCGATGAGGGCGATCCGGTCGGCGAACTGCTGCGGCGTCGTGGACGTCATCGCCATGTCGAACTCGCCGAAGCCCTGCTCCTGGTAGATCTGGGCGGCGAACTGGGCGACCTCGGTGCGGCTCTCGACGATCTCGGAGCTCGTCGCGGCGAGGTCCTCCTGGGCCTTGCTCTCGTTGGCCTCGGCGACCTCGAGCTCCTGCGCGGCCATGGCGTTGGCGGTCTCGGCGCGACCGGCGGCGGCCCGCGCCTGCGTCAGCGCGGACTGCGCACCCGGCAGCCTCGACTGGGTCGTGCGCAGCGCGATGTAGGCCTCGGCGAGGTCGGCGTTGGTCTCGTGGAGGTCCTCACGCAGCTTGTCGATCTGCGCGTCCACCCGCTGCTTCTGCCGTCCCGGGTCCGGCTCGGCGTGCACCGCCGGAGAGTGGCTGACGAGCGCGAGGGAGCACAGCAGAGCCACCGAGATGCCGGCAGTTCGGCGTGCAGGGGCGCGTCGGGGCGCAGGGGTTCGCCACATGGTCACCATTGGTAACACGAGTCACCACCTCTTGGGAACAGCCCGCGCCGAAGAGTTGCCTGGGGATCCGGGCGGCTGCGTCCGCAAGGATGGTCGAAACCTCGACCATCCTTGCGGACGCAGGGGGTCCGACGGGGGGCGTTCCTCACACGCGCAGGTAGCGGCGCAGCGTGACGACGCTCGTGAGCACCGCGATGACGATGACGCCCCCGAACAGCCACGGCGTGAGCGACCAGACGTCGTTCGCGCCGATGAGCGCCTTGTTGAGGATCACCTGGTTGAAGCCGAGGTTGAAGATGAGCCGCAGGCCGAGCCAGAGCATGCCGACCGCGAGGGCGACGCCGAGCGCGGCCACGACGAGCATCTCGATGATGAACGGCATCCGGATCGTCCAGTTGGACGCCCCGACGAGGCGCATGATCCCGATCTCCCGCCGCCGGATGAACGCGGCCTGCCGGATCGTCGTCGCCATGAGCAGCGTGGCGCAGATGACCATGAGCGTGGCGAGGAGGACCGAGAAGGCCGTGATCCAGTTGATGATCTGGAAGAAGCGTTTGAGGACCTTCTCCTGGTCCTGGACGCTTGCCACCCCCGGCGCACGCTCGAACTGGCTCGTGACGACGGCGTACTTCGTCGGGTCGCTGAGCTGGACGCGGAAGCTCTGCGGGATGTCGCCGAGCTGGACGTTGCCGGTGATCGGGCTGTTGCGGAACTGCTCCTTGAAGCGCTCGAACGCCTCGGCCTCGGTCTCCTGGAAGACCTCCTTGACCTCGGGCATGGCCCGCAGCTGGCTCTCGATGCTCTGCTCCTGGGCCTCGGTCGCGGCCTGGCCCTGGCAGTTCGGCTGGAGCGAGTTGTCGGTGCACAGGTAGATCGAGACCTGGATCCGGTCGTACCAGTAGCCCTTCATCGTGTCCGCCTGGCGTTGCGCGAGCAGGCCGAGCCCGAGCAGGAACATCGACACCATCGTCACGAGGATGACCGAGAGGGCCATCGAGAGGTTGCGCCGCAGGCCGGACCAGACCTCGCCGGCGATGAAACCGGGCTTCATCGCTCCTCCCCTCCGAAGCGCTCGGGATCGAGGTCACCGATGTCCTCGATGCCCTCGACGTCCTCGACCGCGTCGGGGTCCTCGAGCACCGTCGGGGACTCGGAGGAGGTGGTGGCGGCGAGGTAGGTCGCGTGCTCCGCGTCTCGCACGACGACGCCCTCCTCGAGCTGGACCACCCGTCGGCGCATCGCGTTGACGGTGTCGGCGTCGTGCGTCGCCATGAGCACGGTCGTGCCGGCGCGGTTGATCCGGTCGAGCAGGCGGACGATGTCGAGGCTGATCTTGGGGTCGAGGTTCCCGGTCGGCTCGTCGCACAGCAGGATCTGCGGCTTGTTGACGACGGCGCGGGCGATCGCGACGCGCTGCTGCTCACCACCGGAGAGCTGGTGCGGCAGGCGCTTGCCCTTGCCCTCGAGTCCGACCATCTCGAGGGTCTCGGGCACGAGCTGGCGGATCGCCGACGACGGCTTGCCGATGACCTGGAGCGCGAAGGCGACGTTCTGGTCCACCGTCTTGCCCGGGAGCAGCCGGAAGTCCTGGAAGACCGCGCCGATCCCCCGACGGAAGCGGGGCACCTTGCGCGAGGACATGGAGTTGAGGTCCTGACCGGCGACGAGCACCGTGCCGCCCGACGCCCGCTCCTCGCGCAGCGCGAGGCGGAGCAGGGTGGACTTGCCCGAGCCCGAGGGACCCACGACGAAGACGAACTCGCCGCGCTCGACGTTGACGTTGACGTCGGCGAGCGCAGGGCGGGTCGACCTCGGATAGACCTTGGTGACGTTGTCGAAGCGGATCATGCGCGCAGACGGGCCTTCGCGATCGGGGGCGGATGCGTCACGAGCATAGGTTCCGTCGCTGGGCGTCGGGCGCTTCCCCCCAGAGGCGGCGTGTGAGGTGCAGGACTGCGGCAGCGGCCCGGACGCCGAGCCGGCGCCGGGCCGCGGAAGCTTCCGCGGCACGGCGCCGGACGTGGGTCCCGGGTCCGGGCTCAGCCCAGGGCGCAGGTGTGGAGCAGGTCGCCGGAGGTCGGCCGCGCCACCGTCGCGTCGGCCGGCGGGGGGGTCCCGTCTTCCACCCACGACGTGAGCGCGTCGAAGCCGGTCCGGGCACACGGCAGCAGGGGCCGCAGCCGGTCCGGGAAGGCCGGCACGAGGGCGTCGGTGTGCGTGCCGTCCTCGACCCGGTAGTAGCGGTGGCTCGCACCCTGGCCGGCGTCGTCGACGAGCTGCGCGTAGACGTCGGAGTCGGTGCCGATCGGCAGCAGCGTGTCCATGTCGCCGTGCACCGTGATGAGCGGCTTGCCGATCCTGCCGGTCAGCTCCACCGATCGCACGGCCTCCTTCACCGAGGCCGGGCGTGCGAAGTAGTCGTAGTCGGCGTCGCACTGGGGCGTGCCGCTCGCGCAGTAGGGCGTCCCCGCGTCGGTCGCCCCGTCGAAGCCGGGGTCGAACTCCTCGCGGTAGATCCGCTGGGTGAGGTCCCAGTACACGGTGTGGTGGAACGGCCAGAGGAACTCACTCCCCGGCTCGAAGCCGGCCGCGATCATCGCGTCGTGCGCCGCGGGACTGCCGGTCGCGGCATACGCCGGGTAGTGCTTGAGCGCGGTCGGGAGGTAGGTCATGAGGTTCGGGCCGTCGGCGCGCAGCAGCGTGCCCTCCCAGTCGAGCCCGCCGTCGTAGAGGTCCGGTCGGTTCTCGAGCTGCCAGCGGACGAGGTAGCCGCCGTTGGAGATGCCGGCCATCCAGGTGCGCTGCGGCGCCTTGGCGCGGACCTGCTTGACGACCCGCTTGGCCGCCAGCGTGAGCTCGGTGACGCGCGAGTTCCATTCGCGCACACTGCCGCCGGGCGAGGACCCGTCGGCGTAGAACTTCGTCCCCATGTTGCCCTTGTCGGTGCTCGCGAAGGCGAAGCCCTGGGCCAGGACGTAGTCGGACCAGATGAAGTCGTTGGCGTACTGGCTGCGGTTGCCGGGGGCGCCGGTGACGACGAGCCCGCCGTTCCAGTCGTCGGGGATGCGGATGACGAACTGGCTGTCGTGGTTCCAGCCGTTGTTGGTGTTCGTCGTCGAGGTGTCGGGGAAGTACCCGTCGACCTGGATGCCGGGCACGCCCGTCGGGTTGACCGTGCCGGGCGTGTGCAGCCCGGCGAAGTCGGCGGCACGCGTGTGACCGGAGGCCACGGTGCCCGCGGTGGTGAGGTCGTCGAGGCAGGCAACCTTCTGCTGCTCGGCGCCGGGGACGGCGACCTTGGACTGGCGGGCGCAGTGACCGCCACCGGGCTTGTCGGCGACCGCTGCTGGCGCGGCCGCGGCGAGCGCGACGGTCGTGGTGAGGGCGGCCAGGGCCGCGAGGAGGGTGCGAGGAGACGTCATTGTCGGGCGCATGTCGGCCAGCGTGCCGGTCGCGGCGGACGGTGCCCATGGTGCTCGGCGCCACTTCGACGCCCCCGCCATGTGGCGGTGACCCTCTCAGGCCGGGAGGACGTCCCGCAGGGTGCGGGTGACGAGGTCGGCCACCGCGGCCGCGTCCGCCTTCGGGAGGTATGCCGTGTGCGTCACGTCGTCGGGGAACCAGCGCGTCCAGATCCGCTCGATGATGAGGTCGCTGCCCGGCCGGCGCCAGCCCAGCTCGTCGAGCCGGCGCTCCTCGTCGGCGGAGAGGAGGAAGTCGCCGCCGAAGCTCTCGCTGCCCACGAGCTCCGCGACGGCGTGGTCCTCGTCGCGCCGGACGCGGACCCACGGCGCGGTGTCCTCGTAGCGGGCGGGGACGAGACCGAAGAGTCGGCTCTTGCGGGAGAGGTGCGGGCGGGTCAACGCGGGCACGTCGATGAGCACGTCCTCACCGTCGCCCAGCCGGCGGATGCGCGCCGTGAGGTCGGCCGACCACGCCGACCAGTCGGTCGGACCGCCCGGCGGGAGCTGCACGGCATACGTCATCGTTTGTCCTCGATCTCGTTGTGCGACAACGGGATCAGGCGTCTGCCTTGCGCTGGGCGATCTGCCAGCGGATGCCGGCCTCGATGAAGCCGTCGATGTCTCCGTCGAAGACCGCGGTCGGGTTGCCGGTCTCGAACTCGGTACGCAGGTCCTTGACCATCTGGTACGGGTTGAGGACGTAGGAGCGCATCTGGTCGCCCCAGCTCGCCTTGACGTCGCCGGCCATCTCCTTCTTGACCGCGGCCTCCTCGGCGCGCTTGAGCAGGAGCAGCCGCGACTGCATGACGCGCAGGGCTGCGGCGCGGTTCTGGATCTGCGACTTCTCGTTCTGCATCGAGACGACCGTGCCGGTGGGGAGGTGGGTCATCCGCACCGCGGAGTCCGTCGTGTTGACCGACTGCCCGCCGGGGCCCGACGAGCGGAACACGTCGATCTTGAGGTCGTTCTCCGGGATCTCGACGGAGTCGGTCCCCTCGATGAGCGGGATGACCTCGACGGCGACGAAGCTCGTCTGGCGACGGCCCTGGTTGTCGAAGGGGCTGATCCGGACGAGCCGGTGGGTGCCGCCCTCGACCGAGAGGTTGCCGAACGCGTAGGGGACGCTGACCTCGAAGGTCGCGGACTTGATCCCCGCCTCCTCCGCGTAGGACGTGTCCATGACCTTGGTCGGGTAGCCGTGGCGCTCGGCCCAGCGCAAGTACATGCGCATGAGCATCTCGGCGAAGTCGGCGGCGTCGACGCCCCCGGCGCCGGCGCGGATGGTGACGACGGCCGCGCGCTCGTCCCACTCACCGCTGAGCAGGGTGCGGACCTCGAGCTCGCCGACGGCCTTCCTGACCTTGACGAGCTCCTTCTCGGCCTCGGCGAGGGTCTCGGCGTCGTTCTCCTCCTGGCCCATCTCCACGAGCGCCTCGAGGTCGTCGACGAGGGTGTCCATCCCCGTGACGCGCTCGTACTCGGACTTCGCCCGGGACAGGGCGGAGGTGACGGCCTGCGCCTTCTCCTGGTCGTCCCACAGGTCGGGTGCGGCCACCTGCTCCTCGAGGTCGGCGATCGTCGCCTGGAGCGCGGTCAGGTCGGTGACGTCACGCACGGACGTCATCGTCGTGCGCAGGTCCTTGATCTCTTGCTGGAAGTCGGTGGCCACGAGAGCCAAGCCTACGTGCCCGTATGCCGGCCCACGCGCAGCGTGGGACCCGCCACCACCGCGCGCACGTCCGTGCGCCCGGTGGTGGCCGCGGGCGAAAGGGCGGGTGGTCCTCCCTGCGGACCACCCGCCCTCGCGACGGTGCGAGCGCGACGCCGCCCGGCCGGCGCCTATCCCTCGTCCGGGAGGGGTCCGAAGGTCTCGATCGAGACGGCCACCTCGCAGGTGTCCTCCACCCCGAAGTCCGAGCCCTGCTCGCCGTCGCAGACGTCCTGAGACGGACCTCCGGACACCGGAGAAGGGTTGTCTCCCGTCAACAGGTCGTCGCCGCGGCCGCCGAACAGGTTGTCGTTGCCGAAGTTGCCGACGACGACGTCGTTGCCGTTCTCGCCCTTCACGAGGTCGTTTGCGGGCCCTCCGAAGAGGGTGTCGTCGCCGTTGCCGCCGGTCACGGTGTCGGTGCCCATCTGGCCGGTGGCGAAGTCGTCACCGTTGCCGCCACGAAGGGTGTCGTTGCCGCCTTCTCCGGCGATCTGGTCGTCTCCGCTCCCGCCGTCGATGACATCGGCACCACCCGGCACGCTCATGCCGTCGGGGTTCCCGAGCAGGATCGACTCGGCGGTGTCGCCGAGGACGAGGTCGTTCCCGTCACCGGCGTTGATCGTGTCGTTGCCGGCGCCACCGCAGATGAGGTCGTCGCCTCCGAGGCCCCAGACGACGTCGTTGCCGGCGCCGGCGAGGATGACGTCGGGACCGGCGGTCCCGCGGAGGGTGTCATTGCCCGCCGTCCCGGTGATGGTGGCGGCCTCGGCGCCCAGGATGATGAGGCACGGGTCGGGCATCTCTTCGGCGGTGGCGACGGGGGCGAGGCCGAGGGCCAGGCCGAGGGCCAGACCTCCCGTGGCAGCGACTCGGAGCATGACGGCTTCCCCTTTCGAGAGCCCCACCGGGGCGACCGCGTGCCGCCGGTTCGCGGCAGGACTCCTCCCCCCGAGTGTTCCCCTGCTCACGGCTTCCCACCTGCGGAAACAAAGAATCGAAGGCCCCTCCGCGGGCCATTTTCCGTCACCCGAACGGCTCAGTCCCTCGCTCCCGCGATCCTTCGGTCGCGCGCGATCGGGCGGGTGGCCGTCCCTGCACGCCACCTGCCACGCTCACGTCAGCACTCGACCCCGCAGGAGGCGTAGGAGCCGAAGATGGCGTCGCCGTAGGCCACGAAGGAGTGGTCGATGCTCTTGCCGTTCATGAGGATCTCCTGGTTGGTGACGCCTCCGGCGAGGAGGCCGTCCTTGCCGCCGACGACCTTGATGGTGAAGGACGCCGGAGCTTCGGTGGCCGCGTAGGCCCCGGTGATGCAGGCGGCCTGCTCGGGGGTGATCAGGCCGGTCTCGATGTCGCCGCGATCGCGTCGGCCACGACGAGCGTGAACCAGGTGTTGGACTGCGTCCCGGCCTTGAGGTTGCCCTGGGCGGAGCGGCTGGCGTTGTAGCACTCGTGGGCGGCCGCGGTCGTGGCGGTGGCCAGACCCAGGGCCGCGGTCAGCGCGACGGCTTTGCCGAGGCGCGAGGCGAGGCGGTGCATGGAGGCCCCTTCCGAAGTCCCCTCGTGCCGACTGGAGGGTCGCTGCTTCGCGACAGGGCTCCTGTCCTCCCGAGCGTCCCGTCGTCCCCGATGGACGTCCTGCGAATGAGGAAAGACGGTCCCCTGTGGGCCCTCGTCCTGACCCGAACGGGTCAGGTTGGCCACCGCGGAGCCGCCGGTCCCACCGGATGGCCCCCTCGGTGAGCGCCAGGAGCAGCACCGCCACTCCCACGCAGGCGAGCAGTGCACGGGGGTAGCCGACGTGCAGGAGCTTGTCTGCGACGTCGTCAGCCCCGCTGAGGTCCAGCAGGGGACGGAGCCGGAACCAGTGGACGAGGCCGGTGACGGCGATGCCGACGACCGCGTTGAGCTGCACCACCTTCCACCACGTCGGGAAGCGGTCCTGCCGCAGCGCGAGCGTCGTCGCGGTGAACGCGACGAGGAGGTTGGTGAGGACGGTGAAGTAGGAGATGAAGCGGACGAGCCGCCTCCCGAGGGCGGGTGGCGTCACCTCGTCGAGGCCCACCCCACCGCGGATGACGAGCACGAGCTGGAGGAGCAGGGCCGCCCACGTGACGACGGCGGTGAGCGCATGCCAGGGCCGAACGGGTCGCGTCTGGTCCACGCGCACATCATGGCGGCGTTCGACCGCGCCGGGTGCGCTTCGGGCGATGTCCGCCCCGGAGCGTGTCGCGGGACGGACAGGCTGTGGAGAAGTCGACGGCGTTCCGCCGCGTCCGTCCTAGCGTGCCGGTCATGCCCTGCCCGATCGAGCTGGACCTCACCCTGCGCCTCCCACGACGACGGGCGAGCGGGGTCGACGTCCGCGTCACCGCTCCGCCCGGGTCGACCTGGGCGGACCTCGGCCCCCTGGTGGAGAAGCTGCTCGACGTCTCGCCGCTGGCGCCGCTGGTCGCGTCGTGCGGCGGGGTCGTCGTGGTCGCCGAGGCCCGCGTCGGGGTGCCGCCCCTGGTGCACGGCGCGACGCTGGTGGTCGGTGAGGGCGGGTCCCGATCCGCCGCGGTGACGGCGCCCGTGGACCTCGTCGTCGTGGCCGGGCCGGACGCCGGGCGACGCGTCCCGGTCGCGTCCGACGGCGTCGTCGTGGGACGGGGAGCCGGCTCGGGGCTCAGCCTCGCGGACCGCCGCCTCAGCCGTCGGCACGTCCTCGTCCGGCCCATCGACCACGGCGTCCGCGTCGCCGACCTCTTCTCGACCAACGGCACCCGCTGCGGGGGGGTGGTGCTCGAGCCCGGCGGGTGGACCGACGTGGACGGGTCGGGCCTCATCGCGGTCGGCGACTCGTTGCTGCGCCTTGTGCGCGGGTCGGGGACGACTGCCCCGACCCGCGTGCGCGGCGACGGGCGGGTCGCCGTCAACCGCTCACCGCGCGCCAGGACACCGGAGGTCCGCGCCACGGTCACCGCACCGACTCCGCCGACGCCACCGCACCGTGGCCGGGTCCCGTGGGTGGCCGCCGCCCTCCCCCTGCCCTTCGCAGGGCTGCTCGCGGTCCTCTTCGGCCCGCAGCTGCTCGCCTTCGCCCTGCTCTCCCCGCTCATGCTCGTCGGCACCGTCGTCGGCGACCGGTGGGGCGGGCGGCGTGAGCACACCCGCGCGCTCGCCCTCCACGGCAAGGAGCTGCGGCAGCGGCGGGCCGAGCTCGCGACGTGGCACGGCCTCGAACGCGAGGAGCGGTGGCGCGACGCCCCGGACCCGGCCACGGTGCTCGCCGTCGCGACCGGTCCGGGCACCCGGATCTGGGAGCGCCGACCCGGCGGTCCGGACGTCGGCAGGGTCCGCCTCGGTGTCGGCACCCTGCCCTCGCGCACCAGGTGGGTGACGTCCACGGGCAGCGTCGAGCACACCACGCTCGGAGACCTCCCGGTCGAGGTGGACCTGGGCGCGGTGCGGGGGCTCGGCGTGGCCGGTCCCCTCGCCGACGTCGAGGAGGTCCTCGCCCACGTCCTCGGACAGGTGGCGACCCTGCACTCCCCTCGCGACCTCCGGCTCGTGGTCGTGAGCGCGGCCGCCGCGGCCGGCGCGGCCCCGGCGACGGCGTCCGCGACGGCGTCGCCGTCCGCGTCCGAGGACCGCACCGGTGGGGCGCTCCGGTGGGCACGCTGGCTGCCGCACATGACGGCACACGGGTCGTGGGAGACGTGTCTCGACGCGCTGCGCCGCGTCGTCACCACGCGCGAGGTCGCCCGCGCACGAGGAACCCCACGCGACCCCGCGCCCGTCCTCGTCGTCGTTCCCGACGGGGGCGACCTCGGCGCGAGCGGCCTCAGCTGTGGTGAACTCGTCGACCTGCTCGAGCGAGGTCGCGACCTCGGCGTGTGGTGCCTCGCGGGTGCCCGGACGGCTGGCGGCCTCCCCGCGTCCTGCGGCGCCGTCCTCGACCTCGGACGGGGCGGGCGCGAGGGATCGGCGCGACTCGACGTCGACGGTGCCGACCCAGTGACGACCTTCACCCCCGACCGGGTGAAGTGGTGGTGGGGTGAGCGGCTCGCTCGCTCGCTGGCGCCGCTCGTCGACGCGTCCGGCGATGCCGACCGGGTCCCCGTCACGGTCGACCTGCTGGACCTCCTGCCGTGGGTGGGCTCGCCGATCGCCCCGACGGCGCCGACGTTGGCGACGCACTGGCGGGAGGGCACCGGTCGACCGGTCGCGCACCTCGGCCGGGTGGCCGGAGACGACTGGGTGGTCGACCTCGCCTCCGACGGACCGCACGTGCTCGTCGGCGGGACCACCGGGTCGGGGAAGTCCGAGCTGCTCCGCACCCTCGTCACCTCCCTGGCTCTGGAGTGCTCACCGGCCGACCTGACCTTCGTGCTCATCGACTACAAGGGCGGGGCGGCGTTCGGCGGCTGCGCCGGGCTCCCGCACACGGTCGGGCTGGTGACCAACCTCGACGAGGGACTGTCGCGGCGGGCCCTCACCAGCCTCCGGGCCGAGATCACCCGACGCGAGCGCCTGCTCGCTGCGTCGGGGGCCCGCGACTTCGACGACCACCGCCGCGGTGTGGGCGGGCTGGCCCGTCTCGTCATCGTCATCGACGAGTTCCGCCAGCTCGCCGACGAGCTGCCGGACTTCGTCGACGGCGTCGTCTCCCTCGCCGCGGTGGGGCGCTCCCTCGGGGTGCACCTCGTCCTGGCGACCCAGCGGCCGGCCGGCGCGGTGACCGCCGACATCCAGGCCAACGTCAACCTCCGGATCGCGATGCGCGTGCGGGACGTCGCCGACTCCACCGACGTCATCGACGCCCCCGACGCGGCGCACGTCCCGGTCGACCGCCCGGGGCGTGGCTTCGCCCGCGGGGGCGACGGCGACCTCGTCGAGTTCCAGGCCGCCCGCGTCGGGCAGGGCGCCGAGGCAACTGCGATCCGACTGGAGGTCGTCGACGCGCACGGCACTCGCACCGGGGTCGCGGTGTCGCCCGGCCCGGCGACCGACGGTGCCGACGGGGGCAGCGGGGCCCCGGATGCCCTCGCTGCGATCGCGGAAGGGGCACGGGAGGCGTTGCGGCTCACTGGCTTTCGCGCGCCTCACCGGCCGTGGCTCCCACCGCTTCCCGAGTCGATCGGTGGGGATGCCGTGGGTGCCCACGGCGTCGGGCTCGTCGACGTGCCGGGTGAGCAGCGCCAGCACTCCCTCGTCCACCTCGGCACGAGCGGTCACTGGCTCATGGCGGGCGGGCCACGGTCGGGACGCACCGCGTGCCTGCGCACCGTGCTCGCCTCGTACGTCGCCGTCCCCGGTTGTGGCGCCCACGTCCACGCCATCGACACCAGTGGTGAGCTCGCGGACCTCGAGTCGCTGCCCCACGTCGGAGCAGTCGTCGCTGCGGACGACGTCTCGCGCGTGCGCCGGCTCCTGGCCCGGCTGCGTCGGCTCGGCGAGCCCACGACCACCGGCTGCGGGCGGACCACCGTGCTGCTCGTCGACGGGTGGGACCGGCTCGAGCCCGACGGGGACCTCGACGCCGGGGGCCTGCGCGACGAGCTGCTCGACCTGCTCCGGTCGAGCGGCGGCACGCTGCGCGCCGTCGTCACCGGCGACCGCAGCCTGCTCACCGGCCGGGTGGGCTCCGTCGCCGGCGAGACCTTCCTCCTCCCGCTGTCCGACCCCTCGGACGCGACGTATGCCGGCCTGTCACCTCGCGACCTCCCCTCCAGCCGCGCGCCCGGCAGGGCGGTCCGGCTGAGTGACCGGCTCGAGGTGCAGTTCGCCCGGCGGGACCCGGTGGCCGAGGCCGCACCGCCCGACCCCGGGGCCCCACCGCCTCTCGCGGTGCCGCGCCTGCCCACGCACGTCGACCTCCACGCCCTCCTGCGCGAGCACCGCAGCTCGGGCGGCAGCCGGCCCTCGCTCCTCGTCGTCGGGGTGTCGGCCGAGACCGGGGGCGTCGCGTCCGTCGACCTCGAGCTGGGACGTCGCATCCTCGTGGCCGGTCACGCCGGATCAGGGCGGTCGACCGCCCTGGCCACCCTCGGGGTGTCCGCCGCCGACGCCGGGCGGACGGTCGCGGTGGTCGAGTCCGCGGGCGGTCTCGTCGGCGCCACCGTGGAGGGCGCGGTCGTCGTCGACCCGTGGGAGCCCCGGGCCCTCGTCGACGCCCGCCGCGCCCACCCCGACCTCGTCGTCCTCGTCGACGACGCCGAACGTCTCGAGGGGACGCCGGTCGAGCCCGTCCTGCACGAGATCGCGGCTCTGGTCGACCGCGACGGCGGTGCGCTCGTGGTGGCCACGACGCCTCCGGCGGTGGCCACCCGGTTCCGCGGCGTGGTGCCGGACGTGGCTCGGGCCCAGCGCGGTGTCCTGCTCGGGCCGCGGGTACCGAGCGACGGCGAGCCCTTCGGGATCCGCGCGCCGCGCGGGGTGGCAGCGGTCCCCGGGAGGGCCCTGTGGGTCAGCGGCCGGCGCCACGTCGAGGTCCAGGTCGCTCGCGTCGTCCCTGCCCGGACACCCGGGCCCGGAGCGGGAGCACGCTGTCGGGGTGGCGGAACACCCTCGTGACGTGGGACGTTGACGGTGCGGGACCCCCGGTCGGCCGGGACGTGCGCCCTCGGGTCACCCCCCGGCGGGGCCCACGAACTCCCACCGCTCAACCCGTGCTTAATTGGGTCCGGGGGTCTAGACTGAAGGATCGGACGTCTGTGTGTCACGTCCGATGTGGTTTGCAAGGACGCAAGCTCTCCCGGTCCTTGCCCACCCCCGCAAGCGGCCAGCCCACCTGAACTCCACTGACAGGAGCACCACCCATGGATTGGCGCGACCGCGCTGCCTGCCTCGATGAGGACCCCGAGCTGTTCTTCCCGATTGGGAACACCGGCCCGGCGATCATGCAGATCGAGGAGGCCAAGGCCGTCTGCCGCCGCTGCGACGTCGTCGACACCTGCCTCAAGTGGGCATTGGAGTCCGGACAGGACGCCGGTGTCTGGGGCGGGCTCTCCGAGGACGAGCGCCGCGCGCTCAAGCGACGCAACGCCCGCGCCCGACGCGCCGGCTGACCCAACGCACGACAGCTCGACGGCCTCGCCATTGCGGCGAGGCCGTACTTGTGTGCCCGGCCGTCCGTGGTCAGCGTGAGAGCGGGCGGAGCCGGGCGGTGAACTCGACCCGGGTCCCCCGCGGCGTCGCCGGCTCCCAGCGGATCCGGCCCTGCAGGTCCTGGACGAGCGAGGTGACGATCCGCGTCCCGAGCCCGGCCCGGACCGGCCGGAAGCCCGCCGGCAGCCCGGTGCCGTCGTCGGTGATCGAGACGGTGAGCCCCTCGACACCGGGCTCGACCTCGGCCCGCTCGACCTCCACCGTGACCGTGCCGCCGGCGGTGAGCCCGTGCTCGACCGCGTTCTGCACGATCTCCGAGACGATCATCGCGAGCGAGGTGGCGTCCTCGGCCCGCATGCGTCCGAACTTCCCCCTGACGGTGGACTCGACCGGGTGCTCCGTGACCGCGACGTCGACGACGGCCCGCAGACCCCGCACCGCGATCTCGTCGAAGTCGACCGTCTCGTCGATGCCCTGGCTGAGGGTCTCGTGGACGAGCGCGATCGTCCCGACCCGACGCACCGCCTCGTCGAGCGCGTTGCGCGCGGCCTCGTCGGGCAGTCGGCGGGACTGGAGCCGCAGCAGCGCGGCCACCGTCTGGAGGTTGTTCTTCACCCGGTGGTGGATCTCGCGGATCGTCGCGTCCTTGGTGATGAGCTCCTGCTCGCGTCGCCGCAGCTCGGACACGTCTCGCAGGAGGAGCATCGCCCCGTCGCGCTGACCTCCATCGGTGAGCGGGATGGCACGCATGGTCACGCTGGCCGACAGCGTCGACACCTCGGTCCACCACGGGGCGCGGCCGGTGGTGACGACCGCCAGGGACTCGTCGACCGTGGAGCCGGAGGTCTGCAGCAGGTCGGCGACCACCGTCGCGAGGACCTCGCCGATGACGTCGCCGCGGTGCCCCAGGCGGTGGATGGCACTGATGGCGTTGGGACTCGCGTAGAGCACGGCGCCCTCGACGTCGAGGTGGACGACCCCGTCACCGACCCTGGGCGCGCCGCGGCGGGCGCCCGTCGGCGCGGACGGGCTGGGGAACTCCCCCGCCGCGATCATCCGGGTGAGCGACCCGGCGAGCAGGCGGTAGGTCAGCTCGAGACGGCTCGGGGTGCGGCCGCCCAGGACGTTGGTGTGCTGGGTCATCACCGCGAGCGAACGCCCCTGGCGCACGACCGGGACCGCCCGCTCCCGTACCGCCATCTCGTCCTGGCGCTCCGGCTCGCGACCGTCGACGATCCGCTGGTGCCGGAAGGCCTCTGAGAGCATCGGGTCGCGCCCGCTGCCGGAGCTGCGCCCCACGACGTCGTCGTAGAAGACCATCGGGCCGGTGTTGGGGCGCACGTGCGCCACCGCCCGCCAGCCGTCGAGGCCCGAGGGGACCCAGAGCACGAGGTCGGCGAATGACAGGTCGGCGATGAGCTGCCAGTCCCCGACGACGAGGTGCACCCACTCGATCTCGTGGTCCTCGAGTGTCGTGGAGGACCGGAGGGAGTCGGCGAGGGTGCTCACGCGCCGAGCCTAGGTCCTGCCCCGGTCAGCTCCCCGTGCGGACCACCGAGCGCAGCGAGCGGAGCGCGACCGACAGGGCCGCGATCGTCGGCTTCTCGAGCCCGAGGATGCCGGTGAGCTGGCTCTCGGCTCGCGCGACGCCGTCCTTGTTCGACCGGCACCACCCCTCGATCCGCTCGTCGGCGCTGACCGTGCCGTCACCATCGAGGTCGTCCTCGACCTCGAAGGCGTTGCGGGTGTAGGCCTCGAGGACGGCATACAGGTCGTCGCGCAGGGCGCCACGGGCGAGCGCGTCCCACCGGTCGTCGCGCGCGAGCTGCGCCACGCGGTTGAGCATCCCGTCGATCCCGAAGCGCTCCGACATCTTGAAGTACACCTCGGCCACGTCACCCGGGGTGCGGTCGAGGTCGGACGCGATCTCGACGACGTCGAGCAACGAGTAGCTGTCGAGCAGGGTCGCAGCCCGCGCGGCGAGGTCCGCGGGGACCCCGTCGTCCTCCCAGCCCGTCGTCTGGCTGACGACGCGATCGCGCTCGCTGCCCTGAAGGAGGTCGGGGATCCGTGGCGCGAGCTCGGCCACCACGGGGCCGAGTCGCGTCACCTCGGTGGTGATGTCGAGGGTCCCGGGCCGCGCGGCGAGCAGCCACCGGACCGACCGGTCGAGCAGCCGGCGGAACTCGAGGTAGAGCCTGGTCTGCACGGCCGTCGGCAGGACGTTGTCGAGCCCTTCGACCCGCTCGACGTAGGCACGCAGGCCGAAGACCTCGCGGGCCACGATGAAGGCCCGCGCCACCTGCTCGGGGCTGCCGGCCGCCTCCTCCTGGGTCCGGAAGACGAAGGTGATGCCACCCCGGTTGACCATCGAGTTGACGACCGAGTTGGTGATGATCTCGCGCTTGAGCGGGTGGCGGCCGAGCTCGGCGGCATACGTCTCGCGCAGCGCCTGCGGGAAGTAGTCGGCCAGGGTCGCCGCGAAGTACGGGTCGTCCGGGAGGTCGCTGTCGAGGATGTCCTTCTTGAGCGCCAGCTTGGCGTAGGCGACGAGCACGGAGAACTCCGGCGACTTCAGGCCCACGCCCTCCGACACCCGCTTGGCGATCTCGGCGTCGCTCGGGAGGAACTCGAGCGAGCGGTCGAGCTCACCGCGCTTCTCGAGCCAGCGCATGAGCCGCACGTGCACGGGCACCATGGACAGCTCCTGGGCGCGCGCGTTGCCGAGGAGGACGTTCTGCTCGTAGTTGTCGCGCAGCACGTGCTCGGCCACGTCGTCGGTCATCGAGGCGAGCAGCGTGTTGCGCTCCTCGGTGGTGAGGTCGCCACGGCGCACGACGTCGCCGAGGAGGATCTTGATGTTGACCTCGTGGTCGGATGTGTCGACGCCGGCACTGTTGTCGATGGCGTCGGTGTTGACCCGGACCCCGGACAGCGCGGCCTCGATGCGGCCGAGCTGGGAGAGGCCGAGGTTGCCGCCCTCACCGACGACCTTGACCCGCAGCTGTTTGCCGTCCACGCGGATGGCGTCGTTGGCGCGGTCGCCGATCGAGAGGTGGTCCTCGGACGCCGCCTTGACGTAGGTGCCGATCCCGCCGTTCCACAGCAGGTCGACCTCGGCGAGCAGCACCGCGTGGATCAGCTCGGTGGGGGTCATGGTCGCGACGTCGTCGGCGAGGCCCAGGGCCGCCCGCATCTGGGGCGTGATCTCGATGGACTTCAGGGAGCGCGAGAACACGCCGCCACCCTCGGAGATCAGCGACCTGTCGTAGTCGTCCCACGACGAGCGCGGCAGCTCGAAGAGCCTCTTGCGCTCCGGGAACGACTGCGCCGCAACCGGATCGGGGTCGATGAAGACGTGGCGGTGGTCGAACGCGGCGACGAGGCGGATGTGCTCGGAGAGCAGCATGCCGTTGCCGAAGACGTCGCCGCTCATGTCGCCGACGCCGACGACGGTGAAGTCCTCGGACTGCGAGTCGACGCCCATCTCGCGGAAGTGCCGCTTGACCGACTCCCACGCACCGCGGGCCGTGATGCCCATGGCCTTGTGGTCGTAGCCGGCCGAGCCACCGGAGGCGAACGCGTCGTCGAGCCAGAAGCCGTACGACTGCGCGACGCCGTTGGCGATGTCCGAGAAGGTCGCCGTGCCCTTGTCCGCGGCGACGACGAGGTAGGAGTCGTCGCCGTCGTGCCGCACGACCCGCTCGGGCGGCACGATGTCGGTGCCGTCGCGGTTGTCGGTGACGTCGAGCAGCGCGGAGATGAAGGTGCGGTAGGCGGACTTCCCCGCCTCCAGCCAGGCCTCGCGCGACACCGTCGGGTCCGGCAGCTTCTTCGCGTAGAAGCCGCCCTTGGAGCCGGTGGGGACGATGACGGCGTTCTTGACCATCTGGGCCTTGACCAGCCCGAGGATCTCGGTGCGGAAGTCCTCGCGGCGGTCGCTCCACCGCAGGCCTCCGCGCGCGACCGAGCCGAAGCGCAGGTGCACGCCCTCGACCTGGGGGCTGTAGACCCAGATCTCGAAGGCCGGCCGCGGGGCCGGGAGGTCGGGGATGACCGTGGGGTCGAGCTTGAGCGAGACGTAGGGCTTGGGTGCGGCCGCCACGGCCTGCCCGGCCTCCGCGCCCTGCGGTGCCTCCGCACCCTGCCCGCCAGACGCGACCTGGAAGAAGTTCGTGCGCAGCGTGCCGCGCATGACGGCGAGGAAGGACCGGATGATGCGGTCCTCGTCGAGCGAGCTGACGTCGTCGAGAGCGCCGGTGACCCGCTCGGCGATCTCGCCCTCCTCGGCGGCCCGGGCCTCGACGTCGCCCTGGCGGTCGGGGTCGAAGCGCGCCTCGAAGAAGGCGACGAGGTCGGCGGCGATGGCCGGGTTCGAGACGAGGGCGTCCTCGAAGTAGGACTGGCTGAAGGTGGCCTGGGTCTGGCGGAGGTACTTCGCGACCGTGCGCAGGATGACGACCTGGCGCCAGGTCAGCCGGGCGGCCAGCACGAGCTGGTTGAAGCCATCGGACTCGGCGCGTCCGTCCCAGACGGCGAGGACGGCGCTCTCGAAGAGGTCACGCAGCTCCTCGTGCGCGACCCGCGACCAGATCTCGGGGTCCTGGACCCGCATCCCGAAGTCGTAGACGTGCAGCAGGACGCCGTCGGAGCGCGTCACCTCGTAGGGCTGCTCGTCGACGACCTCCACCCCCATGTCCGTGAAGATCGGGAGGATGTCGGTGAGCGAGAGCGGGTCGACGCGGAACAGCTTGAACCGTCGGATGTTCTCGGGTGAGTCGCTGGGCCGGTAGAGCGCGACGCTCGTGCGCCGCCCGTCGCCGAGGCGGTCGAGGTGCTGGAGGTCCGCGACGCCCTGGACGACCGAGAACGTCTCCTCGTAGCTCGTCGGGAAGCCGCGCCCGAAGCGGTCGAGCAGCCGGTCGCCCTCGACCTCGCCGAGCCGGTCGCGCAGCCCGTCGCCGAGCCGGTCCGCCCAGGTGCGGCTCACCTCGACGAGCCGGCGCTCGAGGTCGGAGCGCTGCTCCTCGTCGAGGTGACGGACCCGCTCCCCCACGGGGACCCGCACGACGAACTGCAGCCGCGACAGCGCCCGCTCGCTCACCCGGGCGGTGAACTCGACGCTCTCGCCACCGAACGCGTCCTTGAGGATGGCGGCCATCCGGGTCCGCACGCCGGTGTTGTAGCGGTCGCGCGGGATGTAGACCAGGCAGGAGACGAAGCGACCGAAGTCGTCCTCGCGCAGGAAGAGCTTGGTGCGGCGGCGCTCCTGGAGCTGGGCCACGGCCATCGCCGTCTCGAAGAGCTGGTCGGGCGAGGCCTGGATGAGCTCGTCGCGGGGGTAGGTCTCGAGAACCTCGACGAGGTCCTTGCCCGTGTGCGAGTCGGGCGCCAGTCCCGAGCGGTCGACGACGGCCTTGACCTTCTCGGCGACGACGGGGAGCCGCAGCACGGACTCGGTGTAGGCGGTGGAGGCGTAGAGCCCGAGGAAGCGCCGCTCCCCCAGCGTGGTCCCGTCGGCGGTGTAGGTGCGGATGCCGACGTAGTCGAGGTATGCCGGCCGGTGCACGGTCGAGAGCGAGTTCGCCTTGGTGAGGACGAGCACCCCCTGCTCGCGCGCCTTCCGGCTGGACTGCGGCGAGAGCGGGGTCAGCTTCTTGTCCGCCGGCGGGTCCTGACGGAGGACGCCGAGACCGGTGCCGCCGAGCGGCCGGATGACGTCACCCTCCGGGGTCTCCTCGAGCGCGTACTCGCGGTAGCCGAGGAAGGTGAAGTGGTTGTCGGCCATCCAGCGCAGGAAGGCGATCGCCTGCGTGACCTCGTCCTTGTCGACCCCGCGCGGCGGGGCGCCCTCGAGCTCGGCGGCGATGACGAGGCAGCGGGTGCGCATCGTCGGCCAGTCGGTGACGGCTCCCCGCACGTCGGTGAGGACGTCCTCGAGGGCGGTCGCGAGCTCGTCACGGGCGGCTTCGTCGCCCACGCGGTCGATCGTCAGGAGGATCCACGACTCCGAGAACACGTCCGGCGCCTCGGCCCCCGGCCCGCCCGAGTCCTCGTCGCACGTCTCGACCAACTCGCCCGACGCGTCGCGGCGCACGCGCAGCTGCGGGTGGACGACGAGGTGGATGTCGAGGTCTCGCTGGACGATGGCCCCGGTGACGGAGTCGACGAGAAAGGGCATGTCGTCGGTGACGACCTGGATGACGGTGCGGGCGCTCGACCACCCGTCGGTGTCGGTCGTCGGGTTGAACACGCGCACGGCCGCCTGGCCCGGCGGGCGCGACTGGGCCAACTCGAGGTGCGACTTCACCGCGCCGGCGAGGGTCCGCGGCGGTCGCGCGCTGAGCTCCTCGTCGGGAACGTGCCGGAAGTAGCGGCCCACGACGACCGCCCCGTCGGGCCGTGGGTCGAGGGCGGCGAACGCCGTGCCGATGGCGTCGAGCGTGGCCGATCGGGGCTGGACCGATGACTCCGTCATGGTGCGCTGCAGATCCTTGCGTCGCGGCGTCGCCGATGGCCTCGGCGGGACACGTCACTGTGTCCTGCACCGAGACTACCCACCCTCGTGGGCCTGTGGACGAGGGGCCGGAGGTGTGGCGGGTGAGCACTAGAGTGACGACGTGCGACGGCCGGTGGACACCGAGGGGCTCACCGCGGTGGGCGCCGATCTCGGGAAGGTCGGACCGGGCCTCGCCGGGGCCGAGGACGACCTGCTGTCCTGCCTCGTCGTCATGGGCGAGCCCGACCCGCAGCGCTCCGTCGACGCCTGGGTCGACCAGGTCGCCGACGTGCTCCGGGCCGTCGACGAGGTCGTGACGCACCATTGCTCGACCATCGCCCGGTCCGTCGCCCGCCGCCCGGTCGCGGGCGCCGGACCTGTCAGGACGGCGCGGCGATGAGGCACCCCGTCCCCGGGGACCCCGCCTCCCTGGCCGCGGCCGGGGCCACGGCGCGCCGGGTGGCGCGCGAGCTCGCCGTGGTGCAGGGACGCGGCACGACGGCATACGCCTCCCTGGGGGAGGTCTGGACGACGTCGACCTCGGTGCGCACGCGCAAGGAGGGTCGCCGGGCGATGGCCGCGCTCGCCGACGTCGGGTACCAGACCGAGCAGGTGGGCGAGGCGCTCCAGGCGTATGCCGCGGAGCTGAGCGAGCTCCAGGCGCGGGCCCGCGCGGTGGTCGACGCCGCTGCGGCGCTCGGCCTGGTCGTCGCCGAGGGCCGGGTGCGCCCGGCGTGGGGGGTGACCGGCGAGGCCGACCCGCGCACCGCGAGCGAGCGCGACGCGCAGGCGGGTGCCCTGCAGGCCGAGCTCGACGCCGTCGCCGTCCAGCACCGGCGACGCCGCGACCGGCTGCTGGCCCGGCTCGCGCAGGCACGACAGGACCTCGAGGTCCTCGCGGCGGCGCTGCGGCTCGGGTGAGGCCGCGCGGTGGCAGGATCGGGGGTCCGACCACGTGAGGAGCCACTGGTGAAGTTCACCCACCGAGCCGAGTACCCCGCCGCCCCCGAGGCGGTGTTCGCCGTGATGTGCGAGCCGGAGTTCCAGGACGCGAAGTGCGACGCGACGACGACCGGGACGTGGAAGGCCGACGTGGTGACGGTGGCCGACCGCACGACGATCACGACCGAGCGGGTCCTGCCGACCGACGGGCTGCCCGACATCGCCCGCGGCTTCGTCGGCGAGTCGCTGACGGTCGTCGAGGTCCAGACGTGGGCGCCGGCCGCTGCGGACGGGTCGCGGGTGGCCGACCTCAACCTCCACGTCAAGGGCGCGCCGATGACGCTCAAGGGGACGATCCGCCTCTCCCCCACCGCTGCCGGGAGCGTGCACGAGGTGGACGCCGACCTCCGGGCCGGCGTCCCGCTCATCGGCGGCAGGCTCGAGAAGGCCGCCGCCGAGCCGCTCCTCGCCGCTGCCCACACCGAGACGACCCTGCTGCATCGCCGGGTCGGCTGACGACCCGACTGATGGCGCCCAGCGTTCACGCCGGGTCGGCTGACGTCCCGACTGTTTGGGTGTTGCGGTCAGCCCATGTGGGGGTAGGCGTGCTGCTTCGGCGGCACGAACGTCTCCTTGATCGAGCGGGGGCTCGTCCAGCGCAGGAGGTTCTGGGCCGAACCCGCCTTGTCGTTGGTGCCCGACGCGCGCCCGCCACCGAACGGCTGCTGGCCGACGACGGCGCCGGTCGGCTTGTCGTTGACGTAGAAGTTCCCCGCCGCGAAGCGCAGCCGATGGCTCGCCTCGGCGACGGCCGCCCTGTCCTGGGCGATGATCGAGCCGGTGAGGGCGTAGGCCGAGGCCGAGTCGATGGTGTCCATGACCTTGCCGAACTGGCGGTCCGGGTAGACGTGCACCGAGAGCAGCGGGCCGAAGTACTCGGTCGTGAAGATCTCGTCGTGCGGATCCTGGCCGACCATGATCGTCGGCCGGACGAAGTAGCCCTCGGAGTCGTCGTACCTGCCGCCGGCGACGACGTCGATGCCGCTCGTCGCCTTGGCCCGGTCGATGGCGGCCTTGTGCTTGGCGAACGCCCGGTCGTCGATGACCGCGCCCATGAAGTTGGACAGGTCGGTGACCTCGCCCATCGTCAACCCCTCGGTCAGGTCGTGCAGATCCTTTCGAATGACCTTCCAGATGCTCCGGGGGATGAACGCGCGTGAGGCGGCCGAGCACTTCTGGCCCTGGTACTCGAACGCGCCGCGGATCATCGCTGTGCGGACGACGTCGGGGTCGGCGCTGGGGTGGGCGAGGATGAAGTCCTTGCCGCCGGTCTCGCCGACGATGCGCGGGTAGTGGCGGTAGGTCGTGAGGTTCGCGCCGATCCGCTGCCACAGCTGCTGGAAGACCCGCGTCGACCCGGTGAAGTGCAGGCCGGCGAACTCCGGGTGGCCCAGCACGACGTCGGAGACCTCGGTGCCGTGGCCGGCGACGAGGTTGATGACGCCCGGCGGCATGCCGGCCTCCTCGAGGATCTCGAGGAGGAACTGGGCCGCGAGCTGTTGGCTGTGCGACGGCTTCCACACGACGGTGTTGCCCATGAGGGCCGGGGCGGTCGGGAGGTTGCCCGCGATCGCCGTGAAGTTGAACGGCGTGATCGCGTAGACGAAGCCCTCGAGCGAGCGGTAGTCGGTGCGGTTCCAGATGCCCGGGGAGTTCGCCGGGGGCTGCTCCTCGAGGATCTGGCGGGCGAAGTGGACGTTGAAGCGCCAGAAGTCGATGAGCTCGCAGGCCGCGTCGATCTCGGCCTGGTATGCCGTCTTGCTCTGTCCGAGCATCGTCGCTGCGTTGACCTTGGCGCGGTACGGGCCGGCGAGCAGGTCGGCCGCCTTGAGCAGGATCGCGGCGCGGTCGTCGAAGGACATGTCGCGCCACGCGGGGGCGGCGGCGGTGGCGGCGTCGACCGCGGCGGTGGCGTCGGCCTTGGTGGCGTCACGCAGGGTGCCGAGGACCTTGGTGTGCGCGTGCGGCTGGCGCACCGTGATCTTGGTGCCACGACCCTCGACGCGCACTCCCCCGATGGTGTGGGGAAGGTCCCAGCGGGTCCCGCCGACCTCGACGAGCGCCACCTCCAGAGCAGCGCGCTCCGGGCTGCCCGGCGCGTAGTCGCGGACGGGCTCGTTGGTGGGGGCGGGGACGTGGGTCACAGCGTCCATCGGTGTCTTCCTCGATTCCGTGGGTGGCGGGTTCGCCCCCATGCTCCCACGCCCCCCGGCACGCCCTCGCGCCCCCGGCTTGCTAGCGTCCGCAACCCTGGTCGCGATCCCGATCACCTTTGCGGACGCTGGGGAGGCCGGGCGGACGCTGAGGCCCCCGGCTTGCTAGCGTCCGCAACCTTGGTCGCGATCCCGATCACCTTTGCGGACGCTGGAGAGGCCGGGCGGACGCTGGGGAGCTCCGGCTTGCTAGCGTCCGTGACCCTGGTCGCGATCCCGACCACCTTTGCGGACGCTAGGGAAGCCGGGGGGCGGGCGGTGAGGGGGTGGGGCGGAGGGTTAGGGGGTGGGGCGGGCGGCGAGGGCGATGACATCGTCCAGCTCGGTGACGTCGTACCAGAGGAGGTCGGCCGTCTCGCCGCCCGGCTGCTCGTCGATGTGGAACGAGGCGATCCGCGACAGCGCGACGACGACGTCGAGCTCGACGGCGGTGGAGTCCTCGTCCTCGCGGCGGACCACGGCGGTGTCGACGTCGGCGGAGGCCACGACGCGCCGACCCCCGTCGGGGGCACGGTCGGCAGCGTCGGCTGCGGCGGCCCACCAGGCGGCGTACTCGCGATCCTCGTCGTCCTTGCCCGACGTGCGGGCCGCGATGTCGAGGGCAGCGTGCGCGCTGACCGGGACGGGGCCGACCTCACCGCGCCGGCGCAGACCCTCGAGGGCGGCAGGGTCGAGAGGAACGTAGACACGAACCATCGGCACGGCAGGTCCTCTCAGCGGGTCCGGGAACGAGGAGCCTCGAGCAGCTCCTGCAACGAGTCGACGATCGACTGCCCGAGGACGTCGACGTCCGGCAGGGCGTCGCGGTCGGCGTAGAGCCCGTAGTAGACCCCGCCGTCGTAGGACGTCAGCCCGATCGACAGCGCCTTGGACACCCCGAGCGGCATGACGGGGTAGGTCGAGGCCATCTGCGCGCCGGCGACGAAGAGCGGGTGCTGCGGGCCGGGCACATTGGTGATGGCGACGTTGAACAGCCGTCGCGAGACCGCGCCGCCGAGCCGGGCGGCAAGGGTGTGCATCGTCGGCGGCGCGAACCCGCCGAGCCCGACGAGGGTGTCGGCGCCGACGGCGCTGCCCGCCTCCATCTGCTGGCGCATGGCGAACGCGATCTGGTGCAGGCGCATCGATGCCCCGGACTCGCCGACCGGCAGGTCGACGAAGCAGGCCGTGAGGTGCCGGCCCGCGGACAGCTCGCTCTCGACGTCGTGCACGCTCACCGGGACCATGGCCCGGATCGTCGTCGCGCCGTGAACGCTCTCGCCGCGCATCATCAGCCAGGTGCGGAACGCGCCGGTGATCGTGGCGAGGATGACGTCGTTGATGCTGACGTCGTCGGCGAAGGCGCCCTGGGTGAGGCGCGAGCGCACCTTCTTGTAGTCGTCGAGGTCGGTGCCGACCATGACGTAGCGCCGGGCCCGCCCGACGCGGGCGTTGAGCGGCGACGTGGGTGCCGGGCTCGCCGACGCCCGGGCCACCGCGGAGACGACCTCGCCGGCGACGCCGAGCACCCGCCCGGCGGTCGCCTTGACGTCGGTGATCCCCGACTGGACCGTCTCGACGAGCTGGCCGGGCGCGCGCACCGTGTCGGCAAGGGCGCTGACGATGAGCTCGGTCTGCGACGGTTCGCGGCTCGGGCGCCACGTGTCGGCGACGCTCTGCGACCCGGGGTTCTCGGAGTCCTCGAGGATGAGGTGGGCGATGTCGACGGCGTTGACCCCGTCGACGAGGGCCTGGTGGGTCTTGGTGATGATCGCGAACCGGTCGTCGGCGAGCCCCTCGACGAGGTAGACCTCCCATAGGGGGCGGCTGCGGTCGAGGGGTCGCGGCTGGATCCGCGCGATGAGCTCCTCGAGCTGCTCGTCGCCCCCGGGGCGGGGCAGCGCCGAGCGACGCACGTGGTAGGTCACGTCGAACCGCTCGTCGTCGATCCACACCGGGTTCGCGAGTCGGCCGGGGACGGTGCGGACGCGCTGCCGGTAGCGCGGGACGTAGGCGATGCGGCGCGCGATGATGCCGACGAGCCGGTCGTAGTCGAACCCCTCGTCCGGAGCGTCGAAGACCATGACCGAGCCCACGTGCATCGGCGTGGACGGCTCCTCGAGCGCGAGGAAGCTGCTGTCGAGGGTGCTCATCCGGTCGGCCACGTGCCCATCGTGTCAGACGGGTGCACACCGCCGTGCCGGGCACGGAAAGGCCCGGGCCCGCGCTCAGGCGGACCGGTGTGACCCCCGTCGCCACCGCGCTCGCCGGCCGCGTCGAGCGGCCCGACCGGTGGGGGCCAGGCCGGGCCGGACCGACTCGGCGATCCGGGCTACGGCCGCGGTCACGGGCGCGGTCGGCGCCTGCTCGACGAGGCTGCGGCCGGCGAGGAGCGCCGCGTCGCAGTCCTCCGGGGCCCACGGGACGAAGATCGGGTCCTCGAGCCCGGCGAAGCGGGAGAGCACGTCGGCGAGCGCGTGCTCGGGCCTCGGTCCGGTCGCCGAGGCGCGCACCTTGTTGACGACGACGGTCGGCACGGGCGAGGGGACGACCCCGACGTCCTGCACGGCTCGGACGAGCCGCTGGAGGCCGATGGGGTCGGCGGCGCCGACGGCGACCAGCGAGTCGCTGCGCTCGAGCGCGGTCAGGGTCGTCGCGTTGCGGCGCGGCGCCGCCGTGTCGTAGCTGAGCTCCTCGTCGTCCTCGAGGGCGAACCCGCAGTCGACGACGACGTGGTCGACGAGGCCGCGGGCCTGCTCGAGGATGTCCTCGACCGCCCCGGTCCGGAGCTCGGGCCACCGCGACGGCGTGGGTATGCCGGTCAGTACCCGGAGCCGTGACGTCACCTCGGGTGCCACGCGGGACAGGGCGGCCACGTCGAGCGTCCCCTGCTCCGAGGCTCGCGCGGCCGCCGCCACCCCGGGAGCCTCGTCGATGAGGGCGAGGTACTGGGCGACGCTCGCGCCCCACGTGTCGAGGTCGACGAGCAGCGTGCGGACGCCCCGGCCCGCGAGGTGGGATGCCAGGGCCACGGCGATCGTCGTCCGCCCCGGGGCGCCGGTCGGTCCCCACACCGCGGTGACGAGGGCCCGCGCCGGCAGGTCGTCCTCCACCGCATCGTTCTCCGCACCGCCGTCCGCCTCGGATGGGCCGCCGTCGGAGGCGTGGCGGCGCGCGGGTCCGTCGAGCCAGCGCGTGAGCTCGTCGTCGGTCACCGTCGCGTGACCTGCGCTCACGCCGGCGCCGACGCCCGCACCTGCGCCCCGAAGCGGAAGCGGCCCACCCCGTCCCTCGGCCAGGTCGACGAGCGTCGCGGCGAGGTCGACCGGGTCGTCGGTCGGCCGGACCAGGGTGCGCACGCCCAGCTGGAGCAGCCGGGCCTCGGCCGCCTCGTCGCCGCTGCCGACGAGGCCGGCGACGCGCACCCCGTGGCCGGCCAGGTGCCGTAGCGCGTCACGGTCCAACCCGCGGAAGTCCGCCGAGACGACGGCGACGTCGGCCACCCCCGCGGCTCCGGTGGACAGCAGCTCGGCGACGTCGGCGCACCGCCGCACGACCACGACCGCGTCGGCGCTCTCGAGCAGCGAGACGAGCTGCTGCTCGTGGTGGTGGGACACCCCGGTGATGACGGCGGCGGTCATGACGCCTTCTGCGACACGGCGCCGGGGACGGCGACGAGGGTGATCCTCGCGCCCAGGTCGACGTCGCCGACGAGTCCCTGCACCTTGTCCTTGGGCACCATGACCTGGACGGCTCGAGTGTCCCCCCGTCCGCCCATGACGGTGTCGTCCTCGGAGAGCCCCAGGACCGTGACGCCCTCGAGGGCAAGCTCTGGGCCGGCGAGCGGGTGGGACCCGACCGGACCCGCTGCACCTGCCGCTCCTGCCGGGCCGGTGGCCGGCTCGACGGGGCGGTTCACGTAGACGTCGACGACCGAGCCCGCGCGCAGCGTCGACGCCGAGGTGGCGTCGACCTGCAGCGCGACGGGCTGGTTCGTCGCCCGCTCGCGGGTGCCGAGAGCGGTGCGCGGGATGAGCTCACCCGCGCGCACCTCCCGGAGGATGAAGAGGTTCGGCGCCACGTCCTGCTCCGCGCTCACGTAGTCGGCGGCCGTGTCGCCGAGCAGCACGTCCACCCGCACGACGTCCTGCGCCGACAGCGGCTGGCCGGGCACGAGACCGGACCTCGCGGCATACATCGGCACGCGGTCGTCGGCGCGGCTCATGACCCAGGCGCCGACGGCGGTCGACGCGAGCACGAGGAGCACCCCGACGAGCAGGCGGCTGTCGCGCCACGACGGCCGGCGCAGTCGCTGCGCGGCGGGCGTGGACAGGTCGGACATCGGCGAGGCTCCGGGTCGTGAGGAGGCTGGACGGGGGGTCGCGACACCTCCCCTTCCTGAGATTGTGGCGCAGGACGGCGCGACGCGCCCAGCGCATCAGGGGACCTGTGGACGGCGCCGCCCGCGGGTCGGTGCTGTGGACGAGCGCCACGAGCCCGGCCGGACCGCGTGGCAGACTGGCCGTCGCAGCCGACGAGAGGAGCCCGCCCGTGGCCAAGCGGTTCATCCCGCTCACCGAGGTGTCCGAGATCCTCGACATCTCCTCGGCGCAGGCCTACGCGTTGGTGCGGTCCGGTGACCTGCCGGCCATCAAGGTCGGGGGACGCGGCCAGTGGCGGGTCGAGACGACCGTCCTCGAGGAGTACATCCAGCGCATGTACACCGAGACCCGGAAGTTCGTCCGGTCCCAGGGCGACGACTGACCGTCACCGCGACTCGACGAGCACGAGCGCGCTGAACGGCACCGTGTGCCGTCCGGTGACGTTCTCCTCGCGCCGGCTCTCCCCCAGTGCGTGCTCGGTGAGGTCGAGGAAGTCCGCCCCGACGCCGTCGATGGTCCCGGTGAGGGTGCGCCCGCCCGCATCGGTGACCGCCACCTGCGCCCGGTCGCGGGAGAGGCCCCGCAGGGCGTAGCCGAGGGCGAACCGGCGTGCGGTCCGGGTGGGTGAGGCCCGGGTCGGCAGCCCGGTGACACCAGCCACGGCGTGCACCGGCACGACCGCTTCCCCACCGGACTCGGTGCGGACGAGCAGCCAGTCCTCGCCGAGGTCGAGCAGCTCCCCGCGGACCTGCGCACCGGTCACGAGCCGCAGGCGCAGGACGCTGCCCAGGGCCGCCGCGAACCGGGCGGCGAGCGCCACGGTGGCGCGTTCACGGCGAGTCCGGTCGGCCACCTCGGAGTCGCGCTCGCGCCGTTCCTGGGCTCCGAGCTGCGCCTCGAGGTCGTCGAAGAGCTGGTCCCACCGCATGCCGGGAGCCTAGGGCTCCCCTCGACTCACGATGCCTCTTGCGCCGTCGTGGATCGAGGAATATCGTCAAACACATGCAAACAGCATCAAACGACACCAAAGGCAGGTCGCACAGGCGTGTCGCCCGAGGAGTGCTCCTCGTGCTGGGCGTGCTCGGGGGCGGACGCCTCCTCGCCCTCGCCTGGACGTCCGCCTGGGAGCGGGTGCAGGCCCCGGGCCCGGCCGCCGCCGACGAGGTGGTTGCCCTCACGGCCGCAAGCCTCGCGGCAGGGATCGCGGCGTGGCTCCTGTGCGGCGTGGTCCTCGAGCTCGCCACCCGCCTCCCGGGCCGCTGCGGCCGAGCCGCCGGCCGGTGGTCGCGTCGGGTCACGCCGGGGCTGGCCCGGAGGGCGGTGGGCTTCGCCCTCGGCGTCGGGGTCGGCGTCCTGGGTGGCCCCGCCCAGGCCGTGGCGACCGGCTCCCCCACCCGCACCGTCGTGGCGGGCCAGCCGGGCGACCAGCCCGCCCCGGACCCGGCCTTCCGCGCCGCCGCCACCCCGGCTGCGTCAGCAGTCGCGTCGGCGCCCGCCCCCGCGCCCGCCGCCTCGTCCGCCGCGACGCCGCCGCCCGCGCCGGGCTTCACCCCCGCCGCTCCCCGCGTCCGCCCGCAGGCGGACCCCGGCCTCCTCGGTGCCCGCGGCGCGGCCCCCACCGAGGACGAGGTCGTCGTGCACCGCGGCGACTCGCTCTGGTCGATCGCCGCCCGCCACCTCGGCACCGACGCGAGCGCCGCCGAGATCGACCGCTCCTGGCGACGATGGTTCGCGCTCAACCGCGACCGGGTCGGCCCGGACCCCGACCTCATCCTCCCCGGGCAGGTCCTGCGCGTCCCCGGCCCCGAGCACGCCGGAGCCGACCTCCGGTGAGCCGCACCGTCCCGTCCCACCTGCATCCGGTGACCATCCAGCCGCCGGTGAGCCACCGCCCCGCGGCCGTCCCCCTCGCCGAGGCCCTGCGGAGGTCGGAGGACGAGCGGGGCCACCCGGCATACGTCCAGGACGCGCTGGCCCTCGACCTCGCGATGGCCAGCGACGAGCAGGTGTTCGGCCCGCAGAGCACCACCCGCGCGGACCTGCCCGAGCCGGGCCCGTGGGCCGGGCAGATCGCCCAGGCGATCATCGAGGTGATGTCGGGCCTGCGTCCCGCCCCGCAGGTCCTGCGGTGGACCACTCCCCCGGTGTATGCCGTCATCGCCCGTCGCGGGGCCCTCGCCGCCCGTCGCCGTGCGGCGGGGACGCGGTCAGCGGCGCGGCGCGCCGTGGTCCGGACGGTCCACGTGAGCGAGCCGGCCGACGGCGTCGCCGAGTGCAGCGTCGTCGTCAGCGAGGGCGTGCGGGTGCGGGCGATGGCCCTGCGCCTCGCGGGCCAGGACGGCCGGTGGCGGGTCGAGGCCCTCCAGATCGGCTGACGCCGCACCGGGCGACGCCGCAACCGGCTGCGCGTCCCGTCCCGGCGATGAGGGCCGTGGATGGAACGCGCAGTCGAGGGTGGAGCCGAAGGGTCAGGCCTTGGCGCCGTGGCACATCTTGAACTTCTTGCCCGAGCCACAGGGGCACGCCGCGTTCTTCGGTGTCCGCGCGAGCTGCTCGGCGGTGAGGCCGCCGGCCCCGCCGCTGCTGCCGTCCCCGGCGACGTCGCGCTCGACGACCTCGCCGGTCTCGGACGGCGCGGTGTAGTGCAGCTGCGCCGGCTGGCGCGGTCGCTCGATGCCGACCCCGGCCACCTCGACCCGCGGGGCGTGCTCGTGGTCGTGCTCGTGGTCGTGGTCCTCGCCGGCCGCAACGGCCGCAACGGCCTCCGGGGAGACGTCCGAGCCCGCGAGCCCACCGAACATGTCCGAGACGTGCTGCGGGGCGGCGGCCACCTCGGGCGCGGGCTGGTCGACCTGGACGTCGACGTGGAAGACGAGACCGACGGCCTCCTCCTTCACCGACTCGTTCATCGCCTGCCAGAGCTGGAAGCCCTCGCGCTGGTACTCGACGAGCGGGTCGCGCTGGGCCATGGCCCGCAGACCGATGCCCTCCTGGAGGTAGTCCATCTCGTAGAGGTGCTCGCGCCACTTGCGGTCCAGCACCGACAGCATGACGCGACGCTCCACCTCACGCATGACCTCGGTGCCGAGCAGCTCCTCGCGGGCGTCGTAGGCGTGGTGGGCGTCCGAGAGCAGCTCCTCCTTGAGCGTGTCGGAGTCGAGGCCGGAGCGACCACCGGCCGCCTCGACGACCTGATCCTGCGTCAGCGACACCGGGTAGAGCGCGCGCAGCGCGGTCCACAGGCGGTCGAGGTCCCAGTCCTCGGCGAAGCCCCCGGCCGTCTCGGCGTCGACGTAGCCACCGATGACGTCGGTGACGAAGAAGCGCATCTGCTCGTGGAGGTCCTCACCCTCGAGGACGCGGCGACGCTCGTCGTAGATGACGGTGCGCTGGCGGTTGAGGACGTCGTCGTACTTGAGAACGTTCTTGCGGATCTCGAAGTTCTGCGCTTCGACCTGGCTCTGGGCCGAGGCGATGGAGCGCGACACCATCTTGGACTCGATGGGCTGGTCGTCCTCCATGCCGGTCGAGCTCATGACCCGGTCGACCATGCCCGCGTTGAACAGCCGCATGAGGTTGTCCTGGAGGGACAGGTAGAAGCGCGACTCGCCGGGGTCACCCTGACGGCCGGAGCGACCACGCAGCTGGTTGTCGATGCGCCGCGACTCGTGGCGCTCGGTGCCCAGGACGTAGAGACCACCGAGGTCGGTGACCTCCTCGTGCTCGGTGGCCACCTTCGCCTCGGCCGCGTCGAGGGCCGCGTCCCACGCCGCCTCGTACTCGTCAGGCGTCTCGACGGGGTCCAGCCCGCGAGCCTTGAGCGCCGCGACGGCCATGAACTCGGGGTTGCCACCGAGCATGATGTCGGTGCCTCGACCGGCCATGTTCGTCGCGACCGTGACGGCGCCCTTGAGGCCGGCGTCGGCGACGATCGCGGCCTCGCGCTCGTGGTGCTTGGCGTTGAGGACGGCGTGCCGGATACCGCGGCGGCGCAGCTGCTCGGAGAGGTGCTCGCTCTTCTCGACGCTGACGGTGCCGACGAGGACCGGCTGGCCCTTCTCGTGGCGCTCGGCGATGTCGTCGACGACGGCGGTGTACTTGGCCTCCTCGGTCCGGTAGACGAGGTCGGCCTGGTCCTTGCGGATCATCGGGCGGTTGGTGCGGATCGGGACGACGCCGAGGCCGTAGATCGAGTTGAGCTCGGCGGCCTCCGTCATGGCCGTACCGGTCATGCCCGAGAGGGTGTCGTACATGCGGAAGTAGTTCTGCAGCGTGATCGTCGCGAGCGTCTGGTTCTCGTTCTGGATCGTCACGCCCTCCTTGGCCTCGATGGCCTGGTGCATACCCTCGTTGTAGCGGCGGCCCTTGAGGATGCGACCGGTGTGCTCGTCGACGATGAGGACCTCGCCCTCCATGACGACGTAGTCCTTGTCGCGGGTGAAGAGCTCCTTGGCCTTGAGCGCGTTGTTGAGGTAGCCGATGAGCGGGGTGTTGGAGGACTCGTAGAGGTTGTCGATGCCGAGGTAGTCCTCGATCTTCTCGATGCCCGGCTCGAGGACGCCGACGGTCTTCTTCTTCTCGTCGACCTCGTAGTCGCCCCGGCTCGGGATGCCGCGCATCTGGTCGGCACCCTCACCGCGCTCGAGGTGCATGACCGCCTTGGCGAACTCGGCGTACCACTTCGTCGGCTGGTCGGCCGGGCCGGAGATGATGAGCGGCGTGCGCGCCTCGTCGATGAGGATCGAGTCGACCTCGTCGACGATCGCGAAGTTGTGGCCGCGCTGGACCAGCTCCTCCGTCGACCACGCCATGTTGTCGCGCAGGTAGTCGAAGCCGAACTCGTTGTTCGTGCCGTAGGTGATGTCCTTGGCGTACTGCTCGCGCCGCTGGTCCGGCGTCATGTTGGCGAGGATGCAGCCCGTCTCGAGACCGAGGGCGCGGTGGACGCGACCCATGAGCTCGGCCTGGTACTCGGCGAGGTAGTCGTTGACCGTGACGACGTGCACGCCCTTGCCCTCGATGGCGTTGAGGTAGGACGGCAGGGTCGCGACGAGCGTCTTGCCCTCACCGGTCTTCATCTCGGCGACGTTGCCCATGTGCAGCGCCGCGCCACCCATGATCTGGACGTCGAAGTGGCGCTTGCCGAGGGTGCGCTTGCCCGCCTCGCGCACCGCCGCGAAGGCCTCGGGGAGGACGTCGGCGAGGGCCTCACCGTCGGCGAGGCGCGTCCGGAACTCGTCCGTCATGCCGCGGAGCTCCTCGTCGCTCATCGCGGCGAAGTCCTCCTCGATGGCGTTCACCTGGTCGGCGATGTTCTCGAGCTTCTTGATCGTCCGGCCTTCACCGGCACGCAGCAGCTTCTCGACGATCTTCACCACGGGTTGGACTCCTCGTTGCAACGGGCGCGTTCGATCTCGGCCGATGACGTCGACGAGACCCGTACAGGGTAGTCGAGCCGCGGCAGGGAGCCGTACCTGACGCGGCTCTCCACCCCACTCCAACGCGACGCCACGCGTAATCGTTTCCGGGCCCGCCGCCATCCGTGATGACATGCCGTATGCCGTTCCCCGACTCCGTCCCCCACCTCACCGACGGCGTGGTGCGCCTTCCCCCGCACTCCCCCGCCGACGTGGACCGCATCGTCGAGCAGTGCCTCGACCCGGCGAGCGTGCGCTGGACGCAGGTTCCGCGCGACTACACGGCCGACATGGCGAAGGAGTGGCTCACCGCCATCGCGGCCGGCTGGGACCAGGCCGACGGGGACGGCGACCGACTGTGGGCCCTCGAGGAGGTCGCCGACGACGCGCACCGATTCCTCGGGACCATCGACCTCCGGCTCCGGGCCGGTGGGCGCGCGGAGATCGGCTACGGCCTCCACCCGGACGGGCGCGGGCGGGGTCTCATGGCCCGGGCCCTGCGGCTCGTCGACCAGTGGTGGTTCGACCGGGGCGGCCGCCGGGTCGACTGGTACGCCGAGAAGGGCAACTTCGCGTCGTGGGCGGTCGCCCGCGCCGCCGGCTACGAGTTCGTCACCACCCTCCCCGAGCACGTCACCCACGGCGAGGGGCACCTCGTCGACGCGTGGTTCGCCTCGATCGGGCGCGACGACCCCGCCGAGCCGAGGGCGGCGTGGCTCGTCCCGCCGGTCCTCGAGGCCGACGGGGTCCGCCTGCGCGAGTGGCGCGACGACGACGTCGCGTCGGTGGAGGCACCCGACCACCCGCCGCACTTCCTGCCGTCGCGTGCGATCCCCACCGTCGACTCCTGGGACGCCTGGCTCACCCGCCGGCGCCTCTTCATGGCGCGCGGGTCGAGCGTCAACTGGTGCATCGCCGACGCCGCGACCGACGAGGCGCTGGGCGAGGCCCTCGTCTTCGTCCACTCCGGGGCGATCGCCGAGGGCGACACCGCCGAGCTCGGCTACTTCCTCCACCCGCGCGCCCGCGGCCGCGGCGCCGCCCGCACAGCGGCCCGCCTTGCCGTCGGCCACGCCTTCGCTCCCCACGAGCAGGGCGGGCTGGGACTGCGTCGCCTGCTCGCCGAGACGGCCTCGGACAACGTGGCGAGCAACGCGGTCCTCGAGTCGGTCGGGTTCACCCGCTGGGGGCACGAGGCCGAGGCGACCGCCCCGGACGGCTCCGTCGGCCCGGCCGACCACTGGGAGCTGCTCAGGCGCTGAGCGCGGTGACCTCGACGGCGACGAGGCCGAGCCAGTCGGCCATGAGCGCGAGCTCCTCGTGCAGCTCCCGCGAGTCCTCGGCGCCGCCGCGCCCCGCCTCCCACGTGAGTCGGCGCACGAGCAGCCGCGAACCCGCCCGGTCGGCCTTGAGGTCGACCCGCCCGACGAGGTCCTCGCCGAGCAGGAACGGCAGGACGTAGTAGCCGTGCACCCGCTTCGCCTCGGGCGTGTAGATCTCGAGGCGGTAGCCGAAGCCGAACAGCGCCGCGGTCCGGTCGCGCTGCCAGATGAGGGAGTCGAACGGTGACAGCAGTGCTCGCGCGACGATCCGACGTGGTCGCCGCGCGTCACGGTGCAGGTATGCCGGGCGCTTCCATCCGTCGATGACCACCGGCACGAGCTCGCCCGACTCGACGAGCGCGTCGATCGCCGGCCGGGCCTGCTCGGGCTTGAGCCTGAAGTAGTCGCGCAGGCACTGGGCGGTGCCGACTCCCATCGCCCGGGCGGCGATCCGGGTCAGCTCGAGGAACGCCTCGTCGTCCGGCAGCGGGGCCTCGATCGACTCGACCACGTCGCGAAGGTGCGGTGGGAGGACGCGGGACGGGACGGCATACCGGCGTTCGAACTGGCTCGTGCGCCCGGCCGAGCTGACCTCACCGGCCCAGAAGAGCTGCTCGATGGCGCTCTTGACGAGGGACCAGTTCCACCCCCACTGGTCGCGGTCGCGCGGCAGGTCGTGCTCGAGCGCGGCCTCGAGCTCCCGGCTCGTGAGCGGGCCGCGCCTGCGGACCTCCGTGAGGACGGCGTCGACGAGCGCGGGATGCTCGCGCAGGACGCTCCGCATCCCGCCCCAGGACTCGTCGTGGGCCCGGCGCATGCGGAAGGTGAGCAGCGGCCAGGTCGACGGTGGCACGAGCGAGGCCTCGTGCGCCCAGTACTCGACGAGCCGGCGCGGCGCCCGGTCGCGGGACCGGTCGACGAGGTCGCGGTCGTAGGGCCCGAGCCGCGAGTAGAACGGCAGGTAGTGGCTGCGCGAGACGACGTTGACGCTGTCGATCTGGACGACCCCGACGGTGTCGATGACTCGCTGCACCTGGCGCGAGGTGGACGTCCACGGCGCGGGCCGGGCACGGTCGAAGCCCTGCGCCGCGAGGGCGATCCGGCGTGCGGCGACCTGGCTGAGGCGGGTCACCGGCGCGGACGGGGTCATGGCCCCATCCTCGCGGGTCGCACCGACAGCGGTCGGCACCGACGGTGGTCCGCTCAGGCGTCCGGCTCGATGAGGTTGCGACGCATCGCGTAGAGGGCGGCCTCGACGCGCGAGTGGAGCTGGAGCTTCTCGAGGATGTTGCGGACGTGGTTCTTCACCGTGTTCTCACTGATGAAGAGCATCGACGCGATCTCCTTGTTGGCCTTGCCGCGCGCGACCAGGGCGAGGACCTCGAGCTCACGGTCGGTGAGGCGCGGGCCGGGCGCGGAGTCCTTGGCCGGCTCGTTGCTCAGGCGCGAGAACTCGGCGATGAGCTGGCTGGCCATGTGCGGCGGGATCATCGACTGCCCCGAGTGCACCATGCGGACGGCCTCGGCGATCTGCTCGGTCGGCAGGTCCTTGAGGAGGTAGCCGCTCGCCCCGGCCTTGATCGCCGAGAAGAGGTCGGACTCCTCGTCGGAGGCGGTGAGGATGAGGATCTTGGTCCGCGGCGCCTTCTCCTTGATCGCCGTGCACGCCTCGATGCCGCTGTTGCCGGGCATGCGGACGTCGAGCAGGACGACGTCGGGCTCGTACTCGAAGACCTTCTCGACGGCCTCGGCGCCGGACCCGGCCTCGGCCACGATCTCGAGGTCGGGCTCGAGGCCGATGACGGCCTGCATGCCACGGCGGTAGAGGTCGTGGTCATCGGCGATGACGATGCGGATGCGGCGAGCCTCCCCCGGGGACGAGGCCCGCTCCTCGGCTGCTGGCAGGGGCGGACTCACGTGGCAATCTTGACACGGGAATCCGCCCCTGTCGGTCAGTTCGAAAAACAGTGCCCTGCCACTCGGGTCACGAGACGGTGGCGCGCTCCGCGGACTCGGCGCTGGCGGTGTCCGCACCCGTGGGCGGCGACGGCGCGGCGCTGCCGTTGAGGTCGAGGTGGAGGACGCCGTAGGACCAGCCGCGGCGACGGTAGACGACGCTCGCCTTGTCGGTGTCGAGGTCGTGGAAGAGGTAGAAGTCGTGTCCGACGAGCTCCATCTCCTGCAGCGCCTGGTCGAGCGTCATCGGCGCGGAGGTGTGGACCTTCTCGCGGACCTCGATGGGCGAGTCGCCGTAGTCGGCGCCGACGTCACCGCTCTCGTCGCTCGAGGTCTCGGGCTCCGGGGGCACGAACGCGGTCTTGGCGGAGACCGACTCCGCGGGGTTCCGTCCGCGCTTCACGTGGCGGTCATGCTTGCGACGCAGCCGCTCGAGGAGCTTCTCGAGGGCCACGTCGAGCGCGGCGTACCTGTCCTCCTCGCACGCTTCGGCGCGCACGACCGGGCCCTTGATGTGACAGGTGATCTCCACGCGGTCACAGGCCTTGGCCTGGCGACGGTTCGGCTCGTGGCTGATGACCACCTCGATGCGGCGGGTGCGCGGCGCCAGCTGCTGGACCTTGTCCAGCTTCTCCGCGATGTGCTGCCTGAATCGGTCCGAGACGGTCGTGTGGCGTCCGGTGACGACAATGTCCACTGGTCCTCCTGGTTTGGGGTGCGTGCCCGTCGTGTGCCTGTCGAGGGCTAGGAGCGGCGGCACCACCTCCCGAGGATGTCTCTCATGCACTGACGTTAGACCCCTCTCGGGGGCCTTTCAACCGGGGGGTCAGGTCGAGTTTGGGCGGCGACGATCCGCCTCTGCGTGGCGCCGATCGCCGCGGCGAGGACCCGGGCGGCCCCGGCCCCCCGGAGGGCCCGCGCCGCCTCCGCGAGCGTCGCACCGGTCGTCACGACGTCGTCGACGACGACGCAGACCGCCCCCGACACCACCGGCTCGTGCAGTCGGCGCACCCGCATCGCGCCGCTGAGGTTGGCCGCCCGGGCTGCCGCGTCGAGGGTGGCCTGGTCCACCGTGACCCGGGTCGTCGTGAGGACGCTCGCGACGACGGCTCGGCCGGTGACTGCCCTCGCAGCGGTGTGGACCAGGGGCACGAGGGGTGCGTCGCCGCGGCGTCGGCGGGCGCGGGGTGACCCCGGCACGGGCACGACGAGGAGCCCCCGGTCGCGCAGGGCGCGGCGCGCCGACGGGTCCGCTCCGGCGACCGCCCGCAGGGCCGGCGCCAGCCAGCCGGCGAGCTGTGGCGCGAGGTCGCGCCGGTCCTCGTCCTTGTATGCCGTGACGACGGCCCGCAGCGCGCCGCGCGCCTCCCCGGTGACCCAGCACACCGGCATACCGGCTGGTGAAGGGGACGGCACGGCCGGCCTTGGGGACGGGTGCAGGCAGTCGGTCACGTCGCTGCGACAGCGGGCACAGAGGGAGTCGCCGGGACGGTGGCAGAGGGCGCAGGTCGACGGCAGGACGAGGTCGACGAGGTGGGACAGCACGACCCGACCCTGCCGCGCGCGGCCACGCCACGCCACCACCCCGGAACGCGCCTGTGGACCACGAGGCGTCCCCGGGTGGGCTGTGGACGGTCAGCGAGCGGGGATGGCGACGTCGGTGCCCTGACCGAGCGAGAGCCACTGCTGGCCCGCACGCCGCAGCACGGTCCCGCCGGAGGTCGTGACGATGATGTCGCGTTCGCCACCCGCCGAGGTGATGGCGACACCGGTGGGCGTCTCGGCGAGCGCCTGCTCCTCGCCGTCGACCGAGATGACGTAGGGGCGGAGCCGCTCCTTGCTCCCGACGCGACGCGCGAGGGTCGCCACGGAGAGGTCGGAGAGCCAGACCAGCCCGGTCGGCGCGACCAGAGTCGTCCCCAGCCGCAGGGGCTGCGCCAGCCGCTGGGGAATGCCGCCGGAGCCGCGGGTCACCCCGGTCACGTCGATCTGCGCGCCCGAGCCGTCCTCGGCCGTGTGCAGGATCGCGACCCGGTCGCCGTCGGGCGAGGGCTTGGCCTCGACGACACGGCGCTTGGCCAGCCACGGGGCGTCGAGGGCGGTGGCGGCGGGGCGGGCGACGGACGGGTCGCCGGTGACGTTGAAGACCCAGAGGCGCAGGGCGCTCTGGTCGTCGAGACCGATCCCCCCGGCCCAGAGGAACCCCCGCACGTCGTATGCCGGGTGGCCGACCTTGGTGCCGAAGAACGGCATCTCGTACCGCGTGGTCCCGCGGAACCGGGACAGCCCCTGGCCGTCGGGGTCGACCGCGGCGACGTCCGTGCCGTCCGCGGACAGGGCGAGCGAGTGGTAGCTCGGGATGACGTTGACCAGGCCCGACGGGCGGGGCTCCCGCTCGAGGGTGCTCGTGCTCGGGAGGAGGGAGAGGACGTCGCCGCGGCGGATCACCGGCTTGCCGAGCGGCACGTCGGGCAGGACGGGGAAGCCGACCTGCTCGACCGTGCGGACCGGGAGGTCGACGTCGGGCAGCTCGAGGGTGACGTCCCCGATGCGGATGGACACGCCCTGCACGGTCGGGTCCTGGAGGAGGGTGGACACGAGCTGTGCCCAGACGTTCTCGCGCTGCGTCTGGTCGGTGGGGACCTGACCGGTGATCTCGACGCGGGCGACACCGTCGGCGACGGAGACCGAGTCGGCGGTGAGGCGCGAACCGCGCGGGATGCTGCTGCGCACCGCACCGTCGAGGTATGCCGGTGGGTCGGCGAGCTGTGCTCGGGCGAGCCGGGTCGCGAGGTGGTCGCGGGCGAACCAGCGACGGTCGGGCACGAGGGCGCGACGGTCGGTCGCGACGTAGTGCAGGTCGTAGGGCTGGAGGAGCCGGCCGAGGTCGGAGGTCGTGAGCCACCGTCCGAACTCCTCGGGCACGGCGCTGATCCGCCACTGCCCGTCGATGCGGGCGAACTCGAAGGCTGCCTGCCGCCTCGCCGTCGCGGACGCTGCGACGTAGCGACCGTCGGCGCCGATCGTGGCCGCGACCGCCCCGGACAGGACGGCGGCGTTGGGGGCGCGCGGGGTCACGGTCAGCGGGGTGGTCGTCGAGTAGAGGACGACCTCCTTCTCCGGCGACCACGCCTTGACCGCGTCCGGGGTGAGGAAGCTGCGGGCGGTGTCGTAGTTGCCGTCGCTGGCCGCACCGGCTCGGACGAAGCCGCGCACGATCTGGTCCTGGGTCGCGTCGGCAGCGGGCCCGGGGAAGAAGGCGCGGACCGGCTGGACGTCCCCACCCTGCACCTCCAGCCCCGGCTGGACCGACGTGCCGCTGCCGATGCCGCTGCAGCCGACGAGGACCAGGAGCGCGCTGAGCAGGGCGCCCGTGGTGCCGAGCCGGGCGCGGCGGTGCTGGCCGTCGTTCACGACCGTTCACCCGGTGAGAGCGCCAGCGGTGACGCGGTGAGGGAGTGGCCGGCCTGCTGCGGCAGCGTCAGCCGGAAGCGCGACCCGACCCCGGGCTCGCCCCAGGCCTGGAGCCAGCCGTGGTGCAGCCGGGCGTCCTCGAGGGCGATGGCGAGGCCCAGGCCGGTCCCGCCGGTGGTGCGGGCCCGCGCGGGGTCGGCGCGCCAGAACCGCGTGAAGACCATCGACGCCTCGCCCGAGCGCAGCCCGACGCCGTGGTCCTCGACGACGATGGCCACCGCGCCGTCCTCCGCGCGCAGGCGGATGGTGACCGGCTTGCCGTCGCCGTGCTCGATCGCGTTGACCACGAGGTTGCGCAGGATGCGCTCGACCCGGCGCTCGTCGACCTCGGCCTCGATCGGGCCGCGGGCGAGCACCTGGACGGTGGAGCCACGGCGCTCCGCGAGGGGGCGGGCCGCCGCGACGACCTCGGCGACCGTGTCGCGCAGGTCGACGCGGTCGAGCTCGAGGGCTGCGGCCCCGGCGTCGAACCGGCTGATCTCGAGCAGGTCCGACAGGAGCGACTCGAAGCGGTCGAGTTCGCCCTGGAGCAGCTCGGCCGAGCGGCTCATCACCGGCTCGAAGTCGGCTCGTGCGTCGTAGATGAGGTCGCCGGCCATGCGGATCGTCGTCAGCGGCGTCCGCAGCTCGTGCGAGACGTCGGAGACGAAACGCTGCTGGACCCGGCTCAGTCCCTCGAGCTGGCGGATCTGCGCCTGGAGGCTGTCGGCCATCGCGTTGAACGACGTCCCGAGCAGGGCGAGGTCGTCCTCGCCGCGCGCCGGCATACGTTCGTTGAGCTTGCCGGACGCCAGTCGCTCGGCAACCTCGGCCGCGCGTCGGACCGGGGAGACGACCTGCTTGGTGACGACCCACGCCACGGCACCCAGGAGGACGGTGAGGATGAGCCCCGCCAGCGTGAACGCCGTGGAGATGAGGCTCATGGTCCGCAGCTCCTGTGTCATCGGGTAGATGAAGTACAGGTCGTAGCGGCCGGCGGTCGGCACCTCGACGCCGGTGCCCACGAACACCGCCGGGACCTGGGCGCCGTCGACGAGGACGTCGTTGACGACCGTCTGCTGGCGGCTGGGGTCGGCGGCCACGGCCTGCCGGAGCTCCTGGCTCACCGAGGCCAGCCCGAGGCCCCCGGACCCGAGCGGGTCGAGGACGGTCGGGCTCGTGTTCTTGGCGCCACGGATCATGACGACGTAGCGCGAGGGCTGCGGTCCGGCCGGTGTGAGCGTCGACCGCATGAGGTCGAGCGCGATGATGTTGAGCTCCTGCACCGTCGTCGCGGTGGTGTTGTCCCAGCGCTCCTGGGCCTGGGCCGTGAGCGTGCGGGCCTCGTACTCGCTCGTTGCGACCCGGTCACGGCGCAGGCCGTCGGCGATCTCGCTGTAGAGGTAGGAGCCGAGCAGGGAGACGACGACGATGCCGAGGACCACCGTCGTCGACACGACCCGGAACTGGAGCGAGCGCCGCCAGGTGCGCAGGAGCCAGCGGGCCAGCGAGACGACGGCGCCTCCGGCAACGCGCAGACCCTGCATCGCCCGGCCACCGATCTGCCGGACGTGCCCGGACAGGGTGGGTGACGGTGACGTCCCGGCGCCGGTGGTGGCGGTCGGCGTCCCCGACATGGTCAGGCCGGTCCGGCCCGGTAGCCGACCCCGCGCACGGTGACGACGATCTCGGGGCGCTCGGGGTCCTTCTCGATCTTGGACCGCAGTCGCTGGACGTGGACGTTGACGAGGCGGGTGTCGCCGGCGTGCCGGTAGCCCCAGACCTGCTCGAGGAGGACCTCGCGGGTGAAGACCTGCCAGGGCTTGCGGGCGAGCGCCACGAGGAGGTCGAACTCGAGCGGCGTGAGGTTGAGCGACTCCTCGCCGCGCTTGACCGAGTGGCCGGCGACGTCGACGGCGAGGTCGCCGATGGTGAGGCGCTCGGGCTCGGCGTCGTTGTCGCGGCGGAGGCGCGCGCGGACCCGGGCGATGAGCTCCTGCGGCTTGAAGGGCTTGACGACGTAGTCGTCCGCCCCGGACTCGAGACCGACGACGACGTCGATGGTGTCCGTGCGGGCGGTGAGCATGACGATGGGGACGCCGGACTCGGCGCGGATCCGTCGGCACACCTCGAGGCCGTCGATGCCGGGAAGCATGACGTCGAGGAGCACGAGGTCGGGCCTGGTCTCGCGGAAGGCGGCGAGCGCACCGGAGCCGTCGGCCACGTGGCTGACCTCCAGGCCCTCGTTGCGCAGCACGATGCCGAGCATCTCCGACAGAGCGAGATCGTCGTCGACGACGAGCACGCGACCCTTCACGGTCAGTCCTCCCTCAGTGGCTACACGGCTGGGGCGGCGCTGTCGCCGCGCCACTGGAGCAATGTTCGCACAGCGAACTGTGCCGGTCGGAGAGGCCCGACCCGACGTTCACCCGCCGCCGATCACCGACTGGTAGATGCTGATGGCAGCGGGGCCGAGGATGACGATGAAGATCACCGGGAAGATGCACAGCAGCACGGGGAAGACCACCTTGACGGTGACCTTCTGCGCCTTCTCCTCCGCCAGCTGGCGGCGCACGACGCGCATCTCCTTCGTCTGCTCCCGCAGGACCCCTCCGATGGGGACGCCGAGGCGGTCGGCCTGGACGATGGCGGAGATGAAGTTCTTGACCTCGGGTGCCGTGTTGCGCTGTGCCATCGCCTGGAAGGCGTTCGACCGGTTCTTGCCGATCTGGACCTCGGCGATGACGCGGGCGAACTCGCCGCCGATGGGACCGGGGACGGTCCGTGCGACCTGGGCCAGGGCCGCGTCGAACCCCTGCCCCGCCTCGACACACACCGTGAGCATGTCGAGGGCGTCGGCAAAGCCCCTGCGCAGCTGCTCCTGACGCCGCAGACCGATGTTGTAGACGAGCAGGTCCGGAAGGAAGAACAACGCCACGGCCATGACGGCCCCGGCGACGAGCCCGGTGAAGGTGACCCCTGCATACAGGACGCCGATGATGACACCCGCGACGAGCCCGAGACCCTTGGCACCGAAGAGCCGCTCGACCGGCCACGCCGCGGGGTTGCCCGCACGGTCGAGGTTCGCGGCCAGTCGCTCAGCAGTGCCGCCCGGGGAGAGCCGGTGGGCCAGTGACTTCAGGGCGGCCTCGAACGGGAGGACGAACCGGTCCCGCGCCGCGAGGTCCGCACTGGAGACGTTGCGGCTGTCGGGGCGGTAGTTGATCAGCTCGAGCGAGCGGGCGACACCGGTCGCGCCGACGTTGATGGTGCCCGCCAGCAGGGCGAGGACCCCGAGAGCCAGCGCGACGAGGAGAGCTCCGAGGACGAGCACGTCAGACCTCGATCCGGACGACTTTGCGCAACCAGAGTGCCCCGACGCACATGCCGACGACCGCGCCGACGAGCAGGATGACTCCCGGCACGGTGGTCCACAGGATCGCGATGTACTCCGGATTCACCCGCGTCATGTAGAGGAAGATGCCCACCGGCAGGGCCATGAGGATCCATGCCGAGAGTCGGCCCTCCGCGGACAGCGCGTTCACTTGGCGGTGGAGGGACTCTCGCTCTCGCAGCGTGTGGGCGGTCGTGCGCAGCGTGTCGGCGAGGTTGCCCCCCACCTCCCGCTGGATCCGGATCGCCATGGTCGTCCAGGTCAGGCTCTCGCTGCCCATGCGCTGGGCCGTGTGGTCCAGGGCGTCGGACAGGTCAGCACCGATGCGCGCCTCGGCCAGGGCTCGGGAGAATTCCTTGCCCGCCGGCTCGGCCGCATCCCTCGCGACGGAGTCGAGGGCCTGCGGAAGGCTGAAGCCGCTCGCCAGCGTGGTGGCGATGAGCATCATGACGTCGGGCAGCATCGCCTCGAACCTGCGCGCCCGACGAGCCGCGAGGGTGCGGAGGACAACGGCGGGCAGGAAGAAGCCGACGAGGAAGCTGGTCGGTGCTCCGATCCACCACGGGAGCGGCGCGAGCGTCGTCACGAGCGCCACGGCGACCACCACCGCGAGGATCCGCAGCACGAACCACTCCCCCGCGCGCAGTGGCAGGTCGGCCCGGCGGATGAGCTCCATGGTGCGTGCCGTCGACGAGCGCCCGGCCATGACCTTCTCGCCCATGCGCACCGCCGACTGCGCCACCGCGGAGGGTGTGGCCTCGACCTGCCTCGCTGACCCGCCGGACCCGACGAGCGTGTAGTTGGAGACTTCGGCAACGCGGTCGCGGCGTGACGACCGGAACGGGTCGGCGATGGCAATGACCAGCACCGCGACCGCGACGAACAGTGCCAACAGCCCCCCGACGAGCATCCGGCCCTGGCCTCCACCGACCCGGGTGAGCACCACCGGACCCGTGTCCGGAGCCGTGACGACGGTTGGCGATGGGGAGGCGGCGGCACTGGGCGACGCTCCCAGGTCGACGGTCGTCGCCATGGTGAACGGACGGCCGCTCGCCGTCCCGGTGAGCACGAGCGGCACGCGTCCCGTGACGTTCGCGGGGCGGGTCAGGTCGAACTCGCTCTGCGCGTCGAGCACCTTCGCCGCGACGAGGAACGCCGCGCGCACCGCTGCCGTGTCCGTGGCCTCAGCGACGGAGCCACCGCCCGCCTTGGCGAAGGCAGCCAGGGCGGCGGGATCGTTCTCACCGGTCGTGAACCGCACCACCTCGACGCGCACCCGCGAGCGGGTGAGCGCCGCGACCGCGGCCGCGAGCCCCGTGGTGCGGTCACCGACGGTGTTCTTGCCGTCACTGAGCAGGACGATGCTGCGGTCGGCCGCCGTGCCCAGCATGCCGACGGCCTGGGTGACACCGGCGAAGAGCGCAGTCTCACCGTCGGCTCGGAGTCCGTCCACGGCGCGCTGGACCGCGGGCCGGTCGAGGGTGGGCGCCAGCTCCGGGCCGGCCGTGTTGCCGAAGGAGACCACCCCCACCTTGACGTCCTGGGGGGCGGTCGCGAGGAAGTCCTTCACCGCCGACCGCACGGTCGCCATGCCGGACCGGCCCATGGAGCCGCTCGCGTCGATGAGCAGGACGGTGGTGCGCCTCGCCGGGGCGAGCTGCTTCGTCGACACCGACGCGTCGGCGCCCCCCAGCGTGGCCGTCAACCCCGGGTCGACGGACACGACCTGCTGCCCCGCCCTGAGGTTGAGCACGCCGGTGACGTGCTCGCCGGTGACCCGGACGTTCCCGATCGAGCCCGGGACGGGCGGCACCGGGGCGGCCACGGCCTGCCCCACGCCAGCGGCGCAGGCGGCCGTCAGGAGCGCGGCCACGAGCCGGGAGGTGCGCACCAGCTTCATGGCAGGGGGGGCGCGAAGAGCGGGATCGGCAGCTCCACGCCGAGATCGTTCAGCTCTTGGGTGAACCTCGGCCTGATCCCCGTGCTGCGCAGCTCGCCGAGGAACCGGCCGGTGTGGTCCCGACCCGCGCCGTAGTCGAAGGTGAAGAGGTCCTGGAGCGTGATGATGTCACCCTCCATCCCCACCACCTCGGTGATCTGCGTGATGCGGCGCGACCCGTCCTTGAGGCGAGCCTGCTGGATGATGAGGTCCACGGCACCCGAGACCTGCTCGCGGATCGCCCGGATCGGCAGCTCGATGCCGGCCATTAGGACCATGGTCTCGAGCCGGGACAACGAGTCGCGAGCGCTGTTGGCGTGAACCGTCGTGATCGAGCCGTCATGGCCGGTGTTCATGGCCTGCAGCATGTCGAGGGCCGCGCCGTCCCGGACCTCTCCGACGACGATCCGGTCGGGGCGCATCCGCAACGCGTTGCGCACGAGGTCACGGATGGTCACCAGTCCGGTGCCCTCGATGTTCGCGGGACGGGACTCCAGGCGCAGCACGTGCTGCTGCCGCAGCTGGAGCTCCGCCGCGTCCTCGATGGTGACGATGCGCTCGTCGTCGGGCAGGAAGGACGAGATGACATTGAGGGTCGTCGTCTTGCCCGAGCCGGTGCCCCCGGAGATGATGATGTTGCGACGTCCTCGGACACAGGCGAAGAGGAAGTCCCGCACCGGTGGCGTGAAGGTCCCGAAGGACACGAGGTCCTTGTCGGTGAACGGGTCCGGCGAGAACTTGCGAATGGTCAGGATGGCGCCATCGAGGGCGATGGGCGCGACCACGGCGTTGACGCGTGAGCCATCGGGCAACCGGGCGTCGACCAGTGGACTGGCCTCGTCGACGCGCCGTCCGATCCGTCCGACGATCTTGTCGATGATCCGCCGCAGGTGGGTCTCGTCACCGAACCGGGCGGTGGTCGGGTAGATCTTCCCTGCCCGCTCGATGAAGATGCTGTCGGGTCCGTTGACCATGATCTCGGTCACCTCGGGGTCGCGCAGCAGCGGCTCGAGTGGTCCGTGACCGAGGATCTCGTCGGAGACCTCCTGGGCGATCTGCGTCCTGTCGGCCAGCGACAGCGGCGTGTGCTCGGCGTCGATGACCTCCTGGAGGGTCTGGCGCACCTGGCCCGCGAGCACCGACTCCTTGAGGTGGGGGTCGTACAGCTGAGGGCCCAGAGCGTCCATCAGCCCCTGGTGCACCCGCTCCTTGACCGCCACCAGGGGGCTGGCCCCACGGCGGCGCTCGACGGTCGACCCCGAGGACGCACCGATCGGGTCCTGGGCGCGCCGTGCGCTGTCGAGGCGGTCTGCCAGGGTGCTCACCGGCTTCTCCTGCTGAAGAGGCTGCGGCGCTGGGGTTCCTCGACCGGCCCGCCGAAGCGGGCCCGGATGTGGGTGTCGGCGATCTCGCGCAGGGCCACGCTGACGGGGTCGCGCGGCGACTCCAGCACCAGTGGCACGCCGCGGTTGACCGACGCCGGGACGCTCGTGCTCGCCGGGATGCTCACCGCGATGGGAGCGCCAATGGCCTGCACGACGTCCTCGAGGTCGAGGCCCACCTTGACGTCCGCACGGTTGAGCACGATGACGCGAGCCTCCCGGGGACTGCCGAGGGCGTCGAGCGTGTCGAGGGCGAGCTTGAGGTTCTTCACCGCGGGGATGTCGAGCGTGGCGATGAGGATGAGCAGGCTGCTCAGGTCACAGGCAGCGAGCACGTGCTCGGTGAAGGAGGGCGGGGTGTCGACGATGACGAACTCGTATGACCCTGCAGCCACGCGTAAGAGCTCGGTGACGACCTGGGCGCTGATGCGGTCCGCCAGTGACGGGTCGATCGGCGCGGCCACGACGTCGAGCCCGCTCGGCTCGTGCCGAGTGACCAGCTGCGCGAGACCCTCGGCGTCGAGGTTCCCGCCCATGGCCACCGCGTCGTGCACCGAGCTCGTGGGCATGAGCTGCATGCTGATGCCCACGTCGCCGAACGAGAGGTCGAGGTCGACGAGCAGCGTGCGCAGGCCGCTGAGCGCCAGGTGGGTGGCGAGGTTCGTCGACAACGTCGTCTTGCCGACCCCACCCTTGGCCGAGAAGACGGTGACGATGCGACCCTGGGTCGACGTCGCGCCGTGGTGGCCCGCGAGCTTCGCGGTGAGGTCGCGGCTGCGGCGCACCGCGTCGGACAGCGCGGGCGCGTCGTCCGAGGCGATGACCTCACGGAAGCCGCTGCGCAGTGCCTGGCTCATCGTCGTGACGTCGAGGCGGTGACGCAGCAGGATGAACCCGATCTCGGGCCGGTCGGCCCGGACCGACTCGACGAGGCGCGAGGCCTCATCCAGGTCGACCAGGGGCCCGATGACGACGAGGTCGGCGTGCTGGTCCTCGTCGAGCGCTCGGTGCACGAGCGGCGCGGACGCGAGGAGGTGGACCCGACCCAGGGCGAACTGGTAGCGGTCCTCCGCCCCGGCCTCGTTCGCCCAGAGAATGGTCATCAGGGAGCCCCGTGGTAGCGGAAGTCGTCGGTGGTGAGCTTGGGGTCCACGGTGGTGTCTGATCCCTCGAGTCCGAAGTAGATGTGCTTCGCCGGGTTGTTCTGGGACTCGCCGTGCTGGATCGCGTGGACGAGCTTCAACGACTCGGCGGGGGTCACGGCCACGGTGACGAGGTAGCTCTGCACCGGAGTGGCCGTCGTCGTCGCGGTGCCTCCCTGAGCGTCCTCGGCGGACGTCGGCGAGACCGTCGCACCGGACAGGCTGGAGGTGCCGATGCCGATGACCTGGACCTTGGTGAGCAGCACGGACGTCCCCTTGATCTTCAGCTCGTTGTACTGCTTCGTCGCCTCGTCGGTCCCGAGCTTCTCCAGGTCGTACGTGTCGTAGAGGGTGATGGTGCTGCCCGGTGTGACGAAGGCCCCGACCCGGTTGGGGTCCTCGAGACTGACCGAGATGGCCACCTTCCCGGCCGGGACGCCGATCGCCTTCTGCCCGATCCGCTCGCTCCCGAAGGCCGCGTCGAGCACCACTTGACCGGGGGCGATGTCCGCGACGGCGACCAGCCCACTGTTGTCACCGTGCACCTCCGCGAGGGCGCCCGCGGGCTTGGCCTTGGCCGCGACTTGCGTGCGCCTGAGGAGCCCGCCGCGCTCGGCGTCCTTGAGCGTGGTGCCCGACGGCACGAGCTGCTCGGCCACGAAGACCGTCTGGGGCTGCTGGCCCCGGAGCGCCCGGTCGTCCGCACCGCGTGCGTAGAGCAGGACGAGCGACGCGCCGACGAGCGCGAGCACGACTGCGGCGATGAGGGCGAGAACGCGACGACCCATGAACTGATGGCCTTTCGGGAGCGGAGAGTGGCTCAGCCGGCGGCGATGACGGCCGAGAGGCCGAAGCCGGGGTGGGAGGCGGTGGGCGGCACCACGGTGCCGGCGGGGTTGTTGAGCACGCCCTGGACGAACCAGCCCGAGATGCACCGGACCGAGCCCGAACAGGGGACCGCTCCCGTGACCCGGCTCGGTCGCGTCTCGCCACCGGTGATGCGGTAACCACTGAGATAGAAGCGGGCGATCCCAGCCAGGTGATACGTCGCGTTGGACCCGTGGCCCGAGCTGCAGTCGGTCGCCGGTGTCACGGCTCCTGACCCGTTGTTGACGATGCAGTCGAACACCGGGAGGTCCATGACCGGTCCGTTGTCCCGAAGGCTGGCGATCGCCGGCCTGCACGGGTTGGGTGCCGAACTCCCCGTGTCGACGAAGGCCCAGTAGTCGACCCCGTTGGTCGTCGTGGTCGACACGGTGCAGGGGGACGTCGTCGCGAGGTATCCGAAGCCACCCGGCGCGTCACCGCCGCTCGGCCCCGCCGGACACTCCCCGTCCGCCGGGTTGTGGAGCGTGATGACGATCTCGCGTCCGGGGGTGTTGGGCGTCGTCGGACCCAGCGGCCACGCGGACTGGCCCGCTCCGCCGTACCCCGGCCACGCTCCTGCCGGCGCGGGGTGGTAGATGGTCCCACCGTTGGAGAACTTGTTCCACTCACACGTGGAGATGGCGATCGGGGCGGTGAACGTCCCGGACGTGGGTATGCCCCAGGCCGCGCGGGAGCAGGACAGGACGTCGCTCGTGTCCGGTCCCGTCGTGTTGACCCTGGTGAACGGGTTGGGGATGCTGGCGGCGCCACCGTCGTTGGCCCGGACCCGCACCTCCACATAGGGCAGCGGGCCGACTCCCGACGGCAGCGGTGGGCACTCACGCAGCACGACATCCTGCGGCGTCGTCGGGGACGGCACCGGAGTCGGGCATTCTGGCAAGTTCGTGACCGCACCCGCCGGCAAGTTGCGCCTGCACTGGCGCTCGATGGCGTGGGTTCGAGTGCCGTTGTTGACCGTGTTGGCACCGACCAGCGCCGGGAGGCTGTCGGCGTCCACGGTGCAGTTCGAGCTGGCACAGCTCTGGGCGAGCGCGAGGGCGGCGGCGTCCGCGGCGTTCTGGGTCTGGCGCCGCTCCCAGAACACCTGGCCGGCGTCAACCGACCACGCGAGCAGCCCAGTGACGACGAACAGACCGACGAGAGCCGCGACCAGGGTTGCCACGGCGCCGCGCTCGTCGCGCTGCCGGTGGGGTCGGGGGCTCATCCGCCGCACCGCATCGAGGACGTCGCTCTGGGGATCGGTGTGGGGATCGCCCCGCCCAGCGCGCCGAGCCCCACCCAGGCGAAGCCCACCGTCTCCACCCTGACCGTCGCGGCGGACGTCGGGGTGCGCGGCGTCGGACAGGGCGTCACGACGATCACGCGTGTGCCACCGGGACCCGAAAGGGGGCCCAGACCTGGCATGGAGGCGTCGACCCGCGTCGTCAGGCCGGCGTCGACGATGTTGAGCGACGCCATCCGGGCCCCTTCACGGGCACCGTTGGTGACCATCGCCTGCACGAGGAACATCCGCCCCATGTCGATGAGGCCGAAGAGGACCAGCAGGAGGAGAGGGGTGAGCAGGGCGAACTCGACCATGGTCGCGCCGCGGTCGTCCCGTCGCCTCATGTCGTGCCCCCTGGATGTCATCGTGACGTGCTGTGGTCGTGCAGATGGGCGATCGGCTGCTGGTGGTGGGTCGCCGTCCGCGAAGGCCGTCGACCCACCGTCAGCACTGCTCAGATCGCTGCGGTGATGGTCCCGAACATCGCCGCGATGGCGGTGCCGAGGGGACCGACCGCGGCCATGACGATGACCGCGATGAGCGCGACCATGAGGCCGTACTCGACCATCGTTGCGCCCTTCTCGGAGGTGACGCGGCGACGGAGGCGCAGGAGCGAAGAGGACATGTCGTGACTTCTTTCTGTTGGTGTGGAAGGGGTGACGAGGGAGGACAAGCTCAGAGGGAGCTCCGAAGCCGGTACACGGCAAGGGGACAGCCGTGCCGGAGACCGGTGCCTCCCCGAAGCCGGGCACGGGTGGAACGTCACCAGCACGTCGGGCTCGGTTTGCCCCGTCTGAGGGTGTTGCACTGAGCGCCCGGATTCCCCCGGCTCCCGCGGACCATCGTGGAGGGTAGCGACTCTCGGTAGCCATGGTGCTTACTAGCCATCTTGTACTAGTTCATTTGAGCCATTATCGAGTAGTCATCACATGAACGTATCCGGCCTGACACCGGCGGACCGGGTGCCAGGCGCCCTCCACGCTTCGAATTCGTGCTCAGACTCGTGGCACGACGGAGAGTATGCGGTGTTTGAGCCCAAATCTGCCTCTGAGCAGTGACCCCTTTTGAAGATGACAAGACTGAACTAGGTGACGATATCGCTGAAACCGGGACATCGAGGGCGGTCCGCAGTGATACTGCGGTCCATGCGCCCCACACCTGGGCCGGACCTCGGCCGCGCGATCCTCGTGCCGGTCTGCGCCGGTCTGATCGCCCTCAACGTCGCGAAGCTCCTCGGCGACGACGCACGCTCGAGCGTCGCCACGCTCGGGACCGCGGCTGCCCTGGCCTTCTACGCCGTCCTCGCGGTCATGTACCTCCGGCGCGGGACGGCGTCCCGCACGGACCGACGGCCGGAGGTGTGGATGGTGGCAGGAGCAGCGACGTTCTCGCCCTTCATCATTCCCGTCGTGGCGCCGGGTGGGGCGAACGCGAGCGCGGCAACCGCCGGATCCTTGCTCGTCGTAGGCGGAGTCGCCCTGTCGACGTGGGCGCTGCTCGTCCTCAACACCAACATCAGCGTCGTGCCGCAGGCACGGGAGCTCGCCACCAGCGGGCCGTACCGCGTCTTCCGGCATCCGCTCTACGTCTTCGAGTACCTCGCTTCCATTGGCCTCGCGCTGGTCGCAGGTGGGGGCTGGGCCTGGCTCGTCGTCGGGTTCCTCGGGATGTTCCAGGTGCTGCGCGCCCGGTGGGAGGAGAAACTGCTGCGAGACGAGGTCGCCGGCTACGCGGCCTACGCCCTGCGCACGCCCGGATTCTCGTGAGCAGCCGCTGAGGACAGGCGTCCTCAGCGCCCGGAGACGCAGGTATGCCGTCCGCTCGAGGTGAGCAGACGGCATACCCGGGGTGTGGCTGCGAAAACCTCGGCTCAGTACCGGTAGTGGTCCGACTTGTACGGGCCGGCCACGTCGACGCCGATGTACTCGGCCTGCTCCTTGGTCAGCTCGGTGAGCTCGACCCCGACGGCCTCGAGGTGCAGGCGCGCGACCTTCTCGTCGAGGTGCTTGGGCAGGACGTAGACCTGCTTGTCGTAGTCGTCGTTCTTCGTGAACAGCTCGATCTGGGCGATCGTCTGGTTCGCGAAGGAGTTCGACATGACGAAGCTCGGGTGGCCGGTGGCGTTGCCCAGGTTGAACAGCCGGCCCTCGGACAGCACGATGATGGATGTGCCGCCGGAGAAGGTCCACTCGTGGACCTGGGCCTTGATCTCGGTCTTGGTGATGCCCGGGACCTTGGCGAGGCCGGCGATGTCGATCTCGTTGTCGAAGTGGCCGATGTTGGCCACGATCGCCTTGTTCTTCATCTGCTGCATGTGCTCGGCGGTGATGATGTTGAAGTTGCCGGTCGTCGTGACGTAGATGTCGGCGATGCCGATGACGCTCTCGAGCTTGGCGACCTGGTAGCCCTCCATCGCGGCCTGCAGCGCACAGATCGGGTCGATCTCGGTGACGATGACGCGAGCACCCTGGCCGCGCAGCGCCTCGGCGCAGCCCTTGCCGACGTCGCCGTAGCCGCAGACGACCGCGACCTTGCCGGCGATGAGCACGTCGGTCGCGCGGTTGAGGCCGTCGATGACGGAGTGGCGGCACCCGTACTTGTTGTCGAACTTGCTCTTGGTGACCGAGTCGTTGACGTTGATGGCCGGGAACAGGAGCTCTCCGGCGCGGGCGAGCTCGTAGAGGCGGAGCACGCCCGTGGTGGTCTCCTCGGTGACGCCCTTGATCTCGGCGGCGACGGTGGTCCACTTCTGCGGGTCGGCGGCGAGGGTCTTGCGCACGAGCTCCTTGAAGACACCGACCTCCTCGGAGTCCGCGTCGTCGGTGGGGGGCACCTGACCGGCGGCCTCCCACACGCGACCCTTGTGGACGAGCATCGTGGCGTCACCACCGTCGTCGAGGATCATGTTGGCGCCGTGGCCACCGGGCCAGGTGAGGATCTGCTCGGTGCACTCCCAGTACTCGGTGAGCGTCTCGCCCTTCCAGGCGAAGACGGGGACACCCTGGAGGTCGTCGGCGGAGCCCTGCGGCCCGACGACGACGGCCGCGGCGGCCTCGTCCTGGGTGGAGTAGATGTTGCAGGAGGCCCAGCGGACCTCGGCGCCGAGCGCGGTGAGGGTCTCGATGAGCACGGCGGTCTGCACGGTCATGTGCAGCGAGCCGGCGATGCGGGCGCCCTTGAGCGGCTGGGACGCTCCGAACTCCTCGCGCAGGCTCATGAGGCCGGGCATCTCGTGCTCGGCAAGACGGATCTGGTGACGGCCGGCCTCGGCGAGGCTCAGGTCGGCAACCTTGTAGTCGAAGGACATGCGAAATCTCTTCCCTGTCGAATGTGGTTGTCAGACCCGGCGCAGCCCATCTGGGCGTTCACGAGAACGGGGTATCACCCGCGCCGGCAGCCCCCATCGTACCGACTCGACGCGGTAGACATGACGTGTGCGGGGCCGGCCCGCGCGGGGACGAGCGGAGCGCACGCGATGAGTGAGACCTTCGCCAGCGGCGACAACGGCGACGAGGTGCGGGACGAGGTCCGCCTCGACCTCGACGAGGACAAGCTCGACACGTGGGAGGACGTGCGCGGCGACTACGCCGTGGACCCCGACTCCGAGGTGGCCCGTCCTGCCGTCGTCGAGGGTGAGGACGGCGAGAGCTGAGCACGCAGGTCTGCGATCCGAGCGCGTCCCGGACCCCCGCCCCTACCTGATCGGCGACTCGTCGGGAAGCTCGCTGGGCAGCACGACGGCGTCGACGAGGGCGCCGTTGCGCAGGACGGTGATCTCCATGCGCCTCCCGATCGCGTCGGCGAAGAGGTGCCTCTGCAGCGACTGGGCATCACCGAGCGGCGCGCCGTCGATCGCGAGGACCAGGTCGCCCGCCCGCAGACCGCTCTGGGCGGCCGGGCTCCTCTCCAAGACCTCGACGACGCGCAGCGCGACGCGCTGCCCGTAGTGCTCCGCCTGGGCCGGCATGAGCCGTGCTGGCGTGCTCACCACACCGAGGTAGGCACGCCGCACCCGCCCGTCGTGCATCAGCGTGTAGATGATCCGGTGGGTCGTGGCGTTGATCGGAACCGCCAGGCCGAGGCCCGCTCCGGCGACGGCCGTGTTGATGCCGACGACGCGACCGCGGCTGTCGGCCAGGGCGCCGCCGGAGTTGCCGGGGTTCAGCGCGGCGTCCGTCTGGATGACGTCCTCGATGAGGCGCGCCGAGGTGCGGGTCCGCACCGGCAGGCTGCGCCCGAGCGCGCTCACCACTCCCGCCGTCACCGTCCCGGTGAGTCCGAGCGGGTTGCCGACGGCCACGACGAGGGACCCGACGAGCAGCGCATTCGCATCCCCGTACTCGGGCGGGCTGGGCACCGCTCCGTCAGCCCTGATGACCGCGATGTCGGACAGCGCGTCGCGGCCCACGAGCTCGAAGTGGGCGACCGTGCCGTCGGCGAACTCCGCGTCACCACCGGTGGCGTCGCCGACGACGTGGGCGTTGGTGATGAGGTGGGAGTCCTTCGTGAGGACGACGGCGGAGCCCGCCGTCTCGCCGCGCCGCGACCGGATCCGGAGCGCCGCGACCTTCGGTGTCAGCTGGGCCGCGACGGAGGTGACGATCGCCGAGTAGGCGTCCAGCGCGGCCGACTCCGCGCCCGGGTCAGTGCTCATGGTGTGACAACGGCCGGAAGGCGCGACGGAATTCCTGCCCGGAACGGCACCCGACGGCCCGCCCTCCCATCCGCGCCCGCGCCCTCCTTCGCGTCCGTTCCACCCGCCGGCCCGTGGGTAGGCTGTCCGGGTGCTGCACCTCTTCCCCCTCACAGACCGACAGGTGACCTGATGGCCGGCGGTCTGTTCGCCCTGCTCGACGACATCGCGGTGCTCGCCAAGGCGGCCGCCGCCTCGATCGACGACGTCGCCGCCGCAGCCGGACGCGCCAGCGTCAAGGCCAGCGGTGTCATCGTCGACGACACCGCGGTGACGCCGCAGTACGTCCAGGGCATCGACCCCAAGCGCGAGCTGCCGATCATCAAGAAGATCGCGATCGGGTCCCTGAAGAACAAGCTCCTCTTCATCCTCCCCGCTGCCCTGCTGCTCAGCCAGTTCCTCCCGCAGGCGCTCACGCCGCTGCTCATGATCGGCGGCACCTACCTCTGCTTCGAGGGCGTCGAGAAGATCTGGGAGCGGGTCAGCGGCCACAGCGAGGACGCGGCCGACAAGGCTCACGAGGCCGGGGAGGTCGCCGACGAGGACACCATCACGAGCGGCGCGATCCGCACCGACTTCATCCTCTCGGCCGAGATCATGGTCATCTCGCTCAACGAGGTCAAGGACGAGGGATTCGTCCTTCGCGCGGCGATCCTCGCCGTCGTCGCCATCGCCATCACCGCGCTCGTCTACGGCGTCGTCGCCCTCATCGTCAAGATGGACGACGTCGGCCTCCACCTCGCCGGCAAGTCCGGCACCCAGGCCACGATCGGTCGCGGCCTCGTGGCGGCGATGCCGAAGCTCCTCAGCACGCTCTCCGTCGTCGGCATCGCCGCGATGATCTGGGTCGGCGGGCACATCATCCTCGTCGGGCTCGACGAGCTCAGCCAGTACTGGTCGCCGCTGCACTACCCCTACGAGTGGGTCCACCACGCGGAGGAGGCGGTCCACGAGGCCACCGGGGCCCTCGGCGGCGTCCTCGGCTGGGTCACCAACACCATCGGCTCGGCCATCCTCGGCCTCATCATCGGCGCCGTCGTCGTCGCGATCATGCACGTCGTCCCGCGCAAGGGCGGCCACGGCGAGCCCGAGGGCTCCCACCCCAAGGCGGACGTCCCCAGCGACGAGAAGCATTGACCCGTATGCCGTCCGCCCGCGGATCGCTCGACTGGTCACCTGCGCTCGCACACCCGGACCTCCTCGCGGCCCCGGTCGCCGCCGCTTTGGCGGCGTCCGCGGGCATCGCGGCAGCGCAGGTGGCGCCCATCGACGCGACCCTCGCGGACACGGCAGCGTTCTGTGCGGCATACGACGTCTCGCCGCAGGCGAGCGCCAACTGCGTCATCGTCGCGGGCAAGCGCGCGGGTGAGACGACCCACGCGGCGGTCCTCGTCCTCGCGACGCACCGCGCCGACGTCAACGGGGTCGTGCGACGGCACCTGGGGGTCCGCAAGATCTCGTTCGCCGCGCACGACGACGCGGTCTTGCTCACCGGCATGGAGTTCGGCGGGATCACCCCGGTCGGGCTCCCGGCCGACTGGCCGCTCCTCGTCGACGCCGCCGTCGTCGCCGCCGGTGACGTCGTCATCGGCAGCGGCATCCGCGGCAGCAAGATCCTCGTCAGCGGCGCCGCCCTCGCGGACCTGCCGACCGCCGAGGTCCTCGACCTCGCCCAGCACTGAACCGACGCGTGACGGCGCACTGAGAACGTCGCATACTCGGAAGGTGAGGCACGGTGGGCTCGCCCGGGGTGGTCCGAGGCGCCGGGCCGGAGTAGGAGGAGCCATGGGCTCGGGATACCACGACGGCAGCCGCGGCCTGCAGGACCGCTTCGACACGAGGGCCCTGGCCGACCGCATCGACGGCCTGCTCGTCGACGACACGATCGACGACGGCGACCGCGCGTTCATCGAGGCGTGCGACATGTTCTTCCTCGCGACGGCCGACGCGCAGGGCCGGCCGACCTGCAGCTACAAGGGCGGCGACCCGGGCTTCGTCAGGGTGCTCGACCAGCGCACGGTGGCGTTCCCGAACTACGACGGCAACGGCATGTACCTCTCGACCGGCAACATCCTCGTCAACCCCGCCGTGGGGATGCTCTTCATCGACTTCGTGCGCGGCCACCGGATGCGCCTCGAGGGCGAGGCGAGCATCGACCTGGACGACCCGCTCCTCGGCGAGTGGCCCGAGGCGCAGTTCGTCGTGCGGGTGCACGCGACCAGGGTGTACCCGAACTGTCCGCGCTACATCCACCGCTACGAGCTGATCCGGCGCTCCCGCTTCGTCCCCCACGACGACTGCGCCACGCCCGTGCCGGAGTGGAAGCGCTCGGACTGGGCATTCGACTCCCTGCCCGAGCACGACCCGGCTCGGGACCCGGGCGACCGCGAGGTCCTCGGCCGCTGATGCTGCTGCTCGGCCGGTCCGGCGTGCTCAGCTGGTGCGGTCGCGCAGCTCGGTGACGTGGCGCGACACGGCGGGGTCCAGCCCGAGCCCGAGCGCGAGGTAGGTCGCGGCGTAGTCGGTCATCGCGATGAGCGAGGCCAGCCGCTCGATCGGGTGCCCGGCGAGGGCCTCGACCTCCCAGACCTTGACGCCGGCGTCGCGCGCGGACTCGGCGACCGCCTCGGCGAGGTCGACGGCCGGGAAGCCCGACACCGGGGCGCCGCGCTCGCGGTGAGCCTCCAGGTGGTCGCGGAGGAGGAGCAGGCCCAGCTGCGGCGCGGGCGGACCGTCGAGGAACGGGTCCGCGAAGATGCCGCTGCCCGCCGACCCGTTGCCGGTCGGCTCCCCCGACCTGCCGAACGGCCCGTCGAAGCAGGCGACGACCTGCGAGGCGGCGTCCGGCAGCGCGCCGTGGGTGGTGGGCACCCCCGCGGTGCGCGCGAACATCGCCGCGGTCCGGCTCGCGGCCACCCCGGTGAGGGCCCCGTCGCCGAGGACGACCGGCACCGTCTCGGCCAGTCCGATGGCGAGGATCTTGGCGGGATTGACGAACGACTCCGACGACGGCCGGCACTCCTCGGCGCGCCCGTCGAGGAGGTCGGCGACCCGCTCGAGCACCTGCTCGGAGCACTCGACGAGGCCGAGGCGGTCGGCGGCGAGCAGCACCGGCGTGAGCATCGACCACAGGGCGGCGCGCGACGTGGGGACCGACGCGGCGATGTCGACGTGGACCCCACGACCGCGGGCGCAGACGTCGGCGAGCGGGGAGTCGGGGGCGCCGACGGTGAGCAGCGACGCACCGCGGCGCGCAGCCTCGGCCGCGAGCGCGAGCGGGCCCGCGGCGCGGCCGGACTGGGAGACGGCGATGACGAGGTCGAGCGGCCCGATCCAGCCGGGGAGCGGCGCCTCGCGCCGCGTGGTCAACGGGACCGGTGAGCCGGGCTCGGCGAGCACGTCGAGGACGTCGCAGACGACCGACGAGCCGCCGAGGGAGGCGACGAGCACCGACCGGGGCCGGTCGCCACCGGCGACCCGGTCGATCCCGGCCTCACGTGCGGAGACGATCGCCCGCCGCACCTGGGCGCCCGCGGACGCGAGCGCGCGCAGGGACCCGCGGCTGTCGAGGGCCTCGAGGGACTGGGCGGAGTCGAGGAACGCCTCGTCGAGGTGCGGCACGGTCGTGCGGCGCGGCCGGTCAGACCGGCTTGCGCGCCTCGTCGACGAGCAGCACCGGGACGCCGTCGTCGATCCGGTAGACGAGCCCGCACGTGTCGGAGGTGCAGGCCAGCTCGGGGCCGGTCTCCCCCGTCTCGTCGCGCAGCTCGGAACGGCAGCTGGGGCAGCGCAGGATCTCGCGCAGCCAGGGCTCCATCGTTGACATCAGCTGTCTCCTCTCGCAGTGCGTCGTACAACGCTCAGCACATCGTCGCGGATCGCGGCCATCGTGGCCACATCGGCTGCCTCGACGTTGAGTCGCAGCAGTGGTTCGGTGTTGGAGCCGCGCAGGTTGAGCCACCACATCGGGTCGCCCTCCCCGCCGGCGTGGGTCAGGGTCAGCCCGTCCAGCTCGTCGACCTCGACCTGCTTGTCCCCCGCCCAGGCGCGCACCGCCTCGGTGCTCGCGGCCTGGTCGTCGACGGTCGAGTTGATCTCGCCGGAGGCGGCGTATGCCGCGTAGCCGGCCATGATCTCGCTGAGGCTGCGTGGCTGCTCACCGAGGGCGGCGAGCGTGTGCAGCGCCGCGAGCATTCCCGTGTCGGCGAACCAGAAGTCGCGGAAGTAGTAGTGCGCGCTGTGCTCCCCGCCGAAGACGGCATTGGACCGGGCCATCTCGCCCTTGATGTAGGAGTGCCCGACGCGGGTGCGGACGGCCTTGGCCCCCAGCGCGGCGATGACCTCGGGGACCTGCGCCGAGGTGATGACGTTGTGGACGATCGACACCTCGCTCGCCAGCGTCCCGGTCGCGACCTCGCGGGCGACCTCACGGGTGGCGATGAGCGCCGTGATCGCGCTCGGGCTCACCGGCTCCCCGAGCTCGTCGACGACGAAGCAGCGGTCCGCGTCACCGTCGAACGCGAGCCCGATGTCAGCGCCGTGCTCGAGGACGGCGGCCTGGAGGTCGCGCAGGTTCGCGGGCTCGAGCGGGTTGGCCTCGTGGTTGGGGAAGGTCCCGTCGAGCTCGAAGTAGAGCGGGACCACCGTGAGCGGCAGCGCCGGGAGGCCGGCGCCGGTCTCGAGGACCGCCGGGACCGTGTGTCCGCCCATGCCGTTGCCCGCGTCGACGACCACCGTGAGCGGCCGGATCTGCGAGAGGTCGACGAGGTCGCGCAGGAAGGCGGCGTAGTCGCGCAGCACGTCGCGCTCCTCGCTCGTCCCCAGCTCCGCGTGGCGCTGCTCCGCCGTGCCGTCGAGGAGCTCCTGGGCGAGGTCGCGGACGTCGGCGAGGCCGGACTCCAGCCCGACCGGTGCGGCGCCCGGCCGGCACAGCTTGATGCCGTTGTAGGCCGCGGGGTTGTGGCTCGCGGTGAACATGGCGCCGGCCAGCCCGAGGTGGCCGCTGGCGAAGTAGAGGCCGTCGGTGCTCGCCAAGCCGATGTGGGTGACGTCGACGGCGCGGCTCATGACGCCGGTCCCGAAGGCCCGGGACAGCTCCGGTGACGAGGCGCGCATGTCGTGACCGATGACGCAGCCGCGTCCGCCCTCGCGCAGGACGACGACCTCGGCGAACGCCGCCCCGAGCGCCCACGAGACGTCGACGTCGAGCTGCTCGGGGACCAGGCCGCGGACGTCGTAGGCCTTGACGAAGTCGGAGAGGTGGTGAGGCGGCACGCAGTGACCCTACTAGGAGGCACGATCGTCGGAGCTGGCCGCTAGCGTGGCCTGAGCCCGCCGTCCCACCAGCCTGGAGACCCGATGAGCCCCACGTCGCACCCCGCGGACACCCACGACCTCATCCGCGTCCAGGGCGCCCGCGAGAACAACCTCAAGGACATCAGCCTCGAGCTGCCCAAGCGCCGCCTCACGGTCTTCACCGGCGTCTCCGGGTCGGGCAAGAGCTCGCTCGTCTTCGGCACCATCGCGGCCGAGTCGCAGCGGATGATCAACGAGACCTACAGCGCGTTCGTCCAGGGCTTCATGCCCTCGCTGGCGCGCCCCGAGGTCGACCACCTCGACGGGCTGACAACCGCGATCATCGTCGACCAGGAGCGCATGGGGGCCAACCCGCGCTCGACCGTCGGCACCGCCACCGACGCCAACGCCATGCTCCGCATCCTCTACAGCCGCATCGGCGCGCCCTACGTCGGTCCGCCGACGGCATACAGCTTCAACGTGCCGACCCGGAAGGCGAGCGGCGTCATGACGACCGAGAAGGGCGGCCACACCGAGAAGCGCGTCGCCCAGCAGCAGGTCTACCTCGGTGGCATGTGCCCGCGGTGCGAGGGCATGGGGCACGTCAGCGACATCGACCGAGCGGCGCTCTACGACGACAGCAGGTCGCTGAACGACGGCGCGCTCACCGTCCCCGGCTACTCCATGGACGGCTGGTACGGCCGGCTCTTCGAGGGCATGGGCCTGCCGATGGACACGCCGATCGCGAAGTTCACCGCCAAGCAGCTCGAGACGATGCTCTACGCGCCCCCGACGAAGATCAAGGTCGAGGGCATCAACCTCACCTTCGAGGGCATCATCCCGAGGATCCAGAAGTCGATGCTGTCCAAGGACACCGAGGCGATGCAGCCGCACGTGCGCCGCTTCGTCGAGCGGGCGGTGACGTTCCAGGAGTGTCCCGAGTGCCACGGCACCCGCCTCACCGCCGACGTTCTGAAGTCGAAGATCGGCGGGAAGTCCATCGCCGACCTGTGCGTCATGCAGATCAGCGACCTCGCCGGGTGGGTCCGCGACCTCCGCGAGCCGTCGGTTGCTCCCCTGCTCAAGGGGCTGCAGCACCTGCTCGACTCGTTCACGGAGATCGGGCTCGGTTACCTCTCGCTCGACCGGCCCGCCGGCACCCTGTCGGGCGGTGAGGCACAGCGCACGAAGATGATCCGCCACCTCGGGTCCTCGCTCACCGACGTCACCTACGTCTTCGACGAGCCGACCATCGGGCTCCACCCGCACGACATCGCGCGGATGAACGACCTGCTGCTCCGCCTGCGCGACAAGGGCAACACCGTCCTCGTCGTCGAGCACAAGCCCGAGACGATCGGGATCGCCGACCACGTCGTCGACCTCGGCCCGGGAGCCGGGTCCGGCGGTGGCGAGATCGTCTTCGAGGGGTCCGTCAAGGAGCTCCGCAAGGCGGGCACGCTCACCGGACGCCACCTCGACGACCGCGCCCGGCTCAAGCCCGAGGTGCGGTCGGCCACCGGCACCCTCGAGGTCCGGGGCGCCTCGACCCACAACCTGCGCGACGTCGACGTCGACATCCCGCTCGGCCTCCTCGTGGCCGTGACCGGCGTGGCCGGATCCGGCAAGAGCTCCCTCGTCCACGGCTCCCTCGACGGTCGCGACGGCGTCGTCGTCGTCGACCAGGCCGCGATCAAGGGCTCACGCCGCAGCAACCCGGCGACCTACACCGGCCTGCTCGAGCCGGTCCGCAAGGCGTTCGCCAAGGCCAACGGCGTCAAGCCCGCCCTGTTCAGCTCCAACTCCGAGGGCGCCTGCCAGACGTGCAACGGCGCCGGCGTGATCTTCACCGAGCTGGGCGTCATGGCAACGGTCGAGTCACCCTGCGAGGAGTGCGAGGGGCGGCGGTTCCAGGCGTCGGTGCTCGAGTACACCCTCGGTGGTCGCAACATCGCCGAGGTGCTCGCGATGTCGATGGACGACGCGCTGGCCTTCTTCGCCGAGGGAGAGTCGCGGATCCCGGCCGCCCACACCATCCTCGGCCGCCTCGTCGACGTGGGGCTGGGCTACCTCACCCTGGGGCAGCCGCTCACGACGCTGTCCGGCGGTGAGCGCCAGCGGCTCAAGCTCGCGGTGCAGATGGCCGACAAGGGCGAGGTCTACGTGCTCGACGAGCCGACGACCGGCCTGCACCTCGCCGACGTCGAGAACCTCCTCGGCCTGCTCGACCGGCTCGTCGACGGCGGGAAGTCGGTCATCGTCATCGAGCACCACCAGGCGGTGATGGCGCACGCCGACTGGATCATCGACCTCGGACCCGGTGCCGGGCACGACGGCGGAACGCTCGTCTTCGAGGGGACACCCGCCGACCTCGTCGCCGACCGCTCCACCCTCACCGCCCAACACCTCGCCACCTACATCCAAACCTGACCCACCCAGAACCCGACTGATGGCGCATTCCGACCAGACCGACTCCCCGGCTCGCCCGGCGCCGTCCGGCGCCGGCCGGCCCACCACCGGCCGCCCCGCAGCCCGACTTATTGCGCTTTTCGACCAAGAAATGCTCCCGGCGCCTGACCGCGGAACGGGTCGAAAAGCGCAATAAGTCGTCACCCACCAGCCTCGCCCAGAGACGTCGGCCGCCGACCTCCCCGCCGGACCACCCGACTGCCTCAGAGCGACCAGACCGGCCCGGCCGCACTGGCGCCGCGCGTCCGGCCCAACTGCCCCACTGGCCTTGCGCGGCGCCGGGCCCCACAGCACGACTTGTTGCGCCTTTCGACCAGGGAATGCTCCCGACGCCTGACCGCGGGACGGGTCGAAAAGCGCAATAAGTCGTTCCTCCCCCTGGCCTCCCCAGCCCCACGCTCCCCCGACCTCGCCGAGGCGGTCGCCAGGCCCTCGGCTCTCAGGCTCCAAACCCTCAGCTCTGAGGCCCTCAGGCCGTGCAGGTCAGGCTTCGCCGAGGCCGGGCAGGACGCGGAGGTGGCCGCGGCGCTGCTCGCCCGGCAGCGGCATCGCGCTGGCGACCGCGCTCGCGACCGTGGGCTGCGGCGGGTGGATCTCGCGGATCTCGCGCACTGCCTCGACGACGGCGACGAGGTCGTCGATCTCCGGGGCGGGCTCGTAGCCGTCACCCTCGAGGCGCACGACCTCCCAGCCCTGAGGGACGGTGAGGCGGATCGCGTGCTCGGAGCACAGGTCGTACGAGTGCGGCTCCGCGTAGGTCGCCAGCGGACCGAGGACGGCGGCGCGGTCGGCGTACGCGTAGGTCAACGTCGCGACCGCGAGCTGGGCGCACGCGGTCTTGGTGCACTTCCTGGACGCGTTCACCCGAGGGACTCTAATTCACCGCTCCGACGACCCCGGGTCGGCGCGCCGTAGTCTCGTGCCGTGGCCCCCGTCGACCCCCCGTCCTCCGCGTCTGCGCGCCGGCGCGACCGGCGCGGCCGTGGCCCCCGCGGCCCCTTGGCCTGGCCCGCGGTGCCGGCGATGAGGTCGCGCCGGGAGACGTTCGACGACATCGTCATCGAGGTCGCCGAGCGGGCCCGTGAGTACCTCGGCACCCGATATGCCGGTGTCGAGTTCGCCGTGGAGGAGGTCCCGTCGAGCGACCCCGCGCCGTGGGAGGAGCAGGCCGCCGCCGTCGGCCGGCTCGTCCCCGTCGGCGGCGCCGCGGGTCACCGGATCGTCATCTACCGGCGCCCAGTGGAGACCCGGGCGCGAGATGCCGCCGAGGTGTCCGTCATCGTGCGTGAGGTCGTCGCCGAGCAGGTGGCGGCGCTGCTCAACGTGCCCCCGTCCGAGATCGACCTCTGAGACCGGAGTCGTTCAGGGAACGGGGTACGCCCGGCTGACCTTGGAGATCACCGCGCTCTCGACGAGGGGCGCGGCGGAGAGGTGCCGTACGCCCGCCCCACCGCCGATCGAGGCGACCGCGGACCGCACCTCACCGACACCCGAGCTGCGCTGCACCCAGACCGAGTCCACCGTGCCGATGTCGAACGAGGTTGCCGAGTCCCGCGACAGATCAAGCTCGCGGGTCGTCCACCCGTCGTCCCCTGCGGTCCGCCAGGTGACGGTGACGCCTGCCGGCCCTCCGGTCGCCACGACACTGACCACCCGGTGGGGCTTGTCCGGCGACGACGGATAGGCCGCGCCGAGCAGCCCTCCGCTGGCAGAGGTGGAGGGTGCCCAGAGGAAGTCACCGGGACCGTTGCCGACACGTCCGCTCGACCACAGGGAGGCGACGATCGGGACGTCGGACGTGAGCTCGACGGCATACGTGCCCTGGGCGAGACCGGCGAGCGCGAGCTCACCCGTCGATCGGGCTCCGACCCGGGTCACCCCGCCGCGAAGCGGAACGGGACCGTCGGTACCGATGATCCGCGCGCTGACCACGGCCTGTCGCCGGTCGGGAACGGCGATCCGAATGGAGCCGGACGTGCCGACGACTGCGGCGGGGATGACCTGACGACGGGCAGGCGCGGCCGTGGGTACGGTCGTCTCGGCCCCGACGGGCACTGACCCGTCGAGCCAGATGTCGCTCATCACGGCACGCACCGTCCCGCCGTTGACGCGGACGCGGACGACCGGGGACCTTTCGGTTCCGGTGATGGCGTCGAGGAGGAGGGCGACGCGGCCGCCCGCCGGGACCACGGTCGCACCCGTCGGGGACGGCACCACTCCGCGACGACCGAGAACCGTGAGGTCGACCGTGACCTCGTTGGCACCGGGGTTGGTCAGGACGAGTCGCTCCTGACGGCCCGCTGCGCCGCCGCCACCGATGAGCCACAGGTCCGACCCCGGTGCGGCGCACGGGACCGTGGCGAGCCCGCGCACCTCCGCACGGGCGACCGACCACTCTTGTGTCGCGACCACGCCGGGTGCGAGAGAACCCGCCGCGACGACGTCGCTCGAAGACCCGGGGGCAGTCCGCGCGGTCGTGGTCACACCCCTGACGGTGACCGGCGTGCTGGCCGCGCGTCCGGTCCGCACGGCCAGGGTCCCTTCCCCGCGAGATCTGATGGGCGCGATGACCGCCTCGGGCGCGGCGGCGGCCCCGACGAGGGCGGGGACGTCGATGTCCTCGACGCCCGAAACACCACTCAGCTCGGGCCCGGGGCAGGACAGGTCGGCGGAGGTGACCGGCGCCAAGGTGGGTGCGACGAGCCCGGGGACAGCCGGGACCGCTCCGGCACCGGGGACGGGGGACGTCGTCACGAGGGCGACCAGACCTCCCGCGACGGCAACGGTGAGGGCGAGACGGCCGGGGCCCACCCAGCGCCGGCGGTTCATCGACCCCTCCTGAAGGTGCTCGTCCCGAAGGGAATCGCGAGGAACCCGACGACGAGGACCGCGAGGCCCTGCAGGAGGCGCCACCAGGGGTGCTGCGGCTCGACGTCGATGGTGAGCGCGTGCTCGCCGGCCGTCAGGGCGTAGGTCGGCCGGGGCGCGTCGGCCAGGGCGCGGAGCTCGCGGCCGTCGACCTCGACGGTGGCGTGGTCGGCCCAGCGCGGCGGCGCGGCGACCGTGAGGACGTCGCCGCGTTGCGCCGTGACCGTCGTGCTCGTCGCGCCGTGCTGACCCGTGGTCGCGACAGCGGCGGTGTTCGTGCCCGTGACGATCGTGAGCCGGGATGGTGCCACCGCGCGGTTGGTGGCGGTGCCGACGGCGGCGATGCGCCACATGTCGTAGCCACCGCGGCTCGCGAGCCGGGACAGGCCGCGGGCCGAGTCGAGGGTGCGCGTGACCTCGTCGCCCGCGTCCTGCGCGACGGCGACGAAGCCGACGGCCTGCTGGGCCAGGCGTACCCCGGCGTCCGCGCGGGTGCCGTCGAGCAGACCGCTGACGTCCCCGGCGATGAGGGCGTCGCCGATGAGGGGCTGCGGGAGGATGCGGGCCAGCTCTCCGGTCTCGCGACCGACGATCCGGTATGCCGCACCGCTGGGTCCCGGGGTGACGAAGACCATGCGGTTGGCGAGCTCTCCCCCGGCCTGCTCGACCGCGACGGCAGGCCTCGGGTCGGACCAGGTGCGCAGGCCGTCGTCGAAGCCGAACCAGCCCAGCGCGCCTGCGGACACGGCGGCGACGAGTCCGAGGCCGACCGCCGCTGCGGGGCGGACGCGGCCGGAGAGGGACTGGATGCCGAGGACCGCCGCGGCGATGAGGGCCAGCGCGAGCGGCAGCATGAAGGTGCCGACCCACGGCGTGACGGTGCCGCCCGACGTCGCGGTGGACGCGGCGAGGTCGAGCCGGGGGGCGAGGAGGACACCGGCCAGCGACAGGAGGGCGAGCAGCGCCGCACCGGTCGACACCGAACGCACCCGGCGCTGGCCGAGCAGGCCGGCGAGCCCGGCAGCCACGACGGCCGCTCCGACCCACCACGGGGTGCTGCCTAACCCACCGGGGTGGAGGAGGGCGAGGGCGAGCGGCTCGGTGTCGTTGGACGACCACGCGCTCAGCCCCGGGCCGGTGGCGGCCAGGGCCCAGTCGTCGGCGAGGTCGGCCAGCCAGGGGCCGAGGAGCAGCGGCGCGACGACCGCCGGGACGAGGGCGCGGGCCCGGGCGGCTGCCCCGCAGAACACGGCGACCCCGAGGCAGCAGAGCACGACGAGGGCGAGCAGCGGGGGTGCGAAGGCTCCCAGCACGGCGGCGCCGAGTGCCGTGGCGAAGGCTCCCGTCGCGGTACCGGTCGGGCGGGCAACGAGGACGATCCCGCCCAGCACCACCGGGAGCAGGATGAGGGCGACGAGGGCGCCCAGCCGGCCCTGGGCGACGGAGGCACCGGCCGCGCCCGTGGTGGCCCAGAGGACGGCAGCGACCCCGCGCAGGGCGCGGGAGGTCGTGAGCACGCGGGAGGAGGCGTAGGCCGACAGCGCCGCGAGGGGCAGCGTGAGGACGAGGAGGGCCCCGACGAGCGCGCCGGCGGGCGACGTGACGTCCGACCCGCCGGGGAGCTGCTCGACCAGCCACGTGGGGACGGCGAGCAGCGCGAGCGCCGGGCTGACCGCTCCGTCGCCACCGAGCCCGGTGCCGTGCCATCCGTCGAACGCGGCACTCCACAGGCTGCCCGAGGTCGCGGGGCTCGCGACGAGCTCGCCTCCGGTGACCCCTGATCCGAGGCGGCCGAGGAGGTCGCCGCCGATCTCGCGTCCCGCGGCGACGACCACGGCGAGGACGGCCACGACCGCCAGTGCGGCGGGGTGGGCCAGGACCCGGGACAGCGAGGAGGACTCGTCGTCGCGCGAGCCCTCGTCGGGCAGTCGCGTGGGAGCCACGATGGCCTCGTGCGCGCGGTCGAGCGCGCGCCGCACGACGAGGGAGCCGGGGACGAAGAGGGTGTCGATGTCGCCGTGGCCGAGCTCGCGCGACCCGCGGCCGCGGACTCGGGCGAGCACCCCGGCGACGGGGTTGAGGGCGCCGAGGTCGGCGAACGTCTGCGCGGCGGCGCGTGGCCGCTTGAGGAGGAGCAGGCCGAAGCCGGCCGCCACCGAGCTGACGAGGACCCAGAGCGCGAGGAAGGGCGCCTGCCACGACGGTGCAAGGGTCAGGGCCACCCGGCGGGCGGCGCGGCGTCGCGCCGGTGTCGTGGCGGTCGCCAGCCCGAGGGACGCGACGGAGCGCAGCCGCGCGTCCGGAGCCACGACGACCCGGTGGCCCGCGAGCTGCGCCCGCCAGCCGAGGTCGAGGTCGCCCCCCAGGTCGCCGAAGGACAGCTCCCACCCGAGCTCGCGCAGGACCCGGACCGTCGCGACGAGGCCGGCGAGGGGGACGGCGATGACGTCGCGGCGCAGGTCGTACTGGCCCTGGTCCGGCTCACCGAGCGGCGGGTCCTCGACGACGCGCCCGGTGCGGGTGACAGTGATGCCGACGGAGCGGAGCCGCCCCGGGTCGGAGGCGTCGACGTGCTTGGGTCCGACGACGCCGACGGACGGGCTCCGACGGTGCGCCGCGAGCAGGCGGGTCAGGGCCTGGGGCTCGGGGACGCAGCCGACGGGCAGGACCCAGACGAGGTCGTCGTCGGCGAGGTCGGCGGACCTGACCCAGTGCGTCACCGCCGCGCGATCCGGCATACGGGGGTCGACGCCGACGTGCTCGACGGGGAAGGAGGGGGACGTCGCCGAGGCGACGAGGTCGGCGGCGGAGGCGGACCCGTCGGGCCCGGACCGGTCGAGGACGACGACGCGGTCAGGTCGGGCCGCGGAGGCAGCCAGGGAGTCGAGGAGCGCGCGCAGACCGGAGTGGGTCCCGGACGTGACGACGACGGCCTGGACGACCGGCCCGTTCAGGGGGGCGGGGGCGTCGGGCAGCACGGCGGCAGTCGTCAGCGTCATGGAGTGGTCGCGCGACCGGTCAGACGGCGCGCTTCTTCAGCTTGCGACGCTCCCGCTCGGACAGACCGCCCCAGATGCCGAAGCGCTCATCGTTTGCCAGGGCGTACTCGAGGCACTCCGGGCGCACGTCACAGCCGACGCACACCTTCTTCGCCTCACGGGTGGAGCCGCCCTTCTCGGGGAAGAACGCCTCCGGATCCGTCTGTGCGCACAGGCTGCGCTCCTGCCAGGACAGGACCGTCTCTTCGTCCCCCATGGCGTCGACCAACGTCAACTCGTGCATCGCTGCCTCCTCGACCCTTCTGCGACCCAACTCGTGATCCAGACTTTCTTCCCTCGACCGAGGGGACGTCTGCTGGAACACAATGATGAAATTACACGCGTGTCATACCCATTCGTCAAGCGGAGATCTGCTATCAGTACCGCGGGTGGGTCGCGAACCGGCGTGTCGGGGCGACTCGCCGGTGGGTCAGACTGTCCCGCATGCGAATCACAGCCCTCGCGGGCGGCGTCGGCGGAGCGCGCTTCATCAGGGGGCTGCGGGCCCATCTCGACCGTGTCTCACCGGAGTCCGATATCACCGTCATCGCCAACACCGGCGACGACATCAGCCTCTTCGGGCTGCGCGTGTGCCCCGACGTCGACACGCTGCTCTACACCCTCGGGGGCGGCATCGACGAGGAGCAGGGTTGGGGCCGGGCCGACGAGTCGACGCGGGTTCAGGGCGAGCTCGAGGCCTACGGCGCCCTCCCCCAGTGGTTCACCCTCGGCGACCTCGACCTCGGGACGCACATCGTCCGGTCCCAGTGGCTGGCTCAGGGGCAGACCGCGTCGGAGGTGACCGCCCGCCTCGCCGCGCGGTGGGGCCTGCCGGAGCAGCGGATCACGCTGCTGCCCATGACCGACACCCCGGTCGAGACCCACGTCGTCCTCGACGAGGGTGAGACGCAGCGGGCCGTGCACTTCCAGGAGTGGTGGGTCCGGCTGCGTGCCGCGGTGCCGGCGTCGCGGTTCGTCGTCGCCGGACTGGACCGGGCGGCTGCCGCGCCGGGTGTCCTCGACGCGTTGCGCGATGCCGACGTCATCGTGCTGCCGCCCAGCAACCCGGTCGTGTCGATCGGCATCATCCTTGGCGTTCCCGGCGTCCGCGACGCGCTGCGCGGCTCGAACGCGCCCGTCGTCGGCGTCTCGCCGCTCATCTCCGGACGACCCGTGCGCGGGCACGCCGACGCGTGCCTGTCGGCCATCGGCGTCGACTCGACGAGCGCCGCGGTGGCGGGGCTCTACGCGGACTTCCTCGACGGGTGGCTGGTCGACCCCGCCGACGCGTCGGTGAGGGTCCGTGGCGTCGAGACCGCCGTCCACGGAGGGCCGCTCCTCATGACCGACGTCGACGCGACCGCAGCGATGGCGGCCGACCTCCTCGCCCTCGCCGAGCGCGTCCGACGGTGACCGCGTGACCGCCTCCCTGACGATCGTCCCGCTGCTCGGGGTCCCCGAGGTGCGGACGGGTGACGACGTCGCGGCGCTCCTGCTGGCAGCGCTCGGGCCCGACTCCCTCGCGGCCGGTGACGTCGTCGTCGTGTCGAGCAAGGTGGTCTCGAAGGCGTTGGGGCTCAGGGCATCTGGCGCTGCCGCTGCCGCGGGCAAGGCCGAGGTCGTGCTGCGCGAGTCGAGCCGAGTCGTCGCCGAGCGCGCCTCTGGCGAGCAGGTGACCCGGGTCGTCGAGGCGCTGGCCGGACCGGTCATGGCCGCCGCCGGCGTCGACGCCTCCAACACCGGGCCGTCGGGTGACCTGCTCCTCCTTCCCCACGACCCGGACGCGTGCGCCCGTGACCTTCGTGGGTCCCTGCTCTCACAAGCCGGTATGCCGTCCCGCGCACCTGTCGCCGTGGTCCTCAGCGACACGGCGGGTCGGCCGTGGCGAGAGGGGCTGACCGACTTCGCCCTGGGGTCGGCCGGGCTGCGCGTCCTGCTCGACCACCGCGGCGAGGATGACGTCGACGGACGGATGCTGGCGGTGACGGCTCGGGCCGTGGCCGACGAGATCGCCTCTGCCGCAGACCTCGTCAAGGGCAAGGCCGACGGGGTGGCCGCGGCGCTCGTGCGCGGGCTGCCGCTCGCGTGGTTCGAGGGCGAGGGTGGCGAACTCGTTGCTGGTGCAGCGGAGCTCGTGCGGACGGGGGCCGGCGACTGGTTCGCGCTGGGTCACGTCGAGGCGCTGCGCGCAGCCCTGGGCGTGGCGCCGGGGTCAGCGGACTCGGACACCGTCGGGATCAGGTCGGTGGGTCCCGAGACCCTCGCCGCGCGGATGTCCCGGGTGGTCGCCCTCACCCTCTGGGCCGATGAGGACGCGAGCCTCGACCTCGAGCTGTTGGACGTCCCGGACGACTCGCTCGGTGCGTCCGCCGACGGGGAGCCGCTCGCCGCAGTGACGCTCGGCGCGTCCGACGCCTTCCGGCTGGGTCGCCTGGCGCAGCGGCTCGAGGTCGCGGCTGCCAGTGAGGACCTCGCCCTGATCGGGTGGGGTGAACCGACGGCCGAGGACACCATCACCGTCTCAGTCATCAACGTCTTGGTCCGCGCCACCCCGAACCCTCGGCGCCCGGTGCCGTGACCTCGTCGGCGGACCCGCCCAACGGCGGCCGGACGTGGGTGCTCCTCGAGGGCACCAGCGACGTCGCGGCCGTACGCGCACTGCGGGCCACGCGAGGGGTTCGGCCCGAGGACGAGCCCTGCCGTCTCGTCGACATGGGCGGCGCGACCAACATCCGTCGCCACCTCGAAGCGGCACGAGCAGCCGACCCCCGCCCCACCGTCGTCGGGCTCTGCGACGAGCGGGAGGCGACGTTCTTCGTCCGGGCGCTCGAGGCCGTTCACGGGGTGCCGGTCGACGGGGGTGGGGTCGGGGACCTTCTCTCGGTCGACGAACTTCCGGCCCACGGCTTCCACGTGTGTCGGCGCGACCTGGAGGACGAGCTGATCCGCGCGCTCGGCGTCGACGGAACGCGCATGGTGCTGGCCGAGGTGGGGCTCGATGGCGCGTTCGCCGCGTTCACCCGCCAGCCCGCGTGGCAGGGCCGTCCCGCTCACGAGCAGCTGCACCGGTTCTGCGGCACGACCTCCGGGCGCAAGGAGCTGCTTGCGGCGGCTCTCGCCGGCGCCATCGCCGAGGCGTCGTGCCCTCCCCCGCTGGCGGCCCTGCTGGACTCGATGCCCGTCGACTGACGGTCGAACAAGGGTCGGCCACTGGGCCGACCTTTCGGTCGAACGAAGGTGGCCTGAGGCAACCGCCGATCAACGGATTCGCTTGCAGCACAGACGAATTGACTGTGGACAACTCTTGTCTGCGAACGTGCGTTCGAGTAGAATCGGGGTATGGATCTCGGGGCGGTGAAGGTGGCGTTGACGGAGCTGTATGCCGCCGTCGCGGCGCCCGCGGACGAGGGTGGGGCGGGGTCGTCGGGTGTCGAGGAGCTGCTCGAGACCGTGGAGGTGTCGCAGCAGGTGCTCAACATCGCCTCCGCCATCCAGACCCGCGCGATCGCGCACGTCGCCGCGCACGACGAGGTCCGCGACGACGAGGCCGAGCAGGGCTGGTCCTGGCGCCGGCACGGCCTGGGGTTCGTCGCCGAGGACGCGCCCGCGCTGGTCTCGACCCGGCTCGGGGTCTCCGCACCGGTCGCGGCCCGGCGGGTCGAGGCCGCGGTGCACCAGGTCGGGGTCACCCCGCAGCTCGTCGACGCGATGGGCGCCGGGGACCTCGACCAGTGGCGTGCCGCGGTCGTCACCAAGGAGCTGGTCCGCTGCCCCGACCAGGTCGCCCACGACATCGCCGACCGGCTCGTGGCCCGGTTCGAGCACCCGCGCGGGTGGGACGAGACGGCCGGACCGTTGGCGTCGCGCACCCGCCGGCTCATCGCCCGCCTGGCCCCCGAGGTCGCCGACAAGGAGGCCGCACGGGCCCGCAAGGAACGCTCCCTGATCCGGCGGGCGGTCTCCGCCGCCGCCGACCAGTGGGACGGGCTGGTCCCGGTCGAGCAGTCCCTGGTGATGTGGCAGGCGGTCGACTCCCTGGCCCGCGACCTGCGCGCCGAGGACCCCACCCTCACCCTCGACCAGGCCCGGATGGACGCCATGGCCCAGCTCATCCTCCAGCAGGCCGACGTCACCCTCCACCTCCACGCCACCACCCCCGCCACCACAGCCGGTGACCAGACCCAGACCGAGACCGAGCCGGCCACCGACGACGCCGGACCCGAACCGGCACCCGCGCCTGCACCCGCGCCCGAGCCCGCGGCCCGCGCCGACTCCGCGACGACCAGGACGGCAGGACGCCGCACCCCCGCGTCCTCGCCGCGCGACGCAGCCGGCGACACGACCACACGGGCCGAACGTGAGGACCGCGACGACGTCGCCACTCCCGCAGGGCGGGGCGAGCCGCGCGACGCGGTCACCCGGGCCGATGGTGCTGCCCGGCGCGGGGTCGTCGAGCTCGGCGGGCTCGGACGACCGGGCACGACGACCGTGGACCTGGCCCAGCTCCCCGCCCACGTACGGATCGTTCACTCCACCGCACTGGACTGCGACCCCGACACCGGCGCCATCGTCGCCGGAACCGTCCCCAAGAGCCTCGCCCCCTGCGACCTGAGACCACCCCCACCGGGCACGGTCGAGGACCGCTACCGACCCTCCCCCGCACTCCAACGCCTCATCCGCCTGCGCGACGGACACTGCCGCTTCCCCGGCTGCGCCGTCAACGCCCGCTCCTGCGACCTCGACCACGTCACCCCCTGGCCCACCGGGGCCACCACCGCCACGAACCTCATCTGCCTCTGCCGGCGCCACCACCGCGTCAAGCAACGACCCGGCTGGACCGCCCACCTCGACCCCGACGGCACCGTGCACTGGACCGACCCCACCGGCCACACCACCGACACCCACCCCGTCGACCACCTCGACCGCATCCACCACCCCGCACCCGCACCCACCCGCGCCGCAGTGGCGGACGAGCACGCCCACGGCGACGCCCAATCCCCAGCCACGGCAGCACCCGTCGCGCGACCCGCCGACCCAGCACTCATCCCCACCCTCCTCGAGCTCAGCCTCACCCGGCTGCTCGACCTCGCCGAGGCCGACACCCGACCCCGCCCACCCGTACGCATCGACTGGCACACCGACATCACGCCCGTCCTCGTCGACATCCCCACCCCCAGAAGCGCTCCGCCGGACCCCTCGGACGACCCGCCGTTCTGACTTGAGGCACTTGCCTGTGTTGCGGTTCGGCAACGGCCGGAACCATGGAGACCCCAAGTCTCGTCCCAGCCGCATGAGACCCCGTCACGCAGCATGGATGGTTAGCATCGTCGTCGTCGCCTCCGGGTGTTCGGCCACAGGTGGGGACGACGCGTCCCCGGACGCGAAGAAGTACTACGACACCTACTCCGAGCAGCAGGACGACACGGCGTCAGGGAGCGTCTCCGGTCAGGCCGCCGGACCCATGGCGGGCCAGAACGGTTCGGGCGGCACCGCGCTGCCCCTGCCCGCACCGAGCGAGCCCGGGCTCCTTGACGACAACACCTTCGTCGACGCGGGCACCCAGGGGTTCGTCGACACCCGCGAAAACCCCCGGTCGACGTTCGCGGCCGACGTGGACACTGGCTCGTACCGTGTGGCCCGGACCCTGCTCGCGGACGGGCACCTCCCGCCGCCGGAGTCCGTGCGAGCCGAGGAGTGGGTGAACTCGTTCGACAGCGGCTTCCCCCACCCCGAACGACAGGACCTCGAGCTGCGCTCCGACCAGTCCGCGGCGCCATCCGGAACGGGCGGGACCCGGCTGGTGCGGATCGGCCTCCAGGCCCGCGAGATCGACCCGGAGGAGTGGCGGCCCGTGGCCCTGACGATGGTCGTGGACACGTCCGGCTCGATGGACATCCGCGAACGCCTCGGCCTCGTGAAGGCCTCTCTCGCACTCCTCGTCGGGAGTCTCCGCCCGAGCGACACCATCGCCATCGTCACCTACGAGACCAATGCCACGCCGCTGCTCGAACCCACGCCCGTGCGGCGGGCGGACGAGATCCTCGCCGCCATCGACCGACTCAGGGCCGGTGGCAGCACCAACCTCGAAGCCGGGCTCCTCCTCGGCTACGACCAAGCCCGCTCGGCCCACCGGGCGGACGCGACGAACGTCGTCATCCTCGCCTCGGACGGCGTCGCCAACGTCGGGGTGACCGACGGGGGCCGGCTCGCCTCGGCCATCCGCGACAACGGACGACGCGGAGTCCACCTCGTCACCGTCGGCTTCGGGATGGGCAACTACAACGACCACCTCATGGAGCAGCTCGCCGACCGGGGCGACGGCTTCTACGCCTACGTCGACACGTTCGAGGAGGCCGAGCGCCTCTTCGTCGACGACCTCCGAGCCACCCTGACGCCGGTGGCCAAGGACACCAAGATCCAGGTCGAGTTCGACCCGACGACCGTCTCCGCCTACCGGCTCATCGGCTACGAGAACCGTGCGCTGGCCGACGAGGACTTCGAGGACGTGGCCGTCGACGCGGGCGAGGTCGGCTCCGGGCACCGGGTCGCCGCCCTCTACGAGGTGCGGCCCACCGCGCGGGCCGAGGTCGGCGACAGCATCGGGACGGTGAGTGTGAAGTGGCGCTCCGTCGAGGGCGACGACCAGCGCGAGGACTCCCTGGCGCTGACCCTGGGCGCAGCGCAGCCGCCGTCCGGGACGCTTGGAGTCGCTGCGGCCGTCGCCGACCTCGCGCAGCTCGTCAAGGGCGGCGAGGGCGGCGTCGGCGGAGAGGAACGCAGCCCGAGCTCACTCCAGCGGCGAGTGGACGCCCTCCTCGAGCAGGAGGCTCCGGGAGCGTCCGAGCTCGCCGGGCTGCTGGCGGACGTGGTCGCCGCTCGCTGACCGGAGGCCCGACGCATCGCCGCTCGGTGACCGGCGCCGCGGACCCCACCACAGCGCCACACCTCATGCCCAACCCGGGTCAGCGGCGACCCGGCAGGTGCGTGGGCAGGGTGAACCGGGGACCGTGCCTGGGGCGCATCGCCCCCGAGAGCTCGAGCAGGCGCTGCACCCGGTAGCGGTGCCCGGCATACGGCTCGAGCAGCTCGGCGAGACCGTCGTCGTCGACGGGAGTGCCGGTCAGCGCCCAGCCGATGTTCTTGGCCACGTGGTAGTCGCCGAAGCTCACCGCATCCGGGTCGCCGAGCGCCCGTTGCGCCACCTCGGCACTGGACCACCGGCCCACCCCGGGCAGCGACTCGATGCGGCGACGCGCCTCGAGCAACGGCAGGTCCACGACGTCCTCGAGCCGGCCGGCGCGGGTGGCGACGGTCACGGCCGGGCGGGACCGGGCCCCGTCGACACCGGCGCGCAGCCACTCCCACGACGGGATGAGCGCCCACGTCCGGGCCTCGGGGGGCACGACGAGGCGCAGGTCGGCGCCGAGGCCAGGCGCAGTGGAACCGTTGCGGCGCACCAGCATCCGGTAGGCCGCAAAGGCCTCCTTGCCCGTGACGCGCTGCTCGATGATCGTGGGGATGAGCGCCTGGACGACGAGGCCGGACGCCGGCACCCGCCACCCGGCGAAGCGACGCCTGGCCTGCGCCACGACGTCATGGTGGCTGGTGAACCCCTCGTCGTCGTCGTGCTCGCCGAGCAGGTGCGGCAGCCGGTCGAGGATCCACGCGGCGCCGTCGCCCCACGCGTGCGCCTCGACCTCACCGAGCCGGTGCCGGTCGACGAGGCGCAGCGTCACCGGCCCCGTCGGTACCCGCCAGGCGAAGACCCACGTGCCGACCCGGTCGCTCCACGAGGTCGGGTCCCCGGACCCTCGACGGAAGGCGTTGACGACGCTGCCCAGCTGCAACGGCCGACTCGGACGGAACGTGCGCTCCAAGCCGGCTGAGCCGATTGAGCCGCTCATCCGGCTGTGCCGCTCATCCGACGTGGCGCGGAGCCACGCGCAGCGGCGGACCGGCCGGCCGCGCCGGCTCCTTGAACGCGAGCCACACATAGGTCGGCACGAGCGGAAGCGCTGCGGCGAGCGCCTGCTCGGGCAGCCGGCCCACCCACGCGGGCACGACGTCGCCACCCGCGAACGCCGCCGGGTCGGCGAGCACGGGCAGGGTGTAGTCCCACACGTCGAACGCCGCGAACATCCGTCGCAGCCCGGCCGGGGTCGAGTAGTGCTCGTAGTAGTGGTCGCCCTTGCGCGTGAGGCGCAGGTAGCGGTCGGCGGCCCGTTGCGGCAACCACGACAGGAACGGCAGTCGGTGGTGCGGCTCGATGACCTGCCACCGGTGGCCGATGCCGAGGTAGAGGACGCCGCCGGGCGCGAGGACGCGGTGGATGTCGGCGACGACCGCCTCGGGGTCCACGACGTGCTCGTAGATGTGGTTGAGCACGACGACGTCGACCGAGCCGTCCTCGAACGGGAGGTCCTCGCCGCGCGCGAGCCGGAAGTCGACCCGCTCGCCGAAGCGGGCGCGTGCCTTGGCCAGCCCGGGCTCGTCGATGTCGACGCCGGTCGTCGTCGCACCGGCGAGCGCGAGCTCGTCGGCGATGAAGCCGGCCGAGCAGCCGACGTCGACGGCGCGCAGGCCGGCCAGCGGCCCGCCGTCGTCGGAGGCGGTCCGGCCCAGCCCGTGCGAGATGACGGAGATGAGCTTGGCGGCCTTCTGCCGCCGACCCTGCTCGTCGAGCATCTTGTCCATCAGCTCGGAGTAGGCCAGCTGTTCCTCGCGGGGACGCTCGCTCATGTCCGTGATCCTAGGAGGTGGTGCGACCGCGCCCACCCCCACCCGACCGTCGCGACGAGGACGTCGGCGACCACCGAGAAGAACCGGGCGATGACGACGATCGTGAACGCGGCGGGGAACGGCATGAGCGCACCGAGCAGCAGGGCGAGGATGCCGTCGCGCACGCCGACGCCCGCCGGCACGATGATCGAGAACATCCCGATCGCCGACGCGAGGGCGAAGCCGCACACCGTCGTGACGACCAGCGATCCGACCGGCGCGGACGGCGACATGGCGTGGGCCAGCACGAGCACGGACAGCCCGGCGCCAGACCAGCCGAGGACGAACCACATCGCCGTCAGCGCGATCGCCGGTGCCGTGAGCCGGTGCTCGAGGGGCTCGCGTCGCAGCATCCGCAGCAGCAGCGCGATCCCCCAGTTGATCAGCCGCGGCCACAGCAGCAGGAGCAGCAGCACCGCCGGGAGGAACCACCACCAGCGGAAGTCCTCCGAGCGCGCCAGGAGCAGCGGGACGGCCGGCACCCCGATGATCGCGCCGGTGATCACCGAGAGAAGGATCGACAGCAGCCCGACGACGCCCATCCGCCGCCGTGGGACGCCGAGCCGCGACCCGAGGTCGGCCTGCGCGACGACGCTCCACACCGAGCCGGGCAGGTACTTGCCCAGCTGACCGACGAAGAACACGCTGGCGCTCGGCGGGAGCGGGAGACGCGTGCCGAGGTCGGCCAGGAGCACCCTCCACCCGAGGAGGCTGAGGACCGGCGCGAGCAGGGTGAGCGCGAACGCGCCGGCGAGCGTGCGCGGATCGATCTCGCGCAGGTGCGCCGACACCTCGCTCCAGTTGCGCCACACCGCCAGCGCGACGGCCACCGTGACGAGGAGCGCGACGACGACGCGTACGACGTCGAGCCACCGCTTGCGCGTCACCTCATCACCGGCTCACCGGCGCCGGAACGTCAGGCGCAGGATCCCGTATGCCGGCGCCACACCCTCGCTGCGCCCCTCCGGCCGCAGGCCCCGCAGCTCCCGCAGGTCCCGCGCGGAGGCCGACGCCTGACGGATGCGCTCGGTGATGTCACCGTCGACGTCACCGACGAGCACGAGCCCGAGGTCGTCGGCACGGGCGAGCACGCCCCGGATCCCGGCCGGGCTGACCGCCCACTCGGGGTCGTCCTCACCGATCGGGAGGGTGATGAGGAGCAGGCCGCCGGACCGCAGGGCCCAGGACGCCTGGGACACGGTGTGGTCGACGTCCTCGGCGCCGCACCCACCCGGGTGGAGGCGGGCGATGACGTCGAGGCTCGCGGTGTCGACCTCGAGCACCTCGACGGAGGTGCGGCGCCCGGTCACCTCGAGCTCGACAGGCTCGAACCCGAGCGCCCGCAGCCACCGCGCGAACGGGCTGCCGGTCCCCGACTCGTCGACGACGACCGCACCGCGGCGGCCGTCGTCCCTGATCCGCAGGACCGCGGCGAGGGCCCCGAGGGCGGCCCAGGCCGCGACGGCGTCGGAGCACCGGGGCAGCCCGAGCTGGCGGGCCATCGCCTGCGCGTCGAGGGCGTCGTCGTCGAGCGCGAGGACGTCGGAGGCGCGCACCCACTCGGGGATGTCACTGGGCCGCAGCGTGAGCCGGTGCCGGCGTCGCAGCCGGGTCGCGGCGACGAGGTCCTTCGCGCGCTGGACGATCCCGTCCGGCGCGGCCGGGTCCCCGGTTCCGTCCCCGGGTTCGGGACCGAGGTCGAGCACGGCGTTCGACTCGGCGCTGGCCAGCGCCTCGATCCCCCCGACGTAGTGCGCCCACGGACCGCTGAGGTCGGGCGGGCGGACGGCGGAGCGGAGCCGGCCGGCATACGCGGGGTCGGAGAGGCGACGCAACGCCTCGACGAGCGCGTCCCGGTCACCGGGCGGGACGAGGAGCCCGTCGACCCCGTCCCGGACCTGGCCGCCGAACGTGCCGACCCGGGACGCGAGCACCGGCAGGCCGTGGCGTCGGGCGAGCAGGACGTTCTGCGAGGCCGTCGCGGAGCGGTAGGTCAGGGTCAGCGCGTCGTGGCGGGCCAGCAGCGAGGCGATCCGGTCGGCGGGGACGTAGCCGCTGTGCACCTCGACGCGGTCGGCGAGGCGCGGGTCGGCGGCGAGCTCCTTGACGCGGCGGCCGCTGTCGCCCCACATCTCCCCGGCGATGGTGAGCCGGACGTCGGGGACGTCGAGCATCGCGTCGAGGAGGAGGTCGATGCCCTTGTAGTCGCGCACGATCCCCAACGAGAGCAGCCGCGTGGGGCCGCTCGAGTCGACGTGCTCCTCGGGATCCCCCCCAGGCAGGTGCGGCGGCAGGTCGAGCTCGCGCACGTGCACGGCGCCGAGCTCGGTGGCGAGCCGGGCCTGCGAGTCCGAGTGGACGACGACCGAGTCGACGCGCGAGAACAGCGACTGCATGAGGCGACGGTCGCCCGGGCGCGGCTCGTGCGGAAGGACGTTGTGGGTGATGACGATCGAGCGCGGTCCCACCCCGGACCCGGACGTGCGCCCGACGCCGGCGGCGCGCAGCAGGGCGAGGTGCGCCGGCACGACGGGCGGGATGACGTGGACGACGATGACCGCGTCGACGTCGCGCAGCCGGCGCCCGGTCCGCACCCACGTGTCGGGGCGGGCCCAGGACAGGGAGCGGACGGTGCGTGGGAACGGCTCGACGTCGGGCGCCCCACCGGGGACGGCCTGCTCCCCCGGGTACAGCAGTGTCGGGTAGAGGTGGCTCCACGAGACGAGGGTGACGTCGTGGCCGGCCTCGGCGAGCTCGTGGCACAGCTCGGTGGTGTGCGAGGCGACGCCGCCCTTGTAGGGGTGGGTGGGGCCGACGACCGCGAGCCGGAGCGACGCGGATTTATCCCCCTCAAACACCGTCCCTGGACCTCACCACGAGGTCGGAGAGGAGCGCGAGCGAGGCGATCATGATCCCGCTGACGATGAGCAGCACGGTCGAGGCCGGGAAGTAGAACGGGTGGCGGACCATGTCGACGACACCCTTGACGAAGCCGAGGACGATCATCCACAGCGCCGGCGGCATGAGGACCTTGAGCGGGTCGAAGTACATGACCATCCGCAGCACCTGGAGGATGTAGCGGTAGGCGTCGTTGACGAAGTGGAACTTGCTGACCCCGGCACGCTTCGCGTACGACGTCTCGACGTACTTGATGTCGTGCTGGTTGGACAGGAACGCGATGGTGATCGTCGTGACGCAGGAGAACCCGGCCGGTAGCAGCCGCAGGTAGGGCAGGCTCACGTCGCGGCGGAACGCCCGCAGGCCGCTGTTGAGGTCCGGGATCCTCGTCTTGGTCAGCCACTCGGCGACCTTGCGGATGAACCACTTCGCGGGGACGCGCGCCCACTTGTGGGTGCCCTCCTCGGTGGTCCGGGCCCCGACGACCTGGTCGTAGCTCGCGTCGTCCACCAGGATGCGGACCAGCTCGGGGATGCGCTCGTTCTCGTAGGTCATGTCGGCGTCGGTCCACACGACGATCTCGCCGTGCGCCTGCTGCGTCCCGATCCGGCGGGCCGTGCCCGAGCCGCCGTTGCGACGGAACGGCATGATCCGCAGGTTCGCGTAGCGGGTCGCCGCGTCCTGCAGGACCGCGAGGGTGTCGTCGGTCGACGCGTCGTCGATGCAGAGCAGCTCGTAGGTGAACTCGCTGCTGTTCATCGCCGCCGTGATGCGGTCGATCTCCTTGAGGACGTGCGCCCCCTCGTTGAAGCAGGGCAGCACGATCGTCACGTAGGGACGCGGGGAGCCGTCGGCGAGCACCGCCGACCGGGTCTCCGTCTCAGGCGTGTCGTATGCCGGCCGCGCGGCGACCGTGCCCGTCTCGCCGGGGTCGTCGCTGCCGCCCGCGAGCTCCCCCGTGCGGACGGGGATGCGCTCGGTCAGGGCGGAGGTCTCACGGTGCTCGTTCATCGCTGTCGAGCGTACCCGCCGACCCCAGCTCGCCCCGTCCCCCGCTGGTCCCCCCGCTGGTCACCCGCACCCCGGCGACCGGGAGGACGCGCGGCAACCCGACGGCATACACGGCGCCGGCGATCCCCACGGCACCCAGCACCGCCCAGATGGTGAAGGTGCCGTTCCCGAGCAGCCAGGTGAACAGGACCGGGGTGACGGTGCCGCCGACACCCCAGGTGAGCTGCACGAGGCCGAGGTAGCGCCCGCGCAGGTGGTCGGGCGCCGCCTCCGCCGCCGTGGCGCTGTAGACGGGACCGGCGGCGAGCTCACCGGTGGTGTAGACGACCGCGCCGAGCAGCATCGCCACCACGGCCGCCCACACGGGCAACCAGCCGGCGACGACGAAGAGGACGTACCCGGCGACGAACAGCACCTGCGCCAGCGCCATCATCCGGGCCCGCACCCGCCCGGTCATCCAGCGCACCATGAGCCCCTGCCCGAGACCCACCATGACGGTGTTGAGCGTGAAGATCGCCCCCACGAGCCAGCCCGGGAGGTCGAGCGTCTCGGCGGCGTACACGGGCAGGGCGAAGTTGAGGACCATGGTCGCGACGACGAAGGCGAGCTGGGCGATGACGAGGCTCAGGTAGGACCGGTCCCGCAGCACCACGCCCCACCCCTCGGCTGGAGCGTCCACCGCCCGCGGTGAGCGGTGGTCGGGCACCCCGAGCAGGAGCACGAAGGCGAGGACGAACGTCAGCGCGTTGGTGACGACCACGGTCTTGAACGCCGCCTCGGTGTCGACCTGCAGCGCGACGCCGGCGAGCAGCCCCCCGACGGCGAAGCCGAGGTTGCGCAGGGCCTGGAGGAACCCGAACCACAGCTCCCGCTCCCCCTGTCTCGTGATGGCGGTGACGACGTTGCCGAACGAGCCCCAGAAGGCCTGGCGCCCGAGGTTGAGGAGCACGGTGCACAGCGCCACCGGCCAGAACGCCTCCACCCAGAGGTACGCGAGCATGCCGGCGGCCTGGAGGAGGTTGCCGACGAGCATCATCCGGCGTCCGCCGAACCGGTCCACGAGGGACCCGATGACGAACGCTGCTGGCAGCGTGAGCAGGGCTGACAGCGACAGGGCCGCCCCGATCCGGACGAGGGAGAGGTCGGTGACCTTGAGGAAGTACAGGATCGTCACCGGCATGAACAGACCGCTGCCGAGCGTGTCGGTGACGATGGCCGTGACGAAGCGGCGATGGCTCCCCACGCGCGGGAAGCCGAGGCGCTCAAGCACGCCGACGACCGGTCTGCCAGTTGAGCGACCAGGACGACATGCGGACGGTGATGACGACCCCGACGGCGACGACGGCGGAGACGAGCACCGGGAGCTCGAGGGTGCGCAGGGCGAAGTAGGCGATGCAGCCCGGGACGGCCGCGAGCACGTAGAACGAGCCGGGCTTGAAGTGCTCCGGCTGCTCGTTGATGAGGACGTCCCGGATGAGCGCCCCGCCCACCCCTGCCACCGTGCCGACGAAGACGCACGAGATCGGCGGCAGCCCGACGGTCATGGCGCGGTCGGTGCCGAGCACCGAGTACATCGCCAGCGACATGGCGTCGAGCAGCGTGAACGCGACGTCCCGCCGGAAGCGCAGCGGTCCGACGACGGCGAGCAGCGGGGCGACGAGCAAGCCGCCGAGGAAGGCCGACGGGAGCAGCCACGGGGAGGTGAGGGCCCGCACCGGGACCTGGAGGAGCAGGTCGCGCAGGAGCGCCCCGCCGAGCCCGCCGATCACGGCGAGGAAGAGGACGCCGACGATGTCGAAGCCGCGCCGCCGCGCCGCGAGCGCACCGGCCAGCCCGCCGAACCCGACCGCCACGACGTCCAGCCACAGCGGGATCGCGAGCGAGTTCACCCGAGCAGGCTAGGGCACCTCGCGGCGGTGCGAGGATGCAGCCATGCACAGCACCACGGAGCGCGTGCGCTTCCCCAGTTCCTCCGGCGAGGTGCTCGCCGGGATCGTCGACCTGCCGCACGGCACGGTCCGCGGCTGGGGCGTCTTCTCGCACGGCTTCACCCTCGGCAAGGACTGCCCGGCCGCCTCCCGCATCTGCAAGCAGCTGGCCGCAGAGGGCGTGGGCATGCTCCGGTTCGACAACCTCGGACTCGGCGACTCCGAGGGCGACTGGGGCGACGGGTCGTTCTCGCACAAGGTCGCCGACACGGTCGAGGCGACGCGCTTCATGGCCGCGACGGACCGGCCGGTCGAGCTGCTCGTCGGGCACTCGTTCGGCGGCGCCGCCGTGCTCGCCGCCGCGGCCGACACCCCGCACGTCCGGGCGGTCGCGACGGTGGGGGCGCCGTTCGACCCGTCGCACATCGAGCACCAGTACGACGCCGTCGTCGAGCGCGTCATCGCCGAGGGCGAGGCGCCGGTGACCTTCGGCAACAAGGCCCTCACGCTGCGCCGCGAGTTCGTCGAGGACGTCCGCCGCGCCGACCTGCGCGCCTGCATCACGACCCTGCGCCGCCCGCTGCTCGTCATGCACTCCCCCACCGACAACACGGTCGGCATCGCCAACGCGAGCGACATCTTCCGCACCGCCCGCCACCCCCGCAGCTTCGTCTCCCTCGAGGGCTCGGACCACCTGCTCACCGCTCCCGGGCAGGCGAAGCGGGCCGCGCGGATCATCAGCGCCTGGGCCGACCAGTACCTCCTGCTCTGACCCGATGCCGCGTCCCACCGCAGGGTGTGGAAGCGTGTGTGACCGTGGACACAGGCGCAGTTCTCGAGCTCATGAAGCAGGTGGCCGCCGAGGTCATCACCCCGAGGTTCCGGTCGTTGGCCGACGGTGAGGTGATCGAGAAGAACCCCGGTGACCTCGTCACCGTCGCGGACCGCGAGGCCGAGGTGCTCATCACCCGGGCGCTCCTCGCCGCCCACCCCGACGCCGTGGTCCTGGGCGAGGAGGCGCACGCCGCTGACCACGGCGTGCTCGAGCGCTACCTCGCCGCCGAGCACGCGTTCACCGTCGACCCGGTCGACGGCACGAAGAACTTCGTCCACGGCAACCCCGACCACGCCGTGATGATCGCCGAGACCGTGGCCGGCGAGACCGTGCGCGGCTGGATCTGGCAGCCCGAGCACGAGGTGGCGTGGGTCGTCGAGCGCGGCGCCGGCGTCGAGCGCAACGGCGAGCGCGTGACGCGCCGCCCCGTCGGCGACGACGAGTACCCGCGTGGTGCGACCTCGATCTGGTCCCTGCGGGGGCACACCCTGGACGGCCTGCCCCCGCTGCAGCCGTCGTGGGTCTGCTGCGGCGTCGACTACCCCAAGCTCCTCGAGGGCGAGATCGACTACATCCTCTACAGCCGCTCCAACGCGTGGGACCACGCGCCGGGATCGCTCATGGTCACCGAGGTCGGTGGCTTCGTCGGCCACCTCGACGGCACGACCTACGGCCCTCGCTCGACCCAGCCGGGGATGGTCGTCGCCGCCGACCGTGCGACGTACCGGGCAGTCCAACGGCGTATGCCGCAGGAGTTCGCCTCGCGCTGAGTCACCCCTGCCGGCTCGGCACCGGCGGGACGCCGACCCACACCCGCAGCGGCAGCGTGACGAGGTGGTCGGGTCGTCGCTCGAGCAGGCGCTGGTCCTCGAGGACGCTCATGTCCAGGGCCGGACGGACCGAGCCCGGCGTCAGCGTCTCCAGCACCTCGGGTGAGTCCGCGGCGAGCAGGAGCAGCCGGCCACCGCCCTCCTCGACGCGCGCTGCCACCGCCGCGACCGACTCCGCGAGGGCCGCCTCGTCCTTGCGCAGGGCCGACGTCGTCGACAGCGCGGACCGACCGCACTGCCCGCGGACCACCTGTGGCCACTCGTTGGCCGCGCGGGAGTCGACCGCGAGGACGACGTCGTCCTCACCGAGCTGGAGGCAGAGGGCCTCCACGGCGTCGAGCTCACCGAGCTCGACGCGCTCGGCGCGGTGCGGCCACGTCGCCGCGGCTGTCGGGACCAGGGTCGCCGCGATGACGACGACGCCGGCAGCCGCGGCGAGCGCGACGGGCGCGCGGCGCGCGAGGTGGCGGACGGCATACGCCGCTGCTGCCACGCAGAGGACGATGACGAACGGCAGCACGATGAGCAGCCGGCGCTCGGCCCACGGGTGGTCCGGCGTGATCCCCGGCCGCCACAGGGTGAGGACGGTCGAGCCGCTCGCGACGAGCAGCGGCCCGGTCCACGCCGGCAGGAGGACTCCGGCCGTCCATCGAGCGGCCACCTGACGCAGGGCCCAGGCGAGCGCGGCCAGCGCGACGACGAGCGCCGGGACGCCGACCCACCACGAGAGCCACGAGACGGTCTGCTCGGCGTAGGTGCGGCCCCCGTCGACGGTGAGGCCCTGGCGCAGCTGCAGCCCGGCGACGACGCGCGACCCGGGGTCGTCCGGCGACTGGCGCACCGTCTGCCAGAGCGGCCGGCTCGCGAGGAACAGCCCCGTCACCACGACGCCGACCCCCACGACGTTTGGGAGCACCCGCGAGAGCCGCGGTGGCAGGGCGCCGCCACGACGCTGCCACCACAGCAGCCCGACGGTGACGAGCCCCAGGAGGACACCGAGGGCGAGCAGCGGGACGAGGCTGGCGGCGATGGTGGCGAGGTACTGGTTCGACAGCCACAGCGCCGCGAGGCCGGCGAGCAGCGTCGAGACGCCCGCGCCGAGCAGCGTCGCGCGCGGCCACCGCTGCCCCTGGGCCAGCGCGAGAGCCGCCACCGGGACGAGCAGGATCGTCTCGCGCAGCCCGTCGATCCGCACGAACGCCGTTCCCCCGACGAGGACCCCGGCGAGCAGCGCCGCTCGGCCGACGGCGCCGTCCCTGCCCTGACGGGCGGCGACGACGAGGGCGAGCAGCCCTCCCCCGAGCGTCACCATGGCCAGCGGCTCGGAGTAGGTCGAGCGGGCGGTGTGCAGCACCGGGAAGAGCAGGGCGACGCCGAGCGAGGCCAGCGGAGACCAGCGCGGGGCGCCGATCCGCGCCGTGAGGAGGCCGATCCCGAGGATGCCCAGGGCAGAGAACAGGGCCGGGAGGAGCATCGCCCCGGCCGGCCCCCCGAGCCAGACGCCCAGAGACCAGACGGCTCCCGGGCCGATGACGAACTGCGGCTGGACCGCCGGCCCCCGCCACGTCCCCACCTCGTAGAAGGCGGGGCTGTCGAGGGTGATCCCGTCGATGTCGAGCAGGTCCTCGCCGCCGAAGCGCTCGAGGTCGGCCGGCACGACCCGCTCGTGCGTCTGCGCCATGGAGATCGCGGCCTGCAGGTAGCTGCCCGAATCCCGCCGCGGCAGCACCTGCTCGGCATGCGTCGCGGCCGTCCAGATCCCGGCGCCGGCGGCCACGACGACCAGCAGGGCGGCCGTCCACACCGGCAGCGCACGTGCCGGTATGCCGTTCGCCCACCACCCGCAGCCGACCGCGGCCACGACCGCCAGCGGCAGGACCAGCCACGGGAACCACAGACCGAGGCCCGCGAGCACGACGGCGAGCAGCGACATGACGACCACCCAGGTGCCCGCCCCGAGGACGAGGGTCTGGTGCCAGCGCCCGACGTTCCGCTCGAGACCCGACGTCGGCAGGTCCTCGTCGGCGGTATGGGGCGGGCGGGTCATGGTCGGCCACGCTATCCGGCCGCCGACGCCATAGCCTGCTGGCGTGACCCGACCCGCTGACGTGCTCCGGCAGATGCTCCGCTCCGACTCCGCGAGGCCGCGGATCACGACCTACGACGACACCGACGGCCCGACCCGGGGCGAGCGGATCGAGCTGTCCGCGCGCGTCCTCGACAACTGGGTCAGCAAGGCCGCGAACGCCCTCCAGGACGAGTTCGACGTCGTGCCCGGCTCCGTCGTGCGCCTCGACCTGCCGCCCCACTGGCGCACGGCCTACTGGGCGCTGGCGACGTGGTCGGTGGGCGGCACCGTCTCCGTGGACGCGGACGCCGACGCCGACGCCGACGGCAGCGGCCCCGACGTGCTCGTCACGACCGACCCGGCCGCCGCGGTGACCGCCGGCTGTCCCGGCGTCCTCGTCACCCTCGCCGGCCTCGCCCGGTCGGCTGCCCTCGCCGTGCCGTCCGGGGTGATGGACGAGGCCAAGGAGCTCAGCACCCACGGTGACCAGTTCGTCGCGTGGGAGCAGCCCGCCGACGACGACGCGGCCCTGGTCGCGGGAGGCGAGCGGACGGCATACGCCGACCTCGTCGCACCGCACGCGGGCGGAGCCGAACGCCGACACCTCACCACGACGAGCACGGCCGACTTCCTCCGCGCCTGCCTCGCCCTGTGGGCGGCAGACGGCTCGGTCGTGCTCAGTCGCGGCGAGGCGCCGGCGGACGTCCTGGTGGAGCGGTCCCGCACCGAGGGTGCGGTCGGCCCCTGAGGGTCACATCTGCTTCTCGAGGGCCCTCCACGTCACCGTGGCGACCACACCGGTGGTGGCGATCTTGGCGCGGGTCTGGGCGGCCTTGACCGCGGCCTCCGTCCCCGGACCGAAGGCGCCGTCGGCGGCGACCCGCACCGCCTTCTGCAGCGCGACGACGTTCGCCCCCGTCGACCCCCGTCTGGCCACCGTGCCCCAGTAGGGCAGCAGGGGGTGGACCTGCAGCTCGACCGCGTCCCACGTGGTCCGGTCCACGACACCGGTCGCCGGGCGACCCGCGAGCTTCTGGAGGGCCACCACCCGCGACGTCGTCGCCGGACCGAACGACCCGTCGACCGCGATGCCGCCGAGGCCCGCCTGGAGCACCTTGACCGCCGCCCCCTTCGCGCCGGGACGCAGGACGGTCGCCTTGTGGGCCGTGAACGCCGTTGCCGTCGCCGCCGGTGCGGTGGTCGTGGGCGGCGGAGTGGGCGTCGTCGGCGCCGTGGGCGTCGTGGGCGTGCCGGTCGAGGACTGACGCATGAGCGCGGTCCACGTCGACGCCGCCACCACCCCGGTGGCGGGGATCCCCTTGGACTTCTGGTAGGCGACGACCGTGGTGTGCGTGCCCGGCCCGAACGAGCCGTCGGCGGTGATGCCGAGCGCCTTCTGCAGCGCGACGACCGCGGCGCCGGTCGACCCCCGCTTGAGGATGGTCTTGACGTATGCCGTGAGCGGGCTCGGCGTCGTCGTGCTGGTGCCGTTGCGCGCCGGGACGAGGCCCAGCTGGATCATCTTCGTCCAGGTCGCGGCGTCGAGCTGCTTGGTGACCGGGACGCCCTGACGTGACTGCCACGACGCGAGGGTGGTCTCCGTCGCCGGCCCGAACTGGCCGTCCTTGGGCAGCCCGAGGACGCCCTGCGCGAGCATGACGTCCTTGTGCGTGTCACCGCGCTTGAGCAGCGGATAGCCGCTCGTCGTCGGCAGCGGTGTGCTCACCACGGGGGTCGGGAGGGTCGCGCCCGAGGTGGGGCCCGTGAACCGCACGGCCGTGAGCGCCGTGCCCGTCCACCACGAGGTCTGCTGGTAGGCGCCGTCCCACGTGAACGAGATGTGGATGTGGTCGGTGTGCGGCGACGAGCCGACGTAGGGCGCCCAACCGCGGGCCGGGTCGTAGGCGCGCCACATCTGCCGGTTCCAGATGATGTAGTTGATGCCGAAGCGGCGGGCCATCGCTCCCGGCCGGCCCTGGGCGTCAGGCGCCGAGAGCCACCGCGTGATCGCGTTGCCGAGGGCGAGACCGTCGGCGGTGTAGGCGTTGACCATCCAGTCGAGCGCGCGACCCTCGCCGTGCTCCGCGGCGCAGGTGCGGTTGATGCCGTAGATGTGGTTGCCGTAGTGGCCGTTGAGGAGCTTCGCGAAGGCCGTCGGCCCGGGCAGGTTCCCGCTGAGGCAGCGGTAGCCCTCCTGGTACTTCGGCGCGATGTCGAGCTCGGCCGGCAGGGTCTTGGTCGGCGGCGGCTTCACGCCCGTCGCGAGTCCGGATGCGCTCCCTCCGGCGAAGGACAGACCGAGCGGGATCGACAGGAGGGAGACGGTCACGGCGCCGAGGGCGCGGACCGGCCCTCGGGTCGGCGACGGTGCAAACGGTGTGGCGCGCGTCAACGAGGGCTCCTCAGGTGCGGCTGGGTCAGGGGTGCGTGCCCGGAGGTGGCGTCCCAGACGTCACTTCAGACACATCGGCTGGACAGTTGTCCCACTGGTCCCACCCGTTGCGCAAGTAGTGACTAGGTAATTACATGCATGTACTTCAGGTCACCCCGCTTGTCGGAAGAGATTCTCCTGTCCAAACGCCAGAAGTCAGGAGATCCTGCGGTGAGCGGCCAGACCCCATGGCCCGGGTCTGCCCATGGACCCCCACCACATCCGCGGCGCGAGACGGGGTGGCTAGAGTTCCCGCCATGGACAAGGTCGTCTCCTCTGCAGCCGCAGCCCTCCAGGACGTCCGCGACGGTGCGAGTCTGGCCGTCGGCGGGTTCGGGCTCTGCGGCATCCCCAGCATCCTCATCGCCGAGCTGCACGCCAAGGGGGTGCGCGACCTCGAGGTCTACTCGAACAACTGCGGCGTCGACGACTGGGGCCTGGGCATCCTGCTCGGGGCCAAGCAGATCCGACGGATGGTCTCCTCCTACGTCGGCGAGAACAAGGAGTTCGCCCGCCAGTACCTCGAGGGCGAGCTCGAGGTCGAGCTCACCCCGCAGGGGACGCTGGCCGAGCGGCTGCGCGCCGGCGGCGCCGGCATCGCCGCGTTCTTCACCCCGACCGGGGTCGGCAGCCAGGTCGCCGACGGTGGCCTTCCCTGGCGGTATGCCGCCGACGGCAGCGTCGCCCTCGCCTCACCTCCCAAGGAGACGCGGACCTTCACCCTCGGTGGTGAGGAGCGCACCTTCGTCCTCGAGGAGGGCATCGCCGCCGACTTCGGGCTCGTGCGCGCCTGGAGGGGCGACCGCCACGGCAACCTCGTCTTCAACAAGTCCTCACGGAACTTCAACCCGCTCTGCGCCATGTCCGGGCGGGTGACGATCGCCGAGGTCGAGGAGCTCGTCGAGCCCGGCGAGCTCGATCCCGACGAGGTCCACCTCCCCGGGATCTACGTCCAGCGCGTGGTCCCCCTCACGCCCGAACAGGCTCGGGACAAGCGCATCGAGAAGCGGACGGTCCGCGCAGCGGCCGGCGAGGAGAACTGACATGGCGTTGACGCGTGACGAGATGGCGGCCAGGGCCGCCAGCGAGCTGACCGACGGGTCCTACGTCAACCTCGGCATCGGGCTGCCGACGCTCGTGCCCAACCACGTCCCGGACGACGTCGAGATCGTCCTCCAGTCCGAGAACGGCATCCTCGGCGTCGGTGCGTACCCGGCCGAGGACGCCGTCGACCCCGACCTCATCAACGCCGGCAAGGAGACCGTGACGACCCGGCGCGGCGCCAGCTACTTCGACAGCGCCACGAGCTTCGGCATGATCCGCGGCGGCAAGGTCGACGCCGCGATCCTCGGGGCGATGCAGGTCTCCCGGGCCGGCGACATCGCCAACTGGATGATCCCCGGCAAGATGGTCAAGGGCATGGGTGGCGCGATGGATCTCGTGCACGGTGCCAAGCAGGTCATCGTGCTCATGGAGCACGTCGCCAAGGACGGCAGCCACAAGATCGTCGACGAGTGCGACCTCCCGATCACCGGGCTCGGCGTCGTCCAGCGGATCATCACCGACCTCGCGGTCATCGACATCACCACCGACGGCCTCGTCGTGCGTGAGCTGGCCCCCGGCGTGACCGAGGACGAGCTGCGTCAGAAGACCGGCCCTGAGCTGACCTTCGCCCTGACGTCCTGACGTCCTGCCGTCACCGGGGACGCGGTCAGCCGCGGGGGCGCGGGGGCATCCGGTCGGTCCGGCCGAGCAGGTCGTCGAGCGAGGTGTCCCTCGTGACCCGGACCGTCGTGCGGAACGGCGGCACTGCTCCGGCGGCACCAGCCGCGCTGCCCGTCGCGGTGAGGGTGAGCTCGTAGGAGCCCGCGGGAGCGTGGAGTCCGCCGACGAGCCCGTCCCACCGCGCGACCACACCCCCCGTCGCCGTCGCCGTGCCGCTGCGTGAGGTGAGGACGGACGGGCTTCCTGCCGACCTGACGTCAAGGCGCCAGCTGAGCGTGGTGGTGGCCCGGGCCCGCACGGTGAGGCCGCCCTGTGCGCCCTCCGCCCACGTCTCACGGTCGGTGGTCGGCTCGTAGAACATGTCGCCCTGGGCAGCCTTCACCTTCGGGCGAAGGCCGTCGATCAGGGCGTAGAGGCGGGCGCCGGGGCACGCCGTGGACTTCCCGGAGTCACCGAAGTCCCGGTGTCCCGAGATGTTGCGGAACGTCTTGGTCGGCGCGCCGTCGGCGTCGGTGAGCGAGGTGACCCCGGTGGGGTCGACGTGGTGCTGGCCGAGCTTCCACGCGAAGAGGGACGTGTACGCGTCCTGCACCGCGACCGGGACCGCGGTGGAGTCGTAGGTGCCCAGGGCAGCCATCGCGAAGGAGTGCGAGTTGTAGCCCAGGGTGTGGGCCCCGACCACGGGTCGGTCCGTGCCACCGGCACGCCCTTCCCAGATCCGCCCCCACTTGTCGACGAGGAAGTTGTACCCGATGTCGTTCCAGCCCAACGACTTCACGTGATAGGCGTAGATGCCGCGGATGACGCCCGGCACGTCGCTGCTCGTGTACGAGTTGGTCCCCGCCGTGTGGTGGACGTAACCGACGTCGACCGTCCCGTAGGACGGCGTGCCGCCCCGGATGGACTCGTCGGCACCCCAGGCGGACCGGGCGAAGATCGAGGGGCGCACTCCGCCGGCTGCGGCGGTCGGGATGCGCGGGCCACTGTCGGCGGCAGAGTCTCCCGCGTCGACGCGCTCGACCCTCAGGTCCCGGGGGACGCGACCGCTGGACGTGGCCACCCGCACCTGGACGTCTTCGGCGCCGAGCACGACGAGCGGTGCGCTGCCGCGCCGCGACCTGGCCGCCTCCGGGGTGCCGGGGTCGGGCCCGTGGCTGTCGTCGACGTGCAGCTCCTCCCACGCCGACCACGTGTCCTCGCTGCGCGTCCGGACCATCACGTCACCGACGTCGCTGTGGCCCGCACCCGCATCTTCGGACCACGTGACCCCGACGACGGCGTGCCTCGTCACGTCGATGGGCGGCGAGATGGCCGCGACCCGCAGCCGGGCCGGGACCTCCGGTGACGTCGCGAGGTCCCGGGCACCCCGGGCGTCCACCCCGGAGAGGGGCACCGCAGCCGTCTCCGGCGCGACCGGGCGCGGCGTGGCGCCGCTCGACACCAGCGGTGTGACGACGAGGGCGAGGGTGACGAGCAGCGCCGCCGAGGATCGGCGGGCGAACGGGCGCAGCGGCCACATGACAGGTCTCCAGTGCAAGGGACGGACTAGTGCGGACAGGCTAGTCGCAACAGCCCGAGTGGGCCATCGACGGCATGGGTACGCCCCTTCGTTCAGCCCGCGGTGGCGAGACCGATCACCCGGTGGGCGACGCCCTCGAAGTGGGCCGGGTCGGTGATCTTGCGGCCGTCGACGAGGGCCGTGATCCCGGGGAGGTCCGCGGCCGCGAGGTCGCGGTAGGCGGCGTGGTCGGCCTGGATCACGGCGGCGTCGGCCCGGTCACCCAGGTGGTAGGGCTCCCAGCCGAACGCCTCGATCTCGGCGTCGCTGAACATCGGGTCGTGCACGGCCACCTCCGCGCCTCGGTCGCGCAGGGCCTGCACGAGGGGGAAGACGCCCGAGAACGCCGTCTCCTTGACCCCGCCACGGTAGGACGCACCGAGGACGGCGACCCGGGCACCCGCGAGGTCGCCGTAGGCGCCCTCGAGGAGCAGCGTGGCGTGGGTCGGCATCCCCATGTTGGCCTCGCGGGCCGCGCGCACCACGGTGGCATCGGGGTCGTTGAAGAGGTAGAGCCGCGGGTAGACGGGGATGCAGTGGCCGCCGACGGCGATGCCGGGGCGGTGGATGTGGCTGTACGGCTGCGAGTTGCTCGCGTCGATGACCTGGTGGATGTCGATGCCGTTGCTCTCGGCGAACTTGGCGAACTGGTTGGCCAGCCCGATGTTGACGTCGCGATAGGTCGTCTCCGCGAGTTTCGCGAGCTCGGAGGCCTCGACCGAACCGAGGTCCCAGACACCGTTGGCGCGCTCGAGGTCGGGGCGGTCGTCGAAGTCGAGCACCGCCTCGTAGAACTCCGTCGCCCTGGCGGCACCCTCGGGGCTGAGGCCACCGACGAGCTTGGGGTACTTGCGGAGGTCGGCGAAGACCCGGCCGGTGAGGACCCGCTCGGGTGAGAACACGACGTGGAAGTCCCGGCCCTCGGTGAGCCCGGAGCCCTGCTCGAGCATCGGCTTCCAGCGGTTGCGCGTGGTGCCGACGGGGAGCGTGGTCTCGTAGGAGACGAGGGTCCCGGGCGTGAGGTGGGCGGCGATCGACTCGGTCGCGGAGTCCATCCAGCCGAAGTCCGGCTGCCAGGTCTCGTCGTTGACGAACAGCGGCACGACGACGACGACCGCGTCCGCATCGGGGATCGCCCGCGAGTAGTCGGTCGTCGCGACGAGGCGACCCTCGGGCACGAGCCGGGACAGGCGCTCGTCGAGCTCGGCCTCGCCGGGGAAGGGCTCGCGCCCCTCGTTGACGACGTCGACGAGAGCCTGGTTCACGTCCACCCCGACGACGTCGTGACCCTTGCTGGCGAACTGGACGGCCAGGGGGAGGCCGATCTTGCCGAGGGCGACGACGGCGATCTTCACGGGTGACTCCTTGGGATGGGGGGCTCTCCGACCGAGCAACGCGTGACATCGTACCGACGCGTCACCGGGACGATGTCCGACGCGTCACCGGGACGATGTCCGACGTGTCCGGCGCCGGTCGGTCCCGAGCACCACACGGTGCGCCCTCTACATTGGTCCCGTGAAAGTACTCAGCATCGTCGGCGCCCGCCCCCAGTTCGTGAAGCTGGCCCCGATCGCCAAGGCGCTCGAGGAGGCCGGCCACGACCACGTCATCGTCCACACCGGACAGCACTACGACGCGAAGATGTCGGACGTGTTCTTCGACGACCTCGAGATCCCGGCGCCGGACGTCCACCTCGGGGTGGGGTCGGGCTCGCACGGCGTCCAGACCGGCTCGATGCTCGTCAAGCTCGACGACGTCCTCCTCGAGCACGACCCGGACTGGGTGCTCGTCTACGGGGACACGAACTCGACCATCGCCGGCGCACTCTCGGCCGTGAAGCTGCACCTCCCGCTGGCCCACCTCGAAGCCGGACTCCGCTCGTTCAACCGGCGCATGCCCGAGGAGCACAACCGGGTCCTCACCGACCACGCCGCCGACCTCTGCCTCGCCCCGACCGCCGTCGCGTCCTCGCACCTCGCGGACGAGGGCCTCGCCGAGCGCTGCGTCGTGACCGGTGACGTCATGACCGACGTCTGCCTCGTCACCGCCGAGCGGGTCCGCGACCTGGTTCCGCAGCTGCCAGCGGGCGTCTCCCCCGACGACTACGTCCTGTCGACGATCCACCGAGCGGAGAACACCGACGACCCGGTCCGTCTCGGCGCCATCATCCGCGGCCTCGCGGCCCTGCCCCACCCGGTGGTCCTCACCGCCCACCCCCGCCTCGTCGCGAAGGCGGCCGAGCACGACATCGACCTCACCCAGGGCTCCCTCCACACGGTGGAGCCGCTCGACTACCCGGCGATGGTCAACGCCATCCAGCACGCCAGGGCGGTCGTCACCGACTCGGGTGGTCTGCAGAAGGAGGCCTTCCTCCTGCGCACCCCGTGCACGACGGTCCGCACGGAGACGGAGTGGACGGAGACGGTCGACCTCGGCTGGAACGTCCTCGCGCTCGACCTGGACGCACTGACCGACCTCGTCGGCCGCCCCGCACCACAGCCCACCGACGCGGCGCCCTATGGCGACGGCCGAGCGGCGCAGGCCACCGTCGCGGCCCTCTCCGCCCGGCTGCGCCCGCGCGGCTGAGCGGAACGACGATGACGCCGCAGCCCCCCGGCCCCGAGGACGACGACGCCTACGTCGTCGACACCCGCCGCGGCCCCCGTCGTCCCACGCGCGAGCCCCGGGAGCCCCGCGCGCCCCGGGAGCCCCGCGCGCCCCGGGGTCCCCGGGAGGCTGGAGAGGCTCGGCAGCCCCGGCCTCGTGGACGGGTCGGCGTCCGTACGGTCGTCGTCGTCGGGCTCGTCCTCGTCGCCGCGTGGGTCGCCTTCCTCGTCCTGGTGCCGGCACGGGCGTGGAGCAACGTCCCCCGCGTCGACGCCACCCCCGCCGGTGACCGGCCCGCCGAGGGCTCCGGGCGCAACTACGTCCTCGTCGGCTCCGACAGCCGGGAGGGACTGACGCCGGCGCAGCGCAACGAGCTCACCACCGGGAGCGCCGAGGGGCGGCGAACCGACACGATCATGCTGGTGCACGTCTCGCAGAGCGGCGGCAAACCGGTCCTCGTCTCGATCCCCCGCGACTCCTACGTCCCCATCCCGGGCCACGGTCGGCAGAAGATCAACGCGGCCTACTCCATCGGCGGCGCCAAGCTGCTCAACCAGACCCTCGAGCAGGTCACCGGCATCCACATCGACGGGTACGTCGAGATCGGTCTGGGCGGCTTCGCCACGATGGTCGAGGCGGTCGGCGGCGTCAACGTCTGCGTCAAGACCGACATGGTCGACCCCAAGGCCGGCATCGACCTCAAGAAGGGCTGCCAGGTCCTCGACGGCAAGAACGCCCTCGGCTACGTGCGCAGCCGCTACGTCGACCCGCTCGGCGACATCGGTCGCGCCGCCCGCCAACGCCAGTTCCTCAGCGCCCTGATGAAGCAGGCCGCGACACCGTCGACCGTCCTGCTCCCGTGGCGCTACAAGGGTTTCGTCGAGGCCTCGGTGGGCGGACTCACCGTGGGTGAGGACACCTCCCTCGTCGATGCCTACCGGGTCATGTCGGCGATGCGTGCAGTGAGTGCCGACAAGGGGCTCTCACTCTCGGTGCCGACGTCGGACACGTCGTTCCAGACCCCGGCCTCCGGTGTGGCCGTCAAGTGGGACAGCGAGAAGGCCCTGGCCCTGTTCACCGCCCTGAGGGATGACGAACCGCTGACCGAACCCCCTGCCGGCACGGTCCCGGAGGGGTCGACGGCCCGATGACGACGCCGGGCCCGGATGCCGGGGACGAGCACACTGAGGCCCCTCACCTGCTCTACCTCGCGTGGGGGTTCCCCCCGGCGGCGAAGTCGTGCGCGTACCGCATGCTCGCGACGGCGAACTCCTTCGCCCGGGCCGGCTGGCGGGTCACGGTCCTCACCCTCACCGAGGACGCGTGGCTGCGCGAGCACGGGCTCGACCCCTCGCTCCTCCCCCTCGTCGACGACCGGATCGTCGTGCACCGGCTCCCCCTCTACCGCGACGACCTGGACACCGACATCCGCTCCTACGGACGACTGCGGGCGCAGCGACCCTCCCAGTGGCTCGCATGGCACCGGCGCCGGGACCAGCGCGCCTTCCCCGAACCGGTGTTCGGCCGGTGGCGCGACTCGCTCGTCGCAGCGACGAGGGCTGTCCACGCGCGCTCGCGCGTCGACCTCGTCCTCACGTCCGCGGCTCCCTACACGTTCTTCGCGCCGGCCCTCGACCTGTGGCAGCGCGAGCGGGTCCCGTTCGTCCTCGACTACCGCGACGCATGGGCCATCGACATCATCGGTGACCGCAGCGCCTTCACGCCCGACAGCCGGCAGGGTCGGCTCGAGCGGAGCCTCGTCGACGCCGCCCTCGAGATGTGGTTCGTCAACCGCCCGATCCGGGACGCGTACGCCGGGCTCTACCCCGACCGCTCGGCGTCGATGCACATCGTCCGCAACGGCAACGACCCCGTGCCGGAGCGGGCCGACCGGGCAGACTCCCCCCCGGATCCCGGGTCGGGGCTGACCTTCGGGTACCTCGGCACGATCACGTTCGGCCCGGCGCTCACCGAGGCCGTCTGTCGGGGATGGCGGCTGGCCCGCGAGCGCCACGACGTCCTGGCCCGGTCCCACCTGGTCTTCCGGGGGCACCTCGGTGCCGGTGCAGCGCGCGGGGTGAGCGGGCACGCGAGGATCCTCGCGGCATACGCGATGGACGGGGTGAGCACCGGTGGGCCGGTACCCAAGACGCGGACGTCGGACCTCTACGCGACATGGGACGCCCTCCTGCTCTGTCTCGCGGGTGGTCGGTACGTGACGTCCGGGAAGGTCTACGAGTACATGTCGACCGGCCTGCCGATCATGTCAGCGCACGAGCCCGAGCACGCGGCCACCGAGGTGCTGCAGGGCTACCCGCTGTGGGTGCCCTCCACCGGGGTCGACCCCGAGTCGCTCGCCGACGCGTTCGTCCGCACCGCCGACCTGGCTCTGGCCGCCGGCGAGGAGGACCGCCGGGCCAGCCTGGCGCATGCCGCGCAGTTCGAGCGCTACGCCCAGATCGCCCCGGCCGTGCGTCGGCTCACCGACCACGTCGGCCGTCGCCGCGAGAGCGCATGACCGCCCCGGCGCACCAGCGGACCGTGGTGCTCGTCCACACCCGCGCACTGCTCGACGTCGTCGTCGACGCGGTCGGGACGATCCGTGCGTCCGGTGCCCGCGTCGTCCTGGTCGGGCCGGAGCTGCCCGACACGCCGCGGCTGCGCACGGTCGCGGACGAGGTCGTGGTCCTCCGCCGCCGCGACACCCGCGAGGCGGTGCAGGCCCTTCGTGGCAGCCCGCTGTCGGCGGCGCGCGGCGGGTTCGGCGCGGCCCTCGACCGCCTCGTCGGCCGCTCCCTCGGGGTGGCGACCCTGTGGTGGCGAGCCGCCCGGCGCACGCCGGCGGCCCTGGCGGCCATCGACGCCGCCGACACGATCACCGCGGTGGACGCGGGAGCCGTCTACGTCGTCTGGCAGGCCGCCCGTCGCACGCCGACCGCGGCGGCCGTCAACGGCATCGGGCCGACGCTGGAGCACCTGGGCCTGGCCTGAGCGCAGCGCCCGTCAGAGGTGGATCGTCACGCCCTGTGCGGCCGACTCGATGCAGGCCTCGGCCACCCTGACCGTCGTCATGCCCTGCTCGAGCGTGACGATGTCGGCGTCCTTGCCGAGGACGGCGTCCCGGAAGTTCTCGTGCTCGACGCGCAGCGGCTCGGGCTTGGCGATCGCGTAGCGGATGACGTCACCCTCGGCCACGCCGCGGAACCGCGCGATGTCGTTCCACGTCGTCTTGATGCTGCCGTTGGCGTAGAAGGTGAGGTCCGCCGAGAGGGTGTCGGCGACGAAGGCACCCAGCTCGCCGGTGATGATGGTGACGCGCTCCTTGAGCGGTGAGAGCCAGTTGACGAGGTGGCTCGTGACCGTGCCGTTGGCCAGCTGGCCCACGACGGCGACGAGGTCCTCGAACTCCCGACCGGACTTGTATGCCGTGCGGGCGGCCACCGACGTGAACGGCTGCTGCGTCACCCAGGCGGTGAGGTCGATGTCGTGGGTCCCCAGGTCCTTGACCACGCCGACGTCGGCGATCCGCGCCGGGAACGGGCCCTGGCGGCGCGTCTGCACCTGGTAGACCTCACCGAGCTCACCGGCCTCGAGCCGGATGCGGGCCTGCTGCAGCGCGGGGTTGTAGCGCTCGATGTGACCGACGGCACCGACGAGGCCCCGGTCGGCGAAGGCCCTGACGAGCCGTTCGGCCGACGGCGTGTCCTGGGCCAGGGGCTTCTCGATGATGGCGTGCACGCCGGCCTCGGCGAGGGCCAGGCCGATCGGCTCGTGGTAGATGGTCGGCACCGCGACCATGCAGTAGTCGATGCCCTGCTCGATGAGCCGCTCGACGTTCTCGAGCACGGGGCGGCCCCCGGCCACACCGTGGGCGTCGCCGCCGGGGTCGGCGACGGCGACGAGGTCGACCCCGTCGAGCGAGGCGAGGACGCGCGCGTGGTGGCGCCCCATCATGCCCAGGCCGATCAGGCCGGCGCGCAGGTTCGCCACCGGTCAGGCACCGGCCTTGGCCAGGGCGTTGACCGCGGTGACGATGCGCTCGAGGTCATCCTGGCTCAGGCTCGGGTGCACCGGGAGGGACAGGCACTCTGCTGCGGCCCGGGCCGTCTCGGGCAGGTCGACCTCCACCTGGAAGGGCTTGAGCTCGTGGTTGGGCACCGGGTAGAACATGCCGGACCCGACGTTGTACTCCTCGCGCAGCGCCTTCGCCAGGCCGTCGCGGTCGTCGGCGACACGCACGGTGTACTGGTGGTAGACGTGGACGGCGCCGTCCGCCACGGGCGGGGGCGTGACCCCTTCGAGGTGCGCGGAGAGGTATGCGGCGTTGTCCTGACGGGCGGCCGTCCAGGCGCCCACCTTGGTCAGCTGCACGCGGCCGATGGCGGCGTGGATGTCGGTCATGCGGGCGTTGAAGCCGACGACCTCGTTGTGGTACTGCTGCGCCATCCCCTGGTTGCGGTAGAGCCGCATGAGCCGCTCGGTCTCGGCGTCGGCCACGGAGACCATGCCGCCCTCACCGGAGGTCATGTTCTTGGTCGGGTAGAGCGAGAACATGGCGAACTGTCCGAACGCGCCGACCGGTGTGCCGCCGAGCGAGGCGCCGTGCGCCTGCGCGGCGTCCTCGAAGATCTTGAGGCCGTGCTTGTCGGCGATCGCCTGCAGCTCGGGCATCCTGGCCGGGTGGCCGTAGAGATGGACCGGCATGATGCCGACCGTGCGGTCGGTGATCGCCGCCTCGACCGACGCGGGGTCGAGGCAGAAGTCGTCGGCGCCGATGTCGGCGAAGACGGGGGTGGCACCGGTGAGGGCGACCGAGTTGCAGGTCGCCGCGAAGGTGAACGACGGCACGATGACCTCGGCGCCGGGACCGACCCCACTGGAGAGCAGACCGAGGTGCAGTCCGGACGTGCCCGAGTTCACCGCGACGCAGGCACGGCCCAACCCGAAGTGGGCGTCGAACTCCTCCTCGAAGGCCTTGACCTCGGGGCCCTGTGCCAGCATGCCGCTGCGGAGGACCCGGTCGACGGCCTCGCGCTCCTCGTCACCGATGAGCGGCTTCGCGGGGGGGATGAAGTCAGTCACTGTGCAGCCTCCGTCAGGCGGTCGTGGTCTTCGAGGTATCGCTCGCCGGTCGTCGGGCAGACCCAGCTGCCGTCGACGCCCTGCTCGAGGGGCACGCCAGCACGGCCGACCCACCTTATCCGGCGTGCGGGGACACCGGCGACCAGCGCGAAGTCGGGAACGTCCTTGACGACGACCGACCCGGCGGCGACCAGGGCCCACCGCCCGATCGTCACGGGAGCCACGCACACGGCGCGGGCGCCGATCGAGGCGCCGTCGCCGACCGTCACACCGACGGGCTCCCAGTCGTCGCCGCGCTTGAGCCTGCCGCTCGGGTCGACGGCCCTCGGAAAGTGGTCGTTGGTGAACACCACGGCCGGACCGACGAACACCCCGTCGCCGAGCCGGGCCGGCTCGTAGACGAGGGCGTGGTTCTGCAGCTTGCAGTTGTCGCCCATCGTCACTCCGGACCCGACGTAGGCGCCGCGCCCGACGATGCAGTTGTCGCCGAGCACCGCTCCCTCGCGTACCTGGGCGAGGTGCCACACCGTCGTGCCGTCACCGAGGACGGCATCCTCGGAGACGTCGGCGCCGGGCAGGACACGAACGGGCATGGAGGCTCCTCGGGAGGGGGCGAACGGGTCGCCTCATCCTAGACACGCCCCACAGCCACCGTCGTGAAGGCCGGGCCCGGCCCGGTGCAATAATGACGGCCGCTTGTCCGCTGCCCCGGGACGGCTCGCGGTGACAGTCACCCCACAGGATGGAGCTCGGTTCGTGCCAGTTCAGGACGACAACGCCCAGGGCCCCCCGGACGTCCCCTCCGTGCCCCGCGAGCGCCCGACCCTCCACGTGCCGCACAAGGAGACTCCGGCAGCCACCGCGTGGCGTCTGGCCAGGGCCACCGCCTCGGGCCTGCCCCGCTCCCGCACGCAGCTGCGCAAGCGTGGCCGGCGCATCGTCAACCAGCGGGTGTTCGGAAACCCGCGGGCAGCGCACGGCCTCATCACCGGCTGGCAGGTGCTCGGGCGCGCGTCCCACGCCTCGCAGGGCGCGCAGACGTCGTACGTCGAGACGTCGGAGCGCCTGGCCGCCCGCATGGCCCGGTCAGGCCACCACGATCTCGCCGCGACCCTGCTCGAGGTGGCCGAGCGCCGAGTCGCCGACGACCTCGTCCGCAGCCCCCTGTCCGTGCGACGGGCGGTCGCGCAGATGAACGCCGGGCGTGCCGACGCGCCGGTCGACCGGCTCGTCCGGGACGCGCTGGCCGCGGCCGACCGTGCCCACGCGTCCGGTGACCTGCAGCGGGCAGCGACGCACCTCCAGGACGCCTTCAACGTGGCCTTCCACCGGGTGCTGCACTTCGAGGACCACCCGTCGCCGCTCGCCGCCGACCCCGACGGGTTCCTCGCCCCCTTCCACGAGTCGTCGACCTTCACGGCCACGACGACGCTCACCCCGCGTCCCCACGAGCCGGTCCCGGCGGACCGGCCCCAGCGCCTGCTGTTCGTGACGGGCAGCAACTTCAACTTCGCGAAGTCGCTCATCGACGACTACGGCGGCCGGCCCGACGTCGAGGTGCGCGCCGTCAACCTGCTGACGCAGGAGGACGGGCCGACCCGGCTGAGCTACGTCAACGTCGTGCGGGACCGGCTCACGCTCAGCGCGGGCCGCACCGTGACGATGCCGACCTCGGTGGCCGAGGAGCTCGACTGGGCCGACACGATCTTCGTCGAGTGGGGGCACCGGGCGCTCACCTGGATCTCGTCGCTGAGCACCCTGCGCGCGCGGGTCGTCGTCCGCCTGCACAGCTACGAGGCGATGACCCAGTTCCCGCTCACCACCAACTGGGCCGGGGTGCACGACGTCATCTTCGTCTCCGACCACATCCGCCGTCTCGTGGAGAGCGCCGTACCGCAGATCCTCGATCCGGCGGGCCCGCGCATCCACACGATCCCCAACAAGAACGACTTCGAGCCCTACCTGCTGCCCAAGAAGCCCGGCGCCGAGTTCACTCTCGGCCTCGTCGGCTGGGGCCAGGTCGTCAAGGACCCGCTCTGGGCGCTCGAGGTGCTCGAGCTGCTCCGGGCGCACGACCCGCGCTACGGCATCCGCCTCCTCGGGAACGACTTCGCGGCCCCGGACAAGCTCACCCGCGCCGCGGCGACCTACCGTGACGTCCTCCACGCCCGGATCGCTGAGCTGGGTGACGCCGTCCACGTGCCGGGCCACTCCTCCGACGTGGCCGAGTCGCTGCGGCGGGTCGGCGTCATCCTCTCCACGAGCCACCGTGAGGGCACCCACGAGGGTTTCCTCGAGGGCGCCGCCTCCGGTGCGTTCCCCGTCGCGCGGAACTGGCCCTTCGTCGCACGATGGGGCGGCGCCCGCAGCATGGTTCCGGACGCGTGGGTGGTGGGCTCACCCGCCGAGGCCGCGCAGCGGATCCTGGCCGCCCAGGAGGCCGGGACCCTGGTGGATGAGGGCACCCATGCCGCGGCGTGGGTGCGTGAGCACTACGACTGGTCCGTCATCGGGCCCAGGCTCGACGCCGTCGTCCTCGGCAGCGCGGCGGACAGCCCGACCACACCCGGGCCCACGGCCGAGTCGCTGACCGAGGCCGAGGAGCCGGCATGAGCGCGCCACACCTGATCTACCTCGCGTGGGGCTTCCCGCCGGCCGCGAAGTCCTGCACCTACCGCATGCTCGCCACCGCCAACAGCTTCGTGCAGGCCGGGTGGGACGTCACCGTCATCACGCTCACCGAGGACGCGTGGAAGCACGAGCAGGGTCTCGACACCTCGCTGCTCAGCCTCGTCGACCCACGCATCGTGATCCGTCGGGTCCCGCTGTACCGTGAGGACCTCGCCACCGACGTGCGCCACTACGACCAGCGCCGTGCCGAGCAGCCGGTCCAGTGGCTCAAGGCGCTGCGCCGTGGCGACACCGAGCTCTTCCCCGAGCTCGTCTACGGGCGCTGGCGCGACGATGCGGTCGCAGCCGTCCGGGCGGCCCACGCCGACAAGCCCGCGGACCTCTTCCTCACCTCGGCGACGCCCTACACCTTCTTCGCTCCCGCGCTGGACCTGTGGCAGCAGTCGGGCGTCCCCTACGTCCTCGACTACCGGGACTCCTGGGCCGTCGACATCCTCAAGGACAAGCCGGGGTTCACCCCGGACAGTCCGCAGGCGGTGTTCGAGACCGAGCTGCTGTCGCATGCGAGCGAAGCCTGGTTCGTCAACCGCGAGATCCGTGACGCGTACGCCGGGATCTACCCCGACCACGCCTCCGCGTTCCAGGTCGTCCGCAACGGCAGCGACGAAGCGACCGGAACCGACCGGCTCGACATCCGGATCCCGAACCCGGAGGACGGCCTCACCTTCGGCTACCTCGGAACGGTCACCTTCGACGTCAAGCGGATGCGCGCCCTGTGCGAGGGCTGGCGGATCGCCGCCGAGCGAAGTGAGGTCATCGGCCGCAGCCGGCTGGAGTTCCGCGGCTACATGGGTACCGGCTCGGCCCGGGGTCACACGGCGCAGGCCGAGATCATCCAGCAGGGCAGCGACGTCGGCATCTCCTACGGGGGGCCGGTCCCCAAGGCCGAGACGGCCGCGGTGTACGGCTCGTGGGACGTGCTCGTGCTGTGCCTCGTCGGGGGCAGGTTCGTGACGTCGGGCAAGGTCTACGACTACATGTCGACGGGGCTGCCGGTCCTGTCGGTCCACGACTGGGAGCACGCGGCCGTCGAGGTGCTCTCCGGCTACCCGCTGTGGGTGCGCAACGAGGGCACCGAGGCCGACGACATCGCCGACGCCTTCGTCCGGGCCGCAGAAGCGGCCTGCTCGGCGACGGTGGGCCAGCACGAGGAGGCGCGTGAGTTCTCCCGCCGCTACGAGCGCTACGCCCAGATCCGCCCGGCGGTCGAGCGGCTCAGCGCCGGCTTCGGTCTCACGGTCGAGTGGCCCCCCACACCCCCTCGGCCCGTGGCATCGGAGCAGGTGGAGGAGCGGTCGGCGAGCGCCCCCGTCGACCTCAGCGCCGAGGAGGTCGTCCTCTTCCACACACAGCCGCTGCGTGACCAGGTCGTCTCCGCCGTCGCGGGCCTCCGGCGAGCGGGCGCGTGCGTGCACGTCGTCGGACCGGCGTCGGTCATGGTCGACCCCGCCATCGCCGACTCGGTCATCGGCCTGCCCAAGGCGACGTCCCCGGTGCGGCGCGACCAGACCGTCGGGGTACGCAAGTTCTCCCCGGAGTGGGCGAGGATCGTGGCCACGAACACGTACCGCAGACGAGTGCTCAAACCGGTGGTCCGCAAACTCGGCCTCCCGGCGATGTGGTGGGTCTCGGCCGCCCGCTCGTCCGAGGTTCAGGACCGCATCGCCCGAGCCACCGCGATGGCCGCGATCGACGACGGTGCCATCGCCATGGCGTGGAACGCCGCCCGGGTCAACCACACCGCCCCGACGCTCAACGGGATCGGACCCCTGCTGGAGGAGCTGGGACTCCACCACGGCGAGCGATGACCTCCGAGTCCTCGCCGCCTCCGCAACCGGCGGTCAGCGTGATCATCCCGGTGCTCAACGAGGAGCGCCACCTCGCCGACGCCGTGTCGAGGGTCCTGGCGCAGGACTATGAAGGAGCCTTGGAGGTCGTCCTCGCCCTCGGCCCGTCACGTGACAGGACCGACGAGGTGGCGGCGAACCTCGCCGCCGGTGACGCGCGCGTGCGCACCGTGCCCAATCCCAGCGGTCGCACCCCTGACGGGCTCAACGCCGCCATCGCCGCGAGCACCGGGGAAGTCGTGGTGCGGGTCGACGGGCACTGCGAGATCCCGCCGAGCTATGTGCGCGTCGCCGTGGCCGCGCTGGCTCGCACGGGCGCTGACAACGTCGGCGGACTCATGGACGCCCGGGGCAGGACGGCGTTCGAACGAGCCGTCGCCTGCGCGATGCGCAGCCCCATCGGGGTGGGCAGCTCCCGCTTCCACGTCGGGGGCGAGGCTGCCGAGACCGACACCGTCTACCTCGGGGTGTTCCGGCGCACCGCACTGGACCGGGTCGGCGGGTACGACCCCCACTACTCGCGCACGCAGGACTGGGAGCTCAACCACCGGATCCGCGCCAGTGGCGGTCGCGTCTGGTTCACCCCGGAGCTGGCCGTCACCTACCGGCCCCGCGGCTCGCTCCCCGCACTCGCGCGGCAGTACTTCCAGTACGGCCGGTGGCGGCGAGTCGTCGCACGCCAGCACGCCGACTCGGTTACCCTGCGCTACCTCGCGGCTCCGGCCATGGTGAGCGCGAGCGCGTTCAGCCTCGCCGCATCGGTGCTCTGGCCGCCGGCCCTGCTGGTGCCGGCGGCCTACGCCGCAGGCATCACGGTGGGCGGGCTGGCCATCAGCTCGGGGGAGTCGGCGCGCGCGCGGCTTCTCACGGTTCCCGTCCTCGCCACCATGCACTGGTCCTGGGGCGTCGGCTTCCTCACCAGTCCTCGGCGCCTGGCCGCGCCGTCGTGAGGATCCTCATGCTCGTGTGGACCGGCGTGGCGACGGACGCGCGGGTCCTGCGCGAGGCAAGCACCCTCGTCGCGGCCGGACACACGGTCCACATCATCGGCCGCGCCGTCCCCTCCGGGTTCGAGCCACCCGACGGGGTGACCGTGGAGAGCGTCGGCCGGCCGCCCCTGGCCCAGGAGCGCTCCCGAAGGCTGAGCGGGCCCGAGCGGCTGGTCCGCTGGGCGCTGCTGCCCGCGCACGTGTCGCGACGCCTCGCTGCGTGGCAGCGGGCGGCGCTCCCCCTGGCCCACGCGGCCGCCGCGCGTGACGGCGTGCCCGACGTCGTCCACGCCCACGACTACACCGCCCTGCCGGTGGGTGCCGCACTGGCCCGAGACTGGCGCAGACCGTTGGTCTACGACACCCACGAGTACTGGGTCGGCCGCCCTGTCGAGGGACGACCGGCCCCCGCACGCCGCCGACGCGAGGCGCGGGCGGAGTCACGCCTCGGGTGCGAGGCTGCCGCCGTCATCACCGTGGGGTCCGGAGTGGCCCGGGCCTTGCGCGAGGACCATCCCGAGTGGCCGGCGATCTCGGTCGTGCGCAACACCTTCCCGCTCCGGGCCGGCGCCGTCGTCACCTCACCTCCGGCCGGGCTCGTGTATGCCGGCCGCCTGGCCAAGGACCGCGAGCTCGAGGTGGTCAGTGCCGCGAGCCGCCTCGTCGACCTGCCGGTCACGCTCATGGGCCCGGGCGACGCCGAGTGGCTCACGACCTTCGACCCCGGGCTGGCGACCGTCGTCCCGAGCCAGCCCCTGGATCGCGTGGCCGTCCGGCTGCAGGCAGCCGGCGCCTCGCTCGTCACGCACAGCGATCGGTGGGCCAACCACCGGCTCGCCATGCCCAACAAGCTGTTCCATGCGGTGAGCCTGGGCGTGCCCGTCGTCGCGACCGACGTCGGCGAGCTCGCCGCCGTCGTGCGCGAGCACGACCTCGGCACCCTCTACCGGCCCGGTGACCCCCAGTCGCTGGCGCGAGCAGTCCGCGACCTCGTCGACCGCCACGAGCACTACCGCGCTGCCGTCAGCGCGGCCGCCCCGCTGCTCTCCTGGGGGCACGACGAGAGCGTGCTCCTCGACGTGTACGACACGGTCTCCACGCGCTGACGGCGCAGAGGGGCGGGCCCTGCCTTGCGGCTATGCTGGATCGCCCGGCCACCGCCGGGTGTTCGCTACGAAGGGTGTCCTATGAGCGCGGTCCCTCCCGACAACCAGTCCCCGCCCCCCGCGGCGACTGACGGTCACGAGGCGAACCGGCAGGCACGCGAGCGGGCGAGCGAGTCCGGCTACCTGTTGGCGGTGCAGGTCTACGAACCACACCGCGTGGGACTCCCGCCGGTCGGGCCGTACTTCCGTGAACTGTGGAACCGGCGACAGTTCGCGGCCGAGCTGTCGCGAGCCGAGATGCGCTCGGCCAACACGAGGACCTTCTTCGGCCAGGTGTGGCTCGTCATCAACCCGATGCTCCTCGCGGGGGTCTACTACGTCCTCGTGACGATCCTCAACAAGAACCGCGGCGGCCTGCCGTTCCTGGCCCACCTCGTGGCCGGCATCTTCGCCTTCTACTTCATTCAGGGGGCCATCACGGCCGGCGCGCGCTCGGTGGTGGGCGGAGGCGCGCTCATCGCGAACCTCGCCTTCCCCCGCCTGCTCATGCCCCTGTCGGCGGTGCGGACCGCCTTCTTCCGGTTCCTCCCCACGGTGCCCGTCTACTTCATCTTCCACATCCTCGCCGACTCGCCGTGGACCTGGAAGATCCCCCTGTCGCTGTACTTCCTGGCCTGCATGACCGCGTTCGCCGCCGGCCTCGGGTCGGTCTTCGCCACCTTCCAGGTCTACTTCCGCGACACCATGAGCTTCCTGCCGTACTTCCTGAGGATCTGGCTCTACCTCAGCCCGGTCCTCTGGTTCGCCGAGGACGTCCGCGCCAGCTGGCGTCCGTTCATGAAGGTCAACCCCCTCTACTCCATCCTCGGCGGATGGACCGACCTCATCGTGAGGTCACAGATGCCACCCCTGTCGGTCTTCATCCAGGCCGGCCTGTGGGCCCTGGCCGCGGCCGTCATCGGGTTCCTGTTCTTCATGTCGAGGGAGCGTGATTTCGCTGTCCGCCTCTGAGCCCCGGACCACACCCGTCCCCGAGACGGCGGCGTCCCTGTCCCGCATGGACGACCCGATCGCCGTCAAGGTCGAGAACGTCTCGGTGACCTACCGCACGACCTTCGAGCGGACACCGACCTTCAAGCAGGCGATCGTGCGGTTCGGACGCCGTGAGCGAGCGGTCCGCGTCGTCGAGGCCGTCAAGGACGTGAGCTTCACGGTGCCCGTGGGGACCTCCCTCGGCATCGTCGGCGCCAACGGCGCCGGCAAGTCGACGCTGATCAGGACGATCGGCGGCATCCTCGCGCCCAGCGCCGGGCGGATCGAGGTGCACGGCAAGGTCAGCGCCCTGCTCGCCCTCGGAGTCGGGTTCAACCCGAACCTGTCCGGGCAGGAGAACGTCGTCCTCGGTGGCCTCGCGAACGGACTGACCCGCGCCCAGGTCGACGACAGGGCGGCGCAGATCGCCGACTTCGCCGGCATCGGCGACTTCATGGACCTGCCGATCCGCACCTACTCCTCGGGCATGCGCTCGCGGCTGGCGTTCGCCGTGTCGGTCCACATGGACCCGGACATCCTCATGATCGACGAAGCGCTCTCTGCCGGCGACGCTGCCTTCAAGAAGAAGGCCGCCGACAAGATGAGCGAGCTCATGGAGTCCGCCCGCGCGATGTTCCTCGTGTCCCACGCCCTCGGCAGCATCAGGGAGCTGTGCAACCAGGCCATCTGGCTGCACAAGGGGCAGCTCGTGCTCCAAGGCACTCCGGACGAGGTCATCGCCGCCTACACGAAGTTCCTCCAGGTGGGCGAGGACGCCCTGTCGCTCGAGGACCTCTGATCCCACGCCGCACGCGAGGTCCACGCGCTGTCGGACGCCCCGACGTCAGCATCGTCTCATCGGGACACGACGTCGCCGACGCCCGGCTGCACCGCATCGTGACCGCCATCCAGCGCACCGGTGCCAGCGTCGAGGTGCTGGGCCTGGGTGATCCCGGCGGTTCGCCCGAGGGATGCCCGGTCCGCACCTGGGAGCGGGGCACGATGGTGCGCCGGGCGTTCCTGGCGGGCCGGATGGCGTTCGCGGCACGCGGGCGATGCCTCTACTCCCCGGACCCGGACGCGCTCGTCGCCAGCCGGGTGGTCGGAGCGCTCACCGGCCGCCCGGTCGTGGCCGACGTCCACGAGGACTACCTCCGCCTCCTCGGGGACCGGAGCTGGGCCGCCGGTGCCGCCGGCCACGTCGCGCGCCTCGTCGTCCACCTCGCGAACCGGGCCGCCGCCACCGCCGCCCTCACCATCGTCGCCGACGCGCACGTGCAGCCCACGACGGCGCGGCGTCGCCTGGTCGTCCGCAACGAGGCCGATGCGAGGCTCGTGGGTCCTCCCGCCGACCCCGACCCCTCTCCCCGCGCGGTCTACGTCGGCGACGTCCGCCGCAGCCGCGGCCTGTTCACCATGCTCGACGCCCTCGCGGCCGCCCCCGGGTGGACCCTCGACGTCATCGGACCCGTCACCGCCGCCGACCGGTCGGCGGTCGACGCCCGGATGGCGCAGTCCCCCGAGCTCGCGTCCCGGGTCCGCTGGCACGGTCGCCTCGCCCCCCACCGCGCCTGGGAGGTGGCCCGCGGGTCGTGGGTGGGCCTGGCCCTCCTCGACGACACCCCGGCCTTCCGCGAGGCCGTCCCCAGCAAGCTGTACGAGTACATCCAGGCGGGCCTGGTGCCGCTCGTCTCTGACCTGCCCCGGCAGCGGGAGGTGGCGACCGACGCCGGGGGGATCGTGGTGCGCGACGCAGCCGATGCGGCTCGTGAGCTGCGCCTCCTCAGTGCGAGCCCGGACGTCGCTCGGGCGCTCCGGCGGCGGGTGCTGGAGCACTCAGCCCTCCTCGGCGGCGGGGGCGGCACCTACGACGAGGCCGCGCGGGCGATCGTGGGGCTGGTCCGTGGCTGAGCGGCGGGCGCACGTCGTCATGGTCGTCAACAACGGCATCACCAACGACGCGCGGGTGATCAAGTCCGCCGCCACGCTGGCTCGAGCCGGCGCGACGGTGACCGTCCTCGGTGTGGCGTCCGCGGGCGCACCCCGCCAGGAGGCGAACGCCGGCGGCGTCCGCTACGTCCGGTTGGCCGCGCTGCCGCGACGGGGCGTCTCGAGGGGCTACCTCACCTTCGCCGTGCGGCGCCGCCTGGGCCGGCTGGCCCCGGCACGGCGGTGGTCGGCCGCACTTCCGGTGCTGCGGCTGTATGCCGGTGCGTTCGTCCCCGAGCTGCGGGCCCTTCGCCCCGACGTCGTCCACGTGCACGACGTCCACGCCCTCGACGCCGTCCGCCAGGCCTTCCCCGGCCCGGACGGCCCCCCCGTGGTCTACGACGCCCACGAGTTCGTCGCCGGCCTGGCCGTCTCCGGTGCTCGCACCGAGCGCGTCGTCCGCGGGTGGTCGGCGCTCGAGGCGGACCGCATCCGCGGGGTCGACAGGGTCATCACCGTGGCGCCGGCGATCGCCGAGCGGCTGGCCTCCGAGCACCCGCTCGCGGCACCGGTGGCGGTGGTCTACAACTGTCCCCTGCTCTGGCCGGAGTCGGTCTCGTCGCGTGACCTGCGCGCCGAGGCCGGGGTCGGGCGTGACACGACCCTCGCGGTGTACTCCGGGGCTGTCAGCGCGGCCCGCGGTCTCGACACCGTCATCCGGGCCATCTCCCGCACGGACGGCGTGCACCTCGCCGTGGTCACGGTGCCCTTCCCCCATCCCATGGCGGGCGAGCTGGAGCAGCTGGCAGCCGACTGCGGAGTCCGTGACCGCGTCCACCTCGTCCCCCCCGTTCCGTCGCACGAGGTGCCGGCCTACCTCGGGGACGCCGACGTGGCCGTGAGCCCCATCCGCGGGGAGTCCGCGAGCTACGACATGGCCCTTCCGAACAAGCTCTTCGAGTTCATCCACGCCGGGCTGCCCATCGCGTCGAGCGACCTCGCCGGGATGTCCGCCTTCATCCGCCGCCACCGCCTGGGCCAGGTCTTCCGTCAGGGGGACCCGGCCGACTGCGCTCGGGCCATCCTCGCCGCCCTGGGCTCGCCCGACTCGCCGGACCTCGCCGACCTCGCCCACGAGTTCTCCTGGCAGGCCCAGGAGGCCGTGCTCGTCGAGACCTACCGTGGTCTGGGCGCCGCACGGCCCGTGCTCGCCGGCCTCACCGCCTCGAGCGCTCCGTGGCACCGGGACGACGTCACGGTCGACTTCACGACGTGACGGGCGGCTCGAGCCGTGGTGGACGGTCAGGCTCCGAGCAACGCTGACCTCAGTCGGGAGCCGACGTCGCCGGGCGAGTAGCGGCGCGCGATCCAGGCTCGCGCCTCGGCTGCGCGGTCGTCCCACCGGTCCTCGGCGGCCAGCGCGGCGATGCGTGCGACCGCCTCGTCCACGGTGGACACGACGGCGTCGGAAGGGAAGACGGAGGCGGCGCCGGACACCCCGGCATACATCGGCCAGTCTCGGATGACCGGGACGCTTCCCGAGCCCATGAGCTCCGCGGCGCCCAGGTGGAACGACTCGCGTCGGCTGGTGCTCAGGCCGATCCCGATCGTGGGAAGCACCTCGCGCACCTCGTCATGGGTGAGCCGACCGGTGAAGCACAGCCCTCCACGGACGTCCTCGGCCAGCACCCGGTCACGGGTGGCGCGCTGGTAGTCGGCATCGGGGACGGAGCCCGCCCGGGGGAAGTCGGGCCCGATGAGGGTCAGCCGCCACCGCGGATCCTGACCACGCAGGGCTCCCAGCACATCGAGGGCGAACAGCGGGTCCTTGACCCGTTGGCCCCACCCCACCATGCCGAGCGTGAACCGCGCCCCTGCCGTCTTCCCGCTCGGCAGCGAGCCCACGGCCAGCGCGGGCGGGACGACGACGACCTCGGTTCCCGACAACCGGTCGCGGAGCAGCCCGACCATCGTCCGGCGCAGGTGGTCACTGACACAGATCAGGGTGTCCACACGTGACCAGTCGATGACGTGCACCCACGAGCTCAGCGAGTCGGCTCCGTGACAGCGGACGACGAACCTCGTCGAGGGGTCGAGGGTCCGCGAGGCGATCGCGGCGCCCTTGTCGGCCCAGTCGGCGAAGACGAGGGAGGCGCCGGCCCACGGGCGTGGCTCCCCGCGGTCGCTCGACGTCGGCGAGGCGCCCGCACCGGTGAGCTCGTGCACCTCCTGCAGGGTCACCGACTCGGCCTCGGTGTTGTGGAACCGCACGTTCGTGGCTCCCAGGTCGTGCCTCAGCACCTCGTGCGTCTGCGCCAGCACGGCCTCGACGTCCCGGGCGAAACTGGGGTAGGCACCCGGCAGCACCACGGCTCGCGGGCGCGCGGTCTGCGGGCGCGCGGTCTGCGGGCGCGCGGTCTGCGGGCGCTCGGGCTGCGTCCCCTTGGGCGCGCCCGGCTGCTGGCCACGACCGCTCCCGGGGTGGCGCAGGTCGCCGAGGAGCGTGGAGCGAGCGAGCAGCGTCGTCACCTCGGCGGGGTCGCTGACGAGCAGCGACTGCTCGGCTGCCGCGTGGAGCTCGCGGTGGAAGAGCAGTCGGAGGGTCACGGCCGTGAGCTCGAAGGAGCGCCTCGCGTCGGTCCCACGGTCCTCGTCGGCGGCCGCGAAGCCCTCCGTGACGAGCTCCGGGAGTGCGGTGACGCCCTCCCCGAGGTTGAGTCGGGCGATGGCGGCCAGGACGGCCAGGGCCGCCCTGCCCTGCCGGCTGCCCGGTGGTGCCGACGGCGTCGTCACCACCCGGGCGAGCGCCGCCCAGTGGGCGCCGGCGAGCAGCGGTCGAGCCAGGTCCAGGAGCGTCGGGACCGCGATCGACCGGCTCCCGGCGGCGTCGAGCGCGGCCGTCAACGCGACGACGTCGGTCGCCTTGAGCGCGTCACGTGCCGCGAGGTCGGCGATGACGAGATCGGCAAGGCGTTCCGGCCCGGAGACGATTCGCTCGGTGCCCCCGGGATGGGGGACCTGCTGGCGTCGCCGGGACGGGACGAGGCGGGCCAGACCACGTCGCTCCGGAGCGACCACCGCTCGCGCCTCGTCATCGACGACGACGAGCTCGAGGGGGCCTGCGGGCAGCCACGCGCTCTCGGGATCCGGGGTCGTGACCACCTCCGTGTCGGGAGGCATCCCCCACGGCGGCCGGGTCGACCACGCGGTGACGGTGACGGTCCATCCCGTCACGTGGAGGTGCCGGATCAGGGGCGCCAGCGGCTCCAGACGGGCCGCGTCCTGGGCCACGACGACGACGCGGGGACGGGGCTGTTCGGCCGTACCCGTGGGGTCCGACGGAGGCGCGATCTCGGCCATCCCGCACCTCCTCGTGTCGCCGACGCCCTCCCGAGCCGTGGGCAACCTTCGGGTAGGCTAGCGCAGGCTCGAGGCCGCCCGGCGAGGCGCCTCACGACACTACGGATGAAGGCGGAAACCAGGTGAAGACCCCGCCGACGCTGTCCCTTCGTGGTGCCCATCGCGAGGACGCCACCGTGATCGGGACGCTCGTCCGGCTGGCCGTGATCCTGGCCCTGCTCCAGGTCGCCTTCTTCGCCCTCCTCGTCGTCGGGCAGCTGGTTCCCGACCGCCCGATCGTCCAGAACCTTGCACACGCCGTCGAGACCGGCACGTACGGACCGTCGAGCCTGCCGGACCGCATGGGCGGCATCGGGGACTCGTTCACCGAGTGCGTCGTCGTCGGCACCGGGCTCGGTGCCTCGTCCGGCGAGTCGGCCGTGCACCGTGCCGCAGTGATGCCCCGGATCAGCAACTGCACCCGGGGTGCCGGCGAGATCACCGCCCTCTCACAGGGGCGGGCCGTCGAGTCGGACCCGTACTTCAAGTACTGGGCCGGCTACACCGCCATCGTGCGACCCGTCGTCGCCCTCACCGGCATCGAGGGGATGCGACTCGTGGCCGGGGCCGCTCTTGTGGGCGGGCTGCTCTACGCCTTCGCCTCCCTCGCCCGGACCACGTCGACCCTGACCACGCTCCTCCTCCTCGGTCCGTTGCTGCTCACGAGCAATGTCATGTCGACACCGTCCACGGCGTTCTCCCACGCGCTGTCGATGAGCGTCGCCCTCGTGGGCATGGGGGCCTGCGCGCGCTTGGCGCCGCGAGGGGTCGCCCCGGCGGCGACCGTGGCCATGATCGCCGGGGCGGCGTACTGCTACGTCGACCTGCTGACCAACACCCCGCTCGCGTGGATGCTGACCGTGGCGGCCGCCACCCTCGCCAGCGCCTGGGCCCGGCAGCCGATGAGGCAGGTCGCCAGGACCGCCGTCGCCACCACGGTCCTCTGGATGGCCGGCTTCGGCCTCACCTGGGTGAGCCGCTGGGTCATCGCCATGCTCTGGGTGGGCCCGTCCGAGGCCATGTCGGTCATCCGCGAGAACGTCGCCTTCCGCACCGGCGGCGCCAACCCCAACGTCGAACCGGGTCTGGGCCGGGCGGTCGGGAGCAACATCGGGTACTGGTGGGCGCACGTCCCCACCACCCCGGTCGTGGTGGCCCTGTTCGCGCTGGCGGGCGTCGGAGCCGCGCTCTGGTGGGTCCGGCAGGGGCGCCCCACCCCGGCAGTGAGGATGTCGCTGCTCCTGGCCGCCCCCGTCCTCGCCCCCCTCGGGTGGTTCACGATCATGAACAACCACTCCCAGATCCACTCCTTCCTGACCTACCGTGCCGTCCCCGGCGCCCTCGGGGTGCTCGGCGCCGCTGTGGCGACCGGTCTCGCCGTGACGACGGCGGCCGAGTGGTCGCCTGCTCCCCTGAAAGGGCCACGGTCATGACCGAGTCCGCACTGCTCGTCAGCGTCGTGCTGCCCTGCCTCAACGAGGCCGAGACCGTGGCCACGGTCGTGGCCAAGGCCAGGGCGTGTCTTGAACGGCTCGACGTCGAAGGCGAGGTCGTCGTCGCCGACAACGGCAGCACCGACGGCTCGCAGGACCTGGCCCGCGCCGCCGGGGCCCGGGTCGTCGACGTCCCGGTCCGCGGGTACGGAGCAGCCCTCCAGGCCGGGATCTCGCAGGCCCGAGGGACGTTCGTCATCATGGCCGACGCCGACGACAGCTATGCCGTCGACGACCTCGGCCCGTTCATCGACGCCTTGCACGGCGGCGCGGACCTCGTCATGGGCAACCGCTTTGCGGGGGGCATCGAGCGAGGCGCCATGCCCTTCCTGCACCGCTACCTCGGGAACCCGGTGCTGTCCCTCATCGGGCGCCGGTTCTTTCGGGTCCCCATCTCCGACTTCCACTGCGGAATCCGCGGTTTCCAGCGATCACGGGTCCTCGAGCTGGGGCTGCGTTCACCGGGCATGGAGTTCGCCTCGGAGATGGTCGTGCGTGCCGGCATCGAGGGCCTGACCATCACCGAGGTCCCGACGACCCTGTCGCCGGACGGCCGCTCCCGCCCCCCGCATCTGCGAACGTGGCGGGACGGGTGGCGGCACCTGCGGTTCATGCTCGCCTTCAGCCCGAGGTGGTTCCTGCTCTACCCCAGTCTGGTCCTCACCGTCCTCGGCCTGCTCGGAACGGCGCTCCTTCTCGCCGGTCCACTCACGGTCGGCGAGACCACCTTCGACCTCCAGACGTTCGTCGTGGCCGCGACCGCCCTGATCCTCGGGGTGCAGCTGGGCGGCATGGCCCTGGTGGCCCGAGCCTTCACGTCGGCACTCGGCATGCTGCCGACCAGTGCCCGGCTCACCCGCCTCGTCGCGCAGTTCGCTCTCGAGCGCGGGATCATCGTCGGCACCGCGCTGTTCGTCGTCGGGGCCGCGCTGTTCGCCACGGCCCTGACGCGCTGGGGGCAGTCCGGCTTCGGGGACCTCCCGACGACCGCGGCGCGCCGACCCATCCTCGGCATGACCCTGGTCATCGTCGGGGTCCAGGTGGTCATGGTCTCCTTCGTGCTCAACCTCCAGAGGTTCGCCGTCCCCGACCGCCGCGAGCCGTGACGCGCACGCTCGTTGCACCCGTCCTTCCTCCCTACCGGGACCCGGGCGGTCTCCTCCTCGCGGCCATGGTGGGCGCGACCGCCGAGGTCGTCGACACGGTCGTCACGACGGACCCGGCGCGCTTCCGGCACGTCGACCCGACCCTGGCTGACGGTGTCGGCGGGGTGCTCGACGGGGTGCCACGCCTGGCGTGCGAGCTCTCCGCGCCCCCGGAGACCTGGGCCTCGCTCACGCAGTTCGTCACCCATGCCGAGTCCGTCCTCCCTGCGGACGTCACCGAGATCTGGTCCTGCTCCTCCTCCTGGCACTCGCTCGCTGCGGGCGCGGCGCTGCGTCGCGCGGCACCAGGGGCGCGAACCGTCGTCCTCGTCCCCACCTGGCCCACCTCGCTGCCCGCGCTCCGAGGCGCGGACGGGTCCGGTGAGCCGTCGACGGCCTGGCCCGAGGTGCTCGCCCACGCCGACCTGGTCATCTCACCGTCGCCGGCCATGACGCGCGAGCTGCTCGCCCGGTGGCCGGAGGCCGGCGTCGGTGTCGGTGTCGGTGTCGGCGAGCAGGCCGGGACCCCGCCCGAGTTCCGGACCCTCGTCCCGGCCCTCGGCTCGCTCGGCGCCACGGACGCGATGCCACCCCGGGTCTCGTCCGGGCTGCGCATCCTCCATGTCGACGACGGCACCGGAGCATGGGCCCTCCGCCAGCTCTGCGCGGCGGTGGAGCTGCTCCCCGCGGAGCTCGCCTCCACCATCGCCATCGAGGTCGTCGGTGAACGCCCCGTCGACGTCGGGCGCTGGTTGCCCGCGGGGTCGCCCGTGTCGATCTCGTCGACGGTCGTCACGGACGGCGCCGGACGCCGCGCGCGCCGGCTGGCGTCGGACGTGGTCTACGTGGCGGAGCGCACGGAGCCCGGGCAGGGCCCGTCGGTGTCCTGGACCTGGGTCGAGGGATGGGACGACCGGCCGGTGCTCGCCGCCGGACCGAGGGCCGGCGTCCTCCACGACCTCCTGGGCCACGCGCCGGTCCCGGCCGATCACGCCACCGCCCTGGCGTATGCCGTCGCGACCGCCGCCGCCGCTGCCACCGCCACCGCGCCCGCCTGATCGGAGGCCGTCAGGCCGTGACGGGGGCCAGCCGCGCGACGAAGTGCAGCCCGTTCTCGAACAGCGGGCGCACCGGCGGGGGATAGAGACCCAGCGCGGTCTCGACCCGCAGGGGGCGGGTCCCCAGCGACTCGTAGAGCTCGGCCCACTCCTGCGGCGAGAGGTAGCCGTAGGGCAGTCGCACCCCGTGCCCGCGGTTGCCGACCCAGTCCATGAAGGAGAGGCGCCGGTGCGCGAGCGGGCCCTGTCGGAAGTGGTCCTTGATGATGACGCCGTGCCGGGCCACACGCAGGCATTCGGCGAGCAGCTCGGCCGGGTCGTCGACGTGGTGGAGGACGTCGACGAGGGTGACGACGTCGACCTCGGCGTCGGCGAACGGCAGCGTCCTGCCGTCGAACGACTGCACCGGGATCACGGTGTGCGGGCGGATGAGCACGTCGACCCCCTCGACGAGGGTCCCGGGCCGCTGGTCACGGACCATGGCGGCGATCGTGCCGTCACCACTGCCGACATCGAGGACGCGGGTGGCCTCCTGGGGCATGAGGTCCACCAGCCACTCCGACAGCACCTCGGTGCGTCGGCGGAAGATCCCCCGGTCGTGGGCCCGGATGAGAGCGTCCTTCGCGTGTGTCAGCACGGCCACACTCTAGCGACCGGTGCCGGCGGGCCGGGTCACCCCTTGAGGAGCTGGCGGGCCATGACGACGCGTTGGACCTGGTTGGTGCCCTCGTAGATCTGGGTGATCTTGGCGTCGCGCATCATCCGCTCGAGCGGGAAGTCGCGGGTGTAGCCGGCCCCGCCGAGGAGCTGGACGGCGTCGGTGGTGACCTTCATCGCGACGTCGGAGGCGAAGCACTTGGCGGCCGCGCCGAAGAAGGCCAGGTCGGGGTCGGAGCGCTCGGACTTCGCGGCGGCGACGTAGACGAGCTGGCGGGCGGCCTCGAGCTCCATGGCCATGTCGGCGAGCATGAACTGGATGCCCTGGAAGTCGGCGATGTGCTTGCCGAACTGCTTGCGCTCCTTGACGTATGCCGTGGCGTGGTCGAGCGCGCCCTGCGCGATCCCGACCGCCTGGGCACCGATGGTGACGCGGGTGTGATCCAGGGTGCGCAACGCGATCTTGAGGCCCTCGCCGGGGGCGCCGACGATGCGGTCGCCGGGGATGCGGACGTTGTCGAGGATGAGCTCACGCGTGGGGCTGCCCTTGATCCCGAGCTTGCGCTCCTTCTCCCCGAACGAGAACCCCTCGTCGGACCGCTCCACGACGAAGGCGCTGATGTTGTTGCCGCGGGCCCCGTCGGGGTCAGTGACCGCGAGGACGGTGTAGTACTGCGAGACGCCGGCGTTGGTGATCCACGACTTCTGGCCGGACAGCACCCAGTCGTCACCGTCCTGCTTCGCCCGGCACCTCATCGCCGCGGTGTCGGAGCCGGCCTCGCGCTCGGACAGCCCGTACGAGAACGTCGCCTCCCCTGCGGCGACCGGCGGCAGGTAGCGCTGCTTGACCTCCTCGGACGCGCCGAGGATCAGCGGCATCGTGCCGAGCTTGTTCACCGCGGGGATGAGCGAGGAGGACGCGCAGACGCGGGCGACCTCCTCGATGACGATGCAGGTCGCGAGCGCGTCCGCGCCGACACCGCCGTACTCCTCCCCGATGTGCGGGGCGAAGAAGTCCGACGCGACGAGGGCGTCGTGCGCCTCCTGCGGGTAGCGCGAGTCCTCGTCGACCGCGGCCGCGAACGGCGCGATCTTGTCCCGGGCCACGTCACGCACCGCCTCGCGGATCGCCTCGTGGTCCTCGTTGACCTGGAACAGAGGGAAGTCGGGGTTGGCATTCACCCGGCGATGGTACCGACGCTCGTGCGGGGCGGGTCCAGGGCCTCGTGACGACACGGTCGGGGCAACGACGCTCCCGGTCCGCACCCGCACGGCAGCAACGGGATACTCTACGGAACGCCCGGGCCAATGCTCCGGGGGCGAGGGTCACGGTGGGGGCCACGAGACGATCGGGGATCACATGCTTTCTGTACGTTCAGCCATGTCGGGCGTCGCTGTCGCCTGCCTGGCCGCCACGGGGTTCGCGGCGCCGTCCTGGGGTGCCGCCTCGGCCGCCGAGCGGGACCGCATCGCGGGGAGCAACCGCTACCTCACGGCGGTGGAGATCTCCAAGCGGCACTTCCCGAACGGCACGTGGCCGGGCAACGCCCCGGTCCAGGTCGTGACCGTCGCCTCCGGCACCGACTACCCCGACGCGCTCGCCGGTGGACCCTTCGCGGCCGGTCTCGGTCCGCTGCTCCTCGTGCCCGCGGCCGGAACCGTCCCGGCCGGGGTCCTCAACGAGATCAAGCGACTCAGCCCCGACTCCATCGTCGTCCTCGGTGGCCTCGGAGCGGTCAACGCCGCGGTGGAAGGACAGCTGACGCCGCTGGCGCCGACGGTTCGCATCTCGGGGGCCAACCGCTTCGACACCGCCGCCCAGATCGCGACGGCGACCAGCAAGGACCTCGGCGGGGCCGGCACCGTCGTGCTCACCTCCGGTGAGGACTTCGCTGACTCACTGGGTGGTGGCGCCTCTGCCGCCGTCCAGTCCGGCGTCCTCATGCTCACGCGCCCACTGGGGTTGCCCACGGAGACCGCCGCTGCCCTCCGGAGCATCAAGCCGCCGACCGTGCAGATCCTGGGAGGCCCGCTCGTGGTCTCCGAGGCCGTCGTCACCCAGGTGAAGGCGGCCGTGCCCGGTGCGTCCGTGACGCGGGTCTTCGGACCCGCCCGCGCCGACACCGCCGCGGCGCTGTCGAAGGCCACCTTCCCGGGCTCTGAGACCAGCGAGGTGTTCCTGACCAGCGGCTCGGACTACCCGGACGCTCTCGCGGCCGCCCCGCTCGCGTGGTTCTGGAACGCGAGCGTGCTCCTCAGCCGTCCGGGGTGCGCCCCGGCGGCCACGGTGAGCGAGGACGCGCGCATCGCACCCGACCACCGCAGCGCCATCGGTGGGCCCTCCGTGGTCTCGGACGCGGCGCTGAACCTCACCCCGTGCGGGTGACCACGCGGAGCTGACGGGCGACCCGCCTCAGCGCAGGGCGGGGATGACCTCGCGCTCGAACAGCTCGACGCCCGACAGGTCGTACGCGGACTCGACGAAGTTGGTGATCGCATAGGTCATGCCGACGTCCTGCATGTCGGCGAGGGCGCTCGCCACCTGGTCGGGCGTGCCGACCGCGACACCCTCGCGGTAGACCTTCATCGACCGCGCGACGGCGTCCTCGGGGACGCCCGCGCCGCGCAGGTGGTTCTCGATCCACCCGAACCGCTCCTGCACCTCCTTGGCATCGCGGCCGATGACGACGTTGAAGTTCGAGGACCGCGTGATCGTGTCGGCGTCGCGGCCGACGTCGACGCAGTGCTGCTGCAGGATCCTGCTCTTGTGCGCGAACGCCGCAGGGTCGCCGGAGAAGTTGGTGTAGTCGGCGTACTCCGCCGCGATGCGCAGCGTCTTGCGCTCGCCGCCGCCGGCGACCCACAGCGGGATGCCGTTGCGCTCGGACCCCTCGAACACGGTGCCCTGCAACGGCCGGGGGAAGCACAGGGCGCCGTCGACCTGGTAGTGCTCCCCGGCATACGTCGCAGTGCCGGTGGTCCACATCTGACGGAAGATCTCCACGCCCTCGCGCAGGCGGGCGAGCCGCTCCCCCGCCGTCGGGAAGCCGTAGCCGTAGGCGCGCCACTCGTGCTCGTACCAGCCCGCCCCGATGCCCATGTCGAGACGGCCCTCGGAGATGACGTCGACGGTCGCGGCGACCTTGGCGAGGTAGGCCGGCTCGCGGTACCGCATGCACGTGCACATCTGGCCGATGCGGACCCGCCCGGTGACCCCCGCGAACGCCGCCATGAGCGACCACGCCTCGTGGACCGCCTCCTGCGTGGGGTGCGGGGTGGGGTGGAAGTGGTCGTAGACCCAGATCGACTCCCAGTCGCGGATGCCGTCCGCCCGCCTCGCGAGCCCCGCCATCACGCCCCAGTGCTGGTCGGGCTCGATGCCGGCGAGGTCGTGACGCCAGCCCTGGGGGATGAAGATGCCGAAGCGCATGCCCCCACCCAACCCGTCGGTGCATCTCCACGCAAGGCAGACGCGCACCCCGGCCCCACGGGTTCGCGGCCGGTGGCAGGGTGAGACCCATGACGTACCCACTGTCAGCCTCCTCGGCCTTCCGGGCCTCGCTCCTTCGTCGCTCGTGTCCTCAGGCGATCGTCGGATGACATACCGGCACCAGAACGACCCCGACCTCATCCGCGAGCTGCTCAACGACCCCGGCGTGTGGGTCGTCGTCGGGCTGAGCACCAACACCAAGCGGCCCGCGTACGGCGTCGCCCAGTGGCTCAAGCACGAGCTGCACAAGGGGATCATCCCGGTGCACCCCAAGGCCGAGACGGTCCATGGCGCGCAGGGCTACGCCAGCCTCGCCGACCTCCCGGACCAGGACGTCAAGGTCATCGACTGCTTCGTCAACTCCGAGCACGTCGGCGCCGTCGTCGACCAGGCGATCGAGCACAAGGACCGGCTGCAGATCGACGCGATCTGGATGCAGCAGGGCGTCGTGGACGAGGCCGCCGCGGACCGGGCCCGAGCGGTCGGCATCGACGTCGTCATGGACACCTGCCCGCGCATCGAGTGGCCCCGGGTCCGCGGCGAGGGTTCGGCCCGCTGACGTCCCGACTTATTGCGCGTTCGGGTCACGCTCGCTGGCGCTCGCTGACCCGAACGCGCAATAAGTCGGGGTCAGGAGCTGGAGCTGCGTTGGGCGCGCAGGGCCTCGCCCTTGGCGTGCGCCTGGTCGCGCAGCTCCTTGCGGAACTCGCCCATCGCCGCGCGCAGGCGTGCTGCCTCGTCGGTGTCCCCGGCCCCGAGGATGCGCGCCGCGAGGAGCCCGGCGTTGCGGGAGCCGCCCACCGACACCGTCGCGACCGGGACGCCGCTCGGCATCTGCACGATCGAGAGCAGCGAGTCCATGCCGTTGAGGTGCTCCAGCGGGACCGGCACCCCGATGACCGGCAGGGAGGTCACCGACGCGAGCATCCCCGGCAGGTGCGCCGCTCCGCCGGCCCCGGCGATGATGACGCGCAGCCCGCGCTCCTCGGCCTCGAGACCGTAGGTGATCATCTCGTCCGGCATCCGGTGCGCCGAGACCACGTCCACCTCGTAGGCGATGCCGAAGTCGTCGAGCACCTTGGTCGCGAGCTCCATGACGGGCCAGTCGCTGTCGCTGCCCATGACGACGCCGACGACGGCGGCTCCCGTGGACGTGGACGATGGGCTCATTCGGTGACGGCTCCCTCGATGTAAGCGGCGGCGTGCCGCGCGCGCCTGCGCAGGTCGGCGAGATTATCACCGCTGACGTTGACGTGCCCGATCTTGCGACCGGGTCGCACACCCTTTCCGTAGAGGTGCGCCTTGGCCTCCGGGTCGCGTGCCATGACGTGCCGGTATGCCGGGTACAGCTCGGGGTGCTGGCCGCCGAGGACGTTGCCCATCACCGTCCACGGGTGGCGCGGTCGGGGCGACCCGAGCGGCAGGTCGAGGACCGCCCGCAGGTGCTGCTCGAACTGCCCCGTCACGGCTCCGTCCATCGACCAGTGGCCGCTGTTGTGCGGGCGCATCGCCAGCTCGTTGACGACGAACTCCCCACCGAGCAGCTCGAACATCTCGACGGCGAGGACCCCGGTGACACCGAGCTCGCCGGCGACCCGAAGGCCGGCCTGCGTGGCCCGGGCGGCGAGGTCCGGGTCCATCCCGGGTGCGGGAGCGATGACCTCGGTGCAGATCCCGTCGGTCTGGACCGTCTCGACGACTGGCCACGCGGCGGCCTGACCGGAGGGGCTGCGGGCCAGCAGGACGGCGATCTCGCGGGTGAAGCCGACCTGCGCCTCGAGGAGCAGGCTCGACCCCTCGGACGAGGCGCGCTCCAGCCAGTCGGTGAGCTCGTCCGCCGAGCCGACGACCCGCACGCCCTTGCCGTCGTAGCCGCCCCGTGGGGTCTTGGCGACGACCGGCCACCCCACGTCGTCGCCGAACGTCGTGACCTCGGCGGCGGTGTGGACCTCGGTCCAGCGCGGGCACGGGATGCCGAGCGCGGTCAGCCGCTCCCGCATGGCGAGCTTGTCCTGGGCGAAGACGAGCGCCTCGGGCGTGGGGTGCATGGGGACGCCGGCGTCGGCCAGGGCGGCGAGCACGTCCGCCGGGACGTGCTCGTGGTCGAAGGTCACCACGTCGCACTCGCGGGCGAACGCGAGGACGGCCTCGACGTCGCTGTGGGCGCCGACCGGCGCCGAGGGGATGACGAGCGCGGCGCTGGAGTCGGCCGCCTCGGCGAGGACGCTGAGGGTGAGGCCCAGCTCGGCGGCGGGCCCGGCGCACATCCGCGCGAGCTGTCCGCCACCGATGATGCCGACGACGGGAAATCCTCCGGGGGCACGAAGCGGGGCGGTCACCCGGCGAGGATAGCCGCGCGGGTCCACGCGGGAGGCGCGCGACCGGCATACGGCGGGGTGTCGGCGGCTAGGCTCTGTCGGTGACGTCCACGAGCCCTGCCGGGGGCCTCCTCACCCGGCTCCGAGGCGCCATCGACGTCCTCTACCGCGAGGCCATCAAGTTCGGCGTCATCGGGGCGCTCGCCTTCGTCATCGACATGGGCAGCTTCAACCTCCTGCGGCGCACCCTGCTCGAGGACAAGCCCACCGCGGCCGTCATCGTGTCGGCGTCGATCGCCACCGCCTTCGCGTGGGTCGGCAACCGCAGCTGGACCTTCCGCCACCGCCGCAACCGGCCGGCCCACCACGAGGCGGCGCTCTTCGCCGGCACCAACGCGGTGGCCCTGGTCATCCAGGCGGCCGCCGTCGCGTTCTCCAACTACGTCCTCGACTTCAGCTCGCTCACCGCCGACAACGTGGCCAAGGTGGCCGGCATCGCGCTCGGCACGCTCTTCCGGTTCTGGGCCTACCGCCGGTTCGTCTTCGCCGGCGAGCCCCTCGACGTCGACACCTCGCCGCTCGCCGACCTCCGGCACCACCACGACCACCCGCACTGACACCAGGAGCGCTCCGGCGTCACTCCGCTTCGGAGAGGAAGACCGCGAAGACGGCGGGCTGGGTGCTGACCAGCTCGAGCCGGCCCCCGTTGTCCTCGGCGAGGTCGCGGGCCAGGGTGAGGCCCAGACCCGACCCCGACGACGAGACCGACCGCTCGAAGATGTGCGGCGCGATCGCCGGGGCGACGCCCGCCCCCTCGTCACCCAGCTCGACGACGACCGACGGGCCGGCCCGGCGCGCGGCGATGTCGACCGTGCCGCGGCCGTGGGCCAGGGCGTTCTCGACGAGGGTGGAGAGGATCTGGGCCAGCGCCACCGGCGTCGCCCGGACGCGCAGCCCGCGCTCGCCGTGGATCCGCATGCTCCGCTTCGACGCGGCGAACGCCGGCTGCCACTCGCGCTGCAGCGAGGCGAGCACCGCGTCGAGCGAGACGCTGGGTCGGGTCGGGTCGCTGACCCGGGTGCGTCCCATGAGGTCGTCGACGACCTTGCTCAGCCGCTCCACCTGGTCGATGGCGACCTGGGCCTCCTCCTGCACGACACCGAGGTCGTCGGTGGACGCGATCTCGTCGAGCCGCATGAGCAGCGCGGTGAGCGGCGTGCGGAGCTGGTGCGACGCGTCGGCGGCGAAGTCGCGCTCGGCGGCGAGGTTGCGGGTCACCTGGTGCGCGCTGCGGGAGAGGACGTCGCTGATCCGGTCGAGCTCGCCGATGCCGGAGTTGAGCGGCATGAACCGCGACTCGCCGGCGCCGAGGCGCTCGGCACGCACGGCCAGCTCGGTCAGCGGGTCACCGAGGAGGCGTGAGCGCCGCTGCGCGACGAACCAGCCGACCGCGAGGCCGAGCAGCATGAGCACGAGGATGAGACTCGTGAGGAGCATGACCCCCCGCAGCCCGCTCGTGACGCGCACGATGTCGGCTCGCCTCTCGGGAGGCGCCGTCGACACGACGACGGCCATGACGAAGAGCGGAACGGCGAAGATCGCCAGCGTGGCGCCGACGGCAGCGAGGGTGGACCTGAGGAGCAGCCGACGCATGCCCCGTCATTCCCCCGCAGGGTCGAACCGGAAGCCGACGCCCCGGATCGTCGTGATGTAGCGCGGCTGCATCGCGTCGTCGCCGAGCTTCTTGCGCAGGACGGAGATGTGCATGTCGAGGGTCTTGGTCGAGCCGTACCAGGCCGTCTCCCAGACGTCGCGCATGAGCTGCTCGCGCGAGACGACCTTGCCCTGGTGGCGGGCGAGCACCCGGATCAGCTCGTACTCCTTGGCGGTGAGCTGGATCTCCTCGTCGTGGAGGAAGACCCGCCGCGACTCGGTGTCGACCCGGATGTCGGCCTGGCCGGACGCCGGGGCGTCGGGGATGCCGCGCCGCAGCAGGGCCCGGGCGCGGGCGAGGAGCTCGGCGAGCCGGAACGGCTTGGTGACGTAGTCGTCGGCCCCGGCGTCGAGGCCCACCACGGTGTCGACCTCGTCGGCGCGGGCCGTGAGCACGATGACGGGGACGGTGTGCCCCTCCCCGCGCAGGCGGCGGCAGACCTCGAGGCCGTCCATCGTGGGGAGCCCGAGGTCGAGCACGACGAGGTCGGGGGCGTCGCTGCGAGCGGACTCGAGGGCCTCGCGGCCGTCGGCGCGCACGTCGACGTCGTACCCCTCGCGCCTCAAAGCCCGGGCCAGGGGCTCGGAGATCGCCGGGTCGTCCTCGGCGAGCAGCACGCGGGTCATGGGGGCGATGCTAGTGGTGGGGGGACTGGTCACGCGTGATGGTCCCACGACCTGGCCCGGCGCGCCCCGGTGGAGCGGGCCAGCTCGAACGGGGTGACCGTCCCGATCCCCCGCAGGTGGCGCCGCCGCTGCTCGATCATCGAGAAGCCGGAGAGGGCGCCGAGAGCCCGCGCGACCTCGTCGTCGACGAAGACCCGCCCCGGCGGGGTGACGGCGGTGAGCCGCGAGGCCCGGTTCACCGTCGTGCCGAACACGTCACCGAGCCGGCTGATGACCTTGCCGGAGGCCATGCCGACGCGGACGTCGGGCAGCAGCGGGTCCTCCCCCATGGCGTCGACGAGGTCGAGCCCGATCGCCGCGGCGGCCGCGGCGTCGACGTGGACGAAGAGCACCTCGTCGCCGACGGTCTTGATGACCCGGCCGCCGTGCGTGGTGACGACGTCGCTCGCGAGCTCCTCGAAGCGCTGCACGAGGGTCGCGAGCTGCCGCTCGGTCATCCGGCGCACGAGCGAGGTGAACGACACGAGGTCGGCGAAGCCGACGACGCGCAGCGGCGCGCTCGGGTCGTGGTCGGTGTCGCGCGCGTCGGCGAGCATGCGCGTGATGGCCGCGGTGAGGTGGCGCCGCCACACGTAGACCATGAGCGGCTCGAGCTGGTCGACGAGGTCGACGAGCAGGGTCGCGGCCTCCTCGGCGACTCCCCGCTCGGGCACGGCCCGGGCGTCCTTCTCACCGATCTCGGCCTCCTGCTCGGCCGGGGTGATGTACTCGGCGACGAGCTGGGTCTGCCAGACGGCGAGCCGGTCGGCGGTGCGGGCGAAGGCCCGGGTCATCGCGAGCGCGAGGTCCTCGTCGAGGTCGTTGTCCCGCACGAGGTCGGCGACGCGGCGCAGGGCGTCGAGGTCGGCCTCGGTGAACATGACGTCCTCGTCGTCGACGATCTGGAAGCCGAGCGCGTGCCAGAGCTTGCGGGCCTGCAGGACCGAGACCGAGGCCTCACGGCTCACGTCGCGACGACCCATCGTCGCGGGGCGGCCGAGGAGCCGCTCCTCGATCTGGGCCTCGAGATCGCCCGGGCCCTCCGGCACCTGCGCCACTGCACCCTCCTTCCACGACTCGGATCTCACCGGACGTGGACGACGTCCCCGGCGGCCACGGCACACGGACCGTCCCCGGTCCTCAGGCACAGTCTGCCGTCTGCGTCGATCCCGGTCGCGACTCCCCGCAGCTGCGACGTCGGCAGGTGCACGACGACCTCCCGTCCCACGGTGGTGCAGGCGGCCTCGTAGGCCGCGCGGACGGCATACGCGTCCTTGTCGAGCTCGCGCAGGAGCGCGGCCAGACGAACGAGGTATGCCGTGAGCACCCGTTCGCGGCCCACCCCCGGTGCGCCCGCGATCCGGAGCGAGGTCGCGGTGGCGACGGGGAGGTCGTCGCGGCCCTGGTCGATGTTGACCCCCGTGCCGACGACGACCCCCTCCGGCGTGAGCTCGGCGAGGATGCCGGCGACCTTGCGGTCACCGTCGGCCGGGAGGAGGAGGTCGTTGGGCCACTTGAGCGAGACCTCGAGCCCGCTCACGGTGGTGAGGGCGTCGCGCAGGGCGAGCCCGACGACGAGCGGGACCCAGCCGAGGGGTGCGGTCGCGGGCCGCGGCACGAGGACGCTCGCCGCGATGCTGCTCCCGGGCGTCGTGGTCCACGCGCGGTCGAGCCGGCCGCGGCCGGTGCGCTGCTCCTCGGCGGTCACCACCCGCCACGGCCGGGGGTCGCGGGCGAGCTCGGCGTTGGTGGAGCCGACCGACCCGTGGACCTCGACGGTGAGCCACGGCGGACCGGGTGTGACGAGGTCGGCATCCAGGGGTGGGCGAGCAGCAGGAAGGGTCACGGGGTCAAGGCTAGAGTCGCCATCATGGCGCAGACCGACACCCAGCCCACCGGCGGAACCGACGTCCCCGCCGCGGACACCGGCATCGACATCCACACGACGGCGGGCAAGCTCGCCGACCTCAAGCGGCGCGTCGGCGAGGTCGCGAACGCCGGGTCCGAGCGGGCCGTGGAGAAGCAGCACGCGCGCGGGAAGAAGACGGCTCGGGAGCGGTTGGCGATGCTGCTCGACGAGGGCTCGTTCGTCGAGATGGACAAGTACGCCCGGCACCGTTCGGTCGCGTTCGGCCAGGACGGCAACCGGCCCTACGGCGACGGCGTCGTCACCGGCTACGGCACGGTCGACGGGCGCACCGTCGCGGTGTTCGCGCAGGACTTCACCGTGTTCGGCGGGTCGCTGGGTGAGGTCTTCGGCGAGAAGATCACCAAGGTCATGGACTTCGCGATGAAGGTCGGCTGCCCCGTCGTGGGGCTCAACGACTCCGGGGGCGCCCGCATCCAGGAGGGCGTGGTCTCGCTGGGGCTCTACGGCGAGATCTTCCGCCGCAACGTCCACGCGTCCGGGGTCATCCCGCAGATCTCGCTCATCATGGGCCCGTGCGCCGGCGGGGCGGTCTACTCCCCCGCCGTCACCGACTTCACCGTCATGGTCGACCAGACCTCGCACATGTTCATCACCGGACCCGAGGTCATCAAGACCGTCACCGGTGAGGACGTCTCGTTCGAGGAGCTGGGCGGGGCCCGCACCCACAACTCGAAGTCCGGCGTGGCCCACTACATGGGCTCCGACGAGGACGACGCCGTCGAGTACGTCAAGGCGCTGCTGTCCTACCTGCCCTCGAACAACCTCGAGCAGGCGCCCGTCTTCGGCGACGAGGAGCTCGACCTCGACGTCAACGACGACGACCGTGCCCTCGACACGATCATCCCGGACAGCCCGAACCAGCCCTACGACATGCACCGGGTCATCGAGGCCGTCGTGGACGACGGTGAGTTCCTTGAAGTCGCACCGCTGTTCGCGCCCAACATCCTCTGCGGGTTCGGCCGCGTCGAGGGCCGCTCCGTCGGCGTGGTCGCCAACCAGCCGATGCAGTACGCCGGCACCCTCGACATCGACGCCTCCGAGAAGGCCGCCCGGTTCGTCCGCACCTGCGACGCGTTCAACGTCCCGATCCTCACCTTCGTCGACGTGCCCGGCTTCCTGCCCGGCGCCGACCAGGAGTGGGACGGCATCATCCGCCGCGGCGCCAAGCTCATCTACGCCTACGCCGAGGCCACCGTCCCCCTCGTCACCGTCATCACCCGCAAGGCCTACGGCGGCGCCTACGACGTCATGGGCTCCAAGCACCTCGGCGCCGACATCAACCTCGCCTGGCCCACCGCCCAGATCGCCGTCATGGGCGCCCAGGGCGCGGTCAACATCCTCTACCGCAAGCAGCTCGCCGCCGCCGCCGACCAGGGCGCCGACGTCGACGCCACCCGGCAGAGGTTCATCACCGAGTACGAGGACACCCTCGCCAACCCCTACGTCGCCGCCGAGCGGGGTTACATCGACACCGTCATCACCCCCTCGAACACCCGGATGAACGTCACCAAGGCGCTGCGGGCCCTGCGCACCAAACGCGAGACCCTCCCGCCCAAGAAGCACGGGAACATTCCCCTATGACCTCTTCGCAGGCTCAGAGCTCAGGGGGACCCGGCCCTATGACCTCTTCGCAGGCTCAGAGCTCAGGGGGACCCGGCCCTATGACCTCTTCGCAGGCTCAGGACGCGGACGGCGCCGCCCCCGGCACCGTTCCGGCACAGCGCATCGAGGTCCGCGGCGACGCCACCCCCGAACAGGTGGCCGCCCTCGTCGCGGTCCTCTCGGCCGCGGCCGGCGGCCCGGTCGAGGCCGGCGGGCACCGAGCCGTCTCGGAGTGGTCGGCACCGGCGCGGGCGATGCGCCGCCCCCTCACCCCGGGGCCGGCCGCCTGGCAGAACTCCCTGCGTCCCTAACTCGCCAATTCCCCCACTCGGTCCGCGACACGCCGGTATGCCGTCCGCTCGCCTTCCGTCCCCAACTCACCAATTCCCCCGTTGGGTCCGCGACACGCCGGTGTGCCGTCCTAGGCGCTCCGTGACCGGGACCCTTCCCACCTGGCCAGGCGACCCGCGAGCTCCTCGTGCCCGGCGGGAGTCAGGACCCGGGCGCCCAGCACCTCTCGCGCGAGGTCACGGTCGCCCATCCACGCGCGGAACGCGGTCGGCACGGTGATCCCGTGGCCGGGACGCCACGCCACCTCGACGGGGGCACCCGGACGGACGGTTCCCGGCTGAAGCACCGCGAGGTAGGCCCCGGTCCGGCCCCGAGCCGTGAAGGCCTTGACCCAGCCGCGGACGCCCATGTGGGCGGCGAACGTCGCGCACGGCACCCTCGGCCCCGTCACCTGGAGGATCACGTTCCCCCCGACCCGCCACTGCTCCCCCACCACCGCCGCGTCGACGTCGAAGCCCGCCGTGGTGAGGTTCTCGCCGAACGCCCCCGGCGCCAGATCCCGACCGAGGTCCATTCCCCACGAGTCGAGCTCCTCGCGGGCGAAGGCGTAGACCGCCTGGTCGGTCCCTCCGTGGTGCTTGCGGTTCATCACGGCATCACCCTCGACTCCGCTGCCCCCGGCGCCCTTGGGACCGGGGTCGAACACGTGGATCTCGTCCGTCGACCGCTTGTCGATCCCGGTCCGGCGCTTGATGATTCCCGCCCTCGGCGGGCTGGTGTTGACCGAGTGCACGCGCGCTGACATGAGCTGAATCCTAGGCGCCTGTGGAAAACCCGGACGAGGTATGCCGGCCAGTTGCCACTGTGGTCCCATGTCCGATTTCGACCCCTTCCGCCCCTTCCTCACGGACTGGGCTCGAGCGGCCGGCGTGAGCAAGCGGGAACTGGCGGGACCGGCATACCGACAGATCTTCCGGGGAGTGCATGTCAGTGTCGTGGTGCCCGACTCCTTGGTGGTGCGCGGCCGCGCGGCGCTTCTGCGTGCGCCCTCGCACGCACTGCTCAGCCATGACAGCGCAGCGCAGCTGTGGGTCCCGTCGTGGCCGCGCAGCAGCGAGGTTCATCTGGCGTTCAGCCGCAACGTCAAGACGATGGGTGACGGCATCCGGGCGCATCGCTTCACGTACCGGATGGAGCGGTGGCGACGGCACGGGTTGCCGGTCACGGGTCCGGCCATGACCTTCATCCACCTCGCCGTCCGGCTCGACCTCGTCGAGCTCGTCTGCTTCGGTGATCGCCTCGTCGCTCGCGGGGTCATCTCACCGGAGGAGCTTGTGCAGGCGGCGCTCACCTGGGAAGGCCACGGGCGCCGGGCCTCGATCACCGCCGCCCGGCTGGTGCGGGCCAGGTCGGAGTCGGTCCCGGAGACCCAGTGCCGACTCCTCATGGTCCTGGCCGGGCTCCCGGAACCGCAGTGCAACCACCCCTACCTCGTCGACGGCGTGGAACGCTTCCGGCTCGACCTCGCGTGGGTCGGGGCGAAGGTGGCTCTGGAGTACGACGGTCGTTGGCATGACGAACCGGGGCAACGGGTCAAGGACGAGGCCCGACGCAAGGAGATGCGCGCGGCCGGCTGGATCATCATCGTCATCCGCGCCGTGGACCTGTACGACCACCCCGAAGACGTCGTCCGGCGGGTGGCCGAGGCGCTGCGCGAGCGCGGGTGCACCGTCGACGTGAGTCTCGCCTACCAGCGGTGGTTCCCGTCGCGAGACGACGTCGCCTGACGAGGACCTCCGGAGGACGCGTCGGTGGGTGAACGGCATACGGCGTGTCGCGTGCCCAACGGGGGAAATGGCGAGTTGGGGCCGGGGGTAGCGTGCGGCGGGTGACCGACACCTCCACCGCCACCACGTCCGCCCGCCGCGAGCCCACCGCCGTCGACGCCATCGCCGAGCGCCACTTCGACGCCGTCATGGAGAGCAGCCCGATCGAGGCCACCTACCTCGGCGTCGACGTCCGGCAGGGCGAGCTCGACGACTTCTCGCCGGAGGGGTACCGCGCCCGGGCCGAGCTCGCCCGAGCCACCCTTGCCCGGCTCGAGACCGTCGACCCGGTCGACGACATCGACCGGGTGACCGTGGCCGCGATGCGCGAGCGGCTCGGGCTCGACGTCGCCCTCCACGAGTCGGGGTACGACCGCGCGGACCTCAACGTCATCGCCTCCCCGATGCAGTCGATCCGCGACGTGTTCGACCTCATGCCCACCGACACGCCGGAGCAGTGGGCGACCATCACGACCCGGCTCGGCGTCGTGCCGGCGGCCCTCGAGCAGTGGTGCACCTCGCTCCTCGCGTCTGCCGCGGAGGGCCGCGTGTCCGCCCGGCGCCAGGTCGAGGCCTGCATCAGCCAGTGCGACGACCTCGTCGGCGACGACGGCTTCTTCGCCACCTTCGCCGCTGCAGCGCGCACCGCGGACGGCGAGCCGCTGCCCGAGGAGCAGCAGGCCGCGCTGACGGACGCGGCCACCCGCGCCGGAGACGCCTACGCCGAGCTCAAGACGTTCCTGCGCGACCGGCTCCTCGACGTCGCTCCCGCCGACGACGCCGTCGGCCGCGAGCGCTACCAGCTCGCCAGCCGGCACTTCCTCGGCGCGACCGTCGACCTCGAGGAGACCTACGCCTGGGGCCAGGAGGAGACCGACCGCCTCGACGCCGAGATGCGCCGCACGGCCGACCGGATCCGGCCCGGCGCCACCGTGAAGGAGGCGATGAAAGCCCTGGGCGAGGACCCGGCCTACCGGCTGGACGGCACCGACGAGCTCCAGCGGTGGATGCAGACCAAGGCCGACGAGGTCATGGACCTGCTCGACGGGACGCACTTCGACATCCCCGCCCCCGTGCGCACGATCGAGTGCCGCATCGCGCCGACCCACACCGGCGGCATCTACTACACCGGCCCCAGCGAGGACTTCACCCGACCGGGCCGGATGTGGTGGTCGGTGCCCAAGGGTGTCGAGACGTTCGGGACGTGGGCCGAGCTGAGCACCGTCTACCACGAGGGCGTGCCGGGCCACCACCTCCAGGTCGCCCAGACGACCTACCGTGCCGAGCTGCTCAACCGGTGGCGGCGGATGCTCTGCTGGGTCAGCGGCCACGGCGAGGGCTGGGCGCTCTACGCCGAGCGCCTCATGGTCGAGCTCGGCCACATGGAGAACCCGGGCAACTACCTCGGCTTCCTCGACGCGCAGTCGCTGCGCGCGGCCCGCGTCGTCCTCGACATCGGGATTCACTGCGGGTTCGAGGCGCCGGCGGAGGTCGGCGGTGGCGAGTGGACCTACGACAAGGCGTGGCAGTACCTCAGCGCCCACGCGAACAACGACGAGGCGTCGCTGCGCTTCGAGCTCGATCGCTACCTCGGCTGGCCGGGGCAGGCGCCGAGCTACAAGATCGGTGAGCGGATCTGGATGCAGCTGCGCGACGAGACCGCGGCGCGAGAGGGCGACGCCTTCGACCCGAAGGCGTTCCACCGGCGCGCCCTCGACGTCGGCTCCGTCGGCCTCGACGTCCTCGTCGAGGCCATGCGCCCCTGACCCGGCCCCGACCCCTACCCCGACCCCGGCCCCGGCCCCGGCCCCGGCCGACGGACAGGTGCCGCCCTCCCCCGGCCCGCCGGTGACAATGTTCCGGTGACCCTCGCCCTCACCCTCGCCGCCATCGCCGTGACGGTCATCCTCGTCGCGCGCCTGTGCGCCCCCCTCGGGCTCCCCTCGCCGATCGCGCTGCTGCTCGTCGGCCTCGTCGCGTCGGTGCTGCCGTTCGTGCCCGACGTCTCGCTCGATCCCGACGTCGTCCTGCTCGGGCTCCTCCCGCCGCTGCTGTACGCGGCGGCGCTCGGGACCTCGCTCGTGGACATCCGCGCGAACCGGCGCGCGATCCTCGGCCTCTCGGTGGGGCTCGTGCTCTTCACGACGTTCGGGGTCGCGCTCGTCGCGTGGTGGCTCCTGCCGATCCCGTTCACGGTGGCGGTCGCCCTCGGCGCGATCGTCGCCCCACCCGACGCCGTCGCGGCCACGGCGGTGGCGCGCGGGATCGGGCTGCCCCGGCGGGTCACGACCATCCTCGAGGGCGAGTCCCTCCTCAACGACGCGACCGCGCTGGTGACCCTGCGGACCGCGATCGCCGCGGCAGGGCTGGCGACCACGCACCACGGCTTCGCCTCGCACGGAGCGGTCTCGGTGGGGTCGGTCGCCCGGGACTTCGGCCTCGCGGTCGTCGGTGGTGTGGGCGTCGGGTGGGTCGTCTTCGTCCTCATCGGCCTCGTCCGCAAGCAGCTCACCGAGGCCTCGTGGGACACGGCACTGTCCTTCGCGGCCCCGTTCCTGTCCTACCTCCCCGCCGAACAGCTCGGCGCCAGCGGTGTCCTCGCCGTGGTGACGACGGGGCTGATGCTCGCCCACAAGGCGCCGGTGCTGCAGTCCGCGACCTCGCGCCTCAGTGAGCGGATCAACTGGGCGAGCGTGACGTTCCTGCTGGAGAACGCCGTCTTCCTCCTCATCGGGCTGCAGCTCTCGCGGCTCGTCACCGACGTGGCGGCGAGCGAGATCACGGTGGGTCGCGCCGTCGTCGTCGGGCTGGCCGTCCTCGTCACGGTGCTCGCACTGAGGCCGCTGTGGCTCTTCCCGTTCACCTGGCTGGTCACCCGGCTCGACCGCTCCGACCGCACTCCCCTCGACGTCCCCGGGGTCACCGTCACCTCCTGGGCCGGCATGCGCGGCGTCGTCACCCTCGCGGCAGCGCTCACCCTCCCGCAGTCCACCGTCCACCGTCCGACGCTGGTCCTCATCGCGCTCATCGTCACCGTGGGCACGCTGGCCCTCCAGTCGACGACGCTTCCGACGCTCGCGCGGGCCCTCGACGTGCGCGGGCCCGACCCCCGGGAGGACGCGCTGCAGGAGGCCACCGTCGTGCAGGCGACGACCGGTGCCGGCCTGCGGGCGCTCGACGCCGAGGCGGACCTCGACCCCGCGGTCGCGCAGGAGCTGCGCTACAACGCCGAGCTCCGGGTCAACCGCATCTGGGAGCGGCTCGGGACGCTCGGGCCGAGCGTGGACGAGACCCCGAGCGAGGCCCGGCGCCGTCTCCGCACGGTGATGCTCGAGGCCGAGCGCCGCGAGCTGCTGCGCATCCGCGACGAGGACGACGTCGACCACGAGATCCTCTCCAGCGTGATGAACCAGCTCGATGCCGAGGAGGCGGCGCTCTCGTGGCGCACAGCCCGGGCCGCCCGGATCCGTGATGCCGTCGTGCGCACGCCGGACCAGGTGTCGCGCGCGTGCGAGCACCTCGTCGGCGAGCCCGACTGCGCGGTCCCGTCGAGCGCCGAGGGCTGCGAGCAGTGCCTGCGCGAGGGCATGACGTGGGTGCACCTGCGCATCTGCACGCGGTGCGGCCACGTCGGCTGCTGCGACTCCTCGCCGGGGCAGCACGCGTCACGGCACTTCGGCGACACCCGGCACCCGGTGATGCGCTCGCTCGAACCCGGTGAGGCGTGGAGATGGTGCTTCGTGGACGAGGTCCTCGGATGAGCGGCGTATGCCGTCCGGTCGTGCTCGTGCTGGCGTCGGCGTCCCCGGCGCGGCTGGCGACCCTGCGCGCCGCCGGGGTCGAGCCGGTCGTGCAGGTGAGCGAGGTCGACGAGGACGCGGCCCTGGCGGTTGCTGAGGAGGTCCACGGCCGTCTCGGCCCGGCCGACGTCGCCCTCCTGCTGGCCCGGGCCAAGGCGGAGGACGTGGCGCGGGCGCGGGTCGCCGGCGACGCGCCCGAGGCCCTCGTCCTGGGCTGCGACTCCGTCCTCGAGCTCGACGGCGAGGCCCACGGGAAGCCGGAGGACGCCGCCGTCGCGACGGCCCGCTGGCAGCGCATGCGGGGGCGCTCCGGAGTCCTGCACACGGGGCACTGGCTCGTCGACGACCGCGGCCCCGACGACGGCGGCACGAGCGGCACGGTCGGCGCCACCGCCTCGACGACGGTGCACTTCGCCGACCTCGACGACGACGAGATCGCCGCGTACGTCGCGACCGGGGAGCCGCTGCACGTCGCCGGCGCCTTCACCCTCGACGGGCTCGGCGCTCCCTACGTCACGGCGATCGAGGGCGACCCCTCCAACGTGGTCGGTGTCTCCCTCCCCCTCCTCCGCGACCTCCTCGGTGAGCTGGGCGTGCCCTGGCGCGCCCTCCGCGACCGCTGACTCCGAACCTCCCGCCTCGTGTGCCTGAGCGCGAGCCCAAGGTCGCGCTCAGACACACGAGGCGGGGTGTCAGACGGGAGGGATGTCGCGACGCTTCGTCGCGAAGGCCCGGTCCCGGTGGGCGGCGTAGCGCAGCCGCCGCAGCAGCTCCGAACGCAGGTCCTCGGGCTCGACGATGTGGTCGATGACGAGGTCGGCGGCGAGCCGCTCGAGGTCGACGTCCTCCTCGTACTCGCTGCGTCGAGCGGCGACGAAAGCGTCCCGCGCCTCGGCACCCTCGGCGGCCTCGATCTCGGCGATCTTGTTGGCGTAGACGGCGTTGACCGCTGCCTCCGGGCCCATGACGGCGATGCGAGCCGTGGGCAGCGCGATCGTCGCGTCCGGCCCGAAGCCCGGCCCGCCCATCGCGTAGAGGCCCGCGCCGTAGGCCTTTCGGACGACGACGCAGAACTGCGGGACGGTGGCGGACGACACGGCCGAGACCATCTTGGCGCCGTGGCGGATGATGCCGCCGCGCTCGACCTCGGAGCCGATCATGAAGCCGGGCACGTCGGCGAGGTAGATGAGCGGGATCGAGTACGCGTCGCAGAGCCAGATGAACCGGGTCGCCTTGTCGGCACTGTCGGTGAACAGCACCCCGCCCTTGACCATCGAGTTGTTGGCGACGATGCCGACCGTCTCGCCGTCCATCCGGCCGAAGCCGATGACGAGCTCCGGGGCGAAGAGCGCCTTGATCTCGAAGAAGCTGTCGTCGTCGATGAGCCCGTCGATGATCTCGTGGACGTCGAAGGGCTGGCTCTCGCGCTCGGGCACGCTCGCCCGGGTCAGGGGCGCGTGCGGCTGCTCCATCGCGTACGAGGGGCCGGGGGTCCGCCAGTTCTGCGGGACGTACGAGAAGTAGAGCTTCGCGAGCTCGATGGCCTCGGCGTCGTCGTGGGCGAGGATGTCACCGACCCCGGAGACGGTGCAGTGCATGCGCGCACCACCCATCTCCTCGAGCGAGACCGTCTCGCCGACGACCATCTCTGCCATCCGCGGGCTGCCGAGGTACATGGACGCGTTGCCCTCGACCATGATGAGCAGGTCGGTGAAGCTCGGGATGTAGGCGCCACCGGCGGCTGACGGCCCGAAGAGGCAGCAGATCTGGGGCACCTTGCCCGACAGTGCCACCTGGTTGTGGAAGATGCGGCCGGCACCGCGACGGCCGGGGAACATCTCGACCTGGTCGGTGATGCGCGCGCCGGCGCTGTCGACGAACCAGAAGACCGGCAGCTCCTCGCGCAGCGCCGTCTCGGTCGCCCGGACGATCTTCTCGACGGTGCGGGCCCCCCACGACCCCGCCTTGACGGTCGGGTCGTTGGCAATGACGACGACCGGGCGGTCGTCCACGGTGCCTCGACCGGTGACGACGCCGTCCGCGGGCAGGCCCTTGGCCAGGGCGTTGGCGTAGCGGCCGTCCTCGACGAAGCTGCCCTCGTCGACGAGCAGCGCGATGCGGTCGCGGACGTAGAGCTTGTTCTGGGACGCGAGCTTGGCCGCCGCCTTCTCGGGGGGTGCGGCCGAGGCGACGAAGGCGGCCTCGAGGCGGGCCCGCACGTCGGCCACCCGGGGGTCGCCGACCACGGCGGGACCTGCGCTGTCTGGGGACTCGCTGACCGGCATACCCCTCACTGTGTCAGCCACGAGCTCAGGCCGGGAGACCGAGGTGGCGGGCGATGACCATGCGCTGGACCTCGCTCGTGCCCTCACCGATCTCGAGGATCTTCGCGTCGCGGTAGAACCGGGCCACGGGGTACTCCTCCATGAAGCCGTTGCCGCCGAAGACCTGCGTGGCGATGCGGGTCGCGGAGACGGCGGCCTCGCTCGTGTAGAGCTTGGCGATGGCGGCGGCCTTCTTGACGTCGGCGACGGACCGGCGACCGACGTCGTGCTCGTCCTTGAGCCACGCGGCCTTGTAGGTGAGGACGCGGCTCGTCTCCGCCATGACGGCGAGGTCGGCGAGCTGGAAGGAGATGCCCTGGTTGACCCCGATCGGCCTCCCGAACGCGGTGCGCGACGACGCGTATGCCGTGCTCTCGGCCAGCATGCGCTCGATGAGTCCCAGCGCGAGGGCGGAGATGGCGATGCGGCCGTCGTCGAGGGTCTTGAGGAACTGCTTGAAGCCGCTCCCCTGGTCGCCGAGGAGGTTGCTCGACGGGACGCGGCAGCCGGCGAAGCTGAGCCCGTGGGTGTCGGAGATGTGCCAGCCGAGCTTGTGGTAGGGCTCCTCGACGGTGAATCCCGTTGTGCCAGAGGGGATCATGATGGCGCTGATCTCCGGACGTCCCTTGTCGTCGGTGCCGGTGCGGGCCGTCACGGTGACGACGGAGGTGATGTCGGTGCCGGAGTTGGTGATGAACGCCTTGGCGCCGTCGACCACCCACTCGTCGCCGTCACGGACCGCCTTGGTGCGCGTCGCGCCGGCGTCCGAGCCGGCGTCGGGCTCGGTGAGGCCGAAGCCCGCGAGGGTGCGCCCGGCGACGAGGTCGGGCAGCCACTGCTGCTTCTGCTCCTCCGTGCCGAAGGTGAGGATCGGGTTGATGCCGAGGCCGACCCCTGCGGAGAGGGTGATGCCGATCGACTGATCGACCCGGCCGAGCTCCTCGATCGCGACGCACAGGGTGGTGAAGGCACCGCCCTCCTCGGGGTCGAGGCTGCCCCCGAACTCCTCGGGGACGACGAGGCCGAACAGGCCCAGGTCACCCATCTTCGGGACGAGGTCGGTCGGGAAGTGCGAGTCCCGGTCCCACTGGGCCACGTGCGGCTCGACCTCACGCTCGGCGAAGTCGCGCACGACCTTGCGGAAGTCCTCGTGGTCCTGGCTGAGCTCGAACATCGTCGTCCTCTCGGGGGGCGGGCACTGCTTGACGTTGACGTCAACGTAAGGCAATACTGCCGACCGTGGCAACCCGGAGCGCGGCCCTGACGGCCCCCACGACCCCCGAGCAGACCTGGACGATCCGCGAGATCGCCGAGGAGTTCGACGTGACCCACCGGACCGTCCGCCACTACGAGGAGCTCGGGCTCATCACGCCCGAGCGCCGGGGGACGACGCGGATCTACCACCGCCGCGACCGGACCCGTCTCGGACTCATCCTGCGCGGCAAGCGCCTCGGCTTCCCGCTCGAGCAGATCCGCACGATCATCGACCTCTACGACGCGCCCCGAGGGCGCCGGAGCCAGCTCGAATACGTCCTCGCGCAGATCGACGAGCGTCGCGCGGACCTCGAGCAGCGGCGCCGGGACCTCGAGGACGCCTTGACCGAGCTGGACCGTTTCGAGGATCGTTGCCGCGAGGACCTCACCCGGCACTCGTCGTGAGCCCGGGGCCCGAACGAGAGAAGGCTGCGATGGACCGCTCGGACGAACCATCAGCGTTCGCGTGGATCATGTCGGGCACGGTGGGTGCCGTCGTCGCAGCCGGGCTCGGCAAGTTCCTCCTGGACCGCCGGCGCCACCGTGCCGTCCTGGACGCGCAGGCTGCCGCGGAGGCCGAGGAGATGGCCGAGGCGGAGGGCCACCCCAGCTGACGCGGGGCCGGGCGACCCGCTCGCCCGGCGTTCCTGGGGCGAGAAGCTCGCGGATTCGTGGGTGTCCCGCGCGCGCACGGCAGGGAAAGACTGCGTGGACCACTCCCCCGTCGTCCCTGCCGGACCACGCCTGCCCGGAAGGCCCGTCACCGTGTCCCGAGTCGAGGTGTCCCCGCTCGCACTCCGGGCACGCCGGGCCCCGGCGCGGCCGCTGGGGCAGGATGGCCCGCGTGGCGAACGAGACCGAGACGGGGACCGTCGCTGGAGTCGTCAAGGTCCCGACGACCGCCGCCGGGGCGGAGCGCGCGTTCGCCCTGCTCATCGTGGGTGCGCGCGTCGGGACCGTCGTCCAGATGGCGCCGTCGCTGCCGCAGGGCATGTCCCAGTCGTCGACGCGGTGGGGCTACCTGCTCGTGTGGCTGCTCGCCGCGGGCACGGCGACCGTCGTCAGCGTCGTCGTGTGGCGCAAGGGCCGCACGCTCACGCCGCGGGAGTACCTCGTGGACGCCGCCCTCTGCGTGCTCATCCTCCTGCTGGGGCTCGTCGTGGTCCCTGAGGACATCAGGCTCGGCACCTGGTCGAGCTTCCAGCCGGGCTACGCGGTCTCGGTCGTGTGCTGCGGTGCGGCCGTGCGGAGCAGCCGCGTGTGGCTCCTCGCCCTCCTCGCCATCAGCGCTGCCCACCTGGCCTTCCTCCTGCCGGTCCTGTCCCGGGACACCGCGGCGACGATCGTCGGCAACGTCCTCAGCCTCGTCGTCCTGGCCGGCGTCGGCCGCTGGGTGGCGCTGTTCGTCCGGCGCATCGCCGAGGACGGGGACCGGGCCCGCGCCCAGGCCCTCGAGCTCGGCCGCCGCGAGGAGGAGCAGCGCGCCCAGCTCGCCATCCACAACGGGGCCGCGGTGATCCGGATGCTCGGCGACCCCGCCCTCGACGACCGGGCCAGGCTCCTGCTGCAGGAGGAGGCCCAGCGCGAGGGCCGGCGCATGCGCTCCTACCTCCAGGGCCGTGACCACACCGGCCCGCTCCTCACCGCAGCCGGCGGCCACGGCGGATCGGTGACGCTTCCGCACGCCGTCCGCCGCGTGTGCGACCGCTTCAGCGACCTGCCCCTGCACGCGACCCTCGACCTCGCCGACGCCGTCGTCATCGACGACGCCGCCGCCGAGGCGCTCGACCACGCGCTGGCCAGCGTCCTCCTCAACGTCCGCAACCACTCACGGGCCGAGACCGTCGTCCTCCACGCCGACTCCGGCGACTCCGGCGACTCCGGCGTCTCCGGCGACGAGCCCGCTGCCGACGCTGCCGACGCGTCCGACGCGTCCGACGCGTCCGACGCGGGCGAGCCGTGGGTGCTCACCGTCCACGACGACGGAGTCGGCTTCGACGCCGACCCCGAGACCTTCGGCGTCGGCCTGCGCGAGGTGGTCGTGGGCCAGCTGCGCCCCCTCGGCATGGACGTCGAGGTCTCGTCGACACCCGGGCTCGGGACGACGGTCACCATCAACGGAAGGACCGCCTCGTGACCCCCCACGACGCCACCACGCCGGGCGAGCCGGTCGCCGCAACCGCCCGTCCCGCGGTCCGGGTGGTCGTCGTCGACGACGCCACCGTGATCCGCGAGTCCCTGCCGGCGCTCCTGCCCGGCCTGGGCTTCACCGGGAGCTTCGCCAACGTCGAGACGATGCTGCGCGCCCGCCCCGAGGCCGACGTCGTGGTCCTCGACCTCCACCTCAGCAACGCTGGACAGCCGAACGTCAGGCAGGGGGTCGCGGCGATCCGGGCGGTGACCGACGCCGGCTACCGCGTCTGCGTCTTCAGCCAGGAGGAGCGCCGCTTCGTGCTCGCCGCGTGCCTCGCAGCCGGGGCCCACGGGCTCGTGTCCAAGGCCGCCTCCACCCCGCGGCTCGAGGAGGCGCTGCGCGAGGTCGCCGCCGGGCAGGTCGTCATCCCGCCGGCGGTGATCGGCCTCGTCGAGGTGCTCGTGCGCCGCAACAGCCTGACGATCCTCTCTGACCGGCAGCGCCACGTCCTCGCCGGACGGGCGCGCGGGCTCACCTACGCCGAGATGAGCGGACGGCTCCACCTGTCCGAGTCGACCCTGCGCGGGTACTGGGGCGAGGTGACCCGCAACGTGTCCGAGCACTTCCAGCGGACCGCCCCCGGCGACCTCGAGCACGCCCTCGGGCTCGGCCCCGGCGACCTGCTCGACTACTGGCCCGAGCCGCTCCCACCCGGTGCGCTCGGGACCTCGCGGACCTCGCCGACCTCGCGGACGCCGGGGAGTCCCGGCACTCCCGGCACTCCCGGCACTCCCGGCACGCCCGGGTCCGCGACCTCGCCGCAGCGGGTGGACCGCTGGTGGCGGCTGCACCGAGGCCGCTGACCCGCGCACCGACCGGTCAGGTCCGCGTCGCGAGGAACGCGTCGATCTCGCGCGCGGTCGGGGCGGTCGCCGGCCCGCGCCGGGTCACCTTGATGGCGCCGCCGGCGTTGGCGCGGCGCGCGGCCTCGACCCAGGACATCCCCGCCGCCCGGCATGCCACGAGCACCCCCGTGTGCGTGTCGCCGGCCCCGTTGGTGTCGACCGCCGTCTGCGGGTAGCCCTCCAGGTCGGTCGTCTCCCCGTCGGCGTGGACGGCGCACCCCTCGGGTCCGTCGCGCACCACGGCCACCGCTCCCGCAGGGAGGTGCTCGACCGCCCTCGCCACGGCGGTGACGATGTCGGACTCGCCGGTGAGGGCCTCACTCTCCTCGGCATTGCCCGTCCACACGCTCGTCATCGCCAGCATCCGCAGGCGCACGTCGTCGTCGAGCTCGGCAAAGATCGCCCCCGGGTCGAGCACGACCTCCACCCCGGACGGCAGGCCGGCGAGCCACTCGAGCAACGGGTCCCGGGTCTGCCCGGTGAGGGTGTAGCCGCTGACGCAGACGAGGTCACCCGGCTCCGGCTCCGACGTCTGGAGCGACGCGACCGTGATGACCCGCTCGGCGGCCTGGGTCGTGACGAAGGTGCGCTCGGCGGTCGGCTCGAGCATGACGACACAGATCCCGGTGTCGAGGTCTGGGACGACCGGACTCGACACCTGCACGCCCTCCGCGGCGAGAGCGGCCCGGACGAGGTCGCCGTGGGGACCTGTCCCCGTCGCCCCCGCGTGCACGCACTGGGAGCCCTGGCGCGCGGCGGCGAGCAGGATGTTTGCCGCTCCCGCGGCATACTCCTTCGGCGGCGGGGCCATGACGTTGCCGCCGCGGCGCGGCAGCGCCGGCACCTCGACGACGACGTCGACGAGCGCCTGGGCCGTGTGGATCACCCGGGGAGACATGCACCGCAGCGTATGCCGTGCCGTCCCGGCTGCGAGGATGTCGCGCGTGAGCATCTCCGCCCCTCCGACGCCCGACGCCTTCCGCTTCTCCTCGATCGACGAGGTGCGGGAGCGGCTGGCCGACGCCGGCTACCTCGCCTCCGACGCGATCGCGACGACGACGTTCCTCGCCGACCGGCTCGGCAAGCCGCTCCTCGTCGAGGGCCCCGCGGGGGTCGGCAAGACCGAGCTCGCGAAGGCGGTCGCCACGGCGACGGGAGCCGAGCTCATCCGGCTCCAGTGCTACGAGGGCGTCGACGAGGCCCGGGCGCTCTACGAGTGGAACCACGCCAAGCAGCTGCTGCGGATCACCGCCGAGCGTGACGCCGCTGACGGCTGGGACGCGTTGCGGGACAACATCTTCAGCGACGAGTTCCTCCTCCCCCGGCCCCTGCTCGCCGCGATCCGCAGCGAGGAGCCGGTCGTGCTGCTCATCGACGAGCTCGACAAGGCCGACGTCGAGATCGAGGGGCTGCTCCTCGAGATCCTCGGCGACTTCCAGGTGACCGTGCCCGAGCTCGGCACCATCACCGCCCGGCACCGCCCGTTCGTCGTCCTCACCTCCAACGCCACCCGTGAGCTGTCCGAGGCCCTGCGGAGGCGCTGCCTCTTCCTGCACATCGACTACCCGAGCGCCGAGCTCGAGCGGCAGATCGTCACCCTGCGCGCCCCGGGCCTCGACGACGCCCTCGTCGCCTCCGTCGTCCGCCTCGTGCAGCGCCTGCGTGAGCTGCGCCTGCGCAAGGCCCCGTCCGTCGCCGAGACCGTCGACTGGGCGCGCACCCTCATCGCCCTGGGCGCCACCCGTGACGCGGACCTCAGCGCCGACCTCGTCCGCGACAACCTCGGTGTCCTCCTCAAGCACCAGGACGACATCGAGCGCGCGGCCGTGGCGCTCGACCTCCCTGCCCCGGCGACCCGCTGACGAGCCCGCCCATGTCCGTCGCCCTCGACTCCCGCCTCGTCGGCTTCGCGCGCGCCCTGCGCGGCCATGGGGTCGTCGTCGGCACGAGCGAGGTCGTCGACGCCGGCGCCGTGACCCACGCCCTCGGCCTCGACGACCGGGACCGGCTGCGCGAGGGCCTCGCGTCCGCGCTCCTGCGACGGGCCGGCCAGCGGCAGGTCTTCGACGACCTCTTCGACGTCTGGTTCCCCGCCGCGGTCGGGGACCGCACGCACGGCTCGGCGCAGTCCTCCCCCGCGACCCTGCCCGAACGCCGGGCCAGGGCGGAGGAGCTGCGGGAGGAGCTGGCCCGGGCCCTGGCCGCCGGTGACGAGCGGGCCCTCGACGAGCTCGCCGCCCGCGTGGTCGCCGAGCTGGGCGCCCTCGCGAACGCCGCGACGACGGGCTCCTTCTCGGTGCAGCAGGCCCTCGACACGCTCGCCCCGCAGACGGCCATCGCCTCGGCCCTGGCCCGGCTGCAGGACGCCGGCGAGGACTCCCCCGGCGGCAGCGGTGACGGCAGCGGCGGATCCGGCGGAGCGGGAACGGGCGTGTCCGGGCCGGCCGGTGGCGCCGGGTTCGCTTCGCGCTTCACCCGGGACGAGCTCCGCTCCGGGGTGGCGGCCTTCCGGCGCCGCGTCGAGGTCGAGACCCGCCGGCGCAACGCCGAGGCCCGAGGCGCCGAACGGATCAGCCGGTATGCCGTCCGGGCCCCCGCTGACCAGACGCCCTTCCTGCTCGCCGGACCGGACGAGCTGGACGAGCTCCGCGCCGCCGTCGCCCCCCTGTCGCGCAAGCTCGCGACGCGGCTCGCCGCCCGCCGTCGACGGGCGTCGCGTGGCTCGATCGACGTCAGGCGCACCCTGCGTCGCTCACTGTCGACGGGCGGCATACCGATCAGGCCGGCACTGCAGCACGCCAAGCCGCACCGCCCGGACCTCGTCATCCTCTGCGACCTGTCGACGTCGGTCTCGGGGTTCTCGCGGTTCACGATCCTGCTCGTGCAGGCGCTCGCCGGCCAGTTCCGGCGGGTGCGCATCCTCGGCTTCGTCAACCGGGTGGACGACCTCACCGACCGGGTCCTCAGCGCCCCGCCCGGCAGCGACCTCAGCGGGGCGTTCGACGACCTCTCGCGGATGACCCGCTGGCACCGCAACAGCGACTACGGCGCCGTCCTCGCCGACGTCGTCGAGAACCACCTCGACGCCATCGGCCACCGCACCGCCGTCCTCGTCCTGGGCGACGCGCGGTCCAACCACACCGACCCGCGGCCGGACATGCTCCGCGAGATCGCCGGACGGGCCCGCCACGTCTCCTGGCTCAACCCCGAGCCGGCCCGCATGTGGGGCAGCGGCGACTCCGTGGCGCTGCTGTACAGCGAGATCGTCGACATGCACGAGTGCCGCAACCTCGCCCAGCTCCGCGACTTCGTGTCCCGCCTGCTCCCCGTCTGACCCCGGGACCGTTTCCCGCCGTCCCCGGAAAGAGGACCTCAGCCGTTGAACTCGTCGGGGTTCGGGCCGGTGCGCATCCCCCGGTCGAGGGCGGCGATCTCGGCCATGTCGGCCTCGGTGAGCGTGACGTCGGCAGCGGCGAAGTTCTCGGCGATCCGCGACGGGGTCACCGACTTCGGCAGGACGACGAAGCCGTGGGCGACGTGCCACGCGATGACGACCTGCGCGGGCGTCGCGCCGAGCCGCTCGGCGATCGCACCGATGACCGGGTCGTCGAGGACCTCCTTGCCGGACGCGAGCGGGCTCCACGACTCGGTGACGATCCCGTGGGCGTCGTTGAACTCGGCCACCTCGCGCTGCTGCAGGTAGGGGTGCAGCTCGACCTGGTTGATCGCGGGCCACTCGCCGGTCTCGTCGAAGAGCCGCTGGAGGTGCTCGACGTGGAAGTTGCAGACACCGATCGCCCGCACCCGGCCGGAGTCGCGCAGGGCCTGCAGCGCCTTCCACGCGTCGACGTAGCGGTCCTGCTCCGGGAAGGGCCAGTGCAGGAGGAAGAGGTCGAGGGTCTCGAGGCCGAGGCGGTCCATTGACGCGTTGAACGACTCGACCGTCTCCTGGGCACCGAACTCCGAAGGCCACACCTTGGTCGTCACGAAGATGTCGTCGCGAGGCACGTCCGTGGCCGCGAGCGCACGCCCGACACCGGACTCGTTGTTGTAGAGCTTGGCCGTGTCGATGTGGCGGTACCCGGTCTCGAGGGCGGCCAGCACGGCGGCGTCGACCTCGTCGTCGGGGACCTGCCAGACGCCGAAGCCGACCTGCGGGATCTGGATCTTGGCGGTGCCGGACGTCAGGGGGATGTCGTTGATGGGCATGCGTCCACCGTATGCCGGGTGCGCACCTGCCGCGCACGGCGCACCTTCGCGACGCCGCCGCGGACCTGGGGCTGGGCGAGCACGACGCTGCCGAGGACGAGGGCCATCCCGAGCAGGTGCACGGGCCCGAAGGGCTCGCCGAGCAGCACGACGCCGAGCAAGGTCCCGGCGACGGGGTTGAGCAGGCCGATGACGGCCACGGCCCCGGCGCTCATCGACTCCAGACCGGTGAACCAGGCGACGTAGGCGACGCCGGACCCGATGAGTCCGAGGTAGGCCAGGGCGAGCCAGCCCGAGAGCGGCAGGCTCGGGGGCGGGCCCTCGAGGAGCAGGGCGAACGGCAGGAGGACGAGCCCGCCGGCGACGAGCTGCCACGTCGTGACGATGAGCACCGGCTCGTCGACGGCCCACCGCTTGGTGAGCACGAAGCCCGTGCTCGCCGAGGTGACGGCGCCGATGGAGGCGAGGAGCCCGATGAGGTCCACGTGCCCGCCGCCGTCACCCTGGAGGACGAGGAGCAGGACGCCGAGGGCGCCGACGAGCGAGGCCAGCACGGTCGCGGGCGTGGAGCGCTCGCGGAGGATGGCCCAGGCCAGACCCATGGTGATCATCGGTGCGACCGCGGTCAGTGTGGACCCGAGCCCGCTCGGGAGCCGGATCGCCGCGACGAAGAGGAGCGCGACGAACAGCCCCATCGTCAGGGTGCCGAGGACCACCGAGCGCCACCACCAGGAGCCGCGTGGCAGGCGCCGGTGCCACGCGAGCATGAGCAGCCCGACGGGCAGGATCCGCATGACGCCGGCGAAGAGCGGACGGTCCGGCGGGAGGAAGAGGTGCGTCACGGCATACGTCGAGCCCCAGACGACCGGGGCGATCGCCGTGACGGCGACGAGCGCGAGCCCACCGAGCTTCTTCCCAGAGATAGTTTCCACGGAAGAGACAATACCTTCCGAGGAAGGTATATTCCGCCCCATGCCCGACCAGAGCCCTCCCGACCGCGCGGCCCAGATCGTCGAGCAGTGGCGCACGGAGCGACCCGACCTCGACCCCACACCGTTCCTCGTCATCGGCCGACTGCACCGCGTGGCCGCCGCGCTGACCACCGAGCTGGTGCGCGTCTACGCCGAGTTCGGGCTCGGCGAGGGCGAGTTCGACGTCCTCGCGACCCTGCGACGCCAGGGCGGCGACTTCGCCCTGACGCCGTCGGACCTGTCCGAGCAGACCGTCGTCACGAGCGGGGCGGTGACCAAGCGGGTCGACCGGCTCGTCAGCCTCGGGCTCGTCGAGCGGCGGCCCAGCGGGACCGACGGCCGCTCGCGCCTCGTGGCCCTCACACCACCGGGACGCGCACTCATCGACCGGGCGTTCACCGCCCACATGGCCAACGAGGCCCGGCTGCTCGAGGTGCTCTCGCCCACAGAGCGCGCCGGCCTCGAACGCGGCCTGCTCGCCCTCGCCCGGTCCCTCGACGTCTGAGGCCGCACACCCACTACAGTCCCGGTCATGGCCATCAGCAAAGTCCTCATCGCCAACCGTGGAGAGATCGCCGTCCGGATCGCCCGCGCCTGCAAGGACTCGGGCATCGGCTCCGTCGCCGTCTACGCCGAGCCCGACCGTGACGCCCTGCACGTCACGGTGGCCGACGAGGCCTATGCGCTCGGTGGCACGACCCCCGGCGACTCCTACCTGCTCCAGGACAAGCTGATCGAGGTCGCCAAGGAGGCCGGCGCCGACGCGGTCCACCCCGGCTACGGCTTCCTCGCCGAGAACGCCGACTTCGCCCAGAAGGTCATCGACGCCGGCCTCACCTGGATCGGCCCCTCCCCGGAGGCGATCGACGCCCTCGGCGACAAGGCCAAGGCCAAGCACATCGCCGTCAAGGCGGACGCGCCACTGGCCCCCGGCACCAAGGACCCGGTCAAGGACGCCGACGAGGTCGTCGCGCTGGCGAAGGAGTTCGGGCTCCCCATCGCGATCAAGGCGGTCTACGGCGGTGGCGGTCGCGGCCTCAAGGTCGCCCACACCCTCGAGGAGATCCCCGAGCTCTACGAGTCCGCCGTCCGCGAGGCCGTCACGGCGTTCGGCCGCGGCGAGTGCCTCGTCGAGAAGTTCCTCGACCGGCCGCGCCACGTCGAGACGCAGTGCCTCGCCGACCAGCACGGCAACGTCGTCGTCGTCTCCACCCGTGACTGCTCGCTGCAGCGGCGCAACCAGAAGCTCGTCGAGGAGGCCCCGGCGCCGTTCCTCACCGACGAGCAGAACGCCGAGCTCGTCCGCGCCTCCAAGGCCATCCTCCGCGAGGCGGGCTACGTCGGCGCCGGGACCTGCGAGTACCTCGTCGCGCAGGACGGCACGATCAGCTTCCTCGAGGTCAACACGCGCCTCCAGGTGGAGCACCCGGTGACCGAGGAGGTCACCGGCATCGACCTCGTGCGCGAGCAGTTCCGCATCGCCGACGGCGAGGAGCTCGGCTTCGACGACCCGACGCCGGTCGCCCACTCGTTCGAGTTCCGGATCAACGGCGAGGACGCCGGCCGCAACTTCATGCCCGCGCCCGGCACCGTCACCCGCATGGTCGTCCCGCACGGGCCGGGGGTCCGCTGGGACGCCGGCATCGTCCAGGGGGACACCGTCGCCGGGGCGTTCGACTCGATGATCGCCAAGCTCATCGTCACCGGCCGCACCCGCAAGCAGGCCCTCGAGCGCTCGCGCCGGGCGCTGGCCGAGCTCGAGGTCGACGGCATGCCCACGGTCCTGCCGTTCCACCGCGCCGTCGTCGACAACCCGGCCTTCGCGCCCGAGGGTGACGCGCCGTTCACCGTGCACACCCGCTGGATCGAGACCGAGTTCGACAACCAGATCCCGCCCTTCGCCGCCGACGGCGCCGCCGCCGACGGCGAGGAGCCGGGCGAGCGCCAGCGCGTCACCGTCGAGGTCGGCGGTCGCCGCCTCGAGGTCGTCCTCCCCGCCGGCCTCTCACTCGGCGGCGGCGGCGGTGGCGCGGCGAAGAAGAAGGCGCCCAAGCGCTCCAGGGGCAAGAAGGCCGGCGCCGCGGCGTCGGGCGACTCCCTCACCGCGCCCATGCAGGGCACGATCGTCAAGGTCGGCGTCGAGGACGGGGCAGAGGTCGCCGAGGGCGACCTCGTCGTCGTCCTCGAGGCGATGAAGATGGAGCAGCCGATCACCGCGCACAAGGCCGGCACGATCAGCGGGCTCGCCGCCACGGTGGGTGCCACGGTGACCAACGGCCAAGTCCTCTGCGAGATCAAGGACGCCTGACCACGCCGACCACCGCCTGTTCGCGAAGTGGACGACACCCCGCCCCGAGGACTGGGGGGCGGGGTGTCGGCTCCTCGCGAACAGGGGTTGGCGCGGCGTCAGCCCAGGAAGGTCATGACGTCCGTGCAGAAGTCGCGCTCGCCGAGCTGGCGAGTGCCGTGGTCGGCCAGGACCTTGTCACTCACGTCCACGTCGTCCTCGGGATCGGCAGGGTCGCCGATGTCGACCACGACCTGGATCTTCACGAGTCCGGCGTCTACGCCGACGAGCTTGCCGTTGCCGTCGAAGAGCTTCCAGCCGAGGCGGTCCATGATGGTGATGACGAGGTTGCCGTCGTCGTCCCACACGAGCTTCTGGTCGCGTGACGAGAAGGCCGTCTGCTCGTGGAAGCTGGCACCGGTCACGACGTTGGTCCACGTGTTCTTGGCCGAGAAGTGGAACGAGTAGTAGTCGAGGCCGCCCTTCCTCGTCCTCGCGGCCTCGGTCAGGTTGAGCTGGCCGTCGAACCTCACGGGGAACGGCACGTCCGGGCAGAACTCTGCTCCGTGCTGCTCCTGCTCGATGTGGCTTTGCCGGTCGATGACATGGTCGCGGAACACGACGTTCCCACCGGGTGCAGCGGAGGCGGGCCCGACCGATGTCAGGGCTGCCGGTACGGCGAGAGCGACGATCGCAGCCGCGGCGGCGAGTGCGCGGGACGGGGCGGCTCGGTGGTTCATGGGCGTCTCCTTCGGGCTGGCGGCGACGGGCACTGCACTCCGTGGGTGTGGGCGACGCCGAGTTCGGCTCTGCGGTGATGCGCCTCACGCTAGGAGCGCGCCCCGGTCACCGACAATCTGCATTCAGCCACCCGACCTGACCATCTTTGGTCGCGGTGAGGTCACCCGAACGCCCCGTCGGCCATGGCCTGGATACGGGGCGTTCGTCGAGGTCGCGTGGCCTCGCCTCAGCGGGTGGTCGGGTCGTCCTGGCCGAGGTCGATCCGGTTGCCGCCGTCGGCGGGCTGGGTGCCGCCGGGCTGGCTCGTCGCGCCCGGGTCACCCTGCTGGGTGGAGCCACCCTGCGGGAGCCCGCCACCCTCGCCCGGGCTGGTGGACCCGGTCGACTGGGGGTCGGCGTCCGGCGCGGGGAACCCCGTCTCGGGCAGCTGCGGCTCGCCCTCCCCGGGGATGATCGAACCCGGCTCGGCGGGGTCCTGCCGCGGCTGCGGGTCGTCGCCGGTGCCCGGGGCGGGGCTGGGCACGGGGACCTCGGACGGCGGCATCGGCGTGGGAGGGGTCGTGGGTGTGGAGCCCGGGTCGGCCGGCGGGGCACTCGGGTCGGCCGGGACCGTCCCGCCCTCGTTGCTCGGCAGGCCCAGCTTCTCCTCGAGCATGTCGCCGCCCTTGTCGATGGCGCCCGAGAACTTGCCGCCGGTCTTCGCGTCGAGGAAGTCCTCGACCTTGTCGATGGCGCTGCGGGCCGAGTCGGGGTTGTCCTTGGCGTACTCCTTGGCCTTGGTGATGGCCTCGTCGCCGCTGATCGGCTGCTTCTGGTCGCTCATGGTGCTCACGTCTCCCAACGATGTCGCGTGGTTCGGACGCTCTCCAAACTAGCGACGCGACCGGGCAGGAGGGGGCTTGGCGCTCAGCTGCCGGTGGCGTGCAGCCGGCGTGCGGCCTCCGCGATGGTCCCGGAGAGCGAGGGGTAGACCGTGAACGTGCTCGCCACCTGGTCGACGTTGAGCCGGTGGTGCACGGCCAGCGTCACCGGGAAGATCAGCTCGGAGGCGCGCGGCGCGACGACGACACCGCCGATGACCGCACCGGAACCCTTCTGCGCGAACAGCTTGACGAAGCCGTCGGTGATGCCGGCCATCTTGGCCCGGGGGTTGCGGGACAGGGGCATCATGACGACGTCGGCGTCGGCCGTGCCGTCGTCGATCGCCGTCTGCGAGATGCCGACGGTGGCGATCTCGGGGTCGGTGAAGATGTTGGCCGAGACCACGCCGAGGTTGAGCGGGGCGACGGCGTCGCCGAGGGCGTGCGACATGGCGATGCGTCCCTGCATCGCGGCCACGGACGCGAGCGGGAGGACGCCGGTGCAGTCGCCCGCGGCATACACCCCTCGCACCGAGGTGCGCGAGACGCGGTCCACGGCGATGTGCCCGGACGGCGTGAGGTCGACACCGATCTCCTCGAGCCCCATGTCCGCGGTCTGTGGGACGGAGCCCACGGCCAGCAGCGCGTGCGACCCCTCGACCTCGCGGCCGTCCTCGAGACGCACGACGACACCGTCGCCGCGGCGCTCGACGGACGCCATCCGCGAGCGCCCGAGCACCTCCATGCCGCGGCGCGTGAACACGTCCTCGATGACGGTGGCGGCGTCCGGGTCCTCGCCGGGCAGGACCCGGTCGCGCGAGGACACGAGGACGACGTCGGACCCGAGCCCGAGGTAGGCCTGGGCGAGCTCGGCCCCGGTGACGCCCGAGCCGACGACCACGAGCCGCTCCGGCAGGGCGTCCAGGTCGTAGATCTGCTGCCAGGTGAGGATGCGCTCGCCGTCGGGCTGCGCGGAGGCCATGATCCGGGGGGTGGCACCGGTCGCGACGAGGACGACGTCGGCGTCGATCGTCTCCGTGCCGCCGTCGGTGAGCGTGGCCTCGACCCGAGTGGGGGACAGCAGCCGGCCGGTGCCCCTGAGGACGCGGACGCCGACCTCGAGCACCCGCTCGCCGATGTCGTGGCTCTGCGCGGCGGCGAGGTCCTTGACCCGGGCGTTGACCTCGGCGAGCTCGGCGACGGCGTCGCTCACGGCGTCGCCCTCACCGTCCTCGAGGTGCACGCCGAGGTGGGCGGCGGTCTCGAACTCGGACATGTAGTCGGCCGTGGAGATGAGCGTCTTGGAGGGGACGCAGTCGGTGAGCACCGCCGCCCCGCCGAGCCCGTCGCGGTCGACGATCGTCACCCCGCCCCCGAGGTGGGCGGCGACGAGGGCGGCCTCGTAGCCACCGGGTCCGCCCCCCAGGATGACCACTCGACTCGTTCTCCCGTTCACGCGGCCCATCCAACCACGCGGCCGATACCCTGCTCGCGTGACCGACAACGCCGCCGCCCCGCACTCGCTCGACCTCGCCGACCCCGCGACCGACCCCTTCGCGGTGGCCGAGGCCGCGGCCGGGGTGATCCGCGAGCGGACGGGCGTCGCGACCCACGACGTCGCCCTCGTCCTGGGCTCCGGCTGGGGCCAGGCCGGCGACCTCATCGGCGAGACCCTGGCCGAGATCGACAACACCGACGTGCCGGGCTTCGGCAGGGCCGCCGTCTCGGGCCACTCCGGCACGATGCGCTCCGTCGCCATCGGCGACACCGGTCGCCGCGCGCTGGTCTACGGCACCCGAACCCACTTCTACGAGGGTCGCGGCGTCCGTGCGGTCGTCCACGGGGTGCGCACCGCGGCCGCCCTCGGCTGCCGCACGATCGTCCTCACCAACGGCTGCGGCGGGGTGCGCGAGGAGTGGGCTGCCGGGACGCCCGTCCTCATCAGCGACCACATCAACCTCACCGCCCACTCCCCCATCGAGGGCGCGAACTTCGTCGACCTCACGGACGTCTACACCCCGCGGCTGCGCGACCTCGCCCGTGAGGTGGACGGCGACCTCGGGGAGGGCGTCTACGTCCAGTTCCGCGGACCGCACTACGAGACCCCCGCCGAGGTGCGCATGGCCCGCGTCATGGGCGGCGACCTCGTCGGCATGTCGACCTCCCTCGAGGCGATCGCCGCGCGGCAGAGCGGCATGGAGGTCCTCGGCATCTCGCTCGTGACGAACCCGGCGGCCGGCATCTCCAAGACCCCGCTCGACCACGCCGAGGTCCTCGAGGCCGGCCGGGACGCCGCCGACCGCTGTGGCCGACTCCTCGCCGCCGTCGTCGCCAAGATCTGAGAGGTACGCAATGACGTATGCCGGCCGGCACGGGTCCGTGGGCACCCCCGGCTCCGAGACCCCCCACGCGGAGCTCTTCGAGGCCGCCCGCGCCTGGGCCGCTGACGACCCGGACCCGCAGACCCGGGCCGAGCTCGAGGCCGTGGTCGACGCGGCGTCCTCCGGTGACGCGGCGGCGACCGCCGACCTCGCCGACCGGATGTCGGGGATGCTCCAGTTCGGCACCGCCGGCCTGCGTGGGGCCCTCGGTGGCGGCCCGAACCGGATGAACCGCGCGGTGGTCATCCGTGCGGCAGCCGGCCTCACGGCATACCTCAAGACGTCCCAGCCGTCCCCGATGGTCGTCATCGGGTTCGACGCGCGCATCAACTCCGACGTCTTCGCCCGCGACACCGCCGCGGTCGTCGTCGGCGCCGGTGGGGTCGCCGCCGTGCTGCCACGGCCGCTGCCGACCCCCGTCCTCGCCTACGCGGTCCGCCTGCTCGGGGCCGACGCCGGTGTCATGGTGACGGCCAGCCACAACCCGCCCGAGGACAACGGCTACAAGGTCTACCTCGGCGACGGCTCCCAGATCGTCTCGCCCTCGGACGTCGAGATCGCCGCCCGGATCGCCCGCGTCGAGCGAGTCGCCGACGTGCCGCTCCCCGACGACGGGTGGGAGACGCTCGACGAGTCCGTGCTCGAGCGCTACCTCCGCGACGTCGTCGGGGTCGTGTCGCCGGACACCCCCCGAGACCTCGTCGTCGTCCACACCGCGCTCCACGGCGTGGGGTCCGAGACCGTCGCCCGAGCCTTCGAAGCGGCGGGGTATGCCGTCCCGCTGCCGGTCCCGAGCCAGGCCCAGCCCGACCCCGCCTTCCCCACCGTGTCCTTCCCCAACCCCGAGGAGCCCGGGGCCATGGACGCGGCGCTCGACCTCGCCGAGCAGACCGGTCCCGACGTCGTCATCGCCAACGACCCCGACGCCGACCGCTGCGCCGTCGCCGTGCCCGGCCCCGGTGGCTGGCGGATGCTGCGTGGCGACGAGGTGGGCGTGCTCCTCGGCGCGCACCTGCTGGAGCGCGGAGTGCCGTCGGACGCCGTCTTCGCCAACTCGATCGTGTCGTCGCGGATGCTCGCCACCGTGTGCCGGGCCGCCGGGATCGCCCACGAGGAGACGCTCACCGGCTTCAAGTGGATCTCCCGGGTGCCCGGACTGCGCTACGGCTACGAGGAGGCGCTCGGGTACTGCGTCGACCCGGCGAACGTGCGCGACAAGGACGGTGTGTCCGCGGCGCTCGTCGTCGCCGAGATCGCCGCGACGCTCAAGTCGGCCGGTCGGTCGATCCCCGACCGGCTCGACGAGCTGGCGGTGACCCACGGCGTGCACGCGACCGACGCCTTCTCGGTGCGCGTCGAGGACCTCTCGCTCATCGACACGATCATGGCGAGGCTGCGGGCGCAGCCGCCCACCACCGTGGCGGGAGTGGGCGTCGCCCGTCTCGACGACCTCGCAGCCGGTGACGGTGGGCTCCCGCCGACCGAGGGCCTGCGCTGGTTCCTCGACGACGACTCGAGGGTCATCGTGCGCCCGTCCGGGACCGAGCCCAAGCTCAAGGTCTACCTCGAGGTGGTCGAGGCCGTCACCGACGGCGACCTCGCCGGGGCCAGGTCGCGGGCCGCGGGGCGGCTCACCGCCATCCGGTCCGACTTCGAGGCGGCCACCGCCCCCTGAGGAATACAGTGGACGTCTTCCGGGACTGAGGCGAGGTGCGACATGGGCGTCCGCGACGACCGCGTATCGGAGTTCCACCGGCTGCACGCCGCAGGGTGCTTCGTCATGCCGAACCCGTGGGACGTCGGCAGTGCGCGCATCCTCGAGCGGATGGGCTTCCCCGCACTGGCGACGACGAGCGCCGGGCTGGCCTGGTCGCTGGGCCTGCCGGACGCCGAGGTCGGGGTGGAGGACGCCCTCGAGCACCTGCGCGCCGTCGCGGGAGCCGTGTCGGTGCCGGTCAACGCCGACTTCCAGGACGGGTACGCCGAGGAGCCCGCCGGGGTCGCCGAGAACGTCCGGAGGGCCACCGACACCGGCGTGGCCGGTCTCTCGATCGAGGACTCGTCGGGTGACCCGGACGAGCCGTTGCTCGCCTTCGACCTCGCGGTCGCGCGGGTCGCGGCCGCACGGCGGGCGATCGACGAGTCCGGGACCGGTGTGCTGCTCACCGGGCGGTCGGAGGGGTTCGTCGTCGGGCGCCCCGACCTCGACGAGACGATCCGCCGACTGCGCGCCTTCGCCGAGGCTGGCGCGGACTGCCTCTACGCGCCACGGCTCACCCGGCTCGAGGACGTGGTGGCGATCGTCGAGGCGGTGGCCCCACTGCCGGTGAACCTGCTCGTCAACAGCCCGTTCACGACCGTCTCGGAGGCGGCCGGGCTGGGCGTGCGGCGGATCAGCGTCGGCGGCACCCTCGCGCGCACGGCGTGGGGTGGGTGGCTCCCGGCCGCGCAGGAGATCGCCGACGAGGGCACGTTCTCGCGGTTCGAGGCGCTCCCCGATGTCGAGGGGCTGTTCGGTCGCTGATGTCGTTCCAGGAGTCGTGGGTCGAGAAGCAGATCCGGGAGGCGCAGGAGCGGGGCGACTTCGACAACCTGCCGGGCGCCGGTCGGCCACTGCAGGGGCTGGATGACCCGGACCCCGACTGGTGGGTCAAGAAGATGATGGCCCGCGAGGGGCTGGACCTCGCCGACGCGATGCCGCCGGTGCTCATCCTGCGCCGCGAGTTCGCCGGGTTCCCCGAGTCGCTGCTCGACCTGCGGACCGAGGAGGGCGTGCGGGAGGTGCTGCGCGACTACAACGTGCGGGTCGTCGAGGACCGCCGCCGTCCGGTGCTCGGGAAGCAGTCGCCGGTCTGGGCCCCGACCGTCGACGTCGACGCCATGGTCCAGCAGTGGCGCGACCTGCGGGCTGAACGACTCCCGGCACCGGCCCCGGAGCCCGAGCCGCCGGCAAGCCCGCCCCGGGGGCGCAGCTTGTGGCGCTTCCGACGTTGAGCACCGAAAACGTTTGTGACACAGTCGATTTGATGGGATCAGCACCTTGTCAGTGTCATCGAACGGGTGTACGATTTGAGGCATGGAAGAGACGTCACCGCAGACGCCGGGACCTGAGGGCGAGGTCCTCACCGTCGTGTCCTCGTTGGCTGATGTCAGCGCGGAGGGTCTCTCCGAGGCGGAGCGGGTCGCGACCGTGTCGGCACTGGAGTCGCTCAAGGGTGCCGCTGCGGCCGCGCAGACCAGGCTCACCGCGGCAGCCGTGGCCGACCGGGAGCAGCTCGGCGAGGACTCCCGCTCGGTGCGCGCCGACCTCGCGCTCGCCCGCCGCTGCTCACCCACTCTCGCCCACCAGCACGTCGGTGTGGCGAAGGCGCTGGTGGGCGAGATGCCGCACACCCTGCAGGCCCTCGAGCGTGGCGAGATCAGCGAGCGGCGCGCCACCATCATGGTTCGCGAGACCGCCTGCCTCAGCGTCGAGCACCGCGCCGAGGTGGACCGGCGACTGGCACCCGTGCTCGGGTCCTCGGTGACAAGGCGCTGGCCGCGGCGGCCCGACGCGCCGGTGCCGCGTTGGACGCGGAGTCCCTGGCCGAGCGCCACCGCCGGGCCGTCGCGAGCCGCCGCGTGAGCATCCGCCCCGCCGCCGACGGGATGGCTGTGCGTCGCGCGTAGTTGTCCGTGCGCCGCTGTCCCATCCGCACTCGCGCGCTGAGCGCGCATCGTGCTCCCGCCAGGCCCAGCCGGCGACGCACGGACAACGACGCGCTCCCTTGGCTCGGCCCGCGCCGACACCCGGGGCAAGGGCGCGTGGTTGGCCGACCGCGCGCTCGAGCTGCTCAGCGGTCGCGCTCACGGCCAGCCGCAGCCGGTTGAGGTCAACCTCGTCATGAGCGACCGGGTCCTTCTGCCTGCAGCGTTCGGTGGCGCGGCGCCGGTGGACGACGTCGCTGTCATCCCGGGCTGGGGACCGGTTCCCGGAGCCGACGCCCGCGCCCATGTCGCCGACGTGCTCGACCACCACGATGGCGCTGACGACACCGGTTTCCCGTGGTTGCGGCGACTCTTCACCGACCCCACCGGCCGCGACCTCGTGGCCCTCGACTCCACGCGGCGCCGGTTCCACGGCGGCCTCCGCCGGTTCCTCCAGCTGCGTGACCCCACCTGCCGGGTGCCGTGGTGCGACGCGCCCGCCGTCCAGACCGACCACGTGACCGCGATCCACGCGGACGGGGACACGACAGCCGGCAACGGCAACGGCAACGGCAACGGCAACGGTCAGTGCCAACGTCACAACCTCGTCACGGAGCTCGCCGGTTGGCACGTCGGCGCGCAGTCGACAGGGCTCGACGGCACGGGACCGCACGGCATCCGGATCACGACGCCGACCGGCCGCGTCCATGACTCCACCGCGCCCCCGATCCTCGGCGAGGGGTGGATCCCGCTCGAACCGGAGGACGGGGTGGACGACTTCGAGCAACGGTTCTGCGACTGGCTGGAGCACGCCCACGAAGGTCACTCCTGGGCCGCGTGAGCCCGGGCCGCACCCCGGGGCACCACCTGGCCGATGGAGCAGTCGGGCTCACGGCATGCGACCCGGGCACGGATAGACTCCGTGGGTGAGCACCCTCAAAGCGGACGTCGACCCTGCGCTCGATGCCACGGCCCGCGCCCGAGACCTCGTCGGCGTCTCCCGGCTGACCAACCAGGCCCTCACCGGCTGGCTCCACGGCCTCCCCGGCGTCGACCAGGTCGGCTGCGAGGCCCGGGCGGCCAGCCTGGGCACCCGGTCGATCAAGACGACGAGCAAGGCGTGGGCCATCGACCTCGCCATCTCGATGATCGACCTCACGACGCTCGAGGGTGCCGACACCAGGGGTCGCGTACGAGGGCTCGCCGCCAAGGCGCTCCTCCCCGACCCGAGCGATCTCAGCACCCCCCGCCCGGCGGCGGTCTGCGTCTACGGCGACATGGTGACGACGGCCAAGGAGGTCCTCGGCGACAGCGGCGTCAAGGTCGCGGCGGTCGCCACGGCCTTCCCGAGCGGCCGGGCGAGCATGCCGGTCAAGCTCGCCGACACCAAGGACGCCGTCCGTGCCGGAGCCGACGAGATCGACATGGTCATCGACCGTGGCGCCTTCCTGTCCGGCGACTACCTCACTGTCTTCAACCAGATCGCCGAGGTCAAGAAGGTGTGTGGTGACGCGCGCCTCAAGGTGATCATGGAGACCGGCGAGCTCGTCACCTACGACAACGTGCGCCGCGCCAGCTGGCTGTCGATGCTCGCCGGTGGCGACTTCATCAAGACGAGCACCGGCAAGATCCAGCCGGCGGCGACCCTCCCGGTCACGCTGATCATGCTCGAGGCCGTGCGCGACTGGCGCGACCTCACCGGGACGATGGTCGGCGTCAAGCCCGCCGGCGGCATCAAGACGAGCAAGGACGCGATCAAGTTCCTCGTCACCGTCCACGAGATCGCGGGCGAGGACTGGCTCGACAACCACTGGTTCCGGTTCGGCGCGAGCAGCCTGCTCAACGACCTCCTCCTGCAGCGCCAGCGGATGACGACCGGCGCCTACTCCGGCGCCAACTACATCGCCGACGACTCCCCCTCCACGGCCTACTGAGCGAGACGACAGGACAACGCGAGATGCCCACCTTCGAGTACGCACCGGCCCCCGAGTCCCGGGCCGTCGTCGACCTGCAGAGCTCCTACGGCCTGTTCATCAACGGCGAGTTCGTCGACGGCAGCGGCACGAGCTTCAAGTCGATCAGCCCCGCCACGGAGGAGGTCCTCGCCGAGGTCTCCGAGGCGACCGACGCGGACGTCGACGCGGCCGTCAGAGCCGCGCGGACGGCATACACCCGGGTCTGGTCACGCATGAGCGGCGCCGACCGCGGCAAGTACCTCTACCGCATCGCCCGCATCCTCCAGGAGCGCGCGCGCGAGTTCGCGGTCCTCGAGACCCTCGACAACGGCAAGCCGATCAAGGAGAGCCGCGACGTCGACGTGCCGATCGCGGCGGCGCACTTCTTCTACCACGCGGGGTGGGCCGACAAGCTCGAGTACGCCTCTCTCGGAACGAACCCGCGGCCGCACGGCGTGGTCGGCCAGATCATCCCGTGGAACTTCCCGCTGCTCATGCTCGCGTGGAAGATCGCCCCGGCGCTGGCCACCGGCAACACCGTCGTCCTCAAGCCGGCCGAGACGACACCGCTCACCGCGCTGCTCTTCGCCGAGGTGTGCCAGCAGGCCGAGCTGCCCCCGGGCGTCGTCAACATCGTCACCGGCTCCGGCCCCACCGGCCAGGCCATCGTCGACCACCCCGGCATCGACAAGATCGCGTTCACCGGTTCGACCGGCGTCGGCAAGATGATCGCCCGCTCGATCGCCGGCACGCGCAAGAAGGCCACGCTCGAGCTCGGCGGCAAGGCCGCCAACATCGTCTTCGACGACGCGCCCATCGACCAGGCCGTCGAGGGCATCGTCAACGGCATCTTCTTCAACCAGGGCCACGTCTGCTGCGCCGGCTCGCGCCTGCTCGTGCAGGAGTCGATCGCCGACGAGTTCGACCGCCGGCTCAAGCGCCGCCTCGGCACCCTGCGCGTCGGCGACCCCCTCGACAAGAACACCGACGTCGGAGCCATCAACAGTCGCGCCCAGCTCGACCGCATCGTCGCGCTCACCGACGTGGGCGAGGGCGAAGGCGCCGTGCGCTGGGACAGCGGGTGCGCGCTGCCGACCAAGGGGTTCTGGTTCCGTCCGACGATCTTCACCGGGGTCAGCCAGACGCACCGCATCGCGCAGGAGGAGATCTTCGGGCCGGTCCTGTCGGTCCTCACCTTCCGCACGCCGCAGGAGGCCGTCGCCAAGGCCAACAACACCCCCTACGGCCTGTCCGCCGGCATCTGGACCGAGAAGGGCTCGCGCATCCTCTGGATGGCCGACCAGCTCAAGGCCGGTGTCGTGTGGGCCAACACGTTCAACCAGTTCGACCCGACCAGCCCGTTCGGCGGGTACAAGGAGTCCGGGTACGGCCGCGAGGGCGGTCGCCACGGTCTCGAGGCCTACGTGAAGACGGGAGCCTGACGTGAGCCGGGTTGATGTCAAGAAGACCTACAAGCTCTACATCGGGGGCAAGTTCCCACGCAGCGAGAGCGGCCGCTCCTACGAGGTGTATGCCGCGCCGTCCAGCCGATCGCGTTCCGCCACAGGGCGCTTCCTCGCCAACGCGGCGCAGGGTTCCCGCAAGGACGCCCGGGACGCGGTGACCGCGGCGCGCGCCGCGCAGCCCGGCTGGGCCGGCGCCACGGCCTACAACCGCGGCCAGGTCCTCTACCGCGTCGCCGAGGTCATGGAGTCGCGCCGCCCCCAGCTCGTGCAGGAGGTGCGCGACGCCGAAGGATTGACGCCTGCTGCCGCCGAAGCCGTGGTCTCGCAGGCGATCGACCGCTGGGTCTGGTACGCCGGGTGGTCCGACAAGTACGTCCAGATCCTCGGAGGGCTCAACCCCGTCGCGGGTCCGTACTTCAACATCTCCGCGTCCGAGCCGACCGGCGTCGTCGCCGTCCTCGCGCCGCAGGGGTCGAGCCTGCTCGGTCTCGTGTCGGTGCTGGCCCCGATCATCGTGTCCGGCAACGCCGCCGTCGTCGTGACGAGCGCCGACCGTCCGCTGCCGGCGATCACGCTCGCCGAGTGCCTCGCCACGTCGGACGTCCCCGGTGGGGTCGTCAACATCATCAGCGGCAAGGCGTCCGAGATCGCCCCGTGGCTCGCGAGCCACCGCGACGTCAACGCCATCGACCTCTCCGGCGCGGCCGACGCCGACGGGGTCGACTGGGCCGCGCTCGAGGAGGCCAGCGCCGACAACCTCAAGCGTGTCCTGCGGCCTGCGGGCGAGGGCGCCGGCGCCGTCGAGCCCGACTGGAGCCAGACCCCCGACCTGTCCCGACTCACCGCCTTCCTCGAGACCAAGACGGTCTGGCACCCCAAGGGCCGGTGAGCGGCGCCGACCCACGGGCCCGCGTCGTCGTCCTCGCCGGACCGAGCGGGGCCGGCAAGTCCCGGCTGGCCGAACGCCTCCACGAGACGCACGGCTGGCCGATCGTGCGGCTCGACGACTTCTACCGCGACCAGGACGACCCCGCGAACCCCCGCAGCGCCGAGCTCGGGATCGTCGATTGGGACCACCCGGGATCGTGGAACCTCGACGCCGCCGTCGCCTCCCTGTGCGAGCTCGTCGAGACCGGCTCGACGCTCACCCCCGTCTACGACATCTCCCGGAGCCGGGCCGTCTCGACGACGACGGTCACCGCCCGCCCCGACCAGCTCGTCCTCGCCGAGGGGATCTTCGCCGCCGAGGTCGTGGCCGCCCTGCGTGCGGCGGGGGTCCTGCACAGCGCATGGTGCATCCACCACCGGCCGTTCGTGACGTTCGTGCGGCGACTGGCGCGCGACCTCACCGAACGGCGCAAGAGCCCGATGGTGCTCGTCCGGCGCGGGCTGGCCCTCATGCGGGCCGAGCCCGAGGTGATCCGCCGCCAGGTCGAGCTCGGCGCCGAGGCCGCCCGCGCCAAGGACGTCGAGGCGCGACTCGCCCAGTCGCACGGCTGAGCCGCGGTCGCCCGGGCGCGCACCCGGCATACGACCGCGCCCCGGGCGGGGTTGCGCCCGGGGTTAGCGTGGAGGGGTGACTGCACCTGAGCCCCGCACCGTCGGTCAGCTGCGCGCGGCGGGCCACGAGCCGAAGAAGCTGCGCCAAGAGATCCGTGACAACCTCCTCGCCAGGCTCCGGGCCGGCGAGGACCCGTGGCCCGGCCTGCACGGGTTCGGCGACTCGGTGATCCCCCAGGTCGAGCGGGCGCTGCTCGCCGGCCACGACGTCGTCCTCCTCGGGGAACGCGGGCAGGGCAAGACCCGGCTGCTCCGGGCCCTGGTCGGCCTGCTCGACGAGTGGACGCCGGTCATCGAGGGCTCCGAGCTGGGCGAGCACCCGTTCGAGCCGATCACGCCCGCCTCGATCCGACGCGCCGCGGAGCTCGGCGACGACCTGCCGGTCACGTGGCGTCACCGCAGCGAGAGGTACGCCGAGAAGCTCGCGACACCGGACACGAGCGTCGCCGACCTCATCGGCGACGTCGACCCGATGAAGGTGGCCGAGGGCCGCAGCCTGGGCGACCCCGAGACGATCCACTTCGGGCTCATCCCGCGCAGCCACCGCGGCATCGTCGCGATCAACGAGCTGCCCGACCTCGCGGAGCGGATCCAGGTCGCGATGCTCAACGTCATGGAGGAGCGGGACATCCAGATCCGCGGCTACGTGCTGCGCCTCCCGCTCGACGTCCTCGTCGTGGCGAGCGCCAACCCCGAGGACTACACCAACCGCGGCCGGATCATCACCCCGCTCAAGGACCGCTTCGGCGCCGAGATCCGCACCCACTACCCGCGCGAGATCGAGGAGGAGATCGCGGTCATCGCGCAGGAGGCCCATCTCGTCGCCCACGTGCCGGCCCACCTCCTCGAGGTCCTCGCCCGCTTCACCCGGGCCCTGCGCGGGTCCTCGAGCGTGGACCAGCGGTCCGGGGTGAGCGCCAGGTTCGCCATCGCCGGTGCGGAGACGATCGCCGCCGCGGCGCTGCACCGCGCGACGACCCGCGGCGAGGACGTGGCCGTGGCCCGCGTCGTCGACCTCGAGACCGCCGTGGCCGTGCTCGGCGGCAAGATCGAGTTCGAGACCGGCGAGGAGGGTCGCGAGACCGAGATCCTCCACCACCTCCTGCGCACGGCCATCGCCGAGACGGTGCGCGCGCACCTGGGAGGGGTCGACCTCCGGCTCCTCGTCGACGCGATCGAGGAGGGCGCCACCGTCAGCACCGGCGCCCGCGTCAGCGCCCGCGACTTCCTCGCCGGTCTGCCCGTGCTCGGCGAGTCCGACCTCTACGACCAGGTCACCGACCGCCTGGGTGCCACCGACGACGGGTCGCGGGCGGGCGCGATCGAGCTCGCCCTCGAGGGTCTCTACCTCGCCCGCCGGATCGGCAAGGAGACGGGCGCCGGGGAGACCGTCTATGGCTGAGCCGCGACGATGAGCCGGTACCGCAGGTACGACGGCGGCGACCCGCTCGCTCCCCCGGTCGACCTCGCCGAGGCGCTCGACGCCATCGGGCAGGACGTCATGGCCGGGTCGTCCCCCGAGCGCGCGATGCGTGAGTTCCTGCGGCGCGGCGGCCGGGACGCGACGGGGCTCGACGACCTCGCGCGCCGGGTGGCCGAGCGGCGCCGGGAGATCCTCGAGCGCCACGACCTCGACGGCACGATGCGCGAGGTGCGCCAGCTCCTCGACACGGCGGTGACGGCCGAGCGCGGCCAGCTCGCCCGCGACATCACGATGGACGACGGCGACCGCGCGTTCCGCGAGCTCATGCTCGAGAACCTCCCCACCTCCACCGCGTCCGCGGTGAGCGAGCTGTCCGACTACGACTGGCAGAGCCGTGAGGCGCGTGAGGCCTACGAGCAGATCAAGGACCTCCTCGGCCGCGAGCTCCTCGACCAGCGCTTCGCCGGGATGAAGCAGGCGCTCGAGGGCGCCACCGAGGAGGACCGCGCGGCCGTCCAGGAGATGCTCTCGGACCTCAACGACCTGCTGGAGAAGCACGCCCGCTCCGACGGCTCGCCCGAGGCGACCGCCGACGTCGAACGCGCCTTCGCCGAGTTCATGGACAAGCACGGCGACTTCTTCCCCGAGAACCCCCAGAACGTCGACGAGCTGGTGGACGCCCTCGCCCAGCGCGCCGCGGCCGCCCAGCGGATGCTCGCCTCGATGACGCCCGAGCAGCGCGCCGAGCTCATGGAGCTGTCGCAGCAGGCCTTCGGGTCGCCGGGGCTGATGGAGCAGCTCGCGCGGATGGACGCCAACCTCCAGGCGCTGCGCCCCGGCGAGGACTGGTCGGGGTCGGAGACCTTCGAGGGCGGCGAGGGGCTCGGGCTCGGCGACGGCACGGGCGCGCTCCAGGACCTCGCCCAGCTCGACGCGCTCGCCGACCAGCTGTCGCAGTCCTACGGCGGTGCGCGCCTCGACGACGTCGACCTCGACGCGCTCGCCCGACAGCTCGGCGACGACGCCGCCGTCGACGCCCGGACCCTCCAGGAGCTCGAGCGCGCGCTGCGCGACAGCGGCTACCTCAGGCGGGGCTCCGACGGCGAGCTGCGGCTCTCGCCCAAGGCGATGCGACAGCTGGGCAGGTCGCTCCTGCGCGACGTCGCGGACCGGATGAGCGGCCGCTCCGGTGCCCGGGAGACGCGGACGTCGGGCCTCGCGGGTGAGCCGTCGGGCGCCACCCGGCGGTGGGAGTTCGGCGATACCGAGCCGTGGGACGTGCCGCGCACGATCACCAACGCGGTGCTGCGCGACGGCGGGTCGCCGGTGCGCCTGCGGATCGACGACGTCGAGGTCGTCGAGACCGAGGCCCGGACGCAGGCGGCGGTCGCGCTCCTCGTGGACACCTCCTTCTCCATGGCCATGGACGGCCGCTGGGTGCCGATGAAGCGCACCGCCCTCGCGCTGCACCAGCTCATCCGCTCGCGCTTCCGGGGCGACCAGCTCCAGCTCATCGGCTTCGGCCGGCACGCGGAGGTGATGGAGATCGAGCAGCTCACCGCGCTCGATGCGCGCTGGGCCAAGGGCACGAACCTGCACCACGCTCTGCTGCTGGCGAACCGGTTCTTCCGCCAGCACCCGAACGCCCAGCCGGTGCTCCTCGTCGTCACCGACGGCGAGCCGACCGCCCACCTCGAGCCGGACGGCCAGGTCTGGTTCGCCTACCCGCCCGACCCGGTCACGATCGCGCACACGGTCCGCGAGCTCGACGGGTCGGCACGGCTCGGGGCGCAGGTGACGTTCTTCCGGCTCGGCGAGGACCCCGGCCTGGCCCGCTTCATCGACTCGATGGCTCGGCGGGCGGGCGGGCGGATGGTCAGCCCCGAGCTCGACGACCTCGGTGTCGCGGTGGTCGGCTCCTACCTCGGCTCACGCGGGCCGGGAACCTCCTACCGCGACCACTTCGCCGACTGGCCGGGAGGTCGCGGCTTCTGGGCCTGACCCGGCTCTCGGCCGGGCCGCTCGAGACACCGGCGCCTCGGTTAGGGTTCTGAGCAGTTCACCGCCACGGGGAAGGCAACGCATTGAGCGACCAGGGTTGGACCGCACCCGGTCAGGGTTCCGGACGCCCGGACCAGGGGCCACCGCCGCCTCCCGGCGGGTATGCCGACCGGCCCGGTCCCGCCTCCCCGCAGGTCCCGCCGCCCTCCCGCTACGTCCCCCCGCCGGGCGGGTGGCTGCCGCCGAGGATGGACTTCCGGCCCGGAATCGTCCCGCTGCGCCCCCTGGGCATGAACGACGTCTTCGGTGGCGTCTTCCGCGCTGTCCGCGGCAACGTCGCCGCCACCGTCGGGCTGGCCGCCCTCACCTCGCTGGTCTTCCTCGTCCCGTTCACGGCGCTGGGGGCGTGGGTGTCGAGCCAAGAGTCCTCGGTCCCGCTCGAGGACTCGTTCGCCAGCAGCGACACCGCGGGCCTCATGGGCTCGCTCGGGTCGTTCATCCCGTCGATCGGGTCGTGGTTCTCGACGATCCTGCTCGCGGGGTTCCTCGCCTACGTCATCGGCCAGGCCGTGCTGGGCCGCAAGGTCAGCGCGGGTGAGACCTGGCGGGGCACGAGCCGCCGCATCGGGGCCCTCGCCGGGGCAACGCTGCTCACCTCGCTCGTCTTCGTCGTCTCGCTGGCCGCCATCATCGGGCTGCCCGTCGTCCTCATCGTCGCCGCCGACAGCACCGGCAGTGACGGGATGCTCGCCGCCGGGGTCCTCGCGCTCCTCGCGGGCGTGCTCGTCGCCGTCGTCCTCATGCTCTTCCTGTGGACCCGGCTCGCCTTCGTCACGCCCTCCCTCATCCTCGAGAACCTCCCCGTCGGGCAGGCGTTCGCGCGGTCGTGGCGGCTCACCGGCGGCCAGCCGTTCTGGCGCCTGCTCGGCATCCGCCTGCTGGCCTCCCTCGCGATCGGCATCACCGGCTCGCTCATCACCGCGCCCCTGGCCCTCATCGGCGCCGGTCTCGTGTTCGCGGGCCTCCCGATGGACCAGATGTACATCTGGCAGGCCGTCATCACCGGCGCCACCGGGGTCGTCGCGGGGGCGATCACGACCCCCATCACCGCCGGCATCGACTCCCTCCTCTACGTCGACCAGCGCATCCGTCGTGAAGGCCTGGACGTGCACCTCGTCCAGACGGCACAGGGCACCGCCGCCGCGCCCTGGCCCCGCGCCCAGGCATGACGCCGGGCCTCGGGCTCCTCGACGCGCCACCTCTCGACCCGTCCCGCACCGAGGGACGTCGCTGGCTCGAGGAGGAGCTGGCCAAGGCGCGGTACGACGTCGAGCCCAGCCTCTGGGACCGCTTCCAGGAGTGGCTCCTCGGGCTCTTCGACACCACCGGCCCCGGCCTGCCCTCGTGGGTCTTCGCTCTCGTCCTCCTCGTCGGGCTCGCGGTCCTGGCGCTCGTCGTCGGGCTGCTGCTCCGGCCCGAGGCCCGCTCCCGTCGTGGCGGTGACCACGGCGGCGTGCTCGACGACCGCGGAGTCGACGCCACGGCATACCGGGATCGCGCGCAGCGCGCCGTGAGCGACGGCGACTGGGAGACAGCGCTGCTCGACGCCTACCGGGCGATCGTCGCGTCGGCCGTCGAACGGACGATCCTCGACGAGCTGCCCGGACGGACCGCCCACGAGGCGTCCCTCGAGCTCTCGCGTGCCTTCCCGACGGAGTATGCCGGCCTGCGCAGCTCCGCCGACCGGTTCGACGCCGTCCGCTACGGCCACGACCGTGGCGTCGAGGCCGACGCCCGGGCCGTCCTCGCGCTCGACGAGCGGCTCGCCCGGGCCCGGCCCGAGCTGGCCGGCACCGTGGTGTCGTCGTGACCGTCACGGGCCGCTGGCGGCGCTCCGCCCTGTGGGCCCTCGTCGTCGCCCTGGGTGTCGGCGCCCTCGCCCGCATCGCCATCGTCTCCACTCCCCCCGGCGAGGCCATGGAGCCCGAGGGGGTCGGTCCCGCCGGAGCCGCCGCCCTCGTCGCCGTCCTGGAGCAGAACGGTGTCGACGTCGAACCCGTGACGTCCATCGACGAGGCGGCGTCCTCGCTCCGGGCCCGCCGCGCGGACACGACGGTCGTCGTCGCCAACCCGAGCAACCTCGGCACGGCGGCGGCGCGCTCCCTGCGAGAGTCCTCGACGGGTGTCGACCGCCTCGTCGTCCTCTCGCCCTCGACGGCGCAGCTGCGCGCGCTCGGCGCCGACGTCACGGCCCTGCCCGTCGGGGCCGGCGTGCAGGTCGACAGCCGGTGCGACATCGGCCCGGTCGACGAGGGCGACTCCCTCGTAGGGATCGACACGCGCTACGAGGCCGGGGACGCCGCCGACGCCGACGACGTCCGGGTCTGCTTCCCCCTGACGATCGAGTCGGCCGAGGGCGACGGAGGTGACGACGGCGGGGCCGGGGACCACGGCGCCGGGCTCGTCGACCTCCCCGCGTCGTCGGACCGTGCACCCCTGACCGTCGTCGGCAGCCAGACCGGGTTCGCCAACGGCGCGATCACGCAGGAGGACAACGCGGCCATCGCCCTCCGGCTGCTCGGCGGCTCGCCGCGGCTGGTCTGGTACCAGCCCGGCGTCGCCGACCTGGCCGCCGGCGAGGACAGTGGCGCGGAGGGCGGGCTGCTGCCGGCCTGGTTCGCCCCGGCGCTGGCGCTGCTCGCCACCGGGCTCCTCGTCCTCGCGCTCGTCCGCGGTCGGCGGCTCGGACGGCTGGTGCGCGAGCCGCTCCCCGTCGTCGTCCGCGCCATCGAGACCACGGAGAGCCGCGGCCGGCTGTACCGCCGCGCGCAGGACCGCCCCCGGGCCGCGGCCGTCCTCCGGCTGGCCACCCTCGACCGGCTCCGCTCGCGTCTCGGCCTGCGCCGCGGCGACCCCGTCGACGTCGTCGCCCGCGCGACCTCCGCCGCCACCGGGCAGCCGGTGAGCGAGGTCCTCGACCTCGTCGCCGGACCCCACCCCACCGATGACGCCGCCCTCGTGCGGCTCGCCCAGGACCTGACCGCACTCGAGGAGAAGGCACACCGCCCATGACCGAGAACCCCACGCCCCAGCTCGCCTCGCCCCGGCCGGCCGCGCCCCAGCCCACCGCGCCCGAGGCGCGTGACGCCCTGCTCCAGGTGCGCGCCGAGGTGGCAAAGGCCGTGGTCGGCCAGGACGCCGCGGTGACGGGCCTGCTCGTCGCCCTCCTCTGCCAGGGGCACATCCTCCTCGAGGGCGTCCCGGGTGTCGCCAAGACGCTGCTCGTCCGGTCGCTGTCGCAGGCACTCGACGTGCAGACCAAGCGGGTGCAGTTCACCCCCGACCTCATGCCGGGCGACCTCACCGGCTCGCTCGTCTTCGACGTCCGCACGAGCGACTTCACCTTCCGCCAGGGGCCGGTGTTCACCAACATCCTGCTTGCCGACGAGATCAACCGGACGCCGCCGAAGACGCAGTCGGCCCTGCTCGAGGCGATGGAGGAGCGCCAGGTCAGCGTGGACGGCGCGCCGCACCCGCTGCCGTCCCCGTTCATGGTGGCGGCGACGCAGAACCCCGTCGAGTACGAGGGCACCTACCCGCTGCCGGAGGCCCAGCTCGACCGCTTCCTCCTCAAGGTGACGCTGCCGCTCCCGCCGCGCGCCGACGAGGTCGCGGTCCTGCGGCGGCACGCCGACGGCTTCGACCCGCGCGACCTCGCGGCCGCGGGGCTGCGCCCGGTCGCCTCGACGACCGACCTCGAGGCCGGCGCGCACGCGGTCCGGCAGGTCGAGGTGAGTGACGACGTCGCGGCCTACGTCGTCGACATCGCCCGCGCGACGCGCACGTCACCGTCCCTCTCGCTCGGGGTCAGCCCACGCGGGGCGACCGCGCTCATGTCGACGGCGCGTGCCTGGGCCTGGCTCAACGGGCGCGGCTACACCACCCCCGACGACGTCAAGGCCCTCGCCCACGCGACGCTCGCCCACCGGCTGTCCCTGCGCCCGGAGGCCGAGCTCGAGGGGGTGGACGTCTCGGCCGTCCTCGACAGCGCCCTCGGCTCCGTCCCGGTTCCTCGCTGACCTGCTCATGGCCCTGACCGCCCGAGCCCTGTGGCTCGTCCTCCTCGGCATCGTCCCGGTGGTGCTCCGGCCCGCCGCCTCGACGGTGTGGCTGTGGCTGCTGCTGTGCGCGGTCGCCGCCGGCGTGGACGCCTGGCTTGCGCCCCGGCCGCGGGACCTGCACCTCGAGCGCGAGCTGCCGCCCTCGGTGCGGCTGGGCGAGTCGGTGCGGACCTCGCTCCTCGTCACCAACCCGGGGACCCGCACCGCCGTCGGGGTGCTGCGGGACGCCTGGCCGCCGTCCGCGGGAGCCGAGCTGACCCGGCATACGCTCCGCCTGGCCGGAGGCGAACGCACTCGGCTCACCACCGTCCTCACGCCGACCCGGCGCGGCGACCGGCATGCTGACCGCGTCACCCTCCGGCTGCGCGGGCCGCTCGGTGTCGCCGCACGGCAGGCGTCGGTCGACGTGCCGGGGCGGCTGCGCGTGCTCCACGCGTTCCCGTCGCGCCGGCACATCCCGAGCCGGCTCGCCGTGCTGCGCCAGCTCGACGGGCGGGCCGCCATGCGCACCCGCGGGCAGGGCACCGAGTTCGACTCCCTGCGCGACTACGTCGAGGGCGACGACGTGCGCTCGATCGACTGGCGCGCGACCGCCCGGCGACGCGACCTCGTCGTGCGCACGTGGCAGCCGGAGCAGCACCGCCGCATCATCATCGTGCTCGACTCCTCCCGCACGAGCGCCGGGCGCATCGGCGACGCCCCCCGGCTGGACTCGGGGATGGACGCCGCCCTCTTCCTCACCGCCATCGCCGGCCACGCCCGCGACCGGATCCACCTCATCGCCGGCGACCGGGTGGTGCGGGCCCACGTGTCCGGCCACGACCGCGTGCGCACCCTGCACGACGCCATCTCGGAGCTCGCGCCGGTCGAGGCCCAGCTCGTCGAGGCCGACTGGCGGCTGCTCGCCACCGAGGTGAGCCGGGTGGGTACCCAGCGGGCGCTCGTCGTGCTCATCACGCCGCTCGAGTCGTCCGCGCTGGAGGAGGGGCTGCTGCCGGTGCTGCCGGCGCTGGCGGCCCGGCACCGGGTCGTCGTCGCGTCGGTCTCCGACCCGGCGGTGGACCTGCTGCGGGCCGGGCGGGGTTCGGCGACCGAGGTGTACGCCGCCGCGGCGGCCGAGCGCACCGTCGCCCTGCGTGGTCGGACGGCCACGGCGTTCCGCTCGCTCGGGGTCGAGGTGCTCGACGAGACGCCGGACCGGCTGCCGCTCGCCCTCGTCGACCACTACCTCGCCCTCAAGCGCCAAGGCCTCCTCTGACCCCGCCCTCGCCTCCCGTCCCTTCCCTCGCAACGTCAGCGCCAACGGTCGTTCTAGCAACCACCGACGCTGACGTCCCGGCACCACCCCGCGCTTGCGTCAGCGCCGAGGGTCGTTCTAGCAACCGTTGGCGCTGACGTCATGCGTATGCCGGGTGCCGTCCACAGCGGCTCGGCCCGCCTTCCGGTGTCCACAGGCCGCCAATTCACCCCTGTGACCGGCCCGCCCGAACCCACATCGTCGACGCATGCCGCTCCAGCGACCCCGCCCCGACATCACTCCCCTGATCGAGGAGCGGCTCGGCATCCTGCCGATGTCGGAGCTTCGCGCCGCCGGGGTCACACGCGGGCAGCGGCGGGCTCACGTGGCGCGCGGCACGTGGCAGGTGCTGCCCCGAAAGGGAGTGCTGGCGTTCACCGGCGCCCCGACCGGCGAGGCCGCGTGGCGTCATGCCCTCCTGTCCGTGGGCCCGAGTGCCGCGCTCGGAGGCATCACGGCCCTGCACGCACACGGCCTCGTCGGGTTCACCGAGCCGTCCCCCCACGTGTGGGTCCGACGCGGCGACGAGAAGTCCCCCACTCCGGGCGTCGTCCTCCACGAGACCCGACGGTGGGGCGCCGAGGACGTCGTGACCGCTGGGATCCGTCGATCGACACCACCCGTGGCAGCGGTCCAGGCTGCTCTCTGGTCGGTGAGCGTCCGCCAGGCCATGCTCTGCCTCGTCATGCCCATCCAACAACGGATCGTCCGCGCCGAGGACGTCCAGAGGGAGCTGGAGCGCGTCAGACGGCACCGGTTCCGCAAAGCGTTGCGGGCCGGCATACGCGACATCGCGCTGGGAGCCGAGTCCCTCAACGAGCTCGACTTCACCGCCGAGTGCCGGCGACGGGGGCTGCCCGAGCCGACTCGACAGGTGGTGCACCGGCTGCCGACCGGTCGGGTGGTCCTCGACGCCCGATGGGAGCGGTACGGCGTCGTCGTCGAGGTGAACGGCGCGGGGCACGACGCGCTCGACGTCGCGATGCGGGACGAGCTGCGCCTCACGGATCTGCAGGCGGAGGGTGAGGCAGCGATCCCCCTGTCGGTGCTCACCCTGCGGTGCGACCCGGACCCGTTCTTCGACGCCCTGGCACGACTCCTCAGAGCACGCGGGTGGCAGGGGTGAGCGGCGCCCCGCACCGCGGCCCCCAGGCACCCGCGCAACGTCAGCGTCAAGGGCCGCTAGAACCGCCGTTGACGCTGACGTTGCGGAGGAAGGGGAGGGGAAGGGGGGGTGGGTCAGGCGGCGACGGGGGCCGAGGCGGACTGGTCGCTCTCGGCGACGTCGCCGGTGACCCCGGCCCGTGCGGCCCGGCGCCCCGCGACGAAGACGTACGCGAAGAAGAGGGACTCGGCAACGACGCCGATGAGGATGCGCGCCCAGGTCGGCAGGCCGGACGGCGTCACGAACCCCTCGATCCCGCCGCTGACGAAGAGGACGACGACGAGCCCCAGGGCGATCCCCGCCGCCGTGCGACCCTCGGCGGCCAACGAGTCGAGCCGCGAGCGGGGTCCCGGCTCGATCCAGGACCAGAACAGGCGCAGCCCCACGGCCGCCGCGACGAAGACCGCCGTCAGCTCGAGGAGCCCGTGCGGGAGGATCAGCCCGAAGAAGAGCGCCCCCCGGTCGTAGCTGACCATGAGGCCGCCCGCGATCCCCACGGCGATGACGTTCTGCGCGAGGACCCAGAGGACCGGCAGCCCGAGGACGCCGAGCGCGATGCACTGCGCCGCGACCCACGCGTTGTTGAGCCACACGAGCGTCGCGAACTCGTGGTGCGGGAACTCGGAGTAGTAGTTCTCGAAGTCCGTGCCCACGTAGGCGTCGATCTCGCGCTGGGTCATCTGCTGGGTGAACACCTCGGGGTGCCGCACCGCCCACGCCCCGACGACGAACGCCAGCACCACGCTGCCGAGCATGGTCGCGAGCCACCAACGGCGGGTCCGGTAGAGCGCCGCCGGGAAGGTCTGCGTGAAGAAGGCTCCGAGGTCTCGCCAGGTCGTGGCTCGACTCCCCGTGGCCGTGTGCCGCGCGCGGGCGAGGACCGACGAGAGGTAGCTGACCAGCGACGGGTCCGGGCTCGCCGAGCGCACGACCGAGAGGTGCGTGGACACGCGCTGGTAGAGGTCGAGCAGCTCGTCGGACTCCGCGCCGGTGAGCCGACGGCGGCCGGCGAGCTCCTCGAGCCGGCGCCACTGACCCACGTGGGTGGCGATGTAGGCGTCGAGGTCCACGCCGTCACTCTATGCGCCGGTGCCGCGGGATAGCCTCGGCTGCATGAGCGTGGACGGCGGGTACCGCACCTACGCCGGCGACGACCTCGTCACCGGCGAAGGAGTCTCGGTCGAGGTCCCGGTGGCCAGCGTGCCCAGCCGGGTCGGCTCCCGGCTCATCGACCTCGTCATCACCTTCGCCCTCGCGCTCGGCAGCTTCTTCGGTGCGGGCATGCTCGTCGGCGGCATGTCGGACGCGGTGGCGCAGGCCGCCGGGATCCTGCTCCTCGTCTCGCTCACGGTGATCCTGCCGGTCGGCTTCGAGGTGCTGACCAAGGGCCGCAGCCCCGGCAAGTACGCGCTCGGGCTCTGCACCGTCCGGGACGACGGCGGGCCGATCACGCTGCGGCACAGCGTCATCCGTCACCTCGTCGGATTCGTCGAGTTCTACCTGCTGCAGGGCGCGCCGGCCATCGTCGCCGCCGTGGTCCACCCGCGGGCGAAGAGGCTCGGGGACATGGCGGCGGGGACCTATGTCATGTCGCTGCGGCACAAGCTCCAGGTCACCGTTCCACCCGAGGCCCCGGCGGCGCTGGAGCACTGGGTCCGGGCCGCCGACATCGGGCCGCTGCCGGCGTCACTGGCCATCGGCGTGCGCCAGTTCCTCACCCGCACCGGCGGACTCACGCCGCAGGCGCGCCACCACCTCGGCCACGACCTCGGGGAACAGGTGCTGCGCCACGTGTCGCCGCAGCCCCCGCCGGGGATCCACCCGGAGTGGGTCCTGCGTGCCGTCCTCGCCGAGCGGCGGCACCGTGACCTCGCCCGGATGCAGGCGGAGGCGGCTCGCGCCCGGCGCGTCCTGCCGCCCGACCCCCTGGCCTGAACACCGCCACGAGGACGGCGACGGTGAGGGTCAGGTCGCGGCGAACAGGGCGGCATACCCCGGCTTGACGACCCGCTCGATGATGGCGAGCCGCTCGTCGAACGGGATGAACGCGGACTTCATCGCGTTGATCGTCGCCCACCGCAGGTCGTCGAGCGTCCAGCCGGCCTCGTCGACGAGGAGCTGCATCTCGCGCGACATCGACGTTCCCGACATGAGCCGGTTGTCGGTATTGACCGTGACGCGGAACCGCAGCTCCTTGAGCAGCGAGATCGGGTGTGCCGCAACGGACTCCGCGGCACCCGTCTGGAGGTTGGAGGTCGGGCACATCTCCAGCGGGATGCGACGGTCACGCACGTATGCCGCGAGCCGACCGAGCGTGTGCGTGTCACCGTCGTTCGTGATGTCGTCGACGATGCGGACTCCGTGGCCGAGCCGTTCGGCGCCGCACCACTGGATCGCCTCCCAGATGCTCGGCAGCCCGAAGGCCTCGCCGGCGTGGATGGTGAAGTGGGCGTTCTCGCGGCGGAGGTACTCGAAGGCCGAGAGGTGCCGGCTCGGTGGGAAACCCGCCTCGGCGCCGGCGATGTCGAACCCGCCGACTCCCTGGTCGCGATAGCGGATCGCCAGCTCGGCGATCTCGTCGCTCTTGGCGGCGTGACGCATGGCGGTGAGCAGCGAGACCATCCGGATCGGCGTGCCGGCCGCGGCCGCCTCGGTCTCACCCTCGCGCAGTCCCTCGAGGACCGCCTCGACGACCTCGGTCAGGGCGAGGCCCCCCTCGACGTGCAGCTCCGGGGCGAAGCGCGACTCGGCGTAGACCACGCCGTCGGCGGCAAGGTCGAGGGCGCACTCGCGCGCCACGCGGCGCAGCTGTTCGGGCGTCTGCATGACCGCGACGGTGTGGCTGAACGTCGAGAGATAGCGCTCCAGCGAGCCGGAGTCGGCGCTGTCACGGAACCAGCGCCCGAGCTCGTCGGTGTCGGTGGCCGGCAGCTGGTCGTAGCCCGACTCGGCAGCGAGGTCGATGATCGTCTGCGGCCGCAGGCCACCGTCGAGGTGGTCGTGGAGGAGCGCCTTGGGGGCGCGCGCGACGATGTCGGCGGAGACGGCAGGCACGGCGGACGAGCCGGGGACCACGGACTCGGCGGAGGCGACGGAACCGAGGGTCATCAGGAGATCCTGTCGATGAGGAGGGGGAGGAGGTCGGGGCGCGAGCCCTCGGGAGCGATGGTGAAGCCGCCCTCGAGCGCCTCCTTCGCGCGCTCGAACCGCTCGGGGGTGTCGGTGTGCAGGGTCATGAGCCTCTCGCCCCCGCGCACCACGGCGCCGGGCTTGGCGTGCAGCTCGATGCCGGCACCGGCCTGCACCGGGTCCTCCTTGCGGGCACGACCGGCGCCGAGCCGCCACGCGGCGACTCCCACGGCATACGCATCGAGCTGGGTGAGCACACCGTCGGCCGGAGCGAGGATCTCCTCGGTGTGCCGGGCGACCGGCAGCTCCGCGTCCGGGTCGCCGCCCTGGGCCGCGATCATCCGGCGCCACGCGTCCATGGCTCGGCCGTCCCGGAGCGCCGCGGCGACGTCGTCGCCGTCGCGACCGGCCGCGGCGAGCATCTCCTGCGCGAGGGCGACGGTGAGCTCGACGACGTCCTCGGGACCGCCGCCGGCGAGCACCTCGACCGACTCCCGCACCTCGAGCGCGTTGCCGGCGGTCAGGCCGAGCGGGGTCTGCATGTTCGTGAGCAGGGCGACCGTCTTGACGCCCGCATCCGTGCCGAGCTCGACCATCGTGCGCGCCAGCTCGGTCGCGTCCTCGCGGTTCTTCATGAACGCCCCGGACCCGACCTTGACGTCGAGGACGAGGGCGCCCGTGCCCTCGGCGATCTTCTTGCTCATGATCGAGCTGGCGATGAGCGGGATGGCCTCGACGGTCCCGGTGACATCGCGCAGGGCGTAGAGCTTCTTGTCGGCCGGCGCCAGGCCCGTGCCGGCCGCGCAGATGACCGCGCCCACGTCGTCGAGCTGGGCCAGCATGGCCTCGTTGGTGAGGTCGGCGCGCCACCCGGGGATCGACTCGAGCTTGTCGAGGGTCCCGCCCGTGTGGCCCAGGCCGCGTCCGGACAGCTGTGGGACGGCGACGTCGAAGACCGCGACGAGCGGCGCCAGGGGCAGCGTGATCTTGTCGCCGACACCACCGGTCGAGTGCTTGTCGGCGGTCGGGCGCGACAGCGACGAGAAGTCCATCCGCTCGCCGCTCGCGATCATCGCCGCGGTCCACGTGGCGATCTCGCGCCGGTTCATCCCGTTGATCAGGACGGCCATGGCCAGAGCGCTCATCTGCTCGTCGGCGACCGCTCCGCGCGTGTAGGCGTCGATGACCCAGCGGATCTGGTCGTCGCTCAGCTCGCGCTTGTCCCGCTTGGTGGTGATGACGTCGACGGCGTCGTGGCTCTCGCTCATGGCGTCATCATGTCACCCACCGCGGGGCCGTCAGATCTGTCGGAGATTCTCCGGCCCGAAGGCCTGCGGAAGGATCTGCTCCATGGTTCGGATGCCCTCGGGCGTCATGACGAGGCATGCGGCGCCGCCGTTCTCCCACAACAGCTGTCGGCACCTGCCGCAGGCCATGAGGGGCTCGCCGCGGCCGTCGACGCAGGCGACGGCGACGAGCCGGCCCCCGCCGGTCGCGTGCAGCTCGGAGACCATCCCGCACTCGGCGCACAGGGCGACGCCGTACGCAGCGTTCTCGACGTTGCAGCCGGCCACGATCCGGCCGTCGTCGGTGAGCCCGGCGACGCCCACGCGGTAGTTCGAGTACGGCGCATAGGCGAGTGCTGTCATCTCGACGGCCTTCTCCCGCAACGCATTCCAGTCGATGTCACTCATTGGCCTGCCTCGATCGTGATGGAGTGGAGGTCGGCGAGCCGGTCGCCACCGGCCTTGACGGTGTGTGCGACGACGACCGATGCCAGCAGCCGGGCACCGACGCCGATCGAGTCCTCGTCGATGACGACGTCACCTTGGTGCAGGTCGAAGGTGCGGCCGCCGGGGGTGCGGGTCCCGAGGCGCGCCATGGCGCCGGGAGCGTGCGGGAGGTACCACGAGTAGTCCTCGCCGCCCAGGGACTGCAGCGTCGGGGCGACCTGCAGGCCGGCGCCGAGGCACGCGAAGCGCAGCGCGTCGATGGCGTCGGTCTGGTTGACGACCGGTGGCACGCCCTTGATGCGCTCGAGCCGCGCGTCGACCCCGTAGGGGGACACGACTCCCTGGACGATCTCGTCGAGCAGCGGCCCGACGGTGGCCCAGGCCTCGGCGTCGAGCATCCGCAGCGTCCCGCTGCACTCCCCCGTGCTCGGGATGACGTTGCTCGCCGTCCCGGCCCTGATGACGCCCCAGACGAGGGCGGCGCCGGCGCGCGGGTCGAGCCGTCGGGACAGCGCGGCCGGCACGTCGGTGACGACCTTGGCGAGCGCGTAGGTGAGGTCCTCGGTGAGCTGGGGGCGCGAGGTGTGACCTCCCCGACCGGTGAGGACGACCCGCAGGTGGTCGCACGCGGCGGTGATCGGCCCCTCGCGCAGCCCGACCTGTCCGACGTCGAGCGACGGGTCGCAGTGCAGCGCGAAGATCGCGTCGACCCCGTCCATGACCCCGGCCGCGATCGCGTCGTGCGCGCCTCCGGGCATGACCTCCTCGGCCGCCTGGAAGATCGCGCGGACCGCGGTGCCCCGCTCGCGCAGGTCCTGCTCGAGCTCCCTGAGGGTGAGCATCGCGCCGAGGAGGGCGCTCACGTGGACGTCGTGGCCGCACGCGTGCGCGACGCCGTCGACGGTGGAGGAGAACGGGAGCCCGGTGCTCTCCTGCACGGGCAGGGCGTCCATGTCCGCGCGCAGGGCGACCCGGTATGCCGGCTGCTCGGCTCCGACCTCCGCGACCAGGCCCGTGCCCGGGAGCCTGCGAACCCGCACCCCGGCGCGGTCGAGGCGCGCCGCGACCGCCTCGGTGGTGCGCGACTCGAGGCGCGCCAGCTCCGGGTGGGCGTGGAGGTCGCGCCGGAAGTCGATGAGCTCGGGCAGCGCCGACGCGACGCTGGCTCCGATCGCGGTGAGGGTGTCAGTCATGAGACCGCCATGCTACTGGCGCCCGCCCCTTCCGCCGTGCGCCCTCGTTGCGTCAGCGCCGATGGTCGCTCTAGCGACCACTGGCGCTGACGCAAGCAGGAGGGGGGTGGGTGGGTCCCGGGTCAGCGGGTGCGGGGGTGGGGGTGGGGGTGGGGGTGGGGGCGGGTGCGGGTGCGGGTGTAGGCGTCCCACCGGGCAAGGATGCCCTGCATCTCCTCGGTGACGAACTCGAGGAACTCGCGGGACAGCTGCAGCCGCTCCCCCGCGCTCGACCCGGCGCCGAGGTGGGCGACCCCGTCGGCGAGCGCCGCGATGATCGGTGCGTAGACCTGGTCGGTGCTCGTCAGGGCGCCGTGCCACGCGTCGTCGAGCACGACGAACACGTCCTTGCGCCCCCCGCGCTCCCGCTCGCGCCGGAGCAGGCCCACGTGGCCGAGGTAGCGGACGGCACCGGACACCCCCGCCGGGCTGACCGAGAGCTCCTCGGCGACCTCCGCGGCGGTCATCCGCCCGTCCTCGTCGACGAGGAGGGCGGCGAACACGCGGGCGGGCATGGGTGGGAAGCCTGCCGCGGCGAGCGCGGCCCCGAGCCGCTCGACCACGGCGTGCGAGACCTCGTGCGAGACCTCGCGCGCCTCGGCAGGGACCGAGGGAGGAGGGATCGCGGTGGAACGGGACGGCATACCTGCGAGTTTAGAGCATTCACGAACTTGTGAAACCGCTGTAGATTGGGGACGTGAACGTCATCGAGACCCGCGACCTGCGCAAGACGTTCGGGCCCACGGCGGCCCTGGACGGACTCGACCTCACCGTCCCCGAGGGTGAGATCCACGGCTTCCTCGGCCCCAACGGCGCCGGGAAGTCCACGACGATCCGCATCCTCCTCGGACTCCTCCGGTCCGACTCGGGCACGGCCACGGTGCTCGGCGGCGACCCGTGGCGGGACGCGACCGAGCTGCACCGACGCATCGCCTACGTGCCGGGCGACGTCGCGCTCTGGCCCAACCTCACCGGCGGCGAGACGATCGACCTCCTGGCCCGCCTGCGCGGGGGGATGGACGGGCAGCGCCGACGCGACCTCGTCGAGCGGTTCGGCCTCGACCCGACGAAGAAGGCCCGGTCCTACTCGAAGGGGAACCGCCAGAAGGTCGCCCTCATCGCCGCCCTCGCCTCCGACGCGTCCCTGCTGCTTCTCGACGAGCCCACCGCGGGCCTCGACCCGCTCATGGAGCACGCGTTCCAGGACGAGCTGCGGGCTGCCAAGGGGCGCGGGCATTCGGTGCTGCTCTCGAGCCACATGCTCAGCGAGGTCGAGCACGCGTGCGACAGCGTGAGCATCGTGCGCGATGGGCGCATCGTCGAGTCGGGCACGCTCACGCAGCTGCGCCACCTCTCCCGCTCCACCGTCCACGCCACGGTGAGCACCCCGGTCGGACGAGGCATCGCGCAGTGGCCCGGCATCGAGGACGTCCTCGTCGATGTGACCGGCACCGACATCCGCTTCTCTGTCGAGGCCGCCCACGTCGGCGACGCGGTCAGCCGGCTCGACGCCCTCGGGATCACCGCCCTCACCTGCGAGCCGGCGAGCCTCGAGGACCTCTTCCTCGCGCACTACGCCGTGGCGACGCCGGCCGCCCGGGAGGGTGAGCAGCTGCGGGCGCGGGTGCCATGACCGCCCTCGCCGGCACCGGCACCCTGCTGCGGCTCGCGTGGCGGCGTGACCGCGTGCTCATCCCGGTCAGCCTCCTCGCCCTCACCGTCCTGTCCGTCGGATCGGGGCAGGCGACCCTGGCGCTCTACCCGAGCGAGGCGGCCGCGCGCGACGGGCTGGGCTCGGTCCTCGCCAACCCGGGCATCGTCGCGATGTACGGCCCGATCGGCGCCCTCAACCGGGACGCGCTCGCGGTGTTCAAGACGGTGCTCATGGGTGCGGTCTTCGTCGGGCTTCTTGCGTATGCCGTGGTGCGCCGCCACACACGCGTCGAGGAGGAGGTCGGTCGCCTCGAACTGGTCGGATCCGGAGTGGTCGGACGCAGGGCACCGCTGGTGGCCGCCGTCACCCTCGCCGGACTCGCCGTCGTCGGGGCGGGAGCCCTCTCCGCCGTCGGCCTCACCCTGGTCGGCCTCGACCCGGTCGGGTCGGCCGCCCTCGGGGTGGCGTGGGTCGTGGCCGGCACGGCGATGATCGGCGTCACCGCGGTCGCCGCCCAGCTCACGGCCAGCGCCCGGGCCTGCGCCGGCATCGCCCTCGGCGTGATGGGGGTGATGTTCCTCGTGCGCGCGATCGGCGACACGACCGGTGGCGCCGCAGGGGTGCTGACGTGGGCCAGCCCGTTCGGCTGGGCCAGCAAGGTCGCCGCCTACGGCGCGAACCGGTTCTGGGTCCTCGCCCTCGCGGTCGCCTTCGCGCTGGCCCTCGTGGCGCTCGCGTTCTGGCTGCTCGAGCATCGCGACCTCGGTGCGGGACTCGTGCCCGCGCGGCCGGGGCCGGACCGCGGCAGCGAGACCCTCGGTACCCCCGTCGGCCTCGTGTGGCGCCTCGCCCGGCCCTCCGTCGTGGGCTGGCTCGTGTCTTTCGTCGTGCTTGGCGGCGTCCTCGGCAGCCTGCTGCCCGCCGTCGCCGAGATGGCCGAGGACCCGGGAATCGTCGAGATGCTGCGGATGCTGGGCGGCAGCGCCGGGACCATCACCGACATCTTCCTCGCGACCGAGCTCGCTTTCGTCTCCGTGGCGGCCTCGGCCGCAGGTGTCGCCATCGCCCTCCGGATCGTGGGCGAGGAGAACGCCGGTCGCGGTGAGTCGGTGCTGGCCACCTCGACTTCGCGCTCCTCCTGGCTGGGCGCACACGCACTTCACGCCTTCGCCCTCCCCGCGACCCTGGTCCTCACGATGGCACTCGTCATCGGGCTCGTCGGTGCGGGGAGTGCGGGTGTGCCGGGCCTCGGTGAGCTCGTTGCGGCCGGTGCAGCGCGCATCCCCGCGATGGCGGTCATCGTCGCCGTCGCGCTGCTCGCGGCCGCGGTGACCCCGACGTGGGCGCCGGCCATCAGCTGGAGCGTGCTCGCGCTCACCTTCGGACTGGGCGAGCTGGGGCGGACCATCGGGCTGCCCGACTGGATCATCCAACTCTCGCCGTTCGCCCACGTCCCGAACCTGCCCGGCGGGGAGTGGGCTTGGACGCCGGTGCTCGTGACCGCCGCGGTCGCCGCGGCGGTCACGGGAGCGGCGTTCGCGGCATACAAGGTCCGCGACGCCGCCTGACCCGGCCTGCCCCCTCACCTCCCCTCTCGCAGCGTCAGCGTCGACGGTTGCTAGAGCAACCGTCGACGCTGACGCAAGGGGAAGCGGGCAGCGGGATCAGGTGAGGTCGGTGCGGCCGAGGGCCTTGAGCTGCTCGACGATGTGCTTGACGTCCTGGGCCCGCTCCCTCGTCGTGACGAGCACCGCGTCCCCCGAGTCGATGACGACGACGTCCTCGAGCCCCACGACGGCGACGGGTCGGCCACCGCGCGGGGAGACCAGACCGGTGGAGTCGACCGAGTGCACCAGGGACGCGTCGCCGAGCACCCGGGGGCCGCTCTCGGGCGCGGGCAGCAGCGCGGCCAGGCTCGAGAAGTCACCGATGTCGTCCCACGCGAAGTCACCGGGGACGACGGCGACCACCCCGATGTCGGCCGCCGGCTCGGCGACGGCGTGGTCGATCGCGATCTTCTCGAGGGTCGGCCACACCTCCTCGAGCCGCCCGGGGTCGGCCGCGATGGCTCGCACGCCGTCGGCCATCTCCGGGTGCCACCGGCGCAGCAGGTCGAGCAGGATGCTGGCTCGCACGACGAACATGCCCGCGTTCCAGCGGAACTCACCGGTGGAGAGGTAGGCCGCGGCTCGCCCGGCGTCGGGCTTCTCGACGAACTGGCGCACCCGTCGGGCGGTGGGGGCCCCGGCGATCGTCGACCCCATCTGGATGTAGCCGAAGCCGGTCGACGGGTGGGTCGGCTCGATGCCGATGGTCACGACCAGCCCGTCTCGGGCCACCTCGACGGCCTCGGCGACACACCGGTGGAAGGCCTCGGCGTCCGGGATGACGTGGTCGGCGGCGAACGACCCGATGACCGCCTCGGGGTCTCGGGCCTCGACGAACGCGGCGGCCAGGCCGATCGCCGCCATCGAGTCGCGTGGCGCCGGCTCGGCCAGCACCTGGTCGTCACCGAGCGAGGGCAGCTGCTCGCGCACCGCGGCGACGTGCGCCGTGCCGGTGATGACGACGACCCGCTCCCCCACGAGCGGCGCGACCCGGTCGAGGGTCTGCTGCAGCAGGCTGCGTCCCGAACCGGTGAGGTCGTGCAGGAACTTCGGATGGCCCGCCCGGGACAGCGGCCAGAGCCGCGTCCCCGCACCCCCAGCGGGGATGACGGCCCAGAACCCGGGAATCTCTGCCATGGGCGTCAGCGTAGTCACGCCGAGCGGGCGGCCCGACCCGCGCCGACTAGGCTCCGTGCCGAGTCAACACACGTCGTCCTGGGTAAGGGTCATGGCATGGATCTGTTGGAGCCGGTGCTGTTCACCGACGCCTGGGGGTCCCACGTGTCGATCGCGAGCCTCCAGGGCCGGGGCATCCCGAGCGCCGAGCCCGAGTCCGAGCTGTGGATGGGCGCCCACGAGAGCGGCCCCTCCGGGATCAGGAGGGACGGCGTGGCCACCACCCTCGCCGAGGTCATCCGGCAGCACCCGGTCGCCGAGCTCGGTGAGCGGTGCGCCGCTGACTTCGAGGGCCGGCTGCCGTTCCTGCTCAAGGTGCTGGCACCGGGTCGGGCGATCTCCATCCAGGCGCATCCCACCGCCCAGCAGGCTCGAGAGGTGCGCGAGCGCGACGGCGACGCGACCTACGTCGACGACTGGGCTAAGCCCGAGCTGCTCGTCGCGATCGCCCCCTTCACGGTGTTCGTCGGGATGCGCACCCTCGACGAGGTCAGCGCGTTGGCGAAGCGGCTCGGCGTCCCGCGGCTCACATCGCTCGTCGAGGCGGCTGCCCGGGAGCCGGACCCGGAGCACGCCCTGCTCCGCTCGATCCTCGCCGTGCCGCACGACGATCACGTCGGATTCGTCCGCGAGCTCGTCGCCGCCTGCGTCCGGGCCTCGGCCAGCCCGGACGACGAGGGCCACCAGTGCGCCGCCATCGCCCACGTCGCCGAGGACCACCCAGACGACATCGGCATCGCGGTCCTGCTGCTCATGTACCACCGGGTGCTCGAGCCGGGCGAGTACGTCGACGTGCCCGCAGGGGTCCTCCACTCCTACGTCAGCGGTCTCGGCATCGAGGTCCTCGCCAACTCCGACAACGTCGTCCGGGCGGGACTGACGCACAAGCAGATCGACGTGCCAGAGCTGCTGCGCATCGTCGACCCCGACGAGGACGGCTGCGTCGGCCACCCCGAGCCCGATCCAGAGCTCCCCGCGACCGTGCGCTTCCCCAGCAGGTCCGACCGGTTCGCCCTGCGCCGCCTCAGTGCGCCCGCCGACGTCGTCCTGCCCGGTGACGGCACGCCGCGCATCGTGTTCTGCCTCCACGGCGAGGTCACCCTGACCACCGCGGGGGCGAGCCTCGAGCTGGGACCGGTGCGGGCGGCATACCTCTCCGCGCGGGACCAGAAGGTCTCGGTGACGGGCAGCGGCGAGGTCTACCTCGTCACGCTCCCCGGCGTCTGACGTTCACGCGCTGCTCACCCGACCCACCAGCGCCCGCCGCCGCATCGGCACCCGTGCGCGCCACCGTGGGCACGTGCGCATCGCCCTGGTGACGGAGTCGTTCCTGCCGACGCTCAACGGCGTGACGACGAGCGTATGCCGCGTGGCCCAGGGCCTGCGCGCGCTCGGCCACGAGGCCCTCATCATCGCGCCCGGGCCCGCGCCGGAGTCGTTCGAGGGGTTCGCCGTGCGCGGGCTGCCGTCGTTCTCCGTGCGTCAGTTCCCCACGGGCCTGCCGACGCCGGCGCTGCGTCGGGCCATCGACGACTTCGCCCCCGACGTCGTCCACGCCGCGTCGCCGTTCGTCCTCGGGGCCCGCGCCCTCCAGCTCGCCCACCGCACCGGCACACCGTCCGTCGCGATCTACCAGACCGACATGCCCGGCTACCTCGCGCAGCGCGGACCCGGTCGCCTCGGGGCCGGTGCGGCCGAGGCCTCGTGGCACTGGATCCGCCGGATGCACGGCCACGCGGACCTCACCCTGGCGCCCTCCCGCGCGACCCTGGCGGAGCTCCGCGCGCGCGGCGTGCCCCGCACCGACCTGTGGGGACGCGGTGTCGACACGACCGTGTTCTCGCCGCGCTGGCGCACCGCCCCGGACGGTGCGGCCCTGCGCCGGGCGCTCGCACCGGGCGGCGAGGTCGTCCTCGGCTACGTCGGTCGGCTCGCCCCCGAGAAGGAGCTGTGGCGGCTCGCCGAGGTGGCGCGCCTGCCGGGAACCCGGCTCGTCGTCGTCGGCGACGGTCCCAGCCGCGCCGAGGTGGGGGCCCTGCTCACCGAGGCGGTCGCCACGATGCCGGGCCGCCCCAACCGTTCACCGCTCTTCCTCGGTCGCCAGAACGGTGTGTCGCTGGCGCAGGCGTATGCCGCGTTCGACGTGTTCGTGCACACCGGCACCCGCGAGACCTTCGGCCAGACCCTCCAGGAGGCGGCGGCGTCCGGGGTACCCGTGGTCGCACCGGCCCGGGGCGGGCCGCTCGACCTCGTCGACCACGGCCGCACCGGCCTGCTCTTCGACCCGGACCGGCCGGGGTCCCTGCACGACCACGTGGCCGCGCTCGTGGCCGACCCCCGCCGGCGCGTGGCGATGGGGGCGGCCGCCGAGGAGGCGGTGCGCGGGCGCTCGTGGGAGTCGCTCACCGAGCAGCTCGTCGGTCACTACGAGGTGGCGCGGGTCGGGCGTTCGGAGCGGACGCCGCGCTCGGCGCTCCCGGCGCCAGCGGCCTGACCCAGCGTCGTGACTCAGCCTCGGCGCGAGGCCATGTGCGCCTGCCACGCGGCATACGTCGGCAGGAGACCTGACCGCTCCGCCTCGGCGAGCGTCGGAGCGGCCTCGTCCTTGGCGGAGAGCGTCACCGCGAGGGCGGCCGGGAGGTCGAGCCCCACCGCCGGGTCCAGCGGGTGGATGCCGTGCTCACCGGTGGGGTTCCAGGTGGCGGTCACGAGGTACATCGCCGTGGTGTCGTCCTCGAGCGCGTGGAAGGCGTGCCCGAGCCCTTCGCCGATCCAGACCGCGCGCCGGTCGACCGTGTCCAGCAGGACGGAGTCCCACTGCCCGAAGGTGGGCGAGCCGACGCGCAGATCCACTACGTAGTCGACGAGCGAACCGGTGAGCGCGGTGACGTACTTGCCCTGGCCCGGCGGGACGTCGGCGAAGTGGATGCCGCGGACGGTCCCCTTCGAGGACACCGACACGTTGGTCTGGACGATGTCCGGCCGGTGGCCGAGGCGCTCGGCCAGCAGGTCGCCGCGGAAGGACTCGAGGAAGCGGCCGCGGCCGTCCGCGATCTGCCGCGGCGTGACGACGTACGCGCCCTCGACCGCGAGCGGCTCGATCTGCATCAGGGGAGTTCCTTGCCGTGCTCGAGGCACGCATGGATGTAGCCGCCGTAGCCACTCCTCACCTGGGCGTCGCCGAGGGCGCGGAAGCTCTCGTCGTCGATCCAGCCAGCCCGCCACGCGATCTCCTCGACGCAGCCGATCTTCGTGGCCTGCCGGGCCTCGATGAGGTGGACGAACTGGCTCGCGTCCATGAGCCCCTCGAAGGTCCCGGTGTCGAACCACGCGGTCCCCCGCGGCAGCACCGTCACCGCGAGGTCGCCTCGCTGCAGGTAGACGTCGTTGACGGCGGTGATCTCGAGCTCGCCCCGCGCACTGGGCTTGAGATCGCGAGCGATCCCCACCACGTCGTTGTCGTAGAAGTAGAGGCCGGGCACGGCGTAGCCCGACCGGGGCGCGGCCGGCTTCTCCTCGATGGAGAGCACCCGGCCGTCGTCGTCGAACTCCACGACGCCGTACTCCGTGGGGTTGACCACGTGGTGGGCGAAGATGTGCCCGCCGCTGACCCCGGAGAGCGTCTGGAGCGATCGCCCGAGCCCGGCGCCGTAGAAGATGTTGTCCCCGAGCACGAGCGCCACGGAGTCGGACCCGATGAAGTCGGCGCCGATGACGAAGGCCTGGGCGAGGCCGTCGGGACTGGGCTGGACGGCATACGAGAGCTCGATCCCCCAGTCACTGCCGTCACCGAGGAGGCGCACGAACTGCTCGCGGTCCTGCGGGGTCGTGATGATGAGGACCTCGCGGATGCCCGCCATCATCAGCGTGGACAGCGGGTAGTAGATCATCGGCTTGTCGTAGACGGGCATGAGCTGCTTGCTGATGGCACGCGTGATCGGGTGCAGACGTGTGCCCGAGCCCCCCGCGAGGATGATCCCCTTCATGCGCCGAACCCTATCGATCCGTCAAGAGTGATCCGCAGGAACGGTCCATCAGTACCCTGAGCACCGTGCGCATCCTCGTCACCGGCGGAGCCGGCTTCATCGGGTCGAACTTCCTCCACCTGACCGCCGACACCCGCCCCGACGCGACGATCACGGTCCTCGACGCGATGACGTATGCCGGGAACGCGGCTTCGCTCGCCGGGCTCGACGACCGCGTCCGTCTCGTCGTGGGTGACATCACCGACGCGGGGCTCGTCGACGGACTCGTGTCCCAAGCCGACCTGGTGGTCCACTTCGCCGCCGAGTCGCACAACGACAACTCGCTGACGGACCCGTGGCCGTTCGTGCACACCAACGTCATCGGGACCTACACGTTGCTCGAGGCCGTGCGCCGCCACGGCACCCGGTTCCACCACGTCTCGACCGACGAGGTCTACGGCGACCTCGACCTCGACGACCCGGGCCGGTTCACCGAGGCCACGGCCTACAACCCGTCCAGCCCGTACTCCTCGACCAAGGGAGCCAGTGACCTGCTCGTGCGCGCGTGGGTCCGCTCGTTCGGCATCGCCGCGACGATCTCGAACTGCTCCAACAACTACGGCCCGCGCCAGCACGTCGAGAAGTTCATCCCGCGCCAGGTCACCAACGTCCTCGACGGCATCCGCCCCAAGCTCTACGGCGACGGCCTCAACGTCCGCGACTGGATCCACGTCGACGACCACAACCGGGCCGTCTGGACCATCATCGAGCGGGGGCAGGTCGGCGAGACCTACCTCATCGGCGCGGACGGCGAGGTGGACAACAAGACCGTGGTCCGCGACCTCCTCGAGCTCATGGGCAGGGACGCGGACGACTACGACCACGTCACCGACCGGGCCGGGCACGACCGGCGCTACGCCATCGACCCGACCCGCCTGAGGACCGAGCTCGGCTGGGCCCCGGAGTACCCCAGCTTCCGTGAGGGGCTCGCCGCAACGATCGAGTGGTACCGCGACAACGAGGACTGGTGGCGACCGCAGAAGGACGCGACCGAGGCCAAGTACGCCGCCGTCCAGAGCATCGTCCCCCGCTGATGGCGCGCTGGCTCGTCACCGGGGCGGGCGGCATGCTCGCCCACGACCTCCTCCCCCTGCTCGTGGACGCCGGCCACGAGGTCACGGCCGTGCGCCACGCCGACCTCGACATCACCGATCCCGCTGCGTGTGACGCCGCGGTCGCCGGTCACGACGTCGTCGCCAACCTCGCGGCATACACCGCCGTCGACCGGGCCGAGACGGAGGAGGCGCAGGCCTTCGCCGTCAACGCGGTGGGCGCCGCGAACGTCGCTCGCGCATCGCACCGGCACGGGGCTCGCCTCGTCCACGTCTCGACCGACTACGTCGTGGCCGGCTCCGGCTCGACCCCGTATGCCGCGGACGCTGTGGTCGCGCCGTTGTCGGCGTACGGGCGGACCAAAGCCGCGGGCGAGTGGGCCGTCCGGGCCGAGTGCCCCCAGTCGTGGATCGTTCGGACCGCTTGGCTCTACGGCGCCGGGGGAAGTAACTTCGCCACGACGATGCAGCGCCTCGCCGCCGAGCGGGACACCCTCACCGTCGTCGCGGATCAGATTGGGCAGCCGACCTGGACCGCCGACCTGGCCGAGGGGATTCTCCGCCTCGTCGGGACCGAGGCCCCCTTCGGGACCTGGCACGGCACCTCTGCCGGGCAGACCTCGTGGCACGGGTTCGCCCGAGCGGTCTTCGAGGAGCTCGGGCTCGACCCCCAGCGGGTGCAGCCGATCAGCACGATCGACTTCCCGACTCCGGCACCGCGTCCTGCCTACAGCGTGCTGGCCCACGACATGTGGGCCTCGGCGGGCATCGACGCCCTCCCTGACTGGCGGGACGCCCTGCACCGAGCCGCCCCGAGCGTCCTGCGAACCACCTGAGCCAGACTCAGCGCCCGCGGATGACGCGGCGCATCAGCCGCCCGGCTACGCCCAGGCCGGTCGCAGCAGCGGCACCCAGCACGGCGCCCAGGGCGAGGTTGACCCGGTCGTCGGTACGCCGGGCCGAGGGCGCCACAACCTTCCCCGTGTACGGACCGGGTTCCGCAGGCTCCAAGGACGCCGGCGGTCGTCCGAGCCACACCGGGTCCTCGACGTCGGGGTCCAGAGAGGCCGAGACGGGCAACGCGGGACCCTCGACGAGCTTGTCGCGCTCGCCCTGCGAGAGGTTCTCGGCCGCGTCGGACTCCAGCGAGTTCGCCGACCACGCTGCCGAGAGCAGGATGATGCGCGACAAGAAGTTGAGCCACGCGAGGAGGCCGACCACGAGCGCGATGGACGCGAACAGCGGGTTGTCCGTCGTCCCGGCGATGAGGCTGGTGCCGAGCACCTTGAGCAGGGTGATGCCGATGCCGCCGACGACGGCGCCGCCGACCAGCCCGCGCCACGGCACGTCGACGCCGGACAGCAGCCGCAGCATGACGAGCACGACGAACCCGTCGAGCAGCGCGCCGATGACGAGGGCGACCGCACGCAGCAGCCACTGCTGCTCCCCGAGTCCGATGGCCTCGGCGACCCACGACGTGAGGGCGCTCGCGACCCCGGTCACGGCGGCGGACACGAGGATCGCCAGCCCGAGCAGGACGAGCACGCCGAGGTCGCGCAGCTTGGCCGTGACGACGTTGCCCGGCGCCCCCTCCGCACCGAAGATCGTGCGCACGCCGTCGCGCAGCGCACCGAGCCAGCCGAGACCGGCGAACAGCAGTCCCCCGAGACCGACGAGACCCGTCACCGTCAACGCGCCGCCACCGGGCGCCTCGATCGGGATGAGCCCCTTGTCCCCGTCCTTGACGAAGCCGGGGAGCGTGTCGTTGAGGTAGTCCCTGATCTGGTCGAGCCACTGCTGGTTGTCCTGAAGCAGGACCCCGAAGATCGTGAACGCGAGGGCGACGACCGGGAAGATCGAGAAGAACGCGAAGTACGCGACGCCGCCGGCGAGCAGGTTGCCGCGCGAGTCGCCGTAGCGCTTCCAGGCCTTCCACAGCGGGGTGCCCTGCACCCGGGCCCAGAGAGCCTTGACCTTGTCCATGCTCAACCCTTCAGGGCGAAGGTCGACCGGGGTCGCCACACCCCGTCGTCGGTCTGGTGGAACAGCTCGATGGAGCCGACCTCGAAGCTGCAGCGGAAGGCGACGAGCTCGTCGAAGGCGACGTCGAGGTCGGCCTCGCTGAGGTGGTGGGCCACGGTGACGTGGGGGTGGTAGTTGAACTCGAGGTGGCGCTCGACCGGCCCGCTGCGCACGTCGCGCTCGAGCAGCTCGCACTGCGAGATCCCCAGGGACACCTGGACGAAGACCACCGGTGACAGCGGGCGGAAGGTGCCGGTCCCCGAGAGCGCCATGCGGAACGGCGGGTGCGTCGCGGCGACGTCACCGAGATGGTCCTCGAACGCCTCGAGCGCCCGGTCCCCGATCTCGGTCGGCGGCAGCAGCGTGACGTGCGGGGGGATGAAGCGCGCGAGCGGGTCACCGAAGCGCTCCCGGGCGTCCTGCAGCACCGACCCGTGGGGTTCGGGCACGGTGATGGCCACGCCGTGACTGGGCACGCCGGCGACCCTATCGGGCGGCCGGGAGGAGCCCGACGCGCTCACGGACCCGCTGCATGGTGGCCCGGGCCACGACCTGCGCCCGTTCGGCCCCGGACGCGAGGATGCGGTCGAGCTCGGCGGGGTCGTCGAGGAGCTCGCGCATCCGCGCCTGGAACGGCGTGAGGGCACCGACGACGACGTCCGCGACCTCCTTCTTGAGGTCGCCGTAGCCGCGACCCGCGAAGGACGCCTCGAGGTCCTCCACGGAGGTCCCGGAGAGCACCGAGTGGATGACGAGGAGGTTGGACACGCCCGGCTTGTGCTCGAGGTCGTAGCGGACCTCGGCCTCGGTGTCGGTGACGGCGGAGCGGATGTTCTTGGCGATCCTCGCCGGGTCCTCCATGAGGTCGATGAGGCCCTTGGGCGACGAGCCGGTCTTGCTCATCTTCGTGGTCGGCTCCTGGAGGTCCATGATCTTGGCCGAGCCCTTGACGATGTAGGCGTCGGGGACGACGAGGCCCTCGCCGAAGCGGGTGTTGAACCGCTCGGCGAGGTCGCGGGTGATCTCCAGGTGCTGGCGCTGGTCCTCTCCGACGGGCACGTAGGCCGCGTCGTACATGAGGATGTCGGCCGCCATGAGCATGGGGTAGGTCAGCAGGCCGACGCTGGCGTTGCCGCCCTTGGACACCTTGTCCTTGAACTGGGTCATCCGCCGGGCCTCGCCGTCACCGGTGAGGCAGTTCATCACCCACCCCAGCTCGGCGTGCTCGGTGACGTGGCTCTGGCAGAACACCGCCGACCGCTCCGGGTCGACGCCGCCGGCGAGGAACTGCGCGGCGGTGACCCGGGTGCGGTGCCGCAGCACCTCCGGGTCGGTCGGCACGGTCAGCGCGTGGAGGTCGGCGACGAAGTAGAAGGCGTCGAACTCGTCCTGCAGCTTGACCCAGTTGACCAACGCCCCGAGGTAGTTGCCGAGGTGGAGCGAGTCACTGGTGGGCTGCATCCCGGAGAGGATCCGGGGTGCCGCCGAAGCGCGGTCGGGTGCGGGCATGGGCGTCATTGTGTCAGGTGGCCCGCCCTAGACTCACAGGCGTGCCACCCCTCCAGGACGCGTTCGCGACACTGACCGGTCACGCCCCCGACGGGGTCTGGTCGGCACCCGGACGGGTCAACCTCATCGGCGAGCACACCGACTACAACGGCGGCCTCGCGCTGCCCATCGCCCTGCCGCACCGCACCCGGTGCGCCGCCTCCCCCCGTGACGACGACCTCCTCCGCATCCACTCCTTGCAGGACGACTCGTCCGTCGAGGTGAGCATCCTGGATGTGGCACCCGACATGCCCAAGGGTTGGACGGCATACGTCGCCGGAGTCGTGTGGGCGCTTCGCCAGGACGGGTATGCCGTCCGCGGCCTCGACGTCGTCGTCGACGGGCGGGTGCCCCTCGGGGCGGGCCTGTCGAGCTCCGCGGCGCTCGAGTGCGCCGTGGCAGCAGCAGCCTCGGACCTCTTCGGGTTGGGCCTGCTCGACACGACCGAGGGCCGCCGGCTCCTCGCCGCGGCCTGCCAGCGGGCCGAGAACGACATCGCCGGCGCCCCCACCGGCGGCATGGACCAGGCCGCGGCGATGCACTGCACCGAGCGGCACGCGCTGCGACTCGACTGCCGTGACGGCGCGATCGAGCAGGTGCCGTTCGACCTGTCAGCCCACGATGTCGTCCTGCTCGTCACTGACACCAAAGCGAGCCATGCACTGGCCGACGGGCAGTACGGCGCGCGTCGGGAGTCGTGCGAGCAGGCGGCCGAGATCCTCGGGGTCGAGACCCTCCGCGAGGTGGTGGGGCAACCGATCGACGCGGTCCTCGCCCGGCTGCCGGACGACGTGCTGCGCCGCCGCACCCGCCACGTCGTCACCGAGATCGCGCGGGTCGACGCAGTCGTCGACGCGCTGCGCGAGGGCGACCTCGACGAGGTGGGCCGGCTGTTCGTCGCGTCGCACGAGTCGCTGCGTGACGACTACGAGGTCTCCTGCACCGAGCTCGACCTCGTCGTCGACACGGCGATGGCCCACGGCGCCCTCGGGTCGCGGATGACCGGCGGCGGCTTCGGCGGCTCGGCGATCTCCCTCGTGCCGGCTGCGGACGTCAAATGGCTGTCCGCCGCGATCGAGACGGCGTTCGCGGACGCCCAGCTCACCGCCCCGTTCTCCTTCGCGGTGGCTGCCTCCGGTGCGACGTCCGCCGACACGACCTGACGGCCATTCGCCCGAGATGTGCATTCTCCCGCGAGGCTACTCAACGCCCAGTTATGGTGTGCGGCATGGACCCAGACGCCGCCTTCGACGCGCTCACCGGACGTGTCCTCGTCGTCTGCACCGGCAACGTCTGCCGGTCGCCCTATCTCGAGCGCGTGCTGGCCCGCGAGCTCTCGGACACCGGGATCACGGTCTCCAGCGCTGGCACCGGTGCCCTGATCGGCGACGCCATCGACCCTCAGTCGGCGGAACTGATCACCGCGGCCGGGGCGAGCGCGCACAACTTCGCCGCTCGTCAGATCACAAAGGAAATGGTACGGGAGGCAGATCTCGTCATCGGGGCCGCACGTGAGCACCTGGGCCCGGTCGTCCAGCTCTTCCCACGCGCTCTGCGCTACTCGTTCGCCCTGCGCGACCTGGGCGACCTCCTCGCGAACGTCTCCGAAGGCGAGATCGCCAGCGCGGCGGGGGACAACCGCGTGGCCAAAGTGGCGACGGTCGCCATCGGCCGGCGCGGGACTGTCAGCCCACGAGTGCCTGACCAGTCCGGCATCGTGGACCCGTTTCGCCGGGACAGGGCCGTCTTCAAGCAGATGGCCGACCAGATCGGTCAGTCCCTGCCTGTCGTCGTGAAGGCACTGCGCGGAGCCTGAATGGCGAGCGTCAGTCGACCGCGAGGTCCTGGCGCGGTTGTGTGGTGACGTCGTCGGACCGATGCAGACGGCCGGTCTTCGTGCGGCGTTTTGAGCCCGCGCCCTCGGGCCGGTACTCGTACCGATAGTCGTAGTAACTACCCCGATTCTGTCGGGGGACGCGGTTGAGGACGATGCCCAGCACCGTCCCGTTCACCGTCTCGAACGTCTCCAAGGCGTGCTCGAACTGGTCCTTGGTGACGATGCCGCTGCCCGCCACCATGATGGCGCCGTCGGTGAGGCGCGTCAGCACGGTCGAGTCGGTGACCGGCAGGACCGGAGCACCGTCGATGAGGACGAAGTCGAAACGTTGTCGAAGCTCGTCGAGGACGTTGCGCATGGCGGTTGACCCCAGCAGCTCGCTGGGGTTGGGCGGCGTCGCCCCGGCGCCCAGGACGGTGAGCGAGTGCGTGCCGAAAGGTTGCAGCACGTCGTCGAGGTCGTAGCGTCCGATGAGCACGTCGGTGAGTCCGACCGACCCCTCGAGCCCGAGGTAGGTGAGCATCCGCGGACGCCGCAGGTCGCCCTCGACGACGCAGACGCTCGACCCGGACTCGGCCATGGCCAGCGCCAGGTTGGCGGTCGTGGTCGTCTTGCCTTCGCCCGTGATCGAGGACGTGATGACGATGACGTGCGGGTGCTCCGTGGCATCGACGAACTGGAGGTTGGTGCGCAGACTGCGGAAGGCCTCGGCACGCCCGGCGTGCGGGTCCGCTTGGATGATGAGCGGATGCTTCGACGCGTCCTCATCGAAGGGGATGCCGCCGAGCACGACGGCATCGGTCAAACGCTCGACGTCCTCTTTGGAGCGGAGCTTGGTGTCGATGAGATGCTTGAGCACGGCAGCGCCAAAGCCGGCAAGGAGCCCGAGGACGAGGCCGAGCGCGAGGTTGCGGGCCGGGCTCGGACTGACCGGGGCCGACGCCACCGTCGGCTCACGCAGGAGCGTCACCTTGACGGGACTGGCGGCCTCAGGGGTGACGCGCTCAAGATCCGCGACGACGTTCGGGAAGACTTCAGCAATCGCCTGCGCGATGTCCCGTGCCTTGGTCGGGTTGGGGTCCGTGACCGATACATCAAGCAGCACCGTGTCCGGGGGGGTCGTGGCGGTGATCTTGCCCGCCAGCGCTCCGACGGAGTCGCTCACGCCGGATTGTGCAATGACCGGCTCAAGAACCTTGGGGGCCAGCAGGAGCTGGCTATATGACTTCACCCGCTCTTGAGTGAAGTACCCGCCTTCCGCAAGGCCGCTGTTTGCTGAGGCGGCCGTCGACACGAAGAACTGGGTGCTCGACGTGTACATCGGCGTTGCCAAGAGGGTCAATGCGGCCGCGAGCGCCACGACGGTGAGTGAGACGACGGCGAGGGTTCGCCAACGACGTCTCAGGATCTGGACGTAGGCCATGAGGTCCAAAGCGTGTATTCCTAACGTGGGGGCGTCCGGCCTGTCAAGGGTACCGGCCCCGATGCAATAGTATGTTCTAGTCCCGCCGGGGGCCCAGACAGGCTAGTCCGCGTGGTTGACTCCGGACACCTACCCACCGAAAGCGATTGGCTCGTGTTGTTCCCGCTGAAGCGTCGTGAGGTCACCGTCCAAGCGGCCTGGGCGCTGGTGGACGCGCTGATCGTCTTCGTGGCTGCACTGACAGCGGCTTGGTTGCGCTTCGACCTCAACGCAAGTCAGGCCACGGACTCGCCCATCGTCTCCTTCGCGGCAGCCGCCGCGGCAACGCAACTGGTCGTGAGCCTTGCTCTGGATGTGCTCTGGCTGGACCACCGCCGAGGCTCCTTCGAGGAGACAGCCCAGGTCGCTCGCGGCGCGTTGCTCGTGGGGGCCCTCCTCGTCGCAATCCGCGTGTTCACCGACTGGTTCACGGTGCCGCGCAGCCTTCCCTTGGTCGTGCCGGTGATCGCGGTTGTGGGCATGTTCGCCCTGCGATTCATCGTCCGCTCCTACCGTTGGGGGCGACCAGACGTCGGGGACAAGGACACGGCCGTCATCGTGTACGGCGCGGGCGAGGGTGGTCGGCAACTCATCCGGGCACTGGCCCGGGACACCTCTCCTGAGGGCCGGTTCATCCCTCTGGCTGTGATCGACGACGACCCACGCAAGCGACGTATGCCGGTCGAAGGCCTTCGGGTCAGCGGCGACATCACCCGCCTCCCGGAGGTCATCGAGAGCACTGGCGCCGGCACCCTCGTCGTGGCCATGCCGTCGATCTCCGCCGACCGCCTGCGCGACATCCGCGAGCTGGCCCGGCAGCACAGCCTGGACCTCCTCGTCCTTCCCTCCGTCGGGCGTCTCCTCGGCCCCGCCAGCGGTGCCGACCTGCGCCACCTGAACCTCGAGGATCTCCTCGGACGCCAGCAAATCACCATGGATGCCGTTGCCATCTCCGAGTCGATCACCGGCAAGCGGGTCTTGGTCACTGGTGCCGGCGGATCGATCGGGTCCGAGCTTGCCCGCCAGATCGCGAAGTTCGGCCCCGCCAAGCTGGTCCTGCTGGACCGTGACGAGTCGGCCCTGCACGGCAGCCAGATGAGTCTGACCGGCCGCGCTCTGCTCGACGACGGCACGCTCGCCCTGTGCGACATCAGGGACCCCGACGCCCTCCGTCGGGTCTTCGAGCGCGAGCGGCCCGAGGTCGTCTTCCATGCTGCGGCGCTCAAGCACCTCACGCTCCTCGAGCAATACCCCCTGGAGGCGTGGCAGACCAACGTCCTGGGCACGGAGAACGTGTTGGAGGCCGCCCGCTCGGCAGGCGTGCAGACCTTCGTCAACATCTCAACCGACAAGGCTGCCAGCCCGACCTGCGTGCTCGGCTACAGCAAGCGCTTGGCTGAGCGGCTGACAGCCCAGTACGCGCGCGAGGGTAAAGGAACTTACGTCAGCGTCCGCTTCGGCAACGTCCTCGGCTCCCGCGGCTCGGTGATTACGGCGTTCACCGCCCAAATCGAGCAGGGTGGGCCCGTCACGATCACCCACCCGGAGGTCGAGCGATTCTTCATGCTCATCCCCGAAGCGAGCCAGCTCGTCCTCCAAGCTGCGGCGATCGGCGTCAACGGCGACGTCATGGTTCTCGAGATGGGCGCACCTGTGAAGATCCTCGACGTCGCCCGAACCCTGATCGACCTGTCGGGGAAGTCGAACATCGAGATGGTGTTCACCGGGCTCCGACCGGGCGAAAAGATGTCCGAGGAGCTGTTCGCCGCTGGTGAGACGGTCGAGTCCGCGGGGCATCCCCTCATCAACAAGGTCGAAGTCCCGCCGATCCCGTCCGGAGAGGTGGCGCGAGCACAGGTCGCCGAGCCCGAGGACGCGCGCCGGTGGATGCTCGACCAGGCGGCCGAGAGCCTCAGCCCTGCAAGACAGCTCTGACCGTCGCCCAGAGAATGCGAAGGTCGCCGAGCCAACTGCGTGTCCGCACGTACTCGACGTACATGGCGGCCTTCATCGGCAAGAGCTCCTGGATGTAGAAGAGCTCCGGGTCGCCCTGCCCGGACAGAAGCTCGGCCTCATGACGCATCTTGACGCTGGCCGGGTCGGTGATACCCGGCCTCACGGAAAGAATCTCGTCACGCACATCCGCGGGCCACAACCTGACGTACGCCTCAACCTCCGGCCGAGGGCCGACGAGGGCCATGTCGCCTTTGAGGACATCGATGAGTTGAGGCAGCTCGTCCACTTTCGAACGGCGTAAGACTGCCCCGACGCGCGTGATGCGCGAATCCGAGCTGGTGCTGACACCCAGCCCACGGCTACCATCCGCCATCGTGCGGAACTTGTGAATGTGGAAGAGGTGCCCATCTCGCCCGACTCGCTCCTGACGGAAGAACACCGGCCCCCGGCTGTCGAGTCGCACGGCCAAGGCTGCGGTTGCCAAAACAGGAGAGGCCACAAGGAGCCCCGCGGCCGCGATGACCACATCAGTGGCTCGCCGGGTGAGTGCCTCTGAAGTGGAGCCAGTCATGACAATATTTCCCGGACCGCGCCGATGACGCGGGCTACCTGAGCGTCTGTCATCGAGGAGAAGATCGGAAGACTGACGACTCGGCCGAACTCGGCCGTCGCTACCGGGAGGTCGGCCTCGGTCTGATCGCACAGTTCACGCCAGACTGGATGCATGTGAAGCGGGATAAAGTGAACGCTGGTCCCAACTCCCGCCTCCGCCATGCGCGCTATGAAATCGTCGCGGTCGACTGGGCCGCCATCCGTCAGTCGAGCCACGTAGAGATGCCACGCATGAGTGTCGCCCTCTGGTGCGCCTGCCGGAAGCTTGAGCGGTAGGTCCGCAAAGGCGGCATCGTAGGCCGACGCGATCTCCGCTCGCCGCGCTCCCATGGTGGCGGCACGCGCCAGTTGAACTCGTCCCATAGCTGCCGCAGGGTCTGTGAGGTTGTACTTGAACCCTGGTGCCACGACCTCGTAGTGCCACAACGGGGTCTTGCTCTGATAGCGGTCGAAGACATCGCGGCTGATGCCGTGCAAGCGCATGACGCGCATCCTTCGAGCAAGGCTCTCGTCGCTAACCAGAACCATGCCCCCCTCGCCTGTGGTCATCGTCTTCGTTGCGTAGAAACTGAAAACGACTGCCTCGCTCCCGCTGCCAACCACCTCACCGTCTGTCACAGTCGGGATAGCGTGGGCCGCATCCTCGATGACCGACAGCCCATGTCTTCGAGCCAAGTGGCGCAGGGCCGCTGGAGACACGCCGAGTCCCGCGAAGTGCACAGGTATCACCGCACGCGTACGTTCGGTCACGGCACGTTCAGCTAGAGCCAAATCGATGTTCAGGGTCACCGGATCCACGTCTACGATGACCGGTTGCGCACCCAGGTACCTGACCACCTCGGCCGTAGCCGTGAATGTCCATGCAGGAACGATGACCTCGTCGCCAGGCTTGATTCCAATCGCCTCTAGTGCCAGATGCAGGCCAGCCGTAGCCGAGTTCACCGCAACGGCAATTCGGCCGGGCGCAAGGGCAGCCGCAAACTCGGTCTCGAACTCCTTCGCATGGCGCCCAGTCGTCAGCCAGCCGGATCGGACGGCGTCCGCCACAGCGTCCACTTCAGCCTCCGTGATGTCAGGCACGGCAAAGGGGATGAAGGACTCGGCGGACATGGGCTCCTCAGACGCGGAAAGGTAGCGGACTGGACCAACTGTATGCTGTTGCAGGGAAGGTCTGGGCCAGCGAGCGTCTCGACGATATCCACAGAAATGGAGCATTCAACTCGTGCGCGTCGGGATGCTCACCCAGTGGTACGAACCCGAGCCCGGCCCCGCTGCCCTTCCTTCAGTGTTGGCCCGGGGTCTCGCTGCCAGGGGCCACGAAGTGCAGGTGGTGACTGGGTTTCCCAACTATCCGTCGGGCAGGATCGCTGACGGCTACCGGTTGACGCGCAAGCTCGACGAAGTGGTGGACGGAGTCGGCGTTCGTCGCGTGGCGCTGTATCCACATCACGGCGCCAGCACCGTTGGTCGGCTAGCCAACTACGGGTCCTTCGGCCTGAGCGCCCTCGCCTCAGGACTGGGTTCTCTGCGGAGCTGCGATGCCGTCTGGGTGAATTACTCACCGATCACCATCGCGGCTCCGATGCTCGCCGCTCGCTACGCCTTCGGAGTCCCCATGGTGACCCACGTCCTCGACCTCTGGCCCGACACGGTCTTCGCCAGTGGCTTCGGTGGGGCCGGCAGGACCGCGTCGACGATCCACGCCGGCCTCGACCGCTGGTGCTCGGCGATGTACGCCGCGTCCGAGTCGGTCGCCTACATAGCGCCGTCAGTCGGCGGGCTCCTTCGCGACCGCGGGGTTCCGGCGGATCGACTTCACTACGTACCGATGTGGGCGAACGAGTCTGTGTTCCAACCGACGACCCACTCCATGCGAGCCGAGCTGGGCATCCCCGAGTCGGCCGTCGTCCTGCTCTACGCGGGCGCGATGGGGCCGGCTCAGGGTCTCGAGACCCTGCTGGAGGCCGTACACCACGTGGACGACCCACGACTCGTCTGCCTTCTCGCGGGGTCAGGCATCAGCGAGGCGGGCCTGCGAGCGAAGGCCTCCGGGCTGCGGGCCGACATCCGCTTCCTCGGACGGGTGGCTTCATCGTCCATGACCGAGCTCATGGCAACGTGCGACCTCGCCTACATCGGCCTGCGGGCCCACGAGCATTCAGCCGCCACCATGCCCAGCAAGACCCAGGCCACGCTCGCCTCCGGCCGGGCGGCGCTCGTTGCGGCCGACGGTGACGTGCGCTCGGTGGTCGTGGAATCCGGCGCTGGGATCCCTGCGGACCCCGGCTCACCGGAAAGCGTGGCGAGTGCGATCCGTCAGGCCCTTGCCGAGGGTCGGGCCGCCTTGGCTGCTCGCGGGGCGCGCGGTCGCGAGTACTACGAACGCACGTTCTCCGTGGACACTGCTGTCGGCGCGATCGAGTCCCTCCTCACCCATGCTGCACTGAAAGGCACCTCCCGACGATGACCATCAACATCAATGGCGCAACGGTCACGATCACTGGAGGCACAGGTTCGTTCGGCCGCATCATGACCGAACACCTGCTGGCACGTGGGGTCGCCGGGATTCACATTCTGAGCCGCGACGAGGCCAAGCAGGACGGGATGCGCCGCTCACTGGCCGACTCTCGCGTGAAGTACTTCCTCGGAGACGTTCGGGACAAGGACAGCGTCCTTGACGCGATGACAGGCGTCGACTTCGCCTTCCACGCCGCCGCTCTCAAGCAGGTGCCCTCGTGCGAGTTCTTCCCGGACCAAGCGGTGAAGACCAACGTCGTCGGCAGTCACAACGTCATCACCGCCGCACACGAGCGAGGTGTGCGGTCCGTCGTGTGCCTGAGCACCGACAAAGCCGTCGCTCCGGTGAACGCCATGGGGATGTCCAAGGCCCTCATGGAGAAGACGGCGCAGGCCTTTGCCAGGAACAACCCGAACTCCCCCACCACGGTCAGCATCACCAGATACGGCAACGTCATGTACTCCCGCGGCTCGGTCATCCCTCTCTTCGTCGATCAGATCCGGCGGGACCGCCCTCTCACGGTGACCGTGCCCGAGATGACGCGCTTCCTCATGTCGCTCAGGGAGTCCGTCGACCTCGTCGAGCATGCATTCCTGCATGCCCAGCCCGGCGACCTGTTCGTTCGCAAGGCGCCCGCGTCCACCGTCGAAACGCTGGCCAAGGCCGTGGGCGAGCTCCTCGGGCATCAGGACCCCGACGTCGCCGTGATCGGGATGCGTCATGGGGAAAAACTCCACGAAACCCTGCTCTCTGTCGAGGAGAGTGCACAGGCGGAGGACCAAGGTGAGTACTTTCGGGTACCGCTCGATGCGCGGTCCCTCGAGTACTCGCTCTTCGTCGAAGAGGGGGACCGAACCGCCGCAACGCAGCAGGACTACACGTCGGCGAACACCACGCGGCTCGACGTGACGGCCACGAAGGAGCTCCTCCTCACGCTTCCTGAGATTCGGCAGCTTGTCGACGCATGACCGCCTTGATCACCAGCCCGCTGCGCGCCTCGGACGTGGCTGAGCTTGCTCGCATCCATCGGCAGGCTTTCCCCACCTTCTTTCTGAGCAGTCTTGGGGAGCCCTTTCTGCGGCAGTTCTACGCAGGCTTCCTAGACGACAAGGAGTCGGTCGCGCTCGTCCTCCGCGATGCGCACGACGGCAGACCCGTCGGTGCCGCCGTAGGGCCACTCAGCCCTGCAGGCTTCTTCACACGCCTCCTTCGCCGCCGCCTCATTCAGTTCGCGCTGGCAGGAGCACGAGCAGCGGTGTGCTCACCAAGGGCTTTTCCGCGCCTCCTGCGCGGGATCCTGTATCGCGGCCACAGCAGCTCGCCCCCCGGTGCTCTCCTGAGCTCGATCTGCGTCTCTCCGGCGGTCAGCAGGTCGGGCGGCGGTTCCGTCCTTCTGCGCGCGTGGCAGACAGAGGTTGCTTCGCGGGGGGTGTCAGCCGCCCATCTCACGACTGATGCAGATGACAATGCCGGCGTCAACGCGTTCTATGAGGCTCGCGGGTGGGTCGTCCGGGACACCTACATCACGCCCGAGGGCAGGCGCATGCACCTGCGTGTGAACGACCGGCTTGACTGAGCGCAGTGCTCGTCACCCGTAAAGTGGCTGCCCAGACGCCGGGCTCCACGCCGCGAAAGGACTCATGAAAATTCTGCTCACCGGTGCGTCCGGTTTCCTCGGCTGGCACACACGGCTGCGTCTGCGGGCCCTCACCGACCATGAAGTCGTGCCGGTCGACCGCGCTTCCTGGGCCGGCCTGGGCGAGGCCGTCTCCGACACGGATGCGATCATCCACATCGCCGGTGTCAACCGAGCCGAGGACGAGGTGGTCCGCCAGGGCAACGAGGACCTCGCCCGAGATGTGGCGACCGCGATGTCCGCGGGCAGCCGCCCCGTGCGCGTCGTCTACGCCAACTCGATCCAAGACGGCAACGGCACGGCATACGGGCTCGGCAAGGCCCGGGCACGCGAGATCCTCGCGGCGGCCGCGGAGGCAACCGGGGGCTCCCTCGTCGACGTGCGCTTGCCCAACCTCTTCGGCGAGCACGGGCGGCCGGCATACAACTCGTTCGTCGCCAACTTCGTCCAAGCCGTCCGTGAAGGTTCCGCGCCGACCGTGAACGACAGCGAGGTCGGCCTGCTGCACGCACAGGGCGCAGCCGCTGCGCTCATCGACGGCCTCACGGGTGCGGCTCGGCGGATCGACCCGCCGAGCACGCCGGTCACGGTGCAGGGCGTCCTCGACCTGCTCCACGAGTTCAAGGCGTCCTACGACACCGGTGAGATCCCGGACCTGTCGACGCCGCTCCGGGTGGACCTGTTCAACACCTACCGCGCGGCGCTCTTCCCGGACCGTTACCCCATCCCCCTCACGCCACACACCGATCCGCGCGGCACCTTCGTCGAGACGATCCGGGTCCGCGGCGGCGAAGGGCAGGCTTCCTTCTCGACCACCGTCCCCGGCGTCACCCGGGGCGAGCACTTCCACCTCCGCAAGGTCGAGCGGTTCGCGGTCATCGCCGGCGAGGCTCGCATCTCGCTGCGCAAGATGTTCACCGACGAGGTCATCGACTTCGCGGTCTCAGGTACGCAGCCGTGCGCGATCGACATGCCCGTCGGCTGGGTCCACAACATCACCAACACCGGCGCTGACACGCTGGTCACCCAGTTCTGGTCGCACGAGCTGCACCGACCCGAGGACCCCGACACCTATCCCGAGACCGTCCGCACCCAGGGAGCATCCGCATGAAGGTCATGACGATCGTCGGGACCCGACCCGAGCTCATCCGCCTCTCGCGGGTGATTCACCGGCTCGATGAGACCGTCGACCACGTGCTCGTGCACACCGGTCAGAACTACGACTACGCCCTCAACGAGGTGTTCTTCAGCGACCTCCGCATCCGCAAGCCGGACCACATGCTCGGGGTCGACACCTCGAGCCTGGGTGCGGTGCTCGGCGGCACCCTCATCGCGGCCGAGACGGTCATGCTCGAGGAGCGCCCCGACGCGGTCCTCGTCCTCGGTGACACCAACTCGTGCATCGCCGCGGTCATGGCCAAACGGCTGCGCATCCCGACCTACCACATGGAGGCGGGCAACCGCTGCTTCGACGAGAACGTGCCCGAGGAGACCAACCGCCGCCTTGTCGACCACGTCGCCGACTTCAACCTCGTCTACACCGAGCACGGCAGGCGCAACCTGCTGGCCGAGGGTCTGCACCCCCGGCGCATCATCAAGACCGGGTCGCCGATGCGCGAAGTCCTCGACGCCTACCGCGACGAGATCCTCGCGTCGACCGTGCTCGACCGCTTCGACCTCACCGAGGGTGGCTACTTCCTTGTCAGCGCGCACCGCGAGGAGAACGTCGACTCCCCCAAGCGCCTGCGCGCCCTCATCGACTGCCTCACCGCCGTGTATGCCGCGTTCGGGCTCCCCGTCTTCGTCTCGACCCACCCACGCACCCGCAAGCGGCTCGAGGCGCTGCCGGACTGGTCGGACCCCGAGGGCATCACCTTCAGCGACCCGCTAGGCTTCCACGACTACAACAAGCTCCAGCTCTCGGCTGCTTGCTGCCTCTCGGACTCCGGAACGATCGCGGAGGAGTCGACGCTGCTCGGCTTCCCCGCTGTGACCCTTCGGGACTCGATTGAGCGGCCGGAGGCGCTAGACACTGGCGGCCTAATAATGACCGGGCTGCACGCCGGCGACGTCGTCACGGGGGTCCGGGCCGCCATGGCAACACCCCGAAGTCGTGACGGGGTGGGTCACCTCACGCCCGACGATTACCTCATCGACAACACGAGCGAGCGGACCGTCAACTTCATCCTCTCAACAACGAACCGACATCATCAATGGGCTGGAATACGGTCCACTTGAATAGCCCGGGCGACGAATACGCAAGCGACGGTCGGGCCCCTGCGCGTTTAGAAAGCGGTGACCCCATTCTTCGGGTTACGATTCTCGCCGATTGGTTCCCCCCCGCCACGAAGGCCGGCGGACCGGTACGCAGCCTCCAAGCGATCAGCGCCATGGAGGCGCCATCTCACAACCTCCGGATCTTGACCCGAGACCGAGACCTCGGCGATTCCGAACCCTTCGAACCCGCACGCACAACCGCTGTGGACTCATCGAGTCCGTTTGATGTCATCAGGCCGACACCATCTGTCGCCTCGACGATCTGGCACCTCCTGCGGAGGGAACGGAAAGCCGATCTCCTCTACGTGAACAGCGTGTGGTCCCCGGCTCTCGGCTACGTGCCGCTCATTCTATTCGGGATCGGGGCACTTCGACCTAAATCTCTCCTGCTCGCCCCACGGGGCGAGCTGAGTCCTCAGGCGCTCAAAGTTGGCAGTCGCCTCAAGAGGTTTGCGCTGGTGATCCTGCGCTGGCTCATCTCGCACAGGACGAATCTGGTCATCCACGCTTCGAACGAGCGAGAAAAGGCCGACGCCATCAGTGCCCTTGGGCGTAAGATCCCTGCCCTCGTTGAGGTGGATCCGCCACCCGCGCCGGAAGGGGCGTCACCCCCTGTACCCGAAGGACCACTCCGATTGCTCTTCCTGGCGCGTATGGTGCCGATCAAGAACTTCAAGCTCCTCGCCGAGGCCGCGCGGAGCCTTAGCTCGCCAACAGTGATCACGGTGGTCGGCACCATCGAGGATGAGGATTACTGGTCACTCTGTAGGCGAGTCTTACAATCTACCAGTCCCACCGTGACCGTGCAGATCTTGGGGCACCTCTCGGAAGGTGATATTAGAACCGCAATACTCTCCTCGGACGCGATGATCCTGCCGACGCGAAGTGAGAACTTCGGCTATGCCATCGCCGAGTCATTAGCGCTCGGATGTCCGTGCATCGTTCCAGACACCACCTTGTGGACCTCGGTGCTCCTCAATGGCGGCGGCTGGGTGATCAATCCGGACGATCCAAAGGCGTTGTCAATTCTGTTGGACGGACTACACGGCAGCGGGGTGCTGCGTGAACTAGGCACGCGCACCTCTGCCTTCGCGGCGTACGAGCAGTGGTTCACCGACTCCCGCGTGGCACAGAGCAGCCTGTTCACGCGGGCGTTCCGCATGGCCACCGGAGCGCAGGACGCCTAATGCTCACGATGTCCAAGCTTCGCAGCATGATCGTCCGCGCATCCAATCACGTCCTGATAACCCCTGGCGTGTTCGCCGCAGGCGCATTGATGACGGCCTCCGCAGCTGTCCTGGCGGCCCGACAGGGGCAACTGCACGACATCGCTGCTTACGCCGCAGGCGTAGGCGTTGCCGCACTCCTCAGTGTCCTAGTGGGTGGGGGGACAGCTCTGGTCTACGCCACGGGGCAGCCCGCAGATCAGGCCGCCGTACGAATGTTGCGCTGGCGGGCCATAGCGCCCACCATGCTGGTGTTGACCATCGTGAGCACCTTCGGCTTCCGCTTGGTGGCCCCCGACCTTTCACCTTGGCCGGTGCTTCTGGGCGGGTTGACGGTGATCATCAACAACTTGGCCGGACTTGACGCCGCGACCCTTCAGCAGAAGGGGCGCCTTTTCTGGTGGGGTTTCTCCTCCATCTTAGGACGCGTCGTCACGTTGTCCATGGTCCTTATGTCCGTTTCGTACTCAACATCGATGACAGCAGGAGCCCTAGCGACTCTCGTGCTCAACGCCGCGCTCCGGAAAGGTCTGACGCCTCAACGAGCCAGGTCGACGGAGTCGTTTCGACGAATGGCGCGTCGGGCCTTTAAGCCGCAGTTCGGCCTCATGTCTCTTATGGACACCGTCCTGCTTCGGACGCCCTTCGTCGTGGCACCTATCATTGCGTCGCCAGCGCAGGCAGGGATGTTCGCAAGCCTTTTGAGTGCCCAGCAAAGCCTCAGCGCGCTGCTGACGAGTGGCCTCTACACGATCATGACGATGCGAGGGGGTGGTCAGACCGAAGCCTTAGCCATGCATCATCGCACTGAGCGCCTAATCGTTCTTCTGTCCGTTCCCGGAACACTGTTCGCACTCGTACTTACCTCGCCTGTTATGGACCTGTTTGGATTCGCCGGACTGCAGTTTGCGGAACAACTTTGGTGGCTGGTCATCCTCGTGCTGCCTTTTGCGGTATGGAACCGTCGATCTCAGTATCGATTGTTGATCTCCGGACGAACCAACGAGGCTTTGCACGTCGTTGGGGTCATCAGTATGGTCGTGGTCCTTTTCGCAGTTACGTCAATCGGTACAAAGAACCTGCTACTTCTTGCGGGCAGTATACTTGCGGGTGAGATAGTGGGGGCATGTTGGCTGGCCTCTCGCACTCGCAAGGCGAGGAGCGGCGACGACATCGCCGCCGGATAGTAGGGTAGATAATGATTCTATGGATGTCGGTCATTGCGACGCCACAATTCACACCTGTCTTAAACCGGCTATCCAAGGAATACGGCCTCGACCTCCACGCGCACTACCTCAACGTTGGCTCCGGAGGTCGCGAGTGGGGCGATTTGGATCTGAGCCACCCGCACACATTCCATCGCCCCAATTCGTTCTTGCAGGACCTGTTTTGTGGATTCAGGCTGGCGAGGCTGCCCGACCTCCGAGCAGCTATTGTTCTTGGCTACAATCGACCGATGGCCATCGGCCTGCTTGTCGGTTGCCGGGTCCGGCATATCCCGATCTTCACTTTGTCCGATAGCGACGATTCCCAGCAACTCGCACAGGCGTGGTCCCGGAGAACGCTCAAGCGGCTTTTCCTACGCTTGGTTTACGCTCCGAGCACGCGGGTTTGGACCATAGGTCCTTCTAACAGCGATTTCTGGCGACGAGTCGGCCTAACCAACCAGAAGTTCATTCCATTCGAGTCGCCTATTCCCGAAGGCGACGTCTCTGAAAGACCTTCGACGAGTGTCACGCCAACAGTCCTGTACGTTGGCCGCTTCGCGGCCGACAAAGGGACGGTGCAGGCACTGCAGGCTGTGCAGAAACTTCACGACAGTGGGCTGCCCGTGGTCTTGCGCCTGATCGGCCAAGGAGACCTCGATGACGTGAAGGCTTTCCGCGGCAAGCCTTTCGTGGAATTTGTCGGATCGGTGCCCAACGGTGAGCTTGGCCCGCACTACTCCGCGGCGTCTTGTCTCGTTGTCCCTTCCCGTTCGGAGCCCTACGGCTTGGTCGTGACTGAAGCCTTGCAGTTCGGGCTCCCCGTAGTGGCCACCAACGGGGTTCCGGCGGCTCTTCAGCACTGCAACCACGGATGGAACATAGTTGAGGCAGGAGATGTGGACGGACTGGCGGCAGCACTGGCGACCTGTCTGCAACTGTCCGAGAGATGGCCGCGACGCGAACCCGCGGACACTGCCCGAATCTACGCAGAGGACATCCACGAGATCTTGAGTGACGCACGTGACTGAACTTCTGCAGGAGCCCCTTGCCCTCGCAGCCCTTGTTATGGGATGCCTTCTCCTCGTCGGGGTGGTCCTGCTATCACCGCGATTAGGAACCTGGGCAATTCTATTAGCCTTCGTATTTACTGGCCTGAAGTTTGGCAACATCGCGACCGGCGCCATAGATACTCGACCGGTCGCCGCGATGGCGGTAGTGGCGATGCTGCTGCATGCGACGTTACTTCAACGAAAGCGGGGTGATCACGATCACCCCACACGGCCTAGTACTATCCATTCACTGCTCGTTTGGTCGTCCCTCGGCTTCGCGATCTTTGGCTTTGCCTCGACACTTTGGTCACAGGTTCCAGAGCGGTCCCTCTACTCGTCGGTTGCCTGGCTAGTTCTCGTTGCGATCATCGTCTCGTCCAGAACGGTGGGGCCTCAATACACCCTGCAGAGTATTCGGCGACTGGTCTTTCTTCTCGTAGGCGTCTCCGCGGCCTTAGTGGTCGTCGGCGCGCCCGGGGCGTGGTACGCCGGCAGAGCAATGGGTCTCTTCCGCAACCCGAATGGGCTGGGGCTCTACTGCGTACTGGCTGCACCCTTCGTCCTTGCCTACCCGAACAAGCGGGTTCGGTGGCTCTGGCTCCCACTCTTCGTCATGTGCGTTGCCACCGGCTCCCGGGCTGCCACGGCCGCAATGCTGGCCTCCCTCATCGTTTTCCTGTGGCAGATCGCAGCCCCCCTCGCTAAAGCGGCAGCCATGATTTGCCTAATGCCTGCGGCCTATCTCGCCTTCGGTGAGATCAGAGGTGTCAGCGGACAGGCTGATGCACCGACTATTCTCCGAGCCACCGACACACGCACCTTTGTGTGGGTAAAGGCGATTCCGCAAATTCAGGAGCATCCGTGGGGAGGTGTCGGAATGGGTGCCCTCGAGTCCGAATCAGGGTCGACAGCCATCAAGGTTCTAGCTGAGCTGGGCGTTTTGGGCGCCCTCGTTGCCTGCATCGTTCTTGCTGTCTGCTGGACGGCATCCAAGAATTCCGTCGGCGCCCGCGCGCTGGTGGTCGGTGGGGTGGCAAATGCGGCACTCGAGGGGTGGCTGTTCACGGCCGGCTCGGTCTATGCCGTCATCTTCTTCATGTCCATCGCGGCGGTCGCAGCAGCGCCCGGGCCGCATGCACTCCTTCACGCAACGTCCCTACCTGAAGGACACGCCACTAGTCGGCGAGAACGCCGGCCGCTGCGACGGCGCGGGAGCGCCAAGAGTTCGCCTCTTTCGCTTCAATCAGGGCTGCGCGCATCCTCTGGGACACACCCTTTTCAGTAACCTCCTGTAGCAGTGCTCGCAGCGATTCATCCCGCCAAGGAATCGCCCAACCAATGCCTTGCTCCGTGACGATGCTTCCTACAAAGGTCCCTTTGACCGCTAGAATGGGCAACTCGTTGCCTAGGTACTCAAACACCTTCACCGAAACCGCAAAGTCTGAATACTCCGTGGGGCGCACGAAGAACACGCCCACGTCCGCAGTGGCGTACAGGGCTTGGAGCTCCCTGCCGCTCTTATGCACAACGCTCACGTTGGGCATATTCTCGGGGTAACTGTTGCGAACTCTTCTCCAATCGTCCTGCCGTGTACATATCGTCAGGTGTACCTTGTCGAGGGTTGCCACGTTCTCAACCAACTTGGTAAGGTCGTAGAGAACCCCAAGACCCCCCACGTAAACAAGGTGAAGGTTGCCGTGTCTCGTCTCGATTCGCTCTCCCTCCGCAGCACGGGGATCGAATCCTGGCGGGAGGGCCATCGGTGCCATCTGGGGTGCGAATGGGACATGTCGTGCCATTGGCAACGAAGGCAGGAAGAGTGTGGAGACGACGAGTCGGTAGACGCAGAGGTCCAGGAAATACAGCACACTCAGCAGGTTGCGACGCAAACGGCTCTTGTACTGATCCGAGCCGGCCACGCGCCAGTATATGTCTCGATAGAACAACCCCACACGAAGTCCCTGACGGCGACATCTCCCCAGAAACGCCATATCCATAACCGGGTGAAATTTCCGTATCGATCCCTCTGCCAGGGCAGTCGGCAGCGATGAGTTCTCCGAGTAAACGAAATCGTGGCACACCCCCTTTTGCCACATTGAGCGGATGATTCGTATCTGTGCTCGCCGCTCAACGGCCGTACCGGCAACTACGTCAACATGATATCCAGCATCCCTAAAACCCTGCAGCATGGCAAGCGGCCTGATCGCATTACCAACGGGCGTATTTGGATCTAAGGGATACGGGACATGGAAGATCATTCGCATTGCTTCTCCTGTTTGACCGAGTTCACTGACCACGGCGCGCGGTGTGTGGGGTAGACCTTCTGAGCTCTCGGTGATCACTGTCGCCTATAAGTGACCCAAGTCCGGCGCATGACGAATCAGAGCGAACTCAGCGCTTCGCGGAGCACTCCTGTCCGTTCCGCTTCAGACAGCCTCGCTCAGCGAATCCTGTGAGCGGTCATCTGGTAGTGCACGGACCAGACGAGCGGGAACGCCGGCTATCAACGAGTCTTGAGGAAAACTCTTGGTCACCACAGCGCCTGCCGCCACGATGCATCCCTTACCCAACGTGACTCCACCCAGAAGCGTCACCCGAGCGCCCAGCCACGAACCGTCGCCGATGGTGATGGGATGCGCTAGACCAACTCCAGCTCGTCGCTGGAAGGAGCCGATCGCATGACTGCCTACGACGAAAACCGCGTCCGGACCTATGTCGCACTTGGCTCCAATGCAAATTGGAGCGCTTGGAGTCGAGAAGAAGTGAGCATTCGCTCCCACCCACGTGTCAGCCCCAATCTCAACGTTTGCCGAATGAAACTGAGACCTCGGCAGCACCCTGGCCCCCGGACTGATGCCGACTCCAGCCGCCCGCAACAGCAAGCGTCGCATCGCGAAGAACCTGACTCCTGGGAGCAAACCATCCAAACTCGCAAGTGCTGTGAGAAAGAACCAGCGTCGAATCATCGAGAGCCTTTCACATCGGGCAAAAGCCCGCTCCGCGTAGTGCTGGGAGCCTACAGCACCGTTCACGGTACCTAGCCTCGATCGTTCACGTGTTGTGACCTGACACGGCACCCGGAAACACCAAAGTGCCTGTCCTGCAACGGAATACTTGTACTTGCGACAGTCAAGAATCCGGTACGGGAAGGCACCTGGTAAGTGAAGAGTACAACGTAGTCGGCGGGGTTGTCCGTGAGCGGGGATGGGACCGGCGTGGTGGCCCACGCGGGGAATGTGGCAGTGCGGATGTTGGCCGACCGGACCGGGCTCACCGACGCCCTGTCGGCGGCACTGGCCCGGCGCGGGTTCACCCCGGGCCATGACCGGGGCCGGGTGCTGGTCGACGTCGCGACGATGATCACCGCGGGTGGGCAAGCCATCGCCGACATCGACACGTTGCGTCACCAGGGCGAGGTGTTGGGCGCGGTCGCGTCGCCGCCGACGGTGTGGCGGGCCTTGGACGAGCTGAGCCCTGCTGTACTGCGCCGTGTTGCGGCGGCTCGCGCGAAGACGCGTGCTCGAGTGTGGTCCCTGATCCCGGGCGGAGTGCCCGCCTCTGCAGTAGACGGGACCACGCTGGACGCTGACGTGGTCGTGCTTGACGTGGACGCCACGATCGTGATCGCGCACTCCGAAAAGGAGCACGCCACCCGCACGTTCAAGAAGACGTTCGGGTACCACCCGATCGGCGTCTGGTGCGATAACACCGGGGAGCTGTTGGCGGCGTCGCTGCGGCCAGGCAACGCCGGCTCGAACACCACCGCTGATCACCTTGAGGTATTGACAGCCGCGGTCGGCCAAGTCCCCGCGCTGCACCGCAAGAAGCTCCTGATCCGCGCCGACGGCGCTGGCGCCTCTCATGGCCTGTTGGACTGGCTCACCACGTTGAACACCGCCCCCGTGCATGGTGCTCGGGGCCGGTCGGTGGAGTACTCGGTCGGGTTCGCCGTCACCGAGCAGGTCCGCGCCGCGATCGCCGTGGTGACCAACCGTGCCTGGGCGGCCGCCTCGGACGCCGATGGCGAGGTCCGTGAGCACGCCGACGTCGTCGAGATCACCAACCTGCTCAACCTGAACCGGTGGCCGGACGGAATGAGAGTCATCGTCCGCCGCGAGCACCCCCACCCCGGCGCGCAACTGTCCCTGTTCGAAGAACGCGACGGGTGGCGCTACCAAGCGTTCGTCACCACCACCACGACCGGACAGATCGCCTTCCTCGAAGCACGCCACCGCGCCCACGCCCGCGTCGAAGACCGGATCCGCGTCGCCAAGGACACCGGCCTGGGCCGGTTCCCCTCCCGGGAGTACGACATCAACCAAGCCTGGCTGACCGTCGTCGCCCTCGCCGCCGACCTCACCGCGTGGCTGCACCTGCTCGCCCTACCGCAGGCATTGAAGACGTGCGAACCCAAAGCGTTGCGGTACCGGCTCCTGCAGATCCCAGCCCGCCTCACCCACGGCGCCCGACGCCGAAGACTGCGGCTGACGAAGTCCTGGCCCTGGGTCACCGACGCCGTCACCACCTTCGCGAACGTCATGGCCATCCCGCTGCGCACCTGAGCGTCGAGCACGTGCCTTGACCGCCCACCACCAGGACCCGGAGACCCGCACCGCAGCGCCAAGCGGCGATCCAGCGCACCCCGAATCCGGTTCAGCCCCAACCACTTCCATCGAGACCATCAACCCCTACCGAAGGCCCCCGGTGAAAGAGGGAGGCTAGGAACACCGGGGCGCAGGCGAAATAGGTCGCTCCGCATCGCTACGCTGGAGAAGTTGGCGCTAGTCGCGGCCGAAGAGGTCGCGCGTGTAGACCTTGTCCGACACGTCATCGAGGGCCTCGCTGACCCGGTTGGCGACGATGACGTCCGAACGACTCTTGAACTCCTCGAGGTCGCGCACCACCTCGGAGTTGTAGAAGCGGTCCTCCTCGAGCGCCGGCTCGTAGAGCACGACCTCGACCCCCTTGGCCTTGATCCGCTTCATGATCCCCTGGATGCTCGACACGCGGAAGTTGTCCGACCCGGCCTTCATGATGAGCCGGTACATCCCGACGACCTGGGGCTTGGACTGCAGGATGTCGGTGGCGATGAAGTCCTTGCGCGTCGTGTTGGAGTCGACGATGGCGCGGATGAGGTTCTGCGGGACGTCGCTGTAGTTGGCCAGCAGCTGCTTGGTGTCCTTGGGCAGGCAGTAGCCGCCGTACCCGAACGACGGGTTGTTGTAGTGCGAGCCGATCCGCGGGTCCAACCCGACCCCGTCGATGATCGAGCGGCTGTCGAGACCATGCGACACGGCATACGTGTCCAGCTCGTTGAAGTAGGCGACGCGCATCGCGAGGTACGTGTTCGCGAAGAGCTTGATCGCCTCGGCCTCGGTCGGCTCGGTGACGAGCACCGGGACGTCGTCGTCGAGCGCACCCTCGACAAGCAGCTCGGCAAAGCGTCGGGCCGCAGAGCTCGAACCACCGACGACCACGCGGCTCGGGTGCAGGTTGTCGTGGAGAGCCCGCCCCTCCCGCAGGAACTCCGGCGAGAACACGATGTCGAGCCCCGGGTGCAGCGAGCGCAGGCGTTCGGTGAAGCCCACCGGCACGGTCGACTTCACGACGACGGTGGCCGACGGAGCGAGCGACGCGACCGACGCGATGACGGACTCGACCGAGGACGTGTCGAAGAAGTTCGCGACGGGGTCGTAGTCCGTCGGGGTCGCGACGACGACGTAGTCGGACCCGGGCAGCGCATCCTCGGCCGACGTCGTCGCGCGCAGCGACAGCTCCCCGCCGGCGAGGTACTCCTCGAGCTCGGGGTCCTCCAGAGGCGACTCGCCCCGGTTGACCTGGTCGACGCGCTCGGCGGACAGGTCGACGGCCACGACGTCGTGGTGTTGAGCCAGGACGACGGCGTTCGACAGGCCGACGTATCCCAGCCCCACTACGGAGATCTTCACGGCCGCCAACCTACCGGCCGCCACACCCGACGACACCTCCGCAGTGCCCGCAGCACATCGCCCATGACGCCGCACCGGTACGCCACAATGAACGCCATGGTGACCCCCGAGATGTCCAAGCGCCTCCTGGCGGAGTTCGTCGGCACGTTCTGGCTCGTCTTCGGTGGGTGCGGCTCGGCAATCTTCGCCGCCGGCTACCTCTCGACCCCGACGCTCGGCTCGGGCGCTCCCGTGCACCTGGGCATCGGCTTCCTCGGCGTCGCCCTCGCCTTCGGTCTCACCGTCGTGACGATGGCGTATGCCGTGGGGCACGTCTCCGGGGCCCACTTCAACCCAGCGGTGACGATCGGCCTCACGGTCGCCAAGCGCTTCGAATGGAAGGACGTCCCCGGCTACGTCGTCGCCCAGGTCCTCGGTGGCCTCGCCGCCGGAGGAGCCCTCTGGGCCATCGCCCGGGGCCGCGACCTCTTCGACGCGACCGGCAACATGGCCGCCAACGGGTTCGCGGAGCACTCCCCCGGCGGCTACTCGATGTTCGCCGTCCTGTGCGCCGAGGTCCTGCTGACGATGTTCTTCGTCTACGTCATCCTCGGCGTGACCCGGGAGAGCGCCCCGACCGGCTTCGCCCCGCTCGCGATCGGCTTCTGCCTCACGCTCATCCACCTCATCTCCATCCCCATCTCCAACACCTCGGTCAACCCCGCCCGCTCCACCGCGGTCGCGTTCTTCAACGCTGACGGCGCCCCAGGACAGCTGTGGCTCTTCTGGGTCGCACCGATCATCGGCGCCGCCATCGCTGGTGCGACCTTCCACCTCATCACGGGTGTCGACCGCCGCGACCGCGACATCAGCGGTGCGGTCCGGGCCGAGGACGTCGTCGTGCCCGACGGGGTCGACCCGGACGCCCCCCGAGCGCACATTTCCCCGTAAGCGCGACCGGCACGGGCGGCATACGCCGGGTTCGACGTCGTTCGACCGCTTCGCCCCAAGGGCAGTGTCTCACGGGTGATACACTGCAGGTATGAGCGCAGACATGGCGCACGAGGTCACCGTGCGGGAACTTCGAAACCAGGGTGGTCGGGTCCTGGATCGAGTGGAACGCGGCGAATCGCTCACCGTCACCAAGGACGGGACTCCCGTGGCCGAGCTTCGACCGCTGCCCCGTCGCGGCTTTCCCGCGGCTGAACTGATAGCGCGAGCGAAGCGGACGCCCAAGGTGGACCCCGAGCGGTTGCGTCGGGACATCGACGAGGTTCTGGACCAGTCCCTGTGAGGCACCCGAAGGGGATACTCGACACCTCCACCGTCCTCCGCCTTCACGAGCTCGACGCACAGGACCTGCCCGAGGACGCAGTGATCTCCGCCATCACCCTGGCGGAACTCTCTGTGGGGCCGCTCGTGACCACGGACGAAGCCGAGAGGGCCGCCCGTCTCGCCCAGGTCCAGCGCGCGGAAACCGATTTCGGGGATCCGCTGCCGTTCACGGCTGAAGCCGCGCGGACCTTCGCTCAGGTCGCCTCCGACATCCGCAGGGCGGGGCGCAAACCCCAGGCTCGCGCATTCGACGCACTCATCGCGGCGACGGCGAAGGCCGCCGACCTGCCCCTGTACACGTTCAACGCCCAGGACCTCGTCGGCGTGACCGGCTTGGAGGTCGTGTCACTCCCCCGCACCGACGCTGATCCGGACAGGCTGCACGCCTGACCACCGTCGTTCGATAGGTTCGGGCGCATGGCGAAGATCATCTACACCCTCACCGACGAAGCACCCCTCCTCGCGACCTACTCCTTCCTCCCGGTGATCGAGGCCTTCGCCTCCACCGCGGGCGTCGACGTCGAGACGCGAGACATCTCCCTCGCGGGCCGCATCCTCGCGGTCTTCGCGGACCAGCTGCCTGATGACCAGAAGGCGGCGGACTCCCTCGCCGAGCTCGGTGCGCTCGCGACCACGCCCGAGGCCAACATCATCAAGCTGCCCAACATCAGCGCCTCCGTGCCGCAGCTCAAGACCGCGATCAAGGAGCTGCGCGACAAGGGCTTCGACCTCCCGGCCTTCACGGACGAGCCGAGCACGGACGCCGAGAAGGACGCCAAGGCCCGCTATGCCAAGGTCATGGGCAGCGCCGTCAACCCGGTGCTGCGCGAGGGCAACTCCGACCGTCGCGCCCCTTCCGCCGTGAAGAACTACGCCAAGGCCCACCCGCACTCGATGGGCGCCTGGAGCGCGGACAGCAAGACCAACGTCGCGACCATGGGCCACGACGACTTCGCCAGCAACGAGCAGTCCGTCGTCCTCGAGGCGGCCGACACCTTGACCATCCGGCTCGTGTCCGACTCCGGCACGACCGTCCTCAAGGAGGGCCTCACGGTCCTCGAGGGCGAGGTCGTCGACGCCACGGTCATGCGCGCCGCCGCGCTCGACGCCTTCCTCAAGGAGCAGATCGAGCGGGCCCGGACCGAGGACGTCCTCTTCAGCGTCCACCTCAAGGCGACGATGATGAAGGTCTCGGACCCGATCATCTTCGGCCACGTGGTCAAGGCCTTCCTGCCCGAGGTCTTCGAGAAGCACGGTGCCGCCCTCGAGGCCGCCGGCCTCTCCCCCGACAACGGCCTCGGCGCCATCCTCGACGGGCTCGCCGACGTCGCGAACGGCGACGAGATCCGCGCGGACATCGAGGCAGGACTCGCTGCCGGACCCAAGCTGGCGATGGTCAACTCCGACAAGGGCATCACCAACCTGCACGTCCCGAGCGACATCATCATCGACGCGTCCATGCCGGCGATGATCCGCACGTCCGGTCACATGTGGGGTCCCGACGGCGAGGAGGCCGACACCCTTGCGGTCGTCCCGGACAGCTCGTATGCCGGCATCTACCAGGTCGTGCTCGACGACTGCCGCGCCCACGGCGCCTTCGACCCGACGACGATGGGTTCGGTCCCCAACGTCGGGCTCATGGCCCAGAAGGCCGAGGAGTACGGCTCGCACGACAAGACCTTCGAGATCGCCGAGGCCGGCAAGGTCGAGGTCGTGAACGCCGCCGGCGACGTCCTCATGTCGCACGACGTCGAGCCCGGTGACATCTGGCGCGCCTGCCAGACCAAGGACGCCCCCATCCGCGACTGGGTCAAGCTCGCCGTCACCCGCGCCCGTGCCTCGCAGACGCCCGCGGTCTTCTGGCTGGACGAGAAGCGCGCGCACGACGCCAAGCTCATCGAGAAGGTGCGCACCTACCTCGAGGGCGAGGACACCGACGGGCTGGACCTTCAGATCCTCAGCCCGGTGGAGGCGACGAAGGTGTCGCTCGAGCGGATCCGCCGCGGTGAGGACACGATCTCCGTCACCGGTAACGTCCTGCGCGACTACAACACCGACCTCTTCCCGATCCTCGAGCTCGGCACCAGCGCCAAGATGCTCTCGGTCGTGCCGCTCATGAACGGTGGCGGGCTCTTCGAGACCGGCGCCGGGGGCTCCGCGCCCAAGCACGTGCAGCAGCTCGTCCAGGAGAACTACCTGCGCTGGGACAGCCTGGGCGAGTTCATGGCGCTCGCCGAGTCGTTCCGCCACCTCGCGACGACCTCCGACAACGCCAAGGCGCAGGTCCTCGCCGACACCCTCGACCGGGCGACCGAGACCCTCCTCCAGGAGAACAAGGGCCCGGCCCGCAAGGTCGGCCAGATCGACAACCGCGGCAGCCACTTCTACCTCGCCCTCTACTGGGCGCAGGAGCTGGCGAAGCAGACCGAGGACGCCGACCTGGCGGCGAAGTTCACCACGGTCTCGGAGACGCTGACGGCGCAGGAGCAGCAGATCAACGACGAGCTGCTCGCCGTGCAGGGCTCGCCGGCTGACATCGGCGGCTACTACCGCCCCGACGAGGCCAAGGTCACGGGGGTCATGCGCCCGTCGAGCACCTTCAACGAGGCGCTCGCAGCCCTGGCCTGACAGCAACCGCACCACCACGTATGCCGTGTGCTCACCTCGAGGGTGAGCACACGGCATACGCGCTTCCGACGGGAGAACCGGTCGGGCGCAGTCTGACAATGGAGCTCCCCGCCATCGGGAGCCGCCCGGCTACGCTTGATGCATGACCGAATCCGGACAGCGGCCCCGAGGGCAGCTCACCGGCCCCACGGGCCGTCGCGCCGTGGCGCACCGCAGTGAACTGCTGGATGTTTTGAGACGGCATGGTGTCACCAATCCGGAGGTGTTCGGCAGCTCGGCCCGAGGTGACGACCACGAGGGCAGCGATCTCGACCTCTTGGTGGACTTCCCGTCGGGCACCGACCTCATCGACATGGTCAACATCAAGCTCGAGCTCGAAGCAGTCCTCGGCGTTCCCGTGGATCTCATCCCGCGCGATGGCCTGAAGGATCGCGTTCGCGTCACGGCCACCCAGGACCTGGTTGCGCTGTGAGCCGACCGGACTCGGCCCGGTTGGAAGACATCGCCCAGGCGATCGACTCAATCCGCTCGCATCTTCAGCAGGGCCCATCTCGGTCGGCATCGTCATGGACGCCGTGGCCATGCGGCTTCTCGAGATCGGTGAGGCCGCCAAGGGCTTGAGCCCCGAGGTGACTTCGGCAGAACCAGAGGTCGACTGGCGTGGGATCGCCGGGATGCGCGACTTCCTCGCCCACCACTACTTCGCTACCCGACCTGATGTCATCCAGATGACGCCCGACAGTCAGAGGGTGAGCTTCATCCCGAGGTGCGAGGCGACGAAGCCGAGGCGCTCGTAGAAGCGATGGGCGTCCTCGCGGCGGGCATCGGTGTTGAGCTGGACGAGCACGGCGCCGCGGCGACGGGCCTCGTCGACGGCCCAGCCGACGAGCTGCTCACCGAGCCGCTGGCCGCGATGGGTGGACGCGACGCGCACCGATTCGACCTGGGCCCGCGTCGCGCCCTGCCGCGACAGCCCGGGGAGCAGGCTCAGCTGGAGCGTGCCGACCACGACGCCGTCGTCGTCGAGGACGACGAGCTCGTGGTCCGGGTCGGCGTCGATCCGCTCGAAGGCCGCCAGGTATGCCGTGGGGTCAGCGAGGTCCTCCCGCCCGGCCCCGAGCGGGTCGTCGGCCAGCAGCGCGACGATGGCGGGCACGTCGTCACGCGTGGCTCGCCGAACCCGTGGGGTCACGGGTAGCCGTCGGGGTTGGCGCTCTGCCAGCGCCACGTGTCGGCGCACATGTCGTCGACCGTGCGGGTCGCCTTCCAGCCGAGCTCCGCCTCGGCCCTGGACGGGTCGGCGTAGGACGCGGCCACGTCCCCGGGACGTCGCGCGACGACCTCGTAGGCCAGCTCGTGGCCGACGGCCCGCTCGAACGCCTGGACCATCTCGAGGACCGACGTGCCGTGCCCGGTGCCGAGGTTCCACGTGCTCACCGGCTCGTCGATGGCGCCGAGGCGGGTGAGGGCGGCGATGTGCCCGGCGGCGAGGTCCTCGACGTGGATGTAGTCACGCACGCCCGTCCCGTCCGGTGTCGGGTAGTCGCCCCCGAAGATCGACAGCTTCTCGCGCCGACCGACGGCGACCTGGGCGATGTAGGGCATGAGGTTGTTGGGGATGTCGCTGGGGTCCTCACCGATCGTGCCGCTCGGGTGGGCACCCACCGGGTTGAAGTAGCGCAGCAGCGCGATCCGCCACGTCGGGTCGGCCGCGCCGACGTCGCGCAGCACCTGCTCGATCATCACCTTGGTCCAGCCGTAGGGGTTGGTGGCCGAGGTGGGCGCGTCCTCGCGCATCGGCACCTCGGCGTCGGCGCCGTAGACCGTCGCCGAGCTCGAGAAGACGAGCTTGCGCACACCGTGGCGCCGCATCGCCCGGACCAGGGAGAAGGTCGAGACGAGGTTGTTCTCGTAGTACTCGAGAGGCTTCTCCACGCTCTCCCCGACGGCCTTGAAGCCGGCGAAGTGGATGACCGCGTCGAACCGCTCGTCGGCGAACAGGTGCTCGGTCTTGTCGTGGTCGGTGAGGTCGAAGGACCTCACGTCCAGCGGCGTCCCGGTCAGCACTTCGACCCGGCCGACCACCGACGGCTTGGCGTTGGCGAACGAGTCGACGACGGTGACGTCGTGACCGGCAGCCACGAGCTGGACGACGGTGTGCGAGCCGATGTATCCGGCACCACCCGAGACGAGAACGCGCATGGTTCCACCCTACGGGCGGCCCTGCGCCCCTCGCTGATAGCGTCGAGAGCGACCACAACTGCCCCGTACGAAGAGGTACACATCGTGAGCGCGACACCCGTCAAGGTGGCCGTCACCGGCGCCGCCGGTCAGATCGGCTACAGCCTGCTCTTCCGCATCGCGTCCGGCGCCCTGCTCGGACCCGACACCCCCGTCGAGCTGCGCCTGCTCGAGATCACGCCAGCGCTGAAGTCGCTCGAGGGCGTCGTCATGGAGCTCGACGACTGTGCCTTTCCGACGCTCGCGAAGGTCGAGATCGGCGATGACGCGAACACGGTCTTCGACGGCGTCAACCTCGCCCTGCTCGTCGGCGCCCGCCCACGCGGTCCCGGCATGGAGCGCGGCGACCTGCTCTCGGCCAACGGCGGGATCTTCGCCCCGCAGGGCAAGGCCCTCAATGAGGTCGCTGCCGACGACGTGCGCATCACCGTGACCGGCAACCCGGCCAACACCAACGCCCTCATCGCGATGAGCAACGCCCCCGACATCCCCACCGGGCGCTTCTCCGCGCTGACCCGCCTCGACCACAACCGCGCGATCAGCCAGCTCGCGGCCAAGCTCGGCGTGCCGGTCACCGAGATCAAGAAGATGACGATCTGGGGCAACCACTCCGCGACCCAGTACCCCGACCTGTTCCACGCCGAGGTCGGTGGCCGCAGCGCCGCCGAGGTCGTCGGGGACCAGGGCTGGCTCGCCGACACCTTCATCCCCACCGTCGCCAAGCGCGGCGCCGCGATCATCGAGGCCCGCGGCGCGTCCTCCGCGGCGTCGGCCGCGTCGGCCACCATCGACCACGCCCGCACCTGGGTGCAGGGCACCGCGGACGGCGACTGGGTCTCGATGGCGGTCCGCTCCGACGGCTCCTACGGCGTGGAGGAGGGGCTCATCTCCTCCTTCCCCGTCACCGTCAATGACGGCCAGTGGTCCATCGTCCAGGGCCTGGAGATCGACGACTTCTCCCGCGGCAAGATCGACGCCTCCGTGGCCGAGCTCGCCGAGGAGCGCGACGCGGTCAAGGAGCTCGGCCTCATCTGAGCGAGCGCACAGCGCAAGGCGAGCACGCGGCATACGAGATCCTTCGTATGCCGCGTGTCTGCGTTCGTCTCACGCTGACACCGGCGTGGATTGGGCACTTCGCCGCGTCCCGGCGCTCGGGACGCGGTTCCCGGACGCGTGCCGACGTGGGCCCGCCCGTCGCCTTGGCCGCGCGGTCAGACGCGGTTGGAAGGACCAAGGACACGCTCCTCGGCCCGAGGTCTCACGTTCACCGAGGACCGCCTCGCAGGGGCTAGTCCGTGGGATCCACGAACAGCGGCGGAACGGGTACCACGGCGTATCGACTGCGAACGTCGCCCGTGTCGTTCACCGGGACCCCGCGATACTCCACCCAGGCATGCGCTGAGAGATGCTGACCTTGCGGAGGAGCAAGGCCCATCACCACCTCAAGGTCGTGCCCGCGGCGGCGTGACAGCCACCAAATGGTGATGGCTCGGCCCAGGCAACGGCTCCGGAGTGGATCCAGCCTAGCCACAGTGGTCACCGCACTTGCGATCTCCGTTACGGGCTCAGGGATAGCGTCGTTCATCGGCCGTTTCTGTTGCGTTCCCGCCCGCATCAAATGTCGCATCGTTCTGCGGTAGCCGAACGCCAGCAGGAGGACCCGCACAGAGGGCAGCAGCACCATGGCTTGCGCACCTGCGATCCACCAAGAAGGGCGGGAGCGCATGCGGGGATGCGGTCTAGTCATGAACGTCGACCCCCAGGGCTGAGGCTTGGAGGCGGTACAGCTGGGCGTACCGGCCACCGCCAGCTGTGAGTTCGGCGTGCGTGCCTTGTTCGACCACTCGCCCCTCGTCCAACACGTAGATCTGGTCGGCGTCGACGACGTTGGCGAAGCGGTGAGAGATCACGAGGACTGCCCGGTCGGCGAAAGCCCGTCTCGTGCTGTTGATCAGATCCCGTTCGGCCGATGCGTCAAGGGATGCGGTGGGCTCGTCCAACACGAGCACGGGTGCCTCACGGAACAATGCCCTGGCCATGGCGACCCGTTGCCACTGACCGACCGAGAGGTCGGTCCCCCCTTCGAACGACGGGCTGAGCGTGGTCCGGTAGCCGCCGGGAAGTGTCGCAAGGAACTGATCCGCCTGTGCCGCACGGGCGCTGGCCACCACGTGGTCCGCATCGTCCACGCGCTCGCAGTCCCCCATCGCAATGTTGTCGTGGGCGCTGAGCTGATAGCGCATGAAGTCCTGGAAGATCACTCCCACTCGAGGTGGGCCGTCTTGGCGCCAGCGCACGTCCCCTTTTTGCGGTTGGTAGAGGTCACAGATCAGTTTGGCCACCGTCGTCTTACCGGAGCCGTTGGCGCCGACGAGCGCCACCACCTCGCCGGGTTCGATGGTCAGGCTGACGCCGCGCAGGGCGGGTGTGTCCGAGCCGGGATAGGTGAACCAGACGTCGGACAACACCACAGCTGAGGCACCTGCGTCGCCTCCGCCACCCCCGGGGTCCGGCCTCTGGTGACTTATGGCCGCGTTGCGGGCACGCTCCAAGAACTCGGCGTAGTCACCGAGAAAAAGGGACGCCTCCTGGATCTGACTGACGGCCCCGTTGATCCCTCGGACCCGAAGAGCGAGCTGCTGCACGGCGACCGCGCCGATGGCGGCATCGGCCAAGCTGACCTCGCCGCGCACACTCATCACAATGAGGGAAGCCAGCACGCCCAGCGTGATCAAGGTCGCACCGACACCGGCCACAAGCGAGCGCTGGATGCGTAGTCGCGAAGCTCGGCGAAGTGTCGCGATCTCTCGTTGGTAGAGGCGCTGGTACTGGCCACGTAAGTAAGGACCGGAACCGAACGCCCTGACCTCTTTGGCCTCATCACGGCCGGTGAGGACGTCCTGGAGGTACTGCCGCTCACGGTTGATCGGCGTAAGCGAGTGAACAGCCTCATAGAGGGCCCGACTGTTGCGGGTGGTCGCCAGCGCCATCGGCACTCCTGCAAGGAGCACTGCAGGGATGAGGAGCGGCTGCACTGTGACGAGGACGACCGCGATCGCGCCCCCTCCGGCCAAGGCGCCGGTCAACTGCGAGATCGCCTGCGCGACCTCCCAGGGACGGTGCACCGCCTGCCGCAATGAACGCTGCAGGTGATCCTGGAACTCCGGCGACTCGAACTCGCTGAGGGGAACCGCTGCCGCTGCTTCGACGATGCCGCCAGTGGCTTCCTGTTCGACAAGGTAGCCGAGCATCCAACGCTGCTCCGTCTGCACCACTGTTGCGATGGTGGCCACAGCTGTCGCGGCAGTCAGGGCCACGAGAGCGGGCACGAGAGACGCTAGGTCGTTCAACGAGGAGTCCGATGACAACCTCTCGATGAGGTCTCGCCCTGCGAGCATGGCGACGAGCAGGGCCAGGCTCGAGGCGCCCGCAGCAACCAGCACCATGAGGTACTCGCGAGGGGCAGCCCGGCGGATCGTCGCCACTGCCAACCGGACGTTGCCAGGCAGGCTCCTCCAGGACGTCGCCCGGTTGCCGTGTTCGATCATGGCGCCGCTGCCAGCAACGGCTCGAGTGTGTCGATGAGCTCAGGATAGACATCCCAGCTGCGACGAAAATTCACTCTCAGGCAAGGGATGTCCGTCGCCACGGCACTCGAAAGCTCGAAGGCCTGCGGCGCAATCCTCGCCTGGGACGCCGCCATGAGGAAACTGTGCCGGCTCAGCGTCGCTGTCGCCTGTGACAGAGAGAGCCGATGCACCGTGGCCGGTCCTGTCGTGTGACCGAGGTCCAGAATCAACGCGAGCGGAGCGGCCTCCTGCGCCAACGGGAGGTCCAGGACCAGGCGGTGCTTGTCCGACTCTGCCGCCAGGGCGTAGGAGGAATGGCCGGGCATCAGCGCTGTCCTGCTGTCGCCAGTCAGACGCACACCCGGGTAGGCGGGCATGGCTTGCCAGCCGTCGCCTGTATCGACGATCCGGCAGGCGTCGTCGCCGAGGACTCGCCAGCCCGCTTTCGCGAGTCCTGTGACGGTGCTCGACTTGCCCATGCCACTGTTCCCGACGAAGGCAACCGCCTGGCCCGACGGCGCAACAACGGAGCCAGAGTGCAGGACGACCTCACCCCGTAGAGCAAGCCACCGCGGGATGACGTGGTCGAGGACAAGGTGGGCGATGTAGTCAGCATCATCTGTGTCGATGGGGTCAACGACGACTCGAGCCGTTGCTGGCGAAAGCTCTGCGACCAATTCGGGAAACTGCAGAACGGCGCGACCCTGATCCCAGCCATAGCTGACCCAGTCGGATTCGTCGTCCCCCTGCGCGGGTGTAAAGGTGACGGTGGAGGTGTCCACTGCACCGACTCGCACATTGACATCTGACAGCACCCGTTCCTGGGCGGCGATCGCAACTGGTAGGGCGATGTTGCTGTCGATCCTCAAACCGTATGCGGCATAGATCATGGTCGGGCGTGCGCCCACTTCGACAGTTGTTCCCGAAGGACCGTTCGACCGCGAGCCGCGCTGACAAAGGCCTGGGGATGCAGGGCCAGGGTCTCGTCAATGATGCTGTCCATCGGTCTGTGGCCGTCGACCTTTCCCAGCGCTTCCGAGATCGCGGTGGCGACGGCGGTGGGCTCGAGCACCCTTCCATCAGCAGCCTGAAGCAGCTCCTCCGGCCCCAAAAATTGACCCAGCAGCGTGGACTGTCGCCACCGACGCAGGGACTCCTCCTGCCGCAACCAGCTGACCGACCAGGTGAAGATGCCAGGGTCGGGGCGCAAATCTATCGAGGTCTCCAGCCGATCACCGGTCTGGACGTCTATCGACTCGGTCAACGGGTAGAAGTTGCACCAACGCTGCATCCGATCGGCAACATGTGGCGCATTGCTCAGGTGCACTCCAGGCGCAAGTTCGGCGTCGAACCAGCCCAGCAAGCCATCAACGTGGGCCGAGCTCTCGAACTCGAACGTTGTGGTGGCCTGGACGCGCTCCAGTGAGGACGATGCGATCTTGCCCACGATCGCCGGACGGCCCGCCAGGGTGGCCTCAGAAGCCTCGATCCGCCACTCGGAGTTGATCGCCAGCTGGTGCAACGGGTCTGTGTCGAAGCCGGCGGGCCGACTGGCCCAGATGTCGACCTGCTCGCGTGGCCCGGGCGCGCTCACCGGCGCCAGATGGAGGGTGAACCCAGCAGGGACGAGGCGCCCCCCTGGTTTCAGCAGCCGCTCGCGGGCGTCCGCGAAATAGTCGAGCACCCCCGCGTCATAGACGAAACCACCGATCTGGTCGCAGATGATGACATCCGCGCGCTCAGGCAGATCCACGTCCGTCGAATGTCCACGAACGTGAACCACTCGGTCAGTCAGCGAGTTCCGCACCACCACGTCACGGGCCGGGCCGAGGATTGGCCCGCTGTCAACCATGTAGACGCGCCCAGCCCCCGCCTTGGCTGCCAACAACCCGAGCAACCCGGTACCGGAGCCGAGATCAACAACGACGTCGCCCGGGCGGACGACGTCGTAGAGGGCTTTCCGATAAGCCTGCAGCTTGCAGCGATCCCGAAAATATCCCGCGTGTTCGACCAGCTCCGAACTCGACACGCAACCCCTTCCCTGTCCGGTGGATCAGCCCATGCCCATGGTGGACATGCCGTCCGCCATACTGCCACCTTGCCCCTGCACGAGCTTGGTGATGGCACCGTAGCGCTTGAGCTGCGGACGCAGGTACTGCTTGCTCTCGACGTGCTTCATGATTCCTCCCATTGAAAACGATCACGGTGAGGGTCACTGTCAGGTGTCGCACAATGACTCGCGGGCGACGATAGCATTTCCAACCCTCATGCGTGTCGGGCAGGGTCAAATTGCCAACGACACCGCGATGCCTGCACTGATCGCCGCCCACAGATCAAAGCCGCTCGGTTGACCCGCCAGGGGCTGGAATGCGTCAACGGCCCGATCGTAGGTCCCGATGAGCGCTGGGACGTCCGCTCGGGCTCCAAGTCCCTCAAGCGCTGCGATGGCCTGCTCACGGTCGACTGCGGCGAGCAGTTTGCGCATGTAGGGACGCGACAGGTCGGCCTTGGTGGTTCGCACCGCAACAGACTCCGGGAGTCGCGCCCCGAACGCTGCCCGGTGCAACCCCCTGTACGTGCCGTCAATCCTGATCTGTGTCTCCGGCAATCGCATCCCGAGCTCAACCAACCGCCGGTCGAGGAACGGGTAGCGAACCTCCACGCCGCAGTCGGCGGCCAGCCGGTCGGTCAGCTCGTACGCCGGCGGATTGAACGCCGCGCGCAGGTAGTAGCCCTGGCGCTCCGCAGCCGCGCGGGACTGAGATCGACGTCGTGGCTCCCACGACGTCGACGGGCTCGGCGACGGCTGGTCCGACAGCCAAGGGCGGGCCCGACGCGCTCGCTCACGTTGACGCCGCAGGACTGTTTGATCCAATCGACCGGCCGGGCGCAGGTCCGCAGCTTGCCGCACGAGTCCGACCCCCATCTCACGACTGAGCGACCGAACGATCCACTGCAAGGCTTCACCGCGTGACCTGCCCGTCTGGCTCGCCCATCGCACGGCCTCACGGAGTCGCCCACTCGCTGCCAGGTCCAGCGACGCGCTGTCCAGCCCAAAGAAGAGCTCGTCGCCACCGACCCCGCACAGAGACACGGAGCGTCCTAGCGAACGTGAGGTGGTGTAGCAGGCGGCCGTGTCGACCGCATCGATCGCGTAAACAGGCTGGCCGTGTCTCTCCGTGTACTCGTAGAGGTCCAACGTCGGGGAGGCATCCGGCTCGATGAAGTGGAGCGGGATGCCCAAGAAGGCAGCCGCCGCCGTCTGGTACTGCGTCTCGTCGGCCTCCGGGTACTCGCGAAAGGCCAGACCGATCGCCTGGACATCCGCGCCCAGTCCGACCGCCGTCGCGGTGACGGTTGTCGAGTCGAAACCCCCACTGAGGTCGCACGCCACGCCGTCGCGGGTGCGCAGTCGGCTTCGCACCGCTTCATCAAATACTGCCGTGACCTGCTCGACTGTCGCCGCAAGGCTCTGCACCAGCGGCTCAGTCGAAGGATTCCAGTAGCGACGGCTCGTCACTGACCCACGACTCGCGACGAGGATGTGACCCGGTGGCAACGGCTGAACGCCGGACCAGATAGAACGGTCCCTTGGCGGCTCCCCGACCAGGTAGCCGTGCAGATAGTCCTCGTCGATCGAGGGGCGCTGCCCAACGCAGGCAAGGACCGCGGTCAGGGTGGAGGCCGCCGTGACACCGTTGGGATCCGCCGAGAAGAACACCGGCCGCACCCCCACCGGGTCGCGGGCCACAAGCAGTTCCTCGCGCTCGTTGTCCCACACCGCGAAGGCAAAGTCCCCTACGAGCCGATCCACGAGGCCGCTACCCCAGCACGCGTAGGCGGCAAGGATGAGGTCCGCGTCGGTGACGAGGGGGTGCCGCGCACGCCCACGCAGTTGACGGGCGAGTTCGACCCGGTTGTCGATGCGGGCATCTGCAACCAGCCAGATGTCTCGCGCCACATGGCGTTGGGGTTGGTGCTCCTGCTCGGCTTCCAACGTCGTCCATCCGGCCGCGTGCACGAGAGCGCACAGCCCCACGTCCTGAGATGCACGGCGGTCTTGACCTCGGTAGGCGATGGCGCCCGCCATCGCAGCGACAGAGTCCTCGGCCGTTCGGCCGACGAGATCAAGACGGGCAGCGAACCCGCTCACGCCTGGTCAGGCACCGACCACGAGCTTGCAGTCGATGAGCTCCGCGAGAAGCGCTCGGATGTCGCGCTCCAACGTGTCGCGATCGACGTCGTAGTCGGCACCCAGAGTGTCCACCAGCTCATTCAGACTCCGGGGCTGTTCCAACAACTCGAACACCTCGGCCCCGACCTGGTCGAGGCCGAAGAACTCCTCACTGTCCAGGTCGAGCAGAACCGTCTCGTCTCCAGCGCTGCGCCTCATCACGCCTTGGGCGGCGCGAAGCAACCTCGTTCCATCCACGCTCGATTCGTCAGGGCGGCTAGCGCTCATCAAGGCTTCCTCCGTTGCACTGGTCACGCGTTGATAGAGTTCACTGACCGCCACGGCGGTAGCAGTTGCGGATCAGATGCTAACGCAGGGCTAGCACGAGGGGTCATCTTGGGAGCCGCGATACCGGCCCATGTCGAGCGCGCGGTCCACGCCATCCATCTTGACGCCGCGACTGCAGAGGTCGTGGCGGCTGCCGAAGCGGGGAGCATCGGCGTGGTGTTGCTCAAGGGTCCCGCCACCGCGCGATTGCTTTATCCATCGGCGCCTGAGACCCGCCCGTACTCCGACGTCGACCTCCTGGTCAGCCCCGAAACGTTTAATCGTGTCGAGGACCTGCTGAAGGATCTCGGCTTCACCTCCCAAGCGGGTGAGTTTCAACTTGGTGCAACGACGTGGGCGCAGGGGTCGACTTGGGTACGAGGAGGAGCGATCCCCACCGAGGTGGACCTGCACCGCGGTTTTCACGGGGTAGCCAACTGGCCGGCGTGGTGGGACATTGTCGAACAGCACACCGAGTTCCTGGAAGTTGGCGGGCATCGAGTCCGAGTCCCCGATGCGGCTGGATGTGCGCTGATCGTCGCGCTGAACGACACCTCTGTCGGAAGGGATGCGAAATCGGGGACCGATCTTGCCACTGCCCTGTCGATGTTCGATGACGAGGTCTGGGCTGAGGCGATGCGGCGGGCCAAAGCGGTCGATGCTCTGCCGTCGTTCACGATGGGACTGTCAGGTCATGGGGTGGGCCGGGAGCTGGCCAAGCGCCTACGGCTCTCGTCCACACTGACGACTGAGGTGGCGACCCGGGCCCTCGTCCAATCCGGCGCAGACCCAGCGCAGGTGGGTCGTGCCTGGATGCTGACCCACCGGCTCGGCGGGGTGCTCAGTTGGCGCCAACGGGTCCGCGTCGTGTTCGACATGGCGTTCCCGCCTCCAGAACTTCTCCGTGTGAAAAGCCCCCTCGCGCGCCAGGGCCCGTGGGGATTCGCCGCGGCACTGGTAGTGCGCGTGTTCGGGCTGGCTGCCCGCACCCCGGGCATTCTCCTACTGGTGTACAGGGGCCGCCGGCGCGCTCGACGTAGCGGCTGAGCAACAGCGGCGGGCGCTCCCTTCACCACTGGCCCGCAGTCCGATGAGTCAAGGACACGGTTCTGTAGGGTAGTGGGGCATCGATGGCTCAGATTCGTTTCGAGAGGGAGCCTTCGAAGTTGCGAGCCGATCCTGGTCCGGGTCGCCCACCATCCCGAGAGACATAGCACACCCTGCGTGACCCAAGTCCGTGACACAGAGGGGCAGAAGGAGTCGTGGGATGCACGTGATAGCCACAAATGGCGAAGGGAACTGTCGACGCCCAGGCCACGGCACCGCTCGAATTTGTGGTCCCCAAACTAAAGGAGCTGCAGCGACCGGACAACGTTGTGTCCGGTGCGGGCATCGTCCACGAGGAGTCGAGGCCTTGGTTCCCCCTCCATCCCTCTGCCTCGTCGCTGCTTGGGCTGATTTGGCGAACCCTCCATGGCACGCATCAAGGTATTGATGAAAGTCCTGATAGTCGCCGACTTCTTTCCTCCCGCCGAGAAGGCTGGAGGGCCGGTCAAATCTCTCTCGAGAGAGATCGACCGTGAGGTCGCTGGACACGACCTCAATGTCGTCACCCGCGATCATGATCTGGGAGATGATGTTCCCTTCGGCAAGCTCGTCCACTCCTATGAAGGAGTTGGGGGCGTGGCGCGCATCCACCGGGTCCAGGCGAAGCCGGTTGTCGTCGCGCGCACGATCTGGCAGCACCTTGCAGACACGGAACTCGTCTACGTGAACAGCGTATTTTCGCCGCTTTTTTCGCTGCTGCCCCTGGCGCTTCTCATATTCCGTGGCCAGCGTCGCCCCAACATCCTCATCGCACCTCGGGGGGAACTCGCGCTGGCCGCGCGCGCCATCAAACAGTGGAAGAAAGCGCCGGTTGGCAGAATTGAAGCGCTTGTGCTGAGATATCTGAAGGTGATCTGGCATGCATCCAACAGCCGAGAGGCCGCGGACATCCGCGATTTCGCAGGTCAAGACGTCCCCGTCCTGGTCTCGAGCGACCTCGGCCCGAGTCCCGCTGTCAAAGTCACGTTTCGTCCCGCCAAAGTCTTTACGGTCGCCTTCGTCGCACGCATGGTTCCCATCAAGAACTTCGAACTGTTGCTACACGCAGCCGAGCAGTTCAATGGCCCTCTCCACATCTTGTGGTGGGTGAACTGGAAGATACGAGATATTGGGCGAAATGCAGTTCTCGACTACGAAGCCTCAATGCGCATATTCACGTCACAACACTCGGTCACGTCGCGGAGGCGAAGGTTTTTGACATCCTCCAACAAAGCCACGCCATGATTCTTCCCACCCGCGGCGAGAATTTCGGGCACGCGATAGCAGAAGCGATGTCAGTGGGCTGTCCGGTGTTGATTCCTGACACAACCATTTGGACTTCGGTGGTCGAGGCCGGCGGAGGGCGAATCATCGACGTCGATGACACAGGCCCCTTGCTGCGAGCCGTTGCCGAGATGAGCGTGCTGTCGACTGCAGAGCTGGAGAGGCAACGCAAGAGAGTTCTCTCCACATATTCCAGCTGGCACGCAGAGCAGATGCACCGAGGACCGTTGTTCGATCTTGCCATCCAGATGAAGCGCGACGTCCCGCAAGGTCGAGCGGCCCGGGGAAGTCGCACCCCTCGGCCCCCCAGATCGGGGCCGTGACAGACTCCCGTCACTCCGCCCTTGCCATCCCGATCGTCTGCGTGGACGCGACCTACTCCCAGTGCACAGAGACTTGGTGCTGCGAGGTGACACGCTCCCGAAGGCCAGCATCGCGTCTCGTTGGGGCTCGGGAGAACGGTGGTCCTGCGAGGTGCCCTCCCTCACAGGCTCGGTGCCTTGCCGTCGTGGGTGCGAAGCTTGTCGGAGGGCGGGGCGCGCCGTCGGCCGCCTCTCGACATCCGCTACCCAGAGCTGGCTCCCCGACACCTTCATCCCCACCGTTGCCAAGCGCGGCGCAGCGCAATCAGCGAGGCTCGCGGGCGCGTCCTCCGCCGCGACGGCCGAGTCCGCGACCATCGACCGCCCCACCTGGGTGCAGGGCACTGCCACGGCGACCAGGTCTCGATGGCGGGTCCGCTCCGACGGCTCCTACGGCGTGGAGGAAGGGCTCATCTCCTCCTTCCCGGTCACGGTCAAGGACGGCCAGTGGTCCATCGTGCAGGGCCTGGAGATCGACGACTTCTCCCGCGGCAAGATCGACGCCTCCGTGGCCGAGCTCGCCGAGGAGCGCGACGCCGTCAAGGAGCTCGGGCTCATCTGAGCGAGCGCACAGCGCAACGCGAGCACGCGGCATACGAGATCCTTCGTATGCCGCGTGCTCGCGTCACGGGGTCCGCTCGGCGGCGTAGTGGCGGAAGAGCAGGAAGGCCGCGGCCGCGCACATGAGGTGCCAGGCGCCGTGCTGCTGGAGCAGCGTGTCGGGGCGGCACCACGCGTGGCCGCGCATCCCGGTCGTCCAGATCGCGAAGGCGGCCGTGAGGGTCCCGACGGAGGCGAGCGCCCACCACCGGTCCTGGCGCGCCCCCGGCCGTCGGGCGAGGGCCACCTCCAGGCCCACCGCCATCCAGAGCTGCACCGCGAAGGCGGCGTTCCCGACGTGGCCGAGCACGGGGAGGCTGCCTCCGCGCAGGTCGACCGCCATCCCGGCGAGCACCGCCGCGGCGAAGACGCTTGCGAAGAACGCCGGCCGCTTCCCGAGGAAGCGCATGAGGGCGTAGGCGAGGGCGAATCCCGACACGAGGAACATGCTGAGCAGGTCGAGGTGCCCGCCGAGGTCGCTCTGGGTCGCGTGCATCGCCATGCTCCCCGGTCCGAGCAGCACGACGAGCGCGGCGAAGGCGGTGGCGAGTCCGGGGTGCCTGCCGAGGGTGAGACCCAGACGGGCTCGGTTGCCCGCGTGGCCGGCCACGGCCAGCCCGGACACGACGAAGCCGAGGTTGCTCCAGGTGTTGGCCGGCTGGCGGATCCAGCCCGGGCGGGCGGCCTCGCAGAAGCCGTCCCCGCGGCCGACGTCCGCTCCGAGCCAGCCCCACCGCGCTGCCGCGAGGACTGCGGCGAGCGAGAGGACGGCCGTGGCCGCGGCCAGCGCGAGCGGTCGCCGATCTCGTCTCGCCACCCCGTCACCGTAGCCGTCGCCGGTGGTGCGGCGCCGAAGATCGGCGGGTGCTTGGAGCCTCCCGCGTGGCCCGGTCAGGTAGACAGGAACGCATGTCAGACAACCCATCCCGCGACGCCTTCACCTTCGCCGGGGACTGGAGCGGCCAGCTCGTCGCCACCTCCATCCACGCAGGGCACGACCTGCGGGACGAGACTTCCGCCCTCATCGTGCTCGACGAGGAGACGCGGCTGCGCGAAGAGGACCCGTTCACCGAGCAGATCGCCTCGCTGTGCCCGGCGCGCCTCGTCGTCCACCGTTCCCGGTTCGAGGTCGACCTCAACCGGGACCGGGACGCCGCGGTCTACCGCCGGCCGTCGGACTGCTGGGGCCTCGAGGTCTGGCGGGAGTCTCCGCTGCCGGACGACGTCTCCGAGCGCAGCCTCGCCGTCCACGACGACTTCTACGCCCGCCTCGGTGAGCGGCTCGACGAGATGGCGGCGCGCGGCCCGTTCGTCCTCTACGACGTGCACTCGTACAACCACCGCCGTGACGGCGCCGACGAGCCGGAGGCCGAGCCCGAGGACAACCCTGAGGTCAACGTCGGGACCGGGTCCCTCGACCGCGACCGCTGGGGCGAGGTCGTCGACGCCTTCATCGAGTCCCTGTCGGGGACGGGCACCGCTGGTGGCGTGATCGACGTGCGCGAGAACGTGCGCTTCAAGGGCGCCAACCTCGCGGGCTGGGTGCACGAGCGCTACCCCGACCACGGCGTCGCACTGGCCCTCGAGTTCAAGAAGACCTACATGGACGAGTGGACCGGCGAGCCGGACCGGACCCGCATCGACACGCTGTCGCGCGGGCTCGCCGGGACCGTCGAGCCGGTGCTGCGTGCGCTGGCCTCCGTCGGGCGCGACCGATGAGCAGCGAGCACTTCTCGGTGGCCGACCTGGCCATCGACCACGTGCTGGCCCAGACCGCCGGGGGCATGCAGTTCCTCCTCGACGTGACCCCGGTCAACGCCGACGAGGTGCGCCGCGCGTTCGTCGACGGGCGGGTCGAGGACCCCTCGTTCACCTACCGGCCCCTGGAGGTCTCGCCGGACGTCCTCGCCAAGGCGCTCGAGAACATCGACGTCGCTGCTGTGGAGGACGCCACGCTCGGCCACCTCCTGCGGGCCAAGCACCGCGAGCTCGGGCTGCAGATCGAGATGCTGCGCGCCCGGGACTCCGACGACTTCAGCGCCCTCAGCATCGAGCTCTACGGTGCGGCGTCGCCGGAGCTGCGCAAGCAGGCCGAGAACATCCTGGGCCGGGTCCACCGCGTCGAGAGCGCCGGGCAGAGCCTGTCGGCGCCCGAGTTCCTCGAGCTCGCCCAGCTCGAGATCGACCACTACCGCTCGATCGACCCCGAGATCGACATCCACGCGGAGATGCGCGACGACGTCAACGGGGTCATGGTCAGCGGCAACACGCTCCTCATCGACAACGACGCCGCCGTCCAGCGGGCCCGCGCCAACGCGCTCATCCAGCACGAGGTCGGCACCCACCTCGTCACCCAGGTCAACGGCTCCGCCCAGCCGGTCCGCGTCCTCGGCGCCGGCCTCGCCGGCTACGACGAGACGCAGGAGGGCCTGGCGGTCCTCGCCGAGATCGGGTGCGGCGAGCTGACCCCGTTCCGCCTGCGGCAGCTCGCTGCTCGCGTGCTGACGGTCCACCGGATGCACGCGGGCGCCTCCTTCGTGGAGGCGTGGCGGGCTCTCGTCGACGAGGGCTTCCCGGAGAGCAGCGCGTTCACGACGACGATGCGCGCCTACCGCTCCGGCGGGCTGAGCAAGGACGCGATCTACCTCCGTGGCCTCGTCGCGCTGCTCGTCCACCTTCGCGGCGGCGGCGACCTCGACCTGCTCTGGCTCGGCAAGTTCTCGCTCGAGGACCTGCCGCTCATCCGCGAGCTCGACGAGCGCGGCGTCCTGCACCCCCCACGTCTCATCCCTCGTTACCTCGAGGACCCCGCATCGACCGAGCGGCTCGTCGCCGCGGCCGACCAGGCCGACGACGTCGCGCAGCTCATCAAAGGAGCAGCATGAAGATCGGTTTCGTCGTCAACGACGTCCTGAGCGAGTCGCCCCTCTACACGACGACACGGCTGGCCATGGCGGCCACGCAGATGGGCCACGAGGCGTTCCTCATGGGCATCGGAGACTTCGCGTACGAGCCGGACGGGTCGCTCACCGCGCGCGTCCGCGGCGGTGGCAAGGGCAAGAGCTATCGCTCGCTCGAGCGCTTCCTCGACGACGTGCAGAAGCCCGACGTGGAGGAGCGCCTCCCGCTCGGTGAGTTCGACGTCGTCATGCTCCGCAACGACCCGGCCGACGACGCCGAGGCCCGACCGTGGGCCAACACCGCCGCCGTGGCCTTCGGCGAGCTGTTCGCCGGGTCGGGCGTGCTCGTCGTCAACGACCCGACGAACCTCGCCCAGGCGCTCTCGAAGGCCTACTTCCAGCACTTCCCCGAGGCGGTCCGGCCGCAGACGCTCATCTCCCGCGACGAGGACCGGATCGCGGGCTTCATCTCCGACCTCGGCGGCCGCGCGGTCCTCAAGCCGCTGCAGGGATCAGGCGGAAGCGGGGTCTTCCTCGTCAACAGCGAGGAGTCGCCCAACCTCAGCCAGATCATCGAGGCGATCGCCCGGGACGGGTACGTCGTCGCCCAGGAGTACCTGCCCGCCGCCAGTGAGGGCGACGTCCGGATGTTCGTCATGAACGGACGCCCGCTCGAGGTGGACGGCCGGATCGCCGCCTTCCGCCGCAAGAGCAGCAGCGAGGACCTGCGCAGCAACATGTCGGCGGGCGGCAAGGCGAGCAAGGTCGCCGTCACCGACGGGATGCTCGAGCTCGTCGAGGCGGTCCGACCCAAGCTCGTCGCCGACGGCATGTTCCTCGTCGGGCTCGACATCGTGGGAGACAAGCTCATGGAGGTCAACGTCTTCAGCCCCGGCGGGCTCGGCTCCTGCCAGAGCCTCTACGGCCACGACTACGCCCCGCCGATCATCGAGGACCTGGCGCGCAAGGTGGGGATCAAGCGCCACTACCCCGACGAGCTGACCAACCTCCGCCTCGCCACCCTCTGACCCTGTGGCCCTCTGACCGTCCCTATCTCGCCAATTCCCCCGTTCGGCACACGGCGTGTCCGTCCCCAACCGGGGAATTGGCGAGTTGGGGACGGGGCGGGGGCGGACGGCATACGCGTCCGGGCCGGCCGTCGGCCCCGAAGGTATGGATTGCACAAAGTTTTGTGCAGAACCATTGCCCTCCGGTGGGCGACGGGGCAGGGTGCAGCGTGGGTCGCGATCGTGCGACCCACAACCAGGAGGAACACGTGAACTCGACCTTCATGCGCAAGGCCGCCGCCATCGCCGCCACCGCGACGTGCGCCGTGGCAGCCACGGCACTGACCGCGACCGCGCCCGCCGGAGCCGCCCCGCTCGCCGGGCCGACGTCGTTCGTCGTCGCCCAGGGCGGCACCGGGACCGACAAGGCCGTCGCCGCCGTCACGGCCGCCGGTGGCACCGTCGTCCAGGAATGGCCCCAGATCGGCGTCGTCATCGCCAGCGCGACCGACGACACCTTCGACGACAAGGCCCGCCAGTCCCCCGGCATCATCGCCGCCGGCCCGTCACGGGCCATGCAGGCCTACGAGCCCACGTCCACCGTTCCCGTGGACGGCGTGGTCCAGGGTCTCGGCGCCGGCACGTCCGGTGGCGACGACACCCAGGAGCCGCTTTTCGCCAACCAGTGGCACATGCGCCAGATCGGTGCCGACAAGGCCCACCTCAAGACCGACGGCAACCGCAACATCACCGTCGGCGTGCTCGACTCCGGCATCGAGGCCGACCACCCCGACCTCGCTGCCAACGTGGACGCCTCCCAGTCCGTCGACTGCACCGACCGCGGCGTCCCCAACACCGACTCCAAGGCGTGGCAGCCCACCACGTCCGACCACGGCACCCACGTCGCGGGGACGATCGCCGCGGCCCGCAACAAGCAGGGCGTCATCGGGGTGGCCCCGAACGTCAAGCTCGCGTCCGTCAAGGTCGTCGAGGACGCCGGCTACATCTACCCGGAGTACGCCATCTGTGGCTTCATCTGGGCCGCGGACAAGGGCATGGAGGTCACGAACAACTCCTACTACATCGACCCCTACGCGCTGTGGTGCAAGGCCAACCTCGACGAGAAGGCCGCGATCCTCGCCGTCGAGCGCGCGCTGAAGTACAGCGAGAAGAAGGACGTCGTCAACGTCGCCGCCGCCGGCAACTCGGCCTGGGACCTCTCCAAGCCGATCACCGACACGGGCAGCCCCAACAACACGGTGCCCACGCCCCGTGAGACCAACCAGCGCTGCTACGACATGCCCACCGAGGTCGGCAACACCGTGACCGTCTCCTCGGTCGGCCCGACGGCCGTCAAGTCGTACTTCTCCAACTGGGGCCGCAACGTCGTCGACGTCGCCGCTCCCGGTGGCGACTCGCGTGTCGTGGCCGACACCCCGTCCAAGAACGGTCGCGTCCTCTCGACCATCTGGGGCGGTGGCTACGGCTACAAGCAGGGCACCTCGATGGCGTCCCCGCACACCGCCGGTGTCGTCGCGCTCATCCGCGGCACCGACACGGGCCTCAACGCCAAGCAGGCGATGAAGACGCTCGAGCGCGAGGCCGACACCCTGGCCTGCCCCGAGTTCTACGACGCCAACCGTGACGGCGCCAACGACGCCACCTGTGAGGGCGGCGCCTCGGGCTCCGGCTACTACGGCCACGGGCTCATCGACGCGCTCGACGCCGTCACCAAGTGACCCACCGCTCCACCGCATGACCCGCACGACCGCATGACCAGTTCCACCGCATGAGATGAGGCCCGTGTCCCCCGGTGGGGGGCACGGGCCTCATCTGTTTCTCTGGGCCGCTGCCGCGGGTTGCTCAGCGGGAGGCGGCGGCGTGCTTCTCGGCGATCTCGACGACGTTGCTGAGGAGCATGGCGCGGGTCATTGGCCCGACGCCGCCGGGGTTGGGGCTCACCCAGCCGGCGACCTCGGCCACGTCGGCGGCGACGTCGCCGGCGATGACCGAGCGGCCGTCGTCCTCGACGACGCGGCTGACACCGACGTCGAGGACCGCGGCGCCCGGCTTGACCATGTCGGCGGTGATGAGCCCGGGCACGCCCGCCGCGGCGACGACGATGTCGGCCCGACGGACCTCGGCGGCCAGGTCGCGCGTGCCGGTGTGGCACTGGACGACGGTGGCGTTCTCCGAACGGCGGGTGAGGATGAGCGAGAGGGGCCGGCCCACGGTGATGCCACGGCCGACGACGACCACTCGGGCACCGGCGATCGGCACGTCGTAGCGACGGAGCAGCTCGATGCACCCGACCGGCGTGCACGGAAGCGGCGCCTCGTGGCCGAGGACGAGCCAGCCGAGGTTGGTCGGGTGCAGCCCGTCTACGTCCTTCTCGGGGTCGACCTCGGCGAGGATCCGGTTCTCGTCAAGGCCGGTCGGCTGCTGCACGAGGAAGCCGGTGCACGCCGGGTCGGCGTTGAACTCGCGCACGACCGCGAGGACGTCGTCGAGGCTGGAGTCGGCGGGCAGGTCGCGACGCATGCTCGAGAGGCCGATCTCCGCGCAGTCCTTGTGCTTGGCGTTGACGTACCAGCTGCTGCCCGGGTCGTTGCCGACGAGGACGGTGCCGAGTCCGGGCACGATCCCGCGCTCGGCGAGGGCGGAGACCCGGCCGCGCAGCTCCTCCTTGATGGTCGCGAGGATCGCCTTGCCGTCGAGAGTCTGTGCGGTCACGCGCGCCATCCTCCCAGACCTGCGGCCTCCGCCCGGCACCTCCCCGTCACCCCTGCGTCAGCGCCAACGGTGGTTCTAGCGACCACTGACGCTGACGCAAGCAACCCGGGGCCCCGTAGCGTCAGCGCCAACGGTGGTTCTAGCGACCACTGGCGCTGACGCAGGCAACCCCGGGGGCCCATTGCGTCAGCGCCAACGGTGGTTCTAGCGACCACTGGCGCTGACGCAATCAACGCGGGGCAGGTCAGACGCGCGCTGCCAGCGCTGCCAGGGCCGCCGGGAAGCACTCCGCCGGGGGCGTCACGAGCCCGGCGCCGACCTGGCCCGTCCCCGCCACGCGCCCGGCCATGCCGGTGTTGATCTGCGGCAGGATCCCGGTCCGCACGACCGACACCACGTCGATGCCGGTCGGCGTGCCGCGGAAGTCGAGGATCGGCACCTGGTACATCGGGTGCTCCCCCATCGTGATCTCGTACATCGTCTGCGTGGCCCGCAGCGCGAACGCCACGTCCCCGCCGACGAACTTGACGATCGCCGGGGCCGCCGCCATGGCGAACCCGCCGATGCCGGCGGTCTCGGTGATCGCCGAGTCGCCGATGTCGGGGTTCGCGTCGTCGGGCCCGTAGTCCCCGAGGAACAGCCCCTCCGGGGTGTTCGCCGGACCGGTGAACCACTCGTCGCCGGTCCCCGAGACCCGGATGCCGAAGTCGGTGCCGTTGCGCGCCAAGGTCGTCACGAGCGACGAGCCCGGGATGCCGTGCGCGGCCATCGTCGCGAGCTTGCAGGCCGGCATACCGAGGTTGAGGAAGAAGTGCTCGTTGGCGCCCGAGAAGCGCACCGCCTCGGCGATGTCGCTCGAGCTGGCGTCGGCGGTGATCATCCCCGGGAGGAGCTCGCGCAGCAGCATGAGCGAGCCGGCCCGGTTGCGGTTGTGCCCCTCGTCGCCCATCTGGAGCATCTGCGCGAGGATCGACTTGATGTCGAACGGTCCGGTGGCCCGCACCGACTGCTGGAGGATCGGGCCGAGGACGTCGGTCATCCAGTGCAGCCGGTCGACGACCTCGGGCCCGTACGCGCCGTAGCGCAGCACCTTGCCGAGCCCCTCGTTGAGCGAGCACCACGACCACGCGTCGTGAACCTCGTCGCGCAGCCCGTACATCCACATCGACGGCGAGACGACGCCCGCCATCGGGCCCACCGCGTTGCGGTGGTGGCACGGCTCGAACGTGAACTTCCCTGCGGCGAGGGCCTTCTCGGCCTCCTCGGCGGTGTCGGCGAGACCCTCGAAGAGCACCGCGCCGATGAACGCCCCGCGCAGCGGCCCCGACGCGCGCTCCCAGTCGATGGGCGGACCGGCGTGCAGGAACGTCCCCCGCTCGAGTCCGAGCGCGTCCTTGGCCTGCTTGACGTCGCACAGCTCGGCGGTCGAGGCCGTGAGACGGGCGTATGCCGTCGCGTTCGCCTCCGCACGCCGCGCGTCGGCCATGACCCGGCCGAGGTCGGCCTCGGTCCCCTCCATGGGCGGCTGCCAGTCGGCCGCGGTGACCGCGACGGCCTGACCGCGCAGGGCCTCGGCGAAGAGGGGCACCCCGGCGGTGGCCACGGCGGGCGACTCGACGGCGAGGAGCCCACGCAGGGGCCCGCGCAAGGCCCCGCCCGTGGTCGGTGCGGTGGGCTGGGTCATCAGAGACCTCCGAGGAAGGTGAGGGCGTGCCGGGTGGCATCACGGTTGGAGAGGAAGACCGAGGCACCGGCGGCGGCGAGCGCCTCGCAGGTCGCGGTGAGCCCCTGCGGGTCGCCCTCGGTGCCGGTGACCGAGACGACGACGGGCAGGACCCGTCCACCGTCACGGGCGGCGGTCCGGGCCGCGCGAATGGCGTCGGCGAGCTCGCCGGCGGGGTCGGCGTGGGCGCCGTACCCGAGGATGAGGTCGAGGAGCAGGACGCCGCAGGTCGGGTCGGCCGCCTCGGTGGCGATCCGCTCCATCCGCAGGCTGGGGTCGATCATCGGGTGCGCGCGGCCCTGGGTGAGGCCGTCGTCGCCGAAGTCGATGACGAGGTGTCCGTCGTGACGAAGGTCCGACCCGAGCGCGAGGTCGTCGCGCAGCGGGATGTTGGAGCGGATGTCGCCCAGCGTCTCGGCGGCGATGAGCATCGCGTCGTCGGCGAGCGTCCCGCCGCAGAAGAGGCCGCGCAGCGCCCCGGCCACGGTGCCGGGCTCCGGGTCCTCTGTCGCCACCCACGTGGGCCACTGCGGCACCTCGCGACCCTCGGCCCGCAGCACGGCCTCGAGCGCGGAGGTGAGGTCAGGGCGACCGGCACCGAGCGTGGCCCAGCGGACGGGCACACCGAGCCCGCCGGCATACGCCTCGAGGTCGGCGAGGACCGCCTCGTCCGGCGGCTTGGAGACGACGACGATCGACGTCGTCGCGGGGTCCGCGGCGAGGGCGGCGAGCGCCTGCCGGGTCGAGCGCCCACCGACGGCGGTCTTGAGGTCGCGGCCGCCGACCCCCAGGCAGTGGGAGATCCCGACCCCGGCGGCGTCGAGCAGGCACATGAGCTGCTGGGCCCCGGTGCCGGACGCGGCGACCATCCCGATCGGGCCGGCCTCGACGACGTTGGCGAAGCCGAGGGCGACTCCCCCGATGACGGCCGTGCCGCAGTCCGGGCCCATGACGAGCACGTCGGCGTCCGCGGCGGCGTCCTTGAGGAGGATCTCGTCCTCCACGGAGACGTTGTCCGAGAAGAGCATCACCGAGGCGCCGGCCGCGATGGCGTCGAGCGCCTCGGCCGTGGCGAAGCGCCCGGGCACGGAGATGAGGGCGAGGTCGGCTCCGCCGGCGCGCAGGGCTCCTCCGACGGTGCGCGGCGTGGGCGGGTCGCCGAACCCGCCGCTGGAGGGCACGGACTTCGCGGCGAGGGCGGCCTCGGCGACGGCGATCCCGGCCGCGACCCCCGCGTCGTCGGTGCCGCGGACCGCGAGGACGAGGTCGTTCGGGCCCGCGCCGTCGGGGATGTCGAACCCCATCCCGGTGAGCACCTCGACGTTGAGCTCGGTCGCCATCGCCACCTGGGCCGCCTCCACTCCCTCGGCGTCGGCGACGGTGCGTGAGACCTGGAGCAGGGTGACGGAGTCGTGGTACGCGCCTCGGCGCACGTCGACGTGGGTGATGCTCACGACAGGATTCCTTCCGGCTGGGGGCTGGTGGCGGCGTGGAGGACGAGGTCGATTCCCTCGACCAGTCCGGCGCCGGAGGTGTGACCGATGGCGAGGACCTGCTCGCGAGTGCGCTCGACGTCCGGGGAGCCGGCCACCGCGGCGGTGACGTGGTCGACGACGCAGGACACGGCATACCCCTCGTTCGCGGCGCCGAGCAGGGACGCGGACAGGCTCGTCGTCCGCTCGAGCGGGAGCGTCTCGGGACCGGCGATGCCGACCGCGCGCGCCGCGAGGAGCGCACCGCAGAGGACGTCGTCGGCGCGGGGGGTGAGCCCCTCCCCTCGCCCGACGTCCGCGAGGAGACCGCGCCAGTCGAAGGTGGCCGCGCTGGGTGCCGCCGTCCCGACTCGCCGTGGTCGCCACGAGCGCACGACGCGTATGCCGTGTCCGCGCAGCGCGACCACATCACCTCCGAGCATGACGATGTCGCCCGGCACGACACCCCACGGGTGCGGCGAGGGGGTGGCGAGGAGGATCGCGGTCGGGAGGACGAGTGCGTCACTGGTGACGACGGCGACGACGTCGGCGTGCTCGGCGGCTTCGTCGGCGAGCGCGAGGTAGAGCGCCGTCGGGAACGCCGCGAGCACCACGGCGGGCCTCACCCGGCCCGCGACGAGACCCCGGACGAGCGGCGACACCGCGGCGGGGATTGTGGGAAGCACCCCTGAAACGGTAGTCAGGATGACTACAGTGGCCGGATGGTAAAAGTTGCCAACGATCCGCCTGCTGAGGGCCAGCACTTGCCATCGACGGAGTCGGACGGCGACGACGTCGCGTCGACGGTCGCGTCGCTCCGGCGTGTGGTGGAGCACCAGTCCGAGCTGCTCCGGCGTGAGGACGAGGTCAACCGCATCCTCGTCCAGACCGTCCTCGCCGGCGGCTCGCTCGACGACCTCTGCGAGGCCCTCGTCACGCTCTTCCCCGGGGTGGCCCTCGTGACGACCACCGACGGCCGGACCGTCGCGAAGGCGGGTTCCGAGGAGTCGTTCGCCCACGTCATGGGGCTCGAGTGCTTCGACCGGACCGGGCGGCTCATCGTCGAGGACGAGCCCGTGGGGGTGCGAGCCGGGGGCGTGACGAAGTCGGAGCGGGCGATGGTGCGGATCGTCGCCGGCACCTCGGACCACGGACTGCTCGCGATCTTCACCCCGGGCCGGGTCCTCACGACGACCGACGTGCACGGGCTCGAGCGCGCGGCCGCCGTGGCGGCGCTGGCGATCACCAAGGACCAGGCCGTGTCGGCGGTCGAGGGCAAGTACCGCGCCGAGTTCCTCCGCGACACGCTCGTCGGCCGGGTGGGGTCCCCGACCGAGGCGGTCGCGCACGCCGCCGCGCTCGGCTGGAACCTCGACCGGCGCATGGTCGTCGTCGTCGCCGAGACCGACGAGGACGACGCCCACACGGCGCGGACCAGCGACGAGGTGCGCTCCCTGCAGGACCGGTTCGTGCGCGCGTGGGTGCAGGCGGTGCGCACCCGCGAGCCGATGGCGCCGGTGGCGGGCTTCAGCCAGGAGGTCGTCGCCCTCATGCCCGCGCCGTGTGGCGGCGACGGTGAGCACGACACCGTCATGCGGTCCGTGGGCGAGATGGTCAAGATCGTGCGCGGCGACGGTGGCGGCGGCCGGCGCTCGTTCTCCACCGGCGTGTCACGGCCCGTCGACTCGGTGGCCGACATCCCGCGGGCCTACTCCGAGGCGCTGCGCGCGGTGGCCGTCGGCCGGCAGATGCAGGGCGAGTCGGCGGTCATGCACTTCGACGGCCTGGGGATCTACCGGCTGCTGTCGCTCATCCCCGACACGGCCGACCTGCGTGCGTTCGTCGACGAGGCGCTCGGTGCGCTGGCCACCGACGACCAGGCGTCGTACGCCGACCTGCGCCAGACCCTGCAGGTCCTGCTCGACACCAACCTCAACGTCGCCGAGACGGCGCGACTCCTCTTCTTCCACTACAACACGCTGCGCTACCGGATCGCCAAGCTCGAGCAGATGCTCGGGCCGTTCACGACCGACCCGCAGCTCCGCCTCACCCTGGCGCTCGCCCTGCGGATCCGCCAGATGCGCGGCGTCTGAGCGAGCCTCCCTTGCGTCCGCAACCCTGGTCGGCTTTTCGACCAGGGTTGCGGACGCAAAGGAGCGCCACCGTTGCGTCCGCAACGTTGGTCGGGTTCGCGACCAGGGTTGCGGACGCAAGCGGGCGTGTCAGTCGGTGAGGCCGAGGCCGCGCCGGCCGATCTCGTTGAGCTGCTCGGGCTGGAACCGGCCCTTCCAGTCGCGCTCGTAGTGCTCCTCGGGGAAGTCGCTCGGGCTGGAACCAGTGAGGAACGCCTCCCGCACGCTCGCGGCGTACGCCTCGTTGCGGGGGCACCACGGCGCGGCGGGGATGTACATGACGTTGCCCCAGCCCACCTGGTCCTCGACCTGCGCGACGGAGTGGATGAGGTCGCAGTGCCACCACACGGTGTCGCCCGCCTGCACGTCGGGGATGCCGGAGACGGCCTCCATGAGCAGCGGGTGCCACTTCCACGTGATGGGGAAGGTCTGGTTGTGGGCGATACCGCAGAGCTCGTCGTCGGGGACGTCGTCGAGCAGCGGGCGCAGCATGAGGTAGGCCATCGCCTCCGGGATCGGCACCGTGTGGAGGACACCCTGGTCGTGGCCCATGTCGGACAGCGCCGTCCAACCCTGGAAGGTGCGGAACGCCGAGCACATCGTCGACGCTGGGTAGTTCACGGCCTCGGTGCGGTGGGCCGCGTTCCACGGGTCGTAGCTCTCGACGTCGCCGGAGAACAGGTGGCGGAAGACCTGCTGGTAGCCCTCGGTCATGAAGAGGTCGATGCTGCCGGTGTCGACGTGGGTGCCGAGCCCCGCCGAGTCCGTGCCCGGCGGGCGGCGGCGGATGCGGTCGGGGTAGAGCGAGTCCCGGTCCGGGTCGAACCACTGGCGACCCTCGGACTCGTGCGTCCACCGGCTGTTGAGGAAGCCCTGCACCGCGGCCATCCGCGGGCTCTGGCGCGCCTCCATCTGCGGCTGCGACCAGTAGATCGGGTAGATCTCGGGCGTGCTCTCGACGCTCGCGAAGAAGTCGTCGGCCGGACCGGTGTAGGTCTCGAAGAACTTGTTGCGCTCCACGTAGTCGACGATGTCGCGGTCCCACTGCAGGGCCTGATCGTTCGGGAAGGTGCCGCGCACCACGGCGCAGCCGCGCTCCTTGACCTTGGCGGCGAGCTCGGCGGGAACGGTGCCGGCCTCGATGTCGGCGAAGTCGATGACCGGCCAGACGCTCTCCCCTGAGGCGCGCTCGGCCTTGATCTTCTCGACCTTGAGGGCGATGGACGCCTCGAGCTCGGCGAAGAGCTCCTCGACGGTGCGGCCACTCGCGGCGATGCGGGCACGCAGCGCGCGCTTCACCTCGACGATGGCGCCCGTGACGTCCTCGGGCTTGCTCTCCCAGTGGGGCAGCTGGGGTGTGTCGGTCTGCGTGGTCATCGATGGTCCTCACTCGGCGGCGATAGTTTGTTAGGAGTCCTGACTGAAGGCAACGGTAGCGCAGCGCTCTGCTACTTTGCAAGGAGTCCTGACGAAAGGTTCCGACGTGCCCGCCGACCTGCCCACTCTCGACCTGCTGCGCTCCATGAGCGACCGCCACGTCCTCGCCGCGGTGGCAACGGCCGGCCAGCTGACCCGTGCCGCGGCCGCCAGCGCCACCGGACTCTCCAAGCCCACCGTCTCGCAGAGCGTCGCGCGCCTGCTCTCCTCCGGCGTCCTCGTCGAGGGCGAGCGCGCGACCGGGGGTCGCGGCCGGGCCGGCACCTACCTCACCGTCAACGACACGGCCGGTTGCGCCCTCGCCGTCCAGGCCGGACCGCACGGCATCGTCGGCGAGGTGGTCGCCCTCGACGGTCGCACCGTCGCCAGCCGGCGACGGTCGATCCCGGTGCCCGTCACCCCAGGCGCGCTCGGACGTGCCCTCGTCGCCGTATGCCGTTCGCTCGCGGCCGACTCCCCCGGGCCGATCCGGGCCATGACCCTCGCCGTCGCCGACCCCGTGGACCGGCGCACCGGACGGGTCATCGAGCTGCCGGCCAGCCCGTTCCTCGTCGGGGAGCTCGACCCCGTCGCCCTCCTCGACGGCGTCGTCCCGGTGCCCCCGGTCGTCGACAACGACGTCAGCTGGGCGTTGCTCGCCGAACGCGAGCACGGTGTCGCGGACGGGGTCGACGACGTCCTCCACGTCCACCTCGACGAGGGGATGGGTGCGGCCCTGTGGAGCGGTGGCCGGCCGCTGCACGGCGCGCGCGGCCTCGCCGGTGAGATCGCCTACTCCCTCACCTCGGTCCAGCGGCGAGGGTCGGCGGCGACGCGGAGCGGCACCCTCATGGAGTGCGTCGAGGCCCTCGGCTACCTCCGCGAGGGCGGCACGGCCGTCGACGTCGAGGCCGTCGTCGAGGACCTCGACCGCGGCGTCGGCCAGGCCCGCACCCTCGCCGCCGCCGTCGCCCAGGTCGTCCGGGCCCACTGCTACCTCCTCGACCCGGAGCTGGTGGTGCTCAGCGGAGGGTGGGGACGGCATACCAAAGTCGTCGACGCGGTGACCACCGCGATCGCCGAGGCGGACGGGCTCCAGGCCACCGTTCGCAGGGCCGAGGTGACCGAGAACGCCCCCCTGGTCGGCGCCCGCGCCAATGCGCTCGGCGAGTTGCTCCGGACCTGGGCTCCCGAGGCGCACGCCGTGCCACGATGACGCGTGTCAGCCCTTGTGACAGAGGCCACCCCGACTTGCCAAGCCCGCCCGGGGTCCGCTGTCACAGATTGACGAATGTCCCCGAGGGCGTCGCGGTTAGCGTCCTCGTATCCACGACGACGTGACACCACGCGCGTCGCCCGCTGAGGAAGGTACGCACATGGCTCTCGGATTTGGCTGGACCCTCAAGGAGGGCACGCTCGGGCCTGACGACGTCGTCGCTCCTCACGAGCGCCTCGACTGGGGCCGCACCGTCGGCCTCGGCGCGCAGCACGTCGTCGCGATGTTCGGCGCGACCTTCGTCTTCCCGCTCGTCATGGGCCTCAACCCGCAGCTCGCGATCATGATGAGCGGCATCGCGACCATCGCGTTCCTCCTCATCGTCCAGGGACGCGTGCCCAGCTACCTCGGCACCTCCGCCGCGTTCGTCGGCGGGGTCGCGGCGATCCGCTCCCAGGGCGGCGACTCCTCCGAGGTCACCGGCGCGATCCTCGTCGCCGGCCTCGTGCTCGCGCTCGTCGGCCTCGCGATCCACTTCCTCGGCTCGGCGGTCCTCCACAAGGTCCTGCCGCCCGTCGTCACCGGCGCCGTCGTCATGCTCATCGGCTTCAACCTCGCCCCGGTCGTGGCCAACATCTACTGGCCGCAGGACCAGTGGGTCGCGCTGCTGACGATGCTCTTCACCATCGTCTGTGCGGTGGCCTTCAAGGGGTTCATCAGCCGCATCGCGATCTTCCTCGCGCTGATCTTCGGCACGCTGCTGTCGTGGGTCCTCGACAAGACGATCGGCCAGATCAACTCGGTCCTGGGCGGCGCCACCGAGGCGACCGACCACTTCCGCTGGAACACCGACGCGATCGGTGACGCCGCGTGGCTCGGCTTCCCGGCCAAGACCATCTTCAACGCCGACGGCACCGAGGTGGCCGGCTGGCACACCCCGACCTTCACCACGGCCGCGATCCTCCTCGTCCTCCCCGCCGTCATCGCCCTCATCGCCGAGAACACCGGCCACGTCAAGGCCGTCGCCGAGATGACCGGCGCGGACCTCGACAAGGACATGGGCCGCGCGATCGGCGCCGACGGCGTCGGCACGATGCTCGCCTCGGTCGTCGGTGGCTCCCCCACAACGACCTACGCCGAGAACATCGGCGTCATGGCGGCCACCCGCGTCTACTCCACGGCGGCCTACTACGTGGCGGCGCTCGTCGCGATCCTCTTCGGTCTCTCCCCCAAGTTCGGTGCGCTCGTCGCGTCCGTCCCGGGTGGCGTGCTCGGCGGCATCACGGTCGTCCTCTACGGGATGATCGGCCTGCTCGGCGCCAAGATCTGGAAGGAGAACGGGGTCGACTTCGCCAACCCGATCAACCTCGTCCCCGTCGCCGCCGGCATCGTCATCGGCATCGGCGACGTCAAGCTCAAGTTCAGCGAGGACTTCACCCTCAGTGGCATCGCCCTCGGCACGATCGTCGCGATCGGCGCCTTCCACCTGGCGCGCACCCTCGCCCCGGCCGACCTCCGTCGGCGCGCCGACGCCGGAGGCTCGGGCGGAGGCACCGCCATCGCCACCGGCGACCGGGTCTACGGTGACGAGGACGGCATCGACGACCTGTACCAGCCCGGATACCCCGGCGACAAGGGTGAGCGCGACCCGGACCGCGACCGCCGGGTCTGACACGTCACCGCCGCCCCGCCCGGGGACGACTCCGGGCGGGGCGGCGCCATTCCCCCAATACGACCAGCAGGAACGACCAGCAGGCAGGAGCTCCCAGGTGAAACCGGCACCGTTCGTGCACCACTGCCCCCGGACCCTCGACGAGGCCGTCGCGGTCCTGGGCCAGGTCGGGCACGACGGCAAGGTCCTCGCCGGCGGCCAGAGCCTCATCCCCGTGCTCAACATGCGCCTGGCGCAGCCCGCCCACCTCGTCGACATCAACCGCGTCGCCGGGCTCGACACGGTCACCGTCACCGACACCCACGTGCGGGTCGGTGCGACCGTCCGTCATGCCGAGCTGGAGAAGCACGGCGAGGCGTATGCCGTGCTCCCCCTCCTGCGCCAAGCTCTCCTCTGCGTGGCTCACCCCGCGATCCGCAACCGCGGCACCACCGTCGGCTCGATCGCGCACGCCGACGCCGCCGGCGAGATGCCGTCCGTGCTCGTCCTCACCGAGGGCGTCATCGAGGTGGTCGGCCCCCGCGGGCGACGAGAGGTGGCCGCGTCGGAGTTCTTCGAGGGTCCGCTCCAGACCGTGCTCGAAGCCGACGAGCTTGTCGAGGCGGTCCGCTTCGCCCGGTTCGCACCAGGCACCCGAACGGCCTTCCTCGAGTCGGCCCGGCGCTCCGGCGACTACGCGGTCGCCGGGGTCGGCGTCGCGGTGGACGTGAGCACGGACTCCGGTGAGGCGGTCGTCACCGGCGCGCGGGCGGCATACGTCTCCGTCACCGACATACCGGTGGTCGTCGACCTCACCGACGCCGTTGCGGGACAGCCCGTCTCGTCGCGCTGGGATGGCGTCGACGAGCTGGTGCAGGCCGGGATCGCCCCCGAGGCGGACATCCACGCCAGCAGTGAGTACCGCCGGATGCTCGCCGCCGAGCTCACCCGCCGCGCACTGACGCGGGCCACGACGGAAGGGACGGCATGACCGACATCGACCAGGACGCGAGCACGACCGTCGACGTGACGGTGACCGTGAACGGCATCGCCCACACCCGGACCGTGGAGCCGCGTCGCCTGCTGTCCGACTTCATCCGGCACGACCTGCGCCTCACGGGCACTCACGTGGGTTGCGAGCACGGCGTCTGCGGCGCGTGCACCGTCCTCATCGACGGGAAGCCGATGCGGTCCTGCCTCATGTTCGCCGTCTCCGCGGAGGGCATGGCGATCACGACGGTCGAGGGCCTCGGCACGCAGGACGCGATGGGTCCGGTGCAGCAGGCCTTCGTCGAGTGCCACGGGCTCCAGTGCGGCTTCTGCACGCCGGGCTTCGTCACGACGATCACCGCCTTCATCGAGGAGAACCCCGACCCCACGTCCGAGGAGGCGCGCGAGGCGATCTCGGGCAACCTCTGTCGCTGCACGGGCTACCAGAACATCTGCAAGGCCGTCCTGCGCGCCGCCGAGATCAACCGTGAACGCGCCACGCCCGCCACGCCCGCCACGCCCAGCGAGGGCGGTGACCCGGTATGACGACCAGGCAGTTCGGCCAGCCCGTCCTGCGCCGGGAGGACCCGCGGCTCGTCACCGGCAACGGGCGCTACCTCGACGACCTGGGCCACACGGCATACGAGGCGGCGTTCGTGCGCAGCCCGCACGCCCACGCGCGGATCACCGACATCGACGTCGAGGGCGCGCTCGACGTCGAGGGCGTCGTCGCGATCTTCACCCACGAGGACCTCGAGGGACCGGCCGCCGACCGCCTGCCACTGCTCATCCCGCACCCGAGCATCGAGGCCGGCCGGACGGGGCACGCGCTCGCCAAGGACGACGTCAACCACGTCGGTGAGGCGATCGCGATGGTCGTCGCGACGAACCGCTACGTCGCCGAGGACGCGGCCCAGCGGATCGTCGTCTCCTACGAGTTCCTGCCGCCCGTCGTCGGCATCGAGAACGCCCGAGACGGCGCGAACCTCGTCCACGACGACGCCCCCGGCAACGTCGCAGCCCACCTGCTGCAGGAGGTCGGCGACGTCGAGTCCGCTCTGGCTGCGGCCCCTCACACGCTCACCCTCGACCTCGACATCGAGCGCAGCGCCTGCACACCCATGGAGGGCAGGGGCGTTCTCGCACACTGGGACTCGGACGAGCAGCGGCTGCGGCTGCACTCGTCCACCCAGACCTCCACCGGCGTCCGGGCCGCGGTGGCCGCCAAGCTCCAGCTGCCCTTGTCGCAGGTCGAGTGCATCGCCCCCGACGTCGGCGGCGGCTTCGGCGTGAAGATCATGCACCCGTGGCCCGAGGAGGTCCTCGTCCCGTGGGCGGCCCGGCGCCTCGACCACGACGTCAAGTGGACCGAGGACCGCCGCGAGCACTTCACCTCCAGCGCCCACGAGCGCGGCCAGGTGCAGCAGGTCACCGTCGGGTTCGACGACGACGGGCGGCTGCTCGGCCTCGACGTGAGGTTCTGGCACGACAACGGGGCCTACCTCCCCTACGGCGTCATCGTCCCGATCATCACCGCGACCCAGCTGCTCGGGCCCTACAAGCCGCAGAACTACCGCGTCGAGTTCTGGTCGTTGTACACGAACACCGCCATCGTCACCCCCTACCGTGGCGCCGGCCGCCCGCAGGGCTGCTTCGCGATGGAGCGCACCATGGACGCGATCGCCGCCGAGCTCGGACTCGACCGCGCCGAGGTGCGCTCGCGCAACTTCATCCAGCCCGAGGAGATGCCGTTCGACCAGGGGCTCATGTTCCAGGACGGCCGGCCCCTCAAGTACGACTCGGGCGACTTCCCCGCCTCGCTCGCGAAGCTCAAGGCGCTCGTGGGCTGGGACGACTTCGCGGCATACCGCGAGGAGGCGGAGTCGCAGGGACGCAAGGTGGGACTCGGCATCGGCTGCTACGTCGAGGGCACCGGCGTCGGCCCGTACGAAGGGGGCCACGTCCACGTCGAGACGAGCGGCCGCGTCAACGTCGCCACCGGCCTGACCACGCAGGGCCAGGGGCACCAGACGATCCTCGCGCAGATCGTCGCCGACGAGCTCGGCGTCTCCATCGATGACGTCCACGTGACCACCGGTGACACGCGGCGGATGCCGTATGCCGTGGGGACGTTCGCGTCGCGCGGCGCCGTCATGAGCGGCAACGCCGTCGCCCTCGCGGCCCGCGCGGTGCGCGCGAAGGCGCTGCGCATCGCCGCCGACGCGCTGGAGGTCGCCGAGGAGGACCTGCAGATCGAGGACGGGACGATCAGCGTCAAGGGCGCGCCGCACGCCTCGATCGCCCTGTCGACGGTGGCCGTCATGTCGAACCCGCTGCGCTACGCGTTCGACGAGTCGGCCAAGGCCGCGACCCAGTTCGCCGGCACCTTCGACCCGGACAAGCCGCCGGTCGCCGACGACGAGGAGCCCGGGCTCGAGGGCCAGGACTTCTACTCCCCGACCCAGGCGACGTTCGCCAACGGCATGCACGCCGCCATCGTCGAGACCGACCCTGTCACTGCGGAGATCCGGATCCTGCGCTACTGCGTCATCCACGACTGCGGCACCGTCGTCAACCCGATGATCGTCGAGGGCCAGGTCCACGGTGGGGTCGCCCAGGGCGTCGGTGGCGCGCTCTACGAGCGGATGGCCTACGACGAGACCGGGCAGCTGCTCAACGCCTCGTTCATGGACTTCCTCATGCCGTACGCGTCCGAGGTCCCGCACATCGAGACCGACCACCTCGAGACGCCCTCGCCCCTGAACCCGTTGGGGATCAAGGGCGCCGGCGAGGCGGGGACCATCCCGGTGACCGCCGTCATCGCGTCGGCCATCGAGGACGCCGAGGGCTTCCCGATCCGCTCGATGCCGATCAGCCCCAACGAGCTGTGGGACCTGCGCCGTGCGCACGCCCGCTCGCTCGAGACCGTGAGCCCGACCCCGACCGAGGAGTCCGCATGAAGATCTCCGGCAGCGCCCAGATGGCCGCCACCCCCGACCAGGTGTGGGCCGCAGTCCACGACCCGGCCGTGCTCGCCCGCTGCATCCCCGGGTGCCAGTCGCTGCGCGAGCTGTCACCGGGCCGCTACGCCATGACGGTGATGGCGGGGGTCGCGGCGATCAAGGGCTCGTATGCCGGCGAGGTCGCCATCAGCGACGTCACCGAGCCGACCGCGTTCACGATGAAGGCCGAGGGGGCCGGGGCGCCGGGCACCATCGCGACGACCGTCGAGGTCTCGCTGGCGCCGGGCGAGTCCGGCGGCACGGCGATCAGCTACGAGGCCGACGCGATCGTCGGGGGCCCGATCGGGGGCGTCGGCCAGCGGATGCTCGCCGGGGTGGCCCGCAAGATGGCCGGCCAGATGTTCACCGCACTCGACCGCGACATCGCCGGCGAGCGCCCGGCTGCGGCCCAGCCCGCTGCGGTGGGGGCCGGCGTGGGTGCCGCCGGTGGTGCGGTCGCGGCGGGCGGCGGAGACCAGGCGACGTATGCCGGGTCGGCCGGCCCGGGCGGTGCACCCGGATCGCTGGTGGGAGGATCGAGCAAGGACTTCGGCTTCGGGGTCCTCGTCGGCGGGGCGCTCACCCTCGTCGGTGTCGTACTGGGCTGGGCGATCGGAGGACGACGCTGATGCGTGCATTCACTGCAGCTGCCATCCAGGTGGCTCCCGTGCGGGGCTCCCTCACTCCGCAGGTCATCGAGGCCAACATCGCGCGCTGCGTCGACTTCGTGCGCCGGTGTGTCGCCGAGACCGGCGCCGAGCTCGTCGTGCTCCCCGAGTCGGCCACCACCGGGTTCACGCCCGACTGCCCCGTCGAGATGCTCTGGGACCTTGTCAGCGAGCTGCCCGGCGCCATGACCGAGCCGTTCCAGGCCGTGGCCCGCGAGCTGGGCGTCGTCCTCTGCGTCGGCACCTACGAGCGCGGCCCGCAGCGCGGAATCGTCTACAACGCGTCCGTCCTCATCGACACCGACGGCACACTCCTCGGGGTCTACCGCAAGACGCACCCGTTCTGCACCGAGGCCGTCTCGGGCGGCGGGTGGGTCACGCCCGGCGACACCGTCACCGTGAGCGACACCGCCCTCGGGCGGATCGGCATGATCATCTGCTTCGACGGCGACTACCCCGAGCTCTCCCGGATCCAGGCCGTCCAGGGCGCGGAGGTCATCTGCCGCCCGTCGGCGCTGCTCCGCTCGGCCGACATCTGGGAGCTGACCTCACGCGCCCGGGCCTACGACAACCACGTGTTCGTCATCGGCGCCAACGCGACCGGCATCGACCCGGCCGGGGTCATCTACTTCGGCAACAGCCACATCGTCACGCCCAACGCGACGATCGTCGCCAAGGCCGCCTCGCACGAGGGCTGGGTCTCGGCGCGCCTCGACCCCGAGACCGCGCTCGCCTCGCTCACGCCCGGCTCCAACATCCAGCAGGGTTTCGACCACCTGCGCGACCGCAACCTCGACCTCATTCGGGGCCACCGCGAGGAGCTCGAGGCGGCGGCCAAGACGTCGTTCCCCCACGGCGGCCCCCGGCCCGACCACGTACCCGAGGGCGACTGACCCTCGGCGGCATCCGACTGCCCTGTCGTTCTCGCAGCGGCATGGCGCCCGGGCGGCATGCCCGGGCGAGATCGACGTGCCGCTGCGGGAGGGACCCGACCTGGCCGACCGGGGCGCCCGGAACCCTCAGCCCTGCGTCCCCTGCGTCCCCTGCGTCCCCTGCTGGGCGAGCATGTCGCGCACCTCGCGCAGGGCGGGGTTGGTGAGGAACTCCTCGCCGATCTGCACGGTCGGGACGGTCTCGTTCCCCCCGTTGACGCTCCGCACGAGGGCCCGGGCCTCGTCGTCGGCCCAGATGTCCACGCTCTCGAAGTCGATCCCCGCGAGGCGCAGCTTCGTCCGCAGCTTCATCGAGAAGGGGCATCCCGCACGCGTGTAGACGATGACCCGCGTCCCGTGGTCGGTGTCCACCCGCGCGCCTCCTCTCCGCCGGCCCAGGCCGAGCGCTGGGCAAGACCGAGCGCTGGGCCCGACAGTGCCACGCGCGCCCGACTCGGGTCAACGGCCGCCGCCGACCCGCCCCACCGGCCTCCCCTTTTCCGGGGGCGGCGGGAAACGGTCCCCGGTTGAGACCGGCATCGTTGGCGGGTTGTGAGGCGGTTCCCGCGATCCGTTGGCAGAGATTGACAACGAGACCGGACGGCATACCCGGCTTGAATTTCAGGCATGGCGCAGCGACGGATCAGGATCGGTATCGACACGGGCGGGACGTTCACGGACGTCGTGGCCTTCGACGAGGACAGCGGTGAGCTGGTCACGACGAAGACCCCCAGCACGCCCAGCAACCCGGCGGACGGCTTCATCAACGGCATCGACAAGGTGCTGGGTCTCATGGAGGCGAGCGGCGAGGACATCACCGCCGTCTGCCACGGGACCACGGTCGCCACCAACAAGCTCCTCGAGGGCAAGGTGGAGCAGCTCGGGTTCATCACGACCGAGGGCTACGAGTTCATGTTGGAGATCGCCCGGCAGGCCGTGCCCGACGGCTACGGCAACTCCTACTTCTGGGTCAAGCCGCCGCGCATCGTGCCCGCGGAGGCCGTCCGCACCGTCGGCGGGCGCGTCGACTTCGAGGGCAACGAGATCCGCCCGTTCGACGAGGAGAGCGCCGTCGCGGCGGCCCGCTGGTTCAAGGACCGCGGCATCACGACGATCGGCGTCTGCTTCCTCCACTCGTATGCCGCGGACGAGCACGAGCTGCGGATGCGCGAGATCCTGCGCCGCGAGCACCCCGAGGCGATCGTCTCGATCTCGAGCGAGGTGCTGCGCGAGTACCGCGAGTACGAGCGCTCGATGACGACGCTCGTCGACGCCGCGGTCAAGCCCAACGTCAGCCGCTACGTGAGCAACATCCACAGCCGCCTCGAGGGCTTCACCGGCGACAGCGGCCGCGAGATCCCCTTCTACATCATGAAGTCCAACGGCGGTGTCCTCTCCGCCGACGAGGTCGTCCACCAGCCCATCACGACCGTCCTGTCCGGGCCGGCCGCCGGTGCGCTCGGCGCGGCGCTCATCGCGCAGAAGGCCGGCTTCGACAAGGTCCTCACCTGCGACGGTGGCGGCACCTCGACCGACGTCTCCGTCGTCCTCGACGGTGAGCCGACGCTGACGACCGAGGGCACCGTGGGCGCCTACCCGAGCAAGATCCCGATGATCGACGTCGTCACCGTCGGCGCCGGCGGCGGCTCCATCGCCTGGGTCTCCCCCGAGGGCGCGCTCAAGGTCGGACCGCACTCGGCGGGCGCCGACCCGGGCCCGCTCTGCTACGGCAAGGGCGGCACCGCGCCGACCATCACCGACGCCCACGTCACCCTCGGGCGCATCCCCCCGCACCTGCTCGGCGGTGAGATCCCGCTCGACGTCGACGCGGCCCGCACCGGCATCGAGGAGCTCGCCGGCCGGCTCGGCCTCGACTTCGAGCGCTGCGCCACCGGCATCCTCGAGATCTCGGCGTGGAACCAGGCCAACGCCCTGCGCCAGGTGAGCGTCAAGCGCGGGCTCGACGTGCGCGACTTCATGCTCACGACGTTCGGCGGCTCCGGCTCGCTGCTCGCCTGCCGCCTCGTCGACATCCTCGACCTCGCCGGCGTCGTCGTCCCACAGAACCCCGGCAACGTCAGCGCCTTCGGCCTGCTCACCGTCGACGTGAAGAACGACTACGTCCAGACGCAGGTGGCCAAGCAGACCGCGCTCGACCACGCAGCCATCGAGAAGACGTTCAGCCACCTCACGTCGCGGGCGGCCGCCGCCCTCGACAAGGAGGGCTTCGCGCCCGAGGAGCACCAGTTCACCCGCACCGTCGACCTGCGCTACTTCGGCCAGGCCTACGAGGTCCGGGTCACCGCGCCGACTGACCGGCCCGTCGACGCCGCGTACGCGGCCCAGGTCGGGGCGGGGTTCCACGACGAGCACCGCCAGCTCTACGGCTATGACTTCCGCGACGACCCGCGCCAGCAGGTCGAGTGGGTCAACCTCCGCGTCACCGGCGTCGGCCCGATCACCCGCCCGCAGCTGCGCGAGCTCCCCGCCGGCGACGCCGACGGCGGCTCGGTCGAGGACCGCGCCCGGCGCTCGACCCGCGGGGTCTGCTTCGACGCCGAGGACGGCTACGTCGAGACCGGCGTCTGGTGGCGGGCCGACCTCGCCGCCGGCGACACCATCGAGGGCCCCGCGATCATCGAGGAGTTCGGCTCGACTGTCCCCGTCCACCCCGGCTTCACCGTGGTGGTCGACCCGTACGGCAACCTCGTCATCACCAAGACCACGACCTCGACGAAGGACGCGCGATGAACACGGCAGGCCTGCCCACGGCATACGAGCACGGCAAGCGCCTCACCGCTGCCGACAGCAGCGTCGACCCGATCCTCGTCGAGATCGTCCAGGGCACCCTGGCGAGCGTCGAGATGGAGGTCGAGACCGCGATCGCGCGCACGTCCCGCTCCCCCATGATCCGCGACGCACACGACTTCCGTGCCGGGATCCACGACCGCCAGCTCCGCAAGCTCACCGGCCGGTCCTACAGCGCGCTCGTGCACCCGATCGCGCGCGACTTCCCGCTGTCGGAGATGAACGAGGGCGATGTCTTCTTCCACAACGACGTCTACGAGTCCGAGGGCGGCATCGGCCACCTCCCGGACCTCTGCGTCACCGTCCCCGTCTTCCACGAGGGCGAGGTCGTCGCGTTCGTGCAGGCCTTCGGCCACCACGACGACATCGGCGGCGCCGTGCCCGGCTCGATGCCGAGCAACGCGACGAGCGTGCACGAGGAGGGCCTGTCGGTCCCGCCGATCAAGCTCTGGGACGCCGGCGTGCCCAACAAGGCGGCGCTGCGGATCATGACCCGCAACTCGCGCATGCCCGACAGCCTCGCCGCCGACCTCGACGCCGAGTGCTCGGCCTGCCTCATGGGCGCCCGCCGCCTTGCGGACCTCTTCGCGCGCTACGGCCGCGACAGCGTCGAGGCCGCGTTCGACGCGATCCTCGACACGACCACCGAGACCTATCGCCGCGAGATCCTCAGCAAGATCCCCGCGGGCAGCTACGTCTGGGAGGACTACGCCGAGCACGACGGCATCGACGAGCCCCGGCTGCACACGCAGAGGATCACGCTCACCAAGGTCGACGACGCCCCGGCCGACCCCGAGACCAACTTCCCGGGCGGCCCACGGCTCATCGTCGACTTCACCGGCACCGCACCCCAGGCCAAGGGGCCGATCAACCACTGCGGCGACTACATCGGTGGCAACTTCCTCAAGAAGTGGCTGGCGCCGATCCTGCGCAACCTCGCCGACACCCCCGAACGGATGGCCGAGCTCGACGTCAACGAGGGCATCGTGCCGCTCATCGAGATGCGCTTCCCCGAGAAGGGCACGCTGCTCACGCCGATCTACCCGGCGCCGACCAACGCCCGCACCTTCGTCATCCTCCGCCTGCTCGGCGTCCTCTCGGGCGTCGTGGCGAAGGCCGTCGACGGCCAGATGCCGGCCGACCAGGAGACGATCCGCTACACCGGCGTCTACGGCAAGGACCGCGACGGCAACGACTACCTCATGCGCGAGGTGCTCGGTGGCGGCTCCGGCGGCCGCTACTACGCCGACGGCGAGGACACCATCCACGTCGTGCCGGACTCCCGCAACCTGCCGACCGAGTTCACCGAGTCGCGCTTCCCGTTCATCGTCGAGCGCCTCGGCCTGGCCGTCGACTCGGGCGGGGCGGGTCGCTACCGCGGCGGCCTCGGCTACGAGAAGCACATCCGGATGCTCAACGACGCGAACTTCATGTCCATCGCCGACCGCTCGATCCTCGCCTGCTGGGGCGTCAAGGGCGGCAAGGCCGGCCAGTCGTTCAGCGTCACCGTGGACGTCGGCGGCCCCGACGAGCGCGACGTCGACGCCCTCGCCGACGCCGAGCCCGTCAAGGCCGGCCAGGTCATCCGCATCCGCACCACCGGCGGCGGCGGCTGGGGCGACCCGCTCGAGCGTCCCCTCGACGAGGTCGAGCGCGACCTGCGCTGGGGCAAGGTCTCCCTCGAGGGTGCGCGGACGGCATACGGCGTCGTCGCGACCGGCGACAAGGACGACGTGAGCATCGACGCCGAGGCGAGCGAGGCCCTGCGCGCCCAGCTGCGCGGCGACCGCGAGGAGCAACCGTTCTTCGACCGTGGACCGGGGTACGCCCGCCTCGCCGACGGCGCCGCCGCCAGCGAGTACGACTGGGTGTGAGCCCGTCACCGAGTGAGGTCCTCGTCATCGGCGCGGCCGGCAAGACCGGCCGCGCCGTGACGCGCGCTCTCGTGGGCCGCGGGGTGCGCGTGCGCGCTGCGGTCCGGCCGGGGTCACGTGGTGTCCCGTATGCCGGCGCGTCGGTGCGCGTGGTCACGCTCGACCTCGCCACCGGGGACGGCCTGGCCGAGGCGATGGCCGGGGTCGACGGGGTCTACCACCTCGCCCCGAACGTCCACCCCGACGAGGTGCCGATGGCGCGTCGGGTCGCGCGCTCCGCTGCGGCACAAGGGGTGTCGCGCTTCGTCTTCCACTCCGTGCTGCACCCGGACGACGCGTCGATGCCGCACCACCGGCGCAAGGCCGAGGCCGAGCGAGCGATCCGCGCGCGACTGGACTCGGTCACGGTGCTGCGCCCGGCGGCATACGCGCAGAACCTGCTCCCCGCGGCCCGGGCCGGACGGATCGAGGTCCCCCACTCCGTCGACGCGCCCTTCACCAACGTCGACCTCGACGACGTCGCGGAGGTCGCGGCCGCGGTCCTCACGGAGGAGGGGCACGGCGGCGTGACGTACGAGCTCGCCGGCCCGGAACGGCTGACCGTGCGTGACATGGCCGAGATCGCGACCACGGTCCTCGGACACCCGGTCGAAGCGGTCGCGATGCCGGTGCAGGAGTGGGTCGCCGGTCCCGGTGCGGCCATGTCGGACCAGGCCCGCGACGACCTCGTCGCGATGTTCGAGAGCTACGACCGGCACGGGCTCGTCGGCGACCCGAGCACGCTCCGGCGCCTCCTGGGTCGGGAGCCGCGCACGTGGCGGGACCTCCTCGCCTGACTGCTGACGCCGGCGCAAAGTGCTGTCGCACGGCGGCACGGGCTGTCAGCATGAGGACATGACCGACGAACAGAAGTGGCTCGACCACGCCATCGACCTCGCCATCGCCAACGTGGCCAGTGGCGGAGGGCCGTTCGGTGCGGTCGTCGTCCGCGACGGGGCCGTCATCGGTGAGGGCGGCAACAGGGTCACGTCCGACCTCGACCCGACCGCGCACGCCGAGGTCGTCGCGCTGCGCAACGCGTGCCGCCAGGTGGGCGACTTCGCCCTGGTCGGAGCGACCGTCTACGCGTCGTGCGAGCCGTGCCCACTCTGCCTCTCGGCCTCCCTCTGGGCGCGGGTCGACGCCGTCGTCCACGCCGCGGACCGGCACGCGGCCGCGGCGGCGGGCTTCGACGACGCGGTCTTCCACGGGTTGCTGGACCCGGCGCCGGAGTCGGAGGCCTGGCCGATGCGCCGCGCGCACGTCCCCGCAGCCCGGTCGGAGGAGCCCTTCGACGCGTGGCGGGCCCTGCCGCACCGCACGGAGTACTGACCTTGGACGTCTCGACCTTCTACGCCCTGTTCTCCGCCACGTGCTTCACCCTGGTCGGGCTCTGGTGGACGGTCGTCCAGAAGCACGAGACCTGGCTGCGGACCGCGGAGGGACGCCGCGACATGGGCGGCATCTATCTCGCGTTCCTGCTGCCGGCACTCATGGGCCTGTTCGCGCAGATCGGGGGCACGACCAACCCGCTCATCTGGCGGGTCAGCTTCGTCGCCGTCGCCGCCATCGGCTGCTGGTCGACGCTGCGGCTGCTGCAGCGCTCTCGTCGGGACGGGGACGCGGGGACCTTCGCCCGCCACCGGTGGATCGCTGCCGTGATCTACGCGGCGATCGCCGTGCTCGGCGTCGCGCCGGAGATCGTCAAGCCGCTGGGGATCTCGCCGCTCCAGGCGGAGGCGACGCTGCTCATCCTGCTCGTGGCGGTGGCGCACTGGCTCGTGTGGGAGTTCATGACGCACACCGAGCCGGAACCGGAGTCCTGACCACCCGCCTCGTGTGCCTGAGCGCGAGCCCCCGGTCGCGCTCAGGCACACGAGGCGCGGCGGTGCGGTAGCATGTGTCGCATGGTACCCGGCGACGACGCCATCCTGACGCACCTCCGCCGTGGTGCGCTGGAGTACTGCGTGCTCGCCATGCTGCGAGACCAGCAGCTCTACGGTCTCGACATCGCGCGGCGCCTGGCCGTCGACGGCATCCTCATGTCCGGCGAGGGAACGCTCTATCCCCTGCTCGCCCGGCTGCGGCGGGGCGGACTCGTGGACACGACGTGGCAGGAGTCGGTCGAGGGACCGCCCCGCCGCTACTACGCCCTCACCCGTGACGGTCGCGACGCCCTCGCCGCCTTCACCCGCACGTGGAAACCCTTCCGCGACGCCGTCGACTCCGCACTCCTCAGGGGGAACTCATGAGCACTCCCGTCAGCCACCCGCTCGTCGGTGCGTACCTGCGCGACCTCGAGATGCTGCTCCACGGCGTCGAGCCCGGTGAGCGCGCCGAGGTCCTCGCGGGGGTGCACGAGCACCTCGAGGCGTCCCTGGGACCGGACGCCTCCGACGACGACGTGCGACGCACCCTGGCCGAGCTCGGCTCGCCGCAGTCGGTCGCCGACGAGGCGTATGCCGGCCGCCCGGCGCCCGCTGCACCCGCGGTGCCCGCGGCGCCCGTGCGTCCGCGTCCGTCACCGTGGCTGGCGCAGGTCGCGTGCGTCCTCAACGGTGTGATGCTCGCGCTCGTGCTGCTGCTGGGCTGGTTGGTCCCGCACGGGATGGAGTGGATCGGGCTGGCGGCCTTCTTCACCGTCCCGTGGCTCGCCGTCGCCGTCCTGACGTCGATGACCGAGGTGTGGTCGTCGGGCGAGAGGTTCCGCTCGATCCTCCTGATCCCGGCGACGCTTCTCGGGCTCGCCCTGCTGACCTGGGTCCTCACCGCGCTCATCGGCTGGCACGACCTCCCGCTGCACCTCACCACCCTGGCCGCGGTCCTCTCGGCCGCGTGGGTCGTCGTCGGCCTGATCCGCTCGGCGAACCGGCGGCCGGGCTGAGCGGGCGGGCATACGTCAGCCCCTCGCCTCGTGTGCCTCAGCGCGAGCCAGGGGTCGCGCTGAGGCACACAAGGCGGGGGTGGGGGCGGTTTGGCAGATGGTGACACCGTCGCCGCGCCGTCCTTGCCACGACCTGACCGGTTCCCGGGCCGCTCGGCTCCCTAGGCTCGACTCCACGCCCAACGAAGGAGCCGGACCGTGAGCGGACCACTGCAGGACATCACCGTCGTCGACCTGTCGCGCGCCCTCGCCGGGCCGCACGCGGCGATGATGCTCGGGGACATGGGGGCGCGGGTCATCAAGGTGGAGACGCCCGGCACCGGGGACGACACCCGCGGCTGGGGGCCACCGTTCGTCGGGCCCGAGGACGAGCCGATCTCGACGTACTTCCTCGCGGCGAACCGCAACAAGGAGTCGATCACCCTCGACCTCAAGTCCGACGACGGCCGCGACGTCCTCACCCGACTGGTGGAGCGTGCCGACGTGCTCATCGAGAACTTCCGCCCGGGCGTGCTCGACCGCCTCGGCTTCCCCGTGGAGCGGCTGCACGAGCTCAACCCCCGGCTCGTCGTCCTCGCCATCAGCGGTTTCGGCCACGACGGCCCCCAGGGCGGGCGCGCCGGCTACGACCAGATCGCGCAGGGCGAGGCCGGGCTCATGTCGGTGACCGGTCCCGACGCCGACAGCCCGCAGCGGGTGGGCGTGCCCATCGGGGACCTGCTCGCCGGGATGTACGGCGCGTTCGGCGTCGTCTCCGCCCTCCACGAGCGACACACGACGGGCACGGGCCGCGTCGTCCGCACGAGCCTGCTGGCCGCGGTGGTGGGCTCGCACGCCATGCACGGCACCGGCTACACGGTCGCGGGCCACGTCGCCCGTGCCCAGGGCAACCACCACCCGAGCATCTCCCCCTACGGCCTCTTCCACTGTGCCGACGGCGACGTGCAGGTCGCCTGCGGCGCCGAGTCGCTCTGGGTCAGGCTCGCCGAGGGCTTCGACATCGATCCCACGACGCCGGGCATGGCGACGAACCGCGAGCGCATCGCGAACCGCGACCAGGTGGCCGCCACCCTCAACGAGGCGTTCGCGTCGTGGCGACTCGACGACCTCCTCCCCCGGCTCGCCGAGCTCGGCATCCCTTCCGGGGAGGTGCGCACGATCGACCGGGTCTACGACTGGGACCAGACCCGTTCGCAGGGGCTCGTCATCGAGGTCGACCACCCGGTGCTCGGCCAGATCGAGATCCCCGGCCCGCCGATCCGCTTCGACGACAACGCCTTCGCCGGCGGACGCGAGACCCACCTCGCTCCTCCGACGCTCGGCCAGCACGACGAGAGCATCCGCGCCTGGCTCGACACGGAGGACCCCGCATGAGCGACAAGCCGCACCGGCCGACGTCGAGCGAGCTCATCGCCGCCGTCCTCGACGACGGCGCGTGGACGAGCTGGGACGAGGCGCCCCTGCCGGTGGCCGAGCCCGGCAGCCCGTATGCCGACGAGCTGGTCGCCGCTGCCGAGAAGGCCGGGACCGACGAGTCGATCGTCACCGGGGAGGGACGGATCCGCGGGCACCGCGTCGCCGTCATCGCCGGTGAGTTCGGCTTCCTCGCCGGCTCCATCGGGGTCGCGGCTGCCGAGCGCATCGTCCTCGCCTTCGAGCGGGCCACCCGGGAGCGGCTGCCGCTCTTCGCCGCCCCCGCCTCTGGTGGGACTCGCATGCAGGAGGGCACGCCCGCCTTCGTGACGATGGTGAAGATCTCGGGTGCGGTCGCGGCCTACAAGCGTGAGCACCTCCCCTACATCACCTACCTGCGCCACCCCACGACCGGAGGCGTGTTCGCGTCGTGGGGCTCGCTCGGCCACGTCACCGTGGGCGAGCCCGGCGCCACGATCGGTTTCCTCGGGGCCCGGGTCTTCGAGGCGCTCTACGGCGAGCCGTTCCCCCGCGACGTCCAGACGTCCGAGAACCTCTTCGCCCACGGGCTCCTCGACGCGGTCCTCCCGGTGGAGCTGCTCACCGAGACGGCAGGTCGCTTCCTCGACCTCGTGCTCGCCTCGCGCGACGACTCGTCCGCGCCCGACGTCCCCAGGGAGCCGCTGCGCGACGTCCCGGCCTGGGAGTCGATCACCCGCTCCCGCAACCCCGCTCGCCCCGGCGTGCGCGCCCTGCTCAAGCTCGGCGCGACCGACGTCCTCCCTCTGTTCGGCACCGGAGCCGGCGAGTGGGACCGGTCCCTGTTCCTCGCGCTCGCCCGGTTCCGGGGCGCGCCCTGCGTCGTCCTCGGGCAGGACCGGCGCGGCGAACGGACCGAGGCCCCCCTCGGTCCGTCCGGCCTGCGCGTCGCGCGTCGCGGGATGAAGCTCGCCACCGAGCTCAACCTGCCGCTCGTCAGTGTCATCGACACCGCGGGAGCCGCGCTCTCCAAGGAGGCGGAGGAGGGTGGCATGGCCGGGGAGATCGCCCGGTGCCTGTCCGAGCTCGTCGTCCTCGAGGTCCCGACCGTCTGCGTGCTGCTCGGTCAGGGCACCGGCGGTGGGGCGCTGGCCCTCATGCCCGCCGACCGGGTGATCAGCGCGCAGCACTCGTGGCTCTCGCCCCTGCCACCCGAAGGTGCGTCGGCGATCCTGCACCGCACGCCCGACCGGGCGCCGGAGCTCGCCGAGCGCCAGCGGGTGCGGTCGCTCGACCTCCTCGAGGACGGGATCATCGACCGGATCGTCGCCGAGCACCCCGACGCCGCAGACGAGCCGGAGGCCTTCTGCACGCGCATGGCCCAGGCCATCCGGCACGAGCTCGCCGACCTGTCCGAGCTCGACTCCACGCAACGGCTCACCTCCCGCCACCTGCGCTACCGACGCCTCGGAACCGCCTGAACCCCAGGCAGCCGGCGCGGCAGTGGCCGTAGGCTGACACGGTGGTGGCCGACTCGCCGATCCCACGGCAAGAAATCCGCTTCTGCCGCTCGAGCGACGGAGTGCAGATCGCGTATGCCGTCCACGGTTCGGGTCCGCCGCTCGTCGCTGACTCGTGCTGGTTGAGCCACCTCCAGTACGACTGGCAGTCGCCGGTGTGGCGGCACTACCTCGCCGAGTGGGGTCGGTCGCACACCGTCATTCGCTTCGACGAGCGGGGTCACGGCCTGTCCGACCGGGACGTCGACGACCACGACCTCGAGCTGCGGCTGGCCGACCTCGAGGCGGTGGTCGACCATGCCGGCTTCGACTCGTTCTCGCTCATGGCGATGGCGCAGGGCGGCCCCGTCGCCATCTCCTACGCGGCCCGCCATCCCGAGCGCGTGTCCCGGCTCGTCTTCTACGGCAGCTACTCCGGGCAGCAGTCGAAGGACGCCACCGAGGCGGAGATGAACGACACCCTCGACGCCCTCATCAAGGTGGGGTGGGCACGTCCGGACTCCGCGTTCCGGAGGGTCTTCACCTCATTGATGATCCCGAACGCGACCGAGGAGCAGCACCAGTGGCTCGACGAGCTGCAGCGAGTCGCGACGTCGGCCGAGACCGCGCGCAGCTCGCGCCGCCAGCGGCTGGCTGCGGACGCGAGCCACCTTCTCGACCAGCTCGACGTGCCCACCCTCGTGCTCCACTCGCGGGGCGACCGGATGAACGACTTCTCGGAGGCGCGCTACCTCGCCACGCACATCCGCGGCGCCCGGCTCGTCGCGCTCGAGAGCGAGAACCACATCGTGCTCGAGGACGAGCCGGCCTGGCCGGTGCTGTGTGCCGAGCTCGCGGCGTTCCTCGATGGCGACTCCGGGGTCGGCGGGGGGTCCACGCCCGACCTGGTCTCGCTGTCGGCGCGTGAACGGGAGATCCTCCAGCTCGCCGCTCGGGGTCTGGACAACCACGAGATCGCCGACGAGCTCGTCCTCAGCGCCCGCACGGTCGAGCGCCACCTCAGCAACGTCTACGCCAAGCTCGACCTGCACGGGAAGTCCGCCCGCACCGCCGCCGTCGCCCGCCTGCTCACGTCCGGCTGACCCTACGCGTATGCCGCCACGCGCGGCGCGGTGCCGCCCGCCGGTTGCGTGCACACGCCGATGTGCGCGTCACCGCCGCGTTCCTACGGTGGGTCCAGCCGGCCAAATCACGGCATCCCACACCCACGGAGGACGACCCGATGAGCACGACGACACCACCGACCACCACCACCGACGACGCGGCCCTCAAGGCCAGGCATCGCGCCATGTGGGCGCTCGGGGACTACCCCCGCGTGGCCACCGACCTCATCTCCAGCCTCGGGCCGATCCTCGTCGAGGCGGCCGGGGTCACGGCGGGGCAACGCGTGCACGACGTCGCGGCCGGCTCCGGCAACGTGGCCATCCCCGCCGCCCGCACTGGTGCCGACGTCGTCGCCACCGACCTCACGCCCGAGCTCCTCGCTCGCGGTGAGCAGCTGGCCGACGAGGAGGGTGTGTCGATCACGTGGCGGACCGCCGACGCCGAGGCCCTGCCCTTCGAGGACGAGGAGTTCGACGCGGTGCTGTCCTGCGTCGGGGTGATGTTCGCCCCGTACCACCGTCCCGTCGCGGACGAGCTCGTCCGCGTGTGCCGCCCCGGCGGCACGATCGGCCTCATCAGCTGGACCCCCGAGGGGTTCATCGGGCAGATGTTCGCGACGATGAAGCCGTACGCGCCGCCGCCGCCCCCCGGAGCCCAGCCGTCGCCGTTGTGGGGCCACGTCGACCACGTCCGCGAGCTCTTCGGCGACCGGGTCAGCTTCGGCTCGCTCGTCCAGCAGGACGTCGTCATCGACGAGTTCGCGACACCGCAGGACTTCGTCGACTTCTTCAAGGCCAACTACGGTCCGACCATCGCCGTCTACCGCGCCATCGCCGACGACCCCGACAAGGTCGCCGCGCTCGACCGCGACCTCGTCGCCCTCGCCGAGCGCTTCGACCGCAGCACTGGCCCCGACGGACTCGTTCTGGACTGGGAGTACCTCCTCGTCACGGCGACCCGCACCTGACCCGCGGCGCGGCAGGTGCGACACCTGACAAAGGCGAGGCGCCCGCCTGTCAGGTGCTGCCAACGCCCACGAGGACACCCCCTCCTAGGCTCGCCGCAACGGCATACCACTCAGGTGTGCGTCCGGTCCGGAAGGTGGACACGTGCGGGTTCTCGTGGCACTCGGCGGCAACGCCATGACCGCTCCCGACGGCTCGGCCCACCCGGCCGCCCAGGTGCGCGCCATCAGTGGGGCGATGGAGCACGTCGCCGAGCTCGTCGCCGCAGGGCACGAGGTCGTGCTCACCCACGGCAACGGCCCCCAGGTGGGCAACCTGCTCGTCAAGAACGAGATCGCCGCCCACGTCGTCCCGCCGGTGCCGCTCGACTGGTGCGGCGCGCAGACGCAGGGGACGATCGGCTTCACGATCCTCGACGCCCTCGAGCCAGCCCTGGCGCGACGCCACGTCGCGCGCCCGGTCGCGGCCCTCGTCACGCGCACCCTCGTCGACGCCGACGACCCCCACTTCCGCGAGCCGACCAAGCCGGTCGGGCGCTACCTGCCCGCCGACCAGGCGCAGCAGATGATCGAGCACGGGCAGCAGTGGGAGGACCGCGGCGACAAGGGCTGGCGCCGCGTCGTCGCGTCCCCGACGCCCGTCGAGATCCTCGACCTGGGGGCCATCCGCTCCCTCGTCGGGTCCGGTCACGTCGTCGTCGCCGCCGGCGGCGGCGGGATCCCCGTGGTGCGCGACCCGGACGGCAGCCTGCGCGGCGTCGAGGCCGTCATCGACAAGGACCTCACCGCGGCGCTGCTCGCCCGGGCGCTGGAGTGCGACATCCTCATCATCGCCACCGACGTCGACCACGCGATGGTCGACTACGGCACGCCCGACGAGCGCCCCCTCGGCTTCACCTCGCTCGCCCAGATGCAGGAGTTCGCCGCGGCCGGGCAGTTCGCCTCCGGGTCGATGGGGCCGAAGGTCGACGCCGCGATGCGCTTCGCCGCGAGCGGCGGCCGCAGCATCATCACCTCCCTCGAGCACATCACCGACGCCGTCGAGCGCGAGTTCGGCACCGTCATCGACACCAGCCCCGAGGACTGACCTCCACCGGTCCCGTCTCCCACCGCGTCATCCACACCAGAGAAAGGTCCAGCCGTGCCAGAAGCCATTGAGGTCCGCAAGGTTCCGATCCACAGCGTCTCCGACGCCTCCGAGCTCGCGAAGCTCATCGACGACGGGGTCATGGAGGCGAGCCGCGTCATCGCCATCATCGGCAAGACCGAGGGCAACGGTGGCGTCAACGACTACACGCGCATCATCGCCGACCGGGCGTTCCGTGAGGTGCTCGTCGAGAAGGGCGCCCCCGCCGACCAGGTCAAGCAGGTCCCGATCGTGTGGTCCGGTGGCACCGACGGCATCATCAGCCCCCACGCGACGATCTTCGCCACCGTCCCGGCCGACCGGGCCGAGCAGTCCGACGAGCTCCGTCTCACCGTCGGGTTCGCGATGAGCGAGGCCATCAAGCCCGAGGAGATCGGCTACGTCGGCATGGTCTCCAAGGTCGCCGACGCCGTGAAGGTCGCCATGGAGCGCGCCGGCATCACCGACCCCGCCGACGTCCACTACGTCCAGACCAAGACGCCGCTGCTGACGATCCACACCATCCGCGACGCGAAGTCGCGCGGCCAGAAGGTCTGGACCGAGCACACCCACGAGTCGATGGACCTCTCGAACGGCACGACCGGCCTCGGCATCGCCGTCGCCCTCGGCGAGATCGAGATGCCCACCGACGAGGACGTCATGCACAACCGCGCGCTCTTCTCGGCGGTCGCGTCCTGCTCCTCCGGTGTCGAGCTCGACCAGGCCCAGGTCGTCGTCGTCGGCAACACCCGCGGCATCGGTGGTCGCTACCGCATCGGCCACTCGGTCATGCGCGACGCCCTCGACGCCGACGGCATCTGGTCGGCGATCAAGGACGCCGGCCTCGACCTGCCCGAGCGCCCGCACACGAGCGACATCAAGGGCCGCCTCGTCAACGTCTTCCTCAAGTGCGAGGTGAGCCAGGACGGTCAGGTCCGTGGGCGCCGCAACGCGATGCTCGACGACTCCGACGTGCACTGGCACCGCCAGATCAAGTCGGCCGTCGGTGGCGTCACCGCCTCCGTCACCGGTGACCCCGCGGTGTTCGTGTCGGTCTCCGCCGCGCACCAGGGTCCCGACGGCGGTGGCCCCGTCGCCGCGATCGTCGACCTCGGTGAGGGTGAGCCGACCGGCTACGCCGCGCCGGGAGCGCCGACCAGCTGAGTCCCAGCTTTCGCTCCCCATGAGGGAACCGTGAGGGTCCGGAGGCTTTCGTGGCCTCCGGACCCTCACCCGTCCCTCCCGTCGTCCGAGGCCGCCCGGCGTCAGTGGGCGAAGTGGCGGGTGCCGGTGAAGTACATCGTCACGCCGGCCGCCCGGGCCGCCTCGATGACCTCGCCGTCGCGCATCGACCCGCCCGGGGCCACGACGGCCCGCACACCCGCGTCGAGCAGCACCTGCAGCCCGTCCGCGAACGGGAAGAACGCGTCCGAGGCCGCCACCGCACCCCGGGCCCGCTCGGCCTCGCCCGCGTTGGCGCGCGCCACCGCGAGGTGGCAGGAGTCGACCCGGTTGACCTGACCCATGCCGATGCCGACCGAGGCGCCGCCACGGGCGAGCAGGATGGCGTTGGACTTCACCGCACGCACCGAGCGCCAGGCGAACTGGAGGTCGGCAAGCAGGGCCTCGTCGGCCGCCTCGCCCGAGACGAGCCGCCAGCGCGCGGCGTCGTCGCCGCCGGTGACCGCGCCGTCGTCATCGGTCACGACCGCGTCGACGGCGTCGCGGTGCTGCATGAGCAGGCCGCCGCTGATCGGGCGGATCTCCGCGCCACCCTGCCGGGGCGGGGCGCACTCGAGCAGGCGGATGTTCTTCTTCGCGGTGAGGACCTCGAGGGCGTCGGCGTCGAACCCGGGCGCGACGACGACCTCGGTGAAGATGTCGGCGACCGTGCGGGCCATCTCGACGGTGACGGTCCGGTTCGTCGCGATGATCCCGCCGAAGGCGGAGACGGGGTCGCACTCGTGGGCCTTGCGGTGGGCCTCGGCGATGTCCGCGCCGACGGCGATGCCGCACGGGTTCGCGTGCTTGACGACCGCGACCGTCGGCTGGTCACCGTGGTCGTGGGCCGCGCGCACCGCCGCGTCGGCGTCGACGAAGTTGTTGTACGACATCTCCTTGCCGTGCAGCTGGCGCGCCTGCGCCAGTCCGGGCTGCGGCTGGAAACCGTTGGTGTAGAGGGCTGCTCGCTGGTGCGGGTTCTCGCCGTAGCGCAGCACCGTGGCCTTGTCCCAGGTCGCCCCGACCCACGCCGGGAAGCCCGAGCCCTCGCTGCTGTCGGTGTAGGCGTTGCCCATCCACGACGCGACGTGGACGTCGTAGGTGGCCGTGTGGACGAAGGCCTTCGCCGCGAGCGCCTTGCGCTGCTCGAAGGTGAAGCCGTCCGCGCGCACTGCGTCGAGGACGGCGGCGTATGCCGTCGGGTCGACGACCACGGCGACGCTCGGGTGGTTCTTGGCCGCGGCGCGCACCATCGACGGGCCGCCGATGTCGATCTGCTCGACGACCTCGTCTGCGGGCGCGCCGGAGGCGACCGTCTCGGCGAACGGGTAGAGGTTGACGACGACGAGGTCGAACGGCTCGACGTCAAGCTCGGCCAGCTGCTCGACGTGGTCGGGCTTGCGGGTGTCGGCGAGGATGCCGGCGTGGACGCGCGGGTGGAGGGTCTTGACCCGCCCCTCGAGGCGCTCCGGGAAGCCGGTGAGCTCGGCGACCTCGGTCACGGGGATGCCGAGTCCCTCGATGAGGGCGGCCGAGCCCCCGGTGGACACGATGGCCACCCCGGCCTCGTGGAGGCCACGGGCGAGCTCCTCGAGCCCGGTCTTGTCGTAGACCGAGACGAGGGCGCGGCGGACGGGGCGACGGTCCTCGGTGGGGCCGGGCGGGCTGACGGTGACGGCCATGGTGGTGGCTCCAATCGCGGGACGACGTGGGCGCGGACATGCTTGTCCGTGTGGGCGCACCCAGGCGGGCGATGCGATCCCCTGTGACTCCCCGGTGGTGGTCCACCGCGCCAGTCGTCGTCGCCGAGTCTACCGACGAGGGCGGTCCGCCCCCAACCTCACGTGGCGTAGGGCGACGGTGGCAGCGGGTCTGGCCACGAACCGCCGAGGACCCGGTCGACGTCGAGGACGATGACCACCCGCTCGGGGTTCGGGCGCGGGCGCCGGTAGCGGACGGCATACCGCTCCTCCGCGTCCCGCACGGAGACCTCGTCCTCGAGCACCCGGGTCGTGCCCTCGAGGGTGACCCACCGGCGCCCCTCGACCTGGGCCAGCGCGGCGCGGCGGCCGGCTCGGGCCTGCACCACCTTGGCGCTCCCCCGGCTCGCGATGACCCGCGCGACGCGCTGCTCCCGGTCCCACGTGAAGCCCACCGGGACGACGTGCGGTGAGCCGTCACGGCGCAGCGTCGTCAGGGTCGCGAGGTGCCGCTCGGTCATGAACACGACCGCAGCCTCGGGCAGGCCTGCCGGGTCCAGGGCCACGGGTCAGGCCGTCCGGAGGTCGTGGGCGAGGCGGCCGACGAGGTCGACGAGGAGCTCGCGCTCCACCACCTTGATCCGTTCGTGGAGGCTGTCCTCGGTGTCGTCGTCGAGGACCTCGACGGCGCGCTGCGCGAGGATCGGCCCGGTGTCGATCCCGGCGTCGACGAGGTGCGCGGTCGTGCCGGTCACCTTGACCCCGTGCGCGAGCGCGTCCCGCACGGCATGGGCTCCGGGGAAGCTCGGCAGCAGCGCCGGGTGCGTGTTGAGGATGGTCCACCCACCGAGCGTCGCCGGGCCGAGGAGCTTCATGAAGCCGGCCGTGACGACGAGGTCCGGCGCGCGCGCGGCGATCTCGGCGGCCAGCGCGACGTCCCACGCGCCCCGGTCCGAGAAGTCGGCCACCCGGCACACGAAGGTGCCGATGCCGGCTCGCTCCGCGCGACGCAGCCCCTCGATGCCGTCCCGGTCGGCGCCGACGGCGAGGATCCGCACGCCGTATGCCGGGTCGCGACACGCGTCGACCAGCGCCTGCAGCAGGGTGCCGGAGCCGGACACGAGGACGACGATGCCGGCGGGTGGGTTCACGCCGAGCACCCTACCGAGCGGGCCGGGAGCCGGTCAGCGGCGCAGGCGCCAGACGTCCCAGGCGACCACGGCCACGGCCCCGACGACGAGCTCGACACCGAGGGTGACGGCCAGCCAGAGGGCGGGGACGCCGACGTCCGAGAGCCGGTAGGCGCCGAGCGACCCACCGCCGAGCACGTCGAGGACGCCGACGGCGACCGCGACCATGAGGCAGGCCACGACCGCGACCGAGGCCTTGGTGCGCAGCGACGAGAGCCGGGCCACCGAGCGGAGCGAGCGACGGCCGATGTAGCCGCCGAGGAGCACTGGCAGGAGCACGAGGAGCCGCAGGGCCCACGGGTGGTCCCCCGGGGTCGGTAGGGCGCCGAGGACCGGCACGAGCGGGAGGAGGCCGCTCGTCGAGCCGGCGAGCCCGGTGTGGGCACCCTCGACGACGGAGAAGCCCGGGCCGGCGACGAACGCCACGACCCACAGGGCGAGGTTGGGCAGCGACGCGAGCTGGACCGCCGTGAGGAGCAGCCCGCCGAGGACGCCGGCACCGACCTCGGACTGGAGGTCGCTCACCGACCCCCACCGCAGGACGACCGCGGCGGCGACGGTCAGGGCCGCGAGGCCCAGCAGGACGGCGAGGCCGCGCACGGCGGGACCCCACGCCCGTCGGGCGACGTCGGGAGTCGGCATCCCCTGGAGGCGGGGGCCGAGGACGTCCTCCTCGCGAGCCAGCCGGCGCAGGGCCACGGCCAGCGCGAGGCCCGGCACGACGACCAGGGGCACGACCAGGCTCGGCCACCGCAGGGGCAGCGATCCCGCGAGCGTGAGGGCGGCGGCGCCACCGACGGCGACGGCATACCCGCCCCACCACCGACCGGCGGCCGACGCGACGGAGCGGGGCAGGAGGTCGGCGAGCCAGGCGTCCTCGACGTCGGACGTCGCGAGCGCGCGGCTCGCCCCGCGCGAGGCGCCCCAGACGACGAGGGCACCGAGCACCAGGGGGACGAAGGCGACGTTGGTCGCACCGGCCCCGAGGTGGGCGCCCTGGACGAGCAGCCACAACGACGCCGCGGCCCCGAGTGGCTCGCCCGACGACGCCTTGGGACGTGGGTCGAGCATCCACCCGAGCACCGTCGGGACGACGACGACGAGCAGCGAGAGCAGTCCCGTGACGAGGCCGAGGAGGACGTCGCGCGCGGAGTCGGGCAACCACGACGTGGCCGGCGACCCTTCGCCGTCCTCGTCGTCGGAGGGGCGCACACCCCGCAGCAGCTCCAGGACCGTCATCGCGCCCAGTCTCCCCCGGCCCGGCTCCGTGGCCGTGGCGCACACGCCGATGGGCACCGTCGAGGGCGATGCAACCTTCCCTGCCCGCGGTGCGTCTGGAGCCGTGACACCCTTCACGGGGACCGACATGGGGGGCAAGAGTGCAGAACCGGGACAGCACTGCGTTCGACGACTTCTACCGCGCCACCGCCCCACGCGTGATCCACATCGTGTACATCGCGACGGGGAACCTGACGCTGGCCCAGGACGCGACCCAGGAGGCGTATGCCCGGGCCTGGCGTGACTGGGACCGCGTGTCGCGCCATGACGACCCGCTCGCCTGGGTGCGGACGGTGGCTCGCCGGGTGGCCGTCTCCGAGTGGCGGCGCGCCCAGGCTCGAGGACGGGCCCACGTACGTCACGGCCAGAGCACGTCCGGCGCCGCACCGAGCGAGGACCGCGTCGCGGTCGTGGAGGCGCTCCAGCAGCTCAGCCCGGTGCTCCGCGAGACGGTCGCCCTGCACTACCTCGCCGACCGCAGCCTCGCGCAGATCGCCGCCGAGCTCGAAGTGCCCATGGGGACCGTCAAGGCCCGGCTCCACCGCGGTCGCGCCCAGCTCGCCGACCTGCTTCGCGCGACCGACCCAGCCGTGTCGACCCAGCGCACCGCACCGCACCGGGTCGAGGTCCCGGTCTGACGAGGAAGGAGGACCACCGTGGTTGACGAGCGCCCCATCGAGACCTGGTCTGACGAGGACGACAGCTTCGTCCGGCAGGCACTGAACTCGCTGCGAGCCGACGTCGAGGCGTTTGCGCTCCCCGACCCTCGGTTCGTCCGCGCCCGGGGGAACTCCAGCCGCCGCCACCGCACGATCGCCGGGACAGCCGCAGTGGCCGCCTCCATCGCGGTGGTCGCGGCCCTGGGCTTCCGAGGCGTCGCCGAGGATGACGCGGCGCCTCCACCCCTGCCGGCGACCCCGACGCCGACGGTCGTGCCCACCGAGCCACCCACGGTGCCGACGCCGACGCCGACACCCACGCCGACACGGACAGCGACCATCACCCCCAGCGCGACGCCGACGCCCTCCGCGTCGGTTCCCGTCACGGTGCAGTCCACGCCCGTCGCGACCCAGCGGCCCCCGTCCGTGGCTGCCCCTCCCCCGATGACGCCCAGCGTGGACCCGGCTTCTGGCTGTGCCGTGCCCGCCACGACGGCCGACACGACGGGCGTCACGACCTCGGCGGCGCAGGCGGCCAGGGCCCTTGTCGCGTGGGCCGCCGCCTGCGATGACGAGGCCGTGGTCGCGCAATTCGTCGATGACGCCACGGAGGTGGCCTTCAACGGCACCTCGATCTCCGGCGGTGACTCGCTCACCCGAGGCCTGACCCTGCCGGACCACGTCGACCGCTACCGCCTGCTCACGACGCTCCTGTCGCTCTCGCCAGGTGACATCGACGCCGAGGGCTTCTCCCAGTGGCCCCGACCCCCGAAGTCCGACGCGGACTGGCAGCAGCTCGTCGACGTCGGGCTCGTCTCGCCAGAAACCGCCGCTCAGGGCAGGACGGAAGGCAGCGCCTGGCACCCCTTCGTCCTCATGGCCGACACGGGCCAGGTCGTGGCGTTCACCGACGGAACCTGAGGTCGGCGCCACAGGCGAGCGGGCGGCATACCGAAGACTTCTCGGTATGCCGCCCGCTCGAGGGACGTGTCCAGGCTCAGGCCTGCAGGCCCTGCATGATCTCGCGCATGAGGTCGGCCGTCTCGGACGGCGTCTTGCCGACCTTGACGCCAGCGGCCTCGAGGGCCTCCTTCTTGGCCTGCGCCGTGCCCGAGGAGCCGGAGACGATGGCGCCGGCGTGGCCCATCGTCTTGCCCTCGGGAGCGGTGAAGCCGGCGACGTAGCCGACAACCGGCTTGGTCACGTGCTCCTTGATGTAGGCCGCGGCCCGCTCCTCGGCGTCGCCACCGATCTCGCCGATCATGACGATCGCGTCGGTGTCGGGGTCGGCCTCGAACGCCTCGAGGCAGTCGATGTGCGTCGTGCCGATGATCGGGTCGCCGCCGATGCCGACGCCCGAGCTGAAGCCGAAGTCCCGCAGCTCGTACATCATCTGGTAGGTCAGCGTGCCGGACTTGGAGACCAGGCCGATGCGGCCGGGGCCAGCGATGTTGGCCGGGATGATCCCGGCGTTGGACTTGCCGGGGCTGATGAGCCCGGGGCAGTTCGGGCCGATGATGCGGGTGCCCTTGTCCTTGCTGTAGTTGTAGAACTCCGCGGAGTCCTTGACCGCGATGCCCTCGGTGATGACGACGCACAGGCCGATGCCCGCGTCGATCGCCTCGATGACGGCGGACTTCGCGAACGCCGGCGGGACGAAGACGACGGACACGTCGGCGCCGGTCTCCTTCATCGCGTCGGCGACGGATCCGAAGACGGGGACGGAGGTGCCGCCCTCGAAGTCGACGGTCGTGCCGGCCTTCTTGGGGTTGACGCCGCCGACGATGTTGGTGCCCGAGGCGAGCATCCGGGTCGTGTGCTTCATGCCCTCGGAGCCGGTCATGCCCTGGACGATGACCTTGGAGCTCTCGGTGAGGAAGATTGCCATGTCAGAAAGGTGTCCTTGTCTGTTCGCTCGACGAGTCGAGGGTCACTTGGCGGCGGCCGCGAGCTCGGCGGCCTTCTGGGCGGCGCCGTCCATGGTGGCCTCGATGGACACCAGGGGGTGGTTGAAGTCGGCGAGGATCTGGCGACCCTCCTCGACGTTGTTGCCGTCGAGGCGGACGACGAGCGGCTTGGTGGCCTCGTCGCCGAGCGCCTTGAGGGCGCCGACGATGCCGTTGGCGACCGCGTCGCACGACGTGATGCCGCCGAAGACGTTGACGAAGACCGACTTGACCTGCTCGTCGCCGAGGATGATGTGCAGGCCGTCGGTCATCACCTCGGCGCTGGCCCCGCCGCCGATGTCGAGGAAGTTGGCCGGCTGGGAGCCGAGCGCCTCACCGGCGTAGGCGACGACGTCGAGGGTGCTCATGACGAGCCCGGCGCCGTTGCCGATGATGCCGACGTTGCCGTCGAGCTTGACGTAGTTGAGGCCCTTCTCCTTGGCGGCGGCCTCCAGCGGGTCCGCGGCCTCGGCGTCCTCGAGCGAGGCGTGGTCCGGCTGGCGGAAGTCGGCGTTGGCGTCGAGGGTGACCTTGCCGTCGAGGGCGACGATGTCGCCGTCGTTGGTCTTGACGAGCGGGTTGACCTCCACGAGCGTCGCGTCCTCGTCGCGGTAGACGACCCAGAGGCGCTCGAGCACGGGAACGATCTTGGCGCCGGTCTCGGCGTCGAAGCCGGCCTCGTCGACGATCTCCTGCGCCTTGGCGGTGTCGATGCCGACGTTGGGGTCCACCTCGACCTTGGCCAGGGCCTCGGGGCGCTCGACGGCGAGCTCCTCGATGTCCATGCCGCCCTCCTTGGAGCACATGGCGAGGTAGGTGCGGTTGGCCCGGTCGAGCAGGACGGAGAAGTAGTACTCCTCGGCGATCTGTGCGCCCTGGGCGATCATCACGCGGTGGACCGTGTGGCCCTTGATGTCCATGCCGAGGATCTCGCCGGCGAGCTGCTCGGCCTCCTCGGCCGACTTGGCCACCTTGACGCCACCTGCCTTGCCACGGCCCCCGGTCTTGACCTGGGCCTTGACGACGGTGACGCCGCCGCTCCGGGTCCCGATGGTCTCGGCCGCCGCCCGGGCCTCGGCTGCGGTGGTCGCCACCGCACCTGCGAGCACGGGAACCCCGTGCTTCTCGAACACATCGCGTGCCTGGTACTCGTAGAGATCCACGGATTCGTTCCCGTCCTCACGTCGTCGTCTGATGGCCTGCTCGTTCGGGCCGAGCCTAGCGCCGCCGCGAAGCCCCGGCGCCCCGTGGGTATCGATCCGGTGACGTCCTCGATGGTGATCCTCACGACATCCGCCCGCGGCCGTGCGGGGATATACCGTGAGCGCACCATGGATGCCTCGACGCGGACGCACCCGGCCGGATCCCGGCGATCGCTGATCGGCCGTGCCCGCGACGCGGTGGGCACGAGCCGCTCCGTGGCCCGCGACCTCGCCACCCTGCTCACGCCGCGCGCCGTCGTCGGCATGGCCATCGAGGGTGCGTGGGTCACGACCCACCTCGTGACCTACCCGCTCGGGATCTTCCAGGACCGCGCCGAGAGCCGGCGCGGCTACCGGATCGAGCACCTGGCGCCGGTGCAGCGCGGGCTGCTCATCTCCAACGTCGAGGCGGCCGGCACCCCGATCCTGCTCGTGCACGGGCTCATCGACAACCGCTCGATCTTTGCGATGCTCCGGCGTGGGCTGACGCGACGCGGGTTCAACTCGGTCTACTCGATGAACTACTCGCCGTTCACCGCCGACGTGCGCACCGCCGCGGCCCAGCTCGGCGAGGAGATCGAGGCGATCGTCGCGGAGACCGGCTACGAGAAGATCCACATCGTCGGCCACAGCCTCGGCGGCCTCATCGCGCGCTACTACGTGACCCGACTCGGCGGCGACGCCCGCGTGCACACGCTCGTCACCCTCGGCACCCCCCACCAGGGCACGTGGAGCGCCTACGCCCTCCCCACGCGGATCCTCAGCCAGATGCGGCCGGACAGCGGGCTCATCCGTGAGCTGGACGAGCCCGCCCCGGGCTGCACGACCCGCTTCATCAGCTACTGGTCGGACACCGACCTCGTCATCGTCCCGCAGGCCAACGGGGCGCTGCGCCACCCCGACCTCTCCGTGCGCAACATCCGGCTGCACGGCGTCGGCCACATCTCGCTCCCGATCGTGGGCGACGTCGCCCACGGCATCTGCACGGCGCTGGCCGAGCTGGACCAGCACGGCAGCACGGTGACGGCCGGAGTGACGGCCCTCGCGCCACGCCCTCGAGCGGGGACGACGGCCCGCCGGCGCCCGGCGCGAGACCGGGCGGGACAGCACGCCGCACTCGCCGGCGAGTGATCCACGTCACCGCGAGAGCGCTTCCGCGGCGTGACATCGCAGGTCACCGTCGTGTCGCGTGTAGCCGATCCACAGGCGAATCAATCCCGAATTTGTATAACGGTCAGGTCACGCTACGGTAGACGCTCCCGTGTCCCCTGCACGTGAGGTACCCCTGTCTTGACTTCCTCTTACGAGGCGCGTCACCGAGGCCGGCATCGCAAAGCTGCGACAAGTCGAGTCCCGCGCGCCTTCCATCCGGGCTTCGTGTTGCCCAGTGCCGCTGCCGTGGCCCTGGTCCTCACCGCCACCGGTGCGTCCGTGGCCGAGTCGTCTCCCCTGACGCTCGAGCTCACCGCCGCACAGACCCAGGTCGCTCGCGAGCAGGCCGCCACCGACGTCGCCCAGCAGGCCGACCTCTCGACGCGCCGCCAGCAGGTCGCGATCCAGACCGCTGCCCTCCAGGGCCGCGCGACGGAGCAGCAGCGCGTCTCCCGCTACCAGGCTCGCGTCGCCGCAGCCGCCAAGGCCAAGGCCGCGGCCGTCGCCGCGGCGGCCAAGGCCAAGGCTGCCGCCGTCGCCACCGCCAGGGCCAAGGACGCCCGTGAGGGCAAGCGCTGGGTCTCGCCCATCGCCGGTGCGTCGTTCACGTCCGGCTACGGCATGCGCTGGGGACGCATGCACTGGGGCAACGACTTCGGCTGCCCGGTCGGCACGCCGCTGCGGGCCATGTCGCGGGGCACCGTGACCTTCGTCGGCACCAACGGCAACATGGGCCGGCTCGTGAAGATCAGGTACTGGGAGGGCACCGAGTCCTTCTACGCGCACATGGACAGCTACGCCGTGAGCGTCGGCGACACGGTGCTGGCCGGCGACGTCGTGGGTCGCACTGGCAACACCGGCCGCTCGACCGGCCCGCACCTGCACCTCGAGATCCACCCCCAGGGTGGCGGCGCCGTCAACCCGGCACCGTGGCTGGCCGCGAAGGGCCTGCAGTGACCTGAGGATCCGCACCACCAGGTCGCAAGGGCGGCACCCGTTCCGGGTGCCGCCCTTGGTCGTCTGCCGTCCGCCCACGTCACCCGCCGGCCCCGGAGCCGGGCTGGAGCCCCCGACTTATTGCGCATTCCGGCCCCCGCGACCCCGACTTATTGCGCATTCCGTAGGACGGAATGCGCAATAAGTCGGGGGTCAGGGGCGGAGCTTGATGCCGAGGAGGTCGCGGGGCTGGCTCGTCGAATCGGCGGGCGGGTCAGAGCTTCTCGAGCGGGGCGAAGCGGAGCAGGAAGCGCTTGACGCCGGTGTCTCCCCCGAAGTCGACCTCTGCCTGGGTCTTGTCGCCCTCGCCCATCGTGCGCAGCACGGTGCCCATGCCGAACGTGTCGTGGGTGACCTTGTCGCCGTCCGAGAGCGGGATGACGGGCCGGTTGCCGGGCGAGCGGACCCCTGGCCGGGCCGCGAGCGACGCCACGGCGGGGCGCTGGCCCCGGTGCCCGATCGCCGCGGCGCCGCTGAGCTCGCGCTCCCACGTCAGCAGGTCGACGGGGATCTCGTCGAGGAACCGGCTCGGCGGGTTGTACTGGGGCGCGCCCCACGCGGAGCGCACGGCCGCCCGGGACAGGTGGAGGCGCTCGCGGGCCCGGGTGATGCCGACGTAGGCGAGGCGCCGCTCCTCCTCGAGCTCCTTGGGGTCGCCGAGCGAGCGCAGGTGCGGGAAGGTGCCGTCCTCCATGCCGGTGAGGAAGACGACGGGGAACTCCAGGCCCTTGGCGGTGTGCAGCGTCATGAGGGTGACGACGCCCTGCTCCTCGGCCTCGGCCGAGTCGGGGATCTCGTCGGCGTCCGCGACGAGCGAGACCTGCTCGAGGAAGTCCTCCAGCGAGTTGACCTCACCGGTCTCGGCGCGGGCCTCGTCGAACTCCTGCGCCACGGCGACGAGCTCGGCGAGGTTCTCGATCCGGGTCTCGTCCTGCGGGTCGTGGCTGGCGCGCAGCTCGGCGAGGTAGCCGGACTTCTCGACGATGGCCTCGAGCAGGTCCGAGACCCCGGCCTCGTCGTCGTCGCGCACCTTGCCGAGGTCCTCGAGCAGCGCCGTGAACCCCTTGATGCACGTGATCGAGCGGGTGGCGATCCCGGGGGCGTCCTCGGGGCGGCCCAGGGCCTCGACGAAGGAGATGCGCTCGCGCTCGGCCAGGGCGGCGACGACGGCCTCGGCCCGGTCGCCGATGCCGCGCTTGGGCACGTTGAGGATGCGACGGAGGTTGACCGTGTCGGCCGGGTTGGACAGGACGCGCAGGTAGGCCAGCGCGTCCTTGACCTCGCGGCGCTCGTAGAACCGGGTCCCGCCGACGACCTTGTAGGGCAGGCCGACGCGGACGAAGACCTCCTCCAGGGCGCGGGACTGCGCGTTGGTCCGGTAGAACACGGCGACGTCGCCGGGCTTGACGCCGTGCTCGTCATGGAGCCTGTCGATGGTGCGGGCGACGAACGACGCCTCGTCGTGCTCGTTGTCGCCGACGTAGCCGACGATCGGCGCACCCGAGCCGGAGTCGGTCCACAGGTTCTTCTTGCGGCGTGACTCGTTGCGCGAGATGACGGCGTTGGCGGCCGTGAGGATCGTCTGGGTCGAGCGGTAGTTGCGTTCGAGCAGGATCGTCCTCGCGTCCGGGTAGTCCTCCTCGAACTCGACGATGTTGCGGATCGTCGCGCCGCGGAAGGCGTAGATCGACTGGTCCGCGTCACCGACGACGACGAGCTCGCTCGGCTCGACGGCGTGCTCCTGCCGCCTGCCCTCGTGCCCGACGAGCTCGCGGATCAGCTGGTACTGGGCGTGGTTCGTGTCCTGGTACTCGTCGACCATGACGTGGCGGAAGCGCCGGCGGTAGTGCTCGGCCACGTCGGGGAATGCCTGGAACATGTGGACGGTGAGCATGATGATGTCGTCGAAGTCGAGGGCGTTCGCCTGCCGCAGACGACGTTGGTATGCCGTGTAGGCCTCTGCGAGGAGCCGTTCCGTATGGGTGCCACCGGGGTTCTCGGCGCTGGGCTCCGAACCCACGCGGGCGCTGAACGTCTCCTCGTCGACGAGCTCGTTCTTGAGGTTGCTCACCTGGTGGCTGAACGTGCGGGGGTTGTAACGCTTGGGGTCGAGGTCCATGTCGCGGATGACCATCGACATCAGCCGCTGGCTGTCGGCGGCGTCGTAGATGGAGAACGTCGACTTCATGCCGACCTTGTCGGCCTCGCGGCGCAGGATCCGCACGCACGCGCTGTGGAACGTCATGACCCACATCGCCCTGGCGCGCGGCCCCACGAGCTCTTGGACGCGCTCGCGCATCTCGGCGGCGGCCTTGTTGGTGAAGGTGATGGCGAGGACCTGGCCGGGCTGGACCCCGCGGGCCGCCAGGAGGTGGGCGACGCGGTGGGTGAGGACGCGGGTCTTGCCTGAGCCGGCGCCGGCGATGATGAGGAGCGGGCCGCCGGCGTGGAGGACGGCCTCGCGCTGCTCCTGGTTGAGACCCTCGAGGAGGGCGTCGGCGTCCTGCGGGCGGGCACCCCAGGCGGGCTCCGGCGGGGCCTGGTCGTCGGAGGTCGCCCACGAGGGGACTCCGGCGGCGTTGACGAGGGCCGCGTGCGCGCTCTCGTGCGCGCCGGCATCGGTCGTGGGGGCGGTCGCGGGGTCGTTCGGGGCCCCGGCGTCGCCGAAGTCCAGACCGTCGAAAAGGGTGCTCATCTCACCGCCAACCCTACGTCGTGGCGCTCACAGGCCCCGCCTCGTCCACGGTCTGCCCAGCAGGGCAGCCGCGCCAGTGGCTACCGGTTGATGAACGCCCGGCGCACCCTCGTCCTCCACGAGTGGGGTGGCGCCCAGGGGCGATCCGGGAGCTGGCCGGCGCTGTTGGGGGCCGGACCCAGGAGCACCACGCTGGAGACCCCGACGACGCCGACGACCGCGAGCACCCACCGGGGGACCTCCATGAGCAGGGTCGACGCGGAACCATTGAGGGCCCAGGTGACCAGAGCCACGACGACTCCGAAGACGACCGGGACCGCGACCCGGTAGGGCCACACCGACGGCGTGGTGGTGCTGCCGAGCGCCGCGGCTCGGCGACGACTTTCCGTGAGGCCCACCGTCCATGGCACGAGACCGATCACGGCGAACAGCACGAGGAAGCCGGTCAGGTCCGACCGGTCGACGGCAACGGCGCTCGACCACTCTCCCCCCGCGAACATCGCCTTCACACCCGAGGCCACGCCCAGGGCGGGGACCGCGCCCAGCAGGACCTGCCCCATCCACCGTCTCGGCGACAGCGGTCGCCACTGCGCCGCGTAGTCGACGGGCTGCCCGAAGGTGGTGACGAGGTCCTCGCCGGTCACCGCCGCGTGGCCCTCGACCTCGGCGACGATCTCCCGGACCCGGGCCTCGGGAACCCCGTTGATCCGGAGCTGCTCGGCGAGCTCCCTCACGTAGTGCAGCCTCGACGTCGTCATGTCAGCCCTCCAGAGCCGTGGTCATCGTGGCGGAGAACGCGCGCCACCCCGCGCGCCCGGCCTCGAGCTCGGCCCGGCCGGCCCCGGTGAGCCAGAAGTACTTGCGCGGCGGTCCCGACGTGCCGGTGACCCACTCGCTGCGGACCAGCCCTTCGTCCTCGAGCCGCCCGAGGAGGGGATAGATCGTCCCGCCCTTGATCCCCTCGAACCCCGCCTCGGCGAGCGAGGCCATGAGCAGGTAGCCGTACACGGACGTCTCCCGGGACAGGACCGCGAGCACCGCGAGGTCGAGGACGCCCTTGAGCCACTGGCTCTGCCTGTCCTCGCGCACCACCGCTCGTGCCATGGCTAGATGGTGGTCCCATCTAGGTGGTGATGTCAACTAGTCGTTCCACACCATGGCGGCGAGACTCGAGCGACCCGTCGGAGACGACGGGAACCGTTGCAGCACTTGTTGATTCGTCGATCTTCCGTGGGTCGAAGGCATTGACATCGAACGTGCGTTCGACGACAATGGAGGCATGGATCCAGCCCCCGCAACCCCGGTCGACGCGCTTCGCGCTGCGCTCACGGGTGCGCGGGACGTGCTCGACAGCGCGGCCGTGGGCGACGTCCTGGCACGGGTGAGCGGTCCCGAGCTGGCGGACCTGATGACGCTGGCCGACGAGGTGAGGGCACGGGCGGGGGCCGCGCAGGTACGGGTCGCCGCGGAGACGTTCCACCGGGGCGAGCTCAGCGCCGCTCGGCGTGGGGCGGGGTCGCTGCACGGATGGGTGCGCGAGCACGCCCCGTCGCTGCGGCAGGCCGGTGCCGGGCAGGTCGCAGCCCTGGCCCAGGACGTCGCGACGTCCGCGCCGGGAGGACTGTGGAGCAGCCACGGGCCGGACGCCGGAGCGTATGCCGACCCGACCCGTGCCGAGGGCGTCGTCTGGGCCCGGGTCGTCACCGGTGAGGTCGCACCGGCGCTGGCGCTCACGGCTCTGCGCGAGGTGACGCGCATGAAGGAGCTGCTCGTTCCGGAGGCGGTGTCCACCGTGGCCACGGCGATCCTCGACCACGGGGTGCAGTGGGGCGCGGTCGAGGCGAAGAAGATCCGGACGAGCCTCCTCGCCGCCCACGGCCGGGCCGGCGAGCTCGACGACCAGGACCGGCGCCTCCGCAGTGGCGCCTACCTGTCGAGCCCGCAGGTCGCCGACGGCGACGTCACCGAGTACCGGATGGCGATGACGCCGGAACAGGCCGCCACCCTCGAGGCCGCGATCGGTCCACTGTCCCGGCCAGCCCCCAACGACCAGACCGGTGAGCGAGACCTGCGCCCCGCGGGACAGCGCCGAGTCGAGGCCCTGGCCGCCATCTGCGCCCGGGCCGCTCGCGCGGACGCCGCCGACGGCCCACCCGGCGGAGCGGCCACGACCGTTCACGTCTCCATGGGGCTGGGCGACCTGAGCGCCGCCGGCAGCGAGGCTCCGACCGGATCCGGCCGGGTCATGGTGTCGCGAGCCCAGCAGACGATCCTCGCGCCGGCCACGATGCGCCGGCTCGCCTGCGACGCCGACGTCATCCCCGTCGTGCTCGGCTCCGAGGGCGAGGTCCTCGATCTCGGCCGGGCCGTCCGCCTCTTCACCCGCTCCCAGCGCCGGGCCCTGTGGCACCGTGACCGGGGCTGCTCCTTCCCCGGCTGCGACATGCCGTCCGGCTGGACCGAGGCGCACCACCTCGTGCACTGGGCCGACGGCGGCACGTCCGATCTCGGCAACGCTGCCCTGCTCTGCCAGCGACACCACACCCTCGTCCACGACCGACGCCTCGTCGCCACCGTGCATCCCCCCGACGAGCACGGTCGAGCCGTGAGCTGGGACCTCACCCGCGGCTCCTACGACCGCGTCCTGTCGAGCCGCCTCGAGCAGATGAGGCGCAGGCGACGGAGCGTCGATCGCCTCGACACCGGGCCACCCGACCCCTGGGCCGGCCAGCCACCCGAGCACGTCCTGCAGCAGATCGCCGACGAGTTCCTCGCCGACCACGACGCCGACGCCTGGGACCTCACGGCCTGAGCCGCAACCGTCACGGCTGCGCAGGCTGCCCCGGCTGCCCTGGCGGCCACCGCGGCCGTCGCGCCCCGCGACGGTGGGCCGACGGCATACGGTGTGGTGCATGGCTTCTCGCAAGGGTGAGTTCGGGGAACCGGTCCACCTCGACGTGGCCGGCCACGAGATCCGGCTGTCGAGTCCCGAGCGCGTGTACTTCTCGGCCCGCGGCGAGACCAAGCTCGACCTCGCGAACTACTACATCGCCGTCGGGGCCGGGATCCTCAACGCCCTGCGCGAGCGGCCCACGATGCTGCACCGCTTCCCCGACGGCGTCGACGGGAACAAGGTCCACCAGAAGCGCGTCCCCCGCGGAGCGCCGCCGTGGCTGGAGACCGTCCGGCTGCACTTCCCCCGCTACGGGCTGCACGCCGACGAGCTGTGCCCCACCGACCTCGCGCACATCGTCTGGGCCGTCCAGATGAGCACCGTCGAGTTCCACCCGTGGAACAGCCGGCGGGCCGACACCGAGAAGCCGGACGAGTGGCGCATCGACCTCGACCCCATGCCCGACGCCCCGTTCGACCGGGTCCGCCGGGTCGCGCACGTCGCCCACGAGGTCCTCGACGAGATCGGCGCCACCGGCTTCCCCAAGACGAGCGGAGGCCACGGGCTCCACGTCTACGTCCGGATCCGGCCCGACCACGGCTTCCAGGACGTGCGCCGCGCGGCCCTGGCCTTCGCGCGTGAGGTCGAGCGCCGGGCGCCCGAGGACGTCACGACGACGTGGTGGCGCAAGGACCGCGACCCCGAGGCCGTCTTCGTCGACTACAACCAGAACGCCCGCGACCACACCATCGCCAGCGCGTACTCGGTGCGCGGCAACACGATCGGCACCGTGTCCACCCCGATCGCGTGGGACGAGGTGGACGCCGTGGAGCCGCAGGACTTCACCATCGCGACCGTGCCGCAGCGCTTCGCCGAGCTCGGCGACCTCCACGCCGGCATCGACGACGCCGTCTTCGACATCGCACCGCTCCTCGAGTGGGCCGACCGCGACGAGCGGGACGGCCAGGACACGACCCCCGAGCCCGACGAGAACGACGAGAACGACGGGAACGACGGGAACGACGAGGACGACGCCACGCCGTGAGTCCCGACGACGGGGTCGTGCGGGCCGGACCCGACCCGCACCCCCTCACCGGCGAGCCGTTCCTCTCCCCCGTCCCACCGGGAACCGGCTGGCCCGGCGACCCGGCGCAGCCGACGACCCCCGTCGCCGACGACGCCGACGATGTCCGCGAGCTCGCCGCGGACGCCACCACCCTCGAAGAGCTCGACGCCCGCGTGAGCGTCTGCCGGGCGTGCCCCCGCCTGGTCCAGTGGCGCGAAACCGTTGCGAGAGAGGATCGCCGAGCCTCGTTCGCCGACCAGCCCTACTGGGGGCGTCCCGGGCCCTCGTTCGGCGACCCGAGAGCCGACGCCCTCATCGTCGGGCTCGCCCCCGCCGCCAACGGCACCAACCGCACCGGCCGGATGTTCACCGGCGACGCCTCGGGCGACTTCCTCTACGCCGCGCTGCACCGCACCGGCTACGCGACCCAGCCGACCTCGGTGGGTGCGGGCGACGGGCTGGAGCTGCACGGCATACGCATCGTGGCAGCCGTGCGGTGCGCCCCGCCGGCCAATGCCCCCACCCCGACCGAGCGCGCGACCTGCGCGACCTGGCTCGGCCGCGACCTCGAGCTGCTCGGTGACCACCTGCGGGTCGTCATGACACTGGGCGAGATCGGCTGGAGGGGCGTCCTCGCCGCCACCTCGGCGCTCGGGTGGGACGTCCCGAGGCCGCGGCCCCGCTTCGGCCACGCCGCCGAGGCCGAGCTGCGCACCCCTGCCGGCGTCCCGGTCCGCCTCGTCGGCTGCTACCACGTGAGCCCGCACAACACCTACACCGGGAGGCTCACCCCGGCGATGCTCGACGACGTCCTCCTCGGCCTGCGTACCTGACTCACGAACCCGCAGATGCGGCGCTAGGATCACTTCCATGCCGCAGATGCGCCTCTCCGAAGCCGCGATGTACCTCGGCGTCAGCGACGACACCGTCCGCCGCTGGGTCGACACCGGCACCCTCACCGCCGGCGTCGACGAGGCCGGGCGCAAGACCGTCGACGGGCACGCCGTCGCGCTGCTGGCCCGGGAGCAGTCACGGGCCGCGACCGACCCGTCGACCGTGGGCCGCTCGGCCCGCAACAGGTTCGTGGGCCTCGTCACCCACATCACGATGGACACGGTCATGGCGCAGGTCGAGCTCCAGTGCGGCCCGTTCCGCGTCGTCTCGCTCATGTCGAGCGAGGCGGTCCGCGAGCTCGGTCTCGAGCCCGGCTCGGTCGCCGTCGCCGTCGTGAAGTCGACGTCCGTGATCGTGGAGACCCCGTGACGAGGCCGTATGCCGTCCGCGCACCCCTCGCGGTCGCCGCCCTCACGCTCCTGGCCGGGTGCTCGCAGGGCAGCGCCGGCGCCACGGGGACCCCGCAGGACCCACCCGAGCGGACGCTCACCGTCCTCGCCGCGGCCTCCCTGCAGCGGTCGTTCGAGCGGATCGGCTCCGACTTCGAGGGCGACCACCCCGGCGTCACCGTCCGGTTCGGCTTCGGCGGCTCCTCCGGCCTCGTCGCCCAGCTCGCCGACGGTGCACCCGCCGACGTCCTCGCCACGGCCAACGAGCCGACGATGGACGCGGCCGTGGCCGAGGGCCTCGTCTCCGGCGAGCCGACGCCGTTCGCGTCCAACCGGCTCCAGATCGTCGTGCCGAAGGACAACCCCGCGGGCATCCGGTCGCTCCGCGACCTCGCCGGGCCCGGCGCCAGGGTCGTGCTCTGCGCACCCGCCGTCCCCTGCGGCGCGGCCAGCGCCGCCGTCGAGAAGGCTGCGGGCATCGACATCCGGCCGGTCAGCGAGGAGCAGTCGGTCACCGACGTGCTCGGCAAGGTGCGCTCCGGGGAGGCCGACGCCGGCCTGGTCTACGTCACCGACGTCGCGGGCGCCGGCGACGAGGTCACCGGGCTCGACGTGGGCGAGGCCGCGTCGGCCCGCAGCACCTACCCGATCGCCACGCTCAGGGGCGCCGACGACGCGGCACTCGCCGCGGAGTTCGTCGCGGCCGTCACGGGCGCCGAGGGCCGGACGGTGCTCCAGGCCGCCGGATTCACCGCACCGTGAGCCGCTCCGTGACCCGGCTGCCCCACCTCACGATCCCGCGCTGGCTGCTCGTCCCGGCCGCCCTCGGCGCGCTGCTCGTCGCGGTCCCGGTCGTCGCGATGGCACTGACGGTCGACTGGCGCGAGTTCTGGCCGCTCGTCACGTCCGAGGCGTCGACCGACGCCCTCTGGCTCAGCCTGCGCACGGCGTCCGTGAGCACCCTGCTCTGCCTGCTCTTCGGCATCCCCCTCGCGGTCGTGCTCGCGCGCACCAGCGGCACCGCCGCCACCCTCCTGCGCTCCCTCGTCCTGCTGCCCCTGGTCCTTCCACCGGTCGTCGGCGGCATCGCCCTGCTGCAGGCGTTCGGCCGGCGCGGGCTCCTCGGCGACACCCTCGACGTCCTCGGCCTGCAGATCGCCTTCTCGACCACGGCCGTCGTCATCGCGCAGACCTTCGTCGCGATGCCGTTCCTCGTGCTCAGCCTCGAGGGCGCCCTCCGCGCCGCCGGCACCCGCTTCGAGGACGTCGCGGCGACCCTCGGCGCCGGCCCGACGACCGTGTTCCGGCGGGTCACCCTGCCCCTGGCGCTGCCCGGGCTCGTCGCCGGGACGGTCCTCGCCTTCGCCCGCTGCCTCGGGGAGTTCGGTGCGACGATCACCTTCGCCGGCTCGCTCCAGGGCACGACCCGCACCCTCCCCCTCGAGATCTACCTCCAGCGCGAGGGGGACCCCCGGGCCGCCGTCGCCCTCTCCCTCGTCCTCGTCGCCGTCGCGGTCCTCGTCATCGCCCTCACCCGGGCTCGGCGCGACTCCCTCGTGGCGGGAACGACGTGACCCTCACCGCCGACATCACCCTCGAGTCCCGTGGCGTCGCCGTCGACCTCGTCGTCGAGACCGGCGAGACCCTCGCGCTGCTCGGCCCCAACGGGGCCGGCAAGTCCACCGTCCTCGCGGCCCTCGCGGGGCTCCTCCAGCCGAGGGGCACGGTCGCGCTCGACGACCGGGTCCTCTCCGACAGCGGCACGCGCACCTGGGTGGCGCCGCACGACCGCGGCATCGCCCTCCTCGCCCAGGAGGCGCGCCTCTTCCCGCACCTCGACGCCCGCGACAACGTCGCCTTCGGCCCCCGGGCCCGCGGGCAGTCACGCACCGAGGCCGCGACGACGGCGACCCGCTGGCTCGACGAGGTGGGCATGACGGCGCACGCGCACCGTCGCCCCCACGAGCTGTCCGGCGGCCAGCAGCAGCGGGTGGCCATCGCCCGGGCGCTCGCCACCGAGCCGCGGGTGCTCCTCGTCGACGAGCCGCTCTCGGCGCTGGACGCCGACGCCGCCCCCGAGATCCGCGACCTGCTGCGCCGGGTCCTCGCCGAGCGCACCACCGTCCTCGTCACGCACGAGGTCCTCGACGCCGCCCTGCTCGCGGACCGGGTCGCCGTCATGGACTCCGGCCGGGTCGTCGACACCGGTGAGACGACCCGCGTGCTCAGCCGTCCCCGCAGCGACTTCGGGGCCCGGTTCGCCGGCCTCAACCTCGTACGCGGCGTCACCCGCGACGGCGCGCTCCTCATGGCCGACGGGCGCCTCCTCCACGGGCTCGCCGAGTCGCCCGTCACGGACGGGCAGCCGGTCGCCGCGGTCGTGGCCCCGTCGGCGGTGAGCATCCACCTCACCCACCCGCACGGCAGCCCCCGCAACAGCCTCGACGCGGTCGTCGCCGAGCTCGAGCCGCACGGGCACCTCGTCCGGGTCCGCACGGACCTGCTCAGCGCCGACGTCACCCCGGCGGCCGTCGCCGAGCTCGGCCTGCACCGCGGCTCGGCCGTCGTCCTCGCCGTCAAGGCCACCGAGGTCCACCTGCACCCGTCCCGCCCACTCTCGCTAGCCTGAGTTGATGACCTCCGGTTCCGCACTGCCCGAGTCCGCTCCCGCCCTCGTCGTCACTCGTCACGGCGGCGCGAAGGTCCTCGACGTCCGCGACGAGCCACTCGGCGAGCCCGGGGCCGACCAGGTGCTCGTGCGGGTCGCCGCCGCCGGCGTCAACTTCATCGACGTCTACCAGCGCGAGGGCGTCTACCCGATCCCCACCCCGTTCGTCCTCGGCACCGAGGGCGCGGGCGAGGTCGTCGCGGTCGGGTCCGACGTGAGCAGCTTCGTCGTCGGTGACCGCGTCGCCTGGGGGCAGGGCCTCGGCTCCGCCCAGGCGTACGCCACCGTGGACACGAAGAACCTCGTCCACGTCCCCTCGGGCCTCGACCTCCAGACCGCGGCCGCCGCGATGCTCCAGGGCCTCACGGCGCACTACCTCACGACGAGCACGTATGCCGTCCAGCAGGGCACCGTGGCCCTCGTCCACGCCGCCGCCGGCGGCGTCGGGCAGCTGCTCACCCAGATGGTCAAGAGGCGCGGCGGCCGCGTCATCGCCACCGCCGGCTCGGCCGAGAAGCTCGAGACCGCGCGCGAGCGCGGCGCCGACGAGCTCATCAACTACGCCGAGGTCGACGACGTCGCGGCCGCCGTCCGCGAGCGCACGGACGGCCGGGGCGTCGACGTGGTCTACGACGGCGTCGGCAAGGACACCTTCGAGGCGTCACTCGCCTCCCTGCGACCGCGCGGCCTCATGGTGCTCTACGGCGGCGCCAGCGGCCAGGTCCCGCTCTTCGACCTGCAGCGCCTCAACGCCATGGGCTCGCTCTTCGTCACCCGACCGAGCCTCGGCGCACACGTCGCGACACCCGAGGAGCTGCGCGCCCGGGCCACCGAGCTGTTCGGCTGGATCGAGAACGGCGACGTGCAGGTGAGCATCGGTGGGCGCTACCCGCTGGCCGACGCGCGCGCGGCCTACGCCGACCTCGAGGGCCGCCGCACGCAGGGCAAGCTGCTCCTCATCCCCTGAGCGACAACCGGCGTCCCCTCGGGTCCGGAGGACCGCGACGACGGTGCCCGCCTGTCCCTCAGACCAGTCGGCGCCCCATGGCCCAGGCGGTGAGCTCGTGGCGGGAGGACAGCTGGAGCTTGCGGAGCACCGACGACACGTGCGTCTCGACCGTCTTCACCGAGATGAAGAGCTCCTTGGCGACCTCCTTGTACTGGTAGCCGCGGGCGATGAGCCGCATCACCTCGCGCTCGCGCGCGGACAGGCGGTCGAGCTCCTCATCGACCTCGGCGATCTCCCCCGCCGCCGCCCCGAAGGCGTCGAGCACGAAGCCCGCGAGCCGGGGGGAGAAGACCGCGTCCCCGTCGGCCACGCGGCGCACCGCCGTGTGGAGGTCGCGCGCGGTGATCGTCTTGGTGACGTAGCCACGGGCACCGGCCCGGATGACCGCGATGACGTCCTCGGCCGCGTCCGACACCGACAGGGCGAGGAAGCGGACCGGGGCGCCGGCCTCGCTCTCGACGCCGAAGCAGCCGTTGATGACGTCGGCCCCGCCCTTGCCCGTGCCTCCGGGGAGGTGGACGTCGAGCAGCACGACGTCGGGCCGGGTCTCGCGGACGACCTTGACCGCCGCCTCGACGTCGGGGGCCTCACCGACGATCTCGATCGCGGCGCCGGCCTCCTCGGCGAGCTCGCTGCGCACTCCCGTGCGGAACATCCGGTGGTCGTCGACGAGGACGACCCGCACGGGTCCGGTGCGGGCGGGGGTCCGGCCGGCTGGCGTCGTGGGTGTGGACATCAGTGCTCTCCTTCGAGGGGCGGCAGCGTGAGCTCCACCTCGGTTCCGTCCTCACGGCGGCGGACGCGGGCGCCGCCTCCGTGTCGTGCCATCCTGGCGAGGATCGAGGCCCGCACGCCGAGCCGGTCCTCCGGCACGTCGTCGACCTCGAACCCGTCGCCGCGGTCGCGCACGAACGCCTCGACCCCGTTCGGGCCGATCTCGACGTATGCCGTCACCGGCGGCTTCCCGTGCCGGGTCGCGTTGAGCATCGCCTCGCGCATGGCCCGGGCGAGGGCCGTGCCGTGCTCCTCGAGGGGCCGGTCGCCGGTGACGACGAGGTCGATGACGACCCCGTGGAGGTCCTCGACGTCGTGCGCGGCCGCGGTCACCGCGGTGGCGAGAGTCTCGTCGGAACCTGCGGGGCCGGCATACAGCCACGAGCGCAGCTCGCGCTCCTGGGCGCGGGCGAGCTGGGTCACCGACGCCGGGTCGTGGGAACGCCGCTGGATGAGGGCGAGGGTCTGGAGGACCGAGTCGTGCAGGTGGGCGGCGATGTCGGCGCGCTCGTTGGCCCGGGCCGCGACCTCCTGCTCCTCGCGGTAGTCCCGCCACAGCCGGACGACCCAGGGCGCCGCGATGAGGGTCGCCCCGACGAGGACGGCGAGCGTGGCGAGCAGGGCGTCGCCCATGGCGGAGAGCGAGCTGCCGCGGATGGTGAGGACGAGGATGCCGATGACCGCGACGGTGATGCCGAGGCCGAGGCGCACCCACATCCGCCCGCGGTCCTGCTCCTGCGTGCCGAGCCACTTCGTGCGCTCGGCGTCGTCGAGGTGCGACCACGCGACGGCGACGCCGGCGGCGATGAGGAGCAGCGGCAGGAGCACCCCGGCGCGCACGTCGACCCCGGCGAACTGCAGCCCGACGACGGTGCCGACGAAGACGAGCAGACCGCCGACCGCCACCGTCACGCCCCAGCGAGACTCCCCGAGGCCGGAGACCGCGCGCAGCGCCCCCGGCTCGCGCTGCTGGCCGCCGGTGTCGCTCGTCGGGGTCACCGCCCAGAGGAAGAGGTAGATGGGGATGCCCGGCCCGACGAGCGCGAGGACGACGACGGTGACGTGGACCCAGCGCCGGCTGACCCCGAGGTGGTCGGCGATGCCGGCGCACACACCGCCGATCCACCGGCCGTGCACGGGTCGGGTCAGCCGCGGCCTCCCGGGCGCGGGGAGGTCCGTCGGTGGCGCGACGCGCTCGTACGGTGTGGGCACACCCCCATCCTGACGCACGGCGAGCGAGACGGTGGCGATGGCCGGGGTGGCGTGGGGGTCACCTCAGGGAGTCGTCAGGGTCGACCCTCATGGCCGTGGGCCGCGCGCTCGGCCACTGTTGGTGACATGACGCAGACACCTCACCCCGCGGACGGCGGGCCCACCGGCCCGACCGGTCCAGCCGCTCCCCCGTATCCCGGTCCGCCGCCGACCCAGCAGCCGCCGTGGCAGCCGCCGTCGGAGTCGAGCCGCTTCTGGGACGACATCCTCGCGACCGGTCTGCGCCGCGACCGCTCCCGCCAGTGGTTCGCCGGCGTGTGCTCCGGCATCGCCCGCCGCGTCGACGTGGACCCGGTCCTCATCCGCGCGGCCTTCATCGCGCTCACCCTCTTCGGGGGGTTCGGCATCGTCGCCTACCTCGTCGCCTGGCTGCTCCTGCCGGACGAGGGCGGCCGGATCATGGCGCGCGACGCCCTCGACCGGGACGGCAGCACCGGCGCCACGGGGGCCATCGTCCTCTCGGTCATCGCGGTGCTCGTCATCGCGGCCATCGTCTTCGGCGACAACGGCTTCCTCATCGGCTGGGGCGTCATCCCGCTCGCCATCGTCGCCTGGCTGTTCTGGCGCCACCAGCAGGGCAGGGACAGCGTCCCGGCCTGGTCCTCCGCCGCGCAGGGCGCCCCGGTGCCGGGCGGGACCCCCGCCGGCGCCGCCCCGGGCGGCCTCGCCCCCACCGGTCCCGTCCCCCCAGCCCCGTCAGGAGCCAGCATGTATGCCGCCACCACCAGCCACGTTCCCGGGGCACCGCACGCTCCGATCGCACCGGAGGCACCCGGCGCCGGCCACGACGGGTGGCAGCCGCCGCCCGCACCCCCGGTCCCGCCGCGCTCGTGGGTCCCGGTCGCCCCGCCGCCCCCGCCGCGTCCGCGCCGACGCAGCGCCGGCTTCGCCGGGTTCGCGCTGACCCTGGGCATGGCGGCCGTCGGCTACGGCGCCGGCCTCATGCTCGACGGCCCGCTCGACTTCAGTGGCTCCGAGGAGCTCTTCGGCGTCATCCTCGCCCTCGGCGCGGCCGCCCTCACCACCCTCGTCATCGGGCTCTCGGGTCGTCGCAGCATCCTGTCGGCCGGTCTCGTGGTCCTCCTCGGGCTCGGTGCCACGGTGGCCGCCGTCGGTGAGGAGACGATCGGTGGCGAGCGCGGCATCCGCACCTGGACCCCCGTGCTCTCCGACTCCCCGACGAGCTACAGCCACGGTGCGGGCCGCACGACGCTCGACCTGCGCCCGCTCTTCGCCAGCCTGGCGACACCGCCGGTCGCCCCCACCCCGGAGGTGGCCCCGAGCCCGGTGCCGAGCGCGTCGGGCCTCCCGGTCCCGACGGTCACCCCGAGCCCGGCCCCGACGGCCACGGCATCGCCGCTCGTCCCGTCGGTCCCGCAGGAGATCACCGTGGAGCAGGGCGCCGGCGAGATGGACATCATCGTCCCCCCCGGCGCCGCCGCCCAGATCCGGGCCCGCGCCGACTTCGGTGAGGTGCGAGTCCTCGGCGACCTGCCCGCAGGCCGGTCCGACCGGGACGACGGCACCGACGACGGGCCCAGCGAGACGTTGACGCTCAGCCTGGGATCGGGCGCACCGGCCGTCACCGTCCGCGCCGACATCACGTTCGGTCAGATCACCATCAAGGAGGGCTGAGCGATGAGCCAGCACGACCAGACCACGCCCATCGAGACGGTCCTCGCCGAGTCGGACGACTCGCAGCGCCCCGACGCCGGCCGGACGGACCCGCAGGACCCGTCGGTCCGCGACGACCGCTCGGTCCTCCAGGACCGCCCGGACGACACCACGGCCTACCGCGGCTCGACAGCGGTGCCGGAGTTCCGGTCCGGCCCGGCCCCGACGACCTCCGTCGTCGGACTCCTCGGCCTGCTGACGACGATCGCGGTCCTCGTCTCCCAGGTCACCGATCTCGACATCCCCTGGGGTGTCGTGGGACCCGTCGCCGTCGTCGGCGCCGGTGTCCTCCTCGTCGTCCTCGGACTGGCGGGTCTGCGTGGTCAGCGATTCAGGGGTTGAGCGCTCACGCGGACACGCCGGCGACGGCGAGGGCTTGAGGGACCGAGCTCGCGAGCGACAGGCTCGCGAGCTCGGTCTCGTCCACCCATCGGGCGTCCGAGGTCGAGCCGCCCACGTCCAGCACGACCGGGTCGCTCGGCTCGGCGCAGTGCGCGGTGTGGAACAGGCGCACGGCGTGGAAGTCCTCCACCCGTCCGCCCGGAGCACGTCCCACCCAGTGCCTCGTCATCACGGTGAGCAGCCGGACGTCGCTCACGTGCTGGCCGGTCTCCTCGTGGACCTCGCGCAGGACCGCCACGGCCGGGTCCTCCCCCGGGTCGAGCCCGCCACCGGGCAGGTTCCACATCCCCGAGGCGTTCGTGTGCTCCGACAGCTCGGTCATGAGGACCCCACGCGAGCTGCGCACGACGGCATACGCCGCGACCCGTTGGTGGGCCACGGCGCTCGCGACGTCCGCCGCGGTCAGGCCGTCGTCCCGCTCCAGGCGTCCCGACGCGACGGCGTCGAGGTCCGGGCGGGCGGGCCGGACGGCATACGTGATCCGCAGGTCCTGCGATGAGCTCCTCGTCACCGACACCGGAGCGCCCGACCACCCCCGCCGGGCGAGCTCGACCGCCGGGTCGGCCCCGTGCTCGAGGGCGAACCCGTCGGCCCAGCGACCGCGGAGCATGGCGACGACCTCGATCACGACGCTTGCCCAGCGAGCCGGCGGGCGCGGGCGTACTCCCCGGTCGTGCTCTCGACCACCCGGTCCCACGACTGCGCCGGCGGCGTGGAGAGGTTGTGGGCGCGGATCCCGTGCAGACGATCACGGTGGCCGGCGAGGTCGGCCAGGGCCGCGGCGAGGGCGTCGTCGGACCCCCGGAGCAGGCCCTCGCGACCGTCGGTGACGAAGTCCTCCACCCCGGTCCCCGTGCGCGCCACGACCGCGAGACCCGCCGTCCGGGCCTCGAGCACCGCGATCCCGAAGGCCTCGAGGCGCGCCGTCGTGAGGTAGACGTCGCTGCGCCGGTGGAGGTCGCGCAGCTCCTCGCGGGTCACGCGCCCGGGCAGGTGGACCCAGTCGACGCCGTGCCGGCGGAGGCCCGCGGCGACGACCCGGCGCTGCGGCCCGTCCCCGACGAGGTGCGCCTCGATCCGCACGCCCGGGTGGGTCCGGTCGAGACGGTCCCGCGCCGAGCGCAGCACGTCGACGAGGGCGCCGGGACGCTTGCGCCGCACGAACCGCAGGGCGCTGACGACCCGGACGGCGTCGTCCGGCGCGCGGACCACGCCGGACTGCGGACGCCACGCGTCCACGTCGATGCCGTTGCCCAGCACCTCCACCTCGGCGCCGCCGGCCACCCCGGAGACGCGCGCGGCCGCCATGGTCGAGACGGCCGAGAGGGCCGCGCGCCCCTCGCCCCAGCGCCGGGCGTGCCCGAGCACCCGCAGGATCGGGGCGCTCCTGTCGATGACGCAGTGCCAGGTCACGGCGGTCGGGACGTCGCAGGCGAGCGCCACGTCGACGAGGCCGGTCGCGAACGGGCTGACGACCCCCATGTGCGCGTGCGCCACGTCGAAGCCACCGGAGCCCAGCAGCCGGCGCACCTCCTCCGTGGCGAAGGGGTTGACCGGTGGCGCGCCCGGGAACGGCAGCGGCAGCCGGTGCACGGTGACCCCGGCGTCGGTCTCGACGGTGCGGGTCCGGGTCTGCCCGGGGGTCGCCGTGACGACAGCGACCTCGTGCCCGGCCGCCACGAGCCGGCGGGCAAGGCCGTGCACCTGCACCTCGATGCCGCCGAGCCGCGGCAGGTAGCAGTCCGACAACAGGGCGACCCTCACGAGCGACCAGCCTGCCATGCGTCAGGATGGTGGCGATGACGCGCACGCTCGTGGCCTTCCACGCCCACCCGGACGACGAGGCCCTCCTCACGTCCGGCACGATGGCACGCGCCGCCGCGGAGGGGCACCGCGTCGTCCTCGTCGTCGCGACCGACGGGGCCCTCGGGCTCGCGGCCGACCGGTTCCGCAGCGGCGACGCCCTCGCCACGGTCCGGCTCGCCGAGACGCGCCAGTCCGCCGCCGCCCTCGGGGTCGTGCGCGTCGAGTGGCTCGGCTACGCCGACTCCGGGCACGGCGGGCCGGTCCCCGCGGACCCACCCGGGACGGTGCGCTTCTGCCGGGCCCCGGTCGAGGAGGCCGCTGAGCGCCTCGCCGCGATCCTCACCACCGAGCAGGCCGACGTCCTCCTCAGCTACGACGCCGCCGGGGGCTACGGCCACCGCGACCACGTCCGCGTCCACGAGGTCGGCGCCCGCGCCGCCGAGATCGCGCGGACCCCGCGCGTCCTCGAGGCGACCGTGCCCCGCGACACCATCGCCAGGGCGGTGCGCTGGGCCGCGAAGGTCTACCCGTTCCCCGACGGGTTCGACCCCACGACCTTCGAGCGCAGCTTCACCGCCCGGGCCGCCATCACCCACCGCGTCGACGTCCGCCGCTACGCCCGCGCCAAGCGGGCGTCGATGCGCGCCCACGCCTCCCAGGCGTCCAACGACGGCTCCCAGAGCGGCGACCGGACCCTCGCCGCGTTCCTGAGGATCCCGCGACCCCTCTACGACGTCGTCTTCGGTCGGGAGTGGTTCCGCGACCCGAGCGTGGCACCCGGCCCGGCGGACGGCATACGCACCGACATCTTCGAAGGACTGCCGTGAGCCGGCGCGCGAGACAGGTCGTCCGCGTCGTCCTCGGTCTCGCGCTCGCCGTCGGCCTCCTCGGGTGGGGCTTCCCGATCTTCGCCGACACCACGTGGGGCGAGATCTTCGACCACGTCCGGGCGGTGTCGTGGTGGCAGGCGAGCGGCTTCCTCGGCCTCGTGCTCGTCGGTCTCGGCTGCTACACGCTGACGTTCACCGGGTCGCTGCCGGGCCTGAGCAACTGGCGTGCCTTCATCGTCAACATCTGCGGCTCGTCGGTGAGCAACCTCCTCCCGGGAGGGGGCGCGGTCGGGCTGGCGGCGACCTACACGATCCTGCGCTCGTGGGGGTTCCGCAACCGTGACGTCTCGACCTCCGTGATCGTCACGGGTGTCTGGAACACGCTCGCCCGGATCGCCCTGCCCATCGTCGCGATCGTCATGCTGTGGGCCGGCAACGACGGGCTGCCGAAGTCGCTGACGAACGCTGCCCTGGCGGCGGCGATCTCCGGCCTGGCCCTCTTCGCCGTCTTCGTCGCGCTCCTCGTCAGCGAGCGAGCCGCTCAGGCCATCGGCGGTGGGGTCGACCGTGTCCTCGCCCCGCTCTTCCGGCGCCGCAAGCGCACGATGAGCCTCCACGCGCTCGTCCACGACCTGCGGCTGCGCATCAACGAGGTCGTGCGCACGGGCTGGCTGCAGATGACCCTGGGCATGGTCGGGTTCTTCGGGTTCTACTACCTGCTGTTCGTCCTCATCATGCACTCGGTCGACGTCTTCCTGCCGCTCGGGATCCTCTTCGCCGCCTTCGCGGTCGGGCGGCTCCTCACCGCGGTGGGCATCACGCCCGGTGGGGTGGGCGTGACCGAGTCGGCCACGGTGGTGGCGCTCGTCGGCTGGGGCGCCGAGTCGGCGTCGGCCGGGGCGGGCGTCGTGCTCTTCTCGATCTTCACGCACCTCATGGAGGTGCCGCTGGGTGCTCTCGGCTGGCTCGCCTGGTCGCTGAGCCCCCGCGTGCGGAACGCCACCGGCGAGGACCCGGAGGCAGCGGCAGTCAGTCCTGGATGAACACCAGGGCCATCGGGGTCTGCTCGCTGCCCTGACCGAGCGGGTTGTCCGCGAACATCTCCTCGAACCGGGCCTTGTCCCCCGGGACGTCGCTGCCGAGGACGTTGCGACCGATGTCGTTGGCGTCCATGACGATGGTCCCGGCGAACTGCTCCCTGTGTGCGGTGGGCACCCGCTCGCGGATCCCGGCCGACAGGCGGGCGGCCACCTGGTCGGGGTCCTTGGGCGCGAGCTTCGCGGAGACGTTCGAGGGGTAGGCGGAGTACTCGGTCGGGCCGTCGATGGCGCTGATGTCGTTGCCGACGAGCTCGTAGAAGAGCCCCTTGCGACCGATGACCTTGCCCACGGCCCCGCCGGCGGCGGCATAGAGGACGCGCGGGAGGCCGGCCTCCTCGATGGCGAGCTGCATCGTGAAGGGTGAGCCCAGCCCGATCCCCGCGGGCGTGCGGGTGACGTACTTGGACAGGACCCGGGCCGGCTTGCCGACCTTGATGTCCCAGATGAAGTACGAGCGACCCTGGGTGATGGCGATGATCTTCTCGGAGATGAAGAGGTACCAGCGACCCGTGGTCGCACCCTTGTGCTCCGGTCCGGCCGTCGGCAGGGTCGCGAAGAACTCCTCGACCCGCTCGAGCACCCGGGCGTCGAGGTCGTCGCCCTGCGCGAAGAGGTCGGTGCGCAGCGGGTAGCGGCGCACCGTCTCGCCGCGCGCGGTCGTGATGTCGAGGGCCTTGCCGGCGTTCGGCTCGACGTCGGACTTGGGCGCAGCCTGGGTGGTGGCCTTGTCGACCGGCGGGGCGTCGTCGAAGAACTCCTGCAGCCACAGCTCGAGGTTGAGGAAGCGCCAGAACATCATCGTGTCGGCGTTGTTGCTGCCCTTGATCCAGCCCTCGAAGGCGTGCAGGACGTCGGTCTGGCGGAAGTAGGGCCGGTTCGCGAACGACTCGCTGAGGAAGATCGAGTAGAAGTGGTTCTTGAGGCGCATGAACCACTCGGACTGCGGCGTCGTGAAGCCGATCTTGTTGCGGCGGCGGTTGATCGACTCCGGCAGCACGCCCCGTGTCGCGTCACGCAGGATCCGCTTGTTCCAGCCGTCCTTGATGATCGCCTCGTCGGTGAGGCTGAAGATGAACTTCACGACCTCCTTGTCGAGGAACGGCACGCGCCCCTCGAGGCTGAAGCGCATCGTGTTCTTGTCCTCGTAGCGCAGCAGGCTCGGCAAACTGTTGTGGAACAGGTCCTCGATGAGCCGCTTCTTGAGGTTGCTCTGCTCCACCGGGAACCGCTCGTCGCGGTGCCGGGCGGCGAACTCGGCGTTGAGGAGCGAGTTCACCGGGACGTCCTTGCGGCCGGTGAGCTTGGCCTTCACCCGGAAGCGCCCGAGGCGGTAGAGCACGTCGAGCGACTTGCTCAGCTCGGCGGCCGCGGCCCGGGCCCCCTGCGCGCGCAGCTGGCGGAGGTAGACGGCGTAGTAGGGGATGTAGCCGGCCATCATCTCGTCGGCGCCCTGGCCGTCGAGGAGGACGGTGACGTGCTTGGTCGCCTCGCGCATCACCTGGAACTGCGCGTAGGGACCGCTGGAGATGAGCGGCTCCTCCTGCGTCCGGATGAAGTCGCGCAGGTCGGCCTTGAACTCATCGGCGGTCGGGAGGATCTTGTGGCCGTCGACGTGGCCCTGGCAGATCTCGAGGACCTCGTCGACGTACTTCTCCTCGTCGTTGATCGAGTTCGGGAAGACGGCGCTGAAGGTGTTCTGCCGGACGCCGACCGACGCAGTGCGCTCGTCGCCCTCGTTGATGAGCTGGTTGATGACGACGGCGACGGCGGAGCTGTCGAGACCACCGGAGAGCGACGTGCCGACGGGGACCTCGGACTGCAGGCGCAGCCGGACCGCCTCGATGAAGCGCTCCTTGTACTCGGCCGCGGCCTCGTCGTCGTAGGGACGCTGCTCCTGCGCCAGCTCCGCGAGCTCCTCGCGCAGGCGGGTGAACATGCTCCGGCGGATGCCGTTCGCGTCGGCCTCGAGCATCTCGCCCGGCTGGAGCCGCTCGATGCCGTCGAAGAAGGTCTCGGTGCCGTCCTCGTGGGCCCGGAACTTGAGGTAGCGGTAGATGGCGCGCTCGTTGGGCTTCTTCTCGTACAGCCCGCTCGCGAGGATGGGCCGGATCTCGCTCGAGAACAGCAGCGCCTCCCCCTCCCCCGCCCCCTCTTTCGCAGCGTCAGCGTCAACGGTCGCTAGAACAGCCGTCGACGCTGACGTTGCGCCAGTCGCGGGGGCCGGCACGCGGCAGATGTAGACCGGCTTGATGCCGAAGTGGTCGCGGGCGAGGGTGAGCCGCTGCTCGTCGCGGTCCCAGATGGCCAGGCCGAACATGCCGTTGAAGCGGTCGAAGGCCTCCCCGCCCCACTGGGCGAACGCCTCGAGCACGACCTCGGTGTCGGAGTCTGTCGTGAACGTCCGGCCCAGGGCCTCGAGCTCGGACCGGAGGTCGAGGTAGTTGTAGACCTCGCCGTTGTAGGCGATCGTGTAGCGCCCGTCTGCGGTCGCCATGGGCTGCTGCCCGTGGGCGACGTCGATGATCGACAGTCGGCGGTGAGCGAGACCGCAGGGGCCGTCGACGAAGACGCCCTCACCGTCCGGTCCGCGGTGCTCCTGGCAGTCGTTCATCGTCTGCAGGAGCGTCTCGTTGGCGCTCAGGCCGTGATAGCCGGCGATGCCACACATGCGTTGGGGTCCTCAGTTCTGCTCGGGGTACCGGTCAAGCCTGCCAGACGCGGACGGATCGACGTCACTCCCACTCGATCGTGCCCGGCGGCTTGCTCGTGACGTCGAGCACGACCCGGTTGACCTCGCGCACCTCGTTGGTGATCCGCGTCGAGATCTTGGCGAGCACGTCGTAGGGCACGCGCGTCCAGTCCGCCGTCATCGCGTCCTCCGACGAGACCGGGCGCAGGACGACCGGGTGGCCGTAGGTGCGGCCGTCGCCCTGCACGCCCACGGAGCGGACCCCGGCGAGCAGCACGACCGGGCACTGCCAGATCTCGCGGTCGAGCCCTGCTGCGGACAGCTCCTGACGGGCGATCTGGTCGGCGTGGCGCAGGATCTCGAGCCGCTCGGCCGTGACCTCGCCGACGATGCGGATGCCGAGACCGGGGCCGGGGAACGGCTGGCGCCACACGATCTCCTCGGGGACACCGAGCTCGAGCCCGACCTGACGCACCTCGTCCTTGAACAGGAGCCGCAGCGGCTCGATCAGGGTGAACTGGAGGTCGTCGGGGAGCCCGCCGACGTTGTGGTGGGACTTGATGTTGGCCGTGCCGGTGCCGCCACCGGACTCGACGACGTCGGGGTAGAGCGTGCCCTGCACGAGGAACTCGACCGGGTGCCCGTCGCGCTCGGCCGAGCCCACGACGTCGCGGGCGGCCTGCTCGAAGACGCGGATGAACTCGCGGCCGATGATCTTGCGCTTCTCCTCGGGGTCCGAGACACCCGCGAGCGCGGCGAGGAACTGCTCGCGCGCGTCGACGACGACGAGGTCGACCCCGGTGGCCGCGACGAAGTCCTGCTCGACCTGCTCGGCCTCGTTCGCGCGCAGCAGCCCGTGGTCGACGAAGACGCAGGTCAGCTGGTCGCCGACGGCCCGCTGCACGAGGGCTGCGGCCACCGACGAGTCGACGCCGCCGGAGAGGGCGCACAGCACCCGCTTGTCCCCCACCGTGACCTGCACTTGCTGGATGAGCGACTCGACCACGTTGTGCGCGGTCCAGTCGCCGGCGAGCCGCGCACCGCGGTGGAGGAAGTTCTCGAGCACCCGCTGCCCGAAGGTCGAGTGCATGACCTCGGGGTGCCACTGCACGCCGTAGAGGCGGCGGTCGTCGTCCTCGAAGGCCGCGACGGGGGCGCCGGACGTCGAGGCCGTCACCCGCATGCCGTCAGGGGCGGCCGTCACGGCGTCGCCGTGGCTCATCCAGACGGACTGGTCGCTCGGCTGCCCGTTGAAGAGCGTCGAGCCGGTGTCGGAGACCCGCGCCGGCGTGGAGCCGTACTCCCCCAGCCCGGTGTGGTCGACGTTCCCGCCGAGCGCCTGGACCATGGCCTGGAAGCCGTAGCACATGCCGAACACGGGGACGCCGGCGTCGAGCAGGCCCGGGTCGAGCGAGGGCGCCCCCTCCGCGTAGACCGAGCTCGGCCCCCCGGACAGGATGATCGCGGCCGGAGACTTCTCGAGCATCTCCGCCACCGGCATGGTCGACGGGACGACCTCGCTGAAGACGTGGGCCTCGCGGACGCGGCGCGCGATGAGCTGGGCGTACTGGGCGCCGAAGTCGACGACGAGGACTGGACGGTCGGACAGGGGGGAGGTCTCGCTCACCCGCACAGGCTACTGGCGGGCGAGCCGACCCTCGACCTCGGCGGCGACCCTGCGCTCCACCCAGAACGACAGGAAGGGCACGCACCCGGCGAGCATGACCCCCACCATCTTCGGCAGCGACCACCCCACCTTGAAGCCGAGGTTGGCGGTGGCGACGAGGTAGACCATGTAGATGAACCCGTGCGGCTGGGGCCACCAGTGCAGCGGGTTCTGCTCCCCCTTCATCGACGTGCCGTACTCCAGCACGATCTCGACGAGGAGCACGAGCAGCCCGACGCCGACGATGAACGCCATCACCTTGAAGAAGGTCAGCGCCTTGCGTGCCGCCGTCTCGTCCCGGATCGCGCGCTGCGTCTGGCTGGTCTGCTCGTTGGTCCGTGCCACGTCAGCCATTGTCCCCGCCGCCCGTCACCGGCTCTCGACCGGCCTCCTCGCGCTCGTCGTCCTTGACGATCCGCCACCACATGAACAGCGCGAACAGCGCGAACGCCCACCATTGCAGTGCGTATGCCGCGTTGCGCCATTTGAAGCCCGTCTCACCCGACGGTGTGGGCACCCGTTCCATCGCCCCCACGTCGGCGGCGGCAGGCGCGGGGACCTGCTCCTGCTGGAAGACGAAGGCGTTGTACAGCTCCCCGGGCCAGCGGCTGACGAGGAGCGAGGTGTCGATCGAGCCGAGCTGGCCCTCGGGAGGCGGCTCACCGGCATACGGCGACTCCGGCGGAGCCAGCCCACCCGTGACGGTGACCTGTCCCGCGGGGACGGGCGGCGCGTCGGCGGCCGAGGTGACGAAGCCGCGCAGCACCGGCAGGGTCGCGCCGGTCGCCGACACCCGCAGCGGGGCGACGACCCAGAAGCCCGTGCGGCCCTCGAGCCGGCGGTTCGCGACGACGACCTGGTCGGGGCCGAACTCTCCGGTCGCCACGACGGGGCGCGTGCTCAGCCCCCCGGGGAAGTCCGCGTGCGGGGTGAGGACGGTCTCGACGGCGACCGGCTGCTGGGAGCGCGCCCGCTCGAGCGACTCGCGCAGCGCCTCGTCCTCGGCGACGCCGAGCTGCCAGCGCCCGAGCTGCACGAACGCGATGACGACGAGCACCGCCACCGCGAGCAGCGCGAGGTGGCGCGGCTTGCGGGCGGATCGGAGCACGGCACGAGCGTAATCGGGCGTCCTGAAAGGAAACTCGGTGGCTCGGCGTCCGACCTCCCTCCTACGGTGGGGTGCGATGCCCACGACGACCTGGCCGTACGCCCTCGAGGCCGACGCCACTCCCCCGACCCATCCTGACCGCCTCCTCCTCTGGCTGGTCCGGCGGCAGTGGCGCACCCTCGCGGCGGGCGCGGCCTTCGGGATCCCGTGGATGCTGTCGATCGCCCTCGTCCCGGCCGCCATCGGCAAGGCCATCGACGACGGTCTCGTCGCGCGCGACGGTCGGGCGCTCGTCCTGTGGGCCGGGGTCATCCTCGGCATGGGCCTGCTCAGCGCCGTGACGACCAACCTGCGGCACTGGTTCGCCGTGAGCAACTGGCTCCTCGCCTCGTTCCGCGCGGCGATCGTCACCGAGCGGGCCGTGCGCCGGGCCGGTCCGGCCCTGACGCGCGACAAGCCCGCCGGCGAGGTGCTGACGACGTTCGCCCGCGACTTCTGGCGGGTCGGTGAGTCGTTCGACGTCACCGCCCGGCTCTCCGGGGCGATCGTCAGCTTCGTCGTCGTGTCGGTCATCCTCCTGCGCGGGTCGCTCATGCTCGGGCTCGTCATGCTCATCGGCGGCCCGGTCCTGCTCGCGTCGCTGTCGTTCGTCATGCGCCCCCTGCAGCGGCGGCAGCAGGCCCAGCGCGAGGAGTCGGGCCGGCTCACGGCGCTCGGCGCCGACACCGTCACCGGGCTGCGCGTCCTGCGCGGCGTCGGCGGCGAGGAGAACTTCCTCTCCCGGTATGCCGGCCAGTCCGGTCGGGTGCGCGACGCCGGGGTGCGGCTGTCCGGCGTCCAGGCGCTGCTCGACGCGTCGCAGGTGCTGCTGCCGGGCCTGTTCGTCCTCGTCGTCACGGGGCTGGGGGCGCACCTCGCGGTTGCCGGGGACATCTCGCCGGGGCAGCTCGTCGCGTTCTACGGCTACACGGCCTTCCTCACGATGCCCCTGCGGACGGCGACGGAGTTCGTCAACAAGCTCACGTCGACCCGGGTCGCGGCCAGCCGGATCGCCCCGATCCTCGCCGCCGAGCCCGACCACCCGACCCGGGCCCGCGCCACCCCCGTCCCCCACTCGCCAATTCCCCCGTTGGGGACGGACACGCCGGTGCCCAACCGGGGAACTGGCGAGTTGGGGACGGACACGCGGGCCGGCGGGGAGCTCGTCGACCCGGCGTCGGGCGTCCGGATCGCCCCCGGCCAGCTCACCGCCGTCGTCTCGGCGCGCCCCGAGGACAGTGGCGCCATCGCCGCCCGCCTCGGCCGCGCGCTCCCCGGCCGGCACGGCGTCACGTGGGGTGGGACGGCCATCGACGACCTGCCCATCGACGAGGTCCGACGGGCTATCGTCGTGTCCCAGCCCGACCCGCACCTCTTCAGCGGTCCCGTCCGCCGCGAGCTCGGTGCCGACGAGGTCGACGACCTGGCCCTGACCGCCGCCCTGCACACCGCCGACGCGGCCGACGCCGTCGACTCGGTCGACGGGGGTCTCGACGGCGAGCTCGAGGAGCGCGGTCGGGCCCTCTCCGGCGGTCAGCGCCAGCGGTTGGCGCTGGTCCGGGCGCTGCTGCGCGACGCCGAGGTCCTCGTCCTCGTCGACCCGACGAGCGCCGTCGACGCCCACACCGAGGCCCGCATCGCCGAGCGCCTCGTCAAGCACCGCGCCGGCTCCACGACCGTGGTCGTCACGACGAGCCCGCTGCTGCTCGACCGCGCCGACCGGGTCCTCGTCGTCGAGAGCGGCGTCGTGACCGCGAGCGGGACGCACCGGGAGCTCGTCCGGGACCACCCGGCATACCAACGCATCGTCCTGCGCGGCGAGGGGGACTGAGCGATGACCCCGATTCTCAGCCAGATCGGCGAGACCGACCACGCCAAGCGCGCCCTGCCCATCGCCAGCCGCCAGACCGTCGTCGCGCACACCAAGGTCCTCCTGCGCGACCACCGCCGCCCGCTGCTGTGGGTGCTCGGCCTGCACGGGCTGGCCGCCCTCGTCGGGCTCGTCGGGCCCTGGGTCGTCGGGCAGATCGTCCAGGAGGTGACCCGCGGCGGGCCGAGCGAGGCGAGGCTGGACCGCATCGACACGCTCATCGTCGTGCTGGCCGCGGCGATCGTCGGCCAGACGGTGCTCACCTGGCTCGCGCGGCGGGCGGCGTTCATCCTCTCCGAGCACGTGTTCGCCCGGCTCCGCGAGGACTTCATCGGCTCCGCCGTGCGCCTGCCGCTGTCCACGCTCGAGCGCGCCGGCACCGGTGACCTCGTCGCGCGAACCACCAACGACATCGACGCGATGACCCACGTCATCCGCTTCGGCATCCCGGCGATCGTCGTGTCGGTCATGACGGTGTCGGCCACGGTCGTCGCCGCGGTGATCACCTCCCCGCTCGCCGCCCTGGCCCTGCTCGCCCCCCTGGTCGTGCACGTCCCGTCGAGCGCCTGGTACCTCCGACGCGCGGGCAAGGTCTACCTCTGGGAGCACGCGAGCTACGCCCGGCTCAACTCGGTCGGCTCGGAGACGATCGAGGGCCTGCGGACCATGGACAACCTCGGGCTGGGCGAGCGCCGGGGCGAGCGCTTCGAGGAGGCGCTCGCCGAGGCCGCGCGGGCCGAGCGGGTCGGCGTGAGCCTGCGGCTGCGGTGGTTCCCCTTCCTCGAGATCGGCTTCTTCCTCCCGATCTCCGCCTCCGTGCTCTGGGGTGGCTGGCTCGCGTGGAGCGGGCACATCTCGATCGGCGCGGCCACGGCGGTGACGCTCTACATCCAGCAGATGCTCGACCCGCTCGGCGACCTCATCAGCTGGCTCGACGAGATCCAGTTCGCCGCGACCTCGCTGTCGCGCGTCCTCGGCGTCGGCGAGGTGCCGCCGGACCGGGTGGCGACCGGCGAGAAGCCGCGGGGGGAGACGATCGTCGTCGACGACGTCCGCTACTCCTACCGCGAGGGTCGCGACGTCCTCCACGGCGTGAGCCTCGAGCTGCGCCCCGGTGAGCGCCTCGCCGTCGTCGGTCCGTCCGGCGCGGGCAAGTCGACGCTCGGACGGTTGCTCGCGGGCATCGACGGACCGCGCACCGGCCGGGTCACCGTCGGCGGGGTCCCGCTCGTCGACCTCGAGCTGGCGGACCTGCGCGGCGAGGTCGCCCTCGTGACGCAGGAGCACCACGTCTTCGTCGGCACGCTCGGCGAGAACCTGCGTCTCCCTCGCCCCACCGCGACCGACGACGAGCTCTACGCAGCCCTCGCGGCGGTCGATGCCGACGTCTGGGTCCGGGCCCTGCCGGACGGGCTCGAGACGACGGTCGGGTCAGGCGGGCACGCCCTCACCGAGGCGCAGGCGCAGCAGGTCGCCCTGGCCCGGCTCGTCCTCGCCGACCCGCACACGCTCGTCCTCGACGAGGCGACGTCGCTGCTCGACCCGCGGGCGGCGCGCCACCTCGAGCGCTCGCTCGCGGCGGTGACCCAGGGACGCACCGTGGTGGCGATCGCTCACCGGCTGCACACGGCATACGACGCCGACCGGGTGTGCGTCGTCGAGGCCGGCCGGATCAGCGAGCTCGGCACCCACGCCGAGCTCATCGAGCGCGACGGGGCCTACGCCGCCCTGTGGCGCGCCTGGCGCGACGAGGACTGACCCCCCACCCCCACCCCACTGGGCGACTTATTGCGCATTCCGACCCCCGCGCGCCGGACTGATGGCGCGTTTCGGCCGGCGTGGCCGGCCGAAACGCGCAATCAGTGGCGCGGCGGGGGTCGGAATGCGCAATAAGTCGTGGGTCAGGCGGGGCGCGCGGCTGGCGCGTTGCGGTCGGGGACGGGGGCCACGGGCATGGGGAGGCTGACCGGAGCTCGCAACAGGTCGGGGTGGACGGCGGGGTGGGAGGCCGGGACCGGGTCGAGCCGGCGGTAGACCTCGCCCTGGGCCGGACGCGGGTCGGCCCCACCCCGGTTGGGCCAGAACGACATCGCGCGCTCGGCCTGGGCCGTGATCGTCAGCGACGGGTTGACGCCGAGGTTCGCGGACACCGCGGAGCCGTCGACGACCGAGATTCCCGGGTACCGCCACAGGCGGTGGTAGGGGTCGATGACGCCGGCCTCGGCGCTCTCGCCGATGGTGACCCCGCCGAGGAAGTGCGCGGTCAGGGGAACGTCGAAGACCTCGCCCCAGCTGCCACCGGCGCTGGTGTAGTCGCCGGTGACCTCCTGGAGCCGGCGGGCCACGGCATGCATCGCGTCGTGCCCCTCCTGGATGAAGGTCGGGTTCGGCTCGCCGTGTCCCTGGTCCGAGGTGAGCCTGCCCCCACCGAACAGCCCTCGACGACGCGAGACCCTCAGCGAGTTGTCGCGGGACTGCATGACGAGCCCGATGATGCTGCGCTCGCTCCACCGCAGCGCCATCGGGAACTGCGTGAGCAGCGCCTTCGGCTCACGCGCGAGCTCGAGGAGGAACTGGATCGGCCGCGGCCACCTCGAGTTCCCGGGCACCAGGAGCGTCGAGAGCAGCCCCATCGCGTTGGACCCGGGCCCGTAGCGGACGTTCTCCACGTGCGTGTGCTCGTCCGGGTGGAACGACGCGGTGATGGCGATGCCCCGGGCGAGCCCGGCCTCGGGGTGAGGGTGCCGGGTCATGGCGCCGAGGAGCGCCTCGCTGTTGGTGCGGGTGAGGTGCCCGAGGCGCTCCGAGATGCGTGGCAGCTCGTCCTCGTCCCGCATGGCGTGCAGCAGCGACTGCGTTCCCCAGGTGCCGGCCGCGACGACGACGTGGCGGGCGGTGATGGTGCGGAGGTCCCTGCCGTGGGCCGGTCCCGTCCGCTCGTGCAGCACCCGGTAGGTCCCTTCCTCGTATGCCGTCCCTGCGCCGTCGCTTCCCGGCACGAGTCCCAGCCGGGTCACGGTGCGCATGGGCTCGATGACGACCCCGAGGGCCTCGGCGAGGTGGAGGTAGTTCTTGCGCAGCGTGTTCTTCGCGCCGTGGCGGCAGCCCACCATGCAGTTGCCGCACTCGATGCACCCCGTCCGGCGCGGTCCGGCGCCACCGAAGTAGGGGTCCTCGACCTCCACGCCCGGTTCGCCGAAGAACACCGCGGCCGGGACCTTGCGGAAGGTCTCGGGCACGCCCATGTCGGCGGCCACGTCGCGCCAGATCTGCTCGACCGGGCCCTCGCAGGGGTTCTCGACGACACCGAGCATCGCCGACGCCGTCTCGTAGTGCGGTGCCAGCTCGCTCGACCAGTCGGTGATGTGCCCCCACTGCGGGTCGCGGAAGAACGCCTCCGGCGGCACGTAGAGCGTGTTGGCGTAGTTGAGGGACCCGCCGCCGACTCCGGCGCCGGCGAGGATCATCACGTGGGGCAGCCGGTGGATGCGCTGGATGCCGAAGCAGCCCAGCTGCGGAGCGAACAGGTAGTTCCGCACGTCCCACGAGGTCTGCGCGAAGTCCTCGTCCTCGAAGCGCCGCCCGGCCTCGAGCATGTGCACCGAGTAGCCCTTCTCGGCCAGGCGCAGCGCGGCCACCGACCCGCCGAAGCCGGTTCCGATGACGACGACATCGACATCGACGTCGACGTCCCCGCCGGCGGGGGCGCCGGTCATCGCAGCCCGAGCAGGCGGGCCGCGCGCAGGGCGACGCTGACGCCGTGGGCGTACGCCTCGGGTGAGACCCCGGGGATGCCGCCGAAGCCGACGAGGTGCTGGACGCTCACGGTCTGGCTCTCGGTGTACTTGAGGATGCCCTCGCGTCCGTGACGGCGGCCGACGCCGGAGGCCTTCATCCCGCCCATCGGGGCGCCCGTGCTGCCCCACGTCGCGGCATACGGGTCGTTGATGTTGACCGTGCCGGTGCGGATGCGCGCGGCGACCCGCCGGCCGCGGGCGACGTCGCGGGTCCAGACGGAGGAGTTGAGGCCGTACTCGGTGTCGTTGGCGAGCTCGACGGCCTCGTCGTCGGAGCCGACCTCGTAGAGCGCGACGACCGGTCCGAAGGTCTCGTCGTCCCGGCACACCATGTCGGCGGTGACGCCGGTGAGGACGGTGGGCTCGTAGACGTACGGACCGACGTCGGGACGCGCCCGCCCGCCGGTGAGGACGATCGCGCCCTTGGCACGGGCGTCCTCGACGTGGCGCCGCACCCTCGAGAGCTGGCTCGGGCCGACGAGCGAGCCCATGTCCGGCCCGTAGACGAGCTCGGTGCCGAGCCGCAGGTCCTCGACGGCCTCGACGAACCGGGTGACGAACTCCCCGAAGACGTCACGGTGGACGAGCAGGCGCTCGGCGCTGATGCAGAGCTGCCCCGCGGAGGCGAAGCACGCCTTCACGGCTCCGGCGACCGCGCGGTCGATGTCGGCGTCCTCGGCGACGTACATCGCGTTCTTGCCGCCGAGCTCGAGGCTGAAGCCGACGAGGCGGGCCGCCGCGGACTGGCCCACGGCGCGGCCGGTGGGGGTCGAGCCGGTGTAGCAGACGTAGTCGGCCTGGTCGACGACCGCCTGGCCGGTCGAGGCCCCCGGTCCGAGGACGACCTGGAGGACCCCGTCGGGCAGCCCCGCCTCGACGAGGAGCCCGTGGGCGGCGAGCGCGGTGAGCGAGGACTGCAGGTCGGGACGCAGGACGACCGCGTTGCCCGCCATGAGCGCGGGGACGGCGTCGGTGACGGCGAGGCTGAGCGGGTAGTTCCACGGCGCCACGACGCCGACGACGCCCTGGGGACGGTGGCTCACGACCGTCCGCGTCAGGCCCGGGATGGCTCCGAGGACGCGCTCGTCGCGCAGGTAGCCGCTCGCCCGGCGGGCGTAGTGACGGGCGACGACGGCGCAGTCGGCGACCTCCTCGAAGGCGTGGCTGCGCGTCTTGCCGCTCTCGAGCTGGACGAGGTCGAGCAGCTCGACCTGGCGCTCGAGGACGAGGTCGTGAAAGCGCAGCATGACGGCCCCACGCCGTTCGAGGCTCCAGCCGGCCCACGCCCGCTGGGCGGCGCGGGCGGTCGCGAACGCGACGGTGACGTCACCGGGGGTCGAGACCGGGAGCGACGCGAGCGGCGCGCCCGTCATCGGCGTGTGGGTCACGTGCTGCTCGCCCCCCGGCCCGGCGACGACGCGCGCGGTGAGCGCGCGAGCCCGAGCCGGGTCGACGGCATACGTGGCGGTGGGGTCGAGCTCCGGGTCGGCGATGACATCGGTCATTACTCAAGGGTAACCAACTCGCCGCCGCGGCGACACCCGTCGCGGGTGAGACCTGCGCCCCACTCGTTCGGTCAGTCGCTCCCGTACGGCGAGACGACGACCTCGACCCGCTGGAAGTCCTTGAGCTCGGTGTAGCCCGTGGTCGCCATGGCGCGGCGCAGGGCCCCGACGAGGTTCGTCGTGCCGTCGGCGATCCGGCTCGGGCCGAAGAGGACCTCCTCGAGCGAGGCCACCGCCCCGACCTCGACCCTCTCGCCGCGCGGCAGCTCAGGATGGTGGGCCTCCGGGCCCCAGTGGAAGCCCCGCCCCGGCGCCTCGGTCGCCCGGGCCAGGGCGGCGCCGAGCATCACCGCGTCGGATCCGCACGCGATGGCCTTGACGATGTCGCCGCTCGTCCCGACGCCCCCGTCCGCGATGACGTGGACGTAGCGACCGCCGCTCTCGTCGAGGTAGTCGCGGCGGGCGGCCGCGACGTCGGCGATGGCCGAGGCCATGGGGGCGTGGATGCCGAGCGTGCGGCGGGTCGTGTGCGCGGCCCCGCCACCGAAGCCGACGAGCACCCCGGCCGCCCCGGTGCGCATGAGGTGGAGCGCGGCCGAGTAGGTCGCGGCACCGCCGACGATCACCGGGACGTCGAGCTCGTAGATGAAGCGCTTGAGGTTGAGCGGCTCGGTGCGGCCCGAGACGTGCTCGGCGGACACGGTGGTGCCGCGGATGACGAACAGGTCGACGCCGGCGTCGACGACCGTCTTCCAGAGCTGCTGGGTGCGCTGCGGGGTGAGCGCACCGGCGACGGTGACGCCGGCCTCCCGGATCGTCCGGAGCCGCTCGGAGACGAGGTCGGGCTGGATGTCGGCCCGGTAGATCTCCTGCATCCGCGCGGTCGCGAGCGCCGGCTCCAGCGTTGCGATCTCGGCGAGCAACGGCGCCGGGTCCTCGTAGCGGGTCCACAGCCCCTCGAGGTCGAGGACCGGCAGGCCACCGTGGCGGCCGAAGGCGATCGCGGTCTCGGGCGACATGACCGAGTCCATCGGCGCCCCCATGACGGGGAGGGCGAAGTGGTACGCGTCGATCTGCCACCCGATCGACACCTCCTCGGGGTCGCGGGTGCGCCGGGAGGGCACCACCGCGACGTCGTCGAAGGAGTAGGCGCGCCGGGCACGCTTGCCACGTCCGATCTCGATCTCGTTCACGCCCCGAGCCTAACCACGGCCATGGAATAACGGATTGGCGCCCGGCGCTCGGGCAGGAGCACAATGAAACGTTGCGGTTCTCCCGCGCCCCGGCACCGTCGCCGAACCCCATAATCCTTTTGCTCTCCCGAGGAGACCCTTCCTTGTCCACTCCTGCGTCCAGCCCTGCCCAGACCGAGTACCCCGACAAGATCGACGGTGCCGTCCTCAAGATCGCGGGTGTCGTCGTCCTCGGCGCCATCATGTCAATCCTCGACATCACCGTCGTCAACGTCGCCCTGCCGGACCTCCAGACGACCTTCACCGGCGAGGACAACCCGCTGCCCTACTCCACGGTCGCGTGGACGGTCACCGCCTACACGCTGGCCCTGGCCACCGTCATCCCGCTCACCGGGTGGGCCGCCGACCGCTTCGGCACCAAGCGCCTCTACATGCTCGCGCTGCTGCTCTTCACGGCCGGCTCGCTGCTGTGCGCCGCGGCGACGAGCATCAACATGCTCATCCTCTTCCGCGTCGTCCAGGGTCTCGGTGGCGGTCTGCTCATGCCGCTCGGCATGACGATCATGACCCGCGCCGCCGGCCCGGCCCGGATGGGTCGGCTCATGGCCATCCTCGGCATCCCCATGCTCCTCGGCCCCATCGGTGGCCCGATCCTCGGTGGCTGGCTCATCGACAAGGTGTCCTGGCACTGGATCTTCCTCATCAACCTGCCGCTCGGCATCGCCGCGCTCGTCTACGCGCAGTGGGCCCTGGCCAAGGACGCCCCCGAGCCCACCGAGTCCTTCGACTGGCTCGGCATGGCCCTCATGAGCCCCGGCCTGGCCTTCTTCCTCTACGGCGTCTCCTCGATCCCCGAGGAGGGCACGATCAGCTCGCCCAAGGTCCTCGGCTTCGCCGGGGCCGGCCTGGCGCTCATCACCGCCTTCGTCTTCCACAGCTTCCGCCCGGAGCACCCGCTCCTGGACCTGCGGCTGTTCAAGAACCGCAACCTCACGTGGTCGATCGTCACGATGTTCATCTTCGCCGGCGCGTTCTTCGGCGGCCTCCTCCTCGTGCCGACCTACCTCCAGACGGTGCGTGGTGAGGGTGCGCTCGACGCCGGTCTGCTCGTGGCCCCGCAGGGCCTGGGCGCCATGATCACGATGCCGATCGCCGGGGCGCTCGCCGACAAGCTCCCCGTCGGCCGCATCGTTCCCTTCGGCCTCGCGACGATCACCCTCGGCATGTTCGGCCTGACCCAGGTCGACGGGGACACGTCCTACTGGGGCTACCTCATCCCGGTCCTCTTCGTCATGGGCCTCGGCATGGGCGCGACGATGATGCCGCTCATGACGTCGGCCATCAAGACGCTCACCTCCCACCAGGTGGCGCGCGGCTCGACCCTGCTCAACATCAGCCAGCAGGTCGCCAGCTCGATCGGTGTCGCGATCATCTCGGTCGTGCTCACCAACGGCCTGCGCAACGAGCCGCTCGTGTCGCAGGCGGCCGCGTTCGGTGAGGCCTCGGCCCAGGACCCCGCCAACACGCCGTCGCTGCTCCAGCAGTTCCCGCTCGTCGGCGAGATCCTCGGGCGCTTCGGCGACGACGCCGCGGCCGGCCAGGCTGCGCTGCAGTCCGCGGTCCAGAACGCGATGGGCGAGGTGTTCGGCAGCACGTTCTTCGTCGCCGCGATCATGGTCGCGTTCACCCTCGTCACGGCGGCGTTCCTGCCGCGCAAGCACGAGGAGAGCCACCTGCTCGACGACGCCGACGCCCGCGAGGTCGCTCCCCCGGTCATCCTGCACTGACCCTGCGCTGACGCCCCGCGCGCCCCGTCGACGGCCGGTCCACCTCGGGTGGGCCGGCCTTCGGCATGCTGGGCCCATGGACGCGCCCCTGCCCGGTCGGCACAACGCCATCACCGACGTCGCCGGGGTGCTCGTCGGCCACGTCACCCGCGACGAGCCCGGCTGGCTCACCGGCGTGACGGTCGTCGTGCCGCCGCCGGGGACGGTCGGCGGCGTCGAGGTCCGCGGCGGCGCACCGGGGACGCGAGAGACCGACCTCCTCGACCCGACCTGCCTCGTCGACCGCGTCGACGCCGTCGTCCTCGCCGGCGGCAGCGCGTTCGGGCTCGCCTGCGCGGACGGGGCCCTCCACGGCGCGTTCGCCGCCGGGCTCGGCTGGTGCGTCGGCGAGCCCGACGAGGTCGTGCCCGTCGTCCCGGCCGCGGCGGTCTTCGACCTGGGTCGCGGCGGCGCCTTCGGTCACCACCCGGACGCGGCGGACGGGCGGACGGCCTACGCGGGAGCGCACGACGGACCGGTGGCTCAGGGCGCGGTCGGCGCGGGGACCGGGGCGCGCTCCGGTGGCCTGCGCGGCGGCGTGGGATCGGCGAGCGCGGTCGTCGACGGCGTGACGGTGGGAGCGCTCGTCGTCGTCAACGCGATGGGCTCCCCCTGCGACCGGGACGGCAGCCTGTATGCCGTCCGCTCCGGTCTCGCGGACGAGTTCGGCCGGGTGCCCGCTCCCGACCCCGAGCAGGTCCGGACCTACTGGGAGGAGCGCTCCGCCGAGGTGGACGAGCTGCGCGCCGGGACCGCGACGACGATCGGGGTGGTCGCGACGGACGCGACGCTGACCAAGGTCCAGTGCCGCAAGCTCGCCGAGGTGAGCCACGACGGCCTCGCGCGAGCCCTGTCACCGGTGCACACGGCATACGACGGGGACACGCTGTTCTCCCTCGCGACGGGCGACGGCCCGGCACCGGACGAGATCGACCTCGTCCGGCTGCAGACGGCCGCCGCGGACTGCGTCACGCGGGCGGTCGGCCACGCGATGCTCGCCGCGGCGTCGGTCGACCGGACCGCCGAGGGCGGCGTCGCGCTCGCGTCGTGGAGCGAGCGCCTCACCGCGGGCTGAGTCCGATCAGCCGAAGTGGCGGATCATGAACTCCGTGTCGACGTCGCGCCCCCCGGTGGGGTCGGGCGGCGGCTCGGTCTGCTGCGACGTCGTCATCTGCTCGGGGGCGATCCGCGGCAGGTCGACGTGCACACGGTGCGCGAGGTCCGTGGGGTGGGGGTCGGACTCGGGCACGGGGACTCCTCGTGGTCGTCGGTGACCCCAGTGTGGCCCACGGGGCTCAGCGGGACGAGTAGTTCGGCGCCTCGACGATGCCGGAGATGTCGTGCGGGTGGCTCTCCTTGAGCCCGGCCGTCGTGATCCGCACGAAGCGGCCCTTGGCCTTGAGGTCGGTGACGGTGCGCGCGCCGACGTAGAACATCGACTGGTGCAGCCCGCCGACGAGTTGGTGGGCGACGGCCCCGACCGGTCCGCGGTAGGCGACCTGGCCCTCGATGCCTTCCGGGACGATCCGGTCGTCGCTCGTGACGTCGGCCTGGAAGTAGCGGTCCTTGGAGTAGGACTTCTTGCCCCGCGAGCTCATCGCGCCGAGCGACCCCATGCCGCGGTAGGCCTTGAACTGCTTGCCGTTGATGAAGACGAGCTCACCCGGCGACTCCTCGCAGCCCGCGAAGAGCGAGCCGATCATCACCGAGTCGGCCCCGGCGACGAGCGCCTTGGCGATGTCGCCGGAGTACTGGAGGCCGCCGTCGCCGATGAGCGGGACGCCGGCCGGCCCGCACGCCTGCGCGGCGTTGTGGATCGCGGTGACCTGAGGGACGCCGACGCCGGCGACCACGCGCGTGGTGCAGATGGAGCCCGGACCGACCCCGACCTTGACGGCGTCGACGCCGGCGTCGATGAGGGCCTGCGCACCGGAACGGGTGGCGATGTTGCCGCCGATAACCTGCACGTGACTGGTCGCCGGGTCCTTCTTGAGCCGCTCGATCATCTCGAGGAGGAGGCGTGCGTGGCCGTGGGCGGTGTCGACGACGAGGACGTCGACGCCGGCCTCGATGAGGGTCGTGGCCCGCTGCCAGGACTCGCCGAAGTAGCCGACGGCGGCACCGACGAGCAGGCGGCCGGAGACGTCCTTGCTCGCGTGCGGGAACTGCTCCGACTTGACGAAGTCCTTGACCGTGATGAGGCCGGTGAGGCGGCCCTGGGCGTCGACGAGCGGCAGGCGCTCCCGCTTGTGCTGCCGCAGCAGGCTCGTCGCCTCCTCGTGCCCGATGTCCTCGGGGCCGGTGAAGAGCGGCATCGGCGTCATGACGTCGCGCACGAGGGTCGTGGCCCACTCGGCGACCGGGGTGAAGCGGAGGTCCCGGTTGGTGATGATGCCCAGCAGGTGGCGGCCCTCGTCGAGGACGGGGAGGCCGGAGACGCGGTAGCGCCCGCACTGCTCGTCGAGGTCCTCCAGCGTCGCGTCCGGGCCGATCGTCACGGGGTTGGAGATGCGGCCGGTCTGGGTGCGCTTGACGAGGTCGACCTGGTAGGCCTGGTCCTCGACCGAGAGGTTGCGGTGGAGGATCCCCAGGCCGCCCTCGCGGGCCATGGCGATGGCCATCCGCGCCTCGGTGACCGTGTCCATCGCCGCCGACACGAGCGGCACCCGCAGGCTGATCTCGCGGGTGAGGCGCGAGGTGGTGTCGACCTCGCTGGGGATGACGTCGGTCTCGCCGGGCTGGAGCAGCACGTCGTCGTAGGTCAGGCCCAGCTCGGCGAACGGTGCCGGGAGTCCTTGGGTGACGGCCTCGGCGGCCCGGGGCGCCGGGGCGCCGGATGAAGACGTCGGCGCCGGGGCGCCGGACTCGGCCTCGAGGTGGGTGGGGCGGTCGACACCAAGGCTCATTGCGCAAGTCTAGGCCAGCCGCGGACACGGTCGGAGTCGGCCACGGGGCGGCCCGACTTTGCCAATATTTTACTCGGGCAAGACCCGCTGCATGCCAACCCGTTCCTAGCCTGATGCTGCGCGGCACGGACGCGGAGGATGGCCGGCGCGACGACGCGTCGACCGGACGGAGGAGGGGTCATGACTGACATCGCACGACCGCCCAAGCCGACGCTCGACGTCTGGGAGTGGCAGTTCGACGGTCACTGCCGTCAGGTGAGCCCCGAGGTCTTCTTCCACCCCGAGGGCGAGCGCGGCAACCAGCGCCGCAGCCGCGACGACCGGGCCAAGGCCGTCTGTGACACGTGCCCCGTCCTCAAGCGGTGCCGGGAGCACGCCCTCGCGTCCCGCGAGCCCTACGGCGTCTGGGGCGGCATGACCGAGGACGAGCGGATTCGCATCATCAACCAGCGCGAGCTCGCGAGCTGACCGCCGTCAGGACCGACTGAGCGCGCCGCCGGCCGGCCGGGAGTGACCAGGGACACTCCCGGCTGACCGGCGCCCCGCACGTGCCCGGGTGGCTGGTCTGGATCAGGGAGAACCGTCCAGCCACCCGGGCATGACCTCTGCCCTCCCTGACCGACGGGCGACGGGCGACGGGCGACGGGCGACGGGCGCCCGGTCCGGCACACCACAGCGTCTGCGTGGTTGGTCAGGTTTCTCACCAACGGCGCAGACGCAGAGGTGACCGCTGCCGCTGGGAGGTCAGGCGCAGAGCCAGTCGACCCCGGCCCCCACGTGCAGCGCCGTGGTGTCGTACTGCGGCAGGACGCCGTCGCCGGGGCCGAGCAGCAGGCCGATCTCGGTGCACCCCAGGATGACGGCGTCGGCGCCACGGCCGGCGAGACGCTCGACCACTGACAGGTACTCCGTGCGCGACTCCTCGCGGACGACGTCGTGGACGAGCTCGTCGTAGATGACCCGGTGCACCGTCTCCCGGTCGTCCTCCGCGGGGACCAGCACGTCGAGCCCGCGCTCGCGCAGCCGCCCGGCGTAGAAGTCCTGCTCCATGGTGAACCGCGTCGCGAGCAGGGCGACGCTCCTGCGCCCGTCGGCGATGAGGGCGTCCGCCGTCGGGTCCGCGATGTGGAGCAGCGGGACACCGGCCGCGTCCTGTACGGCGTCCGCGACCTTGTGCATGGTGTTGGTCGCGAGGAGCATCGCCTCCGCGCCGCCGGCCGCCAGGCCCCGCGCGGCGTCGGTGAGCACGGCGGTGGCGACGTCCCAGTCGCCGTCGTGCTGGGCCCGAACGACCGGGTCGAAGTCGACGCTGTGGAGCAGGAGTCGTGCCGAGTGGTGGCCGCCGAGCCGGGCCGCGACGCCCTGGTTGAGGCCGCGGTAGTAGGCGGCCGTGCTGGTCCAGCTCATCCCGCCGAGCACTCCGAGCATGCGCATGCTCGCACCCTAGGCCACGTCGTGACGCACCTATCCTTGGTCGCGTGACCCCCACCGAGATCCCGATCGCCGGCGAGAGCATCCGCCTCGGCCAGCTCCTCAAGTTCGCGTCGGTCGTCGAGGACGGCGCCGACGCGCGAGCCGTGATCGAGGCGGGCGAGGTCGAGGTCAACGGTGAGGTCGACACCCGGCGGGGCCGCCAGGTGCGCCCCGGTGACACCGTCCGCTACGCCGGCGAGACCTTCGCCGTCATCCGGGAGCTCTAGGCCCGGGGTGCGACGAAGGGCACCAGGACCTCGTCCACGAGCTCCACGACGAGGTCGTCGTCGATGGGGTCACCGGTGAAGAGGAGCCGGTGCCACAGAACACTCTGTCCCAGCTCGCGGGCGAGGTGGACGGGCACGTCCACGCGGACGTCCCCCCGGCTGGACACCACGGGCGATCAGGGCCGACATCTCCGCCTTGCGGTAGCCGATGACGTCACTCCGAAAGGTCTGGGCGAGCTGCTCGTCCTGGACCGACGCAGCGACGACGCCCCGCAGGATCGCGGCCTGCGGGCCCGTGAACAGGGCCCCCACCCACGCAGCAGCGCCGGCATGTCACCGCGGTAGCTGCCGGTGTCCTCGTGCGGGATCGCGGTCCTCGCGATGGTCGGCAGGGTGTCGCGCAGCAGGGTGCGACGATCCGGCCAGCGGCGGTAGAGGACCGGCTTGCTCGTCTTGGCGGCGCTGGCGACGGCCTCCATCGTCACCGCTGCCGGCCCGCCCCGGGCCAGCAGCTCCAGCGCTGCCGCACGAATGGCGTCGTCGAGCTCGGCCCCCCGTCGGCGTGTCGCCATGTCCGCCTCCCGTCCGGCTGAGGAAACGCTTCGTCGGGGCCTTCGGTGGCGACCCGCGCCACGCCGTCGACGTGGTGGACCGCGTCGAGAAGCTCGACGAGACCGGCATCCGACTGGTGACACGGGTCGCCGGGGCGATCCTCCTCCAGCTCGAGCACACGTGGTCCGCCGGCGTCGAGGGCACGCACTACGTGAGCGTGATGGACATCGGCGCACGCAGTGCCCTCATGGGGCCGGTGAACGCCCACCTCAGGCGACGGTTCCCGGACGACATGGCGCACGCCTGGGTCCGCCACAACATCGAGGAGGTGGGTCAGCTCGAGCACCTGCTCCCCCGGCTGGCCCGCTCGAGCGCGGCGCCACCGCGCTGAGCCGGGTCAGGGGGTGGGGGGCATGCAGCGGATGACGGTGACGTCGCCGCTCACGGTGACGTCACCGGCTGCGTGGGGGACGAGCAGCACGTCGCCCGCCCGCACCTCGCGGGTGCCGTGCCGGGACGTGAGCGTGCCGGAACCGTCGACGACGACGACGGCCGCGTATGCCGCGGGCACGGTGACGTCGCCCGTCACCGGCCGGACGACCTCGGCGCTGAAGAACGCGCTCGCCTCGTCGGGCAGGGCTGGCCCGTGGCCCTCGACGTCGGCCCACCGCCGTCGCAGCGACGCGAGCCGCTCGGCCGTCACCGGTCCGTGGTCCACGCTGTGCAGCGCCAGCGGACGGTCCAGGCCGAGGAAGGCGTGGTCGAGCTCCAGCCCGAACCGCTCGTGCTCGAGCATGACCGAGAAGTCGGTCGGCTCCTGGAGCTCGAGGATGAGCACGCCCTCGCCGATGGCATGCGGCTGGCCCGCGGGCACGAGCACGGCGTCGCCGACGGAGACCTCGATGGGGTTGAGGGCGGCGAGCAGGCGCTCGTCCTGCGCGTCGACGAGATCGGCGAGCGCCTCGGTCGAGAGCTCGTCGCGGAAGCCGACCCACACGGTCGCGCCGGGCTCGGCGACGAGGACGATCCACGCCTCCGTCTTGCCGTGGTCGCAGTCGAGGTGGGCGGCCGCGAACTCCCGGCTCGGGTGCGAGTGGACCGGCAGGCGCTCGCCGCTGTCGAGCAGCTTGGTGAGGAGGTTCGGCTCCTCGCCGAAGCGGGCCACGTGCGCTGCGCCGAGCCAGCCGCGCGGGTCGGACCGGAGGGCGTCCGGGAGCGGGACCCCGGTGTCCAGGGTCGTCACTCCCCCGCCCCCCTCGGCGAAGAGGTGCGCGGAGGAGCCCACCCAGTCCTCGGGACGGTAGCCGTCGAAGTCCGCCGGCACCTCCTGCCCGCGGAAGGCGAGGATCCGTTCGCCGCCTCGGTAGAACCGACGGGGGGTGTTGGCCGCCAGCGTGGCGGTCGTGGCCGGTGCCGTGGTGGTCGGGGTGTCGGTCATGGCAGAGCCTTCCGGAGACGTGCGGATGCGGGGAGCCGGCCGGACTCCCGGACGATGAGACGGGTCGGCATGACGACGGTCTGGGCCGGCGACTCGTCACCGAGCAGTCGGGCGAAGAGCTGGAGGACCGCCTTCTGGCCGATCGACGCCGGGTCCTGGTGGACGACGGTCACGGCGGGCTCGACGAGGTCGGCGAGCTCGAAGTCGTCGTAGCCGACGAGCCCCATCTCGACCCCGACGGCGCGCATGGCGTGCAGCGCGGCCAGGGTGACCCGGTTGTTGCCGGTGATCACGGCGGTGACCGGCGCCCGCTCCCGCGACCACGCGCTGAGCCGGGTCGCGAGCGAGTCTGCGGTGTGGGGGCCCATCACCACGCGGGTGTCGCCCGGCAGGCCCAGGGCGTCGTGGATGCCGACGAACGCCTCGCGCCGCTGCCGCGCGGTCCAGAACTCGGCGTCGTCCCCGAGGAACGCGATCCGCCGGTGACCGTTGGCGACGAGGTGCTCGACGGCGCTGCGCACCCCTCCCGGGTTGTCGCTGATCACCGTGTCGCACGGCTCGCCGCGCACCGGACGGTCGACGTAGACGATGGGGGTGCCGCTCGCCGACACCGTCGGGTCGACCACCGGCTGCTCCCCGGCGGGGACGACGACGAGCCCGTCGACGCGGCGGTTGATGAGCCCCTCGAGCACGACCCGCTCGCGGGTCGGCGAGCCCTCGGCCGACGCCGTGATGAGCTGGTGCTGACGGATGCGGGCCTCGCGCTCGACCGCGGCGCTGATCTGCGAGTAGAACGGGTTCGCGAGGTCCTCGACGACGAGCGCGATGGTCTGCGTGCGGCCCTGACGCAGGATGCGGGCGCCGTCGTGGCGCATGAACCCGATGCGGTCGATGACCCCCCGCACGCGCTGCTCGGTGTCGCGGCGCACCCCGGACTCCCGGTTGACGACCCGCGACACCGTCTTGACGGAGACGTGCGCCTCCGCCGCCACGTCCGCCATGGTCGGCCGGGCCGATGTCCGCTTCCCTGACAACGCTGTCACTCCCTGATCACACCAAACTCCGTGCCCCGAGGCAACGTGAGCACGGACTCCCACGCTCACGGTGCCCGAGCTTGTCCGATTCCGTGTCCCCACCGGACAAGGGGGTCTCGCGCTGCGCTGTTGACGACGGGCCAGCAGGGTGGGGCGGGACGGCTGGTCACGGGAGATCGGCCGACTCGCGGATCCGGGCCCACCCCAGCGTGGGTGACCCCGGATCCCCGACACCAGAGCCACAGAAACGCGTATGCCGCGTGCGTCCCCGGGGGGAGGCACGCGGCACACGCGTCTGTGAGGAGCGAACGGCTCAGTGCGAGTGGCCGTGGCCGCCGTGGCCGTGGCCCGCGGAGTTGCCGTCCTCGTCGACCTTCTTCTCGACGACGAGGGTGTCGGTCGTGAGGACCATGGAGGCGATCGACGCGGCGTTGCGCAGCGCGGAGCGCGTCACCTTGACCGGGTCGATGACGCCGGCCTTGACGAGGTCCTCGTACTCGCCCGTGGCGGCGTTGAGGCCCATGCCCGGCTCGAGCTCGGAGACCTTGGCGACGGCGACGTAGCCCTGGAGGCCGGCGTTCTCGGCGATCCAGCGCAGCGGCTCGGCCGCGGCCTTCTGCACGATGGCGGCGCCGACCTTCTCGTCACCCTCGAGACCGAGCGTGTCGATGACCTTGACGGCCTGGATGAGGGCGGAGCCGCCACCGGCGACGATGCCCTCCTCGATGGCCGCGCGGGTCGCCGAGATGGCGTCCTCGATGCGGTGCTTCTTCTCCTTGAGCTCGACCTCGGTGTGGGCGCCGACCTTGATGACGCAGACGCCACCGGCGAGCTTGGCGAGGCGCTCCTGGAGCTTCTCGCGGTCCCAGTCGGAGTCGGTGCGCTCGATCTCGGCCTTGATCTGGCCGACGCGGCCCTCGACCTCGGTGCGGTCGCCCGCGCCGTCGATGATCGTCGTCGTGTCCTTGGTGACGACGACGCGACGCGCCTGGCCGAGCACGGTGAGGTCGGCCGACTCGAGCTTGAGCCCGACCTCCTCGGCGATGACCTGGCCACCGGTGAGGACGGCCATGTCCTGGAGCATCGCCTTGCGGCGGTCCCCGAAGCCGGGCGCCTTGACGGCGACGACGTTGAAGGTGCCGCGGATCTTGTTGACGACGAGCGTGGACAGCGCCTCGCCGTCGACGTCCTCGGAGATGATGACGAGCGGCTTGCCCGACTGGACGACCTTCTCGAGGATCGGCAGGACGTCGGCGATCGCCGAGATCTTGCCCTGGTTGATGAGGATGTAGGCGTCCTCGAGGACGGCCTCCATGCGCTCGGCGTCGGAGATGAAGTACGGGGAGATGTAGCCCTTGTCGAACTGCATGCCCTCGGTGAACTCGAGCTCGGTGGACGCGGTCGAGGACTCCTCGACGGTGATGACGCCGTCCTTGCCGACCTTGTCGAACGCCTCGGCGATGGTGGCGCCGATCTCGGGGTCCTGCGCACTCAACGACGCGATCGCTGCAACTTCACCCTTCCCGTCGACCTCACGGGCGTTCTCGAGGAGACGCTCGGACACGGCGTCGACGGCCTTGTCCATGCCGCGCTTGAGCGCGGCCGGGGCGGCACCGGCGGTGACGTTGCGCAGGCCCTCGCGGACCATGGCCTGGGCGAGGACGGTCGCGGTCGTCGTGCCGTCACCGGCGACGTCGTTGGTCTTGGTCGCGACCTCCTTGGCGAGCTGGGCGCCGAGGTTCTCGTAGGCGTCCTCGAGCTCGATCTCGCGGGCGATGGTCACACCGTCGTTGGTGATCGTGGGGGCACCCCACTTCTTGTCGATGACGACGTTGCGACCCTTCGGGCCGAGCGTCACCTTGACGGCGTTGGCGAGGGCGTCGACGCCACGCTCGAGCGCCTTGCGGGCGGAGTCGTTGAACTCCAGTTCCTTGGCCATGTTTGTCCTTCTCTTGTCGTTGCGTCTGCGTCGGTGGCGGCTCTGGCAGCCGTCCACGCAGACGCAAGCAGTGGTGGAACGAGATGCGCGTATGCCGCGGGCTCACCGTGGAGGCGAGCCCACGGCATACGCGGTGGTTCAGGTGTGCCGCGAGGGCACGGGCGGTGCGTCGATCAGCCGACGACGGCGAGGACGTCGCGGGCGCTCAGGATGAGAAGCTCCTGGCCGCCGTGCTTGACCTCGGTGCCGCCGTACTTGCTGAAGATGACGCGGTCGCCGACGGCGACGTCGAGCGGGACACGGTTGCCGTTGTCGTCGATGCGACCGGGGCCGACCGCCAGGACCTCGCCCTCCTGGGGCTTCTCCTTGGCGGTGTCCGGGATGACGAGACCGGACGCCGTGGTCTGCTCGGCCTCGAGCGACTTGATGACGATGCGGTCCTCGAGCGGCTTGATGGAAACCGACACTGTGTGACCTCCCCTTTGGGATGAGTCGAAGGTGGACATGTGTGCGTACGCGCTGCGGTGCTGTGGATCCGAATCGCCGTCGCGGGGGTCGAGTCGAGCCGCGTGCGCTGGCACTCACACGAGGCGAGTGCCAATGCCCCAAATCTAGGTCCGTGGTTAGCACTCGGTCAACTCGAGTGCCAGAACTTCTCCCGCTGTTCGCCGAGGGCGCAGCGACTGCGCCAATCCGGTGGCCGGCGCTCCCGCCCCGCCTGACAGGCTCCCCGCATGACTGCACCCGACCCGGCGAGCCTGCTGTCCGCCTACGACGCCCAGCTCCGCCGCGACGCCGAGATCCCCTCGGCCCTCTCGTCGACGGCGGTCGGTCCGCTGCTCCTCGCGACCTACCTCGGCGGGCGCGGCTTCATCACCTACCGCAGCCTCGACACCGACGCCGGGCCCGCGACGGAAGAGACGGTCGGGGGGCTCGTCACCGCGGCGGTGGAGCACTACCGCGCCCGGCCCGAGGTCCTCAAGGTCGAGTGGAAGTCCCGCGGGCACGACCACGCCCCGGGCCTGCACGCGGCGCTGCTCGCGGCCGGGTTCGAGCCCGAGGAGACCGAGTCGGTCATGGTCGGTGACGCGGCCCTGCTCGCCGTCGACGTCATCCTCCCGGAGGGGGTGACCGTGCGCCGGGTGAGCGACGAGGCCGAGGTCCGACCGATGCTGGCCATGCAGGCGGAGGTCTTCGGCGACGACCCCGAGGACGCCGCGGCCCACGACGAGGAGGTCCTGCACCGCCTCCGCACCCGCGACGACCTGGAGATGTGGGTCGCCGAGGTCGCCGGGCAGGTCGTCAGCGCCGGACGCCTCGAGCCGGTCGACGGCACCGACTTCGCCGGAATCTGGGGCGGTGCCACCCGCCCCGAGCACCGGGGCCGCGGGATCTACCGGGCGCTCACGGCGGCCCGCGCCCGGTCGGCGATCCGGCACGGGAAGCGCTACATCCACAGCGACTCGACCGAGTTCTCCCGGCCGATCCTCGAGCGGTCCGGGCTCGTCAAGGTCACGACGACGACTCCATATGTGTGGAAGCGGTGACAAAAGGACTAGTCATACGCCACTCTGGCCCGATGCAGACTCGCCCCACCGTCGTCGCGCTGCTCGCCGGCCTCCTCGTCGCGGTCTCCGGTGCCCCGTCGGCCTCGGCGTCCGTCACGCCGGCTGGTGACCCCCCGTACTCGCGGGACTCGCCCCGCACCTCTCACAAGCGGCTGGCGCCCACGACCGGCAGCCCGCTCCTCGGTCTGCAGGGGCGCGGGTTCGGTCACGGTCGTGGCATGTCCCAGTGGGGAGCACGAGGAGCAGCTGAGCAGGGACTGACCTTCACGAAGATCCTCGGCTTCTACTACCCCGGCACGACCCTGGGGTCGGTCGGCGACCCGACGATCCGGGTCCGCCTCACCGCGATGACGGGCCAGCCCACCACGGTGGCGGCCGAGGCACAGCTCACGCTCACCGACGGCGCCTGCACGGCTCCGCTCACCCGGCCCGGCGCGACCTCGTGGCGGGTCCTGCGCAGCGGCAGCCGCTGGCAGGTGCAGGGGTTCTGGACCAGCGCGACGGGGACCGCCGGGTGGTGGGGCTTCCCCACTCCCTGCACGGGGTTCGGCACCGCGGCAGGGCTGATGTTCGTGGGTGACGGGTCGGTGGCCGGCTCGGTGCTGACCCTGCGCACACCGGGTGGCAACCGTGACTACCGCGGGGGGATGCGGGCCACCACGGACAACCGACCGGGTACCGGGCAGGTGATCACCGTCAACCACCTGTCCACCAACCGGTACCTGCAGAGCGTGGTCCCCGCCGAGATCCCCGCGTCATGGCACCCGGAGGCCGTGAAGGCACAGTCCGTCGCCGCGCGCTCGTACGTCGCGGCGAGCCTGGGCAAGCCCTATTCGAGCGACATCTGCGACACGACGACCTGCCAGGTCTACCCCGGGCTCACGACGTCCCTCCCCGCGACGACGGCGAGCAATGCCGCCGTGGCGGCGACGACGGGCCAGATCCTGCGATACGGCTCCCAGGTCGCCTTGACGGAGTTCGGGTCGAGCAACGGCGGCCACATCACCGGTTCCTCCCTGCCCTACCAGGTGGCCAAACCGGACCCGTATGACGGCGCCGTGCCCGGCGCCCCGACCACGTGGAGCAGGAAGGACGTCACGGCGAGCGTGATCCAGGCCCGGTGGTCCACGATCGGCACGCTCCGGTCGCTGGCCTTCGCCCGCGACGGCAAGGGCGCCTGGTTCGGAGGACGCGTGACCCGGGTGACCCTGACTGGCTCGTCGGGCTCGGTCACGCTGACGGGAGAGGCGTTCCGCTCCGGACTGGGACTGCGGTCCACCTATTTCGGCACGATCGCCGCCTCGGTGGGTGGGGGCTTGGCCGGAAACGGGTTCGCCGACCTCGTCGTGGTCGGTCTCCTCGTTCGCGACACGGCAGGCACCGTGTCGCGCCATCCCGGCGCGGGCAGCGCCAGCTCGAGACCACGGGTGGGCAAGCGGACCGGGCGCGCGAGCTGATGCTCGGGAGCTGACGGCCGCCGCTCCCGAGCGAGAACCCTCGCGCAGGAATGAGAGGGTTGACGGGTGGACGTCAGCACGATCAGGGCCCTCGCCGCCCCGGATGGGCAGGAGCTGCTCCGGTCGCTGCCTCCCTACAGCGAGGCCACGGTCCTCAGCGTCCAGGAGCGGCTGCGCCGCGCCGGTCACAGCCCCGAGCTCGCGGGGGCCGCCCTGACCCAGCAGCGGCTGCGCGCCAGGGCGCAGGCGAAGTTCGGTGAGTTCGCCGCTGACATGCTGTTCACCCCGGACGGGCTCGAGCAGGCGACGCGGCTGGAGGTCGCCGTCGCGCACGCCCACCGCTTCAGCCGGGCCAGCCTGGCCACGGTCCACGACCTCGGCTGCGGCATCGGTGCCGACGCGGTGACGCTGTCGTCGCTGGGGGTGACCGTGCACGCGGTCGACGCCGACCCGGTCACCGCCGCCGTGGCGGACGCCAACCTCCGTCCATGGCCCGACTCCCGCGCCCGCGTCGGTCTCGCCGAGGAGGTCGACGTCGGGATCGACCCCGGCCGCAACCGTGTCGGCGCCTGGCTCGACCCGGCCCGACGCACGCGTGGCGTCGCCGACATCACCGGCCGGACCCGCCGCACCTTCAGCCTCGCCGAGATCTCGCCCCCGTGGGACTTCGTCCAGCAGGTTGCAGCCGCGGTGCCCGCGACGGGGGCCAAGCTCAGCCCAGGGCTCGACCACGCGGCGATCCCGGTCGGGACCGAGGCGCAGTGGACGTCGTGGGCCGGTGACGTCGTCGAGTGTGCGATCTGGTGGGGCCCGCTCACCCTTCATCGGGGGCGCACCGCCCGGGTGATGGGTCCCGGCGCGACCCCGGCCGTCGTCGACGAGTCGATGGCCGATCCGGTGGTCCCGCTCGCGGGCTCCCTGGCCGACGTCGGCACGTGGCTGCACGACGTCGACCGCGCCGTCATCCGGGCCGGCCTCGTCGGTGCGGTCACGCGGGCGACCGAGGGGGTGGAGTCCGACGAGGGCACCGGCTACGTCCTCACCTCGCGCGACGTCACGCGTCCCTGTACCCGCCGGTATGCCGTCCACGAGGCGATGCCGTTCACCGTCAAGACCCTGCGTGCGTGGCTCCGCGAGCACGGGGTCACCGGCCTGACGATCAAGAAGCGCGGGATCCGGCTCGACGACGAGCAGCTGCGTCGTGACCTGAAGATCGGCAACAGTGCCGGGAGTGGCGAGCAGGCGACCGTCGTGTTGACGCGAGTGGGTGGCTCGCCCACCGCCCTCATCGTCTCCCCCGCCTGACCGCCCCGCCCCCCGGTCAGAGGACCGGGTCGACCTGGGCGCCCTCGTGGCGCACCGCCGCGGCGCCGGCCGCCAGCGCCGCCTCGAGGGCCGCGGGTCGGTCCGCGCCGGCCGCCAGGGCCGCCGCCAGGGCGCCGCAGAACGCGTCGCCCGCCCCCGTCGTGTCGACGACGTCGGCTGCGGTGACGGCGTGGGCGGGTGTGGCGGCGCCGTCCCAGGTCACCCCGTTGGCGCCGAAGGTCACGAGCAGCGACCCGGGCTCGATCCCGGACTCCGCGAGCGCGACCATCTCGTGCTCGTTGGCGACCACCGGGTCGGCAAGGGCCACCACGTCGGCCGGCAGGGCGGCATACGGTGCGGTGTTGAGGACGACCCGCGCGCCCCGGTGAGCGGCGCGGCGGGCGGCGCTGCACACGACCGGCAGCGGGACCTCGAGCTGGAGGAGGAGCACGTCACCGGGACCGAGGTCGTCCACTGCGTGGACCTCGGCGTCACCCAGCGACGCGTTGGCGCCGGGGATGACGATGATGCTGTTCTCGCCGTGGTCGTCGACGGCGATGAGAGCATGGCCGCTGGCCACACCGTCGACGACGCGCACGCGGGTCACGTCGATCCCCCTGTCCTGAAGACGATCTCGGTGTGCCGTCCCGCCCGCGTCGTCCCCGACGCACCCGACCATGAGCACCTCGGCGCCAGCGGCGGCCGCGGCGACCGCCTGGTTGGCGCCCTTGCCCCCGGCGAGCCGGCTCAGGCCGTCGCCGAGGAGGGTCTCGCCCGGGCGCGGGTGGCGCTCGACGCGGGTGACGAGGTCGACGTTGAGCGAGCCGAGGACCATGACCCGGCCCATCAGCGGCCGCCCGTGACCGTGTCGAGCCAGAGCCGCGCGACCCGGGGCCCGTCGATCTCGAGCGCCACGTCGACCTGCGCGTGGGCGAGGCCGTGCGGGTCGTGGGCGAGGTCGCCGGACCAGTCCCGGGTGTCGACGATGGTGCGCCCCCTCGTCCAGGTGCCCGCGAGCTCGACGCGGACCGGGAGCCGCTCGGTGCGCACCGCGCCCGGGTCGATGACGACGGCCACCGCACCGGCGTCGCCGATGGTGGCGCTGTCGGTGCCGAAGCGGTGGCTCATGAAGCGGACCAGCCCGCCGGCCAGCGCCCCGGGGCCGCGCTCGTCGAGGGCCGCGAGCACCCCGGCCTCGGCGAGGGTGACGCGGGGCCCGTAGAAGACGTCGAGCCCGTACATCGTCACCGGCACGTCGTGGTCGGCGCTCGCGTCGAGCACCACCGCCGTGGCCTCCGGGTCGTGGAAGACGTTGAACTCGGCGGCGGCGGTCGCGTTGCTCACCTTCGCGCCGCCGCCCATGAAGACGATCCGCCCGAGCCGCGCGAACGACTCCGGGTACATCCGGGCGAGCAGCGCGATGTTCGTCATGGGCGCGAGCGGGACGAGCGTCACGGGGTCCCCCGCCGCGTGGCCCTCCTCGATGCGGTCGCGGAGCAGGTCGACGGCGTGGCGGGGGTCGGCGGTGGTCGTCGGGGCGGGCCAGCCGAGGTCGGCCATCCCGTCGTCGCCGTGCACGTGGCGGGCGTCCACCGGGCGCTCGAGCAGGGGGTGTGAGGCTCCGGCGCCGACCGGCACGTCGCCGCGCCCGCAGGCCTCGAGGACGGTGAGCGTGTTGCGGACGACGTCAGGCAGGGGGGCGTTGCCCCCGACGCAGGTCACCGCGCGCAGGTCGAGCCCGGGGTGGCGACTCGCGAGGATGAGGGCGCACGCATCGTCGACGCCCGTGTCGACGTCGAGGATGACGGGGGTGGGCATGGACCGAGGGTATGCCGTGCGTCGGCTAGCGTCGCTCCCGTGACGTCGCGCTCCACCTCCTCGCCCCTCCCCCGCCTGACCGCCGCCGTGGCCGCCTCCCTCGTCGGGCTGCTCGCGGCCGGGTGCGGCGGCGGCGCGACGGACGACCGCTCCTCGGGGACGACCTCGGGAAGCGCCACCGGAGGCGTCACCGGGAGCGCGACGGGCACGGCCCCGCCGACGGCCGGCGGGTCCATCGCCCCGAGCCCGTCCGGGTCCGCCGGAGGTCCCGTCACCGCCGGCGAGTGCGCACGCGAGAAGGCCGCCGGGCTCACCGAGGAGCAGGCGCTCGGCCAGCTCATGATGGTCGCCTTCGACACGGCGGCGCCGCGGACCGCCCTCGACGGCCTCATCGCCGAGCAGCACGTCGGCAACGTCATCTACCTCGGGGGCTGGGACGGCGCGGCGCGGGTCAAGGAGACGAGCACCCACCTCCAGGAGCAGGCCACGGACACCGCGACGGCCGGCATTCCGCTGCTCCTCGCGGCCGACCAGGAGGGCGGCGAGGTGCGCCAGCTGCGGGGCGCGGGATTCACCGCACCCCCGTCGGCGAAGGTGCAGGCGCAGATGTCGGCGCCCGAGCTCACCGCCGCCGCCACGACGTGGGCCCGCGAGCTCAAGGCCGTCGGTGTCAACGTCAACCTCGCCCCCGTCACGGACACGGTCCCCGCCGAGATCGGCCGGGCGAACGAGCCGATCGGGAAGTTCGGGCGCCAGTACGGCTCGGACCCCGGCACCGTGACGAAGGCGTCGACGGCCTTCCTCCAGGGCATGATCGACGGCGGCGTCATGGGCACCGTCAAGCACTTCCCCGGGCTCGGCCGGGTCGCGCGCAACACCGACTTCAACACGACCGGCATCACCGACACGGTGGCGACGAAGGACGACCCGTTCCTCGCACCGTTCGCCGCAGGGGTGAAGGCGGGGGCCGGGCTGGTCATGGTGAGCTCGGCCCGCTACCCCGGGCTGGACCCGACGAAGACGCAGGCGATGTTCAGCACGCCGATCATCAACGGGCTGCTCCGCGGCCAGATGGGCTACGACGGGGTCGTCGTCACCGACGACATCAACGCCCAGGCCGTGCGTTCGATCCCCGTCGCGCAGCGGGCCGTGGACTACGTCGAGGCCGGCGGGGACCTCCTGCTCACCGGCGACCCCGAGTCGGTGGCGCCGATGGTCGACGCGCTCGCCGCCCGGGCCCTGGCCGACGAGGGCTTCGCGACCCTCGTCGACACGTCGGTCCTGCGGGTGCTGGCCCTCAAGGAGCGGATGGGCCTCATCCGCTGCGGCTGAGTCGGGTCACTCGCGCGCAGGCACGTCGATCTCGCGGGCACATGGCGCCGCAGCGACCTGTGCCGTCGGGAACGACAGGGCACGACGAGAGCGACCCGACAGCCGCTGCGCGGGCGACCCTCAGGACTGGACCTGGGTCACCGGCATCGACGAGTCGGCGGGCAGGTCGAGGCGTGAGGCCTCCCGGCCCTTGAGCACCATCTGGGCGCCGAGCGCGGCGACCATCGCGCCGTTGTCGGTGCACAGCCCGGGCCGCGGCACCCGCAGCTCGATGCCGGCCGCGTCGCAGCGGGACTGCGCCATCTCCCGCAGCCGCGAGTTGGCGGCGACCCCGCCTCCGATCTGCAGGTGCTGGGCGCCGTGCTCCTTGCAGGCCAGCACCGCCTTGCGGGTGAGCACGTCGACGACGGCCTCCTGGAACGACGCCGCCACGTCGGCGACCGGCACCGGCTCACCGGCGGCCTCGCGCGCCTGCACCCAGCGTGACACCGAGGTCTTGAGCCCGGAGAAGGAGAAGTCGAAGCGGTGCCGCTCCATGTCGCGTCCGGTGGTGAGGCCCCGGGGGAAGTCGATGCTCACCTGGCCGCCGCGGGCCTCGCGGTCGATGTGGGGCCCGCCCGGGAACGGCAGGCCGAGCACACGCGCCACCTTGTCGAAGGCCTCGCCGGCGGCGTCGTCGATGGTGGAGCCGAGGCTGCGGATGTCGTTCGTGACGTCGGGGACGAGCAGGAGCGACGAGTGCCCGCCGGACACGAGCAGCGCCAGCGTCGGTTCGGGCAGCGGCCCGTGCTCGACGATGTCGACGGCGACGTGCGAGGCCAGGTGGTTGACCCCGTAGAGCGGGATGCCGAGCGAGAGCGCCAGCGCCTTGGCCGACGCCACGCCGACCATGAGCGAGCCCGCGAGGCCCGGGCCGGAGGTCACCGAGATCGCGTCGAGGTCCTTGAGGGCGACGCCGGCCTCGCGGCAGGCGCGCTCGATCGTCGGCACCATCTCCTCGAGGTGGGCCCGGCTGGCGACCTCGGGCACGACGCCACCGAAGCGCGCGTGGTCGTCGACACTGCTCGCGACGGCGTCGACGAGCAGCGTCTCGCCACGGACGATGCCGACACCCGTCTCGTCGCACGAGGTCTCGATGCCCAGGACCAGCGGCTGGTCGCTCATGACCCAGCACCCCTCTCCCCCAACAGCTTGCGCATGACGATGGCGTCGACGTCGCCCGGCTGGTAGTAGCGCCGCCGGACGGTGAGCACCGCGTAGCCACGCCGGTCGTAGAGCGCCCGCGCCGGTGCGTTGTCGGCCCGCACCTCGAGCATCATGGCCTCGGCCCCACCGGCTGCCGCGCGCGCCTCGAGCTCGTCGAGCAGGCTCTCGCCGAGCCCGGATCCGCGGTGCCCGGGCGCCACCGCGACCGTCATGAGGTCGGCGACCTGGCCGCCGTGGTCGATGCCCGCGTATGCCGCCAGCTCACCGTCGCGTTCCACCGCGACGTAGTCGCGGCGCGGGCGACCCGCCAGCTCGCCCCACCACGAGGCCTCGGTCCAGGCGTCGTCGGGGAAGGTCTCGGTCTCGAGCCGGACGAGCTCGGGGATGTCGGTCCACGACATCTCGCGCAGGGCGCTCATCGGGCCGCCCGCTCGGCGGTCGTCAGGGCGTCGGGACGGCGCAGGTAGAGCGGCTCCACCGGCATCTCCTCACCGTCCCGGACCCGCTCCACCGCGAGACGCGCGAGGACGGCGGCGTCGACGTCGAGCACCGGGACGGGGTTCGGGAACAGCTCGGGCCACAGGACCGGGCCGCGACCGACCGTGGGCAGCGAGCGCACGTCGTCGGGCAGGTCCGCCGGTCGCTCGACGGACGGGAAGGTGAGCCGCTCCGCGCGACCGGAGCGGACGGCATACCGGGACCAGTAGACCTCCTTGCGGCGGGCATCGGTCGCGATGAGCAGCTCGCCGTCCCCCACGGCCGGTGCGGCCTGGGCGGCGAGCACGTCGAGGCTGCAGATGCCGTGCACGGGCACACCGAGAGCATGGCCCATCGTTAGGCCGGTGACGATGCCGACGCGCAGCCCGGTGAAGGGTCCCGGGCCGTTGCCCACGGCGACCGCGGTGAGGTCGGACGGGGTGAGGGCGGCCGAGGTGAGGCAGGACGCGATGAGCGGGCTGACCCACTCCGTGTGGGCGCGCGGGTCGAGGTGCGACGCCGCGGCGAGGACGCGGGTGTCGTCGTGCAGCGCGACGGTGATCGCGGACGTCGACGTGTCGATGGCGAGGATCAGCACGGTGCGCCGGCCTGCCAGCGGTCGCCGTGGCCACTGACCGAGACGGTGCGGGCCTCGGTCTCGGGGTCGGCCTCGAGCACGACCTCGAGCCGGTCCTCCGAGAGGTCCTCGGCAAGCCCGTGGCCCCACTCGACGACGGTGACGCTGTCCTCGAGGGAGGTGTCGAGGTCGAGGTCGTCGAGCTCGTCGAGGCCGGCCAGCCGGTAGGCGTCGACGTGGACGAGGGCGGGCCCGCCCACGAGCGAGGGATGGACCCGGGCGATGACGAAGGTCGGCGAGGTGATCGGGCCGCGCACCCCGAGGCCGGCGGCCAGCCCCTGGGTGAGGGTGGTCTTGCCGGCGCCGAGCCCGCCGGTGAGGATGACGAGGTCACCGGGGCGCAGGCTCGCACCGAGGCCCTCACCGAAGGACCGGGTGTCCTCGGCCGTCGCCAGCACCCGAGCGGTCACGATGACACCGACTCCGGGGCCGTCGCGCCCACCGCGCCTGCCGCGCCCGCGTCCGCGTCCGCCGACGCCGATGCCGACGCAGAGCCCGAGGCCCTGGATCGGGTCTTGCTCTTGGCCTTGCCCCTGGTCGCGGTCTTCGCCCGGGACCGCCGGACCTCGCGGCCCTTGGCGATGTCGAGGACGACCCGGCGCACCCGCGGCTTCTGCTGGACGCTGAGCCCGGCCGCGATGTCCGCCTCGGCGCGGTCGACGAGGGCGAGGATCTGCCCGGTGACGACCTCGGGGTGCTCGAGCATGATGAGGTGGCCCGCGTCGCGGACGATGACGTGCTCGGAGCCGGGGAGGCGCTCCACGATCTTCTCGCTCTGGGCCGGTGGCGTGAGGAGGTCCCCCTCGCCGTTGACGACGAGCACCTCGGTGTCGGCCAGCGTCGCGAGGGTGGCGAGCTCGTCGTGGGTCTGGATCGCCTGGATGAACGCCGCCATGACCTCGAAGCGGGTCGAGAGGATGAGGTCTCCGGTGAACCGGATGAGCCCCTCGCTGACGGGCGAGTCGTAGGAGAAGCGGTCGACGATGACGTCCTCGATGTTGCGCCCGAGACGCCGTACCGGGGCGAGCCAGCGCTGGTGGGGCGCCAGCCGGGACAGCAGCCGTGGGCCGACCTGGCCGATCGCCCGCCCAACCAGCGGCCCGAAGCCGAGGTCGGTGAGCCCCTCGCCACCGGCGGCCGTGGCGATGAACGCCACGGCGATCACCCGCTCACGGACGAGGTCGGGGTGGTGGCGCGTCATGGCCATCGTCGTCATGCCACCCATCGAGTGGCCGACGAGGACGAGCGGGCCCTCCGGGCAGGCCGCGTCGATGACCGCGCGCAGGTCGTGGGCGAGCTGGTCGATCGTCGAGTGTTCGATGTCCGAGACCTCGGACTCGCCGTGGCTGCGCTGGTCCCACAGCACGACCCGGTAGCCGGCCTGCGTGAACGCCCGCCGCTGCAGCACCCACGAGCGCAGGCTGAGGCAGAAACCGTGCGACATGACGATCGTCGGCAGGTCGGGGTCCAGGTCGGCCGGGGTGTCGATCTCGACGTGCAGGTTGAGCCCGTCGGTCGCGATGACCTTGAGGACCTCGTCGGCCGTGTGAGCGAACCCGTCGCGCGGGTCCAGGCTGCTGAGCCGGCGACGCTCGGCGGCCGCCCGGTCCGCGGCGACCCCGGCGGCGGCCGCACCGGCGGCGGCAGCAGCGGCAGCCCCGAGCCCGATCGCCTTGCCGACCCCGGCCATCAGGCGCCACCTCCGACGACGACGCGCGGCAGGCGCCCGCTCATGCGGGTGACGATCTCGTAGTTGATGGTGCCGATCGCCGCCGCCCAGTCCTGCGCGGTCGGCTCGCCGTCGGCGCCGCGGCCGAGGATGACGACCTCGTCACCCGCGGCACCGGCATACTCCGGACCGAGATCGAGGACGAACTGGTCCATGCAGACCCGGCCGGCCACGGTGAGCCGCCGGCCGTCGACGGCGACCGGCCCGACCGAGCCGGCGTGGCGGGGGATGCCGTCGGCGTAGCCGACGGGCACGAGCCCGAGCATCGTGTCCGCGGTCGTCGTGTAGGCGTGCCCGTAGCTCACGCCCTGCCCGGCGGGGGCGTGCTTGACGAGCGCGAGCCGGGCGGTCACGCGCATCGCCTCGCGCAGTCCGAAGTCCTCGGGCGCGCCGAGGTCAGGCACCGGCGACAGGCCGTAGACGGCCAGGCCGGGCCGGACGAGGTCGAAGTGCGCGTCCGGGTTCGTCAGCGTGGCGGCGGAGTTCGCGAGGTGGCGCACCGACGGGCGTATGCCGGCCCGCTCCAGCTCGGCGACCGCCTCGACGAACCGCTCGCGCTGGTTCAGGACGGTCGGGTGCCGGGGGGCGTCGGCGAGGGCGAAGTGCGACCAGACCCCGACGAGCTCGACGGCGCCCTCCGCGACGACGGGCCCGAGGGCGCGTACGAGCTCGGTCCACCCCTCGCCCAGGGCCCCGTTGCGCGCGAGACCGGTGTCGACCTTGGCGTGCACCCGGGCCACCCGCCCGCGCTCGCGGGCCGCGGCGACGACGGCGTCGAGCGCCCACGGCGCCGACACGGAGACGTCGAGGTCGGCGTCGATGGCCGCGGCGAAGTCCGCTCCGGGCGGGTACAGCCAGGTGAGGGCCCGCGTCGTGACCCCGGCGGCCCGCAGCTCCAACGCCTCGGACAGCTGCGCGACACCGAGCCAGGTGGCGCCACCCGCGACGGCCGCGCGGGCGCTGTGGACGAGCCCGTGGCCGTAGGCGTCGGCCTTGACGACCGCCATGACCTCGGCGCCGGGAGCCCGTCGGACGAGCTCGCGCACGTTGTCGGAGATCGCGTCGAGGTCGATGGTGACCCACGCCGAGGCACCCTCGGGCGGCGCGGCGGTGACGGGGGCGGCTGACGTGGTCATGACGCGGTCAAGTCTAGGTGGGCCCCGCCTGCGTCAGCCTCAAGGGTCGCTGGAGCAACCGTCCACGCTGACGTCACGGTGGTGGGGCCCCGCAACGTCAGCGTCAAGGGTCGTTAGAGCAACCGTTGACGCTGACGTTGCGGGTGGGTCAGTGGCGGGTGAGGAGGTGGGCGACCGTGTCCGGTATGCCGTGGGCGACCCGGAGCGCCCGCACGGGGCCTCCCGCGCTCACCCGGTCGGCGGCCACGCCGTGGACGAGGGCGCCGAGGGCGCCGGCGTCGGCGGGGTCGAGCCCTGCGGCGAGCAGCGTGCCGATGAGACCCGCGAGGACGTCGCCCGCTCCCGCCGTCGCCAGCCACGGCGGGGCGTCGGCCTGCGACCGCACCGGGGCCCCCGGGTCGGCGGGGACGACGAGCGTCGTCGACCCCTTGAGCAGCACCGTCGCTCCGGTGCGCTCGGCCAGGGCCCGGGCGTGGCGCAGCGGCTCGGCCTCGACGGCGGCGCGCTCGACCGTCGCGTCCAGACCGCCGAGGCGGGTGAGCAGCGTGGCGAGCTCGCCGGCGTGCGGCGTGAGGAGCGTGGCCCGCCCCCGGCGGGCCGCGATGACGTCGTCGTCGACGAGGTCGAGCCCACCGGCGTCGACGAGCACGGGCTCACGCGAGGCGAGCGCCCGCCGGGCGACGTCGAGCTGCGCCGGCGCATCGTCGTCAGTGGCGTCGACGTCGAGCCCGGGTCCGACGACCCACGCCTGGACCCGACCCTCGGCGTGGACCGCCTCGGGGACGGCGGCCCGGACGAGTCCCGTGGATGTGGGCGTGCCGACGTAGCGGACCATGCCCGCACCGGCCTCGACCGCCGCCGTGACGGCCAGCACCGCCGCACCCGAGAACGCCTCACCGCCGGCGACGACGCCGACGACCCCCCGGGAGTACTTGTCGTCCTCGGGACCGGGCACCGGCCACAGGTCGACCACGTCGTCGAAGGTGAGTCGCACGACGGCCGGCGGGCGCTCGAAGGCCAACCCGATGTCGACGACGGTGAGCAGGCCGCACGCCTGCTCCGTGGGCGGCAGGAGGTGCACGGGCTTGGCCACCGAGAAGGTCACCGTCTCGTCGGCGAGCACCCCGTCGGGGTCGAAGCCGGTGCCGTCGGCGGCCTGGCCCGAGGGCAGGTCCACGGCGATGACGTGGGCGTCGTCGGGGATGGCGGCGACCCAGGCCGCCGACGCCGACGGCAGCCCCGGCCGTCCACCGAGACCGACGATGCCGTCGAGGACGATGTCGGCCTCGGCGACGTCCTCGAGCGCCTCGGCGCCGGAGACGATGACCACGCCGGCGGCCCGCGCCGCCTCCAGCGCGCCCGCGTGGACGTGCTCGGGGTCGAGGGCCGCCGCACAGCTGACGCCGGCCTCGGCGAGGCGCGCCACGGCATACAGGGCGTCCGCGCCGTTGTTGCCGGCGCCGACGAGGGCCACGACGGTCTCGGCGCCCAGCTGGTCCACCCGCGCCGCCACGACCTCGGCGAGGCCCCGGACGGCTCGGGCCATGAGCTCCCCGGAGGCGAGCTCGTCCGCGAGGGCAGCCTCGGCGGCATACACGTCATGCGCGGACCAGGCCTCGATCACGGTCATTCTCCTCCGACGACGACGGGTGGGTCAGGACTCGGCGATGACGACGGCGGAGGCGATGCCCGCGTCGTGGGACAGCGAGACGTGCACGGTGCGCACACCGAGCGCCTCGGCCCGGGCGGCGACGGTGCCCCGCATGACGACGTGGGGGCGGCCGTCCTCGCCGCGCTCGATCGTCGCGTCGGTCCAGTGCAGGCCGACGGGGGCGCCCAGCGCCTTGGCCAGCGCCTCCTTGGCCGCGAAGCGGGCCGCGAGCGAACGCATCGGCAGGCCGCGCTCGACCTCGGTGAACAGGCGCGTGCGCAGGCCCGGCGTGCGCTCCAGCGTCTCCGCGAAGCGCGCGATGTCGACGACGTCGATCCCCGTCCCGACGATCATCGGTCGGTCATCACTCGACGGTGACGCTCTTGGCGAGGTTCCTCGGCTGGTCGACGTCGAGGCCCTTGGCGGTCGAGAGGTGCAGGGCGAAGACCTGCAGCGGGACGACCGTGAGCAGCGGCTGGAGCAGCGGCGAGGTCCGCGGGACGCGGATGACCTCGTCGGCGAAGGGCACGACGTCCTCGTCGCCCTCCTGCGCGATGACGATGGTGCGGGCCCCGCGGGCGCGGATCTCCTGGATGTTGGAGACGACCTTCTTGTGCAGGCCGTGCGGGCTGTCCGGGCCGGGCACGACGACGAAGACGGGCAGGCCCGGCTCGATGAGCGCGATCGGGCCGTGCTTGAGCTCGCCCGCGGCGAACCCCTCGGCGTGGATGTAGGCGAGCTCCTTGAGCTTGAGCGCGCCCTCCATGGCCACCGGGAAGCCGACGTTGCGGCCGAGGAAGAGCACCGAACGGGTGTCGGCCATGAACCGCGCGATCTCCTGGACCCGGTCCATCGTGCCGAGGAGGTCCTCGATCTTGGCGGGGACCTCGTGCAGCTCCTTCATCACGGCCTGGGCGTCGTCGGCGAACGCACCGCCGCGCAGCTGCGCGAGGTAGAGCCCGAGGACGTAGCACGCGGTGATCTGCGCGAGGAAGGCCTTGGTCGAGGCGACGGCGATCTCGGGGCCGGCGTGGGTGTAGAGGACCGCGTCGGACTCCCGCGGGATCGTCGAGCCGTGCGTGTTGCACACCGAGATCGTCAGGGCGCCGAGCTCGCGGGCGTGCTTGACCGCCATGAGCGTGTCCATGGTCTCGCCGGACTGGCTGATCGAGACGACGAGGCTGCGCTCGTTGACGATGGGGTCGCTGTAGCGGAACTCGTGGGCGAGGCACACCTCGACGGGGATGCGGGTCCAGTGCTCGATGGCGTACTTGGCGACCATCCCGGCGTAGGCGGCGGTGCCGCACGCGACGACGGTGATGCGGTCGACGTTGCCGAGCTGCTCCTCGCTGATGCGGAGCTCGTCGAGCACGAGCCGGCCGCTCTCGTCGGTGCGGCCGAGGAGGGTGTCGCCCACGGCGTGCGGCTGGTCGAAGATCTCCTTCTCCATGAAGGTCGCGTAGCCGCCCTTCTCCGCGGCGGCGGCGTCCCAGGTGACCTCGTAGGCCTTGCCCTCGGCGGGGCTGCCGTCGAAGCCGATGACCTCGTGGCTGTCCGGGGTGATCGTGACGATCTGGTCCTGACCGAGCTCGAGGGCGTGGCGGGTGTAGCCGATGAAGGCCGCGACGTCGGAGCCGAGGAAGTTCTCGCCCTCGCCGAGGCCGACGACGAGCGGGCTGTTGCGACGCGCGCCGACGACGACGCCGGGCTGGTCGGAGTGCACGGCGAGGAGCGTGAAGGCGCCCTCGAGCCGGTTCACCACCTGGCGCATCGCCGACGTGAGGTCGCCGGTCTCGTCGAAGGCGCGCCCGACGAGCTTGGCCGCGACCTCGGTGTCGGTCTCGCTGCGGAAGTCCACGCCCTCGGCGAGGAGCTCCTTCTTGAGGGAGTGGAAGTTCTCGATGATCCCGTTGTGGATCAGCGCGAGCTTGTCGTCGTTGCCGCCGTGGTGCGGGTGGGCGTTGCCGTCGGTCGGGCCGCCGTGGGTGGCCCAGCGGGTGTGGCCGATGGCCGTCCGGGACGGGCTGAGCGGGCTGGACTCGAGGGCGCCACGCAGGTTCTCGAGCTTGCCGGCGCGCTTCTCCGACTCGACGCCGTCCTCGGTGACCATGGCGATGCCGGCCGAGTCGTAGCCGCGGTACTCGAGGCGCGCGAGGCCTTCCATGACGACGCCCTCGGCGCGGGCGTCCATGGTCGTGCCGACATATCCGACGATTCCACACATGGCCGCCAGCGTAGTGGCTCGCCCGCCCCACCCCGAACTGCCGGACCGCGCGCCCGGGACGGCGTATGCCGTCCGCCCGCCGTCGCGTGCGCCACAATGGCGCGCGTGTCTGTCACACCCGCAGCTCCCGCCCCCGGGCCGGAGTCGACGGCGCCGCTGCCGTCGCCCTACCTCGACTTCACGCGCGAGGCGTGGGCGGCCCGACGCGACGACCAGCCGCTGAGCCTCACCCCCGACGACGTCGCCCGGGTCACCGGTCTGGGCGACCGCGTCGACCTGCACGAGGTCGAGCAGGTCTACCTCCCGCTGTCCCGGCTGCTCGCCTTCTACGTCAACGCCACCGCCGGGCTGCACCGCGTCACGACCGACTTCCTCGGGGAGCGCCCGGCCAAGGTCCCGTTCGTCATCGGGGTCGCGGGTTCCGTGGCGGTGGGCAAGTCCACGACGGCGCGGGTCCTGCGCGAGCTGCTGCGCCGCTGGCCGCAGACCCCCCGGGTCGACCTCATCACCACCGACGGCTTCCTGTGGCCCAACGCCCACCTCGAGTCACGTGGGCTGCTGCAGCGCAAGGGCTTCCCCGAGTCCTACGACCGTCGCGGGCTCCTGCGCTTCGTGGCCGACGTCAAGTCGGGGGTGCCGAAGGTCTCGGCTCCGGTGTACTCGCACCTCACCTACGACATCGTGCCGGGCGCGGAGATCGTCGTCGACCAGCCCGACGTGCTCATCGTCGAGGGGCTCAACGTCCTCCAGCCGGCGACGGTGCGGTCGGACCGCAGCACCCGCCAGGTGCTCTCGGACTACTTTGACTTCTCGGTCTACGTCGACGCGCCGGTCGACCAGCTGCGCACCTGGTACGTCGAGCGGTTCCTCCGGCTGCGCGAGACGGCCTTCGCCGACCCGGACTCCTACTTCCACCGCTACGCGGCGCTCACCGACGACGAGGCCCGCGAGACGGCCGGGGGGATCTGGGAGCGGATCAACGAGCCGAACCTCGTCAAGAACGTCCTGCCGACCCGCGACCGCGCGACCCTCGTGCTCACCAAGGGCGGCGACCACAAGGTCACCGGCATCCGCCTGCGCCGTCTCTGAGGAGGGGGCTCCGACGATCAGGCGCTGACGAGCAGGCTCCGCCGAGCAGGCTCGGACCGCGGTGGACCGACCGCTCAGTACCAGTGCGGGTAGCGGTTGTTCCAGAACTCCCACGCGCCGCAGGGGCTGCCGTAGGACTCCTCGATGTACCAGAGGCCCCAGGTGATCTGGGTGATCGGGTTGGTGCGGTAGTCGGCGCCGAACTTCGCCATCTTGCTGGCGGGAAGGCTCTGCGGGATGCCGTAGGCACCCGAGGACGAGTTCTCCGCCGTGTGCTTCCACGCGCTCTCGCCCTCCCACAGGAGGTTGAGGCACCGCCACTGGCTCTCGCCCCAGCCGTGGTCGGCCAGCATGGCCTTGGCAGCCGAGCGCGGGTCGGCCTGCGCCGCGGCGACCGCGGAGGTGCGGGCCTTGTCGCGAGCGACCTTCTGGGCGGCGGCGGCACGGGCCTTGGTGAGGGCGGCGGTGCGCGCCTGGGCGGCCTTGGCGGCGGCGGCGTCGGCGGCGGCCTTCGCCTTGGCCTTCGCGGCGGCTTCGGCCTGGGCCTTGGCGCTCTGCGCGGCCTTCTGCGAGTTCACCCCGGCACGCTCCTGCGAGATGCGGGTGCTGTCGCTGACGCTCTCGTGGGCGGACCGGGCGGCCTGCGCGATGGCCGAGGCGCTCAGCGTGAAGGGCTCGGTGTCGGCGACGGCGTCGTTGGCGCTGACCCCGACCGCTCCGGTGCCGACGAGGGCCAGCGCGAGGCCGGCGGTCACAGCCGGGCGCCGGGCGACGCGGATGGCGCGGGTGAGGGTTCGCTCGGATGGGCGCGCGTGGCGCCCACGGTGCTGACCGCGGTACCTGCTGCTCATGTGACGTGTCCCTTCCCGGACGCAGAACAGCCCAACTGACGAAGCAGTCGGGCTGCGTTACCAAATCGAGACCTAATCTACGCGACCGGCCCCCGAGAGCCAAACCGGGAGGCGCCCCTGAGGTGACCCACGACGGAGGTATGCCGTCCGCACCGGACGGGGCGGACGGCATACCTGCTGGTCAGGAGGGGCGGCGGCGGCTCAGAGGTCCCCGTGCTCGGACTCGAGCAGGTCGGTGACGAGCGCCGCGATCGGGCTGCGCTCGCTGCGGGTCAGCGTGACGTGGGCGAAGAGCGGGTGGCCCTTGAGCTTCTCGATGACCGCGGCGACGCCGTCGTGCCGGCCGACCCGGAGGTTGTCGCGCTGGGCGACGTCGTGGGTCATGACGACCTTGGAGTTCTGGCCGATCCGGGAGAGGACCGTGAGGAGGACGTTGCGCTCGAGCGACTGGGCCTCGTCGACGATGACGAACGCGTCGTGGAGCGAGCGCCCGCGGATGTGGGTCAGCGGCAGGACCTCGAGCATGCCGCGGTCGAGGACCTCCTCGACGACCTCACGGGAGACGAGCGCCGAGAGCGTGTCGAAGACGGCCTGCCCCCACGGGTTCATCTTCTCCGACTCGGACCCGGGCAGGTAGCCCAGCTCCTGGCCACCGACGGCGTAGAGCGGGCGGAAGACGACGACCCGGCGCTGCTGGCGCCGCTCCATGACCGCCTCGAGGCCTGCGCACAGGGCGAGCGCCGACTTGCCGGTGCCGGCCCGCCCGCCGAGGCTGACGATGCCGATGTCGGGGTCGAGCAGGAGGTCGAGGGCGATCCGCTGCTCGGCACTGCGGCCGTGCAGCCCGAAGGCGTCGCGGTCGCCCTTGACGAGGCGGACCTGCTTGTCGGCGCCGACCCGGCCCAGGCCGCTCCCGCGCGGCGAGAGCAGCTTGAGCCCGGTGTGGCAGGGCATCTCCGCGGCGGCGAGGTGCTCGAGCCGCCCGTACTCGTAGAGGTGGTCCATCTCCTCGGTGGTCACCTCGACCTCGTCCATCCCCGTCCAGCCGGAGTCGACGGCGAGCTCGGCGCGGTACTCCTGCGCCTCCATCCCGCAGGCGGACGCCTTGACCCGCATCGGCAGGTCCTTGCTGACGATCGTCACGAGCCGCCCCTCGTCGGCGAGGTTGCGCGCGACGGACAGGATGCGGGTGTCGTTGTCGCCGAGGCGGAAGCCCGCCGGCAGCGACGACGGGTCGGTGTGGTTGAGCTCGACCCGCAGCGTGCCCCCGTCGTCACCCACCGGCACCGGCGCGTCGAGGCGACCGGCCGAGATCCGCAGGTCGTCGAGCAGGCGCAGTGCGGTCCGGGCGAAGAACCCGAGCTCGGGGTGGTGGCGCTTGGCCTCGAGCTCGGTGATGACGACCACGGGCAGCACGACCTCGTGCTCCTTGAACCGGAAGATGGCGCGCGGGTCCGAGAGCAGGACCGAGGTGTCGAGGACGTACGTGAGCATCGCCGGCTCGGCGACCGTGGCGCTCTCGCGCGTGGACTGCCGGGGGCTCCCGGCAGTCGTGGACGGGGCGGAAGCGGTGGATCGCGAGGTCGTGGCCACGGTGGGGCTCCTAGGCGCGCACGCTCAGCGGTGCGCTGACTCGAAGGTGTGGATCCCGTTCGGCCCACTGCCACGAGCAGGGAGCCGGGTGGGTCCCTCCTCCGGAGCGTGGTGCTCCATGCGATGGGCCTCCCGTAGCGCATCAGGGTGACGCGCTGAGCCCGACGCTACGACCGGGCCGCGGCCGGGTGGGTGGACGCGACCCGGCGTGTCGGTGGCCTTCTCGCAGTGTTTCGCCCGACGAGCGGGACGGGTGTGACGGGGGTGACTGGTGTGACGGATGCGACCGTCGTGGCTCGCTCAGGAACCGAAGCGCCGGTGCCGCTCGCCGTATGCGCGCAGCGCCCGCAGGAAGTCCACCTTGCGGAAGTCGGGCCAGTAGGCCTCGCAGAAGTAGAACTCCGAGTGGGCGCTCTGCCACAGGAGGAAGCCCCCCAGCCGCTGCTCCCCCGAGGTGCGGATGACGAGGTCGGGGTCGGGCTGGCCCCTCGTGTAGAGGTGCTCGGCGATGTGCTCCACGTCGAGCAGCTCGGCGAGCTCCTCGATCGTCGTCCCCCGGTCGGCGTGCTCGAGCAGCAGCGAGCGCACGGCGTCGGCGATCTCGCGGCGCCCGCCGTAGCCGACCGCGATGTTGACGAGCATCCCGTCGACGGCGCTGGTGCGGGCCACCGCGGCCTCGAGCCGGTCGCGCGTCCCCGGCGGGAGCAGCGAGAGGGCCCCCACGGTGTGCAGCCGCCACCGGCCGGTGTCGGCGAGCGCGTCGACCGCCCGCTCGATGATCGCGAGCAGCGGCGCGAGCTCGCTCTCCTCACGGGCCAGGTTGTCGGTGGAGAGCAGCCAGAGGGTGACGAGCTCGACGCCGACCTCCTCGCACCACCCGAGCAGGTTGGCGATGTTGTCGGCGCCCGCCTGGTGGCCCTCGCTCGTCCCGGCGCCGCGCGCCTTGGCCCACCGCCGGTTCCCGTCGAGCATGACGCCGACGTGGCGCGGGACGCTCTCGGGCCCGAGCTGCTTGGCCAGACGGCGCTCGTATGCCGTGTAGAGGACATCGCTGAGCGCCATGCCGTCACCGTACCGCTGGGTCCCGGCCGGCGACGGAGGGCACTTCTCCTGGCTCCGAACCTACGCAAACGTAGGTATCGTGGTCCCCATCATGAGCAGACGAGGCGAACCCCGCACCCTCGAGGCGATCGACGCCATCGAGGAGCGGGTCGACGCCGTCCTCGAGGCCGTCAAGCCCAAGCTGCGCGGGTGGCTGCACCTCGCCATGGCGCCGATCGCCTTCATCGGCGGCCTCGTCCTCGTCGTCCTCGGCGACACGGTCGAGGCGCGCGCCGCGGCCGCGGTCTTCACGGTGACCGCCGTCCTCCTCTTCGCGATGTCGGCCGTCTACCACCGCGGCGACTGGTCACCCCGGTGGGGCACCGCCCTCAAGCGGATCGACCACTCCAACATCTTCCTCGTCATCGCCGGCAGCTACACGCCCTTCGCACTGCTGCTGCCGACGAACCAGATGCGCACGCTGCTCGCGATCGTCTGGGGCGGGGCTCTGCTCGGCGTCGCCTTCAGGCTGCTGTGGGTCCACGCGCCCCGCTGGCTCTACGTGCCGGTGTACGTCGCCCTGGGCTCAGTCGCGGTGTTCTTCCTCGGGCCGCTGCTCCGTCACGCCGGGACCACGGTCGTGAGCCTCGTCGTCGCCGGGGGCATCCTCTACACCGTCGGCGCGGTCGTCTACGGGATCAAGCGCCCCAACCCGTCCCCGCGGTGGTTCGGGTTCCACGAGATCTTTCACACCCTGACGATCCTGGCCTTCGTCACCCACTACATCGCCGCGTCGATCGCGCTCTACGACCGCGTCTGACTCGCCCGCCGCCGCGGCTGCCTCGGCGGCCTTCTGGCGGTAGGACATCCGCCGCAGCCGGGCGTTCATGTTGCGCATGAGCAGCCACAGCGAGATGGCGAGGAAGACGAAGGCGAGGAACGCCCACAGCCCCGGTGCCGCCTGCTGGCTCGGCGTGAGGTCCGCGGCCGGGCTCGGGCTGGGGCTGGGCGAGAGTGGCAGAAGTGCGGCGATCATGCGGTGCGCTCCTTGCGTCCGTCGTGGGCGAGGGTGAGGGTGCCCGAGGTCGCGAGGGCGTCGGCCTGCGCCACGTCGCTCGGCAGACCGGCGAAGAGGTCCTCCTCGCCGTCGGCGATGGGGACGTAGGACAGGCCGGCCTCGTAGTCCTCCCACGGCCAGACCCGCGCCTGCTCCTCCCGGGAGACCTTGAAGAAGTTGCCGTCGGGGTCGATCTGCGTCGCGTGGGCGAGCAGTGCCGCGTCCCGGCGGTCGAACCACTCGTCGCACCTCACCCGCGTGGTGACCAGACGCTCCCGCTCCGGGGGCCAGTTCTCGAGCCACGCGGCATACGGGCTCTCCTCACCGAGTGCGGTGAGCGCCTCGTGGAAGGCGACGACACGGCCCCGGCTGAAGGTCTGGTTGTAGTAGACCTTGAGCGGCTGCCACGGCTCCCCCGCCGACGGGTATGCCGTCGGGTCGCCGGCCGCCTCGAACGCGGCCATCGACACGTCGTGGCACATGATGTGGTCGGGGTGCGGGTAGCCGCCGTTCTCGTCGTACGTCGTCATGACGTGGGGGCGGAAGCGGCGGATCTCGCGGACGAGGGCCTCCGTCGTCACCTCGAGGGGCTCGAGGGCGAAGCACCCGTCGGGCAGCGCCGGGAGCGGGTCACCCTCCGGCAGCCCGGAGTCGACGAACCCGAGCCACGTGTGCTGGACGCCGAGGATCTCCTGGGCCCGCTTCATCTCGTCGCGGCGCACCTGGGCGAGGTCGCGGATGATGTGCGGGTCGTCGGCGAGCTGGGGGTTGAGCACGTCCCCGCGCTCGCCGCCGGTGCACGAGACGACGAGGACGTCATGACCCTCGTCGACGTACTTCGCCATGACGGCCGCGCCCTTGCTGGACTCGTCGTCGGGGTGCGCGTGCACACACATGAGGCGCAGGCGTTCTGCCACGGGAGGGTCCTTCGCGATCGGTGGGCCGCACAGGCGACAATGGACTCGTTCCATCTTCGCACTCCGGGTTCGGACCTCGCGCCAACCCTGTCGACCGACCCGAGGACCGTCCGTGCCCCTGCCCCGCCCCGCCCCCGGCACGACCCGTTGGTGGGTCGTCGGCGGAGTCGGCATCACCGCGGCCGTGGCGGTCATCGTGTGGTTCGGGCTGGCCTCGGCCAACGCGCTGGGGGCGGACGTCACGACCTACAAGGTCGTCTCCGACTCCGAGATCACGGTCGGCTACGACGTCCACCGGCCCGACGGCGTCGCGGTCCGCTGCACCGTCGAGGCCCAGGACGTGCGGCACGCACGCGTCGGCACGGTGACCGACGACGTGCCGGCGGGGGCGCGCTCGGTCCACCGGGAGGTGCGGGTCCGCACGAGCGCGCGGGCCGTGACCGGCGTCGTCGCCTCGTGCGTGCGCACCCCCTGAGGCCCGCCGCGACCGCAGTGTGGTCGGCTCCCGCGGTCCGCTGGACGGGCAAAGCGGACCGGGCCCTCCGGCAAGCTGGCTATACTGGGTGTTTGCACCAGCGGGTCTGGGGCCACAGGACCAGCACGGTTCCGGCCCCGGGCCCTTTCACGTAGGACCACCAAGCCTTGGCCCAGCGGCGCTCGTCGCCCGGTCAGGGGCACCCAAGGAGTGAACTTCAGTGAGCGAGACCGTCGTCAAGGCGAGCTACCTGACCCAGGAGGCGTTCGACCGCCTCAAGGCCGAGCTCGAGCAGCTCTCCGGCCCCGGTCGTGCCGACATCGTCGCCAAGATCGAGGCCGCCCGCGAAGAAGGCGACCTCAAGGAGAACGGTGGCTACCACGCGGCCCGCGAGGAGCAGGGCAAGATGGAGGCCCGCATCCGCCAGCTGACCCAGCTGCTCGAGAACGCCGTCATCGGCGAGACCCCGGCGGACGACGGCGTCGTCGAGCCCGGCATGGTCGTCACCGTCGAGATGTTCGGCGAGAAGGAGACCTTCCTCCTCGGGTCGCGCGAGATCGCCGACCCCGAGCTGCAGGTCTACAGCGAGCAGTCCCCGATCGGCTCGGCCGTCAACGGCAAGAAGGCCGGCGAGTCGGCGAGCTACTCGGCCCCGAACGGCAAGAAGATCGACGTCACGATCGTGTCGGCCAAGCCCTACACCAGCTGACCCCGACACCCCCCGACGACGTGCCGCCCCCGACTCGGGGGCGGCACGTCGTGCGTTCCCAACGCCCCCGGCCCCACCCCCACCCCTCCCGCAACGTCAGCGCCAAGGGTCGTTAGAGCAACCGTTGACGCTGACGCAACAACAGGGCCTCCCGCAACGTCAGGGGGCGGGCGGCGCGGGGGGCGGGTGGCTCAGGGGGACTCGATGACGGTGTAGCCCTTGGCGCGCATCGCGTCGAGGACCCGGGTGCAGTGCTCGGGGCCGCGGGTCTCGAGCCGCAGCGCGATCTCGACCTCGTCGACGTTGATCTGCGGCCCGGTGCGAATGTGCTCGATCTCGAGGATGTTGGCGTCGACCCCCGCGCAGTCCGCGAGGATGCCGGCCAGGGAGCCGGGGGTGTCCGGGACGCGGACCGCGAACTGCAGGTAGCGACCCGCCGCCACCATGCCGTGCCGGATGATCCGCAGCATGAGGAGCGGGTCGATGTTGCCGCCGGACAGGACGGCGACGACCGGGCCGTCGACCTTCTCGACCTCGGCGTTCTCGAGCAGCCAGCCGACGGCCGAGGCGCCCGCGGGCTCGACGACGAGCTTGGCGCGCTCGAGCAGGAAGAGCAGGGCGCGCGACATGCCGCCCTCGCTCACGGTCTCAACGCTGTCGACGAGGTCGCGAACCACCGGGAAGGTCACGTCCCCCGGCAGCCCCACCGCGATGCCGTCGGCCATCGTGGACATCCGCTCGGCCGCGAGCGGGTGGCCGGCGGCGAGCGAGGCCGGGTAGGCCGCGGCCTGCTCGGCCTGCACCCCGATGATGCGGACGTCGGGCTTGAGCTCCCGCAGCGCGATCGCGATGCCTGCGAGCAGCCCGCCGCCCCCGAGGCCGACGACGACGGTCCTGACGTCGGGGCACTGCTCGAGGATCTCGAGGCCGCAGGTTCCCTGCCCGGCGACGATGTCGTGGTGGTCGAACGGGTGGATGAGCACCGCCCCGCTCTCTTGCGCCCACGCCCGCGCGTGGACGAGGCTCTCGTCGAGGGTCTGCCCGACCTGCACGATCTCGGCGCCGTAGGCCATCGTCGCCTGGACCTTGGGCATCGGCGCCCGCACCGGCATGTAGACCTTGACGTCGATCCCGAGCATCTGGCCCGCCAGCGCGACGCCCTGGGCGTGGTTGCCGGCGCTGGCGGCGACGACTCCGCGGGCCTTTTCCTCCGCCGTGAGCCGCGACATGCGCGTGTAGGCGCCACGGATCTTGAAGGACCCGGCCCGCTGGAGGTTCTCGCACTTGAGGAAGACGTCGGCGCCGACCCGCTCGGACAGTCCGCGGTTGAACTCCATCGGGGTCGGGGCGATGACGGTCGAGAGCAGGTCGGCGGCGGCGCGGATCTCGGCCACCGTCACCGTCGACGATGTGGGGGTCATGGCGCGAGGGTATCCCCGGGCGGGCTCAGTCCGTCGTGCGGTTGTTGAAGGCCCGCAGCGCGAGGGGCGCGATGACGGCCGTGATCGCCAGCGACCAGATGATCGTCGCCAGCTCGGGGTTCTGCAGCGGCCACGGCGCGTCGGCGCGCACGGCGGCACCGGCGACGCCCCAGTTGTCCCGAAGCGCCTGGGTCAACGCGCTGATCGGGTTCCACTCGGCCATGGTGCGGAGCCACGACGGCATGACGTCGGTGCGGGCGAAGGCGTTGGAGAGGAAGGTGATGGGGAAGATCGTCGTGAACATCAGCCCGTTGACGGCCTCGACCGAGCGCATGGCCGAGCCGACGAGGATGCCGATCCAGATCATCGCGAACCCGAAGAGGAGCAGCAGCCCGTAGCCGAGGAGCCCCTTGAGCACCCCCTCCCCCACGCGCCAGCCGATGAACAGCCCGGTGACCGACATGACGGCGACGCCGATCATCGAGTGGATGAGCGCGGCGATGCTGCGCGACACGAGGATGGAGGAGCGCCGGATCGGGAGGGAGCGCAGCCGGTCGACCATCCCCTTGCCGATGTCGGTGTTGAGGCCGATGGCGACGATGAAGGCGCTGAACGCGATCGTCTGCGCCATGATCCCGGGCAGCAGCCACGGCTTGTAGTCGACGCCGGGCACGTTGATCGAGCCCCCGAAGACGTAGGCGAAGAGCAGCACGAACATCACCGGCTGGATGGTGACGTCGGTGAGCATCTCGGGCTGGCGCTTGATGTGGGTGAGGTTGCGCCGGACGAGCGTGAGGATCTGGCGCACCTGGCCCGCTCCGCTCGGGCGGGGAGCCGTCCGGTCGAGCACGGCGGCCTGCGTGACGGCACTCATGCCGACACCTCCTCGTTGGTGGTCTCTTCTGCCTTGTGCCCGGTGAGGGCGAGGAACACGTCGTCGAGGCTGGGTCGCTGCATGCCCAGGTCGTCGACGTCGATGCCGGCCTCGTCGAGCCGGCCGGCGATGCTCGCGAGCGCCGCCACGTCGCCGCTGGGTGCGGTGAGCTTGCGGGCGTCGGCGTCGACGTGGATGTCGCCGACGACGTCACGGAGGAGCGCGGCGGCCTGCTGGACCTGGTCGTGGCGCGACACGGTGACGACGAGGCTGGCGGCGCCCGACTGGTCCTTGAGCTCGAGCGGGGTCCCCTGCGCGATGATCCGCCCGTGATCGATGACGACGATGTTGTCGGCGAGCTGGTCGGCCTCGTCGAGGTACTGGGTCGTGAGCAGCAGGGTCGTCCCGTCGCGCACCAGCCCGCGGAGCACCTCCCACAGCTCGACGCGGCTGCGCGGGTCGAGGCCGGTGGTGGGCTCGTCGAGGAAGAGCACGGCGGGCGCGGCGATGAGGCTCACGGCGAGGTCGATCCGGCGCCTCATGCCGCCGGAGTAGTCCTTGACGACCTTGTCTCCGGACTCGTCGAGCGAGAACCGCTCGAGCAGCTCGTCCGCGCGCGAACGGACCACCTTGCGGGGCAGGCCGTAGAGGTCGCCGATGAGGCGGAGGTTCTCGCGGCCGGTGAGCAGGTCGTCGACCGTCGCGCTCTGGGCGGTGAGGCCCATGCTGGCGCGCACCGCCTCGGGCTCCGTGACGACGTCGTGGCCGGCCACCCGGGCCGACCCCCTCGTCGGGATGGCCAGCGTGGTCATCATCCGGACGATCGTCGTCTTCCCGGCGCCGTTGGGCCCGAGGAGCCCGAAGACCGACCCCTTGGGGACCTCGAAGCTCACGTCGTCGACGGCGGTGAAGTCGCCGAACCTCTTGACCAGGCCCACGGCCTCGATGACAGGAGCGGTGTGTGGACTCATGGGTTCGAGCGTAGTTCCGACCTCCGACAGCGACCTACGCCTTTTCCCGATCCGGTGCGAGCGTGGCCGCGAGGGCCCGTGCGGCGTCGGGGTGACGGTCGGCGAGCAGACCACACGCGAAGAGCACGTATGCCGTGTCCTCACCGTGCGCTGCCGCCGCCGGGAGCGTCCACCCTCCCCCGTGGTCGGCGAGCACCGCGGTGAGGACGTCGTTGCCCAGGGCGGGCGGGCCGTGGCGGAAGACCCCGCCGGAGCCGAGGAGCAGCCCCACGTCGGCCAGCGGGCGTGGGCGGTCCCCCGACGCGCGCGTCCGGCCGTGCCGCCTGGCCGCGACGAGGGCGGCCACCCGGGCCAGCGCCGCCTCGTGGGCCCACTCCTGGTCGGTGGTGGCCTGGTGCGAAGGCACGGAGGCGACGTGTACGGCATACGCGCGGGTGTCGTCGCCGAGCCCGAGACCCTCACGGGAGGCGGCCTCGACGATGCCGAGGGCGTTCCAGCGCATCCCGAGGTCGGCCTCGACGGTCCGTTCGTGCCAGAGGGACCCGGCGACGTCGCGCTCGATCCGGGCGTCCTCGCCCTGCGGCCGCAGCACCGAGTACACGTCCGTGGTGGCGCCGCCGATGTCGATGACGAGGACGTCCTCGCCACGGACGTCGGCGAGCAGCTCCACACCGCGCAGCACCGCGTCCGGCGTCGGCGCCCGCACGAGCTCCGTGAAGCCGCGCCCGCGGGACAGCCCCTTGCCCCCGATGACGTGCTCGAGGAAGACCTCACGGATCGCCGACCGCGCCGCCGAGGGGGCGATCACCCCGATGCGCGGCAGCACGTTGCTCGTCACGACGTGGCGGCGCCCGGTGCGGGCCAGCTCCCGGGACACGTCGTCGGCCGCCTCGGCGTTGCCCGCGACGACGACGGGCATCGCGACCCGGGCCGCCGCGAGTCGAGCGGCGTTGTGCCGCAGCACGTCCGAGTTGCCCCCGTCGGTGCCGCCGACGAGCAGGACGAGGTCCGGGGAGGCGGCCCGCAGCGCGCGCACCCCGGCGCCGTCGAGGAGGCCGGAGGACACGTGGACCACACGCCCGCCCGCCGACAGCGCGACCCGGTGCCCGGCCTCGGCGGTCACCTCCCGCTCGTAGCCCACCACCGCGATGCGGAGCCCACCCCCGGCGGAGGAGCAGACGAGCGTCTCGGCGACAGGTCCGTGCACGCCGAGCTCACGGCACACCGCGTCGACGCCATCCATGACGTCCGTCTCGACCGTCGTCGGCGACGACGCGGCGCCGACGAGGCCGCCGTCCGCGAGGTCGACGACGACGGCCTTGGTGAAGGTCGACCCGACGTCGACACAGAGGGCGAGCGACACGTCAGGTGAGGCGGTCGAGCGCCTGCTTCAGGTCGGCGATGAGGTCCTCGACGTCCTCGATGCCGACGGACAGTCGGATGAGGTCGGAGGGGACCTCGAGCTCGGTGCCCGCGACGGACGCGTGGGTCATCCGACCCGGGTGCTCGATGAGCGACTCGACGCCGCCGAGCGACTCGCCCAGGGTCCAGATCTCGGTCTCCGCGCACACCTTGACGGCGACGTCCTCGCCACCCTTGACGCGGAACGCGACCATCCCGCCGAAGCGCCGCATCTGGCGCCTGGCGACCTCGTGGCCGGGGTGGTCGGGCAGTCCCGGGTAGTGCACGGCGGTGACCCCGTCGTGGCCCTGGAGGAACTCGACGATCTTCTCGGCGTTGTCGCTGTGGCGCTCCATCCGGATCGCGAGCGTCTTGAGCCCGCGCTGCACGATCCACGAGTCGAACGGCCCGGCGACGGCACCCATCGAGTTCTGGTGGAAGGCGACGCGGTCACTCGCCGACTCGCCGTCGAACCACGGCACGGTGACACCGTTGCCGACGACGACCGCACCACCGACGACGTCGGAGTGCCCGCCGCAGTACTTGGTCGTCGAGTGCAGGACGATGTCGGCGCCGAGGGCGAGCGGCTGCTGGAGGTAGGGCGACGCGAAGGTGTTGTCGGCGACGAGCAGGGCACCGGCCTCGTGGGCGATCGCGGCGAGCGCCTCGATGTCGGCGATGCCGAGCATCGGGTTCGTCGGGGTCTCGACCCACACGACCCGGGTCCGGCCGGGCTGGATCGCGGCGCGCACGGCGTCGTTGTCGGCGATCGCGGCGATCGAGTGCTCGACGCCCCAGTGGCTGAGGACCGTGTTGAAGAGGCGGTAGGTGCCGCCGTACGCGTCCGAGGGCACGACGACGTGGTCCCCGGGGCTGAGCAGCGCGCGCAGGACGGTGTCCTCGGCGGCGAGCCCCGAGGCGAACGCGAAGCCGCGCTCACCCCCCTCGAGCGCGGCGAACCCGGTCTCGAGGGCCGTGCGCGTGGGGTTGGCGCTGCGGCTGTACTCGTAGCCGTTCCGGAAGCCGCCGATCCCGTCCTGCTTGTAAGTCGAGGTCTGGTAGATCGGGGTGACGACGGCGCCCGTCGTCGGGTCCGGATCCTGACCGGCATGGAGGGCGCGGGTGGAGAAGCCGAGGGTCTGGTCAGTCATGGACGACAGGGTATGCCGCGTGCTCGCCGCCGCGTCAGGCGAGCCGTCGCTGCCACTCCCGCAGGAAGGCGGTGGGGCGGTACCCCAGTGCCCCGTTGACGGCGATCATCGGCGCGTTCGTCGTCGCGTTCCAGGTGCGGACGGTGCGCACCCGCGGCAGCTCGACGACGAGCGCCGCCATGGCGGCCGCCTTGAGCGCGAGGCCGAGCCCGTGACCCCGGTGCTCGCGCAGGACGAGCGTGTCCTGCTGGTAGGCCATCTCGGGCGCCTCCGCGGGCACCTGCAGCTGGGTGAACGCCACGAGCCGCCCGGTCGCGACATGGCGCGCGACGGACTCGATGGCCCGTCGGCCGCTCCGCCGCGTCGTCTCGCGGTGGTCCCGGAGCCGCTCGACGTCCCAGTGCTCCTCCTCGAAGGCGAGGTCGCCGACCGGGGCGTCGGTGCTCATCCGGGACTGGAGGTGGGCGCGGTCCTCGAGCCACTCGTCGCGGGTGTCGTCGGTCGAGGTCTCGATGACGTAGCCGGTCGGGTCGGGGGCGCTCCCGTGGGCGTGGGCGTGAGCCGTGACGTCGAGGTCGAGGTCGTTGCGGAGGTTCGCCTGGGCCACCTCGAAGCCGTGCCGGAGCAGGAACGCCTCCCCCGGGTCGGTGCCGGCGTCCGGGGACGACGACTCGGTGACGAGCGAGGTGCGGCCGGCGTCGCTCGCGGTGCGCACGACGTGCGCGAGGAGCGCGGTTCCGGTGCCTCTGCGTCGGTGGTCGGGCAGGACGGCGAGGTCGGTGAGCGCCAGGGTGAGGTTGTCCCGCAGCGGCATCGTCAGCTCGGCGGAGCCGACGACCCGGCCCGCGTCGTCGACGGCGGCGACGTAGCGCCGGTCCATGTTCGTGGACGCCTCGCGAGCGCGACGCGACGCCCACGACCAGGTGTCGTGGTCGTCACCCATCGACGCGACCGCGCTGACGACGAACACGTCGTGCCACGACAGGGCGAGCTCCGCGTGCGCGGGGTCGAGCGTGGTGACAGGGACGATGCGGGTGGCCATGGTCGCCATGGTCCTCGGCGCGGGCGGGTCCGGCCACCGAAATTCACCCGGCCTCGTGTGCCCCAGCGCGAGCCCAGGGTCGCGCTGGGGCACACGAGGCGAGGAACAACGAGCGCGGTCGAGCGTTAAACCAACAGAAACCCCCCGCTGCCGCGCCACCAGGAGTGCCCCATGTTCGGTTCACGCGCCAAGACCACCCTGCCCACCGCGGCCGATGCGCTGCCCGGCCGCGCGACCCGCCCGTTCACGGTCCCGACGACCCACGAGGTGCTCGGCACGCCGCTCGAGGGCCCGTGGCCGGACGGCACCGAGGTCCTCCACGTGGCGATGGGTTGCTTCTGGGGGGCCGAGCGGATCTTCTGGCAGCTGCCCGGCGTCGTGACGACCGCCGCCGGCTACACGGGCGGCTTCACGCCGAACCCGACCTACGAGGAGACCTGCACCGGCCGCACCGGGCACGCCGAGGCCGTCCTCGTCGCGTACGACCCGACCCGCACCTCGCCCGAGCTGCTCCTCAAGGCCTTCTGGGAGAACCACGACCCCACCCAGGGCAACCGTCAGGGCAACGACGTCGGCACGGCATACCGCTCCGCGATCTACTGGACCACGCCGGAGCAGGAGGCGGCCGCGAGAGCGACCCTCGAGGCGTTCCAAGGTGAGCTGACCCGCGTCGGCGCCGGGGAGATCACGACCCAGCTCGCGTCGGCCGAGGACGCCGGCCCGTTCTGGTACGCCGAGGACTACCACCAGCAGTACCTCCACAAGAACCCCAACGGCTACTGCAACCACGGCCCGAACGGCCTCACCTGCCCCGTCGGCGTCGCGAACCTGCCCGCGCAGACCGACGTCCTCCCGCCCGCCTGACCGGGAGCGGCCCGGATGCCGTCACGCACCTCGCGTGGCACAGTGCCCATCGTGACCGCCGACTTCACCACCAAGCCCACGCTGGAGGGCGAGCTCGTCACCCTGCGGCCCATCCGGGCCGAGGACGCCGACCTCGTCGACGCCATCGTCCGCGGTGACGACGAGATCGCGCGGCTCACCGGGTCGGTGCACTCGAGCACCGAGGCGCCGCCGACGCTCCCCCTCGACGAGCTGCGTGAGGTCTACGGGCGCTGGGCCGTGGCCGACGACCGGATCGTGCTCGCCGTCATCGACCGGGCCAGCGGGGCGCTCGTCGGCGAGGTCGTGCTCGCGGGCTGGGACGAGGGCAACCGGTCCTGCTGGTTCCGCATCCTCGTCGGTGCGGCCGGGCGGGGCCGCGGGCTGGGGACGGAGGCGACGCGGCTCGTCGTCGACCACGGGTTCCGTGTGCTCGGGCTGCACCGGGTCACGCTCGAGGTCTACGCCTTCAACCCGCGGGCGCGGCACGTGTACGAGAAGGTCGGCTTCGTCCACGAGGGCACCGGGCGCGAGGCGCTCCTCTTCGACGGCGAGTGGGTCGACGTCCACCACCTGGCCGTGCTCGAGACCGACTGGGTGTCCTGACCCACCGGTCGGGGCCCGTGTGACGAGTCGGGGCCTCAGCGCGCCCCGACTCGTCGAGGACCCCCCGACTCGTGCCACGCCAGGGAGCCTGCCCCGCGTCAGAGGGCCTGGGCGACGGTGAGGGCGAGGCCGAGGACGGCGGCGGTGGCGAGGCAGGCGAACCCGGCGATCCGCAGCGACGCGCCGACCTTCCAGTGGTCGGCCGGACCCGGCGGGTCGAACGAGGGGTGGTGACCGACGTCGGAGCTCCCGGCGGGGCCGCCGAAGCCGCCGGTGATCTCTGCGGTGGGCCGGGCCCGGCGCATGAGGACGAACCCGACGCCGAGCAGCACGGCCCCCGCGACGGCGAGGACGACGACGAACCACCACCAACCAGTCATGGCTGACAGCGTGGCACGGCAACGACGGCCCACCGGGTCGCAGGCCCCGCCCAATCCGGGGTCGGTGCAGCCGACGCCCGGTCAGAGGCGCGCCGCGAGCTCCGTGCCCTGCCGGATGGCGCGCTTGGCGTCGACCTCCGCGGCCACGTCCGCCCCACCGATGACGTGCACGGGGATGCCGGCCGGTGCCAGCTCGTCGGCCAACGTGCGGACCGACTCCTGGCCGGCGCAGAGCACGACGCTGTCGACCTCGATGACCCGCGGCGGCGGCGCTCCGTCGGCGTCCCCGAACGACACGTGCACGCCGGCGTCGTCGATGAGGTCGTAGGACACCCCCGTCACCTGCTCGACGCCCTTGGCCTTGAGGGCGGCCCGGTGCACCCAGCCGGTCGTCTTGCCCAGCCCCTTGCCGATCCCCGTCGCCTTGCGCTGGAGGAGGACGACCTCGTGCTTCGGCGTCTCGACGACCGCGGCGGTGAGCCCACCGCGCGTGAGCGCGGGGTCGCCGACGCCCCACTCGGCCCGCCACAGGTCGAGGTCGAGGGTCGCCGACGGCTGGGCGGTGAGGAACTCGCTGATGTCCACCCCGATCCCGCCGGCGCCGATGACGGCGACCCGCGGACCGGGTTCGCGCTCGCCGCGGACGAGCTCGGCGTAGGTCATGACGCTCGGGTGGTCCACGCCGGGGATGGACGGCACGCGGGGCTCGACGCCGGTCGCGACGACGACCTCGTCGAACCCGCCCTCGCGCAGCTCGTCGGCGGTGACCCGGTGGCCGACGTGCAGCCGCACGCCGGTCACCTCGATCCGGCGGCGGAAGTAGCGCACCGACTCGGAGAACTCCTCCTTGCCGGGGATGCGCAGGGCGATGGCGAACTGCCCGCCGATGTCGTCGCGCGCCTCGAACAGGTCGACGGAGTGACCGCGCTCGGCCAGGGCGGTCGCGCACGCGAGGCCCGCCGGTCCGGCTCCCACCACGGCGACCCGGCGCGCGCGGCGGGTCGGCCCGAGGACGAGCTCGGTCTCGTATGCCGCGCGCGGGTTGAGCAGGCACGTGGCCCGCTGCTTCCTGAAGGTGTGATCGAGGCAGGCCTGGTTGCAGGCGATGCAGGTGTTGATCTCGTCGGCGCGTGACTCCGCCGCCTTGCGGACCCAGTCGGGGTCGGCGAGGAACGGGCGGGCCAGCGAGACGAGGTCCGCGTCACCGGCGCCGAGGATCGACTCCGCGACCTCGGGCATGTTGATCCGGTTGGTCGCGATGACGGGGAGGGAGGTCTCGGACTTGAGGCGGGCGGCATACGAGGCGAAGGCCGCGCGGGGCACGGAGGTGACGATCGTCGGGACGCGCGCCTCGTGCCAGCCGATCCCGAGGTTGAGCACCGAGGCGCCGGCGGCCTCGACCTCACGGGCGAGCGCGGCGACCTCGTCCCAGGTCTGCCCGTCCGGCACGAGGTCCACGGTCGAGATGCGGTAGATGACGAGGAAGTCCTCGCCCACCTCCTCGCGGATGCGGCGGACGGCCTCGACGGCGAAGCGCCGCCGCTTCTCCGGGGTGCCGCCCCAGGCGTCGGTGCGGTGGTTCGTGCGCGGCGCGAGGAACTGGTTGACGAGGTAGCCCTCGGAGCCCATGAGCTCGACCCCGTCGTAGCCGGCCTCGCGCGCGAGCCGGGCCGAGCGCACGAAGGCGTCCAGGGTCCGCTCGACGCCGCGCGCGGAGAGGGCCCGCGGGCGGAACTTCGAGATCGGGCTCTTGATCGCCGACGGGGCGACGCACCACGGGGTGTACGCGTAGCGGCCGGCGTGCAGCAGCTGCAGGGCCACCCGGCCCCCGGCTCCGTGGACCGCGTCGGTGAGCACCCGGTGCTGGCGGGCCTCGCGTCGGGTCGTCAGCTTGGAGGCGAGCGGCAGGAGGGTGCCCTCGATGTTGGGCGCGAACCCGCCGGTGATGATGAGCCCGGCGCCGCCTCGCGCCCGCTCCGCGAAGAACGCCGCGAGCTTGGGGAAGTCACGCGCCCGGTCCTCGAGCCCGGTGTGCATCGACCCCATGACGACCCGGTTCGGCAGGGTCAGGTGACCGAGGTCGAGCGGTGCGAGGAGGTGCGGGTAGGCAGTCACTACTCGAGAGTAGGGAAACACCCGCACGGGCGTGAGCCCGTGCGGGTGTGTTCTCGCTCTCGGTGGGACCGGTCAGTCGACGAGGTGGCCCAGGAGGTCGGCGCGGGTGAGGACGCCGACCGGCTTGCCATCCTCGATGACGAGCACGGCGTCGGCGGTCTCGAGCTCGTGCCGCGCGGTCGCCACGGGCTCGCCGGCGCCGACGAGCGGCAGGCCCTTGCCCATGTGCTTCTCGACCGAGTCGTGCAGCGTCGCCTTGCCGACGAAGAGCAGCTCGAGGAGGTCACGCTCGCTCACGGCTCCGGCGACCTCACCGGTCATGACGGGCGGCTCGGCCTTGACGACGGGCATCTGGGAGACGCCGTACTCGCGCAGGATCTCGATGGCGTCGCGGATGGTCTCACCCGGGTGCGTGTGCACGAGGGCCGGCATGTCGCCGGACTTCGCGTGCAGGACGTCGCCGACGGTCGTGGCGGCATCGGAGTGCATGAAGCCGTAGGAGCTCATCCACTCGTCGCTGAAGATCTTGGACATGTAGCCGCGCCCCGAGTCCGGCAGGAGGACGACGACGACCGCCTCGGCGGGAAGGTCCTTGGCGACCTCGAGGGCCGCGACGACCGCCATGCCGCAGGAGCCCCCGACGAGCAGGCCCTCCTCACGGGCGAGCCGACGGGTCATGTCGAACGAGTCCGCGTCCGAGACGGCGACGATGCGGTCGACGACCTTCGGGTCGTAGGCGGCCGGCCAGAAGTCCTCGCCGACGCCCTCGACGAGGTAGGGGCGGCCGGAGCCGCCGGAGTAGACCGAGCCCTCGGGGTCGGCGCCGACGATCTGGACGCGGCCGCCGGCGCGGGTCTCGCTCTGCTCGCGCAGGTAGCGGCCGGTGCCGGTGATCGTGCCGCCGGTGCCGATGCCCGTGACGAAGTGGGTGAGCTCGCCGTCGGTGTCGCGCCAGATCTCGGGACCGGTGGTCTCGTAGTGGCTCGCCGGGCCGCCCGGGTTGGAGTACTGGTCCGGCTTCCAGGCGCCCTCGGTCTCGCGCACGAGGCGGTCCGAGGTGGAGTAGTACGAGTCGGGGTGGTCCGGCGCCACGGCGGTCGGGCACACGACGACCTCGGCGCCGTAGGCCTTGAGGACGTTGCGCTTGTCCTCGCTCACCTTGTCGGGGCACACGAAGATGCAGTGGTAGCCCTTGCGCTGCGCGACGAGCGCGAGGCCGACACCGGTGTTGCCGCTCGTCGGCTCGACGATGGTGCCGCCCGGCTTGAGGGCCCCGGAGGCCTCGGCCGCCTCGACCATCTTGACGGCGATCCGGTCCTTCACCGAGCCACCGGGGTTCATGTACTCGACCTTCGCGAGGACGGTCGCGGCGATCCCGTCGGTGACGGAGTTCAGCTTGACGAGTGGGGTGTTGCCCACGAGGTCGACGATGTGCTCGGCATACTTCATGGCGCCATTCTCCCATCCCTCGCGAACCACCCCGCACCGGAGGACCCACGGCGTATGCCGGCCCGTCCCCCAGGCGTCGACCTCCCGTTTCCGGGGATGGAACACCCCTGACCTCCCGGCGCGTTAGCGTGGGAGAAGGCACCACGAGGTCGACGAGGAGACATGGGACGCGCGCGACGGGCACGCAAGATCGCCGCCACGGCCGCCTACGGCGGCGGGGGCCTGGCGGCCGCGAGCGCTGCGCTCGGCGCGGTCGGCTACGGCGTCATCAAGACGGAGGCGCTGCTGGCCCGCCGCACCGTCGGCCGGCCGTTCGACACCTCGCCCGACGACGAGGGAACCTACGGCGCGGGTCCCGGTGAGCCGGTCGAGCTGCTCGTGCTCGGCGACTCCAGCGCCGCGGGCATGGGTGCGGTCCAGCCGCACCAGACGGTGGGCGGCATCATCGCCAACGGTGTCAGCGCCCTCATGGGCCGGCGGGTGCACCTCACCAACGCCGCTGTCGTCGGCGCCGAGTCGAGCGACCTCGAGCGGCAGCTCGCCGAGGGTCTCGAGTCGGTCATCCGTCCCGACGTCGTCGTCATCATGGTCGGCGCCAACGACGTCACCCACCGCATCGACCGACCGACCGCCGTGCGCCACCTCGAGCTCACCGTGCGGCGGATCCGCTCCCTCGGGAGCGAGGTCGTCGTCGGCACCTGTCCGGACCTCGGCACGATCGAGCCCCTGGCCCAGCCCTTGCGCCTGCTCGCGCGACGGTGGAGCCGCGACCTCGCCGCCGCACAGACGATCGCCGTCGTCGAGGCGGGCGGTCGCACCGTCTCCCTCGGTGACCTGCTCGGCAAGGAGTTCGCCGCCTCCCCTGCGACGATGTTCAGCGAGGACCGCTTCCACCCCTCGGCCGCGGGCTACGCGAGAGCCGCTGCGGCGCTGCTGCCGTCGGTGTGCGCAGCCCTCGGCGTCTGGGGCCAGGACACGACCGACCGCGCCCCGGAGGCCCGCCGCGGCGAGGGCGTCGGTCCGGTGGCCATCGCCGCTGGCCAGGCCGTCAGGGACGCCGGGACCGAGGTGGCCCCCACCGAGGTCGGCGGGCAGGCCCGTGGCCCGCGCGGACGCTGGGCGGTGCTGCTCCGCCGCCGGCCGGACGTCGTGGCCGCAGCCGTGGACCCCGAGCCGGACCCCTCAGGGGAGCCGACGCCGCAGCTCACCGAGCCGGGTGGCGAGCTCGGGCACCCCCGCTGAGGCCGCGTCCCACACGAGGACGCGGAGCTGGTCGATGAGCACGGCGGTGCCGAGCTCCGGCACCGGCTGACGGGCCGTGGCGTCGGCGAGGTCCTGCACGACGTCGCGCACGGCCCCGGACGCGGCGAGCGCGTGGTCCACGGGCAGCTCACGCCACCTGCGGACCACGCGCTCGAGCTCCCGAGAGACGTCATCGGGCAAGCGGTTCATCGCTCACTCGCGCAGACGGGCGAACAACCGGAGGAACTCGATGTAGAGCCAGACCACGGTGACGATGAGGCCGTGGGCGAGGAGCCAGCTGTACTTCTGCGGCGCCCCGGTCGCGATGGCCCGGTCGATCATGTCGAAGTCCAGCGCCAGGGTGACCGAGGCCAGGCCCACGGCGAAGATCGAGATGCCGATGCCGAGCAGGCCGCTGCCACCGAAACCGAACTTCGTGTCGGTGAACATCGCGAAGAGAAAGTTCACGACGGCGAAGATCGCGTAACCGAAGAGCATCATCGTGACGATGCGGCGGAACTTGTCGGTGACCTTGATGAGCCCGCTCTTGTAGGCGAGGAACATACCAGTGAAGGTCGCGGCCGTGGCCAGGGCGGCCGTCGGGACGACCCCGTCCCACTGCGTCTCGTAGAACTGGCTGACCGCGCCGACGAAGAGGCCCTCGACGACGGCGTAGCCGACGATGAGCGGCACGCTGAGCGTCTTCTTGAAGGCGATGACCAGGCCGAGCACCAGGGTGGCGACCATCCCGCCCATGAACAGCATGAAGCCGAGCTCACGGTTCTGGGAGGCGACGACCCAGCCGACGGCACCGAAGCCGAGGACGAGGGCGAACAGGCCCATCGTCTTCATGATGACGTCGTCCATGGTGACGCGGCCGGTGTCGACCGGTCCCGCGGTGGGCTGGTTGTACAGGTCCTGGAGCTGCTGCTGCGAGCCCCACGTGTCGGTCGCGCCCTGCTGGGGGTACGAGGCGTTGCCCGGGTTCTGGCCCTGACGGCCCTGCCCCTGGAAGCCGGCGTAGCCGGACTGGGCGTCCTTCTCGAGTCGGTTGAAGGCCGGGTTGCTGGCCATCGTGTCCTCCGTAGGTCTGGCGCGCTGGCGATCCACCGCGTCGTTCACCTATTCAATCGCGTCAAGGGGCCCGCGTGTTCCCCATCCTCGTCACCGGAGGGCAACGATCGGGTACGGCACCGCGGGGCGCAGTGCCCCCGACGGGGGTCGAACCCGCACCTGTGGCGATTTTAAGTCGCCTGCCTCTGCCAGTTGGGCCACGGGGGCGACGCCACCCTATGACGACTCCGGGCCAAGTCCGCGGAACCCACCGGTCGTCCCGGCTACGGCGAGTAGGCTCGAAATCCGTCATGATCGAGAACGGAAGACCCGAGAGCATGAGCCCCCAGGACGACCTCACCGCCGACGAGACACGGCGACGCGGGCCGAGGAAGGGCACGCCCCGCGCTCCGCGGATGCGTCGTGAGGAGCGGGAGCGCCAGCTCCTCGACGTGGCCGAGGCCGTCTTCGCCGACCACGGCTACCAGGAGACGACGATGGAGCTCATCGCGGCCGAGGCGGGCATCACCAAGCCGGTGATCTACGACCACTTCGGCTCCAAGGAGAACCTCCTCATCGCCGTCGTGGCCCGCGCCCGCAAGGACCTGCTGGCCTCGACCGCCGCTGCCCTGGCGGCGATCCCGAAGCACTCCCCGGTCGAGGACTACTTCCGCGCCGGGGTGCGGTCGTTCATGCAGTTCTTCGAGCAGCGCCGGGGCAGCTTCCGCGTCTACATGCAGGAGTCGGCGGTCGCGGTGGTGGCCGGCGCCGACATCGAGAGCCTTCGGCAGGCCCAGGCCCGCGAGATCGCCGAGCATTTCGGCGACATCCCGCAGATCGCCGCGTACCCGATGCCCTACCGCGAGGCGATGGCCGAGATCATGATCGCCACGAACGAGCGGGTCGCCGGATGGCGGCTGCGCAACCCCGAGATCGACCTCGACACCGCCGTCGAGATCGTCATGGCCGTGCTCTGGAACGGGTTCCGTTCCATTTCCGAGTCCGTGCCGGACGTCGCGGTCACGCCACGCAGCTGAGCGCGATCCCGTCGAGGATGTCGTGCTCCGAGGTGACGACCTGCGCGTCGGGCGAGCGCTCGAGCACCCGGCCCAGCACCTCGTGCCAGACGAGGGCGCCGGCGCCGATGACGTCGACGCGGCCGGGGTGCATGAACCCCAGTGCGGCCCGCTCGGCCCGGCTCAGGTGCAGCAGGTCCTGCGCCGCGTCCCGCTGCTGCTCCGGTGAGTGCCGGGCGAGGTGGATGCGGCTCGGGTCATATGCCGTGAGCCCGAGGACGTGCGCCGTGACCGTCGTGATGCTGCCGGCCAGGCCGACGACGGTCCCGATGCCGCCGAGGTCGACGACCTCCTCCGCGAGGTCGAGGGCCACGTGCACGTCGGCCGTGGCTGCGGCGACCTCGGCGGCGGTCGGCGGGTCGCTGTCGAGGTGCCGTTCGTGGATCCGGACGCAGCCGACGTCGACGGAGCGGGCGCCCTCCACGTGGGTGGTGCCGCGGACGAGCTCGGTCGACCCGCCACCGAGGTCCACGACGAGGTAGGGACCGCTGATCCCGGCCGCCCGCAGGTCACCGGTCGATCCGGTGAAGGAGAGGTTGGCCTCGACGTCGCCACTCACGACCTCGGGCGAGACGTCGAATCCCGTTGCGGCAAAGGCCTGCTCGACCCCGGTGACGAACTCGGCCGCGTTGCTCGCGTCGCGCGAGGCCGAGGTGGCGACGAAGCGCAACCGTGAGACGTCGTGCTCGCGGCACTGGACGGCATACTCCGCCGCCTGCCGCAGGGTGCGCTCCATGGCGACCGGGTCGATCGAGCCGGTGCGGTCCACCCCGTAGCCGAGCCGGACGACCTCGGTGCGGCGGACGACGTCCTCGAGGGCAACGACACCCGACGACTCGGCTGTGCCCACGACGTCGGCGATGAGCAGGCGGATCGAGTTCGTGCCGCAGTCGACCGCCCCGACGCGGGTCACGCGCCCGTGCCCTCGGCGAGCTCGGTGCACGGGTGCGACGCCCACCACTCGGGCAGCATCCCGAGCGCCTCGTCGCCGAGCGGGTTGACGCCCTCGCCGACGGAGAGCGAGTGGGCGACGAGGACGTGGAGGCACTTGACCCGCGAGGGCATCCCGCCGGCGCTGATGCCGTCGATCTCGTCGACGTGGCCGAGCTCGGTGCGACGGGCGAGGTAGTCCTCGTGGGCCGCGGCGTAACGCTGCGCGAGGTCCGGGTCCTGCTCGAGCCGGTCGCTCATCTCGCGCATCACGCCCTCGGACTCCAGGGTGCTGATCGCGCCGGTGAGGCGGGGGCAGGTCGCATAGAAGGAGGTCGGGAACGGGGTGCCGTCGGGCAGTCGGGGCAGGGTGCGCAGGACGTCGGGCTCACCGCACGGGCAGCGGTGCGACACCTCGACGACCCCGCGCGGGATGCGGCCGAGCTGGCGCTCCACGGCGTCGAGGTCCGCCCGGGCGACCGGCGGACGGTCGGGTGACGCGGTCACCGGCGCTGGTTGGACGGCACGTCGGCCGCCTGCATCGACGACCAGACGGTGTCGTACCAGGGCTCGACCACGTCGCCCCCGTGCGCGATCTCGCCGGTGGTGTCCTTCTGCTCCGGGTCGAGCACGGTGTAGGACTTCTCGCCGACCTTGACGAACTTGAGCCGGGTGCGTGCCTGCTGCTCGACGTAGGCGGGGTCCTCCCAGCGGGCCTGCTCCTCCTGCAGCTCCTCGACTCCTCGCTGCTGCTGGGAGACCTTGCTGCGCAACGCGTCGATGTCGGACTGCTGCTGCAGGTAGGCGCGCAGGGTCGGGGCGACGAGGATGACGAGGAAGAGGACGACGATGCCGAGGCTGACCTGGCGCACCGTCCTCCGGTTGGCCCGGGCGGAGGTGATCCGGTCGCGCCAGCCGGCCGCGGTCGTGCTGGCGACCCGGCCGATCGCGGCCTGCCGGGCCGAGCGGGCACGCGGGGTGGGTCGCTTGGACGCCGGACGTCGAGACGACGATCCGGGTCCGCGACCTGTCCCGCGTGCCACCCGCTCCTCAGGCCTTCCGGCGTGCGGCGAAGCGCGGGAACGCGGCGGCGCCGGCGTACTCGGCGGCGTCGTCCAGCTCCTCCTCGATGCGCAGCAGCTGGTTGTACTTGGCGACGCGCTCCGATCGGGCCGGTGCCCCGGTCTTGATCTGGCCGCAGTTGGTGGCCACGGCGAGGTCGGCGATCGTCGTGTCCTCGGTCTCGCCGGAGCGGTGGCTCATCATGCAGCGGAAGCCCGCCCGCTGGGCCATCTCGACGGCGTCGAGGGTCTCGGTGAGCGTGCCGATCTGGTTGACCTTGACGAGCAGGGCGTTGGCGGTACCCGTCTCGATGCCGCGCCCGAGCCGCTCGGGGTTGGTGACGAAGAGGTCGTCGCCGACGAGCTGGACCGCATCGCCGAGGCGGTCGGTCATGGCCTTCCAGCCGTCCCAGTCCTCCTCGTTGAGCGGGTCCTCGATGGAGACGAGCGGGTAGTCCTCGACGAGCTCGGCGTAGTAGTCGATCATCTCGGCCGAGGTCTTGGTGCCGCCCTCGAAGGTGTAGCCGCCACCGTCGCCGGCGGACTCGTCGAAGAACTCGCTGGCCGCGACGTCGAGCGCGAGCGCGATCTGGTCGCCCGCGGTGTAGCCGGCGCGGTCGATGGCCTCGAGGATGAGGTCGAGCGCGGCCCGGTTGCTCTCGAGGTTCGGTGCGAAGCCGCCCTCGTCGCCGAGCCCGGTGGACAGGCCCTTCTCCTGGAGCACGGCCTTGAGCGCGTGGTAGACCTCGGCGCCCCAGCGCAGGGCCTCACGGAAGGTCTCGGCGCCGATCGGCGCGATCATGAACTCCTGGATGTCGACGTTGGAGTCGGCGTGGGAGCCACCGTTGAGGATGTTGAGCATCGGCACGGGGAGCACGCGGGCGTTCGGGCCACCGAGGTAGCGGAACAGCGGGAGGCCGGCCGACTCGGCGGCGGCCTTGGCGACCGCGAGGCTGACGCCGAGGATCGCGTTGGCGCCGATCTTCTCCTTGTTCTTGGAGCCGTCGATGGCGATCATCTCGGCGTCGATGAGGCGCTGGTCGTGCGCCTCGAAGCCGAGGAGCTTGGGGCCGAGCTCGTCGATGACCGCGTCGACGGCCTTCTCGACGCCCTTGCCGTTGTAACGGTTCTTGTCACCGTCGCGGCGCTCGGCGGCCTCGAAGGCGCCCGTCGACGCGCCGCTGGGCACGGCCGCGCGGGTGATGGTGCCGTCGTCGAGGGCGACCTCGACCTCGACGGTGGGGTTGCCTCGCGAGTCGAGGATCTCGCGTGCTCCGACGGCGTCGATGCTGGCCACTTCGCCTCCTGGGCGGGCTGGGGTGAGGGGTGCTGGATGTCGCCTCCGAGCCTAGCCCGTGCGCGCGGTGACCGGTCCGACCGACCCGCACCGCCGGCCCCTGGGTGGCGGGCACGGGACCTCCGTGCCGGTCGAGGGCACCGTTCGGGCGGGGACGGTGGGGCACATCGGGTGGTGGACAGGGGCCCGGCCCGTCACGAGAGTGGGTCCTGAGGTCCTGCAGGGCGGCCGGCGGCCAGTGAAGGACGTGTCAGTCATGCCCGAGGTCACACGGCGCGCGGTGGTGGCGGGTGGCGCGAGCGGCGCCGCCAGCCTGTTCCTCGGTGGCACGGGCGTGGTCGTGGCGGCACCACGTGGCGGCCCTCCCCTGCTGGACGCGGCGAGCATCCCCAAGTACGCCGGCCCCCTGCTCGTCCCCCCGCCGATGCCGGTGACGTCCTCCGGCGCGGTGGACCGGTACGTCATCGGGGTGCGCCAGATCCGCCAGCAGGTGCTGCCGAGGGGTATGCCGGCCACCACCGTCTGGGCATACGGGTCCGAGACCGCGCGTGGCACCCACAACGCCCCGTCCCTGACCATCGAGGCGACGGCGGGCCGACCGGTCGAGGTCACCTGGGTCAACGGCCTCGTCAACGGCACCTCGGGTCGCTACCTGCCCCACCTCCTGCCCGTGGACCCGACCCTGCACTGGGCCAACCCGGGGGGCGGCGAGGAGGGGCGCGACGGCCACGCGAGCTTCCCTGCGACGCCGGGGCCCTACCGAGGGCCGGTGCCGATCGTCGTCCACCTCCACGGCGGTCACTCCGAGCAGGAGAGCGACGGGTACCCGGAGGCATGGTTCCTCCCTGACTCCCGGAGCATCCCGGACGGGTACGCCCGCGTCGGCACGCACCACGACGCGATGGCAGCGGCCTGGGCGCAGCGGCACGGGAGCGGCTGGGCGCCCGGCACCCAGCGCGCCCACTACGGCAACGACCAGCCCGCCGGGACCCTGTGGTTCCACGACCACACGCTCGGCATCACCCGCCTCAACGTGTACGCCGGGCCGGCCGGGTTCTTCCTCCTCCGGGGCGGTGCCCACGACCTCGAGGCCGGAGTCCTGCCGCACCGCGGCGCCGACAGCACCCCGCACGAGATCCCGCTCGCCATCCAGGACCGCGCGTTCCGCCGGGACGGGAGCCTCTTCTACCCGGACACCCGGGAGTACTTCGACGAGTTCGGCGGGCCCTACGTGCCCCACTCGGACATCGCGCCGATCTGGAACCCCGAGTTCTTCGGCACCGTGATGATGGTCAACGGGCGCACCTGGCCGGCGCACCGGGTCGAGCGCCGCCGCTACCGGCTGCGCCTCCTCAACGGGTGCAACTCGCGCTTCCTCGTCCTCGTGCTGGCCACGGACGCGACCGCACGGCCGGCGTCCCCCGCGGTGCCGTTCTGGCAGGTGGGCGGAGACCTCGCCTTCCTGCCCGCGGCGGTGCCGATGCCCCGACTGCTCCTCGCCCCGGCCGAGCGCGCCGACGTCGTGGTGGACTTCTCCGGGTTCCCCGCCGGGACGCGCCTCTTCATCGTCAACGAGGGCCCGGATGAGCCGTTCGGCGGCGGCGAGCCCGGTGAGGCCTTCGAGCGGGCCGATCCCGCGACGACCGGCCAGGTGATGTCGTTCACCGTCGTCGACCGCGTGGGACCGGAGACGAGCACCCCACCGGAGGAGCTGTCGCTGCCTGCGCCGCCACCGCCACCGCCGGCGGTGCGCACCCGGGCCCTGGCCCTGCTCGAGGCGGACTCGGAGGTGCTGGCCGGTGTGGGTCCGCGGGCGGCGTTCCTCGGCACGATGGCCGGTGCCGAAGCGGTCCCGCTCGCGTGGGACGAGCCGGTGACGGAGACGCCGGGGCTGGGCGACACGGAGGTGTGGGAGCTGCACAACCACACGGAGGACGCCCACCCGATCCACGTCCACCTCGTGCAGTTCTCGGTCATGGACCGGCAGGCCCCCGGAGGGGAGGCCCGGGCTCCCGAGCCGAACGAGACCGGCCCCAAGGACACGGTCATCGCCTACCCGCACGAGGTGACGCGGATCCGGGCCCGCTTCGACAAGCCCGGCCTCTTCGTGTGGCACTGCCACATTCTCGAGCACGAGGACCACGAGATGATGCGCCCCTTCCGGGTGGAGTGAGCGCCGTTCGTGCACAACCCGGTTCGCGAACCTTCACCGTGCTCGCGAACCGGTTCGGACCGGTTCACGAGCAACGACCCGGTTCGCGAACCCTTCTGTGCAGAGGCGGCTCAGGCAGCGAGCTGGCCGAGGACCCGGCGGACGAGGCGGTCGGGGTGCGACAGGTCGGCCCAGGTCACCCGGACGACCCGGTAGCCGGCGTCCCGGAGGCGCTCCTCCCGCCGCTTCTCGCGCATAAGCTCCCGCTTGCCGTCGAGCCCGTCGTACTTGACCGCCCCGTCGAACTCCACGACGACCCGCTCCCCCACGAGCAGGTCCACCCGGCCGATGAACCCGTCCTCGTCCTCGATCGGGACCTGTGACCGGACGTCGAGGCCGGCTCCGCGCAGGATCAGACGGGTCAGGGTCTCCCCCGGCGACTCGCAGCCCGGGTCGCTCGCCGTGATCGCGTGCCGGACCGTGCCGATGCCGTAGCGCGAACCGGGACGTGCAGCGGCCGCGGTCAGCGCGTCACGCGTCACCAGGCGCCGATGCAGTGCGGCGTCCATCGCGACCACCCCGGCCTCGAAGCCGCTCGCGGCCGCCGTGAGGACGCAGGCATCGGCCGCGGACACCACGCGCACGGGCCGATCCTTCGAGACCGACAGCTGCTCCGGCGTCGCCACGTGGACGTGCACTCCCGGGCGGATCCTGCTGGCGCGCACCGGAGCGACGACGTCGACCCCCTCGAGGTCCACGTCGTGGAGCGGGAGGCCGTGCAGCGCGAGCGCGGCGTGGTGCGACGCGATCCAGTCGGGATGCGCCAGGAGGACGCCCCTCACCGTGAGCAGGAACCGTGCCGTGCGGGTCGAGGCACCTCCCCATCGCTCCGACGTGACGAACACGCCGGGCCGGACCCGGTGCAGGGTACGGTCGCGCACCGCCGCTCGCAGGACCTGTGGAGCGACGTGCCGTGCTGAGGCGTGCAGCCGGGTGACGACGCCGTCGTGCTCACGCGCGATCCGCGCCAGCTGGGGGTGCAGTGCGGTCATCGCTCGAGGGTGCCGCAGGACGCCGAAGCGACCGAGGAGTTCTCCACAGGTGGGCGGGAGACCGGCTGAGAGGGCCGGCTGGAGGAGGCGGGCGGAGGAGGCGGGCGGAGTGGGCGGAGGTGGGCGGGCGGCATACGGCACAAGGTGGTTCGCGAACCGCACCGTTGCTCGCGGAACGGTTCAAACCGGTTTCCGAGCAACGACACGGTTCGCGAACCGCTTCGTGCAGCGCCGGGTCAGGCCGTGGCGGCGGCGTAGGCCTTCGCGAGGGCGGCGCCGAGGCGGGCGTTGCTGCGCACGAGGGCGATGTTCGTCTCGAGGCTGGCGCCGTCGGAGAGCTCGACGATCCGGCCGAGGAGGAACGGGGTGATGTCCTTGCCGGTGATGCCGCGTTCGCCGCACTCGGCGACGGCCTGGTCGATGAGCGCCGAGATCTGCGCGGGGGTCATCTCGTCCTCTGCGGGCACCGGGTTCGTCACGGCGATGCCGCCCCTGAGCCCGAGGTCCCACTTGACCCGCATCATCTCGGCCAGCTCGCCGACCGTGTCGCTGCGCATCGGCGAGGTGAAGCCGGACGAGCGCGAGTAGAACGACGGGAACTCGTCGGCGCCGAAGGTCACGACCGGCACGCCGAGCGTCTCGAGGACCTCGAGCGTGCGGCCGATGTCGAGGATCGACTTCACGCCGGCCGACACGACGGCGACGTCGGTCTGGCTCAGCTCGGTGAGGTCGGCGGAGACGTCCATCGAGTCCTCGGCGCCGCGGTGCACGCCACCGAGACCGCCGGTGACGAAGACGCGGATGCCGGCGAGTGCGGCCAGCCGCATCGTGCTCGCGACGGTGGTCGCGCCGTGCCGCTTCGTCGCCATGACGTGCGGGAGGTCGCGCAGGCTCACCTTCGCGACGTCCTCGTGCGTGGCCAGGAGCTCGAGCTCGTCGGCGGACAGGCCGATCCGCGCGACACCGTCGAGGACCGCGATCGTCGCGGGGGTCGCGCCGCCGTCGCGGACGATCTGCTCGACCTCACGGGCCATCTCGACGTTGCGGGGGTAGGGCATGCCGTGGCTGATGATCGTCGACTCGAGCGCGACCACCGGGCGGCCGGCGGCGAGCGCATCGGCGACCTCGGGGGCGAGGGCGAGGGCCGGGTGAGGCATGGACTGAGGAGCTGCCGACTGAGTTCTCAACGGGTTCCTTGCTGGGTGAGGCGCTCGGTGACGAGCGCGTGGGTGAGGTCGGGGCGGACAGTGTGACCGGACTCGGTCGTGAGGGCGGCGGTGGCCTGCCCGTATGCCGCGGCGTCCGGTGCGTCGCGACCCTCCAGGAGTGCGTGGACGAAGCCGGCCGTCATCGAGTCGCCGGCGCCGGTCACGTCGACGACGTCGGTCGAGACCATCGAGTTGGTGCTCACCGCGGCGGCGCCGTCGGGCGTGCGCGAGCTGAGCAGGCTGCCCCTGGCCCCGCGGCGCACCCACACGTGCTGGACGCCCAGGTCGTGCAGCTCGGCGGTCGCGCGGGTCATGCCGGGGACCGAGTTGGGGACGTCGCGGCCGACGAGGGCCGCGAGCTCGTCGATGTTGGGGGTGAGGGCGAGGACCGGGCGCTCGGGGCCGAGGACGGCCGCCATCCGTCCGGCCTTGACGACCGAGACCGGCTCGAGCACGACCGGGACGTCGCCGGCCCGCGCCAGGTCCAGCAGCCACGTCGTGACGTCGGCCGGGATGTTCCCGTCGACGACGAGGAGCTCGCAGTGCTGGACGAGGCCGCGGACGCCGTCGAGGTCGGCCACGGTGAGCGTGTCCGTGGCCGTCATGTCCGAGACGGCGACGCTGAGGTCGCCCTCGTGGTCGAGGACCGCGAGGTAGGTGCCGGTCGGCCGTGTGCCGACGACGACGTGGTCGACGTGGACCCCGGCGTCGCGGGTGTGGGTGAGGAGGTCGGCACCGAAGGCATCCCCACCCACGGCTGCGACGAGGTGGGTCGGGGTCCCGAGGCGGGCGAGGTTCTCGGCGATGTTGCGGCCGACGCCACCCGGAGTGGTCGCGACCCGGCCCGGGTTGCTCGTCGCGGCGGCGAGGACGGCGGCGCTGCGGGCCTTGATGTCGATGATCGCGCCGCCCACGACGACGACGGCCGCGTCGGGGCGCACGAGGTAGCCGCGCCCGAGGATCGCGCCCTTGCGGGTGAGGTTGGACAGGGCGACCGACACCGACGCCCTGGTGCTGCCGAGGCGGTCGGCCAGGGCGGCCGCGTCGAGCAGCGGGTCGCCACGGAGCAGGGTGAGGATCGCCTGCTCCTGCGGTGTCAGTCTCACTTGATCAGTGAAGCAGCACTTGGTTCTCCAAGTCAACTCTCGTGCGTGGCAGGCTCTGCGGTCAGATGGTCAGCCCATGACCGAAGGCGAACAGGGGGTCGTCGTACCCGGGGACGTCCTCGGGATGGGCCCGGACCTGGTCCATGGAACGGGGCAGGTCGAAGGGCAGCCGGCCCCTCGGTGCGACCCGGCGGGTGAGCGCGTCGAGGAGTGCGTCGTCGCTGGACCCGTAGGACCCGACGACGGCCGCGGCCAGGGGCAGCAGCGGGGTGAGGACCGCGGGGCGGTCGAGGCCGACGTCGACGACGAGCGGGCAGGCCGCCGCCACTCGCGCCAGCCTGGCGATCAGCCCCGGGGGAAAGTCGAGGGAGCCCTGGTGGAACCACGACTCGAGAAAGAGGTCGGCCCGGGGGTCGAAGGGCGCCGCGAGCCGGACGACGGCGACATCGGCGTCCTCGGGTCGCTCCACCCGTGTGCCGTGCCGGGCCACCACGTCGGGATCGACGTTCTCCGTGTAGATCCGCAGCCCGGGAGCGAGCGGCAGGACCGGGGACGCGTCGTCCCCGTTGGTCAGCACGGTGACCGAACCGGCCTGGGCGGCATACCCCTCGTCCCGGAAGTCCGTACGGCCGACGGTCGCCTCCGCGAGGTCCTCGTCGACATAGGGGTCGTCGAAGAGACCCAGCCGGAACTTCACGAGCAGGAGGCGTCGGGCCGACTCGTCGATGCGCGCCTCGGTGACCCGTCCCTGGGCCACGAGGTCCAGCAGGATCTCGACGCACTCCTCCCCACCGAACTGGTCGGCGCCCGCCTCGAGGATGAGCTCCATCCGGCTGTGCGGGTCCAGGTGCTCGACACCCCAGGCCCGCGCGGGCAGGACCTGGTCCCCGACGTGGTTGTCGTTGACCAGCTCCCAGTCGGTCACGACGACGCCGTCGTAGCCGAGGCCCTCGCGGAGCATGCCGGTGACGACCTGCCGGTTGAAGCCGAAACCGACCTGCTCGATGGCCTCGCCGTCGACCTCGAGCCCGACGGGCATCCCGTAGTACGGCATGATCCCGGCGGTCCCCGCGGCGATGACCGCGGGGAACGGCTCGAGGTGGTCGGCGAAACGGCCACCCGGGTAGACCTGCTCCCGCCCGTACGGGAAGTGCGCGTCCTCGCCGTCCTTCTGCGGTCCCCCGCCCGGGAAGTGCTTGGAGGTGCAGGCCACGCTCCCGGGCCCGAGCGACGCCTGCTGGAACCCCTCGAGGTAGGCGACGCCGAGCTCGGTGACGAGCCGGGGGTCCTGGCCGAAGGTGCCGGCCTGGCGGGCCCAGCGCGGCTCGGTCGCGAGGTCGAGCGTCGGGTGCAGGGCGGCGCGGATGCCCACCGCGACGTACTCCTGGCGCGCGATGTCGGCGAATGACCTCACCGCGGCCGGGTCCCGCAGCGCGGCGAGCCCGAGGGGTTCGGGCCACTGCGAGAAGGCCTTGGCGGTGAACGACACCCCCGCGTTCTCCATGAACGCGTGCCGGGGGTCCGTGGACACCGTCACGGGGATGCCGTGCGGCGTCCGGGCGGCCAACGCCTGGAGGGCGTTGTGCCACCTGGCCGCCATGCGCGGATCCCCGAGCAGGTGGACGTTGAAGTGGGTGAGGTGCTTGTCCAGAACGACGGTGCTCGTCGCCGACTTGCTGATCCGGCCCGCCTCCTCGACCACCGACCCGTCCTCGCCCGCCTCGATGACGGTCTGGAACATCAGCCCGACCTTCTCCTCGAGGGAGAGCCGGCCGAGCAGGTCCTCGGTCCGCGCGGACGCGTCGAGCCGCGGGTCCTCGTACGGGTCCATGACCCCGTTGCCGTTGAGGTCGCGGAAGGCCACGCCCTCCGCGCTCGTCCGTCCCAGATCGTCCACAGTCAGCTCCTCTGTCGTGCCCGCTCGTCCTGCTCGGTCCTCGTGCCCGTGAGTCAGTCCTTGACCACGCCGGCGCCGAACTCCTCGATGCCGATGACCGGCCGCAGCGCCGCCTCCACGTCGGGGGTGCTGAACGCCCGACGGAGCACGTCCTTGGCCAGGACGTTGCCGAGGGCGCCCATGACCATCGCCTGGTCGAGCGAGAGGTAGCGCCGTGCGATCGTGCCGCTGCGGGTCGCGACGGCGTCGAAGAACCCGCCGGCGCCGTAGGCACCGAGCTTCTTCTCGATCTTGAGCAGGTTCGCGGTGGCCTGGCCCCGCTCGAACATCATGGCGAGGAAGGACGCGTGGGGGGTCACGACCCCGTCGCCGAAGGTGGGGTTGGGGTTCTTGGCCGGACGGCAGTTGCCGAAGCCGGGGTCGTAGTTGGTCTTCTCCTTGTCGGAGAAGTAGCCCTCCGGGTTCAGCCCGAGCGCGTCGACGCCGTACTCGCGGTAGTTCGCGAACGGGTCGCTCGCCGGGGAGAAGCCCCAGTAGCCGTACTTGGCCTCGTCGAGGCCGTGCTCGCGCTCGGCCCGCACGTGCAGCGGGTGGTTGACGCCCCAGCTGCGCGGCGCCCACGTCTCCTCGGGGACGAACACGGCGGGCATGAGCTCCTCGAACATGCTGCCGCCCCAGCCGGGCACGATGTGCATGCCGCGGTAGGTGTAGGCGCCCTCGTAGACCTCGATGCCGAGGTAGGTGCGGGTCACCCCGACCGGCTGCATCTCGTGCCAGGACCAGTCGCAGGTCGCCGGGAAGGTCCGCCACGGTGCGAAGTAGTGCTTCCCGGGCACCTGGCCGGTGAGGATGCCGAGGTAGCTCGTGATCCGGGTCTCGGAGACGATGGTGTCGTAGTGGTGGGTCGTCAGCCACACGTCCCCGCCACCCACGTGGGTGCCGCGGTAGACACCGCCCGTACGGTCGTGGTCGAAGACGTAGAACCCACCGTGCATCAGGCCCCCGGTGCGCACCACCGGGTGACCGTTCTTGCCGTCGCCGGGGTTGTAGAAGGCGTCCCAGCGCATGTTCTCGAACAGCGCCCGGGCCCTGGGGCCCGCGACCCGGTCGGCGTTGGCGACGACGAGCAGGGCCGCTCCCAGCCAGCCGCTGTCGACGCTGGAGACGAACGGGTGCACCACGTCGCCGGTGCCGGGCCACGTGCGCAGCGCCTCACCCGTGGCCTCGTCGTACCAGTTGTAGTACATGCCGCTCGGCTCGTGGTGCTCCATGCCCTCGAGCGTCTGCAGGGTCCGGCTGAGGCGTCGGCTGCAGTCGGCAGCGCTGATGATCCCGAGCTCACGGGCGACGATCGCCGACCACAGGTAGCCGCCGATGTTCGTCGGCGACGTGTAGCCGGACCGGTCCCCCGGGGCGAGGGACTCGGGGATGTTGTCCGCCGGCAGGCCGGTCGCCGGGTCGGTCATGGCGTCGAGGCTGTGCCAGGTGTCGGTCGCCCACCGCCGGAGCCGCGACCTCGACGCGCGGGCGGTCTCCGCCGGTGCGGGCCTGGTCCCGGCGGGGCCGGCGAGTGCCGGCGGCGCGAGGCCGAAGGCCGCGAGCGCCGCGGCGCCTCCGACGAGGAGGCTGCGGCGGGCGGGTGCGCCCTCGGTGGGGCTGGTCGAACCGGTCATGGGGGACTCCGTTCTTCCGGGCGCGTGGGTGCGGCCCGGGTCGGGGAGGTGAGGTGGGTCAGGGTGTCTCGTGGTCGGGGCTCACTTGATGCCGGTGGTGGCGATGCCCTCGATGACGCGACGCTGGAAGGCGAGGAAGACGAGCAGGACGGGGATGACGACCACGGTCGCCCCCGCGAGGAGCAGCCCGTACTCCGTCGCGTTCTGACCCTTCGAGTACAGGGCGAGCGCCACGGGCAGCGTGTAGCTGTCCTCGGTCTGGGCCACGACGAGCGGCCAGAGGAAGTTGTTCCAGCTCCCGAGGAACGTGAGGATGCCGAGCGTCGCCAGGGCCGGCCCGCACAGGGGCAGGAAGATCCGGGCGAAGATGCGCAGCTCACCCGCACCGTCGACCCGGCCCGCGTCGAGGAGGTCTCGCGGGAGGCCGGAGATGAACTGCCGCATGAGGAAGACCCCGAACGGCGCCGCGAGGAACGGCAGCATCAGCCCCGGGAGGGTGTCGACGAGGCCGGCGTTCGCCACGAGGACGAACAGCGGGACGAAGGTGACGACGCCCGGGATGAGCAGCGTCGCCATCACCACGCCGAACAGGGCCCGCTTCCCGGGGAAGTCGAGCATCGCCAGGGCGTAGCCGAGCATCGAGCAGAAGAGCAGGTTGCCCAGCGTGACGACGACGGCGACGGCCGTCGAGTTGAAGAAGTACGTCCCGAAGTCGAGCCGCGAGAACAGCTGCGAGTAGTTGTCCAGGGTGGCGTTCTCCGGGAGCCAGGTGGGCGGGCTCTTCCGCAGCTCCGACGTCGTCTTGAAGCTGCCGACGATCATCCAGATGAACGGGGTGGAGACCACGAGGACGGCCACGCTGAGCACCGCGTACAGCCACCACTTCCCAGAAATCGAGCGGTTCACGGCGTCACTCCTTCTCGCGCAGGGCGCGGAACTGCACGGCCGTGACGATGGCCACGACGATGAAGATGAGATAGCTCAGCGAGGCGGCATACCCGTAGTTGCCGAACCCGAACTGGCGGTACGTGTAGAGCGACATCGAGACCGTGCTGTTGAGGGGTCCGCCGTTCGTCATGACGAACGGTTCCTCGAAGAACTGCAGGTAGCCGATCATCGTCGTCACCGAGACGAAGAGGATGGTCGGCCGGAGCATCGGGAGCGTGATGTGCCGGAAGCGCTGCCACGCGCTGGCACCGTCGATGGATGCCGCCTCGTGCAGGGCCCACGGGACGGCCTGCAGCCCCGCGAGGAAGATGATCATGCCCGTCCCGAAGTTGCGCCAGGAGGCCATCATGATGAGGGCGGGCATGGCCCAGTCGGGGTCGCCGAGCCAGTTCGGCCCGGTGATCCCGACCCAGCCGAGCACGGTGTTGATGAGCCCGAACTCCCGGTTGAGCAGGAACTGCCACACGACGGCGACGGCGACGATCGAGGTCACGACGGGGGTGTAGAACCCCAGCCGGAACGCCGACCTGAACCGCGAGATCCCGCGGTCGAGCGCCACCGCCGCGGCCAGCGCGAGGGTGAGCGTGAGCGGGACGCCGACGAGGACGAAGTAGGCCGTGTTGCGGGCGGCCCGCAGGAAGTTCTCGTCGGACAGAGCCCGCGTGTAGTTGTCCAGGCCGATGATGTCGACCGAGAACGGTGACTTGAGGTCCTTGGCCCGGGTGTCGGTGATGCTCATGAAGAGCGACTGGAACACCGGCCAGACCGTGAAGACGAGGAACAGCAGGCAGAACGGCAGCGCGAGCATCCACGCCGCCCTCCCCTCCTGGAGGCGCCGATGTGGACGACGCCTCCGGGGGGGAGCCTCTTCACGGCGCGCCGTGTCGGCGCCGTCGGCGAGGGTGGTCATGTCAGTTGCCGGTGCCGATCGACTCGGCCTGCGACTGCACGGCCTTGAGCGCGGCGGCAGGGTCGGCGCCGGTCTTGGTGACCTTCTCCATCTCCGTGTCGAACGAGGTCACGACCTGCTCCCAGGTGGGGAAGCTGGGCGGCGCCACCGCGGTCTCGAGCTGCTTGCCGAAGGTGGAGAGCTTCTTGTCCGCCGTGAGGGCCGGGTCCTGCCAGGCGCTCTTGACCGACGGGAGGTCGGTGGAGATGCCGTACCACTTGACCTGGGTCTTGGGGTCGGCGAGCCACTGGACGAACTTCCAGGAGGTGTCGCGGTCCTTGGTGTTCTTGAAGACGACGAGGTTGGAGCCACCGACGAACGAGCTCGACTGCTTGTCCGCGGGGATCTGCATGACGTCGTACTTCTCCTTGAAGCCCGCGCCACCCGCCTTCTCGACCGCGGACATCATCCACGGGCCCGAGATGAACATCGGGACCTTGCCGCTGACGAAGTCAGGCTCGGTGGTCGGCGTGGCCGGAGCCGCCTTGTCGGCGAGGCCGTCGGTGAAGAAGGACTGGTAGTACTCCGACGCCTTGAGCACCTCGGGGGTGTCGAAGTTGTAGGCCTTGCCGTCGTCCTTGGCGAGGTCGGCACCGGCCGACCACGCGAACGGCATGATCGACTGCCAGGAGCCGGTTCCGCCGGCCTGCAGGCCGATGCCGTAGGTCGCGCCGCCCTTCTCCTTCATGGCCTTGGCCATGTCCTTGAGGCCCGCCCAGTCGGTCGGCGGGGTCGTGATCCCGGCCTTCGCGGCGAGGTCCGTGCGGTAGTAGACGAGCCGCGTCTCGACGTACCAGGGGATGCCGTAGGAGGTGCCGGCGACCTCGGTCGTCTTCTGGGCACCGTCGAAGAAGACCGACTTGTCGATCTGACCCGGTGTGGGGTCGAGGGCGTCCATCCCGGCGAACTCACCCATCCACGTGGTCCCGACCATCGCGACGTCGGGCGTCTTGTTGGCGGTGATCGCCGTGGTGAACTTGTCGTGCGCCGCGTCCCACGGGATCGCCGTGACGTTGATCTTGGAGCCGGGGTTGGCCGTCTCGAACTCCTTGGCGAGCTCGGGGAGCTTCTCGCCCTCGGCGCCCATCGCCCACACGGTGATCGTGCCCGTGGCGGCTCCGGCCTTGACGGACTCGCCGGTCTGGGGGGCGGCGGTGTCGGCGCTCTCGCGTCCGCACGCGGACAGGGTCATGGCGACGGCCGCCAGGCCGGCCACGGTGATGGTGGTGCGTCTCATCGGGATCTCACTTTCGAGGGGTGGGGAGTGGGGATCGGGACCAGGTCGGGTTCTGGGGCGGACGAGGGCGAGCGGGCGCAACCGCACGACCCGCGGATGACGACCTCCGTCGGGAGGACGTGACGTTCGGGTGCCTTCGCGGACCCGGTGACGAGGTGGAAGAGCCGGTCGGCGGCGAGGGAGCCGACGTCGCGCACCGGCTGGCGGACGGTCGTGAGGCCCGGGCGCACGTACCTCGCGGTCATGACGTCGTCCCACCCGACGACGGCGACGTCACCGGGGACGTCGACACCCGCGGCCAGGAGGCGCGCCATGATCGCCAGGGCGAGCTCGTCGTTGCCGCACACGAGGGCATCCGCCTCGAGGTCTCCCGCGATGAGCCGCTCGGCGACGGCCTGGCCGTCGCTCTCGCGGAACGGCGCCAGCACCGGCTCGGCGGGCTGGAGACCCTGGTCGTGGTGGGCGAGGACGAATCCCTCGTACCGTTCCCGGACGTCGTGCGCGGCGTCGGGGTCGCCGACGAAGAGCAGCTTGGTGCGCCCGTGCGCGAGCAGGTGGTCGGTGAGGCGTCGCGCGCCGGCGACGTTCTCGGTGGAGATGACCTCGACGTCCGGGTGGGCGTCCGCGGCGATGAGCACGAGCTTCTTCCCGCTCCTCCTCACCCGCTCCACGTCGCGGCCGAGGAAGGCGATGCCGTCGACGCGGGTCGCCAGGGCGCGGATGGCGTCACCACCGCGGCCCTCGGCCTTGGCGATGACGAGCATGACCCCCTGGCGCAGCTCGGCCGCCTTGGTCTCGAACCCGGCCAGGAGCTCCGCGTAGTAGGGCCCTCCCAGCTCCGGCAGGACCAGACCCAGGGTGTGGTGCCGACGCTTGGCGAGGCTGCGGGCGGCGCCGGAGGGCGTGTAGTCGAGCTCCCGGACGGCGTCGAGCACCCTCGTGCGGGTGGCCTCGGTGACGAGCGACGACCCCTGGAGGACCCGGGACACGGTGGCGATCGACACGTGGGCGCGCTCGGCCACCGCGTAGATCGTCACCGCGTGGGGTCGCCCGTTCATGCCGTCTGTCCCTGCCTTCGTCATTGAAAGCGCTTACAAAGCCATGCTGAGCATGCAGGGACGCCCTCGCCGTACGGGGCGGTAGAACGGTCACGGTTCGATAACGGGTGTGTTCCCCGGGGCGGGCCACTCCTGGCTGAAGATCTCGGCCGCTCCACTCCTCGGGGCCACCCATCGTGAACGAGAGCAGGGCTCCGGCGGCCGCGGTGACGACCATTCCCACGGCCAGGCCGATCCCGGCGGCGACCCACGCGTTGATCCCGGTCCGCTGAGGCGTCGCAGCGTATGCCGGGTGGCCGGCATACGGGTCGGCCGCGCGGTGGGCGTCGGGCGGCTACGACGCTGACCTGACGGTCTCCTCCGGTGCGCGCCGTGCTCGACGGCGATCTCCTCGACGTCCGCCGTCTCTTCGTGGCGCGGCCGTCGGCGGTGCGCCCGGTGGCAGGCCGGTCTCAGGACCGGTGCAGGCCGGCCTTCTCCTCGGCCTTGATCCGCGCCCAGGCCTCCTCGACCTCCTCGGGGGTGGAGGCGTCGCCGTCGGCGAAGACATGGGGGTGGCGCCGCACGAGCTTGGCCACGAGGCCGCCCGCGACGTCGTCGATGTCGAACCGCTCGACGTCGGTCGGAGCGTCCTCGGCCACCCGAGCGTGGAAGAGCACCTGCAGGAGCACGTCGCCGAGCTCCTCGGCGAGGTGCTGCCGGTCCCCCGACCCGATGGCGTCGACGGCCTCGGCGGCCTCCTCGGTGAGGTACGTGGCGAGCGACTCGTGGGTCTGCTTCGCGTCCCACGGGCAACCGCCCGGCGAGCGGAGCCGGTCCATGACAACCACGGCGTCGAGCAGCCGTGAGCCGGGCACGTCCCACGAGCCGACGACCATCTCCACCTCGGGGGGCGTCTCGAGCCGGGACACCTCGGAGGCGATCGCGTCGGTCAGCCCGGGGTCCGCGTCGGACGAGCCGAGCCACACCACGTCGCTCTCGACGGCCCGCCCGACGAGCAGACGAGCCAGCTCGGGTGCACCCAGCGCGGCGTCCACCGGCTCCACCTCGAGGCCGGACTCGACCACGGCGTCGACGACCGGCTCGGTGAGGTCCCGCGACAGGCGCACTGACGCCGACTCGACGGCGGCCCAGGCACTGCGGGACATGAGACCCGGCGCGACGCGCGGGCTGGTGACGAGGAGGCTGAGGCGCCCCACGACGTCAGTTCTCGTCGGTGGCGGAGGCGATCCAGTTCGGCCGCGAGACGACGAGCTCGGCCCGGGCGGGGTCGAACGTCCCGTACCGCGGGCTGACCGTCACGTCGAGAGCGGCGATCTTCTCGACGAGCGCCTGGCGGGCCTCGGGCGCGCTCTCGAGCTCCCGCAGGCTCGCCTCCGCCTGGAGGATCTCGACCGTCGTGTCCAGCGGCTCCTCGGGGAAGTCCACGAGCGCGGCCCGAGCCGCGGACTCGCTCTGCGCCTTACCGGCGGCGGCGGCGGCCTCGTTGATGAACGGCGCGCGGATGAGCAGGGTGAGCGTCTGCGCCGCCGTGAGCGGCTGTTCGGGCGTGAAGGCGGTGTTGATCTGGTCGGTCGCCTCGCGCACCTGCTGCTCGGTGATGACGCGCCCCTCGACGACCGCGGCCGTCTCGGCGGAGGTCGTGCCGGCGCACGCGGAGGTCGCGAGCACGCCCGCGAGGGCGAGAGCGATGGCGGATGCCTTGACGGCCTTCACACGATGTCCCTTCGTTGGCGCGGTGGCGCTGTCGGAGTCACCTGCGCGGCTCCGCAGCCGTCGCCACCCTGGCTGCTTCACCCACATTGTCCATGACGACGCTGCGGATGACCGCACCTGCCCACTCGAGCACCTCGCGGTCGCGCAGCGGCTTCCCGCCGACGCGGGCCGTCATCGGCTTGGGCACGAGGATCGTGCCCAGCGCCTCCTTGATGATCGAGCCCGGGTGGAGGCGCATGAGACGCAGCTCCTGGCTCTCCCTCAGGGCGACCGGCCCGAAGCGGACCGTGGCGCCCTGGACGGTGATGTCCTTGATCCCGGCCGCGCGGGCAACGGTGCGCAGCCGCGCCACCTCGATGAGGTTCTGCACCGGCTCGGGCGGGTTGCCGTAGCGGTCGACGAGCTCGGCGAGGATCTCGTCGAGCGCGGCCTCGTCGGCGACGGTCGCGAGCTTCTTGTACGCCTCGAGACGGAGCCGCTCCCCCGGCACGTAGTCGTGCGGCAGGTGGGCGTCGACGGGCAGGTCGATCTTGATCTCCCCGATCTCCTCGTCCACGTCACCCCGGAAGGTCGCGACCGCCTCCCCCACGAGGCGGACGTAGAGGTCGAAGCCGACGCCGGCGATGTGCCCGGACTGCTCGCCGCCGAGGAGGTTGCCGGCGCCGCGGATCTCGAGGTCCTTCATCGCCACCTGCATGCCGGCGCCGAGGTCGGTGTGGCTCGCGATCGTCTGGAGCCGGTCGTGCGCGGTCTCGGTGAGCGGCGCCTCGGGCGGGTAGAGGAAGTACGAGTAGGCGCGCTCGCGCCCACGGCCGACCCGACCGCGCAGCTGGTGCAGCTGGCTCAGGCCGAGGCGATCGGCCCGCTCGACGATGAGGGTGTTGGCGTTGGAGATGTCGAGACCGGTCTCGACGATCGTCGTGCAGACGAGGACGTCGAACCTGTTCTCCCAGAAGTCGAGGACGACCTGCTCGAGCCGGTGCTCCCCCATCTTCCCGTGGGCGACGGCGATGCGGGCCTCGGGGACGAGCTCGCGGATGCGGGCCGCGGCCCGCTCGATCGTCGACACCTTGTTGTGGATGTAGAAGACCTGGCCCTCGCGCAGCAGCTCGCGCCGGATCGCGACGGTGATCTGCTTCTCCTCGTACGCGCCCACGTAGGTGAGGACCGGGTGCCGCTCTTCCGGAGGCGTTGCGAGAGTGGACATCTCGCGTATGCCGGTCACGGCCATCTCGAGCGTCCGCGGGATCGGGGTGGCGGACATCGCGAGCACGTCGACGGCGGTTCGCATCGACTTCAGCTGCTCCTTGTGCTCGACGCCGAAGCGCTGCTCCTCGTCGACGACGACGAGGCCGAGGTCCTTGAAGCGGATCGCGTCCGAGAGGAGGCGGTGCGTGCCGATGACGAGGTCCACGGAGCCGTTGGCGAGACCGTCGATGACCTGCTCGGACTCCTTCTTCGACTGGAAGCGGCTGAGCGGCTTGACCGTCACGGGGAACGGCGCGTAGCGGTCGGTGAAGGTCTGGAAGTGCTGCTGGACGAGGAGCGTGGTCGGCACCAGCACCGCCACCTGCTTGCCGTCCTGGATCGCCTTGAAGGCGGCGCGCACCGCGATCTCGGTCTTGCCGTAGCCGACGTCACCCGCGAGGAGGCGGTCCATCGGGACCTCGCGCTCCATGTCGGCCTTGACCTCGTCGATCGAGCTCAGCTGGTCGGGGGTCTCGACGTAGGCGAACGCGTCCTCGAGCTCGCGCTGCCACGGGGTGTCCCGCGAGAAGGCGTGCCCCTTGGTGGCCATGCGGGCGGAGTAGAGCTGGATGAGCTCGGCCGCGATCTGCTTGACGTAGCGCCGGGCGCGCGACTTGGTCTGCTTCCAGTCCGAGCCGCCCATCTTGTTGAGGGTGGGCTGCTCGCCGCCGACGTAGCGGGTGATCTGGTCGAGCTGGTCGGTGGGCACGTACAGCCGGTCGCCGGGCTGGCCCCGCTTGGAGGCGGCGTACTCGAGGACGAGGTACTCGCGCGTCGCCCCCTGGATGGTGCGCTGCATCATCTCGACGAACCGTCCGACGCCGTGCTGCTCGTGGACGACGAAGTCGCCCGGCGTGAGCTGGAGCGGGTCGACCTGCGCGCGGCGACGGGACGGCATACGCCGCATGTCCTTGGTCGACGGACCAGTGGTCGGGGTGCCGGTGAGGTCGGTCTCGGTGAGGACGACGAGCCGGCTCGGCTCGTGGATGAAGCCGCGACCGAGCTGGGCCGTGGTCACGTGGACGACACCCTCGTCGAAGGGGTCGAGGGTCGGGTCGAGGCGGGCGGGCACCTCGGCCTCGCCGAGCACCTCGACGATGCGGGTCGCGGAGCCGTGCCCGTCGGTGGCGACGAGGACGCGCCAGCCGGCATCGGTCCACTGGCGCAGGTCGGCGGCGGCCGACTCGATGTCACCGCGGTAGGCCGCGGGGTCCCGCGTGCCGGTCTCGACCACCTCACCGTCGCTCGTGTCGGCCGTCTCGGTGTCGAGCGCGAACGGGGTGAGGTCCCACCACGGGTGGTCGCTCTCGCGGGCGTGGTCGCGCAGGTCACCGACGGACCAGAACGAGGCGGAGCCGAGGATCCGCTCGAGGTCGATGGGGACGGCGTTGCCGGCGGCGGCGTTGGCCCAGCCGGCCTCGAGGAACTCGCGGCTCGTCGCGACGAGGTCGTGGGCGCGGGTGCGCACCCGCTCGGGGTCGCAGGCGACGACCGGGGACCCGGCGGGGAAGCTGTCGAGCATCGACTCCATGCCGTCGACGAGCGCTGGTGCGAGCGACTCCATGCCCTCGACCGCGATGCCCGCGGCGAGCTTGTGGAGCAGGTCGGCGGCGCCGGGGAGCTGGTCGGCGAGGACGGCGGCGCGGTCCCGGACCGCGTCGGTGAGGAGCACCTCGCGGCAGGGCGGCGCCCAGAGCCCGTGGGGGGCGACCTCGAGCGAGCGCTGGTCGGCGACCTTGAACCAGCGGATCTCCTCGACCGTGTCGCCCCAGAACTCGATGCGGAGCGGGTGCTCCTCGGTCGGGGGGAAGACGTCGAGGATGCCTCCGCGGACGGCGAATTCGCCACGGCGCTCGACGAGGTCGGTCCGGCTGTAGGCCGCGGCTGCGAGCCCCTCGACGACCGCGTCGAGGTCGTGGTCCTGGCCGGCGCGCAGCGAGACCGGGGCGAGGTCGCCCAGTCCGACGGCGATGGGCTGCAGGACCGCGCGTACCGGCGCGACGACGACGGAGAGCGGACCGTGGGCGACGTCGTCGTCGGCGACCGAGGCCGGGTGGGCGAGGCGGCGCAGCACGGCCAGACGACGACCCACGGTGTCGGAGCGCGGGCTGAGGCGCTCGTGGGGGAGCGTCTCCCACGACGGGAAGTCGGCGACGACGTCGTGGTCGAGGACGCAGCCGAGGGCGGCGGTGAGGTCCTCCGCCTCGCGGCTCGTGGCCGTGACGACGAGCAGCGGGAGGCGCTCGGGCGCGACGGCCCGAAGGCGCTTGACGGCGGCCGCGATGAGCACCGGGCGGGCGCCCGCGCTCACCGAGACGTCGAGCGAGAGCGTGCCGGTGGCAGTGGCGGTCTCGAGGAGGGAACGGATCCGGGGTTCGGCGCCGAGGTGGTCGACGACGGGTTGCAGCGTAGGCATCGAGGTCCAGCCTAGTTCGCGGAGGTGACCATGCCTGCCCCGCGGTGCAGACGGCCGGCGGACACGCCGACCAGGCCGATCGCAGTACTCGTGGCCGCCGCCACCATCGTGAGCAAGGCTGCGATCGCGAGCGCGACGCCGAGTGGGTCCGCTGCCGCGATCCCGCTGATGCCGAGCAGGACGGCGAACCCCAGCACCACGCCCACGCCGATCAAGACGAATCCGCCGCGGCGGGTGGTCGGAGGCGGCAGGTTGGCGGGCCCGATGGCCCGACCGACGAGGGCGCAGCCGCCGCCGATGCCGATGGGTGCCAGTACCTGCGGAAGCGTGTGCCACCCGGTGAACAGGACAGCTCCGCCGGTTCCGGCCACGACCAAGGCAGCGAACCACAGCAGCGGTCGGCGCCACCGCACGGACGCACCCACGCTGGTCAGGAGCCACGAGCAGCTCAACCCGGCGGCGAGGCCGACGTGGCCGCTCAGGGGGTTCAGTCCGCTCGGCGCCGGCAGCTGCCCGTGCTTGAGTCCTTGGACCACAGCATTCGTGACGAGCACGACCACCGCAAAGGTGGCGGCCCCGCGACGATCGCGACGCCACCCGGCATACCCGACAAGAACCGCCAGCGCGAGAAGGGCGGGAATCCCCACGAAGTGCAGTGTTCCCCGGAGCAGTCGCCACGGCCCCGGGCGGGGACGGACGGACTCCACCACCTCCGCGCCGACGCGCGCCCAGGCCCCCGCTTGCGCGAGCTGACCGCTGAGTTTGACGGAGATGACGACGACAGCAACCCCTCCGGCCGCCACAAGCAGTCGGCGCGCTGTCCCCCTCATGGGGAAGACCCTAGTCATCCCGCACTCGTGTACGAGCCCGACTGAGGGCGGCAGTTTTCGCCAAACCACGGTTGCCGCGCCCGCCATGTGGCTACCCTCCATTTGAGGGAGCATTCGCGTGATCTGCTGCAGCCGCCGCGTCCTTTCGACCCGGGCTCAGGGCTGCGTTCCGCGTTTCTCGCGCCGGTGCGAGGAACGCAGCGAAGTGGGGGCACGCCCGCTCCGAGTGCGGTTTCGACGACGTTGGAGGGCGCGTGAACAGGGGGATCCCCTTCTCGGACATCGCGGCACAGCAGGCCGAGATCGCCGACGAGGTGCTGCCGATGTGGAGGGCCCAGTTCATGGCGGCGGCCTTCATCGGCGGTCCCGAAGTGTCGGCCTTCGAGGGCGAGTTCGCCGACTACATCGGAGTGGCGCACGTCGTCGGGGTGTCCAACGGCACCGACGCCCTCGAGCTCGCCTACCGCGCCGTCGGCGTCGGTGCGGGCGACGAGGTGATCATTCCCGCGAACACCTTCATTGCAACCGCCGAGGCGGTGTCGCGTATCGGCGCCGTGCCGGTGCCCGTCGACGTCGACCCTGCCCACCTGCTCATCGACCCCGACGCCGTCGAAGCCGCAATGACCTCACGAACCCGGGCCATCGCGCCCGTGCACCTGTACGGGCAGACCGCACCGATCGAACGGATTCTGCCGATCGCCGAACGACACGGCATCGCGGTGGTCGAGGACGCTGCACAGTCGCAGGGGGCGACCTCGTCCGCCGGACGGGCCGGTTCCCTCGGTCGGGTGGCTGCCACGAGCTTCTATCCCGGCAAGAACCTTGGTGCCGCCGGAGACGCGGGTGCCGTCATGACCAACGACGGCGAGGTTGCGGCCTTCGTGCGCAACGTTGCGGCGCACGGCAGCTCGACCAAGTACGTTCATGAACGCATTGGCATGAACGCTCGGCTCGACGCCGTCCAGGCGCCGGTGCTGCGTGCCAAGCTGCGTCGCCTGGATGCGTGGAATGACGCGCGACGCGCTGCGGCAGCACGCTACGGCGAGCTCCTCGCGGAGGTCGACGAGGTGCGCCGGCCGCTCGAACGACCTGGCAACCACGACGTCTGGCACCTCTATGTCATTCAGGTCGACGAACGCGACAAGGTCATGGCCCGCATGGATGAGGCTGGAGTGGGTGTCGCTCTTCACTACCCCACGCCGATCCACCTGACCGAGGCGTACGCCGGACTGGGCCACCGCTGTGGAGAGTTCCCTGTGACCGAGGCCGCAGCGGCCCGGATCCTCTCCCTGCCGATGTTCCCCCACCTCACTGGCGAACAGCAGGAACGAGTCGTGGGGGAGCTGTGCCGAGCACTCCGGACATGACGGAGCAGCACACCGAGGGATCCGTCGCCCACCGCGCGTCGCGAGCGTTCATGTGGAGCATTGGCAACACGGTCGTGGCGCGGCTGGGCACCCTGGCAATCGGCGTGGCACTGGCCCGGACCTTGGGCCCCTCGGAGTTCGGGATCTTCGCGATCGCCACGGTCACGATGCTCGCCATCCTCAGCTTCAACGAGCTCGGCGTCAGCCTGGCGGTGATCCGGTGGCGGGACGACCCCAGGATCATCGCTCCCACGATCAACACGGTCGCCGTCGCGAGCAGTGCCGTCCTCACCGCCGCGGTGATCATCGCGGCGCCCCAGGTCTCGACGATGCTCGGCGACGTCCGGGCGACGCCGGTGGTGCGGGTGATGGCGATCTCCATCCTCCTCAACGGTCTGGTCGCGACGTCCGCCGCCGTGCTCCAGCGCGAGTTCATGCAGAAGAAGCGGACCATCGCCGACCAGGTCAACACGTGGCTCGGGGCGGGACTGTCCCTGGTCCTCGCGCTTCTCGGGTGGGGAGCCATGAGCCTCGCGATCGGACGACTCGTCGCGAGCGTCGTCTTCGGCCTGCTGCTCATCCGGTGGTCACCCATCCCGTACCGCTTCGGGTGGGACCGCGAGGTCGCCAGCCGGCTCCTGAGATTCGGGTTGCCGCTCGCCGGGTCGAGCATCATCGTCTTCGCCGCCGGTTACGCGGACCAGGTGATCGTCGGCTCGATCGCCGGCGTCCAGGCGCTCGGCTTCTACGTCCTGGCCTACAACCTGGCCAGTTGGCCGGTCTCGATCTTCTCGCTGCCCCTGCGGGCCGTGGCACCGGCGGCCTTCTCCGCGCTCAAGTCCGAGCCCGAACGCATGACGCAGGGCTTCACCCGGATCCTGAGCATCCTCGCCTGCGTGGCACTGCCCGCGTGCCTGGCCATCAGCGGTGCAGCTGAGCCCGTGGTCGCCTTCGTCTACGGGGCCGACTGGGCGCCAGCGGCCGATGTCCTGCTCTGGCTGGCAGCATTCGCCGGCCTGAGGATCCTCTTCGAGCTCGCCTACGACTACCTCGTCGTCCAGGGCAAGTCTGGTGTCGTCATGCTCATCCAGGCGACGTCGTTCGCCGTGGCGCTGCCCGTCATGCTCTGGGCAGGCCGTCGCGACGGGCAGGCCGGTGTGGCCGCAGTCCAGCTCGTCGTCGCACTCGTGGTCGTCGCCCCGCTGTATGTGCTCGCCCTGCACCGCATCGGCGTGCGTGCCTCCAACATCACGGCCTCGGTGATCGTGCCGACCGCTGCCGCGCTCGCGGTCTGGGGCGTATGCCGTGTGCTCGCGAACTCCGTCGACGGAGCGTTCCTCGGCGCTGGGTCCGCTGGGCTCTTCGCCATGTGCGTCATCGCGGCGCTCGCGTTCTGGAAGCGAGACGAGCTCAGGCTGCTCCGAGCCGCGATTCGTGGAGGGGGGGCGACGTGAAGATCCTCGTCTACCCACACGACCTCAACATGGGCGGAAGCCAGACCAACGCCATCGAGCTGGCAGCGGCCGTCTCCAGACTCGGGCACGAGTGCGTCGTCTTCGGTCGCCGCGGCACGCTGTGCGACCGCATCGAGGAGCTCGGCATCGAGTTCATCGAGTCCCCCGACCCGGGCCGACGGCCGTCACCCCGCGTGGCTCGGGCCCTGCAGGCGGTCGTCCGCGAGCGCGGTATCGACGTGATCCACGGGTACGAGTGGCCGCCGGGTCTGGAGGGCTGGCTCGCCGCCGAGCGACTCCCCGACGTCGCGGCAGTGTGCACCGTGATGTCGATGGCGGTCGCCCCGTTCCTGCCGCGGTGGATGCCGCTCGTCGTGGGTACCCAGCAGATCAGTGCACGAGAACAACAGGCGGGGCGCCTCAGCCTCAACCTCATCGAGCCCCCGGTGGATCTCGACCACAACCGGATCGACGACCCGAGGACCGTCGCCGCGTTCCGCAGCGAGTGGGCGCTCGACGAGCGCCCACTCGTCGTCTGCGTGAGCCGGCTGGTGCGTGAGCTGAAGTCCGAGGGTGTCCTCACCGCCATCGAGGCAGCCGTGACGATGCAGGAGTCGACTCCGTTCCAGCTCGTCATCGTCGGCGACGGACAGGCCCGCGCAGCGATCCAGTCCGCGGCCGATGAGGCCAACAAACGACTTGGTCGCCGCACGGTGACCCTCACGGGCGAGCTCGCCGACCCCCGACCGGCCTACGGCGCCGCGGACATCGTGCTCGGCATGGGCGGCTCGGCCCTGCGTTCACTCGCTTTTGCGAAACCTCTTGTCGTGCAGGGCGAGTACGGCTACTTCCGCACCCTCACCCGTGCCTCCCTGGGTGAGTTCCGCTGGCAGGGCTGGTACGGCGTCGGCGCCGGGAAGGAGAGCGGCAGGGCTGCCCTCGAGGCCGAGCTCGCGCCGCTCCTCGCCGACGAGGCGTTGCGCCTAGGGCTCGGATCCTATGGACGTGGGGTGGTGGAGGAGTTCTCTCTCGAGTCCGCCGCCAGACGACAGGTGACGATCTACCGGGATGCGGTGGCCGCTCGGGGAGAGCACAAGAAGCAGGTGGTCGACGCTGCCCGCTCGGCCGTGCAGCTGGCGCGCTACTACGTCGGGCAACGCGTCGCCCGCGTCCGGGGTCGCCAGCGGACGGACGACTTCAATGCCGTGCCGGTGGTCTCGCGGAGCCCGGAAGGCACCGCGTCGGGCGTGCTGGGTGGTGGGGCCGGCACATCCTCGGCGACGGGCCCGATTCTCTGGTTCCCCGGCGTGGGCTGGGACACCCTCGCCGGGACGGACCGGCAGCTGGCCACCGCGATCGCTCGGCACTCGCAGATCGTCTGGGTGGACACTCCCCACTCGATCCTCCGACGCCGCGACCGCATCCCGCCCGCGGTGAGCGAGCCCATCCCCAACGTCGTGCGGCTGCGGGCGCCGACCATTGCAGGTGTGCAACGCCCGCTGCTGAGGGACCTGGCCAACCGTCGGCGTGCGTCCGTCGCGCGGCGCTACCTCGAGCAGAACGGCCTGCGTCCCAGTGCCGTGATCGCCTCGACGACGGCGCCGATGCTGCACCACGTCCGCGACCTCGGCGGACGGCGCGCCTTCTACGCCACCGACGACTTCGTCGAGGGCGCCCCTCTCTGGGGGGTGAGCAGGCGCTACCTCGCTGCGGCCCGCGAGAAGAACCTGCGCGCCGCGGATGTCGTCCTGGCCGTGACCCCCGAGCTCGCCCGGCACCTGCAGCGGACGCCGACACCTCCGTGCTGGCTGCCCAACGGAGCCGACGTCGCCCGACTGGCCACTGTCGAGGCGACCGCTCCGGCCGACGTCCCGCTGGAGCGCCCTGTCGCGGGCGTCGTGGGACAGTTCAACTCCCGCACCGACCTCGCTCTGCTGGACGCGGTACGCGCCGCCGGCACCAGCCTTCTCCTCGTCGGGCCGCGATTTTTCGTGGACAGCAACGATGACGAGGCCTTCGACCGCCTGATCGGCAGTCCGGGAGTCCACTGGGTCGACGGCCTGCCTCGCGAGGAGCTGGCGCCGTACCTGGCGGCCGTCGACGTGGGCCTCACTCCTTATGTCGACTCGATGTTCAACGCACGGAGCTATCCGCTGAAGACTCTCGAGTATCTCGCTGCTGGAATTCCCGTGGTCTCCTCGGATGTGGCGCCCCTCCGCGGACTCGACCGGGCCTTCGTGAGCGCCGAGTCGGAGGTCGACCAGTTCTGCGAGTGCGTGGCGAAGGTCGCTGTCTCCCAACTGGATCGGTCCGACATACGCCTGTCCGTCAAGGATGCCGCGTGGGAGGCGCGGGCCGACCACCTCCTCGACCTCCTCCGGGACGGCCCCAGCCCGCTCACCCCTGCACTCACCGAAAGACGTGCCGACTGATGCGCACTGCGTTCCACCACCTCCTGTCCACGACCGTCGCCCGTTCGCCGGCGCGCCCTGCCCTCACCTATCAGGGCGAAACACTGACGTATGCCGCTGTCTGGGACCAGGTCGAACACGCGTCCAACCAGCTGAGCGGCCTCCACCTGGGCAGAGGAGATCGCGTGGCGATCTACCTCGAGAAGCGGGTCGAGACCGTCGTGGCCATGTTCGCGACGTCGGCGGCCGGGGGGATCTTCGTGCCGGTGAACCACGTCCTCAAGCCGATGCAGGTCGGGCACATCCTCGCCGACAGCGGCGCCCGTGTCCTCGTCACCACGGTCGACCGGCTGGCCCAGCTCGAGTCGATCCTGCCCGCGAGCGCGGTCGAGCACGTGGTCCTCGTCGGCTCTCCCTCATCGCGCGCCGTGGGCCGCGTCGTCGTCCATGAGTGGTTGTCGAGCAGCCCCCGTGTGCCGAGGCCGGCGGCGCCCGCCTGTCACCCACCGATCGACGTCGACCCGGCGGCCATCCTCTACACGTCGGGCAGCACCGGCAGTCCCAAGGGCGTGGTGCTCAGCCATCGGAACCTCATCGTCGGCGCCGAGAGTGTGAGCAGCTATCTCGGCAACACGGAGGACGACGTCATCCTCAGCGTCCTGCCGTTGAGCTTCGACGCGGGACTGAGCCAGGTGACCACAGCCTTCTCCGTGGGTGCGCACAGCGTGCTCATGAACTACCTCCTGCCACGTGACGTCCCCAAGTTGTGTGCCCGACACCGGGTGACTGGACTGACTGGTGTACCGCCTCTCTGGCTGCAGCTGATGGATGTGCCCTGGCCGGCCGAGGCAACACAGCCGATGAGGTACTTCGCCAACACCGGCGGTCGCATGCCCAGAACCACGCTGCAACGGCTACGGGACACCTTCGCGCACGCTGCACCCGTCCTCATGTATGGGCTCACCGAAGCCTTCCGGTCGACCTACCTCGACCCCGCCGAGGTCGATCGCCGGCCCGACTCGATCGGCAAGGCAATCCCCAACGCAGAGATTCTCGTTCTCCGCCCGGACGGTACACGCTGCCAGCCGGGTGAGGAAGGCGAGCTCGTCCACCGAGGCGCCTTGGTCGGCCTCGGCTACTGGAACGACCCCGTGCGGACCGCCGAGCGCTACCGGCCCTTCGTGCAACCCGGTCACGAGTGGCGCACACCCGAAATGGCCGTCTGGTCCGGCGACACCGTCGTCACCGACGACGAGGGCTTCCTCTACTTCGTCGGCCGAACCGACGACATGATCAAGACGTCCGGCTACCGCGTGAGCCCCACCGAGATCGAGGAGGCCGCCTACGGAACCGGACTCGTCCGCGACGCCGTGGCGGTCGGTGTCGACGACCCCACGCTCGGGCAGCGCGTCGTCCTGGTGAGCACCCCCAAGGGCACCGAGCTCGACGTCGACACACTCACCAGTGAGCTGCGCAAGACCTTGCCAACCTTCATGGTCCCCGCTCGGATCGAGGTGCGCGACGAGCTGCCGCGCTCCCCCAACGGCAAGTTCGACCGCAACCAGATTCGTGCGGAGGTCGGATCATGAGGCCCCTCGAGCACGTGTCCACCTTTGGCACGATCGGCGCCGAGCTGAGCATCCGTGGCATACCGCTGAGCCGCCTCGCTGCGAGGGTCGGCTCCACGCCGTTCTTCGCCTACGACCGAGGGCTCCTCGACGCACGGGTCGACATGCTGCGATCCGCCCTTCCGCCCCAGATCGAGCTCAGCTACGCCATGAAGGCGAACCCGATGCCTGCCGTCGTGCAGCACCTCGCTGGCCGGGTGGACCGCATCGACGTGGCGTCATCCCTGGAGATGGCGGCCGCACTCGACACGACGATGCGTCCCGACCGAGTGAGCTTTGCCGGCCCCGGCAAGACCCCGGCCGAGCTGCGTCAGGCGGTGGCAGCAGGCGTCCTCATCGAGGTGGAGTCCACGACCGAGCTGGACCGCGTCGTTGCAGCGGGGTCCGAGCTCGGTCTGACGCCGTCAGTCGCCGTCAGGGTCAACCCCGACTTTGCCGTGAAGGGTTCGGGAATGCGCATGGGAGGAGGGCCCCAACAGTTCGGCATCGACGCCGAAGTGGTGCCAGATGTCTTGCGCACCTATGCAACGCGGGGCCTCGACATCAGCGGATTCCATGTGTTCGCCGGCTCACAGAACCTCAATGCCGACATCATCGCCGAGGCCCAGGTGCGCACGGTCGAGCTCGTCTCCGGACTGGCCGAGGGCCTGCCCGGGCCCCTGCGCTACCTCAACCTCGGTGGCGGTTTCGGCATCCCCTACACCGAACGCGACCAACCGCTCGACCTCTCGGCCGTCGGAGCCAACCTTCACGAGCTCGTGGAAGGACCGATCGCCCACCGGTTCCCGGGTGCCAGCACCGTGATCGAGCTCGGGCGCTACCTCGTTGGAGAGTGCGGCATCTATGTGACCAAGGTCGTGGACCGCAAGGCGTCGCGTGGACGCGACTATCTCGTCGTCGACGGTGGCATGCACCATCAGCTGGCGGCCTCCGGCAACTTCGGCCAGGCGATCCGCCGCAACTACCCGCTGGTCATCGGCAACCGTCTGGAGGAGGAGCCCAGCCACGAGGTGACCGTCGTTGGCTGCCTCTGCACGCCTCTGGACCTGCTCGGTGACAAGGTGCACCTCCCCTCGGGGGACATCGACGACCTGGTGGTCATCTTCCAGCAGGGGGCCTACGGCCTCACCGCCAGTCCCACGGCCTTCCTCGGACACCCCGCACCTGCAGAAGTCCTCGTCTAGTTGTACTGACCCGGGACGTTGGTTGAGTGGTTGCGATCCGCTGATCTGATCAGTGGCGCGGGAAGGGCCTCCCGCGGTGGAGTGGAACTGCCAAGTCACCACTGCCACGCACAGGAGGCCCTCATGTCCCACGCTAATGCCGCGCTGACTGTTCGTCATCGGCTCAAGGTCGCCCAGCTCGTCGTCGAACAGGGCGTGCCGATCAGTGAGGTCGCTGCCCGGTTCCAGGTGTCCTGGCCGACGGTGAAGCGGTGGGCGGCCCGGTACGCAGCGGGTGAGCCGATGAGCGACCGCTCGAGCCGGCCGCACGCGATGCCGGCCAAGACCTGCGCGGCGACGACGAAGCGGATCGTGTCGTTGCGGCTGCGCAAGCGACTGGGTCCGGTCCAGCTCGCGGCGCACGTTGGCGTCGCACCCTCGACCGCGCACCGGGTCCTGGTCAGGTGCCGACTGAACCGGCTCACGCACGTCGACCGCGCCACCGGCGAACCGGTCCGCCGCTACGAACACGACCACCCGGGGGACCTGCTGCATGTCGACGTCAAGAAGCTCGGCAACATTCCCGACGGCGGCGGGTGGCGCTTCGTGGGCCGAAGTCAGGGCCTGAAGAACCGAGCGGCCACCCCGGGCAAGCCGAGGAACAAGCACCACAACCCGAACATGGGGCACGCGTTCGTGCACACCGCCATCGACGACCACTCCCGAGTCGCGTACGCCGAGATCCACGACGACGAGACCGCTGCCACCGCGACCGCGGTGCTGCGCCGCGCTGTCGCCTGGTTCACCGCCCGTGGCATCACCATCCGCAGGGTCCTGTCCGACAACGGGTCCCCGTACGTGTCCCATCTGTGGCGGGACGTCTGTGCAGAGCTCGACATCAAGCACTCACGCACCCGGCCCCGCCGACCCCAGACCAACGGCAAGGTCGAACGCTTCCACCGCACCCTGGCCGACGGCTGGGGGTACGCCCGCTGCTACACCTCAGAGACCGAACGGCGTCAGGCTCTGCCAGCATGGCTTCACGAGTACAACCACCACCGACCCCACACTGCCTGCGGGAACAAGCCGCCCTTCACCCGCTTGATCAACCTGTCGGGTCAGTACATCTAGTCCTCGCCAACAGATCGGAAACGACATGACCTCAACCCTGAACTCGGTGCGTACCGTCCTGGTGCAGTCCCTCGACCTCCAGCAGAACCCCCAGGAGCTCACGACCGAGACCCCCCTGTTCGGCGCGCTCCCGGAGCTCGACTCCCTCGGGGTGCTGGCCCTCGTGAGCGCGCTCGAGGATCAGTTCGACATCACCATCGAGGACGACGAGTTCGGTGCCGAGCTGTTCGAGACGGTGGGCTCTCTCACCGAGTTCGTCGAAGCCAAACTGAGCTAGTCGGCACGTCGATGTTCCACCCCGGAGCTCTACGCGGGTTCCTGGCGACGGTCGGGAGCACGGAGACACCCGCCGGACTGCGCCCCGGCAGTAGGACGATGTCGGCGGACGGTTCGGTGGCCCTGTGGCACTGGGGGCTGGGGGAGGTTCTCGGCGACAGGCCCACGTTCACGATCTCCAGGGTCGTGAGGGACACCGACGGCACGGTGCCGGACCAGCGGGTCGCTCACCTCATGCGGTCCGACCCCGGCGCACTGACCAGGTTGCTGCCACCGTTCGGGGCCGTGAGCGCGCTTGATGACCGAGTCACGATGGTGGCTGACTCGATGGGCTTCCAGCACCTGTTCCACACGCCGATCGCGGCCCCGCACCCGGTCATGTCCAGCTCATGTCTGTTGGCCGCCCGGACCGTCGGCGCCGCGCTCGACCCTGTTGCTGTCGGGACCCAGTCGTTGCTCGGATGGCAGCTGGGTCAGCGCACTCTCTTCAGCGGCGTCGACAAGCTTGCCCCCGGAGCCGTGGCACACCTGGATCGCGGGGGTGTCCGGGTCACCAGTCCGGAGGAGCCCGCGCGCGAGCCGCTGAGCCTCGACAGAGCCGTGGCCCAGGCCGCGGACCTGCTTCGCACGTCGCTCGCAGCCCTGCTCGATGACCACCCCGACGCGGTTCTGCAGCTCACGGGCGGGATGGACTCCAGGCTGTTGTTGAGCGCCCTCCCCGAGGAGCGACGTCGTGGTCTCCATGCGATGACGCTCGAGGTCCCGGGCACGGACGACGTGCTGATCGCACGGTCGATCGCGCAGCGCTACGGTTTGCGGCACGAGGTTCACGGACTCTCCAGCATCGACGACATCGACCCGGCCGACGCGTGGGGACGCTGCACCGACGACGCGGTGCGGCTCGATGCCATGTCGGACCCGGTCGCCCTCGCCTCACAGCGGGTGGCCGAGCAGGCCTTCGACCAAGGCGTGCGGATCTCCGGCCTCGGTGGTGAGATCGCCCGCGGCTTCTACTACCTCGGCCGAGTTCGCGACCGCGCCTACTCCCGCAAAGACGCCGAACGCCTTGCGTCGTGGCGGATGTTCGTCAACGAGGCGGTCGAGCACGATGTGCTCGATGCCGAGTTCATGGCCTGGGCGCGAGACGGGGCGACGACGCAGGTCCACCACGCGCTCACGTCCGCAGGTGACGAGTGGTTCCGTGCCTCGGACGACCTCTACGTACGGCATCGGATGCAGCGGTGGGCCGGTGCCACGGACACGGCGGTGTCCGACCGCAGGGTGGTGATCAACCCGATGCTCGACGCCGGATTCCTCGACATCGCCAGCCGTCTGGCACCCCGCGACAAGGCGGGGTCCCGGTTCCTCGCACGCCTGCAGATGGAGCTCGACCCCGAGCTCGGACAGCGGCCCCTCGATCGGCGCCCGGCGCCGGCCGTCTACGCCTCCCCTCCGCGATGGCAACCCGCAGTGGCTGCCGCAAGCCTGGCTCATCGGGCTGCACGCAAGGGCCTCCAGAAGGTGCGGAGAGGGGCACGGCCGCCGGCCGGTGGCACGGTGATGGCGCGGAAGGTCGTCGAGTTCTGGCGTGCCCATCCCGAGACACTGCGCCCCTTCAGCGAGCTGGACTTCGTCCGCAACGCCTGGGTCGAGGACGTCCTGGAGGGCCGCGTCGAGCCACGGCCGAGCTCGGTCGCATTCGTGACGAACCTCGTCGTGGCGCAGGCGTTCCCCGAGCCCCCGCCTGGCTAGCGCACGCCGCGGGCCGCGGCGATCTCGCCGTAGAGGGTGTTCAGTCGCGCGACCCGGTGAGACCACAGGTGGTGCTGTGCGACGTGCTCACGCCCTGCCGCACCCATGCGGAGCCTCAGCTCGCGGTCGGTGACGAGTGTTCGGAGTGCGTCGGCGCAGTCTGCCGCCAGCTGGTCCGGCGAGACCGCGTCGAGTCGGATCGCACACGAGTCGTCGACACTCGCCCCGGGCCCGCCTCGCCGGCAGACGACCACGGGCAACCCGAACGACATCGCCTCAAGACTGACGTTGCCGCCGGGCTCGCGATAGCTCGGGAAGACGAAGATGTCGGCACGCTCGTAGTAGCCGTCGACCTCGGCCCGAGGAAGCTTGCCGTGGAACGTCACCACCCCCTCGACACCGAGTTCGGCGGCGAGCCCTTCACACGCCTCGCGGTCATTGCCGTCTCCGACGACATCCAGGTGGATGTCGAGGTCGCGCAGCTCGGCCAGTGACCGGATGACATCTCGCAACCCCTTCGTGCGGACGGTGCGGCCGACGTGCAGCAGCCGAGTGGTGCCCTCGCGCCGCGAACGGTCGACGGGCGGTTGCACGCCGTGGACCGCGGTCTCACTCATGATCTCCAGTCTCTGGATGCGCAGGTCCGCGAGGAACTCGGCGACGTAGTCGGCGATGCCGATCACGCAGTCGGCGGACTCGTAGGTCCGCCGGAGGAGCCGATCGTGCCGGATCCGCAAGGCGTCGAGGTGCCGGAGCTTCTGCCACCAGGGTGTGCCCCCCTCCTCGCCCGTGAATCCTGCGGGCGACTCGAGACTCCCGCCCACGGGACCAAGGACCAGAGGCAACCCCAGGCCCGCTGCCGGGGACGGGTAGCGCATCGCGACCGGGATCACCTGATGAGCGATGTCGAACAGCTCCCCGGCCCGCTGACGCGCCCGGATCCAGCGTCGGGCCCGGACATAGAACGGCAGGTAGCCCGGCTGCATGAGGCTGTTGAATCGCTCGAACCTGTCGACACCGACCGGCTCGGCCCACTCCACCACTCGCACTCCAGGCAGCTGCAGCGACATCGGCGTGTGCCCGCGCTTGAAGGTGCACACCAGGGTGACGTCGAACGCGAGGGAGAGCTCCTTGACCCACTGGAAAGCGACCCATGCCTCGCCGACATCCTCACCGTCGCACGCGGGCGCGATCATGAGGAGGCGCATGGTGTGCTCGGGCTGGTTCGCCATCATCGTGGGAGCAGGCTGTCGTTGGCCCGCAGGGCCGGGGGACGCGTGGAGGGGCGAAGCAGGGCGACCATCGTGGGCCATGACCTGCCGTGGCCGAGAAGTGCCCGGCGAACCTCGATGAGCACAGTGAGTGCGAAATAGACCGCGGCCAACATGGTTCCTCGACGCCGACGGTAGAGTCGAACCCTGTTGAGGATCTTCATCGTGTGCGTTGTCGCGCTCTCACCCGAGCCTCCGCCCACATGCATCGCGCCGGCCGTCGGTACGTACACGGTGGCCCACCCCGCATCCTTGGCGCGGAGGCTGAAGTCGGTCTCCTCGGAGTAGAGGAAGTACGACTCGTCCATGCCGCCCATCGCCGCGTAGCAGTCCGCGTCGATCAGCAGAATCGCCCCGACCGCCCAGTCGACCTCGTGCTCATGGTCGTATTCTGCGGGATCCTCGATGCGTTCGGTGAAGCGCGGCAGCCCCGTGAAGCTCAGCCCGCCGACGCGCCCCATCGTCGGTCCACGCCGCAACGTCGGTGACAGGCTGCCATCCTCCTCGCGCACCCGGGGAGCCACGATGCCCACATCGGACCGGTTGAGGACGCTCAACATTGCGGGCACACAACCCGCATCGAGGACCACGTCCGGGTTGAGGATGAGCACGGCCCGCGCGGCGGGCGCAGCGCGCACACCCCGGTTCATCCCTGCGGCGTACCCTTCGTTGGTCGAAGGGACGACCTGGCAGTCCGCGCGCGACATGAGCAGATCCAACGTCGTGTCCGTGGAGCCGTTGTCCACGACGGTGACGGAGAACGACAGGTCGCCCATGGCTTCGGGAATGCTGTCGAGCAACTGAGCAACATGTCTCTGGCTGTTGAAGGTCACCACCACCGAGGCGACATCCACGGGTGACGTCATGTCCGTCCTCTCATCCGAGGTGCTCCGCTTCGATGTGACGTAGCGCGCCAGCGGTGCCCAACACGATGAACAGTGTCCCCATGGTCATCGGGAAGGCAAAGGCATCGAACATGAAGAGGCACGAGAACCCGGCACACACAGACGCCACGAGGGCGAGCGCGAGGTCACGGGAGGCGACGTCGTGCAGGCGCGCGCGCAGCCGGAGCAGCGTCACCACCGCCGTCACCCCCACCGCCAGGAACGCCAGGGTGCCCACGACCCCCACCGTGACCAGGAGGAGGAGGTACTGGTTGTCGAAGATCCGGTACTTGGGCAGGAAGGTGCCCAGACCACGACCGAACCAAGGGTGGCGTTCGAAGAACTCGAATGCCAGCGCGAAGCTCCCCGTGCGCGATGCGATGCTCGGGTCATCCCCTGCACCGGTGAAGAGCCCGAGCACCGAGAGGAGGAAGTTCGGCCTCAGCACCATCGTGGCGAGCACGCCCACCCCACCCGCTGCGAGAAGTACCCACCGCTGAGCCGTGCTCCACCCAGCCATGCAGATGAGGAGTGCCACGAGTGAGCCCAAGTAGGCCGAGCGGGACGAGGTGAGCGGGATGATCGCGCCAATCGTCAGCGCGGGCAGCCATCGCAGCAGTGGAGGACGACGCGTGTGGAAGAACCCGACGTGCAGGGCGATGGGCAGCAGGATGGACAGCAGGACACCGAACTCGATGGGGTGGATCGAGGTGCCGGCGGGCCGCGGGAAGCCGCCGCGGGTCACGAGACCGTACGCCGGGGCGCTGTAGAGGCCAGGGATGGAGATCCGATCGACCCACACCTGGCGCGTCACCACCTGCACGAGCCCCAGAAAGGCAATCACGAACCCGCAGTAGACAAACCGCCAGATGAGCGTGTCCAGGCGGCTCCGGGTGACGATCCCGTCGTGGGTGAGCAGCAGGGTCCCGGACCACGAGGCCAGAGCGAGCAGCGCCACGGAAGCGGGGCTGATCTCGTCGGGGCTCATGGGGCGTGACATGGAAAAGACGTAGGTGAGCCCGGCACAGAAGAGAAAGACCCCGAGTGCCATCCGCACAGGCTGGGCAAGGCTCGAGGTCCGCCGAATCGCACCGAGGAACAAGAAGGACCAGAGGAACAAGCTGCCGAGCCCAAAGAGCATGGAGGGTGCACCGGCGCTGCCCAACGGACCCACGACGAGCCGTGACGGCACGAAGAGCAGGAGCATGAGGTAGCACGTTAGCCAACCCACCGCATCACTCGGCTGGAGCTTGAGTGCGGAGCGGTGCGACTGCTCCCTGACGGTCAAGCCCGGCGCCCCGCCGGCGAACGCTCGCTCGGCGTCGACACGGAAGCGCCGCTGAGAGCTTCCGTGCCTGCAGACACCTCAGCAGGCTCATCAGTCCTCGCCGAACCAGGCGGGGACGCTTCGCCAAGTCCGTGGGTGTCTGCCAGCCCACTCTCGTCCGTCACCGCCTCCGCATCGTGGCGCTTCCTCGAGCGGGTGGCACGCATGGTTCGGCGCGCGCCTCCACGGCCGCGTGCCAGCCGCAAGTTCACGTCAAGGTCCGGATCATCATCCTGGTCCGACGTCTCGAGGACACGCAGGCGACGACGCTGGATGAGGGCATCCACGGCATACCCTGCTGCTCCTGTGCCGACCGTGCCGACGACGAGGGCGGCAATGACCATTCGGATCGTACCGGCCCGGCTGACGTCCGCCTCCTTGTCGACCGTCAATGGCATGGAGCCGATGGCCGTGTCGGCAGGGGCCTCAACTTGGGCCTGGAGGCGGGCCAGCTCCTCTGGTATCCGGGCAACCAGATGGTTGAGCGTGTCCATCGTCGCTTGTGCGCTCGACGCCGTGACATCGACGGCGATGACCGGACCGCGGGTGGAGTCGTCGATTCCGATCGTGTATTCGGCAGACGGTGAGCGCTCCTCCACCTCGGCACGTGCCAAGGCGCCCGAGAAGGACGCCACGAGGATTCCCGCTGGCTGCTCCAGGCCACTCAGCTGCAGAAAGGGGTTACCGCCCTTGCCCACAGCGGCATCTGAGGGCAGCAGGAGCACGAGACCCCTGGCGTGGTACTCAGGCGGGCTCGTCGTGAACGCGACATAGGAGAGGGCACCGGTCACGAGGAGTCCGACGACCACGACGTACCATCGCCGACCCAGGGCCCGCAGCACCTCCAGAACCACTTGCTGCCTCCATATCGTCTCCACCCCGGCACCTGCATCGCTAGTCTAGGTCGCGGAGGGTGTGTGGCTGATGATTATCTGGGAGGTCACCAGAGTTCTGTTGCGCTACTGGGCGGTCGTCCTCGTCGGCGCCCTGTGCACGGCGAGTGCCGGTCTGGTGGTGATCAGCGATGATGGCGTCCACTTCACTCGTACCGACCTCGCGTTCCTGGCGCCGACCTCGACCCTCTATCCCAATGCCCTGCGGACGCAGTCGGAAGACATCATCGACACCGCCGGAGTGGTCGCCAAACGCGTCACCGGCCCCGGCAAGGTCACGAAGTTCGCCGCACCCGACGTCACCCTGCTCGGTCTCGGCGTTCGAGACGGCTGGTCCGTCCGCCTGCCGGATACCGGAGGGCAGTGGGCGTCGAACTACGCGACCCAGATGCTCGTGCTCGACGTCGTTGCCCCGACGAGGGAGGCAGTCGAAGCACGCCAGTCCGAAGTCATCCGTCAGGTACACAATGAGCTCCTGAATCTCCAGGAGCAGGCCGGGGTCGCGCCGATCAATCGCATCTCGATGTTCCCGGCTCCGGAGTCGACAGTGATCTACCAAGTGCTGGGCGACCGCCGCAAGGCGCTGGCCATGACGGCCTGCCTCGGAGTGGCGGTCACGGTCACGATCGTCTTGGCAGCGGAACGGCGACGACGCCGAGTCCTCACCGCCCGCAGAAGCTCGCTGTCCGCGGGGGCTGTCTCCGTTGCCTGACGACCACGCCCGGTCCAAGGTTGCGGTGCTCTCCATCGGTCCCGCCGACGCCGAACGCGTATCGGCCTTCCTCCAAGAACACCTGAACCCGCGAGTTCCAGCGCACCAGTGGGCGGGGCTGCTTCGACCCCCGTGGGGGGTGGTCGGTCCGAATCAGGGTTTCATGATCCTCGACGGCGACAATCGCATCGTCGGTGTGTACGTCGGGGTCTACTCGATCCGCGGTGACGGAGCGATCCGGGTGTGCAACCTCGCTGCGTTCTGCGTTCTCGAGGACTACCGCTCGCACTCCTTGAGCCTCCTGCGTGCTCTGCTCCGTCAGCAGGACTGGGTCTTCACCGACCTCTCGCCCAGCGGGGCCGTTCCGGCACTGAACGAACGTCTGGGCTTTCGACACTTCGATGCGTCCACGCGTCTCGTGCTCAATGTGCCCCGAGTCAGCCGTCGTGGTGAGGTCACCGCGAGTCCGGATGTTCTGCGAGCAGTTCTCAGCGGCGAGGACGCGACCGTGTTCCACGACCATCGCCACGCCCCCGCATCCCGACACCTCGTGGTGAGCGACGAGAGCGGCTACGGCTACCTGATGTACAGGCGCGACCGCCGCAAGCGGCTGCCGCTCTTTGCCTCTCCGCTGTACGCCGGGGGGGATCCTGGTGTCCTGCAACGGTTGTGGCCCGCAGTCTCGGCCCATTTGCTGACCCGGGGCATACCGGCGGTGCTCGCCGAACGGCGCGTCCTGGGATTCACGCCATCAGGGCCGGGAGCAGACCTCACTCGGCCTCGGCCCAGGATGTATCGCGGAGACCTGCCGCCGGAGGCCTCGAGCGATCACCTCTACAGCGAAATGACCCTGCTCGAGTGGTGAGAGGCAGTGCCTCCGACCACCCGAGCAGGGTCGAGCGGATCAGTTCGCGTCGAGCCGATCAGTTCGCGTCGAGCCGATCAGTTCGCGGCGAGCGGATCAGTTCGCGTCGAGCCGATCAGTTCGCGGCGGGAACAGTCGCTCCGTCGTTCCAGAGGTTGTTCGTCCACACGTTGCCCGGCGCTCGAGAATCGAAGGACGTGATGGGTCCCCAGATTCCGCACTTGCCATTCGGGCCGCGCATGAAGATGTTGTTCGTGAACTTGATGTTGTTCACACCTGCGGAGTAGGGCTTGCCGGTGGTCGATCCACCGTAGGCGCAGTAGCCCATCGAGCCGAAGGGTCCGCCGTCGATGAGGTTGTTGTCGATGGTGTTCTTCTGGACGATGGCGAAGTCGCCGTAGCCGGTCAGGGCTGCAGAACACCCAGCGTCGGGCGGCACGGGTGTTGAGTCGCACGTGATGTGGTTGTGTCGGATGATGCTGTTCGAGCCCATGCGGATCGCCGACTCGTGGTCGATGCCTCGCTTGTCGGTGTACTGACCATGGAGGTAGGAGTCGGCCACGGTGCAGTTCGCGGCACAGTTGATCGATCGGCTACCGCCAGTGACCTCAACCCGGGTCGCGACGAAGTTGACGTCGCCGATGCCTGTCCCGGCGCTCTGCGGCATCCGCACCTCGCTGTCGGTGAGGGTGAACGAGCCGTTGAAGTAGTCGGAATCGCTGTAGATCGTCCCGTTGATGACGGAATCCGTGATCGTCACGCCCTGGGCAAGGATGCGGAGGTCGCAGTTGATCGTCTTGGCGTCGATGACGAGGTTGTTGGTCTGGATCGAGCACGGTCCCGTGTAGGGCGTCAGACTCGTCCCTGCCGGCACACCGGTCGTGGCGGCGTTCGGGAAGCTCCGACCGAGCACCACGGTTCCCCCGGTGCTGGGCGTCGGGGGCGTGGGCGTCGTGGTGGGCGGGCTCGTCGGCGTCACCGTTGGACTCGGAGTGGTCGGGGTCGGGGTCGCCGTGGTCGGGGTCGGGGTCGCCGTGGTCGGGCTCGGGGTCGCCGTGGTCGGGGTCGGGGTCGCCGTGGTGGTCGGACGCGGAGTCCCCGTCGTTGGCGTCGCGATGGTCGGGCTCGGCGAGGCGCTCGGCGGCGTGGTCCCACCGTCCGCGCTGTAGACGACGTCGACGAGGTAGTTCGATCCCTTGTAGGTCTGTGTGGGGAAGGGAGCCCGCTCGTCATAGGAGTACACACCGGCCCCGCTCGGGAGGGCGAATCCGTTCTGACTGCGCGCTCTCGAGAGGTCGTTCTCGATCACGGGGTAGCCCCCGGCGGGGGCGTGATAGGACACGACGTAGCTGTCGCTCGCCTTGAGGGGGACGGGCGTCTCGAGTGGAATCGTCCTCCAGCCCTCGGTCCTGGACTCGCTGAACTGCACGCTGCTGAGCACGCGACCGCTCGAGGACCACAGGGTGGCCTCCGTGACACCGGATGCCTTGCTGCCTTGGTAGAACTGGATGGCCGAAACCTTCCCGGCCTCCTCCGGCCGGAACTTCACACCGAGCTCGACTGCCCTGCGATCGGGATCCGCGGACACCTCTGGCGACAGATCGTCGGAGAAGATTCCGTTGGTGCTACCCATTGCTGACGTCGCTGTCGCGACCGCGGCCAGACTCAGGGCTCCAATGGCAAGGTAGGCGAGGCCGCGTCGCCGGCGGCTGCTGACGGGCGTGGGGGCGTGGGGTGGGGAAGTCATGCTTTCCTTCGGGTGGTGAGGCGCTCGTCGACGGTGTGCGTCACCAAGTCACCTTGAGGGGGTCTTGGCTGGGCAGGGGCAGAAGGGGGAAACCAAGACGTATCGCACTGTGAGTTCGCCGACCATACCGACGTCGGCCCGCTGCAAGGCAATAGCCCATCCTGGTCGCACGGTCACTCACCGTCCTCCACCCACCTTCCCTTGGGGCAAAGGCCCTGCTCAGAGCGTCTGCCGTATCACCTGACTCGTTTGACTGCACTGGCGACCACATTTCGGACCTCGCGTCGTCCATATGTCGGGCCGGTGATCGCCATGACCGATTCCACGGTGTCGTCGGCCGTCACGCTGTAGCGGGCTTGCAGCCATGATCCCGCCCTGGCCGGGAATCTGTCGCTCGTGAAGACGGTCTCGTAGCCCGCCCGCCGGAGTCTGTTGAGCACCACCCGGTCGTATCGCCCCAGCGGGAGAGCTGCAGTAGTCACATTCGCCCCACACGCCTCTTCCAACACCTCTCTCGCCTCGACGAACTCTCGCCTCTCGTCCTGCGGATTCAGGAAGCGCCAAGAGATGTGCTTCCAACCGTGGTTGCCGATCGTCATGCCTGCCGCCCGCAGTTCCCGCAGGTCCGAAGCGCTCAGGCTGGCTGGCTCGCCGAGGCGGCCAGCCAGCGCGAAGAACGTCGCACTCAACCCTCGATCGCGAAGGGCCGGAAGTGCCACGGCGATGTCGGTCGTGTTGCCGTCGTCGAAGCTGAGTTCGATGTCCTGCTTCGCAGCCACGGCGTCGAGGATCCTGAGGAACACCTCCTCGGCCACCCAGTACTTCGCCTCACCCTGCTCGCGTTCGTCCTCGCACTGACCGATGCCGTGGAAGCACAAGTGCGTGATCACCGGGCGCTCCCTTGCTGGGAGGTGCGCGTGCTGGCGTCGCGTCCCCATCCCCGTGCGCCCTCGCGTCGACTCAGTGCTTCGGCACACAGCGTGATGAGGACGTAGGGCACGGCCGCAGGCACCAACCTCAGGTCGCGCACGACCACGTCACTCAGCCACGCCCATCTGTCGGACGGGCACACGTCCACGTCGACCTCGGACCTGGCCGCTGCCGCCTGAAGCTGCGCGTTCCCCCTTCGCACACGCACGAGCCGGCGCACGAGCTCTCGCACCCCGAAGGGCGCCTGCACGACGACCTCGACCTCGGTCACCAGGGCCTTCTCGGCGTCGGTGAAGAGCGAGTCGAGGAACAGGTCGTCGGCGATCATCTCGGGAAAGTCCGCAAACCGCGCCCTGCCCTGCTTCGACAGCGTGATGATGCCGCGGCCGAAGAGACCCCGGTCGAAGGCCGGCAGTCGCTCGTTGATGGCGAAGTACGCCCGCACTCCCCACGACCGCCCGTGCGTGTCGATGCGTCGGCGGGGCACGGCTGCAAGGACCGAGGGTGACTGCACGGCGTCGACGATCCGGGCGACGGCATCCTCGGGGAGAACGATGTCGGCGTCGAGATAGATGCGCGGGAAGGACGTCACCTCTGCGTCGCCCGCGTTGAGCGCACCGACTTTGCTGGGCTGCTGCCGTTCCACCACCCGAACCCCCCGGCCAGCAGCAACCTCAGCGGTGCGGTCCGTGCAGCCGTTGGCGCTGACGACGACTTCGAGAAGTCCGTCACTTCGTTGGCGCAGAAGCGCGTCAAGGCACTCGCCGATCACGGCCTCCTCGTTGTGGGCGGCAATGACGACGCTCACCATGATCGAGCCTCCCGCAGCCCCCGCATGTTCACGTGAGCGCGCCTATCGCCCTGAGGCTGCTGCGGCCTTGACGGCCTCGACGACTCGGGACTGTTCCTCATCCGTCATCTGGTGGAAGAGCGGAAGAATGAGGGTGTGGTCCGTGAGTCGCTCGGTCACCGGGAGCGCACCGTGATCCGTGCCGGCGTATGCCGGCTGGCGATGCGCCGCCATGATTCCGCGCCGAGCCGAGATGTCGGCCTGCGCCAGGTGCGCGAGGAGCTCGTCCCGGCTCAACGGAAAGGCCTCGCCGACCTCGACCCACAAGGACTGGAAGTTCGCTTCGCCGGCGACGGGGTCGTCGACGAGACGCAGTCCGGAGATCCCGACGAACGCCTCGCGATAGCGAGCCGCCAGCTCGCGGCGTCGCACGACGACCTCGTCGAGCCGGCCGAGCTGCACGATGCCCACAGCAGCCTGCAGGTCGGTCATCCGGAAGTTGAAGCCGACCTCGAGATACTGCTCGGCGGGCGGCAGCACGCTCTTGTGGCGCTCGGCGGCGGAGACGTTCATGGCGTGCTCCCGCAGGGTCCGGGCACGGATGGCCCAGTCCTCCCTCGTCGTCGTGAGCATGCCGCCCTCGCCCGTGGTGACGATCTTGCGCGGGTGGAACGACCATGCCGTGATCTCCGAACCCGCTCCCACAGGTCGGCCACGGTAGGTCGAACCGGCGGCACACGCCGCGTCCTCCACCACGGTGATGCCGAGTGGATCGCACAGCTCCCTGATAGCCCGGAGATCGACCGGTATGCCGCCCTGGTCGACGACGATGACAGCGCGGGTCCGTGAGGTCAGAGCCACCTTGAGCGTGTCGGCCGTGACGTTGCCCGTCTCGGCGTCAACGTCGGCGAACACCGGCGCGGCGCCCACGTACGTGACCGCATTCGCGGTCGCGATGAAGGAGAGCGACGGGACGACGACCTCATCTCCGGTCCCGACCCCGGCCACGACGAGGGCAAGGTGCAGGGCGGTCGTGCAACTGGACACGGCCACGGCATACGGCGCTTGCATCCTGGTGGCGAAGGCCGACTCGAAAGCTGCGACGCGTGGGCCCTGGGCGACCCAGCCCGACTCGATGACCTCCGTGACCGCCGCAACTTCCTGCGCACCCAGCCAGGGCTGCATCACGTTGACGCGGGTCATGACGACACTGCCGGCAGAGCCCGGCCGGCGGCCACCGACTCGCGCAACGGGCGCCACCACTCGACGAGCTCGCGCAGCCCGTCCTCGAGCCCGGTGGTCGGCTCCCAGCCGAGGTCTGCCCGGGCGGCCGAGATGTCTGCGAGGCGGCGGCTCACTCCGTTGACCGCGCGCTCCGGACCGTGCTCGACGTGCAGGTCGGAGCCCATGGCGCGCAGCAGAGCCTCGGCCAGACCAGTCAAAGAGGTCTCCTCGCTGCTGGCGATGTTGTAGACGCCTTCGCGGACGTCGGAGCTCATGGCCAAGATGTTGGCCCTCGCGATGTCGACCGTGTAGACGAAGTCCATCGTCTGCTGCCCGTCACCGAAGATGAGCGGCGGCTGCCCGTCGGAGATCCGCTCCATCCACCGCACCAGCACCTCGGTGTAGAGACCGTGGACGTCCATGCGCGGTCCGTAGACGTTGAAGTAGCGCAGGGCGACGTAGTCGAGGCCCGACATGGCCCGGAAGCTGCGTGCCATGCCCTCGTTGAACGACTTGGCCGCGCCATAGAAGGTGTCGTTGTTGTGGTGATGGTGCCGCTCGGTGGTGGGAAACTCCTCGGCGAGTCCGTAGACCGACGCCGAGGACGCCAGGACCAGCTTGTCGACCTTGTGCTCCGCCGCAGCCTCCAGGACGGTGAAGGTGCCGTCGACGAGGACCTCGAGTGCGAGCCGGGGTTCCTCGGCGCACTGGGTGATCCGAATGGCCGCCTGGTGGAACACGAGATCGCTCCCTGACGTGAGGTCGTGAACGAGGTCACGGTCCTTGAGGTCCCCCACGACGAGATCCACGAGCCCAGAGGCCGACGCCGCCTCGAGATTGTCGCGACGTCCGCGAACAAGGTTGTCCAGCACCGTTACTCGCGACGCCCCTGCCTCGACGAGCTGGTCGACGATCGTTGACCCGATCGTCCCCGCCCCACCGGTGACCAGAACGCGCGCTCCCCGGATCGCGCTCATACCAGCGCCCCCTGCGGCCGCGTCGACTCGCCGACGCGCACCATGCGGCCGTCCGCCTTCAGGCTGGCCGATGCCGCCTCGAGGACGTCGAGAACGCGAAGTCCGGCACCCCCGTCGGTGAGGGGTGCGCGACGCTCGGTGATCGCCGCCGCGAACTCGGCGACCATGGCACCCAGGGCTTCGCGCTCCGGCAGCGACGGAGCACGCATGTCACCGAGCCGGTAGGAGATGCCAGCCGCCGTGCGGTCAGCAAGGCTGTCGGTCCGCGACGACAGGTCGAGGTCCACACCGCGGTCATAGACACTGAGCCGTTGCTGGGGGTTGAGGTCGTCCCAGACCACCGTCCGCCGGCTCCCACCGATGACCATCTGCCGGATCTTGGTCGGGCTCAACCAGTTGACGTGGACGTGGGCCATGGCGCCGTTGGCCAGCGGCATCGTGAGGTAGCCGACGCAGGCACGACCCGCTCCGATGGGGTCGGCGCCGTGGGCAGCGACGCTCTCGGGGGCCAGCCCTCCCGGGAGGATGACGTCGAGGATGGACAGGTCGTGAGGTGCGAGGTCCCACAGGACGTCGACGTCGGGCTGCACCAGACCGAGGTTGATGCGCACGGAGTCGATGAACAGGATGTCGCCGAGCTCGCCCGACTGCACCATCTTGCGAAGCGCCTGGACCACCGGGGTGTAGCAGTAGGTGTGGTCGCACATGAGCACCACACCATGACGCCGTGCCTGTTCCACCATCTCGGCCGCATCGTCGCGCGTCGCCGCAAGAGGCTTCTCCACCAGCACGTGCTTGCCGGCTGCGACCGCTGCCATCGCGATCGGGTGGTGGGTGTTGGCGGGAGTCGCGATCGCGACCGCGTCGATGTCGTCCCTCGTGAGCAGGCGCTCGAGCGAGGTCTCGACGTCTACGCCGGACGCGTCACCCACGACGCGCGCTGCCCGCTCCGCGTCGAGGTCGCACACCGCAGCGAGCGACCAGTCCGCCGAGCTGCGGAAGTTGCGGACGAGGTTCGGGCCCCAGTACCCGGCTCCGACTACAGCGATTCTCAACGTCATTTCGCCCCTCCGATGACCGACCGAGTGCCCTCGCGAACCAGGCGCCGCGGACGTCCCCGGTGCTGCTGAGTGGCCCTGTCAGAGTACATGGAACGCAAGGGTCACACTCTTGGTTTGGGCAGTTGCCAGACGTGCTCCGGAGCTCGTCGAGATCACTCGGTACTGGAGGTACCTGGCCGAGCGGGTGATGGATCCGGTGCTCGCCGAAACCGTGCTCCAGGCCGTCCATCCGGTGCCCGGCGTCGGGGAGCTGCCCGACCTCACCTGGATGGTGACGCCGGTCCCAGAGGGTGCGGTGACGTCTCGGGTCAGCGTGTCCCAACCGACGCTCGCGCCGGCATCCACGACGGCTGAGACATAGGTGGACGACGCGGCATACGGACCGATGCGAACCCAGTCGGCCACGAGCGGCGAGGCATCCTGTGTCGGATTCACGAGCGCAGCCCTGAGCGAGACCGAGGGCACGAATCCGCTGCTCGCCACCTGCACGCCATCGACGAAGAACACGGCAGTGTTGTTGACCCAGTCGACGCGGTATTCGCGACTGGCCCCGGCATAGGTGCCTGGGATGGCAACCGTGATGTTGTTGGGCCCTGCGTCATTGACGATGGCACTCAGTGCGCCACTGGCGCTCATGGCAAAGACTGCTCGCACTCCCGACGCCGCGCCATTGTTTCGGGCCCAGCCGAGGAGCTGCCCCGGAGCGAGCTTCGCCCACGTGGCGATGCTGGTCCCGGACGCACGGGTGGCGGTCGCGAGCTGCGCCCCGGAGATCGTGGCGCTCCCGTCGCTGACGATCGAGGACCCACCTGTCACGAGCGAGGTCGACGTGAGCCTGGCGGGCACGCTCGACCCATCAAACTCGTAGCCCGCGGACGGGGTGGAGAGGACCTCACCACCGGCACTGTCTGCCACGTATCCCCCGGTGCCAGTGGCGAACTCGGCCACGGTCGAGGCCGACACCGGCGTGGTCGTGGGGGCGTACTGGGCCGCTGCGGCGCTCGCTATGGGCGAGGTCGTCGAGTTACCGGAGGGATCTGCCGAGGTCACTCGGTAGTGGTAGCGCGTGTTGCGCACCAGTCCGCTGAGAGTCACCGAGTGGCTCGTGCCGCTCGATCCGGTGGCCGTGGACGTCAGCGACGTGGCGGACGTGCCGTAGGAGACGGAGGTGGTGGCGGATTCGTCCGTCGTCCACGTGACCGTCGCCGTGGTGCCAGAGCCCGTGGCCGACACCGACGTGATCGTCGGGGGGGTCGCATCAGCGATGGTGAAGGACAGTGGGCTCGCCGACGCCGTCGGCGAGGTGGACGCATTCCCAGCGGCATCGGCAGACGTCACCCGGAAGAAGTAGGTGACTCCGCCGCTCAGACCAGAGAGGGTCGCGGAGTGACTCGTCCCGGTCACACCCGTGACCGTCGAGGTCAGCGACGTCGCTGACGTGCCGTAGGCGACAGAAGTCGTCGCCGACTCGTTGGTGGTCCAGGTGACCGTTCGAGACGTCCCGGACCCGGCCACCGCCACGTTCGTGATCGTCGGGGGGGTCGCATCATCGATGGTGAAGGACAGTGGGCTCGCCGACGCCGTCGGCGAGGTGGACGCATTCCCAGCGGCATCGGCAGACGTCACCCGGAAGAAGTAGGTGACTCCGCCGCTCAGACCAGAGAGGGTCGCGGAGTGACTCGTCCCGGTCACACCCGTGACCGTCGAGGTCAGCGACGTCGCTGACGTGCCGTAGGCGACAGAAGTCGTCGCCGACTCGTTGGTGGTCCAGGTGACCGTTCGAGACGTCCCGGACCCGGCCACCGCCACGTTCGTGATCGTCGGGGGGGTCGCATCATCGATGGTGAAGGACAGTGGGCTCGCCGACGCCGTCGGCGAGGTGGACGCATTCCCAGCGGCATCGGCAGACGTCACCCGGAAGAAGTAGGTGACTCCGCCGCTCAGACCAGAGAGGGTCGCGGAGTGACTCGTCCCGGTCACACCCGTGACCGTCGAGGTCAGCGACGTCGCTGACGTGCCGTAGGCGACAGAAGTCGTCGCCGACTCGTTGGTGGTCCAGGTGACCGTTCGAGACGTCCCGGACCCGGCCACCGCCACGTTCGTGATCGTCGGGGGGGTCGCATCATCGATGGTGAAGGACAGTGGGCTCGCCGACGCCGTCGGCGAGGTGGACGCATTCCCAGCGGCATCGGCAGACGTCACCCGGAAGAAGTAGGTGACTCCGCCGCTCAGACCAGAGAGGGTCGCGGAGTGACTCGTCCCGGTCACACCCGTGACCGTCGAGGTCAGCGACGTCGCTGACGTGCCGTAGGCGACAGAAGTCGTCGCCGACTCGTTGGTGGTCCAGGTGACCGTTCGAGACGTCCCGGACCCGGCCACCGCCACGTTCGTGATCGTCGGGGGGGTCGCATCATCGATGGTGAAGGACAGTGGGCTCGCCGACGCCGTCGGCGAGGTGGACGCATTCCCAGCGGCATCGGCAGACGTCACCCGGAAGAAGTAGGTGACTCCGCCGCTCAGACCAGAGAGGGTCGCGGAGTGACTCGTCCCGGTCACACCCGTGACCGTCGAGGTCAGCGACGTCGCTGACGTGCCGTAGGCGACAGAAGTCGTCGCCGACTCGTTGGTGGTCCAGGTGACCGTTCGAGACGTCCCGGACCCGGCCACCGCCACGTTCGTGATCGTCGGGGGGGTCGCATCATCGATGGTGAAGGACAGTGGGCTCGCCGACGCCGTCGGCGAGGTGGACGCATTCCCAGCGGCATCGGCAGACGTCACCCGGAAGAAGTAGGTGACTCCGCCGCTCAGACCAGAGAGGGTCGCGGAGTGACTCGTCCCGGTCACACCCGTGACCGTCGAGGTCAGCGACGTCGCTGACGTGCCGTAGGCGACAGAAGTCGTCGCCGACTCGTTGGTGGTCCAGGTGACCGTTCGAGACGTCCCGGACCCGGCCACCGCCACGTTCGTGATCGTCGGGGGGGTCGCATCATCGATGGTGAAGGACAGTGGGCTCGCCGACGCCGTCGGCGAGGTGGACGCATTCCCAGCGGCATCGGCAGACGTCACCCGGAAGAAGTAGGTGACTCCGCCGCTCAGACCAGAGAGGGTCGCGGAGTGACTCGTCCCGGTCACACCCGTGACCGTCGAGGTCAGCGACGTCGCTGACGTGCCGTAGGCGACAGAAGTCGTCGCCGACTCGTTGGTGGTCCAGGTGACCGTTCGAGACGTCCCGGACCCGGCCACCGCCACGTTCGTGATCGTCGGGGGGGTCGTGTCGGCCGGCGGAACGGTCACGGTGGTCACGAACACGGGGTCGACGAGATAGCTCGCACCCGAGCTGTTGCCGGGGAAGCCGCCGCCGTAGAGGAAGCGGCCCGCGTTGGACGTCGTGTGCAGGGGTGGCGCGTCGATGGGGCTCGAGAGTCCGGATGCGGTCGACGAGTAGCGCCCGTTGGGCGCCAGGTAGGAGACGACGTACGCCGTGCCGGCCGTCACCGGGACCGGGGTGTCGAAGGCTGCCGTCTGCCATCCGGTGGTGGACTCGCTCGACACGGGCGCCGTCGCGAGCCGGGTCCCCGTCGATGTCCACAGCGACACCACGTGCGTTCCTTGATTTTCGGGACTCTTGTAGAAGCGAACGGCCGTGATGCTCCCGTCCGTGTCCGTGCTGAACGCCGTGCCCAGCTCGATCGGGGCCGTGTCGGGGTCGCTGAGTGTCAGCGGACCCGTGGCGTCGCTCCACAGGCCACAGGGGCATACCCCGGGCGTCGGGTCGGGCAGCGCGGTCGTGAACGTCCAGGTGGTCGGGCTGGTCATCACGTTCCCGGCCACGTCGGCGGCGGTCAACGAGACGACATGTGCCACGCCGCGAGCGAGCGCTGACGCCGGAGTGAAGGTGACCTTGCGCGTGACGGGGTCGTAGCTCGTCGTGCCACTGACGACGGCCCCGCCGACGGTCTTCACCGTCATGGCGAGCGTGGCCTCGTCAACCGCCTCGTTGAACGTCGCCGAGGGCGAGGAACCGGCCGACTGGCTCGTGGCGCCGGGCGTGGGCGTCATCGAACCGACGGTGGGTGGCGTCCGGTCCGCCGGTGTGCCCGGCATGAAGATCGGGTCCACCCAGTAGTTCGTCGCGCCAAAGGAGTTGACCGGGAAGCTGGACGCAGTGCCGTACCGATACCTGCCGTTCGAGCCGGTCGCGGCGAGGGAACCGTTGGAGTAGCTGCCCGCGAAGAACTGGCTGGTCACCGAGTAGTGACCGTTGGGCGCGAAATAGGACGCCACGTAGCTGTTGCCCGCAACGATCCCCACGGGTGAGGTGAAGGTGAGGTTCTGCCACCCGCTCGCCGACTCACCGGTGAAGGTTCCGGTGGCCAGGAGCTCACCACTCGCCGACCAGAGGTTGCCGATGTGCGTCCCCGTGTTGAGAACGCTCTTGTAGAAGCGGACGCCGGTGACCTGACCGGTGACGTTCGAGGAGAACGACACTCCCAGCTCCACCGCTCCGCCGTCGCCGCCATCGACAGTGGTGGGCACCTCGTGACTCGCGAAGAGCGTGCAGGGGCATGCCGCTCCGGCCGTGGTGAACTGCCACGAGTAGGGCGACATGAGGTTGCCCGAGAGCGCCGTCGCACCGCTCACCGTCGCGGTGTAGGTCCTGCCCGCCTGGAGCGTGGACCCTGGGACGAAGACGATGGTGCGGGTGGACACGGCGTAGGTCGCCGTCCCGTCCACCGCGACGCCGGACTCGTCAACGAGCGCCAGGCGGGGGGTGCCCGGCTGGACCTGTCCGTTCAGTGTCGCGGACACGGAGGTCCCGCGGTTGACGTTGGTCGACGTGTCGACCGGGGCTGTGGAGGCCACTGTCGGAGCGGCGTCGCTGGCCATGAACACGAGGTCGACCCAGTAGTTCGCGCTGGAGGGCGACAGGGGTGCCCCACTTCCGTAGGTGTACACCCCTCCACCGGCGACCGTGTGCAGCGGGCCCGAGTCCACCGCGGAACCGAGGCCACCGTTGGTCACGGAATAGGCTCCGTTGGGCGCGGCATACGAGACGATGTAGGTCGTTCCGGCCGTGAGGTCGATCGGTGTCGTGAAGTAGGCCGTCTGCCACCCGCTCGTGGTCTCGCCGGAGAAGCTCACGGTCCCGAGCAGGCCACCGGCAGAGGTCCAGATCGAGCCCGTGTGGGCGCCGACGTTGAGCGGCCCCTTGTAGAACCTCACACCCGTGGCCGCACCGTCCACGTCCGAGGTGAACTTCACTCCGACCTGGACGCTGCCGGAGTCCGGGCTGCTGGCGACCTCAGGTGTTGCGGAGTCGGGCCAGATCGTGCACGGACAGATCCCGGGCAGGGGGTCGTTGAGGGACGTGGTGAAGGACCACGAGTAGGGGGCCGGCATCGGAGTGCCGGCACCGCTGAGGGCATTGACCGTTGCGGTGTAGGTCGCTCCCTTGGTCAGCGCCGCCGAAGGGGTGAAGCGCACGGTCCGCGACGGCACATCGAAGGCCGAGGTGCCCGCGACGGCGACACCGGCCGCGTCCTTGAGCGCGAAGGTGACGCTGGCGGGATTGACCGTCCCGACGAAGGTGGCGCTCGGCTTGACCGTGCTGGCCACGCTCGAGGCCCCCGAGATCGGGGAGGTGGTCGCAACCGTGGGAGGCGTCGTGTCATCGCGGGCGAACAGGACGTCGACCCAGTAGTTGCTGTCCTTGTAGGACTCGCTCGGGAACTGGTGCCCGCCGGCGTAGACGCCGTTCGTGACGTTCGAGCCGCGTCCTGGGGCCGTGAGCGGGGCAGCCCGGTGGTCTGCGCCGACGAAGAAGTTCATGTCTGCCGGATAGCGGCCCACGGGGGCGAAGTAGGAGGCGACGTAGGTCGTGTTCGCGGCCACGGGCACAGGTGTGGCGAAGGACATCGTCTGCCAGCCCGACGCCGACTCCCCGGTGAAGGTGCCCGCGGCCAAGGCAGCGCCGCTTGCGGACCACAGGGTGCCGACGTGCGTTCCCCCGTTGCCCGTGCCCTTGAAGAACCGGATTCCGGAGACGAAGCCGTCGACATCAGCCTTGAACTTCACACCGAGCTCGACAGGGGACGTGTCAGAAGTCGTCTGAACGGATGGCACCGTCGAACCGAAGAGCGAGCACGGGCAGACGATCGTGACGGCGACGGACGTCGGGGTGCTCACGTTGGCGCTGTCGTCGCTGGCGCGCACCCGGATCGACGAGGTACCGACCCCACTGAGGTTGCCGGTGTAGGACCAGGCGGTCGTGCCGGTGGCCCGATGGTAGGTCGCGCCCGCGTCGAGGGAGACCTCCAGGTTGGTCACGACACCCCCGCCCACGTCGGCGGCGGTCCCGCTGACGGTCACCTGCGTGCCGTTGGCCAGAGTCACGCCTGCGCTCGGGCTCGTCACGGTGACAGCGGGTGCCTGCGAGTCGGATGACTGCGCGGGCATGACGAGACCGGCGAGCAGAGTGGTGGGCTGAACGCCCATGTCGGCCAGCAGGTTGAGCGTCGCCTGTTGCATGCGGGGGTCGGCGGGGTTGGAGTTGTCACCGTCGTGGTACTGGTCCAGGCCCCAGCCCCAGTTGATCGTGCCGGCACCGAAGACGAGGGCGCCGCTCGCAGCCCGGTAGAGGGTGAGGCTGTGCGTGGTCGTCCCCGGTCCGACCTGCGTCCCGGCGGGGTTCTGGACGAGCTGGTCGGTGGGACCCGTCGTCTCGGACAACCGCATCAACCCGGCCGGGCGGTGGCCGTTGTCGATGTCCTCGTCGGACTCGTAACCGATGCTGTGCGGTGCGAGCTGCGCCGACCCCCCGGCGGGAAGGGTCGCGAGGCTCGTGTTGCGCCACAACCTCGCCTTGCCCTGAGCGGCCGACACCGTGATCCTCAGATCCGTGTCGTTCGACATGTATGCCGTACCAGTCAGCGCATTCTCGGGTCTGGAGCCGTGAGGGCTGACGTATGCCGGGTCGCGCCAGGTGGACGTCGATTCGGCACCCGGAGTGATCTGCGAGGACTCCCAGCTGTCCTTGTAGCAGACCAAGGTTCGGTTGGCGGTGTTCGTCCCGTCGATGCTCGGGGCCAAGGAGGAGTGCCAGTACACCTCGTTGCCCGACAGGAAGGCGAGATGGACTCCGGCGTCACGGGCAGCCTCGACCTTGGTCCGTTCCGACTGCGACCAGTACTCGTCGTGCCCGACCGAGAGGAAGGCCTTGTGATTGGTGAGTACCGTCTCCCCCGTGCTCACGTCGATGTCGGTGGTGTAGGACACATCCACACCGTTGGCTTCGAGGAACCGGAGGGTGGGGTACTCGTTGCTGAAGACGAAGTCCCGTCCAAGGCTGGCGCCACGGGTGGCGAACGGGCGGTTGTAGCTGAGCTTGAAGGCCCGCGCCTGGGTCCCCGTCAGCGACGACGGGGCGGTGTAGAAACTTGCCCCGCCGTAGGTGTTGTAGGCCTGCCACGTGGCGTCCGACGTCTTGAAGACGACGTCCGAGCGACGGTCGTCGTCCCGGACCACGAAGGTGATGTGGCTGAAGTCGTTGCCCATCGACAGCTTGGCGACGTAGACACCCGAGACTGCAGTGGCTGGGACGGCCCACTGTGTCGAGACCGCCCACGTACCGCAGTCGTAGTTGTGCGTCGAGGGATCGGATGCGCACGCGGGCTGGTTGGCCGGGTTCGACACCGTCCAGCGTGGTGTCTGTCGACGGGCCCCCTGCCCGCCGTAGTAGCCGAGCCGGTAGACGTCGACGGTGTAGTTGCCGGAGGCCTTGACCTTGAACTGCACGGTCTCGCCGGGGTTCACGCTCATCGTCGTCGCAAAACCCTGGACGGTCGAGTCACCGGCGCCCTCGATGTCCCACTCCGACGGGGCATTCCCCGGCTTGCTGTTCTCGCACGCCACCTGGTTGCCCCCGGAACCGCAGGGATCCCCAGCGGCCTGGGCGGACGGCATACCGAAGGACGACAGGACCACGGCCACGCACACGAGAATCCTGAGGCATCGTGTTCGCGCGCTCATCGGGTGAAGCCTCGAATGCCATGACGAGGTCTGTTGTCGCCGGGCAACCTCCACGACTGCCACCTCATCTCTCTGGTTCCACCTCTGCCCACCGCCGGTGCCCCGCGGACACCCCATGAAGGTTCCTGAACCCTAGGACGCGGACGGTGTCCGGACGGGGGGTTCGGGCGAAGGTCGACCACATGGTCGTCACGACCGGCCCAAAGGGTGATGTCCACCTGACATGGAATGACCAGACGAGGCGTCAGGGCCGAAGAAGCTGCAATGCGGGCACGTGGTCAACGCTCGCTGTCTACTCTGGTTGGACCACTCAGCGGCCCATCGCCAGCGGACGAGGAGGCCCAGGTGTATCTCGCGGAACGACCGCGCGACGACGAGGCTCGCGCCTCGAACTCAGCCGCGTCCGGGGACCCCCGTCCCCGACAGGTCTCGGGGACGGTGTGGGCCCTGGGCGTGGTCAGCCTGCTCACCGACATCTCGTCGGAGTCCGTGGCGGCCATCCTTCCCGTCTACCTGACGGCAGTGGTCGGACTGAGCCCGTTGGCCTACGGATTCATCGACGGGCTCTACCAGGGCGTGAGCGCGTCGGTTCGCATCCTCGGGGGCTACCTCGCCGATCGCGCTGACCGTCCCAAGTGGGTCGCTGCCGTGGGCTACGGCCTGTCGGCAGCCACGAAGGTCATCCTCATCGTGTCCAGTGGGCTGGGCTCGCTCACCGTCGCCATCACCCTGGACCGTCTGGGCAAGGGCCTGCGCACGGGACCTCGGGATTCACTGATCGCCGCTTCGACGGCGCCCCCACACCTGGGTCGTGCCTTCGGCGTGCACCGTGCCCTCGACACCGTGGGCGCCGCGATCGGCCCCCTCCTCGCCTTCGCCATCCTGTGGGTGGTGCCGGGTGACTTCGCCGCGGTCTTCGTCACATCGTTCGCCGCCGCCCTGCTCGGGCTGGCCGTGCTGGCCATGTTCGTGCCCAACCTCAAGCCGCGTGCCACCACCCGCGCAGCGTCCAACCACGCCAGCCCCGGCCACACCGTGCCTGCGGTGCGACCGTCGCTGTCCCTGATGCGGCGTCACGGCATGGGCCGTCTGGTCCTGACCGCCGCCCTGCTTTCGATGCTGGCCATCAGCGATGGATTTCTGTACCTCGCGTTGCTCACCCGTGACGATCTCGCCTCGACCTACTTCCCGCTGCTGTTCGTCGGCACCAACATCGCGTACTTCCTTCTCGCGATCCCGTGCGGACGGTTGGCCGACCGGATCGGTCGGCAACGCGTCTTCGTCGGCGGGCACCTGCTTCTCGTCGCGGCGTATCTCTGCGTTGCCGGCCCGGTGCGCGGCGCAGCCATCACCATTCTCTGTCTCGTGTGCCTGGGCGCCTACTACGCGGCGACCGACGGGGTGCTCGCCGCGCTGACCGCCAGCATCGTCCCGGTGCAGATTCGCGCTGTCGGCATCGCCACCACCCAAACGGTCGTCGCCGTGGCCCGGTTTGCGTCCTCGTTGGTCTTCGGTGCCCTCTGGACCGCTGCCGGACGCACCGAGGCGGTGCTGGTCTTCGCGGCCCTGCTCCTGGTTGCCATCCCCGTGGCGGGCAGGCTCATCTCCAGCCTCTCCGCTGCGCCCGCACCCGGTTCCGGCACGATGCAGAATGGCCGGTCGTGAGCACGCGCCTTCGCTTCCTGATCATCACCCTCGTCGCCATCGTGGTCGTGGGAGGAGCCGCTGCGTTCATCGCTCGCTCCCGCACCGACCAGCAACGCATCACGGCCACTGCCCCGGGACAGAGCACAGTGGCGCAGGCTTCTGTCGAGGCAGGGCCACGGATCGTCTTTCGCAACACGGCGCTGGGGCCAGCGTTCGGTGAGGTCGCCATGGTGCCGCTGGACCAGCCGGGGAAGGCGCGCGCCCTCACCGGGCGACAGTGTGATCGGGTCTTCGCGACGGCCGGCCGGACGCTGTGCCTCGCGTCCGACCGTGGCATCGTCACGACGTACTCCGCGAGGGTCTATGCCGACGGGACCACGGCTCCGCAGCGGCTTCAGCTCACCGGCAGCCCGAGCCGGGCCCGCCTCTCGTCCGATGGTCGGTTGGCGTCGACAACCAGCTTCGTGGCGGGGGACTCATATGCCACGGCATCGTTCTCCACCCGCACGATCGTGACCCGCTTGGCCAACCAGGTGAGCTTCGACCTGGAGGAGTTCACTCTCGTCGATGGGGGCAAACGGATCGCGCCGGTCGATCGCAACTACTGGGGCGTCACCTTCGCCGGCGACGACGACCAGTTCTACGTCACGGTGGCGTATGGCGGGCAGACTCACCTCGCGCGTGGTCGACTCTCCACTCGCCGGATCGAGACGGTCCGAACCGACGCCGAGTGCCCCTCCCTGTCTCCCGATGGGACGCGGGTCGCCTACAAGAAGCGGGGCAACCGCGAACGCGGCGACTGGCGTCTCGTCGTCCTCGACATCAAGACGGGCCAGGAGACGCAGCTCGCCGAACGACGCAGCGTCGACGACCAGGTCGAGTGGCTCGACGACGCACGCATCCTCTACGGATTGCCGGGCGAGGGCTCCCGTGCCGCAGAGTCGAACGTCTGGGTGGTCCAGGCCAACGGGTCGGGTCGGCCGTCCATTCTCATCCCCAAGGCGTGGTCGCCCGCCGTCATCCGGTGAGGACTGACGTCGCCTGCCGCGCGAGGTCCATGGGCATCGTCACAGCCATCCGAGTGGATGAATGAGCTGCATCCCACAGGTCACCCACTGAAAGGGCACCGCCCTCGCGAGCGATCGCGATGCCACGCTGTCCGAGATGGTTGCAGATCAGGAGCTGGTGGTCGTCGATGTGTTCCCCGTACGCCGCCCGTCGGGGCACCATCACCGGAACACGGCCCGACTCCAAGACCATGAGGGCAGACCCGATGCCACCGTGTGTCACGACGAGGTCTGACTCCCGAATGGCGCTTCGCAACTCGTCGGCGGGCACCTGGTTGCGCCCGGTGACCGGCACTCCCGTGAGGTCCGTGGCGCCGGTCTGCCACAGCACCTCGGCGTCCGGTGCGCACACCTCCGGCAGGAGGATGGCGAGCCGCTCGACCAGGCGCCGAAATCCGTAGCGCGGCATCGTGCCCAAGGTCACGACCACACGATTCGCTGACGATCCCGGCGCCAACGGCGCCATGGTGGGACCGCCCAGCTCGAAGGCGTCGAACACTGATCCGACGTAGGACCAACCACCGCCCTCCCACGACTTGTACTGGGTGAAGAGACGAGTACCGGGGACATGACTGACCAACCGTCCCGCAAGGCTCGGCCCATCGGCACGCGCTGCGCTCTCGATGTAGTAGCGCGGGACGTTGCAGGCGGCCGCCGCAAGAAAGAAGGGAACGGCGATCCCTGCGCCGGTCGAGACCACAGCTCCGTATCCGCCTCGACGCATGATGCGCAAGGCCGACGGCACGCACTTGGCGGCGGCCGCCAGGTCGCGAGGCCGGATGTAGCCGACGTGATGCACCGTCTCGTCGCGAAGAAGGGCCCGCGACTGGGGACCATCGAAGGTCGCCCACTCTGTGGCACCGAGCGAGTCCCCGAGCCGATCTCGTAGTCGCAGCAACTGTTCGAGGTGTCCACCGGTCGAAGCGACGAGCAACGTCGGACGGTTGCCGGAGCTCAGCGGCTGGCGGGGAACCTGCGGCACGATCGACGAACCGTTTGGCTCAATGGAACGACTGGACATCTTACGGGTTCCCTTCTGTCGACGGCGGCGAACTCGGATCCAACGAACGACCGGGGACTGCGTCGTGAGCCCCCCGTGGGCGGTTGACGCAGCACCGTGCGATCCCCACGGTGTGCGCCTCGTTGCTCATGATCCGACGCAAGGCACCAGCCGCTTTCTGCTCGCGTCCCGCTTGCGGGGACGGGGCCTGCTGTGGTGTTGGCCGGAGATCGACCCCACACTCCAGACGCTAGGAGGGCAGTCGGGGGCTCGCTGTCGTAAGTGCGAAAGATGGCCCGCTGGGGCCCCGGAGGGTTCCCTTGGAACCACGAGACGGTCACCGTTGGGCCCCATGCGGTGCCACCCGTCTGACTCGAGGGGTCTCGAATTTCGAGCCATTCTGAGAGTGAGGTCAGGCGGAGCTCGCTCGTTCGTTGAACGGCGTTGGAACGCGGGCTATATCGGGCGGGCAGGAACACCCACCCATGTCTCACCTGGGGGCTGATCCTGCAACAACACCGCACCCATGCCCAGCGTCGCGCCTTCGCCCACCGTGACGCCTTGGCGCACCGAGGAGTTCATGCCGAGATAGGCCGCGGGACCCACGCGCACGCCACCCCCGAGCCGGACTCCGGCTGCCAGGGTGACGAAGTCCTCGACAACGACGTCGTGGGTGAGCGTCACGTGTGGCATCACGACAACGTGAGCTCCGATGGTGATGGGAGCGGTGATGACGACGCCGGCGAGAAGGATTGCGCCAACACCGACGACGGTGCCGGGGGGAACGACTGTCCGTTCGTCGATGAGTGTCGCGTACCGCTCGGCTCCCACACCGTCCCCGCGCAGGCGCTCGACCACTCGTCGGCGCAGTGAACCTTGGCCAACGCACACCAGCAGGGCGTTGGATTCAGCGTCGGTGAGCGCCTCGAACGCCTGCAAGGAATCAGTCGTTCCGAGCACCGTGATGCCCCCTGGCAGAATCTGTCCTGCACGGTGCGGGTCGTCGTCCAGGCACCCCACGACGCCGCGGCGCAGTCGCCTGGCACATTCGGCGACTTCGATGGCAAGACCGCTGGCGCCGACCAGCAGCAAGGGAGCCTGGCTCATGGACTCATCCTCGACCATGGCGTGGGCTCACACGGATCCCACGGCCGTTCATGTGTCACCGATGACAAGCGTGAACGCCCATCAGTACGCACCGCTGCCCCCGACCACGGCGCGTGCAGTCCGGATGAGGATCTGAAGGTCGAGGGTCGTGGACCAGTTGTCGACGTACCAGAGGTCCAGGCGTACGGTCTGCTCCCAGTTCAGGGTCGACCGACCGCTCACCTGCCACAGACCGGTCATCCCCGGACGGACCCGTAGTCGGCGCATGGCGTCCGGCTCGTAGCGGTCGACCTCCGATGCCAGTCCCGGTCGGGGTCCCACGAGCGACATCTCGCCGCGCAGGACGTTGATCAGCTGGGGCAGCTCGTCGAGGGAGAACCGGCGCAGCCATCGGCCGACCCGAGTCACCCTGGGGTCGTCACTGCTCTTGAACAACACCGCGTTGACCTCATGACCGATGTCCGAGAGAGCCGCCAGCCTGGCTTCGGCGTCGACGACCATCGTGCGGAACTTGTAGATGCGGAACTCCTGACCACTCTGGCCAATCCGCTTCTGGTGAAAGAGGATCGGGCCTTTGGAGTCCAGACGGACGGCCAGCGCCACCAGCATGAGGAAGGGAAGGCCGAGGACGGTGAGGATGACGGCCAGGGTCAGGTCCTGCATTCGCTTGACCACGAGACGGGTGCCGGCACGCACCGGGCGCTCGAGGTGAAGGAGGGAGACTCCCGCCTCGGCCCGGATCGAGAGGCGCGGACCGGCAACCTCGAAGATTCCCGGCGAGATGACCAGGTCGACATGACGCTCCTCCAGCTCCCACGCGAGCTCGCGCAGCTCCTTGCCGGTCAGGCCCGGATGTCCGCTCACCGCAACCAGTGCCGCGTCACTGAAGTCCACGGCGAGCGTGACGTCACCCGGCCTTCCGGCGACAGGTACGCCTTCGATGGCGGCGCGGTCCTTGGCTCCGGTGACACACGCTCCAACGAGCTCGAAGGAGTTCGACGGAGACCTCCTCAGCTCGCGGATCAGCTCGCCCGCCGATTTCGCCGTCCCGACGACGATCGTCCGCTGGCGGTACTTCCCGCGGAGCCGCTCCCGGGTGAGCCACGACCGCAGGCCCTTGCGCAGCACCAGTGCCAGGCTGACGAGGAGGGGGACGACCAGGAAGACGTACCCACGCGCCAGCTCCAGCTTGAACGCGTACGACGTGAAACCCGCGCCACCCAGGAGGAGGGCCCCGGCCCACAGCACCACCCGGTACTCCTGGGCGCCCTGGCCGAGGTGGCGACCCTGGTATCCCTGGAGGAGGCGCACGGCCGTCACCCACGTCAGCGGGGTGAGGAGCAGCACCACGGCGATGCCATCCGGGAGTCGGCCGAACCGCAGCACCACTGCTGCTGCACTCGCGATGAGAGCGCACAGCCCGTCGCCGAGGATCAGCCGCAGGCGATAGGCGGCGGGCCACCCGAGCTCGGTCCGCGCCCGTGTCCGAGGAGGAGAGGGTGAGGGTGCGTCCGCCTTCGTCGCACGCATCCAGGTCCTGCTCCGCCGCAGCGCGACGGGCGGCAGGAACAGGCCGACGTCAACGTGTCCGGCCTCACGTGAGCCCTGTCCCTGCACGCCGCACCCACCAAGTTTTCGATTGGTCAGTTCTCGTGGCGGTCCTCCTCACCACACTTGCGACGCTAGGGAGATGGTGATCTGCGGGGTGGCTCAACCATGAAAGATGAGCCAACTCGGTCATGCTTTGCGACACGCATGTGCCAGACGACCCCCCCGGCTCTCACCCGAGGGGGTGAGGACCACACGGCCCATCCTCACGAAGGCGCGTGGTACCTCTGTTGGGCGTCCGTGAGTCCGTGGGCGATGAGCATCTCGACGGCGTCCGCTGCGTCGCCGAGCAGGAACGGAAGCTCCTTCCGCTCGGTCGCGGAGAAGTCCTTGAGGACGAAGTCCGCCGGGTCCTGACGGCCGGGCGGGCGCCCGATGCCGACTCGGACGCGCAGGTAGTCGCGGGTGCCGAGTGACGTCGAGATCGAGCGCAGCCCGTTGTGGCCGCCCTCGCCGCCGCCGAGCTTGAGGCGTACGTCACCCGCCGGGATGTCGAGCTCGTCGTGGACGACGACGAGGCGCTCGGGCTCGATCGAGAAGAACCCCATGAGCGCCTTGACCGGCCCCCCGGACTCGTTCATGAAGCTGCTGGGCACCGCGATGACCGCTGACGGGCCGGGCACGCCACCCGGGCCGGTGCCGATCCTCACCTGCGCCGCGGCCGCGCGGGACTTGTGCGACCGCAGCGGGCTCCGCGTCCTCGTCGCGAGCTCGTCGACGACCATCGCCCCGACGTTGTGGCGGTTGCCGGCATACGTCGGGCCGGGGTTCCCGAGTCCGATGACCAGCCACGTCTCACTCACAACCGACGAGTATGCCGTCCGCCCCCGCCCGCCCCCAAACTCCCGCTTGCGTCTGCGTGGTTGGTCGGAGACTTCACCATCCACGCAGACGCTAGCGTCGGGGGCATGATCAGCGACCTCGTCCTCGGCACCATGTACTTCGGCACCCGTACCGACGAGGAGACCTCGTTCGCGCTGCTCGACCGCTTCGTCGAGGCCGGGGGCGAGATGATCGACACCGCCAACTGCTACGCGTTCTGGAGCAGCGAGTCGGGGGCCGGTGGCCAGAGCGAGGCGACGATCGGCCGGTGGCTCGCCGCCCGCCCGGGCGTGCGCGAGGTGGTGCAGCTCGCGACCAAGGTGGGTGTCGAGCCCGTGGACCCGGCCGACCACGCGGCCGGCGTCGAGGGACTCTCCTGCGAGGTCGTCGCGCGGGAGTGCGACCGCAGCCTGGCCCGTCTCGGTGTCGGCACCATCGACCTCTACTGGGCCCACGGCGAGGACCGGTCCACCGACGTCACCGCGAGCGCCGAGGCCTTCGGCCGGCTCGTCGAGGCGGGCAAGGTGGCCCGGCTCGGCGTCTCCAACCACGCGACGTGGCGGGTCGAGCGCGGGCGGGCGCACGCCCTGGCGCAGGGCCTCGAGCCGTGGACGGCCCTCCAGCTCACGACGAGCTACGTCCGACCGCGTCCCGACGTCACCGTGCCGGGCAAGGACCACCGGTTCGGCTTCGTCAGCGAGGAGACGCTCGACTACGTCACCGAGAACCCGCCGATGGAGCTGTGGGCCTACAGCCCGCTGGTCCAGGGCAGCTACGACCGGGAGGACCGACCGTTCCCGGACGAGTACGACCACCCCGGGACGACGCGACGGCTCGCGGTCCTCGGCGAGGTCGCCGCCGAGCTGGGCGCGACCCGCGGCCAGGTCGTCCTCGCATGGCTGCTGCACGGCACCCCCGCCATCCGGCCGATCGTCGGGGTCAGCTCGGTGGGACAGCTCGACGAGGCGCTCGCCGCCGGCTCGCTGGCGCTGGACGACGCGACGATGACCCGGCTCGACCGTCCCTGCTGAGATCGCGCGGGCCGACCATCGCCCCGACCACCGCGGCCGTCGGGCGCCCACAGACGCCGGCAGGCCCGGTCCGCGTCCGGACCGGGCCTGCTGAGGTGAGGCGTGGAGCGCGGTGGCTCAGGCGTCCTCGGACTTCTCGGTGTCGCCCTCGGCAGCGTCGCCCTCGGCGGACTCGCCCTCGGCTGCCTCGACCTCGGCGTCGGACTCCTCGTGCTCGATGCCGGCCTCGGCCTCGGCCTCGGCGAGCTCGGCCTCGAGGGCCTCCGCGGAGATCTGCTGGGTGACGTTGACGACGAGCATCTCGGCGTCGGTGACGAGCGTGGCGCCCTCGGGCAGCGTGACGGCGCCGGCGAGGATCTGGGTGCCGGCCTGGAGGCCCTCCACCGAGACGGTGATCGACTCGGGGATGTTGGTGGCCTCGGCCTCGACCTGCAGGCTCGAGTTGTCGAGCGTGACGACCGTCTCGGGGGCGGCCTCGCCCTCGAGGTGGACGGAGACGTCGACGGTGACCTTCTCGCCCTTGCGGACGATGACGAGGTCGACGTGCTCGATGACCGGCTTGATCGGGTCGCGCTGGACGTCCTTGGCCAGGGCCATCTGCTCCTTGCCGTCCAGGACGATCGTGAGGAGCGCGTTGGGGTTCTTGAGCGCCATCATGGCGTCGTGGCCCGGAAGCGTGATGTGCACGGGGTCGGCACCGTGGCCGTACATGACGGCGGGGATCTTGTGGTCGCGGCGGATCTTGCGGGCCGCGCCCTTGCCGAACTGGGAGCGGGCCTCGGCCTGCAGCGTGATGGTGTCGTTGGACACGGGAGTCTCCTGGAGATCGGGGCGAATCGGTCAGGTGGACGTCGAGTGGACTCGACGCAGCGGTGGCCTCGACGCGGGACACGGCACGGACAGGCGCGCTGGTCCACGGAGAGCCAGGGGTCCACGACCTGTGACTTCGATGACCACCGCGTCGATCACGGACGTGCGACCGAACATCTCTGGCCGGTGCAGCGTCCCTCGCCGAGGCAACCCCGAAAGTCTAGGCGACTGGGTGGGGGGCAGGCCAATCGGCCTTCGAGGCCTCCTCGTCTGTGTCACCGACCTGCGGGTATGCCGTCCGCCCGCCCTCGTCGTCGCCGTCACCGCCGCCCTCGTGCTCGGGCTGCGGCTCGCCGAGCCGCACGGCGACGACCCCGGCGAGGATGAGGAGCCCGCCGGCGAGCTGGATCCAGCCGGGCAGCTCGTCGAGGAGGACCCAGGCGACGAGGACCGCGAAGAGGACCTCGGACAGGCCGACGAAGCTCGCGACCGTGGCGCCGACGAGGCGCGTGCCCATGACACCGACGGCGTAGGCGAGAGCGGCCGCGACCACGGCGAGCTCGGCGATCGGCACCCACCACGCGGTGGCGAGGCCGGCGATCTGCACGCTGTCGCGCGCGGTGGCGTAGTCGATGAGCCCGGTGGCGCTGGCGGCCACGAGCGCCACTGCACCGACGCCCAGACCGAAACCCGCGAGCGCCAGTGGCGGGAGCGACTCCTCGTGGTCGTGGCTCGACGACACGTAGAACGTCGCGAGGCCGACCGCAGCGAGCAGGCCCCAGACGACACCCGCCCAGGAGATCTGCACGCCCGAGAGGACGTCGAGGACAAGGACCAGCCCGAGCACCGACAGGGCGACACCGGCGAGGGTGAGGCGGGTGGGACGACGTCCGTGACGGGCCCACATCCAGCCGACGACGAGGACGCTGCCGAGGTACTCGAGGAGCAGGGCGACCGCGATGGACAGCGTCTCGACGGCGTTGAAGTAGGCGAACTGGCAGCCCGCGACCGCCACGAGGCCGAAGGCCGCGACGGCCCCGGCGTTGCGCCGCAGCAGGTACCACCGCCCGCGCACGGCCCAGGCCGCGACCGGCACGAGGAGGACGGCGGCGAAGCCCACGCGCCACGTGACGACGCCGGCGGGCGACCAGCCGGCAAGCAGCAGGGCCTTCGCGAACGCGCCCGACGTGCCGAACGACGCCGACGCGAGGACGACGAGGAGGAGTCCGAGCAGCATGCTGCGAGCGGAGCGGTGCGGGGTTCCGGCGTTCACGGACTCACCTCTGTCAGGAGTAAACTATGGTCTTGACCCTTACCTCCGCCACGCTAGACCCGCCCGCTGTCAGGAGTCAAGATGGTTTTTGCCCATGACACGGAGCTCTCGCTCCAGCACGCCGCCGACCTCATCAACACCGAGCCCGGTTTCGGCGACTCCGCCGAGGAGGACCTGCCGACGCTCGAGGCGCTCGTGCGCCACCTCGACCGCTGGGAGTGGAGCGGCGGACGGCCCCGCACCCGCGCCGAGCTCGAGGCGGTGCACGCCCTGCGGCCCCGGCTGCGCGAGCTGTGGAGCCGGGACGTGGAGGGGCTCGTCGAGGGCGTCAACGCGCTGCTCGCCGAGCACCGCGCCCTCCCCCGGGTGGTCCGGCACGACGACCTCGACTGGCACATCCACGCGACTGACGACGACGCCCCCATCGCCACACGGGTGGCGGTCGAGGTGGCGATGGCCGTCACCGACCTCATCCGCGCCGGCGAGACCGAGCGGCTGCGGGTCTGCGCCGCCGACGACTGCGGTGACGTCGTCATCGACCTCACCAAGAACCGGAGCCGGCGCTACTGCGACGGGACGTGCGCCAACAAGGCCCACGTCGCGGCATACCGCCTGCGCCGGCACAGCACCTGACGGCGGGCTGGGACCAGGGTCAGGCGCGGCCGCCGAAGAGGCTCGTCACCGAGCCGTCCTCGAAGACCTCCTTGATGGCCGCGCTGATGAGCGGGGCGATCGACAGCACGGTGAGGCCCTCGAACTCGCTCTCCGGTGCGATGGGAAGCGTGTTGGTGACGATGACCTCGCGGGCGGCGCAGTCGCGCAGCCGCTCGGTGGCCGGCGCCGAGAGGATCGCGTGCGTCGCCGCGATGATGACGTCCTTGGCGCCGTCGGCCCTGAGGGCGTCGGCGGCCTTGGCGATGGTGCCGCCGGTGTCGATCATGTCGTCGACCAGGACGCAGACGCGCCCCTTGACCTCTCCGACGACGCGGTTGGCGACGGCCTGGTTGGGCTGGTTGACGTCGCGCGTCTTGTGGATGAAGGCCAGCGGCACCCCGCCGAGGCGCTTGGACCACTGCTCGGCGACCTTGATGCGGCCGGCGTCGGGCGAGACCACCGCGAGGTCCTCGCGGCCGTACTTGGCCGACACGTAGTCCGACAGCACCGGCTGGGCCATGAGGTGGTCGACCGGACCGTCGAAGAACCCCTGGATCTGGTCGGTGTGCAGGTCGACGGCGATGAGCCGGTCGGCGCCCGCGGTCCTGAACAGGTCAGCCATGAGGCGCGCCGAGATCGGCTCACGACCGCGGTGCTTCTTGTCCTGGCGGGCGTAGCCGTAGAACGGCATGACGACGGTGATCCGCTTGGCGCTGGCCCGCTTGAGCGCGTCGATCATGATGAGGTGCTCCATGATCGCCTCGTTGAGCGGCGCGCTGTGGCTCTGGATGACGAACGCGTCGGAGCCGCGCACGGACTCCTCGTAGCGGACGTAGATCTCACCGTTGGCGAAGTTGTAGGCGCTCGTCGGGACGAGCTCGGTGCCGATGAGCGCGGCGATCTCCTGCGCCAGCCCCGGGTGGGAGCGGCCCGAGAACATCATCAGCTGCTTCTTGGGCTTCTTGCGGATGTTGGCCGACTTGGGGCGGTCTTCCTTCGTCATGCTCGGGCCTCTCCTTCTCGAGACCCAGTCGCCGGTTCCGCGCTTTCTCCCGTGTGCCGGGTGCCCGCCTCCGCGGCCGCCGCGGCGGCCGCTGCGGTAGGGGTGCCGGCGCGGGCCCGGGCGACCCAGCCGTCGACGTTGCGCTGGCGCCCGCGGGCGACCGCGATCTGGCCGGGCTCCACGTCACCGGTGAGGGCGCTGCCGGCCGCGACGTAGGCGCCGTCGGCGACGTCGACCGGGGCGACGAGGACCGTGTCGCTGCCGACGAACGAGTGCTTGCCGATCGTCGTGTGGTGCTTGGCGACGCCGTCGTAGTTGGCGAAGATCGTGCCGGCGCCGATGTTGGCGCCCTCGCCGATGGTCGCGTCGCCGCAGTAGGTGAGGTGCGGGACCTTGGCGCCGTCACCGATCGTCGCGTTCTTGGTCTCGACGAAGCCGCCGATCTTGCCCTGCGCGCCGAGGACGGTGCCGGGGCGGAGGTAGGAGAACGGGCCGACGCTCGCGCGCGGGCCGATCCTCGCGAGGTGGGCCTCGGTGCGCTTGACCTCCGCGCCCTCGCCCACCTCGGTGTCGGTGAGCGTCGTGTCGGGTCCGATGCGGGCGTTCGCGCCGATGGACGTCGCTCCGAGGAGCTGGGTGCCGGGCAGGATGACCGTGTCGCGGCCGATGGAGACGTCGCTGTCGATCCACGTCGTCGCCGGGTCGACGATGGTCACGCCCTCGCGCATCCAGCGCTCGTTGCTGCGCCGGTTGAGCTCGCGTCCGAGGGTGGCGAGCTGGACCCGGTCGTTGACGCCCTCGGTCTGCCACAGGTCGTCGATGACGTGGGCGCTGACCCTCTTGCCGGCGTCGCGGGCGATGCCGAGGACGTCGGTGAGGTACTTCTCGCCCTGGGCGTTGTCGGTGCCGACCTCGGCGAGCGCGGAGCGCAGGACGGCCACGTCGAAGGCGTAGATCCCGGAGTTGATCTCGGTGATCGCGCGCTGGTCCTCCGTGGCGTCCTTCTGCTCGACGATGCCGGCGACGCCGCCGTCGGCGTCCCGCACGATGCGGCCGTAGCCGTGCGGGTCGTCGAGGTGCGCGGTGACGACGGTCGCGGCGCTGCCGGATTCATCGTGACGGGCGACGAGGTCGACGAGGGTCTCGCCGGTGAGCAGGGGCACGTCGCCGTAGGTGACGAGGACCGTGCCGGTGAGCCCGTCCGGGAGCACCTCGAGCGCGCACTCGGTGGCGCGGCCGGTGCCCTTGACGTCGTCCTGGTCGGCGATGGTCGCGGTGGCGTCGACCTCACCGATGTGGCCGGCGACGAGGTCACGCTCGTGCCGGACGACGACGGCGAGGTGCTGGGGGTTCGTCGCGCGGGCCGCGACGATGGCGTGCCCGACGAGACTGCGACCCCCGATCCGGTGCAGCACCTTGGGGGTGGCTGACTTCATCCGGGTCCCCTCGCCTGCGGCGAGGATGATGACGGCGGCGGGCCGAGCAGTGGTCACGAGGTGGGCTCCCGAAGATCGCGGCGACGTACCGCGCCACTGTACCGACGAGTCGGCGGTATGCCGTCCTCGCCCGTTCCCGCGCACCCCTCACGGGTGTCGGCACTCGGTGCCATCGTGGGGCGATGGCGACGATCTACTACACCGGATGCACCCTGGACGGCTTCATCGCGACGCCGGAGCACTCCCTCGACTGGCTCATGTCCCGCGACATCGACGGCGACGGCCCCATGGGCTACGACACCTTCGCCCCCCGGATCGGCGCGTGCGCCATGGGCGCGTCGACGTGGCAGTGGCTGCTCGACCACGACCCCGAGAACTGGTCCCCGAAGCCGACGTGGGTCTTCACCCACCGCGACTTCCCGGCGTCCGAACAGGTGCGGTTCACCAGGGCCGACGTCGTGCAGGTCCACGCGCAGATGGTCGAGACCGCCGGCGACAAGGACGTCTGGCTCATCGGCGGTGGCGACCTCGTCGGCCAATTCCACGACGCCGGGCTGCTCGACGAGGTGTGGGTCCAGTACGCGCCGGTGACGATCGGGGCAGGAGCGCCGGTGCTGCCCCGCCACGTGGAGCTGAGGCTCGAGGAGGTGGCCCGCAACCGCGACTTCATGTGCGGCCGCTACTCGGTCGTGCGCTGACCGGTTCGCCTGGCCGCCCGGCCGCCCGGTCGCCCCTCCGTCAGTCGAGCTCGGTCACGGTGCGCTCGCCCGGGACACCGCCGATCTCGATCCTCGTGTTCGAGACGTTGTTGCTGGAGTTCGACTCCTTGAGGCGGTTGCGGAAGTTCGTCGTCACCCGCACCGAGTAGGTCCCGTTGGGCAGGCCGGTGAGGTCGAAGGCCTGACCCGGAAGACCCTGGTAGTACGTGTCGCCCCACCCGGCCGGCAGGACCTGTCGGATCCAGAGCGCGGACTGGCCGCTGCATGCGGACCAGAGCCGGTCGGTGTCGACGCGCTGCTCGGCGCCCGGCAGCGTGAGGTCGATCGGGTCGGTGGGGGCCAGGCAGAAGGCCTGCTTCCCACTGCGGGTGATCGAGCCGTTCGCGGCCACGAGGTCGTACTGGGCGATGTCCTCGAAGTGCCAGTGCAAGTGACCCTCCCGGGGGTCCCACTCGAACTCACCGGCCGGGAACGACCGGGTCGGGACACCGTTGCGGTACTCCCACTGGGTCGCCGCCATCGTGCTCTCGTCGACGCGGTAGCCCTCGACGACCAGCGGCCCGGAGCCGAGGTTGGCGATGTTGGCACCGAACGACAGCTGGTCCCTGCCCTCCTCGTCGGTCCCCGCGTACATGTCGAAGGCCGGCAGCGCGACCATGTCGGGCAGGCCGTTCCCCTTGCGGCTCTTGTCGGCCACCGCCTGGTTGCCGCGCTCGGGGGTGCCCCGCGCCGTCGCGATCCGCAGCGCCGCCGACGAGTCGAGGGTCGCGGTGCGTGCCGCCCGGGCGTTGACGTCCGCGGCCGCGGCCCGGACCACCGGGTCGAGCGTGGCCGGTCCGTGTCCGGAGCCGTGGGACGCCTGCGGTGTCTGTGGGGCCGGGGTCGAGTGCGCGGCGTGGGCTTCCCCGGCGACGCGGGCGGCCGCACTCGCGTCGGCGACGGGGGGCTCCTCCCCCGGGCTCGGGCAGTACTCGGGGTCGTACGGGCACGGCACCGTCGCGACCGTCATGGTGAGGGACGCGACGGCCTGCTTCGCCGGGATCGCGAACTGGCGGACGTACGTCGGCGCGATCCGCAGGGTGAGCGAGTAGTCACCGTCGGCGCCCTCGAAGTTGCTGAGCAGCTCGTTCCCGACCCCCGCCGCCCACCCCTTGTCGAGACCGTAGACGAGGTGCCTGGTGAGCCCGGTGCCGCAGTTGTTCGCCATGACAGGCTCCGCCGGGCCGGTCGCGTCGAGCCTCGCCTGCGACGACATGCCCCAGTCACCGCCCGGGCAGAATCCGAGCTGCTGGCGGGAGAGGACCTGTCCGGACGCGTCCTTCACCTCGAGGTCGAGGAAGTCGGGCAGCCCGACCGACATCGGCCCTCGCGACGGCGTCTGGATCTTGCGGTCGCGGGTGATCTTCCCGCGCTCGTCACGGCGGACGAGCCAGAGGTCCGCTGTGCCGTCCGCCGCCGGCAGCGCCTCGATCTGCAGGGCGGCCTTCGTCACCCCGACGTAGGTGCCCAGCTCGGCGAAGATGTAGGGGTCGCCCTCCATCCGCTCGACCTGGAGGTGGGGAGTGGCGACGCGCAGCCCCAGCTGGGGGTCGCCGGGGGCTGCCATCGCGCTCCACCCCTGCGCGACTCCCACGGCCGACAGTGCCAGCACCCCTGCGCCAGCAACGATCCGACGGTTGACCTTCATGCCCAGACCCTCCCCATCGAGGTGACGCACCGTGAGCACGGTGCCTGCGACAGAGGTCGGCGGGGCCGGTGGACCGGACCCGCCTCGGATGCCGCTGGGGAACAGCGAACCATGCAGGGCACCCCGTCCGCAGGGACACGCCACAAAAGCCACCCGCGCCGGTTCGTCGTCGTCGGCGACGCCACCGCACGGGTGGAGCCGCTCCCCGGGTAGGAGTCGAACCTACGTCGCTAGTCCTGATTCAAAGTCAGGCGGGCCCTGCCGGCAGACCAACCGGGGAACGATGCGCGAGGCGAGCCCACGGCATACGACGCCCAAGGGTAGTTGACCTGCGCGGAGGTGACGGCGACCGCCCGACCGGGCGCAGGGCACAATGGTGCGAGTGAGTCGAGACGAGGCAGGGGCCAAGGCGCGCACTCCGCGGGGGCGGATGACCGGGGCGCAGCGACGTGAGCAGCTCATCGGCATCGGGCGCAAGCTCTTCGCGAACCGCGGCTACGAGGCGACGACCGTCGAGGAGATCGCCAGTGCGGCCGGGGTGTCCAAGCCGGTGGTGTACGAGCACTTCGGTGGCAAGGAGGGCCTGTACGCCGTCGTCGTCGACCGCGAGATCCAGTCCCTCCTCGGGGCGATCGCCGGCGCGCTGACCTCGGAGGGCGGGTCGCGTGCGCTGCTCGAGCGGGCGGCCATGGCGCTGCTCGACTACATCGAGACCTCCACCGACGGCTTCCGCATCCTCGTGCGCGACTCGCCGCCCGGGCAGCAGACCGGCAACTTCGCCTCGCTCATCTCCGACGTCGCCTCACAGGTCGAGCACCTGCTCGCGGCCCAGTTCACCTCGCGCGACCTCGACCCGAAGCAGGCGCCGATGTACGCGCAGATGCTCGTCGGCATGGTCGCGCTGACCGGCCAGTGGTGGCTGGAGAACCCCAGGGCGAAGAAGCGCGACGTCGCCGCCGGGCTCGTCAACCTCGCCTGGAACGGCCTCACCGGCCTCGAGGCGAAACCCCAGATCACCCACGACTGACCCCCTCCTCCCGACTTCTTGCGCATTCCGCCCCGGCGGAATCAAGGAAGTCACGCAACACCGTTGGCGATGTTCGCAGACAGTAGTTCGTTGAGCATCTCGGCTGGGGTTTTGAAGGCGTGGCGTTTGCGGGGTCTGGAGTTCAGTTCGGCGGCGATGTTGTCGAGCATCCCGGGCCCGTAGAAGCTGAGGTCGCTACCTTTGGGCAGGTACTGGCGCAGCAGCCCGTTGGTGTTCTCGTTCGTGCCGCGCTGCCAGGGCGAGTGGGGGTCACAGAAGTAGATCTCCAGACCGGTGGCTTCGGCGATCTGGGCGTGACGTGCCATCTCGCTGCCCTGGTCCCAGGTCAGCGACCGTCTGAGCTGTTCAGGCAGCGTCAGCATCTTGGCCACCAGCGCGTCCTGCACGGCCAGGGCGCCGTGGTTGTCGGGCAGGTGCAGCAGCATCGTGAAGCCGGTGGTGCGCTCCACCAACGTGCCGACCGCGGACGCCGAGGCGGTGGAGCCGAGGATGAGGTCGCCTTCCCAGTGTCCGGGCACCGCGCGGTCCTCGACCTCGGGCGGGCGCGAGCTGATCATCACCATGTCCGGGATCCGCGCGCGGCGCTCACCCTCGCGGCGGCGTGGTCGGCGCATCGACCGGCCGGTGCGCAAGCACGCGGTCAGCTCCCGCTTGAGACCACCACGGGCCTGGATGTACAGCGACTGGTAGATCGTCTCGTGCGACACCCGCATCTCCGGTTCGTCGGGGAAGTCGACCTTCAGTCTTCCAGCGACCTGTTCCGGGCTTTCGTGCCGCTCCAGCCTGGCCTGGACCTCCCCACGCAGCCGGAGATTGGTGGCCAGCTTCGCCGCGCGAGGAGCCGTGCGGCCACGATCGACTGCGGCTTGGGCCACCGAGGGACGGTAGCCGCGCCTGGTCGCGCCCCGAGCCAGCTCGCGGCTGATGCTGCCCGGATCACGCCCCAGCCGGCGGGCGATCTCCCGTACCCCGCGGTCGGCATGGACCAACGCCGCGATCTCCTCCCGCTCCGAGAACGACAGGTACCGGCCAACCGGGGCGGCAACAGACGTGGGTTTCACCCCGCCAGCCTCCCGGAAGATGCGACTGGCCCACCTGTACGACAGCCCCGTCAACCCGCCCGCATCCTCCACGCTCAACCCGTCCCGGATCCCAGCCCAAAACCGGCGATCCAGCTCCCGCGGCGCCCTCGGCCGACCCCTCATGACAAACAACTCCTCGTGATCGAGGTGTTGCGTGACTCCCTTGAACCCGCCCCCCAGCGACGCGACATATTGCGCATTCCGGCCGTACCAACGGCACTGGAGTGCGGTTCGTACGCCCGGAATGCGCAATATGTCGGGGCGGGCGGAGGGTCAAACGGTGAAGTCGAGCTTGGGGGCGCGGACCTGCTGGAACTCGATGCGGTTGCCGACCGGGTCGTCGGTGTGGAAGCGCTGCGCACCGGGCACCTCGTGGTTCCAGCGCACCTCTCCCCCGGCGCCGGCGATCGCGGCCGCGAGCCCGGACACGTCGTCGACCCCGAAGCACGGGTGGGCCTTGCGGGCGGCGGCGAACCCGTCCTCGACTCCGCAGTGCAGCTCCTGCTCGCCGACGGCGAACCAGACCCCTCCGCCGGCGGCGAGCACCGGAGGCTTGGGGATCTCGGGCATCCCGCAGACGACCCCGTAGAAGTGGCGCAGCAGGTCCTCGGTCCCGGCGGGGCAGGCGACCTGGACGTGGTGGATGCCGAGGACGCTCATGACGCCTCGTTCCGGCGGGCCACGGCGAAGACGCGGCGGAACGGGAACAGGACCCCGACCTCGCTGCGCGGGTACGCCTCACGCAGCGCCGCGGCATACGGCTCGAGGAAGGCGTTGCGCTCCTCACCCTCCGGGAGGATGTCGAGGACCGGCCGCAGCCCGGTGCTGCTCACCCAGTCGAGCACCGGGTCCTCGGACTCGCCGTCGGGGTCGAGGACGTGCGCGTAGACGGTCTCCCACGCGTCGACCGTGCAGCCGAGCCGGCTGAGGAAGGTGAGGTAGGTCTTCGGCTCGCCCACCGCCGGGAGGTCGAGCGCCGCGAGCAGCTCGTTGGCGCGCGCATGCGTGGCTGCGGTCGCCCGCATGAGGGCGTGGCTGGGGGCGTCGAAGTTGTTGGGGACCTGGAGCGCGAGCCAGCCGCCGGGTGCGAGGGCGTCGACCCATGTCGGCAGGAGGTTGAGGTGGCCCGGCACCCACTGGAGCGTGGAGTTGGTGATGATGACGTCCGGCGTCTGGCCCAGCGTCGCCGGGTCCCAGTCGGCGAGGTCCGCCTGGACCCACTCGACGCGCCCCTCGGTGTCCAGGGCACGGGCCGCCTCGAGCATCGACTCGGCCCCGTCGACACCGACGACGCGGGCGTTCGGCCACAGCCGGGCGAGCGTGAGCGTGGCCGGTCCGTGGCCGCAGCCGAGGTCGACGACGAGCTCGGGCTCGTCGGCCCTCACCTGCGCGAGGAGGTCGGCGAACGGTCGGCTGCGCTGCTCCCCGAACCGTGCGTATGCCGCGGGGTCCCAGCTGGCCTGTGCGCGCATCGTTGCTCCCTCTGCTGTCTCCGGCGGCCCGACCGGCCGCTCGGCCCCACCCTCCCGCGAGACATATCTTGATGTCAAGATACTTGACGGGAGTACAGTCACCCCCATGCCCGAGGATGATGTCGACCGTATCGTCTCGGCATGGCGTCGTGAGCGACCCGAGCTCGACGTCACGCCGCTCGAGATCCTCAGCCGGGTCTCCCGACTGGCCCGGCGCCTCGACCTCGCCCGGGGCGCGGCCTTCGCCGAGCACGGTCTCGACGGCTGGGAGTTCGACGTGCTGTCCGCGCTGCGCCGCGCGGGCGCGCCCTACGAGCTCTCACCCGGACAGCTCGTCTCCGAGACGCTCGTGACGAGCGGGACGATGACCAACCGGGTCGACCGGCTCCTCACCCGCGGCTACGTCGAGCGCCACCCCGACCCGCGCGACCGGCGTGGCGTCATCGTGCGCCTCACGCCCGAGGGGATGCGCGCCGTCGACGCCGCCCTCGACGACCTGCTCACCCACGAGCGGGGCCTGCTCGCCGAGCTGCCCCAGGCCGACCGCGGCCCCCTGGCTTGGCAGCTGCGCGCGCTGCTCGTCTCCATCGAACGCCCCTGACCCGCAACTCCGCGTCCGCTTGCGTCCGCAACGCTGGTCGGGTTCTCGACCAAGGTTGCGGACGCGCGCAGCCTGCCGAGCTGGGGTGTCCGCAACTCTGGTCGGGTTCTCGACCAAGGTTGCGGACGCAGACGGGCGGCGGAGCGGCGCTGACCGGGGCGGGTCAGGGTTCGAGGACGTCCGCGGCCTCGAGCCACTCGAGCTCGAGGACCTCGCGCTCGTCGACGATCCCGCGCAGCTCCTGGTTGAGCTCGAGCACCTTCGCGTGGTCGCTGACGTGCTCGGTCATCGCCGCGTGGATGCGCTCCTCGCGGGCGGCGAGCTTCGACAGCTGCTTCTCCACCCGGGCCATGACCTTGCGGGCGTCGCGCTGCTCCGCCGGGCTCGCCGCCGGTTGCGTCAGCGCAGAGGGTCGTTCTAGCGACCCTTCGCGCTGACGTTGCGAGTCGGCGGACGACGAGGACGACGGCGAACCGGCGGCGGAGGCGGAGGCGGAGGCGGGGTCGGGAGCGCTGACGGCGTACGACGGGGTGACGGTCGCCCGGAGCCGGAGGTACTCCTCGACCCCACCGGGGAGCTGGCGCACCCGGCCGTCGCCGAGCAGCGCCACCTGCTGGTCGGCGACCCGCTCGAGCAGGTAGCGGTCGTGCGAGACGACGAGGAGCGTGCCGGCCCACCCGTCGAGGACGTCCTCGAGGGCGGTGAGCGTCTCGATGTCGAGGTCGTTGGTCGGCTCGTCGAGCAGCAGCACGTTGGGCTCGTCCATGAGCAGGCGCAGCACCTGGAGCCTGCGCCGCTCCCCACCGGAGAGGTCACCGACGCGCACCTGCTGGCGCGGACCGGGGAAGCCGAGCCGCTTCGCGAGCGAGGAGGCGCTCACCTCCTTGCCGCCGAGCACGGTGACCTTGCGGACCTCCTCGACGGCCTCGATGACGCGTGCGTCGCGCAGCCGGTCCAGCTCGCGCACCTCCTGGGTGAGGTGACCGATCCGGACGGTGATGCCCTCCTTGCGCTTGCCCGACGCGAGCGGGACCTCACCGGCGAGCGCGCGCAGCAGCGTCGACTTGCCGGAGCCGTTGACCCCGACGATGCCGATGCGCGCCCCCGGCGCGAGGTGCCAGGTGAGGTGGTCGAGCAGCACTCGGTCGCCGGCGGTGACGGTCGCGTCGATGAGGTCGATGACGTCCTTGCCCAGCCGGCTCGTCGCGAACGCCATGAGCTCGACGTCGTTGCGCGGCGCCGGCTCGTCCTCGATGAGCGCGTTGGCGGCGTCGATGCGGAACTTCGGCTTCGTCGTGCGTGCGGGCGGGCCGCGCCGCAGCCACGCGAGCTCCTTGCGGAGCAGGTTGTTGCGGCGGTCGGCGGTGACCTTGGCCATCCGCTCGCGCTCGGCCTTGGCGAGGACGTATGCCGCGTAGCCGCCGTCGAAGCCGTTCACCTGGCCGTCGACGACCTCCCACGTCCGGGTGGCGATGGCGTCGAGGAACCAGCGGTCGTGGGTGATGGCGACGAAGGCGTTGTCGGGTCGCGACCGGTGGTGCACGAGGTGCTCGGCGAGCCACGCGACACCCTCGACGTCGAGGTGGTTCGTCGGTTCGTCGAGGAGCAGCACGTCGGGGTCGTCGACGAGCAGCTTTGCCAACCCGAGCCGGCGCCGCTCGCCACCGGACTTGCCGGCCACCGTCGAGTCGAGACCGCTCACGGCGGGTGCGTCGATGCCGCCGAGCAGGCCGGTGAGGACGTCGCGGATGCGCGAGTCGCCGGCCCACACGTGCTCGGCGCGACCGCCGAGGACCGCCTCGCGCACGGTGGCCTGCGGGTCAAGGGAGTCGTCCTGGGTGAGGACGCCCACCGTCGCGCCGCCGAGCCGGGCCACCCGACCGCTGTCGACGCCGAGCTCCCCGGCGATGACCCGCAGCAGGGTGGTCTTGCCGCCGCCGTTGCGCCCGACGACGCCGATCCGGTCGCCGCCCGAGACGCCGAGCGAGACGCCGTCGAGCACCTGGGCGGTGCCGAGCGCGAGGGCAGCGCGCTCGACCGAGATGAGGACGGCCACTAGTCGACCCGGGCCGGGATGACGTGGGCGCCGTGGACGGGACCGACGGCCTTGCGCACCTCTCGGGCGGCCCCGGTCGCGGTGAGGGCGACGGTGAGGTCGATCGCGGCCTCGACGTCCTCGACGAGGAAGGCCACCGTCGGCCCGGACCCGGAGACGACGCCACCGAGGGCGCCGAACGCGAGGCCGCTCTTGAGGACCTCGCCGAGCTCGGGACGCAGCGAGATCGCCGCCGCCTGGAGGTCGTTGGTCAGCTGCCGGGCGAGGACGTGCGGGTCGCCGGTGCGCAGCGCGCTCATGAGCTCGGGGTTGGGCACCGGGTCGGGGACGGGGGTGTCGCCGCGGAGGGCGTCGCACTCGGCATAGACCTCCGGGGTGGACAGCCCGATGTCGCTGATCGCGAAGACCCAGTGGTAGCTCCCCCGGGCGAGCACCGGGGCGAGCCGCTCCCCCCGGCCGCTGCCCATGGCGGTGCCACCGCGGATGAGGAAGGGCACGTCGGAGCCGAGCTCCGCGGCATACTCCTCCAGCTCCTCGGTGGTCAGGCCGAGCGACCACAGCCGGTCGCACGCGACGAGGGTGGCGGCGGCGTCGGCCGACCCGCCGGCCATGCCCCCGGCGACGGGAATCGACTTGACGATGCTCACGTGGACCGGCGTGTCGATCGCGGTCTCGTCGGCGAGCAGCCGGGCCGCCCGCAGGGCGAGGTTGGACGCGCCGTTCGGGACGACGTCGGCGTACGGCCCGTTGACGCTGCAGCCCCAGTCGTCGTCGAGGGCCACGGTGACGTCGTCATGGAGGCTGACCGCCTGGTAGACGGTCGACAGGGTGTGGAACCCGTCGTCGCGCGCCGGGCCGACGAGGAGCTCGAGGTTGACCTTGGCCGGGACACGCACCGTGACGGGCGCGGGGTCCGAGTACGCCGAGGTCATGCGGCCACACTAGTCACGGGCCGACGCCCTGCCACATCCACGCTGTCAGCGAACACGGTGGCGCGGGCGCGACGGGACGGGTCGACTGTGGACATGCGACTCCTCGTGCTCGGTGGGACGGCCATGCTCGGGCGTGCCGTGGCGGCGCACGCGCTCGCCGAGGGCCACGACGTGACCTGCCTGGCCCGGGGCACCGCCGGTGACGCGCCCGACGGTGCCACGTGGCTGCGCGGCGACCGGGACGAACCCGACGGCCTGCGCGGCGTCACCACCGGCGACGCCCGCTGGGACGCCGTCGTCGACGTCTCGCGCCAGCCCGGTCAGGTCCGGCGAGCGGTCGGGGCGCTCGCCCCCGTCGCCGACCGCTTCGTCTTCGTCTCCACAGGAAACGTGTATGCCGACCACTCCCGTCCCGGGGCCGACGAGAGCGTGCCTCTGCTTCCGCCCCTGGACGGCGACGTCATGACCGACATGGAGGTGTACGGGGAGGCGAAGGTGGCGTGCGAGGCCGCCGTGCTCGACGGCTTCGGCGACCACGCCCTCGTTGCCCGGGCGGGGCTCATCGGCGGGCCGGGCGACTGGTCGGGACGCTCGGGCTGGTGGCCGTGGCGGTTCGCCCACCCCGTCGGTGCCGACGGTGCGGTCCTCACGCCCGACGACCCGGACCTGCCGATGTCCCTCGTGGACGTGCGCGACCTCGCGACCTGGCTGGTGCGGTGCGCCGCGTCCGGGACCTCCGGGGTCTTCGACGCGGTGGGCGAGCCGAACACGCTGGGCGGCCTGCTCCGCGCCGCCCGTGACGTCGCCGGCCACGAGGGGCCGGTCGTCGCCGCGACGGCGGACTGGCTCGCCGAGCACGGGGTTCAGGAGTGGATGGGGCCGGACAGCCTGCCGCTGTGGATCTCGGACCCGCAGTGGCGCGGCTTCGGCGGGCACACCGGCGCGGCGGCCCGGGCCGCCGGGCTCGCCTGCCGGCCCGTGGTAGAGACGCTGCGGGACGCGGCGGCCCACGAGGAGGGCCGGGAGCCGGGCGACCCGAGGAGGTGCGGACTCTCGGACGAGACCGAACGGCGGCTACTCGCCCTGCGGGGCCACTGAACCGTCACGCTCGGCCTGCTCGGCCTGCTGGGCAGGCTGAGCCCGCTGAGCCCGCGGAGCACTCTGGGCACGCAGGGAGCTGTGGGCGCTGGCGATCGCCGCGAACTGGTGCACGTCGAGCTGCTCACCCCGGGTCCGCGGGTCGATGCCGGCGGCGACGAGCGCCTCCTCGGCGGCCGGGGCCGAGCCGGCCCAGGACGCGAGCGCGGCCCGGAGGGTCTTGCGGCGCTGCGCGAACGCGGCGTCGACGCACGCGAACACCTCGGCGCGGGTTGCGTCGGTCGGCGGGGGTTCGCGGCGGGTGAGCGAGACCAGGCCGGAGTCGACGTTGGGCACCGGCCAGAACACCGACCGGCTGACGTTGCCGGCGAGGGCGACGTCGGCGTACCAGGCGGCCTTGACGCTGGGCACGCCGTAGGTCTTCGAGCCGGGTCCCGCCGCGAGCCGCTCGGCGACCTCGAGCTGCACCATGACAAGGATCCGCTCGATCGTCGGGAAGCGCTCGAGGAAGCTCAGCACCACGGGGACCGAGATGTTGTAGGGCAGGTTCGCGACGAGCGCCGTGGGCGCGTCACCGGGCAGCGTCTCGACGCGCAGGGCGTCGGCGTGGACGACCGTGAGCTTCTCGGCCACCCCGGGCGCGACCGTCCGGACGGTCTCGGGCAGCGCACCCGCGAGGATCGGGTCGACCTCGACGACGGTCACGTGCCGGGCCACCGGCAGCAGGGCAAGGGTGAGTGACCCGAGACCCGGGCCGACCTCGACGACGACGTCGTCCGGGCCGATGCCGGCCACCCGCACGATCCGCTGGACGGTGTTGGCGTCGATGACGAAGTTCTGGCCCCAGGTCTTGGTGGGCCGGACGCCGAGGCGGGTGGCGAGGTCACGGACCTGGGCGGCCCCGAGGAGCCCGGACGTCGACATGGTCGCCACCCTATGACCCGGGGCGGGGCGGGACACGACCGAGGCGTGCCTCCCCATGGGGGAGACACGGCCTCGAGTGCGTGTGCCGTCAGGCGGCGCCGGGGTCAGGCGGCGTGCCCGCAACCCCACGGCTGCAGGCCACGGTCGGCGTAGACACGGTTGGCGACGGTGATCTGCTCGGCGCGCGACGCGAGGTCGGCGCGGGGGGCGAAGTCGCCACCGCCGGCTCCGAGCCAGGTGCCGGTGTTGAACTGGAGGCCGCCGTAGTAGCCGTTGCCGGTGTTGATCGACCAGTTGCCCGTGGACTCGCACTGGGCGATCCGGTCCCACATGGCGGCGTTGGCGAGGTTGAGGCCGGCACCGGAGGTGTTGCCGGCCGACGAGGCGCGGGCGGGGGCAGGGGCCGAGCGCGAGCTCGTCCGGGGCGAGGTCGACTTGGCCGCAACGGGGCGGTCCTTGGTGCCGACTGCGACGACCTTGTTCACGGGCGCCTTGTTGACCTTGGTGCTCAGGGTCTGCACCGCCGTGACCTTGCCGTCGACCAGGGTGCGTCGCACGGTGACGGCCTTGGACCCCGCACGACCTTCGGTGATCACCTTGCGTGTCCCTGCGTAGAGCCTGGCGTCCTTCTTCGTCGTCGTCCCGAAGGCCACAGCCTGAGCGGTGGTGACGTTCTGGAGCACCACCCTCTGGACGGTGATCCCGAGCCCGCTCTTCAGGGGGGTGGCGAGCGCCGGGGAGACGCGATCGTCCTTGTCGTGGGCCACACCGAGCTCCCGGAGGGCATCGGCGACGGTCGCGGACGTGGTCGTGTGTGACAACTTCTTCTTGTCGACGGCCACCGTCACGCTCTTGGGCGTGATGACGGTGAGGGCCAGTCCGTCGCGGCCGAGGGCCTGCGATCGGGAGGCGGAGAGCTTGGCGTTGCTGCCGGCGCGGATGTCGAGGTCGCGCAGGGCGGCGTCGACCGTGGTCGCCGTCGTCCAGTACTCCTTGGTGACACCGTCCACGTTCACGGTGAGCTTGCGGCCGTAGCGGACGGAGATGGTGTCGCCGTCACTGATCGGGCTGCCGACGGAGGGGGTGACCTGGTCGTGCTCGCCGACGGTGATGCCCTTCTTCTCGAGGGCGTCGCCCACGGTCGAGCCGAACACGTGCAGGGACGAGGCGTTGCCGTCGACCGAGAGGGCCACGGACTTGTCGAGGTGGGCGACGCCGAAGGAACCGGCGGCCACCGTCAGTGCCGCAGCACCTTGGGCAGCGAGGCGCAGGGGACGAGAAATCAAGAAGTGCTCCGATGATCGAACTCTCCGGACACCGAGGCGAGCGACAGCCCTCAGGGGGGACCGCGGGTCCCCAGGGGAGGGAGCCCGACAGCAGGAGAGCGAGGTCTCACCGGTGTGACACCGGCGTCCTCGCCCCTGCTTTTCGCCCGAAGCCCAGCTCCGGCCAACGCCACAACCATCCCGAGAAACGGGGCAAAGGTCAAATTTTGGTAACGGTGAGGTGGGCCACGGTGTGGCGTACCGGCCCCGCCGCCGACGTCACCAAGGCCCGTAGACCCGCTCCGAGTTGGCCGACAGCGCCTTGCACAGCGTCGGCACCGCGACTCCCAGGGTGGCGGCCATCGCCCGCACCGTGAGCGGCACGAGATGGGGTGCGTTGACCGCCCCGCGGTGGGGGTGCGGCGTGAGGTAGGGCGCGTCGGTCTCGACGAGCAGCCGGTCGAGCGGGGTGACCGACAGGGCGTCCCGCAGGCCCTTGGCGTTCTTGAACGTCACCGTCCCCGCGAAGGACAGGTAGTAGCCGCGCTCCGCGCACTCCTGCGCCATCGTCACGTCGCCCGAGAAGCAGTGCAGCACAGTCGAACTCGGCGCCCCCTCCTCCTCGAGGATCCGCAGGACGTCGGCGTGGGCGTCCCGGTCGTGGATCTGCAGCGCCTTGTCGAGCCGCTTCGCCAGGTCGATGTGCCAGCGGAAGCTCTCGTGCTGCAGCCCCTGCCCCTCGGGGCCGGTCCGGAAGTAGTCGAGGCCGGTCTCGCCGACGACCCGGATCCGGGGGTGGCGCGCCAGCGCCTCGATCTCCTCGTATGCCGCCGCGAGACCGCCGCTCTCGGCCAACCGTGGCACCTCGTTGGGGTGCAGGGCGACGCCACCCAGCATCCCGGCATACGTGTCGACCATCTCCACGGTCTGGCGCGCGGCAGGGAGGTCGCAGCCGATCTGGACGACGCGGTCGACCCCCACCGCGGCGGCGCGGGCGAGCAGGTCGGCGACGTCGACCGGCACCCCGTCACGCTCGATGTCGAGGTGGGTGTGGTTGTCGACGACCGCGATCGGCAGGGCGTCGGGCAGTCCGGGGAGGGTGTCCCGGCCGGATCCGGTCACGACTCGCGGAGCCGCTCGAGCTCCTCCTCGACGACCGACTCGTCGAGCTTGACGAAGACGCCGGTCGGCTTGGCGATGGGGGCGCCGACGGTGACCGGCCGCGACTCCCAGCGCGGGGTGGAGCCGTAGGAGCCGGTGATGAGCGGGTAGGTGCGGTCCGCGTCGCCGTCGAGCCCGTGGACGTCCTCGACAACCGGCATCGGGATGAACTCGCCCTCGCCGCCGATGAACGCGTGCACCCGGTTGGCGGCGTGCGGGAGGAACGGCGCGAGGATCGTGTTGAGGTCGCTGACGCACTGGATGAGGGTGTGCAGGACCGTCGCGAGGCGCTCGCGCTGGTCGTCGCCCTTGAGCTTGAACGGCTCGGTGTCGGTGACGTACTTGTTGACCTCGCCGACGGCCCGCATCGCCTCGGCCACGGCCGACTTGATCCGCTGCCGCGCGAGGAGGTCGCCGACGGTGTCGAAGGCCGCGAGGGTGGCGGCGCGCACCGCTTCGTCGACCGGCTCGAGGGCCCCGGGCTGCGGGATCTCGCCGAAGCTCTTGGCGATCATCGCCCCGGTGCGGTTGACGAGGTTGCCCCAGCCGGCGACGAGCTCGGAGTTGTTGCGCTGGACGAACTCGGCCCAGGTGAAGTTGCTGTCCTGGTTCTCCGGGCCGGCAGCGCAGATGAAGTAGCGGATCGGGTCGGGCCCGTAGCGCTCGAGGACCTCACGGATGCCGATGACGTGACCACGGCTGGAAGAGAACTGCTTGCCCTCCATCGTGAGGTACTCGCTGCTCACCACCTCGGTCGGCAGGTTGAGCACGCCGTACGTGCCGGGCTCGCCGCCCTTGGCGCCGCGGCCGGCATACGCGAGCAGCTCGGCCGGCCAGATCTGGGAGTGGAAGGTGATGTTGTCCTTGCCCATGAAGTAGTACGAGAGCTGGTCCTCCGGGACCTCGCCCTCGACCCACCACTCGCGCCAGCGCTCGTCGTCGCCGGTGCGCCGCGCCCACTCGATCGAGGCCGACAAGTAGCCGACGACCGCGTCGAACCAGACGTAGAGGCGCTTGGCCTGCTGGTCCTCCCAGCCCTCGAGCGGCACCGGGATGCCCCAGTCGATGTCGCGGGTCATCGCGCGCGGCCGGATGTCGTCGAGGATGTTGAGGCTGAACTTGATGACGTTGGGGCGCCACGTGCCGCTGGCCTCGCGGCCGGCGAGCCACTCGCGCAGGGCGTCGGCGAGCGCGGGCAGGTCGAGGAAGAAGTGCTGCGTCTCGATGAACTCCGGCGTCTCGCCGTTGATCCGGCTCTTCGGCGCGATGAGGTCGGTGGGTTCGAGCTGGTTGCCGCAGTTGTCGCACTGGTCGCCGCGGGCCTCGGCGTAGCCGCAGATCGGGCAGGTGCCCTCGATGTAGCGGTCGGGCAGGGTGCGGCCGGTGCTCGGGCTGATCGCGCCGCGGGTCGTCTGCTCGATCATGTAGCCGTTGGCGTGCACCTGCCGGAACAGCTCCTGCGCCACGGCGTAGTGGTTGGCGGTCGTCGTGCGCGTGTAGAGGTCGTAGGAGCAGCCGAGGTCGGCGAGCTCGCGGGCGATGATCGCGTGGTTGGTGTCGACGAGCTCCTGCGGCGTGACGCCCTCCTTGTCGGCGAGGACGAGGATCGGGGTGCCGTGCTCGTCGCTCCCGCTCACCATGAGCACGTCGTGGCCGGCCATCCGCATGTAGCGGGAGAAGACGTCGGAGGGCACACCGAACCCGGCGACGTGGCCGAGGTGGCGCGGCCCGTTGGCGTACGGCCAGGCGACAGCAGACAGAATTTTGCTCACCGGTCGATCCTAGGCGTCGCGCACGACCCGGCTCGCGAACCCCGATGCGTATGCCGTCCGCTCGCCGATCCGGGTCAGTTCCGGCCCATCCCCGCGTCCCGGGCGCGGATGATGACCTCCGCACGGTCGGTGGCCTGGAGCTTGGACAGGATCGCGGAGACGTTGTTGCGCACCGTCTTCGGTGCGAGGAACAGGGCGGAGGCGATCTGCCCGTTGGTCCGGCCGGCCGCGATGAGGTCGAGGACCTCACGCTCGCGCTCGGTGAGCATCGGGAACTCGGTCGCGCTGCGGGCCGGCGAGGGCGACAGGAGGTCCCCGATGCGCGCGGCCAGGGACGACCCGAACACGACACCGCCGGCGTGCACGGTCGTGATGGCCCGGGTGACCTCGTCCTGCGAGGCACCCTTGACGAGGTAGCCGCGGGCGCCGGCGCGCATGGCTTGGAGCAGGGTCCCGTCGTCCTCCCCCATCGTGAAGACGAGGACGCCCACCGCGGGGTCGGCCGCGAGCACCTGCCGCGTCGCCTCGATCCCGTTGAGCTGCGGCATCTGGAGGTCCATGACGATGACGTCGGGGTGGTGCTCGGCCGCGAGCGCCACGGCCTCGGCGCCGTCGCAGGCCCGGGCGACCACCTCGATGTCGGGGTGCGGCTCGAGCAGCGTGGCCAGCCCGTCGCGGAAGACCGGGTGGTCGTCGGCGATGAGGACGCGGATGCGGCCGGTGGGCTCGTCAGCGGGCGACATGCTGCTCCTGTCGGTTCTCGGGAGTGGTCGGCGTCGGCGTCGTCGGTGGGTTCGGCGCCGCCGCGACGGTCGGCAACCACGCCCGCACGGTCGTCCCGCCCCCGTCGGGACACGCGACCTCGTAGCGGCCCCCGAGCTCCTCGACCCGCTCGCGCATCGACCGCAGCCCCACCCCGGCGACGGCGTCCTCGGGAATCCCGCGTCCGTCGTCCGACACCTCGACGACGAGGTCCGCCGGACCGGTCGTCAGCGACACCGCGACCCCGGCCGCGTCCGCGTGGCGGGCCACGTTGGTCAGGGCCTCGCTGACGATCCGGTAGGCCGCGACCTCGACCGCCGCCGACAGCCCACCGAGGTGACCGGCCGCCACCTGCACCTCGATCCCCGCCGTCCGGAGGCGTTCGGCCTGCTGCTGCACGGCGGCGAGCAGGCCCAGGTCGTCCAGCGCGGGTGGGCGCAGCCCGTGGACGAGCCGGCGCACGTCGGCGAGCGCCTCCGTGATCTCGGCGCGCGACTGGACGACGAGCCGGTGCGCGGTCTCCGGGTCGGTCCCGACGGCATTCCCCGCCGCGTCGAGCCGCATCGCGACCCCGCCAAGCACGGGCCCCAGCCCGTCGTGGAGGTCGCGCCGGATCCGGCGGCGGTCCTCCTCGCGCGCGAGCACGAGCTGCTCGCGGGACTCCTGCAGTTCCTGCGCGAGCATGCTCGCCCGCACGGCGATCGCGGCCTGCCGGACGACGTCGAGGAGCAGGGCCTGGTCGCGACGCGACAGCATCCCGCGGATCCCCCCGTCGGGGAGCGAGATCGAGCCGATCCGCTCGCCCCGGTAGGCGATCGGCAGGGTCCGCGTCGCCGACGGTGCCGTGCCGTGCGTCGCGGCCAGCCCGTCACCGCCGCGGCCGAGCACCTCGACGCGGACGAAGCCGACGTGGAAGGCCTCGGCGACCGCCGACGCGAGGGTCGGAAGCTGCTGCTCGAGCCCGCCGGACTCCTCGAGTCGGGCGGCGAGCGCCGACACGACTTCGTACCTCTCACCGCGCAGCCCCATGATCCGGCGCCGCACGAGCGCGGTGAGCCAGGCGCGCAGCGGTCCGTAGGCGGCGACGGCGAGGACGAGGACGAAGACCGTCACCTGCCGCTCCTCGAAGCGGTCGCCCAGCAGGGCTGCGGCCGCCGCCACGAGGACGACGTCGAGGAGGATGAAGCCGGCGGCGATCCCGCCGTAGACGAGGGTCCCGCCGACCAGCGCGTCGACGTCCCCGGTCTGGGGCCGCACGACGCCGATGACGACGGAGACGCTCGTGACGGCGAGGGCGGCGACGAGCGCGGTCATCCCGACCGGGCCTCCGACGTCGAGGACCATGACCCCGCCGGCGAGCAGGCACACGAGCGCGGCCCAGAGGAGCCACCGCAGCCGCGTGCGCTCGACGCCGTCCGCCGAGGCGTGCCGGGCGAACACGACGGCCGCCGACAGCGGCAGGGCCGCGATGGTCACGACCTGGGCGACGCGGAGGAGCACGGTGGTCAGCCCGACCGGCAGCGGCAGCTCGACCTGCGGCAGCAGCTGCACCGCCGACTCCGGGAGGAGGCCGGTGTAGATCGCCTCGTCGGGAGCGAGCATGAGGAGCACCGGCAGCACGAGCGACATCGCCACCGCCACCAGCGCCACCACCCGCCAGCGACCCGCGGGCAGCCGCCCCGACGGGTAGGTGACGAGCAGGAGCGGGAGTGCGACGAGCAGCAGCGCCCCCGCCTCCGAGAAGACCCAGTAGGCCGGTCCGGTGAGCGGTGGCACGGGCGACTGCGTGAGGCCCCACACGGCATATGCGGCGCACAGGCCGTCGAGCGCCCAGAAGGCACCGGTGCCGGCGAGCAGCAGACCCACGACGTGGCGGGGGCGGTAGGCGAGGATCGCGGCCCCGCAGGCCCCCACGAGCGACCCGATGAGCACCGACGTCACGCCGCGGTCGGAGACGAAGCGCTCCCGGTCGGCGTCGGTGACGAGCCCGTCGAGCAGGGCCGTCCCGACGAGGAGGGCGACGAGGACGACACCGAGCAGGACCGGAACACCCGTGCTGTGCACCCGGGCACCTGGCGCCGGCGGCGCGGGCAGGGCGGGAAGGGCGGCCACGCGGCAAGTCTGCCCGCGGCCACGTCCCGCTGTCAGGGGATCGAGGTCCCGTCACGACGGGACATCGACGGGACCGGATCGGGGACCGCGCTCCCTGACGCCCGGGTCACGGGGCGCCCGAGAGTTCTCGGCAACGGCACCGAGCGCGGCGCCCCCACCGAAGGAGAACCCGATGTCCGTCACCCAGACCCCCGCACCGGCCCGGTCCGACCTGGCCACCGCCCCGCTCGTGGAGACCACGGACGTCGACGGCCCAGCCCGCACGCACCCCTACCGCGTCCACGGCGCGCTGCTCACCGCCGGCGCCCTCGCCTGGTCAGCGGCGATCGCGGCCCTCGGGCTCAACAACGAGTCGCTCCTCAACCAGTACGTGCACAACGCCACCGCGTTCCTCTTCCAGGTCGGTGTCCTCGCCCTCGTGCGGGTGCTGTGGCTCACCCGAGCGATCGGCGCGGGCCGGCTGGCGCGGACCCTGCTGCGGATCGAGACGGGGTTCCTCGCCCTCGCGATGGCGTCGACGACGTCCGACTTCCTCGGCCTGACCGACCTCGAGAACCCGGCCTCCCTCATGCTCGACATGTTCTGGCCGATCTCGATGCTCGGCATGTGCCTCATCGGCATCCGCATCGCGGTCGCCGGCCGCTGGACCGGCGTCTCGCGCTTCTGGCCGATGGTCGCGGAGAGCTGGGCCGTCGTCACCGTCCCCACCATGGCCATCCTCGGCGAGGGCACCGCCCGCTGGGTCGGGGCGCTCCACCTCGTCGTCGGCTACGCCGTCCTCGGCCGGATCGTCGCCCGCAAGCAGGCTCGCACGGACGCCTGAGACACGGCACAGCGCGTATGCCGTGTGGTCCCGACCCCGGGACCACACGGCATACGCGTGCGTGGGTCGCGAGGTCTCAGCGGGGCCGGACCGTGAGCGCCTGCGCGAGGGTGCCGAACGGGCCGGACTCGTCGTGCAGCACCGACGAGGTCAGGCCGGTCCCCGCGGCGCCGAAGGTCACCGTGGTGTCGAAGCCGAGCCACCCCTCCCCCGGCGAGCGGAACAGGTGCGCCGTGACGTCGAGGTTGGGGAACGCCACGTCCCGCGGGTGGGCCCGCACGGTCATCCCGTTGGCGATGTCGAGCAGGCCGACGGCGGCGACGAGGCGGCCGTGCGGCTCGTCGACGAGGGGCACGTCGGTGCGCACCCAGAACGCCGCCCGCCCCGGCTCCTCCTGGGCTCGCCGCAGCGACACCGACTCGATGAACCCGCCGGGCCAGACCGTCCGCGGGTCCCATGCCGGGACGTCCGCCGGCGCCGGGATCGCCGGAAGCCCGCTGCCTGCAACGCTGCTCGTGTCCCTCGCGTCGAGCAGCCAGGCCCGCAGGGTCACCGCCGGCCGGCCGCCGTGGGACAGCACGGCCTCGACCAGCTCGATGGTCCGGCCGGGCCGCAGGACCCGGACCTCCACGTCGCACACCTCCATCGGGAGGGTCCCGAGGATGTCGTAGGACAGCCGGGCGAGCCCCAGTCCGTCGTCGCGCCGGGCGTCCCGGTCGAGCTCGACGAGGTGGGCCATGAGGCCGAGCGCCGGGGCGACGTGCTGCTCCTCGAGGTTCCACGCCCCCTGGACGTGGGACGTGGGCACGAAGCTCGCGTCGCCGACCCGCCGGAAGTAGCTCATCGCCCCATCCTCCCTGCCGGGTCCGCGAGCCGGAGATCACCCCCGGCATCGAGTAGACATGTCCTCGAGGGCGCGGTCCGGCGTCCGGACGACAGGGAGGTCGACACGTGATCGCCGCACTCACCGGCTTGGGGCTCTCCGCCGCGGCGGGGCTCAACGCCTACATCCCGTTCATGGTCGTCGCGCTCATCGCGCGCTTCACCGACGTCATCACGCTGCCGGAGAGCTTTGCGTGGATCGAGTCGCCCTGGGCCATCGGCGTCGGCGCCGTGCTGCTCCTCACCGAGCTCGTCCTCGACAAGATCCCCGCCGTCGACACCGTCAACGACGCGATCCAGACCTTCATCCGGCCGAGCATGGGCGGGTTGATCTTCGCCGCCACGACGGCCGCGGAGGACCTCGACCGGTCGACGTGGATGGGCGACAACCCGTGGGTCGGGGTCGTCCTCGGCATCGTCGTCTCCGGGCTCGTGCACTCCGGCAAGATGGCCGCCCGCCCGGCGATCAACGCCGGCACCCTCGGCATGGGCGCCCCGGTCGTCTCCACCGCCGAGGACGGCGCCTCCGTCGGCCTGTCCCTCGTCGCGATCTTCATCCCGGTCCTCGTCATCGTCGCCCTCGCAGCCCTGGCCTGGCTCCTCGTGTGGATGTGGCTCAGGGTGCGCCGGTGGAAGCGGCGGCGAGCCGACCGGATCGGGCCGGACCCGGCATACCCTCGGGTCTGAGCGGTTCCACGAGCTCTGGGCCGGCGTGCAGCGGGCGTCCACGTTCGGTGCATAGGCTGCGCCGCATGGAGGTCACCGAGGAGCGCGCCCTGACGCGGCGGGACCTCCTCGCCGAGACGTGGCTCGTGCTCGGCGTCTCGCTCGGTGCGTCGGCGATCTGGAGCGCGCTGTCGCTCGTCCGCAAGCTGTCGGCCGAGGCGCCGCTGGGGCAGCAGACGACGGCGATGAACTCGTCGGTGACGCCGGACCGGCCGTGGCTCGACCTCGTGTACCAGCTCGTCGAGGTCGGGCTGGCCCTCGTCCCGGTCCTGCTCGCGATGCACCTGCTCTCCCGGGGGGACGTGCGGGCGCGGTTCGCGATCGGGTGGGACTGGACCCAGCCGGCGCGTGACCTCGTGCGCGGCCTCGGCCTCGCGGCGCTCGTCGGCGTCCCCGGCCTCGGCCTGTACGCCGTCGCCCGGGCCCTCGACCTCAACACCACGATCGCGGCATCGAACCTCACCGACGTGTGGTGGGCGGTGCCCGTGCTCGTCCTCGCGGCGGCACAGAACGCGGTGCTCGAGGAGGTCGTCATGGTCGGCTACCTCTTCACCCGGTGGTCGCAGGCCGGCTGGTCGACGGGTCGGATCCTGCTGTCGTCGGCTCTGATCCGCGGGTCGTACCACCTCTACCAGGGCTTCGGCGGGTTCGTCGGGAACGCCCTCATGGGGCTGCTCTTCGGGTGGGTCTACACCCGCACCAGGCGCGTGGGGCCGCTCGTCGTCGCCCACACGGTCCTCGACGTCGTCGCCTTCGTCGGCTACGCCCTCCTCAAGGACCGCCTCACCTGGCTCTGAGGTGGGTCCGGCTGGCGCCCCGAGCCGCAAGTCGGGGGTCCTGTCACGAGTCGGGGCCGGCAGGGACCCCGACTCGTCACGCAACCCCCGACTGGTCGTCCTGGTCGAGCCACGTCGAGCGCCGCTCGGGCCGAACGCCCTGGTCGGTGAGGATCGCGAGCAGCCGGTCGGGTCTGAGCAGGTCGGCCCACACCCACCGCGCAACCCGGGTCCGGCGTCGAAGGGGGTCCTCGCGCTTCTTCTCGGCCCACAGCACCCGCCCCACCTCCTCAGCGCTGGCCCCGGCCGGGATGCGGTACTTCGTGCGCCCGTCGAACTCCCCCACCGTCCCCTCCCATCAGAAGTCGACGTCCCCGATGTGGCCGTCCGCGTCCGAGAACGACACCTGCAACCGCGGCTTCGGGATGAGGAGACGGAACATCTGCACCCGCGAGAAGCTCTCTCCCGGAGACATGCTCGCCCCGTCGGCGAGCGCCACGGCCCTCGCGGCGGACGCCCGTCCGCGCGCTCGCCGCGGCACGAGAGCGAGTCCCGGCGAGGTCGTCGCGCGTGCACATCGCGTGCCGGAGGCAGTAGTCGGCGGCGGTGACCGTATCCTGCAGCGCGCCGTACCGCGCGAGGTCGACCACCGTCCGCGCCGGCGGCGTGACCAACACACCGTGGACCCGCACGCACTCGCTCTCGCCACCGAGGAGCGGGCGGAGCACGGACGACCCGCTGACTCCTCGGCGGGTCACGAGGTGGCGCACCGTCGTGGGCCAGGCGTTGATCCGTGGGACCCCCAGAACCGCGGCAGCCGACTCACCCGCGAACCGCAGCGACTCCCCCGCCCGGTGGGTTCGCATCGTCGCGTGCACGAGGGCGGCGTGGCGGTCCACCGGGGTGAGCGCCGCGAAGCTCGCCTCGGGCAACCAGACACCCGTGCGCACCTGCCGCCACCCGCCCCGGCTCGGCTCGGTCCCGACCCGCCGCAGGTCGGCGGTCCGAGACAGCCGACTCGGGTCGAACGGTGGGTGGCGAGGGGGTCCGAGCACCCCCCGAGGGTCGCAGGACTCGTCGGTGGTGCCGCGGAGTTGTCCCCAGGCTCCGCCAGTCGGGGGTTCCGTGACGAGTCGGGGTGCGCGCCACCCCCGACTGGTCGCACGGCCCCCGACAGGTGAGCGCGCGGCATACCCGGAGTGGGTGTGCCGCGCGCTCGCGTCGTGTGGGCGGGCTCAGCGGCCGTGCTTGAGCGCGGTGCGCAGGTCCTTGTTGAGCTGGGAGATGACGTCCTGCGGGATGCCCTTGGGGCACGCCTGCGAGCACGCGCCGACGTTGGTGCAGCCCCCGAAGCCCTCGTGGTCGTGCTGGCCGACCATCGACACGACGCGGGCATCGCGCTCCGGCTGGCCCTGTGGCAGCTCACCGAGGTGGGTGATCTTCGCGCCGAGGAAGAGCATGCCGCTGGCGTTGGGGCAGGCGGCGACGCACGCGCCGCACCCGATGCACTCGGCGGCCATGAAGGCACGGTCGGCGTTGTCCTTGGGGACGGGCGTCGCGTGGGCGTCCGGGGCCGAGCCGGTGTTGGCCGAGATGTAGCCGCCGGCCTGGATGATCCGGTCGAGCCCGCCGCGGTCGACGACGAGGTCGCGCACGATCGGGAACGCCTCGGCCCGCCACGGCTCGACCGTGATCGTGTCGCCGTTCTTGAACGAGCGCATGTGCAGCTGGCAGGTGGTCGTCCGCTCGGGGCCGTGTGCGTGACCAGAGATCATCAGGCCGCACATGCCGCAGATGCCCTCCCGACAGTCGCTGTCGAAGGCGATGGGCTCCTCACCGTTGGCGTTGAGCTTCTCGTTGAGGACGTCGAGCATCTCGAGGAACGACATGTCCGGGCTGATGTCCGACATGCGGTAGGTGACGAGGCCGCCCGTGTCGTCGGGTCCGGTCTGGCGCCAGATCTTGAGGGTCAGGTTCATGATCGGGGCCCCCGGAAAGTATCGGAGTGACGAAGGAACGTAGAACTTTCTGGGGTGGTCACTTGTAGCTCCGCTGCTTCAGCTCGATGAACTCGTACGTGAGGTCTTCCTTGTGCAGGACGGGCGCGCCCATGCCGGCACCAAACGTCGTCTCGCCGTCTGCGTCGTGGGGCGGCGTGAACTCCCAGGCCGCGACGTAGGCGAACTCGTCGTCGTGACGCAGCGCCTCACCGTCCTCGGTCTGGCTCTCGGCCCGGAAGTGCCCGCCGCAGGACTCGCGGCGGTGCAGCGCGTCGATGCACATGAGCTCGCCCAGCTCGAGGAAGTCGGCGACGCGGCCGGCCTTCTCGAGGGACTGGTTGAGGGTGTCGGCCGCACCGAGGACCCGGACGTTGCGCCAGAACTCGGCGCGCAGGCCACGGATGAGGTCGATGGCCTTGAGCAGGCCCTCCTCCGAGCGCTCCATGCCGCAGTACTCCCACATGATGTTGCCGAGCTCGCGGTGGAACGAGTCGACGCTGCGCTCACCGTTGATGGCGAGCAGGCGCTCGGTGCGCTCCTCGACCTCCCGGCGGGCGCCCAGGACGGCCGGGCTGTCCTCGGTGAGAGGCGTGGCCGGGGAGGTGGCGAGGTAGTCGCGGATGGTGTTGGGCAGGACGAAGTAGCCGTCGGCCAACCCCTGCATGAGGGCGGAGGCGCCGAGCCGGTTGGCGCCGTGGTCGGAGAAGTTCGCCTCGCCGGTGACGAAGAGACCGGGGATCGTCGACTGGAGGTCGTAGTCGACCCAGAGCCCGCCCATCGTGTAGTGCACGGCCGGGTAGATGCGCATCGGTGTCGTGTACGGGTCCTCGCCGGTGATCCGGGCGTACATGTCGAAGAGGTTGCCGTACTTGTTGCGGACCGCGTCCTCGCCGAGACGCCCGATGGCGTCGGCGAAGTCGAGGTAGACGCCACGGCGGAAGTCGCCGACGACCGGGCCGACACCTCGACCCTCGTCACAGACGTTCTTGGCCTGGCGGGAGGCGATGTCGCGGGGCACGAGGTTGCCGAACGAGGGGTAGATCCGCTCGAGGTAGTAGTCGCGGTCGCCCTCGGCGATGTCGCGCGGGTCCTTGTCGCAGTCCTCGCGCTTCTTCGGCACCCAGATGCGGCCGTCGTTGCGCAGCGACTCCGACATCAGGGTCAGCTTCGACTGGTGTTCACCGGCGACCGGGATGCAGGTCGGGTGGATCTGGGTGTAGCAGGGGTTGGCGAAGTGGGCGCCCTTGCGGTGCGCGCGCCAGGTCGCCGTGACGTTGGAGCCCATGGCGTTGGTCGAGAGGAAGAAGACGTTGCCGTACCCACCGGAGGCCAGCACGACGGCGTCGGCGAGGTGGGTCTCGATCTCGCCGGTCACGAGGTCGCGGGCGATGATCCCGCGCGCCCGGCGCTCCGAGCCTTCGCCATCCACGATGACCTCGAGCATCTCGTGGCGGGTGAACTGCTCGACCGTGCCGGCGGCGACCTGGCGCTCGAGTGCCTGGTAGGCCCCGATGAGGAGCTGCTGCCCGGTCTGCCCGCGGGCGTAGAACGTGCGGGACACCTGGACGCCACCGAAGGAGCGGTTGTCGAGCAGGCCACCGTACTCACGCGCAAACGGGACGCCCTGCGCGACGCACTGGTCGATGATGTTCGCGCTCACCTCGGCGAGGCGGTAGACGTTGGTCTCGCGGGAGCGGTAGTCGCCGCCCTTGACCGTGTCGTAGAAGAGGCGCTGGACGGAGTCGCCGTCCTCCTTGTAGTTCTTCGCGGCGTTGATGCCGCCCTGCGCGGCGATCGAGTGCGCCCGGCGCGGGGAGTCCTGGAAGCAGAAGGACTTCACGTGGTAGCCGGCCTCGCCGAGGGTCGCGGCGGCGGCGCCACCGGCGAGCCCGGTGCCGACGATGATCACCGACATCTTGCGACGGTTCGCCGGGTTGACCAGGGCCGCCTCGAACTTGCGACGGGTCCACTTCTGCTCGATCGGCCCGGCCGGGGCCTTGTGGTCGGCGATGGGGGCGCCGTCGCGGTAGATGCCGTGGACGAGGCCGGAGGAGTTCTCAGTCATGTTCAGCGACACCTTCAGTCGATCAGGCCGAATGCGATGGACAGCGGCGGGATGAGGAACCCGACGACGATGAGTGCGGCGAGCCCCAGGCCGAGGCCGCGGGCACGCGTCCGGGCCTTGGGGGTCGAGGTCCAGCCGAGGGTCTGCTGGGCGCTGAAGACACCGTGCATGAGGTGCATGAACAGCGCGACCATCGCCGCGACGTAGATGAGCGTCATCCACCAGACCTCGAAGCTCGCGACGACGAGCTGGTAGGGGTTCGCGGTGACGTCGATGCCCTGCTTGTCGGCGTTGGGCGAGACCTTGACGATCGTGAAGTGGATGAGGTGCCACACGATGAACAGGAGGAGGAAGACCCCGCCCCAGCGCATCCACTTCGTCGTCGCGGCCGTCTTCATCGCCGCGTACTTGGTGCGACGCGCACTGCCGGCGCGGCTCCAGAGGGCGAACGCGGCATACACGTGGCCAACGATCGAGAGGAGGAGGACGAGCCGCACGATCCACAGCAGCCCGCCGTACGGGAGCATCGGCTCACCGAAGGAGCGCAGGTGCTCGGCGTAGCCGTTGAACGACTCCTCGCCGGAGAGCGCCTTGAGGTTGCCGTACATGTGCAGCAGGAGATATCCGACAAAGACCAGGCCGGTCACTGCCATGAGCAGCTTGAGCGCGATCGTCGTGCTCCGCGCCGTCGTCGTGCGCGGGGAGAGCGTCGTCGTGGGCATGGACGAAAGGTACCCCGCCCGACACGCGCGGACCTGCTCAGGCCGACCTAACTCACGTGTGAGATACGCACGTTACCCACGCGTATGCCGCCCGCTCCCCTCCCACTCACCGCTCACGCGTCGAGGCGGGCCAGCTCGTCGACGCTGAGCTCGAGATCCGCCGCGGCCACCGAGTCGCTGATGGACTGTGGCCGCTTGGCGCCCGGGATCGGGATGACGACGCGGGACTGGGCGAGCTCCCAGGCGAGGGCGACCTGCTGCGGGCTCACGCCGCGAGCGGTGGCCACCTCGGCGAAGGCGGGGTGCTTTTCGGCGAGCTCCTTCGCGCCGCCGAGTCCTCCGAGCGGACTCCACGGGAGGAAGGCGAGGCCGAGCTCCTCGCAGACGTCGATCTCGGGGCGGCTGCTGCGGAAGGCGGGGCTGAACTGGTTCTGGACGCTCACGAGGGAGTCGCCGAGCGCGGCGTGGGCGGCCCGGATCTGCTCGGGGTTCGCGTTCGAGAGGCCGACCCGGCCGACCTTGCCGCTGTCGGCGATCTCCTTGAGCGTCCCGATGACCTCGTCGTACGGCACCTTCGGGTCGGGGCGGTGGTGCTGCCAGAGCGCGAGCTGCTCGACCCCGAGGCGCTCGAGGCTGGCGTCGACGGCGCGGCGCAGGTGGTCGGCCGAGCTGTCGAGGTCCCATCCGCCACCCTCGGTGCGCACGTGCCCGCCCTTAGTGGCGAGCAGGACGCGGTCGCGCACGCCGAGCTCGTCGAGGATCGAGGCGATGAGACGCTCGTTCTCGCCCTGGGCCCCGATCCCCTTCTCGTCGCCGGGGCCGTAGGCGTCGGCGGTGTCGAAGAGGGTGACGCCGGCGTCGAGCGCGGCGGTCACCGTGTCGAGGAGCTGCTGTCGCGGCTGGCTCCCGCTCTGGTCGAACGTCATCAGCCCCAGGCCGATGGCGCCGACCTGCGTGTCTCCGAGGGTGCGTGTCTGCATGGACCCAACCTCACGACCGCGGCGCCCCACGTCAAGTCGAGGGTGCCGGGCTCGACGACGGCACCTGAGGGGCCCGCCCGGTCGTCGCCCTTCACGGTTCGCGAACCCCACGATGGCTCGTGAACCTGATCGTTCCGGTTCACGAGCACCAACGCGGTTCGCGAACCGTGTCGTCATCGGCACGACCCCGTGGGCGGCGCGCCCCTTGACCGGTCCGGTCGGCCGGCGGGACAGTGGACGAGCGGGCCCCGGCGGGCGCATGGCCCGGGAGGGAGGCGTCGTGGGACGTTCCCGGCTGGTGACCGCCCTCTTGGCGGCCGCGTTGCTCGTGGGGTGCTCGAGCGGCGAGGATCGGGCCCCGTCGCCGTCGCCCATCGCCATGACGACCGCGGGGGGCGGGGTGCCGTTCCCGCCGGTCGGGCCGGCGGTGGACGAGCGGCTCGCCGCCACCCTGGGGGCGGAGGTCCGGCGCTGGGTGACCGAGGGCTACCTCCCCGGCCTGACCGTTGCCGTGGTCACCCGCGGACGAACGTGGTCCGGCGCAGCGGGGGTCGACGGGAAGGGCAGCCCGCTCCTCCCGACCTCGGGCCTGGCGATCGCCAGCATCACCAAGACCTTCGTCGCGGCCGAGGTGCTGACCCTGGCGCAGGAAGGGCTGGTCGACCTCGACGCCGCGGCCAGCACGTACGTCCGGAGTCCCCTGCTGAGCCGGGGCGTGACCGTGCGCCAGCTCCTCGAGATGCGCAGCGGCCTCCCACAGCAGCCGAACTGGGATGCCTACGCCGCGTCGACGACCAGGAGGTGGACGGCGGCCGAGGCGCTGGCCGTCGTTCCCACGGCGGTGGCAAAGCCCGGGCTGGACGGCGACTACAACAACGTCAACTACTGGGTGCTGGGGCTCGTCATCGAGGCGGCGCGGAAGGCGCCGCTCGAGGACGTGCTCGAGCGCGACCTCTTCGAGCCGGCCGGACTCGAGCGCCTCACCCTGCAGACCGATGCGGGGCTGCCTCCCCCGCTGGGGCAGCCGCTCGACGACGAACCCGCCATGCCGATGCCCGCGGAGAACGACGGCTACCTGCCCTTCCGCGCACTGGCGAGCGCGGCGGGCGCCGCGGGCGGAATCGCCGCCGACGCCCCCACCGTCGCGCGCTGGGGGTACGAGCTGTACGGCGGGCGGATCCTCGAGAAGGAGTCCCTCGAGGAGATGACCGACTTCGGTGACGACCTCTACGGCCTGGGGACGATGGACCTCAGCCAGCTGAGGTGGAACGTCGACGCCGTCGGGCACGCGGGCGAGATCCTCGGCTACCGGTCGGCGCTGGCCGTCTTCCCCGACTCGCAGCTCGCGGTCGCGATCCTCACGCCCAGCACCGCCGACCCGGGGGCCCTGGTGCAGTACCTCGTCAAGGCCGGCGGCCTCCTCACCGGCCCCTGACCCCACCCCCGACTTCTTGCGCTTTCCGGTCAACAGCGTCGGCGACCGGCCACCCACGTACTGACCGGAAAGCGCAAGAAGTCGGCCTCGGGGGTGCGGGGTGCGTCAGCGCTGGGCGGCGAGGGCCGCGTCGTAGAGCGCCTTCTTGGACAGGCCGGTCGCCGCGGAGACGTCGGCGCACACGTCCTTGAGCCGCTCGCCCTCCGCCACCCGGTCGAGGATCCCGGTGAGCTGGCTGTCGACGTCGCCCACGACGACGTCGGCACCGGCGACGACGACGGTGATCTCCCCCTTGACGCCGTCGTCCGCCCACGCGACGAGCTCGACGAGCGAGCCCCGACGCACCTCCTCGTACGTCTTCGTCAGCTCCCGGCACACCGCCGCCCGGCGGGTCCCGCCGAACACCTCCTCCATCGCGGCCAGCGACTTCGCGATCCGGTGCGGCGCCTCGAAGAACACCATCGTCCGGTGCTCCCGGGCAAGGCCCCGCAGCACCCGGATGCGCTCCCCGCCCTTGCGCGGCAGGAACCCCTCGAAGCAGAACCGGTCCACCGGCAGCCCCGACACCGCGAGCGCCATGAGGACTGCCGACGGGCCCGGGACGCACGTGACGCGGACGTCGATCCCGATCGCCGCGGACACGAGTCGGTACCCCGGGTCGGACACGGACGGCATACCCGCATCGGTGACGACGAGGACGCGCGCGCCCCCGCGAAGTCTCTCCACGAGGTCCGTCGTGCGGGCGGCCTCGTTGTGCTCGTGGTAGCTGACGACCGAACCGGTCGGGTTGACGTCGAGCGACTGGCAGAGCCGACGCAGCCGCCGGGTGTCCTCCGCCGCGATGACGTCGGCGGTGGCGAGCTCGTCGGCCAGACGGGGCGCCGCGTCGCGCGGGTCACCGATCGGTGTCGCCGCGAGGACGAGAACTCCCTCACCGGCGTCAGTCATGGCGCGATCCTCCCACGGCTCCCACACATCGGTGGTGCCTACGATGTGCCGGTGACCCGGACCGACGAGCTGCACGCCCGCCTGCTCGGGACCACTCCCACCGACCGCGTCTGGGGCTGGGTCGGGCCGCTGCTCGTCGCGGCGATCGGCGGGTTCCTCCGGTTCTGGAACCTCGGCCGGCCGGACTCGCTCTCCTTCGACGAGACCTACTACGTCAAGCAGGGCTGGTCGCTCGTCGAGCACGGCGTCGAGCTGCGCGTCGCGGGGACGAACGAGGACGCGGACAAGCTCTGGAACGCCGGCAACGTCAAGGTCTTCTCCGACCAGGGGGACATGGTCGTGCACCCGCCCGTCGGCAAGTGGCTCATCGGCGCCGGCGAATGGCTGTTCGGGCCGACGAACCCCTTCGGGTGGCGCTTCGCCGCCGCGGTGCTCGGCACCTTGTCGATCCTCGTCCTCGGCCGGGTCGCCCGGCGGATGTTCGGCTCGACGGCCCTGGGGTGCATCGCCGCCCTGCTGCTCGCCGTCGAGGGCACCCACTTCGCCCTGTCCCGCACCGGCATCCTCGACATGGTCGTCTCGTTCTTCGCCCTCGCCGGGTTCGCCGCGCTCGTCGTCGACCGCGACCGGGCCCGCGAGCGCCTGGCACGCCTGGTCGGGAGCCAGCCTGCCGGTACACCCCTGACCCGAGGGCCGTGGCTCGGCGTGCGGCCATGGCGCTGGCTCGCCGGTCTCTCGCTCGGCCTGGGCGTGTCGACGAAGTGGTCGGGGCTGTTCTTCCTCGCGGTCTTCGGACTCATGACGGTCTTCTGGGACATGGGTGCGCGCCGCGCCGTGGGCGTCCGTTCGTGGGTGCGCGAGGGCCTGTTCAAGGACGGGCCGTATGCCGCGGTGCAGCTCGTCGTGACCTCCGCCGTCGTCTACGTGCTGTCGTGGTCGGGCTGGTTCGCGTCGAGCAACGGCTACCACCGCAGGTGGGACACCTTCCACCCCGGCGAGGGCATCCAGTGGCTGCCGGCGGCGCTGCGCAACTGGGTGAAGTACCACCAGGACATGTGGCAGTTCAACACCACGCTGTCGACGCCGCACTCGTACTCGTCCAACCCGTGGGGCTGGATGATCCAGGCCCGGCCGACGTCGTTCTTCTACAAGGGGGACGACCTCGTCCAGGGCGGGTGCGACGTGGGCTCGTGCTCCCAGGCGGTCCACACCATCGGCACGGTCTCCATCTGGTGGGCGGGGATCGTCGCCCTGCTCGTCTGCGCCTTCTTCTGGGCGGTGCGCCGTGACTGGCGCGCGGGGGCCGCCCTCGCCGGGGTCGTCGCCGGCTACGCGCCGTGGTTCCTCTACCAGCACCGCACCATCTACGCGTTCTACACGGTGGCGTTCGTGCCCTACGTCGTGCTCGCCGTGACGTTCTGCCTCGGGCTGGTGCTCGGCGGCCGCGCCGTGAGCCGCGAGCGGCGGCTGGCCGGGGTGCTCGTCGTCAGCGCCTACCTGCTCGTCACGATCGGGCTGTTCGCGTGGTTCTACCCCCTCTACAGCGGGGAGGTCGTCCCGTACGAGCACTGGCGCCGGCTCATGTGGTTCCCCTCCTGGATCTGAGCCCGCTCACCGCTCGGCCACGCCTCCCCCGGTGTCGGTGCCGCGGCATACGGTGACGTCGTGTTCTTCTTCCCGGGCGAGGACCGCCCCGTCATCAGCCCGCACGACCTGCGCACCGCGTCGGAGTGCGAGTTCTCGCTGATCCGGGACCTCGACGGGCACCTCGGACGAGTGGTCCGAGCCGACGACGAGAGCTCGCCGATGATGGAACGCATCATCGAGCTCGGCAACGCCCACGAGAACGCCGAGCGCATCCGCCTCGGCCGGCTCCACCCCGGGCGCGTGCGTGACCTCACCCGTGGCCCGCACTCCCGCGAGGGCTACACGGCCGCGATGCAGCAGACCCTCGAGGCGCTCGACTCGGACGCCGTGGTCCTGTGCCAGGCGACCTTCTTCGACGGCGACGTCCTCGGATACGCCGACTTCCTCGAGCGCACCGACGCGGGATGGCTGGTCAGCGACACCAAGCTCGCGCGGTCCGCGAACGTCCCCGCCCTGCTCCAGATCGCCGCGTATGCCGCCCAGCTCCAGGACCGTGGTGTCCCCACCGCGCCGTGGGCGCGGCTCGTCCTCGGCAACGAGGACCGTCGCGACTTCCCGCTGGCCGACATCGTGCCGGTCTACCGGTCCCGGCTCGCCCGGCTGCAGCGGATCATCGGCGAGCACCTGCGCGACGACGGTCCCGGCGCGTGGGGCGACGACCGGTGGATCACTTGTGGGCGCTGCGACGTGTGCGAGGCCGAGGTGGCCGCCCACCGCGACCTCACCCTCGTCGCGGGGGTCCGCCCGAGCACGCGCAAGCACCTCGTCGGCGCCGGGATCAGGACGATCGACGACCTGGCCGCCTCGACCGGGTCGGTGGACGGCATCCAGGAGGCCCGGCTCGAGCGGCTGCGCGCCCAGGCCCGCCTCCAGCTCACCCAGCTCGACGACGTGGACGCGCCCGTCGTCTACGAGGTGTTCGACGAGGCGCCCATCCGGCGGCTGCCCGTGCCCAGCACCGGTGACCTGTTCTTCGACTTCGAGGGCGACCCCCTGTGGGCCGAGCGGGGGTCGAAGGACTGGGGCCTCGAGTACCTCTTCGGCGTCGTCGAGGTGGACTCCGGCCCCGACGTCTTCCGCGCGTTCTGGGCGCACGACCGGGAGGAGGAGAAGCAGGCCCTCATCGACTTCGTGGCCTACGTGCAGGAACGACGGCGTCGGTGGCCGGGGCTGCACATCTACCACTACGCGCCCTACGAGACGGCCGCGCTCAAGCGGCTCGCCTCCCGCCACGGCGTGTGCGAGGACGACGTCGACCAGTTCCTGCGCGACGAGGTCTTCGTCGACCTCTACGCGACGGTCCGCGGGGCGATCCGGGTCTCGCAGCGGTCGTACTCGATCAAGAAGCTCGAGCCCCTCTACATGGAGGCCCGCACCGCGGACCTGCAGAAGGGGGACGACTCGATCGTCGAGTACCACCGGTTCATGATGGCGCGGCTCGAGGAGCGCTGCGACGCGGCCCGGGACATCCTCGGCGGCATCGCCGAGTACAACAAGGACGACTGCATCTCCACCCGGCTGCTCCGGGACTGGCTCGTGAGCCGGGTCCCACACGGCGGGGTCGGCGAGGTCGTCGAGGCGCTCGCGCCGCGACCGCTGAGCGACGAGCGCGAGGCCGCGCTGCGGCTGGAGGCGGAGCTGCGGGCCCTCGTCGAGGGCGTCACGCTCGACCAGCGCACCCCCGAGGACCACGCCGTGGCCCTCGTCGCCGCGTCGGTGCTCTTCCACGCGCGCGAGGACAAGCCGTTCTGGTGGGAGCACTACGAGCGGATCAAGCACCCCGTCCAGAACTGGATGCGCTCCGCGGGCGTCGCCATCGTCGAGGGCCAGCCGGAGCTGCTCGCGCCCTGGCACAAGCCGACGCCCCGCAGCGGCATGAAGCGGATCTACACGGTGCGCGTCGACCCGGCCGGCGGGACGATGCTCGACGTCGGCGGCAAGGTGGCGGCGCTCTACCCCGCCCCGCCGAGCTTCCCTGCACCGGCCGACCACCTGCCGGGCAACGCCCACGCGAGGAGCCCCGGCACGGTGGAGATCATCGAGGCCGAGGAGGAGATCACCGACCGCGGTCGCGTCTTCCAGCGCCTGACGATCCTTGAGAACGCCCCCGCCAAGGCGGAGATCGACGACTTCCCGGTGGCGTTCGTGCCGGGCGGCACGGTCGGAACGAGGAACATCGACGAGGCCCTGCACGAGCTGGCCCGCGAGGTGCTCGAGACGCACCCGACCCTTCCCCGACGCGCCGGCATCGACGTCCTGCGGCGCACCCCGCCACGGCTGCGCACGGGTGCGCCGCTTCCCGCCCCGGGCTCGGGGGACGCCCGCTTCATCGAGGCCATCACCGCCGCCCTCACCGACATGGACGACTCCTACGTCGCCGTCCAGGGTCCGCCCGGGACCGGCAAGACCCACGTCGGGGCGAGGGTGATCGCCCGGCTGGTCCGCCTCGGCTGGAAGGTCGGGATCTGCTCGCAGGGCCACGCAGCCGTCGAGAACATCCTCGACGCGGTCGTGCGCGCCGGGGTCCCGGGCACGCAGGTCGCCAAGGCCCCCAAGTACGCCGACGCCCCCGACTGGACCGCCCTCGACAAGGCCGACGACCTCGCGCCGTTCATCGCCGAGCGGGCGGAGGCCGGACTCGGCGTCGTCGTCGGCGGTACCGCCTGGGACCTCACCAACACCGGCCGCATCGAGCGCGGGTCGCTCGACCTCGTTGTCATCGACGAGGCGGGGCAGTTCTCGCTCGGCAAGACCCTCGCGGTGTCGATGGCGGGTCGGCGCCTGTTGCTCCTCGGCGACCCGGCTCAGCTCCCCCAGGTGTCGCAGGGCACCCACGCCGAGCCGATCGACCACTCAGCGCTCGGCTGGCTCGCCGGCCACGGCGACCTCCTGCCGCCCGAGCTCGGGTACTTCCTCGAGACGACGTGGCGGATGCACCCGCGCCTCACCGAGGCGGTGTCCCAGTTGTCGTATGCCGGCCAGCTCACCTCCGAGGAGCACGTCACCGCCGTGCGCACCCTCGAGGGGGTGGAGCCCGGGGTCCACGAGGTGCTCGTCGAGCACCGCGACAACAAGAACTTCTCCCCCGAGGAGGCCGACGTCGTCGTCGGCCTCGTCACCGATCTGCTCGGCCGCACCTGGACCGCCGGCGACGAGGCCGGCGCCGAGGGTGGGCGCCCGCTGACCCAGCAGGACTTCTGCGTCATCACGCCGTACAACAGCCAGGTCGGCATGCTCAAGGTGCGCCTGCGGGCCGCCGGCCTCGACGAGGTGGCGGTCGGCACGGTCGACAAGTTCCAGGGCCAGGAGGCCCCGGTCGCGATCCTGTCGATGGCAGCGTCCGCCCCGGGGGACGTGTCGCGCGGGATGGGCTTCCTGCTCAACCGCAACCGGGTCAACGTGGCGATCTCCCGGGGCAAGCACGCGGCCTACGTCGTCCGGTCCGCCGTGCTCACCGACTTCTCCCCGCGCAGTCCGGACGAGCTCATCGCCCTCGGCGCGTTCCTCGGGCTGTGCAGGCTCGCTGGCACGGCCTGACCACGGCCTGGTCAGGCCGTGGTCACCGCACGACCTTGACGTTGAAGGCGGGCGTCCCGAGGGCCCCCATGAGACGCAGCCAGAGGGGGAGGAACATCTCGGTGCCGCGCGCGGTCGTGATGTCGCCCAGGTCGATGACATCGGTGTGGCCGAAGCTCTCGAGGAGGTCGACGACCACGGCCTTCGCCGTGGGGTCGTCGCCCGACACGAAGACCGACGATTCCTGGCCGAGGCTCTTCGGGTCGACCATGAGGAGGGCGTTGAGGGTGTTGAGCGTCTTGACGACCCGCGCCTCGGGGAAGGCCTGCTGGATCTGTTCGCCGAGCGAGTCACTGTCCTTGACGAGCAGGGTGGGTGGGAAGCCCGCGCTGAAGTCGAGCGGGTTCGAGATGTCGATGACCACCTTGCCGGCGAGGTGGTCGGCACCGGCCTGCCCGAGGGCCTCGAGCGCCACGGCGCCGTTCGTCGCGTTGACGACGACCTCGGAGCGAGCAGCCGCCTCGGGCAGCGTCGTCAGCTCGACCGACGGGTGGGAGTCCAGCCAGGTGCTGAACGGCGGGTTGCCCATGCCGTCGGGCTCGCGGCGAGCCCGGGTGGCCTCCGGGTCGCGGGTCCCGACGACGACGTCGTGACCGAGGTGGACGAGCCGGTGGGCGAGGGACTGGCCGACCATGCCGGTGCCGAGGACTGCGATGTTCATGGGTGCTCCCTGGGTGACGATGACCGAGTAGACAGATCTGTCTACCTCTGGCCGCGATCCTAGCAGACAGATCTGTCTACCCACAAGGTATGCTGACGGACAGCCATCTCCCACCGGAGGAAACGATGCCCCGACCCACCTCGACGCCGGAGGTCCCGCGCAGCAGCGCGGCCCGCGACCGCATCCTCGAGGCAGCCTTCGCGCTCTTCTACGCCCGCGGCATCAGGGCCGTCGGGGTGGACCTCATCATCGCCGAGTCCGGCGTGGCCAAGGCGACCTTCTACAGGCACTTCCCTGCCAAGGACGACCTCGTGGTGGCCTACCTCGACAAGGTCGACGGAGTGTGGACCGGGCAGCTCCGGGCTGCCGCAGAGGCGGCCGGCCCCGACCCGGCTGCGCAGCTCGTCGGGCTCTTCGACGCCCTCGGGACCGCGTGCCGCCGCGAGGGGTACCGGGGGTGCGCGTTCATCAACGCGGCCGCGGAGTCGCAGCCGGGCACGGCGGTCCACGACCGCACCGTGGCCCACAAGGCTGCCGTCATGGCGTGGATGAGCGGCCTGGCGGAGCAGGCCGGAGCTCCCGACGCCGGCTCCCTCGCCCGCTCGCTCGCCCTCCTCCTCGACGGTGGCCTGGCCAGCGGAGCGCTCGACGCGAGCCCGGACGCCCCCGAGGCCGCCAAGGTATCGGCGCGTGTCCTCGTCGGATCCACGGTGAAACCCCGGGGTCGCCGCGCGGCGCTACGCTCCTGAGATGAGCCGGATCTTCACGACCAGCGTCGCGTCCGTCTACCCGCACTACGTCACCAAGGCGGAGCGCAAGGGCCGGACCAAGGCCGAGGTCGACGAGGTCATCACGTGGCTGACCGGCTACGACCAGAAGGCCCTCGACGCCCACCTCGCCGGCCGGACGACCTTCGAGGACTTCTTCGCCCGGGCCGAGCTCAACCCGAACGTCTCCCTCATCACCGGGACGGTCTGCGGCATCCGCGTCGAGGAGGTCGAGGACCCCTTGATGCAGCAGATCCGCTGGCTCGACAAGCTCGTCGACGAGCTCGCCAAGGGCAGGCCGATGTCCAAGATCCTCAGGTCTGCGGTCCCGAGCGCGTGACGTCGTCCTCGGCCGACTCCGGCCGGGCGTCGAACCCGACGTCGATCTGCTGGTAGCCCTTGAACCGTCCGATGCGGGCCTGCTGCGTGTAGGCGCGGCGGTCGCCGTCGGTGAGGTCGACGTTGTCGGTGAAGGGGGTGAGCAGGGCGCGCGGCCAGAGCCGGGCGTGGCGGACGACGTCCGCCTCGGCGGACAGCACGATGCCCATGGCGGCGATGTGGAAGAACGCGAACAGGCCTATGACGATGGCGAAGATGCCGTTCGACGACGAGCTCTCGGTGGCCCGCTCGACGAGCCCGACCCCGAAGTACTGCACCAACTGCCACGTCGCCGCCGCTCCGAGCGCGCCGAGGGCCACGTCCTTGAGCCCCACGTCCCGAGCCACGGCACGACGCATGGCGAGGGCGAAGACCAGGGCCGTGACGGCATACTGCGCGATGTTGAGCAGCACACGGGTCGTCGCCGGGTACGAGATGAGGCCCGTGGTCGCGACGACGGACAGGCCCGTCGTGGCCGCCACGAAGAGCAGCACGTTGAGGAGCAGCACGAAGCTGCGGGCCCGGGCCTTGAAGGGGTTGGGGCGGGAGTTGCGCGGGATTCCCCACGCCGTGTTCATCGCGTACTGGAACGCCTGACCGATGCCCAGGCCTCCGTAGAGCGCGACCACGCCACTGGCGACGATCCCGATGGTGCTCCCCTGGAGCGTCCCCGGGTCGCCGAGCTGGGCACCGAGCACCGGGATCTCGGAGAGCGTGGACTCCAGCAGCCGCTCCTGGAGGTCAGGGCGGCTCTGGAGCACCGCTCCGAGGACGGTCGTGAAGAGCAGCAGCAACGGGAAGAACGACAGGAAGGCGTAGTAGGCGATGAGCGCGACGAGGTAGCCCGCCTGGTCGTCGAAGAACTTGTAGACGACGGCGAGCGGGAACCCGAGGACCGTGTGCTTCCGCTGGAAGCGGTCTACGTGCTCGGCGATACCCACTCGCGCATCACATCACGGCGGTGGCACCACCGGGGTCAAGCGCCCTCAGGCGCCGTGGTCCCCGTCGGGAGTCTGGGTGGATCCTCGTCTCGTGCCCTCGGGGTCCGCGGTGCGCTCGTCCGACTCCTCGAGGATGAGGCGAGCCTGCTCCTCGGGGTCGTCGCTGCCCACGGCACGCTCCTCCGGAAGGAGCTCGGCACGCGCGTGGACGCGGCTGTCGTCAGGGCCCTGGCTCATGTTCCGACCGTACCCCTCGATGGGCGCCGATCCCCTCCGCTCGGTGTGGACAGAGGCCCAGGGGGACACGGCGCCTGACACGCGTGTCACCGGGGATCGCGGTCAGGCAGCAAGCGTCCTCAGGACGGCGCCGAGGTCGGGTTCGTTGCGGCGGTTGTAGGGCAGCCTGGACAGGAGCATGCCCATGGCGCAGCTGTTGGTGAGCGCGGCGCCGGTGAGGCCTGCGCCGATGCCGGCCGAGATCCACTTGGCCCACGGCGCAACGGTGCCGGCCAGAACGCCAGCGAGGACGACGCTGCCGGCCACGAGGCGGACCTGGCGTTCGAGCTCCCACGTCTCGGAACCGCGGGTCACGGGGCCGCCAGCGGCCTCCCATGCGGTGACGCCGCCCGTGAGGACATGCACGTTGTCGAGCCCGGTGACCCCGAGAAGCGACTCGGCCTGGCCCGCGCGGGCACCCGAGCGGCATACGAGGACGACCTCGTCGCCGAGGTGGGTCCGCAGCTCGGTTCGATGCTCCCGCAGCAGATCGAGGGGCACGTTGCAGGAACCCGGGATGTGGGCGGTGGTGAACTCGGCCGGGCTGCGGACGTCGAGCAGTCGTGGACCTCCAGGAGAGGTGAGCCACTCCTGAACGGCGTGGGCGTCGAGCCCGGTGGGACGGCGGGGCGCACCGGCCTCTGCCGGCTATTCGGTCACGGTGGTGGAGTTCATGGTGTCCTTTCGTGTCCCACTGCCGGGCACCTCAGAAGAGGGTGGGCAGGGCGCGAGCAGCGGTGTAGAGGGCAACACCGACGAGCAGCACGGCGAAGGCGCGCGTGAGGATCGTGGGGTGGAGCCGGGAGGTGAGTCGGCCGCCGACGAGACTGCCGACCACGGCGGCCGCCGTGAAGGCCGCGATGAGGGGCCAGTCGAGATCCGTTCCGACGGTGGTGATGCGTGCCATGAGAGCGGTGGCGCTGTTCACGGCGATGACGAGCAGGGAGGTGCCGACTGCGACAGGCATCGGGAACGACAGCGCCAGGACGAGGGCCGGCACGAGGACGAATCCGCCACCCACGCCGAAGAAACCGGTGAGCAGCCCCACGGCGGTGGCGGTCACGACGACCTTGGCGAGCCGGGGGCAGGCGCAGGTGAGGGGGTGGAGGGTGAGGATGGGTTCGGACGTCGGATCCGCCGCCTCGGGCCCCACGTCGCGGCGGAAGGACCGGCGCAGCATGAGGGTCGCGACGACGAGCATGAGGCCGGCGAAGGCGCTGAGCAACACCTGCGGCGCGACCCGCGACGCCATGAGCGACCCGATCAGCGAGCCCCCCGTCCCCAGCGCCCCGAACATCAGCCCCTGTCCGACGCGGACCCGGTGCGCCCGGGCGTGCGGGAAAAGGGCGATGAGCGAGGTGACGCCGACGATGAGCAGCGAGCTGGTCGTTGCCGTGCGGGGTTCCTGCCCCAGGACGTAGACGAGCGCGGGGACGGTGAGGATCGAGCCGCCGCCGCCCAGTGCGCCCAGCGCGAGGCCGATGACCAGCCCGAGCGGGATGACGAGTGGCGACACGAGGTGTCAGGAACGGCCGAAGAAGCGCGCGAAGGCCGAACCGTTGCCGGCTGCGCTCTTCTCGGCGTCGCTGTGCCCGGGGCAGCGCTCACCTCGGGGGACGTTGGCCATGACCTGGTCGACGTGCTGGCCGCAGCCGGCCCAGGTGGTCTTGCCGCAGACCTTGCAGTTGGCGGGACGACACATGAGGGTTCTCCTTCGGGGTGGGACGTGTGTGGGGTCGGACTGGGGTGCGTGGGGTCGGACAGGTCAGGCGGCGGTTGCGGTGAGGGGAAGGCCGGAGGAGGCCGCGCTCTCGTCGTAGCTGTCGTCGACGGCCACCACGGGGACGTGGTGGGAGGCGAGGACGGAGGCCGCGATCGAGGCACGGTACCCGCCGGCGCAGTGGACCCAGACCTCGCCGGACGGCACCTCGGACACCCGGGAGAGGAGCTCGTGGAGGGGGATGTTGACCGCGCCCTCGATGTGGCCGCCGTCGTACTCCATCGCGCGGCGCACGTCGAGCACGGCCACCCGGCGGTGGTGGCGCACCTGCGCCAGGTCGGCGAACACGGCGCGCTCGAAGTGCCCCAGCGTGCCTTCGGTCCACTCCTCGGGGCCACCGGTCGCGGCGCCCGCTAGGTCGTCGATGCCGATGCGGACGAGCTCGCGCTGCGCCTCGGCGACCTGCTCGGGCGAGTCGCCGAGCAGGGTGAGGGGAGTCCCCCAGGGGATGAGCCAGCCGAGGTAGGTCGCGAACTGCCCGTCGAGACCGAAGTTCAGGGTGCCCGTGACGTGCCCAGCGGCGAAGGCGGTGCGGCTGCGCAGGTCGACGACCCACTCACCGGCGGCGATGCGCGCTGCGAGGGTGTCCTTGTCGGCGGACTCAGGAGGGGCGAGGTCGGGCGCTCCCGGGCCGGCGCTGTTGGCCGGCCCCATGTGGGCGTAGTACGCGGGGTAGGCGTCCAGACCGGCGAGGGTGTCGGCGACCCAGCGCTCCTCGTCCTGGGTGAGGGCGGGGTTCTGACGCTTCTCTTCACCGATCGTCGACGCCGTCGTGTCGCCGGTGGAGCCGGCCGAGCAGAACGAGCCGAAACCGTGGGTCGGCAGCACGTGGGCCTGCTCCGGCAGCTCCTGCGCCAGGCGCTGTGCGGACGCGAACTGGTGGTGCACGAGGTCGTGCGTGTGCTCGTGACCCAGGAGGTCCGGACGACCGGTGGACCCGAAGAGCAGGGACCCGCCGGTGAAGACACCGACGGCCTCGAAGTCCGATCCGGGGGCCTCCGCTGCCTCCAGGGCGAAGGACAGGTGGGTGTAGGTGTGGCCCGGCGTGGCGATGGCCCGCAGGCGCATCGTCGCGGACGCCTCGACGACGTCGCCGTCGTGGATGGGCGTGCGCTCGAAGGAGACGTCATCGGCGGCGTTGACGTGGTACGCCGCACCGGTCGCCTGCGCCAGGGCGAGCCCGCCGGTGACGTAGTCGTTGTGGATGTGCGTTTCGAAGACGTGGATGATTCGGACGCAGGCCTCGTCGGCGAGCGTCAGGATGCGGTCGATGTCGCGCTGCGGGTCGATGACGAAGGCCACGGCACCGTCGTGTGCGAGGTAGGAACGGTCACCGAGGGTGGGGGTTTCGATGGGGATGATCACCGGGGTCGAGCTCATGGCGCGAGGTCCTTCCGTGGGGGTGGTGGGCAGGGGTGCCGCCCACGACGGAGCTGGCGTCGAAGCCGGACAGGACGAGGAAGTCCGACCTGGAACCGGAGCGGTTCCCGCTGTCGGCGAGCGCCTCGACAACTGCTCGAGGGTGGCCTCGGACACCTGGGACTCCTGCTGGTGGGCATACCCGTTGGGGTATCCGCCGACGGCTACGCTAGTACCCCCCCGGGTATCACTGTCAAATCGGGAACCGACTTGGAGGTATACCCCCATGGGTATACGATGCGAGGGAAGGAGAGCATCGAGCAGGCAGTCCTGCTCGACACCCCAGTAGGTATGGACCCACCCTCGTCCCGCAAGGAGATCCCATGAGCACCCAGACCCTGACCAGCCAGAACTTCGAGGCCACCGCCACCGCGGGCGGTATCGTCCTCGTCGACTTCTGGGCGTCCTGGTGCGGCCCGTGCCGCCAGTTCGCACCGGTCTTCGAGGCTGCGTCCGTGAAGCACCCCGACATCGTGTTCGGGAAGGTCGACACCGAGGCGGAGCAGGCGCTCGCCGGGGCCGCGCAGATCACGTCCATCCCGACGCTCATGGCCTTCCGCGACGGCATCCTCGTGTTCAGCCAGCCCGGTGCGCTGCCCGCCGCCGACCTCGAGCAGGTCATCGAGGGTGTGCGCGCACTCGACGTGGACGACATTCGCGCGAAGATGGCCGCGGAGAAGCAGACCGTCTGACCCGTCGTCCCCATCGACAGGACCCCCAGACCGCCGAACCGCTCACCGCCCGCCCCACCGCCGACCACGAAGGAGCCCGTCATGGGTTACGCCCTGAGCACCACCGTTCACCGGCCGTTCGCCGAGGCGCTCGACGCCACCCGGTCGGCGCTGTCCGACCAGGGGTTCGGTGTCCTCACCGAGATCGACATCTCCGCGACCCTCAAGGAGAAGCTCGACGCCGACATCGCCCCCCAAGTCATCCTCGGTGCCTGCCGGCCGCCGTTGGCCCACGCGGCCCTCGAGGCAGAGCCCTCCATCGGCCTCCTGCTGCCCTGCAACGTCGTCGTGCGTGAGGTCGAGGACGGAACCCTCATCGAGGCCTTGGACCCCGAGGTCATGGTCACCCTCACCGGCAACGAGAACCTCTCAGCAGTCGCCGCCGACGCGCGGGGGCGACTCACGGCAGCCCTGGCCGCGCTGACCACCTGACCCATCCCCATCCCCAAGGAGCACCCATGGTCACCCTCAACACCGACGACATGACGCCGGTCGTCAACCGACTGCGCCGCGCGCAGGGTCAGCTGGGCGGGGTCATCCGCCTCATCGAGGAGGGCCGCGACTGCAAGGACGTCGTCACCCAGCTCGCCGCCGTCAACCGCGCCCTCGACCGCGCCGGGTTCGCGATCGTCTCCTCCGCGCTGCGTGAGTGCCTCACGTCCCCGGACGGCATCAACGAGGAGGACCACGCCGCGATGGAGAAGCTCTTCCTCACCCTCGCGTGACCTCGTCACGACGACTGGAGGCCGGGGACTGATCAGCCCCTCTCGCGCGCCGGCGAGTCGAGGGAGTGCAGCAGGGTGTGCTGCACCTTGCTCAGCTGGGTGCTCCACGCCTGGAGCGGTGCCAACGAACGCTCCAAGATCTCCAGCTGGTCGTCCAGAACCTCCAGCTCTGCCGTGATGGCCTGGATGGTCAGCCGCTTGGCATGGACCTCCTTGAGGACGATCTCGAGCTCGGCGCCGATCTGCGGCGCCGACTCGACTGCCTCGCGCAGGGATTCGAGCATGTGGGTGGCCGACGAGAGGACCGACTCGGGGACGACGGCCTGCGCGCCTGCCCCTCCCGCCTGGGCCACCTGCCGCACCAGCATCCGCGTGCTGCTCAGGAACCGATCCGTCGCCGAGTGCACGAGGCCTTGGTGCTCCTGCCGCGGCCCGCTGCGGGACCCCTCGGCCTCCACACCGTCGTCCTGGTCCATGCTCCCATTGTCGTCCTCGGGGCCGCCGCCGGTGACGCGTTGGCGCATGAGGGTTCCTTCTGTGTGCGCCGGACCACGATCCGAGGCGCAAAGAGAAACCCCGCCCCACCCGGCGGATGCGGGTCGGACGGGGTTCCCGTCGGGTGGAGCTGCGGGGAATCGAACCCCGGACCTTCTCATTGCGAAGGCCTTCCGGCATCGGACCGCTGTCGACCGCACGCTCCCGGCGGTGCCCGCAGCGGGGGTCTCGATGCTGCCGCTGCAAGGTCGGGGGTGCGCCGGGGGTACACGGCTCGCAACTGCCTCGGGCACGCGAAGCCACCGATTCGACAGCGGAGCAGGCAGCTCGGCGGAGTGGCTGGGTCAAGGGGGGCCGTAGGCCATCACGCAGTGACGCGGCAGCGCCCTTGACGCAGACCGGAGTCGAGCGGACGGTGGAGCGTCGGGTCGGCGGCTCTTGGTGAGTGATCCGGTTGGTTGACATCGACCGATTGGCCCGGGCCTCGGCTGCCGCCGCGCCCGGAACGGCCGCCAGGCCGCATGCCCGGCACGGCGGCGGGCCGCTGGCCCGCGCGCCCGAGGCGCGCCTCGAACCAGTAAGGAAAGTTCTCACCGCCGCGCCATTCGAGATGCGGCAAGACTGGCGTATGGACAACTCGTAGCTCGCTTACCCGAGTGGACGATCCGTCCTGTCATGCCGATGGTCGGACGTTTGCCCCGGCGGCCAATCGAGCCGTCAAGACATGCGCGGCTCAGCGCTCGATCCCGGGCAATTCTCGACCCCTCGACTTATCGCGTCGCGGCTTGGAGGTCGCGCGTAGGCACCGCGTGCCTACCAACAGGCAAACGAATACCTGGGACCGGTGGCTGAGCGTGGCGCCCGCGAGACGGGGGAACAGGACCCTGTCACCAGGCGCAGCCGTCCGAAGGTGCCGCAGCGAGGTCGTCGTCGTGCTTCGAATCGCGCCCGCCGTAAGCGTTGGTTCTCGGCCCTACCATCGGTTGCATGCCCTCGGTCGACCCCGATGATGACTCCATTCGGAGATGGGTCGTGCGCCAATACAAGTACGACCCCGATCGACGAGAGCGCCGGCATGTCACTTTGGGCGCTTTCGACAGCGAACGCGAGTTCAAGGCTGCGTTCGACCGCGCACAGCAGGAGTTGTTGGCGGCCCGAGAAGACGACGGTGGCGATCGGCGCGAGTACATCTCCGGCACTCGGCTAGACCCTGGCGACCGCGCGCGCGCCCGGGTTGGCCGCTTCGTGAGACGCTCCATGGAGCATGGCGTCGACCCATGGGCATCGGTGACCGAGGAGGAACTTCCTCACAACATCGCGAGGTACACGGCCACCTCGCCACATCAGCACCTGATCGCATCGCTGCAGCGGCTCAAGCGATGGTCTCGTCGCCCACGGCAAGGCCGTTAGCCCAACCCATGGTCAATAGACCGGGCAGCAGGAGAGGCCATCAACGGGCCGCTCAGCCTGATGTGACGTCCTACATTGCCGCGGATAGCGCTCCCGGATCGGAGCTGCGTCATCGCCGCGGCCCGCTGGGACGCTGGGTCCGGTGGTTACGCCTCAACATCCATGCCGACAGTGCCAGGGCGGCAAGCCCGAGCAGGAGTAGCCCGCCAGAGCCACCACTTCTGCAGGATGAGGCGGCGGCATCAGCAGAGTCGACGCAAGTGCCGGACCGGCTCGCAAGGGCAGCGACGACCAGGATGACCGAGGCGGCCAAGGCGATCCACCACAAAACGAGTCTGGTCATGCGGACATCCTCCCCCTGCCGCATATCTGAAGCGTTGAGGCCAGCAGTCACTTCGGAGGAATGTCGTCATCGGCTGGGCTCACCTCGACGGTCTGCCCGGTCGATTGGTCAACAACGGTGCGCGTGCCGAGTGGCGCTTTCAGGGTGACTACGACGCCATCGGCACAGTCGTCGGCGTTACGACCCAACCAACGTCCGCTCGTGACTTGCACACGCACCTCGGTGTCCGACTCCACCACTTCGGCCGTGGGGTTCTCGTTGCATGACGCGACGTTGAGCTCCAGGCGCGTGGACTCGGCGTCGCCGTAGGCCGCGAAGACAGATCGACTCCGGCCGTCGCAGCCCGTCGAGGCGAGGAGCACGCAAGCCCCAACGGCTATCGCCCCCGCCGTCCGTTGAAGTCCCACGTTCTGACGGTAGCGACCCACACGACAGAACGGCTCCGCTCACCGTTTCAAACGTCCGGAAATGCCGCGAGCAGCGAGGGTTGTGCCACTGGACACCCATCTGCGTTCTAGTCATACTTGTGACCATGACGAGCATTCCACTGGCCGACGCCAAGGCCCACCTATCCGACGTCGTCAGCCGAGTCAGCAAGCACCACGAGCGGGTCACCGTCACCGTGCACGGCCAGCCCTCGGCCGTCCTGCTCTCCCCTGATGACCTGGCCATGCTCGAAGAGACCATTGCTGTCCTGGGCGATCAGGACCTCATGATGCAGCTTGCCGCCGCCGAGGCCGACCTGGCCGCCGGCCGGGTCGAGACCCAAGAGGACCTCGAGGCGGCGATGCGTTCACGCCGGACCTCAGCGTGAGCGATCCGCGCTACCAGCTGCAGATCGTCTCCTCGGCGCGCAGGCACCTCACCGAAGACCTCCCCGAAGCCATTGCCACCGCCGCGTTCGAGTTCATCATCGGCCCATTGCTCGACAACCCGCACCGCGTCGGCAAACAGCTCCGCCCACCTCTGGCAGACCGGCACAGTGCGCGACGAGGCACCTATCGCATCCTGTACCGCATCGACGATCAGGCCCGGACGGTGACTGTCCTCGCCATCGGCCACCGCAGGGACATCTACAACGCCTGAGCATCCGGAGCGGCCTTCCTCATCTGCCGCACGTGGCGCGATATTCGTGCTCGCTGATCGCCTCAGCGCGGGGCTGGAGTCGATGGTGGGAAGCCCGGGGTGGCCGGCTGGGTGAGTACGGGACGGCCGCTGACGGCATCCACGATCGGTCGGGTGCCGACCGGCCGAGTCGTGCGTACCTCGACTCGCTGTAGCACGAGACTGGCGTTGCAGGACGTTCCGGCCTCGGGTGGTGACACGGAGCCACCGACCACGATCACTTCTGGGAACTCGCTGACAAGCCCCTGCGCGCCCTTGTCACATGCACCGATGCCGATGTCGAAGGCTATGGAGTCGCCGCGGCTTGATGCGAGCTGCATCGCGGACACGATCCCATTGCCGGGGTTGGGGCCTGACGGCTCCACCGGCAGGGACGTTGTCGCTGAGGGGGCAACGGCGACCTGTAGTAGCGGCTGTGGCAGTCCGTCGACGGTGAACGACCACGCGGGCACCTCGGCCGGGCCTCTTGACGTCTCGATCGAGGCGGTGGACAGCCGTGCCTGGGTGATGGTCAGCCAGTGGCAACTGGGCGGATGACCATCTGTGGGGCAGTCACCAGACCGCCGGGGCAGTTGGCCGTAGGCCGCCTTCGCGCCCACGAGCGGAACCGAGAGGGACGTGCCGTCCGCGAACTGAATGACCCCGCGCCCGCCCAAATCGGGCAGGGGAGCCGAGGTGCGGATCCAGCCGTTGCCATAGGAGGCCTTGAGAACCTCGTTGGGGCTCCAGTTCGGCTCCACGACGAGGTCTTGTAGGGGGACGAAGCCCTTGGTCCAAGCCGCGGTGATCCCGCGCTCCTGCCAAGCCGCTGCCACCTCCGTCGCCCGGTCTTGGAACGCACCTTCGCTCACAGTGCCGGTCGTCGAACGTTGCGTCGTACCGCAACCCGCGAGGAGGAGTCCGCACGCGACCAAGACCAGTAGCCGGCTTGTCACATTCATGCGACGCTCCGTGCCCCGCAAAGGTTCCGGCTAGTCGCGATCGGCGCAGACCAAAGTCGAGCGGATGCCCGGGGCCGTCGGTCACTGCACCGACGACGAGGGCCGTCCCTCAGGGCGGGTCTCCTCGACGATGGGCTCCTCTGCTGCCACGGGTGATACGGGGTCCACGTGGCCCGGGCCACGATCCCGCTCGGGTTGCCCGCTGATCCCATACCGCTCAGTGTCGCAGCGCGGCAAAGGCGTTTCTGCGAACATCCTCAACTGCCGCGTTCTGCGGGCGTGCCGATGTCCGGTTGCCATGGGGGCTGTTCAGCGAGGGGCGGAGACCTCACGCTTCCGGCGGTCGCCGATCTGCATAACTTGAGGTCTGAATCTTCCACCCGTGGGAGGGTCGGCATACGTCTTCCTGAGTGAACCTGAGCTGCAGGGCCGACGGAGGGAGTGACGTGCCTGACCGTGAGGCCTTCGACTCCTACGTGCGCGACCGCTGGGAGCCGCTGCTCCGCACGGCTGCGCTGCTCACCGGCGACGCCGCTGCCGCCGAGGACCTCGTGCAGGAGTCGCTCGTGCGGGCGGCCCGGCACTGGCACCGCGTCGACCCGGGCGCCGTCGACAGCTACGTGCGACGCGTCATGTACACCCGCTCGATCGACGCTTGGCGGTGGCGTCGCCGCCAGCCCGACCCCGTTGACACATCGCGCCACGACCTGGTCCGCGCCGATGGGACCGACGAATTGGTGACCCGGCTGACCTTGGTCGACGCCCTGTCGCGGCTGACCCCTCGACAGCGGGCTGTGCTGGTGGCCCGGTTCTACGAGGACCGCACGGAGGTCGACACTGCCCGGGTGCTCGGCTGCTCGGTGAGCACGGTGAAGTCGCAGACCCGGCATGCGCTTGCGCGACTGCGCGTTCTCGCACCGGAGCTCACCCCGACGTTCGGCCGTGAGGAGGCCCCGCGATGAGTCCATCCACCGACGAGCTCACCCGCCTGCTGCCCGGTGCTGCCCACGACATCGTCGAGCGTGGCACCGTGCGGGAACCCGACGCTCCAATGCTGTGGAGGCGAGGGCGCCGGGTCACCTGGGCCGGTCGCGCCGCGGCCGCCCTGATCGTGGCTGTTGTGACGGTGATCGTGGCCACAGGCGGGCTGCTGCTCAGCGGCCTGCCCGTGGCCACACCCGCGCAGGGCGGTGCCCCGACCTATCCGGAGGTCGTTTCGGACTTGTTCGTCCAGGACCGGAAGGCCGTGAGCGGTGAGATCTTCGGGTTGGTCGCGGCAACCCCGTCGGACTCACAGCCTGACGACACCCTGGTGATCGAGCGTCAGGGGAGCCTGGCAACTCTCAGGACTCCTGCTTCGTCCAGGGGCGAGCACCTCAGGCTGTCCAGCGGGGCCGCGCTGTCCCTGGCACCGGACGGCAGACGCGCCTGGACCAGTGAGGGCATCCTCGACCTCGACGACGGGTTCATGACCCAACCTCTGGCCGGGTCCCTCGCGAGCATTGGGGTTCCCGGCGTGTGGAGCCCCGACTCCGAGCACGTCCTGATCGACACCGGGGACGGTCCGGCCGTCCTGAACAGGTACGCCGACATCGTGCTCAGCCCCGCCCCCGGTGACGAGGAGGTTCGGCCGGCTGGCTGGGGCGACGCCAGTAGCGTGCTTGCGGTGCGACCCTCTGTTGACGGCCGGCTCGACATCGTGACCCGGGGGCTCACGGACCCGACGTGGCAGACCGTGGCCCGGGTGGCGATTGTTGCTGTGGACGGGGTTGGCGCGCCGTCACGGTTGTTCGCCCCCCCGGATGGTTCGCGTCTGCTTCTCATCTGGGCGGACGGGTCAGTTCCGGAGCGCAGCGTCCTTGTCGACGCCCGGACCGGGAGCGAGGTGCCGCTGGCCGGCCAGACCTCGGCCACCACGGTGGCCTGGGACACGTGTGACCCGGTGTGGCAGGCCGGGCAGCCCCTGCTGGCCTACAGCGGCCTTCGACGGCCGGCCACCGGCGAGAGCGTCTTGACCTTCTCGGGGCACCGCCAACACGGCTGCGTCAGCGTTGCTGGGAACGAGCTGACCGGGGCTCCAGCAACGGGTGCGGCCGGCGCTTGGCAGGAACGTGCTTGGCAGCTGTGGCTGGCGGCGCTGCCCTATGGCGGCGCATTGGCCCTCGTCGGGCTGGTGTGGATGGTCCTGGCCCTGCGTCGCAGTCGACGGCACGGTGAGCGCTTCCTCCCGATGGTTCTCGGGAACCTCTTCTGAGGCGCAGAGGCCGACCCATTTCCCCTAGAGGGATGAGTACGACATCGGTCGGTGGCCTATCGGCGCCAGCGGCGCACCAACCGGCAGCATCAGCCGAGATCGCATGGCCACTTCGCCAAAACCCCGCGAGAGCACCCGCCCTGATTCTCCCCTACCAGAACAACGTCCTCATTTGCCGCTGATAGTCGATGCCGGTCTTGTACGCCACTACGAGCTCAAGTCGGGATTGGATTGAAGCGCCCCGGGTTCCTTGCCGCATTCTTGTGAGTTGGAAGGATGCGAACCATGCCGAAGAAGATCGATCCCAAGGTCAAGGAGCGCTGTGTGCGTCTCGTGCTTGACCACCTGCAGGAGTACCCGACCCTGACGGCGGCCGCGGAGGCTGTGGCTCGTCGTGAAGGTGTGGGGAAGGAGTCGGTGCGTCGCTGGGTGATCCAGGCCCAGGTCGATGGTGGACAGCGCCAGGGCGCGACCAGCCAGGAGCTGGCAGAGATCAAGGACCTCAAGGCCAAGGTGCGACGGCTGGAGGAAGACAACGAGATCCTCCGTCGGGCCTCGATTTTCTTCGCGGGGGAACTCGACCCCCGCGGCCGCTGATCGTCGCGTTCGTGGACGAGATGCGCACCGAGGGCTACGCGGTCGAGTCGACTTGCCGGGTACTGCGTGAGCAGGGCTGCCAGGTCGCCGCGCGGACCTACCGACTCTGGCATCAACCGCGGGTGCCGGCTGATCGTGTCGTCAGCGACGCCGTCGTGCAGGGCCGGGTTCGGGAGCTGGCGTGGGCCGTCGATGAGCACGGTTGTCGGCGGCTCACCCCTGAGGGTCTGTACGGGCGGCGGAAGATGACAGCGCTCGTGCGCCGCCACCTGCCCCAGGCATCGCCGGGATCGGTGGACCGGGCGATGAAAGCGTTGGGGCTGAGCGGGGTTCGCCGTTCCAAGGGCATCCGAACCACGATCCCGGCCAAGGACGGCAAGCGGGCCGGTGACCTGCTCAACCGCGACTTCACCGCTGCCGCCCCGAACCGGACCTGGGTCATGGATTTCACCTACTGCCGCACCTGGGCCGGGTTCGCCTACGTCGCGTTCGTCGTCGACGTGTTCGCCCAGAGGATCCTCGCCTGGCACGCGGCCACCATCCGCGACGCCGACCTCGTCCTGACCCCGCTGCAGATGGCGATCTGGGCGCGCGGTCGCGAGGGACACCCGATCGTGCCCGGCGAGCTGATCGGACACTCCGACGCCGGCCGGCAATACACCGCCATCCGGTACACCGAGCACCTCGAGCTCGAAGGCGGCAAACCCTCGATCGGGTCCGTCGGCGACGCGTATGACAACGCCCTCATGGAGTGCGTGATCGGCCTGTACAAGACCGAGTGCATCCGCACCACTGTCTTCCACGCCGGCCCGTACCGCACCATCGCCGACGTCGAGTACGCCACCGCCGGCTGGGTCGACTGGTACAACAACAGGCGCCTGCACAGTAGCCTCGGCTACACGGCCCCGGCCGAGCACGAAGCCGCCCACTACGCGACCCTCACCCGAGAGCCGCAACCCGTATGAGAGCGGCAGAGAACCTGGGGCGCTTCAGGGCGAAGAAGGACTCCATCGCGGCGTTGTCGGCCGAGGAGGCGACGCGTCCCATCGAGCCGAGCAGGCCGTGGCGGTGCAACGCGGCGACGTAGGGTCGTGAGCGGAACTGGCTGCCTCGGTCCGCGTGGACCACGCATCCGGTGACCTGGTCCGGGCCGCGTCGAGCGATCGCCATCTCGAGGGCGTCGACAGCCAGGTGCGAAGTCATCCGCGAGTCGATCGAGTACCCGACGATGCGGCGGGACCAGACGTCCTTGACCGCGCACAGGTACAGCTTCCCTTCGGCGGTGGGGTGCTCGGTGATGTCGGTCAGCCACAACCGGTTCGGTGCGGGTGCGGTGAAGTCGCGTTCGACGAGGTCGTCGTGCACCGGCGGCCCGGGTTTCTTGGCCCGGCCCCGCTTGCGGGAGTGCGCGGACACGATCCCCGCCTGCGAGCACAGGCGCCACACCCGCCGCTCGGACACGGTGTGGCCGGCGTCGGTGAGCTCGTCGGCGATGAACCGGTACCCGAACCCCGGGTCGTCGGCGTGGACCTCGAGCGCGGCATGGGTGGCGTACGCGTCGACCAGGTCCCGCTCACTGACCGGGTGTACCTTCCACGCGTAGAAGGCCTGCCGGGAGAACCCGAGCAGCCCGCAGGTCACCGCGACGGGGACACCGTCGGCGGCAAGGTCCAGGACCAGCGGGAACGTCATTTTGGGGACTGACCCAGCCTCAGGTTCGCCTGGGAGAGGTACGCCGCGGCCCGACGCAGGACCTCGTTCTCCTGCTCCAGCAGCCGGTTGCGCCGACGCAGGTCCCTGACTTCCTCGGACTCGGCTCGGGTCACGCCGGGACGGTGGCCGTCCTCGACGTCCGCGCGGTGGAGCCAATTCCGAAGGCAGGACTCGGAGATTCCGAAGTCCTTGGCCACTTGCGCGATCGACGCATCGCCTCGGCGCGCGACCGCGACGACGTCATCACGAAACTCTTTCGGGTGAGCAGCTGGCATGTCGACATCCTTCCAGCGGGGATCTCTCGTCCCCACAGATCAGGTGTCAACCAAACCTTCAGCAGTCCCGTTCGTGTCTCGTGGAGCCGTCAGCGACGTGTGGGACGTTCGCGACCAAGCGGGACGCCCAGGCCTGGCTCGCCCGAGAGCGCGCAGCCCTCGCTGGCGGCGTCGACCCCAGGGCGGGGCGCGCGACGGTGCGGGCCCTCCTCCCGGTCTGGCTCGAGGAGCGCGCCCACTCGGTCTCGCGCAAGACCTACGTCTCCGACAAGGCGCTCGTGCGCCTCGTGCCGCTGTCGCTTGCCGCGCTGTCCATCAACGTCGTGACCGACCGCGAGGTGACGAGGGCGCTGGTCGCCCTGACCAAGGACGGACTCGCCGAGGCGTCGGTGCGCCGGTTCCGGGCGTCGCTGTCCTCGTTCTTCGCGTGGGCGGTGCGCGAGCGGCTCATCGTCGCCAATCCCGTCCTCCCGACGCGGGTTCCGCGTTCCGGCGGGGTGCGGGTGGAGATGTTCCCGTTCAGCGAGCAGGAGCTCGAAGAGATCCATGCCGCGGCCGCAGATCGCGACCCGCGGCTGGCCGACATCCTCCTCGTCGCCGGCTGGACCGGTCTGCGGTGGTCCGAACTGCGGGCCATCCGGGTCCGGGACTTCATCGAGGTGCCGATGCCTACGCTCGTCGTCCAACGCGCCGAGCCGGAAGGGAGTGAGGTCAAGACGACGAAGTCCGGGCGCTCGAGACGTGTCCCCGTCGCCGACCGGGTCCTCCCGATCGTGCGCGCCCTGGCAGGGGGACGGGAGGCAGAGGACCCACTCTTCGTCACCTCGACCGGGCATCGCCTCCACGCCTCGGCCTTCAAGCGCACCCTCCACTGGTCCGAGCTCGCGCGCGGTCGCCGGATCCACGACCTGCGCCACACCGCGGCCTGTCTCTGGCTCTCCAGGGGCGTGGACCCGGGCACGGTCCAGGCGTGGATGGGGCACGCCTCGATCGCGACGACGAACATCTACCTGCACCACCTCGGAACCCCCGCCGACCGGGCCGGTCTGGACCGTCTCAACACCCGGGGGTACACCGGGGGCACACACGGGCAGGCGGGGTCCGAATGACAACTGGAAAACCCCGCCCGACCGAGCACATCAGTGCTGGTCGGACGGGGTTCCCGTCGGGTGGAGCTGCGGGGAATCGAACCCCGGACCTTCTCATTGCGAACGAGACGCGCTACCAACTGCGCTACAGCCCCATTGAGCGGCATCACGATAACACCGGCGGCGGCCCGCCACGAAACCGGGACGGGCCGACATACGCTCGTCGACATGCGCCTTCGTATGCCGTCCGGCCGGGTTGGTCGAGCCGACCCCGCCGACCTGCCGCGACTGGGGATGCCGGCCCCGGCCGAGCCCCCGGCCCCCGGTCCGAGCCACCCCACCGCCCACCCCGCTCCGGACCTCGACCCGGCCCACCAGCCCGTCGCCTGGCAGGTGCCCTGGGGGGTGCGGACCGCGAGCGAGTGGTCGTGGCGGGTCATCCTCATCGCGGCGGCGGTGCTCGGCGGGCTGTGGCTGTTCGCGTACCTGTCCGAGGTGACGGTGCCGATCGTCGTCGCGCTCCTCCTCGCGGCGCTGCTCCGCCCGGTGACCCGGTTCCTCACCCGCGCTCTCCCCCGGGGTGCCGCCGCCGGCCTCACCGTCCTCGGCACCCTGGCCGTCACCATCGGGGCGCTGAGCTTCGTCGGATCGCAGTTCACCTCGCAGTTCGGGGACATCCAGGACCAGGTCGGGCAGGGCATCGACGAGATCCGCGTATGGTTCCGCGACACCTTCGGCATCAGCGACACCCAGGTCGACCAGTGGATCGACCGGGCCCGCGAACAGCTCTCCTCGGGCGACTCGAGCGTCGGCCAGACCGCGGCCCAGGCGGGCCTCACCGTGACCCACCTCGTCGCCGGCTTCTTCATCGCGATGTTCGCGCTGTTCTTCTTCCTCTACGAGGGTGAGCGCATCTGGGCGTGGGTCGTGCGGCTCTTCCCGCGCGACTCGCGTGAGCGCATCCACTCCTCCGGGATCATCGCCTGGGGCCAGCTGTCGGCCTTCACCCGCGCCACGATCCTCGTCGCGGCGGTCGACGCCCTCGGCATCGGCGTCGTCGCCGGCGTCCTCGGGGTGCCCTTCGCCTCCGGGGTCGCGGTGCTCGTCTTCTTCGGCGCCTTCGTCCCCGTCATCGGCGCGCTCATCTCCGGCGCCGTCCCGGTCCTCCTCGCGCTCGTCGCCCTCGGGCCGGTGCAGGCGCTCATCATGCTCGGCGGCGTCATCGCCGTGCAGCAGGTCGAGTCGCACGTCCTCCAGCCGTTCCTCCTCGGGCGCGCGGTGCGGGTCCACCCGCTCGGGGTCATCCTCGGGATCGCCGCCGGTGTCGTCGTCGCCGGGATCATCGGAGCGCTCATCGCGGTGCCGCTCGTCGCCGTCCTCAACGCGGTCGGGCACCACCTGCTCGACGGCGACGAGGCCCCGGACGAGGCCGACGACCTGCTCACCGCCCGGGAGCAGCAGCGGTCCGACCATGACGTCGCGCAGGAGCGCCGCCTCGACGAGCAGGCGCTCGAGGACAGGCTCCCGGGGCACTGACCACGGGCACGACGAACGCCCCGCCGGTCGGCGGGGCGTTCGTCGTCGGTGGCGAAGGAGTCAGGCGCCGGCGGTGCGGCGCTGGAGCGCCGCGTCCTCGTATGCCGTCCGCACCGGTCCCGCTGCCGGCTCCACCTCGGGGGCGGGGGCCGGGCGCTGGGCCGCACGGGCCTTCATCGTGTACGTGGGGCGGGGCACGGGACGCGGGTCCCAGGTGAGCGGGATGTCGTCCTCGTCGAGCTCGGGAAGCGCGACCTCGTGCTCGGTGACCGGCTCGGGTGCGGGGGCGGCGACGTCGACGTCGATGACCTCGGGGGCGGACACGTCGTACGGCGCCGGAGCGACCTCGACGGTCTCGACCTGCTCGGCGACCTCGGTCTCGACAGCAGCGGGCTGGGACCTCGTCGAGGGCGCCGCGGGGACGGGCGCGGCGGCGGCACGGGGGGCCGAGGGGGCGAGGCCGGAGGCGGCGCGACGGGCGCGTCCGCGGGCGGCGCGGCGCGCCTTGACCTCGGCCTGCACACCGGCCCGGAGCCAGACGAAGCCACCGACGGCCATGAGGAGGGGCACGACGAACGCCCCCCACACGAGCACCCCGACGGCCGCGAGCAGTCCGAAGACGAGTGTCCCGACGAGTCCGACGAGCAGGACGATGCCGCGGGTCGCACGGCTCGGGGACATCGAGGGGGCGGCGACGTCGCGGCGCTCGGCGGCTCGGCCGGCACTGACGGGAGCCGGACCGGTCGCGACGGGAGCCGCCGCGGTCGCCGGCGACGCGGCATACGCCTCGGCCCGCTTGACGGTCACCTGCGGGCGCATCGCGCGTGCCGGGCTCACGGAGTAGGTGCGGGGCACGCGCCCACCGTCGTCGACGGAGGGCAGGGGCGCACGGACCTGCAGCACCCGCATCGTCTCGGAGAACGCGTCGACGGACCGGATCGTCGCGAGGTGCTCGCGACGACGGACCCAGTACTGGACGAAGTAGGCACCCCAGATCCCGATGATGACCAGGAAGATCAGGCTGCTCGGCTCCACGCGACGACCGTATGCGTGCGGGAGGTCAGGCAGTCGGACCTGTCGCGGTGTGTCGCCCAAGTGACTGCTGTGACGAGTGGGTCAGCCGGTCCATGAGGGTGGATCCGGCCAGGTCCTCGCTCGTCAGCGCGAACGAGCGGTGGTCGCGCCAGTCGCCGTCGATGTGCAGCATCCGCAGTCGCAGACCCTCGTCGCGGAAGCCGAGCCGGCGCACGACCGCGAGGCTCGCCGTGTTCTCCGGCCGGATGTTGACCTCGATCCGGTGCAGCCCGAGGTCGCCCATCGCGTGGTCGGCGACGAGGGCCAGCGCGGTGGGGACGATGCGCTGACCGGCGACCGCCTCCGACACCCAGTAGCCGACGGTGCACGAGCGGAAGGACCCCATGACGATGTTGCTGACGTTGACCTGGCCGACGAGCCGGCCCTCGGTCTCGATGACGAACGGGAGCATGCGGCCGGCGACCGCCTCCTCCTGGTAGTAGTCGACGAGGTCCTGGAAGGTGCGCGCCCCCGTCGGTGGCACGGGCGAGGTCGCGTCCCAGCGGCTCAGCCAGTGGCGGTTGGCGGCGCGGACCGCGGAGTACTCGTCGCCGTCCTCGGGTCGCAGCGGGCGGAGGATGAAGCGCACCCCGGTGGGCGTCGACCCCACGAGGACCTGCGACCACTCCGGGCGCGGGCGACCCCACCGCATCAGTGGTCGCCGCCGGCGAGCTGGCTCAGCGCGTGGCCGAGCACGGGTTCGAGGACCGCGAGCGCGTCGCGGACGCCGCCGGCCGAGCCGGGGAGGTTGACGACGAGCGTGCGGCCCGCGACGCCGGCGAGGCCGCGCGAGAGCATCGCCGTCGGCACTCCCCCGTCGACGCCGGCGGCGCGGATGGCCTCCGCGATGCCGGGGACCACGCGGTCGAGCAGCGGCGCGGTCGCCTCGGGGGTGCCGTCGGTCGGGCTGATCCCCGTGCCCCCGGTCGTGACGAGCAGGTCCGGCCGCTCCCCGAGCGCGGCGGTGAGGGCCTCGGCGAGCCCGGCGTCCGGGACGACCGTGGCGTCCTCGACGTCGGCGCCCCAGGTGCGCAGGGTCGCGACGATGAGGGCGCCACCCGTGTCGGGGTAGACACCCTGCGAGGCGCGGGTCGAGGCGGTGACGACGACGGCCCGCCGCCCGGCGAGGGGCCCGGCTGCGGTGGCGGCGTCGCTCACGGCTCCTCCACCCAGTCGCCGGAGCGCCCGCCGGACTTCGCGGTGACGCGGACGTCGGTGATGCGCGCGTGCTTGTCGACGGCCTTGACCATGTCGATGAGGGCGAGGGCGGCGACGGCCACGGCCGTGAGGGCCTCCATCTCGATGCCGGTCCGGTCCGCGGTCCGCACCGTGGCGGCGATGTCGACCCCGTCGTCGGTGACGTCGAGGTCGACCGAGGCGGCGTGGACGGCCACCGGGTGCGCGAGCGGGATGAGCTCCGGCGTGCGCTTGACCGCCTGTATGCCGGCCAGCCGGGCGACCGCCAGCGCGTCACCCTTGGGGACGGTCCCGTCGCGCAGGGCGGCGACGGCGGCGGGGGCGAGCAGGACGCGGCCGCGGGCGCTGGCCTCACGCACGGTGACGGCCTTGGCGGAGACGTCGACCATGTGCGCCGACCCGTCGGCACGGACGTGGGTCAGGCCGGGGGGTCGGGCGCCGCCGCCCTCGTCACCGCTCACTCCTCAATCCTGCCCCACGAGGGGAAGCAGCCGGACCTCGTCCCCCGGGCGGATCTCGGAGGTGGCGGCGTCGACGACGGCGAGGTGGGTGGCGTCGGCGAGCGCGCCGAGCATGTGGGACCCCTGCCCGCCGGACGGGCGGACGCCGTCGGCGTCGAGCACGACGCGGGTGAGCTCGACCTTGCCGAGGACGGAGGACCAGCCCCGGGTCGCCGTCGCGGTCGTCGTCGGCACCTCGGGGTCGAGGCCGGTGAGGGCTCGGAGCACAGGCAGGACGAACACGTGGAAGGACACGAAGGAGCTCACCGGGTTGCCGGGCAGCGTGATGATCGGGGTGCGGCGCGCCCCGACGACACCGGAGCCCTGGGGCATCCCGGGGCGCATCGCGACCTTGACGAAGTCGACGCGACCGTCCCGGGACAGCACCTCCTTGACCGTGTCGTAGGCCCCCATCGACACCCCGCCGGTGGTGAGGACGAGGTCGGGCTCCCCGGGGACGTCGGCGAGGAGGGCGCCGAGGGCCTCGGGGTCGTCGCGCAGGTGGGCGGAGTGCACGAGCTCGACCTGCGCGGCGAGCACCAGCGCGGACAGCATCGGCCCGTTGGAGTCGACGATCTCGCCGTGGGCGAGGCTCGACCCCGGCGGCAGGAGCTCGTCCCCCGTCGAGACCACCGCCACCCGCGGGCGCCGGACGACCGTGACCTCGGCGAGGTTGGCCGCGGCGATGAGGGCGAGCCGGCCGGGCGTCACCCGGACCCCGGCGCGCAGGACCACGTCGCCCGCTCGCACGTCCTCGCCGCGACGGCGCAGGTGCCGGCCGGGCTCCGCGGCGAGGTCCAGCGAGACCCGGTCGACCCCACTGTCGCTGCGCTCCACGGGCACGACGGCGTCGGCGCCCTCGGGCAGGGGCGCCCCGGTCATGATCCGCATCGCCGTGCCGGGCCGCAGGACGTGCCGGGTCGTGTCGCCGGCGGCGATGTCCCCGTCGACGCCGAGGACGACGGGGGTCCCGGGGGCGGCGCCGTCGACGTCGGCCGAGCGGACGGCATACCCGTCCATCGCGCTGTTGTCGAAGCCCGGGAGGTCCACGGAGGCGGTGACGTCCGCGGCCAGGACCCGCCCCAGCGCCCCGGCGATCGGCACGGTCTCGGGCGGCAGCACGTCGACGAGGGCGAGCAGCACGGCCCGGTGCTCCTCGACGGTCCTCACACGTCCCCTTCGAGGCGCGAGCCGTCGGCGACGGTCCGAGGCGAGTCGGCGCGGACCGTGACGTCGCCGACGCAGGTCACGTCACGCCCGAAGGTGACGTCGCCGTCGACGACGAGCGAGTGGGCCTCTCGGATCGACGGGACGCCGTGGGGGAAGCGGGCGTCGAAGTCGTGGACGAACTTGTAGTGGTCGGACAGGTCGATGAACGGCTCCTCCTCGGCGCTGAGCGACATGACCCGGCTGGCGTGATCGAGCGCGTAGAGGTCCGAGCGGAGGAGGAGGAGCTCGTTCGTCGTCTTGACCGGCCGGAACCGGTCGCGGGGGACGAGCAGGGCACGGGACCCCTCGAAGACCTCGACGGCCGTGCCCATCGCCGACTCGATCTGGATGACCGGGGTCGACTCCTTGCGGGTCGGGTCCACGGTCTTGCGGTTGACGATGATCGGCAGCTCGAGGACCCCGTCGTGCTCGGTGAGCCGGGCGGCGAGGACGTCGAGGTCGAGCCAGAGGTTGTTGACGTGGAAGTAGACGTGCCGGGTGTTGTCCTGGAAGTACTGGTCCTCCCCAGGCGCGACCATCGCCGAGTCCCGCAGGACGAGCCGGCCGTCGCTGCGGCGGGTCGCGAGGTGGCCGCCCTTGCGGTCGTTGCGGGTGCGCTCGCACACCTCGGCGACGTAGGGGATCTGCTCCCGCGCCATCCACGCGGGGATCCTCGGGTCGCACGTCGCACCGAGGTTGTCGGCGTTGGACAGGAAGAGGTGGCGGAACCCCTTGTCCCGCAACGTGTCGAGGAGCCCGCTGGACTGCAGGGCGACGTAGACGTCACCGTGGCCGGGCGGGCACCACTCGAGGTCGGGATCCTCGGGCCACGACACCGGCGTGAGGTCGTCCGCCCGCAGCTTGGGCTCGGCGCTCTGCAGGAAGTCCAGGGGCAGGCCGTCGATCTCGAGACCGTCGTGGACGGCGAGGAGCCGCAGCGTGTCGTCCCGGGTGCGGAACGAGTCCATGAAGACGACGGGCAGGTCGACGTCGTGCTCGCGCCGGATCGCGAGGACCTGGCGGGCGATGATGTCGAGGAAGCTCAGCCCGTCGCGCACGGGCAGGGCCGATTTCGGGCCACTGATGCCCATGGACGTGCCGAGACCGCCGTTGAGCTTGAGCACCACGGTCGTCGCCAGGGCGGCGCGGGCCTCGGCCTCGTCGACGTCGAGGTCGGCGAGCGCGGGGACGTCGCCGAGCGGCGCGATGCTCTCCTCGAGGATGTGACCGGTCGCCTCCTGCTCGAGCATCCCGTAGAAGCGGGTGAAGGCGGCGACCGCCCGCTCGTCGACCTCACGGGCACGCATCAGCTCCGTGCTTCGGCGGAGCCCCTCTGCACCCATGTCGGCAACCCTAGGCGACCCGCGCGGCCCAGACGTGGACACTGGGCGCGTGACCCCGGATTCCGTCGCGAGCGCCAAGGCCGCGCTGCGCCCCGTCCTGCTCGCGGTCCGTCGCGAGCGGGTCGCCGCCCGCGACCGCGACGCCGACGACGCGGCGCTCGCCCGTGAGGTGCTGGCCCTCGCCGCCGAGCTCGGGATCGAGGCGGGCCACACGGTCGCGGCCTACGAGGCCCTGCGCAGCGAGCCACCCACGGCGGCGAGCGTGCACGCACTGGCGACACACGGCATACGCGTCGTTGTCCCGGTCACGTTGCCGGACAACGACCTCGACTGGTGCGACGCGAGCGACGAACGGCGCGTGCCGCTCGGTCCTGAGGCGATCGCGGCCGCCGCCCTCGTGCTCGCGCCGGGCCTGGCCGCAGACCGGGCGGGGACGCGGCTGGGCCGGGGGGGTGGCAGCTACGACCGTGCGCTGGCCCGGCGGCGTCCCGACGCTCGCGTGCTCGTCGTCCTCCACCCGGGCGAGGTCCGGGCCGAGGCGCTGCCGGCGGACGCGCACGACCAGCCCGTCCACGGCGTCCTCACCGCGGACGGGGTGACCTGGCTCTGAGGGTCAGCCGCCACCCTCGGGCACGAGGGTGAGCTCGTCCTCGCTCGCCTCGCGGACGGCCTTCTCGGTGAAGGCCCACGGGTGCTGTCGACCCTCGACCCAGTCCTCGGTCTGGTCGTCGTAGTGCCCGTTGAACGCGTGGCCGCTCGCACCGGTCTGGTTGACCCACGTGGAGCGGTCGAAGCCCCCGAGGTCGACGACCATGCGCATCGAGGGTGCGGCGGTGACCTCGTAGCCGAGGTTGGCCTTCCAGGCCGTGGCGTTGACGATCGCGGACCCCCCGGGCATCTCGTACTCGCCACGGTTGAAGATGCTCCGGACGATCCCGGGCACGGTGTCGCCACCGAGCACCTGGTGGGTGAGGTCGAGCGTGTGCAGTGAGCCCCAGCGCCAGTCCTCGGGGTCCTTGCCGAGCTTGCGGGTCAGCTCGAGCCGGGCCTCCACCTGCGCCTGGCGCAGGATCTCGTCGCGCCCCTCGGTGATGGCGGCGGTCTGCCGGTTGTCCCACCACGCGCTGCGGGGGTTGTCGAGCAGCCCGGCGACGGCTGTCATGTAGCGGCTCCCACCCTCGGCGCGCAGGTCCTCGGGCACCTCGTCGTCGAAGAGGAGGCGCAGCAGGTTGGCCCAGACGGCGTTGTAGTAGGCCGCGGCGGCAGTGGAACGGGACCGGTCGGCGGGCGTCGTGTGGTCCCAGTCGCGCAGGAGGTCCTGGGCCTCCTTGGTGAAGGCGACCTCCGCGTCAAAGTCACCGGCGCCCTTGAGCGGCACCTCGAGCAGCGCCTCGACGAGGACGGGGGCGAAGTCGTTGCGCGAGTCCATCTGGATCTCGCCCATCTGCGCCACCGTGAGCGTGTCGCCGTCGCGGGTGGCCGCGTCGAGGAGCTCACGGATGCGCTGCGAGCGGTAGCCGTAGTCCCATTCGGTGGTGAGGAACGGGGTCGGCCGCGCGGTCACCGCCTGGTTGGCGGCGACGATCATCCCCGACGCGGGGTCGAGAGAGCTCGGCATCGACGCGAACGGGACGAAGCCCTGCCAGTCGTAGGCCTCGTCCCAGCCGGGTGCCGGCCAGTAGCCGGGCGGCGCACCCGCGAAGGCCGACACGCGGACGGGGACCTGGCCGGGCGCCTGGTAGCCGATGTGGCCGTCGACGTCGGCGTAGACGAGGTTCTGCGACGGGACGGCGAACGACCTAGCGGCCTCCCGGAACTCCCCGAAGTTCTGAGCCACGTTGAGCTGGAGGATCGCGTCGGCCGTCTGGCTCGGCTCGAGCCCGGTCCACGCCATCGACACGGCGTACGTCTGGCTGTCGCGGGCGGTGCCCTCGGAGGGCGGGATGGGCGCACGCTCCCCCGCGTCGACGACCGCGGGGATCGCGTCGGACATGAGCGGCCCGTGACGGGTCGCACGGACCGTGAGGTCGACGTCGTCGCCCCCGGCGACCTTGATGGTCTCGCGGCGCGTGGTGAGCGGCTCCCACGTGTCGCCGCGCAGCACGCGGTCACCGTCGAGCCGCTCGAGGTAGAAGTCGCTGACGTCCGGTGACAGGTTCGTCATGCCCCAGGCGATCCTGTCGTTGTGGCCGATGACGACCCCGGGCACGCCGGCGAACGAGAAGCCGGACACGGCGAGGGGGCACTCGGCGCTCTTGGTGCGGCAGTGCAGGCCCACCTGGTACCAGATCCCGGGGATGCTTGGCGAGAGGTGGGGGTCGTTGGCGAGCAGCGGCTTGCCGGTCGCGGACTTCTCCGGTCCGACGACCCACGAGTTCGAGCCGATGCCCTCCCCCCGCCCGATGAGCTGGGGCACGGCGGAGAGCGCACGCTCGACCGCGGCATACGCCTCCTGCGCCGAGGAGTCGGTGAGCGCACCGGCGACCTGCTTCGCGGAGGGCCGCTCGGCCGCCGCGCTCAGCGCTGCCGGGACGGCCGACGACGACTGCTGGAGCGGGGGTGGCGCCGGATCCCAGTCCTCGCCGGAGAGGATCGGCTCCTTCGCGAGGTCGTAGGGCGGGTAGATCTCCGCGATCTGGTTGACGGTCACGCGCTTCGAGAGCCGCGCCCGCGCCAGCTCGTCGGAGTAGTCGCCACGCAGGTCCCACGCCATCGCCTTGAGCCAGGCGATCGAGTCGGCCGGCGTCCAGTCCTCGATCTTGTAGTCGGAGACCCGGGTGCCGAGCACGACGTACTCCAGCGAGGCCTGCGACGGCGAGCGGCCACGGAGGTAGGCGTTGACGCCGTCGGCGTAGGACTGCAGGTACGTCCGTGTCGTCGGGGCCAGGGTCGGCAGCTCGGCCTCGGCGACGCGGCGCCAGCCCATCGTGCGGATGACCTTGTCGGTCTCGACGCCGGCGTCCCCGACGAGCTCGGCCAGCCGGCCCGCCGTGATGTGGCGGCGCATGTCCATCTCGAAGAAGCGGTCCTGCGCGTGCACATACCCTTGGGCCCGGGCGATGTCGGCGACGCTGTCGCCGTAGATCTGGGGGATGCCCCGCTCGTCACGCAGGACGTCCACGGTGCCGGTCAGGCCGGGGACGTCGATCTCACCCTCGGTCTGCGGGAACGACCGCCGGACCAGCGACACCCCGACGACGGACAGGACGAGGGCGGCAATGGTGAGGACGCCGACGACGGTCAGGGCGACGCGACGGGCCACGCGGTGAGGGGACACCCTGCGAGACTAGGACAGACCGCCAGACGAGCGAGCGAGGACGGGCCGTGACCGACATCGTGGGAATGGCGCACGTCGGCTTGGTCAGTGTGCTCGGCGCGGTCAGCCCGGCCTCCGTCGCCGCGGCGGAGGGGGAGAACCTGCGCTCGCTCTCGCTCGGGCTGCTCATCGGCGCCGCCGTCCTCATCGTGTCGATCGCGGCGGTCAAGCTGTCCACCCGCTCGGGCCTGCCCTCGCTCCTGCTCTACCTCGGCATCGGCCTGGCTCTGGGGAACCGCGGCCTCGGCATCGACTTCTCCGACGAGGAGCTCACCCAGGTCCTCGGCTACGCCGCGCTCGTCCTCATCCTCACCGAGGGCGGGGTGACGACGAAGTGGGACTCGATCAAGGGCTCGCTCGCCCCGGCGGCGGCGCTGGCCACCGTCGGCGTCGTCGTCTCGATCCTCGTCGTCGCGCTCGCCGGTCACTACGTCCTCGACATGTCGTGGAGCACCGCGCTGCTCATCGGCGCGATCCTCGCCTCCACCGACGCCGCCGCAGTCTTCGCGGTGCTGCGCCGGGTGCCGCTGCCGAGGGGGGTGAGCGGCATGCTCGAGGCCGAGTCCGGCTTCAACGACGCGCCGGTCGTCATCATCGTCACGGCCATCGCGGTGCAGTCGGCGGCCGGCGAGGAGGTGTCGCTGTGGTCGATCATGCTCATCGTCACCGGCGAGCTCATCATCGGCTCGCTCGTCGGCCTCGGCGTGGGGTGGCTCGGCGGGCGACTCATGTCCCGGGTCGCCGGCGGCTCGTCGGCGCTGTTCGCCATCGGGGTCGTCGCGATGTCGGTCCTCGCCTACGCCGCCGCGGACGTGGTCCACGCGTCGGGGTTCATCGCCTGCTACCTCGCGTCCCTCGTCCTCGGGAACATGTCGCTCCCCCACCGCGCGGCGGTGCTCGGCTTCTCGACCGCACTCGGCTGGCTCGCCCAGATCGGGCTGTTCGTCCTGCTCGGCCTGCTCGCCGACCCGGCGGCGTTCCCGGACCAGATCGGGCGCGCCCTCGTCCTCGGGCTCGCGCTCCTGCTCGTCGCCCGACCCCTGTCGGTGCTCGTGTCGTGCACACCGTTCGGGCTGGGGTGGCGCACCCAGGCGTTCCTGTCGTGGGCCGGCCTGCGCGGCGCCGTGCCGGTCGTGCTCGCCACCGTCCCGCTCACCGTCGGGGCGACGGGGGTGGAGTGGATCTTCGACCTCGTCTTCGTGCTCGTCATCATCTTCACGCTCGTCCAGGCGCCCTCCCTGCCGTGGGTGGCGCACCGGCTGGGGCTCGACCGCGGCCACCACTCCTTCGACCTGGCCGTCGAGGTGACCCCGTTCGACGACATCGGTGCGCACCTCATCGAGGTCACCGTGGGGCCGTTGTCCCGTCTCGCGGGGGTGCAGGTCTACGAGCTGCGGCTGCCGGCGGGGGCCAACGTGGCCCTCGTCGTGCGCGAGGGGGCCTCGTTCGTCCCGCACGAGACGACGCCGCTGCGACGCGGTGACCAGCTGCTCGTCGTCACGCCCGCCACCCTGCGCGCCGCCGTCGAGAAGCGGCTGTATGCCGTGAGCCGGGGTGGGCGCCTCGCCGGCTGGTCCCAGGAGACCTGACTTCTTCTCTCGTCCGCCCCCCTCACCCCCACCCCGGGCCTGTGCGTCTGCGTGGATGGTCAGAGAACTCGCCATCCGCGCAGACGCAATGGGGCGGCATACGGGAGCGGGGGTGGGGGCGGGTGGCGGCGGGCGGGCGCACGGCATACCGGAGCACCCCGTGACGTTCCGTATCCTTGGAGCCGCTCACCCCGCAGTGCCCCAGGAGGAACCCGTGCCCACGTACGCCTACGCGTGCCGTGACTGTGACCACCGCTTCGAGGCGGTCCAGTCCTTCAGCGACGACTCGCTCTCGATCTGCCCGGAGTGCAACGGGTCCCTGCGGAAGGTCTTCAACTCGGTGGGTGTCGTCTTCAAGGGCGGCGGGTTCTACCGCAACGACTCGCGGGCCGCCTCGAGCAGCTCGTCACCGGCGGCGCCGTCCGGCGACTCCGGATCCGGGTCCTCGTCCGGCTCCGGGGCCGATGCGGGCAGCGGCAAGGACAGCGGCAAGGGCAAGGACTCCGGCTCGTCCGGCTCGTCCGGCTCGTCCACAGGAGCCTCGCCCACCCCGGCGTCGTCCACAGCCTCGGCCTGATCCCTGCCGGGCGCGGCTGTGCCGACCTAGCGTCGGCTCCATGCCGCGACCGCACCTCCCCTCCTTCCTGCGCCCCGGACTCCTCGGTCCGTCACGACGTGCGCGCTGGCGACGGTGGGCGCTGCGCCGGCTGGCCTCCGCGGCGTGCGCGGTCGCGGCCGTCGTCGTCCTCGTCGGGGTCGTCCGGCCACCTCCGGCACCCACGACCCCGGTGGTCGTCGCAGCCCGGGACCTGGCGAGCGGCGTCGTCCTCGACGACGGGGACCTCCGGGTCGTCGACGTGCCCCGCGACCCGCCACCGGTGGCGACGTCCCCCGACCCCTCCGGCCTGGTCGGGCGACGCCTGACCTCCCGGGTCACCGGCGGCGAGGTCGTCACGACGACCCGGCTCGTGCCCCGCACCCCGGCCGACGGGCTGCCGTCCGGGACGGTTGCCGCCCACGTGCTGGTGGCCGACGAGCGCAGCCTCGACCTCGTCCCGGTCGGCCACCGGGTCACCCTCTACGCGGAGGTCGGCGGGGCGGCGCTGGCCCGCGACGTGCTCGTTCTGGGCATCGACACGCCCGAGGAGACCTCCGTGACAGGACCGTTGCCCGGAGCCCCGTCCGCCTCGCGCGGTCTTGTCTGCGCCCTGACCGAGACCGACGTGCAGCGCGTCTTCGCAGGTCAACGACCAGAGGGCGGGGCGCCGCGGGTGCTGCCGGTCGTGACCGGCTGAGCCGGGCCGGGCACACGACCCGGTGCAGTCGTTCGTGGACTGTCCTGCATCCCCGACACCTTGTACGGTGGTCGCGCTCGGCCGACCACCAGATCGAGCAGTTTGCCTTCCACAGCAAAGGACACGCTCATGAACGGCTTCAAGGACTTCGTACTCAAGGGGAACGTCGTCGACCTCGCGGTGGCCGTCGTCATCGCCACGGCCTTTGGCAAGGTCGTCGAGGCGATGGTGAAGATCATCATGGAGATCGTCGGCAAGATCGGCGGCACGCCGGACTTCTCCAACTGGAAGCCCGCCGAGCTCTCGATCGGTGGGTTCCTCACCGTCCTCATCTCCTTCCTCATTCTCGCGGCGGTCATCTACTTCTTCGTCGTGAAGCCCTACACGGCAGCCAAGGCCCGGTTCTTCCCGGACGAGCCGGACGCCGAGACGGTCGACCCCAACACCGAGCTCCTCAAGGAGATCCGCGACAGCCTGCGCGCTCGTCCGACTCTCTGACTTCACCGAACCACCGCACCACCGGAGTCCACCGCACCACCGCATCGGGGCGGGAACCAGTACCTGCTGGTTCCCGCCCCGCGTCGCGTCAACCCCCAGCCTCTTCCGCAACGTCAGCGTCAACGGCAGCTAGAACGACCACCGGCGCTGACGCTGTGCAAGCCCCCTCTGCAACGTCAGCGTCAACGGCGGGTAGAACGACCACCGGCGCTGACGCTGCGGGAGCCGGGGGGAACCGGGGGGCGTCGGGTCGCGTCGGCGGGCGGGTCAGGACCAGTGCGGGGGGCGGTTCTCGCGGAGCCAGCGAGCCGACGTGTCGTCGTCGCCCCGCTCCCCCCAGCCCTCGTCGGTGTCGTCGCTCGTCTGCTCGACCGGGGTGCGCTCGACCCCTGCGGCCTCCGGCGACGAGCCGGCGCCAGCTTCCGCGGCCGGCGCCGGGGTCCCGGCGACCCGACCCCCTTGGCCCTTGCCCTCGCTCTCGTCAGCGGCGGCGGCGGCCACCAGGGGCCGGGTCGAGGTCAGGCCCTCGTCCGAGCCGACCCGCTGCGGGGTGCTCGACGCGCGACGTGGGCGCCGGGTCATGACCGCGGGCGGTCGGCCATCGACCTGATCCGCGCGACGTCGCGCGCGGGGTCGCGGAAGGCGTCCCGGGTCCAGACCCGCACGTGCTGCCAGCCGAGCCGGCCGAGGTGCTCCGCGCGGAGGCGGTCGCGGTCGCGGGCGCTGGACATCGCGGCGTACTCCGGTCCGTCCGACTCCACGGCGACGGCGAGCCGTCCCGGGTGGTGCGGGTCCTCGACCGCGAGGTCGATGGGGGCCGCCGACGAGCCGAAGCGCTCGTGCACGACGAGGCCGGTGTCGCGCAGGCGCCTCGCGAACTCGGCCATGACGACCGACTGCGTCGGCGCGCTCGGGACGACGTCGCCGGGCCCGCCCTCGACCGCGGCGGCGGTCGACGTGGCGGCGTGCTCGAGGAAGTCGCGCAGCATCTGGGCGCCGCGGGCCTTGAGCCGCTGCGGGTCGAGCTCGTCCGCACCGATGGACGACACGACGGTCATGCGCTTCTTGGCCCGGGTGATCGCGACGTTGAGGCGGCGTTCGCCCCCTTCGGTGTTGAGCGGGCCGAAGCGGTGCAGCACCCGACCGTGGGGGGTCTTGCCGTAGCCGACGGACAGGATGACGGCGTCCCGTTCGTCACCCTGGACCCTCTCGAGGTTCTTGACGAAGAAGCGCTCGTGGACGTCCTCGGTGAAGAAGGTCGCGGTCCTCGTGTCGAGCCCCTGGAGGGCTCGGCGAAGCGCGTCCTCGATCCGCTGGGTGTGCGCCAGCCCCAACGCGATGACGCCGAGGCTCTCGCTGGGTCGGGTGCGCGCGTGCTCGAGGACCAGCTCGACGACCCGGTCCACCTCGGCCTGCGTCGTCTCGACGCTCGCCGCTCCCTCGGTGAGGACGCCCACGCCGTCGACGAGCTCGTGGCGGAGCACGGGGGCCGAGCCGGTCCCCGGGAAGGTGACGAGCGAGCCGCCGTAGACGTGCTCGTTCGCGAACGAGATGAGCCGCTCGTCCTGCGAGCGGTAGTGCCACGAGAGGCGACGGCTGGGAAGCGTCGCCGCGAGCACGTCGAGGATCGACTCGACGCCCTCGGTGAGCCCATCGTCAGGGGCGGCCATACCGCCGTCGGAAACCGTCGTGAAGAACGACGTCGGGGGCAGCTGCTTGGCGTCGCCGGCCAGCACCACCTGGCGCGCACGGGAGATCGCGGAGACCGCTTCGGCCGGGGGCACCTGGGACGCCTCGTCGAAGACGACCACGTCGAACCAGACGCCGGGCGGCAGCACGGAGGCGACGACGAGCGGGCTCATCACCCAGCACGGCCGCGACGCCGTGAGCAGCTCGCCGGCCACGGGGAAGAGGTCGCGCAGCGGTCGGTGGCGACGTGACTTCGCCGCCTCGGCGCGCACGATGCTCTCCAGCTCGGGCGCGTCGGACAGCACCCGGTCGATGTTGGCGCGCACGGCGGCGCGGACGCGGGAGGCGTTCTGCCGCAGCACCTCCCGGTCGGCGGAGGCGAACTCACCGAGGGTCCGGCGCAGGTCCTCACCGTCGTGGGCACCCACCCGGGGGTCGCGCAGGGCGATGTCGTCGAGCACCGAGCTCCACCAGACGAAGTCGGCCTCGCTCGCGACGTCGTCGGCGGGCACGCGGCGGGTGGCGAGGTCCTCGAGCAGCGAGCCCAGGCCGGCGGCGCGCATCGACTCGACCGGGCCGATGATCGACGGAACGACCGCGAGCCGGTCGGGGGCGTCGGCGAGCGCCTGGAGGCGGTCACGCAGATCGTCGCGCGGCACGTCGAGCAGCGACGCGGACTCGTCGGTGTGCGGCACGCGCTCGTCCAGCCACGCGAGGTCGGCGGCGAGGGCGGCGTACGCGTCGGTGGCGCGGTCGAGGTCGGCGGGCATCTCGGGGCGCCCGCCGGCACCGGCCATCTCCTTCCAGGCACTCCTCTGCTCGCTGGCCGCGAGCAGGGCCGCGTGCAGGTCGGCCGGCGGGCGGCCGGGCCGCACGTGGCGACGGACCTGGCGCCGCAGCCCGCGACGCTCCCACCACCCCAGCTCGGAGCCGACGGAGGACCGGTAGGCCGCAGTGCCGGTCGCCGCGACGAAGTCGCCCAGCGGGACGTCGAAGATCTCGGGCCGGAACGTCTCGAGGGTGTCGCGCACCTGCGCCACGGTGTCGAGGATGCGCCCCCACTCCCGCACGGTGCTCGACGGCGGGAGCCGGAGCCCGGTGAAGACCTCTCGCAGGGTCTGGCCGACGTCCTCGATCGCGGAGCCGGACCAGCGCTCCACGAGCTCGCGGGCCCGGATCGCCTCCTCGGGGGTGCGCACGGTCGCGCCGTACCAGGGGTCCGCGCCGCGGTCGGTGCGCCACGCGCCGAGGGACGCGACCCGCGTCATCTCGCGGGCGAGCACCTCGAACCGCTCGAGCGGCAGGGACTGGAGCGCCTCACCCCGGATCCGCACGCGCGAGTGCGGGGGTCGCTGCGTCGTGCCGAGCCCGCTGATGGCCTCCTGCACGTCGTGGACGGACACCCCCCACGGGTGCCGGGGCTCGTGCATCGCGTCGAGGTGCTCGCGCAGGGAGGACGCGGTCGACCGCAGCCGGTCGACGTCGCGGCTCGCCGGGTCGGCCGGGCGCGGGGAGCCACCCGGCAGGGTGTCCGCGAGCTCGGTCGCGATGCGGCGCCGGCCGCGGGGGCCGTCGTGCAGGTCCAGCACGAGCTCGCCGAGCCCGATCCGGTCGAGGCGTCCGACGACGGCGTCGATCGCGGCCCGCTTCTCGGCGACGAAGAGCACCCGCTTGCCGTCGGCCGCCAGCGACGCGACGAGGTTGGCGATCGTCTGCGACTTCCCGGTCCCGGGCGGGCCGTGGATGACGAGGTGCGCGCCCGAGCGGGCGGCCTCGATGGCCTCCTGCTGGGAGGAGTCGGCGTCGAGGACGAGGAGGCCCCTGGCGGGGTCGGGCACGACGTCGTCGGCGCGGCCGGGGAGCTCGTGCCGCACGGAGCGCAGCGCCGTGGCGTCGCCGGCGATGGCGGCGATGACGTCGTGGTCCGCGAGGGCGTCACCGTGGGCGGCGAGGTCGGCGACCATCGGCAGCTTCGCGTAGGAGAACGTCCCGAGGACGATGCGCGGCGTCACGGCGAAGTCGGGCACGGAGGCGCACGCCTCGGTCAGCGCGGCATACGCGGGGTAGGGGTCGAACCCCCCGGGACGGAAGGCGAGCGCCTCGAGCTTCTCGGTGTCGATGGTGACGCCCTGCTCCGAGGCGAGGTAGTGCTCGAGGACGGGGTTGAGCTCGATCTCGTCGCCGAGGTCGAGCTCGTAGTCGTCGTGCTGCGGCGTGGTCGGACGCAGGGTGCAGCTGCGCAGCAGCACGGGCGCTGCGGGCTCGCGCCCGGCGGCCGCACCGCGACCCCGGCCCAGGCTCCACGTCGCCATGCCCACGGCGACGAAGCCGGTGTCGATGCCGCGCTCCTCCCGCAGCTCGCGGGACTTGGCCGCGATGGTGCGGGCTCGGCGGCGGGCCTCGTCGAAGGCGGCAGGCTCGCGAACCAGGTCGGACAGGCGGGTAGGACGACCGGCGAGGAGCATGGCCACGCCGCCCGGGTGGGCCGTGGTGAGGTCGAGGGTGCCCGTGGGCAGGTCGCGGTACCAGAGCAGGGTGTTGCGCCCGCCGAGGTCGACGAGATGCCTGGTCCACCCCTCGACGGCGTGGCGGACCTTCTCGGTCCGCGAGTCGATCTCTGACTGCGGTCCGGTCTCACTCACCTCAGCAGGCTAACAACGACAGGCGCGTATGCCGTGTGCCGCCACCCTGCGGGCAGCCTCGCCACCCGACGTGGCCGGGATCGGGGAGGATGGCGCCATGTCAGAGGATGCAGCGCAGGACCCCGGATCCGCGACGACCGGGCTCGTCCGGGTCGTCCGTCACGACGACGGGGTCGCCGAGATCGTCCTCGACCGGACGGAGGCCATGAACGCCGTCTCGACCGCGATGGCCCGGGCGCTCACCGAGGCCGCCCAGGGCCTGGCCGCGGACGAGACGGTCCGCGCGGTCGTCGTCTCGTCGTCGCACCCCACGGCGTTCTGCGTGGGCGCCGACCTCAAGGAGCGCAACCGGCTGAGCGACGACGAGCTGAGGGCGCAGCGTCCCGGCAACCGGGCGGCATACGGCAGCGTCCTCGACCTGCCCGTGCCGGTCATCGCCGCCGTGGGCGGCTACGCGCTCGGCGGCGGCTGCGAGATCGCGCTGTCGTGCGACCTCATCGTCGCGTCACCGCGTGCGACGTTCGCGTTGCCCGAAGTCTCCGTCGGCGTCATCCCCGGGGGTGGCGGGACCCAGCTCCTCACCCGGCGCATCGGCTGGTCCCGCGCCGCCGACCTCATCTTCACGGCCCGCCGGGTCGACGGCATGGAAGCCCTCGCCCTCGGCCTCGCGGACAGGGTCGTCGAGGACCCGCGGGCGGCCGCGCTGGAGATCGCCGCGACGATCGCGGCGCACTCCCCCGTGGGCGTGCGCAACGCCAAGGCGGCGATGCGCGCCGGCATGGACGTCTCCCTCGCCGACGGGCTGGACGTCGAGGACGCCCGGTGGCACGACACCGCCTTCAGCCCCGACCGCGCCGAGGGCGTCGCGGCGTTCGCGGAGAAGCGTCGGCCCCAGTGGCCCGGGGTCAGCGCTCGCTGACCTCACCCGTCCCGCGCAGTACCACGGCGAGGACGCCGATGGCCAGGGCGACGACGAGCGCCGCGAGCGCGAGGGCCTGGAAGCTCGCCACGTCGACGACGACCCCGGCGAGCGCCCCGCCGAGGCCGGCGGTGAGCCCCATGACGAGGTCGCTCGCACCCTGGGCGCCAGGTCGCTCGGCGGCCGGGAGGGCCGCGGTGAGCATCGTGGAGCCGGAGACGAGCGTGCACGACCAGCCCAGCCCGAGGAGGAAGAGCGCGACGAGGAGCCCCGTCGAGTGCCCCTCCGGGGCCGTGGAGGCGAGCAGCGTGGCGGTGGCGAGCACCGCCGACCCGACGATCGCGACCGCGCGCCCGCCGAGTCGATCCACCGCCAGCCCGGTCAGCGGTGAGAAGGCGAACATCCCGAGGATGTGGACGCTGATGACGAAGCCGATGACGGTGAGGTCGGCCTGGCCGTGCCTCATGTGCAGCGGCGTCATGACCATGACGCTCACCATGACCATGTGGCCGAGAGCCAGGGTCATCAGGCCGAGCAGGGCCCGCGGATGGCCGGCGACGACGCGCAGCCCGCGGCCGACGCGACCGTGCGTGCGGCCGGAGGCGCCGGGGTCGGCCGCGACGGCGCGACGCCTGGCCTCGACCAGGGGGTCGGGGCGCAGCCGCACGAGCAGGACGGCGATGGCGAGCAGCAGCCCGGCGAGCGAGAAGACGAACGGCCCGGTGAGCCGGGGCAGCCCGAGCAGCCTCGACACCGGCTCGCTCGGGCCGACGAGGTTCGGTCCGACGACGCTCCCGATGGTCGTCGCCCAGACGACGAGGCTGATGTCGCGGCCGCGGTGCGCCGGGGCGGCGAGGTCCGCCGCGGCATACCTCGCCTGGTTGTTCGACGCCGTCGAGCCACCGAACAGCAGGCTGGCGGCGAGCAGCAGCGCGAAGCTCCCGACGACCCCCGACATGATGAGACCGAGCGCGCCGACGAACGCGAGGCCGTAGCCGAGCACGAGCCCGTGCCGCCGCCCGCGCGCCGCACTGAGCCGGGCCATCGGGACGGCGATGAGAGCGGAGCCGAGGACCTGGAACGTCGAACCCAGCCCGGCATACGTCGGCGAGCCGCTGATTTCCTCGGCGAGCAGCGCGCCCACGGCGAGCCCACTGGCGAGCGAGATCCCGCCGAGCACCTGCGACAACGACAGGGTCGCGACGGTGCGCCGCTGCACGAGGTCGCGCTGTCCGCGCACCCCGGTGCCCCCGCTCGCCGTCACCCGCCCGAGTATGCCGTTCGCCCGGCCGGTTCGTCGTCGAACCTCGGTGCGCACCGCGCTGACGGGCGTCAACTAGGCTGGTCAGCGGCCTTCGGGCCTCCCCGCCCTCGTAGCTCAGGGGAAGAGCACTTCTCTCCTAAAGAAGGTGTCGCAGGTTCGAATCCTGCCGGGGGCACTCACGAAACCCGCTGTGAACAGCGGGTTTTCGTGTTTTCCGGGTCATCCGACGTGGACATAGTTGGACACAAATTGACCCTTTTGTGGCACGCTTAAGGCACGGTATGGCACATATATGGCACGGCCCACGGCCACGCCCGACCCTTAGGAGGTCCGCCGATGGCTGGCCGCAAAGGCCGCAGTGGGTTCGGCAGCGTCCGTAAGCTGGCGTCTGGGCGCTGGCAGGCCCGGTACTCCGGGCCGGACACGATCTACCACTCGGGCCCGACCACCTTTCAGACCAAAGGCGACGCCCAAGCATGGCTGGCTGAGGAACGACAGCTGATCTCCCTGTCGACGTCGCTCGAATATGAGGCCGATGCGACGCTCGAAATCGAGGCCACCGGTTCGTGTTTCTAGTGTGCCGTGTCTTGGGTTCTGATGCTGGGCAGGGTGTCGATGCCGCGGTTGCGGAGGCGGTAGCTGGCGCCTTTGAGGGTGAGGACGTCGGCGTGATGGACGACGCGGTCGATCATGGCCGCGGCGACGGCTTGGTCGCCGAACACGGCGCCCCAGCCGCTGAAGGGCAGGTTGGAGGTCAGGATCAGCGAGGCGTGTTCGTAGCGGGATGAGACGAGCTGGAAGAACAGGTTCGCGGCGTCCTGCTCGAAGGGGAGGTAGCCGACCTCGTCGACGATGATCAGGGCGTAGCGGCGCAGCCGGGTGAGCTCTTGGGGTAGCCGGCCGGCGCGGTGGGCGTCGGTCAGGCGGGTGACCCATTCGGTCGCGGTCGCGAACAGGACGCGGTGGCCGTGGTGGGCGGCGGTGATGCCCAGGGCTGTGGCCAGGTGGGTCTTGCCGGTGCCGGGTGGGCCGAGGAGGACGATGTTGCGGGCCTCGGTCAGGAACGCGCCGGAGGCCAGGGCGGCGACCTGCTGGCGTACCGCGGGTTGGGCGTCCCAGTCGAACTCCTCCAGGGCCTTGCGGGCGGCGAAGCCGGCGGCGCGGATCCGCAGCTGGGCGCCGGAGGCGTTGCGGGCGGCGACCTCACGGTCCAGGACGGCGGCGAGGTACTCCTCGTGGGTCCAGCCGGCGTCGCGGGCGTGGTCGGCCAACCGGGCGGCGGCTTCGGTGATCCGGGGCGCCTTCAACGCTGCAGCGAGATAGGTCAGCTGCTTGACCGCCTCGGCGGCGCTGGTGGTCTTGGCCGCCATCACGCGACCTCGCCATCGGTGAGCTCGTCGGTCAGGCCGAAGGCGCGGTCGTACTCGGCCAGGTCCCGCGCCAGCGCGTCGTCAGCCGGTGCGCGACGGGGTTGCTGGAACTGCTCGCGCAGCACCTTCGCGGCAGCGACATGGGCGGGGTCGGTGAGGGTCATGCCACGCGCCCACACCCGGTCATGGGAGGCGACCAGGCGACCTTGGTGGTGCACCTGCACCCGGGACAGGTCAGCGCGGACGTCGACGAAACGGCCGATGGCCGCGGGGTCCACGGAGTAGTCGCTGCTGTCGACGCGGACGTAGTAGTCGCGTCCCAACCGGACCCGGTTGACCCAGCCGACCGCGGGCGGCACCGGTGGCAGCGCCAACATCGCGGCCCGGTCGATGTCGAGCCGGTCGACCGGGCGGGCCTTGGTGGTGCGCACCACCCGGGCGTTGGCGATCCTGAGCCAGGCGGTGAGCTGGGTGTTGAAGTCGGCCGGGGAGGTGAAGTCCCGCCCGGGCATGAAGGAGGTTTCGAAGAACCCGTTGCGTCGCTCGACCACCCCCTTGGATTCGGGGTCGTACGCCTTGAGCCGCTGCAGCGTCGTGGCCAAGGTCCCGGCGAACGCCCCGACCCCTTCGGCGTGCCGCTTGCCGCGGCCGATGCCGGACTCGTTGTCCCAGATCAGCCGCCGCGGGACGGCGCCGAGCTGCGTCAGCAGCTCCCACATCCCCAGCAGCAGATCCGCGGTGTGCCGGGTCGGGATCATCACCGCGAGCATGAACCTGGAGTGCGCGCAGGTGATCACCAGCACCGGCAACAGCGCCGTGGTGCCGTCCTCGAGCGGGATCCGCTTCGCGGGAAACCACAGGTCACACTGCGCCGCATCCCCTGGCAGCCACATCAACCGGTCGCACGGGTCGACCGGGGCGTGCTGCGGACGCACCCGCCGCACGTTGTCACGAAACCAGGTGATCGACCCCGTCCAGCCGACCCGTTCGGCGATCACCGTCGCCGGCATGTCCGGCGTCGTCGCCAGCAGCTGCGCCACCAGCGGCTCGAACGGCGTGAACGCCGTCGGCACCGAAGGCCGCTCGTACTTCGGTGGCCGGTCGCAGGCCAACGCTCGCGCCACCGTGGACCTCCCAATCCCCAAGTCCCGCGCGACCTGACGCTGCGGAACACCGTCCGCGACCAGCCGCCGCACCAACGCCCAATCCTCCACCGAGATCACCCATCCAATCTGTCTGGGTGGCCTCGTTTTCGACCGTCGCTATGGCCTCGTTTTCAAGCGTCGTCGACACTCCCAGCGGCGATGGTCGTCACCGAACGAGCGAGCAGCCGTGGCTGCGGCCGCCGAGGCCAGCCGGCGCGAGCGGACCCTTGCGGCCTATGCAGATGCGTGGCTGTTGGGCCGAGTGACCTCCTCGGGGGCTGCGCTACGCCCGTCCACCAAGGCGGGATACCGGAACTCCCTGGACGTCCACATACTCCCCGGCTTCGGTCAGTTGCCACTGGACGAGATCACCACGCCTGCTGTCCGCCAATGGCGCGGAAAGTTCTCGATGGAAGGGCACGACGCCGCGGGGGCTAAGGCGTACGGCTTGCTGAAGGCCATCCTGCAGACCGCCGAGGACGACGAGCTCATCCTGCGCAACCCCTGCCGCCTTAAAGGTGCTGGCCATGCCCAGAAGCGAAGAGAGTCGATTGCTCTTTCCCCGGCTGAACTCGACCAGATTACCGAGGCCATGCCGCCCCGATGGCAGGCACTCACGCTCGTGTCCGGCTGGTGCGGACTGCGCATCGCAGAATCCGCAGGCCTGAGACGACGCGACGTCGACCTCGATCTCGGGGTTCTGGTCATCGCTCAGACTGCGCAGTATGTCGGCACACCCGCCCGACTGGTCATCGGGCCGCCAAAGTCCTCGCGCGGCGCCCGCGCGGTGCACATGCCGGGCCATGTCACCGAAGCCTTGGCTGCGCACCTCGCTGCCCAGGAACCGGGCCGACCGAATGATTACGTCTGGACCCGTCGGGACGGGCAGCCTATCTCGCGGCACACCGTCCTATCCGCATACAAGTCCGCGACCCGGACGATCGGCCGGGACGGAATGGTGTGGCATGACCTCCGACACACCGCCAACACCCTGGCTGCCGACGCCGGAGCGACCCAAGCGACCCTCCAAGCGCGGATGGGCCACGCCGACCCGAAGGTGAGCTCCATCTACCTCCACACCTCGCAAACCCACGACCGTGAGCTCGCCAGCCGTCTACACCAGATGGCCCGAAAGGAGCCCTCCAAGGACTTCTAACACCGGGACCGGCGCGGTCGAGTGGTACGCCGCCTGAGTGAGGACTCGGACGTCAGCAGGGGCGCATCCGCAGGAGCATCGTCGGTGGCAATGGCGACTCCGTCGGAGGCCGGCGTCCGAATCTCCGTTCAGCTTCCCCGTGCTTGACTTACGCGTCCGCCGGGCGGGGTCAGGCTGAGGTCAACGACCCGCTGACAGTCTCCGTCAGTGGTCGACCAGCCTCCCGCGGGCGAATGATGCATGGGCAGGGAGCAGCCACTCTGCGTCAGTCAGTTCCCTAGGCCAGCGAGACGACGATTCCCCTCAGGCCGACGCATCAGCCCAAGCCCAGATGCCCTCGTCATGTTCGATCCCGCCGACCGTCACCCGTTCTCGGATCGAGCCCATCGTCGCCGGAGGCTTCGGCATCGACACCTCCGGCATCGGGTGCGGCACCGGGTCATCCGCGACGCGCTCCGGAGGTGCCAATACCTCGGGACTACCCACTGCGCGCTCTCCGTCACGGCGCATGAGTGAGATCGCACCGGTCGGGGACACCCGGTTGCCGATGCCGCGCGATGAGTCGCTGGTCAGCCGAGGCCAGCTGACGGATCAGCGGCCGGCGTCGTCGAGGGCTGTTCTTACGTAGCGATCCCAAGTGGTCTCGTCGACCAGGTTGTCGAAGGTCGGCCTAGGGGCGGGTCGGGTGATCCGGCCGATGAGCTCGGTGACGAGGGTCTCCGCGGAGTCGTCGTCGAAGGGAAGCGGTCCGGTCTCAGCGGAGGTGTCGGGGTGGTCGGCCCACGCGTACGCGTCAGCGATGCCGTGGTCGACGCTCAGGATCGGGTGCTCTGGCCAGGGGATCCGCTTCCTTCTCGCGCGTTCCCGGAGGGCAATCGGGGCTACCTCGGCCTCCGGCAGGTCCCCGACGATGACGACCGGGCGTTTGAGGTACAGGCAGAAAAGGGCCTCGGAGGCGGTGCCGTCGCTGCTCCCGCCGATGGCGATCGCAGCGTCGCACAGGCAGGCTTCGACGAAGTTGCGTCGGTGGTCCCAGCCGGGGGTGACGACCATCGCGTGCAGCCCCCGTGGCTGCGGCTCTCGCGCCTCGCTCTCGTTCGCCACACCGATCCAGGTCGCCGGGGCGTCGCGGGATCCAGCGCCCTCCGCAGCCCAGATCGCGGCGTCCTTCACCGTATCGGCATCGATCAGGTCGCCTCCCGTCAGGAGGACGGCCGCGGACTGCTTGACTGCGACGGCGATCAGGCGGGCAGCGGCCAGCTCACCTTCTTTCACTGTGTTGCTGCCGAAAACCGCGATCCTCCGAAGCACAGGGTCTATGGGCATGGTCGCCTCCTCAGGGCTACTTCTTCTTCGGCTTCTGCTTGGGCACCGGTCCGGCCGGTGCCGGATCGGTCTGCGCTGCGGCCGACTTGGCCCCGCCGCCGGCGTGCACTCGGCCGGCCGCGACGGCGGCCTTGTGAGCGAACTCCGCCATCGCTTTCCGCTGCGCGGTCCGTCTGTTGCCCATGTCGAGCTGGTGCACGTCCCAGCCTGCGGCGACCAGCGCCGTGATGTCGCTTGCCCGAGTGAACGGGGCCTTGGTCACCCTTGGATAAGGCGGGAGGATGATCCCTTGCTTACTCACCTTCTGCCTATGTGCTTCCCATTCCGCTTCATCAGCATCGATCTCCTCCTCCGTCGGAACCCTGTCCTGCTCGTAGGTGTGAGTGGGCGCAAGAATGAAGATCGTTCGTTCGCGGATCGACGCCGGGACTTCGGTGATCGCCTTGATGAGCGCCGGCGTACACCAGCCGTGACACGGCGACCGGTTGACCGCGAACACCACTTGGTGCTGACCGGGTAGGTTCTCCAGCTTCTGCAGGACTTTCGGCCAGGACGTGTCCAGCAAATTCTCTTCGGCGTGGTTGAGCGTGTCACTGGCGACGACGCTGCCTTCGGCCACGCGATCGATGGACACCAGCGCATGTGACTTGTAGCTCGGGGGCTTGCGGAACAACTCCTCGCCGAGAGTCTCGATGCTGAACGCGTCAGACCACTTGATGCGCCGGCCCTCCCGTTCGCTGGCCCGCGCCGAGACCACCAGCTCCATCGACTCCTCGTCGGGCACGTCCACGTCGAGGGAGACCAGGCCCTGGCCGGCGTACTCGGAGTAGACGGCGCTGACCAACGACTGGAGCTCGGCGGCCGACCGCAGCTTGCCTCCGCTGGCATGTTCCACGACCTGGCCGAGGGCTGCCGCCTTCACTGCGACTGGGTCGACCGGACGTCCCTTGTCGGTCGCGGCGCCGGGACCCGCGTCGCCCGAGGGTGCACCGGGTGCGCGCCCGGAGCGTCCGGGAGCGCTTGCGGGAGCGGGCGCCGCGCCGCCGGCGGCGACCGGCTCCGCGGCGGTCGGCGGGCCTTCCGGCTCTTCGGTCCAGGTGCCCTGCTTCTCCTGTTCGCCGGTCCGGCCCTTGGGGACGTGGTCGTTGATCAGGTCGGTCATGAACTTGTCGGCGCTGAAGTCAACGGCCGAGAACTCGATCTCGGGGAGATCGGGCGAGCCGACGACGTAGTCGACCTTGGCGCCGATCCCGAACTGGCCGGGGAGCGGGTACTCGAGCTGCCCGAGCGGCCAGGTCCACTTGTCGTCCGGGGCCGGTGACCACCACGGACTGTCGAGCTCCACAAACAGGTCGCCGCTGAGCGCCAGGGAGGGCTGGGCAGCCAGCTCCAGCGCACCTTGTAGGTAGAACTCGCCCGAACGTCCCTCGGCCGGCGCGGCCTTCTCGCGATAGCCGATCCGCGGGCGGGCCTCGACGTACCCCCGGATGCCCGCCAGGGCGGAGAGCCCGACTCCGACCTTGATGTCGTGCTGCGCGATCTCGATCCCGACCCCGCCCTCCGCGCGGAGCCGAAGTCCTGCGAAGGCGGAGATGTTGAGCGCGGCCGAGAGGCTGAGCGCGTTGGCGATCAGGGGGTCGGTGGAGTACTGGCCCTCGACCTTGATGTCGTAGAGGATGCCGGGCCCGAGCTTCGCGAGTGCCTCCAGCCCGATGTTGGCGAACAGGAAGACGTTGCCGACGAGCGGGACGCCGTACATCGTGCGGATCTCGAGGAGGAAGATCCGCTTCACGATGTCGCGCTGGGCGAACAGCTCGACCCGGGCCGGCGGCGCGATCTCGCCGATGACCGTGATCTGGCCCTTGTTGTCGATCGCGACCTTGGCCCGACCAGTGAGCCACTCGGTGAACGCGAAGTCGAGCTCCCCCCAGCCGGCCAGCGCCCGCGGACCCGGCTTCGGCCCCTCACCACCTGCCGCCGGCGCGACAGCGGGTGCGGCGCTCGTGCTCCCGGCCCCCGGGGCTCCACCGGGGGGCACCAGCATCGCGGGGTCCAGCTTGCGGGCAGCGATCGTGCGGGCCGACTCCAGGTCGGTGACGACCAGGTTGACCTCGCCGGTGAGCTTCTCGGTCTGGTAGCGGGCCTTGCCGCTGATGTCGACGACACCGCCCGCGAAGACCGCGACCACGTTGCCGGAGAACTTCGCGATCGTCACCGGCACCTCGATGCGACCCGAGATCAGCCCGGCCGCATCGCGGGTCACGGAGAGCTCGGCCTCGGCAAGCCCACCGACCTTCACGTGCGCCGCACCGGCGAAGCTGAGGGCCTCGTTGGTCAGCCCGAACGCCGCCGTTCCCTTCAGGTAGCCGGCCAGACCGAAGCGAAGGTCGTCCACGCGCACGCAGATCTGGCCGCCCAGGAACGTGTTGACCACGCTCGGCACCTTGAGGTCGTCCAGCCCGATCCAGCCGAGCTCGGCGGGGTGTGTGCGGATCCAGGCGGTGAGGGCGCTGGGGTCCGGTGCGACCTTGTCACCTCGGCGCACAGACACGAAGCCGGAGACGGCTCCGCGCTTCACCTCGACGACCAGGACGGTGTCGAGGCCGGCCGCTCGGGCTGCGGCGAGGGCAGGATGCTCGAGGGTCAGTGCCTCGGACCTGCTCGCTGTCCTCCATGTCTCGCCGTCGGCTTTCATCCGGAGACTGCCTGAGGCCAGCGAGCCCAGCCGCACGGGGACCGCGAGCCCTCGCTTTCCGGCCGCCGTGATCGCCGCCGCGACGTCCGGAGGGGGCGCAAACTCGCTGACCCCGTCCAGGACGACGGGCGTCAGCGCGACCGGAGGCTGGGCGGCCTGGTTGCCCGGCGCGGCATCAGGGGTGACGGGCTTCGATCGCCGGGTCGCGGTTGGGGGTGCGCTCGCCGCTACCGGGGCGACCGTTCGTTCCGGCGTGGCGACCGGGCCGGTCACGGCTCAGCCTCCTGCTCGCGGGCCAGGCGCAGGTAGCCCCGGAACTCGGCCGACGTGGGGAGCTTGCCCTGTTGGCGGCGCTGCCGGGCCAGGGCGAGCATCACGTGCTCCATCCCGATGGGCTCCTCGGCGGCTGCGGCCATGAAGGCCGCGGTGAGCGTGGCGCTCCGGATGTCACCACCACTGAGGGTGAAGCGCTGCGCGAGGGTGGCCGGATCGAGGTCGGGCGACACCGGCGCCTGCGGCGGTACTGCCAACCGCCAGAGCCGCTCCCGGGCCGCCTGGTCCGGCAGCGGGAACTCGACGTGGAACTGCAGCCGACGGGCGAAGGCGTCGTCGAGGTTGCCGGGCAGGTTGGTCGCCAGGATCACCACACCGTCGAAGGCCTCGAGCCGCTGGAGGAGGAACGCGACCTCGAGATTGGCGTAGCGGTCGTGGGCGTCGCGTACCTCCGAGCGCTTGCCGAACAGCGCGTCCGCCTCGTCGAAGAACAGCACGCTCGTGCCCGTCTCCGCGGCCGCCAGCACCCGGTCGAGGTTCTTCTCCGTCTCACCGATGTACTTGCTGACCACGCTCGACAGGTCGACGCGATGCAGGGCCAGGCCCAGCTCGCCGGCGACGATGGAGGCGGCCATCGTCTTGCCCGTCCCGGAGGGACCGCTGAACAGCGCCCGGATGCCCGGGTGGCCGCCCGACAGCCGCCCGAACGCCCAGGTCTCGAAGACCTGGTGCCGCAGCCGGATCGCCGCGACGAGGTCGCGGAGCCGGTGTTCGGCCGCCGGGGGCAGGACCAGGTCCGGCCACGAGTACGTCGCGCGGAGCTGCTCGACCAGGCCGGCCGCGGGCGGCGTGCTGCTCTCGCGCGCGACGCGCCGCAGCGTTGGGAGGTCGGCCCTGCCGGCACGCGCCGCCGCGGCGGCGGCCGTGCGGATCTGGCCCGGACCCAGGGCGAAGAGCCGGGCAACCTCCTCGACGTCGCCCTGGGCCGGCGCGAGCGCGTGAGCAGCGAGCGCGCTGCACCAGAGCGCTTCGCGCTCCATCGGATCCGTTTGGTGCAGCGGCACCCACTCGTGGTCGATCCCCGCCAGCCGGAGCCTGCCGCGGTCCTCGGGGCGAACACCCACCACGACCGGGACCGGTGCGGCGCGGATCCGCTGCCAGACGTCACGGGCGCCGTCGGCGGAGAGCAACCCGACCTCGTGGGCGACGAGCAGCGCAGCCCGGTTGCCCAGCCTCGCAGCCAGGAAGGCCGCAACGACCGGATCGCCGGTTGAGTTGGCGACGGTCGTGCAGACCACCGGGTCCGTGCCAGTGGCCTCGCGGACGGCGGCGACCAGGTCGTCGTGGTCGGTGTGCTCGACGACCATCACCCGAGGCGTCAACGCGGGGCTGAGCGGCCGGTCGGCCGCCCCGTCGACCAGGAAGGCGCGGACGGTCTCGGCCAGCAGCAGGCCGGCCGAGCGCCAGCTGGGGGCTGCCTCGACCCGGTGCACAAGCAGGGCGCCGCTGGCCACCACGGGTGAGTCCGGCGCCAGCCGTCCACCCGGGCCGGCGAGTCGGTGCACCAGGTCGACGGTGGGCAGCCGTCGCGCCACGTCGTCGTTGAGGTAGGCGTAGAGCGCCTGGTAGCCGGGATCGACCTCGGGGGCCAGGCACAGCACCAGGGCGAGCAGCCCCACCTCGTCGAGACCGAGCCGGAGCACTGCCTCGCCGACCGGAGTACGGCGTGCCGTGACGTCGCGGAGCAACGACTCGCGGTCCGCGTCGAGGCGGGACAGCTGGGCGGCGGCCTCTGGGGAGGGCACCTCGCGAGCCACCAGCCGGTCGACCTGTTCGTGGCCGACGTACAGGCCGCGCAGCTCATCGGAGCTCAGGGCGTACCTCGCCCGCAGTCGCAGGATCTCCCGGTGCAGCGCGACGTCGAGCCAGTCCAGCCACGGTTGCAACCAGTCGGGACCGCGGTGGGTGGTCACCCGCGCGTCGACAACGTCCATGTCACCTCCGGGCAGGTGGCGAGACGGAAGGTGCCCCGGGTGAGCCCGGCCATGGACAGGAGTACGTGGAGCGGTGGCTGGCCGAGCTCGACCGCCACCAGCTCCGGCTCGACAGTCGCCGAGGCGGGGAAGCGCAGCAGGTTGTCGCGCAGATGTCCCGTGCTGGACCCGGCCATGCCGGGCAGCCGGTGCGCCAGCACGGCCAACAGCCGGTCAGCAGCGTCGGGGACCAGCCGGCCCTCCGGCTCGTGCCGGCGCAGCCATCGCGGCACCGTCCAGCCGTCGGCTTCCTCCGGGATGCCCAGTGCCCGCCTCAGCAGCCCGTCGAACACCGGGGCGACCCCCTGGTCGTCCAGGGCCGCAGCGACCACCAACAAGCGCAGCCAGCGGGTGGCCTCGACGCCGTCGTGCGCCTCCCAGCCTTCGGTGACGGCCGCCCAGTCCAGGAGGTCGTCGATGAAGGGCAGCAAGAAGAACATCCCCCCGAACGGCGTGGACAACAAGGGCCCCTCGGTCACCTCACCCAGCACGGCCTCGGCGAGCAGGCGCCGGTCTCCCTCGGGCCAGGTGACCAGAGCGAGCAGCTCGTTGGTCGAACCCAGACCGTCGCTGGCTTCCCGCCACCGCCCAGCGGTGAGGTCGGCCAGGATCCTGGGGGCCCGATCGCCCCGGGCGAGCACCGCCGCTACCACTGCGGCGACGTCGGCGGCGGCCGTGGCGACGGAGGCCAGCGATGTCCCCCCGGACCGAGCGGCGGTGACGCAGAGCAGCACGAGCGAGCCCGGACCGGTTAGCAGTCCGCTCCGGACCAGCGGGCCGAGCGCGGTCAGCACGAGGCCGCGGCGGCTCGTCGCGCCCGCCCTCGGGACCAGCGCCGCCAGCACCTCGCGACCTATGCGTCCCGGCAGCCGGCCGAGGACCCGCACCCGGGCCGCGTCATCGAGGTCGAGCAGCGCCGCGGCGGTCGCGTCGGGCTCCGCTGTGGCCAGGGCGAGCAACACCGTCGGCAGGTCGCCGGTGAGGTGGTCGAACTGGGCGTACTCCCACCGCCCGGCAGCACGCCGCGACGCCCTGTCGTCGAGGAAGGCCGCAAGGTAAGCGGCCCGGTCGCGGAACCACAGCACCTCCCCATCGCCCGAGGTGCGGTTGATCGAGTGGACGAGCGCCCGTCCGAAGGCGGCCGCCAGGACGTCGAGCAGCTGCGGCTCGGACCACGCCACGCTCGACTCCATGTCCACATCGAGACGGCGCACCAGCCAGTAGCCCTCGGCCAGGCTGCGGGCGGCCACGGCCTCCCCGAGCCGGGTCTCGAGGCCGTGCCCGGACACGGCTCGGCGTACCGCCGCCGCGGCCACGGCACGGGGAGCCGCAACTCGCACGTAATGCCGGTGCACGGTGAGCCGAGACGCTGTGGCGGCGGCAACAGGCGGCGTGGCCATGTGTCAGGCCTGGCGTGCCAGGGCCGGCTCGGCGACCGGCTCCAGTGCGCCGGCGAGCTGCTCCTCGAGGATCCGCATGCCACCCTCGAGAACGAGCAGCCGATCGCGTACCCGGCTGCGCTCGTCGCTGAGCGCGGCCAGGCGGGCCTCGCCCTCGGCGTACTCCTGGCGGAGCTCCTGCAGTCTGGCCAGCTGCCAGGACAGGTCGTGTGGGCTCTCCACGCCGTCTCCTCTCATCGGGGCCCGAGGGCCAGGAACGTGAAGCCGGCGTTGGCGTCGGCGCCGTTGGCTGCGGCCGTGGCGACCACGGCCGTGCTCGAGTCGAGGTAGTCGATCACCGCGGTCTCGCCCGGGTCGACGCTGGCGCCTGCGTCGATGTCGAGGTCGCCGTACACCCGGGTGACGATCATCGTGCCGGGGCCGGTGAACGGTGTCGTGAAGGTGAGCAGGTACTGCCCGGTCGCCCGGCGGACCACGGTGAAGCCGTCCCCGCTGCGGATCGTGCCGTCGATGCGTACCGAGCCCCAGACCAGCCTGATCCCGGCGACGGCACCCACCGCCTCGAGCCCCTGGAAGCGGAAGGCTCCGGAGGCCAGAACGTCGCCGCGGACGTCCAGCTTCGCGGTCGGTGCGGCTGTGCCGACGCCCACGTTGCCGCCATGGTGGCCCATCGCCACGTCGCCGGAGTGCCCACTGACCAGCAGTCGGGAGGACCAGGTCCGGTTGTCGTTGAGGATCGTGGTGAAGACCTCGAACCGCGGGGCTCCGGGGGCGGCGTCCAGCTCGATGGTGGCGGCGGGCTTGGAGGCATCGGGGAACACCCAGGTCCCGTTGCCCGCGTCGTGGTGGGCGTTGAAGGTCAGGCTGCTCCAGTTGTCGTCGCCGCTGAGATACAGCGAGCGCTGCCGGATGCCCAGGCTGGCGTCCACGTGGAGGGGATGGGTCGGGTTGGTGGCTCCGATCCCGACCCGTCCCGTCGAGGTCATCGACACCAGTGGCACGCCGGCGCCGACGTTGTTGTTGAGGAACCGCAGCGTCTTCGCTGCGGCGTCGGCCTGGATATGGAAGTTCTTGTCGCCGGCCGGGTCGTCACCCCATTGCACGCCGTCTGCCGGCACGTGCAGCGGGGCGGTCGGCCTGTCGATACGCACGCCGACGTTGCCGGCATCGGTCACCACCAGGTGCGGCTCGTGGGTGTCGCGGCCCTGCGGATCGGTGCCCGTCTTGGGTCCGACGACCAGCCGGTTTTCGCCCGCCGACTGGTCGCCGATGACGAGGGTCAGCGCGCTCGAGGTGCCGACGGGGTCGGGCGAGCGGAGCATGCCGAAGGGCTGCACGGGCGAGTCGGTGTGCGAGATCCGGAAGTCCACGCGGCCGTCGTAGAGGCGGACGTCGCCGTCGGCCCGCACATCGCCCTCGACGCTCAACAGCTCGCCGGTGTGGTGCGGCTCGTAGGGCCGGGAACGGTCATGTACCCGCACCACGCCGCCGGTCGCCTCGACGGAGCCGGCCACGACCCCGGCGTACTGCCGGCTCTGCCGATGCAGCTGCATCGCGGCCGCGTCGCGGGCGACGAAGGTGCCGGGCTCGCCAGGTTGGTAGTTGACGAGGCCCAGGGGCACCAGCCACCGCGCGAAGTCACCCTCGTCGGGGAAGTCCTGGTGCGGGACGCTGGCGTCCTCGAGCGGTGCGGCGGCGGGGTCGAACGTCTGCAGCGCCAGGGCGGCGTCGATGCTCTGCCCGGCGATCGTGATCTCGTCACGACGGCTGGCCGTGGTCGGCCGCGTGCCGGCCTCGAGTGCGAAGCCCTCCTCCGCTCGGGAGTACGACGCGCCCTGCCCACACGTCTCGAAGCCGGGCCGGGGCCCTCGGGTCAGCTGCTCGTCATAGCGGATCCACACCTCGACGAGCTGCGGCGGTGGCGGCGGGCTGCCGGACACGAACGTCGCGTCCAACGCCGCGAACAGCGATGCGTTCAGCCGCACTGGATCGGACACCAGGATCGGTCGTCCGTAGCCGTCCCACGCGTAGCCCGGTTGGAGTACGACGTCCAGAGTCGCGTTCGGGCCGGCCACCTCGGTCAGGTCCATACCGAGCGCGATGCCCCACCGGTGGGCGCCCAGCAGCACCCGGGCGCGTTGCACGCGCTCGTAGTCGACGACCGCGGTGAGGTCGTCCGCCTCGAGGTACTGGCCCTCGTAGAAGCGGGGCCGGGCCGCCTCGCTCATTTCTCCACCTTCGCCTTGAGGGTGCGCAGCTGCCCGGCCTGGCTCTTCACGGTCTTGGTCAGCGAGGCGATCGACTTCTCGAGGGCGGCGATCCGGTCGGCCGCACCGCTGTCTCCGCCGCTCGTCACGCCTCCCGGGATAAGGCGCGAGAACTCCGAGGGCACCACGGCCTCCGTCGCGGGCAGCCCGACCTTGGTCAGCGCCATGGCCAGCAGTGGGTTGGCGAGCTCGAGCGGGCTGGCCAGTGCCGTGCCCTTGTCATCGGCGGCGCCCAGGCTGGCCAGCACGGTGGCCTCCAGGCCTGCGAGTGGCGAGATGTCCCCGGCATACTGCGCGGCCAGGCCGAGCAGGGCGGTCGGGGCACCCGGGACAGGTGCCTTCGCCGCGGCCGGCGGCACGTGCACCGACGCCGCCGCGGCGGCCGCACCGGCGGGGCTGGCCGGGGTCGTATCCGCGGCGACCGCCTTGACGCGCAGCTTGGAGTCGAGGTTGAAGCCGCCCCGGAGCGGTTGGCAACAGAGTCGCTCAAGGGCGGACCGCAGGGTGTCGAAGATGGGGATCCAGCCGAGCCAGTACGACAGGTTGGTGGCGGTCAGCGCGAACTTGCGGGCACTCCAGTTGCAGATATCGAGCACCCGGAGATCGGCGGACCGGACCGTCAGCACCGCGAGCGGGACACAGTCGTCCTCGCAGGCGGTCGGACACGGCGGCAGCAGCGCCGAGCACACGCAGGACCGGAAGAGCTCGATGACGATGCCGGCCATCGTCTTGAGGGCCACGATCGCCTTCTCCAGGGCCTGGGGGTCGGCCGGGTCCGGGATCACGACCTCCGAGAGTCGCTGCCCCAGGAGGCAGTTGTGGATCGCACTGGTCTCCAGCAGGTCCGCGAGTTCGGCCTTGAACTGGTCGGCGTAGTCCACCACCTCCTCCGGCTTGGGGTCGTCTGGGAAGTCGCTGATCCGGTCGCGCAGCGACTTTAGGCAGGCCAGCACCCGGTCGGGCAGGTCGCCCGACAGGTCGCGTTCTGCGCCCTTGTCGGTCGTTGGTGCGACCTTGGTGACGGTGAACCGGTAGCCCTCGCAGATGACCGTCGGCTCGCAGCCGCCCGGCCGCGCCGGCCGCGGCGAGCAGGAGCCTCCGCAGTCGCCCCCACCCGACCCGCCACAGGACCCATCGCAGCCGCACCCCGAGTCGCGGGTGCGCAGTGCTCCGATCGGACGGCTCGGCTGTTCGTCGTAGCAGATGCTCAGGACCCACTTCTGGCGAGCCGCCTCACAGTCCTCGGGGGTCACGCCGTACGGCGGGCAGTCGGCCTGGCGGGTCCTGCGCTGCTCGCGCACCAGGGCGCCGACGTCGACGGAGGTGTCGGAGCAGACGACAATGTCCTCTCCGCACGGGCCGAGGGCGTAGCCCGGACGAACAGTCACGGTGTCGTCACACGGGTTGCAGACCACCTCCAGGCCACACACCACGCCGGTGCCGTGCAGATAGTGGTTGTGCAGCCGGTCCTTGCCGATCCGGTACTCGTCCTGCCGGTCGAAGTCCGCGGCGGTGATCACCTGGCCGTCGAACATGCGCGGACGACACAGGCAGACCAGGCCGCACTCCTCGCAGCCGCCACAGCCGCAACCGCAGCCGGACTGCTTGGTGGAGCGACCGCCGGTCCGTGCCGTCGACCGCGACGGCGTACTCGTCCTGGTGCCGCAGCCGCATCCGGAGCTCCTGGATTCGTGCGTGTACATGGGTACCTGCCTCAGTTGTCTCGGACGGGGGCGAGCCAGCTCTGGAAGAGTCCGCCCTGGACGCCGTGGGGACTCCCGTTCGGGTGATCCCCTGTCGGCAGCTCGGCCCGGGTGAACTCCGCATCCACAGCGCGTCCGTCGAGGTCGATGACGAACTCGCCCTGCAGGCGCACCCACAGGTCCTCGATCTCACGCTCGAGGAGCACCGCCTTGACGAACTCGTCGTCGAAGACGAAAACCAGTGCCGTGGCCGAGGAGGCGCCATTGAGCACCTCGGCCTCCTTCAGCACGCCGGCGACGGTGAAGGAAGGCTTCGCCAGGAACACTTCACCGCGGATGGGGCACCGGCAGACGAAGCCGGGTACCCGGGGCTCCTGGTCGTCCTTGGGGTGAGGGGCGTCGACGGTGAACACGTGAGTGCTGTCGACGAACTTGCCCTGCACCTCGCGGCTGAACACCACGATGAGCCCCCACGTGCGACTGCGGCGACCGGTCAGGGGGTCGACGAGCCAGACGTTCTTCAGGCTCGACACCCCGACCTGGGCGGCGTGCTCCCAGCTGATCGCCTCGATACGGGTGAGGTCCTCCTCGAGGCCTGGGCCGGCCGGCCCTGCCGCGCCGGTGGCGCCCGTCGCCCCGGTCGCACCCGTGGCACCAGTCGCCCCGGTCGCACCCGTGGCCCCGGTCGCACCCGTGGCCCCGGTCGCGCCGGTCCCGCCCGCTGGTCCGGCCGGTCCGGCGGGGCCACGTGGCCCGGATCCCGCGCCCAGGCCGGTGTCGCTGGTGAGCAGGCACTCGATCGTCGACTGCAGTGCCTGGGTGCTGCGCAGTCGGCGCCGCCCGGCGTTGTTGTCTATCCGAGCGATCCGGTTGGCGAGATCGTCCTCGGGAGTGGTCGGTGGCTCGGCGGGGTCGAGCACTTTGAAGCCCGGGCGGTAGCCGTGGATCGTCGCCACCACGAGGCAGTCCGCTTCCGCGCAGGACGGACAGTCGCCGAGCTCCTGCCAGCCGGACAGGCACTCACGCGCGTCGACGTCGAAGACCTTGATCCCGGCGGTCGCCCCCTGGTCCGCACCCGAGTAGGCGGCGTACACGCGGCTCTTGTCGACCGAGGCCGCGACGGTGTGGCCGTCTCCCTCGAAGCCGAGCACCGGGCCGGCGGAATCGGTGCGTCCGGCCACGATGCGGTGCAGGCCGACCGCCTGCAGGCGGCTGTGCCCGGCATCGCTCGCAAGCGCGAACGACCAGGGAGCGTCGGCCAGGGACACCGCCGCGCCGCCGAGGCCGTGCTCGCCGGCGACGTCGCCGGTGGCGGGGTCGACGACGACCAGTCGGCCGTCGGCCAGTGCCACGCTGAGGACCGGCAGGGTCCCGACGGTCGCGGCAGAGAGGGCGGTCGGTACGGTCCCGGCGAGAGTGAGCGTGCCGGCGGGGCCGCCGTCGAGGTCGATCACGTCGATCCGGTCGGGCTGCGTGCCAGCGCCACCCGGGGTGACGGCGACGAAGGCCGTCGGATCCGCGGGATGCACTGCCAACAGGCTCCGGTGCTTGTCGAGGGTCAGCACGGCGGGCGCGGCCGGGCTCCCGCCCTCGAGGTCGGTGCCGTAGACGACCATCGAGCCGAGCTCCGGGAAGAGAAGCACCAGTCGACCGTCGGCGCTGATCGCGGTGTGCACCGGAAGCACCGAGTTGGCGACGTCCTCGGAGCTGGTGGCGACCAGATCGTCGATGCCGAGCACGGAGACGACCACCTTGCCGCTGCCGTCGTCGTGCGTGGCATAGATCGCGCCGCCGGATGCCAGTTGCAGGCCGTGCACCTTGCCGGCCAGGGTGGCCGACGCCACCTCGGCGCCCGCAACGTCCTTCCGGACCACCCGGACACCGTCGCCGTACACGAGGTCGCCCCCGTCGATCGGGAGCAGGGGGCCCGGATCGGTCGCCGGCAGATCGTCACCCCGGGTCAGCGTTGGGCCGGTCCAGCCCTCGGGCGGGGTCTGTGGGTCGACGAGCGCGTCGACCTCGTAGCTCTCCAGAATCCAGTTGGGGAGGCATCGGTCGTCGTCGCAGCCGCAGTCGTCGTAGAGAACCGGCACGGGCTCGGTCCCGCACTCGTGATACCGCACGCACAGCTGGACTTCGTGCGACGTGTCCTCGGCGGGATCCAGCGCCGCCACCGCGGGCAGGGCCGCCAGCTCGACGACCTCCTCGTCGACGACGAGGACCTCGTTGCCGCAACAGTCCAGGGCGGTGCCCGGCTGGAGCAGGACGAAGCGGTCCGTGCAGCTGCCGGACTGGTGTTGCCGCACCTGCAGCCCGCACACCACCCCGCTGCCGTGCAACCGCAGGTTGTGGTGCCGGATCTTGTCCCGGAAATAGGTCTGCTCGCCGGTGAAGTCCCGCACGCCCATGAGCTTGGCGAGGAAGAAGTTGTTGCGCTGGAACGGCGAGAACGCGCACGTGTCGCACCTGCAGTCGGTGTGATGGGCCGTCGTGAGTGGCATGCCGGCCTCCTAGCCGAGTACGGCGGTCGTCCCGACCGCGAGAGATGGACGGGATGAGATGGTGGGTCGGGTCCCGAGTGGACCGCCGTCGAGCACGGAGGCGGGTCCGAGAGGGGTCGCGCCGAGGGTGACGCCATGGGGCTGCCGGGCCACCACGGTGTCCAGTCCGATCGAGCACTGCACGCCGATGCGCATCCGGGGCTCGACGTAGCGGATGTCACCGTCGGTGTGCGCGGGCGCGGCCCACCGAACGAGGCCGGCGAGGGCGCGGCGGCGCTCTTCGGTGCGTCCCGCCGAGGCGGGCGCGAAGACCGTGAACCTATGGGCGTACACGTGGAAGGGGTCCCGCGCAGGGTCCTGGGTGCCCTTGATCTGGGTGGTGCCCACGCGAGCGGACTCACCGAGCTGGCTGCGGTTGACGATGCTGTCGCCCCACAGCGTCGTGGTGTCTCCGAGGGCACTCGCGCCGGACTCGAACCAACGCCGCAGCCGGAAGTGCTCGAGGATGAGCGCAGGGGGCTGCCAGTTGTCCACCACCGGGGTTGGCGGGCAGGTCTCCCGGGGTGGTGCGCAGGGCCTGCACCGGCCGCGCACATGTCGGCAGCTGTCGTGCTCCTGTGGCCGTCGGGCGAGCCCCAGGGCCAGCACGAGCAGGCTGTGCAGGCCATGAAGGGTGCCGCGCTCCTCCATCAGCCGGCCGGCGCCGGCCACCAGGTCCCTCTGCAGCCGCTCGGGGAGGCGGCGGTCGGGACGCATCCCGATCCAGCCCGCCAGCCGGTCGAGGTGGCGGGTCGCATGCGGGTCGAGCTCCGCGGGCACGTCGTCGATGCGGCCCTCGATCTCCCGGAGGACGCGGTCGACGATCGCTAGCAGTCGATCCGTGAAGTCGGCGCTGACCGGCTCGGCCCCGAAGACGGCCGGCAGGTGCGGTCGAAGCCCGATCCGGGGAAACTCGACGACGAGCTCGTTGAGTCGCGGCGTGGCCTGGCCGTCGCCCACCAGGCGGAGCCGCAGCCACAGGTGACGACCGCCGGCGCTCCTCACGAGCGCGTCCCATTGTTCTCCCGAGCGGCAGACCTGGCGAGTGGCCCACGCGGCATCGGGGAGCGCGGCCACGTCGTCGGGGGACAGCACGACCTGCGCCGTGAAGGACTCGACGCTGATGCCGGTGCCGGCGGGCACATCCGCACTCAGGACGACGCGGTCCCAGACGCAGTCGTCGAGAAGGCTGTCGAGGGGCCCGACGACGTAGTTCTGCTCCGCCACGAACAACCGTACGGGTGCCGGTGGCGACGGAACCGCCTCACCGTGGGAGCCGAACCAGCCGTCCCCGGGAGGTTGGCAGTACGGCCCGAGGTGCACGGCGCCGTCGGGGGCCACCTGGAAGGGCGGCGCCGGCAGATCCACCTGTGCCGGATCGTCCGTGTCGAGCCTTGTTGGCCGGCCGTCGACCACGAGGAACGCCGTCGTAGGACCGGCCACGACGAGGGCGCCCTCCCGCGTCAACCCGAGGCTGGTCGCATCTCCCAGTACGTCGGACTGCCCCAGGTGGCGACCCGACCAGCCGAAGCGGTGCACGACGTGGGCGGTGGCATCGAGGACATGTACGCGGAACCGGTCGTCGACCACCACCGCGCTGGGCGCTCCGCCCGGGATGTCCCAGATGCCGGAGATCACGAGCTCCGGCGACAGGAACACCTGGACCCGGCTGTTGCCGGTGTCGCACACGAACAGGTGCCCGGCGCAGGCGGCGATGCCGCTCGGTCGATCAAGGCGCCCCGGGGCGCTTCCGTGGCCGCCCACTCCGGGCACGGCCGCGAAGGTGCAGGCACAGTCGTCGAACAGGAGCAGGCGATGGGTGTCGGAGTCGACCAGCCAGACGCGGCCGGCGTCGTCGACGGCCACTCTGGACGGCAGTGCGCGGCCGCCCAGGCTGCCGCTCGGCTCGCCCAGCGATCGCCGGGTGGCCGGGTCCGGGGGCAGCGCCAGCGATGCGCCCGCACCCGTCACACCGGGCCACCCCAGCCGGCCCCCGAGCAGCAGGGTGAGCGGATCGTGGGGCGGGGTCCGCAGGGCCGGGAGCACCGTCGTACTCATGGTGCCGCCTCCCAGCTCTCGTCGCTGTAGGTCACCGCGACACTGTGCGTGAGCGACCAGGCGAGGGTGTCCGGGTTCAGCGGCACGTCGCGGCACTCAGGCCGCTCGAGCCCGCCGACCGTGAGGAGCAGTCGGGTGACCGACGCGACGCCGGGGACCGAGAACACCCGTTGCGCCGTGCGGGAGTAGGAGATGGTCCCCCCGAAGGGCCAGCCCCGACCGTCGTCGCCGCCGTGCAGTGGGTGGAAGTAGCCCATCAGGGTCTGCTCGACGCTGCGCTGGACGTCGGCCAGGTCGGCCTCGGGCTCGGCGGCGACCTCGACGGTGACCGAGACCTCCTCGTACTTCGGCGGGGACACGTACAGCTCACTCGTGAGCAGCCGGCGTTGGTCCAGGTAGGCGCAGACGGTGCGAAGCGTGCCGTCGCTCGGGAGCGGCTTCGGCTCGAGCGAGTCGGGAACGACGAGCACGGTCACGACGCCGGGGACGCTGGCCCCCGGGTAGCCGGGGTGGTGCAGCGGGAGCGCCCGCGCCCGCGCGATCGGGCCGGCCTGGATGGCGAAGAACTCGAAGTCGTCAGCGGTCACGGCCCGGCTGCGAGCGCGGATCTGGCCCGGTGCCCGCTCCTTGGCCTGGTCGATGGTCTCCTCGTCGCGGCCGCCGTAGCTCGCGACCAGCTGGACGACGGCGCTGTCGTCGATGCCCGGAACGGCTGAGCGAAGGGCGTCGACCTTGCCGGCCGGGACGTTGCCCTGGCTGCCACCGCCGTAGGCGTAGCGGCGAGCAACCACGTTGGCGCCGGGGTTGTCGACGTTCGCGATCGGGATGGCGCCGTGCCGACCGTCGCCGGTGCGGATCTCACCGGTCGTCCGGTTGAGGACGAAGTGGAGGTCTCGCGGACCTGAACCCAGCAGGTCATCGACGCTCGCCCAGGCTTCGGGTCCGGAGCCCTGGTCGATCTCGAGCTCGAGGGAGCCGTCCCTGACCGGTGCGTTGGCTAGCCGGAAGGTCTGGTTCGGCCGCCCGGTGCTGCCACCCAGCACCTCGTCGCGGACGGTCTCCTGCTGGACGAGGGTCATCGTGTTGGCTCGGATGCCGAGCACCTCGGGCGGGCGTTCGTACTGGGCGACCTCGAGCTCGGCCCGCAACCAGTAGAGCGAGCGTGGATCGGCCGGGACGGCCAGCCGAGCCATCCCCGGCGGTGTCCGCAGGACCACGGCTCCGCTGCGGGTGAAGGCGAGGGACTCGTCCTTGAGCAGGGTCACCGGCGTCCACTGGAAGGCCGTCCAGGTGCTCCACCGCACCCTGGCCGGCGCGAAGGCTGGCGAAGGGAGGCCACCGGACGACACGGGCGCGGTCCGACCGGCCCCCCTGGCCCACGCGTGCAGGGCCATCTCGGCCGCCGGGAAGGCGCCGGTGTCATCGAAACCCAGCAGCAGGGCGGCCCCGGGTCGCGGTGCCTCGCCGAAGACCTGGAAGCCGGCGACGCCATCGTTCCGGTCGGTGAAGGCGCGGTAGGAGTTGGTGCCGTCGTAGACGACGGTGGCCACCAGCCGAGGCCGAATCACGGTGAGCGCCCGCGTGGCCTCGAAGACGAGAGGTGGCCCCCCGCCGTCGGTCTCCGCGATGACCTGCGTGCCCAGCGGCACGATGGCGGTCGAGCTGGTGTGGGTGGGCTTCACCTCGAAGCCGACCTCGATGCGCGCCGGCTCGGCGGCCCGCAGCTCGATGCCTATGAGCTGCAAGAGCTTCAGGTAGTGCAGGTCGGGCACCTGGTTCATCCGGTAGCCGAGCATCTCGCCCAGCCAGGCCACGACCTGCAGCATCGTGATGCCCGGGTCGGAGTCGTTCAGGTCCGACCAGTCCGGCCGCCACTCGGGGGTGTAGCGCGAGATGCGCGAGCGCATCTCCGCGAGGATCGAGTCGTAGTCGCGATCGTCCAGATTCGGGACGTGGTCCTGGAGCGGCATGCTCACCGCCCTTCGGTCATGAAGAACGGATAGACGAGGTTGCCGCGCGCATTGTTGGACCGAACCCGGTAGTCGACGCGGATCAGCAGGACGTTGCGCTGTCCCGCGGCGGTCTCGACGTCGACAGAGAGTACGTCGATGCGGGGTTCGAAGCTGATCAGGGCAGTCCGCACGGTGGTGGTGATCGCAGCCACCGTGTCGGTGTCGTCAGGAGCGAAGACCAGGTCGTGGATGCCGCAGCCGAACGCGGGCAGGGTCGGCCGCTCCAGGGGAGCCGTGCTGAGGATCAGGTAGATCGACTCCTCGATCTTCTGCTCCGCCCGCGACGTCGCGATGGCTCCGGTGGGCGTGACCTGCACCGGGAACTTCCAGCCGACGCCGAGGAACTCGCGATCCATCATTCCCTCCTAGCCCAGCGACTTCCGCAGGCCGCCGCCCGACGGCAGGTAGGTGATCCGGCCGGCGTCAAGGTCGCCCATGACGACGGTGCGGCCGACCGCGGGAAGCAGCTCGATGGACCCATCCGCGCGCAGGACGACCGATGCGCCCGCGGCGTTCCGCAGTTCCACTCGGGCACCCGGTGCGTCACGGTGCACCTCGAGCCCGCCGATGACGACGCGGGCCGTGTTCTTGAGCTGGAAGCGCAGCTGTGTGGCTTCATCGGGCTCCTCGCCGTCGGGCGGGCCGACCACCAGAAGGCTCGTGTCGGAGACCGAGCCGAACCTCACGGCCTCGCTGGCGGCGCTCGCACCGCTCTGTCCGTCCTTGGCCCGGAACACCGCGCGGAAGGAGTAGGTCGGGTAGCCCCCCACGGCCTTGGCGTACTGCGGCTGCCCCGTGGCGTCCTTGCCGGCCGAGCCGATCAGGACGGCGGTCCAGGGTGTCGCCACGGCCGGGTCGAAGATCAGCGGCTCGCCGGGCAGGTCGGCGTACGCACCGCCGAGATCCGGCACCCAGCTGGTGGCTGCCGAGCTCCAGAGCTGGTTCGGACCGGCGGCCGTCAGCCGGCGCAGCGCCAGCAGGCCGAAAGCCGCCAGGCCAACCGGGTCCAGGGGTGAGCCGGACGACGTGACCGGCCCGATCCCGACCGACACGGGCAGCTCGCGCGGGGCCACGCCCGGAGCAAGGGCCTCGTAGGCGAGCGTGGGAGTCGGCACGGTCAGCGTCATGGACGTCACCACATGTTCCCCACGCCGGGTGTGTAGCTCTGGCTGACGACCGACTGGGTCATCAGGGCACTGCACTGGACGACGCCGCTGAACTGGGTCATGGCCGCCTGGACGGACACCGACGGCGCCACCAGCTTGACCTGCGTGCCCGCCGAGATCGTCACGGTGGTCCCGCCGGTGAGGTCGGTCGAGGTCATCGAGCTCGTCGACATGGACAGGTTGTCAATGGTCACCGTGACGCCCGACCCGCCAGGTCCGACCTTCAGCTCGCACTTGTCGTCCTCGAGGCTGAGCTCGGTGCCGTTCGGACTGCGCACGACGACCTTGCCGGGGGAGTCGGTGAGCCGGACGCGGTGGCCGCCCCGGGTGTTCAGCTCGATCCGGTCATCCGCGTCGTGGAGCTCGAGCTGGTGCCCCTTGCTCGTGGTCAGCCGGATGCTCTCCTCGCCGGCGCGGTCGTCGAGCTCGAACTGCTGCCCGGAGACGCTCTCGAGACGGCGCACGTGCTCATCGATGCCCTTCTGCGGCGGCTTGTCGACGCCGTTGTGCAGGAAGCCCAGCACCATCGGGTGGTCGATGTCGCCCTGCTCGAAGGCGACCAGCACCTCGTCGTCGACCTCGGGAACGTAGAAGAAGCCGCGCTCCTTGCCGGCCATCGGCCGCACCATCGGCGCCCAACCCCCGTCGACGGTGTCCGAGCTCAGCCACGGGAAGGTGACCTTCACCCTGCCCTGCTGGTCGGGGTCGACGACATCGGTGACCAGCCCGATGACGACGGCGAAGTTGCGGCTCATGAGTCCAGCCCCGCTTCGCGTCGGCACTTGAAGCTCGTCAGGTAGCCGGAGTCGTTGATGGTGTGCTCGGACGAGGTGACCAGGTAGCGCCCGCTGAGCCGGGCTCCCAAGCCGGTGATGACGACGTTCTGTCCCGCCCGGAGGTCCGGCAGGCCGACGACCTTGACGTCGGCCGTCACAATCTTCTTCAGCTCGGTCTCGAGGATCGCGATCGCGCGCTCGCGGGCCTGGCAGTTGGTGTACATGGGCTCATCGACCACGACCTCCTCGCGGGCACCGCAGAGGTTGAGCAGCCGGTGCATGTCCTTGTTGGTGGTGACCCTCGGGTCGTCGAGCGTTACCTTGCGCATGATCGGTTGCTTGCGCGTCCGGTGCCAGCCGCGCACTGTGACGCTGGTGACCTGGTTGGCGGTCTGGATGCTCGGCTTGAACTCCACCAGCGAGCGCCCCCACGCGAACTCGAAGGTGACGTCGCGGAGACCGGGGATCGAGCCCGGCCGGGCCCGCCCGAAGTAGAGGCGGCGCTCGCGGGGTGGGCGTGCCGACTTGTCCTCCTCCTGAACGAAGATCACGTAGCCGCGTTCCTGGGCTCGCTTGTAGAGGAAGTCGATGTCGTACTCGTCGGACTGGCGGACGAGCGGGAGCTCCTTCTCGTCCCCGGCCGCGTTGTCGTCGATGGTGATGGGCAGCGGGAAGCGGGCCTTGCCGGCGTCCTTGAGGGAGGCGATGTTGGTGGCGATCTGGCTGTCCGTGCGATTGGTCCAGGTGGTCGAGTACTTCTTGCGGCGCAGCTGGTGGAGCACGTTCAGCCCGCCGACCGACAGCTCCGAGGCGCCGTCGCCGAACGTCGGCGTCATCGAGGTGAACTGGCCGCGGACCATGGTCGTGAGCTCGTTGCCGTAGCCCATCCTGATCACCACGTCCTTGCCGCACGGCTCGAAGAGCGTGACGCGGGCGTGGTCGGGGTGCCCCTTGTCCAGCTCGGCGAGCGTCTCGGCGCCGACGTACTTGAACCTCCCGTGCTCGTCGTCCCAGTTGTTGACGGCCATGGTGAAGCTGTCGATCTCGGCGAGGTCGTCCTTGTAGGTGATGCTCCGGACGTCGTAGAGGAGGTCGCGCGGCAGGTTCGCGCCGTCGATCTGTACCTCGTAGCGCGGCACGTAGAAGCCGCCGGAGCGCTCGGCTTCCTCCTGCAGCGGGGTGGTGACAGCGGTGGGTGGCATGGCGTCCTAGGGCAGCGGTGGGATCGTCAGGGTCAGGCCGGCGGGGATCCGTCGAGGGTCGGTCAGGCCGTTGGCGTCGGCCAGGTGGCGCCAGGCGCGCGCCGACCCGAGATACTCAGCAGCCATCTGGGTGAGCGTCTGGCCGTGCTCGACGACGTGGCTGCGGGTGTGGTCGGAGGACTCCGGGTTGATCGTGTCGACCTGGGTCTGGAGGGGGATGTACTCCTCGAGCGCGAGGGTGAGCTTGGCGCGCAGCGGGGTGCCCTCGGGGCTGAACAGCTTGAACTCCTGCTTGACGCTGGTGACCAGGCACGGGAACACGGTCCGGCGCTGGCTGCCGTATCGCTCGGGCAGGGAGTCGCCCGGGAACTTGGCGCCCCAGGCGAACGTGCAGACGGGGGAGGCGTGGGTCTTGGGGTCGATCTTCACCAGGCCGAAGAAGGGGTCGGTCAGCGTGGTGACGCTGACGGCCTTCCTTCCCGTGCCCTTCTCCGTCGTGTCGAAGAAGAGCTCCACGGACAGGGTCTCGGTCTTGCCGCGGATGAACTGGCGCACCGGGTTGTTGAGTCCGGGGATGGCGATCTCGGCGATCTGGACACCCTTGTCGAAGGCCAGCGAGGCCGGGTTGAACTGCACCGGCAGCGCCGTGTCGACGGTCTTCAGGTCCGCCTTGAGGATGTTGAACGTGGCCTTGGTCAGGCTCGCCATGTCGACCTCCCCAAGGGCAGGGCCTGGCGCTGGGTCATCTGCCGGCGGTCCAGCTCTGCCTCGCGGACGAGATCGAGCCGATCGGTGTCGCGGAGGCGGGCCAGGACGGCCGCCACGACCAGGTCGAGCACGTCCGGGGTCAGCAGCGCGGCTGGGTCGGTGACCTGCACGGTGGTGACGACATCCTCGATGTGAACGTCCATGCCCTAGCCCCCCACGCCGATGAGCTCGGCGCCGATCTTGAGAAGGGACAGCTGCCACAGTCCCTCATGGGCGATCTCGAGGACCTCGACCGCTGCCTCGTTGCCGATGCCGGAGAGCTTGGGTCCCTCGAACTTGACGGGGAAGCCCCGCTTGAAGGTCCAGATGTTGTGCGGCAACGAGCGGTCGTCGAGCAGGACGATGATGCCGTCCATCCGCTTGACCTTGCCGTCGGCGAAGCCGTAGAGCCAGTCCCAGCCGCTCTGGCTGATCCGCGAGACTCCACGGGTCAGGGTGATGTTGGGCCAGGTCAGGCGCGTCGGGAACCTGTGCTCGGTGTCGTTGAGCCCGCCCTCGGGCAGCTTCTCCTCCTCCTGGAGCATCTTGAGTCCTTCGCACTCGGAGAAGCCACCGAAGAGGGCATCGCCCAGCAGCGAGGCGGCGCCGGTCATCGCGAACGACTTCGCGCTGGAGGTGTCGGCCATCATGATCAGGAAGTTGTGGTTCAGCGGTGGGTCCAGCCGCAGGCCCGTGACCGACTCGAAGGCGGGGAGCAGCGTCATGTCGCACCCGTCCCCGTGGCGCTGAGGGTGATGACCTCGTCGGTCTGACCCTGGGCGTCGCGCACCCGCCCCACCCGGACGATCACGAACTCGAAGGGCTGGGACGGCGCGACGCCGATCTCGACCAGCAGCTGGCCCAGCTCACGGGTCTCGGGCGGGTTGTTGTCGAGGTCGCACTTGACGAAGAACGACTCTTGGGCTGTCGGTCCCGCGAGCATGCCGCGCTCGACCAGGGTGTTGAGGAAGAACGTCGCGGTGAGAGTCGCGCGGGCGCGAGTCAGGAACCCGTTGGGCTCGAACACCGCCCACTGCAGCGCCACGCCCAGCGCCTTCTCGACCATCGCCATCAGCCGCCGCACGTTGACGAAGCGCCAGGCTGGGTCCGAACACAGGGTGCGCGCTCCGAGGAGACGGACGCCCCGTCCGCCGGTCGTGCGCCACACGTTCACGGCCGTGCGGTTGAGGACCGCGTGGTGCTCCTCGTTCAGCGAGACCGTGGGGCCGAGCGCCCAGGCGACCGGCCTGTTGGCCGGCGCCCGGTGTACGCCGAGGTCCACGTCGGTGTCGGCGTACTGGCCGGCCGCGTGCCCGCAGGACGGCACCACGCGCACGGCACCCGGGCCGCCGATCGGGTCGGCCACCTCGAGCCAGGGGTAGTCCAGGGCGGCCCAGGCGGTGTCGAAGCGGGATCGCCAGTCAAGGGCTCCCCGCAGGCCACCGATCTCGTCCGCGATGACCTCGAAGGGCACGTCGAGGACGGCGAAGCGGTCGCGTCGCCGCTCGGCCTGCTCGACCATCGCCGCCTGCACCGAGAACACGTCCGCCGGTGAGAACAGCGGCGGCTGCTCGCCGGCCTCGACGGGGAGCGGACCGACGGTGACCGGGGCGGGGTCCAGGCAGGGGTCGGGCACGCAGGCGATCGACGGGGCCGGTGGGTGGGTCTCGACGGGGCGGACGTGGATGTCCGGCACCGCCAGGATCGCCACCTCGTCGACCGCATCCAGAGCGGCGAGCCCGCGCGTGGCCTCAACGCCCCGGTCCGGCGCGGGGGTTCCGTTGCCGGTCCGGACGCCCACGAAGTCAGCGGCCACGAGGGTCTCGAGGCCGTCGGTGCCGCCCGCGAGGCGAAGAGTGGCGAAGGGGTCCACGTGCAGCCCCGACGGCCAGGCGGCGGGCTGGCCGGCGAGTGGCCGCAGCTCCTCGATGACCAGGGGCTCAGGTGACGTTGCGCCGGCAACGCCCTGGGCGCTGCCAAGTGACGGGGCGCGCCGGGGCAGGACGGTCGGTCCGTACGCGGGGCTCTGCGGTGCCAGGGACAGGCCACCGTACGTGCGCACCAGCCGGCCTCGTTCGTTGACGACGATGCGGTGGGTGAGCGCTTCGAGGAGGATCGGAAGCTGCGCGTCGAGCAACGCCCGAGCCTCGCCGGGACCCCTCTTCCCGGACCCTTGCTCGTCGGGGTGCATCCAGAACAACCGTGACCCGGCGGCGTCGACGGCAGCCACGATCCGGTGCTGGGGCGGGTGGCCGGGCTGCGAGAGGCGCACCAGCACGTTGTCGGCGAAGCCGGCCAGGCTGGGCACCGAGGTCCAGCTGCCGAGTACGTCGTGTCCCGTGGCATGGACCTGCGCCCGCAGCTGCTCTCGCACCTGGAGGCTGAGCTGGTTCCCCCAGGAGCCGTGGCTTGCGGCGGACACCCGCCAGGCCGGGCCGGCATCGTCGCTCAGGACCACGCCGGCCGCGGCGGAGCCGCGCTCGGGATCGTCGGAGGTCACGCGGACCACCCAGCACCGCGTTCCGCCGTTCTCGAGGAAGGCGCGCACGCTGTAGGCGAGGAACCCGGTGCCGAGGAAGCCGCCGAACCAGGACACGAACTGCTGCCACGTGCCGATCGGGATCGGCACCCCGACCGGACCCCGCTCCGCGATGCCGACGAAGCCCGCGATGTCTGTGCGCAGCGGGGTGACTGGGGCGGCGCCCGCGTCCACTCGCTGGTAGAGCACTCCCGGTGCCAGGTCGGTCGTGAACATGACCTAGGCGACCTCGAGCTCGATGTTCTCGACAATCAGCTCGACGGACTCGACAACGACCTCGTTGCCGGCCGCCTTGAACTCGGAGGCCTGCACCTTGTTCGGGAAGGCGCTCTGGAAGTGCCATCGCAGTACGTCGACGCGCTGCTCGTCCATCAGGATCACCGTGCCGTTGCGACGGTCGGGCTGGCCGGTGGCGATGTTCTTGTACCAGTCCCACAAGGTGGAGTCGGCGAGCATGCCGCGCTTGAGGGTGATGGGCCCGAACTTGCGCAGGCCGGGCAGCTTCCGGTTGGTGAGCTGCAGGTCCATCCCGGTGCGGTAGTCGGCCACCTCGCCGTCGGACTGGAGGCCGCTCACCTCGCTGAAGGCGGCCACCGTGGTGTCGTCGATCTCGAGCCGGAAGTTGAACCCCCGGAACGGGTCGAACCGCTGCACTGTCATCTCGTGTCTCCTCGCTGGTGGCTAGTTGTCGGCCCGGGCGGTCCACAGCCCTATCCGGACGATCACGAACTCGGCGGGCTTCACCGGCGCGACGCCGACCTGGATGATCAGCCGACCGTTGTCGATGTCGGTCTGGGTCATCGTGGTGCGGTCGCACCGCACGAAGAACGCCTCCTCCGGGCTGGTGCCCTCGAGGGCGCCGTTGCGCCACGCGACGGTCAGGAAGTTGGTGATCGTGCGTTGGACCCGGGCCCACAGCGCCTCGGAGTTCGGCTCGAACACCACCCACTGGAGGCCACGCTCGATGGAGGCCTCGAAGAAGATCAGCAGCCGCCGCACGTTGACGTACTTCCAATCAGGGTCGGAGGTGATCACGCGACCGCCATAGACCCGGATGCCGCGATTGTTGTCGCGGAAGTCGCGGATCACGTTCACGTTGACCGGTGACGGGTTGAGGAGGTCCTGCTGCTCCTTGTTGATGCTGCGGCGCAGTCCGGTGATGCCGCGGACGACCTCGTTGGCCGGCGCCTTGTGGACGCCGCGGTCGACGTCGGTGCGGGCGTAGATGCCGAGGACGTGGCCCGACGGCGGCAGCGGGTAGTCGCGGATGTCGGCCGGGTTGTCGGGGAAGGGGTCGGGCACCGAGAGCCACGGGTAGTACAGGGCGGCGTACTTGGTGTCGTACTGCTGCCGCTGGTCCTGGACGTCGACAATGGTGTCGGCCGGCTCGTTGCGGGAGTCGAGGACGGCGAACCGGTAGCGCATCAGCTCGCAGTGATCGATCAACCCCTGCTGGACCTGCGCACCGAACTGGCCGGGGATGGCGACCAGGCTGACGTCCTCGATGTTGCGCAGGGACTGCAGCCCGGTACGCAGCTCGGGGTCGGCGTTGTCCGTGCCGAGGTAGCTGGCACCGTTCAGCAGGCTGATCGCGTCGTCGCCGAGGATCTCCTCGAGCCGGTGTCGCGCGGGCACCCAGCGCCCGTCGGGGAGCTGGTCGAGGAGGGGCTCGGGGCCCAGCCGCACCTGCTCGGCGGCGGCCGGGCTCGCGGCCAGGTCGGTCACCCGGATGTAGAGAGAGGCACCCTCGGTCCGGCGGTCCCACTTGCGGAGGGTGCCGACGGCGGCGCCGATCACCTTCTCCACGTAGCGGCTGTGCCGGGGGTCCATCGACAGGTTCTGGAACTTCTCGCTGTCGATGATCTGCCCGTCCCGGGACGGCGTGGCCGGATCGGGTTGCCGCCGCAGGAGCACTTCGATCGAGAACTCCCGCGACCGGACCGCGTTGCCCACGACCCGTTGCGGAACGCTGAGGCCGGGTGCTGCCAACGAGATGTTGTTGGCGGTCCGGTCCACCGCACGGACCTTGACCGGCGTGCCGATCACGGTCGCGGTGAGCGGGTCGCGGATCTCCAGGACGGTGCCCGGCTCCACACCTGAGCGAGAGGCGAGCCGGACGGTGGTGGGGTCCACGATCGCGGCCAGCGTGGTGCTCGCGACCAGGCCGACGGCGTCGTCAGTGACGCTGATGCGCAGCCGGTTGCCCCACCCGCCGGCGTCGAGCGCCTGGATCGTGAGCAGGGGATCCCGGGTGACCATCCCCGAGCCCACCGGGTGAGCGCGAGTCAGGGCGTTGGTGACTGTGAGCATTTCGGGCACCACGGCCGCGGCGGCCTGGCTGAGGGTCAGGTAGCTGACGTCACCGCCTGGCGAGGTGATCCGGAGCTCGTCGGCGGCCGCCAGCCCTGTGGCGTCGCTGACGACGAGCCCGTCCGCCCCGGGCGCGGCCGGGAGCACCAGTGTCGTCGCTTGCGCAGCGGCGTCCCGGACGGAGTTCGTGAGCAGGGCAAGCTGGGTGCCGTCGGACACCGTGGCGGCCAGGGCCGGGAACACGACGACGCTGCCCGCGTCCGGCGCGATGCCGGTGCTCCCCGGGACGGAGACGACCGTCACGATCTGCGCGGTCGGTGCCGCGCCGAGGCGGAGGGTCGTGCCCTCTGCGACACCGAGCCGGTTGTCCAGGTTGAGAAGCCGTGAGCCCGCCGGGGCGTCGGCGGTGGTCTCCTTGGCCACCGGCACGACTGCTGAGCCGCTCGCGACCGCGGAGGGAAGGGGCGTTACGTCCACGGTCGCGCCGTCCGCCCGGGTGGCGACGACGGCGACCTCGTCGGCTGCACCGGCCGGATCCAGGGTCAGCGTCTGCCCGGCCGCCAGGCCTATTGCCTCTCCGGCACCGAGCACGATGAAGGCGTCGTTGGCGGCCGCGTTCGCGGCCAGGGTCAGGTCGGGGAAGGTCACCCGCTCTACGCGGCTGCCGGCTTCCAGTCCGTCCACGGGGGCCGGGGTTCCGGCCAGCTCGCCGAGAGTGCCGATCCGCCGCACCTCGAGTTGCTCGTCGGCTCCGATCACCACGAGGTCGGCGCGGTCGTCGAGGTTGCCCTGCCGGTCGTCGACCCAGAGCATCGCCTCGCCGGCGACCCCGCTCTCGACCGCGGCGGTCTGGATCACCGCCCCGGAAAGGTCGACGCGCGTGACATCGTCGCCGGCGGCGTACGCCGCGGTGAGGGGAGCGTCGAGCCGGACCCGGGCCGTGGAGTCGGTTGCGTCGAAGACCGTCACCTGGCTGACCTGACGGCTGACGCGGTACTCCGCAACGCCGGCGGCACCCAACTCGAGAACGGCGTTCCCGGGTCCGCTGAGCGTGTCGGCGAGCAACGTGGCGATGTCGGCGTGGGCTCCGCGGACCACGACGGACGTGTCGCCCGGCTCCACGTCGTTGTCATCAGCGACCGTGTACGCCTCCGCGGTGGCCCGGACGAACTGGTCGACGTTCTCAGGTGCGCCGTGGGACCTGGCCAGGGGCAGGTCGACCGGCACCATGACGGTTTCGGGCACCGGTGCGGCCGCCGCGGACCGGTACTCCGCACGGCTCCCGTCGCCGATCCGTACCTCGTCACCGCCCGCGAGCCCGTTGACCGGGAGGATGACGATCGGCGGGGGAGCGGTGCCCGAGCCGGTGCCCTCACCGGCCGCCCGAAGGAGGGTGCTGGCGGTGCTGGTTGCGTCGCCGCGGTCGTACAGCGAACCCACGGCGCGGGTGGCGGCCGGGTCGAGGACGCGCACAGCAAAGAGCCGCTTGCCGCCGTTGGTGAAGAATCCCTCGACGGCGTGCGGAAGGTACCGATGGGTGCCGAAGGGGTCGTCGCTCAGGAGACCACCGAACCATCGAGAGAACTCACCCGTGCTGGTGACCAGCACCGGCACGTTCGCCGGTCCGCGCTCGGTGACGCCGACCATGCCGGTCGTGCTCGTGCTCACGCCCTCGATGGGCTTGGCGCCGGTGTCGACCTCTTCGACGTACACACCGGGTGCGAGGTATTCGGGCATCTGCTCCTCCGTGGTTCGTGACGCTCACTCGAGCGTCAGGTCGACTTCTGGGCGCTGATCGCTGACGAGCGAGATGGGTGCACCGCCCTGGAGTGCGCCGGCCGAGGCGGCGACCTGGATGGCCGCGAGTCCAGTGAGTGCCGGCAGCCGCGCGACACCGGCTGCGTCGGACAGGACGCGGTAGCGACGGGGCACGACGTACTCCGGGGCGACTCCGCCGCTGACGCGGAGGACACCGCCGTTGACCAGCCCCGTGCTCGTGTGGAGCGTCCGGTCGCCCGCGAGGGCCGCACGGGTCAGTACGCCGACGCCCGACGGGACCGGCGGGATGAGCCGGACGACGGCGGTGCGGTCCGGGTGGTCGTGCTGCAGCGGGAAGCGCAGGACGAGCTCGGCCGGAGAGTCGGGATCGGCGGCGGCGTCGACAGTGACCACTTCGATCCGCTCGGCCACGTCGAGGCTCGCAAGGTCGAGCCCGGCCAGGTTTCCAGCAACCATCCCGCCAGCCCGGCTGACGGGCAGACGAGCCTGCCCGGCCCATGCGGGACCCACGAGGAGCCGGGCCGGCTCGACCGACGCAGCGAGCACGGGGACGTCGACACCCGAGCCCGACGGGTGTGAGGTCGCCAGGCGTGGGGCCACGGCTTGGAGCGTCGTGGAGTCCGGTAGCGCGTCGAGGTCGGCGACCCGCGCCCAGTGGCCGGTCATCTCCACGATCGCACCGGACACCGGAACAGGCAGCGGATCCGTAAGGTAGCGGAATGTGCGCACCTCCACTCTGACCGGGGCGCGGTGCAGTTCGAGCACGCCCAGGTCCACCGGGGTGAAGGTGCCCGGGAACAGCGGCTGGGCAGACAGGGTCACCCGCTCGGTGCGCGCGGCGAAGCCGGCAGCGTCCACGTGCAGGATCAGATCGTACGACTGCGTGTCCAGAGCCGGGAGGGCCGTGGTCGGCGTGCCGACGAGACCCACGAAGCCGTCGCGGGTGGCTCGGCCGCGCAGCCCCGCGGTCTCCGTCCCGATCCGCGTCCGGGCCGTGACCGGGCCGCCGGTCAGCGCGTCCACCAGCCGAGCGATCACAACGGACTGGAAGATTCGCCCTACGGGTCGAGGGTCGGGTTCGGCGACCGCGTAGGCCCGACCCGCGACGGTCACGGTCGACCGGGTCATGGGCCACCCACGATCAGGTGCTCCTGGTGCAGTGGAACCAGGACAGGTGGGCCGACCGTGTCGGGCACGGCGGCCCGGATGTCGACCACCGTCACCTCGTAGGACACCGACGTGCGATACGACGTCTCGAGGGCATCCCAGATCCGGGCTAGCTCCTCGATGCTGAGCGTCTCGAAGCGCACACCGATCTCCACGTCCCGGCGGACGAAGTCGGCCGACAGGTCAACTCCCGAGAGCCGCGGGTGGTCGTGCAGGACCTGGAGGGCTTTGCACAGGATGACCTGCTCGGTCTCCGGTCCGTCGATGCCCTGGACCTCGACCACGGGACACACCAGGTAGTGGAGCCGCGCTGGGAACGGCGAAGACAACACGGTTGCCGGGGTGATGCGTTCGGGAGGCCGGTTCAACGTGACATCGTCGCGAGCGATCCTGTAGAGCCAGACAGACAGACCCGCCTGCGCGCCGGACATCTCGGCGGGGGAGTCTAGGTAGACGCGCATAGCCCCGACCCCGGAGAAGAACAGGCCGAGGTCAGGATCGGCTTCGAACTCGCGCTGGAGCAGATCGGCGATTGTGCGGCTGGCCGCCTTGATGGCTGTGCTCACGGGGACTTCCCCTGGGCGGTGCCAAGCGTCCTTCCGAACGCGCGGGCAATCGTGCTCACTACTTCGTCGGGCGACAGGGCACCGAGCTCGGTGCGTCGGGGGGCCAGTTCCCACAGGGAGGCCCTCCGCCCGTCACCGGTCGTTCCGAGGACCCTTGGGGAGTTTGCGGTGGCACGGCGATGTAGCCAAGCGCCGAGGGTGTCCTCGTCTGCGTCGTTCCAGAGCAACACGTCGACCGCATCGATCCGGTCGAGATCGAGATCGGCAACCGAGTCGATCGACGTCAGCACCTCGATCTGGGGCGCTGCGGTCACCGCGCGTTCAAGGATGTCACCCAATAGTCCGGTACACCCCACGAGCACCACCGAAATCGGCCGGTCCGATCCCGATTGGTTTTGCTTCGGCGCAACAACCTCGTTGTTCACTCGCGTGATCCCCTTGCCCGCGTGGATGGCTAGTGAAGTCCAGTAGGCACCCGCTTGACCCGCTTGACCATGGATCTCGGGGCTCTGGTTGGGACCCCCGGACCAGATCCGGCGCGTGCCGGACCCGGCCAGAAGACGCCGTTGGGCGGGGTGTGGACCGCGTCTTGTGCGGGAAGGTCTACGCCCTCGAATGAGCAATGGTCTGGATCCCGTCAGGAACGCTCGGCGAGGAGCGCTTTCGTGGCGCAATTCGACCCACCGGTGCCTCTGCTGACGGCATTGCGTGCGATGCCACGGGTTGATACGGTTTGCCCTTGGGGGCTAGAGGCAGCATTTGCCGGCAACCCAGCCCTCGTCTCCACCGGCCCTGTCGTTGGGCGCCTGGTAGGTGAGGGAGGTGATCTCCATGCGGGTTCTCGTCGTTGCCGACATCCGGCTGTATCGCGACGGAGTGGCTGAGGCGTTGCGACGGGTCCCTGATATCGCAGTCCCGGCGACGGCGGGGTCGGGTGCTGCAGCGGTGATGGCCGCTCGGCGCACCGAGTGCGATGTGGCGCTGCTTGACATGACGCTGCGCGACAGCACGGCCTTGGTGGCCGCTCTCCTGGCGGCGCGACGAGGTCTCAAGGTCGTGGCCCTCGGCGTTGCCGAGGACGGACCAGACGTGGTGGCCTGCGCCCAAGCGGGAGTGGCGGGCTACGTGCCCCGTGACGCGACACTAGCGGAGTTAGTCGAAGCCCTGCGTGCGGCGTTGCGGGGAGAGGTGTCCTGCTCGGGCACGGTGACCGCCCGTCTAATCAATCATATCGCCCATCAGGCCACAACACGACGAATCGTCCTCGGCCCCGTCCCGCTCACGACCCGGGAACGCGAGGTTCTCGACCTACTCGAGACCGGCATGAGCAACAAGCAGATCGCGGGAGCTCTCGACATTCAGCTGAGCACTGTCAAGAACCACGTCCACAACGTGCTCGGCAAGTACGGAGTTGCTACCCGTCGACAGGCCGCGGCGGCCGACCAAGGAATGTCCGTCGACGTCCCGATCGCCATCATCGGCTGCGGCTCGCCGGAGTCGCACGACAATTGACTTGTCATACGCGCCGACAGGAGGCCCGAGTTCGACGCACAGTTCGATGGGCCTCCTTTCACCGCCGCCAGCCCGCCCCGACGGACGACTGAAGTGGTGGGCCATGGACATGGACATGGACGACAACAGCCTGATCAACCAGACGACCCCCGAGCGGCTCTACGGGGTTCAGAACGCACCCTCAACGGCCTGCGGCACCCGTACCCCTTACGACGAGATCGCCCCACCCGCTATGACCAGCGCCACCCAATCACCGACAACGAAGTTCAAGCCCTCAGGGAGTTGATCGCGCCGTTCACGAGCGACTACCCGACCTCGGTCCTTGATGTCGGTTGCAGCGCGGGTCGCGTGTTGGACAGGGCCTGACCACACCTGAACGGTACGCCGGCATCAACCCGAGCCAGCCGATGCTCAACATGCCCGTCCGAACGTACCCCAACGTCGTGAGGATCTACCCGACGACGATCGAACAGGCACTCACCGACGGCATCTTCACACCGGGCCAGTTCGAGACTGCGGCTTATGGCAGTGCCGATGAGCTGGACTCAACAACGATCTCCGCGCTGGCGACGCTCACCGGTCGAGCACTCGTACTCAGCGGCGCCAGCGGCGTGCCGGAGGTCGTTGACTGTTGGGGTTCGCTGTCTGGCGGGACGTGACGTGGCGGCAAGCGTGAGTTCGAACGGCCGTGCGGCCCCGGTAACGGGGTTACCGACGTGAGTACGCGCGGGCGGGACTGCTGACGATCTGGTTGTCACTTCCGGTGTGGTGTTTCAGGCCGCGTGCGCGGCACGGTTGATGGTCTCAAACTCGATCGGGGTGAGTTTGCCGAGGGCGCGTTGCCGCCGCCGGCGGTGGTAGGTCCGTTCGGTCCAGCTGACGATGGCCAGCCGGAGCTGGTCGCGGGTGTCCCAGCGGCGGGCGTTGAGGACGTTCTTCTGGAGCAGGGCGAAGAAGGACTCCATCGCGGCGTTGTCGGCCGAGGAGGCGACGCGTCCCATCGACCCGAGCAGGCCGTGGCGGTGCAACGCGGCGACGTAGGGTCGTGAGCGGAACTGGCTGCCTCGGTCCGCGTGGACCACGCATCCGGTGACCTGGTCCGGGCCGCGTCGAGCGATCGCCATCTCGAGGGCGTCGACAGCCAGGTGCGAAGTCATCCGCGAGTCGATCGAGTACCCGACGATGCGGCGGGACCAGACGTCCTTGACCGCGCACAGGTACAGCTTCCCTTCGGCGGTGGGGTGCTCGGTGATGTCGGTCAGCCACAACCGGTTCGGTGCGGGTGCGGTGAAGTCGCGTTCGACGAGGTCGTCGTGCACCGGCGGCCCGGGTTTCTTGGCCCGGCCCCGCTTGCGGGAGTGCGCGGACACGATCCCCGCCTGCGAGCACAGGCGCCACACCCGCCGCTCGGATACGGTGTGGCCGGCGTCGGTGAGCTCGTCGGCGATGAACCGGTACCCGAACCCCGGGTCGTCGGCGTGGACCTCGAGCGCGGCATGGGTGGCGTACGCGTCGACCAGGTCCCGCTCACTGACCGGGTGTGCCTTCCACGCGTAGAAGGCCTGCCGGGAGAACCCGAGCAGCCCGCAGGTCACCGCGACGGGGACACCGTCGGCGGCAAGGTCCAGGACCAGCGGGAACGTCATTTTGGGGACTGACCCAGCCTCAGGTTCGCCTGGGAGAGGTACGCCGCGGCCCGACGCAGGACCTCGTTCTCCTGCTCCAGCAGCCGGTTGCGCCGACGCAGGTCCCTGACTTCCTCGGACTCGGCTCGGGTCACGCCGGGACGGTGGCCGTCCTCGACGTCCGCGCGGTGGAGCCAATTCCGAAGGCAGGACTCGGAGATTCCGAAGTCCTTGGCCACTTGCGCGATCGACGCATCGCCTCGGCGCGCGACCGCGACGACGTCATCACGAAACTCTTTCGGGTGAGCAGCTGGCATGTCGACATCCTTCCATCGGGGATCTCTCGTCCCCACAGATCAGGTGTCAACCAAACCTTCAGCAGTCCCCCTTGATCCCGTCGAGCATCGCGTCGATCTCAGCTTGCAGGACGGCTGGGCTTTCGGTGAGGGGCTTGAACCAGTGGTCCAGCACGACGTGCTGATCAATGCGTTGGGTGGTGAGGACCCGCGCCCGCTCAGGCTCGGGCAGCCCCCCGACACCGATGCTGACCGCAAAAGGTTCAAAGGTCGTGCCGAAGTCTGGACCCCTGAGCGCCGGTGCCAAAGTCTGCAGGAAGCCAGCGAACGGTCCCACGCGCAGCGACTGGTCCACATTCACCACCCCTGCGCTGGCATGGGCGAATCCGTAGCCTGTCGCGTGGAGCGCCCCGGAGAAGTGACCGACCACCACGGGCTTGATCACTCCGTTCTCGACCACCGTGGCATGGATCCGCTCGACCACGACCATCGGGTCAGCACCTGACCCGGTGGATTCGCCGTGCCCGGGAAGGTCCACGCACAGACAACGGAACCGGTCCCTGAGCCGGTCAACGATCGGGTCCCACGTCGCCTTCGAGAAGGTCATCCCGTGGACCAGCACGACGGCGGGCAGTTCCCCGCCAGTGTCGACGTGAGCGAGGGGTTCAACAGCCATGGCGGTACTCCCCGTTCAGGTTCGCGATGCGAGGTCTCAGAGAACAGGAAAGCACTCGTTCGAGCGTGCAGCCAGCACGTGGGTGAGCCAGGGCGACGAGACCGCGTACGCGGCGGCCGTGAGAAGGCCGGAGCCATGGACGACCACCCTTCGATCGGGTCTAGGTTGCCCACATGTCCGACGTCACGATCAAGCCGCTCACATCGGAGACCTTCGACGACTTCGCCGCCCTCGTCGAGCGCAGCAAGGGCATGTTCGCGAACTGCTGGTGCACGTGGTTCCATCCCGATGACCGCGAACCGGACGGCACCGCCGAGGACAACCGGGCGTTCAAGAGGCGCCGCGTGGAAGAGGGGATCGCGCACGCAGCGTTGGTCTACGACGGCGATCTGGCCATCGCCTGGGCGGAATACGGCACACCCGAGGAGCTGCCCGGCATCCACCACCGCACGGAGTACCTCGCCACCGCCGAGCGACTGCCCGACTACCGGATCACCTGCATCCAGGTCGAGAAGGCCCACCGTGGCAGAGGCTTGGCTTCGGTCGCCCTGCGCGGAGCCGTGGACCTGATTGCGCAGGCGGGCGGCGGCGTGGTGGAGGGCTACCCGCACGACACCGCCGGGGTACGCAAGAAGAACTCGTCGTTCCTCTACAACGGCACCCGCACGATGTACGAGCGCGAGGGCTTCACCTACGACCGCCCCAAGGGTCTGGGCAACTGCGTCATGGTGCGCACCGTGGCCCCGAGCCCGCGTCGCTGAGGCGTATCGCCGGTCACAGCCTCCGAACGAAAGACCCTGTCACGCCGTTCGTCCGGAGCACGCGTCAGGTGGGCTGTCGGACCGCGTACCGGACGTGGACCACACCGTTGCCGAGACGTCCGTGGTCCAGCAGCTCGAGGTCGAGGCGTACGCCTCGAGGCAGCGCCGGCTTGCCGCCGCCGACGAGGACCGGGCACAGCAGCAGCACGCACTCGTCGACCAGGCCGTGCCGGAAGGCCTCGGCCGCGATCCCCGCGCCACCGATGCTCAGGTCCGAGCCGGCGGCCTCCTTGAGCGCTCGCACCGCCTCGGGCTCGAACCGCCGCTCGATCCTCGTGCGCGCCGTCGACACGGCGGTCAGTGTGGTGGAGTAGACGACCTTGTCCGCGTCACGCCAGACCCCGGCGTACTCGCGGACCACCGGTGGCTCGTCCGTCAGCCAGTCGTCGCTCTCCCACACGCGCATCGCGTCGTACATGCGTCGCCCGTAGAGCGACGTGCCGATGTGCCGCTCGTGCTCGTTCCAGAACGCGTGCAGGGCCTCGTCCGGCACGGACCAGTCGAACGAGCCCGTCTCGTCCTCGAGGAAACCGTCGAGCGAAATGTTGGCCGCGTAGATCAACTTGCCCATGGAGACCTCCGCTCGGTCCGTGGGCAACAGCGTGCGACGTCACACAGACACAGTCAACAACAGCGAGTACGCCTCGTCACGCCCCCGGAGTGTGGGTTGAGGTCACCGACCGCCCGAGGGTCAGCGGGAAGGGTCGACCATGGTCATGCCCGCCACGGTGGCCGAGTCGAAGACGGGCAGCAGCGCGGCCGCCTCGTCCAGCCCGATCGTCCGCTCGACGAGCCGCTGCGGCTGGAGCCGGCCCTGGTCGATGAGGCCGAGCATCCCGGGGTAGTCGACGGCCGCCATGCCGTGGCTCCCGAGCAGATCGAGCTCCCAGCCGATGACCCGCGCCATCGACACCCGGGGGTGTCCACCGACCGGCGGCAGGAGACCGACCTGGATGTGCCGACCTCGCCGCCGGAGGCTGAGGATCGCGTCGGCACAGGTCTGCTCGCTCCCCACGGCGTCGACGGCCACGTGGCTGCCCCCACCGGTGAGCTCGGTGACCGCGGCCGGGACGTCGGTGCCGGTGAGCAGCACGTGGTCGGCGCCAAGGCCGGAGGCGACCGCGAGCGCCTCGGCGTTCCGGTCCACGGCGACGACCTTGGCGCCGAGCGCCTTGGCGATCATCACGGCGCTCAGCCCCAGGCCCCCCGCGCCGACGACGGTCACCCACTCCCCCTCGGCCACCCGCGCCCGGTCGACCAAGGCGCGGTAGGCCGTCGAAAAACGGCACCCGAGGCTCGCCGCGGTCGCGAACTCGACCTGCGGCGGGACGGCGACGAGGTTGGTGTCGGCGGAGTGCAGGGCGACGTACTCGGCGAACGACCCCCAGTGGGTGAAGCCCGGCTGTTCCTGGAGAGGGCACACCTGCGCCTGACCGGTCGCGCACCACTCGCAGGTCCCGCAGCCGGAGACGAACGGCGTGGTGACGCGGTCCCCCACCCGCCACGTCGTCACGGCGCTGTCGACCGCGACCACGACGCCGGCGAGCTCGTGGCCGGGGACGTGCGGGAAGGCGATGTCGTCGTGCCCGGCCCAGGCGTGCCAGTCGCTGCGGCACATCCCCGTGGCCATGACGCGCACCACGACTCCTCCCGCGGGAGGGGTGGGATCGGGCACCTCCCGGACCTCGGGTCGGGCTCTGACGGCATCAACGACCATGGCGCGCACCGCCCCATGGTGTCAGGGGTGGTGCAGCGCCTCGCGCTCGAGCCGTGCCGCACGGGCTGCGGCGACCTTGGCCTCACGGCGGCGCTTGAGCCGCGCCTGCGGGTCGGAGCCGGGACCCAGCTGGGCCGGGCCGAAGACGTGCAGGCCGGCGTACTTGATCCGGTACATGATCCGGTAGCCCAACGACAGGCCCTCGCGGTCGGCCTTGGCCATGACGACATCCTCTATAGTGAGTGCGGTAACAGTTAGCCCACTAATCATAACCCGACATCGCCAGGACGGACGACGATGCCCCGCACGCGCGCACCTCGACCCACGGTCGAGGTTGACCTCCTCGCCCTCGACCGTCAGGTCTGTTTCGCCCTGGCCGTCGCCTCCCGCAACGTCATCGGCCTCTACCGCCCGCTGCTGGAGCCCATGGGGCTCACCCACCCCCAGTACCTGGTGATGCTGGCCCTGTGGGAGGAGTCGCCACTACGGGTCTCCGAGATCGCGGACCGCCTCAGCCTCGAGCCGGCCACGCTGTCCCCGCTCCTCAAGCGGCTCGAAACGGCCGGCCTGCTGACCCGCGGTCGGGACACCCGGGACGAGCGAGCCCTCGCGGTCTCGCTCACCTCCGCCGGGCGCCGGCTCAGGTCGAAGGCTCTCAAGGTGCCGCCCGCGGTCATCGACCGGCTCGGCATGGACTTCGGCGACCTCGAGGCCATCCGCGACCGCCTGAGCGTCCTCATCGAGGCGACCCGCCGCAGGACCTGACCGTTGCGCCCTGCGCGACGATCCGACCCGCCCGTATGCCGTCCTGTCGGCTCGCGTGGTCCCGCTCTCCACGGCATACGTGGAAGTTGCCGCAGGTCACGGGTTTGCTGTGGACGGGCACCGGGTAGGCCGCCCTCGACCGTCGATCGACGACGGCACCGAGAGGAGGGGCACAGATGGACAACCAGACCAGCACCCCGCAGAGCCCCGCGGAGCGGGCCCAGACGGTGGGCCACGACACCAAGCAGGCGGCTCAGAACGTGGCTTCGACAGCCGGCGACGAGGCGAAGAGGACCACGCGTGAGGCCGCGGAGCAGGCTCGCCAGCTCCTGGGCCAGGCACGCAGCGACGTCACCGACCAGGCCGCGGCCCAGCAGACGCGGGCCGCCAGCGGTCTGCGCGAGCTCTCCGACCAGCTGCAGTCGATGGCGCAGGGCACCGGCGACGACGGCATGGCCAAGGGACTCGTCGAGGACGTGGCCCGCAGGGCGAGCGACGCGGCCACCTGGCTGGACCGGCGCGACCCGGGGAGCCTGCTCGAGGAGGCTCGCGGGTTCGCTCGCCGCCGCCCCATGGCGTTCCTCGCGGCCGCGGCAGGGCTCGGCGTCATCGCCGGGCGACTGAGCCGTGGCCTCGTCGACGAGGCCAGGGACGACACTTCATCCTCCACTCCCACCACGGCATGGACCCCCGCCGCCGCAGGTGCGCCGGCACCGCTGTTCACCGAGGACGCGGGGACCGTGCCCGTCGCCCCGATCACGACGGCAACCACCGGTCAGATCCCCGAGCTGCACCGCACCACCCAGCCTGTCGCGCCGGACGGGACCCCGAGCCCGATCGACCCCGAGGGCCGCCTGACCGCCGCCGATGAGCTCGGCGGGGGTGGGCGATGACCGAGCCGCAGACGCGTCCGGACCTCCCTGATGCGTCCCTGCGCTCGGTGGGCGAGCTGCTGGGCGACGTCACCAGCGACCTGTCGACCCTGCTCCGGCAGGAGGTCGCCCTCGCCAAGGCCGAGCTCAAGGAGACCGGCGACCACGCCAAGGCCGCCGGCGGCATGCTCGCCGGCGCAGGAGTCGCAGGGCTCCTCGCCCTGATCTTCCTGTCCCTCGCCCTGTGGTGGGCGCTGGGAGACCTGCTGGACAGCCTGGGGTGGTCGGCGCTCGTCGTCGGCGTGCTCTGGGCTCTCGTCGCCACCGTGCTGGCCCTGCAGGGCAGGAAGCGCATGCAGCGAGCCACCCCGGTCGCCCCCCGGACCGTGGACACCGCCAAGGACATTCCCGATGCACTGAGAGGACGCGAGACATCATGACCACGACCAACCAGGACCCCGAAGCCATCCGCCGGGAGATCGACCGCACCCGCGGCCGGCTCAGCGAGGACGTCGACGTCCTCGCGGAGAGCGTGACCCCCAGCGCCGTCGCCAAGCGCACCGCCGCACGGGCGACGGGTCGCGCCAGCCGACTCAAGGAGACCGTCATGGGCACCGCCCAGGACACGGCCGGCACCGTCACGAGCACGGGTTCCGACGCGGTCCACGGAGCGGCAGACGCCGTCACCTCCGCCCCCGAACTGGCTCGCCGCCAGGCCCGTGGCAACCCGCTCGCCGCGGGTGCCGTGGCCCTCGCCGCCGGGTGGCTCATCGGCTCGCTCCTGCCGGCCTCCGACAAGGAGCGCGAGCTCGCGTCGGCGGCCAAGGAGCAGGCGCAGCCACTCGTCGACGAGGCCACGTCGATGGCCAAGGACGTCGCCGACCACCTCAAGGAGCCCGCGCAGGAGGCCGTCGAGTCGGTCAAGGGCACCGCCCAGGAGGGCGTCGAGAACGTCCGCGGCGAAGGCGCCTCCGCCGCACAGGACGTCAAGGAGACGGCCGCGAGGAGCGGCAGCGACAACGGACGCAACACCCCCTCGTCCCCGACCGCCTGAGCGGACGGGAGGCCCTGCCCCCGACGACCCCTCCGTCCGGGAGTGACCGGACGGAGGGGTCGCCCGCGTGGCCCCGGGCGGCCCCGACCTTCCCGGTGTTTCCGCGGTCGCGTTCCGGGGTAGTGACTCCACATCCGGTCGGGTGCCATCGCGCCCGGCCGCCCCGTGATCCCCGAGGAGACCGCCCATGTCGCAGGACGCCATCGTCATGCTCAAAGCCGACCACAAGGAGGTTCGCGCCCTCTTCCGCGAGTTCCAGAAGTCGACGACCACCGACGCTCGCAAGGGCAGGCTGGTCGAGCAGATCATCGAGCTCCTCACGGTGCACACGTACATCGAGAACGAGGTCATGTACCCGCGGGTGCGTGCCCTGCTGCCCGACCTCGAGGACGACGTGCTCGAGTCCTACGAGGAGCACCACGTCGCCGACGTTCTCGTCATGGAGCTCGTCCCGATGTCGCCGAAGGACGAGCGCTTCGAGGCCAAGACCACCGTCCTCATCGAGAACGTCACGCACCACATCGAGGAGGAGGAGCAGGACTGGTTCCCGAAGGTCCGCGAGGGCCTGTCCCGCACCCAGCTCCGCGAGATCGGCGCCGAGCTCGCCGAGGCCAAGAAGCGCGCTCCGCGCCGCCCGGAGCAGCCGAGCGCCCTCAAGAAGACCGTCGATGCCGTCCTCGCCTGAGCCAGCGCTCCCCGGGCCGGTCGCGACGAGGCCCCGGACGACGCCGCCCCTCGTGACGGCGACCCAGCGCCTCGAACAGGCGGCGGCGCTCGACGGCCTGCGACGTTTCTACGGGATGCTCGCTCGACCCCTCGACCGCTGGTCGGGCAGTGAGCTGCTGCGCTCCGGCCTCGTCGGGCACGCCCTGCACCCGGTGCTCACCGACGTGCCGCTCGGGTGCTGGACCGCCGCGTCGATCCTCGACCTCGGTCGCCGCCCGTCGGACCAGGACGCCAGTCGGCGGCTGGTCGGAGCCGGTCTCGTCGCCGTCGGGCCCACCGCCCTCACCGGCCTCGCCGAGTGGGCGCGCACCGGACGCGAGGCGCAGCGCGTCGGTGCGCTCCACGGTGCCCTCAACGTCGTGGCGACGTCGCTGTACCTCACCTCCTACGTCGCCCGCGGCCGCCGGCGACACGGTCTCGGCGTCGCGACGGCTCTGGCCGGTGCGGCGGTCGCCGGCGCCTCGGGCTACCTCGGCGGACACCTCACGACGGCTCGCAAGGTCGGCAGCAGGGATCCGGCGTACGTCTCCGACCGGGTCCGGGACGAGCTGGGCAGCACCGTCGCCGGCTCGTGACGTCTCGGCCCGGGCGACTGCCGAACGTCTCGCCTGAACCTAGGGGCGGTGGCGCTCCTTGGCCGCCCGGCGGCGACGTCGCAGCTCGCCGACGATGCGGTCCTGCTCCCGCGTCAACGCCGACCTCGCTGTCTCACCGGCGTCCCCATCACGAAGCGCCGCCTCGGACACGGCGAGGTCGGTGAGGAGCTCTCGCACCGTCTGCGCGCGCAGCTTCAACCGTGCTCGAGGACTGCGCGGGACGGTCGCACCCACGATGTCGATGACGTCAGCTTCATCCATGCCTGGCTGCCTCCATGACGCGCCGGGAGGTCCGTCTCCTTGAGGCCCCAACCCGGTCACCACCTCCAGTACCCACCGACCGGTCGCATACGCCTCGGCGGGTGCGGTGTCCGCGCCGATGTGTCGTCGGCCGGGTCGGGCGGCACCCGGGGAAGTCGCCGAGGTTCAAGCGCCCATTGCCCTCTCTGCGGCGGTACGGTCGAAAGGTCTGGAGTGGAGATCGAACCCCCCTGTCTCCCTTGTTCACATGGTCCGACAGTGGTGCCGTCACTCTCCCCAAGGACGAGTTCATGGCTGCCGCCCCGCCCACCCTCGTGTCGACCAGCTCCCACTGGCAGCACACCATCGACCGCCAGGTCGAACCCCTCGCCGAGCGCTGGGCGACCACCCAGGACCCCGCGGTCCGGGCCGACCTGCTCGAGCGCATCGTGCTCATCGCCCTTCCCATGGCCGACACCATCGCCAGGCGCTACCGGTTCCGGGGCATCGAGGACGACGACCTCGAGCAGGTGGCCCGCACCGCCCTCGTCAAGGCCGTGACCCGCTACCGCCCCGACCAGGGTCACGGGTTCGTCGCCTTCGCGGCGCCGTCGATCAGTGGCGAGCTCAAGAGGTGGTTCCGCGACCACGGCTGGGCCGTGAGACCGCCACGACGGCTGCAGGAGCTGCGGCCGCTGCTCGTCAGCGAGGAGGAGCAGCTGAGGCACTCGCTTCTCCGAGAGCCGTTGGACAGCGAGATCGCCACGGCACTCGACATCACCGAGGCTGACGTGACCGAGGCGAGAGTGTGTGCGGCCGGATACCAGGCCGCGTCCCTCGATGAGCAGAACGCCGCCGGCACGAGCCTGGCCGACCGGGCCCTCGTCGCCCCCTCCGCCTGCGAGTGGATCGAGACCCGGGAGGCCCTCCGGTGGGCCGTCGAGCATTTGGACCGACGACAGCGCCTCGTGCTGAGACTGCGGTTCGTCGAGGACCTGACGCAGGCCGAGATCGGCGTGCGCATCGGTGTCAGCCAGATGCAGGTCTCCCGGATCCTGCGCACCGTCATGACGTCGTTGCGGGCCGCTCTGGCGCGGGAGGACCTCCAGCAGCCCGTCGCCTGACCGGCGGACCCGCCCGGGGAGTCAGACCGCGGTGACGCGGTGGATGAGGGACAGGTAGTCCTCGACCCCGGCCGGGCCGGCGCAGTGGACACGCCGGTCCACGAGCAGGTGCGGCGTCCCGGTGACGCCGGCAGCGCGCGCGGCGTCCGCGTCGGCCGCCAGCTGGTCGGCGAGCGCCGACGACGCGAGGACCTCCGAGACGCGGTGCTCGTCCAGTCCCGCCTCGCCCGCCAGTCGCTGGAGCACGTGGTGCGACTCGACGTCGAGCGCCTCACGGAACACCGCGGCATACAGCCGCTCGAGCATGGCCGACTGGAGCGCCGGCCCACCCAGCTCGTGGCCGAGCGCCACGAGGCGGTGGGCGTCCGTGGTGTCCGCGGTCGGTGGCTCGGTCAGCGAGATGTCGAGGCCGTCGGGGCGGGTCTGCACGGCAGCCTGCTCGAAGTCGTCGGCGGACAGGGCCGAACCCGGCAGTGCGTGGTGGTGGATGAAGACCTCAGCGGGCCGTTCGGAGGCGGCGACCGCCGCCTCGAGGCGACGTTTGGCGGCATACGACCACGGATCGGTCACGTCGCCCCAGAGGTCGAGCACCAGGTCAGCCATTCCCTCACTGTGGCACACGACAGCGAACGCCCCCAGACCACGAAGGGTCGGGGGCGTTCGTCAGGCGGGTGCCGCGGGGTCGGCTCAGAACCGACCGAAACCGGTGGGGGTGCCCCACATGTTGCGCTCGCTCGAGAACTTCCCGGTGCGCGGGGAGTCCATCATCATGTCGCCACCGGTGAAGATGCCGACGTGGTAGGCGGGGCTGCCGTAGAAGACGAGGTCGCCGGGGCGGGGGCTCGTCACGCGGGTCGCGGCACGCTGCTGCGCGGACGCGGTGCGCGGGATGCTGATCCCGGCTTTGCCGTAGACGTACTGCGTGAACCCGGAGCAGTCGAAGCCGGCCGGGGTGCTGCCGCCGTAGACGTAGGCGATGCCGAGCAGGCCGCGGGCGATGTTGACGACCCGGCTCGAGGACTGGGTCACCGACTTCTGCGCTGCAGGGATGCGCGCGGCGGTGCGGCTCGGCTGCGTCGTGCCCGTCGTGCGCGTCGACCGGGTGGCAGTGCGCGCCTCGCTCCGCTCGCCGGCGGCGACCAGACGGCTCTCGCGCGGCTGCTCCACCCTGACGACCGGCTTCGGCTTCGGCTTCGGCTTCGGCTTGGGCTTCGGCTTCGCGACGGCCTTGACGCCGACGACGCCGACGATCTCTGCCCGGACGGGGGTGGAGACGGCCGGGGCGCTGATCGCGGGGGCCGAGACGGCGACCGGGGCGGCGGGAGCAGCCGGGGCAACGGTCACGCGTGCCGGGGCGGCCTCGGGGGCAGCCGACGCCGGCAGGGCGAAAGCGGCGACGAGGCCACCGGAGGCGGCGAGGACGGCGGACGCCTTGGCGCCGGTGACACCGACACGGGAGACGATGGTCGACAGTTCGGAGACAGGGTTGTGTCGTCCCGGCGCGCGGTGGCGCCCATGGGTGGAGTGAGCCACGGTGATGAACCTCTCGATGCCTACGAGGTGAGCTGTCGGGTTCGGGCGTGAGGTCTGCCCTGCCAGTCGTGACTGGCTTCACCCCAAGGACCGACCTGGCTGGTCGGCCCACTATTGGGTCCCCCGCTCCTGCCAAGCGGATTGTGCTGCAGTCGACGACGGTGGCAGGACTCGGCGTATCCGTCTCGACGGTTCACCCCAGGGGAGGACGAACCGCAGTCACGGTACCCAATCGAACGGGCAAAGTCACGTTTGGGTCACGGCAGCCGGTTCGGGAAACCCGGCCGACCACGGCGCGGCCCGAGGGCGGGTCAGGGCACGACCGGGTCCGGGCGGCGGGGCCCGGACGTGGCGAGGGCGGGGAGCCGGTCCGGCCCTCCCGCCCTCGTCGTCACCTTCGCGGGATCACTCCACGGAGATGTGCACGTGGTCGTAGTGGTTGGCCGTGACCGAGCCACGGTCGTCCATGGCACGCCAGCCGGAGGCGCCGGCGAGCCAGATGCGCTGCTTCCAGATGACGTAGGTGATGTCGTGGGCACCCATGTTGTTGATCGCCCACTGGGCCACGGCGTCACCGCGCGAGCCGGTGACCATGACGTCGACGGCCTTGCCCGAGCCGTGGTCGCCGCCACCGGCGCGGTAACCACCGATGTTGGTGATGCCGAAGTTGGAGCGGATCGCCGAGTAGACCTTGGCGGCGTTGCCGCCCAGGCCCTTGCCGCGGCCGGCGTCGTAGTAGGCCATGGAGGACCCGCCGCCGGACGAGGAGGGCGACGACGAGGTCGACGTGCGGGCCGACGAGGTGGACCTGGTCGTGGAGGACTTCGCCGCGGCCTTCTTCTCGGTCTTCTTCTCGGGAGCGGCGACCGGCTTCGGCTTCGGGGCCGGCTTCGGCTTGGCAACAGCGGTCACACCGGCGGTCCCGGCGGACACCGCGGCGCTCTCGGCCGCTGCGGGGGCGCTGAGCGCCGTCCGGGCGGTGGCGACCGCGCTGCGGCCGGCGCTGCGCGAGGTCGTGCCGCTCACGGCCTCGGCGCGGTCACGGGCGACGAGGGCCGAGGTCCGGCTGGAGAGCTCGACCTGCTCGGGCGAGGCCTGGACCGGGATGGCGATGGCGGCTGCCAGGCTCGAGGCCAGGCCGAGGCCGACGAGGCCCTTGACGGCGGTGGGGCGGGAGATGGACTTGACGGTCGCGAGGTCGGGCAGACGCCGGGACGTCTGCGCACGGCGGCGACCGGCGCGGGAGACAGGGGAGAACACGAAAAAGGAAACCTTCCGGGTGGATCAGGGGTGTCAACACCGTAGCGGCGCCTCGGACGCATGTCACATTCCGGTAACGGGGCGGCGCCCGCTCCGCGGTCGTCGGGCCGGGTCAGGTCCGCCGACGCTCGTGCCCGGCTCGTGCTCGGCTCGTGCTCAGCTCGTGCTCAGCGGGATACGGCCCCGTCGACCGTGGCGGCGTCGACGTGACGTGCAGCACGTGCGACGAACACGTGCGACGCGATGTCGTCCGGGAGCGAGACCCCGGTGGCTTCGTCGGCCCCCGCGAGGGCCGCGATGACCCGTCCACCATCGCGGCGCACGACGGCCAGCTGGCCCGGCAGCAGCCCGGCGGCGGTGATGAGGCCGAGGGCCTCGTGGTCGTTCTGGGCCGGCTCGCCGATGCGTCGCACGGTCACCGTCACCGGGACCTCGACCGCGACCTCGCTGAGGGTCGACAGCCCGGTCCGGAAGTCCTCGCCCAAGGCCTCGCCGAACTCGTCGAGCCCCGGGATGGGGTTGCCGTAGGGCGACTCCGCGTGGTCGGCGAGCAGCGCGAGGATCTTGCGTTCGACGCGGTCGGACATGACGTGCTCCCAGCGACAGGCCTCGTCGTGGACGTACTCCCACTCGAGCCCGATGACGTCGACGAGGAGCCGCTCGGCGATGCGGTGCTTGCGCATGACGCGGGTCGCGAGGCGCCGCCCCTCCACCGAGAGCTCGATGTGCCGGTCTCCTGCGACGGCCAGCAGCCCGTCCCGCTCCATCCGCGCGACGGTCTGGGAGACCGTCGGGCCCGAGTGCCCCAGGCGCTCGGCGATCCGCGCGCGGAGAGGAGTGATGCCCTCCTCCTCGAGCTCGAAGACGGTGCGAAGGTACATCTCCGTGGTGTCGATGAGGTCGGTCACGGCTCAAGTCTCTCATTCACATCGGCGGGCACCCGACCACGCCGACGGGGGTCGTGGGCCGGCAGCCACCGGGCGAGCAGCGGGGCGCCGGCGAGGACGACGAGCCCGAGGACGACGCTGGCGGCGCCGAGGCTCGCCACGACGGTCACGGCGCTGACCAGGACCGGAGCGCCGTTCTGCCCGATGAGCGAGAGGAAGCGCCACACCGAGAGGAACTGCGCCCGGCCGGCGACCGGCGCGGCGTCCGCCCCCAGCGTCTGGACGATCCCCGACCCGAGCCCGTTGCCGACGCCCATGAGCGTGGAGACCACCGCGACGGCGGCGAACCCGTGGGTCAGCGGCAGCGCCACCAGGCCCAGCCCGAGGACGACGAGGAAGGGCACGGCGACCCACACCCGGCCGAAACGGTCCATGACCGAGCCGGCCGGGTAGAAGAGGAGAACCTCGGCGGCACCGGCGATGCCGAAGAGGACGGCGGTGCCGCTGCTGCTGACGCCGACCGACTCGGCCCAGAGCGGGACGACGATGAACCGTCCCTGCCGGGCGACGCCGATGAGGACCACCCCCAGGCCGATCGTCGACAGGACGCGGCGGTGGCTGCGCACGACGTCGACCAGACGGACCCGCGAAGCAGTCTGCGGGGCGGGCCGAGCCTGCGGCCTCCCACCTCCGGCGGGTGTCGGCCGTGGTGCGTCCACGTCGACGAGGTCGTCGTCACGCAGCGCGAACCACGCCCACACCGCCGCCGACAGACCAGCGACGACGGCGACGGCATACGCGGCCTGGGTTCCCCAGAGCGCGATGACGGGCGCGGCGAGGAAGGGGCCGACGAACAGGCCGATGCGCTGGACGCCGCCCATCGTCGACATGGCGCGGGCCCTGACGTGCACGGGGGCGCGGGCCGTGAGCCACGACTGGCGGGCGAGCAGGAAGACCGACCCGGTCGTCCCCATGAGCGCGACGGCGGCGCCGAGGACCCAGAGGTTCTGCGCGACCACCGCGAGGGTGGCGCCGAGCGCGTCCAGCACCGCGGCGCCGACGAGCGCCCGGCGCTCGCCGATCCGTGACACGAGGGACCCGCTCGGCAGCGACGACGCGAACGCGGAGAGTCCCTCGATGAGGACGAACGCCGCCGCGACCGCCACACTCGCCCCGAGGCCACGGGCGCTGAGCGCCACGACGGGGATGGTCGCGCCGACGCCGATCGACCACACCGCGGTCGGCCCGAACGCCGGGAAGGCAATGCTCCGCAGCGAGAAGTCGTCGGGTACCGGCACGCCCGCCACCCTGACACGTAGGTTGGCAGGGTGCATGTGGTGATCCCGGGTCGACACAACGGCCCTCCGAGCTCGGGCAACGGCGGCTGGGTGAGCGGGCTGGTCGCCGGCCACACCCCGGTGACCGACGACGCGCCCGCCGTGTCCGTGCGCCTGCACCTGCCCCCTCCCCTGGATCGGCCGCTCGTCCTCGAGCCCGGCGACCCGGCCGACCCGGTCGACCCGGCCCACCCCGGCTCCCGGACGGTCCTGCGCGACGGGGACGACGTCGTCGCGAGCGCCGTCGCGGCGCCGACGCCCGCCGGCGACGCGCCCGCACCGGTGACCGTGGAGGTGGCGCGCGAGTCCGAGACGAGGGGCATCACGGCGCAGGAGCACCCCTTCCCGACCTGCTACGGCTGCGGCCCGCTCCACCCGGACGGGCTCCGACTCCGCTCCGGACCCGTCGCCGGAAACACCGGCCTGTATGCCGCCACGTGGACTCCCCGGGACGCCGCACCGCCCGAGGTGTGGGCCGCGCTGGACTGCCCCGGTGGCAAGGCGGCCGGGTTCCCGACCACGCTCATGGTGCTCGGTACGATGACCGCGCAGATCTTCACGCCTCCCGTCGTCGGGCGCGAGCACGTCGTGACCTCGTGGTCGCGCGGCGACGACGGACGCAAACGCCACGCGGGGTCCGCCCTGTTCACCGCCGACGGACGCCTCCTCGCCCGCGCCGAGCAGACGTGGATCGCCATCGACCGACCCGTTTGACCCATTGACACCGTGCGGGGGCGGGCACACTGTTGCTGCCCCACACCGGAAGACACCGAGACGAGGGAACGTGACACCGCAGTCCGACACCCAGACCACCACCCCCCAGCCCGCCGCGGCGGACCCCGACTTCCGCCCCGGGCTCGAGGGCGTCGTCGCCTTCGAGTCCCGGATCGCCGAGCCGGACAAGGAGGGCGGGGCGCTGCGCTACCGCGGCGTCGACATCAACGACCTCGTCGGCCACGTGAGCTTCGGCCAGGTGTGGGGGCTGCTCGTCGACAACGAGTTCGACCCGGGCCTGCCGCCGGCCGAGCCGTTCCCGCTCCCCGTGCACACCGGTGACGTCCGCGTCGACGTCCAGTCGGCGCTCGCGACACTGGCCCCGCTGTGGGGGTTCAAGCCGCTGCTCGACATCGACGCGGCGGAGGCCCGCGACCAGCTCGCCCGCTCCGCCGTCATGGCGCTGTCGTTCGTCGCCCAGTCGGCGCGCGGCCAGGGCCGGCCGATGGTCCCGCAGACCCAGGTCGACACGGGCGCGACGATCGCCGAGCGCTTCATGATCCGCTGGCGCGGCGAGCCCGACCCGAAGCACGTCGAGGCCGTCGACGCCTACTGGATCACCGCCGCCGAGCACGGCATGAACGCCTCGACGTTCACCGCGCGCGTCATCGCCTCGACCGGCGCCGACGTCGCCGCGTGCCTGTCCGGCGCGGTCGGTGCGATGTCCGGGCCCCTGCACGGCGGGGCCCCGTCGCGCGTCCTCCACATGATCGAGGGGGTCGAGGAGAGCGGCGACGCCCTGGCCTACGTCAAGGGCGTCCTCGACGGAGGCGAGCGCCTCATGGGCTTCGGGCACCGGGTCTACCGCGCCGAGGACCCGCGGGCCAAGGTCCTGCGCGACACCTGCCAACGGCTCGGCGCACCCCGCTTCGAGGTCGCCGCGGCGCTGGAACAGGCGGCCCTCGACGAGCTGCACGCCCGCCGTCCCGACCGGGTCCTCGCGACCAACGTCGAGTTCTGGGCCGCGGTCCTGCTCGACTTCGCGGAGGTGCCGGCTGACATGTTCACCTCGATGTTCACGTGTGCCCGGACCGCCGGCTGGTCCGCGCACATCCTCGAGCAGAAGGAGACGGGCCGCCTCATCCGCCCGAGCTCCCGCTACATCGGCGAGGCCACCCGTGGCATCGACGCCGTCGCGGGGTACCGCGAGGGCTGAGCGGGACCGGACGGCACGGCATACGAGGGCTGTGGTCGTATGCCGTGCGCTCCCGGCGGGTGGCCGCGTGCGCCGTGGTGAGCCGACCGCTGGGACGGCGTCCCGGTGGGTGAACTCCGGTCAGCGGCGTCGGCGGCGTTTGCGAGACTGTCCGCGTGACTGACGCCGCGATCACCCTGCCCGCCGACCTCCTCCCCACCGACGGCCGCTTCGGCTCGGGACCCTCCAAGGTCCGCCCCGAGCAGGTCGAGTTCCTCGCCTCCCTCGGCACCACCGTCCTCGGGACCTCCCACCGCCAGGCCCCCGTGAAGAACCTCGTGAAGTCCGTGCGCACCGGGCTCGCCGACCTTTTCTCGCTGCCCGAGGGCTACGAGGTCGTGCTCGGCAACGGTGGCGCGACGGCCTTCTGGGACATCGCCGCGTTCGGGCTGGTGCGCGAGCGTGCCCAGCACCTCGCGTTCGGGGAGTTCTCGAGCAAGTTCGGTGCGGTCACCGCCAACGCGCCGTTCCTCGGCGAGTCCTCGATCATCAAGAGCGAGCCGGGCACCCGCCCGAGCCCGGTCGCCGAGGACGGCATCGACGTCTACGCGTGGGCCCACAACGAGACGAGCACCGGCGTCATGGCCGACGTGCAGCGGGTCGAGGGCGCCGACGACGACGCGCTCGTGCTCATCGACTCCACGTCCGGCGCGGGCGGCCTGCCGGTCGACGTCGCGCAGACCGACGTCTACTACTTCGGCCCGCAGAAGTGCTTCGCCGCCGACGGTGGCCTGTGGCTTGCCCTCTTCTCCCCGGCCGCCCTCGCGCGCGTCGACGAGATCACCGCCTCGGGTCGCTGGGTGCCCGACTTCTTCAGCCTCCCCACGGCGATCGACAACAGCCGCAAGGACCAGACCTACAACACCCCGGCCGTCGGCACCCTCGCGCTCCTCGCCAACCAGCTCGAGTGGCTCAACGGCAACGGCGGGCTCGACTGGGCGACCGCACGCACCAAGGACTCCTCCGACCGGATCTACACGTGGGCCGAGTCCGTGGACTACGCGACGCCCTACGTCGCCGACCCCGCCGCCCGCAGCCAGGTCGTCGCGACGATCGACTTCGACGACGCCGTCGACGCCTCGGTCATCGCCGCGACGCTGCGCGCGCACGGCGTCGTCGACACCGAGCCGTACCGCAAGCTCGGGCGCAACCAGCTGCGCATCGCGACCTTCCCGGCTGTCGAGCCGGAGGACGTCAGCAAGCTCATCGCCTGCATCGAGCACGTCGTCGACGCCCTCTGACCGCCCCTGCCCACGGCCGAGCAGGTCGTGGGTCGGCGCGCGAAGTGCCCCACTCCTCTGACGACACGGACGGTTTCCGAGCGGTAACCTGACCTCACGGCCGTCAGTCTCGTGGGCGCCCAGGCGGCCTGGGCGCCGTCACGCCCACGGAGGGCGCCCGGCCCGGCGCGCGCAGGAGGGGCGCCGGGTCAGGTGAGGATGGCATACGCGACCGCGACGACGAGGAGCACGGCCAGCACGGCCAGCGTCATCCGACGGCGGAAGACCGGGGTCATCGGGCAGCCTCCGGGGCCGGCTCGGTGACCGTGTCACGCACGGGGACCGCCTCGATGGTGATGCGCGGGGAACGCTGCGACTCGTAGCTCACCCGGACATTCTGCTGCCGCGCGAGCCACCACAGCACCGCGACGAGGGTGAGCCCGATGAAGATGGGACCGATGGCGATGGTCCACCGGGGTCCCCACACCTCGCCGATCCAGCCAATGATCGGGGCGCCGATGGGCGTGCCGCCCATGAAGATCGCCATGTAGAGGGCCATCACCCGGCCGCGCACGAGCGGGTCGGTGCGAAGCTGGACCATCGCGTTGGCCGTCGTGAGCGCGGTGAGTGCCGACAGCCCGACCGGCACGAGGGCGAGCGCGAAGAGCTCGTAGGTCGGCGCCAGGGCGGCCGCCGTGGTCGAGACGGTGAAACCGACGAGCGCGAAGAGCAGGACCCGCAGCCGGGGTTCGCCGCGCCTGGCGCTGAGCAGGGCCGCGGTGAGCGAGCCGATCGCCATGATCGAGCCGAGGATGCCGTACTCGGTCGGGCCCTTGTGGAACTCCGCCGTCGCCATGAGCGCGGTCGTCACCTGGAAGTTCATCCCGAAGGTGCCGAGCACGAAGACGAGCAGCATGACCACCTTGAGGTCCGGGCGGTTGCGGACGTAGACGAGGCCGTCGCGGATCGCCCCCTTGCCCCGGGTGAGGGGAGACGGGATGAGCTCGCTGGCGCGCAGCCTGCTCAGGGCCACGAGGACGAAGACGAAGGTCAGCACGTTGACGAGCAGGGTCAGCCCGGTGCCGTAGGCCGCGATCATCAGGCCGGCGACGCCGGGGCCGATGAGCCGACCCCCGTTGAACGAGGCGCTGTTGAGCGCGACCGCGTTGGCAAGCTTGTCGCGGGGGACCATCTCGGAGACGAACGACTGGCGGGCCGGGTTGTCGATCGCGGTGATGACGCCCTGGGTGAGGGCGATCGCGTAGACCATCCACAGGGTCGCGACGTCCGTGATGACGAGCAGGGCGAGCACGAGGCTCGTGACGAGGAGCAGGGCCTGCGTGACGAGGAGGATCCGGCGCTTCGGGAAGCGGTCGGCGATCGCCCCCGCCCAGGGGGCGAGCACGAGGAACGGAAGGAACTGGAGCCCGGTGACGATGCCCAGCGCCTGGCTGGAGTTGTCGGTCAGCTCGGTGAGGACCAGCCAGTCCTGGGCGACCCGCCCCATCCAGGTTCCGACGTTGGACACGAAGGAGCCGGCGTAGTAGATCCGGTAGTTGCGTTCGGAGAACGAGGTGAAGGTCGGGCTCATTCGGCGGCGACCTTGGCGAGGATCGTGGCCGCCTGCTGGAGGACGGCCTGCTCGTGGGGGTTCAGCCGGGCCACGCGCACGACCATCCACGCGTCGCGCTTGCGCCGGGTGTCGCGCAGGACCTGTCGCGCCGCGGGTGTGAGCGTGAGGTTGACCTGGCGCCGGTCGGTGGGGTCGGGCGCGCGCTCGACCCACCCGAGGTCGACGAGACCCGCCACGGTCCGGGACATGCTCGGCGCGCTGACCCGCTCGATCTCGGCGAGCTCACCGGGCGTGCGGGCCCCCTCCTCGAGGCGGCACATGACCGAGAAGTGGTGCGGCGCAATGGTGTCGGTGCTCTCGTAGCGCACGCGTCGCGAGATCCGCATGCAGGCCAGGCGCAGCTCGCCGGCGAGGGAGGACACGGCAGCGGGCCGCAGGGCGGCATACGGGTGGCTGGTGTCCTGAGTCATGTACTTAGCCTAACTCCTTACTTTGGCTAAGTATTCCTCCGAGGTCGGGCTCGCGCTGCAGGTCACGACCCGGACTGCGTATGCCGTCCCACCCGGCGCTCGCTAGGGTTCCGCCCATGCCGACTGCCACCACCCACGCCGCCGACCCACGCACGGGGCCCTCCACCATCGACCGCTACTTCAAGATCTCCGAGCGCGGCTCGAGCATCGGGCAGGAGGTGCGCGGCGGGGTCGTCACGTTCTTCACGATGGCCTACATCGTCGTGCTCAACCCGCTCATCCTCGGCTTCGCCCAGGACGTCAACGGGGACTTCCTCGGCGGCGGGTCCGGTGACGGCTCGAACCTCCCCGCGATCGCCGCGGGCACGGCCCTGGTGGCCGGTCTCCTCACGATCCTCATGGGGGTCGTCGCCAACTTCCCGCTCGCCCTGGCGACCGGGCTGGGGCTCAACGCGTTCGTCGCGTTCGCCATCGCCTCGCAGATGACGTGGGCCGACGCCATGGGCCTCGTCGTCCTCGAGGGCCTCATCATCCTCGTGCTCGTCCTCACCGGCTTCCGAACGGCGGTCTTCCACGCCGTCCCGACCCAGCTCAAGGTCGCGATCTCCGTGGGGATCGGCCTGTTCATCGCGCTCATCGGCTTCGTCGACGCCGGCTTCGTCCGCCGCACGGCCCAGGGCACGGTCCCGGTCCAGCTCGGCGTCGACGGCTTCCTCGGCGGCTGGCCGACCTTCGTCTTCGTCATCGGCCTGCTGCTCATCATCGTCCTGTGGGTCCGCAAGGTCCGCGGCGCCATCCTCATCGCCATCGCCGCGACGACCGTCCTCGCCATCGTCATCGAGGCCATCGCCAAGATCGGCCCCGCGGTCGCGGGCGACAAGGTCAACCCGACCGGCTGGGGCCTCGTCGTGCCCACCCTGCCGGACCAGATCATCGACTCCCCCGACTTCTCGACCGTCGGCCAGTTCTCGCTGTTCGGGTCGTTCCAGTCGGTCGGTGTCGTCGCCGCCGCGCTGCTCATCTTCACGCTCATGCTCGCCGACTTCTTCGACACCATGGGCACGATGACCGCCATCGGCGCCGAGGCGAACCTCCTCGACGAGGACGGCATGCCGCCGAACACCGAGCGCATCCTCGTCGTCGACTCGCTCGCCGCCGCGGCCGGTGGCGCCGCCGGTGTCTCGTCGAACACCTCCTACATCGAGTCGGCGTCGGGCGTCGGGGAGGGCGCGCGCACCGGGCTGGCCTCGGTCGTCACCGGCCTGCTGTTCCTCGCCTCGATGGTGTTCGCGCCGCTCGTCAAGGTCATCCCGTCCGAGGCCGCGGTCCCCGCTCTCGTGCTCGTCGGGTTCCTCATGATGCAGCAGGTCAAGGACATCGACTGGGACGACGTCGAGATCGCCATCCCGGCGTTCCTCACGATCGTGCTCATGCCGTTCACGTACTCGATCACCGCGGGCATCGGCGCCGGCTTCGTCGCCTACGTCCTCATCAAGGTCGTGCGCGGCAAGGCGGCCGCGGTGCACCCGCTCATGTGGCTCGTCGCCGGGCTCTTCGTCCTCTACTTCGCGATCGACCCGATCAAGGACCTCCTCGGCGTCTGACCCCCACCCCCGACTTATTGCGCATTCCGGTCCCACAGCAGCGACTTATTGCGCGTTTCGGCCCCTTCCAGAGACGAGAACCGTCCGCGGGAGGGGCCGAAATGCGCAATAAGTCGGCTTCTCAACCGGCGTCGTGGGCGTTGCCGCGGCCGCGGCGCACGTAGGCCAGGCCGATCGAGCCGAGCACGAACCCGGCCACGCAGCCCCACGGCCACCACGACCGGTCGCCCTCGTGCAGGGCCGGGACGAGCAGGGTCACGGCCAGGGCGACGAGCCAGAGGACGAGCCCGATGGCGATGATCCGCTGGGTCGGGACCTGCATGGCCTCGAGCACCTCGATCTCGCGCTCGGTCACGCCGTCCGGCACGGCTTCGGGCGGTATGCCGTCCGGCCGCCGTCCCTGCGTCCCCTCGGACCCGCTCATCGGGCCGTCAGACCCGCTCGAGCGCGGTGTCGTCGAGCACCGGAGGGGCGATCAGCTCGGGCTCGGGAGCGTCGATGTCGACCTCGGAGTGGGCGCCACACCCGTGGTCACAGCTCACGACGCGACCGTCGGAAGGAGACCACGCGTTGGCGCACACGCCGAAAAAAGACCGCAACGCACCCGCCATCGGGACGAAGAACCCGCACGACGAGCAGGGGGCCGGGGCCTTCTGGGCCACGGGGGCCGACGGTCCGGAGTCGCCCTCGTACCAGCGCTGCGCCGCGGTCTCGCGACCCTCGGCGGACAGCACCCGGGGGCGGCCCAGTCCGAGCTCCCACAGGGCGAGCTGGTCGACGTCCTCGTCGCCGGTGGCCTCGAAGCCGGCCTCCAGCAGCGGGTCGTCGTCGATCCTGGGCGTGACGTCGCCGGGGCCGATGTCCCCGGGAGCCAGCCGGTCGGCATACGGGAGCCACTGCGGTGACAGGAGCGCGCCGTCACCGGGAAGCAGGTTCGCCTCGGACACGGTGACCGTCTTGGAACGCGGCACGCGCGCGACGGTGATCGCCCAGCGCCAGCCGGGGTAGGACGCGGCCGTGCAGGCGAAGTAGTGCGTGCCGACGCGGTCCTCGACCATGTCCATGCCGAGGTGCTCGCCGACGGTGCCCTTCTCGGCGATCGACTCGGCGGCCTCACGGGCGAGGTCGACCGCCCCCTTGAGGGTCGGGTCGGGCTTGACGACCGCCATCAGATCTCGAGGTCGTCGGCGACCGCGCGCAGGACCTGGGCGACCTTGCCGCCGTGGGCCTTGTCGGGGTAGTGCCCACGCCGCAGCGAGCTCTGGACGGAGTCGAGGAGGGTGATGACGTCCTCGACGATGACGACCATGTCCTCGGCCGGCTTGCGGTCGCGCACCTTGCGGTTCGCGGTGACGCTCGCGGCGGGCTCGAGGAGGCGCACGGACAGGGCCTGCGCGCCGCGCCGCCCCTCGACGATCCCGAACTCGATGCGGGCACCGTTCTTGAGCGAGGTCACGCCCTCGGGGAGCGCGCTGGAGGGCACGAAGACGTCACCGCCCTCGGTGGGGTCGTCGGTGGACACGAATCCGAAGCCCTTCTCGGAGTCGTAGAACTTCACCTTGCCAGTCGGCACGGGGCACCTCTGTGGTCGCTGCGAATGGGGCGGAGTGCGGGCGTCGCACCTCCGGTCGGACTCCCACAGGCTATCCCGGCCCGCGTATGCCGCGCGCACACCTTTCCGGGTGACCGCCCCACCCCTCCCGCTTGCGTCTGCGTGGATGGTGAGGAATCCGACCATGCACGCAGACGCAGGCAGCCGGGGGGGCAGCCGGGGGGCGGGCGGGGGCGGGCGGGGGCGGGCGGGGGCGGGCGGGGGCGGGCGGGCGGAAACCGGGTTGGGGGGTGTCGGTCCGGGCTGGGAGAGTGCTCCGGTGACCGCAGCGACCGACCGACCCAAGGTGAGCCTGCGCCAGTTCTGGGCAGACCTGCCGGCGCCGGGTCGGTGGCTGCTGTCGACCGTGGCCGTCCAGACGCTCGGACGCGGCCTGACCCTGCCCTTCACCGTCATCTACATCAACGAGGTCCGCGGCATCGGTCTCGGCACCGCGGGCACGCTGCTCGCCCTCATCGCCGTCGTCGCGCTGCTCGTCACCGGCCCCGGCGGCTCGCTCACCGACCGCATCGGCGCCCGCAGGATGCTCATCGTCGGCACCACGTCGCAGCTCGTCGGGTGCGTCGTCCTCGCGTTCGCGACCACCGTGCCGATGTTCGTCGTGGGGTTCGTGCTGCTCGGGGTCAACTTCGGGGTGTCGTGGCCGGCGTTCAACGCCCTCATCGCCTCGGTCGTCTCCGGGCCGCTGCGCCAGCAGTACTTCGGGGTCAACTTCGCCCTCGTCAACCTGGGCATCGGCCTCGGCGGCGTGGTCGGCGGGCTGTTCGTCGACGTGCGCGAGCCGATGACCTTCACGCTCATCTTCCTCGCCGACGCCCTGAGCATGCTCGTCCCCATCGGGCTGCTCCTCGGCCCGCTGCGTCACGTCCACGGCCGTGCGGAGCGACCCGAGGACGCTCCGACCGTCGGCTACCTCGACCTGCTGCGACGCCCGCCGGTGCTGTGGCTGACCTTCATCACCTTCCTCTGCACCTTCATCGGCTACGGGCAGATCGAGTCCGGCTTCCCCGCGTTCTCGCGCCAGGTCGGCGAGGTCTCGACCGGCGTCATCGGGCTCGCCTTCGCCCTCAACACCCTCGTCATCGTCGCGATGCAGTTCCCGGTGCTCCAGGCGGTGACCGGTCGCCGGCGCACGCGGGGGCTGCTCGTCATGGTCGTCGTGTGGTTCGTCTCGTGGCTGGCCCTGTCGGCGGCCGGCCTCGGACCGGCGACGATCGGCGCGACCGTCGCCGTCATCGGCTTCATGGCCCTGTTCGGCTTCGGCGAGATCTTCATGCAGATCGCCATCCCGGCCATCACCAACGACATGGCCGACGACCACATCCGCGGCCGCGCCAATGCCGTCAACGCGGGGGCGTTCCAGGCCGGGGCCATCCTCGGCCCGATCGTGTCCGGCCTGCTGCTGGAGCACGACCTGTCCGGCGCGTTCATCGCGACCATGCTGGCCGGGCTCGTCGTCATGGCCGGCGCGATCGTCGTGCTCGAGCGTCAGCTCGACGACACCGAGAACGGCGTCACCGTACGCTGATCCCCCACGCGCCCGTCCACGTCGCCCCGGGGGCGAGGACGAGGAGCGAGTCCCCGGAGTTGAACGCGTCCGGCGGGCAGGTCATCGGCTCGACCGCGATGCCGTGCTCGCCACTCTGGTCGGCCTCCGCCTTCCCGGAGAACACCTGCGCCCACGGGAACGCCTCGGCGTCGCCCCACACGTCGACGACCGGCCTCCCGGGGACGGCGACCGTGACCGTCCACGGCCCCTCCCCGGCCGTGAGATCCGTGTATGCCGTGTCGAGCCGCTGCGTCCCCAGCCGCCTCCGCTCCCTGAAGTCGTATGCCGTCCCCTCCACCGGGTGCGTGCCGGCGGGGATGAGCCTGTCGTCGACCTCGACCCAGGTGTCGCCGGGCACGCGCACCTCGACCTCGCCGACGGGGACGTCACCGATGGCGACGTAGGGGTGGGCGCCGTAGCCGAACGGCGCGGCTTCCCCTCCGACGTTCGTCACCCCGGTGGTGACGGTGAGGCCGTCCCGTGACACGGCATACGTCGTCGTCGTCTCGAGGTGCCAGTCCCAGCCCGGCTGCGGGAAGAGGCGATGGCCGACGGTGAGGGAGGTGTCCGTGCGCTCGAGGAGCCGCCACGGGGCCCACCGCACGAGGCCGTGGCTCGCGTTGCCGTGCTCGACCTCGGTGAGCGGCAGCTGTCGCTGCACCCCGCCGTGGGAGTAGCGGCCGTCGCGGATGCGGTTGGGCCACGGGATGAGCTGCTGGCCGCGCCCGGACGTGCACGTCGCGTCCTCGGCGTAGCCCGCGAGGACGTGGACGCCGTCGCGCGTCCAGGTGCGCAGGCCGCCGCCCACCTCGACGACGACGAGCTCGTCCGGACCGACCGTGAGGTGCCACTGCTCGCCGGTGGGTGCGGGGGCGTCAGCGCTCATGTCGGCGAATCTACGCGCGACCGGGCGGGACTACGGTGGTGAGGTGCCGCTCCCTTCTCCCTCCACTGCCCGTTCCCTCGCCGACGACATCCGGGGACGGTCCGACGAGGAGCTGGCGGCACTGCTCGCGGCCCGGCCCGACCTCGCGCGACCCGCGCCGAGCGACCTCACGGCCCTCGCGGCGCGCAGCTCGACGCGCGCCAGCACCGCTCGCGCGATCGACGGGCTCGACGCCGCGCACGTCCAGGTCCTCGAGGCCGCGGCCGTCGGGGGCGAGGTCGTCACCTCGAAGGCGCTGACCCTCAGCCTCGGCGACGCCGACCCCGCCCGGGTCACTGAGCTGCTCGACGACCTGTGGCGGCTCGCCCTCGTCTGGCGGGCGCCCGAAGGCCTCGTCGTCACCCGCACCGCCAAGGACGTCCTCGGTGAGGGGGTCGCCGGGCTCGGGCCGTCGGCCACCGACCTGCCCGGCGGCGACGTTCCCGATGCGGCGACACTGCGTGCCTCGATCGCCGCCGCACCCGCACGGGCGCGCGCGATCCTCGACCGGCTGACGTGGGGGCCCTCGGTCGGCATCGTCCCGCCGGAGGACGGCCCGGGACGCCGCGTCCCTTCCGACGACGGGCCACGCTGGCTGCTCGCCCAAGGCCTCGTCCGCGCGGTGGCCGCCGACCAGATCGCGATGCCCCGCGAGGTGGCGATGGTCCTGCGCGAGGGCCGGGTGCACCGCCAGCCCCAGCTCTCGCCGCCCCCGGTCGAGGGACCGCAGCGGGACGGCGACGCCGTCGACGCGGCCGCCGGTGCCGCCGCGAGCGCCGTCCTGGCCCTCCTCGACGAGCTGCTCGACTCGTGGTCGCAGACGCCGCCGCGGGTCCTGCGGACCGGCGGGCTCGCGGTGCGCGACCTCAAGGCGGCCGCCGCGCGGCTGGACACGTCACCGGAGCACACGGCATACCTCGTCGAGCTGGCCCTCATCGGTGACCTCGTCGCCGACGACGGCGAGGTCGACCCGCACTGGGTGCCGACCGCGGAGTACGACGCGTGGCAGACCGAGCCCGGCGGCGAGCGGTGGGCCCGGCTCGCGCTGGCGTGGCTCGCGACGACCCGCGCTCCGCACCGCGTCGGGTCGCGGACCGACGCCGCCGCGGTCGTCAACGCCCTCGGGCCGGACGTGCAGTGGCCCCCGATCCGGTCGCTGCGCCGCGAGGTGCTGGACCTGCTCGCGAGCGCCGAGCCGGGTGTCGCGACGACGTCCGCCGGGCTCGCGGCCGCGGTGCGCTGGCGTCGGCCCCGCCGTGTCCCCCGCACGCTCGAGGACGTCGTCGAGTCGGTCCTCGGCGAGGCGGCCTGGCTCGGCGTGACCGGGCACGGGGCGCTGAGCGTCGCCGGTCGCGCCCTGCTCGCCAGCGAGGGCGACGTCGCGGTCGTGGCCGAGTCGATCCACCCGCACCTCCCGGCGCCCGTCGACGCCGTCCTGCTCCAGGCCGACCTCACCGCGATCGCGCCCGGGCCGGTGACCGGCTCGCTGGCGGCGTTCCTCCGCCTCGTCGCCGACGTCGAGTCGCGTGGTGGGGCGACGGTGCACCGCTTCAGCGACGCCTCGATCCGCCGCTGCCTCGACACGGGCTGGACCGGTGAGGACATCCTCGCCGGGCTGCGCGACGCCAGCCGGACGCCGGTGCCGCAGCCGCTCGAGTACCTCGTGCGCGACGTCGCCCGCCGCCACGGCACGGTCCGGGTGCGGGGGGTCGGTGCCATCGTCCGCAGCGAGGACGAGGCCGGTCTCGACGTCATGCTCGCCAACCGGCGCCTCGCCGCGCTCCAGCTCCGGCGCATCGCGCCCACGGTGCTCACCTCGCCGGCCGGGCCCGAGGTGGTGCTCGAGATGCTGCGCGAGGAGGGCTACTCACCCGTGGGCGAGTCCCCGTCCGGCACGGTCACCGTGCCCAGGCGGCCCGTGCGACGGGCGGTCCGCCGCACCTCGGTGGACTCGGCCCTCGTGCACGCGATGGACCGGGGGCAGATCGGCTCGCTCGTGTCCGGGCTCCGCGCGGCGGAGTCGCACGCCCGGGCCAAGGCCGCCGCCGCGCCCGGCGGGCGCAGCGGTCCGGCCATCCCCGCGAACGACCCGACGACGTCGGTGGCGGTGCTGCGCGAGGCGATCGCCGACGGGCGGGCCGTGTGGCTCGGCTACTCGGACGGCATCGGCCGCACGCAGCGGCTGCTCTTCTACCCCGAGCGGCTCGACGGCGGGCGCGTCTCCGGCGTGAGCGACGGCATCACCCGGACCCTGTCGATCCACCGCATCACCGGCGTCGTCGCCGACTGACCACCCCACCCCACCCCCCAGCCCCGACTTATTGCGCATTCCGTCCCCAGCCGTGCGACTGATTGCGCAACACGGCCGGCCGAGCCGGCCGTGTTGCGCAATCAGTCCGGCTTGCAGGGGGCGGGTTCAAGGGAGTCACGCAACACCTCGATCACGAGGAGTTGTTTGTCATGAGGGGTCGGCCGAGGGCGCCGCGGGAGCTGGATCGCCGGTTTTGGGCTGGGATCCGGGACGGGTTGAGCGTGGAGGATGCGGGCGGGTTGACGGGGCTGTCGTACAGGTGGGCCAGTCGCATCTTCCGGGAGGCTGGCGGGGTGAAACCCACGTCTGTTGCCGCCCCGGTTGGCCGGTACCTGTCGTTCTCGGAGCGGGAGGAGATCGCGGCGTTGGTCCATGCCGACCGCGGGGTACGGGAGATCGCCCGCCGGCTGGGGCGTGATCCGGGCAGCATCAGCCGCGAGCTGGCTCGGGGCGCGACCAGGCGCGGCTACCGTCCCTCGGTGGCCCAAGCCGCAGTCGATCGTGGCCGCACGGCTCCTCGCGCGGCGAAGCTGGCCACCAATCTCCGGCTGCGTGGGGAGGTCCAGGCCAGGCTGGAGCGGCACGAAAGCCCGGAACAGGTCGCTGGAAGACTGAAGGTCGACTTCCCCGACGAACCGGAGATGCGGGTGTCGCACGAGACGATCTACCAGTCGCTGTACATCCAGGCCCGTGGTGGTCTCAAGCGGGAGCTGACCGCGTGCTTGCGCACCGGCCGGTCGATGCGCCGACCACGCCGCCGCGAGGGTGAGCGCCGCGCGCGGATCCCGGACATGGTGATGATCAGCTCGCGCCCGCCCGAGGTCGAGGACCGCGCGGTGCCCGGACACTGGGAAGGCGACCTCATCCTCGGCTCCACCGCCTCGGCGTCCGCGGTCGGCACGTTGGTGGAGCGCACCACCGGCTTCACGATGCTGCTGCACCTGCCCGACAACCACGGCGCCCTGGCCGTGCAGGACGCGCTGGTGGCCAAGATGCTGACGCTGCCTGAACAGCTCAGACGGTCGCTGACCTGGGACCAGGGCAGCGAGATGGCACGTCACGCCCAGATCGCCGAAGCCACCGGTCTGGAGATCTACTTCTGTGACCCCCACTCGCCCTGGCAGCGCGGCACGAACGAGAACACCAACGGGCTGCTGCGCCAGTACCTGCCCAAAGGTAGCGACCTCAGCTTCTACGGGCCCGGGATGCTCGACAACATCGCCGCCGAACTGAACTCCAGACCCCGCAAACGCCACGCCTTCAAAACCCCAGCCGAGATGCTCAACGAACTACTGTCTGCGAACATCGCCAACGGTGTTGCGTGACTCCCTTGATTCCGCCGGGCCGGAATGCGCAATAAGTCGTCAGGCGGGGTCAGGCGGGGGTGAGGGCGCGGACGACGGCGGAGGGTGAGGGGCGGCCGAGGTGCTGCGCCATCCACGCGCTCGTCCCGAGCAGCGCCTCGAGGTCGACGCCGGTGCGGACCCCCGCGCCCGCCATCGCCCAGACGAGGTCCTCGGTGGCGAGGTTGCCGGTCGCGCTCTCGGCGTAGGGGCAGCCCCCGAGCCCACCGGCCGACGCGTCGACCACGGTGACCCCGCGCCGGAGCGCGACGAGCGTGTTGCTCAGCGCCTGGCCGTACGTGTCGTGGAAGTGGACGCCGATCCGGTCCACTCCGATCCCCCGGTCGTGCAGCGCGTCGAGCAGTCGGGCGACGTGTCCGGAGGTCGCGACCCCGATCGTGTCCCCCAACGACAGCTGGTCACAGCCGAGGTCCATGAGCCGCTCCGCCACCGAGACGACCTGGTCGACCGGCACCGGCCCCTCCCAGGGGTCGCCGAAGCACATCGACACGTACGCACGCACCCACAGCCCCGCCCCCTGCGCGCGCTCGACGACCGGCGCGAACATCGCGATGGACTCGTCGACGCTGCGGTTGAGGTTCTTGCGCGCGAAGGTCTCGGTCGCGCTGCCGAAGATCGCCACCGCGCCGACGCCCGCCTCGAGCGCCCGGTCGAGGCCGCGCTCGTTCGGGACGAGCACCGGCCGCCTCGGCCCGAGCCCCTCGTCGCCGAGCAGCTCGAGGACCTCGCTCGCGTCGGCCAGCTGCGGCACCCACTGCGGGTTGACGAACGACGTCGTCTCCACCGTCCCGAGCCCGGCCGCGGCCAGGCGTCGGATGAACTCCGCCTTGACGGCCGCCGGCACGACCGCCTTCTCGTTCTGGAGGCCGTCGCGCGCCCCCACCTCGTAGATGGTGATCTCCGGCGGCAGTGTCGGGTCGGGCTCGACCTGCGGGGTGCGCATGCTCATGCCTGATCCTGACACGGGCGGCGAGATCACCGACCGAGGCGTGAGCAGGCCGCCGGGCGGGATACCTTGTCGCCATGAGCGAGAACGACAAGGACCAGAGCCCGGGCGAGCACACCGACCCGACCGCCAGCCCGGACTGGACGGCGCCGTCGGGCTCCCAGGGCTCCGGCACCCCCGCGGACTCCTCATCCGACCCCACTCACGAGCGCCCGGCCGCGCCCGAGTCGGCACCCACCGAGCAGATCCCGCAGGGCTCCGACGCCCCCCAGGGCCCTGAGACCCCGCCGGTCCCGCCCGCCCCCAGCTACGAGTCTCCGTACCAGGTGCCCCGCGGCCCGGGCGACCCGTACGCCGGGTCGAGCACCCAGCCCACGAACCCGTATGCCGCCACGCCTCCCCCGTCGCCGCACGACCCGTATGCCGTCCCGCAGCCGCCGCCGTACGACCCCTACGCGGCGACGGGCGGGCAGTGGCAGCAGACGCCGCAGGCCCAGCCCGGTGGCTACCCGGCCTACCAGGTTCCCGGCCAGTGGCAGGCACCGCCGGCCGCCTACGGCGCCCCCGCCACGCAGAACACCAGCGCGCTCGTCCTGACGATCCTCTCGGGCATCGTCACGCTCTCGTGCTGCGTTCCGGGCATCGCGCCGCTCATCCTCGGCATCATGGCGCTCAACAAGCAGTCGACCGACCCGGAGGGCTCGCGCCGGCTGACGAAGTGGGGCTGGATCGCCTTCGGGGTCGGGATGGCCCTCGTCGTCCTCGGGATCATCGGCTTCATCGCGCTCGGCGCCGCCGGGGTCTGGGACGACGGTGGCTACAGTTCCGACTCCGACTTCTCGTACTGAGGCAGCGTGACCGACGGCGCACTCATCGTCCAGAGCGACAAGACGCTCCTCCTCGAGGTCGACCACCCCGGGTCGGCCGACGCGCGGCGGGCCATCGCGCCGTTCGCCGAGCTGGAGCGCGCCCCGGAGCACATCCACACCTACCGGATCACCCCGCTCGGTCTGTGGAACGCCCGGGCTGCCGGTCATGACGCGGAGCAGGTGGTCGATGCCCTCGTCACCCACAGCCGATACCCGGTGCCTCATGCGCTGCTCATCGACGTGGCCGACACGATGGCCCGCTACGGACGGCTCACCCTCAGCAAGGACGCCGAGTCCCGCCTCATCCTCCGGACCACAGATCGCGCCGTGCTCACGGAAGTGTTGCGGCACAAGCGGATCAAGCCGCTCATCGGCGACCGCATCGACGACGACACCGTCGTCGTCCACCCGAGCGAGCGCGGCCACCTCAAGCAGGAGCTGCTCAAGGTGGGCTGGCCCGCCGAGGACGAGGCCGGCTACGTCGACGGCGAGGCACACGCGATCTCGCTCGACCAGAGCGACGGCTGGGCCCTGCGGCCCTACCAGGAGCAGGCGGTCGACGGCTTCTGGGACGGCGGCTCCGGAGTCGTCGTCCTGCCCTGCGGCGCCGGCAAGACCCTCGTCGGTGCCGGCGCGATGGCCAAGGCATCCGCGACGACCCTCATCCTCGTCACCAACACCGTCTCGGCGCGACAGTGGAAGGACGAGCTCATCCGGCGCACGAGCCTGACCGAGGACGAGATCGGCGAGTACTCCGGCGCCCGCAAGGAGATCCGCCCGGTCACCATCGCGACCTACCAGGTGCTGACGACGCGTCGCAAGGGCGTGTACACCCACCTCGACCTGCTCGACGCCAAGGACTGGGGCCTCGTCGTCTATGACGAGGTGCACCTGCTCCCCGCGCCGATCTTCCGGATGACCGCCGACCTCCAGGCGCGCCGCCGACTGGGGCTCACCGCAACCCTGGTGCGCGAGGACGGACTCGAGTCCGACGTCTTCTCGCTCATCGGTCCCAAGCGCTTCGACGCGCCCTGGAAGGACATCGAGGCGCAGGGCTACATCGCCCCGGCCGACTGCGTCGAGGTCCGGGTCACGCTGCCCGACGGACAACGCATGGCGTATGCCGTCGCGGAGCCGGACGAGCGCTACCGCCTCGCCTCCTGCTCGGACGCCAAGCTGCCCGTGGTCGAGCAGCTCGTCGCAAAGCACCGCGGCGAGCCGACGCTCGTCATCGGCCAGTACCTCGACCAGCTCGACGAGCTCGCCGGCCGCCTCGAGGCCGACGTCATCACCGGCGCCACCACCGTCGCCGAGCGCCAGCGCCTCTACTCCGCGTTCCGCGACGGCGAGATCAGCCTGCTCGTCGTCTCCAAGGTCGCGAACTTCTCGATCGACCTGCCGGAGGCGAGCGTCGCGATCCAGGTGTCGGGCACCTTCGGCTCCCGCCAGGAGGAGGCCCAGCGCCTCGGCCGGGTCCTGCGCCCCAAGGGCGACGGCCGCACCGCGCACTTCTACACCGTCGTCGCTCGCGACACCGTCGACGCCGACTTCGCCGCGCACCGGCAGCGCTTCCTCGCCGAGCAGGGCTACGCCTACCGCATCATCGACGCCGACGACCTCGCCTGAGCCCCGACCCGACCCTGAAAGGTGAGCACCCGGCATACTCCGCCGCCGAGCGTGTGTGAGAGTGGCGCCATGACGCAGCAGCCACAGGGCACCCCCACCGCAACCACCCGCTTCCGGGTCCGCCAGAAGCTCACGATGATGGTCAACCGCTACGACATTCACGGCGTGGGCCCGGACGGGACCGAGGTGGGCCTGTGGGCCTTCGCCGAGCAGAAGAGGATGGCGTTCAAGGAGCAGGTGACATTCTTCTCCGACGCCGGCAAGAGCCAGCCGGTGTTCGGGTTCAAGGCCCGCACCCGGATGGACCTCGGCGCGACCTACGACGTCACCGACGCGTCCGGGGCCCCGATCGGCGAGTTCCGCAAGGACTTCGGCAAGTCGCTGCTGCGCTCGACCTGGCACCTCACCACCCCCGACGGCCGCGTCGCCTTCGGCCAGGAGCGCAACAAGAACATCGCGGTCCTGCGACGCGTCTGGGACCTCGTTCCGGTCGTGGGCGACATCCCCGTGCCGTTCCTCTTCCACTTCGACTTCACCCTGCCCGACGGCCAGGTCGTCATGAGCAGCACGAAGAAGGCGGCCATGCGCGACGTCTACGAGGTCGAGCTGCCAGTCGTCGACGGCCACCCGCTCGACTGGCGCGTCGGCGCCGCCATGGCCGTGGCCCTCGACGCCCTCCAGTCCCGCTGACCCTGCGTCGCCCACCCCTGGGGGACGCACGAAGTGGTTCGCGAACCTAGACGTCACTCGTGAGCAGGTTCGAACCGGTTCACGAGCGACAGGCGGGTTCGCGAACCGGCTTGGGCTACCCCACCAGCACGGACTTCCGGGCGAGCTCACGGCGCGCGTCCAGACAACTCCCAGACTCCGGCAGGACACTGCGAAGGTGAACGCCACCCAGACCCCCGAGGCCACGCTCCTCGTCGTCGAGGACGAGCCCAACATCCGCGAGCTCCTCGCGACCTCGCTCCGCTTCGCGGGGTTCGAGGTCCACACGGCGGCCACCGGCGGCGAGGCGGTCCGGCTCGCCGACGCGCACCACCCGGACCTCTGTGTCCTCGACGTCATGCTGCCCGACATGGACGGCTTCGCGGTGACGCGCAAGCTGCGGGAGTCCGGCCGCCAGCTCCCGATCGTCTTCGTCACGGCCCGCGACTCGGTCGAGGACAAGATCACCGGACTCACCGTCGGCGGCGACGACTACGTCACCAAGCCGTTCAGCCTCGAGGAGGTCGTCGCCCGGATCCGCGCGGTCCTGCGACGCACCCGCGGCGAGATCGACGACAGCGCCGCACTGCGCTTCGAGGACCTCGAGCTCGACGAGGACAGCCACGAGGTGCGTCGCGCCGGCCGGGTCATCGAGACCAGCCCGACCGAGTTCAAGCTCCTGCGCTACCTCATGCTCAACCCCAACCGGGTCCTGTCGAAGGCTCAGATCCTCGACCACGTGTGGGAGTACGACTTCCGCGGCGAGAGCGGGATCGTCGAGTCCTACATCTCCTACCTCCGCCGCAAGATCGACACCGAGGGCCACCCGCCCCTGATCCACACCAAGCGCGGCGTCGGATACGTCCTGCGGCTCCCCCCGCAGACGTGAGGTCCCGGCTCGCCGGCCCGCCCGCGGTCGTGTCGCGCCTCGAGCGCATGCCGCTGCGGGTCCGGCTCGTCGCGATCGTCCTCGTGGTCCTCGCGGCGGCCCTGCTGTTCTCGAACCTCGCCACGGCCTACCTCATGCACCGCGACCTCATGGGGCGCGTCGACTCCGAGCTCGAGAGCGTCGCCAGGCCCGTCGCCACACAGGCCCTCGCCGACCTCACCGAGGGGGGCGACTCGAAGCCGACCGGCTACGCCTTCGTGCTCTTCCCGATGAACCGTGAGGCGACCACGGTCAACCCGACGGGCGTCCGCCTGCACCCGGACGTCCCCCGGCTCGCCCTGGACGACTCCCGCGTCCGCGACGGCCAGCCGTTCACCGTGCCGTCCGTCGACGGCGCCATGGAGTGGCGCTTCGTGGCCGGCACGGTCGGGCGCAACGAGGCGACGTTCGCGGTGGGGGTCCCGCTGCGCTCGGTGAAGCAGACGGTGACGCGGCTGCTCGTGACGACGGGTGCGCTCAGCGCTCTCGTCCTCGCCGGGTCGGCACTGCTCGGCTGGTATGCCGTCCGCCGCGCCTTCCGTCCCCTCAACCAGATCGAGGACACCGCCGCAGCCATCGCCGGCGGCGACCTCACGCGCCGCATCCCGGTGCGCGCCGCCGACGACGAGGTCACCTCGCTGTCCCGCAGCCTCAACGTGATGCTCGCCCAGATCGAGTCCTCCTTCGCGGTGCGCGAGGCGTCGGAGGACCGGATGCGCCAGTTCGTCGCCGACGCCAGCCACGAGCTGCGCACCCCCTTGGCGACCGTCCGCGGCTACGCCGAGCTGCACCGCCAGGGCGCCATCTCGAGCCCGGAGGACACCCGCGCGGCGATGGAGCGCATCGAGTCCGAGTCCGGACGGATGAGCGGGCTCGTCGAGGACCTCCTCACGCTCGCGCGGCTCGACGAGCAGCCGACCGCCTCGATGGGCGACGTGGACCTCACGGTCCTCGCCGCCGACGCGACCGCCGATGCGCGGGTGCGCGCACCGGAGCGTCGGATCACGATGACCGGTCTCAGCGGCCCGGTGTCCGCGACCCCCGTGTGGGGGTCGGAGTCGCGACTCCGCCAGGTCGTGACCAACCTCGTCGCGAACGCCATCCGGCACACGCCGAACGGTCGCGCCATCGAGCTCGCCGTCGGCGTCGACGGCCCTGACGGCGTCATCGAGGTGCGCGACCACGGCGACGGAATCCCTTCTGGCACAGCCCATCGCGTCTTCGAGCGCTTCTACCGGGCCGACCCGTCGCGAGGCCGCGCGACCGGGGGCGGCAACGGGCTCGGGCTGGCGATCGTCGCCGCCATCGTCGCCGCACACCACGGTCGTGTCGGCGTCCACGAGACCCCCGGCGGTGGCGCGACGTTCGTCGTGCGCATACCCACAGTCCGCTCACAGGCTCGGCCCAGCGGCTCTTGAGGTCGGGGGGTTTGAGTGTGCAGTGCCCCACCCGACGAAGGAGACACACCCTGATGAGCAGCACCGACCACGGAGACCACGAGCAGTCCGGTCAGCACGGCCAGTCCGGAGAGCCGGGCCCCCACGCGCCCGATGCTCCGGTCACCCACGGTGACGCCCCTACTCAGGCGCTCCCCCAGCAGCCCGCGCCCGAGCAGGCTGCGCCCCAGCAGCCCGGGCCGCAGCAGCCCGGGCCGCAGCAGCCCGGGCCGCAGTTCGCCGCCCCCCAGTACCACCCGAACCACGACGCGCAGGCGTCGAACCACACGCCGACCATCTGGCACGGCGCCCACGAACCCGCCGGACCGGTGTTCCCCCCGCCACCGGCCCACGGGGCAGCCCCGCAGCGCCCGTCGACGGAGCCTCGCCCCAGGCGCCGTCTCGGCGAGCTCGTCGCGGTGGCTGCGCTCACCGCCGCCCTGGCCACGGGCGGTACGTACGCCGCGACCCAGCTGGGGTCGCAGGAGACGCAGTCCCCCACCGCGTCCTCCTCCTCCAGTCTGGGTCGCGGTGCCGAGACCGCGCCCGTGTCGCAGAGCAACCCGCAGTCCCCCAACTGGACCGCCACCGCGGCCGCCGTCTCCCCCAGCGTCGTGGCCATCAAGACCGACAGCGGCGAGGGGTCCGGCGTCATCATCGACGACTCCGGGCACGTGCTCACCAACAACCACGTCGTCGCCGGCGCGGACGAGCTCACCGTGACGATGTCCGACGGCCGGACCTTCAAGGCGCGCATCCAGGGCACCGACCCGTCGACCGACCTCGCGGTCGTCACCATCGAGGGCGCCCCCGACGACCTCCAGCCGATCTCGATCGGCGACTCCGACGCGCTCAAGGTCGGCGACCCGGTCATGGCCGTGGGCAACCCGCTCGGGCTGGCCGGGACCGTGACCACGGGCATCGTCAGCGCGCTCAACCGCCCGGTGACGACCAGCGCCGCCGAGCAGGAGCCGCAGAGCCCGTTCGGCAACGGCCCGCAGCAGCAGCAGTCCAGCACCGAGCCGGTCGTCACCAACGCGATCCAGACCTCCGCCGCGATCAACCCCGGCAACAGCGGTGGCGCCCTCGTCAACGCCAACGGCCAGCTCGTGGGGATCAACTCCTCGATCGCCTCCCTCGGCTCGTCCGGTGGCACGAGCGGCAACATCGGCATCGGCTTCGCGATCCCCGTCAAGGAGGCCGCGTCGATCGCCGAGCAGCTCATCGAGGACGGCACGGCCGAACACGCCTACCTCGGCGTCACCCCGGCCGACGGCAGCGCCTCGGACGGCAGCGCCACCCGCGCCGGCGCCCAGATCCGCTCCGTCATCAGCGGCACGCCCGCCGAGAAGGCCGGGCTGAAGCAGGGCGACGTCATCACCCAGGTCAACGGCGAGGCGGTCGACTCCGCCGAGTCGCTCGTGGCCCACATCCGCGAGTACGCCGTCGGTGACACCGTCAAGCTCACCGTCCTGCGAGACAACACGAGCCAGGAGATCTCGGCGACGCTCGCCGCCGCTCCCGCGAGCTGACCCACGGGCCGGCACTCAGCGGCACACCACCCACCTGAGTGACCCGGTGAGTACCCCGACTCATGGAGTCGGGGTACTCCTCGTCCACGCTGTCACCATGAACCAACAGCTGCAGGACGTGCGGCGACTCGAGGGCGAGTTCGCCGAGGCGATGAACCGGATGTATGCCGTGGGCAACGGGCTCGCACGGATGCGCGCCTCCCTCGAGGTCAGCCAGGCCGCGGAGACGCCGGCGCCCGCTGTGGGAGCGCCCACCGTCCCGGCACCCACCACCGCCACGCAGGCCCAGCCACGCGGCATGGTGCCGCCCCCGTCCGCGGTTCCTCCGCCCGTGCGTCAGACGGCCGCGGCCCTGCCGTCATGGTGGCAGCGCGAGGGCGCGGTGACGAAGGTGCTCGCCCTCGCGGGGGCCGTCGTCACCCTCCTCGGGGTCGCGATGCTCCTCGCCCTCGCGATGCAGCAGGGCTGGTTCGTCCCCGAGCTGCGGGTCGCGCTCGGTGTCCTGCTCGCCGTGGCGCTCGTCGGTGCCGGACACGTCGTCCGCGGACGCGAGGTCGCCGCCGGCCGGTGCAGTGCCGCTCCCGTCGCCCTCGCCGCCACCGGGTATGCCGCGGGCTACCTGAACGTCGTCGCCGTCACCACCGTCTACGGATGGGTGCCGCGCGCCGGGGGGCTGATGCTCGCGGCCGCGGTCGCGGTGAGTGGGCTGCTCCTCGCCCGCAGGTGGGAACGGCAGCTCCTCGCCGTCATCACCGTCGTCGGCGCCACCCTCCTCGCGCCGTTCGTCGCGGGCCGCGCCGGCGACGAGGTGTCGCTCTTCGTCGTCGTGCTCTCCGCCGCAGCGCTCATGGCGCGTGGTGACCGGGGCTGGCCGATGCTCGCCGCGGCCCGCACCATCCCGGCCAGCGGCCTCGTCCTGCTCGGCATCGCCGTGTCCGAGGGCGACGGCACCCCGTCCCGGGTCGCGATCATCGCCGCCACCGCCCTCGCCCTGCTGGCGCTCACCGGGGCGGTCTCCGCCGGCCGCCATGACGGACGCGACCTCGTCGGCAGCGCCACGACCGCGGCCTCGGCCGTCGTCCTGCTCGCCTCGTTCGGGGTGCACGGCGAGACACTGCGGACCACGGGTTTCGCGCTCGTCGCCGTGGCGTTCGCGGTCGCCCTGGCCGTGACCTCGCGCTCGCCCGTCGGGCCGGTGCCCACCCCGCTCGCGACGACCATCGGCGCCGTCTCGGGGGTCGCGGCCCTCCTGGCCGTCACCAGCGGTGCCCCGGACCGCTGGGTCGTCACCGGCGTCCTACTCACGGCTCTCGGGTACGCGGCAGCAGCCGTGACGACGCGCTCGCGGGTCACGCTCTGGGTCGCCGCAGGGGCCACCGTCGTGGCGTCCGTCGCCTACCTCACCCACCCCGTCGCCTTCGTCGAGCTGGGACTGGCCCGCGACCACGACGCGGTCACGGCCCTGGTCGACAGCGCCCTCGCCGGCGGCGTGGCGGCCCTCGGCGCCTGGGGGGTGGACGTCGTGCGCGACGTCTCCGCCCAAGTGCGCCGCCTCACTCGGCTCGCCGCGCTGGTCGCCGGGCTCGTCACCTCGGCCGTCGCCGTGATCTCGCTCGGGCTGCTCGTCGGTGACGCCCTCGATGCCACAGCGACCGGCTTCCTCGCCGGGCACGCCCTGGCCACGGTCCTGTGGATGCTCGCCTCCGCGTGGCTGCTCCTGCGCGGCCTGCGCGCCGAGTCGCGGCGGGTCTTCTCGCTCCGCCTGGGCCTCGGGCTGGCGGCGGTCAGCGTCGCCAAGCTCTTCCTCTTCGACCTGGCCACCCTCGACGGGCTGTGGCGGGTGGTGGCGTTCATCGTCACCGGACTGCTGCTCCTCACCAGCGGGACGGCATACGCCAAGGCCTTGGAGCGGGCACGCCCGGTGGAGGCTGCCGCCTGAGAGACTTCCCGCATGCAGCGGGACGAGGTGTGGGACGAGGCCGTGCGAGTCGTCAGGGGTGACGTGCACGGCCTCGTCCCCGTCCGTGCGGACCTGACCGAGCGGTGGTCGGAGCCACATCGCGGCTACCACGACCTGCGGCACCTCGACGAGGTGGTGGTCGCGCTGGCCCGTCTGCGCGCACCCGCCCTCGACGCCGATGCGGACTGGGCGACCGTCGTGCTCGCCGCGTGGTTCCACGACGCGGTCTACGACGTGACGACGCCGGCGGACAACGAGCGACTCAGTGCCGACCTCGCCCGAACGTCCCTGTCCGCCAACGGCATCGCCCTCACCGTCGTCGACGCCGTGACGTCCCTCGTCCTGGACTCGGCCGACCACGTCGTGTCGGACACGAGGGGGCCGCACGCAGTGTTCCACGACGCCGACCTGTGGATCCTCGCGGCTCCGACCGTCCGCTTCGACGGGTACTGCGCGGACGTGCGGCGCGAGTACGCGTCCGTCCCGGATGCCGACTACGCCCGCGGCCGGACGGCCGTCCTCGAGCCCTTCCTCGACCGCGAGTCGGTGTATCGGACCGAGCTGGCCCGGAGGGACTGGGAGCCCGCGGCCCGGCGCAACCTCAGTCGTGAGCTGCGTCGACTGAGATGAGGCCGAGATGGAGCGCGACCACCGGCCACCAGTGCCGGTCGCTCAGCTCGGCAGCGCTGTCCTGCAACGCGACCCACTCACCCACGGCGAGGACCTCGCGGCCGTCCGACGGGAGCGCGTGCACCGCGAAGCACGCGAACGGTGTGGGCCACGGGTAGGCGGCATCGGGCTCGCGGACGACGTTGCGGACGTAGCCGATGAGCGAGGGAGCCTGCCTCCCAGCCGCGCCGACGGTGGACGCGACGAGGTCGCCGAGAGCGGCCTCGACGGTGGCCCCCCCGACGCGCCTGCTCGGGAGGTCCAGGTCCCCGTCCGGGCGGCGCCGCGCGAGCAGTCCGCTCGGCCCGGTCACCGCGAGGCGCACCACCACGGTGTTCGGCGGTGCGTTCTCCTGCCTCGACGTGATGACATCGGCGCGTCCGCCGCGCGGCAGCCACGAGGCCTGCGACGTGCTCTGCAGCACCCGCTCATGCTTGCGCTTGGCGATGCGAAGACCGCTGTCCCGCAGGCGTTTGAGGAGCTCACGGCCATCGATGGGGAGGGCGCCGGCGGCGACGACCGCGGCATACCGCTCCTCGGGGACGTCGTAGTGGTCGCCCTCGAAGCCGCGACGCGGGATCCCGACCCGCGTGGCGAACGCGTGCAGCTCCTCCACCGAGGTGTCGCTCACGAGGTGAGACCACAGCCGCCCGTGGGCCGGCCACGCGGGCGGGTCGATGAGGAGCACCCCGTGATCGTATGCCGCCCACGTCACCCGAGCCTGTGGACAACTCGACGGACCGCGACGGCGACCTGCCTACGGTCGAGGGAGTGGTCGCACCACCGGGTGCGGCGCCGAGAGAGGAGACCCGCCATGGCGGCGCACTTCCAGGTTGATACCGAGCGGATCCAGGCCGCGTCGGGGGACATCGCCCGCATCTCGAGCGAGATCGAGGGGCAGGTCGCGCAGATGATGGCGCGCCTCACCGCGCTCCAGGACGCCTGGACGGGTGGCGCGGCGACCCAGTTCCAGGGGGTCGTGGCCCAGTGGCAGGGCACCCAGCGCCAGGTGCAGTCCTCGCTCGACACGATCGGTCGGGTGCTCGGCGCCGCGGGTGCCCAGTACGCCGAGACCGAGGCCCAGAACACCCGCATGTTCACCTGACCCCAGCCTTGCGACTTATTGCGCATACCGGCCGTACAGGTGCGACTGATTGCGCATTCCGTTCAGGGCGGAGGGCCTTCGGCCCGAGGACCTGAACGGAATGCGCAATCAGTCGGGGTGTCCTACCAATCAGTCGGGGGGCTACTCGGTCGTCACGGCCCGGAGGATGTCGAGCTTGGCCGCCCGCCAGCCCGGCCACCAGGCGGCGAGGATGCCCACGAGGCCGGCCAAGCCGACGAAGAGCGCGAGCTGCGGCCACGGCACGGCGAGGACGTCGATGCCGTCGTCGGACAGCGACCGCTGGAGCGCCACGCCGAAGGCCACGCCGAGTCCGACACCGAGGGCGGCGCCGAGCAGGGCGATGACGATCGACTCCAGCCGCAGCATCCGCTTGAGCTGACGCCGGCTGAGGCCCACGGCCCGCAGCAGCCCGATCTCGCGGGTCCTCTCGATCACGGAGAGGGCGAGGGTGTTGATGATGCCGAGGATCGCGATGATGACGGCGAGCCCGAGCAGGGCGTAGATGAGGTAGAGCATCTGGTTGACCTGGCTGCGCTGCTCGTCGGCGAACTCGTCCTGGTCCTTGACCGTGACGACGGGCAGGTCGGCCAGCGCCCGGTCGAGGTCGCGGGCCACCTGCGCCGGCACCGTCTGCGCCTTGCGGGTCACGAAGACGAACGAGTCCGTCTTCGGTGCGCCGAGGGACTCGAGCGCCGCGTGGCTGAGCAGGAAGTCGGAGTCGAGCAGGGCGGACTCCCCGTGGATCGCCGAGACCGTGAAGGGCCTGGTCGTCCCGCTGCGGGTCAGCTCCACGGTCGAGCCCACGGCGAGCGAGTCGGCGGTGGCGCGCTCCTGTGAGACCGACACCGACGTCGGCGTGAGGGCGTCGAGCCGTCCCGTGACCATGGGGGTGGGGCCGAGGACGCCGACGTGGGCGGGGTCGATCCCGATGGCGCCCGCGCGGTCGCCCTTGACCGAGACGGCGTCCCAGCGGAACGCGGCCACCTCCTCGACACCCTCGACCCGGGTGAGCCGGTTGGTCACCTCGGACGAGAAGGGCATGCCGACGGCGCTCGAGACGACGTAGTCGGCGACGAACTCGCGGTTGACCGCCTTGTCGATGCTCGCCTTCGCACTGGCCCCGAAGACCGCCATCATCGACACCAGGGTCACGCCGATCATCAGCGCGGACGCGGTGGCGCCGGTGCGGCGCGGGTTGCGCTGGGCGTTCTGCTGGGCCATGAGCCCGACGGCGCCGAACACCCGGCGGTAGATCCAGCCGATGCCGGCGATGACCGGTCGCCCGACGAGCGGGCTGATGAGCGCGACGCCGAGGACGACACCGAGGATCCCGGCGCCGACCCAGTAGGTCGGGTTGGGGACGTCGACGAACAACCCGGTGCCGAGGAGCGCGGCCCCGACGACGGTGAGGAACGACCCGACGATGGTGCGACCGCGCATGCCGCTCTCCGCGAGGACGGCGTCGTCGCGCATGGCTGCGACGGGCGGCACCTTGCCCGCCTTGCGCGCCGGCAGGTAGGCCGCGACGAGGGTGACGACCAGACCGACGACGAGCGAGACGACGATGGTGCGCGGTTCGATGATGAGCGCCTGCTCGCTGAGGTCCAAGCCGAAGCGTCCGAAGAGGACCCGGATCCCCATGGCGATGACGATCCCCACCCCCAGGCCGATGATCGAGCCGATGAGGCCGATGACGAACGCCTCGAAGAGGACCGACCGCGCGACCTGGCGCCGGGTGCTGCCGAGCGCGCGGAAGAGCGCGAGCTCACGGGAGCGCTGCGCCACGAGGATGCTGAACGTGTTGACGATGAGGAACGACCCGACGACCAGCGCCACCCCCGCGAAGATGAGCAGGAAGGTCGTGATGAAGCCGAGCGCCTCCTGGACGTCGGACGCGGCCTGGGCCGCAGCCGTGTCACCGGTGACCGCCTCGACACCTTGCGGCAGAGAGGCCGCGACCGCGTCGCGGAGCTCCTGCTGGCTCGTCCCGTCGGCCGCCGTCACCCAGATGTCGGAGTAGAGGTCCTTGCCCCCGGTGAAGAGCTGCTGCGCCTGCGAGGTCTCGAAGATCGTGATGCTGGCCCCGGCGAGGCCGCCGTCCATCGACGCGATGCCGACGAGCCTGGCCTGGACCTGGGGCTGCGAGCCGGAGGTGACGATGTTGACCTTCTCGCCGACGAGGTAGCCGGCCTTGTCGGCGGTCTTGTCGTCGAGCACGACCTCACCGGGTGTGTCCGGCCAGTCGCCGACGGTGAGGCTCCAGGGCTGCAGGCCCTTGGCCGCCGGCCCGTCGGTGAAGTTGACGCCGATCCCGGGAGGCCCGAAGCCGCCGATGAGCTTGCCGTTCTTGCCGACGACGAACGTGCCGAAGTTCGTGATGTTGCCGTCGGCGCGCTCGGCCCCCGAGGTCTTCGCGAGCGTGGCCGCGAGAGACCCCGGCAGGGTCGCGGTCGACGGCTCCTCCTCGAGGTCGGTGTCACCGACAGCGGGACGCACGACGACGTCGCCGACGGTGCTCGACATGATCGAGTCGAAGCTGCGACCCAGGGTGTCGGTGAAGACGAACGAGCCGGCGACGAACGCGACGCCGAGGATGATCGCGAAGGCGCTCATGAACAGCCGCAGCTTGCGGGCCATGAGGCTCTTCCAGCTGGCACGCAGCATGGGTCAGCCCTGCACCTTCGCGTCCAGGCTCTTCATCGTCTCGAGGATCCGCTCCGGGGTGGGCTCGCGCAGCTCGGTGACGATCTGGCCGTCGGCGAGAAAGACGACCCGGTCGGTCCAGCTCGCGGCGCCGGGGTCGTGGGTGACCATGACGATGGTCTGCCCGAAGTCGTCGACCGAACGCCGCAGGAAGCCGAGCACCTCGGCGCCGGACGTGGAGTCGAGGTTTCCGGTCGGCTCGTCCGCGAAGATGATCTCGGGCCGGCTGACGAGGGCCCGGGCGCAGGCGACGCGCTGCTGCTGACCGCCGGACAGCTCGCCCGGCCGGTGGCCCAGCCGGTCGCCCAGGCCCACGGTCGAGATGACGTGGTCGAACCATGCCCGGTCCGGCTTGCGGCCGGCGATCGACAGCGGCAGGAGGATGTTCTCCTCCGCGTTGAGCGTGGGGATGAGGTTGAACGACTGGAAGACGAAGCCGATGTGGTCGCGCCGGACCTTCGTGAGGTCCTTCTCCTTGAGCGAGGTCAGCTCGATGTCCCCGAGCTGCACCGTCCCGCGGGTCACCGAGTCGAGCCCGGCAGCGCAGTGCATGAGCGTCGACTTGCCCGAGCCGGACGGGCCCATGATGGCGGTGAACTCGCCGGCGACGATGTCCAGGCTCACGCCCCGCAGGGCGGTGACCGAGGTGTCCCCCGAGCCGTAGGTCTTCACGAGGTCGGTGACGCGGGCGGCCACCTTCGTGGTGGTGTTCGTGGCGCGGCGCTCGGGGGCCAGGTCGGTACTCATGGTGACCACGGTAGGTGCGCGCGCGGCATACGCGCTGTGGGTTTTCACCCCGAGCCGACCCTGACCCGACCCCAGCGCGACCCCCACCGCGCCCCCACCGCGCCCCCACCGCGAGCACGGTCCGACCCCGAGCCGGGACGAAGAACGGGCGGCCCTCCCCGTGGGGAGAGCCGCCCGTCCAGTCGACGTCAGAGACGTCAGAGGGGGTGGGTCAGAAACCCATCCCGCCCATCTCGTCGCCGCCGCCGGGCATCGCCGGACCAGCCTTCTCGGGCTTGTCGGCGATGACGGCCTCGGTCGTGAGGAACAGCGCGGCGATCGACGCGGCGTTCTGCAGCGCCGAGCGCGTCACCTTGGCCGGGTCGATGATGCCGGCCTTGATGAGGTCGACGTACTCGCCGGTGGCGGCGTTGAGGCCCCACCCGGACTCGAGGTTCGACACCTTCTCGGAGACGACGCCGCCCTCGAGGCCGGCGTTGATGGCGATCTGCTTGAGCGGGGCCTCGATCGCGACACGCACGATGTTGGCACCGGTCGCCTCGTCACCGGTGAGCTCGAGCTTGGCGAACGCCGCCTTGCCGGCCTGGAGCAGGGCGACGCCACCACCGGCGACGATCCCCTCCTCGACGGCAGCCTTGGCGTTGCGCACGGCGTCCTCGATGCGGTGCTTGCGCTCCTTGAGCTCGACCTCGGTGGCCGCGCCCGCCTTGATGACGGCGACGCCGCCGGCGAGCTTGGCGAGGCGCTCCTGGAGCTTCTCGCGGTCGTAGTCCGAGTCCGACTTCTCGATCTCGGCGCGGATCTGGTTGACGCGACCCTGGATCTGGTCGGCGTCACCCGAACCCTCGACGATGGTCGTCTCGTCCTTGGTGACGACGACCTTGCGGGCCTTGCCGAGCAGGTCGAGCTCCGCGGTGTCGAGCTTGAGGCCGACCTCCTCGGAGATGACCTGGCCACCGGTGAGGATGGCGATGTCGGCGAGCATGGCCTTGCGGCGGTCGCCGAAGCCGGGAGCCTTGACGGCGACCGACTTGAACGTGCCACGGATCTTGTTGACGACGAGCGTCGACAGGGCCTCGCCCTCGACGTCCTCGGCGATGATGAGCAGCGGCTTGCCGGACTGCATGACCTTCTCGAGGAGGGGCAGCAGGTCCTTGATCGAGCCGATCTTGGAGTTGACGACGAGGACGTAGGGCTCGTCGAGGACGGTCTCCATGCGCTCGGCGTCGGTGACGAAGTAGTGGCTGATGTAGCCCTTGTCGAAGCGCATGCCCTCGGTGAGCTCGAGCTCGAGGCCGAAGGTGTTGCTCTCCTCGACGGTGATGACGCCTTCCTTGCCGACCTTGTCCATGGCCTCGGCGATCATCTCGCCGATCTGGGGGTCCGCAGCGGAGATCGAGGCGGTGGCAGCGATCTGCTCCTTGGTCTCGACGTCCTTGGCGTTCGCGAGCAGCTCGTCGGAGACGGCCGCGACGGCCTTCTCGATGCCGCGCTTGAGCGCCATCGGGTTGGCACCGGCGGCGACGTTGCGCAGGCCTTCCTTGACGAGGGCCTGGGCGAGGACGGTCGCCGTCGTCGTGCCGTCACCGGCGACGTCGTCGGTCTTCTTGGCGACCTCCTTGACCAGCTCGGCGCCGATCTTCTCGTAGGGGTCGTCGAGCTCGATCTCCTTGGCGATGGACACACCGTCGTTGGTGATCGTGGGGGCTCCCCACTTCTTCTCCAGCACGACGTTGCGGCCCTTGGGCCCCAGGGTGACCTTGACGGCGTCGGCGAGGATGTTCATTCCTCGCTCGAGACCGCGGCGAGCCTCTTCATCAAAAGCGATGATCTTGGCCATTCGGGTGGTTCCTCCCACACGACGAAGGGGCTGGCCAGAGGGCGCCCGCGACGGACGAGCCTGCTCGCGCGCCTCATGTCTGCGCGCGTGCGGACCCTCACCGGACTGGCCAGGTTCTGTCACTCTCATGCCGAGAGTGCTAACCCATTATTGGCACTCTCGAGTGGAGAGTGCAAACGCCCGCCCGCCGTTGCGTCCGCAATTCTGGTCACCTGTGCGACCAAGGTTGCGGACGCCGCCGTATGCCGTCCGCGTGCGTCCGCAGATGTGGTCACCTTCTCGACCAGGTTTGCGGACGCTGGCGCGGAGGGGCGGGTGGCGGCCGGGCGGCTCGGGAGCCGTGTCGCGCCGTGTCGCGCCGTGTTGCGCCGTGTCGCGCCGTGTCGCGCCGGGCCGAGCCGTCAGAGGACGGGGGCGTGGCCCTCGAAGGTCGCCCGCATCGCCCCGTCCGCCTCGGACGACACGGGGTCCTCGAGGTCGGCGACGAACACCGCGACGAGCGTGCGCGCCGGGTTGGACCGCGCCTCGGCGAGCGCGACCCGCCACGCGGCGAGGTTGGGGTGCTCCAGCGACGTGCACGCCTGCGCCGGCTCGAGCGACTCGACGGCCGCGGCGAGCTGGGCGGTCGTGAGGTCGAGCGTGGCGGTCGAACCGTCGTGGCCGAGGACGCTCGCCAGCACGACGGCGGGCAGGCCGTGCCGGCCGCCGGGGGTGTTGATGTGCGCGAAGTCCCACTCCGGCGAGCTGGACGCAGAGCTCACGCCGACGGCATACGCGACGGGTTGGCGCCAGCCCTCGATGCGGGCGGCGAGGTGGTCCCTGATGGCGGCGAGGCCCTCGGGCGTGCTCCAGTCGAGGTCGGCCACGGCTCAGCCCTGCGGCTGCAGGCCGAGGCGGCGGGCCGAGCGGGCGCGCTGGCGGGTGGCCCGCTGGCGGCGGAGGCGCTTGACGAGCATCGGGTCGTGCTCCATGGCGACGGCGCTGTCGATGAGCGCGTTGAGCACCTGGTAGTAGCGGGTGGGGCTCATGTCGAAGAGCTCCTTGATGGCCGACTCCTTGGAGCCGGCGTACTTCCACCACTGCCGCTCGAAGTCGATGATCCGGCGGTCACGATCGCTCAGCGCCTCGTGCGTGGGCTCAGCGGGCGCGGCGGTGTCGTGGACGACGTTCACGTGGGGACCCTTCTCGGTGACGGCTGCGCCCGCCACTCTATCGGTCGAATGACATGCCTGTCATTCGACCCGGCGTGTCCGCTGGACAGGCGACGACGGCGCCTACTCACCCGTCCCAGCAGTCCCAGTGGTCCCGCCGAGGAGGTATGCCGTGAGCTCGCCGACGTTGTCGAAGACGGCTTCGGGGCCGGTCGCCGCCAGGGCGTCCCGCTCCCCCGCGCCCCACGTCACGGCCACGGCGGCCATGCCTGCAGCGCGGGCGGCGAGGACGTCCACCGTGGCGTCGCCGACGTAGACGGCGGTCGCGGGGTCGATCCCCAGCCGACGAGCCGCCTCGAGGAGCGGGTCGGGCTCGGGCTTGTGCCGGGTCGTGTCCTCGAGGGCGCCGACGACGTCGACGAGGTGGTCGATCCCGACCGCGGCGAGCGCGGTGCGCGCGGTGTCACGGCGCTTGCTCGTGACGACGTGGACGGCCGCGCCCGCCGCGGTGAGGGCGGTGAGCATCTCGGGCACGCCGGCATACCGCCGGATGAGGCGCGAGGTGTTGGCGAGGTTCCACTCCCGGTAGGTGCGGTCGAGCTCGTGGCCGCGCTCGGGGTCCTCCTCGAGCAGCGCTCCGAGGAGGGGGCGGCCGATCCAGGCCCGGGCGCGCACCTCGTCGATCTCCTCGCCGCGGACCTCGCGGAACGCGTGCTGGTAGGACGCGACGATGAGCGGGATCGTGTCGGCGAGGGTGCCGTCGAGGTCGAAGAGGATCGTCTGCCATCGGGGTGCACTCACGCGACCCATCATCGCCGGCGGTCGAACTCCGCGGTTTCGTGGGTGTCGAGCCGCCGGGCGCATGGGCAGCCTGAGCGCATCGTCGCCGAGGGGGCGGCCCGACCCGAGAACCCGCCATGACCCGCACCCGTTCCGCCCTCGCCACCATCGTCGGGGGCGCCGGGGGCGCCGGGTCGACGCCGGGCACAACTCCGGCGCGACCTACGACGTGAAGCCGGGCGGGGCCATCACCTTCGCCTTCACCCGGGGCACCGCCAGCCAACCGACCGGCAGGCACGCGATGCACGGGACCATGTACAGGGCGGCAACGGCTGCACGGCGTACTTCATGTCCGGGACGCCGTGCTCGCACTCGGTGACCTTCTACCGCTGAGCCGGCACCGGCTCGATCCCGAGGCTCTCGAGGAGCTCGACGACCCGGCCGCGGATCTCGTCGCGGATGGGGCGCACCGAGTCGACGCCCTTGCCCGCCGGGTCCTCGAGCACCCAGTCCTCGTAGCGCTTGCCGGGGAAGATCGGGCACGCGTCGCCGCACCCCATGGTGATGACGACGTCGGAGGACTGCACGGCCTCGGTCGTCAGCACCTTGGGCGTGGCCGCGGTGACGTCGATGCCCTCTTCCGCCATCGCCTCGATGGCAGCCGGGTTGACCTGGTCGGCGGGGGCGCTGCCGGCCGAGCGCACCTCGACCCGGCCGGCGCCCAGCGCCTCGAGGTAGCCGGCGGCCATCTGGGAGCGGCCGGCGTTGTGGACGCACACGAAGAGCACGGAGGGGCGGTCGGACGTTGAGGCGGTCACGAGGAAACCTTTCAGTCGAGGACGTCACGAAGGAGGGCGGACACGCGGCGTTGGAGGTCGTCCCGGATGTCGCGCACGACGTCAATGCTCTGTCGGGCCGGGTCCTCGATCTCCCAGTCCTCGTACCGCTTGCCGGGGAAGACGGGGCACGCGTCGCCGCACCCCATCGTGACGATGACGTCGGCGGCTCGGACGACGGTGTCGGTGAGCGGCTTGGGATACGGCTGGCCCAGCTCGATCCCGCGCTCCGCCAAGACCTCGACGACCAGGGGGTGGACTGACTCGGCGGGCCGCGACCCGGCCGACCGCACGTGGACCCGCCGCGCGGACAGGTGCTCCGCGAGCGCCGCTGCCATCTGTGACCGCCCGGCGTTCTGCACACAGACGAACAGGAGCTCCGGGACGGTCTTGGCGAGCCGACCCTCACCCTGCGCCGCCGCCAGGAGCTGCTCACGGGCCTGGCGGGCCACCAGCAATGGGAGGAACTCCCTCACCGTGGCCCGCGGCTCGAGCAGGGCGCGAGCGTCGGAGACCGCGCGGGCGACGGCCTCCCTGGGGAAGACGCCGTCGTACGCGTAGGCGAGGTCGTCGACGACCGCGGACACGGAGTCGTCGAGCTTCATCCCTGCGCTCCTTGACTGTCCAGCTCGGACCGGAGGCCCCGGACTCTTTCCCTGATGTCGTCGCGGACGAGCCGCATCCGCTCCATGCCGTCGATGCCTCGGGCCGACGGCTCGTCCGTCTCCCAGGTCTCCACGTGGGCGCTCATCCCCGGTATCCGGGCGACGGTGGCCTCGGACCCGAGGACGACCACCCGGTCGACCCTGGCCAGCAGCTCGGGGTCGATGGGCTTCGGATGCTCGCCGTCGAGGTGCACACCGATCTCGGCGAGCGCTTCGACGGACTGCGCGTTGAGCGACGATCCCGGGCGCGTGCCGGCGGTGTGCACCTCCACACGCTCCCCCGCTTCCAGCCGCATCAGGGCGCCAGCCATCTGGGACTTGCCCCCGTTCTTCACGCACACGAAGAGCACTGCGGGTCGTCGACGCGTCGTGGAGCTCATGTCGGGTCCTTGGCGAAGAAGCGCGAGCGGAGGGCGAGGGAGACGTAGACGAGGCCGACGAGCACGGGCACCTCGATGAGCGGGCCGACGACCCCCGCGAGGGCCTGGCCGGACGTCACGCCGAAGGTCGCGATGGCGACGGCGATCGCGAGCTCGAAGTTGTTGCCCGCCGCGGTGAACGCGAGCGTGGTGGTGCGCTCGTAGGTCATGCCGAGCCCCCGGCCCAGGGCGAAGCCGCCGCCCCACATGAGCGCGAAGTAGGCGAGCAGCGGCAGCGCGATCCGGGCCACGTCCCACGGTCGGGACGTGATCTGGTCGCCCTGCAGGGCGAAGAGGACGACGATCGTGAAGAGCAGCCCGTAGAGCGCCCACGGACCGATCCGCGGGAGGAACGACGTCTCGTATGCCGTCCGTCCCCACCGCTTCTCCCCCACCCGACGCGACAGGTAGCCCAGGACGAGCGGCACCCCGAGGAAGACGAGCACGCTCGTGGCGATCTGCCACGTCGAGACGTCGAGCGAGTCCTGCTCGAGCCCGAGCCGGCCCGGCAGCCAGGCGAGGTAGAACCAGCCGAGGCCGGCGAACGCGACGACCTGGAAGACCGAGTTGAGCGCCACGAGCACGGCCGCGGCCTCACGGTCCCCGCAGGCCAGGTCGTTCCAGATGATGACCATGGCGATGCAGCGGGCCAGGCCGACGACGATGAGCCCGGTCCGGTACTCCGGCAGGTCGGGCAGCAGCAGCCAGGCCAGCGCGAACATCAGCGCGGGCCCGAGGAGCCAGTTGAGGACGAGCGAGGCACCGAGCATCCGCCGGTCCGCGGTGACCGAGTCGAGCCGGTCGTAGCGGACCTTGGCGAGGACGGGGTACATCATGACGAGCAGCCCCAGGGCGATCGGCAGGCTCACCCCGTCGATCTCGACGGCCCCGAGGGCGCTCCCGAGGCCCGGCACTGCCCGCCCGAGCAGCAGGCCGGCGACCATCGCGAGGCCGATCCACACAGGGAGGAAGCGGTCGAGGGTCGAGAGGCGAGCCGCGACCGGGACCTCGGACGTCGGAGCGGACCCGGCGGACCCGGACGACTCGGCGGACTCGGACGACTCGGTCGTCGTCGGGCTCATGCGGTGGTGGCGCAGCAGACGGCGCCGGATTCTGCCCCGGACGGCTGGAGGACCTCGAGGGACGCGGTGGCCGGGCGGGCGTCGGCGGGGTTCTCGTCCTTGACGGTGTAGACCTCCCACGGCGCCCCGGCCGGGTCGTGGACCCACACCTTGTCCTGGAGGGCGTAGCAGCAGGTCGTGTCGTTCTCGTCGAAGGACGCGAGCCCGGCCTCGGTGAACCGCTCGCGCGCCGCGTCGACGCCCTCGACGCCCGCGACCTCGACGCCGAGGTGGTTGAGGGCTCCGACGGTGCCGTGACCACGAGCCTCCGCGCCGGTCTCGATGAGGACGAGCTTGAGCGGGGGCTGCTCGACGGCGAAGTTGGCGTATCCGGGACGGCGCTTGGCCGGCTCGACCCCGAACATGGCCGAGTAGAAGGCGATCGACGCTTCGAGGTCGGCCACGTTGAGCGCGAGCTGGACGCGGGACGACGCGGGTGCACTGGTCATGTCGGACACCTTCCCATACATTGATGACGATCGATAGAGGCAGTGAACCGCGTCGATCGATGTCTGTCAATATGGATGGATGGCATCATGGGACCAGACGACAGGGAGGGTGAGATGACGACGACGAGCGAGTGCTGCGCGATCACGACGCCCGGCGGGATGTCGCGCGAGCAGGCCGAGACGAGTGCGGTCGCCCTCAAGGCCGTCGCCGACCCGGTGCGCCTGCGCCTGCTGAGCATCATCCGTGACAGCGACGGGGGCGAGGCCTGCGTCTGCGACCTCACCCCCGCCGTCGGCCTCTCCCAGCCCACGGTGAGCCATCACCTCAAGGTGCTCACCGAGGCCGGCCTCATCGAGCGCGAGAAGCGCGGCACGTGGGCCTGGTTCCGGCTCGTGCCCTCGCGGCTCGAGGAGTTGCGCGCGATCCTGTCCTGACGCTGCTCGGCGCGTGCGCGCCAGTCAGCCGTCAGCGCCCGGACAGCCAGCGGTCAGCGGTCAGCGGTCAGCGGTCGAACGCTCGCCGGCGAGGATCTCGTCGATCTGGCCGATCGCGCCGGTGAGCCCCTCCTCCATCCCCATCGCGAGCACCTTCTCGAGGTCCTCCGCGGTGGCGTAGGTCGACGTCGAGACCACCCGGGTCCCGCCGTCGTGCTCGAAGAGCTCGACCTCGATCCGGCCCACGGGAAGCCCCTCCTGCGGGTTCCCGTCGGCGTCGGCGAAGCCGTCGCTGAAGGTGAGGCGTCGTGGCGGCTCGATGCTGTCGATGTCCCAGTAGCCGCCGAACCTCTCGCCCTCGGGGCTGGTCATGTAGTAGCCCACCCGCCCCCCGGGCTCGAAGGAGGCGTCGGTGAACGTCGCCGGGTATCCGGGAGGGCCCCACCACTGCTCCAGCTCCCGCGGGTCGGTCCAGAAGCGCCAGAGTCGCTCCACGGGGGCGGGGAAGTCGGAGGTGACGACGAGCGAGTGGTCGTCGGGGTTCTTGTCGATGCTCGTGACGGGCATGGTTCTCTCCTTCGGTGGGTGGGGATCAGGGGTGACCCGGACCAGCGAGCAAGTCGTCGATCCGCGCCACCCGGCCGCGCCAGACGGTCTCGAACTCCTCGAGCAGGGCGGTGACCGAGCGCACGGCCTCCACCTCCCCGCTCGCGAGGGCCTCGCGACCGCTGCGGCGCTTGGTGACCAGTCCGGCCCGCTCGAGGACCGCGACGTGCTTCTGCACCGCCGCGAAGCTCATGTCGTAGCTGCGGGCCAGGGCCGAGACCGAGTGCTCCCCCGCCAGCACGCGGCGCAGGATGTCGCGACGCGTCCGGTCGGATAGGGCGTGGAAGAGGGCGTCGGCTCTGCTCTCCTCCGCCTCGGTCATGGGACCAATATACAACTGATCGGTTGTAGGTTGTCAACCCCTCGGAGGGACGGCACTACGGTGAGTGACGTGACCCCTCGACCGCTCGCCGAGCTCGTCCACCCCTCGTGGGCGCAGGCCCTGGCACCGGTGCAGGGCGAGCTCGACGACCTCGGCGCGTTCCTCCGTGGCGAGGTGGCCGCAGGACGCGGCTACCTGCCGGGCGGACCCCACGTCCTGCGCGCCTTCGAGCAGCCCCTCGAGGACGTCCGGGTGCTCATCGTCGGTCAGGACCCCTACCCGACGCCCGGGCACGCCATCGGCCTCAGCTTCGCCGTCGCCCCCGACGTCCGGCCCATCCCTCGCAGCCTCGTCAACATCTACGCCGAGCTCGGCAGCGACCTCGGACTGCCCGCGCCGACCACGGGCGACCTCACGCCGTGGGCCGAACGCGGCGTGCTCCTCCTCAACCGCGTGCTCACCGTCCGTCCCGGGGAGTCGGCGAGCCACCGCGGCAAGGGCTGGGAGCGGGTCACCGACTGCGCCATCGACGCCCTCGTCGCCCGAGGCGGGCCGCTCGTCGCCGTCCTGTGGGGCAGGGACGCCCGCTCACTGCGGAGCCGGCTGGACGGCATACCGTGTGTGGAGAGCGCCCACCCCTCGCCGCTGTCGGCACGGTCCGGGTTCTTCGGGTCGCGACCGTTCAGCCAGGTCAACGACCTGCTCGCCCGCCAGGGCGCCGCGCCCCTCGACTGGAGACTGCCGTGAACGCCATGCCGAGCGGGCCCCGCGTCTGGAGCAGCTACGTGGCCCTGGGCGACTCGTTCACCGAAGGTCTGTCCGACCCGGACCCGGAGACGCCGGACCGCTACATCGGCTGGGCCGACCGGCTGGCCGAGTCGCTGAGCGACCTGGCCCACATGGAGCGGGTGACGTTCCGCTACGCCAACCTCGCCGTGCGCGGCCGGCTCCTCTCCGACGTCGTGGGCCCACAGCTGGACCGGGCGCTCGCCATGTCCCCGGACCTCGTGTCCCTCATCGGCGGCGGCAACGACCTCCTGCGGCCCTCGGTCGACACGAACACCCTCATGGAGACGATCGAGGACGCCGTGGTCCGGGTGCGGCAGACCGGCGCCGACGTCCTGCTCGCCACCCCGGTCGACCCGCAGGAGGCAGGCCTGCTCAAACCCCTGCGTGGCCGGCACGCCGTCCACACCGCGAACCTCTTCACGATCGCCCAGCGCCACGGGTGCTACGTGCTCAACCTCTGGGGCGTTCCGGCCCTGCGCGACTGGCGCCTCTGGGCCGACGACCGGATCCACCTCACCGCCGAGGGCCACCGCCGGGTGGCGCTGGCGGCGCTCACCTCGCTCGGGCACGCGAGCGAGGACGACTGGGCGACCCCCCTCCCGCCTGCCGACGCGGCGACCCGACGCCAAGAGCTGCGCACGCACGCCGCGTGGGCGCGCGAGCACCTCGCCCCGTGGGTGCAGCGGCGGATGCGGGGGCAGTCCAGCGGCGACCAGCTCGAGCCCAAGCGCCCGGAGCTCACACCGATGAGCGCGTTCGAGGAGGCTCCCGGGGGCTGACGGCCGCGCGTTACAGTCGCCCGTATGCCGGTCACCCGCCTCATGCCGACGCCCGAGGGCGACGACCTCATCGACCTCACCCGCGAGATCTGCGCGAAGGAGCTGCGCCCGCGCGTCGACGACGCCGAGCGCGCGGCCGCGACGGGAGAAGCGTTCCCGACCGAGGTGTTCCGCACGCTGGGGCGCGCGGGGCTGCTGTCGCTCCCCCACCCCGAGGAGTTCGATGGGGGCGCCCAGCCCTACGAGGTCTACCTCCAGGTCGTCGAGGAGATCGCCGCGTCGTGGATGAGCGTCGCCGTCGGGGTGTCGGTGCACTCGCTGACGGCCTACCCGGTGACGACCTTCGGGACCGCCGAGCAGCAGCAGGCCCTGCTGCCGGGGATGCTCTCGGGCGACCAGCTCGGCGCCTACTGCCTCTCCGAGCCCCTCGCCGGGTCCGACGTCGGCGCGATGACGACGCGGGCGACGCGTGACGGTGCGGCATACGTCATCAAGGGCCGCAAGGCCTGGATCAGCCACGCCGGCCACGCGGACTACTACACGACCTTCGCGCGGACCTCCGACGACGGCGGGCGCGGCCTCTCGTGCTTCGTCGTGCCGGCCGGTGACGAGGCGATGACCTTCGGGGCGCCGGAGAAGAAGATGGGCCTGCACTGCGACACCGTGCGCGAGGTCATCTACGACGGGGTTCGGGTGGACGCCGCCCACCGCATCGGTGAGGAGGGGCAGGGCATGGCCATCGCCCTGTCGGCACTCGATGCGGGACGGCTCGGGATCGCCTCCGCCGCAACGGGTCTGGCGCAGTCCGCGCTCGACGCGGCCACGGCATACGCGAAGGAACGTCAGCAGTTCGGACGGGCGATCGCCGCGAACCAAGGGCTCGCGTTCCTCCTGGCCGACATGGAGGCTGCGGTCAGCGGTGCGCGCGCGGCCTACCTGTATGCCGCACGGCTCAAGGACGCCGGGCGGGCCTTCTCGAAGGAGGCCGCCGTCGCGAAGCTGCTCGCCACCGACGCCGCGATGAAGGTGACCACGGACGCGATCCAGGTGCTCGGCGGGGCCGGCTACACGCAGGACTTCCCGGTCGAGCGCTACTTTCGCGAGGCGAAGGTCACCCAGATCTTCGAGGGGACCAACCAGATCCAGCGGCTCGTCATCAGCCGTCACCTCCTGCGCTGAGCCTGCGCTGGGCCCGCCTGCGAGCAGCAACGACAGACCGGGCCGTCTCATACACGGCCCGGTCACCCCTTTATAGGTCGATGGCGCGGGCTCGCCGGTGACCGACACGCGTCATCGAGGCGAACGTGGCCCGATCAGTCGGGGTCGCGGGAGATGCCGGGCAGGAGGGTGTCGCCGGCCCGCAGGGCGTCGAGCGCGCCCGGGTGGTCGTCGATGTAGTCGAGGCCCTTGTGGCGGTAGCGCCAGATCTGGAGCGAGCCGAACCCCCAGAGCAGGAACTGCACCGACATGGCCCACTTGAAGTCGGTGAGCGTGTAGGTGCCCGGTCCTCCCGGCGCCCGCTGGTCGAGGATGACCCCGATGAGCGCCATCGTCACGAGCGAGGCCGTGAACCCGCCGATGTTGATGACCCCGGCCGCCCGCCCGAGCCTCTCCGACGGGTGGAAGGTGCGGGCGAGGTCGAAGCCGACCATCGACCCGGGACCGCCGCAGCCGGTGACGCAGACGAGGAGGACGAGCAGCCACAGCGGCGCGCGACCGGGCCAGAGGAGCACGAGCGCCCAGACGCTGGCCATGGCGACGACGATGACCTGGACGATCTGCGAGCGCCGGTAGGGCAGCCGCCCGGTGAGGTGGCCGACGACCGGCCCGGCGACGACGGCGGTGAGCGTGAGCGTGATGAGCAGCCCGCCGGCCGCGGCCGGGCTCAGCCCCTGCCCCTCGACGAGGAAGGGGTAGCCCCAGAGCATCGTGAAGACCGTGGCGCCGAACTGCCCGGTGAAGTGGATCCACATCGCAAGGCGCGTCCCCGGGTTGCCCCAGACCTCGGCGAGGGTGCGGGCGAGCGCCCTGACCTTGATCTTCTCGACGGACAGGCCGGTGTACGGCGAGTCCTTGACGATGAGCACGAGGGCGACCGACAGGAGCGCGCCGACACCGGCCGAGATCCCGAACGACCGCTCCCATCCGAACCGCTCCAGCGCCGCGGCGAGCGGGGTGGCGGCCGCGACGGCGCCGAGCTGTCCGATCATCCCGCTCAGCTGGGTGATGACCGGCGCCTGCCGCACACGGAACCACAGCGCGACGAGCCGCAGCAGGCTGGTGAAGATCATCGCGTCGCCGATGCCCAGCAGGACGCGCGCCGCGAGACCGACCTCGAAGCTCCCCGCGAAGGCGAACCACAGCTGCCCGGCGGTCATGAGCGCGAGACCGACCAGCAGAAGAAGCCGGGAGCCGAAGCGGTCCAGGAGGACGCCCACGGGGATCTGCATGCCGGCGTACACGACGAGCTGGAGGACCGTGAACGTCGCGAGCTGCGCGGCGGTGATGTCGAACCGGTCCGCCGCGACGAGGCCGGCGACGCCGAGCGAGGTGCGGTGGAAGACCGCGACGATGTAGACGGCGAGCCCGACGAGCCAGATGACCCAGGCGCGGCGCCGACCGATGTCGTGCACCTGGCGGCGGAGCGGTCGCGTCACCGCTCGAGTGTAGGGACGACGGACGTATGCCGGCCGCGCGCGTTCACGTCCCGGGCGCGGCTGTCGACCCCCGGTCGGGGTCGGGTCGGTGAGGCGTCAGCGGATCGGGCAGAGGACGCGGGTGCGCCACTTGGCGGGGTCCGGCTCGGTCTCCGGGTCTGTGAGGTACTGCTCCCACATGTCGGTGCCCGGCTGGAGTCCCTGCTCCGCGGTCCAGCGCATCATCTCGTCGTAGGTCTGCGCGAGCGTGTCGTAGGGACCGATGTGGGTGGCCTCGACCGCGCGGCCGGCGGGAAGGACGCTGGCCCGGACGTCGTCGCTGGCCTCGACCGTGGACGTCACCGGGAACCCGGCGTCGACGTCGACGGTGTCGGAGGGCGTCCCGTGGTACATCGCGAAGGGCGGCCCGGCGACCTGCCCGCCCTGCCGGCCCACGACCTCCATGACCGTGGCGAACGCCCGGCCGAAGAACTCCGTGAGATCCGACATCGGGACCTTTTCGCCTACGACGGCCGTGGGCTGCTCCTTGAGCTCGACAACTCTGATCTGTGTCATGTCCTCACCGTCACACCACCGGCGGCGCCGGGTCAGGGACGATCGTCCCGGCTCTCGTCGCGTCACCGTGGCGCCGCCCGGTAAAGTGCGGGTCGCCGTCGGGAGCGAACGCTCGCCGACGTGCGCTGGCGTGGCGCAATCGGTAGCGCACCTGTCTTGTAAACAGGGGGTTAGGGGTTCAAGTCCCCTCGCCAGCTCAACAAGATCTTGCTGAAAACCCTTGTCCTGTGGTCCTATTGAGCGAGCGAAGCAGCGCTTCGCCAGGGGACGGGAGTGGACGCGAATGGACAAGAATGGCCACCGTTGTTGCACGTATGTTGCACGCCGGCTGCCACAGACAGGTGCGTCGAGGTGACTCGGGGGGCGTCCAGAAGAGGTTTCGGAAGTCTTCGGAAGCTCCCTTCGGGTCGTTGGCAAGCGAGCTTTGTCGGCCCGGACCTGGTCCGCCGCCCGGCTGCGCAGACGTTCGAGACCAAGGGGGACGCCGAGGGGTGGCTCGGCCGGCGACGGGGGGAGGTGCTCGCGGGTGAGTGGCAACCGCCGATCAAGGTGGCGCGGCTGGCGCCGCTGACGTTCGACGCCTACTCAACCCAGTGGCTGCGGGAGCGCGACCTCAAGCCCCGAACCCGCGAAGGGTACGAGCACCTGCTGCGCCGATACCTGATCCCAGTGCTGGGTCCGCTCACCATGGAGGCAATGACCCCGAGCGTCGTACGGACGTGGTGGTCGCAGTTGCCGACCGACAGGCCAACCGTCCGTGCGCGTGGCTATGCCTTGCTGAAGGCGGTGATGAACACCGCGGTCGCTGACGAGGTGATCGACAGCAACCCATGCCGCATCCGCGGCGCGGCAAACACACCTCGAGTTCGAGAGATTCGCCCAGCCTCTCTCGACGAGCTGGCGAATATCGTGGAGGCCATCCCTGAACGTCATCGCGCGCTGGTGCTGCTGTGCGCCTGGTGCGCGCTGCGCAGCGGTGAGGTGCTCGAGCTACGCCGAAAGGACATCGACGTCGCTGCTGGGACGGTAAGGATCGTCCGCGCGGTCTCCTGGGTGGGCGGCCAGGCCATCGTGGGCACGCCGAAGTCGGCGGCAGGGACGAGGGTGGTGTCCATCCCGCCGCACATCGTCCCTGCGGTTGCTCACCATCTCGACACGATGACGGACCCGAGTGCGGACGCGCTGCTCTTTCCGGGACGTGATCGTGTCTCGCACCTGCAGCCGTCGACGCTCCACCGCAACTGGCGGATGGCGCGCGAGGCCGCCGGTCGTCCGGACCTGAGGGTGCACGACCTCCGCCACACGGGTGCCACGATGGCGGCCCGTGCGGGCGCCACCCTCGCCGAGCTGCAGCAGCGTCTCGGCCATAGTTCGGTCTCCGCGGCGCTGAGATACCAACACGCGGCTCAAGGCCGCGACAGGGAGATCGCCGCCGCACTCTCGGCGATGGCCGGCCGCGAGGGCCGATAGCGAGGTAGGGGTGTGCCTCGAGCGGCCTTCGGTCAACAACGGTGGGCCTTGGTGCAAGGTACGAGCGATCTGTCGCACGCCTACGAGCGTGCGGCGCACCGCCCACATGTGGCCACTCCGAGTGCGGCGTGTTTCACACACGTGCCTGGTTATGCGCACGCGCTCAGACTTGTGTCACCGAGGTCTCGGACCGGCGACGAGCGCCACCCCGGCCTCGTAGTCGCAGCCGAACTCGATTCGTGTCAGGTCTTCGAGGTCGACGGCTCGGGGCTTGCGCGCCCACTCAGCCAGGGTGCTGACTTCCAGAAACTTGAGGCTGTACACGTCGACTTGCACCACCGATCCGAGCCACATGATGTCGGGACGATCTAACTCAACGTAGCCGCGACCTCAGCTGACGAACTGAGGGACCACCGCCGCATCGTCAAGGGCCACGTCGACTACGAGAGGTGGCCACTGCTCGCGGACCTTCAAAACCTTCGATGCGAGTGGGTCTGGGTCGAGGAAGACGGACTGGATGTCCTTCCTCCGGAGCAGGCACCACCCATCGAGGCTGACCCCGTCGACCTTGGCCAGCGATACCCACCTTTCGCCACCAGCAAGGACGAAGCCGTCATGGCGATCGGAGTCCGGTATCCATCGAAGCACGCTCACGTCGAGCTGCTCATCGCGTGCGCATGCGAGCCGCGCCAGAATCGACTCCTGCTCGATGGGCAGCTTGCGCGACTTCTTGGGCTCCTGTTTCCCACTCACGTGCCGATGATGACGGGGCCAAACATCTTCGGCACGTCATTAACAGGTCAGTCCGAAACAGGACCTCACGCTCTCGGGCCCCGATCCGTGGAGGTCGACGCAGAGACCCGCGTGGGCGCCGAACAAACAGAAAAGCCGGTGCGTAGCATCACAGGCGGCGGCCGCCGACCGCTGCCTCAGTTTCCTTGCCGAACTGTCAAGAATCAGGTGATACAGACCCATCGGGCATCAGGTGCGTCAAGACATCGAGGCTCAGACGCACAGGCAGAGCTACCTTCGCCACGTCACGGTGTCATCAGAGCGACGGAGCCCAATCGGGGCACGCCGCGATACCAGGGAAGAAACAATGCCGTGCTTCCGGCAAAACCATCTTGCGGACACACAACGATGGTTCCGCGGGCTCTGATTCCATTGCCAGGGGAGGCGTCGTAGACGGGACCCCCACTGTCACCGGGTCGGCACGGGGAAGATCCATCTGTTGATACGACCTGCACCAGACCCGTCGTTGTCACGCCGCCCTCGGTGAAGGAAGTGTTCAAGTTGCTTGTAGTTTTCAACTTGCAGTTTTGACCCGAGCGCCCGCCGTCGAAACATGTGGGCGCGTCCTTTACGTCGCTCGACGATGCCACTCTCTGGGCGAGAAACGTTGTTGCCGAATTCCACACGAAAGGTGCATATTCTCCGGCGATCAGCGACGTATCGGCTGGGGCTCCGCTCACAAAATCCCTTTGTGACGCGTGTCCCATGATCGCCTCAGTCCAGAAATACTGAGCTCGATCCCCGGTCGCGTTAAAGCAGTGACCGGCGCTGAGAGAGTAGTCGTTCGTCGACTTAAGAACCGCGAAGCTCGTTGAGCATCGACCGAGAAAGGCGTTAGAGCCGGCAGCAAGAACATTGAAGTAGTTGCCGCCATACCAAGGCGAGTAATCTGTAGATCGCGTCGCTGATCGACTTAGCGTTCGCCCTTTCTCAATGACTTGGACTTGGGCGCCATAATCACGCTCGAATTTAGCAACGGGAGCAGAATCGCTTGGCTCCACCCACACAAGAACTGCTCCACTCGACACATCCGAGGACGTGCTCCAGATATCGAGACCCTGCGCTCGCCAAACGTCCATCTCAACCAAGATTCGTTCTTGAAGTGCACTGGCAGACGCCTGACTGAACGTGGTGTTGATGAAGCGCACTTCCATGTCCGGGATCTTCACATCCTCAGCGGAGACACCAGGATCGAGGTATACATCGATTTGACGTTGTCCCACAACTCTTGCGAAGGCGACTTCTGTCATTCCACGAGCAGCCAGTTGCCGCCGAACATCGGCAATAGCCTCTTCGGCTTGGCGGTTAAGCGAACCTCCTCCCGCCTCGCTTAGAGGAACGCCTAGCGCGAGTTCGAATTCCTCTGCAGTCTGGTCTCCCGGCACATCCTTGATGTCCGCACGAGACAAGGGGTCCAGATCAGCCTGAGCGGTCGATGCGACGACGGGCAGGACGCCGATCATCAGGGCCACTGCAACCGCTGGCGCTACATGCTTGAGACTAGCCATTCGTAACCCCCACGAATATGTTCACGCTGGGAACCCGTACTCGCAGACTACACCTGGCCAGCTCAGAAAGACCCGTATGGGGGCAAATGCTATCGGCCCTTCCGGCATTTCACCCTTTGTACATCAGGCTCGCGGATCTGTGAAGCGCTTCTCTTGGCGACGATGCTCTCAGACCGCGCGGAGCCAAAACGTCCGAACATCAGCGTGAGGTGTTTAGCGTCAAGGGGTGGGGCGGGTGCCCTTGTCTCGTCGTCGGTCCCTGCATAGCGGTAATCGGGCTCTTCACCGATGAGTGTGGGGTGAGCACGGCGCGCCGGGTCGCGGGTTGAGGGGTGGGAGGGGTCGAGGCCCTCGAGGATCAGAGGACTCTTACCTCTCCTGATCTCAAGGACCTCGACGATGACCGAGCCTACGTTGTGCTGCCGTGCCCGCGGCGGATACTGCGACCGTTGCGACCTGCTCGTGGGGCTGCCCGGTCTGCACGTGATCGGAGTTGATCGCGATCCTCGGGACCGGCTGGTGGTCACGGTTGAGTCCGAGCCGGAGCCGATGGGGTGTCGCTCCTGTGGCGTCATCGCGCACGGCCACGGCCGGGTGAACGTGCACCTGATCGATGTGTCGCACTGAGCGATGCTCACACTCCCTCTCGGGCGCAGTCCCTCGGCTGTCACCGACTCCGGGGCCCGCCTCCGCAGCTTGTCCAGGTGCGGCCACAGTCAATCACTGGCTGCGGGAATGCGCACCATGAGGCGGTCGACATCGTCCGGATCGACGCGAATGACCCGGAGGCCGTTGCGGTAGGCGGCGAGGTCGCCACTGGCGATTCTTCGGCGCAGGGTGCGGATGCTCAGCCCGGTGCGTTCGGCGGCTGAGGACAGGGACTCGAATTCTCGGTGGACTTTCGTGGTCATGACTACCTCCTGCTTGCCTAAAGCCCGCTGAGAGGCGTGTGTGGACACGGGACGGCAGATCCGTTCGGGCAGTCTCGCGTCGCCGGACGATGAGGCACGCGGGTGGGGGGTCATCGCGACATACCCGGCCCTCGAGGTTGGGGACGGCGGACCGGGCTGTTGCGCCGGGCCTGGGTGGCGCGGCGGCGTATGTCGTCGAGGCCGGCGCGCGGGTCCCGGACAATCGGCAGCTCCCGCGGTGCCGACCAGGTGGGTGGGTTCGGCGCGCCAGGGTCGGTGGGGTCGGGCAGGTGGCGTTGGATGCGCCACCACAGGGCTGAGGCGGCGTGGTCGTCGGGAAGGGGGACCCCGGGCCCCGTGGCGATGCGCAGCAGGGCCTCGGCGGGTACGCCCGCGGCTGAGAGCTCGGCAAGGTGTTCCGCCAGGTGCGCGGTGTAGTCGTCGCACCGAGCAGCGGGAACCAATGCGTGGATGAGCGAGGTCCAGTCGGCGAGCGTCGCGGTGTTTCTGCTGCCGAGGCGGGCGTCGAGCTCGTGCTGCCACCGGGCGTGGGCCTTCGCGGGTTGTGCGGACCCGGTGGGTCGGTGATCGCTGTCGGGGACGGCGTTCGCGGCCCGCCAGACGGCGACGTCACCGAGCAGTTCCGGGGCGGGCAGTGAGCGACCCGGGGGCCACCATATTGGGGTGTTCGGCACGTCAGTGGCCTGGTGGCGCACCTCACCGGCCAGCGTGGTGATCAGGTTGGACCGGGCGGTCAGGTACGGGCCCCAGTGCGGGTCGTCGTGCAGGGCTGCGGGGATGCTAGTCAGCCAAGGCAGGGGTCCGGAGCCGGTGGCGCCGGGGTGGGGCAGGCGCCAGTGCAGGACGGCCGCGCGGTCGTCGGCGGTGTCCAGCTCGCGGGCGCTGGCCGCGCCCTGCAGGATCACTAACGGGTCGGCGCCGGTGGCGGCGAGCAGGACGAGGTGGGCGCGCAGGGTCGGCCACGCAGGGTCGTCGGCGATGCTCGGCACGATCCGGTCGGCGCCCGTCTCCAGAGCCGCGACCGCAGCGGTGCCGAGGTGGTGTTCGGCGGCGACGTGGAGGGCGTCGAGGTAGCGGGCGGTGGCCGCGCCAAGCCGCAGGGCGGGAGAGGCATGTTCGCGGGCGGTGGTGGTGGCGGAGACGGGGGCGTCGTCTCGGGCGAGGATGGCCTCGAGGATGTCGGTCGCGCTTCGCGGCTGGACGTTGTCCGGGCGGGTGATGTCGTGGGGGTCGCCGTTGCCGATGACCTGGAGGTAGAGGTGGTTGGCGGCGGACCCGCGGGTGAGGATCGTGTAGAGCTGCTGTCGGCTCTCCGCTCCGGTGGCCAGGCCGTGGACGGTGGCCACGGAGATGCCCTGGGCGCCGTGGACGGTGCTCGCGTATCCGAGCTCAGCGGCGGCGGCGACATAGTCAGCGGGGAGCGTGACGAGTCGTCCGCTGTGGTTGTGCTGCACCGCGAGTGACCCGTCATCGCGGACGCCTTGGACGTTCCACCGGTCGCCGTTCTTGACCCAGTCGTTGCCGCCAGTCCTCAGCCGGCGGTCGTTGGATCTGGTGAGCACGGTGTCGCCCACAAACGCGGTGTTGCCGTCGGCCAGTCGCACCCCAAGCCCGGGATTACGGCCGGCGAGGCGGTGCGTCTGGGCTTGGCTGTTGAGCTGGGAGACCAGGTCTCGGGTGGGGGCCAGCATCATCGCGTCCAGGCCGCGGGCGCGGTCGGTGGCCCAGGCGGTGAACACGTGCGTGGTGACGGTGGCGAGGTCGCCGACATGGACCCGGTCGTGGTCGAGGTAGAACCCGAGCGCTTCGGTGCGCCCGTCGCGCAGGGCCAGGGAGGCGGCTCCTTCGACGGGGTCGGTGAACCGCATGAGCTCGTCCAGGTGCGGGGCGCCGTGGGTGGCGGCGATGTCGCGCAGGACGCCGCCGGCGCCGATCGCGGCGAGCTGCTGGGTGTCCCCGATGAGCCGGACCTGCCCGCCGCGGCTGGTGACGAAGTGCACGGCGGTGTCCAGGGAGAGGGTGTCGGCCATTCCGGCCTCGTCGATGACGACCAGGGTGCGTGCCCCGATTGCTTCGGCCCAGTCGGGCAGGTCACCTGCGCTGATCGACCAGGTGAGCTTGGCCAGGGTGTCGGTGGTGGCGCCGGTCTGCTCGCGCAGGACGGCTGCGGCGGCGGCGGAGGGTGCGAAGCCGAGGACGGTGCCGCCGTCCTCGACCCACGCGGCGGCCAGCGCGCGCATGGCGGTGGTCTTCCCGGTCCCGGCAGGGGCGATGGCCAGCTGGAGCCGCGCCCCGGAGGTCGCCATCTGCGTGACGAGGGCCGTTTGTCCGGGGTTGAGGGTGACCCCGTTGGCGGCCTGCTCGAGCAGGGCCAGGTCGACTGCGTCCCGGCTGGCCCGGTGACCGTCGACGACGCCGGCGGTGTGCACGAGGCGCTGCTCCGCAGCGAGGATGCCCTCGCTGGTGTAGACCGCGGAGCCGGCGACCTCGTACATGCTCGACCCGTCGACTCGACGGAGCTCTGCGGGCTCCTCCAGACCATCACCGACGGGGGTCAGGCGGACCGAGGCGGCAGCCAAGGTGTGGTCGATGACCAGGTCCACGACCTGCTCGACCAGGGCGGCGGGCAGGTTCGCGGCGCGCACCTGCCGGTGCGCCTCGCCGCGCACGTGCCAGACCTGCCAGGTCGAGCGGCGGGCCGAGATCTCGTCGCGGACCTGGTATGCGGTCTCCCGCACCCACGCCGCATCCACCGTGGTCGCCGGTGTCGCGTGGCCTCGCGCGGCGGACAGGGCGGTGGTCACCATCGCTGCCACACCGGCTGGGCCGCCGAGAATGTCCTGCGCCTGCTCGCGCCATTCCGCTCGTTGCTCGGTCAGGGTGCGCGGTTCGTGTTTGGCGTCGCGGGTCTCCAGGGTGGCCTGCTGGGCGAGCTGGATCGCCTCCACCACGCTCGGCGGGCGGCCGTGGTCGCCCTGGAAGGTAGTGGCCAGCTCCCCGCGGCGGGTCTCGATCGCGGCCCGGCGGGTGGACCAGCGGTGGTTCAGGGACGGGTCGACACCGACCACCTCGCGGATCGGGCGTTTGCCGCGATCGGTGCCGGGACGGGGCGCGAAGGTCAGCCCGAGCCGGGTCCGCAGGTGCTTCTCCAAGGCGGTGTTGTAGGTCTCGGAGGCGGTGACCTTGGCCTTGAACAGGATCCGTCCGTCGATGGCCAGCCACTTCCCAGACAGTGTTTGGACCTTGTTCGCGACTGCGACGTGGGTGTGCAGGTCCGGGTCCCCGGCACGCGAGTCGCGGTGGGTGAACGCGGCCGCGACCAGCCCGGTGACGTCGACCTGACGCACCCCGTTGGTGCCCTCCCGCGAGTACAGCGCGTGCGCCTCGATGAAACCCAGGGCGTCGGCGACGGCCTCGTTGTGGGCCAGCTCGATCTGCGCCGCGACCTCCGGTGGAGCGATCGCCCACAAGGTACTGACCGACTTCACCGGGGAGAAGGTCAGGTCGAACCCACCCACCGCGCTCGTGCGCGGCCTCGACAGTTTCGCGACCGCCCCGGAGAGCTCGCGGGCGTCTCGGGGGTCCCGCCCGTGCTCGGCACGGAAGAACTCGGCGGCGACCTCGGAGCGGATCCGGGCCCGATCCTTCGGCGCAACGGGGTAGTCGCGTGGGTGCCCCAGGGAGGCCGCGTGGTCCTCGACCCGCTGGGCGACCTGCACCTGGAACGCGCTGGGACCGCCCGCGTAGACCTTGCACGGCACCCCCAGCCGGCGCGCGGCGCGGTAGTCCCGCTCGGTCAGGCCGGGACCCGACAGCTGCTCCTCGCGCAGTTCCGCGAGGGGGTGCAGACCAAACCCGAACAGCAGCCGCATCTGCTCCGCGGTGACCTCGTCCCCCACACTCAGACCATTGATCCCGGCGATGCCGGAGCCCACCCACCGTCCCGGCGTCTCACCCCGCTCGGAGTAGTACGACGCCAACGACGTGCGCGGCCCGCCGGCGCGGTCGTGAGCAGCCACCTGCCGCGTCAGGTACGTGTACCCCGACCCGGCCGTCAGTTTGTGCAAACTCATCGCCATACCTCCCAACGCCATCGGGGAGGTCCTTTGTGGCCACTGGCCACCAAATCGTTACCGACAATGCACCGGGTGTGCGGGACTTGGTCTCGGGGAATTCGTCCTCTCGCGGGCGCGGTAGCGGCGGCCGGCTGAGGTGGGGTACGTCGGCGCGGCGTGTCGGCGATGAGGCCGAGTCGACGGGGAAAGGTCTGCTTGACACTCGATCAGGGGAGGGGTGGATCCGGACGATCGATCAAGAACAGGTTGACGGGCTACTGGTGCTTGACGTCCTTGTGGTCCGTCGCCGGGACGGCCTTTACCTGGAGCCTGCAGCTGGCGAGCATGCCAGCCACGGCAAGCTGACGTGAGAGTCCAGCGCCATCACCCGGGTCGGTAGACGTCGCTTCGGTGATCGATGCGGAGCACGAGGACCTCACGCTCGTCATTGTTGATCCGATACAGCACGCGGTAGGTGCCGCGGCGGGCCGAGTGGATGCCGGCGAGGTCACCGCGCAGCGCCTTGCCGACCCGGTGAGGGTTTTCGACCAGGGCACCGGTCACGAACTCGAGGACCGCGGCAGCAACACCCTGAGGCAGCCCGGACTGAAGGGCCCGGATGGCGGGTGGGGCCAGGACCAGCTCGTATGGAGCGTCGCTCACGACCGCAGGGCTCGGACGGCATCCACGCCGCGGACGACGTCACCAGCTGCATAGGCGGCGTCGGCTTCGCGGATGTCGGCCAGGGCCTGCGGGTCGCTCAGAACCGAGAGGGTCTCCTCGAGCTCGGCCAGGTCCTCGGGACTGAGGATGACCGCCACGGCGCGGCCGTTGCGGGTGACGGTGACGCGCTCGTGCTCGTGCTCGACCCGGTCGATGACGTCGCTGAAGTGGTTACGGACGTCCCGGAGCGGTTCAACGGTCATGCACACAATTGTGGCGCTTTGCTGCGCCTCATGCAAGGGCTTGCCCACGTTACAGTCTTGGACGGGGACGCGAAGGGTTCCAGCTTGCGGTTCACTCCGTCCTTGGTGGAGTTGCCGAGCACGCTGTCGTCCCCACGCACGTCCGTCAAGGGCTGAAACGATGTCGCACGACACAGGTGCACACGGGTGAACATCGGTGTCGCACGCGTGAAGCGTCTGCTCCAGCGGCGTGGCCGGGTCGGGGAAATGCGCGTAATAGACGTCAATGCGGTCGGTGCGTAGCCGACGCAGGCTCTGCTCGACCTGCTGGATGACGTACCGGCGTGACAGCCCCGCCTCAGGGTGGAACCGGCGCTCGCCGGACTTTGTCGCGAGCACCACCGCGTCGCGGCGTCCGGCCAAGGCTCGGCCGAGGATCTCCTCGGCCGGCTCGCGCTCCGCAGCCGGCGGCGCACCGGGCCGGTCGAACGTCGGGGTCGAGCCATAGACGTCCGCCGTATCGAAGAAATTGATGCCCAGATCAAGGGCCGCACCGACGACGCCATCGGCGTCCTGGGAGCTCGGGGCCACGCCGAAGGTTGCCGTGCCCATGCAGATCCGGGACACGCGGACACCGGTCTGGCCGAGAACGGAGTACTTCATGGGCTGGGTTCCCTTCGTCAGCCGTCGGACTGCGGCCGCGCAGGCGCTCGGCGCGCCCACGGGGACGGCGGTGCGTGGGCTCTTGAACGCTAACCGACCCCGGTTGCATGGCGAAAGATTCATGTCGTCGCGGGCGGCCGAGGGGGCCGTCGCATGCGAGCGACCGGGCTACCAGCGACGCTCGCTCATGCCGCGACGGGGTTAGATCCCTGCACGGTCCAGTTTCTAGCGCTGAGACGGTCGCGGCTTCTGGATGACTTCTTCTAGCCACTCGAGCAGCTGGTTGGTGCGCCGCTGATCGATGTCGGCGTAGGCGGCCAGCAGGCGCTCCCAGGTGATGATGGGTGTCCCGAGGGTCAAGTCCCTGGGAGTGGTGTAGCGCTGCGTGATCGGTGAGGGTCAGGCGGTCAGGGCGGGCATGGTGTCTGCTCCGATCTCGGGGTCGGTGGTGGTGAGGGTGAGGCGGCAGCGGGTGAGGACCTCTAGGCCGAGGTAGCGGCGGCCTTCGGCCCATTCGTCGGTCTGCTCGGCCAGGACAGCTCCGACGAGCCGGATGATGGCATCGCGGTTGGGGAAGATCCCGACGGCGTCGGTGCGGCGGCGGATCTCCCTGTTGAGGCGTTCGGCGGGGTTGTTGGACCAGACCTGGGTCCGCACGTCCTTGGGGAAGGTGGTGAACGCGAGGATGTCGTCGCGAGCGCCGGCGAGGTGCTCGGCCACCGCGGGGAGCTTCTCGCTGACGTAGTCGATGAGCCGGTCGAACTGGGCGTGCACGGCGGGGGCGTCGGGCTGGTCGTACACGCTGTGCAGCATCGCCTTGACCGCGGGCCACATCGCTTTCGGGGTCACGCTCATGAGGTTGGCGGCGTAGTGGGTGCGGCAGCGCTGCCAGGACGCGCCGGGCAGGTTCGCCGCGATCGCCTCGCGCAGGCCGGCGTGGGCGTCGGAGGTGACCAGGCGGACCCCGGCCAGGCCGCGGGCGACCAGGTCGGCGAAGAACTCGTTCCACGCCGCCCCGGTTTCGGAGGTCGCGACCCGCAGACCCAAGACCTCGCGGTGGCCGTCACCGTTGACGCCGGTGGCGAGCAGCACGACCGCGTTGACGACCCGGCCGCCTTCGCGGACCTTCATCGTGAGGGCGTCGGCTGCCACGAACGTGAACGGTCCCGCCGTGTCCAGGGGGCGGTGGCGGAAGTCCTCGACGACCTGGTCCAGCTCGGTCGCCATCCGGGAGACCTGCGACTTGGACAGCGAGTCGATCCCCAACGTCTTGACCAGCTTGTCCATGCGCCGGGTGGACACCCCGGCGAGGTAACAGTCGGCGACCACGGTGATCAACGCCGCCTCGGCCCGCTTGCGACGCTCGAGCAGCCACTGCGGGAAGTAGGTGCCCTGGCGCAGCTTGGGGATCGCGACGTCGATCGTGCCGACGCGGGTGTCGAGGTCGCGATGGCGGTAGCCGTTGCGCTGCGCCGTGCGGTCCGAGAGGGCCGTCCCCACTCGGCGTCCACGACCGCGTCAGCATCGGCCGACAGCAACGTGTTGATGATCGACTGCAGCAGCGAACGCATCAGATCCGGCGACGCCTCGGACAGTGCTTCGCCCAGCAGGCCTGCAGGGTCGACAATCGGTGGTGCGGTCATCGTGATGACTCCATTCGAGAGTGCTTTGGAAGGTTCACTCGAAGGATCACGCGGTGGCCGCACCTCGTCCATCACCAACTCGGCAACGAACCCGGCGACCGCGCTACACCACATCGGGGACTCAACTGTCCCGAGATCGGGCATCGCCGCCGCCAGCGCCTCGGGGAGCAGGGCCCAATGCGCAAGAGCCACCTTGTCGACATCCAAGTGGCCAGCGCGGTGCTCGCAGATTTGATCCAATTGCGCCTTCTGCGCAGACAACTGCTTCAGCAGGTCTGGCTTGCTCAGGCGATCGAACATCTTCGCCTCGAGCGCGATGAGGACCGGGGATGGCTCGGTGATACGGATGACGACGTGGGGTGTCCTTGGCCAGAGCCGCCAATCCTGGGTACAGGCCGCCGCGTTGCCGATGGCGTGCTCGATAAGGCTGTATTGGGTGAAGAAGCCCGCTATGGCTACCCGGCGGTGCGTTTTCAGAAATGGTTAACCCTCAATGTGGACCCCGGAGGCCACCCCCATTGGCACTGTCCCTCCGCGGGCGGTGGCGACAGACTGAGGGCCATGTCCGTTGTCATGCTCACGGGTGCATCGGGGTTCCTCGGCATCCACATCCTCGGGCGCCTTTTCGACGAGGGCCACCGGGTGAGGGCGTTGGTGCGGACACCTGCGAAGCTGCGGGCGAACCTCGCGCTGCTCGACGTGGATCCGGACGACCCGCGCATGGAGGTCGTGCCCGGGGACATGACCGATGCTGCCGCGGCGAGAGACGCGGCGCGCGGTTGCGACCGGGCCATCCACGCCGCCGCCACGTTCTCCTACCGACGCCGCGATGCCGAGCGGATGCAGCGGGAGAACGAGGCCGGCACGATCACGGTCCTGGACGCGGCGACAGAAGCCGGCTGCACCGGCATCGTCCACGTGTCCTCGACCGGGGCACTTTTGCGACCTGGCGCAACTCTGGATCATGAGAGCCCGTTGGGCGTCACCCTCGGTCCGTACACCCAGAGCAAGGTGGAGTCCGAGCGTGTTGCCCGGGACCGGCAGGAGGACGGTGCTCCGATTGCCATCGTCAATCCGGGCGGCGTCTTGGGCCCGCACGACCCCTACCTCGGCGAGAGTGACCAGGTGATCCGTGAGATTCTGCGCGGTCGTCTCCCCACCTGGCCTCGGGGTGGAACGCAGTGGGTGGACGTCCGCGACGCTGCGGACGTGGTGGTGGCGGCCCTCGACCGACCGGGGCGTCGCTATCTGGTCCCCGGCGAGACGGTCGCCCTCCCGCACGAGACGCTACGAACCGTGACCGGACGCAGGCTCCCGGCGGCTCGTCTGCCGCTCAAAGCCATGCTCCCGGTGTTGCAGCTCGGCTACCGGACCGGCTGGCCCTTCCTGCCGCACGCGGTGGAGGGTGCCCGGTTCATCGCGATCGACGCCCGCGTCGACTACTCCGCGACGGTCAACGATCTCGGAGTCAGCGGACGCTCCCTGGCGGAGTCCATGCGAGATACCGTGCGCTGGCTCGCCGATGCGGGGTACATCAGCCGCCGCGACGCCGGTCGCTCCCTGGAACCTTGAGAAAGAGCAATCGTCATCCCCGGCTCGTAGACAGCCGAGCCCGACCCGCGGCACATCGCCGCCTGCGGACTGGCTGCTTATGCGAAAGGGGCGTAGCGTCGATGCGGTTCGGGTGCCTGGGCCGCGTTGGCGGCGCGCGTGACCTTGGCCTCTTGCGGTCGCTGCATGAGGTAACGCCATGTCCGCTCCGACGACTCTGCTTCCGTTCCAGCCGTCATCGATGTCGACCGCCCAGCTGGCGGCGGTCTCTTTCCTGGCCCGTTACGCCGGGCGCACCCACACCCTGTACGCGTTCCAGGTGCGGCAGTGGTTCGCCTGGTGTGAGGCGAACACCTTGGACCCGTTGGTGGGGGTCCAGCGCGCCCATGTCGAGCTGTACATCCCCAGTCTCGGCGAGCGGGGCCTGATGGACTCCTCTGTCGTGACGATGATGCACGGCGTCCGTGGCTTCTTCCGGTTCGCGCACATCGACGGTCTCATCCCCGCAGACCCGGCCGTCTACGCAAGGCTGCCGAAAGTCCACCGCGACGAATCCCGCACTCGAGGACTGGACCGACTGGAGCTGATCCGCTTCCTGCAAGTCGCCCAGACCATCACCGTCCACCACGGCGCCCTCGCCTACCTGCTCGGCATCAACGCACTACGAGCATCCGAGGCTGCCGCGGTGCGGATCGAGGACTACGCCGACACCCTGCGTGGCCACCGGGTGCTGCACCTGGTGGGCAAGGGCAACAAGCCCGCCACGATGCCGATCACCGTCCCGGTGCTGCGGGTCTTGGAGGCATGCCGGGGCGAGCGCACCAGGGGGCCACTGGTCCTTCGGCCGCTCACCGGGAAGGCGATCGACCGCCGCGATGCTTACCGGATGGTCGCCCGGATTGCGAAGGCCGCCGGCATCCCGCGGCACATCAGCCCGCACTCGTTGCGGCACGCCGCGATCACCAACGCTCTCGACGCCGGCGTCCCCTTGCGGGACGCCCAGATTTTGGCCCGGCACGCCGACCCAAGCACCACCGAGCACTACGACCGCGCCCGAGGCAACCTCGACCGACACGGCGTGCACTTCCTCACTGCCTACGTCGCCGGCGTCTGAACCGTAGGCGTCAGCCGCGTTGACTCCGCGCACTTGGCACCAGACTGGGCTCAAGCCCGTCTTGATGGTGATCGCCAGCCTTGGACTTAGTCGGCTTCGCGAGGTGCTCCTTGACGGCGACTGGTGAGGTCCCCAGTCAGCGGTCCTAACGGTCCGTGCTCCGCGCCGCGCGGTCCCGCAGGCCACGAAGACTCCTGCCACTCCTGCCGGTCGCGGCGATACCCTCGACCATGACGGCATGCACGTCTCGGCGTCCTCTCGCCTTCCGGGATGGCACGGACTCGAACACACCGAAACTCGGGACGAGGAGGACATGGCGTGACCGCTACCTACACCTGGGACGTGTTCTCCACCCTGGATGGCTACGGCTCGTACGGGCCGAAGGGCGACTGGGGCGGCTACTGGAGCAAGCAAGGACCAGAACTGCTTGAGCACCGTGCGGCGCTGTTCGACACCGAGCAACGGATGGTGTTCGGTGCCACGACCTTGCGAGAGAACGCCAAGATCCTGTTACACACCGACGACCCGAACAACCAGGACGAGTGGAACCGTCGGATGCTGCGGATGCCGGCCACGGTTATCTCCTCGACCCTCCACGACACCCTCGGATGGCCCAACGCGACCATCGTCAGCGGCGACGCAGCCGAAATAGTCGCCCGGCTCAGGGACGAGTCGAACGTGTCGCTGCGCTCGCAGGCCAGCCTGTCGCTCAACTGGGCTTTGCTTGCCGCCGGACTCGTCGACCGCATCGAGGTGACGATCTTCCCGGTCATCTCGGGCGAAACTGGAACCAGCCCCATCCTGAGCGGGGCCGGCGACTTCGACCTCGAGCTCCTCGAGTCGCTCACCTTCGACGGCCGCAGCCAGCTGCTGGTCTACCGTCCGACCGCTCACTAACCATTCAGCCCAGTGGTGCGCAAGGCGTCCGCGTGGAGGCCCCGTGTTTCGAGATCTGGGCGAGGAGCGACGGGTGTGGGCGTCCCGGTCTGCCGATGGGCCCTCGCATGATCCGAGAGCCGGCGGGACCCGTGGACGACGATCTCGCGCACCAGGTTCAGCATCCACCTGAAGTGGGTGTAGACCGCCATCGTGGAGAGGTCCGCGGCCCCCGTCAGCCGACGAGCCGTGAGCGCCTCCGGACTCTCCCCGTCAAGGAGCAGGGCAGTCTCACCGGCCCTGCCCTCTACGTCATCTGGGTCTTTTCGGGCGCTGGCGTGCTCAGCGGGGAAAATCTTGCTTGCCGCGGTCTCATAACAGCGTTACACAGGATGGTGATAACCGTTATGGGAGATGTGTCGTGACCAACCGCTACTTGAGGGACAACTTCGCTCCCGTCCACGAAGAGGTCACCAGCTTCGATCTGGACGTGACCGGTCGGGTGCCCGAACATCTCGACGGCCGCTATCTGCGCATCGGCCCGAACCCGATCGGCTCACCGGGCGAGGGGCACCACTGGTTCATGGGCGACGGGATGGTGCACGGGGTGCGCTTGGCCGAGGGTGAGGCCCGGTGGTATCGCAACCGCTACGTGCGCTCGGGCACGGTGGCCCGGTACCTCGGCGAACCGTCCCGATCCGAGGGCTGGGAGAGCACCGACTTCGCCCCCAATACCCACGTGCTGGAGCATGCGGGCCGCACGTTGGCTTTGGTGGAGGGTGGCTCCTCGCCCTACGAGCTGACCGAAGAGCTCGACACCGTGGGGCCCACCGATTTCGAGGGCACCCTCCGGATGATGGGCACCCTGCCGGCCGGCTACTCCGCACACCCGCACCAGGACCCCCAGACCGGTGAGCTCCACGCGGTTTCCTACAACTGGTTGCGCGGCAACCAGGTCGACTACACGGTGCGCGATACGCAGGGACGAGTCCGCCGCCAACAGCCGATCCAGGTCGGTGGCAGCCCGATGATGCACGACTTCGCTCTGACCGAGAACTACGTGGTGATCTACGACCTGCCCGTGGTCTTCGACAAGCGACGAGCCCTCCAGGGGATGCCTCTGGCCGCCCGGATCCCCACGAGGCTGATGATGGCCGCCATCCACGCGCTCGTCCCGTTGCCCGACCCGGTCATCTCGCGGATCGCCCGCGGCTCCTACGCCAGCAGCTCGGGCGCGACCCTGCCCTACTCGTGGGACCCGGGATACCCCGCACGGATCGGGCTGTTCCCTCGCGAGGGCACTGACACCGGCACCCGATGGTTCGACATCGACCCGTGCTTCGTCTTCCACACGCTGAACGCCTACGAGGACGGCGACACCGTCGTCATCGACGTGGTGCGTCACGACCGGATGTTCGCGACCGTCCTCAACGGCCCCGACGAAGGGCCGCCCACACTGGCACGGTTCACCCTCGACCTCACTGGCGACAAGGTTCACGAGGACCGCTTCGACGATCACGCGCAGGAGTTCCCGCGCTTCGACGAGCGGCGGACCGGGAGTCGACACCGCTTCGGCTACTCGGTGGGCTTTCAGGGGGGCCTGCTCGGCGACTGCGTGCTGCGTCACGACCTCGCGGCCGGTTCGACCCTCGTACGTAGCCTCGGCACCGGCCTGGAGGCGAGCGAGTTCTGCTTCGTGGCCAACGACGGGACCACTGATGAGGCCGACGGCGTGCTGATGGGCTACGCGTTCGACCGGGCGTCCGGCACCAGCGACCTGCTGATGCTCGATGCGGAGACGCTCGAGGACGTCGCGGCCGTCCATTTGCCCGCGCGCGTCCCGGCCGGATTCCACGGCAGCTGGAACCCCACCACCTAGGGCACGAGCAACGCCGAGACAGGGCGCATGGCGCAGGGCTTCATACCTGCGTCTTACCGGCACCCCTCTGATGTCAAGGGGCGGTTTGGAGGGCTCTTACCTTCGCGGTCTTCCACCTCGTTCGGGATGCGGGTAGCGTCTCTGGAGCGGGTCCCGGGAGTGGCTGATCCGAAGTGCCGGTGTGCGGGTGCAAGCCGGCCGCGCTGGATATGAGTGCCGCCCCGCAGTGCCCTCCCGGGCCCGCCTCCATGCGAAGGGCGGCATCGGCGCGCAGCTGTCGATAGATGGCGTCGGAGATGCGCCGCTTGAGGCAGCGCAGGGCTTCCATCGGGGTCTTCCCGGCTGCGAGCTTGCGCCGGTAGTAGGCCCGGCCGGGACTGTCGAGGCGGATCTGGTTGACGGCGGCGATGTGGATGACGTGGTTGGCCTTGCGGTTGCCGGCGCGCGAGAGACGGTGGCGAATCTGCTCCCCGGAGGAGGCGTCCAGGGGCGCGGTCCCGGTCCAGGACGCGAACCGGTTCCGATCGGCGAACCGGGCGACATCGCCGACGTCGGCCAGGATCCGGGCGGCGACCACGGGCCCGACACCGATGAGGTCCATCAGGTGCGAGCCGCGCGCGATCACCAGGGCCTTGAGCTCCTTGCTGGAGTCCTTGATCTTCTTCTCGATCACCACCAGTTCGGCCAGCTGCTCGAGCGCGAGCCGCTTGAGGGTCTTGCGGACCGAGTCGCGGGGGCGCGCCGAGGCCAGGATCGCCTTGGCCTGCAACGCGGTCAGGTCCTTCTTGCCCTGTCCCGGAACCAGTTCCGACAACAGCCGGTGCAGCCGGTTGATGCACTGCACCTTCGCCCGGGACAGCTCGTCGCGGCGGTCGACCAGCATCCGCAGCACCTCCAGGTCCGCGTCATAGGCGAGCACCCGCAAGTTCTTGGTGCGGACCGCGACCACCGCCACCGCGTGCGCGTCATGCGCGTCGGTCTTGCGGTTGTGCCCGGTGTCCAACAGCCGCGCCCGCGCGGACAGCTTCGCCGGCACGTCCACGACGTGCTCGCCGTCGGCCAGGAGCCGCTGCGCCAGCGGGCGCCCGGTGCCGTTGCTGCCCTCGACCGCCCACACCCGCTCCCGATACCCAGCGACGTGTTGGCGCATCGCCGCGTAACCGGCCTTGTCCGTGGCGAACCGGCCGGTCGCCAAGACCCTCTCGTGCCGGTCGACCACCTCGATCGTCGCCGACAACCGGTGGGGATCGACCCCGATGAACACCTTCGCCATGAGCTTCGTCCTTCCCGCCGTCACTGATCGGTTGACGCCGGGCGGGCATTGCTACTGAGAGCAGGGCAGACCCCTCTGGAGCCACGCACCGGCAACGGCGCCCGGCCGGAGAGCAAACCGATAGAGAGCCACACCCAACACGCTGGTGGGCAGCCGCAAAGAGAGCCTCCAGCCGAACACCTGGACCGAGTCTGGCCAGACACCGGCCCTACCGACAATCGTCAAGTAGCCTCTAGAGCGGTACTCCCAGATTCGACTTCCGCATGGGCGTGACCGGGTTGTCGATGTCCGGCGTGATCGCTTCCCCGTCCGACGTCGGCAAGCCCGTCGACGTGGTCGCGCGTTGTCGGCTCCCGAACCACCCCGGCGTGCACGACCGAGCCTTGTGACGCGCCGAGTCGGTGTCGCACCACTCTGCGGCGCAGGGTGGGCGACGCCTCGACCTCGTAGCCTGCGTCGAGGAAGACCTGGAGCAACCGACCGAGGCCTCGTCCCAGATCACGGTCTTCCCTGGCGGCGGCTCGGTGGGGTAGCCCTCGAGGACGCGAGCGCCGACCTGCCTGCCGTACTCGACGGTGGCGGCGGCGAGCTCGTACATCAGCCCCTGTCGACGGAAGCGCTGACGCACGACGAAGCAGGTGACCTACCAGACGCCCTCGAGGTCGGGGTCCTTCCGCATCCACGATTTCTGCCGGGCCCAGATCCTCGGGTAGTTCTCCCGCGGCTCGACGGCGACCCAGCCGGCCGGCTCGCCGTCGACGTACCCGACGAGGCCGGACGTGGGGCCGCTCGTGCCGCAGCCGGCCTGCTCCAGCAGCGCGGCGTCGCGCTCCTCCTAGGTTGTGTCGCGCCAGATCCAGCCCGGAACCTTGAGCGCCTGACAACGGCACGTGCGGGCGCCGCCCGCGTCGAACACGGCCTCGACCGCCTCGCGCGTGGCGTCGTTGGCCGGTCGCCAGTTGAACTCAGTCACACCGTGACACTAGTGGTGGGCGGGCGGATAACGACTCTGTGACAGTCGATTCGTACCTCGTAGATGCGTCACATCACCGCCAGTCGGCGCATGCCGTTCTACCGCATCTGCCGAGTTGCGGATGTGAGGACTAGGGTGACGCCTTACCGAGGAGCTGCCTACAGAGTGGGGTTTTCTTGGCGGACGCGGTCCTCGTCCCGGCGCTCCGCCTCGGCCGCGTGGCGGCGACGAGCCTCCTTTTCGCAGGGGTCCGCTACGGCGCGTAGGGAGATCGACAGTTGCACGATTGAGCGAGTCGTCGGGGTTGCGCCGTCGGAGCGAGATTCACTGGAGTAGGAGTACATCTCGATGGTGTGTGCGTCAAGGTTCCAGAACCACGTCCCGAACGATCCGGGGACAGGTCCTGTGACCTCTGCGGGATCATCCAGCGACCGGGAAAGCTCGTCGGCGAGTTCCATCGCGGCGGCCTTGACTGCCTGCGGTTCGGCACCGCCCCACAGCCACCAGTTGACGTCTGCGAGATGGTCTCGGTAGGTAGACCAGCCGGCCCGCGCCCGGTTCCCCCATGACGGGACGGCGGCATCGTCCCATGCCTCCGTGCCGTCTTCCTTGCGTCTAGTGCGGGGCGCGTCCGAGTCGATGCCGAGTGACTTGAGCCAGGGAGTAGCTTCTTCGATGCCGTGTGGCCATTCGGTGCGGAAAAGCTGAGCGACCGTCGCGGCCACCTGAGTCGGCTGGGGCTCCATTCGCGCGAGCCTAGCCCTGAACGGCTGGGCGGGTCGCCCGCGACCCGTGCGTACCTGACTCGTTAAGGCGGCAGCAGGGGCCCTGCGGCTCATCTCTTGACGAAGAACTCGCCGTCGTAGGACGACGCCTCGCGGGGCCGGGCATGATGCGGAGTCGCCCACGTTGGCATTGCTCGCCGGGCTGGTGCTTGCCGTCCTCGGTACGACGCTCGTCACCGCTGCCCGGGCCGGGCTACTCCGTCCTCTTGCTGGGACTTGTCGTCGCCGTAGCCGCGGCGACGTTGATGCGGCTGCGGTCAGGCAAGTGCCCCCAACGCGGCAGTTCCGGACGTATGCAGGCGCAGGGGGCAGCCGGAAGGGGGCGTTGCTGCGATCATCGCGTCATGCCGTCACAGGTCGTGAAGCCCGGAGCGATCACGCTGGTCGTGTGCGCTCTCTTCGCCGGATGTGCCTCGGGCAGCGCATCGAGGCGGGCGGCCTCATCGTCCTGATCGCCGAGCCGGCGGACAGCGGCGATGACGCGCTGTTGGCGGTTGCCTCGGTATCGAGAGCTACGCCGTTGTGTGGCCCCACGGAACTCGGGTCAGCGATGAAGGCCCCTTATCGCTCACGGTCCCTAGCCAACCCCCGGTCGCGATGGGCGAACGCGTGGAAGTCGGCGGAGGCGTCCTCTTCGAAGCCAACGAGCAGAAGGCGGAGGACTACTCGATCGCAGGCGTCAGTATCCCCGCGTCGTGCGTCGCGGCCGGCGTATGGATGTCCAGTCCACCGCGGTGAAGCACCCGCGAATCGCGGCATTTGCGGACGTTCGGGCTTCCCCCACTGGCGCTGAGTTGCGACCATGGAGGATGAACTTCTCCGAGTCAGAGATTGTCGCCCTGATGGCGATCGCCGTCCTCCTCAACGGAGTGGGCCTCCTGGCGTGGAGACGCGGGCTTTTGGGGCACGGGTACCCATCGCGATCGGCCTCTCGATGGCGGCCCTGCTGGCTGACCCGATGAGCCTGCCCGGGGTTGCTAGTGCAGGCGCGATCGCCGCGATGCTGCTGGGAGGCTTTGGCCTCGTTGTGTCCGTCCGGCACCGCAAGGGCGGAACCGTGGGGCGGCTTCGCGCTAGCGACCCGGGAAGAGGCTCGACACGCGGTCCCAGCACGCTTATGGCTCGCCGCGTTTTCGGATAACACCGCCGATGGAATCACCACAGGTAGAGGACCGGACTGATGAGCAAACAAGCCGGCGTCAAGGTGCAGGACCACTACTCCAGCGACGACATCGCCACCCGCATCTTGGCTGCCCTTAGGTCGGCGCAGGGCGATGATGCAGGTCCAGTCACGCCAGAGGTCCTCGCCCCGCTGGACCACTTCCATGGCCGGGGCGTTAAGGCCACCCACGAGATGGTCGCCCATCTACAGCCTGAGCCCGGTGACCGCCTCCTTGACCTCGGTGGCGGCATCGGTGGGCCAGCCCACTGGATTGCGGCGCGGTTCGGCTGCCATGTCACCTCACTTGATCTGACCCCCGAGTTCTGCCGGGCCGCGGAAGCACTGAATGCCGCCACCGGCCTGTCTGACTGTGTGCGGGTGGTGGAGGGCAGCGCCACGGATCTGCCCTTCTCCGAAGCAGCCTTTGACCGCGTGTACTCGCAGAACGTGGCCATGAACATCGAGAACAAGCGGCGCCTCTACGCCGAGGTGTTTTGCGTCCTGAGACCAGGCGGCGTCTTCGCCTTTTCCCAGTACGGCGCGGGGCCCTGCGGCGAGCCGCACTACCCGCTTCCGTGGGCGGCGGGGCCGGCGACGAGCTTTCTCTCCTCGACCGAGGAGACCCGCGCCGATGTGACGGTGGCCGGCTTCGACCTTGTGAAGTTTCTTGATCGGACGGAGGAGATCCTGCCGGACCTGCGGGAGAACCGGCGGCGCCTGCAGGAACAAGGTCTGCCACCACTTGGCCTGCAGACGCTCATGGGCGAGGCCATCCGCGACCTGCAGATCAACGTGGTGCGCAGTGCCGAGGAGGGACGGCTCACCATCATCGAGGCGCTGGTCCGCAAGCCAGCTTAGGCGCTGGTGGCACTGCGAGTCTTCTCTGAGGGGTAGTCAATGGGCAGCAGCCCAGCAGCCACTCCAACCCTAGTGCAGCCGCGTCGCTCTGCCGAGGGCGTCGATCGCAGCCCACGCCTGGGCGGCCTCCTCGGAGGGGAACGTGCCCTCCCACCGGTCCACACCCGACTCATCGGTCCACCGCCGCAAGGGACTGCTGAAGGTTTGGTTGACACCTGATCTGTGGGGACGAGAGATCCCCGCTGGAAGGATGTCGACATGCCAGCTGCTCACCCGAGAGAGTTTCGTGATGACGTCGTCGCGGTCGCGCGCCGAGGCGACGCGCTTCGTCCCGCGCGACATCGGCGCACCCGTGCACGTAGTCGCGCGCCCGCGACTCCCGAGCCACCCCGGCGTGCACGACCGAGCCTTACGACGCGCCGAGTCGGTGTCGCACCACTCTGCGGCGCAGGGTGGGCGACGACTCCACCTCGTAGCCTGCGTCGAGGAAGACGTGAAGCAACCCGACCGAGGCCTCGTCCCAGATCACGGTCTTCCCCGGCGGCGGCTCGGTGGGGTAGCCCTCGAGGACGCGAGCGCCGACCTGCCTGCCGTACTCGACGGTGGCGGCGGCGAGCTCGTACATCAGCCCCTGTCGACGGAAGCGCTGACGCACGACGAAGCAGGTGACCGACCAGACGCCCTCGAGGTCGGGGTCCGTCCGCATCCACGATTTCTGCCGGGCCCAGATCCTCGGGTAGTTCTCCCGCGGCTCGACGGCGACCCAGCCGGCCGGCTCGCCGTCGACGTACCCGACGAGGCCGGACGTCGGACCGCTCGTGCCGCAACCGGCCTGCTCCAGCAGGGCGGCATCGCGCTCCTCCTGGGTCGTGTCGCGCCAGATCCAGCCCGGAACCTTGAGCGCCTGGCAGCGGCACTTGCGGGCACCGCCGGCGTCGAACACGGCCTCGAGGTCCTCGCTCGTCGCGTCGTTGGCCGGTCGCCAGCTGAAGTCGGGCACACCGCGAGACTAGGGGTGGGCCGGGGCGAGCAACCCCTGGACCGTCGACACGGTCTTCGTCGATGTGCGACAGCGCCGCTGCACGGGGCCTGTGGGCGGGCAGGAAGTCGTCGTGGGGCAAGGTCCGCCGCATACCTGGAGGAGCTCAGCTCGTGCCGGGGTGGACTCCGCCGTCCCTGTCCACCCACTCGGCGGTCGGACCGTTGAAGCGCGTCACGCCGGTGAGGTGGGCCACGAGGACCTTCCGGCCGCCCAGGACGAGGACCTCCTGGCTGTCGACTCGGCCCGACCTGGCGAGCACCTCACCTGACGCGGCCGCAGCCGGGAGCACGTACGCGTAGTAGTCGCCGTTCAGGTCGCCCATACCGCCGATCTGCGGCGTGTCCCCCCGCAGGTCGGGGCCCGTGGAGAACCACGCATCCATGCTGTCGGGCCGAAGTCCCAGGATGCTGCCGTCCAGACTCGAGGCGAAGACCGCGACGGGCACGGAGCGGGCGTGGGTCTGGAGCAGGGCTGTGCCCGAGCTGTCAGCGGCCGTGCCGTCGTCCAGTTCCCACACAGCCCCGCGCAGGGAGCGCAGGTCAGCGGCCGAGGCGGCAACGACGACGACGGAGACGTCCGGGACCGAGAAGCGTCCGACCACAGGGAAGCCTGGAGCGACGTCCGGGGTGCTCGGATCGGTGTATGCCGTGATTCCCGCGCGCACGGGGGCCCGCACGACGCACGCCTGCACCAGGAGCACCGGACTCACCCGGCACGACGCGGCCCCGGCAGACGGGGGCACTGGTACCGCAAGGCCGGCGCTTCCCCTTGGGTCGCCCGACCGCAGGTCGATCGTCGTGACGGCCCGGTCGAGGTTGGCGGTGAGCTGTCCCTGGCCGGGGACGTCGAGCAGGGCAGTGAGGCTTCTCGCGGGCGTCGAGGGGGTCGGGCTGGACGGGGTCGGGCTCGACGGGGCCGGGCGGGCGGGGAGCGCCCCGTCCCTGCCCGCGACGAGCACGGACCCGGCGGCGACCGCGAGGACGGACACCACGGCGGCCACCGTCATGGCGAAGCGTCGGCGGACGCGGGCTCGGCGACCAGCAGCCATCGCGGCGTACGGGTCGATCGACATGGGCGGCTCCGGGACCGTCTTGAGGAGGTCGAGGACGTCATCAGACATGGGCCCCTCCTTCCGCGAGCAGGGTTCGCAGACGCATGAGCCCGCGGGAGGTCGACGACTTGACGGTGCCGATGCTGACGCCGAGGAGGTCGGCCGTCTCGGCCTCGGACAGGTCCGCGTAGTGCCGCAGGACGACGCACTGCCGCTCGCGCGGGGGCAGCGTCGCGAGGGCGGCGAGGAGCCAGCGAGTGTCCGCAGGCAAAGCGTCGAGGGTCCCCCGGTCGGGGACGAGGTGGGTGACGACCTCGCGGCGTCGCCTGCGGGTCGCGTCGATGTGCGCGTTGATGACGCACCGCCGGGCGTAGGCCGCAGGATTGTCGGAGCTGAGGCGACCCCAGCGCTGGTAGACCGCGGCCAGCGCCCCCTGGACGAGGTCCTCGGCGAGCTGGTGGTCTCCACACGTGAGCCAGGCGGTTCGCAACAGCCGCGGGGACACCGCATCCGCGAACGCGACGAAGGCCTCGTCTGCCGTGGTCATGGCGACACCTCCTGCCCTCCACGTCATCGTCTCACTCACCTCAACGGACGAGCCGCCCTCGGGGTTGAGTCACCGGGGCGTCCCGGACTGTCGAGGGCCCGGGCCGGGGAGCGGCGGGGGGGGGTGGTCACCGATTCGACGCGGCTCGCATGAGTGAGTGGGTGACCACGTCGAGGTCGGGCCCGTCTTCGTGGTTGGACAGCAGGACCACGGTGACGTGGGTGTCCCGGTTGTGGGTGAGGTCGGCGGCGAACCCGTCAATCCCACCGTCGTGCAGGATGAGAGGTTCGGCCGGGTCGAGGCTCACGAAGACGCCATAGCCGTAACCGAATCCGGTTCGTTCGGTGATGTCGACGTGCGAGGTCATCATCGCGGCGGTACCGGCCGCATCGAGGACGCGTCCCTCTACGAGCGCGGTCTCCCAACGGTGCAGGTCCTGGACGGTCGAGTACAGCCCTCCCGCCGCGCCCGGGACCACCATGTCGATGGGGAAGGCGGGCGTGGTGCCTTCCGTGTAGCCGACCGCCACGCCGTCGGTGCCGGTGTCGTAGCCGCTGTCCGCCATGCCCAGGGGCCCGAAGATCCGGGCCTGGAGGTAGTCGCGGTACGACTGCCCGGAGAGCTTCTCGATGAGGAGCCCGAGCAGGAGGTAGCCGCTGTTGCTGTAGCGGAAGCTCGTCCCGGGGGGGAAGCCGAGGGGCAGACCGCGGATCCACGCCAGCTGCTGCTCGGGTGTCGTCGGCCGTCCGCGGGCCGTCTCGAACTGCGGCTGCTCCGTGACCTCGGGCATTCCTGAGGAGTGGGTGAGCAGCTGCTCGATGGTGATCTGCTGCCAGGCGACGGGACAGATCGTCAGGTGGGTGCAGGCATGGTCTTTGACTGACAGCTCGCCGTCCTGCTGGAGCAGCAGGATCGCGGCGCCGGTGAACTGCTTGGTGACCGACGCGATGCGGAACCGTGTCGTGGCCTCGTTCGGTGTGCCGCGGTCCGCGTCGGCGAGCCCGTAACCCCGGCTGAGGAGCACCTCGGCGCCACGGGCGACCAGGAGGGCGCCGGAGAAGCCGGTGAGTCCGCGGCCGATCTCGTCCAACCGCTGCTGCACCGTGGGGGTGGATGGACGCTGCGGCGCCGATGCGTCGGGGGCCCGTGAGTCACCGGTGCAGGCCGAACCGGCCAGGAGCACCGCCAGACCCGCGCACCACCAGCGGATGCGTCTGCTCCGCCGATGTCGCACCGCGACAGGGCGACAGGACTGGTCGGCGAACACGAGGACCACCTCGTCGTCTCCTCGAGCCATGTCCACTACCTCCACCGTCCAGGACCCATCGTGGCCCCACACCCCCATAACGGTGGAGGACTCGACGAGGTTGAGTCGGCTGCCGGTGCTTCCTGACCGGGGTCACCGAAGTCAGCGGTTCAGTCCTTCGTCGCAGCAGCGACGTCGACGCAGACGACCCCGGTGTTGCCGTCCTGGTCGGCGATCACCGTGAGCGACGGCGCTTCGCTGTGGTCGACGACGGTCCCACCAGCGGCGACGGCTGCAACGATTCGTTGCTCGGCCGTCTCGGGCGCCACGTAGACCTCGACATGGAACCGCTGACGCGGGGCCTCGGCCTCGTCGGCATCCCCGAACCAGAGGTTCGGTACCCGGCCCGTGGCGTCCCGGATCTCGTCACCGGGGGTTCCGCGACCCTGGGCCTCGGCATCCCCGGTCAGCAGGGCGGCCCACACCGGGGCGATGGTCGTCGAGTGCACCGTGTCGAGGCCCAGCTCGATGACGCTCACCGAGGCCGGGTCGGCAGCGATCTGGTGGTCGGCGGCGATCTCGGTGATCCGTCGGGCGAGGTCGACGTCCTGCTGCGTCACCCATTCGACGACGTACTCAGTGCCCTCGTCGTCGCGGTAGATGGCGTCGGTGCTGCTCAGTTTGAGATCGACGTACCCCTTGCCGATCGCCACGCCCGGGTGGTGTCCGAGCGCGTCCCCCGCCTCACCCACCGCGGCGACGAACCGCACGGCGGCGCCGAAGTCGTCGGCCGCGTAGCGGGCGTGAAGTCCCTGGGCCAGCTTGCGCCAGTCGGTCAGCCTGGCCTCGGCGATCTCCTCGCTCTTCAGCATGTCCATGCTCGGGGACCCTATCTGCGACCGTGCCCGTCCGCGGCGGATCCGTCCACCTCAACCGGGTCGACGCCCGACGACGTCCGGGCGCGCCCGAGGATCTCGGCGATGACCTCGGTCTTGGCGTCGGAGTAAGCGTTCATGTCGGGCCAGTCCTGGTCGAGCAGTGCGCGCTTGGTCCGCTCGTACAGGTCGCGGTCTGCCCGCTCCGAGCGCAGACGATCGCGGAAGAGCAGGACGTCCTGTGCCTCCTGCGTGCCGGCTTCGAGGACGTGCACATGAACGTCGCGGGCGGGGGTGCGCACCAGGCGGTGCCCGGGTTCGCGGGTGCGAAGTTCGTAGCCAGCGTCCAGGAGCTGGTCGAGATAGTCCTCTTCGGCGGTGATGTCCTCGACGATGACCAGGATGTCGATGATCGGCTTCGCCGACAGTCCCGGCACGGACGTCGACCCGGTGTGCTCGACGCGAACCGGTTCGAGCACACCGAGAGCGGCCCGAATCCGTCGCTCGTGCTCGGCGTACCTCTCCGGCCAGCGCGGGTCGTGGTCGGCCAGCACGAGGTCACGTTGCTCGATGCCACCCACCAGTTCAACCGTCCTGACGTCTGGTCGGCGGTGCTCGCGGATGGTGGACATCTGCCGAAGTCTTCCATGGCAGCTGAACGGGCGCGGACCTGCACATCAACCGTTGCGGCCCGCCTCTCCCGACGTCATGCCGTGCCTGGCGACGAGCTGGTCGTCGGACCCCAACATGGCCCTGCGCGACACACGCACCACCGTGACGACGAGCTCTGGGTCGTCCTCGAGGAGACTTCCGGTTCGCGGCCGGGGCGACGGTTCTTCGCGCTTCCACGGGGGGCATGGCGTTCGGGCCGAGAGGAACACCCCAGGCGTTCCAGAACATCGAGAACGAACCCGGACGACTGCTCATCGTCACGACCCCTGCAGGACTCGAGGGGTTCTTCCCAGGACTTCGCCGCACAGCGCGAACGGAGTTCCGTCGACGCAGAGACGCTCTCGGAGCTCGGCCGCGCCTACGGGGTGGAGTTCGTCGGTCCTCCGCTGGGTGTCTCAGATCCCTTGTCGGGGGTGAACGTCGCGGACCTCAGTCGATCGGCGCGTCGGCCTCGAGCGCCTCGGTCAGCAGGGACACCAGCGCCTCGAGCTGGACGTCTGCCGAGGAGCCGACCTCCTCGTCGGACCCGTCGAGCGCGCGGGCTGCGAGCCCGGCCTTGTCGTCGATGAGCTGCGCGAGCCGGGAGTCGATGGTCTGCGCGGCGATGATCCGCCACGCGGTGACCGGCTCGGTCTGCCCGATCCGGTGCACGCGGTCGATGGCCTGCGTCTGCTCCGCCGACGTCCACGACAGCTCGGCGAGGACGACGTTCGAGGCGACCTGGAGGTTGAGCCCCACCCCCGCTGCCGTGAGCGAGCACACGACGACGGCGATGTCGGGGTCGGTGAGGAAGGCCTCGATGTTGGCCTTGCGGACCTTCGGGGTCTGGTCCCCACGGATCGAGGTGTAGCCCACTCCTCGCTTGACGAACTGCTGCTCCGCCACGTCCATGACATCGACGTGCTTGGCGAAGAAGACGACCTTGCCGACGCTGCGGGCCAGCTGACCGGCGTAGTCGGCGGCGAGGGCGGCCTTCGCCTGGCCGATCTTGCGCATGACGGTGAAGACGTTGTCGCCGGTCTTGCTCGTCCCGGCGTTCTTGAGCTCGGACGCGGCCACGCGGCGGACGACGTCGTGGTCGATCCCGTCGCCGAGGTCGAAGACCCCGCGAGCGGCCTGTGCCGCCTCGTACCGCTTGACGAGGCGACGGGCCAGCTCATGCTCGGCGGCCCTGATCGAGCGGGCGGCCGCGTCGTCGAGCTCGACCGGGAGGTCCGCGACCCGGCGTGCGGGGATGTCGGAGGCCACGTCGACCTTGCGGCGACGGACGATGCCGAGGTCGATGACGCTCGTGCGCGCCGCCGCGTAGAAGCCGTGGTCGGCCGGCGTCAACCCGGTCTCCTCGAGCGCGGCCATGAGCGCCGGCTGCGGCTTCTTGTCCTCGATCCAGCCGAGGAACTGCCAGATCGCCCGGAAGTCCTCGATGTCGTTGATGAGCGGGGTCCCCGTGAGCGCCATGAGCAGGGGGTTTCTCGTCCGCGCCCGGATCCGGTCCGCGATCTCGAGGACGTGCTGCGAGCGCTGCGACGACTTGTTCTTGATGAAGTGCGCCTCGTCGACGACCATCCCGCGGAAGCCGTGGCGTCCGAGCCAGCCCGCGTGCCGGTCGAGGATCTCGTAGTTGACGATGACGATGTCGGCGAAGCCGTCGATGGTGTCGCCGTCGCCGTGGACGACGGTGGCCGCCCGGCGCGGGGTCCACAGCTCGGCCTCGTGCGCCCAGTTGGCCTTGACGACGTTGGGGACGACGACGAGCAGGGGGAAGGCGCCCGCCGCGTCGGCGGCGAGCAGCGCCTGGGCGGTCTTGCCGAGGCCGGGCTCGTCGGCCAGCAGGAACGTGCGGTGGCCCGCCGCAGCGGCGGCCACGACCTGGGCCTGGTGGTGCATGAGCTCGAGCCCACGGATCCCGTGCCAGGTCTCGTCGGGCTCGGGCAGCGGCATGCAGGTCGCGTCGCCGCCGTACTCGAAGGCGCGGAAGAGGGGGGTCAACAGCTCCCACTGGGCGAGGCGGTTGGTCCGCGGGCGCCGGGTCGGCACGGCGGAGAAGTCCGGCGCGAGGAACGGGTTCGCGAGCTGGCGGGCGATGACCGTCTGCGGGACCACGCGCCGCGACGACGGCGCGGAGTCGGCCGGAGCCACGGGCTCCGGCTCGACCTCGGCCTCGGGCTCGCGACCGGCGGCGCGCAGCATCTCGTTCTTGAGCTCGACGGCTGCGGACGAGACCGCAGCGCCCTCCGCGAGCAGCTCGAGCAGCGAGGTGTCACGAGCCGCGGTCTTCGCGAGGATCGTCGCGATGCCGTCGAGCCGCGTCATCGCGGCGGTGCGCTCACCCTCCGAGATCGAGGCGTCCGCCCGCACGCGCTTGCGCTCCTCCCGCAGCAGGATGGCGACGACCTGGTATGCCGTCCGCTCCCGCGGGCGGACCTTGCCGCGCTGGGCGCCGGCCTCGACCTGTCGGACGGCCTTGGCCAGGACCGGGATGATGCCCTCGCCGTCGCGTGCGCGGGACGGACGCCGGTCGCGCGACGCGGTACGCGAGGCGCCACCGCTGCGCGAAGTTCGTTGTGCCAAGCCGAACCTTCTCGTGAGTCGGACACAGCAGGGAGCCCAAGCCGTCCCGGTTCACCGTGGTCGAGGCGATGCGGGCGCCTGCTGGCACCGCGGCACACCGGACCGACGTGGACGCGGGCGAGGGACCAAGCCCTTGGCCACCGTGTCGCCGAGCGCCCTCGCCGAACGACGGGACGCCAGACCAGCATAGGCGTTCGGGCACGCCAGTCGAGTCACGTGGGCGGCGAGCCCACCCGGAAGACGTCGAGCATGAGCCCCAGTGTCGCGTAGTAGCCGGTGAGGACGACCAGCTCGAGAAGGCGCTGCTCACCCAGGACGGTGACCAACCCGGCATACGTCGGGTCGTCCAACGACTCCCTCGCAGACAGCAGGCGGACGGCCTCATGGACGGAAGCCTCCACCGGGTCCACGCCGGCCTGCTGCGCGAACCCCCCAGAACGGATCGCGTCCAGCTCCTCGTCGGCCAGCCCGACCGACCGTCCGATGCGGGTGTGAGCCCACCACTCGAAGTCGCTGTCGAGCCGCGAGGCGACGGTGAGGATCGCGATCTCGCGCTCGCGGTCGGTGAAGGACGTGAGGTACCGGACGGCGGCGCCGAGCTGTTGCAGGGGCTGCCCGAGATGGGGCACATGGAGCATGAGGCCGAAGGGTCCGACGAGGGAGCCGTCGGCAGCAGCGAGGGCGAACGTCTGCGGGCCCGACGAACGGGGGCCGCCCGTGATCGCGGCACGGAGCTCTCGCTGGGCGTCGTCGAGCCGGTCGGGGGTCAGTCGTGCCAGTCGCTCACCCATCACCACTCCCCTGTGCCGTCGCGGACCCGTCGCGGGCTCGTCGGGCTCACCGTAGCGGGACCGCCCGCGCACGCGGCGGACGACGAGGCGGCCACCGGTCCGTGACCGGCGGCCGCCTCTTTCTCGCTCACCCCGGGGGGCTGCGCACCCGGGGTCCCGGTGGGTGAGCAGGGCCACGGCGGGGTGTCGCACGCGGCTCGGCACTGCGCGGCCGAGTCTGCGGGCCCGCCACACCGTGTCCGGTCGCCGGCTCGGCCGGCGCGGCGGCCGAGCCCCACGCGCACGCGATGATCGCGTCGAACTCCGCCGCCAGCAGCTCCTCGTCGGCCAGGACGACGTCCAGGAAGTCGTCGACCTCGGTGCGACTCGAGGACGCGGGCGCGGCGGCGCCCGCGGTCCACAGGGTCACGGGGGCCATCGCCGATCAGCCCGATCAGGCCGAGATGGCTTGGCGCTTGCCGTTGTCGCTGCTGTTGATCTCGATCCTGCGCGGCTTGGCCTTCTCCGCGACCGGGACCTGCAGTCGCAGCACCCCTTGGGCGTAGTCCGCCGTGATGTGGTCCGTGTCGAGCGTGTCCCCGAGGAAGAGCTGTCGGCTGAACACGCCACGGGGACGTTCGGCGGCGAGCAGCTCCTCGTTGTTCGACGGCCCGGGACGCTCCGCCTTGACCGTGAGGACGTTGCGTTCGACGTCGAGGTCGATGCTGGCCGGGTCGACGCCGGGCAGGTCCAGCTCCACGACGAACGTGTCCTTCTCACGCCATGCGTCGATCGGCATGACGGCAGGGCGGGCCAGGGTCCCCACGGCGCCGAAGGCCTGCTGGGCCATGCGGTCGAGCTCGCGGAAGGGGTCGGTGCGCATCAACATCGTCATCACCTCCAACACATCCAGATGCCCTCGACGGGCCACAGACCCCCGGATGGGATCTATGGTGTGCGCTACACATTTATTACCACCCGCGCGGGACACGTGCAACAGTCCGTCGACGGTCCACGGGTGAGCAGGGCACGCGCAGACGGCAGGAGTAGGTTGGGGGAGCACCCCCGAACCAGCTCAGCAGAGCAAGCAAGGACCCATGGCCGACGTCGACGACCTCCTGTCGCAGCTCGCCCGCCGCATCGTGCGAGGCGTCGAGCAGGGCCTTCCCCTGCCCACCCGCCTCTGCCAGGCGACCGTCGACCTCCTCGGGTGCGACGGAGGCGCGATCACGCTGGCCTACACGCTCCTGGAGCGGGTCACGCTGTGCACGACGAACGACACCGCCCGCATCCTCGAGGAGGCCCAAGACGTCGTCGGCCAGGGGCCCGGGCCGGATGCCTTCACCACCGGCACCTACCAGCGGTTCGACCTCACGGTCGAGGACGGACCGAACCCCCGGTGGCCGCTCCTGGAGAGTGAGACGCTCACGGCATTGGCGCCCCTCGTGGTCCACGCACTGCCCCTCGGCGAACCCCACCACATGCTCGGCGTGCTGACCCTGCACCAGACGGGCTCCCCGCCCCCGCTCGACATCGACGCCGCACTGGTCGTCGCCAAGGTCCTCACCGCGGCGCTCCTTGCCGATGCCCCCACCCAGCACGATCTCGGGCACGAGCCGTGGGCGGAGCGGGCCGAGGTCCACCAGGCCACCGGGATGGTGGTCGCCCAGCTGGGGGTGCCGGAGTCCGACGCCATCGCCCTGCTCAGGGCACACGCCTACTCGCACGACCAGAGCGTCACCGCCTCGGCGCATGCGGTCCTCACACGCCAGCTGACGTTCTCGGCCACTCCCGAGAGAAAGATCGAATCGACATGACGACCACGAGTGTCACCGACGTCCTGGTCCAGGCCAACGCTGCCATGGTCGGTCCGCACCCGGACGTCACCGGTGCGATGGCCGAGCTGCTCGTCGGGGTGACCGAGGTGCTGTCCGCCGACGCTGCCGCGGTGCTCGTGACGTCGGACAGCGCCCTCGAGGTGCTCGCCAGCACCTCACACCGCGTGCACGACCTCGAGATCTACCAGGCGCAGGTCCACGAGGGACCCTGCATCGAGTCGTTGCGCACCGGCACCGGCATCAGCGCGCACGGCGTCGACGCCATCCGGTCACGCTGGCCCGTGGCCGGCCCGGTGATCCTGTCCTCGGGATACACCGCGGTTCACGCCACCCCCCTCCGCTGGCACGACGAGACGTTCGGCGCGCTCAACGTCTTCTGGGCCGAGGAGTCCGACTTCGAGGAGCGCCTCTCGGACTGCCGAGCGCTCGGCGACGCGCTCACCCTCGTCCTCCTCTGCGGTCGTCTCGAGGACGGAGCGCTCCTCGAGAGCCTGCGGGCCGCCCTGCACCGTCGCACCGTGGTCGAGCAGGCCAAGGGTGCGCTCGCCCACGTGCTCGGCATCGACCCCGGTGACAGCTTCGAGGCGCTCACCGACTTCTCCCGACGCGAGGAGATCCCCCTGGGCCACGCAGCGGAGCTGGTCATGGCGCTGGCCCGCACCGGCACGCTGGGCGAGCACCTGACGACGTCAGGTCACCACGGCTGACCCGTCCGGGCACCGGTCAGGTGGGGCCGAGGTGCGCCCGCTCGAGCAGCGCGGACGTCCTCACCGGCAGGTCCCCCGTCATCTCCACCTCGGCAGCGATGTCGTGGACCTTGCGGTTGAGGTCCATGCTGGCCTTGCGCAGGAGCGCGAAGGCCTCCTCGCTCGGGACCTGGCGCTGGGCCATGACGATCCCGACCGCGGTCCCGATCTGTCGGCTCGTCCCGAGGGCGGCCGTGAGGTTGTCGACGTCCTCCGCGCGAAGGTGGGCCTCGCCGGCGAGTGCGGCGAACGGGGCGAGGAGCGCCGCCCTGGTCCGGTCTCCGTCGCCGAACGCCCCAGGAGGGGACGCGTAGAGGGACAGCGCGGCGCGATCGGTTCCGCCGAGCACCAGCCGCAGGCAGAGCATGCTGCGCACGCCGACCGCCTCCGCGCAGTCCGGACCGAACACCGGCCACCGCGGATCCGACGCCAGGTCGTCGACCAGCACCACGCCGTGCACGGTCGTCCGCTCGCGGAAGGGGCCCTCCCCGCTGGCGTGCTGGAGCCGGTCCACGGCGTCAGGGACACCGTCGCTTGCCGCCAGCGAGAACGGGGCACGACCTTCGCGCAGCAACGTGATGCCTGCATGCTGCGCCGAGGGCACGGCGAGCAGCACCTCCGAGACCACCCTGTCGGGGTCGGGGGCGCTCCCGCTCGTCGCCAGGGCTGAGGTGAGCTGGACGAGCTGCCGGCTGATCGCAGCGTCGGTGGGAGTCTGACGCCGAGGATCCGAGAGGTTCACGTTGAGCGAGCTCCGCAGGTTCTGCCAGGCGGATGCGCACCGTGGTCAGACGCTCACACCTGTACCCCAAGATACCGGTCGACCACTCACCCCAGATGTCGGACGAGAAATCTCAGAACGAATCACCGCGTGGGCCCCCGCGAAGCGCCGTGGGGGCGCCACCCGTCAGCCGTGGGCATCGCGGCCCGGGCCGCGGCCGGCATACCGCGAAGGGCCCTACCGGCGCCCCTCGGAGGCTGCGCTGACCCGCTTGACCGGGAGCTCGCCGGTGAGGTTGACCTCCTCGGCCACCTCCCGGAGCTTGGCGTTGAGGTCCATGCTCGCGCGCCGGAGGAGCTCGAACGCCTCCGCGTGCGGCAGCCGGTGGGTCGACATGAGGATGCCGACCGCCGTCGAGATCTGGCGGCTGGACTGGAGCGCCTTGATGAGGTTCTCGCGGTCGTGCTCGCGCAGGTCCGCCTCCACTGCGAGGGCGGCGAGCGGGACGAGCACCGACGCCACGGTGACGTCGTCGTCGGTGAAGGCCGCGACGTCCGTCGAGTAGTAGTTGATCGCCGCATGGTCGACCCCACCCACGGGGAGGCGGAGGCTGAGCATGCTGCGCACACCCACGGCCTCGGCGCACCGGGGACCAAAGCTCGGCCACCGGTCGTCGGTGCTGATGTCGTCGGACATCACCATGGCGGGACCCGTGGCTGCCTCGAGGCAGGGACCTTCTGCCAGTGCGTACTGCAGGTCGTCGACCGCGCTCGCCAGGTCGTCCGAGGCGGCCAGCGTGACCGGCGCCCTTCCGGCGCGCAGCAGCGTGAGGCCGGCATGGTGGCCGTGCGGGACGGCCGACGCGCCGGCCTTGACGACCATTCCCGGTGTGACCGGCTCCTCGCCGTGAGACAGCGCGAGGACCAGCTCGCTGAGGTGATGGATCAGCTCCCGAGACATCGGACCGTCCTTTCTGCTCCGCGCTGTCCGCTTCGTGGCGGCAGCGTCCCGACCCGGCACGACCGGTGTGGCCGCGGTTGGGCGACCTGTCGATCTCCATCGAGGATATGCCTCACTGTCGCAGGTCGTCACCGCCAAAGAGTGGGATTGGCGGTCGGACGGACGGAAGTCCCTTGCCCCCGCGGCGGGGCATGGGTATGTTCCTTGCACCGATGGGTCCGACAGTGGCGCCGTCCCCTCCTGCCGAAGGCACGAGCGATGACGACCACCTCCGTAGCCGACACCTCCCGCGTCGCTGACGACACCGAGATCGCCACCCTCGTCGAGCGCCTCACGACGAGCGTCGATCACGAGGCTCCCGCCCTCCGGAACCTGCTCGCCGAGGCCTGCCTGCCGGTCGCCGACGGCATCGCCCGCCGGTTCCGTGGGCGCGGGGTGGAGGACGACGACCTCGAGCAGGTCGCGCGCACCGCGCTCGTCGCTGCGGTCGCACGCTTCGACCCGGCCCTGGGTCGCACGCTCATCCCGTACGTCGTGCTGTCGATCGAGGGTGAGCTCAAGCGCTACTTCCGCGACCACACGTGGGCCGTGCGCCCGCCGCGGCGCCTGCAGGAGCTGCGGCTCGAGGTCCGGTCGGCCGAGGAGTCGCTGCGCCACCGGCTGCTGCGCGAACCCTCGCTCGAGGAGCTGGCCGTCGCTCTCGGAGCGGACGTGGTGGACGTGCGGACCGCGTGCCGCTCGTCGTGCGGGTACCGTGCGGCATCCCTCGACGCGCCGTCACCGCAGGGGCGGACCCTCGCCGACCACGTGGTCGGCAACGACGACCCGGCCGAGCGGATCGTCCTGCGTCAGGCCCTCGTGCAGGCGGTCGGGGCGCTCTCCGAGAGGGAGCGGCTGCTCCTGCACCTCCGCTTCGTCGAGGAGCTCCCGCAGCGTGAGATCGGTGAGGTCCTGGGAGTGAGCCAGATGCAGGTGTCGCGACTGCTCTCCGCAGCGGTCAAGCGCCTCCGGGCGCACCTGCAGCCCGCCGCGGCCTGACCCGCCGACGAACCCTGGCAAGCTGTCAGTCGAAGAGGGAGTTGAGGTAGCGCTGCAGGGCCGCAGTGGTCTTCGGACCCCACGCGCCGTCCTGATGGGCCCCGACCCTGGACTGGAGGGCGCGCGTCGTCTTCGGGCCGATCGAGCCGTCCTGCTGCGCGCCGACCTTGGCCTGGAGCTTCTTGACGTCGTCGCGGGACCAGTACGCGTTGACGGAGCCGCCGATCCACGTCTCGACCGCCTTGCGGGTGCCCGGGCCCTTCTGGCCGTCGACGGTGAGCGGGAACAGCGAGCGCGGCTCGTCCCGCGAGACCGGGACGGTGAGCCCGTTGGCGACGGTGAGGCCGGCCCGCACGCTGCACACCGGCCAGGCACCGGGGCCCTGGACCTTGAGCACGGCCTGGGCGATCTCGATCTGCTGCGACTTCGTGGCGCGGTTGGCCGTCGATGCGTACCTCTGGCCGCCGAAGCCCTTCCAGGTGTTGTACGAGAACTGGAGCCCGCCGTAGTAGCCGTTGCCCGAGTTGATGGCCCAGTTGCCACCGCTCTCGCACTGCGCGACCCGGTCCCACACGGTCTCGCTGGCACCGGCTCCGGTGGCGAGCCCGACGAGGGCCGCCGAGGCGGTCGTGGCGAGCAGCGTGGTCCCGACGAGCGCCCGGCGCAGGGGCCGACGGCGAGCGGGACGGGCAGGGAACTCGGGGGCGAAGAGCATGACGGGGATCCTTTGCGTCAGGGGACGACAAAGGCACGCTACGTCACATCTGCAACATCATTCAATCCTGTCACAGAACTACACAAATGTAACTCGTGCCCCACCCCTGCGCAAGCCGGCTCCTCCGGCGTGTCGACGTATGCCGCCCTTCCGCCCTGACGCGGCGGAGCAAGAGCTGGGCCGGGGAGCGGGTCAGACGCGGGCGCGACGGCGGACCCGGCCCACCCGGCGGTCCCACGGCGAGGCGATGATCTCGCCGAGGGTCGTGCCGGTCGCGATCGCGAGCAGCGCCCCGAACGCCCCGAGCAGGGTCGCGACACCCGCCTGGAACGACAGGGTCCCGATGTCCGTGGACTGTCCGACGAGCTCGTAGAGGCCCCGGAAGATCGTCAGGCCGGGGAGCAGCCCGAAGCTGGCCGGGACGACGACGACCATCGCCGGCGACCCGAGCCGGAGGGCCACGAGCCGTCCCACGAGCCCGATGCCGACGGCGGCGATGCCGGTCGCGGTCACCTGCCCGACGTCGAGCGCGCGGGTGAGCACCGAGAACACCCCGACCGCCACGACGGACAGGGCCGCCGTGGGCAGGACGAGCCGTCGGCGGGTCTGCATGGTCACGGCGCCGCACGAGCCGACGACGAGCGCGCCCGCGAGGGCCGCCCACCACTGCGCCTGCGAGGTCCGCAGGTCGAGGACCGACGGCGCCACGAACGAGAACGACAGCGCGTCGGTGAGCCGGATCGTCGTGCTCAGGCCGACGGCGACGCCGATGATGAGACCGGTGAACGACACGACGACGGCGAGGAGCCGGCCGGCGCCGGTGACGGCATACCCGGAGATGACGTCCTCGACGGCGGAGGCCATGGTGCGCCCGGGCAGCAGGGCGACGATCCCGCCGGCCACGACGAAGGCGAAGTCCTTGCCTCCCACCGGGAGCCAGGCCTGCGAGCCGAGGGCGTATGCCGTCCACGCGAGGGCCGTTGCGACGAACGCGGCGACCGCGTTGGAGTAGAAGTCGGGCAGCCGGAGCGGCCCCATGAGCCGGGTCACGGCGGACACGCCGAGCACGACGAGCAGCGTGACGAGGGCGGTGAACAGGGTCGCGCCGATCATCACCGCGACCGCGCCGGCGAGCAGGGCCGTCGCCAGGGTGACGGCCCAGTCCGGCCAGGTGCGGTTGGCGCGCTTGATGTCGCGCAGCTGCTCGAGCGCCTCGGGCAGCTCGATGTGCCTGTTGACGAACGCATCGACGAGCTCGTGCACCGCGACGAGCCGGGCGTAGTCGTGCCGGGTCGAGCGGACGACCCGCAGCGCCGTGACCGAGCTGACCCCGTCGACCCTGGCGTGGATGAGCAGGGACTGGAGGGTGATGTCGATCTCGACGGTGGTGAGCCCGGCCGCGGCACAGACTGCAGCGACCGACCCCTCGACCTGGGGTGCTCCGGCGCCACTGCGCAGCATGAGCTCCCCGAGACGGACGGCGAGGTCGAGGGCGCTGCGGACCCGCGCCTCCTCGGCGTCCTCGCTGGCGACCCGGGCGTTGCGGTAGGGCGTGCGCCGGAGCAGGTCGACGAGCGGCATCGGCTCGGTCGGCGGTCCGCCCTGGAGCCGCCACGCGCGACGAGGACGGACGTCGTCGCTCACGGCAGGTTCAGCTGGTCGGACCACGCGCTCCCACTCGGCCACCAGGACGGTTCACCGTTGACGACGCCGGCGGCCGCGACCGCGACCGCGCCGACGAGGAGCAGGAGGACGAGCACCCGGCTCGTGCTGGCGCCGGGGCTCACCCCGCGCACGATGCTGCGCGTCCCACGACGGAGGCTGGCACCGCCGGGACCCCACCACGCCATGAGACCGGCGAGCAGACCGCCGACGGCGAGCGGGACGGGGGCGTTCGGCTCGGGGGCACCGCTCCCCCGGGCTGCGACGGCTGCGAGCGCGGCGCAGAAGACCCCCGAGACGGCGATGAGCGCTGGCATGATCGCGCCGAAGAGCGAGCCGACGAGGCCGAGCAGCAGGTGCCACGGGCCGACGAGCACGGTGACCGGCACGTCGCTGCGACGAGGACCCTTGTCGTGGCGGCGCATCACGAGGGACGTCATGGACCGGTCGGCGGTGCGGGCCAGGACGATCCACAGCAGCAGGCCCGCCGCGGCGACGACGGGGACGGTCGCCGCGGCGGCGACGAGCACCGCGAGCAGGGCGCCCACGGTGCCGCTCCGGCTCGCCCGACCGATGCGGGGGTCGAGCCGCGGCTCGAAGGCCTGTCCCGGGCCGGACCCGTCCGGCGGAGGGGTGAGCTCGCCGGCCGGAGGGCCGAAGATGCGGTCCGCGGTGTCGGGCCGCGGCGTCGACAGGCCGGGAGGACCCACGGCCGGCGCCGCAGCGGGTGCGACCCTGGGCGCCACCGCGGACAGGTGGGGTCGCGGCCGGATCTCCGTGCGCGACAACGGCATCGCCGTGGTGGGTGCGACCGTGAGCGACTGGGTCCGCGGTGACGGGGTGCGGGTCTGGATGACGTCGGTGACCGTGCCGCCGTGGGCGTAGCGCTCGAGCGCGGTGACGACCTCACGCTGGTGCGGCCGGTCCGACGGGACCGGCGCGAGCGCGGCATACAGCAGGGGGGCGATGCGCGGGTCGACGCCACGGAGGTCGGGCTCGCCGGCCGTGACCCGCGACAGGACGGCATCCATCGGTCCGCGACCGAACGGCGGGCGGCCGGACGCGGCATACGCGAGGGTGGCCGCCCAGCCCCACCAGTCGGTGGCGGTCGAGACCGGGTCGCCCTCGACGACCTCGGGCGAGAGGTAGCCCGGGGTGCCCATGACGAGGCCGGTCATCGTGAGGCGGATGTCGTCGGTGACGTGCGCGATGCCGAAGTCGATGACGACCGGGTCCCCGTCGAGCAGGAGGACGTTGCCGGGCTTGAGGTCGCGGTGGACGACGTCGCTCGCGTGGATGACGTCGAGGGCCTCCGCGAGCCCGCGGCCGAGCCGGTGCAGGTCGTCGGCACCCATCGGGCCGTCGGCGGAGATGACGTCGTCGAGGGGCGGGCCGGGCACGTAGCGGGTGACGATGAAGGGACGGTCACCGTCGATGTCGGCGTCGATGACGGGGGCGACCCGGGGGCTGCGGATCCGGCTCAGCGTCTCGACCTCGCGCGACAGCCGGGCCCGGGCCGCGGGGTCGTGCGCGACGTGCGGGCGCAGGACCTTGATCGCCACGGCCTTGCCCTGCCGGTCGAGCGCGAGGTGCACGACGCCCATCCCACCCTCGCCGAGGCGCTGGACGAGGCGGTAGGACCCGAGCAGCGAGTGCTCCGGGAGCTCGTCGCGCTCCTCCGGCTCGTCGAGGATGTCGGCGGTCATGGGGGACACGGTATGCCGTGTGGCTGAGTGCGGCCTGTCCGAACCGCCGGGCCCGGTGGGTCGCGTGTGACGGATGGGACTAGGCGGGGACCTCGCGCAGCCGTTCCCTCAGCTCCTCGCGCGAGGCGATGTCGAGCTTGGTGTAGACGTGGCGCAGGTGGTACTCGACCGTCTTGGGGCTGAGGAAGAGCGCAGCCGCGGCCTCCCTCGTCGTCCGCCCCTCGGCGAGCAGGTCGGCGATCTGCAGCTCGCGCGCCGTCAGCCCCACGACCGGGCCGGACTCCCGCGAGCGCGCGCGCAGTCCGGTCGCCTCCAGCTCGGACGCGGCCGCGTCGGCCCACCGCGCCGCACCCAGGTCGTCGAACGCGGCCCGGGCCTCGCGCAGGGGGGTCCGGGAGTCGGACCGCCGGCGCGCGCGACGGAGCCGGGCTCCGTAGAGCAGCAGCGTGCGGGCCCGCTCGAAGGCGTCCACGCCCTCGTCGTGGAGCCGCAGCGCCGCACCGAAGAGGTCGTCGAGCTCGTCGTCCCCGCCGAGCAGCGCCGTCGCCCGGGCGGCCCGGGCCCGTGACCACGGCCGTCCCCGGCGGCCGGCCCGCGCCCGGAACTCCGCGTCCACCTCGACCGCCCGCTCGCGGTCACCGGCGCGCAGCAGCGCCTCGACCAGCTCGGGCCCGGGCGACAGGTCGGGGTCACCGACCCGGAGGTCCGCGAGGAGCTCGTCGACGGCGGTGAACCCGGCGATGGCCGACTCGACGTCACCGAGGGACAGGTCGAGCTCGGCCAGCGCGAAGCCCGTCCAGACCGAGGCCATGTTGAGCTCCCGGCCCTCGCCGACCCGCCGGGCCTCGGCCGCCTCGCGCCGGCACTCCTCGGCCCGGCCCTGGCGGGAGTGCAGGGCCGTCAGCCCGGTGAGCGACGCGCCGAGCTCGGTGAGCTGGCCGAACTCGCGGGCCAGGCCGACCGCTTCGACGTAGAGCGCCTCCGCCCGCGACCACCGGTTCGTCGTGGCGTCGATCCGGGCGAGGTGGAAGAGGAGGTGCGGGAGCTGGCCGAGCTCGGAGTTCCGGCGCCGGGTCTCGATCGTGTCGCGCAGGAGGTCCCGGGCGGCGCCCGACTCGCGCAGGTAGAGCAGGCCCGTCACCGCCCAGTCCGCCTCCTCAGGAGTGGGCTCGGGCAGCGCGGTGAGCGCGTCGACCCCGGTCCGGAGCGCCTCGGAGTCCGGCTCCCCCGCGAGGGCCCGCGCCATGCCCACGGCGATCGAGGCGATCGCGCGGTGGCTGGGGTCGGCGCCCGGTCGGCCCGCCAGGAGGGACGCGCGCTCCGCCGCGGCGAGCGCGCCACGGGCGTCGAGGAGGTAGAAGCAGGCGTCGATGGCACCGGCATACATGAGCATCGCCTCGTCGGGGCCGTCGGCCACGGCGTCCTCGGCGGCCGAGAGGAGGAGGTCGCGCGCGCCGGCCAGCGACCCCGCCCGGACGGCCACCTGGCCGGCCATCGCGAGCGCTCGCGCGCGCTCGAGCCCGGTGGGGGCGTGCCGCGCCGCCTCCTCGAGGAGTGCCGGAGCCCGGGAGTCCTCGCCGCCGAGCCAGGCCGCCTGCCCCGCCGCGAGGAACCGACGGGCTCGCTCGTCCCGCGTCGCCGACAGCGTGGCCGCGCGCTCGAGGGCCGACGACGCCACGGCGAAGGCGCCCCGGGTGGACGCCCGCCGCCCCACCTCCTCCATCTCGAGGGCCACGGTGTCGTCGAGCCCCACGGCGGCCTCGCTGCGGTGCCACGCCCGCCGGTCCGCGTCGCCGGGCGAGAGGGAGTCGGCCACGAGCGCGTGCAGGAGACGCCGCTCCCCCGCCGGGATCGTCACGTACACGGCCGACCCGACGAGCGGGTGGGTGAAGTCGACCCGGTAGGGGGTGACGCTGACGATCCCGAGGTCCTCGGCACGAGCCAGGTGGCCGACGTCGAGGCCGGCCGACCGGCAGACGAGCGAGATCGTGGGGAGGTCCCCGTCGGCGACGACGACGACCTGGAGCACGCGGAGCCCGTCGGCCTCCAGACCGGCGGTCCGGCGCGCGAACGCGTCGGCGACGACGCGAGGCACCGTCACGGTCTGGCCGAACGCCAGGTCGCCGACGCCTCCCGGCTCCTGCGCCAGCGCGCGGATCGCCAAGGGGTTGCCGGCGCTGACGGCGGTGACCCGAGCGCGCTGCTCGGCGGTCAGTGCGGTCCCCGCCGCGTCGTCGGCGAGGCGGGACGCGGCGTCATCGTCGAGTGGTCCGAGGTGCAGGGTCGGCAGGCCCCCCCACGCCTCGGTCTCGCCGGGTCGGACCGCGGCCAGGACGACGACCGAGTCCACGAGCACGCGGCGGGCGACGAACGCCAGCGCCTGGGCCGAAGGGGTGTCGAGCAGGTGGGCGTCGTCGAGGACGACGGCCAGCGGCCCCGCCTCGGCGGCCCGGGTCACGAGGGTGAGCGCCGCCGCCGACACGGCGAACCGGTCGGCGACGCCACCGGTCCGCACCGCCAGGGCGACGCCCAGGGCCCGCGCCTGCGGCTCGGGGAGCTCGTCCACGCCGTCGACGAGCGGCTGCAGCACCCGGGCCAGCCCGGCGAACGGGAGGTCGTGCTCGGCCTTGGTGCCCGCCCCCCGAAGGAGCAGGAAGCCGGAGGCCCGCTCCATGGCGTGGGCGAGCAGGGCGCTCTTGCCGATGCCCGGGTCGCCGCTGAGGACGAGCACCCCGCTGCGCCCGACCCGGGCGCCGGACACCAGCGCATCGAGGGTGCGCTGCTCGTCCTCCCGGCCCATCAGCATGGCCATCTCATGCTAGGGGAGGCGCCAGGGACCAGGGGGGTCCCCGGATGCGACCGCGAGCGCGCCTGCGCCAGCCTCGACGGGACGCCGCGGCGACCGCCCCGGCCCGACCACAGGGGAACGAGCATGACCACCGACACCACCACCACGCCCATCGACATGGACACCCTCATGGGCTTCGTCTTCCGCGCCGTCGACGAGGTCGGCGCCAGCCTCAACTGCGCCCTCGTCGTCATGGGCGACAGGCTCGGCTACTACCGCGCGCTGGCGGACCAGGGCGCGATGAAGGCGTCCGACCTCGCCCGGCGCACCGCCACCGGGGAGCGCTACGCGACCGAGTGGCTCAACGCCCAGGCCGCCGGCGGCTACGTCGACTACGACCCGCAGACGCGGACCTACTCGCTGCCCCCCGAGCACGCGGTGGCGCTCACGGACGAGAGCAGCCCGGCCTTCCTCCCCGGTTTCTTCCAGCTCGCCTTCGGCACGGTGCGTGACGCCGACCGGATCTTCGACCTGGCCCGCGACGGTGACGGGTTGGGCTGGGGCGAGCACAACAGCGACGTCCACGACGGCTGCGAGCGCTTCTTCCGTCCCGGGTACGCGGCGAACCTGGTGTCCGCGTGGCTGCCCGCCCTCGACGGCGTCGTCGAGAAGCTCGAGCGGGGGGCCCGGGTCCACGACCTCGGGTGCGGCCACGGCTCGTCGACCGTCCTCATGGCGCAGGCCCATCCGGCGTCGACCTATGTCGGCTCCGACGTGCACGGTGCGTCGATCGACGTCGCGCGCGAGCGGGCGGCCGCGGCCGGGGTGGGCGACCGCATCGAGTGGCAGACGGCTCCGGCCACCGCGATCGAGGGCTCGGGCTACGACCTCGTGACGACGTTCGACGCCCTCCACGACATGGGCGACCCGGTCGGCGCCGCCCGTCGGGTGCACGGCGCCCTGGCCGACGACGGGACCTGGATGGTCGTCGAGCCGGTCGCCGGCGACCACGTCGAGGACAACCTCAACCCCGTCGGGCGGGCCTACTATGGGTTCTCCACGCTGCTCTGCACCCCGGGATCCCTGTCCCAGGACGTGGGCCTGGCCATCGGCACGCAGGCCGGTCCGGCCCGGATCCACGACATCGTGACCGCCGCCGGCTTCGGCCGCTTCCGGATCGCGGCCACGACCCCGTTCAACAACGTGTTCGAGGTCAGGAAGTGAGCTCGTGACGACGACGAGCACCCGCTACGGCGACGCGGCGGACCCGGCGAGCCGGGCCCGCCGCCCGGACACCGTCGGCGTCACCCGGCGCGACGGGGTCGACCTCGCCTGGGCGTCCTACGGCAGCGGCTCCCCCACGCTCCTCCTCATGCCGACGTGGTCGATCGTCCCGTCGCGGATCTGGAAGGCGCAGGTGCCCTACCTGGCACGCCACTTCCGCGTCGTCACCTTCGACGGCCGCGGCAGCGGCGAGTCGGGGCACCCGACGGGCGCCACGGCATACACGAACGAGGAGTATGCCGCCGACACGGTGGCGGTCATGGACGCGGCGGGCGTGGACCGTGCCGTCCTCGTCTCGCTGTCGTGCGGCGCCTCGTGGTCGGTCCACGTCGCGACGAGCCACCCGGCGAGGGTGGAGGGGCTCTTCGCCATCGCGCCCTCGTGCGGCTTCGCGGTCGACGACCCGCACCGCGACCACGTCCCGTGGAACGAGCGCCTGCCGACCGCCCGCGGCTGGCAGAGGTACAACAAGTACAACTGGCTCGAGGGCGACTACGACGACTTCCTCCGGTTCTTCTTCCGGCAGATGTTCAGTGAGCCCCACTCGACCAAGCAGATCGAGGACGCCGTCACGTGGGGGCGCCAGGTCTCGCCGCAGACCCTCGTCGACACCACGGCCGGGCGGCTCGGCTGCGACGGCGCCGTGTGCTCCGACATCGAGGCCCTCTGCCGGCTCGTGACCCAGCCGGTCACGGTGCTGCACGGGTCGGACGACCGGGTCCGCGGCCTCCAGTACGGCGAGCGGCTCGCCGAGCTGACCGGCGGCGACCTCGTCGTCGTGGAGGGCGCGGGCCACGGACCGCTGGCGCGTGACCCCGTGCTCGTCAACCACGAGATCCGGCGCTTCGCGGAGCGGTTCGCCCCGGGCAGCAGGCGCCGGACCCGCACCCGCGCGGCGCAGCGGCGCCGGCGAGCGCTCTACATCTCCTCCCCCATCGGCCTCGGCCACGCCCGGCGCGACCTCGCCGTGGCCGACGAGCTGCGCCGGCTGCACCCCGACGTCGAGGTCCAGTGGCTCGCCCAGGACCCGGTGACCCGGGTCCTGCGGGAGCGTGGGGAGAGCGTCCATCCCGCCTCGGCGCACCTCGCCACTGAGTCCGGTCACATCGAGCACGAGTCGGGCGAGCACGACCTCCACGCGTTCCGCGCCCTGCGCCGCATGGACGACATCCTCGTCAACAACTTCATGGTCTTCGACGAGCTCCTCGAGGACGAGGGCTTCGACCTCGTCATCGGGGACGAGGCCTGGGACGTCGACTACTTCCTCCACGAGAACCCCGAGCTCAAGCGGTCCGCCTACGCGTGGTTCACCGACTTCGTCGGCTGGCTCCCGATGCCGGACGGCGGGGCCGAGGAGGCGGCGCTCACGACCGACCTCAACGCCGAGATGATCGAGCAGCGGGCCCGCTACCGGGGCCTGCGTGACCGCTCGATCTTCGTGGGCAGCCCGGACGACGTCGTGCCCGACTCCTTCGGGGAGGGGCTGCCCTCGATCCGGGAGTGGACCGAGCGCGAGTTCACGTTCCCCGGCTACGTCACCGGCTTCGACCCCGCCGCGCACGACGTCGACGAGATCCGGGCGCGGCTCGGCCACCGCCCGGACGAGCGCATCTGCGTCGTGTCCGTCGGCGGGTCGGGGGTGGGGCTGCCGCTGCTGCGGCGGGTGCTGGACGCCGTGCCGTTGGCACGCCGGGCCGTCCCCGAGCTGCGGTTCGTCGTCGTCACCGGGCCGCGGATCGACCCCGCCGCGCTGCCGAGCCGACCCGGCGCCGAGGTCGTGGGCTTCCTGCCCGACCTCACCGACCACCTCGCCGCGTGCGACGTCGCCATCACCCAGGGCGGGCTCAGCACGTGCATGGAGCTGACCGCGCTGCGCAAGCCGTTCCTCTACGTGCCGCTGCGCCACCACTTCGAGCAGAACTTCCACGTCCGACGGCGGCTGGAGCGCTACCGGGCGGGAACGTGCCTCGACTACGCCCTCGCGAGCGACCCCGACGCCCTCGCCGCGATGCTCGTCAAGGAGCTGGGGCGGGACGTCGACTACCGGCCGGTGGAGACCGACGGCGCGGCGAGGGCCGCGGCCATGCTCGCCGACCTGCTCTGACGCATCCGGGCCGTCCGGAGGCCCTGCCGGACTCCCCGCACGAGCCCGCACGTCGTTCCCGTCGCCGCATGCCGACACGGCGACAGGGACCGTCGCGAACGCCATGGCGCAGCGGGAAGGACCCGACAACCCGGCGGGTCAGGAGATGGCGCCGGACTCCCGCCGACCTGCTCTGACCTACTGCTGGATGTAGGCGCTCAGCTGGTCGCGCTCGGCCTGGAGGTCGGTGATCCGGTGCTTGACGACGTCGCCGATGCTGACGATCCCGGTGAGTCGACCGTCGACGACGACCGGGACGTGACGGATGCGGAGCTCGGTCATCGTGTGCTCGAGATCGACGAGCTGGTCCCCGGGGGCGCAGGTCTGCACCTCCCGCGTCATGATCGAGGAGACCGGCTGGTCGAGGACCTTCGCGCCGTCCTTGTGCAGGTGGCGCACGATGTCACGCTCGCTGACGATCCCGGCGAGCGACTCCCCGTCGTCGCTGACGACGACCGCACCGATGCCGTGCTCGTCCAGGAGGTCGAGGAGCTCGGTGACACTGGCGTCGGAACGCACCGTGACGACGGTGGCTCCCTTGCGCTTCACGACATCGGAGATCCTCATGCACCGACGGTAGTGCCCACGGTGCACCGGCGCCAGCGTTCGACCGGGGTGCGGCTGAGGCGTGACAGGGGTCACGGCATACGGCATGCTGGGTGCAACCGCTTACACCGACGTGAGCGGGTTTTCCCTTTACGACGGATCGTCCGGCACGTTCCTGCCGGTGAAGGAAGGCACAGCGCTCATGGCAACTGTCAAGTTCGACGAGTCCACCCGGGTCTACCCCGGGAACGACACGCCCTCGGTCGACCGGCTCAACATCGACGTCAAGGACGGCGAGTTCCTCGTCCTCGTCGGCCCCTCCGGAAGTGGCAAGTCCACCGCACTGCGCATGCTGGCCGGCCTCGAAGAGGTCAACGGCGGCAAGATCTGGATCGGTGACCGCGACGTCACCAACCTGTCCCCCAAGGACCGCGACGTCGCCATGGTCTTCCAGAACTACGCGCTGTACCCGCACATGTCGGTCGCCGACAACATGGGCTTCGCGCTCAAGATCGCCGGCGTCGACAAGGGCGAGATCCGCAAGCGCGTCGAGGAGGCCGCCAAGATCCTCGACCTGGAGCCCTACCTCGAGCGCAAGCCCAAGGCCCTCTCCGGTGGCCAGCGCCAGCGCGTGGCCATGGGTCGCGCGATCGTGCGCTCCCCCCAGGTCTTCCTCATGGACGAGCCGCTGTCGAACCTCGACGCCAAGCTGCGCGTGCAGACCCGCACCCAGATCGCCTCGCTCCAGCGCCGTCTCGGTGTCACCACCGTCTACGTCACGCACGACCAGGTCGAGGCCATGACCATGGGTGACCGCATCGCGGTGCTCAAGGACGGCATCCTCCAGCAGGTGGCGACTCCCCGCGAGATGTACGACTCCCCGGCCAACGTCTTCGTCGCCGGCTTCATCGGCTCGCCGGCGATGAACCTCATCAGCGTCCCTGTCACCGACGGTGGGGTGAAGTTCGGCTCGCACACCCTGCAGGTCCCGCGTGACTCCCTCCAGGGTGTCGGCTCGAACGCGATCGTCGGTGTCCGACCCGAGGACGTCGAGGTCACGACCGAGGGTCAGGGTCTCCAGATCACCATCGACGTCGTCGAGGAGCTCGGCGCCGACGCCTACGTCTACGGCACCCCCACCGACGGGGCCATCCACCTCGAGGGCGGCGACGACTCGATCCCCAAGCCGTTCATCGCCCGGGTCGACGGTCGCCGGGTCCCGATGAAGGGTGACACGATCTGGGTTCAGCCGAACTCGAGCCACATGCACGTGTTCAACGCCGAGTCCGGTGCGCGCCTGAGCCACTGACCGCAGCGCCTCAGGGGTGCCAAGAGCGCGGTACGCCGCGCACTTGGCACCCCTGAGGCGTTCCCACCCCGTTCGGTCGAGCCGGAGGTTCCTCATGGCCCTGCAGATCACGACCAACCGACCCGACCCGGCGCTGCTCGACCTGCCCTGGTCGCTGCCGCTCGAGGAGTGGCCCGAGCACCACCTCGCCGCGCTCCCCCGCGGCATCTCCCGCCACGTCGTGCGCTTCGTGCGGCTCTCCGGCGGGGTCATCGCCGTCAAGGAGATCAAGACCGAGCTGGCCCGGCGTGAGTACGAGATGCTGCGCAACCTGCGCCGCCTCGACCAGCCGTCGGTCGAGCCGTTCGGCGTCGTCAGCGGCCGGGTCGACGCCGACGGCAACGAGCTCGACGCGTGCCTGCTCACCCGGCACCTCAAGTTCTCGCTGCCCTACCGCGCCCTGTTCAGCCAGGGGCTTCGGCCCGGCACGGAGACCCGCCTCATCGACGCCCTCGCCGTCCTGCTCGTGCGGCTGCACCTCAGCGGCTTCTGGTGGGGCGACGTCTCGCTGTCGAACACGCTGTTCCGGCGCGACGCGGGCAGCTTCGCCGCGCACCTCGTCGACGCAGAGACCGGCGAGCTCTTCCCGACCCTCAGCGACGGGCAGCGGGCCCACGACCTCGACATCGCGCGCGTCAACATCGCCGGCGAGCTCATGGACCTCCAGGCCGGCGAGCTCCTCGACGAGGCCATCGACCCGGTCGAGATCTCGAACCGGATCGTCACCCGCTACGAGGAGCTGTGGCTCGAGCTGCACGAGACCGAGGAGTTCGACACCGGTGAGCGCTGGCGCGTCGAGGAGCGGATCCGTCGGCTCAACTCGGTCGGCTTCGACGTCGATGAGCTCGCCATCACGACCGACGTCGGCGGCACGCGCATCACCATCCAGCCCAAGGTCGTCGACGCAGGGCACCACTCGCGCCGGCTGCTGCGCCTCACCGGGCTCGACGTCGGCGAGGGTCAGGCCCGACGGCTCCTCAACGACCTCGACAGCTACCGCGCCGCCGCCGACCGCCAGAACGACGACGAGGAGTTCGTCGCCCACGACTGGCTCACCCGCATCTACGAACCGATCACCCGGCGGGTGCCGCGCGAGCTCTCCGGCAAGCTCGAGCCGGCCGAGCTGTTCCACGAGGTGCTCGAGCACCGCTGGTACATGGCCGAGCGCGAGCAGCAGGACGTGCCCATCGAACGGGCCATCGAGGACTACGTCGCCTCGATCCTGCCGACCAAGCCCGACGAGAAGGCGGTCGTCGGTGTCGACACGGTGGAGATGCCGGTGATCGCCGGCTGAGCCGCGCGGGCCCCCTCTAGGATCGAGCCGTCCACGTTCGTCATCTCGCAGGGGGAAGCACCACATGTCGCAGCCGTTCGACCCGAACCAGCCGCCGCCGCCTCCGCCTCCGTCGCAGCAGCCGCAGCAGCCGCAGACGCCGTATGCCGGTGGGGCGCCGACGCCGTACCAGGCGGCCCCGCAGGTGAACCCCTACGGCGGCGCCGGTCAGGCGTTCCCCGGCTCGAAGGCGTACGTCGAGCAGCACTTCGGCCCGGTGGCCGGGTTCGGCGTCCGCGCCGGCGCCCTCGTCATCGACACGCTCCTCTCGCTCATCGGCATCATCCCGATGGTCATCGGGCTGGTGATGCTCATCGTCGCCGCGCCCGACGTCGACGAGCTCGGCTACACGGTCGAGGGCAGCGGCGACGGCGGCACCGCCGCGATCGGCGGCATCCTCATCGCCCTCGGCATCCTGCTGACCATCGGCATCCAGGTGTGGAACCGGGTCTTCAAGATGGGCCGCACCGGGCAGAGCGTCGGCAAGAAGATGCTCGGGCTCTCCCTCGTCAACGAGCAGACCGGCCAGCCGATCGGGGCGCTGCAGTCGTTCCTGCGCGAGCTCCTCGGCGGCCTCATCAACCAGGTCTTCTACCTCAGCTACCTCTGGATGCTGTGGGACGACAACAAGCAGACGCTCGCCGACAAGGTCGTGCACTCCACCGTCATCCGGGTCGCCAAGACCTGAGCGGAGGCCGCGGGGCGGGGGCCGGGGCCGGGGGCAGCCGCCCGCGGCTCAGGCGGGCGAGAGCCAGGTCCAGCCGGGGATGTTGCGGGCGACCCAGAACGCCATGATGAGCCAGAAGAGACCGTAGAGCAGCCAGGCAGGGGCGGCGGTCATCCGCCGTTCACCCCGCCACTGGCGCCGGGTCCAGCGCGCGAACCCCAGGGCCATGAGGACGAACGCGGCCACGGTGAACGGGTTGCGCTGGAGCGCCTCGAGGACGTTGCCCTCGGTCAGGGCATGGGTGGCGCGCAACGTGCCGCAGCCGGGGCAGTACGTCCCCGTGAGGAGCAGCCACGGGCACGTCGGGTAGTTGCCGGCCTGGTTCGGGTCGAGCACGTGCGCGACCACGGCATAGCCGGTCGCCGTGACCGCGGCGACCGCCGGCCACAGCAGGCGACGCCCCCGCCCGACCGACGGGTCGGTGAGCGGGGGCGTCGGGAACTGCATGACGGACGTCGGGATCACATACCCGTCGTCGTGTCGGAGCCGAGCACACCGCCCACGATGAGGGCGCCGTAGATCAGGCTGCCGATGATGCCGAGGACGAGCGCGATGGTCGCGAACTTCTTGGCCTTGCCCGCCGCCTCGACCGCACCGGACTGGTCGCCCGAGTTCCACTTGCCGTTGACCTGCGCGGCGAAGACGACGGCGGGGATGCCGAGCGGCCAGCAGCAGAGCAGGCCGAGGATGGCCAGCACGAGGTTGTTCGACGGCGGCGGACCCGCGGGCGGGCCGCCGTAGCCGCCACCGGGGGGAGGCGGAGCACCGTAGGCGCCACCGTCGTAGCCGCCGCCCGAGGGCGGCGGGGGCGGGGTCGAGCCACCGTCGTAGCCACCACCACTGCCACCGGGCGGGGGCGGGGGCGGCGGGGTGCTTCCGTAGTCAGACATTCATGTCCCTCTCAACGTGACGTCATCGGGGTGATTCCCCCCAGGTCGGGTTCCGACAGCGACATGGTGGCACAGGTCGTCGACGCACCCGAGCCTGACGCACGGACGAAACCGCGGAGCCCAGCCGACCGGCATACGCGCCTGGTCAGCGACGACGACGTCGAGCGACCTCGTAGAGGGTGACCCCGGTGGCGATGCCGGCGTTGAGCGACTCCACCGCCGAGGACATCGGCACGGAGACGATCTGGTCGCACGTCTCGCGCACGAGTCGCGACAGGCCCTTGCCCTCCGAGCCGACGACGATGACGAGCGGCTCGTTGGCCAGCTCCATGTCGGGCAGCTCGACGTCACCGTCCATGTCGAGGCCGACGACGAAGAAGCCCGCCTTGCGGTAGTCCTCGAGCGCCCGGGTGAGGTTGGTGGCCTGGGCCACGGGGATGCGCGCTGCCGCACCCGCCGAGGTCTTCCACGCCGACGCCGTCATGCCCACCGAGCGGCGGGCGGGGACGACGACGCCGTGTCCGCCGAACGCGGCGACGGAGCGGACGATCGCACCGAGGTTGCGCGGGTCGGTGATGCCGTCGAGGGCGACGACGAGCGGGATCCCCGGCATCTCGGGGTCGACGAGGTCGCGCGGGTGGGCGTACTCGTACGGAGGTACCTGGAGCGCCAGGCCCTGGTGGACCGCGCCGTCGGTGATCCGGTCCATCTCACCGCGCGGGGTCTCGAGGATCGGCAGGCTGCGCTCGGTCGCGATCTTCAGCGCCTCCCGGACCCGGTCGTCGCTGTCGATGCGCCCGGCGACGTACATCGTCGTCACCGGGATGTCGGCGCGCAGGGCCTCGAGCACGGAGTTGCGTCCGGCCACGAACTCGCTCGACGGCTTGGCCTTGCGGCCACCCGTGGGACGACCACCGGAACGGCGCTCGCCGGCCTTCGCCGCCGCGTGCGCCTTGTGGTACGGACGCTCCTCGGCCTTGGGGGTCGGGCCGCGGCCCTCCAGTCCCCTGCGGCGCTGGCCGCCTGAACCGACGGTGGGCGCCTTCTTGCCGCCCTTGCGGATGGCTCCTCGTCGCTGGCTGTTGCCGGCCACGGCTACTCCCCTCGTCCACGGGTCAACGACCAGCGGGCGCCGGTCGGGGTGTCCTCGATTGTGATGCCGGCCGCGACGAGCTCGTCGCGGATGGCGTCCGAAGTGCTGTAGTCACGGGCCGAGCGCGCGGCGCCGCGGGCGGAGAGCCGCCGGCGCACGAGCACGTCGAGCGCCGCGAGGGCGTCGCTGGTGGAGCTGTCCGCCCCGGACCACGCCGGGTCCAGCGGGTTGACCCCGAGGACGTCGGCCATGGCGACGACGAGCGCCGCGAGCTCGCGGGCCGTCTCGGGCTCGCCCTCGTCGAGGGCGGTGTTGCCCCGGGTCACGGTCTCGTGGACGGCGGCGAGCGCGCCGGAGACGCCGAGGTCGTCGTCCATGGCCTCGACGAAGTCGTCGGGCAGGCGCTCGTCACCCGTGGGCACGAGCGCGCCGTCGGGACCGAGCGCACGACGGAGGAAGCCCTCGATGCGGTCCACTGCGGCCTCGGCCTCGGCCAGCGAGCCCTCGTGGAACTCGATCATCGAGCGGTAGTGGGCCGCGGTGAGGTAGTAGCGGACCGCGAGGGGGCGTGCCTTCTTCGTCACCTCGTGCACGAGCAGGCTGTTGCCGAGCGACTTGCTCATCTTCTCGCCGCTCGTCGTCACCCACGCGTTGTGCATCCACACCGACGTGAAGGGCAGCCCGGCCGCGCGCGACTGGGCCTGCTCGTTCTCGTGGTGCGGGAAGCGCAGGTCGACCCCGCCGCCGTGGATGTCGAACGCGTCGCCGAGGTACTTGCGCGCCATCGCGGAGCACTCGAGGTGCCAGCCGGGACGGCCGCGACCCCACGGGGTCGGCCAGCTCGCGGACTCCGGCTCGTCGTCTTTGCGCCCCTTCCACAGGGCGAAGTCGCGCGGGTCGCGCTTGCCGCGCGGGTCCGCGTCCTCGGCCGCGCTCATGTCGTCGATCCGCTGGTGCGTCACCTCGCCGTATGCCGGCCACGACCGGACGTCGAAGTAGACGTCACCCGATCCGTCCTCCGCGGCATACGCGTGGCCGCGCTCGATGAGGACCTCCACGAGCTCGACCATCTCGGTGACGTGACCCATGGCGCGGGGCTCGTACGTGGGGGGCAGGACGCCGAGCAGCGCGAGCGCCTGGGAGGTGGCGACCTCGTTGCGGTAGGACAGGGCGAACCAGTCCTCGCCCGCCTCGGCCGACTTGCGCAGGATCTTGTCGTCGAGGTCGGTGACGTTGCGGACGAGGGTGACGTCGAGCCCGTGGCCGCGGGTGAGCCAGCGGCGGAGCACGTCGAAGGCGACGGCGAAGCGGACGTGGCCGATGTGCGGCGGAGCCTGCGTGGTGAGCCCACAGATGTAGATCCCGACCCGGCCAGGTTGCAGCGGGACGAAGTCGCGCAGTTCACGCGACATGGAGTCGAACAGTCTGAGAGTCACCCGCGCAAGCGTACCGGCGCGCAGCACCCCACCCCGACGCCCGACTGATGGCGCATTCCGCCCCAGGCGCCCGACTGATGGCGCATTGCGCGCGCTTCCCGGAAAGGTGCGGCCCGACGAGCAGGGCGCGCAATGCGCAATCAGTCGGTGGTGGCGGGCTGATCAGCCGGGCACGCCAAGGGGCGCGCAATGCGCAATCAGTCGGTGGTGGCGGTGCGTCAGTGGCCGCGGGCGATCCACTCCTCGAGGTGGGGTGCCTCGTCGCCGATGGTCGTGTGGTCCCCGTGGCCGGTCAGCACCACCGTGCCGCCGGGCAGGGTGAGCAGCCGGGTCCGGATCGACTCGATGATCTGGTCGAAGCTGCTGAACGAGCGACCGGTCGCGCCGGGGCCCCCGTTGAAGAGGGTGTCGCCGGTGAAGACCACGTGCAGCGCCGACGCGTGGAAGGAGCACGCGCCCGGGGCGTGACCCGGCGTGTGCAGGACCCGGAGCGAGACGTCGCCGATCCGGAACACCTGGCCGTCGGTGAGGGTGGCGTCGGGAGCGTCGTCCTGGCTCAGCGCCCAGACCACCCGCGCCTCGGGGTGCAGGTGGATCGGCGCCCCCGTCCGTTCGCGCAGGTCGGTGGCCACGTTGACGTGGTCGTTGTGCGCGTGGGTGAGGAGGATGGCGCGGACCTTGCGGCCCGCGATCACCCCGAGGATGGCGTCGGCGTCGTGCGCGGCGTCGACGACGAGACACTCGCGCTCGTCCCCGATGACCCAGACGTTGTTGTCGACCTCCCAGGACCCGCCGTCGAGCTCGAAGGTCCCCGAGGTGGTCACCCGGTCGACACGGACGCCGCCGTGCGAGGGCTTGATGTCGGGCATCGTGTCGAGGTCACCGGACATCAGAGCACCACCACCGATCGGAGCACGTCGCCGCGTTGCATGTCGTCGAACGCCTTCTCGACCTGGTCCAGACCGATCCGCTCCGACACGAACGCGTCGAGGTCGAAGCGGCCCTGGCGGTAGAGGTCGACGAGCATGGGGAAGTCCCGGTTCGGCAGGCAGTCGCCGTACCAGCTGGACTTGAGCGCCCCGCCGCGGCCGAAGATCTCGATCATCGGCAAGGTCACCTCCTGGTCGGGGGTCGGCACCCCCACGAGCACCACGGTGCCGGCGAGGTCGCGCGCGTAGAACGCCTGCTCGTAGGTCTCCGGTCGCCCGACGGCCTCGACGACGACGTCGGCACCGAAGCCGCCGGTCAGCTCGCGGATGCGGGCGACGACGTTCTCGGACCTGCCGTTGACCGTGTGCGTGGCACCGAACGTCGTGGCGCCCTCGAGCTTCCGGTCGTCGACGTCGACGGCGATGATCGTCGTCGCCCCGGCGACCTTGGCCCCGGCGATCGCGGCGTTGCCGACCCCGCCGCAGCCGATGACCGCGATGGAGTCGCCCCGCCCGACGCCCCCGGTGTTGACGGCGGCACCGAAGCCGGCCATGACCCCGCACCCGAGCAGCCCGACCGCGGCCGCGTCGGCGTCCGCGTCGACCTTGGTGCACTGTCCGGCGGCGACGAGGGTCTTCTCGATGAAGGCGCCGATGCCGAGCGCGGGCGTCAGCTCGGTGCCGTCCTCGGCCAGCGTCATCTTCTGGGTGGCGTTGTGGGTGTTGAAGCAGTACCAGGGCTTGCCCCGGTTGCACGCCCGGCACTGGCCGCAGACGGCCCGCCAGTTGAGGATGACGAAGTCGCCCGGGGCCACCTCGGTGACACCCTCGCCGACCGCCTCGACGACGCCCGCGGCCTCGTGCCCGAGGAGGAAGGGGAACTCGTCGTTGATCCCGCCCTCGCGGTAGTGCAGGTCGGTGTGGCACACGCCGCACGACTGGACCTGCACGACGGCCTCACCCGGGCCGGGATCGGGCACGACGATGTCGACGAGCTCGACGTCGGCCCCCTTGGTGCGAGCGATGACGCCCTTGACGGTCTGCGGCACGTGCCACCTCCAGTGGTTACCCCGAGACTGTATGCCGGATGGCACCGTTCCGCGTGTCGGATACCCGCCGCGCGAGTCCCTAAGCGGACGACGCGCTGACCAGCGCCGATGCCAGGGCAGCAATCCCCTCGCCGCGGCCCGTGAGGCCGAGGCCGTCGGTCGTCGTCCCGCTCACCGACACCGGAGCGCCGCAGGCGTCCGACAGTGCCCGCTCGGCCTCGGCGCGCCGGCTGCCCACCTTGGGCCGGTTGCCGACGACCTGCACGGCGACATTGCCGATCTCGAACCCCGCCTCCCGCACGAGCCGGGCCGCCTCAGCGAGCAGGGTCGTGCCGGAGGCACCGGACAGCTCGGGTCGGCCGGTGCCGAAGTGCTGGCCGAGGTCGCCGAGGCCGGCGGCGGAGAAGAGGGCGTCGCAGGCGGCGTGGGCGGCGACGTCGGCGTCCGAGTGGCCCTCGAGGCCGCGCTCGTCCGGCCAGTGCAGGCCGGCCACCCAGAGCTCGCGCTCGGAGCCCTCGGGCGCGAAGGCATGGACGTCCACGCCGATGCCGGTGCGGGGCAGCGGGGGGCGGGTCATGGCGTCTCCTGCCAGTCGATCGGCCCCCGGTGCACGAGGTGGGGTGCGGCCTGGGCGACGGGCTTGACGACGAGGGTGTCGACGTTGACGTGCTGCGGCAGGCCGACGGCGAAGGCGACGCAGGCCGCGACGTCGTCGGCGACCAGCGGGCGGTCGACACCGTCGTACACCTTCTCGGCGGCTGCCCGGTCGCCGTGAAGGCGGGTCAGGGAGAACTCCTCGGTGTGGACCATGCCGGGCCGGATGTCGATGACGCGGACGTGCTCGCCGTTGAGCTCGAGCCGCAGCGTCTCGGAGACGACGGACTCTCCGTGCTTGGCCGCGACGTACCCGGCTCCCCCGGCGTAGACCCGCTCGCCGGCGATGGAGCTGATGTTGACGACCGTGGCTCGAGGGGACCTCCGCAGGAGCGGCAGGGCCGCCTGCACCATCCGCACCGTCCCGAGGACGTTGGTGGCGTACATCGCCTGCCACTCGTCGAGGTCGCCCTGCTCGACCGGGCCGAGGCCCAGCGCGCCACCGGCGTTGTTGACGAGGACGTCGAGCCGCTCGAGGCCGGCGACCGCGTGGCGGACGCTCACCGGGTCGGTGACGTCGAGCGGCAGCGCGGACGCGGCGTCGCCCAGTTCGGCCACGACGGCGTCGAGCCGGTCACGTCGCCGCCCGGCGAGCACGACGGCATACCCGTCGGAGACGAGTCGACGAGCGGTGGCCGCACCGATACCGGTGCCACCTCCGGTGATCAGGGCGACGAGTGGCTGGCTCACGAGCCGAGGATACGGCCGGCGCGCTCGAGGTCGGCCGCCGTGGTGACCTTGAAGGCCAGCTCGTCACCCTTGATGACGAGGACCGTGCCGCCGGCGCGCTCCACGAGGGCGGCGTCGTCGGTGGCGTCCGCGCCGGAGGCGTGCGCATCGAGCAGCACCGAGCGGCGAAAGGCCTGCGGTGTCTGGACCGCCCGCAGGGTCGACCGGTCGGGGGTCGCCACCACGTGGCCGCGCTCGTCGACCTGCTTGATGGTGTCGGTGACCGGCTGCCCCGGGACCACGGCGTCGTGGCCGTCGCGGACGGCGGCGACGAGACGGTCGAAGAGGTCGGCCGGTGCGAGGCACCGGGCGGCGTCGTGCACGAGGACGACGTCGACGTCGTCGCGCAGGGCGCCCAGGCCGAGCGCGACCGACTGGCTGCGCTCACGCCCCCCGGCGACGACGGTGACGTCGCCGGCGCGTGGGTGCCCGGACAGCAGCGCGCCCGCCTCCCTGAGGTGGGAGGCGGGCGCGACGATGACGACCTGGCTGGTGGCGGCACAGTCGAGGGCGCGCGCCACCGCGTGCTCGACGAGCGTGGCGCCCGCGATGCGGACGAACGCCTTGGGCTGCGCTGCCCCGAGCCTCGTGCCCAGTCCGGCGGCGACGAGGATGACACCGACGCGCGCCTGACCACCATCGGTGGGAACGGCGTCGATGTCAGACCACGCTCAGGACGCGAGGACCTCGTCGAGGATGGACTCGGCCTTGTCCTCGTCGGTCTTCTCCGCGAGCGCGAGCTCGGACACGAGGATCTGGCGTGCCTTGGAGAGCATGCGCTTCTCGCCGGCGGACAGTCCGCGGTCCTTGTCACGACGCCACAGGTCACGCACGACCTCGGCCACCTTGATGACGTCGCCGGAGGCGAGCTTCTCGAGGTTGGCCTTGAAGCGGCGCGACCAGTTGGTGGGCTCCTCGGCGAACGGGGCGCGCAGCACCTCGAACACCTTCTCGAGGCCCGCCTTGTCGACGACGTCACGGACGCCGACGAGGTCGCAGTTATCTGCGGGCACCTCGATGACGAGGTCCCCCTGGGCCACCTTGAGCTTGAGGTAGAGCTTCTCCTCGCCACGGACGGTGCGCTTCTTGATCTCTTCGATGCGTGCAGCCCCATGGTGGGGGTACACGACCGTTTCGCCGACCTTGAAAACCATATGGATGATGCCCCTTTCGCGACCCCCAGTTTAACACGCCGCAACCGACACACGGAATCGGAGCGCACGGCATACGTGCAGGTCAGTGCCGTGAAAACCGTTGGGGGCCACCGGCATCGGGTCTTGACACAATCCGCTTTGCATGCCTGCGGCCGCGAGCGCTGCCCCGGCCCGGCACCCGGATGGCCCACCGTCCGCCACAGAGCGGGCCCGTCATCGCTACGCTGTCACCCGTGACGACCGCTGCCCTGATGACCTCCCGCCACCGCCTCCGCGCCGCCCTGGCGGCTGCCGCGCTGGGCTCGACCCTGCTCGGTGGGTGCGCCGTGATGTCCCCGGTGCAGACCGACTACGTCTACCAGGCCGCGGACGGGGTCAACGCGACGTTCGGCGAGCTCGACCTGCGCGGGGTCCTCGTCATCGCCGACGCCAAGGACGGTCCCGGGTCCGTCGTCGGGCAGCTCGTCAACAACGGTGACGAGGACGTCGAGGTGACGATCGGCACCGAGGGCGCCTCCGGCGAGCCCGTCACCGTCGAGCGCCGCTCGTCCCTGGCGCTCGGTGCGGACTCCGCCGTCGCGCTGAGCAGCGTCCCCGCGGCGCCGGGTGACGTCGTGCGCCTCCAGGTCACGACGCTGGGAACCGGGCAGAACCTCGTCACGGTGCCGGTGTTGCCGGCGCTGGGCTACTACGAGGACTCCGCGCCGTCGGAGTCCTCCCCCTCGGCCAGCCCCAGCAGCTGAGACGCGGCCACGCCTCCTCCCCCATGATCGAGATCCTCACCCCCGCCGAGCTGGTCCGTGCCCGGGACGCCGGCGCCCTCGTCGCCGACGTCCTGCAGACGCTCAAGGCCCGCAGCGTCGTGGGCACCAACCTTCTCGACATCGACCGCTGGGCCCAGGCGATGATCGTCGAGGCCGGCGCGGTGTCCTGCTACGTCGACTACGAGCCGTCGTTCGGCCGCGGGCCGTTCGGTCACCACATCTGCACCTCGGTCAACGACGCCGTGCTGCACGGGCTCCCCCACGACCGCACGCTCGAGGACGGCGACCTCCTCTCGCTCGACCTCGCGGTCTCGCTGGGCGGCATCGTCGCGGACTCGGCCATCAGCTTCGTCGTCGGCGACAGCCCGTCACCGGAGAGCCTCGCGATGATCGGTGCGACCGAGCGGGCCCTGGCCGCGGGGATCGCCGCCGCCGGCCCGGACGCTCGCATCGGCGACCTCTCCCACGCCATCGGCACGGTGCTCACCGACGCCGGCTACGCGGTCAACACCCAGTTCGGAGGTCACGGCGTCGGTTCGACGATGCACCAGGACCCGCATGTGTCGAACACCGGCCGCCCCGGCCGCGGCTACCGGCTGCGGCCCGGTCTGCTGCTGGCCTTGGAGCCCTGGATCATGGCAGACACCGCCGAGCTCGTCACCGACGCCGACGGCTGGACCCTGCGCAGCGCCACCGGCTGCCGGACGGCGCACAGCGAGCACACCATCGCCATCACCGACGACGGCGCGGAGATCCTCACCCTGCCGACGCGGGTGGCGCAGCCGACCTCGTGACGACGCGGCCGCGGGGCAGCGGGCCGCGAGGCAGCAGGCCGCGGCGCCGCTCTCCCTACGCCTCGAACTTGTAGCCGAGCCCGCGCACGGTGACGATGTGCCTCGGGTTCGCCGGGTCCGGCTCGACCTTGGCGCGCAACCGCTTCACGTGGACGTCGAGCGTCTTGGTGTCGCCGACGTAGTCGCTGCCCCACACCCGGTCGATGAGCTGGCCCCGGGTGAGCACCCGCCCCGTGTTGCGGAGCAGCATCTCGAGCAGCTCGAACTCCTTGAGCGGCAGGGCCGTGGTGGTGCCGCCGACCGTGACGACGTGGCGCTCGACGTCCATCCGCACCGGCCCCGCCTCGAGCGTCGCGGGCAGCAGCTCCTCGGGCTCGCTGAGCCGGCGGAGCACCGCCTTGATCCGGGCCAGGAGCTCACGCGAGGAGTAGGGCTTGGTGACGTAGTCGTCGGCGCCCAGCTCGAGGCCCACGACCTTGTCGATCTCGCTGTCCTTGGCGGTGAGCATGATGACCGGCACGCTCGAGCGCTGGCGCAGGGCCCGGCACACGTCGACCCCGGACAGCCCGGGCAGCATGAGGTCGAGGAGGACGAGGTCGGCCCCCGCGCTGTCGAAGTCCGCGAGGGCGTCGATGCCGTTCTCCGCCACGCTCACGTCGTAGCCCTCCTTGCGCAGGAGGTAGGACAACGGGTCCGAGAAGGACACTTCGTCCTCGACGACGAGGATGCGGGTCATCGGTGCTGATCTCCTTGTGCCGTGCCGACCGTGTGCCGGTCGGGGTCTGCCGCGGTCCGGCCGGATGCCGCGGGAAGTCTCATGGTGAAGGTGGAGCCGTGGCCCTCCTCGCTCCACACCGACACGTCACCGCCGTGGGTGGCGCAGACGTGCTTGACGATGGCCAGGCCCAGACCGGTGCCGCCGGTGGCGCGTGAGCGCGCGGCGTCGACGCGGTAGAAGCGCTCGAAGATGCGGTCCTGCTCGGTGGCCGGGATGCCCTGCCCCTGGTCGGAGACGGTGATCTCGACGGTGTCGCCCACGCGTCGGGCCGCGACGGCGACCCGGGTGCCCGGCTCCGAGTAGTTCACGGCGTTGGACACGAGGTTGGCGACGGCGGTCGCGAGCAGATCGGCGTCGCCGAAGACGAACGCGCGCTCGTCGGCGACCGGCTCGAGGGCGATGTGGCGCGCCTCGGCCGCGACCCTGACCATGTCGACCGCCTCGGCGACGACCATGGGTATGCCGACCAGCTCGGGCTCGTGGAGGGTGTCGGCAGCCTGGAGCCGGGAGAGGTCGACGATCTCCTTGACGAGCCGGGTGAGCCGGGTCGACTCGACCTGGATGCGGGCGGCGAAGCGCGAGACGGCCTCGGGGTCGTCGCGCGCGTCAAGGATGGCCTCGGCGAGCAGGGCGATCCCCCCGACCGGCGTCTTGAGCTCGTGAGAGACGTTGGCGACGAAGTCGCGGCGGACCTCCTCGACGCGCTGGGCGTGGGTGTGGTCCTCGGCGAGGATGAGGATGTGGAGGGCGCCGAGCGGCGCGACGCGCGCCCGCATGAGGGTGTTGGTCGTCGTCCCGAAGCCGCGGGGCAGCTCGAGGTCGACCTCGCGGATCTCCCCGTCGCGGCGGGCCTGCCGGGCGAGCTGGCGGAGCTCGGTGTGGACGAGCTCGCCGTGCCGGACCAGCCCGTAGCTCACCGCGGAGGCGGAGTTGTTGACCACGGCGTCCGAGGAGTCGAGGACGACGGCGATCGAGCGCAGCACGGCGAGAACGTCGCTCACGCCGGCCGGCAGCGCCGGTGGCTCCGTCGGTGCCGGGATCGTCGTGAAGCTGCGCTCGCTGAAACGGCTGGCAGCGACAGCCACGGCTCCGATGACGAGCCCCAGGCTGCCACCCAGCACCGCGGCGAGCGTCGCATCCACGGATCCAGCGTAGACGGGCGACGGCGGGCTCCGACCCACCCGCGGGTCGCTCGTGGGTGGGTGGAGGAAGATGTTCACCTTCCTGCTCACGCGTGTTCACCACCCCGTGCCACGCTGCCGACGTCGGTCCCTCCCACGACCACGCGCCCGCCGGGCCAGGGAGAGGGCCACCGATGTCGAGAGGGAGCACATGCGCAAGGCATTCCACGAGGAGCTGGACCGGGTCACCGAGGCCCTCGTCGAGATGACCCGGCTCGCCAGCTCGGCGATGGCCCGGGCCACGACCGCCCTGCTCGACGCCGACGTCCAGCTCGCCGAGTCCGTCATCGACGCCGACGCGGAGATCGACGCGCTGCGCGAGGAGCTCGACCTGCTCTCCTTCGACCTGCTCGCCCTCCAGCAGCCGGTCGCGACCGACCTGCGGATGGTCGTCACGAGCATGCGCATGAGCGCCGACATCGAGCGGATGGGTGACCTCGCCCGCCACGTCGCCAAGGTGGCCCGCCTGCGCTACCCGAGCTCCGCCGTGCCGCCCGAGCTGCGCTCGATCATCCTCGAGATGGGTCAGGTCGCCGAGCGCATCGTCACCAAGGCCGGGTCGGTCATCGCCGCCCGCGACGTCGAGGCCGCCAAGCAGATCGAGCGCGACGACGACGCCATGGACGACCTGCACCGCCGGCTCTTCGAGGCCCTGGCATCGCCCACGTGGAAGCACCCCGCGGAGACGACGGTCGACATCACGCTCGTCGGCCGCTACTACGAGCGCTTCGCCGACCACGCGGTGTCCGTCGCGCGCCGCGTCATCTTCCTCGTCACCGGCACGCACGGGGTCGAGAGCGAGTTCAGCCACGAGGACGACGAGGACGACCAGGCCCACCCGGAGACGACGACCCCCTGACGGGGACCGGCGCCACCCGTCGGCTGCGTCCGCAGCCCTGGTCGAGTTCCCGACCAGGGTTGCGGACGTTCGCGTCTGCCGCCCCGGCCCGTCAGCGTCCCTGGTTCGCCACCGCGGCGGCCGCCGCGGCAGCCGCCTCCGGGTCGAGGTACTCCGCCGGCTTCGTCGGCATGAAGTCGTCGCCGAGCTCGTAGACGAGCGGCTGCCCGGTGGGGATGTTGAGCTCGGCGATGGCCTCGTCGCTGATCCCGTCGAGGTGCTTGACCAGGCCGCGCAGGCTGTTGCCGTGGGCGACGACGAGCACGATCTCACCGGCGCGCAGGTCGTCCTGGATGGCGCCCTCCCAGTAGGGCATCATCCGCACGATGACGTCCTTGAGGCACTCGGTCCGGGGCACCTCGATGCCGGCGTAGCGCGGGTCGCCGCTCTGGTCGAACTCGGAGCCGACCTCGATCTGGGGCGGCGGGGTGTCGAAGGACCGGCGCCAGAGCATGAACTGCTCGTCGCCGTACTTCTCGCGGGTCGCGGCCTTGTCGAGGCCCTGCAGTGCGCCGTAGTGGCGCTCGTTGAGCCGCCAGTCGCGACGCACCGGGATCCAGTGGCGGTCGGCGACGTCGAGCGTCATGTTGGCGGTCGTGATGGCGCGGCGCAGCACCGACGTGTGCACGACGGTGGGGAGGATCCCGTTGTCCTTCAACAGCTTCCCGCCGTGAAGGGCCTCCTCACGCCCCTGGTCGTTGAGGTCGACGTCGACCCATCCGGTGAAGAGGTTCTTGGCGTTCCAGTCGGAGTGGCCGTGACGCAGCAGGATCAGGGTGTGTGCCATGCACCCAGCCTAGTGAGGCTGCTCCGGCGACGGGTCGCCCTCACGCGAGAGGATCGAGCGGAACGCCTCGAGGTTGCGCACCGACTCGCCCCGCGACACCCGCCACTCCCACTCCTTGCGCATGGAGGTGAGGAAGCCCAGCGCGAGCAGCTCGTTGAACGGCGCGTCGGCCGCCTCGAGCACCACGCCGAGGACCTGGTCGAGCTGGGCGTCGTCGACGCCGGCCGCCGGGACGCGACCGGTGACGTAGACGTCGCCGCTGGTGTCGACGGCATACGCGAGACCGGGCAGGCGCAGGTTGCGGCGCAGGAGGCTGCGGTAGAACGCCTCGTGGTTCTCGTCGGGGTTGCGGATGACGAACGCCGACACCGACAGGTCCTTGCCGGCGACGAGCGAGACGACCGTCCTGAGCTTCTGGTCGCCGGGGAGGGTGACGACATACTCACCGTCGCGCGCGCCCGCCTCCCACTCGATGCCGTGGGTGTCGAGGAAGGTCTCGACGGTCGCGGCCAGGCCGCTCACGGGGTCACCGCGGTCGGTATGCCGGTGAGCACGTCGGCGTCGTCGATCGAGGCCCGCCGTGGTGTCGTGAGCGCGGCCTCATAGACGGCGGCGAGCCGCTCGGCGGTCGCCTCCCAGCCGAAGGCGCGGGACCGCTCGACCGCTCTGCGGGACAGCTCCGCCGCCCGGTCGGGGTCGTCGAGGACCGCCTCGATCGCGTTGGCCCAGACGTGCGGGTCATGGCCGTCGACGAGGACGCCGGCGTCGCCGACCGCGGTGGGCAGCCCGCCCACGCGGGTGGCCACGACGACGGCACCGCAGGCCTGGGCCTCGACGGCGACGAGCCCGAACGACTCGTTGTGCGACGGGACGGCGACGACGTCCGCGGCGCGCATCCAGGTCGCGAGGGTGTCGCGGTCGGTCGGCGGGACGAAGCGGACAAGGTCGTCGATGCCGAGCTCCTCGGCGAGGCGGTCGAGGGCCATGGGCGTGCGGACCGCGACGCCGCTGGCGCCGCCGAGGAGGCCGACGGCGAGCCGCCCGCGCAGCGACGGGTCACGCCGGACGAGGGTGGCGGCGCTGCGGAGGAGGACGTCCGGGGCCTTGAGCGGCTGGATCCGGCCGACGAAGAGCAGGAGCACGGCGTCGTCGGGCACCCCCACCGCGGCCCGTGCCTTCGAGCGGTCGCCCGGGTGGAAGACGTCGAGATCGACGCCGGGGTGGACGACCTCGACCCGGGACGCGTCGGCGTCGTAGTGCCGGATGAGCTCGCGGGCCTCGTCCTCGGTGTTGGCGACGAGCCGGTCCGCGGCCTCGACGACCTGGGCCTCGCCGATCTCGCGGCCCCGCGGCTCCAGGGCGTCGCCCTCGGCGCGGTGGAGGTTCTTGACGCGCGCCATCGTGTGCATCGTGTGGACCAGCGGCACGTCCCACCGGTCGGCGGCGAGCCAGCCGACCTGGCCGGAGAGCCAGTAGTGCGAGTGCACGAGGTCGTAGTGCCCCTCGGGCGAGTGCGCGGCGACCCGCATCATGCCGGCGGCGAAGGCGCACAGCTGGCCCGGCAGGTCCTCCTTGTCGAGCCCCTCGTAGGGGCCGGCGGCGACGTGGCGGACGAGGACGCCCGGCTCGACCTCGACGACGGGGGCGTCGGCCGCGCTCGTCCGGCGCGTGAAGATGTCGACCGCGACGCCGCGGCGGGCCAGGCGCTTGGCGGACTCGAGGACGTAGACGTTCATGCCGCCCGCATCGCCCGTCCCGGGCTGCGCCAGCGGGGACGTGTGCACCGACACCATGGCGACCCGGCGGCACACCCCGGGCTCGTCGCTCGTCATCGCGTCAGTCTGTCACGCACGGCTCAGCCCGGACGGGGCACGCCGCTGAGGGTCAGCGTCGCCCGGTTCGACCACACGTGGACGTCGAGCCGGCCGTCCGGGCGCAGGTCGAGCCCGCGGGTGCGGACGGCGGGGCCGATGCCGACGACGGCCCGGCGGGCCGACGTGAAGGCGCGCTGCTCCCCCGTCCCCGTGACGACCCACCACCCGCGCGCGCGGAGGTTGTGGTCGGGCAGGGCCGGTGCCAAGCCGGTCGTCGCGGGCATCGCGTCGAGGTGGACGACGACGGCGTCGGCCCCCTGGACGTGCGACGACATGAAGACGCCGGCGGTCGTGAGCAAGAAGGTGAGACGCAGCGGCATCCGACGCTCCTCCCCGGCGACCTCGCCGTAGACCTCACCGAGGTAGGCCGCCCGCGACGGCTCGATGCGGACCTCGTCGATCCGGACGTGGTCGAGGGTGGCCTCGACGTCCTCGCGGGGGTGCTCGTCACCGCGGACCACCTCCCCGACGACCGCGCTCACCGGCGAGCCCTGGGTGATGGTGTCGACGAGAGGGCCGGTGGAGGCGGACACCCGGAAGCCCGACTGGTAGGCAGCCACGGTGTAGCCGCGGCCGAGGGTGGCGATCCCCCGGGCGTCCGGGTGGACCATGAGCAGGCCCGGCTCGACCGGGACGAGACCGATGTCGGTGCGCAGGACGACGGGCAGCCAGGTCGAGACGCCGAGGACGAGCGCGGCAGTCGAGGTGACGAGGAGCGCGACCATGCTCCGACTCACGTCGCGGCCGCGGCCGCGCACTCCCCACTGGCGCACACCTGCAGCCTAAGCGCGCCGGCGGTGGGCCAGCGGCGTTGCTCGTACGCTGGCCCCCGTGGCGCGGACGAGACCGGTGGGGACGAGACCGGTGGGAGCGATCACCCGCGGCACGACGAACCCCAACCGGCTGCGTCGGTGCGACCGCTGGCTCGCCGGCCCGGCCGCGTGGCGACTGCGCCGAGCGGCAACGGCCTCGGCGCCCGTCGTCGTCGACCTCGGCTACGGCGCGTCGCCCGTGACGGCGGTCGAGCTGCACCACCGCCTGACGCGGGTGCGCGCCGACGTCGAGGTCGTCGGGATCGAGATCGACCCGGAACGCGTCGCCGCCGGTGCGCTCCTCGCGCGGCCGGGGCTGAGCTTCCGCCTCGGCGGCTTCGAGCTCCCCCTCGACGGGCGCCGGGCCACGCTCGTGCGGGCCTTCAACGTGCTGCGGCAGTACCCCGAGGACGAGGTGGCCGGCGTGTGGCAGACGGTGCTCGCGCGGCTCACCCCCGACGGGCTGCTCGTCGACGGCACCTGTGACGAGCTCGGTCGCCTCGCGACGTGGGCCGCGGTCGCGGTCGACGGGCCGATGAGCCTCTCCCTGTCGTGGCACCTGCGGGGGCTGCAGCAGCCGTCGGTCATCGCCGAGCGGCTGCCGAAGGCCCTCATCCACCGCAACGTGCCCGGCGAACCGGTCCACGCCTACCTCGCCGAGCTGGACCGGCAGTGGGCCCGCAGCGCCGGGCACGCGGCATACGGTGTGCGGCAACGGTTCCTCGCGACCGCACAGGGGATGCGCGACAGCGGCTGGCCGCTGCTCGACGGGCCCTCGCGCTGGCGTCTGGGCGAGCTCACCGTGGCGTGGCACGCGGTCGCGCCGTCGTCAGGGCCGCAGGGTCACCAAGGTCCGTAGGGTCCCTGGTGCGAGCCGGTGCCGCGGCCCTGCACGGTCTCGACCGCCGGGCGGACGTCGGCGAGGTAGACCCCGGCCGCCACCACGCCGACGATGGCGAGCAGCCCCAAGCCGCCGAGGGAGACGAAGCCGAGCAGGATGGCGACGCCGGTGACGGCCATCCAGAACTGCTTCGTGCGCTTGCCCGCCGCGACGAACGCGTCCGGTCGCGTCTTGAGGGCGTGGACGAAGGCGAAGACCTCGAGCGCCAGTGCCGCGAGCGTGAGCACGAGCATGACGTAACCCTGGGCCTGACCGAGGTTTGGCATGACCCAAGCCTACGGCGCGACGGTGTCCACGACGATGGTGACGGGCCCGTCGGCCACCAGCTCGACGTCCATGTGCGCGCCGAAGCGTCCGGTGGCGACCGTGAGGCCGCGCGCGCGCAGGGCGTCGACCACCTGCAGGACGACGGGTTCGGCGACGTCACCGGGGGCGGCGGCGTTCCACGACGGACGCCGGCCCTTGCGGGTGTCGGCCAGCAGCGTGAACTGGCTCACCACGAGGACCGGGGCGCCCACGTCGGTCACCGACTGCTCGTCGTGGAGCAACCGCAGGTCGGCGATCTTGCGGGCGACGAGCTCGACCTCGGCCGGGCCGTCTTCGTGCCCGACGCCGACGAGGACGAAGAGCCCGGGCTGCGTGATCTCGCCGACGGTCTCACCGTCGACGACGACGGCGGCGCGGCGGACCCGCTGGAGGACCACCCGCACTCAGATGCCCACGGCGACGACCGAGCCCACCGGCTCGCCGTGACCGAGGACCGGGGCGTCCTCGAGGGCCGCCAGGGCGCCGGACTCCACCCCGAGGCGACGCAGGACCGCGGCGAGGATGACGGTGCGCGCCCGCTGGCCGCCGTCGGCCACCTTGAGGGCGATGCCACGACCGTCGGCCAGCCCGACGGCATACACCGCTTCGGCACCGTCCTTCGCGATCGCACCGGGCGTGCGCCGGATGAAGGTCGTGACGTCGCGACGGGTGCCCCCGAGGTACTCCGGGTGGCTGCGGATCGCGTCGGCGACGCGCGCCTCGTCGGTGCCGGGAGCGGCGCTCGCGACCCGGCCGAAGGCGCGGGCGAGGCCGGCGAGCGAGATCGCCATGACCGGGGCGCCGCAGCCGTCGACGGCGGTGGCGGCGACCGGCTCCCCGGCGAGCTCGGCGAGGGTCTCGTCGCACGCGCGCTGGAGCGGGTGGTCCAGCGCGAGGTATGCCGTGTGGTCCCAGCCGTTGGCCGCGCAGGTCGCGAGCATGCCCGAGTGCTTGCCGGAACAGTTCTGGGCCAGCGACTGCTTCTCGTGGCCGGCGCGGATCCAGGCGAGGCGCGCCTCGTCGTCGATCGGGTAGTCGGGGGTGTTGCGCAGGTCGGCGACCGAGAGGCCGGCGCCGTCGAGGATCTCGCGGACCGCCCGGAGGTGGAAGTCCTCGCCGGAGTGGCTGGCGCACACGAGGGCGAGGTGGTGCGGGGCGAGGTCGAGGCCGTGGCGGACCATCGCGAGCGCCTGGATCGGCTTGTTGGAGGACCGCGGGAAGACCGGGTCGGTCGCGCTGCCGAGCTCGAGCTCGACCGAGCCGTCGGCGGCCGTGACGGCGACGCTCGCCCGGTGCACGGACTCGACGACACCGCCTCGGGTCACCTGGGCGAGGACCGGGGCGTCGTCGAGGGCGGCGGGGGTGGGCAGGGAGGGATGCGTCGTGACACTCACCCCCGCATTATCGGGCCCCCACGACGACGACGCTCCACCCGGGGGCAGGGCCCGGGTGGAGCGTCGCGGTGTCAGGTGGAGTCCACCCGAGTGTGGGGCGAGGTCAGCTGCCGACCTTCTCGGCGGCCTTGGCGGTCGCCTTGGTCGAGGTGGCGGCGGTCTTGCGAGCGCTCGTCGTCGTGGCCCTGGCGGACGAGGTCGTGCGCTTGGCGGCCTTGGTCGCCGTCGTGTTGGTGCGCTTGGCGGCGGTGCGGGTGCGCTTCGCGGACGCCTTGATGTCGGTCGCGGCGAACGCGGCGTCCTCGGCCACGGTGTCGACGACGATCTCGGCGACGTGGGCGGCCTCGTGGCGACCGGTGGTGATCGTGGCGAGGGCCGACGTGCGGATGTCGAGGACGGCCTTGCGGGCGGTCGTGACGGCACCCTTGCCGAGGGCGAGAGTGGTCTCGGCCTGGGCGACGAGGTCCTTGGTGGCCTTCTGGTTCTTGATCCGGGTGACGAGCTTCTCGCCACGGTCCGCGAGGTCCTCGTAGCCCTTGGCGACCTGGTCGACGGTCGCGACGCCCTGGTTGAGGGCCTTGGTCGGGAAGGCCTTGGCCTCGCCGAGGACGACCTGCGCGCGGTTCTGGACCGCGGCCGGGGCGAGCTCGCTGCGGACCTTGTCGGCGCGCAGGCGGGCCTCACGGGCACGCTCGACGGCCAGGTCCGTGGCGCCGACGACGGCGAACAGCGGGGTGGCGGAGGTGGTCTTGGTGGTGGTCTTGGTGGCCATGTTCACTCCTGGGTGAGGTGGGGTGGTGCTGGGTCTGGGTGGTGGGTTGGTGCTGGTGCTGGTGCTGGTGCTGGGGGCCGGGCCGGCCGGTTAGGGCTTGGCGTCGGCGCGGACGAACGAGTCGTAGACGTCGATGAGCGTCACCTTCTGACGGTCGGTGAGGTCGGGGTCGGCAGCGATGGCGTCCCGTACGGTCGGGGTCTCGTCCTGGCGCACGGGGTGCTCGTCGAGGATCCCGGCCTTGACGTAGAGCGTCTCGGCGGACACCTCCAGTCCCTTGGCCAGCTGTTGGAGGATCTCGGCGCTGGGACGCTTGAGACCTCGCTCGAGCTGCGACAGGTACGGGTTGGAGATGCCGACGAGCTCGGAGAGCTGACGCAGCGACAGACTGTGCGACTGACGCTGCTCGCGCAGGTAGTCGCCGAGTCCGGCGAGGTCGTTCAGCGGGTTCCGGCTCATGTCTCCATTATGCTTGCTCTAGTTAGCAAAGTGCAAACCCGGGCAAGCGTGAGCCTCGCCACACGGGGCGCGCGGCGCCCTCCCCGGGGGTGGGGTGCGGTCGTGCGGTCGCCTCGTCCTGTGAGACGCGTATGCCGTGTGCTTGGGGTTTCGCTAACCTTGCGTTATGCCGCTCCCCGCCGTCCTCACCTTCCCCAACCCCGTCAACGAGAAGGCCGCCCGTGTCGTCGCCGGCGGGGTGGTCGTGCTGGGCGTCGTCACGCTGCTCACCCAGCAGTGGCGGCTGGCCGCCCTGCTCGCCGTCGGTTTCGCGCTGCGCGTCGCGGCCGGACCCCGGTTCAGCCCGCTCGGACGGCTCGCCGTGCACGCCATCGCGCCGCGGTTCGGGGCGCCCCGGCTCGTCCCGGGCCCGCCGAAGCGCTTCGCCCAGGCCGTCGGCCTCGCGGTGAGCGGCGGCGCGGCGGTGGCCGCGCTCGGGTTCGGGGCGACCGGGCTCGCCTGGGTGCTCGTCGGCGTGCTCGTCGTCTTCGCGACGCTCGAGTCGGCGCTCGGCTTCTGCGCGGGCTGCTGGGCCTTCGGCCACCTCATGCGGCTCGGCGTCATCCCCGAGGAGACCTGCGCCGCCTGCAACGACCTCACCCTCCGCAACCCCGCCCCCGCCCCCGCCCCCCCAACCCGCCTGACCCCCGCCTGACGTGCGCCTGACGGGCCTGACTCCCGCCTGACGTGCGCCTGACGGGGGCGACTTATTGCGCATTCCGGCCCCGCGACCCCGACTTATTGCGCATTCCGTACGACGGAATGCGCAATAGGTCGGTCGCGTACGGGGCGGAATCAAGGAAGTCACGCAACACCGTTGGCGATGTTCGCAGACAGTAGTTCGTTGAGCATCTCGGCTGGGGTTTTGAAGGCGTGGCGTTTGCGGGGTCTGGAGTTCAGTTCGGCGGCGATGTTGTCGAGCATCCCGGGCCCGTAGAAGCTGAGGTCGCTACCTTTGGGCAGGTACTGGCGCAGCAGCCCGTTGGTGTTCTCGTTCGTGCCGCGCTGCCAGGGCGAGTGGGGGTCACAGAAGTAGATCTCCAGACCGGTGGCTTCGGCGATCTGGGCGTGACGTGCCATCTCGCTGCCCTGGTCCCAGGTCAGCGACCGTCTGAGCTGTTCAGGCAGCGTCAGCATCTTGGCCACCAGCGCGTCCTGCACGGCCAGGGCGCCGTGGTTGTCGGGCAGGTGCAGCAGCATCGTGAAGCCGGTGGTGCGCTCCACCAACGTGCCGACCGCGGACGCCGAGGCGGTGGAGCCGAGGATGAGGTCGCCTTCCCAGTGTCCGGGCACCGCGCGGTCCTCGACCTCGGGCGGGCGCGAGCTGATCATCACCATGTCCGGGATCCGCGCGCGGCGCTCACCCTCGCGGCGGCGTGGTCGGCGCATCGACCGGCCGGTGCGCAAGCACGCGGTCAGCTCCCGCTTGAGACCACCACGGGCCTGGATGTACAGCGACTGGTAGATCGTCTCGTGCGACACCCGCATCTCCGGTTCGTCGGGGAAGTCGACCTTCAGTCTTCCAGCGACCTGTTCCGGGCTTTCGTGCCGCTCCAGCCTGGCCTGGACCTCCCCACGCAGCCGGAGATTGGTGGCCAGCTTCGCCGCGCGAGGAGCCGTGCGGCCACGATCGACTGCGGCTTGGGCCACCGAGGGACGGTAGCCGCGCCTGGTCGCGCCCCGAGCCAGCTCGCGGCTGATGCTGCCCGGATCACGCCCCAGCCGGCGGGCGATCTCCCGTACCCCGCGGTCGGCATGGACCAACGCCGCGATCTCCTCCCGCTCCGAGAACGACAGGTACCGGCCAACCGGGGCGGCAACAGACGTGGGTTTCACCCCGCCAGCCTCCCGGAAGATGCGACTGGCCCACCTGTACGACAGCCCCGTCAACCCGCCCGCATCCTCCACGCTCAACCCGTCCCGGATCCCAGCCCAAAACCGGCGATCCAGCTCCCGCGGCGCCCTCGGCCGACCCCTCATGACAAACAACTCCTCGTGATCGAGGTGTTGCGTGACTCCCTTGAACCCGCCCGGCCGGAATGCGCAATAAGTCGGGGGTCAGGGGCGGGGCTTGATGCCGAGGAGCTCGCGGGCCTGGGTCGTCGACATCGGGGGGCGCTGCATCGTCGTCGAGAGCTCAGCCGCCCGCGTCACGAGCTCGACGTTGTGCCGCACCTCCTGGCCCCGCGCGAAGACGACGTTGTCCTCCATACCGACCCTGAGGTGACCCCCGGCGGACAGCGCGGCGGCGAGCACCGGCAGGTGGGTGCGCCCGATCCCGGTCGCCGACCATGACGTCACCTCGTCGGGCAGCATCGCCACCCCCGCGAGCAGCGCGGCCGGCGTCCCCGGCATCGCGCCCGGCACCCCGAGGACGAAGTCGACGTGCACCTTCCCGCCGAACGGCAGCCCGTGCGTGTCGAGGAGCCGGCGCAGGGCGTGGACGTGGCCGAGCTCGAACAGCTCGAACTCGGGCACGACCTCACGCTCCTGGGCCTGGACGTAGAGGTTGGACATGAACCCCCACGGGTTGAGGAACACGTCGTCGCCGAAGTTCGTCGTGCCGCACGTGAGGCTGCACGAGTCGGGTTCGGCGTCGAGCACGGTGAGCCGCTGCTCGAGCGGGTCGTGGACCGACCCCCCGGTCGACAGCTGGACGATGAGGTCGGTCTCGGAGCGGACTGCGTCGACCGCGGCGCGCAGCCGCCCGGCGTCGAGGGTCGGACGGTGCTCGGCGTCGCGGATGTGGAGGTGGATGAGCGCCGCCCCCGCCCGTTCGCACGTGCGCGCCGTCTCCACGAGCTCCTCCAGCGTCGTGGGGAGCTGCGGCAGGTCGCCCTTGGCGTGCTCGGCCCCCGTGGGGGCGACGGTGATGAGGGTCGCGGACGCTGCGGTGGCCATGGGCGCCAGTCTGTCAGGACGATCGGGACGCCGAGGACCCCGGTGGCCGCAGATCCTCCGGCGGTCAGGGGGTGACGACGACGGTTTGCGCCCCGGCGACACCCTCGGACACTAGAACGGCGTCGACCGGGGTGTTGCGCTTGATCACGGCCAGCGCGATCGGGCCGTCGACGTGGTGGCGCGCCACGGTCGTGAGCCGGCCGACCTCGCGTCCGTCGAGGGTGAGGGCCGACCCCGCGACCGGCAGCAGGTGCCCCGAGCCGTCGAGGTGGAGGAAGACGATGCGACGCGGCGGGCGGCCGAGGTTGTGCACCCGCGCGATGGTCTCCTGCCCGCGGTAGCAACCCTTGTGCAGGTGGACGGCAGTGCGCAGCCAGTCGACCTCGTGCGCGATGGTGCGGTGGTCGGTCTCGAACCCGAGCCGGGGACGCCACGCCGCCACGCGCAGCGCCTCGGCGGCCCACGTCCCGGCGAGCGGCCGGTCACCGACGGCGGACTCGAGGTCCGCGCGGGCGACGATGAGCTCGCGCCAGCGTCGCGACTCCCCCGGGTGCCCCGTCTCCGGACCGTATGCCGCGGTGTCGCCGACCAGCGCGGGCCACGGGTCGACCCAGGCGAGGGGCTCGCCCTCGGCACTGGCGGCCGAGATCGGCTCGCCGAGGACGGCATACCCCTCCGTGAGGTCGGAGACCTCGACCCGCAGCATGAAGCGCATCGACTCGAGCCAGGACACGAGGGCGGGCGCGGTGCCGGGTTCGACCGTGATCCACGTGGACTCCCCGTCGTCGACGACGTGGAGGGCGTGCTCGACGTGGCCCTTGGGCGAGAGGACGAGCGACTCGGCGGACTGTCGCGGCGCGAGCCCGGTGAGGTGCTGCGACGTCATCGAGTGCAGCCAGGTGAGGCGGTCGGCACCCGAGACGCGGACGACGCCCCGGTGCGAGAGGTCGACGACGGCCAGGCCCTCCTCGAGCAGGCGCTGCTCCCGGTTGGGGTCGCCGTAGTGGGCCGCTACTCCCGCGTCGGCACCGTCACCCGCGACGGCGCCGGGGCGGCCGAGGAGCGGTGAGGAGGGAAGGGCTGTCGTGGTGTCGGTCATGGCTGCTTCCTGCAGGTGCGGCAGAGGCCGTGGATGGCGGCATGGGTGACGTCGGCCTCGAAGCCGAGCCGGTCGTCGAGGCGGGCGACGAGGTCGTCGGCCACGCTCGTCGGCGCCTCCTCGACGGAGCCGCACTCGCGGCAGACGACGTGGACGTGGGTGGCGTGGGTGGTGAGGTGGTAGCTCGGGACGCGGTGGTCGACGTGCGTGTGGCTCACGAGACCGAGCTCCTGGAGCGCCTCGAGCGAGCGGTAGACGGTCGAGAGTGCCATCGGCGAGGCGCCGCTCGTCGACACCGTGTCGACGATCTGCTCCGGCGTGGCATGACCGAGCGCCTCGACCGCGGCGAGGACCTGCTGGCGCTGGGGCGTGAGCCGCCTGCCGGCGGCGCGGAGCCGGGTGCCGAGGTCACTCACCACTCCAATGTATGCCGGTCGCCCGGGGTCGAAGAATCGCCCACCTAGACTGACCGCGTGCTAGACGTGTTCCCGGGCGAGGACAGCCGCCCCGCCACCGCCCCCAGGAGGAAGTCCCGGACGGGGCGGCGCATTCTCACGTTCATCGCCGCGCTCGTCGCGCTCGTGCTGGTCGCGGTGGGCGGGTTCGTCGTCTTCCTCAACCAGAAGGTGTCGGGCAACATCACCCAGGAGGCGCTCCTCCCCAAGGCGGCGCCGTCGGCCACCCTGCCCGACGGCACGACCGTCGCGATTCCCCAGGCGAAGGTGGGCAAGAACTACCTCATCATCGGCTCCGACGCGCGGCCCGGTGAGACGGCCAGCCGATCGGACGTCATCGTCCTCGCGCACGTGCCCGAGGACAAGAGCGCGGTGCAGCTCATCCACTTCCCGCGTGACCTCTACGTCCCGATCCCCGGCCGCAGCAAGGACAAGATCAACGCCGCGTACGCGTACGGCGGCGCGCCCCTGCTCGTCAGCACCATGCAGAACCTGCTCGGCGTCAAGATCGACCACGTTGCGAAGACCGACTTCGAGGGTTTCCGCGCGATGACCGACGCCGTCGGCGGTGTCCGCGTCTACGCCGAGGAGGCCAGCAACGAGGGCGCGTTCGCCATCAGGGAGGGGTTCAACGACCTCAACGGTGAGCAGGCGCTGGCGTTCGTGCGCGAGCGCTACCAGCTCTCCGAGGGCGACATCTCCCGCGGGCGCCGCCAGCAGGCCTTCATCAAGGCGCTCATGCTCAAGGCGATCAGCGTCGACGTCGTCACCAACCCGATCACGCTGACCCGGTTCGTCGACGCGGCGACCGACAACCTCGTCGTCGACAAGGGCCTGTCCGTCGCGACGATGCGCAGCGAGGCCTTCGCACTGCGCGGCGTCCGCAGCGGCGACATCGTCTTCATCACGGCGCCCTTCACCGGCTTCGGAACCGCGCCGAACGGCGGCTCGATCGACATCCTCGACGAGTCCGGCATGGCCGCCCTGGGCAAGGCCCTGCGCACGGACACGATGGACGAGTACGCCGACGTCTCCGTCATCCCCTGACGGTCATCCCCTGACGTCCAGCGTCACCCGCCTGGCCCGTACAACCCGCCCGCCTGACCCGCCCGCCCGCCTGACCCGCGGAGGTGCAGAGGCAGAGGTGCAGGTGCGGAGGTGCAGGTGCGGAGGTGCAGGTGCGGAGGTGCAGGTGCGGAGGTGCAGGTGCGGAGGTGCGACTTATTGCGCATTCTGGCCGTACAAACGCGACTTATGTCGCGTTTGTACGGCCAGAATGCGCAATAAGTCGGGTGCTGGGGCTGGGGCTACTCGACGCGCTGGAGCTCGGCGGAGACGTGCGACTGGAGCCGCTGGCCCATCGCCGCCATGTCCATCGCCCACATGAGGTTGGACTGGACGTACCCGTACATGCGGTGTGCCGCGGTGTACTCCTTGGCGTGCGGGCTGCGCATCACCCCGTCCGTGCGGAGCTCGACCTTCGCCGGCTGGGCGTGACCGGCATACATCTCGACGAACCCCGTCGGGTGGGTGAGCAGCAGCTCGACGTTGGTGCCGTCCTCGGCCTCGGGCACCGGGCGCCAGAAGCCGACCTCGGTCGCCAGCGGGCGGACCTTCTCCCCCGCGTCGTCGAGCAGCCAGGTCCGGCTGTGCCACGCGAGGAACGGGCGCCCGTCGTGCGAGCAGGTGATCTCCTGGCCGAAGTGGGCGGACTCGATCGTCGGGTAGCCGACGACGCCGGCCCCGGCCCACTTGCCGACGAGCCAGGCGAGGGGGGCGAGCTCGGACGGGAGGTTGGTGTCGAGATGGAAGGCCACGAGTGGGATCGTAGTGGCTCCCGAAGGGAGCACCCATGACCAGCATCCGGCCGCTCGTCGTCAAGATCACCTGCGGCGCGGAGGAGCTCGAGCGCCTCAACCAGGGCCTCACCGTCGCCACCACCGCGCTCGCCGCCGGGGCCGAGGTCAGCCTGTGGCTCACCGGCGAGGCCACCTGGCTCGCCGTGCCCGGCCGCGCCGAGGAGCTCCACCTGCCGCACGGCGCACCGCTCGCCGACCTCCGCGACGGCCTGCTCGCCGGCGCGACCGTCACCGTCTGCGGTCAGTGCGCCGCCCGGCGACAGATCGGCCCCGACGACCTCCTGGAGCCCGCGACGATCCGGGGCGCGGCGGCATACGTCGAGGAGATCCTGCGCCCGGACGTGCAGGCGATCGTCTACTGACGGCCCGGCGACCGGCCGGCTGCCGGGTCGCTCCTAGGCTCGGGCCGTGACCGCTGCCGTGCTCCTCACCGTCCTGCTCGTCCTGCTGGCGCTCTTCCAGCTCGCCCTCGCGCTGGGCGCGCCGCTGGGACGGTTCGCCTGGGGCGGTCAGCACCGGGTGCTCCCCACGGGGCTGCGGGTCGGGAGCGCCCTCGGGATCGCGACCTACGTCCTCATCTCTGTGCTCGCCCTCGACCGCGCCGGGGCGGTGGACGTCGTCACGGACCGCTTCTCCCGGGTGGGCATGTGGGTGGTCCTCGCGTACTTCGTGCTGGGGATCGGTCTCAACGCCGCCTCGCGCAGCGAGTCCGAACGTCGGGTGATGGTGCCGGTCACGGTCGCGCTCGCGGCGCTGAGCCTCGTCGTCGCCCTGCGCTGAGCCCCGGGCCCATCCGGGCCCACCGGGGGCGCTCTCAGCCGACGAGGATCGTCGCGAGGATCGAGACCGGGACGCCCGTGACGAGCACGGACGCCGCGGCGGCGGTGAGCTGTCCGCGCAGGCCGCGGATGGGCGAGAGGACGCACAGCACCCGGCGCATGACGTGCGCCAGCCCCGCGGCGACGAGGCCGAGGACGAGGCCGGCGAACACCCCCACCTCCTCGATGAGGAGACCGCTCGCGCCGCCGGCGGCGAGGCCGAGCACCACTGCGGCGGGCAGCATCCAGGGGCGCGCCCGGTCGCTGGGCGCGGCGAGGTCGGCCACGGCCGACAGGGCGAGGGCGAGCGCCACGACGACGACGACGTCACGACCCCCGAACGTGCGACCCAGCGGGACCCAGGCCGCACCGATGACCGCGATGCCGATGCCGGCGGCGCCGACGGACACCGACTGGGTGAGCCGCGGTCGCCCGTCCCGGCGCATGATCTGGTGCAGGAACATCGCGAGGATCGCGCCCGCCACGACCACCGGGACGTGGCGGAGGTACGGCTCGTCGGGGGTCAGGGCGACGACGGCGGGCGCCAGCACCCCCGCCAGTCCGATCGCGAACGAGGAGCCGAACCGGCTCGACGAGCCCAGCAGCTCGGGCCAGCCCCAGGCGAGCGCGAGCCCGCCCCAGGCCACCGCTGCCGCGCCGAGGGCGTGGTCCGCGGTCGTCGCCAGCGCCAGCAGCGCGGCGAACACGATCGTCGCGAGCACCACGGCGACGCGGCGCTCGGTGGCGATCGGCGGGAGGACCGGGTCGTGTCGGCGCTGCTCGCGCGCGGCCCGGCGGGCGGCGCGCGACTCGCTCACGGGTTCGGGCGCATCCACGGTGGGCATCCTGCCATCACCCACCGGCGAAGGGCGGGAGCACTTCCACGACCGTGCCCTCGGGGACCTCGATGTCCCGGCCGACCGCACGTCCGTCGACGAGGACCGAGCAGACGGCGACGACCTCGCGCAGCGCGGGATGGGCCGCGACGGCACCGTCGAGGACGTCACCGACGAGCGGGCCGGCCACGAGGGTCTCCTCGGAGACGCCGGCGGCCGCACGGGCACCCGCCCAGTAGCGCAGGGTCACCGGTCTCATGACGCGGTGAGAACCGTCCGTCGGGGTCATGTCCACCTATCCTGTGCGTGATGGCCCACCTCCTGCTGCTGACCAACGCCCTGGCGCCGAGCGCCGAGGTGCTGCCTGCTCTGGGCCTGCTGACCCACCATGTTCGCATCCTCCCCGCGGAGCCGACCGCCCTCATCGACGCCCCCAAGGCCGACGCCGTCCTCGTCGACGCGCGGCGCGAGCTGGCGATGGCGCGTTCCCTCTGCCGCGTCATCCGAACGACCGGGCTGTCGGCGCCGCTGTTCGCGGTGCTCACCGAGGGCGGGCTGGCCGGCCTCACGCCCGAGTGGGGCGTCGACGACGTCCTCCTCGACAGCGCCGGACCGGCTGAGGTCGAGGCGCGGCTGCGGCTCGCGATCGCCCGGGTGCTCGAGGGCGAGGGGGTCGAGGACGACGTGCGGATCACCGCCGGCGTGCTCGTCATCGACGAGGCGAGCTACTCGGTGCGCCTGCGCGGCGCCGTCCTCGACCTCACCTACAAGGAGTTCGAGCTGCTGAAGTACCTCGCCCAGCACCCGGGCCGCGTCTTCACCCGCTCCCAGCTGCTCCAGGAGGTCTGGGGCTACGACTACTTCGGCGGCACACGGACCGTCGACGTCCACGTGCGTCGGCTGCGGGCCAAGCTCGGCTCGGATCACGAGACGCTCATCGGCACGGTCCGCAACGTCGGCTACCGCTTCGTCCCCGAGGAGGCCGAGGCGGCGGCCAACGAGGTCGCGACCTCGTGAGCGACGTGCGGGTCGAGGGGTCGACCCACCTCGACGACACCGACGCAGCCGCCGTGCTCGCCCTGGCCGGTCGCGCCGCCGAGACCGACGGCGTCGGCGCGATCTCCGAGGCGTTCCGCCTCGCCCTCACCTCACCGCGCGCGTCGGTCACCCACCTCCTTGCGTATGCCGGTCAGTCCGGTCCCGTGGGCTACGCGGCTCGCGACGTGGCCGGTTCGGCCGAGCTCGTCGTCGACCCGGCGTCCCGCCGTCGCGGCGTCGGGCGGGCGCTGCTGCGGGCGCTCCTCGACGGTGGCGCGACCGGCGTGTGGGCGCACGGCGACCTGCCCGGGGCGCGCGCCCTCGCCGCGTCCGAGGGGCTGGTGCCGACTCGGGAGCTGCACCACATGAGCCGGCCGCTCACCGCCGCCGACCGTGAGGACCCGGCGCTGCCGGAGGGCTTCTCGGTCCGGCCGTTCGAGCCGGGCCGCGACGAGCAGGCCTGGCTGGAGGTCAACCGGCTGGCGTTCGCCTCCCACCCGGAGCAGGGTTCCATCACCCTCGAGGACCTGCGCGACCGGATGAGCCAGGAGTGGTTCGACGCCTCCGGGTTCCTCCTCGTCGAGGACACGACGGTCTCCGACGAGGACGGCGCCCATCCGCTCGCGGCCTTCCACTGGACCAAGCGTGAGCCCGGGACATTGGTCGGGCGGGCCCACGCGGCGGGCAGCGACGAAGGAGCTGGGCGCCGCGGGGAGGTGTACGTCGTCGGGGTGCACCCGGCATACCAGGGTCGTGGTCTGGCAGGCCCGCTCACCGCGCTGGGTACGGCACATCTCGCCCGTCAGGGCGACGACACGGTGGAGCTCTACGTCGACGGCGACAACACGCGAGCGCTCGCGACGTACCGCCGTCAGGGGTTCGTGGACGCCACCCTCCACGTCGTCCACGGTCGTCCGCCCGCGCCGTAGAGTGGCCCGGTCCACGACGAGGGAGAGCACGTGACCGAGACCCGCCCCGAAGGTGCGGAGGCCGATCCCGAGGGTGCCGCTGCCGGCGCGGCCGCCGCTCGCGGCACCGGTGACGACGTCGCCCGCAACAGCGCGATCATGGCGGTCGGGACGTTCGGCTCACGCATCCTCGGCTTCGTGCGGGCCGCGCTGCTCACCGGCGTCGTCGGTGGTGCCGTCGCCCTCGACTCGTTCACCATCGCGAACTCGCTGCCGACGCAGCTGTACGTGCTCATCAACGGTGGGCTCATCTCGGCGCTGCTCATCCCGCAGTTCACCAAGGCGATGATGCGCAAGGACGGCGGCCAGGACTTCAGCGACCGCCTCATCACGCTGTGCCTGCTCGTCCTCGGCGGCGCGACCGTGCTGTGCCTCGCGGCGACCCCGTGGATCATCGGCGCGCTGACCAAGGACGGCGCCGGCGACGACTTCATGTCGCTCACGACGACCATGGCCTACCTCTGCCTGCCGCAGCTCTTCTTCTACGGGCTCTACTCCGTGCTCGGTCAGGTGCTCAACGCGCGCGGCAACTTCCTCGCCTACGCGTGGGCGCCCGCCTGGGCCAACGTCATCCAGATCGTGGGGCTCGTCTGGTTCATCTGGCAGTGGGGCCAGCAGCCGACCGCCTCGACGTGGACGACCGAGATGATCCTCGTCCTCGGCCTCACGACGACCCTCGGCATCGCCGTGCAGGGGCTCAGCCTCCTGCTGCCGCTGCGGAGGACCGGGTTCCGCTACCGTCCCCGGTTCGGCTGGCGCGGCTACGGCTTCGCCGAGATGTCGAAGATGACCGGGTGGACGGTCGCGGCGCTCGTCATCTCGCAGTTCTACGGGTTCGTCAGCACCCGGGTGATGTCGCCGGGTGAGTCGCTCGGAGCGAGCGTCCCGGGCAACGGTGTGCAGGCCCTCGCGTACAGCCTCTACATCCTCCCCCACTCGATCATCACGACCTCGGTCGTCACGGCGCTCTTCCCCGCCATGTCACGGGCCCACGAGGAGGGCGACACCGCGGGCATGCGTCGCCGCGTGCTCAGCGGGATGAGCAGCCCCGCCGTGCTGCTGCTGCCGGCCGCGGCGGCGTTCATCGCCCTGGGGCGGCCCATGGCCGCCACCCTCTTCCCCGGCATCCGGTACGACCCGAGCCGGGGCATCGACGAGCCGGGCAGCGTCGCGCTCGTCCTCGCCCTCATGGCGTTCGGCCTGCTGCCCTTCGGCATCACCGCGGTCAAGCAGCGCTACTGCTTCGCCCGTGGGGACGGCTGGATGAACTTCTGGCTCGTCGCCCTCATGACGGCGGTCAACCTCTCCGCCTGCGCCGTCGCCGTGTGGGTCTCGCCGCCCGAGTACGTCGTCGCCACCGTCGCGGGCGGGGCCACGCTGGCCAACATCGTCTCGGCGACCGCGTTCCTCCTCGTCGCCCGGCGCCAGCTCGGCGGGCTCGGGCTGGCCGTCGTCACCCGGCTCTGGGCCCGGCTGGTCGTGGCGTCGACGCTCGCGGGTCTCGCCGCGTGGGGCGCCGCGTCCCTCGTCGCCGACCCGGCGAGCGAGTGGCTCCTGCAGGGCGTCTCGCTGGCCGTCGGCGGGCTCGTCCTCGGCGTCGTGTTCCTCGTCGTCGCCAGGCTCATGCGGATCCGCGAGGTCGACGACATGCTCGCCCCCGTCCTGCGGCGCCTGTCCCCCACCCGCTGATCCCGCAGGACCACCGCACGGTGCCGGTTCGCGGCGGGTGCGGTGGTCCCGGGGCAGCGGCCCGTCGGGCACGCGGTCGGAGTCAGGAGGCCCGTCGCGCGGTCACGACGAGGTACTCCCACTCCATCGCACCGTCAGGCCCCTGGTGCCGACGCGCGAGGTCGTCCAGGGCGGCATCCAGCTCGGCCGCACGGCCCGGGTCCTCGCCCACGGCCCGGTAGGCCACGATGGTCGGTCCGTAGCGGGCCTTGAAGTACTCCCGGAAGTCCTCCGGCCGACGGAACCGGTCGACGACGACGGACTCGCGGCGCGCCGTCAGCTCGGTCACCCCGGAGCCGAGCAGCGACCGCACGTGCCCGACGTCTCCCCACAGCGGGGGCGGCTGGGCCCCCGGCGGCGGGGCGGGCACGAAGGGTCGCATGGCCGCGAACATCTGGCCGATGAAACCGTCGGGCGTCCACGAGAGCAGCCCGATCGTCGCCCCGGCCCGTGCCACGCGGAGGAGCTCCTCGGCCGCCGCACCGTGGTGGGGGGCGAACATCACGCCGAGGCAGGAGAGCACGACGTCGAAGGACGCGTCGGCCAGCCCCAGCGCCTCGGCGTCGTCGACCCGCCAGTCCAGGTCCAGACCCTCCCTCTCCGCCCGCGCTCGGCCGGCCTCGAGGAGCTCAGGGGTGAGGTCACTGGCGACCACGTGGGCACCGGTGCGCGCCGCCGGGAAGGACGCGTTGCCGCTGCCGGCCGCCACGTCGAGGACGTGCTGCCCGGACCTCACACCGGCGTCCGCGACCAGCACGCGGCCGAGGTCGCCCACGATCTCGTCGGCCACGCTGGCGTAGTTCCCCAGCGCCCACATGGCCCGGTGACGGTCCTTGAGCGCGCGGTCGGCGTCGAGCTGCTCAACCGTGGTCATCGTGACCCCACGACCCGGATGTGCGACGGCGCGCGGACCCCGGCTCCGGTGAGGTCGTCGCTCCGCACGAGCTGGTGGCCGACGCGTTCCAGCGGTCGGCTGTTGAGGTCCGCCGGGACGAACGGGGTCCGGATGTAGGGCCCGGGGTACTGCTGGGCCGAGGCCGCCCCCGGCCCCGTCAGCAGGAACGTCAGAGTGGCTGCCAGGGTGGCGCCACGGATGAGGTTCGTCATGATCTGCTCCTTCTGGGATGGATGTCCTCCACCGTCGGTGGAGGTTCCTTCCACGGTCCGCCGTCGGCAGCTCCCGCACATCGGGCACGACCCCTCAGGTCCTGGCCCCGGCCCCCTTGGATTCGACACCGGGGTTCCTCGCCGACCGCCTGACCCCCTCGGAGGGGCGTGGGACCATGAGGGATGGCGTCCGGGAACGAACGGCACGTCGTCGGCCGCGAGGCCGAGCTCACGGCGCTCACCACCTGCCTCCAGCACGCGGCCGAGGGGCGCAGCCGCACCTTGGTCGTCACCGGCATGCCGGGGATCGGGAAGACGAGCCTGGTGCGCGAGAGCATCGCCGAGGCCGGGGACCGGTTCCTGGTCCTCGCCGGCGCCTGCCTGCCGCTCCAGTCGCTCAGCGTGCCCCTGCAGCCGCTGCGGTCAGCGCTTCGAGAGTCGTCGGCCCCTGACGGTGGCGGGTACCTCGCCTCGATGGACGTCGTCGACCAGGCACCACGCGCTCTTGACGCCTTGGTGGACGACGTCAGCGCCACCCAGCCGCTGGTCCTCTTCGTCGACGACATCCACTGGGCCGACCAGAGCACGCTCGACGTCCTGCTGTACCTGGCGGCCGGACCGAGGAGCCGCGCCGTGGCCCTCGTCGTCGCCGCCCGCGACGACGTCCTGCCCGACGGACACCCGCTGCACCGGTGGCTGGCCGACGTGCAACGCCTTCCGGGAGTCGACACGGTGCACGTCGGGCCCCTGGACCGCCACGGGACCGAGCAACAGCTGATGTCCCTCATGGGCGTGGCACCGCACCAGAGCCTGGTCGACGACGTCTTCGACAAGGGCGGCGGCGTCCCCTACTGCACGAGCCTCCTGGTGCGTGGGGTCGCGACCGACGCGCGAGTCCTGCCCGAGAGCCCGTCGGCCGACCTCAAGGCGGCCGTGAAGCGCGACTGGCACGAGCTGAGCGAGTCGGCACGGACCGTGACCAGCCTGGTGGCAGCCGCCGGAGGCCCGGTGACGGTCGGCCTGCTGCTGGCCGTCGCCCACGACCTCGGGGTGGGAGGTGTCGAGCCGGCACTCGAGGAGGCGGTGGCGCGTCGGGTCCTGCGCATCGAGGAGCCCGCCGGGTACTGGTTCCACCACCCCCTCCAGGCGGAGGTGCTCGACGCGGACCTCGGCGCCACCCGGAGCCGCCTCTGGCACGCGGCCTACGCGCGGCAGCTCGAGGCCGGGGTCGGCGAGACGCCCTCGCTGTCCACGGCCATGGCACTGAGCGACCACCACCAGCAGGCCGGGAACGAGCCCGCCGCCTACGCGTGGGCCATGCGGGCGTGGCAGGTGGCCGGAGCGACGCGAGCCTCGCCCGAGCTCCGCCGCCTCCTGCGACGAGCCATCGGGCTGCGGGCCGGGGTCCCGCAGGCCGCCGAGTCGCGCGAGGAGCTGCTGGAGCTCCTGCGCAGCACGGCCGAGCACGCAGGAGCGTTCGGCGACCAGCTGGTGGCGGTCGACGCCCTGCTCGAGTGTGCCGACGAGCAGGCACAGCCGCTGGAGGTGGGCTGGTTGCACGTCCAGCGCTCTCGGCTGCACACCCTCACGGGTGCCGGAACGCCCAGCCCCACGGAGGCGCGCACCGCGGTGGAGCTCACCCGGACCGCTCCCTCCTCGTGGCAGCACGCGTTCGCGGAGGCCGAGCTGGCGCGCACCATGGTCTGGGCGGCCGAACCGGGAGCGGGCGACCACGCGCAGCGGGCCGTCGCCGTCGCCCGCGACTCAGGCAGCCCGCGCGCACTCGCCTTCGCCCTCTGCGCGTCCGCCATGGTTTCCCTCGTCCGCGGCTCCCCTGCGACCGCGACCCGCCACGCGAGGGAGGCGGGCCGCGTCGCCCTGGACGCGGGCGACTGGCACGGCTACGAGCACGCCATCACGTGGGAGGCCAACGCTGCCCGTCCTCCCGTGGGCGAGGCGGTCGCCGACCTGCTCCGAGGGGCGCGTCGCGAGCTGACCGCCGCTGGCGCCCCTCACGTGTTCGTCGCGATGGCGGCGACCGTGGAGGCCGAGCAGAGGCTGCTCATCGGCGACTGGCAGGGCTGTCGTGACCTGCTGCGCATCTCGCTCGGCTCCTCCGACCCCGGCCCGTTCGTCGACATCCGGTCACGCCTCTCAGCGGCCATGCTCGACGCCTTCCAGGGCCGGCCGAGGCAGGCCACGATGCAGCTCGAGCGAGCCGCCGAGCTGCTGGCTGGACCCGGCGCCCACCCCAACGTCGCCGTGGCCACCGCGACGGCCCTGGTCGCCCTCGCGTCCGGCGACCCTGCGAACGCGTTGCGGGCGGCGGTCGACGGCGCCCGTGCGCCCGGCGCCGCTCCGCACCTGTGTGAGTGGCTCGTCCCGCTGGCCGCCCGCGCCGTCGCCGACCTGGCCGAGGCGGGGCGGTTGCCGGGCGAGGGCGGAGCCGAGGAACGCGACATCGACGACCTCGTGCGCGAGTTCCCCACCATCGTGGTCGACCTCGGCGAGCACCTCGGGGAGCAACCGCAGCTGCGGGCGATGCAGGACTGGTACGACGCCGAGGTGGCGCGAGCCCGGGCGAGCGCGGACACCGGCGACCGCTGGTGGGACGTCGCCGAGTCGTGCGAGGCGGCAGAGCAGCCCTGGGTCGCGGTGTACGCGTGGTGGCGGGCTGCGGAGTCGCTTCTCGCCCAAGGGCCCACGCAACGCCGTCGAGGCATCGAGGCGTGGCGTCGCGCCGACCACATGGCACGCGGGCTCGACGCCAGGTCGATCCTCGACGAGGTTGCCACCCTCGGCCGGATCGCCCGGGTCCCGCGCTCTCCGCAGGCGCCGACGTCGGCGACGGACGTCCCGGCGCCCCTGCCCGGTCTGACCGCCCGCGAGCGCGAGATCCTGGCGCACGTGGTCGAGGGCTCGACCTACGGCGAGATCGCCGCGTCGTTGGTGATCAGCGAGAAGACGGTCTCCTCACACGTGTCCAACCTCCTGCGCAAGACCGGTACCGCGAACCGGGTCGAGCTCTCCCGGCTGGTCACGCGTCTGTCGTCGGACCCCGGCGGACGGGACGCCGAGGCCGTCAGCGGGTGACCGGGAGGTCGGAGTCGGCCGGCTCGCCGCCGGGGTGGTAGGCCGCCTCGGGGTCGTAGTACTGGTGGAACTTCCGGTCGTAGCTCACGCCCGCCGCGAGGATCTTCACCCACCGGCGCGGGTCGCGCTCGGCCCGGTAGTGCAGCGGGTTGCGCAGCCCACCGGCCTTGATGACGCGCTGCACGCGGGCCCACAGGTCGGGGTGGCGGGCCAGCGCCCACTTGATCGTCCGCACGGGGACGACCGAGTAGACCGTCTCGGTGTCGGCCTCGACGAGCTCGAACTCGGTCGGCAGCCGGTCGTGGACGTACTCCTCGACGTACCAGGTCACCGGGTTGAAGCCCGTCCCCGTGACGTAGTAGTTCGACCGGCCGAGCCGCGGGTTGAGCTCGAAGAACTTCGTCTGTCCGTCCCGCGGGTCGTACTTGAGGTCGAAGTTGGCGTAGCCGACCCACTTGAGCTCGGCCAGCAGCCGCACCGCCTCGTCGACGATCCGCCGGTCCTGCCCGGTGAGGATCGCGGCCGGCACCCCGAGCAGCCCCGGCGCGTGCTCCTCGATCAACGTGCGCCCGTAGCTCGCGAACCGCACCCGCGAGTCCCTGTCGCAGTAGCAGGTGAGGATCCGCATCCCGGTGTCGTCGCCGGGGATCCGGTCCTGGACCACGAGCGTCTCGCGGTACCCGGCGGCCTGCACCCGGCCGACGAGGTCGCGCAGCTCGTCGCGCGTCGCCACCTCGTGCACCTTGGCCTGGCCCTGGAAGGTCACCGCGTTCCAGGCGGCCGGGGCCGTGGGCTTGACGATGAGCGGGTACCCGTCGGCGGGGAGGTCGGCTTCGCCGAGGTCGTATGCCGGGTCGCCCAGGTCGATGAAGGTCGTCGCCGGAGTCGTCACTCCCGCCCGCTGGGCGGCCTCCTCGAAGGTGTGCTTGCGGGTGGCGATGGCCAACGGGCCGGCCCCGACGTAGGGGACCTTCCACGAGTCGTCCAGCCGGTCGCGCATGAGCGCGATGACGTCGACGAGCGCGTCCGAGGTGGCGAGCAGGATCTTGGGGGCGGCGAGGGCGTCGAAGGGTGAGCCGGCCAGGGTGGCCGCCAGGGCGTCGGGGTCGTGGGCGTCGGAGCAGTGGACGACCTCGAGGATCGCGGAGTTGTCGACCACCCAGGACGTCGCACCGGTGACGACGAGCGACTTCACGCCGTAGGCCTCGTGGAAGGCCCGCACGAGCGAGTAGCCGCCGACGTGGGCGCCGACGACGACCGGCACGAACGGCTGGTCCGCGATGGACTCGTAGGGCTTCACGGGCGCAGCAGCCTTCTGGGACAAGGGAACCCGCCTCTCAGCGACGCTTGTAGACGCGGACGACGAGGTCGACGAGCCGCCCCGCGAGGGGACGGAGCTGCTTGGTGAACTCACCGGCATACTCGCGACGTTCGGGGTTCCACTGGCGCTTGAACTCCTCGAGCCCCTCGGACGCGTCGATGCCTCCGAAGTCGAAGCTCGTCACGCCCCTGGCCGCGGCGACCTGCATGATCCGCCAGACCATGAGGTAGTTGGGGCGCAGGTTGCGGTGCTCGTCCGACGACGCGGCATAAAGGTAGGAGCCACGGGTGCCGCAGGTCGCGAAGATCGAGCCGGCGAGGTACTGGCCGTCGGGGTGCCGCGCGTGCGACGCCTCGAACTCGGCGGCCGCCGCCTCGTTCTTGGCGATGCCCTGCTCGAGCTGCTCGACCTGGCGGTCGGCCTTCTCGGAGGGGTACTTCTCGCGTTTGGCCTGCGCCTTCTCGAGCTGCTCGCGCGACTCCTCGACCTTGGCCCGAGCCGCCTCGGCAGCGGCGCCGTGGTCGAGCCTCACGAGCGAGACGACGATGTCATCGGTCGGTGAGAGGACGTCGTAGAGCGTCGTGAAGTACTCGAGGCTGCGGATGCCGAAACCGTCGCGCGCGCCGGTCGTCCTCATGAGCTCGTGGAACGCGGGGATCTTGTCGCGGCCGACCGACTCGTAGACCAGGCCCGACTTCTCGGCCTTGCGGATCGACTGGCGCGTGCCCTGCGACAGGTCCTGGTGCAGCGCCTCGAGGTCGGAGATGTCGGTGACCATGCGCAGCGCCGGCTGGGCGAGGGTCTTGGCGGCGTCCTCGCCCGGGTCGGTGCGCGTGAAGCCGCGGGACTCCAGCGCGGGACGGAGGGCCGGGTCGTCGATGCGCACGGCGGGGTCGACGCGGAGCAGGACGCCGCGGTTGTCCTTGGCGACCCGGGTCACCTCGGCGAGCAGCGCGTCGACGCTCTCTCCGTCGGACCAGTCGACGACGAACCCGCGCGGGCAGTAGGCCAGCGCCAGTGGCAGGACCGGGGTCCGCCGGAAGAGGACGAGCGCGGCGCCGGTGACCTCACGCTCCCCGTCGGTCCCGGTCCGGCCCACGGCGACGGTGCGCCAGGTCCAGCCGGTGAGCTCCTTCTCCCTGCCCCAGGGCGTCGTCTGCATGAGGTGCCCGTGCGGGTGGTCCCGCACGAAGTCGTCGTGCTCGCGCGGGGTGAGGTCGAGGGTGGACAGTGCCACGGAGCTCCTTGGTCGGGGTGGTCGCGGGTCGCCGGGAGTCTATCGGCCGGACCGCCGCGACTCCGCGGACAGAAGGGGGGCCGGGGTTAGGCTCGCCGCGTGCGCAACGAACCTGTCGGCATCCTCGGCGGCGTCGGCCCGATGGCCACCGTCTACTTCATGCAGCGCATCCTCGACCTCACCGACGCCTCCCGCGACCAGGACCACGTCGACATGCTCGTGTGGAACCACGCGAGCATCCCGGACCGGACGGCATACCTCGTCGGCGACTCGCCGGACAGCCCCGGGCCCGTCATGGCCGAGGACGCCCGGCAGATCGAGAGGGCGGGAGCGACGTTCATCGCCCTGCCCTGCAACACCGCGCAGGCCTTCATCGACGAGGTCCGGGACGCCGTGAGCATCCCCGTCATCGACATCGTCGCCGAGACCGTCGAGGCCGCCCGGGCGGCGGTCCCCGGCCTCACCACGGTCGGCATCCTCGCGACCGACGGGACGCTGCTGGCCCGGACCTACCACGACGCCGCCGCGGCGGCCGGCCTCGCGGCCGTGGCCCCCGACGAGGTCGCCCAGAAGGACGTCATGTCGATGATCTACGACGGCGTCAAGGCCGGTATGCCGGTCGAGCGCGAACGCTTCGACGCGGCGGTCGCGCACCTGCGCGCCAAGGGGGCCGGGGCCGTCCTGCTCGCGTGCACCGAGCTGTCGATCCTGCGGACCGACCTCGCGGTCGACGACGTCGACGTCGTCGACTCCCTCGACGCCCTCGCCGCGCGCACCGTGACGATGGCCGGCGCGCGGCTGCGCTGAGTCGGGCGCGGAGCCGGGGCGTTGAGCCGGGGCGCTGAGCCGGGGCGGCCGGGGACGGGACAGGAGGCGCCCGGAGCGCAGGTCTCGTCCCGTTCACCTCGACCTGACACCATGAGGGCATGACGACGTCGACGAGCCCCTCCAGCGCTGTCGAGCAGGCACGGGTCGACGGCAGCACCGACGCGGCCGACGACGCCGCCCAGGCCGCCGCCGGCGCCCGCTTCGTGCAGGAGGTCTCGATCGCGAGCGCGTCCGCCGCCGAGGCCCGGCTCACGCAGCCGCGCGCCGCGAACGGACGGTTCGTCCGCACGCCCGGCGAGGTCGACGACGCGGGGCTGCCGACCGACCGCTTCCTCGATCGCGAGATCTCCTGGCTGCAGTTCAACGAGCGGGTCCTCCAGCTCGCCGCCGACGAGGATGTGCCGCTGCTCGAGCGGGCCCGGTTCCTCGCGATCTTCACGTCCAACCTCGACGAGTTCTTCATGGTCCGAGTCGCCGGCCTCAAGCGGCGCATCGCCACCGGCCTCGCCGTCCGCTCGGCCTCGGGCCTGGAGCCGCGCGAGGTCCTCGAGCAGATCTCGGTCGTCAGCCACGAGCTGCTCGACATGCAGGCCCGGGTCTACGACGACATGGTGCAGCCGGCCCTCGAGAAGGAGGGCATCCAGATCCTGCGCTGGGACGAGCTGTCCGAGGAGGAGCAGGGGCAGCTCGGCCAGCTCTTCACCGACCGCGTCTTCCCCGTCCTCACCCCGCTGGCCGTCGACCCGGCGCACCCGTTCCCCTACATCTCCGGGCTGTCGCTCAACCTCGCCGTGCTGCTCATCAACCCCAAGACGGGCAAGGAGCACTTCGCGCGCGTCAAGGTGCCGCCGCTGCTCCCCCGGCTGCTGCGGGTCGGCGAGACCGGGGCGTCCGGCGACATCTTCGACGCGAGGTTCGTCCCGATCGAGGACGTCATGGCCGCCCACCTCGACCAGCTCTTCCCCGGGATGGAGGTCCACGAGCACTACACGTTCCGGGTCACCCGCAACGAGGACCTCGAGGTCGAGGAGGACGACGCCGAGAACCTCCTCGCCGCGCTCGAGAAGGAGCTGACCCGGCGCCGCTTCGGCCCGCCGGTCCGGCTCGAGGTGGACCGGGAGATGGACGACCACGTCATGGACCTGCTCGTGCGCGAGCTCGGGGTCTCCGCCGCCGAGGTGTACCGCCTCCCTGCGCCGCTCGACATGCGCGGGCTCAACATCATCGCCGACCTCGAGCGCTCCGACCTGCACTACGAGGCGTTCGTCGCGCGCACCAACAGCGACCTCGCGCCGACCGAGAGCGCGAAGGCCCGCGACATCTTCGCGAGCATCCGCAAGCAGGACGTCCTGCTCCAGCACCCCTACGACTCGTTCTCGACGTCGGTGCAGGCGTTCATCGAGCAGGCGGCCGCCGACCCCCACGTCCTCGCCATCAAGCAGACGCTCTACCGCACCAGCGGCGACTCCCCGATCATCGACGCCCTCATCGACGCGGCCGACAGCGGCAAGCAGGTGCTCGCGGTCGTCGAGATCAAGGCCCGCTTCGACGAGCAGAACAACATCTCGTGGGCGCGCAAGCTCGAGCGCGCGGGCGTCCACGTCGTCTACGGCATCGTCGGCCTCAAGACGCACTCCAAGCTCAGCCTCGTCGTGCGGCAGGAGGACCACGGGCTGCAACGCTACTGCCACATCGGGACCGGCAACTACAACCCCAAGACCGCCCGACTCTACGAGGACTTCGGCCTGCTCACCGTCGACCCCCAGGTGGCCGACGACCTCACCCGGCTCTTCAACCAGCTGTCGGGGGTGGCTCCTCGCAGCAAGTTCAAGCGCCTCCTCGTCGCCCCTCGCTCCGTGCGCACGGGGCTCCTCGAACGCATCGAGGAGCAGGTCAACCGCGAGGAGGCCGCCGCGGGCACCGGCTACATCGGCATCAAGGTCAACTCGATCGTCGACGAGCAGGTCATCGACGCCCTCTACCTCGCCTCGCGGGCGGGTGTGAAGATCGACGTGTGGGTGCGAGGCATCTGTGCGCTGCGTCCCGGCGTCGAGGGTCTCTCCGAGACCATCACCGTCCACTCCGTGCTGGGCCGCTTCCTCGAGCACTCCCGGGTGTTCCTCTTCGGCACCGGCAACGACACCGAGGCGTGGATCGGCAGCGCCGACATGATGCACCGCAACCTCGACCGGCGCGTCGAGTGCCTCGTCCGGCTGGGCGACCCGCGCCACATCAAGGACCTGTTCTCCCTCATGGGCAGGGGGATGAGCGGCGAGTTCGCCCACTGGGCCCTCAGTGGGGACGGCCGCTGGACCCGACGCCACGTCGGGCCCGACGGGGAGCCGCTCGACGACATCCAGGCTCTGCTCATCGAGATGCACGCCCGGCGTCGACGCAAGGCGCGACGGCGCTGACCCCACAGGACCGCACCCCGGTCATCCCCGCGGCAGGAACGGTGCCGTGGCGGGTGCGCGCCGGGGTGCTCGAAGTGCTCCTCGTGCACCGTCCCCGCTACGACGACTGGTCGTGGCCCAAGGGCAAGCTCGACCCCGGGGAGGACTGGGCGGCCGCCGCCGCCCGCGAGAGCGTCGAGGAGACCGGGCTCGAGGTGCGGCTGGGCCGGCCCCTGCCGGAGGCCCGTTACGTCGTCCTCACCAAGGCGGGCGAGCGCGGCGACAAGGTGGTCCGCTACTGGGCCGCCGCGGTGACCGGCGGCCACGGCCGCCTCGAGAACGAGATCGACGCGATCGCCTGGCTCGACGTGACCGAGGCCTACGCCCGCCTCGACTACGCGCACGACCGCGACCAGCTGCGGTCCCTCGTCCGGGTCCACACCGAGGGCGCCCTCGACACCTGGCCCCTCGTCGTCGTCCGGCACGCCCGGGCGGTGGCCCGCTCGGCCTGGACCCGCGACGACACGGCCCGGCCGTTGGACGCGCGCGGGCTGGAACGGGCGGCCGCCCTCGTCCCGGTGCTCACGGCATACGGCATCACCCGGGTGGTCAGCTCACCCTCCGTGCGGTGTCTCGACACGGTCCTTCCGTATGCCGTGTCCGCCGGCATCGAGCCGCGCACGAGGAGCGGCCTGTCCGAGGAGGGGTACGCCGCCAACCCGGGCCGGGCCGTGTCGCACGTCGACAGCCTGCTGCGGCGGGCCCAGCCCGTGGTGGTGTGCTCGCACGGGCCGGTGATGGGCGACCTGCTCGACGTCCTCGGCTCCCGCCTCGCGCTCGGCGGGCCGGACTCGGTGGGCATGCTCGAGGCGTTCGCGCAGGCGCAGGACGACCGGCTGCTCAAGGGCGAGGCGCTCGTCTGCCACGTGGCCGGCTCGGGCACGGACGCCCGCGTCGTCGCCGTCGAGCGCCACCTCCCCTGACCCCGGGCCCCCCACCCCCGCCCCCCCACCCCCGCCCCCGACTTATTGCGCATTCCGTCCGCGGAACCCCGACTCATTGCGCATTCCGTCCGCACGAGCCCGACTCATGGCGCACACCGGCCGCCGGACCGGGCCCTCGGCGCGCTTGAACTGCTCGACAGGCAATGGCCGAACAGCGTTCACGCCTCGTTCACCCGGCACGGGCCACCACGTCACCGGCCCTGCCTACCTTCAAGGCGTCGGTACACCATGTCCGGCCCCCATTCCATGTCCTTGTGAGAGGTACACACAGTGAAGATTCAGCGTCTCGGCGCGATGGCGTCCCTCGCCCTCGTCGGTTCGATCGCCCTGGCCGGCTGCGGCTCGGACAACAACACCGGCACCGACAGCGCCGGTGCTGCCGAGGGCACCGCCAGCTCGTCGGCCCCCGCCGACTGCTTCGACGGCACCCTCAACGTCGAGGGCTCCTCCGCCCAGAAGAACGCCATCGACGAGGTCGCGGCGGGCTTCAAGGAGAAGTGCAGCGGCGCCACGGTCAACTACAACCCCTCCGGCTCCGGCGCGGGCATCAAGCAGTTCATCGCCGGCCAGGTCGACTTCGGCGGGTCCGACTCCGCGCTGAAGACCGTCGAGAAGGACGGCAAGATCGAGGCCACCGAGGCCGCGACCGCGTGCGGTTCGCCCGCCTGGAACATCCCCATGGTCACCGGCCCCGTCGCCCTCGCCTACAACGTCAAGGGCGTCGACAAGCTCACCCTGACCCCCGCCGTCGCCGGCGACATCTTCTCGGGCAAGATCACCACCTGGAACGACCCGAAGATCGCCGCGGTCAACTCCGGCGTCGAGCTCCCCGCCACCGCCATCAAGGTCTTCTTCCGCTCCGACGAGTCGGGCACGACCGAGAACTTCACCAAGTACCTCAAGGCCGCGGCCCCGGCCAACTGGACCACCGAGCCGGCCAAGACGTGGGACGGCAAGGGCGAGGGCAAGGCCAAGTCGGCCGGTGTCGCCGAGGGCGTCAAGAGCACCGACGGGGGGCTGACCTACGTCGAGTGGAGCTACGCCAAGGACAACGACCTGGCCGTGGCGGCGATCGACAACGGTGCCGGCCCGGTCGAGCTGACCTCCGAGTCGGTCGGCAAGGCCATCGCCACCGCAGAGCAGACCGGCACGGGCAACGACCTCGCCCTCAAGCTCGACTACGCGACCAAGGAGCCGGGGGCCTACCCGATCAACCTCGTGACCTACGAGATCGTCTGCTCCAAGGGCAAGGACCCGGAGAAGCAGAAGAACATCAAGGCGTTCCTCAAGTACTTCGCCTCCGAGGAGGCCCAGAAGACGATCGAGGAGATCGGCTACGCCCCGCTCCCGGCCGAGGTGCAGACCAAGGTCGCCGCGGCGATCGACGCCATCTCCTGACCCCGTCCTTCCGGACCGGTCGACCATCTGGTCCACTGAGGGGGCGGGGCCCGTCCGGCCCCGCCCCCTCTCCCCTTCCCCTCCTGAGAGGACGCGACCCTCGTGTCATCGATCACCGGGCACAGCGCGATCGACGAGCTCCCCAGCAGTGACGGTCGCCCCCCGCTCGAGGCCGACCGGGCCGGCACGGGTCGTCTCGGTGACCGCATCTTCGGTGGGCTGGCCACCGGCGCCGGGATCCTCGTCATCGCGCTCGTCAGCCTCGTCGGGGTCTTCCTCGTCGTCCAGGCCGTCCCGTCGCTGCTCAACAACAACGCCAACTTCCTCACGTCGCGGGAGTGGGTCGCGAGCGGCGCCGAGCCCCGCTTCGGGATCGTCGACCTCCTGTGGGCCACGATCGTCACCTCGGTCATCGCCATGCTCGTCGCCGTGCCGCTCGGCGTCGCGGTCGCCCTCTTCATCACGCAGTACGCGCCCCCGTGGCTGACCAAATCCGCGGCGACCCTCGTCGACCTGCTCGCCGCGGTGCCCTCGATCGTCTACGGCTTCTGGGGCCTCACCGTCGCGGGCCAGTACTTCGAGCCCTTCGCCGAGGTCGTCGACCGGGTGCTCGGCTGGCTGCCCTTCTTCGAGTACACCGGGACGCCGAGCGCCAAGAGCACCCTCGCGTTCGCGGGCCTCATCCTCGCCATCATGATCCTGCCGATCGTCACCGCCATCTCCCGCGAGGTCTTCGCGCAGGTGCCGACCACGCACAAGGAGGGCGCCCTCGCCCTGGGTGCGACCAAGTGGGAGATGATCCGCGTCGCGGTCCTGCCCTTCGGCAAGCCGGGCATCATCTCCGCGGCCATGCTCGGCCTCGGCCGTGCGCTGGGCGAGACCCTTGCCGTCACACTGTTGCTGTCGGCCCTCAACACCTCGTCGGCGTTCTCGTTCTCCATCTTCGGGGGTGGCGAGACCTTCGCGTCCCGGATCGCCAACGACGCCGGCGAGTTCGACTCGGCCCAGAAGACCGGCGCGTACATCGCCGCCGGCCTGGTCCTGTTCATCCTCACCTTCATCGTCAACGCGGCCGCCCGCGTCGTCATCGAGCGCCGGAAGGCCTTCACCGAATGAGCGCCCTCCGCACCCTCGACGACCCCGCCCCCACGTCCACGACGGGCGACGACGACTTCGGCGGCAAGTCCAGCGGACGGGCCCTCACCGACCAGCTCGCCCGAGTCGTCATGTGGGCGGCCTTCGTCATCGCCCTCATCCCCTTGGTCTGGATCCTCGGGACGACCGTCGCCAAGGGCGGACAGATGCTGCTCGACGCCGGCTGGTGGGGCAACTCCCAGTCCGGCATCACCGCGCGCCGGGTCGGCGGCGGCGCGGTGCACGCGATCCAGGGGACGCTCATCCAGGCGTTCGTCACGGCGCTCATCTCGGTGCCGATCGGAGTGCTCACCGCGGTCTACCTCGTCGAGTACGGCCGCGGCCGGCTCGCCAAGACCGTCTCCTTCATGGTCGACATCCTCACCGGCATCCCCTCGATCGTCGCGGCCCTGTTCATCTACGCCGTCTGGGTCGTCACCTTCGGCTTCCAGCGGATCGGCTTCGCCGTGTGCCTCGCGCTGACGATGCTGATGATCCCCACGGTCGTCCGCTCCACCGAGGAGATGCTCAAGCTCGTCCCCAACGAGCTGCGCGAGGCGTCCTACGCCCTCGGGGTGCCGAAGTGGAAGACGATCATGAAGATCGTCATCCCGACCTCCTTCTCGGGCATCGTCACCGGCGTGCTGCTCGGGCTCGCCCGCGTCATGGGTGAGACGGCGCCGCTCATCATCCTCGGCCCGTACACCAAGGTCATCGCGACCAACCTCTTCGACGGGCTCATGGCCACGCTGCCGACGATGATCTACCAGGAGTACAGCGAGAACCTCCAGCCGGCCGTCGACCGGGTCTGGGGCGCGGCCCTCACCCTCATCCTCATCATCTTCCTGCTGAACATCCTCGGCCGTTTCGTCGGCCGGTTCAGCAAGGTGCGGAACTGACCCGGCCGCGCACACGGCATACCGACCTCACGACCCCTGACAGCAGAGAGAAACGACAGCACTCATGGCCAAGCGCATCGACGTCAAGGACCTCGACATCTACTACGGCGACTTCAAGGCCGTCGAGGGGGTCTCGCTCACCGTCGAACCCCGCTCCGTGACAGCCTTCATCGGCCCGTCGGGCTGCGGCAAGTCGACCGTCCTGCGCACCCTCAACCGCATGCACGAGGTCATCCCCGGCGGCCGCGTGGACGGGAAGGTCACGCTCGACGACCAGGACCTGTACGCGTCGTCGATGGACCCGGTGGCGGTGCGCCGCACCGTCGGCATGGTCTTCCAGCGGCCCAACCCGTTCCCGACCATGTCGATCCGCGACAACGTCGCCGCGGGGCTCAGGCTCAACGGCGTCAAGAACAAGAAGAAGCTCGACGAGGTCGTCGAGCGCTCGCTCAAGGGCGCCAACCTGTGGAACGAGGTCAAGGACCGCCTCGACAAGCCGGGTGCCGGGCTGTCCGGTGGCCAGCAGCAGCGGTTGTGCATCGCCCGCGCCATCGCCGTCGAGCCGCAGGTGCTCCTCATGGACGAGCCGTGCTCGGCGCTCGACCCGATCTCGACGCTCGCCATCGAGGACCTCATCAACGACCTCAAGAGCCAGTACACGATCGTCATCGTCACGCACAACATGCAGCAGGCGGCGAGGGTCTCGGACCAGACGGCGTTCTTCAACCTCAAGGCGACGGGCCAGCCCGGGCGCCTCGTCGAGGTCGCCGACACCCAGAAGATCTTCAGCAACCCGACGCAGAAGGCGACCGAGGACTACATCTCCGGCCGCTTCGGCTGACCCACGCACCGAGCTCCTTCCCCGTCTCATTGCGCATTCCGTCCCAGCGACGACGACTGATTGCGCGTGGCGTTCACGGTCGTCCACAGGCGGAGCCCGTGGACCTCGTCGTCCACAAGTCGCACCCTCGGGGGTGACCCGTCCACGGCTCGCGCGCGACGCTGCTGCGGGTGGAAGACTTCGCTCTGCTCCCCCAACCCTTCTCCCGGCACGAGGCCCTCTCGCTCGGCTTCACCAGTGCCTCCCTGTCGCGTGCGACGAGCGCGGGCAGCCTCCAGCGGCTGGGTAGGGGCGTGTATGCCGTCCGCTCACCGTGGTCGGCCCAGGAACCGTGGCAACGGCACCAGTTCCTCAGCCTCGCCGCCGCCCGGCTGACCCCCGACGCCATCCTCAGCCACGCGAGCGCCGCAGCCGCCATGGGACTGCCGCACCCGGCATACCCTCCCGAGCGCGTCTCCATGACGCTGCTGGACGACGCGCGCACGAGCCGGCCCGACGACTGGCGGCGGTTCCACCGCGGGGCGACTCCGCACCGGCACATCGAGCTCGACGGCGGTCGGCCGCGGCTCACCCCGACGCGGACCGTGGTCGACTGCGCGAGGGTGCTGCTGTCGCGCGACGCCCTCGCGATCGCGGACGGGGCGCTGCGTGCTGGGCTCGTCACCCACGAGGGGCTGCTCGCCATGCGCAGGCACCAACGGCGGTGGCCCGGCGTCGCGTCGATGACCGGGATCCTCCTGCTCGCGGACGGCAGGAGGGAGAACTGGCTCGAGTCCGCCTCGGCCTGGGCCCTGGCGGCGTGGGCGGTGCCGGACCCGGTCCCGCAGGTCGAGGTCCTCACTCCTGATGGCGAGTTCCTCGCCCGGGTCGACGCCCTGTGGCCCGAGCACGGGGTCGTGGGCGAGGCCGACGGTGTCGGCAAGTACCTGATCTCGGGGACGTCCGAGCAGGCGGTGAGCAGCGCCGTGGCCGCCGAGGTGAGCCGTGAGAAGCGCCTGCTGCACCACGGCCTGGCCGTCGTGCGGTGGACACCGGCCGAGGCCGTGTCGGGTGAGGCGCTGCATGGTCGGCTCCAGCCGTACCTCACCCGTCCGCCGCTCCGGCACAGCGCGGTGTTCCGGTGCGGGTGCTGCCGCGTGCCCTTGGCCGAGTGCGCGGTCGACCGCCGGCTCAGACGCTGGCGGATCCTCGTCCGCAAGGAGTTCGAGCGCTCCGTGTGGTGAGGTGCCAGGAGTGAACGTCACGCGCCATCAGTGGCGGTGCGGGGACCGGAATGCGCAATAAGTCGGGGACCCCCGGGGGCGGGGGCGGGGGCCGGGGGCCTTGGGTCAGATGCCGACGATGAGCTTGAGGAGGAGGTAGGACGCGGCCGCGACGAGGCCGGCGCCGGGGAAGGTGAAGACCCACGCCCCGACGATGTTCTTGGCCACGCCCCAGCGCACCGCCTTGATCGACTTGGTCGAGCCGACGCCCATGATCGCCGAGGTGATGGCGTGGGTCGTCGAGATCGGGGCGCCGGTGCCGGTGGCGACGAAGAGGACCGCCGCGGCCGTGGTCTCGGCCGCGAAGCCCTGCGGGGGGTCGAGGTGGATGATGCGGCGGCCGAGGGTGCGCATGATCCGCCACCCACCGGCATACGTCCCGGCCGAGATGACCAGGGCGCTGAGGACGAGGACCCACAGCGGGATCGCGGTGCTGTCGGCGGAGTGGAAGCCACCCACGGTGAGCGCGAGGACGACGACACCGGCGGTCTTGGCCGCGTCCTGCATGCCGTGGCCGAACGCCATGGCGGCGGCAGAGACGGTCTGGGCGTAGCGGAAGCCACGGTTGACCTTGCCCGGGTGGGTCCCGCGGAACAGCCAGAGGATCGCCGTCATGACGAGGTAGCCGACGAGGAGTCCGACGACCGGCGAGGCGATCATCGGGAGGATGACCTTCTGGAACACGGCGTCCCAGTGGACGGTCGACGACGCGGCGATCGCCGCACCACCGAGGCCGCCGATGAGGGCGTGCGACGAGGAGGACGGCAGCCCGTACCACCACGTGAGCATGTTCCACGCGATCGCGCCGATGAGGCCCGCGGCGCAGATGGTGAGGCCCACGGTCCCCGCGGGCGCGTCGATGATGCCGCTGCCGACGGTCTTGGCGACCTTGGTGCCGAGGAAGGCGCCGAAGAGGTTGGCGACGGCGGCCATGGCCAGGGCGATCCGGGGCGTGAGCGCACGGGTCGACACGGACGTCGCGATCGCGTTCGCGGCGTCGTGGAAGCCGTTGGTGTAGTTGAAGCCCATCGCCAAGGAGACGACGAGGGCCACCGGGATCCAGCTCTCCACGGTGGTCAGGACTCCTTGACGGCGATGCTCTCGACCTTGTGCGCCACCGACTCGAACGCATCGGCCGCGGCTTCGAGCTCGTCGATGAGCTCCTTGAGCTTCATGACGAGGATGGGGTCGGCGCCGTCGGCGTTGAAGAGCTCGGCGAGCATCCGGCGGTACGCCTTGTCGGCCCGGTTCTCGAGACGGTTGATCTCGATCCAGTACGTGTTGAGGTCCTTCATCGAGCGCAGCCGCGGCATCGCCTCGACGGTGAGCTCGGCCATCCGCGAAAGGATCTCGACCTGCTTGACCACGCCCTTGGGGAAGCTGGCGATGCGGTAGAGCGCGACGAGGTCGGCCGCCGCGTCCATGTGGTCGATGCAGTCGTCGAGCGCGCTCGCGAGACCGTGGATGTCCTCACGGTCGAACGGCGTGATGAACGAGGAGTTGACCTTGCGGATGATCTCGTGGGTCGCCTCGTCGGCCGAGGTCTCCACCTCGTCCATCTTCTGGGCGATCGCTTCGCGTTCTGCTTGGGTGTCCGCTCCGAGGATGGCGGTGAGCTGCGCCGCTCCTTCGATGAGGTGCTTGGCGGACAGCGAGAACAGGTCGTAGAACCCGTTCTCCTTGGGCGTGAGGCTGAAGGCCACGAGAGGCACTCCGAACGGCTCGAGGTCAAGTGTTGGAGGAAAGGCTACGGCCTGTTGGCCAGAACTCCGACATCGGCAGTTCAGGTCCTGTTCACCGGCTCGACGACGAGATGGCGGTGGTGGTGCCGGACCGGGAGCGCCTCACGGCGCGAGGCCGCTCGTAGCGGCTGATTTTGGGACCCGGGGCTGCCGCGGTCCGGCACCACCACTGAAGCCTAACGCGCGGTCGGGCGGGATGTGTTCCCGAGCGTGCGCCCGTCCTTCCGTGCCGTCGACACGTATGCCGGGTGCGCACGGCAGGTGCGTACGCCGGGTGCGTGAGCCGGGTGCGCATGCCGGGGGCGTATGCCGGGGGGCTCAGTCGAGCTCGTCGGCCCGCCAGAGCCGCGCGCAGGCCAGGAGGTCCTCGCCCGTGCGCTGCATCGCCGCGGCGGTCGTGGTGAGGGCCCCGGCACCGACCGGGTCGGTGCCGTCCCGGTCGTGGGCGAGGTCCGCCCGACCTGCGGAGATGACCGAGGCGAACGCCGCGGCACGCTCGAGCGCCACCGCGAGGTCGCCCGCGAACACCCCGGTGAGGATGTCGTCGGCGAGAGCCCTGACCTCGTCCGGCCCGGGGGGCTCGGCGATGCCGGCCACGGCGTGGGCGACGTCGGTGAACCGGACTCCCGCCGCGTACTCCCGGCTCGCCTGGACGGGCTGGCGGCGGACCCACTCGCGCAGCGCGTAGAGCCGCCAGAGCGCACCCGGGAGGCTGCGCGCCGGCCGCCCGGCCCAGAGGTCGGCGACGGTCGACAGCCCCAGGTCGTCGACGAGCCCGACGAGTCGGGCGGTGAGCGCCGGGTCGTGGGCGGCGCGACCCGTGCCGACGAGGACGGCCGCCGTCTGGTGGGCGATCTCGGTGACCTCGGCCGGTCCGGGCAGGCTGGCGCCGTGCGCCTCGATCGCGTCCGGGCCGAACGCGATCGGGCGACGGGGGACGTTGCGGCCGCTGTCTGTCACCGCTCCATCCTGCACCGTACGTTGAGGGCATGACGGACACCGCGGTCCCCCGGCCCTACGAGACCCTCCGCTGGGAGGTGGCCGACGACGGTGTCCTCACCCTCACGCTCCACCGGCCCGAGGCGCTCAACGCGTTCACCGTGACGATGGCGCGTGAGCTCGAGCACGCGTTCCGCCGGGTCAACACCGACGACTCGGTGGCCGCCGTCGTCGTCACCGGCGCCGGGCGGGCCTTCTGCGCCGGGATGGACCTCTCCCGAGAGGGCAACGTCTTCGGGCTCGACGAGTCGACCGCACCGACGCTCGACGACGTGCGCCGCCGTCTCGACGCGCCGGAGATCGCCGACGGCGTGCGCGACACCGGTGGCCGCGTCGCGCTGGCGATCTATGACTGCACGAAGCCGGTCATCGCCGCGATCAACGGCCCGGCCGTCGGGATCGGCGCGACGATGACGCTGCCGATGGACGTGCGCATCGCCTCGACCGCCGCCCGGATCGGCTTCGTCCTCGGCCGGCTGGGCATCGTGCCCGAGGCCTGCTCGTCGTGGTTCCTGCCACGTCTCGTCGGAGTCTCCCGCGCGCTCGAGTGGACGTACGCCGCCGACGTCCTCACCCCCGCCGAGGCCCTGGACGGTGGCCTGCTCCGATCGGTCGTGGAGCCGGACGCGTTGTTGGACACGGCATACGAGCTGGCCAGACGCTTCGTCACGGGCCGTTCGCGAGTCGCGACCGCCCTGACCCGCCAGATGATGTGGCGCAACGCCGCCCAGCCCCACCCGATCGAGGCGCACCGCATCGACTCGCTGGCGATGTGGTGGACGAGCGTCCACGACGGGAAGGAGGGCGTGGCGGCGTTCGCCGAGAAGCGGTCGCCCTCGTTCACGTCCTCGGCGTCCCGCGACCTCCCGGAGTGGCTGCCGTGGGACTGAACCGGTTCGTCGAGGCCCAGGACTCGGGCGGGACGTACGCCGCGGCCCTCGCCGAGCTGCGGCGCGGCCGGAAGACCAGCCACTGGATGTGGTTCGTCTTCCCGCAGGTCGCCGGCCTCGGCCGCAGCGAGACTGCGCAGAGGTATGCCGTGTCCGGCCTGTCGGAAGCACGCGCCTACCTCGCCGATCCCGTTCTCGGGCAACGGCTGCGCGAGTGCTGTGCCGTGCTGCTGGAGCTGCCCGGCTCGGACGCGACCTCGGTGTTCGGGGGCATCGACGCCGTGAAGCTCCGGTCGTCGATGACGCTGTTCGCCCGGGCGGCCGAGGTCGACCTGGACCGGCGGCTCTTCACCGACGTGCTGGAGAAGTACTTCGACGGAGTCGAGGACGCGGCGACCACCGAGCGGCTCTGACTCGGGCAGGTATCGTCTCCGCACGTGCAGGCGTCGCCTGCGCGGGCCTCTAGCTCAATGGTCAGAGCTGCGGACTTTTAATCCGTAGGTTGTGGGTTCGAGTCCCACGGGGCCCACGTACGTTTGCGCAGGTCAGCTTGCTGAAAGCGCGATGGACCGTCACAAGTGAAGATCGCGACGGTCACCCAGACAGCCACTGCGACGAAGACACCGGGAACAGGGACCAAGGCGGCTTCCGTCGACTGGAGCGCTCTCGTCAAGGAGATCGCTGACGCGTTCTTCACGGCAAATCCAGACTATGCCCGGAGGAAGGATTGCAACGACAATTCAACAGTTCCCGCACCATGAGTCGGGGCAAGATTTCCTCGTTGGAACTGAGCACCGCAAATAGTTGTTGACCTGGTGGAATCCGCTCACTTGTGATGCCTCGTCTCCTGAACCGTGGCCGCTTGGTCGCCGAACCGAACAGGCATACGCCGCTTGCCACAACGGGGTCACGAGTCTTATTACATTTCCACCGCTTCGGCACTGATCATGCAAGGGCTTGAGTACGGGCTGGCCGTGGCTTTTCCTTCGTGTATGTTCAGCAACTCATCGCGCATGAAGGGGTGTGGATCATGGGTCGACGGATGAATGTTGGTGCAGTCACTGCTTTCGGAGTCACGGTCATGCTGGCGGTGGGCTCGGCGTCGGCCGCGACGACGCCGCCGGGAGGGCTGGTTCCTGACCCGGGCAACATCACCCGGATCGCGGGGGCTGATCGCTACGAGACGGCGGTGGAGATCTCCACGCGAAGTCGGCCGGTGCCGGGGAACAGCGTGTTCATCGCTTCTGGTGAGGACTTCGCGGATGCGCTCACGGCCGCAAACTACGCCAACGGTCGGCAGAGCCTGCTCCTCGTCCAGAAGGACTTCATCCCGGAGTCGGTGCGAACCCGTCTCACGGCCCTCGAGCCGTACTCGATAAACATCGTTGGCGGTCCTAGCGCCGTGTCACCGGCGGTCGCGACGCAACTTGAGAGATACGGACCCGTGGTTCGCAAGGCCGGGGCTGATCGGTACTCCACGTCTGCACGGGCCTACTACCAATACGCGATCATGCCGGATGAGGCCAGCTACGGCGGGGACATCCTCTATCTCGCCTCGGGACTCGACTTCCCGGATGCACTGTCGGCGGTGGCTGCCGCCCAGCAGCGCCCCGACTTCACGTGCACGAACACTGACGATGCCTGCCTCTTGCGCTTTCATCGCGCCGCTCGTCGATCCGTCCTGCTGGTGCCACAGGGTGGACTCACCGCTGAGATCCGCCGCGTGCTTGCGATCCGCCCTCCGGACCGCGTCGTCCTGGTCGGTGGGGCGGACGCCGTTCCGAGCCTGATCGACAAGGAGGTGCGGGCGCTGCTGCCGAAGGCAGACGTGGTGCGCTACGAAGGCACGGACCGCTACAAGACGGCCGCAGTCGTCGCGGCACAGGTTTGGCCGCAGGGCGCGCAGCGTGCGTTCTTCGCATCAGGATTCGACTTCCCCGATGCGCTCACAGCCTCCGCGATCTCTGGTGACAACAAGGCTCCCCTGTTGCTGACCACTCCCGAGTGCACGCCCGCGGTCACGGCCCGAGCTGCGGCCTCGCTCAAGGTTGTCGACCGCTTCGTCTTCGGTGGTCCCGCCGTAACCGCTGACCCGAGTACGGTCTGCGGCACGCCCTGAAGCGCCAACGGCGCTGTTCACCCTCGCCCGCCTGTTCGACCACTCGGACCGGCTCGGCTTCGCGGCCTGCTACGAGTTGCCGGGGGCACTGACCCTGCACCTCGACCTCGAGCCGTCCGAGTTTCGCGCGATGCTGAAGCCCGCCCGAGCCCGACACACGCTAGCCGCGCCCAACGTGCCGGTGATCCGTGCAGACGGGCCGCAGTCGTCTTGGTAACCCCGTTGGTGACGCAACCAACGATCCTCACCGTCTTCAGAGCACACGCGACATCAGCATGGCTGCACGGTTCGTGCTCAACCGATACCTGGCGACACTGGTGTGCAGCGACCTCGCAGCTCTTTTGTCCGTAGGTTGTGGGTTCGAGTCCCACGGGGCCCACCGACGAACTGGGGTACGCAGTGAAGATTCTCGTGACGGGTGCCAGCGGGTACGTCGGTGGCCGGCTGGTGCCGAGGCTGCTCGAGCTGGGCCACGAGGTGCGCACCACCACGAGCGACCCGGACCGGGAGCAGCCCTGGTGGGCGGACGAGGTCGAGACGCAGGTCATGGACGCCCTCGACGCGGACCAGGTCTCGTCGGCCTGCGCGGGCGTCGACGCGATCTACTACCTCATCCACGGCATGGGCGGCGAGGACTTCGCGGCGGCGGACCGCACGGCGGCCACGCACGTCGCCGACGCGGTCCGCGCCCACGACGTGGACCGAGTGGTCTACCTGTCCGGGTTCGTCCCCGACGTCGCGGACGACGAGCTGTCCGAGCACATCACCTCTCGACGTGAGGTCGAGCGCATCCTCGGTGACGCGCCCTCGACCCTGGTGGTCCTGCGCGCCGCCATCCTCCTCGGCAGCGGGTCCACCTCCTTCGAGATCATCCGCCAGGTCAGCCAGCGTCTCCCGGTGCACACCGTGCCCGCGTGGATGGACTCCCTCGTGCAGCCCATCGCCGTCGTCGACGTCCTCGAGGCGCTCGTCGGCGCCCTGCGTTACCACGGCCCCTCCCGTCACTTCGACGTGGGCGGGCCCGACCGGTTGCGCTACGGCGCGCTGCTCGCCGCCTACACCGCGCACGCCGGCCTCAGGCGTCCCCAGGTCACGGTCCCGTTGCTGCCCACGCAGCTCGTCGGCACGCTCGTCGGCAGTCTCACCGATGTCCCCCGGCTCACGGTCGAGGCCCTCACCGAGAGCCTCCACCACGACATGGTCGCCGCGGACGACGACTTCCGCGAGCTGCTGCTGCCCGCAGGACACCGCCTGGTCGGCCTCGACGAGGCGTTCGGCCGGGCCCTCGCCGCACCTGCCGACGAGGTCGCGCGGGCCGACCCCATGGGCCCCCTCCCCCAGGACCCGGCCTGGGCCAGTGGTGGCGACGACCGCTCCCCGCTCGCCAAGGTGGCTGACGCCGTCAGGGACGTGCTCCCGCGCTGACCGCCGGGGCGCGGATCACCCCGACCCGGGGTGACTCGCCCTTTCTGCCCAGGTCCGGCCCCGCCGAGGGACCGGGTCGCCGTGGTCTCGTCGGGCCATGTCGCGGTCGGTCCGCCGTCGGTAGCGTGGCGGGAGCCACGAGACCGGCATCCTCTCAGGGGTGAGTGGACCGGCCCAGTACTCGGTCGGTGGGAGGCGATCACAGGGGCTCGCCACCCGCCGACCGACCTGGGCGCACGCCGGACACCGGGTCGGCCGCCACCTAGCATCGAGACCATGAAGCCGCTGGACGACGCCCACGCCCGCCCCACCGGTGCCAGCGACGCGACGGTCGAGGCCGTCGGCAAGCTCTCCGAGGCCTTCGAGGTCATCGAGGAGGCCCGGGGCGCGCTCTTCGCCTTCCACCGCAACCTCGGACGGGCCGACCTCACGCTCGGAGAGGCCGTCGACCTGCTGCGCGCCGCCGGCCACGACCAGCTGGCCGACGACATCGAGACCGACCTCGTGGGACGCAATGTCCTCGCCGGGCGGTGGACGTTCCAGGTGGTCGAGGAGTTCGACGACGGCTACTACTCCGCCTTCCGCGAGCACGACCAGCGCGTCCGCGACACGCTGATGGACGGTCGCCGGCACGTCTACGAGGCCGAGATGAAGCAGGACCGGCGCACCCACGGTCGCCCCGGGCACGAGGCGACCCCCGACGACGTGTGAGCCGTCGGGGTCAGAGCGGGACCGGCACGCCGCGCGAGCGCAGGAACCCGAGGGCGGCACCGACCGCGATCGCGACGAGGATCCCGCCGGCGAACCCCGCCCAGCCCTTGAGCCGCCGGGCCGCCGGCCGGTCGGGCCCGCGACGCAGGCCGACGAGCTCGGTCACGGCATACGCGATCGCCCCGATCTGGAGCGGCGTGCCCACGACGAGCCAGAACCAGAACCACTTCGTCCCCACGCGGGTCGGCGGTCCGAGGACGAGCCGTCCCAGCACCAGCACCGCCCCCAGGCCGTACGCCAACTCGAGGGTCGTGACGTCGGAGAACGGGAACGGCCTCGTCGGCACCTGCGCCTCACGCAGCTGACGCACGAGCTGCGTCGTCTCCTCCGTGGCCGACGCCGACATCGACGGGCTGACGGACCCGTCCGGCCCCGCGACCGACCAGCCGGACCCACCCCAGGTCCGCCAGACCATGATTCCGCCGGACGGGAACCCCGATGGGACGATGACGTTCCCGTCCTCGGCGCCGAGCGGGTCCGTGGACCCGTCCGACATCCCCGCCTGCTCGGCCCGGGCGAAGTCCCGCGGACCCGTCTCGAGCGACGACGCGACGTACCACTGGAGGACGTTGCCGGTCGCGATGTCGGACCGCAGCGCCTCGAGGGTCGAGGGCCGCAGCCCGGTGGTCCACGCCGACCCGAGCACCATGAGGCACACGACGACCACGGCACCACCGAAGGCCGCCACCACCCGGGAGGACCAGTGCTCCTCGTGGCTCGGCACGGGGGCGACGTCGCCGTCCGTGGTCCCGAGCGTGTCCCCCACCCCGATGCTCATGGCTCAGCGTGGCACGACAAACCCCCGCTGACCAGTGGTCAACGGGGGCCTGCGAGTCGGGTCAGTCGAACAGCTCGGAGAGGAACGACTTCTTGCGGCGCTGGCCGTAGGGCTGGTTGTCGTGGCCCTTGCCCGGCGAGGACGAGTACCGGGGCGCCTGCCCGTACGACTGGGCGGCGGGCTGCGCGTACGGACCGCTCTGGGAGGGGTATGCCGGCTGCTGCGGGACCGGGGGCTGCTGCGGCTGCGCCGGTGCGGGAGTCGCAGGCTGCTGGTGCCAGGCGTTCTCGGCGTTGACGAGGGCCTCCAGCTCACCGCGGTCGAGGAAGAGGCCGCCGCAGCCGGTGCACTGGTCGACGTGGACCTGGTTGCGCTCGTAGTTGCGCATCTCCGACGCGCACTTGGGGCAGGTGAGGGTGCTCATGCCTGACCCAACGCCCCAACCCCGTCGGGAGTGCCCGCCGCCCGGGGAACGCCCCGGGAGGGCGGGGGGAACGCCCGGCTCAGCCTGCGGCGCCGAGGACGTGCGGGAGGAGGAAGAGCATCCCCTGCGACCACGTGAGGTGGGTGATGATCGGCCCGAGGATGCCACCGGTGACCCGCCGCTGGAGGCCGACGACGAGGCCGACGACCAGCCCGGCGACGATGAGCAGCGGGATGCCGGCAGCGGCCGAGACGAGCGTGTAGATGACCGTCGTCACGAGCACCGCGTGCCTGCGTCCGACGGCGGCGAACAGGGCACCGCGGTAGAACAGCTCCTCCGCGACCCCGTTGACCGCCGTGATGACCGCGACCACGGCCAGCGACCCGTACGTCGCGTGGTCGAGCAGCGCGTCGACCGGCTCGCGCAGGACCGGGATCCGCGCGACGACGAGGGCGCCGGCGAGGAAGAGCGCCAGGAGCGCGCCACCGAGGACGAGCGACTGGACGATCGAGCGGCCCCCGTGGTCACCCGAGCGTGTGTTGGCCCGGCCGAGGTGCAGCGGCCCGGACACCAGGGCGCCGACCGCCCAGACGATGGCCAGGGCCACGGCCGCGAAGTAGAACAGGTCGTTGCCCGCCGGGATGCGCAGCGCCCAGGCGTGCACCCCGAGCCCGACGACGAGCGTCACCCCCGCCACCACGCGCCGTCGCCGGAAGGCCGCGTCGCTCTCCGAGTGGTCCCGCGGGACGGGCTCGATGAGCGCAGCGTTGAGGAAACGTCGCAGTTCCGTGACGGGATTCGGCATGACGAGTGAGACGATGCCACAGATGACTTCCCCACAGCAGCCCCGTGTCCTCGTGACGGGCGCGACCGGCTACATCGGGTCCCGCCTCGTCCCGGTCCTCCTCGACACCGGCCACCACGTCCGGGTCCTCACGAGGTCGGCCGACCGGCTGCGAGCGCGCAACTGGGCCGACGACGTGGAGGTCGTCGAGGGTGACGCCACCTCGCGACGGGACCTCGACACGGCCCTGGCCGACGTCGACGTCGCCTACTACCTGCTCCACTCGATGGACGGCAAGGACGACTTCGAGCACCGCGACCGCGAGCTGGCCCGCACCTTCGGGCTGGCGGCGCAGGAGGCGGGGGTGCGGCGGATCGTCTACCTGTCGGGCCTGCACCCCGACGGGGGGCACCTGTCGACGCACCTCGCCTCGCGGGTGGAGGTCGGCGACCTGCTCATGGCCTCCGGCGTCCCCACGATCGTCCTCCAGGCCGCCATCATCATCGGCTCGGGGTCGGCGTCGTTCGAGATGCTGCGCCACCTCACCAAGAAGCTGCCGGTCATGGTGACGCCCAAGTGGGTCAACAACCGGATCCAGCCCATCGCGATCGCGGACATCCTGCACTACCTCGTCGGTGCCGCGACGATCGAGGAGGACCTCAACCGCAGCTTCGACGTCGGCGGCCCGGAGGTCCTCACCTACCGCGAGATGATCCAGCGCTACGCCAAGGTCGCCGGCCTGCGCCCGCGCACGGTGCGGACCGTCCCGGTCCTCACCCCCGGGCTCGCGAGCCACTGGGTCGGTTTCGTCACGCCGGTGCCCGCGGGCATCGCGAAGCCGCTCGTCGGAAGCCTCATCCACGAGGTCGTCTGCCAAGAGAACGACATCGACGACGTCGTCGGCCCGCCCGCGGGTGGACCGACCCCGTTCGACGACGCGGTGCGCGCCGCCCTCGGCGGCCGGGGCAAGGAGCGCCCGGAGCCGGGCACCGTCGACCCCGCCCACCTCACCGCGGCCGACCCCGACTGGGCCGGCTGAGCCGACCAGGACTGGGCTGAGCCGGACCCGGGGTCAGGCCGCGCGGGGACGGGTCATCGTCACTTGGGCGACGTCGAGGTAGCCGGAGGCGAACCCTGCCTCGCAGTACGCGAGGTAGAACTCCCACATCCGCTTGAACGTCTCGTCGAACGAGCCGCCCTCGATCCGCGGCCACTCCTCGAGGAAACGCAGCCGCCAGCGACGCAGCGTCTCGGCGTAGTCCGTGCCGAACGCGTGCACTCCCGTGACCCGGAGCTCGGTGTGCCGTCCGGTCACCGAGCGCATCGTCTCCAGCGACGGGATGAGCCCGCCGGGGAAGATGTACTTCTGGATCCAGCCGTACGAGTTGCGGGTCGCGAGGTAGCGGTCGTGGTCCATGAGGATCGCCTGGACGACGGCCGTCCCGCCCGGGGACAGCAGCTTGTCGATCGCGGCGAAGTACGTCGGCCAGTACTCCTCTCCGACCGCCTCGATCATCTCGACGGAGACGACCGCGTCGAACGTCCCGTCGGTGCGCGGGCTCACCTCGCGGTAGTCCTGGAGCCTGACCTCGACCCGCTCGGCGAAGCCCCCGTCGGCGATCCGCTCTCGGGCGAGGGCCTGCTGCTCGCGGGACAGGGTGATGGAGAGGACGTCCGCGCCACGGGCCGCGGCCCGGAGCGAGAGCTCGCCCCAGCCGGTGCCGATCTCGAGGACCCGGGAACCCGGGCCGACCTTGGCGGTGTCGAGGATGGCGTCGATCTTGCGGTGCTGCGCCTCGACGAGGTCCTGCTCGGCCAAGGGACGGGAGTCGTCGAACAGCGCCGACGAGTACGACATCGTCGGGTCGAGGAACGCCGCGAACAGGTCGTTGGACAGGTCGTAGTGCGCCTCGATGTTGGCGCGGCTCCCGGACAACGTGTTGCGGGTCGCCGTCGGCAGCGCCCGGTCGACGAGCCGGCGCATTGCGAGCACCGGCTTCGGCAGCAGGTGGCTCATCCGCTCGGCGAACGGCAGCAGCGCCTGAGCGAGGTCGGTGCCCGGCGCCGCCCGCCAGTCTCCCGCCATGTAGCCCTCGCCGAGGCCGATCTTGGGGTGGTGGCCGATCCGCCGGTACATCGACTCCGGCCGGATGACGTCCAGCGTCGGGCCGTCCTCGCCGGCCGAGCCCACGGTGGACCCGTCGGGGTAGCGCAGCCGCACCGGCACGCCGGCGACGATCTGGTGGATCAGCGTGCGGGCGACGGCGCCACGCGTGAGGAACCTTCTCGCAGAAGGCATCTCGAGGGGGCTGAGGGCTTCGGACGTCATCGGACAGTCTCCAGGGATTCGGCGGGGCGGCGTTGGACGGGAAGGCGGCGGGCCCACAGCCGGATGCCGTGCATCCGGATGAGCGCCGACACCTGCTGGGTCATGAACGGGTGGCGGGCGACGGTGGCGACCACGGCGCGGGGGGTCCCCGGGACGAGCTCCCCGTCGACGACGGCGGTGAAGACCAGCTCGCCCTCGCGGTGGAGCCGGATCGCGACGGAGACCCGCTCGGCATCGAGGTAGAAGCGGATCGCGTACTCCCCCGTCGTGTCGTTGAACGGCGAGACGTAGAAGTCCTTGTCCACGGAGGCCGCGCCGCGCGCATCGGGCCGGACGGCATACGCATGCCGGCCGCCGTAGGTGTTGTGCACCTCGACGACGACCCCGCGCAGCTCACCCGACGCGGTGAGGCACCAGAAGGCGGTCATCGGGTCGAAGACGTGGCCGAGCACGCGGGCGTGGGTCAGCGCGACGACCCGAGTGACACCTTCGGTGGGTATGCCGTCCCGCTCCAGGCAGCGCAGCACGTTCGCCTTGAGCTCGGGCAGGGTCACCGGACCGGAGAGGTGGTCCTCCGGGCGGAACGACGCGACCGGACCCAGCCACCGCGGCAGGTCCATCGGCTCGTCGAGGTCGAGGAGCCACTGGTAGTGGCGGTTGGTGAAGGTCCGCCGGAACGGCACGTGCCGGACGTGGTGGACCCGGCCGACGACGAGGCAGGGCAGCGTCGGCAGCTCCACCGACACGACCCCGGGCCTGGGCAGCGTCTCGGTCACGCCCACTCCACCCCGAGCGCCCGGGCGGCCTCGACTCCCGAACGGGCACCGTCCTCGTGGAACCCCCAGCCCCAGTGCGCTCCGGCGAAGGCCGTGCGCGACGTCGTGATCTCGTCGCGGCGCCGCTGGGCCCGGACGGCGTCGAGGTCGTGGATGGGGTGCGCGTAGTCCATGACCGCGACGACGGCGGCCGGGTCGATGAGGGAGGTCGCGTTGAGGGTGACGAACAGCGGGTCCGCGGCGGGCAGGCCCATGAGCCGGTTCATGTCGTAGGTGACGACCGGACCGGTGGTGCCGGCGTCGTGGCCGGGGCCTGCCGCGCGGTAGTTCCAGGACGCGTGCGCCCAGCGCGCGCGCGGCATGAACGAGGAGTCGCGGTGCAGGACCGTCTCGTTGCGCGAGTAGCGGAAGGCGCCGAGCACCTCCTTCTCGGTCGGCGTCGCGTCGACGAGCAGGCGGAGCGCGTCGTCGGCGTGGGTCGCGACGACGACGTGGTCGAAGCGCTCCCGACCGGCGGCCGTGGCCACCTCCACGCCGTCGTCGTCACGCTCGACGGCGAGGACCTCGTGACCTCGCCGGACGTCCGGGAGCCGCGCCGCGAGCGCCTCGACGTAGGTCGCCGAGCCCCCGACGACCGTCCGCCACTGGGGCGCCCCGCCGATGCTGAGCATCCCGTGGTGGTCGAGGAACTGGAACAGGTAGCGGGCCGGGTACTCCATCGCGTCGCCACGACCACTGGACCACACGCAGGACACGAGCGGGACGGCATACAGCTCGACGAAGCTCTCCGGGAAGTCGCGGGCGGCCACGAACGCCCCGTAGGTCGTCTGGTCGGTGTCGTCGGTCGCGGCGAGGAAGTCCGCGGCCTCGTGGTGGAAGCGTCGGACCGAGCGGAGCATGGTGACGAAGTCGCGCGAGAGGAGCTGGCGCGGGCGGGCGAGGAAGCCGGTGATCCCGCGGCCGCCGGCGTACTCCGTGTCGGAGGCGGGGTCGGAGATCGACATCGACATCTCGGTGTCGCGCACCTCGATGCCCAGCTCGGCGAAGAGCCGCCCGAGGAGGGGGTAGGTCCGGTCGTTGTGGACGATGAAGCCCGAGTCGACCCGGACCTGCCCGGCGCCGGAGTCGATGGTGTGCGTGTGGGCGTGCCCGCCCAGCCTGGTGTCCGCCTCGAAGAGGGTCACCCGGTGGCGTCGCGCCAGCACGTGGGCGGCCGTGAGCCCGGCCACGCCGGATCCCACGACGGCGGTGCGGGGCGCATCGTCGTTCGCTGTCATGCCGTCCATTCGTCGCCGGCGGGGAACCGGATGGGTCTGTCGGGAGACCAATATGCCGTGCCGTGGGGCCCCGGACGCACCTTGGCCCCGCGTGACACAGTGCGCGGATGAGCCGCTTCCTCGCCGTCACCCTCTGCGCCCTGCTCGCTGCCGTGGTCGTCATGGGCGTGACCGCCGTCGTGTCCCGTCGGCTGGGCCGGCTCTCGGTCGTCGACATCACGTGGGGGCTGGTCTTCGTCGCGATCGCCTGGGTGTCGTATGCCGTCGGCACCCACTCCGCTCGCTCCCTCCTGCTCGCGGTGCTCGTCACGGTGTGGGGATTCCGGCTGGCCTGGCACATCCGGCGTCGGGCGCTCGGCGGCGAGGAGGACCCGCGCTACGCGAAGCTCGTCGAGGGCGTCCCCGAGCAGGACCGGTTCCGGTTCGCGCTCCGTCGGGTGTTCGGCGTCCAGGGACTCGCGGCCTACGTCGTCTCGCTGCCCGTCCAGGTCGCGGCGGCGACGGACCGCCCGCTCGGCTGGGTGGCCGCGGGCGGGGTCGTGCTCTTCCTCGTCGGGGTGACCTTCGAGGCGGTCGGCGACGCCCAGCTGGCGAGGTTCAAGGCCGACCCGGCCCACCGTGGCGCGATCATGGACCGGGGCCTGTGGGCGTGGACCCGGCACCCGAACTACTTCGGCGACGCAGCCGTGTGGTGGGGACTGTGGGTCGTCGCGGCGGAGGCGTGGCCGGGGGTACTCACCGTGCTGTCGCCGGTGGTGATGACCTATTTCCTGGCGTTCGCCACCGGCGCCCGGCTGCTCGAGTCGGAGATGTCGAAGCGGCCCGGGTACCGCGACTACATGCGACGGACGTCGATGTTCCTCCCGCTCCCGCCGCGTCGTCGGACCGGTGCCTGACGGCGCGTTCGCCCTGCTCAGGGTCGGTTTGGGTCGCCCGCAAGCCGCCTGAGGAGGTCGAACCTCACTAGTTTCGAGGGGTGGGGGCACGTCCCCACGACATCGAAGGAGTGTGATCGTGATGGACGCCATCTGGTGGTGGGTGATCGCAGCTGTCGTGCTCGTCGCACTGGCGCTGCTGCTGGTCCCGCAGCTGCGCAAGCGCAACGTGGAGTCCCGGCGACAGCAGGCCGCCGAGGTCCGCGAGGAGGCCCAGGAGCATTCCCAGGTCGTGCGCGAGCGGGAGGCGCACGCCACGCAGGCCGAGGCGGCTGCCCGCCAGGCGCGGGCCGAGGCCGAGCAGAAGCTCGCCGAGGCCGACAAGCTCGAGACCGAGGGCGCCCGCCGGCGCGAGCCCGCCGTGGCCGCGCGCTCCGAGTACGAGGAGAAGCTCCAGCGCGCCGACGAGCTCGACCCGGACGTCGACACCGACGGTGACGGACGCGCCGACCGCGTGGAGCTCGACCGCGACGGGGTTCCCGACCGCGCGGACCGCGAGCGCGTCGACGGCGACGACGACGTGCGCGACCGGGGCGACGTGCGCCGGCGCTGACCCTCGCGTCCACGTCGAGTGGTCACGACACCCCGTATGCCGTCTGTGCATGCGGGGTGTCCTGACCACTCGACCCGGGTGGGTCAGGTCGCGACGGAGCTGAGCGCGTGGATGACGACGCCGGCGAGGGCCCCGACGATCGTGCCGTTGATGCGGATGAACTGGAGGTCGCGGCCGACGTGCAGCTCGATGCGCTCGGCGGCCTCGCGCCCGTCCCACTGGTCGACGGTCACCGAGATGACCTCGGCGATCTCGGAGCCGTAGGTGTTGACGAAGAACGACACCGCCTCGCCGAGGTGCCCCTCGAGGCGGGAGCGCCAGGGCTCGTCCTCGACGAGGTGGCGTCCGAGGTGTTCGAGGAGCTCCTCGCCGCGGACGTGGAAGTACGACGTCGGGTCATCCATCGCCGACTCGAGCGCCGACCCGAACGAGCGCCACAGGCCCACGGCCGTGTCCGGCACCTGCGGGTGCGACAGGAGCCGCTCCTTGAGCGCCTCGGCCTGCTCCATGACCTCCGGGTCCGACTGCAGGTCGTGCGCCAGCCGGGTGAGCAGGTCGTCGAACGCGACCCGGGCCGGGTGCCCCGGGGTGACCCGGATGTCCCGCAGCCAGGTGAGGACCTGCTGGTAGCTCCAGCCGATGACCCGGTCGTCGACCCACGGCGGTGACCACCAGGGGGCCCGCTCGCCGATGACCGAGGCGAAGGTGCCGGGGTTGTCGCGCAGCCAGTCGTGCAGCTGCTCCAGCCCGAGGTCGACGAGGCCGTGGTGGGTCCGCTCCCCGACGACGCCCTCGAGCAGCGTGCCGGCGATCGGGCTGATCGGCTCCTTCGCCAGTCGCGGGAGGAGGAAGTCCTCGATCACCTCGCGGACGTCGTCGTCGGACAGCCGACCCAGGCCGGCCCGGGTCACCCGGACGACCTCAGACATCACCCGGGTGCGGTGGCCGGGGACGAGCAGCCAGGCGCCGAGCCGCTCCCCCACCCGGGCCGAGGCGAGGCGCTCACGGGCGATCTCCTCGGTGAGGAAGTTCTCGGTGACGAAGTCCTGGAGGTTGCGGCCGATCTCGTTCTTGCGCTTGGGGATGATCGCGGTGTGCGGCACCGGCAGCCCGAGCGGGTGCCGGAACAGCGCGGTCACGGCGAACCAGTCCGCGAGCGCGCCGATCATCGCGGCCTCGGCGCCGGCGTTGACGTAGCCCAGCCAGCCGGTCTCGTGACGGACCGTCACGGCATACACGATCGCGGCGAGCACGAGCAGGCCGAGGGCGAGCGCCCGCATCCGGCGCAGGCCGGTGCGGCGCTGCGCGTCGGCGGGGGACGGGGCGAGCAGACTCACGGGGACGATCCTGCCCCACGCCCCTCCTAGAGTGGGTCCGTGCAGTTCCTCAACGGTCTCCAGCCCCAGCACGACCTCACCTACGACGACGTCTTCATGGTCCCGAACCGCTCCGACGTGGCGAGCCGCCTCGACGTCGACCTCGCGTCGGACGACGGCACGGGCACGACGATCCCGCTCGTCGTGGCGAACATGACGGCGATCGCCGGACGCCGCATGGCCGAGACGACGGCCCGGCGCGGAGCGCTGACGGTCATCCCCCAGGACATCCCCGTCGAGGTCGTCAGCGACGTGGTCGGCTGGACCAAGCAGCGCCACCTCGTCTTCGACACCCCGATCACCCTCGACCCGATCACCACCGTCGGCGAGGCGCAGGTCCTCATCGGCAAGCGTGCCCACGGCGCGGCGATCGTCACCGAGGGCGACCGGCCCATCGGCATCGTCACCGACAGCGACCTCACCGGCATCGACCGGTTCGTCCAGGTCCGCGACGTCATGTCGCGCGACCTCGTCACGGTCCGCGACGACGTCGACGTCGTCGGCGCCTACGACACGCTGTCCGGCACCCGCCGCCGCCTCGCCCCGGTCGTCGCCGAGGACGGGACGCTCGTCGGGGTGCTCACCCGCCAGGGCGCCCTGCGTGCCGGCCTCTACGGCCCCGCGCTCGACGCCGACGGCGCACTGCGCGTCGGTGCGGCCGTCGGCATCAACGGCGACGTGGCCGCCCGGGCCGCCCAGCTGCTCGAGGCCGGGGCCGACGTCCTCGTCATCGACACCGCCCACGGCCACCAGCAGCGGATGTTCGACGCGCTCAAGGCCGTGCGCGCGCTCGACCCGCAGGTGCCGCTCGTCGCCGGCAACGTCGTCAGCGCCGCCGGGACCCGTGAGCTCATCGAGGCCGGAGCCGACATCGTCAAGGTCGGGGTCGGGCCGGGCGCCATGTGCACGACCCGGATGATGACGGCGGTCGGCCGCCCCCAGTTCTCCGCCGTGCTCGAGTGCGCCACCGCGGCCCGCGAGCTCGGCAGGCACGTGTGGGCCGACGGGGGCGTGCGCCACCCGCGGGACGTCGCCCTCGCCCTCGCCGCCGGGGCGTCCAACGTCATGATCGGCTCGTGGTTCGCCGGGACGCTCGAGTCGCCCGGCGACCTGTTCACCGACGAGACCGGGCGCCAGTTCAAGGAGTCCTTCGGCATGGCCTCCTCGCGCGCGGTGCGCAACCGGACCGCCACCGACACGGCCTACGAGCGCGCCCGCAAGGCGATGTTCGAGGAAGGAATCAGCTCGGCCCGGATGTACGTCGACCCGGCCCGGCCCTCGGTCGAGGACGTCATCGACGAGATCATCTCCGGCCTGCGGAGCAGCTGCACCTATGCCGGGGCGCGCACGCTCGCCGAGTTCCACGAGCGCGCGACGATCGGTCTCCAGAGCACGGCCGGCTTCGCCGAGGGACGACCGCTGCACCAGTCCTGGTGACCGCCGGACCGTCGCGCGGGTGGTCCCGCCGCACGACCACGTATGCCGTCACGCCGGTCGTCGTCATCGTGGCGGTCGTCGCGGTGGCGTGGTTCACGACCCCCCGCACCTCCGGGTTGGAGGGCGAGTGGGAGACGGCTGCGGTGCCGGGCGAGGTGCTCGGCGGTCGCGCGCTCGTCGGCTCCGGGTCCCCCGTGGCGGTCGACCTCGTCACCGGGACCCGGATCACCCTCGGGTCCGTCACCGGCGGGGCACCGGCGGTCGGCGCGGGGCGCCTGCTCGTCCTCGGGGACGGCCGCCTCGACGGCGCCGGGCTGGACGGTCGCTCGCGCTGGACCTGGCAGGGACCGCCCGCCCACGCCCTGACGCTCGTGGCCGCCGGACCTGCGGTGACCGTCGTCCAGGCCTGCGGGGGGACCCCCGGCGGGTGCCGCCTCATCGGCGTCGACGGCAACGGGCGCGAGTCCTGGCAGACCCCCCAGCCGACCGCGACCGGCACCTCCGCGCCGGTCGTCGGCGCCGACGGCAACCTCCCGACCGTCGGCGTCCTGCCGACCCCCGACGGCACCCTGGTCCTCGTCGACCCGGCGTCGAGCCGCATCGTCCTGCGACCCGGCTCGCAGGCGTCGGTGGGCCTCGACGGGCGACTGACGCTGCGCTCGGCGGCGGCCGGCGGGTGCGCCCTCACGACGTTCGAGACGCTCGACCGGACGTCGACGTCAACGACGTCGGAGGCGTGCGCGTCCGCTGCGTCACCCTCCGCGGTGGGACGGGTCACCGCGGCGCGCTCCCGGGTGTGGTGGTGGCCCTTCGGTGACGGTCGGCCGACGCTCGAGGTGCGCGGACGGCATACGGGCACGGTGGTGAGCCGGGAACGGTTGGCGGTGCTGCGCCACGACGACGCGGGGCTGACCGTCCGCGAGGGCGACGTGGTCCGTCGCTACGGGTGGCTCGACGGCGGCTGAGGTCGCCGCCGCTGCCGTGGGTGCGGCCCCCGCCTGCGCCCGACGCCGGGCTGGGTACGTTGTCGTGGTGACCTACGACGTGGCAGCGATCCGTGAGCTCTTCCCTGCGCTGCGAGGCGGGCCCGACGGGTCCGCCCCGGCGGTCTTCTTCGACGGGCCCGGTGGCAGCCAGACCCCCACGCCGGTGGCCGACGCCGTCCACGCCACGCTCGTGTCCGCGATCTCCAACCGCGGCGAGGTCACCGCCAGCGAGCGGCGCGCCGAAGACGTCGTCCGCGGGGCCCGACAGGCGGTGGCGGACCTCCTGGGCGCCGACCCGCGAGGCGTCGTGTTCGGGCGCAGCGCGACGGCGCTCACCTACGACTTCGCCCGGGCGCTGGCCAGGACGTGGGCACCCGGCGACGAGGTCGTCGTCACCCGGCTCGACCACGACTCCAACATCCGCCCGTGGGTGCAGGCCGCGGAGGCGGTCGGTGCGGTCGTGCGGTGGGCCGACTTCGAACCCGACACCGGCGAGATGCCCTCCGACGCCGTGACCTCCCTGCTCTCGGACCGGACCCGGCTCGTCGCGACGACGGCGGCGTCGAACCTCATCGGCACCAAGCCGCCGGTCTGCAAGATCGCCCGGGCCGTGCACGAGGTCGGCGCCCTGCACTGGGTCGACGGTGTCCACGCGACGGCGCACGCCTCGGTCGACCTCGACTCGCTCGGTGTCGACTTCTGGACCTGCTCGCCCTACAAGTTCCTCGGGCCGCACATCGGGATCGTCGCGGCCTCCCCCGAGCTCCTCGAGGGCATCCGGATCGACAAGCTGCTGCCGTCCTCCGACGCCGTGCCGGAGCGCTTCGAGTTCGGGACCCTGCCGTACGAGCTGCTCGCGGGGGTCACCGCCGCGGTCGACGTGCTCGCCTCGCTCGACGCCACGGCCACCGGGTCGCGGCGCGAGCGCATCCTCGCGAGCTTCGAGGCGCTGGAGGAGCACGAGCACCGGCTCCTCGACCGGCTCGAGTCCGGGCTGCGCGCGCTGCCCGGCGTGCGGGTGTACTCGAACGCGCGCAAGCGCACCCCCACCCTCCTCTTCACCGTCGAGGGCCGGTCCGCGCAGGACGTGCGACGGGCCCTCGCCGAGAGCGGCGTCAACGCCCCGGCGAGCAACTTCTACGCCATCGAGGCCTCCCGCCACCTCGGCCTCGGCGACGAGGGTGGGGTCCGCATCGGCCTCGCGCCCTACACGGACATGAGCGACGTCGAGCGCCTCCTCACCGCCCTCACCCGACTGATTGCGCAGGACGGTCGGCGAGCGCCAGCGAGCTGAACGTCCTGCGCAATCAGTCGGCGGTCGACGGTCGGCGAGCGCCAGCGAGCTGACCGTCCTGCGCAATCAGTCGGAAGCCCCCTGCGACGGCGACGACGACGACGCCCCCTCCAACGTCCTCGCGCGCCGCTGTGCACTGCTGCAGGCCAGCGCAGCAGTGCACAGCGCGAGCCGGGAAGGTCAGGGCACCTCGGGCGCGGGGACGAGGAACGCGTCGCGGGTGACGTCGGCGATGCTCGCGGCCCCGGTGAGCCCCATCGTGAGGTCGAGCTCGGCGACGACGTCGTCGATGACATCACGCACGCCGTCGGACCCGTCGAGCGCCAGCCCGTAGACGTGGGGCCGCCCCAGGAGGGTCGCGTCCGCGCCGAGGGCGAGCGCCACGAAGACGTCTGCGCCGGTGCGGATCCCGCTGTCCACCAGCACGACCGGCTCGCGCCCCACCCGCTCGCGGATCGCCACGAGGGCGTCGAGCGAGGAGATGGACCGGTCGACCTGCCGACCGCCGTGGTTGGACACGACGACGCCGTCGACACCGGCGTCGAACGCCCTCGCCGCGTCGTCCGGGTGGAGGATCCCCTTGAGCAGCACCGGCAGGGTCGTCCGTTCGCGCAGCGTCTCGATGTGCTGCCAGGACAGGCCCGGGTTCGAGTAGATGTCGAGGAAGGTCTCGACGGCCGCGCGTGGCACCGGTGAGCGCAGGTTGTCCCTCACCCCACCGGGGTGGCGGCGCGACTGGTTGAGGAGCGTCCGGGCGCCGCCCGCCACAGCCCGGACCTTCTCCGCTCCTGCGGTCCCGGCCAGCGGTGAGGGGCCCTCCCCCGCCGCGGCCACCCGCTCCCCGACGATCTCCATGAAGCGGGGGTCGGAGGTGTACTGCGCGATGCCCATGCCCTGCGTGAACGGCAGCGACCCGAGGTCGAGGTCGGCGGTCCGCCAGCCGAGCATCGTCGTGTCGAGGGTGACGACGAGCGCCCGCGCCCCGGCCGCCTCGGCCCGCCCGATGAGCGAGTCGACGAGCCGCTCGTCGGTGGACCAGTACAGCTGGTACCACCACGGCACCTCACCCATGGCCCTGGCGGTCTCCTCCATCGGCGAGCAGCCCTGCGTCGACACGATGTACGGCGTCCCGGCCGCCGCCGACCCGCGGGCGATCGCGACGTCGGCGTCGCGGGCGACGAGCTCGGCCGCGCCGATCGGGGCCAGCATCACCGGCGCCGACAGCGGCGTCCCGAGGACCTCGGTGCGCAGCTCCCGGGTCGTGTGGCCGTGGAGCACCCGCGGGACGATCTGCCACCGGTCGAACGCCGCCCGGTTGGCCCGCATCGTCGCGCCGGCACCTGCGCCGCCGGCGACGTACGCCCACGCCCGGTCACTCATCGCGTCACGGGCTCGCGCCTCGAGCTCGTGGGCGGCGGTCGGGACGCGCGGCGTCTGCCCCAGCGTGCCGCGTCGGTAGATGGCGCCCTGGCGCGCGCGCCCGGGTCCGACCGCGGTCTCGGGGAGGGTCTCATCGGTCACGTGGCCACGCTAGCGGCGAGCGTCGGCGACGTGGGCGAGACTGGGTCCATGGTTGCGCTCCTCCCCCCGCTCGAGGCCCCGGTCGACCCGGTCGACGCCCTGCGCCGCATCGCCTTCCTGCTCGAGCGCACCCGCGCCGGCACCTACCGCGTCGAGGCGTTCCGTGGCGCGGCCAGGGCGCTCAAGGGGATCGGCGACGACGAGGTCGAGCAGCGCGCCCTCGCCGGCACCCTCCAGGACATCCCCGGCATCGGCAAGTCGACCTCCGCGGTGGTGGAGGAGTCCGTGAGAGGCGAGCTACCGGCATACCTCGCGTCGTTGCAGGACAAGAGCGGCGGTCCGCTCGTCGTGGGAGGCGAGGACCTGTATGCCGCACTGCAGGGGGACTGCCACCTCCACTCCGACTGGTCCGACGGCGGGTCACCGATCGACGAGATGGTGCTGACCGGGATCGAGCTCGGCCACCGGTGGATGGTCCTCACCGACCACTCCCCCCAGCTGCGGATCGCCAACGGGCTCACCGCCGAGCGGCTCACCCAGCAGATCGCCATCGTCGACGCGATCAACCGCGGTGTGGGAGAGGCGTTCCGGCTGTTCAAGGGGATCGAGGTCGACATCCTCGACGACGGTGCGCTCGACCAGACCGAGGCGATGCTCGGCCGGCTCGACCTCGTGACGGCGTCGGTCCACAGCAAGCTCCGGATGAACTCCGGCCCGATGACCAAGCGGATGGTGGCGGCGGTCCTCAACCCGAGGGTCAACGTCCTCGGCCACTGCACGGGTCGGCTCGTCGAGGGCTCGCGGGGCAAGCGCCCCCAGTCGGACTTCAACGCGCAGGCCGTCTTCGAGGCGTGCCTCGAGGGTGACACCGCGGTCGAGATCAACTCGCGTCCGGAGCGCTGCGACCCCCCGGACGAGCTCATCGAGCTGGCCCTCGAGATCGGCTGCCTGTTCTCGGTCGACTCGGACGCGCACGCGCCCGGGCAGCTCGACATGAAGGCCTACGGCTGCGAGCGCGCCGAACGGCTCGGCGTCCCGTGGGACCGGATCGTCACCACGTGGGAGGCCGACCGGGTCCACGCCTGGGCCAACCCCGGGCGTTGACACCGGCTGCGAGTTATGTCTCAATGACTCAACACATTGAGACAAAGGGGTCGGTATGAACGGGCAGGTGGTGAAGGACCTGGCGACGCTGGGCGCGTCCTTCCTGGGGTACGTCGTCCTGGCCCTGGTCATCGTCCTGGTCCTGCGGCGGCGCGGACCCGTGTGGGGGTCGAGCGCGTCGAACGCGTCGCTCCTCGCGGTGACCCTCGCCTTCGTGCTGCCCGCCTTCCTCGTCCGCGCGGCAGGCCAGGAGCGCCCGTTCGTGGAGACCGTGCCGGCATTCCTGATGACCTCGTGCGCGGTCGTCGTCGTCACGACCGCCCTCGGCTCGCGCCTCGGCCGACTCCCGGCCGCGGGCGACGTGCGTCAGGCGACGATCGCGCCCCGTCGGCTGTTCGTCGCCGGGGTGCCGCGCCAGCGCCTTGCCGCCCTCGTCAGCGCCGTCATCGCGTTCACGGCCATGGCTGCCGCAAGCCTCATGCCGGCCGCCGGCACCCTTCTCGTCCGACGCCACGACGACGCGGGCGGCGTGTCCGCCGGTTTCCCCGGGTGGCCGGCGTTGCTGCCGAGCGCGTGCACAGGCGTCGTCCTCGCTGCCTCGGCGTGGTGGGCGCTGCGGGAGATCCGGGACCGTCCCCGGATCGTCGAGCCGATGGACACCTACCTGCGGGCCCGGGACGCCTCGCGGGTCGTCCGGGCCGCGGCCTTCGGGTTCGCGGTCACCGGGAGCGCGGTCCTGTTCTCGATCGGCGCCCACATGAACGAGGCGACCCAGATGTTGCGCGCCGACTCGGTGTCCGCGCCGCAATCACCCTGGGACCCCTACCAGTGGCTGGCCTTCGGGCTCTACGTCCCCGCCGCCGGCCTGGTCTTCGTCGCGCTGGCAGCACTGGCAGGTTCGGTGGGGTCGCACGAGGAGCTCGACCGGGCCGCGGCTCCGGTCGCCGATCGCCGCGGCACCCCACACTCGGGCGATGGCTTCGACACGGGATTCTCCTCGTGAGCGACCTCCTCATCACCGTCGACGTGTCCGCCCCGGAGCCGCCGTACGAGCAGGTCCGGGCGCAGCTCGCCGGGCTCATCGGCCGCGGCAACCTGGCCGAGGGTGACCGCCTGCCCACCGTGCGCGCCCTCGCCGGCGACCTCGGCCTCGCCGTCAACACCGTGGCCCGCGCCTACAAGGAGCTCGAGGCCGAGGGCCTGGTCACCACGAGGCGCCGCGCCGGAACGGTCGTCGCTGGCGGCGGCCACGCCACCGACGTCGCGCTCCACCGCAGCGCCGCCGCGTACGCCGAATCCGTCACCCGGGCCGGTCTGAGCGAGTCCGCGGCCATCGACCTGGTCCGCGCAGCGCTCCGGGAGGGGCGTGCCTGAGGTGGGCGCGGGTCCCACGCTCTGCGTCGGCCGGCATACGAAGGGGTCGTTCCGAGCACGGATGAGGTTCGTTTTGGAGCCTGCGCGAGAGTCCCTTATGCTTTCCGAGTCCACGACGGATCCGAGCGCTGCGCGCTGCGCGACGTGGGTTCTCGTCGGAAGACGGGTCCCCATCGTCTAGCGGCCCAGGACCCCGCCCTTTCACGGCGGTAGCACGGGTTCGAATCCCGTTGGGGATACGCAGTAACGGTCTTGCAACCGCAAGGCCCCGTAGCGCAGTTGGTTAGCGCGCCGCCCTGTCACGGCGGAGGTCGCGGGTTCGAGTCCCGTCGGGGTCGCCACCAGAGCGAGAGGCCCACACCACCAGGTGTGGGCCTCTCGTCATCCCCGCGCCGTCAGGCCCTAGCCTGTCGCCCATGTCGTGGTCGGTCTGGCTGTCCCTCGTCGTGACCGGGGTGCTCATCTCGTTCACCCCCGGCGCCGGTGCCATCAACACGATGGCCAACTCGCTGGGCGTCGGGTGGACGCGTTCGATCTGGGGGATCCTCGGCCAACAGATCGCCCTCGTCACCCACATCGTCGTGGTCGCCGCGGGGCTGGGTGTGCTCGTCGCGAGCTCCCCCGCCCTGTTCAGTGCCATCCGCTACGCCGGGGCCGGCTACCTCGTCTACCTCGGTGTCCGGCAGTGGCGCTCGCGCGCGGTCGAGGACGACGGCGCGCCCACGACGACGGGGACCAGGACGCCGGGGGCCATGGTGCGTCGCGGGATCCTCGTCAACCTCACGAACCCCAAGGCCCTCGTCTTCTTCCTTGCCTTCATCCCGCAGTTCACTCGACCGGACCGTCCCCTGCTGCCGCAGTACCTCGTGCTGGCGGCGACGACCGTCGTCATCGACGTCGTCGTCATGTGGTGCGTCTTCGCCACCGCCGCCCGGGGTCTGCGACGGATGACGAGCACCCCGCGCGGTCAGCGGGTGATGAACAGGACGTTCGGCGGCCTCTTCGTCGGGGTCGGCGTGCTGCTCGCCGCCGTCCACTGACCGAGCGGGCTCAGCGGCTGACCTCGATCGCGATCTTCCCGCGGACGTGCCCGCCCTGGCTCAGCTCGAACGCCTTGGCGGCGTCCTCGAGGGGGAACACCTCGGCGACGGGCACGGTGAGCCGGCCCGCGTCGGCGAGGTCCGCGAGCGCCTGCAGGTCCGCGGAGTCGGGTCGGACCCAGGCCGAGATCCCGCCGGCCGGCTCGACGCTCGGGTCGGTGACCGAGCCGTGCCGCCCGCCGTCCGCGAGCACCGCGAGCGTCGTCTCCAGCACTCCCCCGACGAAGTCGGCGACGACGTCGACGCCGTCGGGCGCAAGGAGCCGGACGCGCTCGGCGAGCCCGTCGGCATACGAGACCGGCTCGACGCCGAGACCCCGCAGGAACTCGTGGTTGCCCTCGGTGGCCGTGCCGATGACGCGCGCGCCGAGCGCGGTCGCGATCTGGACGGCGAGGATGCCGACCCCGCCGGCGGCCGCGTGGACGAGGACGGTGTCGCCCACCTTGGTGCCCAGCCGGGTGAGCAGCTGGTATGCCGTGAGGCCGGCGAGCGGGAGCCCTGCGGCCTGGTTCCAGTCCAGGCTGGCCGGCTTGCGGGCGACGGTGCGCACGGGGGCGGCGACGAGCTCGGCGAACGTGCCGTGCTGCACCCAGTCCTTGCGGGCGTAGGCGATGACCTTGTCACCGACGGCGTACTCGGGGGTGTCCAGGCCCACGGCCTCGACGACCCCGGCGACGTCCCAGCCGGGGATCGCCGGGAAGTCGACCTGCATGAGCCCGTCGAGGTACCCGGCGGCGACCTTCCAGTCGACCGGGTTGACCGAGGCGCTGCGGACGCGGATGAGGACCTCGCCGGGTCCCACCCGGGGGTCGGCCACGTCGGTGAGGGTGAGGGTGTCGGGGGAGCCGTACTGGCTGTAGGTGATGGCACGCATGGTGAGGGCCAACGTGCCGGCGGGTCGCCCGCATTCCTCACGGCCAGGAGTGTGGCGCCCCGGGCGGGCGTCAGCCCCGGGCGGGCGTCAGTCCCCGGCGGGCGTCAGCCCCCGGCGGGCGTCAGCCCCCGGCGGGCGTCAGCCCCCGGCGGGCGTCAACCCCGGGTGGCCGTCAGGACGTGAAGGTCCAGCGGGTGTGCGACCGGTAGGTCGCCCCCGGGCGCAGGACGGCAGCGGGGAAGCTCGGCTGGTTCGGGGCGTCCGGGTACTGCTGGGTCTCGAGGCAGATGCCGTCGCCCTGTCGCAAGAGCCGGCCCTCCCGCCCGACCATCGTCCCGTCGAGCCGGTTGCCGGTGTACACCTGAATCGACGGCTGGTCCGTGGCGACCTCCATGGCACGGCCGGTGGCTTGGTGCTCGAGCCGCGCGGCCGTGCGGGTGCCGGACCCGCCGAGGACGAAGGTGTGGTCGATGCCGGCCACTCGCGCCAGCTGAGGGTGCGCGGACCGCACCCGCGGCGCGAGCGGGGCGCTCGCCCTGAGGTCGAGCGGCGTGCCGGCGACGGGCTCCGTCCGGCCCTCGGGAGTGGAGGCCGATGTGACGGGGAGATACTCGTCCGCCTGGACGCTGAGCACGTGCGTGTCGACGCCGCCGCCGTCAGGGCCGCCGAGGGCGAAGTAGGCGTGGTTGGTGAGGCTGACGACGGTAGGGGCGTCGCACGTGGCCTCGTAGTCGATGGTGACGGTGCCCTTGTCGACGACGTACGTCGTCCTCGCGGTCAGCTCACCGGGGAAGCCTTGGTCACCGTCAGGGCTGACGAGCTCCAGCGTGAGGCCGTCCGGAGACTGGTCGGTCACGGTCCACACCCGGGCATGGAACCCGTCCACCCCGCCGTGGAGGCAGGTCGGTCCCTCGTTGGCGGAGACGGCATACGCCGCTCCGTCGAGCGTGAAGGACGCCCCGGCGATGCGGTTCGCGTAGCGGCCCACCGTGGCCCCGAGGTAGGGGTTGGCCGGCGAGACGTAGCCGGCCACGTCGTCGTACCCCAGCACCACCTCCACGGACCGGCCCTCGCCGGTGGGGACCCGGATGCTCTGCACCGTGGCCCCGAGGTCGAGCACGGTGAGCTCCAGGCCCGTCTTGCTCGAGAGGGTGAAGGCAGAAACCGGCTCGCCGCCGGGCATCGTGCCGAAGTGCCGGCCCATGGGGACTCCTCGTGACGTCGACTCGCGTTCGCTTCCGCGCCCACCGTACGAGTTCGGTGCCGCGGATGGGCCTGAGGAGATGCGTTATAGTTCTGGCACGCCGGGGAGACCTGGCTATCTGTTTGAGCAGGCGCGACCGCATGCGGTCCGGAGTCTGTGACGACGCGGCCAGGTAGCTCAGTTGGTACGAGCGTCCGACTGAAAATCGGAAGGTCGACGGTTCGACCCCGTCCCTGGCCACCACCCCAGCCGCAGGTCACACCCCTGTGACCTGCGGCTTTGTCGTTGTCGGCGCGCAGGCGGGAGACGCGGGATGCACCGTGAGGTACCGCCAGAGACCCCGATTGGCCGAGAGATGTTGCACGAGATGTTGCACGAAATCTCGACATCAAGAGACCTCGTTGGCGCCAAGCGGAGGGAGTCGTAGTGGCCCTCACATGCGCCCGGGATCGCCTTGGGACCCGGCAAGCGCATCCTCGCGGGGATCGCCTCGATGATCGCTCATTACGATGGCGCCGAGGAGTGAGAACCGCGCCAACCGGGCATACCGCAGGAGTCGAGCAGAGTGTCTACCTGTCAGCAACGACGGCAATGCGCACAATGAAGTTCCTCGGGGTCTGAGACGTGGCAAATAAGCGACCGACACACAAGGGAAAGCAGACTCGAAGGGCCCAACTCAAAGCGCGGCTCGCGAAACAGAAGTCAGATCTTCGGGCGGTGAACCGCAGGCTTGATGCGCTCGTTCCCGAGCAGTCCGGCGTGAAAGCTCGTGAATCCGTCAGGCAGCGCGAGGCATTGCGGCGCCACCGTCTTCGGCTCCTTCTCGCGATCGAGAAAACTGAACGGTCAATGGAACGTTCTGGGACGAGCGGGCGTAGGACCGTGGTCCAAGGGCCGAAGTCAGGGATCACTTCGATCGTTCAGGGAGGCGCTCCGGGCCTCGGGCGGCGCGCGTGACGACCGACAAGCCCCTGCTGGCCAGTGATCCGTCGCACTCGGGGCAGGTTCCGAGGCTGCCCGCGGACTCCGACCTACCCACTCCCGCGGGGTGTGGAATCCACAGCGGCGACTGGTCTGACGGGCTACGGTTCGGTGGAATGCGCAAGGATAGAACACCAGGTGGCCGGGGTACCCGGGGACGCTCAGTCAGGGAGGGTGCTATCAGCATGGCCGTCGATGACGTATCCACGATCATCGAACGGCTGCGCCTGCACCTGCTCAACGCGAAGCGGCTAGATGTTCTGTCCGACTCCTTCTCAATCTTCGTCTTTGACGCACTCCGTCAAGAGCTGAGAGACATACCGACGCGCCTCCTTCTCCGCAGCGGGTCACTTGATGAATTGCCGCTCAACGGACTGGACGAGGAGCACATGCTCCGCGCCCGTCTAGAGCAGCACTGGATCGCCCGCGAGTTCCTGACTTGGGCTGAGCATCACCTGCAGACCCGGAGTCTCAATCGCCGTAGCCGGGACTCTTGGACAGTGGTGGACGGGCCGGAAGCCTATGCCGTCCACGGCGCCGGATTCGAAGCAGAGAGCCTCGGCCTTGTCTCGTCCTCCTCGCTCCTCTTCCCTCGCGAGATCCACGATGCCGACCAGACGGCGGAGCTGGCGCTCAACTTCGAACGGATCTGGCACGACTCCGCGGCATCTCAGCCCTCGCAGGACGCCTTCCTGGATGCAGCGCGCGTGCTCGCACGCGACAACGCGCCCGAATCTGTCTACCTACGAATCCTGATATCGCTCTTCGGCGACTTCGTTGACGAAGCTGGAAAGGCAACCGCCGATCGCGGCCGGACCGGCTTCTTCAACACGGCAGTGTGGTCGAAGCTGTACAAGTTCCAGCGTGATGGGGTTCTGGGTGCGATAGAAAAGCTGGACCGCCACAACGGATGCATCGTTGCGGACAGTGTCGGTCTCGGAAAGACGTTCGAAGCTCTCGCAGTCATCAAATACTACGAACTGCGCAACGACCGGGTGCTCGTCCTCGCGCCGAAGAGACTCCGGGAGAACTGGACGCTTTACCGCGCAAACGATGCCCGCAACCCGCTCGTCACTGATCGGTTCAACTACGACGTCCTGAACCACACCGATCTCAGCCGTGAGAGCGGCACCTCGGGGGACATCGATCTCGCCCATGTCAACTGGGGCAACTACGACCTCGTAGTGATCGACGAGTCCCATAACTTCCGCAACAACCCGCAGGTCAAGGACCGCACCACCCGGTACGAGCGCCTCATGAGCGAGGTGTTCATGGCGGGGGTGAAGACCAAGGTCCTCATGTTGAGCGCAACCCCCGTTAACACCCGCCTCGCCGACCTGAAGAACCAGGTGCTCTTCGCAACCGAGGGCGACGATAGTGCTCTGGCGGAGAGCGGGATCAAGAGCATCGAGGGCACGCTCCGCAAGGCTCAGGCCCGGTTCACGATGTGGCAGAACCAGCCCGACGAGCAGCGCACGACCGATGCGCTGCTCGGGGCACTCGGCATGGACTACATCCGCCTCCTTGACCTCATCACGATTGCGCGATCGCGAAAGCACATCGAGAAGTACTACGGCACCGCCGACGTGGGCCGCTTCCCCGAACGTGTGGCACCGGTCAACCTGACACCGCCGATCGATGCGACCGACCAGCTGATGCCGTTGGCGGATCTCAACTCGGCCATCCTGATGCTCAACCTTGCCGCCTACAAGCCCACTTCGTACGTCCTCGAGAAGGCGAAGAAGAAGTACGCAGATCTGTACGACCACCATCTCCGAACGGGCGGGTCACGGGTCTGGCGTCAGACCGACCGTGAGGACAACATTGTTCATCTAATGCGAATGGGACTCCTCAAGCGACTGGAGTCATCCGTCCATTCGCTGTCGCTGACGGTCGCCAAGATCCTCGGCAAGGTCGAAGCGGCGATCGAGCGCATCGACGAGTTCGAGGCGCGTGACGACGTGGGTCTCTCGATCAACAGCTTCAGCGAACTGTCCGACCTCGACATGGACGACCAAGAACTGGACGACGTAGTTGGCGGGAAGGTCCGGGTGTTCCTCGCAGACGTTGACCGCATGAGATGGCGTCAAGACCTCGTTGAGGACCGAGAGACCCTGCGTGCAGTCCTCGCCGAAGTTTCGGCTGTCGATGTGAGCCGCGATGCGAAGCTGGCTGAGCTCAAGGCTCTCCTGGTTGAAAAGGCCAAGAATCCGACGAACGGCGATAACCGCAAGGCCTTGATCTTCACGGCCTACTCCGACACCGCGGAATACCTGTACGCCAACGTCGCCGAATGGGCTGTCGCTGATCTGGGGCTGCACGTCGCGCTTATTACCGGCAGCTCCACCAAAACCACAGCGCCCCTTGTGCGAAGCGGCATGCACGACGTGCTGGCGTCATTCGCCCCACGCGCGAAGGGCGGTGATCGCAACGGCCCCCAGATCGATGTAGTGATCGCGACTGACACCATCTCCGAGGGGCAGAACCTTCAGGACTGCGACACCGTCGTCAACTACGACATCCACTGGAACCCGGTCCGAATCGTGCAGCGGTTCGGACGTGTGGACCGACTCGGAACGACGAACGCCACCGTTCACTTGGTGAATTTCTGGCCGAACATCGACCTGGAGTCCTACATCAACTTGGAGAAGCGGGTCTCCAGCCGCATGTCTTTGCTCGACGTGTCCGCGACGGGGGAGGAGAACGTGCTGGACTCTGGCGACGCAGCCTCCATGAACGATCTCGAGTACCGACGCCGGCAGCTCGAGCAGATGCGTGTCGCCGCGCCCACCATGGAAGACCTCGCGGGCGGGTTGAGCATCACCGACCTCACCCTCTCCGACTTCCGCATGGACGCTGCCGCGCGACCCGCGACCGAACTGGCGGAGATCGAGCACTGGCCGCTCGCCCTGTTCGGCGTCAGCCGATTCGATGGCACATTGGCCGACGACGGGCTCGCGCCCGGTGCGATCTTCCTCCTAAGGGCCAGAGAAGGGTCGTCGGCGGTGCCTGCGGACTACCCACTCGCCCCCCACCTGCTCGTCTACGTCACCGACGACGGAGTCATCGCTCATGGAATCGAGCAGCCAAAGCTTGCGCTCGACGTACTGCGCCACCACGCCCTCGGCCAGACCGAGCCGGATGCCGACGCGCTTGCCGCCTTCAACACAGCGACTCGTAAGGGGCGGGACGTAAAGCACTACCGAGAGCTGCTCGACGTTGCTGTTCGAGCCGTCAGCGGCAAGGCCAAAGAGAGCGCGGTCGCATCTCTCTTCTCCGCCGGCGCATCAACCTACGGCGACGAGGCACAGGCAAGCGGGCTGGCCACCGTCGACCTCATCGCGTGGATGGCGCTGGTGCCGTGAGTGTCAGCGAAGCAACCCCCTTTGCGCCTCAGATCGTCCTGGGCCTCCCGGCGTCGGTGCACCAGCCCGGACGGATCCCCAAGAAGACCTTGGTGGAGCAGGCAGCGTCACAGACGGCCGATTCGGCGCTGATCACCCGGGCCGTCGCCGGCGCGTCAGTCCAGGCCGTCCTACGCTCTGACAACCTAAAGGTTCCTGCGTATGTCGACGAACTGAGGCGTGTCGACGACATCGCAGTGTTCCATCTCGAGCTCTCGGACGCAGCCTCGCCGGCAGACATGACAAGGCTTGTCGAGCTGCTCCACCGCAGCATGCCTCGCCCATTGATCCTCTTCCTCAGCTCGCCTCGTGACGGCGAATCGATCTCGCTCGCTTTGACGCACATCAACCTCAGCGATCCCGACCACGCCACGTCGGTCGTCGACCAAGGCGTCGTCGTTTCGCTCAAGAGCATCACGCGCGGCGCGCTGAGGATCGACAACCTGAATCGCACCGACCTTTGGGCCCTGTATCGCGATCTGGTCCGGGTCGCTGCCGCCGATGGCCAGCCCGCCTCGCCGTCACTCAGCACCGATGAGGCACTCGATCTCCGCGGACGACTCGCCGCACTCAACGCTGAGTTGGCTGTCGTTACCCGCGACGCTAAGAAGGAGAAGAGCCACGCAGGTCGGATCCACCTAAACACCAAGGCGAAAGAGTTGAGGCAGCAGATCGAAACTGTCGCCGGCTCCCTCTACAGTCCGACCTTGCCGCAATGACCACTGCCCTGTTCCGACACAATCGCTAGAAAGCAGATCCTGTGACTGAGGACTTCACCCCGCTGAATGAACTCGACGGTCCGGGGGAGGTGACCGGAAACCTCGCTGAGCTGGCCAGGCTGTTCCCGGACGCTGTCGCCGACGGCAGAGTCGACGTTGACGTGTTGCGTGACCTGCTGGGTGACCAGGCAGCACCAGCCGGGAGTGAGGGCTTCGGTCTCCGCTGGCCCGGGATGTCAGCTGCCCGCCGGCTCTCTACCCTTCCCGCCACGATGACGCTGCTCCCGAAGCCCGAAGAGTCCGTGGCCTGGGATGACACCCGCAACATAGTCATCGAGGGCGATAACCTCGAAGTACTCCGCCTGCTTCGCCGTGGTTACACGAACTCGGTCGACGTGATCTATGTCGATCCGCCATACAACACGGGGAACGATTTCGTGTACGACGACAAGCGCGTCGCTACCCAGGCAGAGCATGAGACTGCGGCTGGCCTCCGCGACGAGGCAGGTGCCCTTCAGGCAGGCATGGGGTCAGACCGCGCCACGGAACGAAAAGTTGGTGCCTCTCGCCACTCGAAGTGGCTGTCGATGATGTACCCCCGACTCATGGTTGCTCACCACCTCCTTAAGGAGACTGGCGTCATCATCGTCGCCATCGACGACACCGAACACGCGCGCCTAAAGCTGCTACTGGACCGAGTCTTCGGCGCGGAGAACTTCATCTCGAACGTCGTCTGGCAGGGAGTCAAGAAGAATGACTCGCGATACGTATCTGACAGCCACGACTACATGCTCATTTATGCAAAGAACGAGGCGTACCTCCGGGAGACCGGCGTGTATTGGCGAGCCAAGAAGGATGCCGTCGACGAGGTCCTCGCAAAAGCTGAACAGTCCTGGAGGAAGTCCGGGCAAGACGCCGCCCGCGCGACGGAGATGTATAAGGCGTGGATGACAACCCAAAAGCACAGGTTTACCGCGTCAATCACGAACTACAACAGGATCGATGACGAGGGGCGCGTCTTTTACGGTGACAATCCGGGGTCGCCAAACCTGCGCCCGAACCTCATGTACGACATCGCCCACCCGGTCACGGGCTTGCCAGTGCGCAAACCAAAGAAGGGCTGGCGGTATGCCGAAGACGTGATGAAGAAGAAGATCGCCGATGACCTCATTTTGTTCGGCGCGGACCATACGTCGTTGCCGTACGTAAAGACTTTTCTGGCTGAGCAGTCGATGGAGACAGCATCTTCAGTCTTCGAGCAGGCGCGGCGGTCTGCATCGCAGGCGCTAGAAGCACTACTCGGCACCAAGGTCTTCGACTTTCCAAAGGACGTTAACGTCCTAGCACGCTGGTTCGACCTTGTCTCCGGAGGGAACCAAGAAGCTTTGGTCCTCGATCTCTTCGCGGGATCGGGCACCACGGGCCATGCCGTCATGGACCTCAACGCACGAGATGGGGGAAGGCGGCGCTTCGTCCTCGTGCAATTGGACGAGCCGCTCGATCATGAGGACTTCGAGACGATCGCGGACATCACTCGCGAGCGTCTGCGGCGCGCCGGCCAGCAGATTGGCCAAAGAGCCAATTCCGCCCGGCCTGCGATCGATACCGGTTTTCGCTCCTACAAGCTGGCGGAGAGCAACGTGAGGCCGTGGGACGGCACGGGCGAACTCGACCTGCTGGCCGCAGTGGACAACCTCGCCGCGGGGCGCACCAGCGCCGACCTGCTGGTTGAGATGATGCTGCGACTCGGGATCGATCTGGTTACGCCCGTTTCGACCCGCGCCGTAGCCGGGAGCAAGCTCTACAGCCTCGCCGGGACCCTGTATGCCTTCTTCGGGACAGACGTCGCACTCGATACGGCGGATGAAATTGCACGAGCGATTGTCGCTTGGAGGGACGAAGAACCAGTGGACTCCGACATCACGGTCGTCGTCCGCGACACCGGATTCAAGGACTCCTCGGCCAAGCTGAACCTCGCGGCCGCGCTTCACCAAGCGGGCATCAAGACGCTACGGAGCATCTGACGTGAAGTTCACCTTCGAGGCGGATCTCGACTACCAGCGGGACGCGATCGACGCCGTCACGGGCCTCTTCAAGGGCCAGGAGTCGCTGACGTCACACTTCACCGTCCAAGCCCACGCCTCGTTGAGCGAAGGGTTATTCGAGGCCTCGGGCGACAGCCTGGGCATTTCGACCCACGGCTACGGCAACCGAATGCGTCTCACGCCCGAGACGATCCTCGGAAATCTACATGCGGCGCAGGACAAAATCGGCTTGGCCCCCGAGCCCAAGCTTAAGTCGATGGATTTCACCGTCGAGATGGAGACCGGGACCGGGAAAACCTACGTCTACCTCCGCTCGATCTATGAGTTGAACGCGCTGTACGGGTTCACGAAGTTCGTTATCGTTGTACCTTCCGTTGCGATCAACGAAGGTGTTGCTACGTCGATCGATATGCTGCGAGACCATTTCGGTGCCCTATACGGGAACCCGCCGATGCAATGCTTCCAGTACTCCGGAGACAACGTCTCGCGCCTTCGGTCGTTTGCGACGTCGTCGGGCATAGAGATCATGATCATCACGGTCGCAGCCATGAATAAGGCGACAGCCAGGATCAATAAGCCGTCCGAGGACCTCGATCTCGAAGTGCCGATGGACCTCATGCGCGCAACCAATCCCATCGTCATCGTCGATGAGCCGCAAAGCGTGTATGGCGACGACGGCAACCCGCGCAAGAAGAAGGGCGCTGGCCGGCTCGCCGTGGAGGGTATGAACCCGGTCGCGACGATCCGCTACTCGGCCACGCACCCGAAGTTGGACAAGGGCAACCTGATCTACCGGCTCGATGCAATCGGGGCCTACGAGAAGCAGCTGGTCAAGCAGATCGAGGTCGACGACCTCGTCACCGAGGCCAGCGGCACCACGCCTTACGTGCGACTGCTCGGCACCAAGCGCACCGGCGCCAGATTCACTGCGCGGTTGGAGCTCGATGCCGAGACATCGGTGGGCATTAGTCGGAAGTCGTTCACCGTCGGAATCGGGGAGAACCTGGGCGACCATGCCGGTCGCGATCTGTATCGCGACCTGATGGTCGACAGCATCAGCGTGGTTCCCGGGGCGGAGCATGTCCGGTTCACAGACTACAGCGAGGTGAAGGTCGGCGAAGCGATCGGCGCCGAGATCGGCCTGGCCGAACGCGCCCGACAGATGATCGCGCAGACCATCCGACAGCACCTGCGCAAGGAAGATGAGTTCGCGTTCCACGGACGCAAGATCAAGGTCCTCAGTCTCTTCTTCGTCGACTCAGTAGCGAAGTACCGCGTCTACGACGAGAACGGCGAAGCCCAGCCAGGACAGTATGCCCAGATCTTCGAGGAGGAGTACGCCAAGATCGCGTCCGAACCGGCGTTCAACAAGCTTCTCGGCAACAGGCCCGCCGAGGCCGTCGCGGCCGAAGCGCACCAGGGCTACTTCTCGGTCGACCGCGGCCGCGGAGGCGTCGAACGACTCGTCGAAACAAAGGAAACCACCGACAAGGGCCGACAGCAGGCGGGGCTTGCCTATGAGCAGATCATGAAGGACAAGATCGGCCTGACGACGCCAGGCACCCCGCTCCGGTTCATCTTCAGCCACTCCGCGCTTCAGGAGGGATGGGACAATCCCAACGTGTTCCAGATCTGCGTGCTGCGAAACATGGGCTCTGAGCGTTGGCGGCGGCAGAGCATTGGACGAGGTCTGCGCCTGTGCGTCGATGGCGACGGCAACCGCGTGCGCGGATTCGACGTCAACCGCCTGACCGTCATCGCCAATGAGTCGTACGAGGAGTTTGCTGAGCAGCTACAGCGCGAACTAGCTGAGGACCTCGGCATTGAGTTCGGCATCGTCACGATCGACGGTTTTGCCCGGCTCACCTATAAGCCGGTCGGAGCAACCGAAGCCAGGCCCGTCGGCAATGAGGCTGGCCGCGGGCTCTTCGCCGCCCTCCTGGAGGCCGGATACATCGAATCGCGCGGAAAGGTGCAAGACAGGCTCCGCGAAGCTGTTCAACAAGACACCGAAGAACTGCGTCAGCTGATCGAAGGGGCCATCGCGGACGAGCGGGGTCAGTTCGAAGTTCGCAGGCTGATCAAGAGCCTCGTCAAGCCCATTGACATCAAGAGGGCCGGGTCCCGCATTTCTGTGCCGATGGTGCAGGAGCGACTGGAAAGCCCCGAGTTCCGCGCTCTATGGGATCGCATCCAACACCGCACCGAGTTCCGAGTCGCAGTCGACGAGGACGCGCTGCGCGACGAGATTGTGAAGGCGTTGCGGGAGATGATGCCGGTGCCGCGGCGCAAGGGAGAGTGGCTCACCCACGTTGTCGGTCGCATCGATCAGAGCGGCTTGAACGCAGAGACCAGCCATGCGCGTCGCGCCGATGTCCTCTACGAAGACAGCCAGAATCTGCCTGACATCCTCTCCGTGCTCGCTGATCGCACTCAGCTCACCCGGGCAACCATCGCTCACGTGCTAACCGGGTCGGGAACCCTTCACCAGTTCAAGCTGAACCCGCAGGTGTACGTCGATCGGGTAACCGCGATCTTGAACGCCACCAAGTCCCGATTCCTGATTCAGGGACTCCGGTACGAGCTCGTGGATACCAATAGGCCCGATCGCGAGCGTCGTTACCCCCTGTCGCTGCTCGAGGAAGCTGATCTGTCGGGGTACACGGGTAGTGGCGGGAACGTGGTCGCTGATGACAACAACGAGCCAGTCTCGTTCGCGGCGAAGTCGCCCTACAAGTACTTGGTCGTCGACTCGGGCGTGGAGAAGGCGTTCGCTCTTCGGCTTCAGGAGCGAGACGACATCAAGGCCTTCGTCAAACTGCCCGCCGCATTCGTCATCCCCACGCCGCTTGGTGACTACAACCCGGACTGGGCCGTGATGGCGGAGCGCCCTGACGGAAGTCAGTACATCGTCTTCGAGACCAAGAGCACTACAGACCTCGAACTCCTCCGCCCGGCTGAGCGCGGTAAGATCCTAGCCGCGCGACGTCACTTTGACCGCGTCCGAGCCGACGTGGGCTTCACGGATCTGAAGTACGCAGTCGTGAACAACATGGAGACGGCTAATGCGATTCTCGATGACGTCGTCGCCTATGACCTGGCGCTCTTGGAATGATGCGCGAAACTGACCGTGGACGACGTGACGGAGCCCCGTTCGTAGCCGCGTGCAGTTACCAGGGTGGTTCAGAGACGCAGGGGTCCGATTCGCGGTTATAAGCCGTAGCGAACAGGCGCTCCTGGACCGCTCTGGGTTCAGATCTCAATCGTGATTAGGGGTTCGGCCATTCGCTTGACGTTCTGGATTGCGGCGCCTTGGGCATCCAGACGCCAGGCAGTCGACGCCGCGGCCTCCTCGAAGCTTCGAGTCTCGGTCGCGGACAGATCGACTCCGGACGACGCGACGATTGTCTGCAGGACCTCAAGTGGCTCGACCTTCGTGGGCTCCTCGTGGCTCGTCGCAGCGTTCGGGTCATGCGTGGTGTCGACGTACAGACGGTTCGACTCACGGCCGCGCGTAGCCATCACGTAGAGCGATTCCCGCATGGTGTTCGCGGTGATGTACGCGTGCGCGGTGTTCACGGTCCGGCCCTGTGCCCTGTGGGCGGTCGTGGCGTAACCGAGTTCGAGGTTCTCGACGACATAGTCAGCGGGGAGCACAGCGACCTCTCCCCCGCTCGCTCGACGCACACGCACCGACCCGTTCTCGTCAATGGCCTGCACGATCCAGTCGTCACCGTTCTTGACCCAACCGCTCCCCGTAAGGAGTGCGCGCCGGTTCAGACGGGTCACGACGACGTCGCCAACCCCGACGACAGTCCCGTCCCCGAGCCGAACTCCCACGTCGCCGACCTCGCTGGCGGCGACCCGGTGGGATCGGGCGCGAGCGTTGAGGTCTCGCACGGTTTCGGTGTCTGCGGCCAGCATCAACGAGGTCTGGCCGGCCCTCACGTCCTGCTGCCACCCCTCGAAGATGAGGTCGACCATGTCGTCTCGAGACCCAGATTCGACCCGCCCCTTAGCAGCATACGTCGCTGCCACCGAGGCCAGGCCGGACCGCAGGTCGAGGCTGGCGTTGCGTTCCCACTCGTGGCGGAACCGTCGAACGTCGTGCAGCGTCGGCGCGTCTGGCCGAGCGTCAGAAAGCAACTTGAAGGCGCCCCCGGCTTGCACTGGGGACAGTTGGGCCCAGTCCCCCACCAGCAGTACCTTCGCGCCCGCGTCGGTGGCCGCTGTCGCGATCCGGTCCAGGTCGAACGTGGCAGCCATTGACGCCTCGTCCACGATCACCAGTTGCCCGGGGCGCAGAGCCCACCGCTCGTATGCCGCTCGCGCGGTTGCCGTTTCTGCCTCCAGTCTCCGCGTGGCGGGTGAGGGGTACGCGCGAGCCAGCCGGCCGGCATACGCGTCGGCCTTTGCTTTGTGTTCGGGGAGGCGGTCTTGTTCGCTGATCCATTTGGCGGTGTTCTCGGTGGGGACGCCGACTGCGTCGGCGAGGACCTCGGCGCCTGCCGCTGAGGGGGCGAGGCCCACAACGGAACCTGGCCCGTAGGTGGCTTCCCAGGCTGCACGGACGCCGGCCATCGCGGTGGACTTCCCCGTTCCGGCGGCACCAACGAGGAGGTCGACTCGGCGGCCCGACGTGACGGTCGCGGTGACGGCAGCGGCCTGGTCAGCGGACAGGTGGTGGGTACGCCCGGGCAGGGGTTGCTCGGCAATGGCGGAGGCGGTTGCGGCGGGAACGACGGGCGCGTCTTCGGCAGCAGCGGCGTCGAGGAGGCGGGCCTCGGCGTCGAGGAGCTCCTGGGTGGCGAAGACCTCGCTGTCGCGGGCAACGAACTTGGTGCTCCCGTCGGCACGCCGGAGCCCGTCGGGCACGCGACCGACGTCGGGTGGGGTGAGTTGGACTGCCAGCTCAGTGGCGTAGGTGGCGGTCTTGCCAGCCACAGACGTTCGGTCGTTTGGGGTGGCGAAGCGGACGCCGTGAAGCTCGCGGAGGGCTTCGGCGAAGAGGTTGGCCCGGGTGAACGTGGCTCGCTTGTCGGCAACCTTTGCCAGCACGATCGTGGCGGCGTCACGGAAGATCCCGTCGTCTGTGTCGTCGGCCGAGCGGAGCGTGGGCGCCGTGTCGCGGGTGAGGTCGGCGGCCCACCGTTCGGGCTCGTCGCCAATATGAGGACGGGCACGGTCGCGCCAATCGGCGATGAGGTCGCGCAGGGGTCGGAGGTGCTTGTCCTCACGGGTGGTGAGGGTGGCATGTTGGCGCATCTGAATGACTTCGCGAGCCGTGGGTTCCCGGCCATGGGAGGCCGTGAAGCTGGCGACGAGGTCATCCTTGGCCGACTCGATCGCGGTGGTGCGCTGGGAGAAGTGGTCGCGAAGGGCCTTGGGGACGCCGTCGACTTCCCACTTGGGTTCTGCGGAACGGCGGCGCTGCTCGGGTGCCCAGGTCCAGCCGAGGTCGGCCGTGAGCTGGTCCGCGAGGATGCCGTTGTAGAGCTCGGACATCCCGACGGCTGCGCGGAAAAGCGCCTTGGAGTCGAGGGTGCGCCACTTGCCGTCGCTGACGGCTTGGACGCGGTTGAGGACGACGACGTGGGTGTGGAGCTGGGGATCACCGGAGCGGGAGTCCCAGTGGTCGAACGCGGTGGCGACGATGCCCCGAATGTCTTCTTGGACGACGCCGCCCTTGCCGAGTCGGGTCGCGAAGACCTGGGACTCGCCGTAGGCGATAACGGCCTCGAGAGCGCGGCGGTGGGCGGCGTAGATGCGGGCGCGGGTGGCGTCGTCGGCCAGCGCCCACGCGACGCTGACGGACTTGGGGGCGGAGAAGGTGAGGTCGAAACCGGCGACGGTCTTGGGGGCCTTGCGTTGCCGGCCGAACCGGTCGATGACGGTGGCGGGCTGAGTGTGCGGTATCTGGCCGAGGGGTTCGCCGGTAACGGGATCTCGGAGCATGCCGAGCATGCGCCAGAGAGCTTCCTCGGTGACGAGCGTGCCTGACTCGACGCCTGCGCCGCCAGCCAGGCCTGCAAGGCCGGCGCCGAGGAATCGCCCGGGCGGGGTTCCTCCGGCTGCGTAGTAGGCGGCGAGCCCAGCGGCCGCACCAGCCTCGTCGAGCCGGGCGACTGAGGACATCAGGTAGCGGTATCCCGCCCCCAGAGTCATCCGCCGGATCGACATCGTCATGCGGAGACAACGGCTCGGCTGGGGCACTATGGAAGTGGGCGGCGCGACCACCCGCGACAGCGGGTGCCAGACGTGTGGCGCTCAGTACGGGGTTGGTGGCTGGCGCGCCATTGAAGGTGCTCGGAACGCAGGGCGAAGGGAAGGGTTCTGTGCCTGCCGCGGGACCCGGGACGGGCCGGCTGCTACGGGAAGAGGGCGGGTGCTTGGACCTCGAGCAGGTAGCGATTCATGTGGCCTTCGTACCTGAGTGAACCACCCGGCAGCGAAGGAGACTCGATTCGCCAGTACAGCTGGCGCATACCTGTCGCGGAGTGCTGTTGGGCGAGGTGCCTCGCCTCATCGAGCGAGACGAGCCAAACCATGTCCGCGTCCAAGGCCACAAAGGCGATGAACTCAGCGGGACAGTCGTGCGGAAAGAACCATCCCCGAGACAGTGGGCCTCGGCCTCCCGTCGGCTTCGAAGCGAGGTTCGTCTTAACCTGGACCGTCGTCGCCGACCGGTCGCCAGGCGAGTAGACCACGAGGTCGATGCCTGCGTCGGTTGTCAGTCGCGCACTGTCGATCCCCACCTTCAGGAGCTGGTACTGAACTAGGAGTTCACCTGCAGCGCCGATGTGCTGAGTACTCACAGTCCGGACAGTAATCGCTGTCAGGGGCAATTGGATGACGCCGGACGGCACTCCTCGGATCAACGCCTGCGCAGCCGTCCGAGTCGGAACCGGGCCACGTCTGACGACGCCTGAACCGCGGCTGGTCGTCGCCTCGCCGCCAGCATGGCGCCGCGTCGTGCCCCGACGCGTGCGTGACTCTCATGAAGCCGAACGCGCCAGGAGGCATCATGAAGACGCACCCCAACCGTGAAGATGCTCGTCGTCGTCTGCATGAGGCACAGCGCGCCGAGGCGGCCGCTCTCGCCGGTACGACGAAGGCGTACGCGGCTCGCGCCCGGGTTCAGGAGCGCGTTGACGCTGCTGACCAGAACATCGCCGAAGCGGTTGCCAGGCTGGCGGAGGTCTCGGGCCTCGACCGAGCCGCGCAGCTCCTCGACCAGCCGCTCGGCGTGGTCAAGCGTGCCGTGCAGGCAGCCGAAAGCAGCCGGTCGGGCGCCGACACGGCGCGCCCCATCTCTCCCTGACCATGTCGGCCGCCGCTGTGTTCAGCCGGCTGCCTGCGGCAAGATGGCGAGTCATGTGGCGGACGGAGGAGGCCCCAGAGCTCGCCGCCCGATATCTGGGCGACCTTGGGACGAGGTGGGATCACGTCGAGACCGTTGGACGGCTCGCGGACTGGATGGTTTCGGAGGTCGGGATCTCCTCCGACATCGCTGCGGCGGCGTGGCTCCATGACCTCGGCTACGCGCCCGCACTGGCGATCACCGGCTTCCACCCGGTCGACGGCGCGACGTTCCTGGCACACGCGGGCGCGCCGGATGGAGTGGTGAGTCTGGTGGCCCATCACACGGGCGCACGCTTCGAAGCCGAGGAGCGAGGGCTCGAGAGTGACCTCGGCCGCTTCTCCGCTCCGGACGCAGACGATCTCGATGCTTTGAATCTGCTCGACCTGGTGTCGTCGCCGACAGGGGCAATCACGACTCCGCGAGAGCGAGTCGACGAGATCCTCAACCGCTACCCCGAGGGTCACCCCGTCCACCGCGCCATCACGCGTTCGCATCCCGAGCTTCTCGCCTCGGCGTTGCGGGGTCGATTGCGGCTTGGGCTATCCGATGTGTGGCCGGCCGGAGTCCTCGAGGGCGTGGGCGAGGCGCAACCGCATTGACGGGTGGAGGTCGAGGTCGGAGATCTCCTCTGGTGCCAGCCACTCGACTTCACTGCTCTCTTCGCTCGTGCGTTTGGCACCGCCAATCAGTTTGGCGCGGAAGGCAATTGAGAACTGCTGACGCACCTCACCATCGTCATACGCCATGACGTGGTGGGGGTTGGTGTAGGTGCCCGTGATCGTCTCGACCTCGACGTCGTAGCCGGTCTCTTCCTTCACCTCGCGCACGACGGTATCGGCGATTGACTCGCCGGGCTCGTGCCCTCCCCCGGGTAGTGCCCATCGGTTGTTGTCCGTCTTGTGGATCATCAAAATCCGGCCCTCGTCGTCACGGACGATGGCCACGACGGAAGGCACGACGCTGTTGATCGCCGGTGCGCCGGGGTCGTCGATGTAGTCGATGCGTCCCATGGGCGTCGACGTTACGCCGTGCCGAGCGGCTTGGCTTTCTGCCACGTCCTATCGAACGACTCGAGGTAGTGGGTGAACAGCCGGCCGCCTGGAACGCGGTTGAGATGCAGCACCGGCGAGTGTCCGGCGGCGGCACCGTAGGTGTGAGGATTGACAAGCAGAGCATCGTCGAAGCGGAAGAGCGAGGCGTACAGAGTGCATCCGTGCTGACGTGCCTGCACGCCTCCTCCTGCGTCGTCGATCTCGACCGCGGACCCGCCGACCACCTCACCTCCGTTGAGGATCAGCGCCAAGTAGTTCCAAGTCAGAGAACAGCGAGCCGCCATCAGCTCGCCGATCCCTTCCTCCTTGCCGCGCAGCGCGACCGCGTCGCTCGTTGGGTCACCAAACAGCAGGCGCACAGAGACGCCCGCGGCGGCTCGTTCTGAAAGCCGCTGAGCGAAGGACGGCACGCTGTCGTGAAGGAAGCTCCCGGCATACGCCAAAAGGTCGATCGATTCGTGAGCTGAGTCGAGAAGCTCGACCCAGGTCGAGCTTGGGACGCTCCCGCGACTGGGGTAGAGATCGACGAACTCGGCCTTCGCTGCAGCTCGCGATCTTGGGTCGGATTCCGTTGTGGGCCAGAGGAATACGTCTGTTCGGCCGAGCACACCGGCGGACTTCAGCCGGTGGGCTCGATGCGGCACACGGTCCTTGGTGATCCATCGCTCGACGGTCTTGGGGTCGACGCCGACGGCGTCACCGAACTCGGCCAAGGACATGCCGGCCTCGACGATCGCCGACCGGAGTCGCTCGTTGGACATGACCCTCCCTTGCACACCTGCTGGGACGTTCTGCCAGAACTGAGACGTCCTCAAACGTCCTGCCACGTGGTGACCGCGTCCTGCCCTCTCGGGATGTGCTGTTCGCGGCACCAAGGCCAATTGGCCTCAACAACAACCATGCCGGATCCCAAGACGCACCGGGCACTCGAATCTTCGGCTGTGGATAACCGCAGCCGCAAGGGCGACTGTGGACAACTTTCAAGGCGCTCCGCCCATTTCTGGTCCTCTGAACGACACCGGCGCTCGGAACAAGCAGAAGGGGAGAACTGCGACATGGCGATCGGACAGATGGAGAAGGGCGCGGAGCTCAAAGCCGCGCTGGATGGGTGCGGCAGCTTGGGGACCTCGGGGCCGGAGACCGCTCGACTTTGGCTCGAGATCCGCGACTGCGTGTGCACACGCGGATGCGTCGACGTCGTGCCCTACGGCTCGACGAGGCCGGTCACCGTCACCGACGACTACGTTGGCGAAGAACTCGTCGCTGCGATGGAGTGGCTCATCAAGAACGAGGACACCGCTCGCGGTCTCGGCCCCGAGTCGCTGTTCGCCCACATCTCCTCCCAGGCCAAGCGCAGCGCGAAGGGGTCGGGACGCGCCGCCCGGAACGACCAGCTGCACGGCATGACCGACGTCCCGGCCGGCGCGCCCGTGAGGTTCGTCGAGCTCGACGCCCCAAAGGACGAGTCATGAGCGCGTCCGCACTGGACCGCTGGGTCGCCGGCGAACTCGGACTCGAGGTGGATGACCCGCGGATGACGGGCGTCATCTCCCCTGCGATCGACATCCTTATCTCCCGCATCGAGGAAGCCAGGAGTCGAGGCGCCGAAGACCCGCTGGTGACCATCACGGCCAAGAGCGCCGGCGGCAACTCGCGGGAGTGCACCAAACGCATGCTCAGCCAGCTCAGACTCGAGCCGACCTCACGACGAGCGGTCCACCGGCTCCTCGGCGGCTCACCATCAGGCTGGTCGGGCCTGCTCCGGATCTTCACCGAGGGGCGACACCTGACCGAACTCGAGTTCGTCTACGCGCGACGTCAGGTCCTGGCGATCTCGCCGGCTCGGGCTGTCGATGCGACGAGCATGGGCGCATGAGCGCGTGTCCATCTGTCGCGGAGCGAGAGCCTCCACGGCGTCAGGAACTGGCCTGATACCGCACTACTGCCTGCAAAACGGCGCGGCCGGCAGTGTTGTGCTCGCGGAGGACTTCGCCTGTCGAGTAGTCAGTCAGGGTGGTCCGACACGTTCCAACCGTGGGCTCAACAGTTACCTTCAGATCGGCGTCACCGTAGCCAGGACCAGTCCCGTACTTCCTGTCGAAGGACTCGATTCCACCTACCGACAGGGTCGTGGGATTCCGTCCAACCAAGACTTGGTCAGCCGAAGTGCCGTACGCGATGTCCACGCCGGCAACGCCATCCGCGCCGCAGTCGACTTGAACAACGATCGATGCGTCGGGACCACTCACCGTTGGAGTCGGGACGCTCGACGGGGAGGCCGACGAAGTCGAAGCTGCACCCAGTCCCTGCTCGAGAGTCTCCGACGAGCACGCGGTTAAGGAGACCAAGGCCATGACGAGGAGCACGAGGTTGCGATGCAAATTCATGGCGGGCGCCTTCCGGCCGGGAGAGAGGACGGGCGACCATAACAGGAGGCTTCGGCTGCATGGACACGGCTCCGTCCCAAGGTCGATGCAGAGGTTGAGTCCGATTCACGATCGGCGCGCCTGCCGTGGTCCGAACTGCAGTGCTTGGCACTCGACCCACCGAGGGAGGGATGGGCTGCGACATGCATGACCCGCTCGCCAAGCGGCTCCATACCCGAGGCCCTCCAGTGGGAGGGACAGCACCTCCGACGGCGCCCTTAGATGACCACGTCACACGGGAGATGTGGTTCAGCTCGGGGATGGAGCCCTATGGGTCCGGAGGGGTTCAAGGCTGGGATGCCGGATCAACGCCTCGGTCCCGTAGAGCGCGTCGATGCCCGCAACGGCGATAACCGCGACGGCCGGCCCGGCAATCTGTCGCGGCCGACCGTCGCCGTAGTCGAGCACGACGTTTCCCGCCTCAAGGTCCGCGTCGAAGCCCACGACGGTCCCCCACCACTGCGACCGCAGGCTGCCGTCGGGCAGACGCAGGAGCAGCCGCCGCGTTGTCACGATCCCTTGGCACCAGTAGGCCTCACCCCACTGCCCATCCACGCGCCATCGGGTCCAGCACATCGCCACACGCAGGACGTCCTCATCCGGCTCGGTCACGATCCGCAACGCCAGAGCGTCCACGCGCTGAGGCTCGCTCATCCCTGCCAGTTCCAAGGCGAGAGCGCGCGCATCCTCCACGGCCGCCGAAGCGACGGTCGTGGGGTATGCCGTCCGCTCACTTGCGCGCACGAACTCTCCTTGGTCTGACGCACCTCTACTGACAACACTCTCGCGTAGGGGCGCGACACCGCAACAGGACCGCGGATGGTGCCCCGCAGTGCTCGTGTGGGTGACATGTCTGTTGCTCGTGTCGGTGCCGCCGTCTCTGCTGCTGCCGCAGCGATGGGTTTCGTGGGATTCGTGATTCTCCTCGGAGCCATGCCGCAGTCCGCGGCGGCGGGAGTTGACATCTGTACGACCTCGGGACCCGTCGCCGAGCTCTCGGAGGCCCAGGCCAGGAACGCGCGGACGATCGTCGCCGTCGCCACACCGCGTGGTGGGCGGGTCGCCGCGCAGATCGCGATCATGACGGCCATCACCGAGTCCGCCCTTAGGAACATCGGGAACCCCAACGACCCAAACGGAACGCAGTTACCCAACGAGGGGTGGGGCTACGACCACGACTCACTCGGCCTGTTCCAGCAACGGCCGGGGTGGGGCAGCGCAGCGCAGCGGATGGACCCGATCGTCTCGACCGGGCTCTTCCTCGACGCACTTCTCGAGGTCAGGGACTGGCACGTGCGCTCACCTTGGGTTGTCGCCCAACAGGTCCAGCGCTCGGCCTTCTCCGACGGAAGCAATTACCTGGTCCACGCGGCCGCAGCCGCGCGAGTCGTTGACGTCGTCCTCGGCACGTCATCGGAGTGCGAGGCCACTACCAACGGGCAGCCGGTGGCGCTGCCTGCTGGCTTCACCCTCCCGCCCGGGACGAGTCCGGCAGCACAGCGTGCGGTCTCGTTCGCGCTGGCCCAACTTGGCAAGCCCTATGTCTGGGGTGCCGAGGGACCCGAATCCTATGACTGCTCAGGCCTTACCCAGACCGCCTGGCGAGCCGCCGGCGTCTCCATTACCCGCGTCGTCGGCACCCAGATGCACGACGGCGTCCCGACCGACCTAGCTCACCTGCTTCCGGGTGACCTCATCGCGATCCCTGGCGGGTTGGGCACCATGGCCAGACCGGGGCACGTCGGGATGTACATCGGGGACGGCCTCGTCGTCGAGGCCCCGCACACGGGCGACGTCGTCAAGGTGGTCAGCGTCAAGTCCTACATCGCTGGAGGCGTCGCCGGCATCCGCCACATAGCTTGAACCCACCCGTCCGCCGATACCTCTTGTTCTAGTCCATGATGGGTTTGGCTTTGACGACGACGACCTCTTGCCGGAGCTCGCTGGGGTCAAGGAGAACGCCTGCATGCATGGCTGCGCATGCGGCCAGATTCAAGGCGACGTGGGGGTAGCAGGTCACGTCTCCAACAAGCGTGTCGCCGGCGGCCGCCACCATCAGCAACTCCTCGAGACGTCTGGCGGCCACCACAGCGTCGGCATGGTCCTGTGATTCTTCAACTGGCTCTGGTTTGCCGTCGCTCGTCACCATCGCTTCGGCCAGAAGCAGATTGGCTTGCCCGCTGAGGAACGCGTCTGGTTGGGTCGTCGCGACGACCGGCGTGCCGGATCGGGTCGCGACGTAGGAAAGCAGCCACGGCACTTGCACCAGTCCTGTCGCTAGGACGCCGGCGCCTGCGCCGGCACTCCAAGACCGATTTCGCTCTCCGGCCCTCGCCCGACCGAGGTAGCTCCAGCTCCCGGCATCGGCAGATGGCACCGGAACCGACAGTGGGCATTCAAAGGCCAACGCCACTGGGCGCCCGGACGCCAGCGCGGACACCACAGCATTCCCGAGCAACGTGGGATCGTCCTGCCCACGCTGGCTCGCGTCGCTGGTCGACCAAGAGAAGCCGCCCGTCCTGCGGACCGACCCAACATCGACGCCGAAGATCAGGACGCCGCTTGGCGCATTGGGCGTCGTAACGCCGGCCGAAAGCGTCGTCATCGTTGTTCCCTTCGGCTTGGATTCCTGGGCGCCATGATCGGAATGCTGTCACGCGGGGATGGCACGCCATCTGCTGAGAGTCTTCGGCAGAGCACGCAGATGGTGCCCCAGCGGCTGGGTGGTCGCAGTACGAGCGGGATCGGCCCGCCTCTGCTGCGAAAGGCACCCTTGCCATGTCTGCTCCGTTCATCGACATCAAGCCAAACACCAGCGGGCTTCCCGGCCTCGACGCGCTCGAGACGATCGTCGGCGGCCTGCTCGCGTTCGGACTCGTTGCCGCTGTCGCTGGCGTCGCACTGTCAGCGGTCGCCTGGGCCATCGGCAGCCACTCGTCCAACCCCCACGTCGCCGGCAAGGGCAAGTCCGGTGTCCTCGTCGCTGCGGGTGCGGCGATGTTGCTCGGCGCCGCCAGCACGCTGGTCACGTTCTTCAACAACGCTGGCGGCGGGATCCGGTGATGCGGGCGCCTCGCCTGCCACGTGGCGCTGCTTTCGTGGCGCTGCTCGTGGTTGTCCTCGGTGCGATGTTCGGCGCTGCCGCCCACTTCGGCGGCGCGAGCGATCGCCCTCCCCCGGCCGCACCCCGTCAGTCGGCGCCCGATGCCCGCGTCCCCAGCGCCGTGCCGAGCCTGCCGGACGGAACCTCGGACGTGGCACTTAAGGAGGGGCTCGCGAGGATCGCGTCGACCCCGCGCTACGAGGCGAAGTCAACGACCCCTCGCATCACGGGCGCGACAACAGAGCAGGCCGATCTCTACGCCACCGAGTTTGTCCGCCGCCTTTTGTCACGCGACTACACGAAGGTCCCGCGCGACTCGCACCTCGCCTGGGTCCAGGCCGAGTCCGCCGCCACGACCGAACCCTTGGTGATTGGCCTGGTGCCCGAGTCCGCGCGCGATCGGTTCGCCGTCTGGTCCGTGACCGACGCGACGGCCGGTCCGGCGCCCGTCCCGTCTCAGACAGAGTGGGCCCAGCTGGGGACTCAGCACACGGTCGACGTCGCGGAAGTCGAGCGCGTCCAGCAGCCCACCGTGTGGACGAATGCCGTCGCCAGCGGACGCATCACCGACCCCGGTGTCACGGCCCGCGAGGTCTCCGCGATGGTGACCCGCACCTCCGCTGCTGGCACGCAGCGGTTCAGCGTCGCGGTCAGCCTCAACCTCGAAGGACCACCGGTGCGGACGGCATACGGCGTCGTTGGCGTCATCACCTTCACCTCGATCCCGGTGGGTCCGTCATGAGCTGCGAGGGTCCGAACAAGCTAAACCCGCTCTGCCTAATCCAGGACTCGGTGAACGACGCCGCTGCGGGGGCCGCGACGTCGGCGTTCTCCCACATCGCCGGATACTTCGGTGAAGCATCGGTCAAGGCCACGACGTGGTTGTGGGAGCAGATCGACGAGGCGACCACCCTCGATCTCACGTCGCCGAATCTGCTGCGGGAGATGGCAATCACGGGAGCGATCGCCGCCGTGCTCTGCGTAGGCCTGTTCGCCATCCAGCTGATCCGTGCAGTCCTGCGCCAAGAACCCGGCGGCCTCCAACGCGCCCTATCAGGTCTCGTCACGGCCACCCTGGGGACTGCGTTGGCCCTCGCGGCCACCCGAGTCCTCCTTGCCGCGGTCGATGCGCTCAGCGCCGGTGTCGTCCAGGCCACCATGGACACTCACGTCGCAGGTCTCGGGGCCAAGCTCACCGTCGCTCGGCTCACCTCCCAATCGAATCCAGCTGTGGTATTGCTGCTCTCCCTCGTGACGCTCGCCGCGGTCGTGATCGTGTGGGCGGCCATGCTGGCGCGCAAGCTCATGCTGCTCGTCGCTGCCGTCCTCGCCCCGATCGCCTTCGCCGGAGCTGCCGCTGACTTCTCCCGCGCGTGGGTGCGGCGCTGGATCGAGTTCGTCGTCGCGATGATCGCGTCCAAACTCCTCCTCGTCCTCATCCTGTCGATCGGCGTCTTCATCCTCGAAGGAGCCGGACAAGCCGGCGACGGCGCGACCCAACAAGCCACCCAACTCATTGGCGGCGCGTTGGTGCTCCTCATGGGTGGCCTCGCCCCCTGGGTCTCGATCAAGATGTTCAGCTTCGCCGGGGAGTCGATCCACGCGGCGCACGCGGCGGCATCCCAAACCGGCACCGGTGCTCGCAGCGTCGCCGCGGCCCCTCAGAAGGTCGCGGCGATTCGAGCAACAGGTCGGGCGCTCCTGCCAGCCATGGCTGCGACTGGTGGCGCTGGAGCCGCGGCTGGACTGGCAGCCAGAGGTCAGCAGGCGCCCCAACTGCGACCCGGCCCACTTGAGAACGCTCCTCACCCCGGCGACCAACAGGCCGCCCAGGGTCGGGGACCCTTCAACCGCTCGGCTGGGGCCGTCGAGTCTCGCGGTCCAGCCGCAGCCTCGGCCGCGACAAACGCGACGACCCCAGCCGAGTTCACCCTCACGGAACCTCCGCGAGGTGGAGCTTCCGGGAGTGGCCCGCCCACCCACACGACACCTCCAGCGTCCGGGCCACAACCCCCTTCGCCTTCAACAGGTCCACACCAGACGCCGCAGAAGAACTGATCAGGAAGCCTCGCCATGACCGACACCACCTCCACGGCTCCCGCGATCCGATTCGCCCGGCTGCCTCGCCGAGGGGTCCTCCTCGGCTTCTCGGCCCTGCGTCTCGCCTCCCTGGGCTTCGCGGTCGCCATCCTTGTCCCTGCCCTCTTCGTCGGTGGGAGCCAAGGCGCCGCGCTCACCTCACCGATATGGGGAAGCGCCATCGCGGCAACGTTCGTCCCATGGCGCGGCACCCCGCTGATCGAGTGGGTGCCCACCGCGCTGCACTACGCATGGCGCAGCGCGACCAGGCAGACGCGCTTCCGGGCCCGCCCGGACCGGCCACGCCCCTCCGGCACGCTTGCGTTGCCGGGGGACGCCGCAGCCCTGCGCTTTCTTGTCGACCCCGACACCGGCGCCGCGATGCTGCACGATCCGCACGCTCAGACCCTCACCGCAATCGCCATGCTGAGACACCCTTCATTCGTGCTCCAGTCGCCGGACGAGCAGGCCCGCCGGGTCCATGGCTGGTCGCGCACTCTCGCCCACCTCGCCGCGACAGGCAGCGGTACCCGGGTCCAGATCCTCGAGGTCACCCTCCCGGATGCCGGCCGCGGCATCACCGGGTGGTGGGAGACCCACGCCAGTGGGGACAAGGACGCGTGGGTGGTCCGGCAGTACGAAGAGCTCATGACGACCGTGGTCCCGGCGGCCTCGACCCACCGGACACTCGCCGCTCTTTCGCTGGACCTGCGCAAGGCGCGGCCGCTCATCCGCCAGTCCGGTCGCGGCCTCGTCGGAGCAGCCGCCTTCCTCAAGCAGGAAATGACGTCGTTCCAGGCCAGCCTGAGGGCGGCCGAGATCCAACTTCCCTGGTGGCTCGGTGAAGAGGACGTCGCCGCGACCCTGCGCACCGCTTACGACCCCGGCTTCGGCGCCACCGTTCAGGCCACAGCCAAGCTCGACACCGCGGGTCCCGTCGCGGTCGAGGAGTACTGGGGCCACCTCCAGCACGACACCGGTCACTCTGCGGTCCTCTGGGTCAGCGAATGGCCCCGTGTCGCCGCTCCCCCGTTCTTCCTGCACTCCCTCGTCTTCCAGCCCGGGATCCGCAAAACGATCTCCATGACGTACGAGCCAATCCCGGCCGACGAAGCGATCCGCGACATCCGACGCGCCAAGGTCGAGTACGCCACCGACGCCGCCCAGAAGGCCAAGCTCGGTGTCATCGCCGACCTGTCCGACTCGGTCGAGGCCTCCGACGTCGTCGACCGTGAACGTGCCCTCATCTCGGGTCACGCCGACATCCGGTTCACCGGCCTCGTCGCCGTGACCGCCGGCTCGCTCGAGGACCTCGAGGCCGCGGTCGATGAGATCGCCCGGGCCGCAATCCAGTCCGGCTGCGAGACCCGGCGGCTCTACGGGCAACAGGCCCGCGCCTTCACTACCGCCGCGCTCCCCCTCGGCCGGAAGGTTTCCCGATGACCCGCCGCACGACCGAAGCCGCCTTCTTCACTGCGTCCGGGACACGGCGTCGTATGCCGTCCGCCCGCCCAGCGCTTTCAGCTCTCCGGTCGCTGGGTCACCTTCCAGGCAACGAAGGTGAGCCGAAGGAGAAGCGCGAGCGGACGGCATACCTGCCCGCCGGAGGCGAGAACGGACCGGAGGCGGGGCGATCACTGCAACGGCTGCGAGTCCCCGCGCATCGGGCAACCTCGGACGTGGTCGCTGGTGCCTACCCGTTCCTGGCGGAGGCTGGGCTTGGGTCGGAGGGGGTCTACATCGGTCAGGACGCGTGGTCCGGTGGCGGGTTCTGCTTCGACCCGTGGGTGCTCTACGGCAACGGGGTGCTCACGAACCCGAACTGCCTGCTCGCCGGGGTCGTGGGCAAGGGCAAGTCGTTCCTAGCCAAGTCCATGGCGACGCGGTCGATCGCGGTCGGGCGACGCGTCTACGTGCCGGGCGACCCGAAGGGTGAGTGGACCGCGGTTGCTGAGGCTGTTGGTGGGGCGTCGATCCAGCTCGGCGGCGGTACCCGGCACCGGCTCAACCCGTTGGACCCGGGACCGCGCGGGTCGTTGCTCGACGAAGGTGCTTGGGCTCGGGAGGTGGCGCAGCGGCGCCGCGTGCTCGTCGGGTCGCTGGCGGAGTCGGCGCTTGGGCGGCCGCTGCGGGCGGTCGAGCACACGGCTCTCGATGCGGCGCTGACGTCTGCTGTGTCGTCGAGCTCCACGCCAACGCTGCCGATGGTGGTGGACGCGATGCTCACCCCGCGCGTCGGGCTGCCGGGCGCGACCGTGAAGGAGCTGGCACGCGATGGCCGGGAGGTCGGTCACGCGCTGCGCCGTCTCGTGTCGGGTGACCTGGCGGGGTTGTTTGATGGGCCCTCGACGGTCACTCTCGACCCTTCACTGCCGATGGTGACGCTCGACCTGTCGCGGGTGCACGGCTCGGACCAGCTGATGGCGATGCTGATGACCTGTGCGTCGGCGTGGATGGAGTCAGCACTGGCCGACCCGGCCGGCGGTCAGCGGTGGGTGATCTATGACGAGGCGTGGCGGCTCATGCGCCAGCCCGCGTTGCTCGCGCGAATGCAGTCACAGTGGAAGCTGTCGCGTGGGCTCGGGATCGCGAATCTGCTTGTGGTCCATCGCCTTTCGGATCTCGATGCGGTCGGGGACGCGGGGTCCGAGGCGCGGGCGTTGGCCAGGGGGCTGCTGGGTGACTGCTCGACCAAGATCGTCTATCAGCAGGAGGTGAGCGAGGCTCGGCACGCGGCAGAGCAGCTGGGGTTGACCACCGCCGAACGGGACCAGCTTCCGGATCTGCAGCAGGGTGAGGGGCTGTGGCGAGTTGGTGGCCGAGCGTTCGTGGTCAGGCACCTCGCGACGGAGGCCGAGCGCTCTGTCTTCGACACGAGCCAACGGATGAGGTCAACGGCCAAGGGGCCAGGTGTCCCGGGTCAGGATTGACGTTGCGACCCGTCGTCTGTTGAGCTCCGGGGTTGGTGAGGAGCCACCGAGCATTCTCCGTCGTTGTTGACTCGAGCTTGGCCCCGAACTTAAGGACGGAGGCGGCGCCACTTGCGCCCTTGGATGGTGATGAATCCTTGGTTGACCAACAGAGCTCGCTGAAGGCCGCTCGGATCTGGGACGTCAGACCAGGCCAAGTCTGTGACGGGGCCGGCCTCCCAAACGCTGACGAAGTACGTCAGGTGGCGTGCTGATTCCTGCAGGTGGGTCGGCAGTTTCTGGAGCCACGACCAACCCTGCACTGGCGACCACTGCTCAATGTTTGGAAAGGCCTTACGACGTTGCGAGAGAAGGTGCGTATCGCCCTTCGGCTTGGGGCGTGGGAGTCGTCCTGCAGCCTCCCGAAGCGCAGCATCTCGTCGTGCGTCACGAGAACTGCGACGCAGCTGCCGTTGGTGCTCTAGGCGAGCTACTTGGGCGGCTCTGGCCGCCTGCAAATTCGAACGCCACTCCCGAGTTTCGGCCAGCGCGTAACGAAGATGGGGCGTTCGCAATCCTTGGTTGTCGAGGGTGCACTCCCATAGGTCATCCCAGCCGAGATCAGTGTCGTCCACCCCGGTCGCCCATAGGGTGCCGACCTGAACGTCCAAGTCTGGCGTGACGCGAACGTGGAACGCGACGTCGTGTGTGACGAGGGCAAGTTCCGCCTCTGTTTGACGGTCACAGGCCCAAAGCCACGTCACGGACGCCATCTGCTTTCGGTAGACGGCGTCGCGGCGGCGCCAGTCGTCCGAACTCAAGGGAGAGCGCTATACCTCGATCGAGTGCCCGGCGTCACCTGCGTGAGCATGTACATCCACACGCCCACCGACGATCTGATGCTCGATGGTCGCCCGATATCCCAGCCCTTCGAGCCACTCCCGCAGAATCTGCTGGAGGGCCAAGTGGTGGTACCCAGAGACCAGAAGGTCACGATCCTCATTGCCATCGCATTGAGGAGCAGAGCCTGGAAGGTGGGCGAAGTACGGTCGCACGACGCCTCCTGCCTTGAGGATCAAGGCACCTCCGCATCCTCCGGCGCCACGCGCGCACCAGAAGTGTTCGTATCGGACGCGCATCTCGATGGCTATCAGCCTTTGCGATGGAGCGACGACAGCAAGTCGCCCCGACGGCCCATCGACCACGGCGTAGCGCTCGTGAGCGGCGCTCCTCCCAGGAAGCTCGACTGTCTCCATTGACATGCGCAGATCAAACCGCGCGCTACCGACAGGGCATCCGGTCAGCCCCGCACTCAACGGCGGCTGGCGGCACAGGTGTGGAGGAAGGCCTCGCGGGGAGAGCCAGGGTGCCCCCAGCTCCTCGTTTCCGAATTGACGCAATCGAGGAGGGATCACAGCGATGGTGTTGAACAGTGTCCAAGGGACCACTTGGCCGGCAGTCCTACTCTTCGTTATGGGCCTCGGGCTTCTGCTCCTGGTCGACCGAAATGACCTCCGGCCCGGCTGTCGGGGTTCGGACTCGCGCCGGCGGCCGTCCCACACTGCGTCCCGGGCGACGGTGAGGCACGCGGCCGGACGACGTCGTCTCCGTGCACGGGCAGGGACTCTTCTGCCTGGCCGGAAACGGATGCGTGTGAGCGATCTCGGCTACCGCATCGGCAGTTCACGCGGGGTGGCCTGTCACGCCTCGATCGAGGACTCCGTCGTCATCCTCGGCCCGCCACGATCAGGAAAGGGGCTGCACTTGGCGATCCCGCTCATCCTTGACGCGCCCGGCGCTGTCGTCACAACCAGCACCCGTCCCGACAACCTCGCCGTCACGCTTCGCTCCCGCAGCACGACTGGCCCGGTAGCCGTGTTCGATCCGCAAGGGCTCGCGACCGGCATACGGTCATCGACGCGGTGGTCTCCGATCCGCGGCTGTCGGGACCCGCACGTCGCCATGATTCGCGCCAAGGGCCTGACCTCCGGCACGGCCGACGGCACCACGGACGCCAACTTCTGGCAGGCCTCGGCTGAGCAAGCGGTCCGCTGCCTGCTCCACGCCGCTGACCTAGGTGGCCGCACGAGTCGGGACCTCTATCGGTGGTCGCTGTCGGCGATTCACGCTGGCGAGGCTGTCCACATTCTCGCCACCCACGAGAACGCGGCGCACGCGTGGGATCAGGCCCTCGACGGCATCCTCAACGCCGACCCCCGTCAACGGGACTCGGTGTGGGCCATGGTCACGATCGCGTTCAACGCCCTGGGCGACCCCACCGTCCTGGACGCGCTCTCCCCCAGCCTCGGTGAGAACTTCGCCCCCGACACGTTTCTGTCGGCCAAGGGCACGCTGTACTTGCTTGGTACGTCCACGGGCGCGACCGCGACGTCGGGCATCGTGGCCGCGTTCATCGAGGACATCGTGGAGACTGCGCGGCGGCGGGCGGCCGCGTCACCGGGCGCGCGGCTGGACCCGCCGCTCTCACTCATACTCGATGAGGCGGCGAACTACCCCCTCCACTCCCTGCCCTCGCTGATGTCAGACGGGGGCGGGACAGGCATCTCAACCATCGTCGTGCTGCAGTCGCTGGCGCAAGCGCGGCACGTGTGGGGTGAGCATGCGGCACAGGCGATCTGGGACGCGGCGATCGTGAAGATCGTCCTGGGTGGCGGTTCGAACGCCCGGGACCTTGAGGACCTTTCGCGCCTCATCGGTCAGCGAGAGAAGACGACCAAGACGACGAGTCGCGGGCCCGATGGACGCCGTTCCACAACGACGTCCACGAGCAAGGTACCGATCGTTGAGCCTGCGCAACTGCGCACACTTCCGTTCGGAAGCGCGATTCTGTTGATGCGCGCGGCACCGGCAATCGCGCTGTCACTTCGCCCATGGACTAGGCGCAAGGATGCGGAGCAGCTCGCGGCTGGCCGAGGCGCTGTCGAGGTGGAACTACGAGCCGGGGCATTGGGTGAGCGGGCCGCAGCGGCATGACTGCCCTTGCGAGCTCACAGAGCGAGACGCCGCATTTTCCTGCGCCGGCACCGATGGGTGGCGGGCCGGTCCACGTGCCATCGCTGAGCGAGGCCGAGTACGAGGCGCTACTCACCGACCTCCGGATCTGGGTCGATGGTCTTCTCGCGAGGTTTGCTCTCGACCTCCGAACGATCCCGCCGTGCTGGGAAAGGCACAACGCCATGGTGGAGACGCTCGTAGCCTTGCGTGACGCCGAGCGCGGCTGCTTCGTCGATAGGCCCCCACCCAGCGCAGGGCTCGATTGGATCAGAGCCGTTCGGGACTGTGTCGTCTACTTGCGCGACCAAGCTGCCATAACCCGATGCACGGCCCACGAGCACCGCGACCCGGTGAGCCCGTTGACCCAGTGATCGACACCCGAATGGCTCGCGTCGGGAGCCTCCCGGCTGTCAGGGCCGGTCAATCTGAGGCCCAGGGCTGCGCGGTCGCTTAAACGACACTCGCAGCTACTAGACGAATCACGTAGGACCGGTGTCCGGCCAGCCTCGACTCGTCGCGGAGGTTTCTGCTTGTGGTGAGGGGTGACCGAAGCTGTGAGCTGATTGCGGATGATGCCGTCCGAGCCAGGAACGCGACAATCGTGCCGGCAGCCGCCAAGCCACGAGGACATGCATCGCAAGATCTACGTCGCCTGCGCCCGCGCACGCCGGCGCACCGTCGAGGTTCTGCCCGAGCCGTCAACGACCACCACAGCACGTCGACGACGTTCGCCGCGTCGCTGAGATCAGCCCCGGCTTCCACATGCCGGGCAGTGGTTGGCAGTTTGCCAGTCGTCGGCTCGGGGGAAGGGCCACAGTCTGTCGCAGCGGTCGGCTACGCCGCGAGCTACTCCTGATCGCCCTCGGGTTCGCGATTGAGTCGACCGCGGCCAGATCTCAGGCGACCGGGCAAGGCCTGCACGGACCTTCGCGCACCGTTGGCACCCTGCTTGGCACGCACAGCCGCAATGCCTCCGCCATGTCGGACCACTTCGATGCCTTCAGAGCCGGTCTCGATAGCCCGGTCGCGCACCTCGCCTGCCGCGGAAGACCAACGGCGCACCTCCAGGCCCTCGCGATTCGACGTCAGCCCGAGCAATCCGTTGAAGTCGATGATCGTGCTGCCGACCCGTTCGCTGGTCCGCGCCGCCTTCGGTGAGGCGGCCGGATGCAGCAGAACCTTCTCGTTCGCAGTGCCTGCCGCGGCGATGATCCGCATCAGCAGGCGCTCGGTGGCCGCACCGATGGCCGTGAGCCGCTTGTGTCGAGCTTCTTCCAGCCCTCGCCGATGGTCGTCCACCGCGTCAGGCGACGCGTCGAGCACCCGGTCCAGCTCGAGGACGTCGAGCCCGTCCTGCAGTTGGAACGTCCGGGCAAGTACCGCCAGCCACTCCTGCGTCGACGCTGCGGCGGCCGAGGTGGCGCTCGCGATGTCCGAGACCTTGTGCGCGGACTCTAGCTTTTCAGCCAAGCCGTCGAGCTGCGCCAACGCGTAGCCCTGGACCTCAGCGATGGTTGTGGTCAGGTTCTGCACCTTCGACCACGTCACCTCGTCGACCTTGCCGCGGGCTCGGCTGACCGTCATCGCCTCGTCAATCGCCATGCCTGCCCCGGTCAGCCGCGAGACCACCGAGTCCTTCTGCGCCCGCAGGACGTCGTCCAACTTCGCGTCGATGCGCGCCAGGTAGTCGGTGATCTCGTCCATCGTCTGCTGCATGGCGAGCTGCGCCATGATGCCAGCGGCGCCGGCGAGCATTGTCGGGTTGGTGAGAGCAGCACCAGGGCCACGGACGAACTCGACGAAACCCCTGGCCTGCCCCTTGTCGCCCCTCAGCACCCCGGTCGACAGGCCGCTCTTTGAGCTCTCCCTGAGGCCGTACTTCTTCATTGCCTTCGCCGACTCCTCGCTGAGCTTCACCCAGCGCCCCGAGTTCGCGGCGATCTCCGAGCCGGCCTGAGCCGCCGCTGAGCCCGTCCCGAGGATTCCACGGAGGCGACCCACGCCCAGGCCAGTCGATGCCAGTCCTGGGGCCTCTAGGCCCTCGGCGGCCAAGAACTGCTCTACCGCGCTCGGCGCTCCGAATACTGCCAGGCCGTGTTCGTCCGCCACGAGTTGGATCTCGTTGGCGTCTAGGTTCTCGTCGTCCTTCACGCGCTCTCTACCATCCTCGGTGCCTTCTCGATCGGTGCAGGTGTGAGTGTGGCTGCCAACTCCAACACCTCGGCTCGAAGTTCCCGTGGCGACGCGGTGAGGTCGATTCGGTGGACCGCGATAGGGGCGTTAGTACCTCGCACCTCGTAGCGCGGCGGGGCGGTCCCGCCATCGGCGTAGATCAGGTGCCCGGCGGTGAGGCCGAGGCGTGCGCAGTAGGTGACGAGTTGGTAGATGTCGGCGTTCGAGACCTTGCCAACCTCGTCGAGCACCTTGTACTTGGTGTCCGCGACTCCGGTCCACCCGGTGCCGTCGTCGCGCACCAGGTCGGGTCGGATCATGAGGGTCTCCCGCTGATCCAGTGGCAACGTGACCTGCGCCGACCAGGCCGGGTCAACGTCGGCCAGTAGTCGCGCCACCAGTCGCTCGAATAGGTGCGCCATGTTCACCCGGAATCCGTGCACGACAGTCTCTCCTGCCGTGCTTTCCACACTCGCGTGCCGCAGCGTCAGCGCGGCCAGCCCCAGCAGCGCGTGCAGACGGGCGTTCAACCGCGTCGGCTGCCACGCCGGCAGCGCCGCACCCGGTACCAGCCGCTCTGCCTCGACGAGCATCCGATCCATCCGACGCAGGTCCGTCTCCACGCCGGGCGTCAGACCCGGCAGGGTAAGCAGGGCCAGCGCTGCCGAGCGGATCAGCCGGTTCTCCGCCGTGTCGACGGTCCATTCGTCCACCGTGACCTCCAGCGGGCTCAGCTGCCCGAACCGCCGCAGGTACTGGTCCCGCAGCCGCAACCGTCCACGCAGCACGGGCAGCCTCTGATCCTCGGTGCGGTAGCCACGCAACGGACCTGCCGCGAGAGCATACTCAGCCTCCAGTACGAACATACGGGCAAGGACGGCTGATAGGTCGGCGTCGCCCGCCACTTCGACCCGCTCGTCGTCGACCGTCAGGTCCGCTGCCCCGTCCGCCATCGCGAGCAGGCGTAGCACCTGAACGGCCCCGATTTTCGGGGCGACTCGCACCACAAGGTCGCCGCGCGCCACGGTTCCGACCCAGTACTCAGCCGTTACCCTCCAGCCCAGCTCGTCCGGGGCGGCCTTCACCAGCTGCGAGGTGTTGAGCGCTGCCGCCTCGGCGGTGGTGAGGTCGACCGGGTACAGCGTCTGCCCCTCGGACAGCCGCCTCAGGTCACTGCGGGTCGGCACCGGCCTCATCCACCGCGGGTGTCACTAGGCCGTCCAACACGAGTTCTCGAGCCCACGTCGGGAAGGGATACCAGGCGTCTACCTGAGTGTGCTTGCCGTAGTGGTGCTCGACCAACATCGGGCGCAGCTCACGGCGCCATAGCCGGTCCAGCGCAGCTGGGGTCTCGGCGCCATCCCGCATGAAGTACGACGGGCCAAACGCCAATGCCGGGTCCAGCCCGCGCTTGGCCATCTCGGCGTTGAGGCGGTCGCGAAGATCAGCCAGTCCGGTCGGACGGCCGGTGCCCTCGCACCAGCGGTGCAGCATCCCCGCGAGTGCCGGCTCCTCCGAACCCATTGAGAGGAACACGAATCGGCGTCGCATAGCCGCGTCCAGCAGCGCGATCGACCTGTCCGCGGTGTTCATCGTGCCGATGACGAAGAGGTTCTCCGGCAGCGCGAAGCGCTCCCCCGCGCTGTACAGAAGCTCGACCTCGGCGCCGCGGTACTCCAGCAGGAAGTACAGCTCACCGAAAACCTTCGCAATGTTCGCACGGTTGATCTCGTCGATTACCAACACGAACGGCTTGCCCGGTGCGTTGCGCGCCTCGTCAGCGATCCGTTTGAGAGGCCCAGGGGTCACCGTCAGCGACGCCCCGCCGGCGTCCGAGGTCGCCACTGGTCGGAAGCCCTCGACGAAGTCCTCGTAGGAGTACGTCGGGTGGAACTGCACTAGCGCCGACTGGGCCTCGGTCAGCCCGCATGCCTCCAGCAGGGCCCGCACCAAAAACGTCTTCCCCGTGCCCGGTGGCCCTTCGAGCACCACCTGCCGGCGCTCGTTGAGGCTGATCAACAGTTCCTCAACCCAAGAGGCGTCTGCGTGGTGCAGTTGGGCCGCCAGCTCCTTCTCGTCGCAGACCAAGACGGCGGTCTCGACTGTGACCGGCTCGTCCTCCGCTTCCTCGAGCTCAGGCACGGACGACGCCAGGAGATTGTCCAACTTATCGTCGCCGGGCTGGGTCAGCTCGTCCTCGCTGCCTGTGAGCTCCTCGAGAGGGCCTGCGAGATCAGTCAGGTCAAGGACGTCCTCCCCCTTGAATCGCACTCTAGTCCGGATGCTGCTCGGCAACGTCTTCACCTCGGGGGCGACGTCGGAGTACCAGGTCACGCCCCGCGTCAGAAGTGTCATTCCACCGATGGACTGGAGCCGTGCCGGCTCGTCCAGCAGCCACCCCAACCGCAGTGCGCCGCCGTCCACGGTGGCGACGAGGTCACCTCCCTTCATCCCGAGTGCGAAGGAGAGCACATCGCGCTTCTTGGCCTCCCGCTTCACCACCTGGAGGTCTCCGTAGTGCTCATCCACCAGATCGCCCAACGACTTCTGGGTCGGCTCCTTGGGCAGCTGCGTCAGCTTGCCGACGGTGATCGACACGATCCCCTGCCGCACCCAGGTGGGGACGCGGTTCTGCTGATCGACCTCGCCGCGGACCAGCCAGGCGCGCTGCCCCCCGTCGTCGCTCCACGCCTGCAACAGGGGTGCTTGGTCGTAGCGGACCGCCGCGCCACCGGCCTCGGCCTGCAGACGCAGCGTGACCGCCTTCAAGTCCTTCTCCGTGTCGCCGGTGAGTAGGTCGTCATCCGTGCCGAGCGCGGTGACGATCGCCTGGCGGTCGACGGGACGCAGCATGGTCGTGAACGAACCCGGGTGGACAACGACGCACAGCAGGGCGGCGACGCGCGGGTCGACACCCGGCGCCGTGGCGGCGAGGTCGCGGAACGCCCACGGGTCGTCCAAGAGGGCGTCGCGGGCCTCGGCAGGCTGCTCGTGCCAGTGCACCAGCAGATTCGCGAAGGAGGACAGCATCACCCACGGAGTCGCGATGAGTGCCTGCCCGGCGTGGATGTGGCCCTGCTCGAGGTGCGCGGAAAGTTCCCATGGCAAGCCGGGCGGCAGGTCGACCGTTCGCAGCAGCGGGCCTCGGACGCGGCTGCGCTTGCTCGACCCGACCATGTCGCTGAGCGGTCCCACCAGCAACACCCACATCTCCGCGGCCAGCACGCGTGCTGTGTCCGGTGCAAGGCCCCGCATCGTCGCATCGGGGTTCGGCTGCGCCAGCAAGAAGTCACGCAAGGCCAACACTGCGGCGGCGCCCCAAGCGTCGAGTCCAGACGACAGCGCGGAGTCACCGCCGCGCCACGCCGCGAGTACAGGCGTCACGGCGAGCGTGGCGTGGGCGAACCCGCTCCCTCCGTGAGTGATCGCAGTCGCCGGGTCCTCGGCGGAGTCCAGGGTTGCCTTCCGCAAGGCGTCCCACTGGTAGTACAGGTCGACGGAGGACTGGAAGAAGTCCTGCGGGTCCGGATGCTGGGCGAGTGCTGCCCGTCCCTCGACGGTGGCGCGGAACCCATCACGGGTGGCGTGCAGCCATCCCGCATGCTCGATGTTGGTGGTGAGATTCCATCCGAGATTCGTCCAAGCTCGGACCGCGCCGCTGCTGGTGAGGCTTGCGTCCCAGGGCATCAGCGGCTCGAACGCCGAGGATGCGTCCTGAAGCTCGACCTGGAAGACCGGTTCGCGCAGCTCGACTAGTGCTTCCACCGCGTGCCGGATGCGGCGCACCGTGCGCGCCGGCCAGTCCGTGTCCGGGCCATCGGGTGCGGACAGGGCCACTGTGTCGAGGGAGTTCTCGGTCATGCGAGCCTCTCAGAGCATCCGGGGGTCGGCCGCTCGGGTGCCGGGGGCCGTCGCCAAGTGACGGTGGAGCACGATGGGGTCACGCCTGGCGTCTTGCGGGTCCGACCTAAGCGAAGGATTCGTCCCGACTCGGGGGGGAGCAAGCCGTCTCGATCCAGCTCCGACACAGACCCGCTAGTCGGGAAGGACGGAATGAGCCCGACCCACGGGTCGGGCCACTGCACACCCTTGTCGAACTGCTCGTCGGCGAATGCCTGGACGCGATTGTCGCGTAACTCCCCGAAGCCCGACGCGAACGCGCGGTAGTCCGCGATCACCCGCTCATGGACCTTGGCAACGTCCACGCTGGCTCCGATCCCCCTCGCCACAAATGCCACCTCCTGCCTGCGTCAACCTACGCCACCGACCGCTCGCACAGTGGGAACCCGGCGGATGGGTGGCTAGGTAGACGCCACCGGACGACCAGCGCAGAAAGAGCCCGCAACAGGTGACGGACGACCTGTTCGCGGCGGGTGGAGTCACCTCATCGCGCTCCAGCTACGATGTTCTCGGCTCCCTCCGGCGAGCCCGATACCCCACCGGTCAGTGGCCGAACGTAGGGTTGCCGCACATGACCAAGCAGCAGCGCCTACGGAACGTCGCCGAGGGTTTGATGGCCGGTCTCGTAGCCAACGGATTCACTGGTCCTTGGCGGTGGGGTCACCACCAGTGGGAAGGGGCCTTCTACCGCGTGTGGTGCGATTGGCCACCAGCCCAGCGTGATCCCGCTAGCTTTCCGACGTTCCAGTTGGGTGGCGGCGCTGGCCGCACGTCACAAGCGCGCGACATGCTGTGGACGTTGAAGAGCACTGTCGACGACGCTTGAAAACGAGGCCATAGCGACGGTCGAAAACGAGGCCACCCAGACAGATTGGATGGGTGATCTCTGTGGAGGATTGGGCTCTGATCCGGCGGCTGGTGGCGGACGGTGTTTCGCATCGTCAGGTTGCTCGGGACTTGGGTGTCGGTAGGTCGACGGTTGAGCGGGCGCTGGCGTCGGACCGGCCGCCGAGGTATGAGCGGGCGACGGGGCCGACCTCGTTCACGCCGTTCGAGCCAGCGGTGCGTCAGCTGCTCGCGGCGACGCCTGACATGCCCGCGACGGTGCTCGCCGAGCGGGTCGGGTGGACGGGGTCGATCACCTGGTTCCGCGACAACGTGCGGCTGCTGCGGCCGGAGCATCGGCCGGTGGATCCGGCGGACCGGTTGATCTGGCTGCCGGGTGATGCCGTGCAGTGCGACCTGTGGTTCCCGCCGAAGAAGATCCCGCTCGAGGACGGCACCAAGACACTGTTGCCGGTGCTGGTGATGACCGCGGCGCATTCCCGGTTCATGCTCGGCCGGATGATCCCGACCCGGCACACGGTCGATCTGCTGCTGGGGATGTGGATGCTGCTGCAGTTGCTCGGTCGGGTGCCGCGTCGGCTGATCTGGGACAACGAGTCCGGCATCGGCCGCGGGAAGCGACACGCTGAGGGCGTGGGGGCCTTCACCGGCACGCTTGCCACGACGTTGCAGCGGCTCAAGCCGAACGACCCCGAATCGAAGGGGCTGGTCGAACGCAGGAACGGCTACTTCGAAACCTCGTTCATGCCCGGTCGTGACTTCGCATCGCCTGCTGACTTCAACACCCAGTTCGGTGGCTGGCTGGATCTGGCGAACGGCCGGGTGGTGCGCACGACCCGGGCGCGGCCGGTCGATCTGATCGACGCTGACAAGGCGGCGATGCTGCCGCTGCCGCCGGTGCCGCCGGCGGTGGGGTGGGTCAACCGGGTCCGGCTGGGACGCGACTACTACGTGCGCGTCGACAGCAGCGACTACTCCGTGGACCCGGCGGTGATCGGCCGGTTCGTCGACGTCCATGCCGACCTGTCCCGGGTCGAGGTCCGCCACGACGGCCGGCTCGTCGCTGCTCATGACCGGGTCTGGGCCCGCGGGCAGACGCTCACCGACCCCGCCCACGTGGCCGCCGCGAAGCAGCTGCGCGAGCGGTTCCAGGCGCCCCTGCCGGCTGCCGACCCGCCCGACGAACTGGTGCGGGACCTGCGCGACTACGACCGCGCGTTCGGGCTCGTCGACGGTGAGGAGGTGGCCTGATGGCAGCCAGGACCAAGAGCGACGCGACCGAGGCGCTCAAGCAGCTCACCTACCTGGCGTCCGCGTTGAAAGCGCCCAGGATCACCGAAGCCGCCGCCCGGCTGGCCGACCACGCCCGCGACGCCGGCTGGACCCACGAGGAATACCTCGCCGCCGTCCTCGACCGCGAGGTCGCAGCCAGGAACGCCTCCGGCGCCCAGCTGCGGATCCGCGCCGCAGGCTTCGCCGCACGCAAGACGCTCGAGGAGTTCGTCTGGGACGCCCAACCCGCCGTCCGGCAACAGGTCGCCTCGCTCGCATCGGGCGGCTTCCTCACCGAAGCCCGCAACGTGGTCCTGTTGGGCCCGCCGGGCACCGGCAAGACCCATCTGGCCACCGGCCTGGGGATCGCCGCAGCCCACCACGGCCACCGGGTCCTGTTCGCGACCGCGACCGAGTGGGTCACCCGGCTCACCGACGCCCACCGCGCCGGCCGGCTCCCGCAAGAGCTCACCCGGCTACGGCGCTACGGGCTGATCATCGTCGACGAGGTCGGCTACCTGCCCTTCGAGCAAGACGCCGCGAACCTGTTCTTCCAACTCGTGTCCAGCCGCTACGAACACGCCTCGCTCATCCTCACGTCCAACCTGCCGTTCAGCGGCTGGGGCGGCGTCTTCGGGGACCAGGCCGTCGCTGCCGCGATGATCGACCGCGTCGTCCACCATGCCGACGTCCTCACCCTCAAGGGCGCCAGCTACCGGCTACGCAACCGCGGGATCGACACCCTGCCCAGCATCAAGACCCAAGACACGGCAGACTGAACAACACGAACCGGTGGCCTCGTTTTCGAGCGTCGCATCGGCCTCATTTTCGAGCGTTGCCGACAAGCACATCGCCGTTCCACAATCACGACCGTCAACCGCTCACAACGGAGCCGCTCGGCATGACGCCCGTTGAGTACCTCGAGATCTGGGTGAAAGGAGCGCACCCCGACGAGTGGATTGACCTCGCGCGAAGGTTCTTGGCCGAGATGAAGAACTAGAACTATTCAGTGGCGCCCAGCATGCGGCGCTGAGACGCACCTGGGACTGCTGACGATTTGATTGACACTTCGGGTGTGGTGGTTCAGGCCGCATTCGTCGGCCAGTAGATGGTCTCAAACTCGACCGGGGTGGTCTTGCCGAGGGAGCGTTGTCGGCGCCGGCGATGGTAGGTCCGTTCGATCCAGGTGACGATCGCGAGCCGGAGCTCGGCGCGGGTGGTCCACCGGCGGCTGTTGAGGACGTTCTTCTGCAGGAGAGCGAAGAAGCTCTCCATGGCGGCATTGTCGGCGCTGGAGGCGACCCGGCCCATCGACCCGACCAGGCCGTGGTGGTGCAGCGCTGCAATGTAGGGCCGGGAGCGGAACTGGCTGCCCCGGTCGGCATGGACGATGCAGCCACCCACATCAGCGGGGCCGCGGCGGGTAACGGCCATCTCGAGGGCATCGACCGCCAACGCTGACGGCATCCGGTCGCCGATGGAGTAGCCGACGATCCGGCGCGACCACACGTCCTTGACCGCGCAAAGGTACAGCTTGCCCTCACTGGTGGGGTGCTCGGTGATGTCGGTGAGCCACAACCGGTTCGGGCCGGGCGCGGTGAAGTCCCGTTCGACGAGGTCGTCGTGGACCGGCGGTCCGGGCTTCTTCCACCGGCCGCGTGTGCGGGCGTGCGCGGACACGATCCGCGCTTGGGAGCAGATCTTCCACACCCGCCGCTCGGACACCAGGTGCCCAGCGGCGGCGAGTTCGTCGGCGATGAACCGATACCCAAACCCCGGGTCGTCGGCATGCACGTCGAACGCGGCGTTCATCGCATACGCGTCGACCAGATCACGCGCACTGACCGGGTTGGCCTGCCAGGCATAGAACGCTTGCCGGGAGAAGCCCAGCAGCCCGCAGGTCACCGCGACGGGAATGCCGTCGACGGCAAGGTCCTGGACCAGCGGGTACGTCATTTTGGGGACTGGCCCAGCCTCAGGTTCGCCTGCGACAGGTACGCCGCCGCACGCCGTAGGACCTCGTTCTCCTGCTCCAAGAGCCGATTGCGTCGACGAAGGTCTTTGACCTCGTCGGACTCGGCCTTGGACACGCCGGGACGCTGACCGTCCTCGACATCGGCTTGATGGAGCCAGTTCCGCAGACACGACTCGGAGATCCCGAAGTCCTTGGCCACTTGCGCGATCGGAGCCTCGCCACGACGGGCGACCGCGATGACGTCCTCACGGAACTCTCTGGGGTGGGCAGCTGGCATGTCGACATCCTTCCAGCGGGGACCTCATGTCCCCACAGATCAGGTGTCAACCAAACCTTCAGCAGTCCCCCTCGAGTTGCACTGTCTTGCCGATGGTTGGATGTTCGCGGTCAGGCCGAGTACAGGATCTTGATGTGGCTGTAGCGGCGATCCGGACGCACCAACGACTAGGACGAGACATCAAGTCGGCTCGTGTGCCACGGTCCGTCCCATGGCAAAACGAGACTACGAAAAGGCCGCCCAGCGCTTCCTGTTCGCCGCTCGGCGGGCGACCAAGGGGCTGAAGCTTCAGAAGGAGCGGATCGAGTGGGAGGCGAAGAACGCACCCGAGATCCTGCCTGCCTCTGAGATTAAGGTGCGTGTCCTCGACAGCGACAAGTCAACCGACATCGATTACTACATCTACGAGTTGGCTCGCCTCGAGGACATCGGCAAGTCGGTGATCAAGGTGTTCGGCAAGCCGCCCGAGCTCGTCGATGCTCAAGCGACGTTCGACCAAGCCATCCCGCGCCTACGCAAGGCGCGAAACCCCCTCACGCATCCAAACGACAACGACGAGATGGAGGGCTTCATGTGGTTCTCGTCCCTCGTCCTGGACGACGGCTACGGAAACCCGCAGGCTCTCGTCGACCCGCGGTACGGACAACATGACGCTGCCATGGCCTACAGCAAGGCGCTCACCGACTACCTCAGTGGCGTGATCCAGCAGGCGATTGAAGACGACCCACCGCAGTCCCTAGCCAAGCAGATCGATGAGCGCAACGCCCGGTGGCGAGAAGAGGGGCGTCTTCCTCCGGAGTGATCGGCCACGCGTACGGACCGCTCGCAGTCCTGCGCTCGCGTAGACGTCCAGGCAAGCCGCTGCTGCAAGGGTGTCCGCGTGCTGAGGCTCTCTCCTTGTGTTGTAGAGGTCGTATTCAAAGACGTCGAGTGCGTCGATCAACGACAGGAGGGCGCGTGGACACCGCAAAGCCTGTCTGGGAGCGGGCACGGCTTAGCCAGCCTGAGTTCGATCGTGCTATCGAGCTCCTCGTCGAGATGGAGATCGGCGAGAGCCACATCGTGCTTCCACGGCTCCTCGCCTTCCCTCCTTGGGCCCCGGCGACTGCTGCGCTCATCCCGCTGGCTGGAGCCGCGCCAGGAGTTCGGCTTGTTCCACGCCGGCCTCCTCGATCCGGCCAACCAACTCAGGGTCCTCGCGCCTTGCCGTCACGTAAACGTCGACAGCGGCGCGCAACTGATCTGCCAGCGTCCAGTCATCCAGAAGCGCCAGACCTGTGAAGTAATCGACACTCGTGCTGTCGAGCCGGAACGTGACCGACTTCTCGGACGCAGCATCACGCGCGGGCCGCGGTGCCACCTGATCCATATCCTCAGGCCTCTCGTCGACCGGCTCGACTTGCCTCCCCGAGCGAGCCTCAAGCAACGGAGTGAACTGGGCCTGGAAGCGGGCTACCGCACGATGAGCGCGGGCCTCCAGCGCGGGATCGGACAGTCGCAAGTCCACGTAAAGCTCACTCGCCTGGCGGATCTGCTCCGCAACGGTTGTCTCGTCGACGATGGCCAACGCCGTGAGAAGGGTTAGGCGCTGATCATCGAGGCGGACGGTGACGGGCCGCTCTGTGCGATTCGATATCTCCCGGCTGCCACCGGGCCGTCGCGACGCAATGTTGCGCACCTTCGTCATGGAAATCTGCCTTCCTAGAGGTCATAGCACTCGGCACCGCCCCGGCTGGTTCGCCAGTCCAACGTGGGTGGCGGACGTCCGCGTCGGGCCGACGATGTAGAGAACATAGCAGGAGCGTATCTCAGATACATGATTATGGGGTACGCTGAGGCACGACCTCACACAGGAGGACGACTCCCCACAGCCGAGGAGCCGACATGAGCAAGTCCACCAGTCCGCCACCCGGGCCCGACAACCCCCCCCTCCGACTTAACCAGCTCCTCCTGCAGACCGGTCTAGCGCAGCACCGCTGCTTGGCCGAGGTCATGGCCCTCGACCTAGACCGCAAGACGATGCACGTACTCGATCTCGACGATGAGCAATACACCAGGATGATGCCGGCACACGACCGGATCGTGGCCATCCGCCGGCTTCTCTCCAAAGCTGGAGGAAAGCGCGAGAGTGACTTCGGTCTCGCCCAGACGGCACTCGACCGGCTCGCCCACGTGATCATGGCCGATGCTCTGAAGGAAGTCCTGCCGGGATCGCTCGTGGCAGGTGAAGAGGCGACCGAACGTGACTGGGACCTCGTCGCCCAAGCTCCAGAGGGCACCTTTGTGTGGATCCTAGACGCGATCGATGGCAGCGGGCCGCAGGACACTGTGGGTTTCGGGTACTCGTCGAACGTCCTTCTGTACCGCAAGCGCAAGCACAGCGCTGCCAAGCCGGTCATGAGCGTTGTCGTGTCGGGCTCCTCTCAGATGTTGGGTTGGATCAGTCCTGGCACCGTCGGGGCAGCACACCTCAACCACGTGGACCCTGACACGGGAAGACCGACGCTCATCGAACTGCTTGAACCGCTGGCCGATGAGGACGCCGTCCGGCCCAACTGGGTCGCCGTCGTTGGTGCGCAGCCAGATGCGCGCCAGTTGCTCATGCCTCTCTATGTCGACAAGACCCTGACCGTTCAGAACCTCGGCGGCGCACCCGCGATGCCAGGTCTCCTCACGGGCCGACTCGCGGCACTGGTGGTCCCTTCCCGCCAGACCCGCCACGATGCTGCACCGCTCCTCGCTCTGGCGTCTGGGCAGGGTCTCCACTTCGTCGACATCTGGTCCGGTCGCTTCTTCACGGACCTCGAGGTCCGCCTATTCTTCGACGGCATCGAGCGCCCGAGCCTGGACAGCAAGCAGAACCCCTTGTACAAGCCGGTGCCCGAGATGATCGTCGCGCGAAACGCGATGCTCGCCCTCGAGCTTGCGCGCATGCTCCGACACCACTGGCAGCTCGTGAAGGGCCGCGACTCGAGCCAACCGTGAACCGAGGACATCACGGACCCCGACACTGCCGGGTTCGTGCCGGGTCGCTGTCCCGCCACCGCGGCGAAGGAGGCGCACGAGCTCGCCCATGGCATTGAGGTCCTGCGTGCGCACGTGCAGGGACAGGCTCGTCCGACGGTGCGATGTGCTCGGCGGTTGGCGTTTGCAGACACGGGAAGGTGAGCCTATGCACGAACAGTTCGAGGTGAGAGATGGGCGGCCCTGGGGCAGGGACTACGACGAGGAAGTCATCCCTTTGTTGGGGACGGCCTGAAGGTCCACATTTTTCGACCTGTGTCTCTTTCGTTGTGTCAGCCCTGCCCTGCGCAGGCCTGCGAGGCGGAATGACGTACTTATGGGGTGCGGCGCAGCTGACGCCCGCCGGACTACCCTGCAGGCCATGAGCAACGCAGCTAGCGCGCAGGCAACACGGGAAGAAGAGCTCGCCTTCCTCGCCATGGAGGAGATCCTCGGGGTCGACATCCGGCTCGCGGATGCCGGCGCCGGCAACAAGATGCCTGACGGCACCTGGGTCTACCCCGATGGGCAGGGCCGGCGCGGCATCGTCGAGATCACCTCGCCCCCAGCCGCGGTCCTAATGAAGGAATGGGCGGCGGCGAAGCGGGAGGGGCGACCGCAGAGTGAAAGCGGGTCAATCCCAACGCGCTTCGGCGAGCTCGCGCAAGTGTGCACCGAGATGCTTGGGACGGACTGGGCCTGCGAGAACCTCGATAAGCTTGTGGCGCAACCCGCGGATGAAAGGCACCTGTTCCTCTTCGGGCGCGGCTATGACGTAGAGGACTACTTCTACCGACTCTCCGACACATTCGACGATGCGCAGGCGGAGCACGTCGAGGACCTGGAACTGCCAGAGGGCATCTCGGACGTCTGGTTCCGCGGCCGAGCGCGCCGAGACCCGGAAGGTCGGCAAGGCTCGACGGTGGTCTGGCTCGCTCGATTCCAAGCCGCAGTCGGGTGGCACCGCTACGTGGCAAACATCGAGGAGCAGCAACTGCCGTCCCCCAACGCCGGCATCGTCGACGACCCGGTTCCAGACGGTTGGCGAGAGCCGAAGGACCGATCGATCACGCCCGCCGGCGACTAGGGCCGGTTCGAGCACCCCTTCGTCGCTGCCAGGGGGCAGCCCCGGTGCTCGGTGCGGAGGTCAGGTGCCACATTTCGGCACTCGCGGCGGATGGACGCGACCTTCGTCTCTGGCTGGGCCGCCGGCGATGCTTCGTTCGAACAACAAGAGGGCCGTTCTCTACCAGGCCAACGTGTCCCGGCGGGACTTCGCTGGCCGTGGGCGCCGTTCCTCCGATTGGAGTTCCACGTACAGCCCCGGCATCCGTTTGATCGCGTCCGCCATCAAACGGTGCACATCGTCGTCCAGTAGATACGAAAAGTGGTCGCATTCGATCTGCTCCGAGTGCGACACCCCGGACGTTGCCGACTCGGCGCTGACCACCCGGTCATTTGGCGACTCTTCAAATGCACGCTCGGCAAACCCGTCCAAGAACGCCAGCCCGTAAGTGTCGATTCTGTAGTCATGGCCGACGGAGCCTGCGGCCGCATTGCTAGCGACCTCGAATGCATTCGCCGTGTTCAGGTATGTCGAGGCCGGGGACATGTCCGCGAGGCCGGGTGGGAGTTCCCCTCGGATCATCCAACCAAGTAGGCGCGTCGCAGGGTCGACGACAGGGTTTGACGTGGCCACGCGTAGGGCGCCCATGAGGGCGCGTACACCCAATAGGCCTCTGCGCACACCATCGACGATCGGAGTGCCACCGAACGGCGTGCCGAGTGCCAAGATGTCCGCGGTCACTCCGCCCCGATGCAGAACCTGAGCAGCGTGCCGTGCGACGAGCCCTCCACGCGAGTGAGCAACGAATAGGACGTGAGGCGTTCCCAACCGCTGTACTTCGCTGACGAGTGCTTGCACGTTGGTCGGAATTGGCTGCCAGGAGTCGTGCTCGAAACGGGCCACTGGTGCCATCGGTGCAACCGACTTGACTGCGCTTGCCAATGGCATTCCCGTGCTCATGGTTCCGTGCACGGCAACGACAAGTTTGCCGAGCCTGCCTGGAAAGGGTTTGATGACATCCTCGAGTCGAGGGCATCCGCTGGCCGTGGCATGATCGCGAAATTCCGCAGCGAGCAGGCGCTGATCAGCGAAGGGGTCCGGTCGCGGGGCCCGCGAACTCAGAGGGATTGAGTACAGCAGTCTGCCGACGAGGAGTCCGCCCATCCGGGTGCCTCCGAAGAGTAGGCGATGAGCCCCGCGCGTCTCCGGTGTCGAACCGTCGAAACGGCCGGTGTTCTCGCCGAAGTACAGCCGCCACACCAAGTGCCTCTTGACCACACCACCAACGCTGGACGTCAAGGCCTCACGAATCACCGATTCGTTCTCGAGTTCGTTTGGCCGCGTAGGACGAAAGGCCACTGAGAACCGATCCGTGCCTGGAGGGACGAAAGAAAGGAAGGCCTCGGCGCCAAACACGACTCCAGCACGAGCGATGTCGGCCTCTTCCAAGGTGACCATGGCCGCGCCGTCTGGCAAGAGGGCGTGGCCGCGAAGCCGGAACGGGGAACCAAGCATCTCGCTCAGCGCCTCCTCGGTCGCGTTGAGCCTGCCCAGCGAGGCGGCATCAAGCTTGCCGAGCGGGCTCCAGTCCTCCGGCGCAACCCCGAGGATCAGGTCAGATCGTTCGGCATCCGCTACGGCCGAGTCCAACGAGCCCGGATTGAAGTCGTAGGCCTGCCAAAGTTGGGCCGCGAGGGATCTAACTGCCCCCATATCAGAATGGTGAATGGTGGACCGAGCCCCGACAAGACCCTGATGACCGGACACCAGTATCGGCGGCACGGACACTCTGCGTCCTCCGACAACCGCTGACGTCACGAACACAACTCGACGGTAGCCTCACTAACCAGGCCACGGTGCGGATATCCCCAGGTCTCCCACCCAACACTTCTCGCAACGCGAGTCATCTCGGGGGTACGTCGCCCCTGTGGCACGTCGCCAACCTTGCGCGATGACTACGGTTGAGCGCTCACGCCACCACCAGCCCCCCAGGCGGCGCAGAGACACATGTTGGCGGCCGCGGGCATCGAGAATGTAGGTGTGGTTAGGCCGTCGTTCAAGGGCACGAAGTATTTGTCCGAAAGAGCGTCTTCTGGCGGTCGAAGCTTCAGGCGGCGGCACAGGGCGGATCCCGCACCGATGTCACTCGGCGTAGCCTTCGTACAGGCGGTCAGATGCCACCGCTGAGTGGCCGCCCGTCCGGTGCCCAGGCCCGGGGCCGGCGGTAAAGGGCGAAGGGCGCCAAGCGGGCGGCTCCGGTCCGAAGTCTCGAAGCTGACGGATTAAGAGGGCCGCCTGCCGCCAGCGTGGATCCTCTAGGTCAGTGGCAATAGCCTCAATCGCTTCGTACATGGCCAGTGCCTGCTCTGCACGCTCTTGTCGTTGGGGCTCTACTTCACTCATAGACCAAGTCTGGCGCTCAGCGCTCATTTCCGGGCGTGATATGGAATATGAGCATGGCCGCTGTCGAATCGAGCCAGTCCTCTGCCGCTCTCGAACGATTACGGCTGCTTGGGCGCCGGATAGGCGGCTACTTGACGATTGTCGGTAGGGCCGGTGTCTGGCCAGACTCGGTCCAGGTGTTCGGCTGGAGGCTCTCTTTGCGGCTGCCCACCAGCGTGATGGGTGTGGCTCTCTATCGGTTTGCTCTCCGGTCGGGCACCGTTGCCGGTGCGTGGCTCCAGAGGGGTCTGCCCTGCTCTCAGTAGCAATGCCCGCCCGGCGTCAACCGACCAGCGACGGCGGGAAGGACGAAGCTCATGGCGAAGGTGTTCATCGGGGTCGATCCCCACCGGTTGTCGGCCACGATCGAGGTGGTCGACCGGCACGAGAGGGTCTTGGCGACCGGACGGTTCGCCACGGACAAGGCCGGCTACGCGGCGATGCGCCAACACGTCGCCGGGTACCGGGACCGGGTGTGGGCGGTGGAGGGCAGCAACGGCACCGGCCGCCCGTTGGCGCAGCGGCTCCTCGCGGACGGCGAGCACGTCGTGGACGTGCCGGCGAAGCTCTCGGCGCGGGCGCGTCTGCTCGACACCGGGCACAACCGCAAGACCGACGCGCATGACGCGCACGCGGTGGCGGTGGTCGCGGTCCGCACCAAAGACCTGCGGGTGCTCGCCTATGACGCGGACCTGGAGGTGCTGCGGATGCTGGTCGACCGCCGCGACGAGCTGTCCCGGGCGAAGGTGCAGTGCATCAACCGGCTCCACCGGCTGCTGTCGGAACTGGTTCCGGGACACGGCAAGAAGGACCTGACCGCGTTGCAGGCCAAGGCGATCCTGGCCTCGGCGCGCCCCCGCGACCCAGTCCGCAAGACCCTCAAGCGGCTCGCGCTCGAGCAGCTGGCCGAACTGATGGTGATCGAGAAGAAGATCAAGGCCTCCAGCAAGGAGCTCAAGGCCCTGGTGATCGCCCGCGGCTCGCACCTGATGGACCTGACCGGTGTCGGGCCCGTGGTCGCCGCCCGGATCCTGGCCGACGTCGGGGACGTGGCCCGGTTCGCCGACCGGAACCGGTTCGCGTCCTGGACTGGGACCGCGCCCCTGGACGCCTCCTCCGGGGAGCAGATCCGCCACCGTCTCTCGCGCGCCGGCAACCGCAAGGCCAACCACGTCATCCACATCGCTGCCGTCAACCAGATCCGCCTCGACAGTCCCGGCCGGGCCTACTACCGGCGCAAGCTCGCAGCCGGGAAGACCCCGCTGGAAGCCTTGCGCTGCCTCAAGAGGCGCATCTCCGACGCCCTCTATCGCCAGCTGCGCGCCGACGCCAACACCACCACCAGCGCGCACGTGGACACGGACCCGGGAGGGCACTGCGGGGCGGCACTCATATCCAGCGCGGCCGGCTTGCACCCGCACACCGGCACTTCGGATCAGCCACTCCCGGGACCCGCTCCAACGACGCTACCCGCACCCCGAACGAGGCGGAAGACCACGACGCCAAGGACCCTCCAACCCCGCCCTTGACATCAGAGGGGTGCCGATGTGACGCACCTTGGGACCCATACCTGAAGAGCGGATCGCGCCAGATCTGGGCTTCCCCACTGCACACCCGTTGGAGCTGGGGACGACGTCAGTCGGTGGCTACTACGGTCCCCTGGTGGTAGAGAACGTGCCATCCACGGGCGGCGTCGAGGCGCCAGATGGTGGCTCGGCGGGTGACGCGGCCCGGGCCATGCAGGACGTACGTCAGCAAGTAGGTGTTCTGGCCGAGTTCCCGGAGCTGGTGGTCCTCGGTCCGCCAGTTCTCGACCACCATCTCGTCGACTGCTGTGTCAGCGAGGCGCCGCAGGATGTTCTCCTTCACGGTGTCTCGGTCGTAGACCCGACCTGAGGCGCCAACCTCCCAGAAGTCATCGGCAGCCTCAAGATCGAACGTGTCAGCCGAGTGGACGAGCTGCTGGTGATGAAACAGCGGTTCTCGCGCCACGAGTTCCTCCATGATGGCGTTCATCTCACCGGGCATGGTGCCGACTGTGCTCTAGACGAGCCGGCCTGTCACCACCCGACCCACCCGTACGACGGCATGGTCGGATGGCTCCGCCCCGACAGCGGCATTAGCGGATCTCTCGCGGGTCCCGGCCGGGTTCCGCGTAAGGGTTACAGTCATCTCGGTGGAACGTGGCCAGACGCCGACGCCGACAACCCGTGGAGAGTTGAGGACGAGTTGAAGATCCTGGTGACCGGTGCGACTGGCTATGTCGGGGGCCGATTGGTGCCGCTGCTGCTTGATCGCGGTCACCTCGTGCGCACGACCACGACCAACCCTGACCGCGAGCAGCCATGGTGGGGAAACCGGGTGGAGACCGTCTTGGTGGACGCGCTCGACGCCGACCAGGTCGCGGCAGCCTGCGAGGGCGTCGATGCGGTCTATTACTTGATCCACGGGATGGGAGGCGACAACTTTGTCGAGACCGATCGCAAGGCAGCCACCAACTTCGCCGACGGCGTACGTGTCCACGGCGTCGAGCGGATGGTCTACCTGTCCGGAATCGTGCCAAACGTTCCCGAGGAGGACCTCTCAGAGCACATCGAGTCCCGCCGCGAGGTCGAACGGATCCTGAGCGACACGCCTGCAACCGTGGTCGTCCTACGTGCCGCAGTGCTCCTCGGGAGCGGGTCCACGTCATTCGAGATCATCCGGCAGGTCAGTCAACGAATGCCCGTGCACACCATCCCGACGTGGATGGACTCCATGGTGCAGCCGATCGCACTCGTCGACGCGCTCGAAGCGTTGGTCGGCGCGCTCGACTACAGCGGCCCCCCGCGCCACTTCGACGTGGGCGGGCCCGACAAGTTGCGCTACAGCGCCCTGCTCGACGCCTACACCTCGCACGCGAGGCTCGAACGCACGCAGGTCGACGTGCCGATGTTGCCGACGGCGCTCGTGGGGACACTGGTCGGCAGCCTCACTGACGTGCCCCGCCCTACGGTCGAGGCGCTTGTCGAGAGCCTCCGCCACGACATGGTCGCAGCGGACGACGACTTCCTGGCGATGCTGCTTCCCGGGGGATACCGTCTGGTAGGTCTGGAGGAGGCGTTCCGGCGCTCGCTCGCTCCGGCCGCGACGCGGCCCGAGGACGCAGACCCGATGGGGCCCCTGCCGCAGGACCCGGCCTGGGCCAGCGGCGGCGACGACCGGCACACACTCGCCAAGGTGGTCGACGCGCTCAAGGACGTCCTGCCGCGCGCGTAGTGAGGCGCGCTGGGTCGCTTCATCGGCATCTGAGCGAATCGAAGCCGCCCGCAGACGGCTATCCCGATGTGGGCGCTGTGTGGCGCGTCGCCAAAGGTGGGCACGTGGCATCTTCGGGACGGGTTCGGTCCGCGGAGCACAACCCTGCGGCCAGACGCACCTGGACTCAGTCCTGCCACACTGCCCACATGGCGCTCAACGTTCTCGGCACCCAGCTCGAACCCTGTGGGATGGACCCACTTACCGGCTTCTACCGGGAGGGCGCCTGCAACACCGGCCCGGAGGACGTCGGCAGCCACACCATCTGCGCCGTGGTCACCGGAGAGTTCCTCGCCCACCAGCGTTCGATCGGCAACGACCTGGTGACCCCGGCGCCGCGATACCAGTTTCCCGGGCTGGTTCCCGGCGACCGCTGGTGTGTTACTGCGCGCAACTGGCTGCGGGCCCACGCCGACGGGGTCAGTGCCCCCGTGATCCTCGCCGCCACTCACGAGCGCGCGATAGAGGCCGTCCCCCTCGCGGTTCTGCGGGCCCAAGCTGTCGACGTGCCTAACGACGTCGCCGGCCTCGAGTGACGATGGTTCACGTCGCGATCTGGGCGCTGGTGACAAACGTGTGTCTCACTGCTCCTGGCCCTGTCGCGGCGTAGTGACGCATGTTGGCGACGGCCTCCGCGCTCGACCCTTGGGGCCTCAGGAGACGTGGTGGGCAATCAGCTTGTTGAGATTCGCGACGTCGGATACCCACTCGACCAACGCCTGAGAGTTGGTCGCCACAGGTCAGCGACGACGACGGCGTCAGCTATGTGAGACCGTGGATGGCGGGACTCGCGTCGTTAACTGTACGAAGGTAGGCCGACCTTGGCTGGTGCGCCGACCCAGCGGGCCGGGCACTCGGACCGAAGACGTGTGTCCTTTGGAAACAGTAATCATTCTGAACACGCATAGCCCCACTCCTCGACCACCTTATGGGTTAGTGCGATGCGGTAGATGTCGGATTTGCTGCTTGCGAGGTTTGGCTCATGGCGAAGAAGCGCACGATCGCCAATAGTTGCTGACGCCCTGTCCCGGGTCAGTCCGAAGCGTGACTGGGCTACTCTCGGGATCTGGCTGGGGTCAGAGGGAGGATGAAGAGCGTGATCGTGCCGCAGACGGGTGGTCAAGTGCCCCCGCGTAGTGATGTGGGGGTACCGGGTGGAGGGCTGCCAGCCGGTGCCTGAGATACAGTGCGGGCACTTCGTCACCACGTGGGACAGGTCAGGCTCGATTATGGTTCTGTGAATGTGACCGCGCCGACCCGTTCTGTGGAGGCTATTCGCTGGGGCGATCCAGCGGAGGCTGGATACGAGTGCCGACATCTCCATGTATCGAGTAGGCCAAGCCGAGTGGGTTGCCGTGCGCGAGTAAGAGTTGACGCCTAACGGTCAGAATGGCCTGGCCCGCCGACTCACCATCGAAGAAGCGATCGAAGAAGGCTTCGGCGAAATATGTTGCGAACAGGAGCGGTATCTTGACCTGCGTGCCGATCACGGCCCTGGCGCCCCTAGCGAGAAAATAGGGCACGAAGCCAGCGTTCAATTTGGGCGTGAGGTACGCGGACTCGGAGGCGTTGATAAAGACGAGCGGGCTCTGCATGAGCGGCCTCAGGGGCTGGCGGCTTTCCAGCTCGCGGAGTGTGATAGGTCCACCCTCGGCCAGAGAGAGGCTAGCACCTCCCGGATTCCCGTCCTTGCCGCTTCTGGTGCCATGACAGAGGAAGTAGACGATCTGGTCCGCGGTCGCCGGGTCGTGGAGTGCCTCCAGGACCGAATCGCGCGTGTCTCGCGACAGAAGTGTTAGCCCTGATCGCTGGCCAGCGGTGGTCGACCACCAGGCTTGATGGCTAAGCCCCCGGGCTGTATTGAGCTGGAGGTCAACCGCGCTGTTTATGTTCAGCCCAACCATCAAGTTTGGCGCGCTATCGATCCTGTTGTCCTGAACATTCAACTGCTCATGCGGTTGGAGCGCGATCAGTTCAACGATGTGGCGAATGCCGAAAAAATTGTCCCAGTCGAGGCTGGAGCTGTCATGTGTTTCGCCGAGGTAGAGCAATTGCCACGGAATGGCAGCAGCTGCTGCACCTACCACTTGGACCGTGAGCGAGACATTGGGCTGCATTGCCTGCTCCCTAAGCCATGCCCCGACGCGAGCGACATCGGGGTTTGCGGCCGAGTGCAGGAACAATCCCGCGAACAGTCGGCCGCCTGCCTGGGCCAACGTTGAGAGCGCGTTGGCCTCGATGTCCGATGGCACAGTTACGCCTGTCTGTAATGCACGCTTGCCTTGGCCATCGGTCGAATCGACGACGGTGAACAACGCCTCGCGCGCCTCGTCCACCAGAAATGACAACTCATCCGATGTGATCGGCAGATGTACTTCCCTCGCAACCGCACCTGCAACGGTCAGGTCATAACCCCCTCGCGCTGCGGGCCTCATGATCAGCGCGAGGTCTCGTGCCTCAAGTGTCGACAACGAGGCATCCTCGCCGCTCGTCACCGCAGTCGAGCCCGTATCCGCGGCGAGCCACTCCCCGTTTGGTGACGATTCACCGTCCGCCAAGACCATCTCCATCGTGAGCGACCCCTCCCCAAAATGCAGGTACGCGAGCGCGGAGGACCGGTCGGCGGGAACCTTCACCAGCGTTCTTTGGCTTCGAGACAGCGCATCGGCGGTCGAGCTGCGCGCCATCAGGTCGCGATAGAGGCTCCTGGCGAGGCGGTCGCTGACGCGCTCGTCAACCCGCCAGGCGCGCGCGATGACTGCGCGCGCGCCAGACAGGAGCAGCGCGGACGCGAGCCCCGAACCGCCGGGCACGTCCAGGAACACGAATGGCCCGCGCACCAGGTCGAGCTCGGCGAGTTCCGAGTACGTGATCGAAGTCCCGTCACCGAAGTCAAGTCCGTGCTCGTTGCGTCGTCGGCGGGCGCCCAGCGAAACGTGGACGATTTCGCTGTCTGCAAGCGCGGTCAGCATGCTAGCTCGGGTGGCCTTGGTCGTCTTGATCTCCGCGGTCATCAAGTCGCCGAACAGAGGTGGCCCGTCCTGCCCGCCGGACGTCCTCTCGGTGAGGACGCTCACGCGTCTGACCATGAGAGGGCCACTGTGACGCGCGCGCCACCCGACCGGGACCACGGTCAGCCGTGAGCGGACCGCGAGAACGGACGCAAGCTCGTCGTTGCGAGGCCGGCGCATCGATGCTGCGATCAGGTGCCAGGGCACGGTAGGCATGTTCGTCTCGATGGCGAGCGCGGGCCGAACGCGCGGCTGCGACCCGAGAGCCCGAGACAACTGCGGCGGGATGACACGATCGAGTGCGTGAGCGGCGGTGCGCACAGACAAGGCGGTGTCGGCGCGGCTGCGACCCTTGTGGATCGCATCGAGTAGATGTGCCACCTCGCGGGCCAAACCGTACCGTTCACGCTGGGTCGAGTCTTCTCCCCACGTCCAGTCGATTACCTCCTCACCGTCTGAGAACGAAGCGCGGATCGTGATCGACTCGGGGAACTCCTGTGGGGGCCCTACGGACATAGTTGGTCGGTCGGGATCGTCCGACGCAACTGTTGTGGCATCTCCCCTCGCTTCTTTGTCTTCGCTAGCGGCTGCAGTGGTTGTTCCTGCGAAGCGGCCTAGCCTGAACCTCTTGGCAAGCGCATCGACGACATCTGCCATGGGCGATCCGCCGGCGGCTTCGCCGGCGGCGTCGCCGAAGAGGATTGAGAAAGGAGCTCTGTCAGGGGCGTACTTGTCGAGGTATGGAGTCACCGCACGCCACACATCAAAGGTCATAGTTGTTGTGAGATATGGCTGCAGCTGCTCGCGGACACCGGGGAGGAAGTCGTACACCTCGGGGCGGCCCGGCGATGGTTTGACCAAGCCCCCGGCCAACACCTCGGCAAGGTGCGACAGCCGCGGCGCTGGGAACAGGCTGCGCAACAGGATGCGCGCCACAGGCAGCGATGCATCGACGGCGGATAGCATGACGGCAAGCGTGGCGGCCTCGGGAGATACGGTTGCCCGGAAGGTGGCGACGATTTCGTCCGGCGATCGCTGGGCAGCATGGGCAGGCTCGAAGACGGGAGATCGGGCGTCAGGATGTAGCAAGACGCCTGCTGTGCGAGCGCCTCCCCCCATGATCATCTTGGCCCATCCCCGAAGTCGGTCCGCGTCGAGCGTGATCACCGGCACGACGTTCGGTCTACCCTCCCCTTCCCACCACCAGGGGAGCCGGGACTCGAGCTGAGCGTTAGGTTCGCCACGGTGGTCAGACGACACGACAACGTCGGCTGGTCCCATCGCGGTGGCCTCCCAAAGCCGCTCCGGCAGCACCTGGACGATGGCGACTGGACCGCTCCTACCCCACATGTCGATGGCATTCCAACCGGCTAAGCCTCGCCAGACCGGCCCCAGACAATCAGTGATGACCAGGGTAAGCCGTCGCCCGTCGTAGTCGACAAGGTGGCGCGGGTCGTGCCGCGTTTCCGTCGCACGCCCGCCGCCGACAGCATCTGAGCGCTGACGTTGTCGCACTTGCGAGACGAGGTAAGTGCCCTTGCTGTCCGCGCCTAAGGTCCAGCGCGTGACGCGGCCCGAGGCCCCCATGCGATTGAGCAGCGCTTCAAGTTCGTCGATCGTATGGCTCCATACTGCAAGGGTGGAGTGGGTGTCGACGACGAGAGCAATCTCGTCGAACCAGCGCACGGGTGCGGCGCGCAGGACCGGCATCAGCACCCGCGTTCGACAGTACTCGTCGACGGTGCGGTCCACGTCGAGCATTCTTGAGATTCGGGCAGGTCGCGACTGTCTCAGCGGTCTTAACGCGCGGGCGATGTCGGCTTCCCCTGGCAGCGCGAGCCTGCGGGATGCCGACACACTGGCCTCGACGTCGGCCGCCTCGCCTGCTGTGCGGCTCAGCCATGTCGCCGAAGTTGCAATGGCATCGGCGCTGACGGACGCCGCGTTTCGCGGCCCGCTCTCACTTCCGCCGTCGAGCGCGTCCGCCTCCGCGGACGCCCTGAGCCGCTCGTTGGCGCGAGAGTCATCGGCCCGCGATCCGCTCGGTGCCAGAGGTGCCGTTGCCCCTTCGTAGCCTGAGTGGGCTCCGGCCGGCGCTGCTTCAGTCGCCAGCCACAGGATGTCGGCGACATCGCGCCAGTCAGGCTCGACGCCGGTCGCGAATAGCGCCGCGATCAGCCGATCCATCATGCGGTATCAGACGTCAACTCTTTGAGGAGCGTGTCGAGAATTTCCTGCCGCTTAGCTGGGTCATCCGGAAGAACATCATTTGTAACGAGGTAGGCCGCGTTGAGCAGCTGGTCAGTTGCCTTGAGTTTCTGACTGCCCTCGAAATCGCTGATCAGCTTGGTCGCGGCGGCCGCCTTCTTCTCGCCGAGGTGCGCCGTCACAATGTCAGTAAGCAAACCTATTCCTGCCGTCGGCATTCTTAGCCGGATGCATCGACGCAGAAAGGCGGGTGGGAAGTCGCGTTCTCCGTTGCTGGTGAGCACGACGAACGGGAACTCGCGACAGCGCACTTTGCCCTTTGTGATCGGCACCCGAGAGTCGCTTTCGTGCTCTCTGATGTCGACGGTGTCGACTGAATGCCGACTCAGTTCAGGGATTTCAAACTCGCCGCGCTCAAAGATGTTGAGCAGGTCGTTGGGCAGGTCGATATCGCTCTTATCGATCTCGTCGACGAGCAGTGCCCGCGGCCGATCGCGGGGTATCAGCGCAGACCCGAGCGGGCCGAGTCGCAGGAAATCGCCGATCGCCGTCCCCTCTTCGAATTGCTCGGCTTGCATCCGGCCGATGGCGTCGTATCGGTAAAGGGCGTCAGTGAGCGTGCTACGTGAAGTGACATGCCAGCGAAGGACCTTGCCGAGATCGAGTTCCCTGGCCACGGCATCGATGAGGGACGACTTTCCCGACCCCGGGTCACCCGTGAGCAGCAGGGGGCGTCGCAGTCGGAGCGCAGCATTCACGGCGTCGACTACTTGGGGCGGCGCTTGGAAGGTCGCCTTCTCCACAAGATCGACTGGCTCTGCCGGAGGCGCCGACTCTGCATCAGAGTCGAATCTGCGCCACGGCGGGGCAATGGGTATGTCAGGTCGCCTCGGCCTATTGTCGCCGCGATAGATCTGCCAGTCACTCATTGCGGCCACACCATTCATTCCAAGGCCGCGAGTAGCGGCCGAACGGGCAGTTCTGATGGATGGTCCCAAATCATCCGGATGTTGTTTGCGATCGGATCGTTCTGGGTGCGCTTCGCATGAAGCCGGGAGGGCGTCTGCTCGAACGGCCCATGTGTGACGACCTCCTTGACCAGGTCCCTTGTCTGGGACCAGTCACCGGGCGACTCGTGCATCCAGAAGACGAACGCCGCTCCGACGCCTGCGCTGTTCGCTATCGAGGTACCTCCACACTCCTTCGGTCCGACCCGGCCCTTCAGCACATGGCAGTGTATTGGCGGCTCGCCGGGCTGTGGTGCGGCAGCTGTCATGCCAGCCTCGATCCACGCGATTCTGGCCTCGTTTCCGCTGACGTCGGTGAGGACCCGCGCGACTTGCTTCCCCCACGCGTCGCCCCAACCCGGACGGGCTCTGCGCTCAGCCATGTGCAAGTAGGTCGGCCATAGATGCCACATAATACCGTGGATGTCGCCATCCTCCGATTCAACATGCCAAGCTTCAGGGAGGCATCCCTCGACCACTTTGCGTGGAACGATAAGGCCGATAGAGAACTCCGCATTCACTGTGTAACTCATGTGGACCAGCCACTCTGTTACGGCGGCTTTCACCGAGTCCTCCGTCGGCTCGCAAGTGACCTCTTGGACCATCTTGAATTCGCCGCCCGGTGGGCGGATGTAGACGCTGAACCGCGTCGGCCATGTCGTGCCACTAGCAACGGGCAACGACAACACGATCCGTGCAGGCTGAAGTTTGGCCGGGAGAGCCGCACGAATCCGCTCGAGCTCCTCATCGTCGACCCAGCTGTCGAACGCGGCCCGAGGGACGGTCTCCCCTGTCGCTTGCTCAAGCGCGACGACGAAGTTGACGAGGTTGGTGTCGCCGTGCTCGGCTGCGACACGGAGGGAATCGTCAAGGTGGGACGGGATTCCCTCCTCCCCAGGGACGTGCAGCCAGAAGGGTCCGCGCCGCTGGTCGAGCGTGGCCCTTCGAAGGGGCCTAAGAAAGGGCAGCACCTTGTCACTCAACTCCCATTCGGAGCGGAGCTGGTCGGCGACCTCGCGCCCGAGCCCTTCGCGGAATGCCGCGAAGAGTGTGTGCCTTCTCTTCTGACCGATCACATCCGCGATCAAGTCCCCCAAAGTGGTGTCCTCGTCAGCCGTCCCAAGGTCAACGATCGGCCTTATGAGCGCGATCAGGTGATCGGCGTCGACACCTAGCCGTTCAGCTGTCGCGCTGAACCGGCGGACCTGCCGCGGTGTCCACATAAGTTGATCGGGGCTCCGCCCGTAAGAGCGATCGTCGTCCCGCGTGGGGGTGTGCACTCGGTGTTGGACCGGATGACCTTTCGCTGTGCGGCCCGTCGTCCGTTGCTTAATGGTCGTGTCTATGTGTTTGAATGCTGCGTCGACGTCGAGGTCGACAATGCTGCGGCTTTCGAGCCAAGTCAGTAGGCTCCCCGAGAACGTGGTCTCCGTCGTCTCGCTCGTATTGCTGAAAGCTCCGAGTGCGGCGGAGAAGACCCATGACTGAGGAGTCTTACGCAAGAGCCTGCGGTTGACGGCGAACGTCCCACTGTCGAATCGTCCAGGGACATCCTCGTTGAGGTTCGCACATGCGTCTATGAAGAAGACTTGAGTGTCGAAGTTCTTGTAGCGCCGAAGAAACTGCTCGAGGTTCTTAAGCGGCAAATACCGGTTCACCTCGGTCGTCGTATCGGCCGTGAACACAATCCGCTCGTCGTTCTCGTTCAGCAGGCCGTGTCCGGCCCAGTAGACGAGCAACAACTCGCCTTCGATCTTCTGAAGCGACGAAAAGAGATCCTGCAAAGTCTGCAGGTTGGCGTCTAGGACGGTCACTCCCTTGGCGGCCAGCGCGTCGATCCGGTACTGGAGTGGATTTGGTTGCTCGCGCTCGGCGGGCGCGCACGCAAGCCACACCGACGCAGGCTGGTCCTGCGTCGAGATGGCCCACTCCGCGAACGCCACCGCATGTCGCGCTGGACCCATGAGCGTCGCTAACGCGGCGTTCCTATAAGTCTCGATGCCGACCGCGACCACATGCACCTTCGCGGCGTCACGTGTCACGAAAGGGCTCCTTCAATGGCATCCCAAACCGCTGAGTTCGTCCAGTACGCACTGTGAGAGTCCGGGAAGGGCTGACCGTTGTCGACTTCGACATCCTTGATGCGGCCGGGAAACACGTCCTCTCCGATGTACGAGAGCAGGTCGCGTGGGTCGTACACGTTAATCCAGCGCGCCGGGAAATGATCGGGAAGTTCTTGCGGAGGTTCGAGGCCGGGGAAGGCGCCGATCTCGAATAGGTACGGCGTCTGCGAGCCGACGGTGATCAATGACTTGACCCCCGGGAAGCTCGAGCGCACCAGAAGGTCGGCGGCCATGATGCCGCCCAAGGAGTGGGCGAGTACAACAACAGGTCCGTCTGATGAAAGGCTCTTAAGCTGGTGAGTGATGAAGTCGCGAGCGGCATCGCCACGGGCGAGGTAGCGCATAATGTCGCCGCTCGTGTTACCGGTCTTGTCGGTGATGCGTCCGCGGCGTCCGGTCGCATACCAGGTCGCGATTCCCTTGAGCGGTCTCGCGAGAAAGTCCTTGAGAGCCATGGTCTGGCCTCCGAGCTCGTCAATGGCGGCCCTGACGAGCGCGTCCCTTAGTGCGCCGCTCTGGGCGGGCATTCCAGAGTCGACGGCCATAACATGGACGCGAGCAATGAGGGCTCGAGCAATGGCCTCGCGGTGCAAAGGTGCTTGTCCACGCGCCGTCGCGAGCGCCTCAATGAACTCATCAGAATCGATCAAATCCATCTTCGCCGTTGCGAAGAAGTCAATGAGGTCATAAAGGACAAGGTGATCCCGCAGGTCGCCGTCGCCCGGCAGACCGCCAACGTCCTGCTCAATGTACTCGGCAGCAGGCTCCTCGCCAAGCTCGCCTCGATAGGTGCGAAGCAGACGGAGTTCGTACCAAGGGTCGGTGTAAAGGACCGCCCATAGTGCCGTCTCTTCGTCCGCTGGCGACGGCGGGCCACCGCCCGCACTCAAATAGCCCGGCACAGACTTGATTTCGGCATTGAGCGTGGCCCCAGGGGAGCCACCCCAATAGCAGCCTTTGACGTCCGCCGGCAGATTCCTCCTCTTTGCCTGCGCCTCGATGGTCTGCAGCGTTTTCGCATACGCGACGCCGCGCAACCCTGTGCCGTGGACGAAAAGCAAGGTGGTGCGCGTCATGACTCACCCTCCGCTTGCGCCAGCCGACCGGTCATGCGCATCTCACCTGCCCGGGCCTGTGTTTCCAACCTGCGATGTTAACATGATGCCGCGCTTCCGGCCATTCCGTGAGGGCTGCTATTCAGATCACGCGAGAACACCCCCCAGGCGGCTCGGACGTCTCGGACCTTCTCCGCCCTCGTCCAGAAGCTCGCCACCCATGGCACCCCCTACGAGCGTTCACAACTCAGAATGTGAGGGCCCGGCTTCACGTCCTCACTGACCACGACTTTACCATCTTGCGCTACAAGGGGTGCCACGGACGGCCGCGGATCTCCGCCCGCAACCTCGACGAGTACCTCTCAACCGTGGACGTGCCCGCACATAGCATCGATCGGGTGGACAAGCTCGGTCCCGGCCAGTCGTCGGCGTCGAGATCGCCCCTCCTACCTCCGGGCGCCATTCTGTGAATGACAACACGACGTGAGTGAAGTCGTCGGCGGCGAAGGCGACTTGGTTCGAGCCGCGTCAGTCACCGCCGTTGCCACGGACTGGTCGTAGGCATCTCGCGCCTCGAGCTGCAAAGGAGGCTAAATACGTAGCGCAAGTCGAACACGCCTCGTGCAGCCCGCTGCCACTAGTGCGCCACGCTGTTCGGAGTTTGGGGTCCCACCACTGGTGGAAGGGCGAGTCTGGCCACATGTTCGAGGCCGATCGCTGGTAACCGACGCGCAGAATCGCGAACAGGACGCCCCTCCGGACTCTTGAGCAGCCCTTCCCGCAATTGATTACCGCGGGGCGAGCGTGTCCGCAGCGGCTGGCTGCAGACTAGGGACATGGCGCCGGACCGTCTAGGCAATTGGGGTGATCGGGGCACAAAGGAGGATTCGCTAACGGCAGTCGGTAGATCAAGCTCCGACAAGATTCGATCGAGCGGCTGGGCATTCAGGTCGCCTGAAGCCTGACGTCGGAACCAGGACGGGAGGGAGCGCACTTGTCGACGACGCTTGAAAACGAGGCCATAGCGACGGTCGAAAACGAGGCCACCCAGACAGATTGGATGGGTGATCTCTGTGGAGGATTGGGCTCTGATCCGGCGGCTGGTGGCGGACGGTGTTTCGCATCGTCAGGTTGCTCGGGACTTGGGTGTCGGTAGGTCGACGGTTGAGCGGGCGCTGGCGTCGGACCGGCCGCCGAGGTATGAGCGGGCGACGGGGCCGACCTCGTTCACGCCGTTCGAGCCAGCGGTGCGTCAGCTGCTCGCGGCGACGCCTGACATGCCCGCGACGGTGCTCGCCGAGCGGGTCGGGTGGACGGGGTCGATCACCTGGTTCCGCGACAACGTGCGGCTGCTGCGGCCGGAGCATCGGCCGGTGGATCCGGCGGACCGGTTGATCTGGCTGCCGGGTGATGCCGTGCAGTGCGACCTGTGGTTCCCGCCGAAGAAGATCCCGCTCGAGGACGGCACCAAGACACTGTTGCCGGTGCTGGTGATGACCGCGGCGCATTCCCGGTTCATGCTCGGCCGGATGATCCCGACCCGGCACACGGTCGATCTGCTGCTGGGGATGTGGATGCTGCTGCAGTTGCTCGGTCGGGTGCCGCGTCGGCTGATCTGGGACAACGAGTCCGGCATCGGCCGCGGGAAGCGACACGCTGAGGGCGTGGGGGCCTTCACCGGCACGCTTGCCACGACGTTGCAGCGGCTCAAGCCGAACGACCCCGAATCGAAGGGGCTGGTCGAACGCAGGAACGGCTACTTCGAAACCTCGTTCATGCCCGGTCGTGACTTCGCATCGCCTGCTGACTTCAACACCCAGTTCGGTGGCTGGCTGGATCTGGCGAACGGCCGGGTGGTGCGCACGACCCGGGCGCGGCCGGTCGATCTGATCGACGCTGACAAGGCGGCGATGCTGCCGCTGCCGCCGGTGCCGCCGGCGGTGGGGTGGGTCAACCGGGTCCGGCTGGGACGCGACTACTACGTGCGCGTCGACAGCAGCGACTACTCCGTGGACCCGGCGGTGATCGGCCGGTTCGTCGACGTCCATGCCGACCTGTCCCGGGTCGAGGTCCGCCACGACGGCCGGCTCGTCGCTGCTCATGACCGGGTCTGGGCCCGCGGGCAGACGCTCACCGACCCCGCCCACGTGGCCGCCGCGAAGCAGCTGCGCGAGCGGTTCCAGGCGCCCCTGCCGGCTGCCGACCCGCCCGACGAACTGGTGCGGGACCTGCGCGACTACGACCGCGCGTTCGGGCTCGTCGACGGTGAGGAGGTGGCCTGATGGCAGCCAGGACCAAGAGCGACGCGACCGAGGCGCTCAAGCAGCTCACCTACCTGGCGTCCGCGTTGAAAGCGCCCAGGATCACCGAAGCCGCCGCCCGGCTGGCCGACCACGCCCGCGACGCCGGCTGGACCCACGAGGAATACCTCGCCGCCGTCCTCGACCGCGAGGTCGCAGCCAGGAACGCCTCCGGCGCCCAGCTGCGGATCCGCGCCGCAGGCTTCGCCGCACGCAAGACGCTCGAGGAGTTCGTCTGGGACGCCCAACCCGCCGTCCGGCAACAGGTCGCCTCGCTCGCATCGGGCGGCTTCCTCACCGAAGCCCGCAACGTGGTCCTGTTGGGCCCGCCGGGCACCGGCAAGACCCATCTGGCCACCGGCCTGGGGATCGCCGCAGCCCACCACGGCCACCGGGTCCTGTTCGCGACCGCGACCGAGTGGGTCACCCGGCTCACCGACGCCCACCGCGCCGGCCGGCTCCCGCAAGAGCTCACCCGGCTACGGCGCTACGGGCTGATCATCGTCGACGAGGTCGGCTACCTGCCCTTCGAGCAAGACGCCGCGAACCTGTTCTTCCAACTCGTGTCCAGCCGCTACGAACACGCCTCGCTCATCCTCACGTCCAACCTGCCGTTCAGCGGCTGGGGCGGCGTCTTCGGGGACCAGGCCGTCGCTGCCGCGATGATCGACCGCGTCGTCCACCATGCCGACGTCCTCACCCTCAAGGGCGCCAGCTACCGGCTACGCAACCGCGGGATCGACACCCTGCCCAGCATCAAGACCCAAGACACGGCAGACTGAACAACACGAACCGGTGGCCTCGTTTTCGAGCGTCGCATCGGCCTCATTTTCGAGCGTTGCCGACAGCACTAGTGGGCGAAGTGGGGCGCCCAGACCGGGCAGCCCGACGCTCGCAGGGACCACAGGCCTCCGTCTGGATCGCACAGGGCTGTGGGGCCGACAGAAGGCACCGCCGATGGCGCCTTCGGCTCGCGATCCGCTTTCCGCCCCGCATCGGATCTGCCTCCGTCACGGGACAGACTCAACGGCTTCTTCCCGCGCGCTGCGAGCTCACCTCTGAGTGCCCCGCTCTGACGGTGTCCTCCTCATAGCGCGACATCCGGTCGTGCGGGGAGGTCGAACCGATGCGCGACATCACGGACCCGGACCACACCACCGAGAGCTCGAAGCACGAGGACCTTGAGGCCCTCGCCCTGCGGATGGCGATCAACAATCACGCCCTGATCGAGAGGGAGAGTGATTCGCCCTACCTCGAAGGCCGCCGCAATGCCTTCCTTCTCATGGCCGTGGCTATGGAGACCCAAGAGGAGCCCGTCTTCAGCCGCGCCGTGGCGCAGCTCTGCCATGCACTGGACGGCGGCGTCACCGAAGTCGAACAGCTGCGCGACATCATCACCCGATCAACTGGCCGGTCCCCCACTCCGACGCCCACTCTCGAATGGGTGGGCCCCAAGGCCTTCAACGCCCGCCACGGCGACCGGGGCCTCGACGAGGACTTCGGCATGCGCTGGGGCGCCAAGCACGACGTCCGCATCTCCTTCAAGCGCCACCCCGGCGCCACCGAGGGCCTGCTCTACGCCTATGACAAGACGTGGGACACCTACGCCGTCATCGCCGTGACCACCAGCCGCACCTTGGTCCAGCGGACCTACCAACGAGCCCTCGCCACCAACCCCGACATGACGGCCGAGCACTTCGCCCGCCACCACCACACCATTACCGCCGTCGCGCGCACGACGGCCCTAGCGCGGGCGGTGTCGCCGTGACTGCCACCGGCACCATCGACGTCGCCGCCATCCGGTCCCGCCACCGCATTGAAGACGTCATCGCCGCCTCCGGAGTCGAACTCCGCCCCACCGGCAAGTCCCTCATGGGCTGCTGCCCCCTGCACGAGGACCACACCGCATCCCTGTCCGTCGGCGGCATCCCCGACCGGTTCCACTGCTTCGGCTGCGGCGCCTCCGGCGACGTCATCGAATACGTCGCCCGTCTCCGCAACCTCACCTTCCGCGACGCCGTCGCCTACCTCGAAAACGACCACGACCTCGGTATGCCGTCCGCTCACCGAGCGCCCGCCTCCCCCTTACCGCAGCCGCCCACGATCGACGTCACCCCGGAGCGGGCGTGGGAGACCAACGAGCTGGCGTGGCAACGCTGGACCCGGCCGGTCAACCACGAGTTCGCCCTCTCCTGGCTGCGAAACCACCGCGGACTCGACGTCGCCCCGGTCGAGGCAGCACTCGAGTCCCACGTCGTCGGGCACACCGGCGCCGCATGGGCCATGACGACCCGCCACCTCAGCCGCGCCGGCGTGAGCGACGACGAGTTACTCGCCCTGGATCTGTCACAGCGCACGCGTCGAGGCACACTGATCGACACCCTGCGTGGACGGCTGGTCGTCCCGGTTCGCGACTCCGAGGGTCACCTGACCGGGTTCATCGGCCGGCAGACTCTGGAGAACTCGCACGGGCCGAGGTACCGAAACCCCACGCACACAGCGGTATTCGACAAGTCGACCATGCTCTACGTGGTCGAGTCCCACCCCGGCCGCCCTGCGCACGTCGTCGTCGTGGAGGGACCGTTGGACGTACTCGCGGTGGCCGCCGCTGGAGTGGGCGCGAACCTGCCCGTCGTCGCCGTCTCGACCGGCGGCACGAGCGTGAGCCGGGACCAGGCCCGCCACGTCTCGGCCTTGTCGCCGCAGCGGGTGTACCTCGCCCTCGACGGCGACCCCGCCGGACGCGATGGCGCCGCCCGCTGGGTCGACCTGCTGCACCGGCAACTCCATCACCCGATCGCGGTGGCGGACCTCCCCGCCGGGCGGGATCCTGCCGACTGGATCGCCGAACACGGCCCCAGGGGGCTCCGCAGCCTACTGACGCAAGCCCGCCACCCGGCATACGAACTCGCACGGCTGGCCCCCCACGGACCGGCAGCCGCGCCCGCGACCGCGTTCACCCCTCACCTGTGAAAGAAGCCCCTCCATGACCATGACCGCCCGAGCCCAAGACCTCATCGACCTCGCGCATGGCCACCTCGACGCCGCCGCAGAGTCCGCACAGGGGGCCAAGACCGACGAGGTCACGGGGAGCGCGTTCGCGGCGCAGATCCGACTCTCCGCGGCAGCCCTCCCTGGGGCCAGGGGGGGAGAGGTCAACGACCCACCTGTCCCAGCCGCGGATGTCGCCACACACCTGGGGGAGGCACTCGCCGCGCTCGACCAGATCCCCCCTTTCGACGGCCCACCCGACCTGCCGTTGTGCGCGTGGCACGTCCACGAGCTGTTCCGGATCGCAACGAGGCCCGGTGCCGCATGATCACCGTCGACCAGCTGGTCGAACGAGTCGCCGTCCTCACCCGAGAGGTGCGATCCAGCGACGAACCGGTCACACAGAAGCAGTGGGAGGCATTCGACGCCAACCTGCACCGCTTCCTCGTCGGCAGCATTGGGTACCAGGGCACGAGAGTGGCCAGAGGAGCCCCGTGCGCGGACATCCTCAGGGAGATCGTCGACCGCTATCCGCCCCTTCTGCGCTCATCCGAGGCTGACGCGGCCGTGCGACCGGAGGATGCGATCCGAATGAGTGAGCATTCCTCGGCCCGCGGGGTGGCGCTCCCTCGGCGCGGCGGACTGCGGCTCCTGCCTACACCGGACGCGACGACGAGCGTCATGCTGCCCGATGCCACCGACCCGAACCCGGTCGCACGCATCACCTGCGCGCTCGGCGCCTTGGCTGACCTGGTCGATGTCCTTGGGTTGCAGCAGGTTCCGGATACGAGTGAGATCGCAACCAACGCGGCGCACGTGCTCGCGGCTGCGGCCGTCCTCGCCCGCCACACCCTCGCCCGGGGTTCTCTCGGCGCCGCCGATCGACCCCTGGCCATTGGGAAGCATGTCGAGGCTGCCCTGGCAGCAATGCAGCCGTTGCTGGAGGCTGCCCCGCCCGTGTCGTTTCGGGGCCTGCCAGCCCTGGCGGACGACGAGGTCGGAGACACGGCTCTCGATCGATCGGTGAGCGCGTGGGCGTTCGCCAGTGAGGTCGAGCTGCGGGCACGCATCCCCAGCGCCCAATCGCTGCACATGCTGGTCAACCAAGGTGCCCACATCGCCGCCTCCCTCGCCGCAGTCGGCGACCGACCAGACGTTGTACGGGGGCGGGACGGTGCGACGACGCCATTGGTCGAAGCCAGGCACGCCCTCGCGGCCGCGGACAAGGCGTGGGTTCCCGGGCTGACAACGCTCGTCAGGCCTAGTACCGACTTCATCACGGCCAGCCGCGAGCTCTTCCTCGCCCTCGAAGAAACGCGGACTCGTTCGTCTGGGCTCACTGGGCAGGAGCGGGATCGTGCCACGGACAGCCTCGGGCAGGCCATGACCACTCTCGACCGTCGGCTGACAGCCGCCCGCTCCTTCCTTCGGCCACTGGCCGACGGGGAGGTCCTGTACGCACCGGCACGCCGCGTCGAGGGTTCGCCGGAGCGCCTCAACGACCGTCTCAAGGGGCGCTACATCACCGTCGAGTACTTCGACATCAAAGACCTCGACGCTGCCTGGCGTGCGGCCGCCGTCGCCACCCGTAGCGCCACGACCCAGCTGGCCCGTCGGCCCGCATCGCTTGCGGCCACCATTTGCTAGCGACGACGTTCAGCAGCGAAAGGACCCGCGGTGCCCCACAGGACCGGTGTACCCATGGAACCTGAACCAGGAGGACTCGACATGGTGCACTTGCTGACCGTCGGTCAAGCCGCCGAGATTCTCGGCACTTCGGAACGCTTCCCGCGCCGCCTCATCGCCGAGCGACGCATCCGGTTCGTCCGGGTCGGCCGGCACGTGCGGATCCCCGAGGACGCGCTCAGCGAGTTCGTCCGCGACGGGGAAGTCGAACCAATCGACCTCTCGCACCTGGCAGGCGCCTGATGGTCCGAAGGAAGTTCGGCCTCATCCGCCGCCTTCCCTCCGGTCGGTTTCAGGCGTCCTTCACCGATCCAAATCGCCGCAGGGTCAACGCACCCGAGACGTTCCGCACCGAGGCTGACGCCCATCGCTACCTAGATCGAATTGAGCAGGAGATCAAGCGTGGCCATTGGCTGCCCGACGCGGGCCTCGGGCGGAGGACGCTGCGCGACGCCTGCGAGGCCTATCTCGACGAGAACCCCCGCATCGGTCTCCGTTGGGCCGAGACCTGTCGGCGAAACATGCGTCTGCACCTCAAGGACTTGCTCGACTTGCCCATTGTCACCATCACCCCGCCCCTGGTGCGGGCATGGCACGCAAAGGCGCTGAAGGGCGATGGCGGTCGCACGTCCATCAGCCAGTCATACCGGCTGTTGCGATCCGTGATGAATGTCGCCGTTAACGACGGAGCCATCCCCCGCAACCCCTGTCAGATCCCAGGGGCCGGATCCGAACGGACACCCGAGCGAAGTGTCGCCACCCCGAGTCAGATCGCCGAACTCATCGAAGCCATCACGCCTCGCTATCGGGCCGCGGTCGTCCTCGCTGCCTGGTGCGGCCTGCGCCGCGGGGAGGTGTGCGCGATCCGTACTGCCGACGTCGACCTCCAAAGCCATCGCGTCCGCGTCGCGAAGAACTGGGTCGAGCTCCTTGAGTCGCCAGTGAGGTTCGAGAAGGACCCCAAGAGCAATGCCGGCAAGCGCACCGTGACCATCCCACCGCACGTGCTGTCCATCCTGCAGGCCCATCTCGAAGAGTTCGCTGGCCCGGAGTTTTTCACGGTCGGCCGTGATGGGAAACGGGCCAGAGGCAACACCATCTATCAAGCCTTCGTACGCGCCCGGACCAAGGTCGGTGTCGACATCTCCTTCCACGACCTCCGCCATACCGGCCAAACCCTCGCGGCCTCCACGGGCGCCAGCCTCGCCGACCTCAAGCAGCGGCTCGGCCACTCCTCGAATACCGCGGCCCAGCGATACATGCACGCCGTCGAGGGGCGCGATGCGCAGATCGCCGACGCCCTCTCGGCCCTCGCGGAGGAGGGTGACGCGGCCAAGCTGCCGAAACGGTTCTGAATAACCTCGGGTGGCGCAGCCCGCGCGGTAGCGGAGCCACGGCCTCAGGTGGTCCCCGGAGCAAGGCGAACTGCCACGGCAGAACCATAAGCTGCCGGCATTTGCTGAATGCACGGTTGCCTGCACGGCACGACCACGACCTGGATGCTCCGTCCGCTCGCCGTCCATCCGTACCTCGCCTTTCGCAGCTGCTCGCCATCGACGTACCGCTGAAGCGCGCTTGAGAGATCAACGAGCTGGCGTGGCAACGATGGACCCGGACGGGCCAACCACCGATTCGCCCTGTCCTGGCTGCGAAACCAACGCGGATCGACATCGCCTCCGTCGAGGCGAGGCTCATCTCCCAGGTGACCCCTTGCCCATCCGCGGTGCTCCACCAAGCCAAACGCTTCAATTCCTATGAGGTCCAGAAGCGGATGCCTGCGGCGACTAGCAGCAAACCAAGCACTGCCAGGACCGACCACATGACGAAACGGGCGAGAGCGCCCATCCCCAGGAGCAGTCGATGTGTCATGCGTGTGCGTTGGCGGCCTTCGAAGATGATGTCGACAAGGAGGTCGCCAGAACCTCCCCCAAACTCACCTGCGCACCCTTGGCCGACGTACTTGAGCGTGGCGTTGCCCGCCCCAGCGGGGATGCCCAGCACGTCGCCCGTCACCGGTCCTGTGAAACGCCCACTTCGCCAACGATTGCGACCTTGTCGCGAGACGGAGTGCGAGATATCCGCTCCCCGCACGGGACTGGGCCAGTAATACCGGAGGATCAAGTTCCCTCGTGGACCTCCAAACGGGGCGAACCATCCTCGCCCGTCGATCGTGTATGTCCCGGGCATCAGCCCGGCAGGGACCTCGACGCGGCCCCCGTCCGCGCCGCTCACGAACGAGAACCCGCTCCGATGAAATCCGGGTTGGCCCACGACCGTGACGACTTCGTCCTGCCCACGAACTGATAGGAGGTCTCTTAGCTGCCGATCAGACCACGTGTACTTCACTTGCCAGGCGGTTGGTGCAGTCTGAGCGGCCCGAGCCGCGGCCTCAGCTGCATGCCGACGCCGGCGCGACTCATCCTCACGGAGTCGGCGGGCATCTTCCTCCCTGCGAAGGAGCCAAGCCTCACGCTCAGCGGTTTCCGCTGTGGCCCTTCGGACCTGTTCCTCGCGCGCGGCGCGGGCCGCCGTTTCGGCTGCGGCTGCCTCCCTCTGTCGCCTCGCCTGCTCTCGCTCCTGCAACTGGATCGCGCCTCGGTGCTGGTCGTAGCGATGTCGTTGCTCCGGGTGAGTCAGCACCTGTTGCGCCTCAAGAACCAACTTGAACCGCTCCTCGCTGCCTGGCCGGACGTCGGGATGCATCGCCCGTGCCAGCCTCCTAGATGCTTGAACGATCTGGACTCTGTCTGCCGCTTCCGACACACCGAGAACCCGGTAGAAGGACTCTGAGGCCGACCAAGAGAGAGGGACAGCGCGCTGCTCATCCACAGGGAGCCCCAGGCCTACACGCGGTGCCGGTCACGCTCAACACGACCTGCTCGTGGTACCAACATTAGATCCGCTGTACCACGCTGGTGGGCGCTGCCGTGCGGACCTGCTCTGTCGCCAATCTCGGCCCCACGAAGAAGTCACGTCAAATACCTACCGGTTCGCGCGGACGTGCGCACCCACAAGAGACAAAATAGCGAAGACGTCGGAGACTACGACCTCTATACCGGGACTGACGCGGCCGCGCTCAAGGCGGGGAGGCAGTCGGCGCCCCACGATCGCACGGTGCCCCGTAGGCGGCGTGTTTCACCAGCGGGTCAAGCTGACGACGAGTCCTGACCGCCGAGCCGATCGAGAAGTTGCATGAGAAGTTGCACGACAGTCCTCTCACCCTTGCTGACCTGCGGTGATGCCTCTGTCTGAAAATCGGAAGGTCGACGGTTCGACCCCGTCCCTGGCCACCACGACCACCGGAGTCCTCCTCCGCGCAGGCGTCATCCAAGCCCCCATCATTGATCCCCGCCCATCCTTGACCGCGGAGCGGGGCCGCGACCAGGTGTGGCAGGGTCGGGGCATGGAGAAGACGTCGCTCACGGCCCTGGCCCGGCAGCAGCTCAAGATCGCGCAGCAGGCGTCCAGCGGGCGTGGGGCGGACACCGTCTATGGCGGCAACGAACACGTCCTGCGCCAGACGGTGATCGCGCTGGCAGCAGGTCGCCGCCTCGACGAGCACGAGAACCCGGGTGAGGCCACCGTCCACGTGCTGCTCGGTCGGGTGCGGCTCGCGTCAGGGGAACAGTCCTGGGAGGGTTCCCCCGGGGACCTGCTCGTCGTCCCTCAGGCCCGCCACAGCCTCGAGGCACTGGAGGACTCCGCGGTCCTCCTCACGGTGGCCAAGCACCGCTGAGGTTCGCTGGGTCCCCGCGACCACCGGGGTCTCGGGCCACCCGCGCCGAGGACCCGCACCGGGGGGTGGCCCTCGCCTCACCCCGCGCGCGCCGAGTGCACCGTGCTCGCGGCGGGCACGAACCACCTCGGCACACGCCGTAGCAGGTCAGGGTTGCCGCTGCCCCGCACGGAGCCGTCGTCGAAGCCGTCGGACCAGCTCCTCCTCCCCCTCGCGATCGCGAGCAGCGCGGGCAGGGAGGAGTCGAGGTAGACGTAGCGGCTGCCGTCCAGCAACGGGTCGGTCAGGCACCCGTAAGCCTCGCCCTGCTGCAGCACGAGCCAGTACCTCCGGTCGCGTCGGTGGTGCAGCCTCACCTCAAGGACGACGGGTCGCTCGGGTGCCCGGTCGAGGTCCGCACGCTGCGCCAGCCAGGCGAGCAGGACGTCGGGGTCGCGGTCCAGCATGTCGGGATCGTCCGGCAGCCAGGTGTCCGCCCAGTCCCGAAGCGTGGCGAGGGTGGGCATCAGACCCTGACCGACCGCGGTGAGGCGGTATGCCGGATGCGGGGCGCCGTCGTCGGCGTGCGACACCAGACCCAGGCTCTCCAGACGCCGAAGCCGATCGGCGAGGACCGAGCGGGAGATCCGGCCCGGTAGCCCGAGCGCGAGACCGTTGAAGCCCTGCGGTCCGAAGACCCCCAGCTCCCGCACGATGAGCAGGCTCCATCGGTCACCGAGGTGCTCGATGGCCTTGGTGAACGAGCAGTATCCGGGGATCTCACTCGAGCCCACGTCTTCAGTGTCCCACCGGGCGCGGCCCTGGGCAGTGCGAGATTCGAACTAGCCGGGAGGAGCGGGGGGACCGATCGTTCGAGGAGGACGAGCACGCGAAGGAGTGGCGATGACGGCACAGCTGAGGGGGTCGCGGGTCCCCGGTCACCCGGGCGCCCTGCACGAGCGGTACGACCGGATGGTCCGTGCCGCCGGCGCCGAGGGCCGCTTCATCAGGGCCGGGTCGGCGCGGGTCCACCTCATCGAAGCCGGGGACGGACCGGTCACCGTCCACCTGCACGGCAACAACACGTCCTCCCTGTCGCACCTGATGCTCCTCGAGCACCTCACGGGAGTGCGCTCGGTCCTCGTCGACCGTCCGGGGTTCGGGCTCAGTGAGCCGGTCGACGTCCCAGGAGCGTCCTTCCGGGACAGTGCCGTGCGGTTCATCGACGAGGTCCTCGACGGCTTGCGGGTCGAGTCGGCGGTCCTCGTCGGCGCCTCGGGCGGGGGAATCTGGGCGGTCTGGTATGCCCTCGCCCGTCCCGAGCGGGTACGCGGGCTCGTCATGCTCGGTTCGGTGCCACTGATGCCCGGCAGCCGCATCCCCCTGCCGATCCGGCTGCTGGCCACGCCGACGGTGGGCCCCCTCCTCACCCGTGCCGTGAAACCGAACCGGCGGATGGTGCTACGCCTGATGTCTTCGGTCGGCGAGGGCGAGACGATTCGGCGGTACCCCGACCTGCTCGACTCCATCGTCGACGCGGCACGGGACCCGGTCGCGGTCGCGGCGAACAGCGCGGAGCTCCGTGCCCTCTTCTCACCGCTCGGGCCGCGACCGGCCGCCCGCATCCGAGCGGACGACCTGCGCCGACTGGCGGTCCCCACCCTGATGGTCTGTGGCACCCATGACCCGGTCCTGCCGGTGGCGCAGGCGAAGGCCGTGGCCGCGTTGATCCCGCATGCCCGCCTCGAGCTGCTGCCGGCAGGACATGTGCCCCAGCTCGGGAACCCCCAGCGCGTGGCGGCACTTCTCGAGCGCTTCGCCCTCTCGCTCCCACGGGCCACCGACCGTGACGTCGTCTCCCCCGCTCGACGACCGCCTCCCACGAACGAGGAGAACCGTGGCTGACACGACACACGTGCTCGTCGTGGGCGGCGGGATCGCGGGGCTTGCCACCGCGCGGGCCCTCATCCAGCGAGGCGCCGAGGTCGACGTGGTCGAGCGGGCACCCCGTCGTTCGCACCCGGGCGCGGGGGTGTACCTGCCGGCGAATGCCGTCCGGGCCCTCGGTGCCCTGCAGGTCGGGGACGTCGTCCTCGACCGGGCCCACCCCATCAGCCGGCAGCGGTTCCTCGACCGGCGCGGGCGCGTGCTGCTCGAGGTCGATCTTCGCTCGGTGTGGGGGTCGGTCGGGCCGTGCGTCGCCATCAGCCACCGCGACCTCCACGAGGTGCTGGCCGACGGGATCCCCGTGCGGATGGGGACCACGGTCACGACACTCGCCCCCCGGGGCGCCCGGGTCCACGCGGTCCTCCACGACGGTTCCGCCCGTGACCACGACCTGGTGGTCGGCGCCGACGGCGTCCGCTCCTGGGTCAGGGACGCAGCCTTCGGAGGGGGCGAGCCACGGTTCCTGCACCAGGTGAGCTGGCGCTTCCTCGTCGAGGGATGGGACGCGATCACGTCGTGGACGGTGCACCTCGGAAGCCGAGCAGCCTTCCTCACGGTCCCGCTCGGACGAGGACTGACGTACTGCTACGCCGACGCCGACGCGCCCACCGGGGTCGACCCGGTCGCCGGCGACCCGGAGGCACTGGCACGCCGGTATGCCGGCTTCGCCCACCCGGTGCCCACGCTCGTCAACGAGTTCCTCGGCTCCGGTGGAACGCCCCACTTCACCCCGATCCAAGAGGTCGACCACACGCCCTGGGTGAAGGGGTCGACCGTGCTCGTCGGCGACGCCGCACACGCGATGTCACCCAACATGGCCGAAGGCGTCGGGATGGCACTGGAGGACGCGCTGGTCCTCGCCGACGTCGCGTCCCACCACCTCCCACTGACCCGCTACGAGGACCGGCGACGACCACGGGTGCGCTTCGTCCGCGCCCAGACGCATCGACGCGACCGCACCCGGGCCCTGCCCCGGCTCGCACGAGACACGGTGCTGCGGCTCGTCGGCCAACGGATCTTCCGCAGCAACTACTCCGCCCTCGTCCCGGATCCCTGACCCGGCGGCGGCGGTGGTGGCGATGGCGGCGGCCGTGCGGACCTCCACCCTCAACCCGGATGCCTAGGTGGAGGGCGACACCATCCAAGGGTCGCGCAGGTCGTAGAAGGTGACCTCGCCGACCTCCAGGTCGTTCATCTCCTGCATGGTCGCCGCCAGCTCGGCGGGGGGTTCGGTCTTCTCGCCCACCCTGGCCTCGGCCTCGGACGTGAAGTAGATCGCCATGACGTACCCCCCGTCGTCGCGGGTGAGCAGGAGCGAGCCGAGGATGTCGGGGCGGAAGCGGGCCCACGCTCCCGAGTCCGTCCCGGCCAGCTCACGAGCGCGGGCGGTGTCGCTGACCTGTCCTCGCATCACCTGGACGAACCCGGCGGTGTCCGGGTCGCCGACGAGGTCCTCGTCGACCTCGACGCTGTCGAAGAAGGTGGCCTCGCCGTCGAGGTTCGCCGCCAGTGAGTCCCACCACTCGCCCTGCTCGGGCCGGTCGCTGTTGGCGCGCGCCGCGTCCGCGGACTCGAAGCGGGCGAGGGCCACGAGGAGGCCGTCGTCGGTGATGCCGGCCGTCGATCCCAGCCATCCCTTCGCGTCACGCCCGGCTCCCGCCGGCCAGCTCTCGAGGGTGGCGCGGACGGCCTCCGCGTCGGTGACCTTGCCGGTGAACATCTGCGCGAACATCGCGACCTCCTGGTGCCTACTGGTTGCTGGTTGCTGGTTGCTCCGGACGTGGGTGCCACCCTCAGCGGGCCGCCTCCAACGTCGCGGCGGGCTGTGGCTCCTCCGACCTCGCCGGCGACTCCGCATCGAGCTCGGCGTCCCGCCGGGCGAGGGCGCTCGGCCACCACATCCGGCCCCGCACGTCGAGGTTGAGGGCGGTGACGAGGACCGAACGGACGACGAGGGTGTCGAGCAGGACGCCCAGGGCCACCGCGATCCCGATCTCGGCGAAGGCGACCAGCGGGAGGGTCGCGAGCACGGCGAACGTCCCCGCGAGCACGAGGCCGGCCGAGGTGATCACGCCACCGGTCGCGGCCAGCCCGACGAGGGCACCTCGGCGCGTGCCGATCTCCTTGGCCTCCTCGTGGACGCGGGTCATGAGGAAGATGTTGTAGTCGATCCCCAGCGCGACGAGGAACACGAAGACGAACAGCGGCAGGGACGAGTCCGCGCCGGCGAAGTCGAACACGTGCCGGAAGAGCAGCGCCGAGATGCCGAGAGCGGCCCCGAAGGACAGCACGACGGTGCCGATGAGGATGAGGGGGGCGGTGATCGCGCGCAGCAGCAGGACGAGGATCAGCAGGACGACCACGAGGATGAGCGGGATGATCCGCACGTTGTCGTCGGCGGCGGCGCGAAGGGTGTCGGCACGGGTGGCGGTGTCCCCGCCGGCGATCGCATCAGCACCGGACACGTCCGCGATCGCGTCGCGGATCCGGTCGATGCTCTCCGTGGCCGCGTCCGAGTCGGGGGCGTCGGCGAGGGTCGCCTGCAGAAGCGTGCGCTCGCCCTGCGTCACGGGCTCGGCGACCGAGGCCACGCCGTCCACCTCCTGCAGCGTGGTCCTGACCTCGCCGGCCGCGCCGGCGTTCGCCAGCACGAGGACCGGCGAGCCGGCCCCGGCCGGGAAGTGCTGGGCGAGCACCTCTTCCCCGACGACGGACTCCGTCTTGTCGTAGAAGGAGTCCTTGTTCTCCAGGCCGGTCGCGTTGAGCTGCAGGACGCCGAGGGAAGCCACTGCCAGCAGGACCGACGTCACGACCCAGGTGCGCCGCGGCGCGCGGGCGATGCGGGCGCCGACCCGGGCCCACAGGCCGTCACGCGTGTGGTCGGCCGAGCCGTACGACGGGCGCACCGGCCAGAAGATCCACCGCCCGCAGACGACGAGGATCGCGGGCAGCAGCGTCAACATGACGAGCAGCCCCACCGCGATGCCGATCGCCGCCACCGGCCCCAGTCCCTTGGTGGAGTTCATCGTCGCGACGAGCAGGCAGAGCATGCCGGCGATGACGGTGGCGCCGGAGGCGACGATCGCGGGGCCGGCCCGGTGCAGGGCGAACGCCATCGCCTCGTGCCGGTCCTCGTGCCGCCGCAGCTCCTCCCGGTAGCGGGCGACGAGGAGCAAGGCATAGTCGGTCCCGGCACCAAACACGATGACGGTGAGGATGCCCGAGCTCTGGGCGTTGACGGTGAGGGTGTCGTCCCTGGCGAGGAAGTAGATGACGCCCTGGGCGACGAAGAGGGCGGTGCCGGCCGAGACCACCGGGACGAGCCACAGCACCGGGCTGCGGTAGGTCAACAACAGGATGACGATGACGACACCCATCGCCGAGTAGAGCAGCTTGCCGTCGATCCCCGCGAACGCCTCCGAGGAGTCCGCCGCCAGGCCGACCGGACCGGTGACGTGCATGGACAGCCCGTCCGGGCGGTCCTCGGCGGCGGCCCGCAGTTCCTCGACGGTCGCGCCCAGCGAGTCCCACCCCTCCTCGCCGGCGTCGACCGGGACGATCACCTGCAGGGCCTCACCGTCCTGCGACGGGATGGGGCCGATGACGTCGGTCCGGACCTCATCGATGGCGCCGAACTGCGCGGCGTGGGCCGTGACCGCCTGCGTGTCCTCCGGGGTGAGGCCGCCGGGTCGCTCGTAGACGATGACCGCGGGGAACTCGTTCTTGCTCCGGAAGGCCTCGATCTGCCTCACCACCTGCGTGGACTGAGCGTCCTCGGGCAGCCAGGCGACCGCCTCGTTGTTGAGGACGTCCGGCAGCCTGCTCGACGGCCCGAACGCGGCGGCCAGCACGAGCACCCAGAACACCACGACGAGCCACTTGGTCCTCCGGGACGCCGGGAACCAGGCCAGCCTGCCCACGTCCGCGATCCGTGTCTGCGCCACCGCCATCGCCCTTTCCTCCGCGACGCCGCCCCTGCTCCACGGCGCACACTCGTTCCACGTTAGGGCGGCCCTTCCCGACCCGACAATGGTCGTTTCGGCCCGGTGGTGCCGCCGTCGGTGGTTCCTCCGGACTGGCCCCGACGGGGGACCTTCGGACCTTGTCCCGACACGAGGCCCCCTCGCAGGCTGGCGGCATGGGCGCATCGGTGGCAGGCGGCGCAAGACCGGCAGGTGCGGTGGAGCGCATCAGCGCCGGCGACGCGCTGCAGCTGGCCACGGACGTCGGTCCCGTCCCCATGAACATCGGTGCGCTCCTGACCCTCGGTCCCGGTGCGAGTGCCTCCCACGTCCAGCAGACGCTGCAGCGGCGCGCCGGGAAGATCCGCCGGCTGCGCCAGGTCCTCGTGTCTCCGCCACCCGGGCTCGGCCGGGCCTACTGGACCGACGACGTGGCGTTCGACGCCCGGTCGCACGTGACGACCCAGCACCTCCCGCGGTCCGGCGACGAGGACGCGCTGCTGGCGAGCGCCGTCGACGCCGTGACCCGACCCCTCCCGCGAAACCTGCCCCTCTGGCGGGCCGTCGTCCTCCATCGCGAGGATGGTGAGGCAGCGGCCGTCGTCGTCGTCCTCCACCACGTCCTCACCGACGGGGTCGGTGGTCTCGCCGTGCTCGACCGCCTCGTCGACGGGGGCGAAGGGGGGACCGCACCGACGGGAGCGTCGCGCGGAGCAAGCCCCGGCACACGCGATCTCCTGTCCGAGCGCGCGCGCGAGCTCGCGCGCGGCCTGCAGGACCTGCGGGACCTGCCGTCGAGCCTGGCCCGGCTGCGTCGTGGAGCGGCGGAGCTCGGACCCCGCCGTGGCCGCCGGGCGCCCAGGACCTCGATCAACCGGGCGACCGGTCCGCGGCGACGCATCTCGACGGTCAGCGTCGACCTGGACGGCGTGCACGTGACCGCTCGGCGTCACGGTGCCACCGTCAACGACGTCGCGCTCGTCGCCGTCACCGGCGCGATGGCCGAGGTCCTCCGCCGGCGGGGTGAGCACCTGCGGGAGCTCGTCGTCTCGGTGCCCGTCTCGGCCCGCGTGCGCACCACCGGCGGGGACCTCGGGAACCGGGTGGGGGTCATGCCCGTCCGGGTGCCGCTCTCAGGGTCGGTCACCGAGCGCCTCGAGGCGGTCGCCGCGCTCACGCGGGTGCAGAAGACCCAGACCCGCGGCGCCTCGGCTGCGCTCATCGGGCCGGCCTTCCGGCTGGTCGCCGCGACGGGCCTGTTCGCCCGGTTCATCAACCGGCAACAGCTCGTCAACTCGTTCCTCACCAACCTCCCCGGCCCACGTCGCGAGCTCACCCTCGCGGGAGTCCCGATCCGCCGGATCGTCCCCGTGACGACGACGGCCGGCAACATCGGGGTCTCCTTCGCGGCGCTGTCCTACGCCGGCTGGCTCACCGTCGTGGCGATGACGGACCCGGAGGTGGTCCCCGAGATCGGGCTGCTGACGACGTCGTTGCGACGCGAGCTGGAGACGCTGGCGCGAGCACCGAGGACGGTGCCGGCGTAGTCGAGCAGCCGAGGGCCACGGGACCAAGTGCCCTGTCCCAGCGGCGTCCTCGACACGCAGGCTTCTCGATGTGGACACCAGGACCGCATCGACAAACGCCCTCGGAACCGCGAGGACACACGCTCTCGGGCCCGCGACGGCCCTGGCCGTCGCGACGGCCGCTCTCGCGCTCGTGTCGGCCGTCTGGACGTTCGTCGACCCCGGTCTCCTCCACGGGCCGGCGGCGATGCAGGGGTCTGCCCGGGGGACGGCGCTCGTACTGGGAGTGCTGGCCGTCCCCGTGCTGCTCGGGTCCGTGTGGAGGGCGAGGCTCGGCTCGGAGCCCGCACTGGTCACGTGGGCCGGGGCGGTCCTCTACGTCGTCTACAACGCGGTGCTCTTCCTCTTCCTCACGCCCTTCAACGCGGCCTTCCTCGTGTACGTGGCCCTCTTCGGCAGCTCTCTGTGGGCGGCCGGCCACCTCGCGGTGTCGCCCCGGCTGTGGCAGGTCGCCCGCGACACGGCCCGCCGCGCCCCCGTCCGGGGAGTCGCCGTCTACGTGTGGGTGGTCGCCGTCCTCAACGCGCTCGCCTGGCTCGCCATGATCGTCCCGTCGCTCGGTGACCACCCGGCCCCCGTGCTCGAGGGCACCGGGGTGCAGACGAACGCCATCTACGTCCAGGACCTCGCGGTCTGGCTCCCCCTCGCAGCCGTGGCGGCCCTGTGGCTGTGGCGTCGGGAGGCCCGCGGTGCGCTGGTGGCCGGCGCGGTCCTGGGTCTGTGGGTCATCGAGTCCGTGAGCATCGCGGTGGACCAGTGGTTCGGCGTCCGCGCGGACCCGGACTCCCCCGTGGTGTCCCTGTCCGTCATCCCGCCGTTCCTCGTCCTCGCGGTGGTGGGTCTCGTGCCGCTCTGGCTCCTCCTGCGACCCGGGTCCCGCGCCACGCCGGGGCGTGAGGGGGACGCACCGTGACGATGATCCGGGTGCAGACCCGACAGGGCCGTATGCCGGCCTACTGCGCGGTGCCGACGACCTCACCTCCGTGGCCGGGCGTCGTGGTGGTCCACGACTTCACCGGGATGAGCCACGACCTGCGCTCGCAGGCGGATTGGCTGGCCGGTGTGGGCTTCCTCGCGGTCGCCCCGGACCTGTTCCACTGGGGCAGCCGGGTGCGGTGCCTGAGGACGATCATGCGCGACCTGGGGGAACGCCGTGGGCGGACCTTCGAGGACATCGACGCGGCCCGACGGTGGCTGGTCGCGCACGAGGGCTGCAGCGGGCGGGTTGGTGTCATCGGCTTCTGCATGGGTGGCGGCTACGCCCTCGCGCTCGCGCCGGAACCCGGCTACGAGGCGGCCAGCGTCAACTACGGCGGGTGCCCGGCCGACGCCGGATCGTGGCTGCCGGAGGCCTGCCCCATCGTCGGCAGCTTCGGCGGCGCGGACCGTTCACCCCTGGGCGCGGGCGCGGGACGACGGCTGGAGCGGCTGCTCGAGGACAACGACATCCCCCACGACGTGAAGATCTACCCCGGGGTGGGCCACGGCTTCATGAACGACCACGACCCCGCCGACGCGACCCTGATGCTGCGCTTCCTCGCCCGGGTCTCCGGCACGGAGTACGACGCCGAGGCGACGACCGACGCGCGCCGCCGGATCTGCGACTTCTTCGACATCCACCTGCGGCGCAGCCCGCCCTGACCGGAGGCAGCCCTGACCGGCGACAGCCTGACCGGCGAGACCGGTCGGCGGGCCGAAAGTCCCTAGCCGATCCCCCGTCGGGAGCGGAGCGTGGAAGGACAAGGACACCCGCACCGAAGGTCTTGGTCATCATGGCGGTCACCACTCCCTACGCACCCTCCCCCAGCCCGTACCCCGTCCACGTCGACGCCGTCGACCAGCCCGCCGTCTCCCGATGGCTGTGGCTCGTCAAGTGGCTCCTCGCGATCCCGCACTACGTGGTCCTCCTGTTCCTCTGGGCGGCCTTCGTCGTCCTCAGCGTGGTCGCGCTCTTCGCGATCCTCTTCACTGGCCGCTACCCGAGGGCGATCTTCGACTTCAACGTCGGGGTGCTCCGGTGGTGGTGGCGGGTGACCTACTACTCCTACGGGGCGCTGGCGACCGACCAGTACCCGCCCTTCACCCTCGCGGAGGACCCGAGCTACCCCGCACACCTCGAGATCGACTACCCCGACCACCTGTCTCGCGGCCTCGCGCTCGTCAAGTGGTGGCTGCTCGCGATCCCGCACTACCTCGTCGTCGGCGTCCTCGTCGGCAGCGGCGCGACCGTGGCCTGGCAGGCCGACAGCGACGTCCGGTGGGCCCTCGGTGGGGGCCTCGTGGGTCTGCTGGCGCTCGTGGCCGCCGTGGTCGTCGCCGTCACCGGGGCCTACCCCCGACCGCTCTACGACCTGCTGCTCGGTCTGAACCGCTGGGTCCTGCGGGTCGCGGCGTATGCCGGCCTGATGACCGACCAGTACCCGCCCTTCCGTCTCGACCAGGGGCCGCACGAGCCGCAGGGCCGCATGGACCTCACGTCGTCCGGTGGCCCTCCGCCACCTCCCCCGCCGGCCGGGTACCAGCGCGCGTCGGGCCAGCTCCCGACCGGGGGCGGCGCTCCCAACGCCCCCGGCGGCTGGGGCACCGGCTCCGTCCTCACCGTGGTCATCGGCACCCTCGCGGCCCTGATCTCCCTCGGGCTGCTGACCGGCGGTGTCACCACCCTCGTCGCGAGCAGCGTGGCCCGCGACGCGGACGGCTACGTCATGTCACGGGTCGAGCCCGTCGGCACGGACGGGCACGCGGTCGTCTTCAGCGACCTCGAGATCCACACCGCAGGTGCGAGGTGGGTGCCCGAGCAGGTCATCGGGGACGTCAAGGTGACGGTCACGTCCCGCGCCACCGGCGACGCGATCTTCTTCGGCATCGGTCCGGGGACGGACGTCGACACGTTCCTCGGCAGCGCGTCCTACAGCGTCGAGCGTGGGCCCGGCCTGGAGCCCCGCGAGGTCGCGGGGTCCGGCACTCCGAGCTCGCCCTCGTCGGTCGACTTCTGGGACGCCACCCGGGAGGGCACCGGGACGCAGGAGCTCGTGTGGACGCCGAAGGACGGTGACTGGTCCGCCGTCATCATGAACACCGACGCCAGCGCGGGCGTCACCGCCGACGTGGCCGTCGGAGCGACCTTCCCGTGGATGGGCCGACTCGGCGTCGGCCTGCTCGTGGCCGGTCTCCTCGTCGCCGCCCTCAGCGCGGTGCTGATCACGCTCGCCATGCGGGAGGTCGCTCGACCCTCCGCCCGCGCCTGACCCGACACACACCACAGTCCGACGTGCGCACGGCACGGACGCGAGAAGGAGAAGACGATGACGAAGGCATGGGTGGTCTACGAGTCGATGTTCGGCAACACCCGCGAGGTCGCCGAGGCGGTGGCCCAGGGCATCAAGGAGTCCGCCGAGGTCGAGGTGCACGAGGTGTCCGCGGCTCGGCCGCTGCCCGCGGACCTCGACCTGCTCGTCGTGGGAGCCCCGACCCACGCGTTCGGCCTGAGCCGGGCCTCCACCCGCGAGGACGCCGCCACCAAGGCCCATCGCGCGGTCGAGTCGGCGTCCATGGGCCTGCGTGAGTGGCTGGAGCAGCTGACCCCGGACGCGACCCCGCCCCGGTTCGCGACCTTCGACACCCGCGTGAACCACCCCCGGGTGCCGGGGTCCGCCGCGAAGAAGGCCGCCAAGCGGCTGCGCAAGCGTGGAGCGACGGCGCAGACGGACCCGGAGTCGTTCTGGGTGCACGGGACCGAGGGCCCCATGCTCGACGGTGAGCTCGACCGGGCCCGCACCTGGGGCAGCTCGATCGCGAAGGCCTGAGCTGTGAACAGCTACGGACTGGGCGGCAAGGTCGCCGTCATCACCGGAGGAGCGTCGGGCATCGGGAGGGCCTGCGCCCACGTCATGGCGCGCTCGGGTGCCGACATCTCCATCTGGGACCGCGACCAGGAGCACATCGACGCCGTCCTCAAGGAGCTCGAGGGGTTCGAGTGCCGCACCCACAGCGCCCTCGTCGACGTCGGTGACTCCGCGTCGGTCGACGCCGCGATGGAGTCCACCCTGGCCGCGCTTCACCACGTCGACATCGTCGTCGCCAACGCCGGCATCGGGGGCGAGGCCGTGAGCAGCGGCGACTACACCGACGACGCGTGGCACCAGGTGATCAAGGTCAATCTCGACGGCGTCTTCTACACCCAGCGTGCCGGCATACGGGCCATGAAGGAGTCCGAGCGCGGCGGGTCGATCATCAACATGGCCTCGATCCTCGGTGCGGTCGGCTACGCCACCGCGAGCGCCTACAGCGCCGCCAAGCACGGCGTCGTCGGCCTCACCCAGACCGCGGCCTGGGAGCACGCGGCCGACAACATCCGCGTCAACGCCGTGGGCCCGGCCTTCATCCGCACGCCGCTCCTCACGGCCAACCTCACCGAGGAGGTGTCGGCCGCCCTGGCCTCGCAGCACGCGCTGCAACGTCTCGGTGAGCCGGAGGAGGTCGCCGAGCTCGTGGCGTGGCTTGCCAGCGACGCCTCCTCGTTCGCGACCGGCACCTACTACCCGATCGACGGTGGCTACCTCGCCCGCTGAGGGCAGCCACAGGGCAGCTACAGCGCGGCGACGAGGCTGGCGACGAAGACCAGCGGCAGCGAGACGAGGGCTCCCAGCGACGTCGCCATCGTCAGGGTCTTGAGACTGCCCTTGGTCGAGAGCTCGAGCAGGGTGCTGAACATCCAGAAGAAGTTGCTGTTGACGTGCAGCGCGAACATGGCTCCCGAGGCGATGGCCAGCGCGATGACGACGGGGTCCACGCCGAGCGAGCCGACGACCGGCGAGATGATGCCGGCGGCGGTGATCGCCCCGACCGAGACCGAGCCGATGGCGAAGTGCAGCACCGCGGCGATGAACCAGGCGAGCAGGATGCTGACGATGACCGACGCGTTCTCGTCCGCGGAGAAGAGCTCCTTGAGGGTGTCCTGCATGCCGCTCTCGGCGATGACGGCACCCAGGGAGCCGCCGACGCCGGTGACGAGCAGGATCTCGCCGGTGGTGTGGAACCCGGCGGTGAGGACCTTGCCGACACCGTCCGCACCGAGGGACCGGCGCACCATGGTGAACGCGATGAGCAGGCCGATGAAGAGGGCCATGTTGGCGTCGCCGAGGAAGTCGAGGACGGGGTTCGAGACGTCGGCGACCTGGGCGATCGCCCCGCTCGCGATGAGGACCAACGGCACGAGGATCGGCAGCAGCCGCACGACCAGTGGCAGCCGGGCCGCTGTCTCGGCCAGCGGCACGTCCTCGGTCTCGCTGTGCGGGCGGTCGTCGACGATGACGGCATCGGGGTCGACGTCGGTCTCGGCGTTCCAGAAGCCGCGACCGAGGATGAGCCGGAAGAGGAACGTCGTGATGAGCGCCGTCGCGAGCCCGATCGGGAGCCCGTAGAGCAGGTAGGTCCCGAGCGGCACGTCCATGAGCCCGGCCACCGCGACCGCGGCCAGGCCGGGCACGACGAAGACGTAGCCGGAGAAGATCCCGATGCCCAGGGCCCCCGCCATCCACGGCAGCCCGAGGCGGCGGTCGACGGCCGGCGCCGACTCCTTGGCCATCGGGGCCGCGAGCACGACCTGCACGTCGACGTAGATCGACGGGAAGATCGTGGCGAGCGTGCCGGCCATCGCGTAGGGCAGGCGCTTGCCCACCCGCGTCGCGAGGATGCCGACGAGGTCGTTGAAGGTCCCCATCGCGTGCAGCAGCGCGCCGATGAGGACGCCGAACCCGATGAGCAGCCCGACCTCGGCCATGATCTCGCCGAAGCCGCCGGTGATCTGCTCGACGGTGCCGTCCGCGCCGAGACCGGTCGCGAGCCCCAGGTAGACGCACGCCACGAGGAGCGAGATCACCGGGTCGATCCTGACCTTGATGATGAGCAGGATGGCCCCGAGGATCGCGACGGCCGAGTGCAGGATCTCCATGGAGCTGTCCCATCTGGTGCGACCACCATCGCGCACCAGAGGTGGTCCGGAGCGGATCGGGGTGGTCCGGGTGGCGGAACCACCCTAGGGCGTCGACACCCCGTCCGCCCTGCTCAGTCGACGCTCAGTCGACGCGTCGACCGACGCGGAACGACGACAACCCGGGCGCCGGCGCAGCGGGGTCCACCTCGTCCCGCTGACGTCGTGCGGCGCCGCCCTCCCGGACCACGCGGTCGACGGTCTCCTTGACGAGTCCCAGGTCACCGACGTCCTCGAGCGCCTCCCGCGAGGCACGCATCAGCGACTCGACCGCGAGCGCGGCGGTCACGAGGTCACCCGTGGCGGGGTCGACGAGCCGTTCGGCGAGCCCGTGCCTGGCAGCCCGCCAGGCGGCCGCGCGCAGGGTGGAGGTGGGCAGGTCGGTCCGTCGGCCCGGCCCCTCCACCATCGTCGTCACGAGCGCACGACAGAGGGCGGCGACGGCCACCGCGACACCCGGGTCGGGGCAGACGTCGGTGACCCGCACCTCCACCGTGGGGTAGCGCGCCGAGAGCCGCGCGTCGTAGTACAGCATCCCGTCGTCGAACGCCCCGCCGACGTCGATGATCTGCCGCGCCGTCCGCCGGTAGGTGTCGACGTCGTGCCACACCTGCGTCGGGCCGGCGGTGGGCAGCTGCGACAGGACCACCGCGCGGAAGCTCGCGTGGCCGGTGTCGCGCCCCTGCCAGAACGGTGAGTTGGCGGTGAGCGCCGTGAGGACGGACAACCACGGGCGTATGCCGTCGAGCGCGACGATGCCCTCCTCCGGCGAGGCGACCGACACGTGGACGTGCGTACCGCACGTGAGCTGGTGCTCGGCGAGGTGCCCGAACTCGTGGGCGATCCGGGCGAAGCGCTCGGACTCGGTCGGCACCGGGTCGTGGGCACCGGGCCAGGTGCCCGAGGCCACCACGAGGCCGTCGTGTGCTGCGGCGAGCTCGCCGACCCGTTGACGCAGGCGGTCGATGTCCTGCGCGAGCTCTCCCATCGACGAGCACGGCCGCGAGGTGATCTCCACCTGCTCCTGCTTGAACTGTGTGCGCGTCCGGGTCGGCGGCGTCGGCGGCGAGGCGCGGGCCCAGGGGCACGGGCTCGCCGGTCGTGGCGCCCACGAGGAGGAACTCCTCCTCGACGCCGACGGTCCGGAGCGTCACCGCAGGCTCGAGCGTCCGGCCGACCACGCGTCGAGGACCTCGCCGGCGAACCGGCCGCCGAGGAGCTGGCTGGCCTGGATGCCGAAGACGAGGTCCTCCGCCAGGTGGGGCTCGTCCGCGAGCATCGGCCCGATGACCTCGCGGCGCAGGATCTGCTCGTGCACCGCGTCCGCCTCGACGTGCTCGGCGTAGAAGTGCTGGGTCGCCGGCCCGCAACCCAGTCGCTGCGCGGCCCGGACCAGGCGCGCCGACCCCGGGGACGACGTCAGCTCGATGACGGCGAACTGACCGACGGCAGCGGCGCGCAGCTCGCGGCGCAGCCCGCACACGGACATGAGGTTGACCTCGGCGAGCACCGACCCGCTCACCCGGTCGAGGTGGTCGCCGTAGGCGGACGAGAGGTCGAGCTCGCGCATCATGTCGGCGAAGAGCTCGGAGTGCATCTCCTCGGCCCGGCCGGCGCCGTACTCGTCGTGCTCGACCGTGACCATCCCGGCCTTGGCCCGGCCCGACATCCGCGACACCACGAGCAGCTGCGGGTCGGCCTCCTTGAGGTGGTAGGCAGACCGGTGGGTGACGTACTCGCGGAACTGCTCCGTCGTCCCGTCCCTGAGCAGGTGGTGCGAGATGCCGCGCGCCCCCACCGTCTCGGTGAGCAGCGCCGCGACCTCGGCGTCGACGTCAGCGCCGCCGGCGACGTCCCGGCGCAGCGCCCCGAGGAAGGACGCCTCGAGCTCGAGGCGCAGGGCGAGGAGGTCCAGGTCCCACTCCATCGCGTCGGGGACGTCGGCGAATCCGCGGTAGTGCAGCTCGTAGCAGACGTAGAGGGCGAGCTGGAGGTCCTCGCCGTAGGGGTCCGCGACGGACACGTCCACGAGCAGCGGCCCGGAGCCAGCGGCGCAGTGGTCGATCACCGCCCGGGAGAGTGGTCCTCGGTCCGCAGGCAGGCGAGGCGCCCGGACCCGCGCCCCGGTCGCGGTCATGGGGCGTCCGCCCGGTCGGCACGCACCTTCGTGCGGTGGCTCGTGTCACAGAACGGGGCGATTCGGCTCCTCCGGCAGGTGCACAGCGCGACGACGCGGCGCTCGGATCGCACGGTCGTGCCGTCCTCCAGGACGACCTCCACCGGCCCGTCGACGAGCACCGGGCCCTCGTCGGTCACCGTCACCCGGGTCGCGGGCCGTGCGGTCTCATCCTTCACCATCGTTCCTCCTGGGTTCCGTGCTGCCGAGACTAGACGTCCCGACGAGGGCAGTGCCCCGGACCGCCGCTGCGGTCCGGGGCACTGCACTCCACTGCTGCGGCGTCGACAGGGAGCTGCCGACCGTTGTTGCCGGTGGGTCAGGCCGCCGGCTGGACCACTCCGTCGTCCACGGGGTGCGGCTTGCCGGACTTGCCGGCGCTGCGTGCGCCGTTGATGGCCTGGGTGCTCTGGGCCAGCGTGATCGCGGCGTGCGCGATGGCGTCGCTGTTGATGTCCAGGGCTTCGGCGTTGACGTTGTCGATGTCGTCGCCGGCACCGTGGTAGTTCACGTCGTACGCGACGCCGGCCTGGCCGCCGAACAGGGCGGCCTCCTCGGCGGTCTTGAGCTGCTCGGCACCGGTGAACAGGCCCGAGGCAGGCACCCCGTTGACGATGAACGCCTGGTAGTCCGAGCGACCGGAGAACTCCGTGTCGACCCAGGGCTGACCAACCGAGTCGAAGTAGTCCGTGAGGACGTCCTCGGTCTGGGTCGAACCCTCCGGCACCGCCACGGGCGCGGGGTAGGTCGACTCGTCGGCGTCGTAGACCCCGATCTGGTAGTTCGGCGATCCGACCATGTCGAAGTTGAGGTAGGTCGCGATCCTGGCGAGCTCAGCGGGGTCGTTGGCGACGAGGTCGTTGACGTAGTGGGTCGAGCCGATGAGGCCGGCCTCCTCGGCACCCCACCACGCAAAGCGCACCGTGTTGTTGAGCTTGTTGACCTTGGCGAGCTGCACCGCGGTCTCGAGGATCGACGCCGAGCCGCTGCCGTTGTCGTTGATACCCGCTCCGTCTCGCACGCTGTCGAGGTGGGCACCGATCATGACGACGTTGTCGTCGCGACCCGTCCTGGTCTCGGCCAGGACGTTGAAGGTCGGACGGTTCTGGATCGGTGCGGCGTAGACACGGGCGATCGTGGTCGACGGGTCAGCGAGGTCGACCCCCGTGGCGAACGAGGCGCCGACGACGGGGATGCCCACGTCGTAGGTGCCGAGCGTGCCGACGATCAGGGCTTCCCGGTCCGGGGCGTTGCCCTGGTTGAAGATGATGACCCCGGCCGCGCCGGCGGCTTCGGCGTTGTCCGCCTTGAGGCCGAAGTCGCACGACCCGCGCTGGATGAGAGCGATGTTGCCTGCGGGGAAGCCCGCGAAGTCTGCGGCCTCACAGCCCGACGTGCTCGCTCGTGGGGGCGTGAGGTTGATGTCGACGGCAGTCACCGTGGCCGTGACGTTGCCTGCTCCAGATCCCGTGAAGGAGTCGGTCACGTACGTCGTCGCGGTCGGCGAGATCTGCTGCAACGCACCCTGCTCCTGGTACTCGAAGTCGAAGTACTGGCGCCGCGTCTCGTATCCCGCGGCCTGCAGGACCTCTTCGACATACGCGCCGGACTCGTCGTATCCCGACGTGCCCGCCTCGCGGTTGCCGTCGTTGGCGTCGGCGATCGCCTGGAACGCCCTCAGGTGGTTCATCACTCCCTCGACGGTCACCGCCTTCGTGAGCTTCTTGGAGTTGTTGGGGTTGGTGGCGGAAGCCGGGGCTGCCGCTGCGACAAGGCTTGTCACCAGTCCGACGGCAGCGACTGCGGCCAGGGAAGTACGACGTTGTACTCGCACGAATGCTCCTCCTCATAGGGGCGCCCGGCGGTGACCGGGCGTGGGCCTGACGCTAGGGGCCGCGGGTGACAAAGGGAATAGCCCAGCCAGGGGCTCGCGTCCCAGAGGCGCCTCCGGGCTGGGACTCAGCGCGGCGCCGTGAACCGCTGCAGGAACGCCGACAGCAGCTGCGCCGACTGGTCCCGTGGCAACGACTCGATGACCGCCAGGACCGACGTGAGGTCCAGGTCCCCGCCTGTCCGCGCGGCATCCGCCAGCACCACCGGGTCCGGTATGCCGTTCTGCGAGAACGCCTCCGGGCCGGGCAGGACAGCACCACGCACGGACTCCGCGCCGGCCTCGAGCGCCGCCGCCAGCTCGTCGACGAGCCCGTCGGTCACCGGAGTGATCGTGAGGTGCGCGGTGTGCGGCACGACCGATCCGTCCGACTGGACCATCGCCGGCTGGCCCTGCAGGACGAAGCCCCGCTCGGCCACGGCCGCCGTCCACAGCAGTGGGTCGACCCGTCGCTCCGCCGGGACGGCGGGGTCCGTCGCGACCGCGACCAGCGGACCGACCCGGTCCCCGACGACACGGAGCCCGTCGACCCCCTCGACGGCGGCGACCACGGCCGACGTCGCGCGGACGACGCGACCGGTGAGGGCGGCATACCCCTCGTCCCCGAGCGACTGCACGACCGCCCACGCCGCGGCGAGCGACGTCGCGGAGCGGGTGCCGAGGACCGTCGGGTTGACGACGGGGTACCCGAGCCAGTCGGTCAGCGCGAAGTAGCGCGCGCGGTCGAGCTCGGCGTCCGCGAAGAGGAGGAGCGAGGCGCCCTTCGGCGCGTAGCCGTACTTGTGGAGGTCCGCGCTGATGCTGCTCACCCCGCGAACGGTGAAGTCCCACAAGGGCACCGGGCCGCCGCCGGCCGCCGACCACCACGGCAGCACCCAGCCGCCGATGCAGGCGTCGACGTGGCACGCGATGCCCCGGTCGGCCGCGGTGCCCGCCACCTCGGCGACCGGGTCGACGACGCCGTGCGGGTACGACGGCGCCGACACGACGACGACCGCGACGTCGTCACCGAGCGCCCCGACGTAGCCACTCGCAGGGGCGCGACCGCTGCCCGGGTCCACCGGGAGCACCGTCGTCGCCAGCCCCAGGTAGGCCGCGGCCTTGTGGAAGGCGGCGTGCGCGGACGAGGACATGACGATCCGCGGTCGCCCCTGGCCTCCGCGCTCACGCCACAGGTCGCGCGCCGCCTTGACCGCAAGCAGGCAGCTCTCCGTCCCGCCCGACGTGACCGAACCGGTCGCGTCCGGCCCCCGCAGCACGCTCCGCCCGAAGGTCACGAGGTCGGCCTCCATGAGGGCGACGGACGGGAACGTCGTCGGGTCGAGCCCGTTGACGGGCTGCAGCATCCGCATCGCCTGGGCCGCGATCTCGTCAAGCTCCGGGCGCCCGTGGTCGTAGACGTAGGACAGCACCCGTCCGCCGTGGGTCGGGGCGTCGTGCTCCCGGTACGCCCGCAGCCGTCGCAGCACCTCGTCAGCGCCCGTCACGCCCCACCTCCGGTTCCTCGTAGCGGCGCAGGGCCGCGATCGACAGCACGGCCAGCAGCGCCGGCACGAGAGAGAACGCGAGCGCCATGGCCGACTCGGCCCCGCGCGGCTGCGCCACCGGGTCGCCCGTCGACGACACGAAGCCGCCCACGGCCAGCATGACGAGGACGATGCCGGGCCCGAGCGCCAGACCGGCCGTCTCCAGCGCCGTCCACACGCCGCTCATCGCGCCACCGCGGGCCCGCCCGGCCTCCTCGACCACGTCCGGGAGCATCGCGAGCGGGAAGAGCTGCATCCCGGCATACGCGACACCGCCGAGCGCGAGGGCGAGCACCGACAGCCACACCCATCCGAGACCCAGCGCGGGCAGCTGCAGCAGGCAGGCGAGGACGAACAACCACGACGACGCGAGGTATGCCGTCCGCTTGCCTCGCGCTGCGGCGTACCGCTTCCAGACCGGCATGACGACGAGCGCCGGCGCGACGACGGCGGCGAAGAGGACGCTGACCCACGACGGCGAGCCGAGGAGGTAGGTCGCGACGTACTGGGTGGCCGCGAGGACGATCCCGACCGCGAGGGCCTGCAGGACGAAGACGACGAGGAGCGCGCGGAAGCGCGGGAGCTCACGGAGGGCGTCGATCCCGGCACGCAGGCTGGGTGGCTGCGAGACCCGGGCGGCCGGTGCGTCGTGGCCGCGGAGGCTGGTGACCGTCGCGAGCATCCCCGCCGTGAGGGCGAGGGCCGACACGACGGCCATGACGAGGTAGCCGGCGCGTCCGCCGCCGAGCAGGTCGCGCACCCCCGGCGCGCCGGCCCCGAAGACGAGGATCGCGAGGGCGAGCACGCCGACCCGCCAGGCCATCATCCGGGTGCGCTCGGCGTAGTCGCTCGTGAGGTCGGCGGGCGCGGCGATGTAGGGAACCTGGAAGAGGCTGAAGGACGTCGTGGCGAGGACGAACGCGATCGTCACCCACACCGCGGCGGCCGCCCCGGACCAGCCGCCCGGCACGGCGAACATCGCGACGAAGCCGACCGGCAGGGTGAGCGCCCCGACCGTCATGAGCCGGTGCCGCGAGCCACGGGTCACCAGCTCGCGGTCGCTTCGGGCACCGATCGCCGGGTCGATGACGACGTCCCACACCTTCGGGAGGAGGACGACGACCGCGGCCAGGGCAGCGGCGACGCCGAGCGTGTCGGTGAGGTAGTAGGCGAGCACGAGACCCGGGAGGGTGCCGAAGCCGCCGGTGCCGACGCTGCCGGCCGCGTACCCCGCGGTCTGCGCTCGGGTCAGGCGGTCGCGGGGCATGTCCCGCAGTATGTCGGTCGACGTGCCCCGAGAGCGGCCGGACGCGGTCAGTGCCCCGCGTCGCTCCTCATCAGCCGCCACCCTCCGGCCGCCATGGCGCCCACGGCCCACGCGGCCAGGGTGAGCCGCGCCGACGCCACCGTCATGTCGTCCAGCGGCCCTTCGCCGAAGATGAGGAACAGCGCCCCGGACCCCGGCAGTCGCGACGACGTGGTCGCCGCCCAGTCGAAGGGCAGCTGCGCCACGAGCAGGGGCAGGACGAGGAGCAGGGCGATGGCGAGCACGAGCGCGGCAGCCGTGCTGCGGGTCGCGAGACCGAGCCCGATGCCGAGCAGCGCTCCGCAGCCCAGGACGAGGACGATGTCGCCCATCGACCGGAACCCGTCGCCGAGCGGCAGCCCGACCCGCGGCGGCGCGAGCGTCCACACCACGACGCTGGCCGCGACGACGAGCACGACCCCGAGCGCGGTGACGGTGAGCGCGACGACGAGCGCTCGGGCGGCGAGCAGCACTCCCCGGCGCGGGGTCCACTGCAGGGTCGGGACGATCGCTCCCGTGCCGTGGTCGGCGGTGCTCGTCACCACCGCCATGGCGACCGTCCCGAAGAGCGCGAACATCGCGGTGAAGCGCGCGCCCTCCCACGCCGAGGCCCCCACCGGCACCGACTCGGGGTTGTTGGCGACGTCGATCCCGACGAGCAGCCCCAGTCCGACGACGGCGCACGAGATCAGACCGGTGAAGACCCAGCTCGAGCGCACGCTCCAGATCCGGGCCCACTCCGCCCGGCTCGTCCGGGCCAGCACCGTCGCGGTGCTCATCGGACCGCTCCCTGCGCGAGCGCGTCCGGGACGTGCCCGTGGTGCTCGACGCTGCCCTCGGTGAGCGAGAGGTAGGCGTCCTCCAGGGACTGCTCGACCTCGGCGAGGTGGTGCAGCCGGATGCCGTGCGCGTGGGCGAGGTCGCCGACCACGCTCGCGGGCACCCCGCTCACCTCCAGCTCGTCCGGCGCCGGGTGCTCCACCGCGGTGTCGGGTCCGAGCACCCTCTCGAGCTCGTCCGCCTGCGGCGTGCGCACCCGTACCCGCTGTCCACCCAGGCCCCGCAGGAGGCCGGGCATGTCCGTGTCGGCGATGAGCCGGCCCCTGCCGATGACGACGACCCGGTCCGCGATGAGCTGCATCTCGCTCATGAGGTGGCTCGACACGAGGACCGTGCGCCCCTCCTCCGCGAACCCGCGCAGGAGGCCGCGGATCCACCGCACCCCGTCGAGGTCCAGCCCGTTGACCGGCTCGTCGAAGAGCAGGACCGGCGGGTCGCCGAGCAGGGCCGCGGCGATGCCGAGGCGCTGGCGCATCCCCAGCGAGTACCCCTTGATCCGCCGGCCGGCCGCCTTCCCGAGCCCCACCTGCTCGATCACCTCGTCGACGCGTTCGCGCTGGATACCGTTGCTGTGGGCCGCGATCCGCAGGTGCGATCGGCCCGTCCGGCCCGGGTGCATGGCACCCGCGTCGAGCAGCGCGCCGACCTCGCGCAACGGCGCGGGGAACGCGGCATACGAGCTGCCGTTCACCGTCGCCGTCCCGGAGGTGGCCCGGTCCAGGCCCATGACGACCCGCATGGTCGTCGACTTCCCCGCACCGTTGGGCCCGAGGAAGCCGGTCACCTTGCCCGACTCCACCTCGAAGCTCAGGTCGTCGACCGCGCGCACCGAGCCGTACGTCTTCGTCACTCCGCTCACCGAGATCATGGGAGGGACGCTAGGAGAAGGCGTGCGGGTGGCGGGGGCGTGTTGTGTGAAGGTTCCGTGCAGATCGTGGACGCCCCGCGTATGCCGTCCGCGCGCTTCGCGTCCCACCCCGACGTCCCGGGAGGACGGGACGCCGTCCCCTGTGGCCCGGGACGGGGGGCGGGAGAACGTGTGTCTCGTTCACCTGACCCCGACCCGAAGGACGCCCCCATGAGCACCACCCTCGACGCGAGCCGCCAGACCTCCGGCGCCGCCGACCCCTCCTCCACCGACACCACCGACACCACCGCCACCACCGCCGGCGCTGCGGGCGGGCGCGGCTGGGCGTTCACCGGCGTCGCCGCCGGCGTCGCCTCGATCGTCGGCATCGCCGCCTCGATCCAGGTCGACGCCGTCTACTCCCCCGAGGCCGACGGCGACCCGGACGTCATCGTGGCCCGGCTCGGCGAGCTCGTTCCGCAGATCCTCGTCTTCCACACCGCGACCATGCTCTCGGTCGTGCTGCTGCTCGTCTTCGCTGCCGGCCTGCGCCGCCGGCTCGCCGACCAGCTGCCGACCCGGAGCCTCGTCCCGGACGTCGCGGCCGCCGGGCTCGGTCTCGTCTCCGTCGCCGGCCTGCTCGGCTCCGGCCTCACGACCGAGTTCGTCTTCGGCGTCGCCGACCCGAGCGTGGGTCTCGTGCCGGAGAGCGCGGTCTTCTTCAACCACTGGATCGGCACGATCCCGTGGCTGTGGGTCGGGGCCGGGGTCACCGGTGTCGCGGTCGCCGTCGCGGCGATCCGTCACGGTGCCGCCACCCGCTGGGTCGGCTGGGTCGGGCTCGTCCTCGGCGGCCTCACCCTGCTGCTCGGGATCTCCCCGCTGCAGTACATGGCCGGGATGACCGGGCCCGTCTGGCTCGTCGTCACCGCCCTTGGCCTCGCGCTCGGTGACCGCACCTCCCCCGTGCGCGACTGACGCGCCCGGACCGGGTTCGGGAAAGCGCAGATCGGCGGCCTGGACCGGCGCTATGGTGCCGACACGATGACCACCGAGGACGCCCTCCGCAGTGCAGGACGCCCCCGGGCGGCCGCGGCGATCGCCACGGCCGCCTGGGGTTGTGCCGTGCTCGCGGTGTCCCTCGTGGTCCTCGCCCGACCGGCGCTGGGTGAGGGGCTGTGGTTCTTCGTCGTCGACATCGCCGTTGCGTGCATCCACGGCACGGTGGCCGCCCTCGTGCTGTCCCGGCGGCCGCACCCCGTCGGGTGGATCCTCGGCCTCACCGCCCTGGGCGGAGGGGTCGCGGCGATCGGCTTCGGCTACCCCGCGCTCGCCGAGCAGCGGCCGGGGCTGCCGGGGGTCGAGCTCGTGCAGTGGCTGCAGAGCACGGCCTGGGTGCCCGGCACGCTGGCGTTGTTCCTCGTCGTGCCGTGGCTCGTGCGCGACCACCCGCTCGGGCGGGCCCGGTGGGGGGTGGCGCTCGGGGTCGTGCTCATCGTCGCGGTGCTCACGGCACAGCTGCTGGAGGCCTTCGGACCGTTCACCGCACTGCTCGCCGGGACCGTCGTCACGGGACTCGTCGCCGCCCTCGCGGTCGAGCACCGACGCCGGAACGGTCCGGTCGCCGAGCGCAACGGCCTCGGGTGGCTGGCGCTGGGCTCGAGCCTGCTCGCCCTGTCGTTCGTCCCGCTCGTCGTTCCGTACGGCGCGTTGCCGCTCCCGGTGTGGACCACCCCGGCGCTGCACCTGCTGTCCCAGGCGGTCTACCCGGCGGCGATCCTCGTCGCCGTCCTGCGCAGCCGCATGTGGGGTCTGCGCCTCGCCGTGAGCCGCACGGTCCTCGCCGGGCTGCTCACCGTCTCACTCGTGTCCGTGTACGTCGTCGTCACGGCGCTCGCCACCCGGCTCGTCCCCGGAGACGGAGCAACCGGTCTGGTCGGAGCGGCCGTGGTCGCCGTCGCGGTGCAGCCGGCGCGGCTGTGGCTCGAACGCCGGGTGCACCGGCTGGTCTACGGCGTCTCGGCGTCGCCGGAGCACCTCGTGCGCCGTCTCGGCCACCATCTCCGGCTGGCTGAGAGCACCGACGACCTCCTGCGCGGCCTCACCGCCGACGTCGGGGCCGCGATGCGACTCGAGTCGCTGACCGTGCTCGTCCCCGGACGCGCGCCCATGGTCTGGGGGACGCCGGGAGGGCACCCGGTGCGCATGCCGCTGTCGCACCGCGGCGAGCCGGTCGGGGAGCTCGAGGCCACCCTGCCCGGTGGCGAGACGCTCGGCACGCGCGGCGAGCAGACGCTCGCCGACCTCGCCACCGTCGTCGCGACGGCGGCGGCCGTCACCCGCGCTGCCGCGGAGGTCGACGACGCGCGAGCCCGGCTCGCCCGGGCCCGGCTCGAGGAGCGGCGGGTCATCCGCCGCGAGATCCACGACGGCCTCGGCCCGTCGCTCGCCGGGCTGCGCCTCGGGCTCCAGGGGGCACGCAACCTCCTCGGGTCCGACCCCGCCGGGGCCACCGAGCTCCTCGCCAGCCTCCAGGCGGAGCTGGACCAGCGGGTGTCCGACGTGCGCACCCTCTCGCACAGCCTGCTCCCACCGGTCCTCGACGAGCTCGGGCTCGCCGCGGCGCTCGCCGAGCTCGCGGCCCGTCACGCCGAGGACGGCGTCGTCGTCGACCTCGACCCGCGCCACGAGGACGCGCTCGACCCGCAGACTGCTGCCGCGGCATACGGCATCGCGTCCGAGGCGGTCACGAACTCGGTGCGGCACAGCGGATCCCACGAGTGCCTCGTCGAGACGTCGACCACCGACGAGGGACTCATCGTCCGTGTGACCGACACCGGTGGCGGCGTGGCGCCGGACGCGCGGCCCGGTGTCGGCACGAGCTCGATGCGTGAGCGGGCGGAGGAGCAGGGTGGCGTGCTCGACATCCGCCCGGCCCCCGACGGCGGCACCGTCGTCGAGGCCGTCCTCCCGCTCAGCGGGGCGGTGACCCGTGCCTGAGACCGTCCGGGTCGCCGTCGTCGACGACCACCCCGTCTTCCGCATGGGCATGGCCGGCCTGCTCGACTCGCTCGACGGCATCTCCGTGGTCGGGCAGGCGGCGGACGCGGCGGCAGCCCTCGCCCTGCCGCTCGCGGAGATCGACGTCGTCCTCATGGACCTGCACCTCGGCGAGGACTCGGGCATCGACACGACCCGCGAGATCGTGCGACGCGACCCCCACGCGCGGGTGCTCGTCGTGACGATGCGCGAGGACGACGACGCCGTCGCGTCGTGCATGCGCGTGGGCGCCCGCGGCTACCTGCTCAAGGGCGCGAGCCCTGCCGAGGTGGAGCGCGCCGTGCGTGCCGTCGCGAACGGCGAGGTGATCCTCGGTCCGGCGGTCGCCGCGCGAGCGGTGGCGGCCCTGACCTCGGGTCGGTCCGCGGTCCGGGTGCCGTTCCCCGCGCTGACCGACCGGGAGCGCGAGGTGCTCGATCTCGTCGCCCGGGGGCACGACAACCTCACGATCTCGAGGCGCCTCGTCCTCTCGCCCAAGACCGTGCGCAACGTCGTGTCGAACGTCCTCACCAAGCTCGCCGTGCGCGACCGGGCCGCGGCGATCGTGCTCGCCCGGGAGAGCGGCCTCGGCGTCGGCTGACGCTGCTCGGAGCGCCGAACGGAGGGAACAGTGGGGGTCCGGAGGGTTCGGATCCCTCCGGACCCCCGAGGTTTGCCCATGGGGAGCGAAAGCTGGGGCGCGGGGTCAGGTCGTGCGGGTCAGGTGGGCGACGACGTAGAGGACGCCGAACGGGTCGCTGACGTCGAGGGAGCGGGCGACCAGCGGGACCTGCCCGGCGGCGGCCGCGAGGACCTGCAGCGGGGCCCGACCGGCGACGAGGAGGTCGGCGCAGAGGTCGGCGTCGAGGTCGAGGAGCCGGGTCAGGCCACCGTCGGCACAGTCACGGAGGGCGGCGACGATGAGGTCGTCGACCTCGGCCGCGCGGGGGTCGAGGTGACCGGGGGCCTTCTCGGTGCGCCGGGCCGAGCCGTCGGCGACGACGAGCAGCGTGGTCGCGTGCCCCTCCGCCGCCAGCGCGGTGCCGGCGGCGACGCACTCGGCGGTGGTGGCGTCCCACGCCACGGCGACGTGCTCGACGTCGAAGTCGAGGTGCGAGGCAGCGAGCAGGTGGTCGGCGACGCGCAGGCCCACCGGCGGCCTGGTGCTGCGTGGCTCGCGGTCGGTGGCGTGGACGACGACGACGTGTGAGGCCGTGGCCACCGCGGACCGGACCGCCTCCAGGCAGGACTCGGCGAGGTCGGGGGCGGCGGCGGCCCTCCCCCGGTACTCCGGCAGGAGGAGGGGCGCGCCCGGGACGATGACGACGTCGGTGACCGGCCCGCGTGGCGGCGTCGACGTGGGCCGGGGCGTCACGCGAGCCCCCGGGCGGTGCGCGCCGGCGGCAGGTCCCCGGCGATGACCGAGACCATGTCGAGCACCTGGCGGGTCTCGACGACCTCGTGCACCCGGTAGATGTGGGCGCCGTGCCAGGCGGCGACCGCGGTCGCGGCCAGCGTCCCCGTCAACCGCTCGCCGACGGGCAGGTCCAGCGCCTCACCGACGAAGTCCTTGTTGGAGAGCGAGACCAGGAGCGGCCAGTCGAGGGCGACGAGCTCCTCCAGCCGTCGGGTGACCTCGAGCGAGTGCCAGGTGTTCTTGCCGAAGTCGTGCGCCGGGTCGATGACGACGCGCGTGCGGTCGACGCCCGCGGCGACGGCGCGGTCGGCCTGCGCGAGGAGGGAGCGGACGACGTCGGCCACGACGTCGTCGTACTCGATGCGGTGCGGGCGGGTCCGCGGCGCGACCCCGCCGGTGTGAGTGCACACCACCGCGGCGTCGAACTCCCCCGCCACCGACACCAGCTCGGCGTCGGCGCCACCCCACGCGTCGTTGAGGATGTCGGCGCCAGCCTCGAGGACGGCCCGGCCGACCGAGGCGCGCCAGGTGTCCACGCTGATGAGCAGATCGGGGTGCTCGGCACGGACCGCCGCGACGAAGTCGACGACCCGGGCCTTCTCCTCGTCTGCACCGATCTCGACGCCGGGCGCGGCCTTGATCCCTCCGATGTCGACGATGTCCGCGCCCTGCTCGACGACCTCGCGCACGCGGTCGAACGCGGCGTCCTCGCTCCACGTCGAGCCCTTGTCGTAGAACGAGTCGGGCGTGCGGTTGACGATCGCCATGACGAGGCGCGAGCGCGCGTCGAACTCACGGCGCCCCAGCCGGAAGGTCAGCACGACGCCGCCGGAGGACGTTCACCGATGCCGACGGGCGTGACGACGGGCTCGAACCCGGTGCTCCGCCGCGCGTACTGCGTGAGGACGGCCGTCTCACCGAGGCCGGACTCGTCGCGGCGGTCACCGTCCAGGGGCTCGCCGACAGGCCGGAGCCGTCGCCGGTCGGCGGCCGCGAGGACCTGCACTGCCATGAGGCCGAGCGTGTCATGGCGGTGGTGCCGGTGGGTGCGCCGCCCCAGGTCGACCTGCGCGATCCCGTCGAGGCCGTGGGTGTCGGCCGTGTCGATGAGGGCGGCGATCTCGATCCCGTAGCCCACGGGCACCGCGTACGACGCGAGGGCGGAGCGCCGGATCGCCCACTCCCCCGACAGCGGCTGCACGATCCCCGCGAGCTCGGGGCGGTGCAGCGCGAGCCACGGGCGGGCCACGAGCTCGGTGACCCGGCCCCCGGTCTCCTCCTCCCGCCCCTCGGCGTCGATCATCGGTCGGTCGTAGACCGCCTTGACGAGGTGGACGTGCTCGTCGACGAGCAGCGGGCCCAGCAGCCCCGTGACGAAGTGGGTGCCCCAGTCGACGAGGTCCGCGTCGACGAAGACGACGAGGTCACCGCGCGTGACGAACTGCGACTTCCACAGGGCCTCCCCCTTGCCGGGCACCGTGCCGAGGTCGGGGCGGATCCCCGCGGCGGGCTCGACCCGCGCGCCGGCGGCCGCCGCGACCCGCGCCGTGGCGTCGGTGGAGTCGGAGTCGATGACGACGAGCTCGTCGACGAGCCCGGGCCGACCGGACCCGGCGCCCACGAGGTCGGCGACGAGCCGCTCGACGACGCCACCGACCGTCGCCTCCTCGTCCCGGGCGGGGACGACCACCGAGATCGTCCGGTCACCCTTGAGCGCGAGCAGGTCCGCGGTGGTCCAGTCCGAGGCCCGGTATGCCGTCACGGCACGGTTGGTGCCCGGTTCAGCCATCGCTGTCGTCACGACCCGAAGGTCGGCGGTCGCTTCTCACGGAACGCGGCGAGGCCCTCGGCGAAGTCCGGGGTCCGGAGGAGGGCCTGCTGGCCGCTCTCCTCACGGCCCAGGGTGGCGTCGAGGTCGAGGGTGGCCGCGGTGATCGCCGCCGTCGTCAGCGCCGTCCCCTCGGGGGCGAGCGTGGCGAGGTGCGTGACGATCTCGTCGGCCCGGCCCGCGAAGGCCTCCGCCGCCACCGACTCCGACACGAGGCCCCACTGCGCGGCCGTCGCACCGGAGAGGCGTTCGCCGCTGAGGGCCAGCCGGAGGGCGCGGGCCCGCCCGACCGACGCCGCCACGAGCGCGGTGGCGCCACCGTCGGGCATGAGGCCGAGGGCGCCGAAGGCCAGGACGAGCTTCGCGTCGTCGGCGACGAGCACGTAGTCGGCGGACAGCGCGAGGGAGAGCCCGGCGCCCGCGGCGACCCCGGGCACGAGCGACAGGACCGGGGTGCCCGCCTCGAGGACGGCCCGGACGGCGGCTCCGACGCCGAAGAGCGTCCCGTCGAGGTCGCCCTCGTCGACGTGCACGCCGAGGTCGGCCCCGGCGCTGAACGCCCGGCCCTCGCCCGAGAGGACGATGACGCGGACCGCCGGGTCGTCGTCGAGCCGCCGGACCCCGCGGGCGACCGCCCGGAGCATGTCCGGCGCGACCGCGTTGAGCCGCTCGGGAGCAGACAGCGTGAGCCGCCCGACCACCCCGTCGACCTCGACCCGGACCTGGTCGCCCGGGGTCGACGCGTCGTCGGTCATGCCCGGACGAGCTCGAGGATGGTCGCGTTGGCCATGCCGCCGCCCTCGCACATCGTCTGGAGGCCGTAGCGGATGTCCTCGCGCCTCATGTGGAAGAGGAGGTCGCTCATGATCCGACCGCCGGACCCGCCGAGCGGGTGGCCGACGGCGATGGCGCCACCGTTGGGGTTGAGCAGCGCCTCGTCGACACCGAACTCCGCCTGCCACGCCAGCGGCACCGAGGCGAAGGCCTCGTTGACCTCGAACGCCCCGATGTCGGAGAGCGCGAGCCCGGAGCGCTCCAGCACCTTGTGCGTCGCGGGGATCGGGGCGGTGAGCATCATGACCGGGTCGTCCCCGGCGAGCGCGCCGGTGTGGAAGCGGGCGATCGGTGTCAGGCCCAACGCCTCGGCCTTCTCCGCGGCCATGAGCAGCAGCGCCGAGGCGCCGTCGCTGATCTGCGAGGCGTTGCCGGCGTGGATGACGCCGTCGTCCTTGAAGACCGGCTTGAGCTCCGCGAGCGACTCCATCGAGGTGCCCCGGCGCAGGCCCTCGTCGACCGAGAAGGTCGACCCGTCCGCGAGCGTGACGGGGGCGATGTGGTCGGAGAAGCGGTCCGCGTCGATCGCCGCGGCGAGGCGCTCGTGGGAGCGGACGGCATACGCGTCGAGGGTCTCGCGGGACAGGCCCCACTTCTCGGCGATCATCTCGGCCCCGATGCCCTGGTTGAACGTGTCGACGCCGTACCGCTCGAGCAGCGAGGGCGGGTACGGGAAGCCGAGGTCCTTGACGGCGAGAGGTGAGCCCATGGGGACGGCGGTCATCATCTCGACGCCGCCGGCGACGACGACGTCCTGCTGCCCGGACTGGATCGCCGCGGCGGCGAAGTGGACCGCCTGCTGCGAGGAGCCGCACTGGCGGTCGATCGTCGTGGCGGGCACGGACTCGGGCCATCCGGCGGTGAGGACCGCGTTGCGGCCGAGGTTGAACGACTGCTGGCCGACCTGCTGGACGCAGCCCCAGATGACGTCGTCGACGATGGCCGGGTCGAGCTGCGAGCGCTCGGCGAGGGCGCGCAGGACGTGGGCGGAGAGCTCGACGCCGTGGACCGCGGCGAGCGAGCCCTTGCGGCGGCCGATCGGGGTGCGGACGGCGTCGACGATGACGGCGTCGCGGGGGGAGAGGGTCATGCGTTGCTCCTGGTGGTCTGCGAGGGACGGTAGGACGTGACGAGGAGGGCGGCGGCCCCGGCGAGGCCACCGACGAGGGCGACCGCGCCCCAGCCGAGCCCGTCGAGGTCGAGGCCGAGCGAGTGGTCGAGGGACCACCGGCCCGGCCCGGTGACGGCGAGGACGACGGCGGCCATGGCGACGAACACGACGTACTCGGCGCCGCCCTTGAAGATGAAGTAGCCCTTGCCGCGGTGGTCGGTGAGCGCGGCCACCGCCATGAGGCCGACGAAGGCCGTGGCGGCGAGGCCGGTGAGCAGGCCGAGCGTGACGAGCAGCCCGGCGCCGATCTCCGTGACCGCGGCGACGCGGGCGTGCAGCCACGCGGGACGCAGGCCGAGCGACTCGAACCAGCTCGCCGTGCCGGTGAGCCCGCCGCGGACCTTGTTGAGGCCGTGCAGGACGAGCATCGGGCCGAGGGCGAGGCGCAGGACGAGGGTCGCCACGTCCAGCTCGGTCGTCGTGATCGGGACGGCGTCCATCAGGCGTCACCCTTCTCGGTGGTCTCGGTGGTCTCGGTGTCGGGCGTGGGCACGTGCGGCACGAGCTCGCGCAGGCCCGGCACGACCTGCTCGCTGAAGGTGCGCAGGAAGCGCTCCTGGTCGCCGCCGGGTCCGTGGAAGACGAGGTGGTCGAAGCCGAGGTCGGTGTACTCGCGCACGGCGGCCACCACGGCCTCGGGGTCCGAGGCGACGATCCACCGCTTCGCGACCTGCTCGATCGGCAGCTCGTCGGCGGCCTTCTCCATCTCGGCCGGGCTGTGGATCGAGTGCTTCTGCTCGGCGGTGAGCGACAGCGGCGCCCAGAAGCGGGTGTTCTCGAGGGCCCGCTCGGCGTCCGGGTCCCACGACAGCTTGATCTCGATCATCCGATCGATGTCGGTCGGGGCGCGGTCCGCCTTCGCCAGGCCCTCGGCCACGGCCGGGAGGAGCTTGTCCGCGTAGAGCTCTCGGCCCTTGCCGGAGGTGCAGATGAAGCCGTCACCGGACCGGCCGGCATACCGGGCCACGAGGGGGCCACCGGCGGCGACGTAGACGGGCACGGGCTGGTCCGGGCGGTCGAAGATGCGGGCGTCCTCGGTGCGGTAGTACTCGCCCTCGAAGGTCACCGACTCCTCGGTCCACAGCGCCCGCATGAGGCGCACCGACTCCCGGAGCCGGGCGTACCGCTCCTTGAACTCGGGCCAGCCGCTCTCCGGGACCGACCCGACGGCCACCTCGTTGAGCGCCTCCCCGGTGCCGACGCCGAGCATGATCCGCCCCGGCGCGAGGCACCCGAGGGTCGCGAACGTCTGGGCGACGACCGCCGGGTTGTAGCGGAACGTCGGGGTCATCACCGACGTGCCGAGCAGGACCCGCTCGGTGCGCGCCGCCACCCACGACAGCCACGCGAGGGAGTTCGGGGCGTGGCCGCCCTCGAGCCGCCAGGGCTGGAAGTGGTCGGAGATGGTGACCGAGTCCAGTCCCAGCTCCTCGGCGAGGACGGCGTATGCCGCGAGGTCACCTGGGGCGAACTGCTCCGCCGAGGCCTTGTAGCCGATACGCATGCGGCCATCTTCGCCCATGCCGGTGCCATAGTGACCGTGTGCCCGGTCACCCCCGCCACGCCGCCCGCCGCCGTCGCGCCTCGTGCGCCACGAGCGCGGTCGTCGCCTCCGCGTCGCTGGCCCTCACGCTCGGCGGCTGCGCCGGTCGTGGGTCGGTCGAGGACGGCGCCGCGACCGACGCGGCGACGGCCTTCCTCGCGGCGGCCTCGTCGGCGCCCCAGGGCGCCTGCGACCTGCTCGCACCGGCCACCCTCGAGACGCTCCGCTCCGCCGGGGAGGACTGCGCTGCCGCGCTCGCCGGGGTCGCGCCGGGCGACCTCGCCGGGGCGGAGCCGACGGCCGAGGTCTACGGGCGCGACGCGATCGTCCGCTTGGCCGGCGAGACGGTCTTCCTCGCCCGCTTCGACGACGGCTGGCGGGTCACCGCCGCCGGGTGCCGTCCGCGCGGCGACAACCTCCCGTACGACTGCTCCGTCGAGGGTCGGTGAGCCGGATGCGCTGGATGTTCGTCGGGTGGCTGGTCTTCATCGTCGGCGGGCTCGCGTGGTGCCTCGCCATGGGGGTGAGTGCTCGGTGACGGGACCTCTGAGGCGGCTGCGCGACCACGGCCTGTCGCTCGTCTTCGCCGGGCTGCTCGTCCTCGCGCTCGTCGGCCAGGCCGTCTCCGGTCTCGTCGGGGTCAACGACGACGCCCGCGACCACGGTCTGCCGACGGTCGGCATGGGCGAGTACCTCGCGTCGTCGAGCTTCGCGGTCGACGTCGCCGAGAACTGGCAGTCGGAGTACCTCCAGTTCCTCCTCTTCATCCTCCTCACCGTGTGGTTCGTCCAGCGCGGTTCGCCGGAGTCCAAGCCGCTCGACAAGGTCGGACGGGAGAGCGACGAGGACCAGAAGGTCGGCCGGTTCGCCGAGCCGGGCTCCCCCCGGTGGGCCGCGGTCGGCGGGTGGCGGCGCAGCCTCTACTCGCACTCCCTCGGGATCACGATGGGGCTGGTGTTCCTCGGCTCGTGGGCCGCCCAGCTCGTCGCCGGTCGCGCCGCGCACAACGCCGAGCAGATCCGCGACCTCCAGGCGCCCTTGGGCTGGGCCGACTACCTCGCCGCACCGGACTTCTGGAGCCGGACGTTCCAGAACTGGCAGTCGGAGTTTCTCGCCGTCGGGAGCATGGTGGTCCTCGCCATCTACCTGCGCGAGCGGGGATCACCGGAGTCCAAGCCGGTCGGTGCCTCGCACGAGGCGACCGGCGTCGAGGGCTGAGCCCGGCCGTCGTCGTCGTGCCGCCCGTTGACCGGGGTCGGTGCCGCGGAGGACGCTGGGAGCGGGAGGTGTAGGCCATGGAGACGTCCCATGCGATGAGGGCTCGCGGCAACGCGATGGGGCTGTGGATGCACCGAGCGTTCAAGGGGCGGCTCGACGGGGGCGGCAAGGTCGGCGGCGTCCTCATGGTGACGTCACCGGGTCGCCGCACGGGGCTCCCGCGCTCGGCAATGGTGCGCTACCTCGACGACGGCGACGCCTACCTCGTCTGGGGCACGGGCAGCGGCTCGCGCACGGAGCCGGACTGGTTCCGCAACCTCCGCCGCGCGGGGGAGGCGACGATCGAGATCGGGACCCGCTCGGAGAAGGTCCGGCCCGAGGTGCTCCAGGGGGAGGAGCTGGCCCGGGTGTGGCGGGGCACGGTCCTCGCCCGGATCCCGTCGGTCGAGAAGTACGAGCGGAGGTCGGGGCGCACCATCCCGGTGGCGCGACTGCACCCCGTGGCAGCGGGGCCGGACACCGCGGGCAGGGCGGAGCGATCCCGCTAACCTGTGGGCGTGCGTGCGACCCACGCCACGACCCGTTCTGCGCTGCACCATCTCGCGGCGCGCACTGACGAAGGAGTCACGACCGTGACCGTGTCGAGCACCACCGTCCACCCCTCCCCGCCGACGTCCCCGCTCTCGATGGACGGCCACGAGCAGGTCGTCCACTGCTTCGACCGCGCCTCGGGACTGCGGGCGATCATCGCCATCCACGACACCTCGATCGGCCCCGCCCTCGGCGGCACCCGGTTCCACCCGTACGCCAGCGACGACGAGGCCCTGGCCGACGTCCTGCGCCTGTCTCGCAGCATGAGCTACAAGAACGCGGTGGCGGGGATCCCGCACGGTGGCGGCAAGGCCGTGATCATCGGCAACCCGGCGACGGACAAGACCCCGGAGCTGCTGCGCGCCTACGGGCGGTTCGTCGAGAGTCTCGGCGGGCGCTACGTCACGGCCTGCGACGTCGGCACCTACGTGCAGGACATGGACGTCGTCGCCGAGACGACCCGCTTCGCGACCGGCCGCTCCCCCGAGAACGGCGGCGCGGGCGACTCCTCGGTGCTCACGGCATACGGCGTCTTCCAGGGCATGCGCGCGGCCGCCCAGCACGTCTGGGGCGAGCCCACCCTGCGCGGCCGACGGGTCGGCATCGCCGGCGTCGGCAAGGTCGGACGCGTCCTCGCGGGTCACCTCGTCGAGGACGGCGCGCACGTCGTCGTCACCGACGTCAACAGCGCCGCGGTCGCGGCCCTGCTGACCACCCACCCATCGGTCGAGACGGTCGGCGACGTGGCCGCGCTCGTGCGCGGTGACCTCGACGTCTACGCCCCGTGCGCTCTCGGTGGCGCCCTCGACGACGACACCGTCGAGGTGCTGCGGGCCCGCATCGTCTGCGGCGGAGCCAACAACCAGCTCGTCACCGAGGGAGACGGCGGCACCGCGGACCGGCTCGTCGCCAAGGGCATCACCTACGCCCCCGACTTCCTCGTCAACGCCGGCGGCGTCATCCAGGTCAGCGACGAACTGCGCGGCTTCGACTTCGAGCGGGCCAAGCGGGGCGCCAGCGCCATCTTCGAGCACACCCTCGAGGTGCTCCGGCTCGCCGACGAGCGGGGCGAGAGCCCGGCCGCCGCCGCCGACCACATCGCCGAGCAGCGCATGGCCGCGGGGTCGCCGACGATCTGGCTCCCAGACCGATGACGTGGCTGCTTCCGCCCTACGGTCAGCCTCCGCCGAATCGGAAGGAGGCGAGAATCTCGCTCGTCCGGGAAACACCGACCATATCGGTGACCCGGATGTGCGACACCGGCAACCAGTGCTGTGTCACGGTGAACCGGCGGCCGGAGGTACATGAACCCGCGTACGTGTAGGTCTCGGCCGTCTTGGTCCCCACCCTGGCGAAGGACTTGGCGGGTTTGTCCCCGGAGTCCCTGACGTAGTCTTCGGAGCCCCCTCCGGGCACAGGGCAGAGCCCCACGTCGGAGCGTGTGTACCAGCCGCCCCGTTGTCCGGGCTCCCAGATGGTCTGGCCCTCGTGACCGATGAGCTCCTTCCCGACCTCGATGCTGACGTCGCAGCCCCAGCCCTCCTCAGCATCCGTCCTGTCATCGATGAGGCAGATGAGTCGTTACGTGGAGGCGGGGCGCTCGAGGTGTCCCAGGTCGAGGTCACTCGTCTCGGCCTTCCAACCCTGAGGGATGGTGAGGTGGACCGAGCCGTCGATGACCGTCACCGTGCCCGCCGTGGGCGTGGGGGTGGGGGTGGCGGTGGAGGTGACTGAGACGGTCTTCGTCGCGGTCTGCGTCTTGCGTCTGCCGGGTGCGTGCAGACTCCCGGCCACGCTCGCCCAGCTGGCTGACGGCCACCCACGACACCGGCCACCACCACGAGGACCCCGAGGGCAACCGCGATCACTGGCCTTGCTCTCCGACCCTCCATGGCGACCATGTGGTGGCTCCTTCGACGCCGCCATGAACGGGTTTACACCCTGCAAGGCGCTCGCTCTGGCCATTCGCGCGAGATCCCGGGCCGTCAGCGTCAGAGCGTTCTGACCGGTGGAGCGGAAACACCCCGGCCTGCTGTAGCGTTGGCCCCACGACATACACACGATTCCCGGGACCACAGCTCGACTTGGGATGACCCCTTCGGGGCCGTCCCTTCGGGTATGTCGCCCGGCAGACGCACAAGGGGGTCTCGCCATGGGGCGCGGCCGAGCAAAAGCCAAGCAGACCAAGGTGGCACGGGAGCTGAAGTACTACAGCCCCGACACCGACCTGAGCTCGCTTGAGCGCGAACTCCACGGGAGCGCCCCGTCGCTGCCGTCGACGACTCGGGTCGCCGAGCCGGACAGCGACGAGGACGACGACTACGACAAGTGGGCCAGCGGGCGTCGCTGACGTCCCACCGCCTGCTCGATCCTCTCCCGCACGGTTCCGTGCGGCATGTGCGCCCTGCCCCCGGCGATCTGACATGCTCACCGGCATGACTGACGTGCGCAGCGCCGACGCCGCCAAGCGGCTCGGCGTCGAGACCACCGGGATCGAGATCATCGACGAGGCGGCCCGCACCGCCTCACCGCGCGACCTGTTCTGGCCGTGGTTCGCCGCCAACGTGTCGGTGTTCGGCATCTCCTACGCCGCGTTCGTCCTCGGCTTCGGCATCTCCTTCTGGCAGGCCGTCGTCGTGACGGTCATCGGCATCATCGTCTCGTTCGCCCTGTGCGGGATCATCGCCCTCGCGGGCAAGCGCGGGTCGGCCCCGACGATGGTGCTGTCGCGGGCAGCGTTCGGCGTCAAGGGGCAGAGGGTGCCCGGGGTCGTCTCGTGGCTGGTCTCGATCGGCTGGGAGACCTTCCTCGCCATCCTCGCCGTACTCGCGACCGCGACGATCTTCGAGCGGCTCGGCTGGGGCGGGGGCACGGTCACCAAGGTCATCGCCGCGGTCGTCGTGGCCACGATGATCGTGCTCGCCTCGGTCGCCGGCTACCACATCATCATGCGGATGCAGTCGGTGCTCACCTGGCTCACCGGCGCCATCACCGTCCTCTACGTCGTCATGACGGTCCAGCACCTCGACTGGTCGGCGATCTCCTCCCTGCCCTCCGGTGGGATCGGCGCGACGATCGGCGCCCTCACCCTCGTCATGACCGGCTTCGGGCTCGGCTGGATCAACATCGCCGCCGACTGGTCCCGCTACCAGCACCGTGACGCGAGCGGCGCGGCGATCGTCGGCTGGAACACCTTCGGCGGCGCCCTCGCGCCGGCCCTGCTCGTGAGCTACGGCCTCGCCCTGGCCGGGTCGGACGAGGAGGTCCTCGCCGGCATCGGCGCCGACCCCATCGGCACCCTCGCCACGCTCCTGCCCACCTGGGTGCTCGTGCCCTTCCTCCTCGCGGCGGTCCTCTCGCTCGTGTCGGGGGCGGTGCTCGGCATCTACTCCTCCGGCCTCACCCTCATCTCGCTCGGGGTGAAGATCCCCCGGCCCATGGCCGCCCTGGTCGACGGTGTCATCCTCACCCTCGGCACGTTCTACGTGGTCTTCGTCGCCGAGAGCTTCATCAACCCGTTCCAGTCCTTCCTCATCACCCTCGGGGTGCCGCTCGCCTCGTGGGCGGGGATCATGATCGCCGACATCGCCCTGCGCCGGCGCGACTACGACGACGACGCCCTCTTCGACGAGACCGGCCGCTACGGCGCCTTCGACTGGGTCTCGATCGGGACGATGGTCGCCGCGTCCGTGCTCGGGTGGGGACTCGTCGTCAACAACTTCGCCGACGACGCGACGTGGAACAACTGGCAGGGCTTCCTGCTCGACCCGCTCGGCCTCGGCACGTTCATCGAGGGAACAGCGGACTCCGCAGCGTATTGGGAGGGCACCTTCGCCTACGCCAACCTCGGCGTGCTCCTCGCGCTGATCCTGTCCTTCGTCGTGACGTATGCCGCCCGGCGCGGCACGGTGCGCCGCCAGGAGAGCGGCGCGTGACCTCGGGTCAGCCGGTCGACGTCGAGCCGCTGCCCGGCGAGTGGCTCGTCGTCATCGACCCGCAGGCGATCTTCGCGGACCCGGCCACCAGCGCCTGGGGGTCGCCGATGTGGTCGGAGACGGCCCCTCGCATCGCGCGTCTCGCCGCGGCATACGGTCCCGGGCGCACGGTCGTCACCCGCTTCGTGGCCGACCCGTCCCTCGGCGGCTCATGGGGGGCGTACTACGACGCCTGGCCTTTCGCCCTCGTCCCCGACGACGACCCCCTGTATGCCGTCGTGCCCCAGCTCCGTGGTGTCGCCGAGCGGGTGCTCACCGCCGGGACGTTCGGCAAGTGGCCCCTCCTCCGCGACGTCGTCGGTGACGACGCCCGGCTGCTCCTCACCGGGGTCTCCACCGACTGCTGCGTCCTCTCGACCGCGCTGCCGGCGGCCGACGCCGGTGCCCGCGTGCGGGTGGCCGCGGACGGGTGCGCGGGCTCCACCCCCGAGAACCACGCGCGGGCCCTCGCGGCGATGGCCCTCTACGGTCCCCAGATCACCCTGGTCTGACGCTCCCCGCCCTCGTCAGAGGACGCCGGTCGCGGCGAGCACCGCCGCACCCGCCAGGACACCGAGCGAGCCTGCTGCGACGCCTGCGCCACGAGGACCCACTGCCTCCCCGCGACCCAGCACCGCGGCGGCCGCGAGCCCGACGGCCCACCCGACGAACAGGCCCGGCGCGCTCTCGACGAGCAGCGGCGTGAGCTCGAGTGCGCCGACCTCGCGATCCATCACGACCTCGATGGCGGACCCGAGCGCCCACGCGGCCACGGCGACCAGGGCCAGCCAGGCGGCCAGCGCGAGCGTGCCGAGGGAGAGGACGCCGACGGCCCAGCGCCGGGTCGTGCGGTCTGCGCCAGCTCCGACGCGAGCACCCCCCGGGCCTGAGGGGCCTGAGGGGCCGGGTGGGCCGGACGGGCCGGACTCGAGGAGCGGGGCCTGGCCGTCGGACATGGTCACAGGATGGCCGCCCAGGAGCGGCCTGTCATGGGAACGGGTACTCAGAGCTGCCCCGTGGAGACGGTGTAGGACGCCACGTGCTCAGGCCGGGTGGTCGCCGACGACCTGGACGGAGCCGCCGTCGACGCCCTTGGCGCCGCGCACGACCTCGACACCGGCGGCGAGGCTCGCGCCCCCGAGCGACCGCACCTCGCCGATCGCCCACGACCGGATGCCGCGCTCGGCGAGCACCGCGCTCGCGGGGTCCACGGAGTCGGCGGGCAGGACGGCGACGAACCCCACGCCCATGTTGAGCGTGCGCTCGATGTCGTCGCGGGGGACGTTGCCGAGCTGCTGGAGGGTCGTGAAGACGGGGGGCGGGGTCCACGTGGACCGGTCGACCCGGGCGAGCACGGTGTCCGGCAGGACGCGGGCGAGGTTGGCGGCGAGCCCGCCTCCGGTCACGTGGCTGAGGCTGTGCACGTCGACGTCGTCGGCCCGGATGAGCGCGAGCAGGTCGGCGGCGTACACGCGGGTGGGGGTGAGGAGCTCCTCGCCGAGCGTGCGGCCGAACTCGGGCACGTCGCGGTCGAGCTCCCAGCCGGCGGCGGAGACGATCCGGCGCACGAGCGAGTAGCCGTTGGAGTGCAGCCCGCTCGACTCGAGGGCGAGGACGACGTCGCCCGCGGCGACGCGGTCAGGGCCGAGCACGTCGGCGTACTCGACGACACCGGTGGCGGCGCCGGCGACGTCGTACTCGTCGGGACCGAGCAGGCCCGGGTGCTCGGCCGTCTCGCCTCCGACGAGGGCCACGCCGGCCTGCTGGCAGGCACGGGCGATGCCGCCGACGATCGAGGCGATGCGCTCGGGCACGACCTTGCCGCAGGCGATGTAGTCGGTCATGAACAGCGGCTCGGCGCCGCAGACGACGATGTCGTCGACGACCATCCCGACGAGGTCGAAGCCGATGGTGTCGTGCCGGTCGAGCGCCTGCGCGATGGCGACCTTGGTGCCGACCCCGTCGGTGCTGGACGCGAGGACGGGCCGCCGGAAGCGGGTGAGGGCGCTCGCGTCGAACATCCCGGCGAAGCCCCCGAGCCCGCCGAGCACCTCCGGCCGGGTCGCGCGACGCACGTCGGCCTTCATCAGCTCGACGGCGCGGTCACCGGCCGCGACGTCGACGCCGGCTGCGGCATACGTGATCTGCTCGCCCTGTCCGCTCACGCCGGTCAGCCTAGTTCCCGGCTCGTCACGGACGGCGCACGGCCTCCGCGGCGCCGCCGGCGGCGGTGACCGAGACCCGGTCGACGTCGAGCGTGCCGGTCTCGGTGACGTCGCTGAGGCCCGCGTCGACCGGGAACTCGAGCTCGAGCAGGCCCTTGCCCAGCCGGTCCGCGGACGGCAGCTCGATCGGGTAGTTGCCGGTGAAGCAGGCCGTGCAGAGCTTCTCGGGCTCCTGGTCGGTCGCGGCGATCATGCCCGCCTCGGAGATGTAGCCCAGCGAGTCCGCCCCGAGAGAGCGGCAGACCTCCTCGACCCCGATGCCCGTGGCGATGAGCTCGGCGCGGGTCGCGAAGTCGATGCCGTAGAAGCACGGCCAGCGCACGGGAGGCGACGAGATGCGCACGTGGACCTCGGCGGCCCCGGCCTCGCGCAGCATCCGGACCAGGGCCCGCTGGGTGTTGCCGCGCACGATCGAGTCGTCGACGACGATGAGCCGCTTGCCCTTGATGACGTCCTTGAGGGGGTTGAGCTTGAGCCGGATGCCGAGCTGGCGGATGGTCTGAGAGGGCGCGATGAAGGTGCGGCCGACGTAGGCGTTCTTGACGAGGCCCTGGCCGTAGGGGATCCCCGACTCCTGGGCGTAGCCGATCGCGGCGGGGGTTCCCGACTCCGGCGTCGGCATGACGAGGTCGGCCTCGACCGGGTGCTCGCGGGCGAGGGCGCGGCCCATCTCGACCCGGGCCTCGTGCACGACCTTGCCGTTGATCGTCGTGTCCGGGCGGGCGAGGTAGACGTACTCGAAGACGCAGCCCTTGCGGTCGGTCTCGGCGAACCGCCGCGAGCGCAGCCCGTCCTCGTCGATGGCGATGAGCTCACCCGGCTCGACCTCGCGGATGAACGAGGCGCCGACGATGTCGAGCGCCGCCGTCTCGGAGGCGACCACCCAGCCGCGCTCGAGCCGGCCGAGGACGAGCGGACGGATCCCCTGGGGGTCGCGGGCGGCATACAGGGTCTGCTCGTTCATGAAGACGAAGCAGAAGGCACCGCGCAGCCGCGGGAGCACCTCGAGCGCGGAGTCCTCGAGTGTGCGGTCCGGGTCGGCGGTGAGCAGGGCGGTGACGAGGGCCGTGTCGGTGGTGTTGCCGCGGCCGAGCTCGCCGGGGTGCGGGCCGGAGCCGCTGCGCTCGTCGACGAGGTCGCGGAGCTCGCCGGAGTTGATGAGGTTGCCGTTGTGGGCGAGGGCCACGGTGCCGCCGTCGTGGCCGCCGAGGGTCGGCTGGGCGTTCTCCCAGGTGGAGGCCCCGGTCGTCGAGTAGCGGCAGTGCCCGATCGCGAGGTGGCCCTTGAGCGAGCCGAGGGAACGCTCGTCGAAGACCTGCGAGACCAGGCCCATGTCCTTGTAGACGAGCAGGCGGCGCCCGTCGGACGCGGCGATGCCCGCCGACTCCTGCCCGCGGTGCTGCAGCGCGTAGAGGCCGTAGTACGTCAGCTTGGCGACGTCCTCACCGGGGGCCCAGACGCCGAAGACCCCACAGGCGTCCTGCGGCCCCTTCTCGCCGGGCATGAGGTCGTGGGTGAGTCGTCCGTCTCCGCGTGCCACGCTGTCAGTGTCCCACGATCCCGCGGGACCTCGGCGCGGCCGTCGGCGACCCATCCGCACCGGGCTCGGCACCGAATGACTGGACATGAACGTTTCGGGCACGACGCACTCACGCTGGCCGTATGCCGCCAGCGGCCTCCTCGCGGCAGCGGCCGGTGCCGCCGCCGGTCACCTCGCCGCGTACTTCGTGGCGCCGGAGGCCTCGCCCGTGCTCGCCGTGGGCTCGACGGTCATCGACGCGACGCCGACGCCGGTGAAGGAGTGGGCGGTGCGCACGATGGGCACCGCGGACAAGCCGGTGCTCATCGGCAGCGTCGCCGTCGTCACCCTCCTCCTCGCCGCCGTGGCGGGGCTGCTGTCCGCGCGGCGCCCGATGGTGGGCCGGCTCGTCATCCTCGCGCTCGCCGTCCTCGCCACCGTCGCGGCGGTCCTGCGCCCCACGGCCGGCCAGGCCGACGTCATCCCCGGTCTCGTGACCGGGCTCGTCGGCGTGGCCGTCCTCGGACTGCTGCTCGGCCTGCTCCCCCGCGCTGGGGGCGCGGGAGCACCGGCCGGGGCCGGGCGGGAGCAGCCCACCGACCACAACGCCCGTGAGACCGGAGAGCCGGTCGCCCCGGCGCGTCGCAGCTTCCTGCTCGCCGCCGGCGGCACGGCGGTCGGCGCGGCCGCGGTCGGGGGCCTCGGCCAGAAGCTCACCACCGACGCGATCGCGCCGTCCTCGGTGACGCTCCCGACGCCGGCCGAGGCGCTCCCGCCCCTGCCGGCCGGCCTCGAGGGCCGCATCAAGGGCCTCGTCCCGTGGCGCACCCCGAACAAGGACTTCTACCGGATCGACACCGCGCTGGTCATCCCGCGCGTCGACGTCGACGGCTGGTCGCTGACGATCGACGGCGAGGTCGACTCACCCTTCACGATCGAGTACGCCGAGCTGAGCTCGATGGACCTCGTCGAGAAGGACATCACGATGTGCTGCGTGAGCAACGAGGTCGGCGGCGGCTACATCGGCGGCGCCCGCTGGCTCGGTGTCCCCGTGCGCCAGCTCCTCGAGCGCGCCGGGGTCCGCTCCGGCGCCGACCAGATCCTCAGCACCTCCGTCGACGGCATGACCATCTCCACGCCGGTCCAGGCGCTCACCGACGACCGCGACGCCCTGCTCGCCATCGGCATGAACGGCGAGCCGCTGCCGCGCCGCCACGGCTACCCCGTCCGCCTCGTCACCCCCGGCCTGTTCGGGTTCGTCGGCTCGACCAAGTGGGTCGAGCGCCTCACCGCGACGACGTATGCCGCGAAGAAGGCCTACTGGACCGAGCGCGAGTGGGCGACCGACGGCCGGGTGCTCACCCAGTCGCGCATCGACACCCCGCGTGGCCTGTCCCAGCTCAAGACGGGCAAGAACGTCATCGGCGGAGTCGCCTGGGCGCAGGGTCGCGGGATCGCCAAGGTCGAGGTTCGGATCGGCGAGGGACCCTGGCGGCAGGCCGTGCTCGGCCCGGACGCCAACATCGACTACTGGCGCCAGTGGTACCTCGAGTGGGACGCCCCCGCCGGTCAGCACCAGCTGACCGTCCGCGCGACCGACCTCACCGGCGCGGTCCAGCCCGAGCAGCGCACCGAGCCGTTCCCGCGAGGCGCCACCGGCTGGCACACCATCCCCGTCACCGTCGAGTAGCCGCCGCGCGCCCAGCTTTTGCTCCCCATGCGGCAACCGGTGGGGTCCGGAGGGAACCGTTCCCTCCGGACCCCCGAGGTTCGCCCATGGGGAGAAAAAGCTGTGTCGGGGGGGCTGGGAGGCGTGCGCGAGAAAGTTCGAGAAACATTGGGGCGCAAGCAATCCGGGTGGGATGCGGCTGCGAATAGCAGGTGTACGCCAACCCTTTCCAGGAAGAGATCGATCATGAAGCTCACGCACCGTTCCTCTGCCCTCGCCCTCGCATTCGTCCTCCCGCTCGGCCTCGCGGCCTGCGGCAGCTCCGACGACACCGCGGACGCCGGCTCCACCACGGAGAGCTCGATGTCGGCGTCGGCCTCCCCCAGCGCCTCGGCCTCCCCCTCGGAGTCCATGGCCATGGCGGGCGAGCCGTTCGGCGCCGCCTGCAGCCAGGTCCCCGCGTCGGGTGCGGGCTCCTTCGACGGCATGTCGACGGCCCCCGTCGCCACCGCCGCGAGCGCCAACCCGCTCCTGTCGACCCTCGTCACCGCCGTCGGTGAGGCCGGTCTCGTCGACACCCTCAACAGCGCCCCCGAGCTGACCGTCTTCGCGCCGGTCAACGACGCCTTCGCCGCGCTCCCCAAGGCGACGATGGACGCCGCGATGGCCGACCCCAAGGGTCTGCTCACCAAGGTGCTCACCAACCACGTCGTCGCGGGCAAGATCGCCCCGGACAAGATCGCCGGCGAGCACAAGACCCTCGGTGGCGGGACCATCACCGTCGCAGGCAGCGGTGAGGACTTCACCGTCGGGGAGGCCAAGGTCATCTGCGGCAACGTGCAGACCGCCAACGCCACCGTCTACATCATCGACGGCGTCCTCCTCCCGGCCATGTGATCCGGCTCCACGAGGCGTAGGTCATCATGGTCGTCATGGCAGCGGTGGGTTCAGGGGACGAGTCCCTACCGACCGCTGCCATGGGGCCGGACCTCGTCGCCCTCCTCACCAGGGCGGCACGCGGTGACGAAGCCGCCTTCGCCGAGCTCTACGACGCCACCGCCAGCCGGATCCACGGACTCGTGGTCCGGGTCGTGCGCGACCGGGCGCAGAGCGAAGAGGTCACGCAGGACGCCTACCTCGACATCTGGCGGCACTGCACCCGCTTCGACCCCGCGAAGGGCTCGCCGCTCTCGTGGATGATGACCATCGCGCACCGCAAGGCGGTCGACCGGATCCGCTCGGTCGAGGCCAGCAAGGCGCGGGAAGTCACCTACGAGGCCACCACCGTCGACCGGGAGCACGACTCGACGCTCGAGCAGGTCGAGGTCCGCCTCGACCAGCAGCGCGTGAGACGGGCCCTGGCCAGCCTCACCGACACCCAACGAGGAGCCGTCGAGCTCGCCTACCTGGGTGGCCACACCCACACCGAGGTGGCCGCCCTCCTCGACATCCCGCTCGGGACCGCGAAGACACGGATCCGGGACGGTCTCATCCGACTTCGCGACACCCTGGAGGTGACGGCATGAACCCTGACACCCACGCCCTCGCGGGTGCGTATGCCGTCAACGCCGTGACCGAGGACGAGCGCGCCTCGTTCGAGACCCACCTCGAGCTGTGCCCCGACTGCCGTGCCGAGGTCGCCGAGCTCCGGGCCGCCGCCGCGACCCTCACCTCCGACGTCGAGATGACCCCACCGCCCGCGCTGCGGGCCTCGGTCCTCTCCGCCATCTCCCAGACCCGCCAGCTCTCCCCCCTCGCCGATGCCGCCGGGACCCGCACCCCACCCGGGACCTGGGCGGCTTCCCCGTCGTCAGTCGCGGCGCCGGCGCAGGACGCCCTCGTGGTCGACGAGCTCGCCGCCCGACGCGGTCGACGTCTCCAGCCGTGGCTCGCCGGGGTCGTCGCCGCCGCCGTCATCGGGGTCGCCACCTTGGCGTGGCAGCCGTGGGACGACGCCGCCCCGGGCCAGCAGGTCACCGCCACGGAGCAGGTGCTCCGGGCCGGGGACGCGCAGCGGCTCGAGCAGCCCATGGGCGCCTCCGAGATCGCCATCGTCCGCAGCCCGTCCATGAAGCAGGCCGTCTTCGTCGCCGACGCGATGCCGACGCCACCCGCCGGCCGGGCCTACCAGCTGTGGTTCGACGTGCCCGGGCTGGGCATGGTGAGCGCCGGGATGATCCCGACGTCCAACGCCACCGTCGCCGTGATGCTCAAGGGTGACGCCTCGGCCGCCACCGGCGCCGGGATTACGCTGGAGCCCGAGACCGGCTCCGAGCACCCGACCTCCGACCCGGTCGCGCTCTTCACCTTCGCCTGACGGCCGTCAGCGACGGCGGCGGCTCGCGACGACGAGGGCGACCCCGGCCACGGCGACGACCGGTCCGATGACCGCCCACGTCGTGACGCCCGACATCGCGCTGCCTCCCAGCACACCCAGCCCCTGCAGCGTCCAGATGCCTCCCACGACGACGAGCATCACCCCGAGAGCGAGCCGCAGCCCCGGGCTCACGAGCGTCGGTCCGACTCCGCGAAGACCTTGAAGGCCTCGAGGTCCCGGCGGGTCGCCTGCGGGAAGGTCCGGCCGAGCACCAGCCCGACGACCTTCATCGCGCCGCTGAACTCGAAGAGGTGGTGGGCGACCCATCGGGTCGCGTCCGGGCCCGCCTCGTGGAACTCGTTGCGCGCCACGTTGTGCACGCCCTTGGCCTCGTAGGTGGCCTCGAAGGCGTAGGGGAGGTCGTGCCGCGTGACCGTCTCGGTCATCTCCACCGTCCCCCGTCCGCGCCTCACCATCAGCCTGGAGCGCGCGCCAGGACGCCGGGGCTCGCCGCTGAGGTGCTCGACCGAGACCAGCCCGTCCTGCCACTCGGTCATGGTGTCCGGGTCGTCGAAGAGCTCGATGAACCGCGCCCGCGGGACGTTGACGACGATCTCCTCGGTGTACTCCACCCTGTGACGCTACTGCGCCGGGTCCGCGCACTGCAGGTCCTTGAGGATCAGCGGTTGCGGCGCTCCGACAGCGTCTCGACGAGGATGGAGACCGCGGCGGCGAGGAGCCCGACGACGAGCGCGCCGAGGAGCCCCAGGTAGCCGACCGCCGTCGACGTCGAGTACTCCCCCTGCACGACCCGCGACGACGGCTCGAGCCCGCCGTAGATCCCCAGGAACGCGCCGAGGGCGAAGCCGACGACCGCTCCGATGATGAGGACGCGGAGGTGGTTGGGGCGACGGACCTGACTGTTCACGAGTCCACGTTACTTCGCCTCAGGAGCGCCGCCGCCGGAGGCCCCGGCGTCCCCGCCACCCTGCCGGACGCGGGAGGCGACCTCCTCGAGCGTCGCCTCCGACCCGGCATACGGGTCCTCGGCACGCGGCCAGTGCGTGATCGTGTCGGTGAAGCCCAGCGCGGCCGCGCGCCCGGTCATCTCCTCGTAGACGCCGACCGACGCGAGCGAGAACTGGGGCGAGGCGTCGAGCAGGAGGTAGCGGTCCTTGCCCTCCGACCCGTGCGTGCCCGTGAACCGTGCGGCGAGCGCGGCGACCCCGGTCCACCACTCCTCCACCGTGTCCCCGCCGCTGCCCGTGGTCACCCAGGCGTCGCCGTGCAAGGCGGCGAGGCGCAGCGAGCGCGGTCCGTTGGCCGCGACGACGAAGGGCACCCGGTCACGGACCGGACCGGGGAGCGTGCGGGCGTCGCGGACGTCGCGGACGGCATACCACTCACCGTCGTGGTCGACGTGGTCCTCGCGCAGCAGGCGGTCGAGGAGCGGGACGAACTCGTGGAAGCGGTCCACCCTCGCCCTGAGCGGGTGCGCCTCCCCGAGGATCGTCGAGTCGAGGTCGCCGCCGGTGCCGAGGCCGCAGAGGAAACGGCCTGCGGACAGGTCGTCGAGCGCGAGGACGTCGCGGGCGAACACGTACGGGTGGCGGAAGTTCGGTGACGTGACGAAGGTGCCGAGCCGGATCGTCGACGTCACCCCGGCCGCAGCCGCCAGCGTCGGCACCGCGGGGAACCACGGGCTGTCCGGGAGGCCGCCCCACACGAGGTGGTCGTAGACCCAGGCGTGGCTGAAGCCCATCTCCTCGGCGGCGCGCCAGCGCGGGCCGGCCTCGCGCCAGGGGAGGTCGGGCAGGATCGAGATGCCGTGGCGCACCCCTGCTCAGCTCCTCTCGTCGTCCGGGTGACCGGGGAAGAGCGGCAGGTATGCCGTGAGGTCGGCTCGCGTGCCGCTCACCCGCAGGCGCCCCTCGCCTGCGGCAGTCGCGCTTTCGAGGTCACCGACCGCGAGCGCCAGCCACGTCGACGCGTCGGTCTCGATGACGTTGGGCGGGGTGCCGCGACGGTGCTGGAGGCCCTCGACGCACTGGACCACGCCGAACGGGGGGACGCGGACCTCCACGCTGCGCCCGGGCGCCCGGATGCCGAGCTCCTCGAGGGTGAACCGGACCGCCAGGGCCGTCGTGGGACGGTCCGCAGCGGTCGGGTCGGCGGCCCATACGGTGAGCGCAGCGCGCCCGGCGGCGGTGGGCACTCGGCGACGGGGCGGCATACGCCCATCGTAGGTCTGACCTCGGACGTCACCCTCGCGGCGGTCGGGTCAGGCGTCGTTCACAGAACGTTCGCACAGAAGGCTGTGCAAACGGCTCGGCTCAGGGCAATATGGACCGGGTTGCCGAGCCCCTGCCGGCGACCACGCGCGCACTCACCCGGAGTGGCGGAACCAGGAGTTGGCATGACGATCACCACCAGGCGCCGGGTCGGCGCGACCGTTCTGGCGGCGGCCTGCGCCGCAACCCTCGCGGCGGCCCCGGCGAGTGCCGACCGTCCCAAGCCCACCAAGCCGACCAAGGCGACGACGACGGTCCAGCTGCTGTCGTTCAACGACTACCACGGGCACCTCGAGGCCACCGACCCGAAGCTCACCCCCGTCGAGGACCCGAGCCAGACGCCCGTTGGTGGCGCCGAGTACCTCTCCTCGACGCTGGGCGCGCTGCGCCAGAAGCCCGGCTACGCCGGCAGCCTGACGGTCGCGGCCGGAGACCTCATCGGTGGTTCGCCGTTCCTGTCGGGCATGTTCCACGACGAGCCCGCCGTGGAGTCGCTCAACGAGATGGGCCTCGACGTCAGCTCCGTCGGCAACCATGAGTTCGACGAGGGCACCGACGAGCTGCTCCGCATGCAGGACGGTGGCTGCCACCCGACCGACGGCTGCTACTTCCCGCAGGCGCCGTACGCCGGTGCCGACTTCCAGTGGCTCTCGGCCAACGTGGTCCGCAAGGACAACGGCCGCACCCTCCTGCCCGGCACCTCGATCAAGAAGATCAACGGTGCCAGGATCGGCTTCATCGGCATGACCCTCGAGGCCACGCCCACCCTCGTCAGCCCGGCCGGTGTCGCGTCGGTCGACTTCCTCGACGAGGTCGAGACCGCGAACGCGCAGGCAAAGCAGCTCAAGAGGCAGGGCGTGAAGGCGATCGTCGTCCTCCTCCACGAGGGCGGCTACCAGACCGGCACCATCAACGCCTGCAACGGCATCTCGTCGCCGATCGCCCAGATCGCCGCCCAGATGAGCCCTGAGATCGACCAGATCATCACGGGTCACACCCACCAGGCCTACATCTGCTCGCTGCCCGACCCGGCCGGCAACCCGCGACTCGTCACCAGTGCCCACGACTACGGACGCACCGTCACGGAGACCTCGCTCGTCATCGACCGCCGCACGGGTGAGGTGGTTCGTGACAGGTCGACGGCCGTCAACCACCTCGTCAAGCAGGAGACGAAGGACGGCGCGATCACTCAGATCATCGACAAGTGGAACACCCTCGCGGGCCCGCTCAAGGGCCAGGTGGTCGGGACGCACTCCGAGGACATCCTCGGCGACTCCGGCGGCAACCGCGGCATCGAGACGCCGATGGCCGACGTCGTGGCCGACGCGATCCTCGCCGGCACCGACGGTGCGGCCGAGGGCGGCGCGCAGATCGCGTTCATGAACGTCGGAGGTGTCCGCGAGGACCTGCCGATGGCCCCGAAGTACTCCGAGGCGCCCGGTGAGATCACCTACGCCGAGGCGTTCGACGTCGCACCGTTCAACAACCTGCTCGTGAGCATCGACCTCACCGGTGACCAGATCCGCCAGGTCCTCGAGCAGCAGTACCAGCCCGTGGCCGCCCGCGGCTCGCGCCCCATGCTGGCTCTGGGCGTCTCCGAGGGCTTCACCTACGACTGGGACGCGTCGCAGCCGCAGGGCTCGCGGGTCGTCTTCGGCTCGATGGCCCTCGACGGGGCGCCGATCGAGGCGACGAAGACCTACCGGGTCGGGACGCTGAACTTCCTCGCCGACGGTGGCGACCTGTTCACCGCGTTCACCCAGGGCACGAACCGCGCCGGTGGCCCGGAGGACCTGGCCAACCTCGTCGCGTACTTCGAGGCCAACCCCGGCCTGACCGCTCCGGCCAGCCGCATCGGCGGCCTCTGAGCACCGTCGGTCCCAGCACCCCAAGCACCCCCCGCGCCACGTCGGCGCGGGGGGTGCTTGGCTGGGGGGCGTGACCGACGCACCCGTCTTCGAGCAGGACGGCGACGTCACGTGGGTCCACGTCGGCGAGCACGCCCAGTCCGCGGTGTCCCTCACCGACCCCTCCTACCTCGCCTTCGAGTACGTCCAGCACCTCGCCCTCTGCGTCGACGCGGTCTTCGCCCGTCCGGAACCCGTGCGGGTGACGCACGTCGGCGGCGCCGGGCTGACGCTGGCGCGCTGGGTGCACCACACCCGCCCCGGGTCGCCCCAGATCGTGCTCGAGCCCGACACCGCGCTCACCGAGGCGGTCCGGCGCGAGCTGCCGCTCCCCCGCGGCCACCGGATCCGGGTGCGCCCGCTCGGTGGCGAGGAGGGCGTGGCCGGGCTCGCCTCGGCCAGCGCGGACCTCGTCGTCCTCGATGCGTATGCCGGCGGGCAGGTTCCCGCCTCCCTCACCACCGTGGAGTGGCTGGGCGAGGTCGCCCGAGTCCTCGCACCCGGCGGGCTCGTGCTCGCGAACCTCGGCGACCGCCCGGGGCTGCGGTATGCCGCGCGCGTCGCCTCGGGTGCCCGGGCCGCGCTGGGCCCGGGTGCGCAGACGGCCTTCGTCGCGCTGCACGGCGTGCTCAAGTCGAAGGGGTTCGGCAACGTCGTCGTCGCCGCCTCGCGGGACCCGCTGCCCGTGGACGCGCTCAAGCGGGCAGCGGCCCGGCAGCCGCTGCCGACCGGGGTGGTGGGGCCGAGGGAGGTGCTCGGCCGCAGCGCCGGCGCCGTCCCCTTCAGCGAGGCCGCGGGCGACACCGCCCCCTCGCCGGCTCCCCCCGGCTGAACCGGGCGGCCCGCCGTTGCTGCGGCTCGGTCACCTCGGGGGCCGGAAGTCCTCGGGCGACCAGTCCCGTGACCAGTCCGTGGTGGCCCCGTCGTCCACGGAGGTCGACGCACCGCGGGACGCATCCCCCGGGGTCGAGTCCGTCGCCGTCGGCTCCTCCTCGACCGACTCCTCGACGTCGACCTCGGGCGCCGGCGCAAGGCGCAACCACCACAGCACCGCCCCGGTCAAGGTCAGCAGCGAGGCGCAGAGCGTCGTCAGGTTGCCCACCATCAGGTCGGTCGGCGGCCCCGTGCCGAAGAAGCCCGCCGGGTCATCCTCCGCACCGTCCGGACTCGTCATCGCGTAGAGGTTGGCCAGGACGAGCCCCACGACGACGACGAGGGCGAGCAGCAGCGCCCCCAGCACCTCCCAGCGGAGCCGTCTGACCTGCTCCCACGAAGGGAGACGGTGGAGGGCCATGACGGCGGCGGCCACCAGCGCCGACGCCAGCAGGAGATGGGCACCGATCGGACGGAAACCGGACTCGACCACCAGCAGAGTGGTGCGAACGGCGAAGGTCAGTGTCAGGGGCGAGCCGTCCGGTCCGGAGGACTCCTCGTACTGCTGCCACGCGCTCCGGAGGCCGATGAGGAGTCCGGTGGTCGTCAACACCGACGCCCCCGCCAGCAGTCGAGTGCTGACGCCGACGAGCCGATCCCGTGCCATCGCACGCACGTGCCCGGTCGCCCCACCCTGTCCCGTCATCCGACAAAGGTACGGGCGTTGCGGAAGAGGCGCATCCACGGCGACAGGTCCTCGACCGAACCGCTCGTCCACGACATCTGGGCGTTGCGCTGGACCCGCTCGGGGTGCGGCATCATCGCCGTGAACCGGCCGTCGGTCGTCGTGACCGCGGTCAACCCGTCGGGCGAGCCGTTGGGGTTGACCGGGTAGGACGTCGCGACGCCACCGTCATTCATCACGTAGCGAGCCACACGCGGCACCTCCGCCGCGTCACCCCGCACCGAGAAGTCGGCGAAGCCCTCGCCGTGCGCGACCGCGATCGGGATGCGCGACCCGGCCATGCCGGACGTGAAGATCGAGGGCGAGTCGAGGACCTCGACCAGCGAGAGGCGCGCCTCGTACTGCTCGGAGCGGTTGCGGGTGAACCGCGGCCAGTCCTGCGCGCCCGGGATGAGGTCGGCCAGCGCCGCGAACATCTGGCAGCCGTTGCAGATGCCGAGCCCGAAGGTGTCACCGCGGTGGAAGAAGCCGTGGAACTCGTCCGTCAGCTTCTCGTTGAAGAGCACCGACCGCGCCCAGCCCTCACCGGCCCCGAGGGTGTCGCCGTAGGAGAAGCCGCCGCACGCGACCAGCCCGACGACGTCGGACAGGGAGGCCCGACCGGTCTGCAGGTCGGTCATGTGGACGTCGATCGTCTCGAAGCCGGCCCGGTGGAACGCGTAGGCCGTCTCGACGTGGGAGTTGACGCCCTGCTCGCGCAGGATCGCCACCCGCGGCCGGGCGCCCAGGTTGAGGAACGGCGCAGCCACGTCGTCTGCGGGGTCGAAGGAGGTGGAGACGTGAAGCCCGAGGTCATCATCGGAGCCGACGGACGCGTGCTCCTGGTCGGCGCACTCCGGGTTGTCGCGCAGCGACGAGATCCGCCAGGACACCTCGTCCCACGCCTGCACGAGGTCCTGCACGGCCTCGTCGATCGGCATGTCGCCGTCGACCGACACCCGCACCCGGCGCTCCTCCTGGGTCCCGCCGACGACCGACGAGAAGTCGCCGACGCCAGCGCGGACGAGCACCTCGCGCACCTCGTTGACCGAGTCGGCCGGCACCCCGAGCACGGCGCCGAGCTCCTCGGTGAAGAGGGCCTCCACCGAGTCGACGGCGACCTCGACGCCCAACCCGCTCGCGAACGCCATCTCGCACACGGTCGCCCACAGTCCGCCGTCCGAGCGGTCGTGGTAGGCCGAAACCAGCGCGCGAGAACGCAGCTCGCGCACGGCCTCGACGAGCGCCACGAGCCGGGACGGGTCGTCGAGGTCGGGGACCTCACCGCCGAACACCCCGGACACCTGGGCGAGCATCGAGCCGCCGAGGCGGTCGGCGCCGGCGCCGAGGTCGACGAGGACGAGTGCCGAGTCGGGCTGCAGCTGGGGCGTGAGCGTGCCGCGCACGTCCGGCAGCGCCGCGAAGGCGGTGACGACGAGCGACACCGGTGACGTCACCTGACGGGCCTCCCCGGAGGAGGGGTCGGTCCAGCGCGTGCGCATCGACATCGAGTCCTTGCCGACCGGCACCGAGATCCCGAGCGCCGGGCACAGCTCCATGGCGACGGCCTCGACCGTGTCGTAGAGGGCGGCGTCCTCGCCGTCCTCCCCGGCCGCGGCCATCCAGTTGCACGACAGCTTCACGCCCGCCAGGGCCGACAGGGGCGCCGCGAGCAGGTTGGTCAGCGCCTCGCCGACCGCCATCCGCCCGGAGGCGGGAGCGTTGACGGAGGCGAGCGGCATACGCTCCCCCGACGCCATGGCCTCACCCGCGAAGCCGGCGTGGTCCGCCAGGGTGACCGCGACGTCGGCGACCGGGACCTGCCACGGGCCGACCATCTGGTCGCGGTGCGAGAAGCCCCCCACGGTCCGGTCCGCGATGGTGACGAGGAAGCGCTTGCTGGCGACCGACGGGTGCCGCAGGACGGCGTAGGCCGCGTCGCGCACGTCGACCGCGCCCACGTCGAGCGGGTCGCCGGTCCACGACACCCGGGTCGCGTCGCGGGTCATCTTCGGCGGCTTGCCGAGCAGGACCTCCATCGGCATGTCGATGGGGACGTCGTCGTCGGAGTCGCCGGCGACGAGAAGCTGGGCGTCGTCCGCCGCGACCCCGATGACCGACAGTGGGCAGCGCTCGCGCCCGGCGAAGGACTCGAGCAGCTCGAGCGACTCCGGCGCGATCGCGAGCACGTAGCGCTCCTGGCTCTCGTTGCACCAGATCTCCTTGGGCGCGAGACCGGACTCCTCGAGCAGCACCGCGGACAGGTCGAAGCGGGCACCGAGCCCGGCGTCGTCGACGAGCTCGGGGAAGGCGTTGGAGAGGCCGCCCGCGCCGACGTCGTGGATCGCGAGCACCGGGTTGTCGGCGCCCATCGACCAGCAGTGGTTGATGACCTCCTGCGCGCGCCGCTCCATCTCCGGGTTGCCGCGCTGCACGGAGTCGAAGTCGAGCTCGGCCGCGTTGGCGCCGGACGCCATCGACGACGCGGCGCCGCCGCCCATGCCGATCCGCATGCCGGGTCCCCCGATCTGGACGAGCAGCGTCCCGGCGGGGAAGAGCACCTTCTCGGTCTGGTCGGCGCTGATCGCGCCGAGGCCGCCGGCGCTCATGATCGGCTTGTGGTATCCGCGGCGCACCCCGTCGACGGTCTGCTCGTAGACGCGGAAGAACCCGCCGAGCCCGGGGCGCCCGAACTCGTTGTTGAAGGCGGCGGCGCCGATCGGGCCGTCGACCATGATGTCCAGCGGCGTCGCGATGTGGTCGGGTGATCCGTAGCCCTCGCGCTCCCACGGCTCGTCCGTGCCGGGCAGGTGCAGGTTAGACACGACGAAGCCGGTGAGCCCGGCCTTGGGCGCGGACCCCCGCCCGGTCGCCCCCTCGTCGCGGATCTCGCCGCCGGCGCCGGTCGCGGCACCGGGGAACGGCGAGATGGCGGTGGGGTGGTTGTGCGTCTCGACCTTCATGAGGACGTGCACGTCCTCCTCCCGGGCGGCGTAGGCCGTCGGCCCGTCACCGCGCCCCGGCAGCCAGCGCTCGACCCGCCCGCCCTCCATGACGGAGGCGTTGTCCTTGTAGGCGACGACGGTGCCCGCGCCGGCGACCGCCTCGGTGTGCCGGATCATCCCGAACAGGCTGCGGACCTGCGGCTCGCCGTCGACGACGAAGTCGGCGTTGAAGATCTTGTGCCGGCAGTGCTCCGAGTTGGCCTGCGCGAACATCATCAGCTCGACGTCGGTCGGGTTGCGCTGCAGCCCCGTGAACGACTCCGCGAGGTAGTCGATCTCGTCGTCGGACAGGGCCAGCCCGTATGCCGTGTTCGCGCCTTCCAGCGCGGCGCGGCCACCGCCCAGCACGTCGACGTGCTCCATCGGCTCGGCCCGGCGCTCGTCGAAGAGGGCCTGCGCCGCCTCGCGCAGCGGGAGCGCGGTCTCGGTCATGCGGTCGTGGAGCAGCGCGGCGACGGCGCCCCACGGCTCGCCGGTGAGCTCGACCCCCTCGACGAGGAACTCGGTGACCCGCTCGACGCGGCGGATGTCGATGCCGCAGTTGTGGACGATGTCGGTCGCCTTGCTCGCCCACGGCGAGATGGTGCCGAGCCGGGGCCCGACCACGACGAGGGTGCGGGGCTCCTCGTCAGCCGGCGGACCGGCATACGCCTCCCCGTAGGTGAGCAACCGGGAGACCGTCGCCGCGAGGTCGCCGGTGAGGGGCGCCTCGCTGGCGACCCAGTGCACGAAGCGGGCCGAGACGCCCGTGACCCCGGGGTCCACCGCACGGAGCCTCGCGACGAGGGCGCGGGCCCGGAACGGTGAGAGTGCGGACCCGCCCTCGACGGCGGTCAGGGCGAGGTCGTGCGAGGAAACCAACACAGGAGGTTCTCCGAGGGGTGGTGCGGCCGGGCCGTGTCACAGGCTACTGGCCCGGCGAGATCGCCCGACCTCGGCGTCATCGGGCGAGCGCGGCCCCGACGTCCGGCGCAGGCCAGCGACCCGTCTCACCGCGATTCCCCCTGCCGCCACGGTCAGCAGCGCCGTCACCACGGTGGCGAGGGCGAGGTCCGGCAACGCGGACCACAGTGCCCTCAGGTGGGAGCCGTCGCGGTTCGGCACGTGGACGAGGGCGAGCCAGAGCAGGCCGGCGCCGTAGGCGAGGGCCACCGCGCTCACGACAGTCGCGGCGACCCGGCGTCGGCGCAGCGCCACCGAGGCGCCGACGAGCACGACCAGGAGGGCGGGTCCCCCGACGAGGATCCAGGTCGAGCGATCGACGAGGAGGTCCCGGGGCGGCTCGCCCGCCTCGGTGCCGAGGACCAGGTGCACGAGCTCCACCCGGAGCCGCTGGAGGCGGTTCGCGTCAGGCCCGGAGCCGACGTTCGACAGCGCCACGACGGCGAGCCCTGCCTCCCGGCAGACGAACATCGTCGTCATCGACCGGTCGATCATGCCGTCGTGCTCGAGGCACGCGGGCAGCCCCGGGTCACGCCAGTCACCTCCGGGCGGCACGGCCTCCCACAGGCGCCGGACGTACCACCCGCTGGCGTACTCGGCCTGGTCGTGGACCCGGGCCACGGGCGCCGCCGCGGCGGCGAGCACCTCCTCCGGGAGGCGGGTGTCCACGGCCCGAAGATGCGCCCGGGCGACGAGGGCCAGGTCGTCGGCACTCGACACGACGAGGGCAGAAGGGACGCCGCCCGCGGGCCGGGGCGCGGGAGTGGGCGCGGTCACGGCGCCGAACCAGGTGTAGTGGCCGTCCGCGACGCCCCACCGCGCCGCCTCGGCCGGATCAGCGGTCGTCCGGGTCAGCCCGAGAGGACCCGCGACGAGGTCACGCAGGGCCGTGGCGTAGCTCGTCCCGGTGACCTCCTCGACGAGGGCACCGAGGACGTCGTAGCCCGCGTTCGAGTACTCGAACCCCGAACCCGGCGAGCGCTCGAGGTCCACCGACGCGAGGACCTCGGCCTCGTCCCGGATCGACTCCGGGGCGTCGGCGAACCAACCCCACTTGCGCTGGCCGGCCGCCGTCGACCAACCGGCGGTGTGGCCCAGCAGGTGGCGCACGGTGATGGCGGCGTGCGACGGGCTGGCATCGGCGAACTCCGGGAGCACGTCGCCGAGTCGGTCGTCCAGGCGCAGCCGACCGTCGGCGATGAGCGACTGCACGACGAGTCCGGTGAACTGCTTGGAGGTGGAGCCCAGGTGGTAGGGCGTCGAGCCGTCGACCCCGCCGACATGGTGCTCGACGAACGTCTGACCGTCCTTGACGACCACGACGGCGAGACTCGGCAGGTGCAGCGCCTCGGCGCGTGCGTCGAGGAAGCGGCGGACGTCGTCGCCCGTCGTCGGCGACGCTGCACTCGCCGGCCTCGCCGCCGCGCTCGCCCACCCTGCCGTCCGGTCGCTGGGGGATGCGCCCGCCCCTGCGGGACCCGCCGCACCGACCGACACCGTCACGAGAGCACCCACGGTCAGCGCGACCAGACGGGCACCGCGGCTCGGGGCCGACACCATGGAGCCATCGTCCTCCGGCCCTTGGCCCCGCGCAGCCGGTTTTCGCCAGGACCCGCCACCGGACTCCGCGCGTCGAGTGTCCCCCGGGTCCTCGGCGTCAGCCGGCGAACTCGGCGCGCCAGTGGGCGGCGCCGTCGGCGTCGCGGTGCTCCGTGACGGCGACCTCGGTCAGGCCCGCCCGGGCGAAGGACGCGACCTCGCCCCGGGTCAGCGGCCACGGCGGGCCGGAGCCGTCGTCGTCGGACTCGAGCACGGCCTGGATGGCGAGGAGCGTGCCGCCCTGCGCCAGGAGCCCGGCGATGGCGGCCACCGCACGTTCGCGCAGGTCGCGCGGCAGCGCCTGCACGGTGTAGACGTCGACGACGAGGTCGAAGCCCTGCTGCCACGCCTCGGGCAGCTCGAAGAGGTCGGCGACGTGGTAGCCGACCGACGAGTCCGGATGCCGCGACCTCGCGGTGCGGATGGCCGTCGGCGACAGGTCGAACGCCGTCGTGGCGAAGCCGAGCGAGGCGAGGTGCTCGGCGTCCGCACCCAGGCCGCAGCCCACGACGACTGCCGTGCTCCCGTCTCCGGTGACCCGGCCCTCGCGGGTCCACGCGGCGAGCAGTGGCTGCGGGTCGGAGCGGTCCCACGCCATCGCCACCTCGCCGGACTCGCCCGCGGCATAGAGCTGCTCGAACCATCCGGTGGGATCCCCGCGCTCGACGCTGGCGTGGGCCAACCGGTCGGCCTCGGCCTGCCATCCCCGCGGCTCGGTCGTCATGCTCCGACGGTAGCGCGGCCTCGGGCCAGGACCCCACGAGTCGGGGTTGCGTGACGGGTCGGGGGCGCACGGTGCCCCGACCCGTCACACAGCCCCCGACTGGTGGCTGCCGGCAGCTCAGAAGGTCCGGCCGGTGAGCCGCTCGTAGGCCTCGACGTACTTCGCCCGGGTCCGCTGCACGACCTCGGGCGATAACGGCGGGGGCGCCTCGCCCGACGACCTGTCCCAGCCGCTCGCGGGCGAGAGCAGCCACTCGCGGACGAACTCCTTGTCGAAGCTCGGCTGGGGGTGCCCGGGTTCCCACTGGTCGGCCGGCCAGAAGCGCGACGAGTCGGGGGTGAGCACCTCGTCGGCCAGGACGATGGTGCCGTCGGCGTCGAGGCCGAACTCGACCTTGGTGTCGGCGATGAGGATGCCGCGCTCCCCGGCGATCTCGTTGCCCCGGGCGAGGATCCGCGTCGTGAGGTCGCGGAGCCGGGCGGCGAGCTCGGGCCCGACCTCTGCCTCCACCGCCTCGTAGGTCATCGGCTCGTCGTGCTCCCCCATCGGAGCCTTGGTCGACGGCGTGAAGAGCGGCTCGGCGAAGCGGTCGCCGTCCCGCAGCCCCGGCGGCAGGGCGAGCCCGCTCACGGTGCCGTCGGCGGCGTACTCCCGCAGCCCACCCCCGGTGAGGTAGGCGCGGGCCACGCACTCCACGGGGACCATCTCGAGGCGGCGCACGAGCACCGCGCGCCCGGCGACGTCCTGCGGTACGTCAGTCGAGACGACGTGGTGGGGGACGAGGTCGGCGAGCTGGTCGAACCACCAGAGCGACAGCTGCGTGAGCACCGCACCCTTGTCGGGGATCGGCGGGTCGAGGATGAAGTCGAACGCCGAGATCCGGTCCGAGGCCACGAGCAGCAACTGGTCGTCGCGGCCATCGGGCGCGTAGAGGTCGCGCACCTTGCCGGAGTAGACGTGGGTGAAGCCGGGGATCGCGAGCGGGGACTGCGAGTCGGGCGTCGTCATGGCGCCGATTCTCGCAGGCGGCGCGGAGGCGACGATCAGGCGACGATGCCCTCACCTCACGCCTCCGTCCGCAGACCGGCCCGCACTCCCCGGCACCCCGTCGGAGTGGCACAGTACGGGAATGCTCACGTCCCGAGACCTCGCCCTCATCGCGATGTTCACCGGTGTCATCACCGCCCTCGGCCTCATCCCGGCCGTCGCCCCTTTCGGCGCCGCGGTCCCCATCACCGCGCAGTCGATGGGCGTCATGCTCGCCGGGGCCATCCTCGGCTCGAAGCGGGGAGCCCTCGCGGTCCTGCTGTTCCTCGGCCTCGTGGCCATCGGCCTGCCGCTGCTGTCGGGGGGACGCGGCGGGCTCGGTGTCTTCGCCGGCCCCAGCGTCGGCTACCTCGTCGGCTTCCCGGTCGCCGCGTGGCTGGTCGGCCGGCTCACCGAGCTCATCGGCCGCCCGTACCGCGTCACGCTCGGCGTCATGGCCAACGTCCTCGGCGGTGTCCTCGTCCTCAACGTCATCGGCATCCTCGGGATGGCGCTCGTCGCGGACCTCTCGCTGGTCAAGGCCACCACGGTCGCCGCGGTCTTCATCCCCGGCGACCTCATCAAGGCGGTCCTCACCGCGCTCGTCGCGGTCGGCGTCCACGCGGCCTACCCCGGCCTCATCCCCGCCCGCCGCGAGCGCACCGAGACCACCCCCCGCGTCCACGCCTGACCCTGCGGACCGCGACCGTGCCCGACATCCACGTCAGCGCCGTCAGCCACTGCTTCGGCGACGGCGCCGCACGCCGGGCCGTCCTGCGCGACGTCGACCTGCACCTCACCGAGGCCCGGATCGGTGTCGTCGGGGCCAACGGCTCGGGCAAGTCGACGTTCGTCCGGCTCCTCAACGGCCTCGTGCACCCCGACTCGGGGACGGTGACGGTCGACGGGCTCGACACGGTGCGTGACGGCCGTGAGGTGCGCCGCCGCGTCGGCTTCTGCTTCACCGACCCGGACGCCCAGATCGTCATGCCGACGGTCGGGGAGGACATCGCCTTCGGGCTGCGTCGCCGCGGCCTCTCCCGGACCGAGATCGCGGAACGCACGCAAAGTGCGCTGACGGCATACGGTCTTGCGGACCACGCCGACCACCCGGCCCACCTGCTGTCCGGGGGCCAGAAGCAGCTCCTCGCGCTGGCGAGCGTCCTCGTCACCCGGCCCGACCTGCTCGTCCTCGACGAGCCGACGACGCTGCTCGACCTGCGCAATGCGGACATGGTGCGCCGGCTCGTCGACCGCCTCCCGCAGCAGGTCGTGCTCGTCACCCACCACCTCGACCTGCTGCGCGGCTTCGACCGCGTCCTCGTCTTCGACGACGGCAGGGTCGTCCACGACGGCGCCGCCGACGACGCGGTCGAGGCCTACCGCGAGCTCGCGACCCGCTGATGCGCGCCCAGGCCGTCCCGCTCTACCTCCCCGGTGCCTCGCTCGTGCACCGGGTGGGGGCGGGGCCCAAGCTCCTCCTCCTGCTCGCGACCGGCGCCGCGCTGGCCGTGTGGCGCTCACCGTGGCAGGTCGGGCTCGCCATCGCGCTCGTCCTGACGGGGTATGCCGTGGCGCGACTGCCGCTGCGAGCGCTGCTCCGCCAGGTGGCGGGGCTGGCCTGGGTCGCGCTGCCGCTGCTCGTCGTCCAGTGGGTGTTCGCGTCGTGGCGCACGGGTGTGGGGGTCGTCGGGTCGTTCGTCGCGCTCGTGCTGCTCGCGGGCCTCGTCACCCTGACGACCCGGACGACGGCGATGGTGGACGTCGTCGTGCGGGTGGCAGGGTGGCTGCGCTGGTTCGGGATCGACCCGCAGCGCGTCGGGCTCATGCTCGCCCTGGGGATCCGTTCGGTCCACGTCGTCCTCGGGTTGGCGCAGGAGGTCCGCGAGGCCCAGCACGCCCGGGGCCTGCGGTCGAGCCCGCGCGCGTTCGCCGTGCCGCTCATCGTGCGCTCGCTGCGGCACGCCGACCGTCTCGGCGAGGCGCTGAGCGCGCGGGGCGTCGACGACTGACCCGGCCGGCGGCGACCAGCGGCGGCCGCGCAGGGGATCAGACGATGCAGAACTCGTTGCCCTCCGGGTCCTCCATGACGAGGTGGTCGAGGTGGCCGTCGAGCCGGTCCTCGCGCTGGAGCCGCGCGCCCCGCGCGACGAGGTCGGCCTCGGCCGCCCGGATGCGCTGCTCGCGCAGCACCTGCTCGACCGCGCGCCCGCCGCTGACGCGCACGTCGAGGTGGACCCGGTTCTTCACGGTCTTGGGCTCGGGCACCTTGAGGAAGCTGATCCTGGGTCCCTGGCCCGACACTGGGCCGATGGTCGCCCCGTCGCCCCACTCGTCCTCCGGGACGTCGTGGTCGCGCAGGAAGCTCGGCCAGTCGCTCCATCCCTCTGGCGGTGGCGCCTCCATCCAGCCGAGCGCGTGCGCCCAGAAGTCGGCGACGACCCGGGCGTCCGTGCAGTCGATCGTGATCCCGAGCTCGGGCAGCGGCTGGTCCATCGCCCCACCGTAGCCACGGCCACCGACGGGTCAGCCCACCGTGACCTCACCGCGGCACGCCCGCAGCGCGATGTCGGTGCGGTGGTGCGACCCGTCCAGCTCGACGAGCGCGACCGCGGCGTAGGCACGGTCCCGCGCCTGCTCGAGGTCGGCTCCGGTCGCGACGACCGAGAGCACCCGCCCGCCGGACGACACGAGGGTGCCGTCGGTGTCGAGCGCCGTCCCGGCGTGCAGGACGTATGCCGTGGGGACGCTCTCGACCTCGTCGAGCCCCCCGACGGGGTCGCCCGTGCGCGGCGCGCCCGGGTAGTTGTGCGCCGCGACGACCACCGTGACGGCGTGCTCGTCGGACCACCGGAGCGTGTCGTACTCGTCGAGACGACCGGTGGCCGCCGCCTTGAGCAGGGTGCCGAGCGGGGTGAGGAGACGGGCGAGAACGACCTGGGTCTCGGGGTCGCCGAATCGGGCGTTGAACTCGATCACCCGCGGACCCCGCGTGGTGAGGGCGAGGCCGATGAACAGCACGCCGACGAACGGGGTCCCGCGACGGCGCATCTCGTCGACCGTCGGCTGGGCGACCCGCGCCACGAGGTCGGCGGTGAGCCCGGCCGGGGCCCAGTCGAGCGGGCTGTAGGCCCCCATGCCGCCGGTGTTGGGGCCGGCGTCGTCGTCGCCGACCCGCTTGAAGTCCTGCGCCGGCGACAGCGGCAGCACCGTCATCCCGTCGCTGAGGACGAAGAGGGAGACCTCGGGCCCGTCGAGGAACTCCTCGACGACGACCTCGCCGCCCTCCTTGGCGAGGCAGGCCGCGGCGTGCCGCAGCCCGGCCTCACGGTCGTCGGTGACGACGACGCCCTTGCCGGCGGCGAGCCCGTCGTCCTTGATGACGTAGGGCGTGCCCAGCGCGTCCATGGAGTCGGCGACCTCGTCGCGAGTGGTGCAGAGGTGGGCGAGCCCGGTCGGGACCTCGGCTGCCGACATGACCTCCTTGGCGAAGGCCTTGCTCCCCTCGAGCCGGGCAGCGGCCGCGGACGGGCCGAAGACGTCGAAGCCCCCGTCGCGCAGGACGTCCGCCATGCCGGCGACGAGCGGGACCTCGGGCCCGACGACGACGAGGTCGACGTCGTGGCGCTGCGCGATGGCCAGGGCGGTCACGCTGTCGGTGATGTCGTCGAGCGGCTCGCAGAGGGCGAGGTGGCCGATGCCGGGGTTGCCGGGGGCCGCGATGACCGCGTCGACCGAGGTGTCCGCGACGAGGCTGCGGACGATGGCGTGCTCGCGAGCACCGGCGCCGATGACGAGGACCTTCATGGGCGCCAAGCCTAGGGCGGGCCGGAGGCGGGGCCGACGGCAGTCCGCGGCCGCCACCCGAACGGCATACGAGGCCGGCAGCGCCGCGGGGGAGAAAAGTGTGGGCGCGACACGCCCAGGGAGCAGGGGGGTACCCCCGGGAGCGTCGCGCCCGATCACGCGGCAATCACGGTTGGGGGGAACCGGCGCTCTGCGTGAACGTCGACGTGGTCGACGTGTCCCACCATGACACGCCGGTCGCCCGTCATTCAAACCGAGAGGAGGCGGGTTCCTGACAATGTCGCCATCCCGCCATAGTGTGGGTCCGTGACCGACTCCGCTCCCCTGCTCGCGGGCGACGAGCTGACGACCCGGGTCTACCTGCTCCTGCTGCGCCAGACGGCGCCCCGCCGCAGCGCGCTGCTCAAGGAGGGGTTCACCGAGGCCGAGGTCGGCGCCGCCCTGACCAGCCTCGAGATGCGGGGGATGGTCACCGCGACCCGACGCGACGTCATCGAGGTCTACCCACCCGACAGCACCCTCCCGGCCTACGCGGCCGACCTCGAGCGCCAGGCCCGCACGACCCGATCCGCCGTCGAGGGCCTCACCCACATGTACGACGAGGCGCGCTCGGCGGAGGGCGGGTCCCGGACGAACCGGGAGGTGGCCCTCCTCGCGACCGTCGACGACGTCGAGGCGGCGTTCTTCCGCGCCGCCCGCCGGGCCGAGACCCGGGTCGTCCGGCTCGTCGCCCGCAGCGAGCGCATGGACAAGGTCGTCATCCGCCACGCCGAGTCGATCATCGCCGCCCGTCCGACGACGACCAACCCCAGCCTCGAGCGCCTCCTCGTCTTCGAGCAGTCGATCCTCGAGGTCGAGGGGGCGTTCAGCGCGCTCGAGACGATGCGCGCCGACGGCATCGAGGTGCGGCTCACCCCCCACCTGGCGTTCTCGGTGCTCGCGGTCGACCGCACCACGGCGGTCATCGACGTCACCCACCTCGACGCCACGGGTGGCGGCTCCCTCTACGTCCAGCAGCGCCACCTCGCGGGCGCCCTGATGGACATGTGCGTGGGCCTCTTCGCGGCCAGCACCCCTCTGCCGCGCACGCTCCGGGGCGGGCCACTCGCCCGTCTGCACGAGCGCGACGGGCAGGTCATCGCGCTGCTCGCCGCCGGCGCCAGCGACCAGACGATCGCCCGGCAGCTGAGCATCTCCCAGCGCACGGTCGAGCGTCGGATCCGCGCCATCATGGTCGAGCTGGGGGCGACGACCCGCTTCCAGGCGGGCGTGATCGCCGTCCGGCGCGAGTTTGTCTGAGGCCCGCGGCCCGGGGTGCGCCGCCCGTCCGCGGCCACGGGCCGATGCCGCGGACCCATGCCAGGGACCGCGTCCTCGCGCCCTCGTCGCCCGCGTAGACTCGTCCCTTCCGTGCGCGACGCGCACCACGCACACGTTGCTCTGCAGGGAGGGCCCCGACAGTGACGACCGCGCGCCCCGGCGCCACCGACACGTCGGCCGATGTCGCACGCGAGATCGCCGGCGAGCAGGACCATGTCGACCGCGTCTACCGCGAGCTGGAGAAGGCGTCCGCGCGCGCCTCCGAGGTGGAGAAGGACGGCATCGCCCGGGGGCGGTCGAGCCGCAGCGGCGAGGTCCGCCACGAGGAGCTCACCGGGCTCTTCGAACGTGACGCACTCGTCTACGCCGCCGCGAAGCGCCGGTCCGCGATCGAGAAGCAGTACGAGGGCCTCGTCTTCGGACGCCTCGACCTCGGCGACGTCGAGACCCCGGCCGCCGAGCGCGACATCCGGCACATCGGCCGCCTCGGGGTGCGCGACGACGACTACGAGCCGCTGGTCGTCGACTGGCGGGCACCCGCCGCCGCGGCCTTCTACCGGGCCACCCCCGTCGACCCCATGGGGGTGCTCCGCCGACGCGTGCTGCGTTGCAAGGGCGCCACCGTCGTGGGCGTCGAGGACGATCTCATGGTGCCGGAGGCGCCGGACGACATCGTCGTCGTCGGCGACGGGGCGCTCATCGCCGCGCTGACCCGCACCCGCGGCCGCCAGATGCGCGACATCGTCGCCACCATCCAGCGCCACCAGGACGAGGCGATCCGCGCGCCCTCGCGGGGCGTCACCGAGATCACCGGCGGTCCCGGCACCGGCAAGACGGTCGTGGCCCTGCACCGGGCGGCATACCTCCTGTACTCCGAGCGCCGCCGGTTCGAGTCCGGCGGCATCCTCGTCGTGGGTCCGTCCGCGGCGTACACCGCCTACATCGAACGCGTGCTGCCCTCGCTCGGCGAGGACAGCGTCGCGCTCCGGGCGCTCGGCGACCTCGTCGACGGCGTCACCGCGAGCCGCCTCGACCAGCCCGAGGTCGCGGCGGTCAAGGGTTCGCTGCGGATTCGGCGGCTGCTGTCCCGCGCGGCGTCACGGCCGCCGGCCGGGGCCCCCAGCCAGCTGCGGGCCTTCATCAACGGCCACGCCGTGCGGCTCGACGAGTCCGTCCTGCACCGCATCCGCCGTCAGGTGCTGCGCTCGGTCCAGCACAACCTCGCCACCCACCAGGCCCGCGAGCAGCTCGCCCAGGCGGCGTGGACGTCGGTGCGCCAGGGCGAGCGGGACGAGTTCTTCGACGCGTTCGACTCCTCGCGCGACGTCGACGAGTTCATGCGCACGTGGTGGCGCCAGGTCGACCCCCGCGAGGTGCTGCTCGGTCTCGCCGACACCGACCTCGTCTACGGTCTCGCCCGCGGCGTCCTCGACCAGGAGGAGTCGGCCGCGCTCGCCCTCTCGATGCGCGAGGCGCTGGAGCTCGGCTCGTGGTCGGTGTCCGACATCGCCCTCATCGACGACCTCTCCGGGAAACTCGGCCAGGTGCAGGAACCCGAGTCCGAGGAGCGCGGGTTCTACGACATCGACGAGTACGACGACCTCTCGTCCTACGGCGTCAACGACGTGCGCGCCGGCGTGGACCGGGGGGTGGCGACCGCCCGGACCCAGAGCGTGGTCACCCCTCTCGACCCCCGCGAACGGCTCCTGCACGGCCGCATCGAGCGCGCCTCGAGCAGCGCGCACGTCCTCGTCGACGAGGCGCAGGACCTGTCCCCGATGCAGTGGCGGGTGCTGGCACGCCGGGGGCGCAACGCCTCGTGGACCGTCGTCGGCGACGCGGCCCAGGCGTCGTGGAGCGACCGTGAGGAGGCCCGCGCCGCGCAGACGGAGGCCTACGGCTCGCACGAGGTGCGGGGTTTCCACATGGACACCAACTACCGCAACGCGCGGGAGATCTTCGCCTACGCCCGCGACCTCATCCTCCCGCTCGTGCCCGACGCCGACATCCCGGAGGCCGTGCGCGACACGGGCGTCGACCCCCTCGACCGCATCGTCGACGCACCCCCCACGTCCGCAGTCGAGCAGGCGGTCGGGGAGATGCTCGACGAGGTCGAGGGTTCGATCGCCGTCATCACGCCACGTCGCTGGGCCGACCGGCTCGCCCACCTCGACGGCACCGGGGACGGACGGGTGCAGGTCATCGACCCGCTCTCGACCAAGGGTCTCGAGTGGGACGCGACGGTCGTGCTCGACCCCGACGCGATCGTCGAGGAGTCACCCGGCGGGGTGCGCGTCCTCTACGTCGTCCTCACCCGCGCCGCGCACCGCATGACCGTCCTCCGCCCCGGCTGAGCCCCCCCCAACTCCCTCTGCCGCCCCCCTGCCCTGCCCTGCCGCGGCTGCCGTTGCCACTTGCGTCCGCAACCCTGGTCGTGAACCCGACCACCCCTGCGGACGCAACAGGACGGCATACCGCAACGTCCGCAACCCTGGTCACGAACCCGACCACCCCTGCGGACGCAACCGGACCTGACGACGTATGCCGGTCAGTCACCGAGGCGGGACCCGACTTCTTGCGCATTCCGGTCGCACCGCGGACCGCAGCCGGCGCCGATGCCTGACCGGAATGCGCAAGAAGTCGCGGTCGGGGGGCCGCAATGCGCAATCAGTCGAGGAGGGGGTGGCGCTCGATGATCTCGTGGCGGCCGGGGCCGACACCGATGGCCGAGACCCGCGCGCCGATGAGCTCCTCGACGCGGAGCACGTAGGCCTGCGCGTTGGCGGGCAGGTCCTCGAAGGTGCGGCACCCCGAGATGTCCTCCGGCCAGCCGGGGAGCTCCTCGTAGATCGGCGTGGCGTGGTGGAAGTCGCTCTGGCCCACCGGCATCTCGTCGTGGCGGACGCCGTCGACGTCGTAGGCGACACAGATCGGGACGGTGTCGAGCCCGGTGAGCACGTCAAGCTTGGTGATGACGAAGTCGGTGACCCCGTTGATCCGGGTGGCGTAGCGGCCGATGACGACGTCGAGCCACCCGCAGCGACGCGGGCGCCCGGTGGTCGTGCCGTACTCGGCGCCGGTCCTGCGGAGGAACTCGCCGTTGTCGTCGTCGAGCTCGGTCGGGAAGGGGCCCTCACCGACGCGGGTCGTGTACGCCTTGAGGATCGCGATGACCCGGGTGACGCGGGTCGGCGGGATGCCGGAGCCGGTGCAGGCGCCGCCCGCCGTCGCCGAGGAGGACGTGACGAACGGATAGGTGCCGTGGTCGACGTCGAGCAGCGTCGCCTGACCGGCCTCGAGGAGGACGTTCTTGCCCTCGTTCAGGGCCTGCTCGAGCACGAGGGTGGTGTCTGCGACCATGGGACGCAACCGGTCGGCATACGAGAGCAGCTCCTCGACGACGCGGTCGGCCTCGGCAGCGCGGGTGTTGTAGATCTTGACGAGCACCTGGTTCTTGAGCAGCAGGGCTGCCTCGACCTTCTGGCGCAGGATGCCCTCGTCGAAGATGTCCTGGATGCGGATGCCGACGCGGTTCATCTTGTCGGCGTAGGTCGGGCCGATGCCGCGGCCGGTGGTGCCGATCTTGCGGGCACCGAGGAAGCGCTCGGTGACCTTGTCGAGGGTGCGGTTGTAGGGCGCGATGACGTGGGCGTTGGCGCTGACGAGCAGCTTGCTCGTGTCGACGCCACGCGCGTTGAGCCCGTCGAGCTCCTCGAAGAGGACCTCGAGGTCGACGACGACGCCGTTGCCGATGACCGGGGTGACGCTCGGTGTGAGGATGCCGGAGGGAAGGAGGTGCAGCGCGTACTTCTCCCGCTTGCCGTCGGTCTCGATGACGACGGTGTGCCCCGCGTTGTTGCCACCGTTGAACTTCACGACGTAGTCGACGTCCTCGCCCATGAGGTCGGTCGCCTTGCCCTTGCCTTCGTCGCCCCACTGGGCCCCGACGAGCACGATTGCCGGCATCTGGTCCACCTTCCGTGCGCGGGCGAGCCCGCGCGTGCGTGACATGCGAGGGGCCCGGCGCGAGACATGCGACGGGCCCCCGGATCGCCCTCCAGCCTATCGGGTGTGGACCGGCCCCATCCGCGTCGACCGCGTCGACCGCGTCGACCGCGAGCGCAGCGACGCCAGTGCCGCGCCGAGCTGGAACCGGGTGTCGACGCCGTGGATCGCCATGAGGGCGGCGATCCGCCGACGGACGGTGCGCAGACCGATTCCGAGGAAGCGCGCGATGGCCTCGTCCTTGAGGCCCATGCCGAGCAGCTCGACGAGTCGCTCGTCACGGGGGACGCTGGCCGTGAACGGCACCGCGTGCGCGTGCTCCCAGGCGAGGTCGAAGTATGCCGCGAGCGTCGAGATGAGCAGCGGGTCCCGAATGAGGACGTAGCCCGACAGCGGCTCGCCCCACCGGGCCAGTGCCACGGCGCCGACGTCGCCGAACACCGCGTACTCCGAGCCGACGTCCGGCAGAAGGCGCTGCTCCTCCCCCACGGTCGACCAGGACCGCAGCCACTGCAGTCCCTGCGGGGTGTCAAGGGCGGCCGCGGGGTAGATCGTGCGCTGGACGTTGCCGCCGGCGATCCACTGCTGGTTGTCGCGCATCGTCGTGTCGTCGAGGGCCGGGCCCGCGTCGACGACCATGACGACGTTGCGCAGCAGGCCGCTGGACTCGTGGATGAGCCGCTGCACGACGGTCGGCGCCATCTCGTCGCTGATCGGCTCGACCCCCTGCGTGCTCGGCGTCGGGCCGGCGCCGTCGAGGCGGGCGAGCAGCGCCCGGGCCTGCCCGAGGTCGCGCAGGCGCTCCTCGATCCGTGAGTCCTCCCGGTCGCAGTACTCCCCGAGCAGGCGGGAGGGCGACGTCGCATCTGCTGAGGTCAGCGGCATGAAAGCTCCTGTGCGTGGGCGTCGTGGCAAGTTCCTGCCATTGGCCGTTAAGTGTCGCAGAAACCGCCGACAGCGGTGCATGATGGCACTGCGCATCCGGCGTGGCAGGGGACACAACGGACGCGCTCGCGCCACGGCGCGGTGCTCCTGGCAGGGGCGGAGAGGGGCCCGGACCACACGGTCCGGGCCCCTCTCGACGTCCCCAGTCAGAGACCGAGCTCGCGCGCCCCCGTCGTCGAGGAGTCACGCAGGAAGTCGGCGCAGCGCCGCTCCTCGTCGCTCTCGCCGATGAGGCCGGCGGCCCGGGACAGCACGGCCAGCGAGCGCAGGAACCCACGGTTCGGCTCGTGCTCCCACGGCACCGGACCCTGGCCGCGCCAGCCGCTCTTGCGCAGCGCGTCGAGGGCACGGTGGTAGCCCGTGCGGGCGTAGGCGTAGCCCTCGACCGTGCGACCGTCGGCGAGGGCGTCCTCCGCGAGGGTGGCCCAGGCCAGCGACGACGTCGGATTGCCGGCGGCGACCTGGTCGGGTGCCACCCCCTCGTCGAGCAGCCGTGCGGCGGGGTCCTCGGGGAGGCGGGTCTCGGGGATGCCGAGCAGGTTGTCGCTCACGCCTCAGGCCCGGTGGGTGCCGGCGGAGCGGAGGTTCTCGCAGGCCTCGACGACGCGGGCGGCCATGCCCTTCTCGGCCTCCTTGCCCCAGGCGCGCGGGTCGTACTGCTTCTTGTTGCCGACCTCGCCGTCGATCTTGAGGACGCCGTCGTAGTTGCGCAGCATCCACTCGACGACCGGCCGCGTGAAGGAGTACTGGGTGTCGGTGTCGACGTTCATCTTGACGACGCCGTAGTCGACGGCCGCGGCGATCTCCTCGGCGCTCGAGCCCGACCCGCCGTGGAAGACGAGGTCGAAGGGGCGGGCGTCGGAGCCCAGACCCAGCTCGGCGGCCGCGGCCTCCTGGGCGGACTTGAGGATCTCGGGGCGGAGCTTGACGTTGCCCGGCTTGTAGACGCCGTGGACGTTGCCGAAGGTCAGCGCCGTGAGGTAGCGGCCCTCCTCACCCGAACCGAGCGCCTTGATGGTCGCGACCGCGTCCTCGGGGGTCGTGTACAGCTGCTCGTTGATGTCGTTGGCGACACCGTCCTCCTCGCCACCGACGACACCGACCTCGATCTCGAGGATGACGTTCGCCGCCTTGCACAGGGCGAGGAGCTCGTCGGCGATCTGGAGGTTCTCCTCGAGCGGCACGGCCGAGCCGTCCCACATGTGGCTCTGGAAGATGGGGAGTCCTCCGGCCTTGACCCGCTCCGTGCTCGCGGCGAGCAGGGGGCGTACGAAGCCGTCGAGCTTGCCCTTGGGGCAGTGGTCCGTGTGCAGCGCGATGTTGACCGGGTAGCCCTTCGCCACCTCCTCGGCGTAGGCCGCGAGGGCCTTGGCGCCGGTGACCATGTCCTTGATCGTCGAGCCCGAGGCGTACTCGCCGCCGCCCGTCGAGACCTGGATGATGCCGTCGCTGCCGGCCTCGGCGAAGCCACGGATCGCGGCGGTGACCGTCTGGCTGGACGTGATGTTGATGGCCGGGTAGGCGAACGAGCCGTTCTTGGCCCGGTCGAGCATGTCGGCATAGATCTCGGGAGTGGCGATGGGCATGGGGTCTCCTAGTCAGCGGCGAACAGGTTCGGTCTCGATCCTTCCACGCACTCCCCCGCTGGCAACAGCGTGCCCATGGACCGGCCGGTAACCCGGGCCTACGTACCGAGCGCGTCCCGTCGGTCCTCGAGATGGCGACGCTCGATCTCGTTCTCGCAGAGCGCGAGCGCCTCCGTGAGGCTCGCGCGGGCCGCGTCGAGGTCGCCCGCCCGTGCCAGCAGCTCGCCGCGGACGGCCGGGAGCCGGTGCCCGACCATCGCGACCCCGTCGAGGAGCGCCAACCCGCGTCGCGGCCCCTCGGCCTCTGCGACCGCCACCGCGCGAGCGACCCGGACCGCGGGGGAGGGAGTGAGCCGCTCGAGGGCGGCGTACAGGGTCGCGATGCGGTCCCACCGCGTGTCCTCGGGCCTCGCGGCGGTCGCGTGCTCGACCGCGACCAACGCCTGGAGGTGGTAGGTCCGCGCCAACGCCGACGTCGGGGCAGGTCCGTCCTCCCTCGAGCGGAGCAGGGTGAGCGCGTCCGCGATCTCGTCGTGGTGCCAGCGGTCGCGGTCCTGGTCGGCGAGCAGCACGAGCGCGCCGTCCGGTCCCACGCGCGCGTCGCGGCGCGAGTGCTGCAGGGTCATGAGCACGATGAGGAGGTCGAGGGTGTCGCTCGGGTGCAGGGCGCGGGCGACGCGCGCGAGGCGCAGTGCCTCACCGGCCAGCTCGACCCGCAGGAGATCGGGTCCGCTGCCGGGAGCGTAGCCGGCCGTGAAGGCCAGGTATGCCGTGTGCGCGACGACGTCGAGCCGCTCACCGATGGCGTCGGTCCCGGGGATCGCGAAGGGGATGCCGGCCGCGACGACCTTCTTCTTCGCCCGGGTGATCCGCGCCGCCATCGTCGCCTCCGGGACGAGGAAAAGCCGGGCGATGTCGGGGGTCGCGATCCCCAGGACGAGGCGGAGCGACAGGGCGCTCGCGCCCTCCGGGGACAGGTCCGGGTGGGCGCACATGAGCACGAGGCGCAGCAGGTCGTCGTCCACGACCGTCCCGTCCCGGGCCATGACCCCCTCCCGAGGTCGTCGTTCGGCCTCGACCGTGAGCAACGGCTGCTTGCGCGCGGCCGTCGCCTCGGCACGCAGCCGGTCGAGGATGCGTCGCCTGGCCGCCGTCACCAGCCAGCCGGCGGGGTTGGCCGGGGTGGTGGCCTCACCCCACGTGGCCTGCGCCGACGCCACCGCCTCCGCCAGGGCCTCCTCGACGAGGTCGAGCCGGCGGAACTGCGCGAGGAGCAGGGCGACGAGTCGGCCCCACTCCTCGCGCACGACGCGCTCGAGGGGTGTCAGACCAGCGCCCGGAGCTCGATGAGCTCGCCGCGCGCGGCGAACTCGGTGCAGATGCGACGCAGGTCGGGTCCGTCCTCGGTCTCGACGAGGTAGAAGCCGACGACCTGCTCGGCGGACTCGGTGAAGGGCCCGTCGGTGACGAGTGCCCCTCCCCTGCCGTCGGGACGCATCGAGGTGGCCTCCGCCGAGGGCGCGAGCGGGCTCGTGGCGAGCACGGTGTGCCCACCGGCCTCGAGGTCGCGCTGGAACTGCTCGTGCGAGCGCATCCCCTTCTCGTGCTCCTCGGGTGGCAGCTGCGCCCACTCCGCCTCGGGTGCGGGCAACAGCAGCAGGTGGCGGCTCATCGGTGTGCTCCTCGGGTGACGGTGGTGGGGGCGCGAGTGCGTCCCCACCCTCATGACGAGCGAACCACACGAGAATCGACAGCGGGGTGGGTGGCCGTACTCACGCGCGCGGCTTGCCGGGACGCCACCCTCTCCTCATGGACCTCTCCACCGTGCGTGAGCTCGCGGGCTCCACCCCCGTGCAGCGCAACCGCGTCGTCGACCTCCTGCGCGCGGCGGCCATCGTCGTCGTCGTCCTGGGCCACTGGCTCATGGCGGCCGTGCACGTCCGCGACGGCGAGCTCGTCGTCGGGCACCTGCTCGCCCTCGCCTCGTGGACGCACCCCCTCACCTGGGTCTTCCAGGTCATGCCGGTCTTCTTCATCGTCGGCGGCTACGCGAACGGCCTGTCCTGGCGCTCCGCCCGCGGCCGTGGCCTCCCGTATGCCGGCTGGCTGCGTTCGCGGCTGCGTCGCCTCCTCGTCCCGGTCGTCCCGCTGCTGGGCTTCTGGCTCGCCGCCACCGCGGTGGCGTGGGCTGCCGGCGTCCCGGCGGGGACGCTGCGCACGGCCTCCCAGGTGGCGCTCGTCCCGACCTGGTTCCTCGCGGCCTACGTCGTCGTGTGCGCCGTCGCCCCCGCCACCCTGTGGCTCTGGGAGCGCGCCGGATGGACGTCGGTCGCCGGGGGTGTTGCGCTGGCCTGCCTCGTCGACCTCGTGTCCATCGGCACCGACACCCTGCTCGCCGGGTTCGCCAACTACGTCGTCGTCTGGGCCACGGTCTCCATGCTCGGCTACGCCTGGCTCGACGGGCGGCTGTCCGGCACCGGCCGCCGCGCGCTCCTCGCGGCCGTGGGCGCGGTCGGGATGGTCGCCCTCGTGTGGGCCGGTCCGTACCCGGTGTCGATGATCGGGCTCGACGGCGCCGCGGTGAACAACTCCTACCCGACGCGGGTCACGATGCTCTTCCTCGGCATGCTCCAGGGCGGCGTCGTGCTCGCGCTCGAACCCCTGCTGGCCCGCTGGATGCAGCGACCCCGCGCCTGGACCGCGACGGTGCTCGTCAACACGCGGATCATGACGCTCTACCTGTGGCACCTCACGGCGATGGTGCTCGTCATCGGCGTCTCGGTGCTGCTCGGCGGCCCCGGCCTCGGGATCGAGCCGCTGACCGCCGCGTGGTGGGCGAGCCGGCCGCTGTGGTGGGCGGCGCTGGCCCTCGTCACCACCGGCTTCATCGCCGTGCTGGGGCGGTTCGAGACGCCCCGCCCCGACGACGCCGCACCCCCACCGGCCTGGCTGCCCGTCGTCGTCACGCTGGCGGCCTGCGGCGGGCTCGGGCTCATGGCCGGTCAGGGGGTCGTCGACGACGACGGCGTCCACTGGTGGTGGCCGGTGCTCACCGTGGCCGCGGTCGGCCTGCTCCTCGTCAGCCCCCGACGCGTGGCGACTCGGTGAGCTGCTGGGGAAGCGGCTCCGTGTGGACGACGGTGAGGTCGGAGACGGCGCGGGTCAGGACGACGTAGAGGCGGCGCAGTCCCGTCCGCTCGTCCGGTTCGGCCGCCGCGATCTCGGCGGGCTCGAGGACGAGCACGTGGTCGAACTCCAGGCCCTTGGCCACGGTGGCCGGGACGACGTCGACCTGGTGGTCGACGTCCCCGTGCCCGGCTCCGAGCGTCCCGTGCTCGATGCCGCCGGCGCCCAGCGCCGCGGACACCTCGGCGACACGCGCGTCGGGCACGATGACGCCGATGCTGCCCTCGAGGGCGCGGAGCCCGTCGACCCGGGCCACCGTCGCCGGGACGAGGTCGTCCGACCCCACGCGCACGAGGTCGAGGCGTCCCGGGTTGTCTCGCACGGACAGCGGGGCGGCGAGCCCGGGGGCGGCGAGCGGCAGCAGCCGGGCCGCGAAGTCGATGACTCTCGCCGGCACCCGGAACCCGCGGCGCAGCTCGGACACCACGCCGTCGGGCTTGCCGAGGTGGCGCAGGCTCTCCGCCCACGAGCCGGTCGCCCACGGGGTCGTGCCCTGCGCGATGTCGCCCAGCACGGTCGCCGCGCCGCTGGCGCACCGCCGGCCGACGGCCCGCAGCTGCATCGGCGAGAGGTCCTGGGCCTCGTCGAGGACGACGTGCCCGAGGCTCGGCGTGCGGCTGAGGAGGTCGCCGAGCTCGTCGAGCAGCACCGTGTCGGCCAACGTCCACTTCGCCGATCCGGCTGTGCGCGACGGCTTCTCCCACCGAAGCCGCTCCTGCTCCTCCTCCGTGAGGATGCCGTCCGCGGCGGCCGCGAGCGCATCGGCGTCGGAGAGCAGGCGGTGCAGCAGCGCGCGGGCGTCGACCTTCGGCCACAGCGAGGCGGCATACGCCTTGACGGGGGCGCTGCGTGCCACCGAGTCCTGGACGCGGTCATCGGGGTACTCCCCCAGCGCCTCCATCTTGAGGAGGACCGCATGCGCGAGTCGTTGCGGCAGCAGCTGTCGCGCGGTCTCGTAGCGGATGTCGCGTCCCGCCAGGCCGTCCACGAGCGGGGCGAGGTCGTATGCCGGGACACGCCACCGCCGCGACCCGCGCGGCAGCACCATCGCCTCCGTGGGCGGGACGAGGTGCGACCAGACCGCGCGGTGCAGCACCTCCGCCATGCGGGCGTCCCCCTTGAGCCGGGCCACCTCGGTGGGCTCGCCGGCGCGGACCGGGACGGAGGACGTCAGCGCCTCGATGCTCGTGTGCCGCACCTCGACCTCGCCGAGGGTGGGGAGGACGGCGCCGATGTGCTCGAGGAACGCCTGGTTGGGGCCGATGACGAGCACGCCTGTGCGCGTGAGTCGGTCGCGGAACGCGTAGAGCAGCCAGGCCGCCCGGTGGAGGCCGACGGCGGTCTTGCCGGTGCCGGGCGCCCCCTGGATGCAGACGGTGGTCGTGACGTCGACCCGGACGAGGGCGTCCTGCTCGGGCTGGATGGTCGCGACGATGTCGCGCATGGGGCCCACACGGGGCCGCTCGATCTCGCTCGCGAGGATCTGCGAGCGGGCGTCCGGCTCGCCGGCGTCGAGGAGGTGCTCGTCCTCCATCGCCGTGATCCGGCCGTGGTCGTAGCCGAACCGGCGACGAAGCCGCACCCCGAGCGGGTCGGCGGGGGAGGCGCGGTAGAACGTCGTCGAGACCGGGGCGCGCCAGTCGATGACGAGCGGGTCGCCGGCGTCGTCGGTGACGTGGCGGCGGCCGATGTACCAGCGTTCGTCGGTCTCGAGGTCGATGCGCCCGAAGAACAGGGCGGTCGCCGGGTCGTCCTCGAGGGAGCGGGCCCGCCGCCACAGCGACTCGGCCAGCGCCTCGCTGGAGGCGGCGTTGCCTCCCTGGACCTCGAGGGCGAGGGTGCGCTCCCGCATCCGGGACAGCTCGGCACGGGCGGAGGCGAGGTGCTGTCGCTCCGCCGTGAGCTCCTCGGGCATGGGCATGGCGAAGCGCCTCTCGTGGGCTCTGGGGGTGCAGGGGGGAGAGCAAGCCTAGACCACCGACGGCGGATGGGTCAGGATCGGAACAGGCCCCCACGACGACCCCAGGAGGGACGGCAGCGCATGGCGACGAAGAAGACCGCAGCGACGCGCGCAGCCACGCACGACGGGTTCACCGAGGAGGAGCGCGCGGCGATGAAGGAACGGGCCAGCGAGCTCAAGTCCTCCGCCACCCGCGGCACCGGCGCCAGGAAGGCGGCCGCCGACGCGCAGGACTGCCTCGACAAGATCGGTGAGATGTCCGGCACGGACCGCGACGTCGCGCAGAAGCTGCACGACATCGTCGCGGAGCACGCACCCGACCTGGCGGCGAAGACCTGGTACGGCATGCCCGCCTACGCCAGGGACGGCAAGGTCATCGTCTTCTTCAAGCCCGCCGCGAAGTTCACGGTGCGCTACGCGGAGGTCGGCTTCAACGAGTTCGCGCAGCTCGACGACGGCGACATGTGGCCGACGGCGTTCGCCGTGACCGCGATGACCCCCGCGATCGAGGAGAAGCTCGTCGGCCTCGTCACGAAGGCGGCGAGCTGACCGACCCCGACGCCGGTGCCGTCGGCAGCACGTCCTGCCCGAAGACGTGGCGGCGCACCCACGCGTGCATCGCGACGGCTGCGGCCGCCCCGGCGTTGATCGAGCGGGTCGACCCGAACTGCTCGATGTGCAGGGTGGCCTCGCACTCGGCGCGCATCGCCTCGGAGAGCCCGGGACCCTCCTGGCCGAACACGAGCATCGTGCGCCTCGGCAGGTCGTAGGTCTCGAGCGCCCGGCTGCCGGGCAGGTTGTCGATGCCGATGAGGCGTATGCCGTTCTCCCGGGCCCACGTGGCGAGGTCACCGGGGGTGGGGTGGTGGTGCTCGTGCTGGTAGCGGTCGGTGACCATGGCACCGCGGCGGTTCCACCGGCGTCGGCCGACGATGTGGAACGCCGCGGCGCCCATGGCGTTGGCGGTCCGCACCACGGACCCGATGTTGAAGTCGTGCTCCCAGTTCTCGATCGCGACGTGGAAGTCGTGCCGGCGGGTGTCGAGGTCGGCGACGATCGCGTCGTGGCGCCAGTAGCGGTAGCCGTCCACGACGTTGCGGCGGTCACCGTCACGCAGCAGGTCGGGGTCCAGGCGCTCGTCGTCCGGCCACGGTCCCACCCACGGTCCGACGCCCACCTCTGCACCATTGCGGTCGCGTTCGCCCGTCACGACCCCAACAATGTCAGGCATGGCTGAACAGACGTATGGCGACATGTGGGTGGCACCGGACGACGACCCCCGCGAGGGCGACACCCCACCCCTGGGCGAGCGCGACAACTACGCGGCGTACCTGCGTCATCGCCGGCAGACCCTGGAGCTCAAGTGCGACGGGCTCACCCCGGAGCAGATGGCCCGGCGCTCCGTCCCGCCGTCATCGATGTCGCTGCTGGGGCTCGTGCGTCACCTTGCCGAGGTGGAGCGGATGTGGTGGCGTCGGGTCCTGTCGGGGGACGACGTCCCGCGCCTCTGGGGCCCGCCCCGCACCGATGCCGACTGGAACGACGTCGTCGCCGAGCAGTCGGCCGTCGACGCCGCCTGGGCCGCGTGGCGCGAGGAGGTCGCCCACGCCGAGCAGTGGCTCGCGGCGCACGACGACATGGGGCTGGTCGTCCCGTCCGACCACCACGGCGAGCTCAACGTGCGCGACGTCGTCGTCCACCTCATCGAGGAGTACGCGCAGCACCTCGGGCACGCGGACCTGCTCCGTGAGTGCATCGACGGCCGCACCGGCCAGTGAGGGCGCTCACCCGACCTTTTCCCAGCCGCGCTTCTGGGCGCGGCTGCCGGTCCCCCGACCGGGGCGCTCGTCGCGGCTGCGGTAGACGATGTAGGGGCGGGTGAAGTAGCCGAGCGGCGCCGAGAACACGTGGACGAGCCGGGTGAACGGCCACATGGCGATGAGGACGAACGCGAGGACGGCGTGCAGCTTGAAGCCGAACGGCGCCGCCGCCATGAGACTCGCGTCGGGCTGGAACCAGAAGATCTGGCGGAACCACGGCGAGACCCCGTCGCGGTAGTTGTACTCGCCACCGATGGTGAACAGGCTTCCGGCGATGGTGTTCCACATCCCCAGGACGATGACCGTGCCGAGCACGGCATACATCACCTTGTCGTTGACGGTCGTGGCCGAGAAGACCGGACCGACCGTGCGGCGCCGGTAGACGAGGATCGCGAGCCCGACGACGGCGGCGATGCCGGCCGGGATGCCGCCCGCCAGCGCGAGCACGTGGTACGCCTCGTGGCTCAGGCCGAGGGAGTCGGTGAGGCTCTGCGGGATGAGGAGCCCCATGACGTGGCCGAGCACGACCCCCAGCATCCCGAAGTGGAAGAGCGGGCTGCCGATGCGCAGCAGCTTGCTCTCGTAGAGCTGCGAGCTGCGCGTGGTCCAGCCGAACTTGTCGTAGCGGTAGCGCCACACGTGGCCGACGACGAAGACCGCGAGACAGATGTAGGGGAAGATCACCCACAGGAACGTGCTCATCGCGGGCCTCCGATCGTGACGGGCGTGGGGCCGCTGGGCTGGTGGTCGTCGAGGTTCGACGGTGTCGCGTAGGGGGCGTTCATCTCGGTGCTCAGCCCGACGAGCTCGGCAGGCGGACCCTCCTCGATGAGCCGGGCGAGGGCCTCGTGGTCGTCCCCGGCAAGGACCGGCAGGGTCGCCCGGAGGGCCTCGACGACGTCGAGCCAGACCGAGTCACGCTCGACGAGCGCGACGCGGAGCAGCTCGATGCCGACCCGGTGGTCGTTGAGCAGCCGCCAGGTCGTCCCCGCGTCCACGGTCGCGCCGAACTCCAGTGCCACACAGAGGTGGTCGGGCAGCTCGGCGTCCTCGTCGGTGAACTGCACGCCGTGCCGGCGGTAGTCCTGCTTGATCCGGACCAACGCCGCGCCTCGGTTGCGGGTGTCGCCGTGGAGGAAGTAGGTGAGGTGCAGGCAGCAGCGACGGGTCACGTCGAACGTGTCGACGTAGTCGCGCTGGAGCTCGCCGAGGTCGGTGTCGGTGAGGTGGGCGAGGAAGCGGCGCAACGGCATACGCACACCGTCGGGAAGCCCGTCGACGACCTCGGTGAGCATGGGCACCCGCTCGAGCAGGGTCTCGTCCGGGTAGTCGAGCAGCAGCGAGATGCACTGCCACGCGCTGGCCTGGTCCTGCGGGGAGAGCTGCGAGGACGTGCGGCGGTGACGCCGCCACGGCATCATCGCCGGGCCTCCTCGTCGACCACGGGGCCGTCGTCCGGGTCCGTCGGGAACATCCCCGGCGGCACGCCCTTGCCGTCCCAGTTGAGCAGGTTGACCCGCCCGCTGGAGCTGCCACCGCCGACGAGGCCCTCGGAGGTCTGGCGCTGCTGGAGCATGTGGAAGTTCTCGACGGCGACCGGGGTCGCCGACCCGCGGCCGGAGCCCTCGCCGAACGGCCCGGAGATGTCGAGCAGCTCGTCGTCGTAGCTCGTCACGGGGCAGTCGGTCGCCAGCTCCTCGAGGCCGTGCGCCTCCTCGACGTGGGCCGTGGGGATGACGTAGCGGTCCTCGTACTTGGCGATGGCGAGCAGCCGGAACATGTCGTACATCTCCTCCTCCGTCATGCCGACGGCGGCGGGGATGCGCTCCTGCGGGTCGCGCCCGAGGTTGATGTCGCGCATGTAGGAGCGCATGGCCGCGAGGCGGCGGAGCACGGCGTCGACCGGCGCCGGGTCACCCGCGGTGAAGAGGTTGGCGAGGTACTCGATGGGGATCCGGAGGGTGTCGATGGCCGCGAAGAGGTTGTCCTGGTCCTCGGCGTCGTGGCCGGTGTCCTTGATGACGTCGACGACGGGAGACAGCGGCGGGATGTACCAGACCATCGGCATGGTGCGGTACTCCGGGTGCAGCGGCAGCGCGACCTTGTAGGTGTTGATGAGCGCGTAGACCGGCGAGCGCTGGGCCGCGTCGACCCAGTCACCCGGTATGCCGGCCCGCTCCGCCTCGCGCATCACCGCCGGGTCGAACGGGTCGAGGAAGACCGAGCGCTGCGCCTCGTAGAGGTCGTGGTCGTCCTCGACCGACGCCGCCTCGAGGACCGCGTCGGCGTCGTAGAGCATGAGCCCGATGTAGCGGAGCCGGCCGACGCACGTCTCCGCGCAGACGGTCGGGATGCCGACCTCGATGCGCGGGTAGCAGAAGGTGCACTTCTCGGCCTTGCCGGTCTTGTGGTTGAAGTAGATCTTCTTGTAGGGGCACCCGGTCACGCACATGCGCCAGCCGCGGCACTTGTCCTGGTCCACGAGGACGATGCCGTCCTCCTCGCGCTTGTAGATCGCGCCGGAGGGGCACGACGCGGCGCAGCTGGGGTTGAGGCAGTGCTCGCAGATGCGCGGCAGGTAGAACATGAAGGTCTGGTCGAACTCGAACTTCACCTTGTCCTCGATGCCCTTGAGCATGAGGTCCTTGGCGGCGTGCTCCATGCTGCCGCCGAGGTCGTCGTCCCAGTTGGCCGACCACTCGATGTTGATCGGCTTGCCGGAGATGAGCGAGTGCGGCCGGGCCACCGGGAAGTTCTTCTGCGCCGGTGCGCTGAGCAGGGTCTCGTAGTCGTAGGTCCACGGTTCGTAGTAGTCGCTCAGCGCCGGCATCTTCGGGTTCGAGAAGATGTTGAGGAGCTTGTTGAGGCGGCCGCCGGCGCGCAGGGTCAGGCGTCCCCGCCCGTTGAGGGCCCAGCCGCCCTTCCACTTCTCCTGGTCCTGGTAGCCGCGCGGGTAGCCCAGGCCGGGGCGGGTCTCGACGTTGTTGAACCAGACGTACTCCATCCCGGAGCGGTTGGTCCACGCCTGCTTGCAGGTCACCGAGCAGGTGTGGCACCCGATGCACTTGTCGAGGTTCATGACCATCGCCATCTGAGCCATCACGCGCATGTCAGTACTCCACCTTCGCGGTCCGCTTGCGGATGGTCGTGACCTCGTCGCGGTTGTTGCCGATCGGCCCGATGTAGTTGAAGAAGTACGACAGCTGGGCGTACCCACCGACGATGTGGTTCGGCTTGAGCAGGATGCGGGTGAGGCTGTTGTGGATGCCGCCCCGCTTGCCGTCGCGCTCGGTGAGCGGCACGTCGATGAGCCGGTCCTGCGCGTGGTGCATGTAGACCGTGCCCTCGGGCATCCGGTGGCTGACGATGGCGCGGGCCGCGACGACGCCGTTGCGGTTGACCATCTCGATCCAGTCGTTGTCCTTGATGCCGACCTTGTCCGCGTCGACGTCCGACATCCACACCGACTGCCCGCCGCGCGAGAGCGAGAGCATGAAGAGGTTGTCCTGGTACTCCGAGTGGATCGACCACTTGTTGTGCGGCGTGAGGTACCGCACGGACACCGACAGGCTCTGGCCGTGCTTGTCGCTCAGCTCCCCGACGGGCGCCTCACCGAAGAGGTGGGTCATGTTGAGCGGTGGCCGGTAGACGGGCAGGGCCTCCCCCATGCCGAGGAACCAGTCGTGGTCGACGTAGAACTGCTGCCGACCCGTGAGCGTGTGGAAGGGCTTGTGCCGCTCGATGTTGATGGTGAACGGGGCGTAGCGCCGTCCACCCGACTCCGAGCCCGACCACTCCGGGCTCGTGATGACCGGGACCGGCGCGACCTGGGTGTCGGCGAAGGTGATCTGCTTTCCCTCGTGCTCCGAGGCGAGGTCGGCGAGCTTCGTGCCCGTCCGCTTCTCGAGGAACTCGAAGCCCTGGGTGGCGAGGTGGCCGTTGGACACGCCAGCGAGGTGCAGCATGGCGTCGGCCATCTGGATGTCGGTCTCGACCTTCGGCTGGCCGTCGCCGGCGCCGCCGCGGCGGACCCCGTTGCGACCGCGGAGGATCTCGACCTCACGCTTGACGTCGTAGACGACGCCCTTGGTGAGCATGCCGACCTTCTCGAGGAGCGGGCCGATCGTCGTCATCTTGTCGTAGATCTGGGTGTAGTCCCGCTCGGCGACCGCGATGACCGGCATGGTCTTGCCGGGCACCGGCTCGCACTCTCCGGCGCGCCAGTCCTTGACCTCGCCGTGGACCGTGGCCATGGCCTCGGGGGTGTCGTGCCAGAGGGGCTTGGCGATGACGTCCTTGCGGGTGCCGAGGTGGTCCACGGCCAGCTCGCTGAACTTCTTCGCGATGGCCTTCCACGTCTCCCAGTCCGACTTCGTCTGCCACGGCGGGTTGATCGCCGGGTTGAACGAGTGGATGAACGGGTGCATGTCGGTCGTCGACAGGTCGTGCTTCTCGTACCACGTGGCGGCCGGCAGCACGACGTCCGAGAAGATCGTCGAGCTCGTCATCCGGAAGTCGATGGTGAGGAGCAGGTCGAGCTTGCCGTCGAGGGCCTTGTCGGCCCAGTCGACGCTCGTCGGCCGCTGCTCCGGGCCGGCCTCGACCGCGGTGGCCGCACTGTCGGTGCCGAGCAGGTGGCGCAGGAAGTACTCGTTGCCCTTGGCCGAGCTGCCGAGGAGGTTGGAGCGCCAGAGCGAGAGGATCCGCGGGTGGTTGGTGCCTGACTCGGGGTCCTCGACCGCGAAGCGCAGCCGGCCCTCCTTGAGCTCCTGGGCGACGTAGGCCGGGGCCTCCATGCCGGCGGCGGCGGCGTCGTCGGCGAGATCGAGCGAGCTGCGGTCGAAGGTCGGGTAGCTCGGCGTCCAGCCCAGCCGCACCGACTGGGAGAGCAGGTCCATGACGCTCTTGCCCTTGAAGATCCCCGTACCGGCGTCGAGGTCGTCGGCGGAGAACGTGTCGTAGCGGTACTGGGAGGTGTGGACGTACCAGTACGCGGTCTGGTTCATGTGGCGCGGCGGGCGCTGCCAGTCGAGGGCGAACGCCATGTGCTGGAAGCCCATGATCGGCCGGATCTTCTCCTGGCCGACGTAGTGCGCCCAGCCGCCGCCGTTGCGTCCCTGGCAGCCGGTGATCGTCGTGAGCAGGAGGATCGCCCGGTAGATCTGGTCGCTGTGGAACCAGTGGTTGGTGCCGGCGCCGAGCAGGATCATCCCGCGGCCGTCGGTGTCGATGGCGTTCTGGGCCCACTCGCGGGCGAGCCGCTCGACCTGAGCGGCGGGGACACCGGTGAGCTCCTCCTGCCACGCGGGCGTCGCGGGCACCGACGGGTCGTCGTAGCCGGTGGGCCAGGCGCCGGGCAGTCCGTCGCGGGCCACGCCGTACTGGGCGAGGAGCAGGTCGAGCACGGTGGTGACGAGCCGGTCGCCGAGACGACGCACCGGGACCCCCCGGGGCTCGTGGGCGACCTTGCCGTCGGCGGCGTCGAATCGCGGCAGCGAGACCTCGACCGCGTCGTCGTGGGTGCCGTACAGGGTGAGCACCGGGTCGACGTCACCGAGCTCGAGGTTCCACTTGCCCAGGCCCTCGTCACCGAACCGGTCGCCGATCGACCCGCCCAGGACCGCGAGCTCGCCGGTGCGCGCGTCGAAGACGGCCGGCTTCCACATGGCGTTCTCGGAGTCCGACTTCGGGCCGCCCTCGACGTCGCCCGCGACGAGGTACTTGCCCGGCCGCAGGACCCCGTCGTCGCCGGGCACGAGCACGACGAGGTTGGAGAGGTCGGTGTACTGCTTGTTGTAGTCGGTGAAGAACGGGACCTGCTGGTCGACGAAGAACTCCTTGAGGATGACGTGCCCCATCGCCATGGCGAGCGCACCGTCCGTGCCCGGGCCGAGGGTCACCCACTCGTCCGCGAACTTGACGTTCTCGGCGTAGTCGGGCGCGACCGCGATGACCTTCTGCCCGCGGTAGCGCGCCTCCGTCATCCAGTGGGCGTCCGGCGTGCGCGTGAGCGGCACGTTCGAGCCCCACATGATGAGGTATGCCGCGTCCCACCAGTCCCCGGACTCCGGCACGTCGGTCTGGTCGCCGAACATCTGCGGCGAGGCGTTGGGCAGGTCGGCGTACCAGTCGTAGAACGAGAGCATGGGTGCGCCGACGAGCTCGAGGAAGCGGGCCCCGGACGCGTACGACACCGGGGACATCGCGGGGATGGGCGAGAACCCGGCGATGCGGTCGGGCCCGTGGACCTTCGTCGTCCAGACGTGCGCCGCCGCGACGATCTCGACGACCTCGTCCCACGTGGAGCGGACGAGGCCGCCCTTGCCGCGGGCCTTCTTGTAGCGGTCGGCCTTCACGGGGTCCTCGACGATCGAGCCCCACGCGAGCACCGGGTCGCCGCCGTGGGCCTTCTTGGCCTCACGGAACAGCTCGACCAGGACCGCACGGACGTAGGGGTATCGGATCCGGGTGGGCGAGTAGGTGTACCAGGAGAAGGCGGCCCCCCGAGGACAGCCGCGCGGCTCGTAGTCGGGCCGGTCGGCGCCGGCGGACGGGTAGTCCGTCTGCTGCGCCTCCCACGTGATGATGCCGTCCTTGACGTACACCTTCCACGAGCACGAGCCCGTGCAGTTCACCCCGTGCGTCGAGCGCACGACCTTGTCATGACTCCAGCGGTCGCGGTAGAACGAGTCGCCGCCGCGCCCGCCCTCGAGGCTGAGGGTGCGCTTGTCGTCGGAGACGTCACCCCGCGTGAAGAACCTGCGGGTCCCGACGAGTGCGTCGGCGAGTGGGCCGTCGAATCCGGATCGTCTGGCGGCGGGCTCGCTGATGCTCACGTGATCTCCTCGTCGTCGCGGAACTCCGACGCCAGCCAACCCCCCCAGACGCCGAAGGGCAAGGACCAACGTCCCGACGACACGTGGCGGCACGGGACCAAAGACCCTGACCGGCGGTCGTTGAGGTCACTAACGTCACGTGCCGACGGTCGAAAACGACCGCGCCACGCTTGGAAGGGAGACCGGCCGTGCCGGACCACCGCTCTGCCACGGTCGACAGTGAGGTCAAGTCCGCTCGCCGGGTCCTGGTCATGTCGACCCTCGCCTTCACCGTGATGTTCGCGGTGTGGCTGATGTTCGGCATCCTCGGCATCCCGATCCGCGAGGAGTTCGGTCTCAGCGACGTCGAGCTCTCGTGGTTGAGCGCGGTGGCGGTCCTCAACGGCTCGCTGTGGCGGCTGCCGGCCGGGATGATCACCGACCGCATCGGCGGTCGCAAGGTCTTCGCGGCGATGCTCGCGTTCACCGCGGTGCCGGCCTACTTCGTGTCCCGGGCGGAGAGCTACGGTCTCCTCCTCGTCCTCGCCTTCCTCGTCGGCTTCGCCGGCAACTCCTTCAGCGCCGGCATCTCCTGGAACTCGGCCTGGACGGCGCGGGGCCGGCAGGGCTTCGCTCTCGGGGTCTTCGGGGCCGGGAACGTCGGCGCGTCGGTCACCAAGTTCATCGGGCCCGCGCTCATCACGGGCACCGCCGGTGCCACGTACTTCGGTGTCGTGGAGGGCGGCTGGCGGATCGTCCCGGTCATCTACGCCGTGCTGCTCCTCGTCCTCGCGGTCCTCGTCCTCGTCGTCACCCCGGCCGAGGACCGGATGCCGGGCCGCGGGCGCCCGTTGCGCGAGCAGGTCAAGCCCTTGCGGCAGCTGCGGGTGTGGCGCTTCAGCCTCTACTACGTCGCCGTCTTCGGTGCCTACGTGGCGCTGGCCGCCTGGCTGCCGAAGTACTACGTCGACAACTTCGACGTGAGCCTGTCCACCGCGGCCCTGCTCACCGCGACCTTCATCTTCCCGGCCTCGCTGCTGCGCCCGGTCGGTGGCTGGTTCTCCGACCGGTGGGGCGCCCGACGCGCGATGTACTGGACCTTCGGCGTGATGATGGCGACCACCCTGTTCCTGTCGATGCCGGGTGGCCACATCGTCCTGCAGACCCGGAGCGGGGCGAAGGAGATCCTCCCGTACGAGATCGGCCTGTGGCCCTTCGCCATCGTCGTCTTCGTGCTCGGCTGCGCGATGGGGGTCGGCAAGGCCGCCGTCTTCAAGCACATCCCCGAGTACTTCCCGAAGGACGTCGGCGCCGTCGGTGGGCTCGTCGGGATGCTCGGTGGTCTGGGTGGCTTCTTCCTGCCACCCCTGTTCGCCTACAGCCAGCGGTGGACCGGCCTGCCGTCGAGCACATTCTTCGTCCTCTTCCTCCTCACCACCGCCTGCAGCCTGTGGATGCACTGGACCGTCGTCCACATGCTCCACACCTCCTCGCCCGAGCTCGCCACAGCCCTCGAAGCCCCGGGCACCATTCCCGACACGTCCCCGGCCACCCCGGCCACCCCGGCGGACTCCCGCCAGATCCCACAGGAGGCACGAGCATGAGCAGCACGACCGCGAAGCGCACAGGTGGTGAGTGGCTGGACGCCTGGGACCCCGAGAACGAGGAAACCTGGGACAAACGGCTGGCCTGGACGACCCTCTCCATCACGACGTTCACCCTGACCCTCTGCTTCGCCTCGTGGTTCCTCGCCAGCGCCATCGCCCCCAAGCTCACCAACCTCGGGTTCGACCTCACCCAGAGCCAGCTCTACTGGCTCACCTCGCTGCCCGGGCTCGCGGGTGGACTGATGCGCCTCGGGTGGATGGTCATGCCGCCCGTGCTCGGCACCCGCAAGCTCGTCACGCTCACGACGCTGCTCCTCATCTTCCCGGTGCTCGGCTGGGCCGTGCGCATCCAGGACCCGACCACGCCCTACTGGGAGCTCCTCGCGCTCTCGTTCCTGTCCGGCATCGGCGGTGGAGCCTTCTCGGGCTTCATGCCCAGCACGTCCTACTTCTTCCCACGTCGGCTGCAGGGCACGGCGCTGGGACTCCAGGCCGGCATCGGCAACTTCGGCGTCTCCTTGGTCCAGCTGCTCACCCCGTGGATCATCGGCTTCAGCATGATCGGGTTCCTCGGCAGCTCGCAGACGATGCAGGGCCTGCCGGGCAAGCAGGCCTCCGAGGTCTGGTACCAGAACGCGTCCTTCGTCTACATCCCGTTCATCCTCATCGGTGCCGCGCTCGCCTGGACGATGCTCAAGTCGGTCCCGATCACCTCCAACATCCGCCAGCAGTTCGACATCTTCAAGAGCCAGGACACGTGGTGGATGACGCTCATCTACATCATGACCTTCGGCACCTTCTCCGGCCTCGCCGCCCAGTTCGGCCTGCTCATGAAGAGCCTCTACGGCGCCGGCAACGCCGACATCGTCCAGGGAGCCGGTGCGAGCGCCCAGCTGCTCATCGACGGCTACTCGGTGCCCGACCCGGTGAAGTACGTCTTCCTCGGCCCGCTGGTCGGTGCCGCCGCCAGGGTCGTCTTCAGCCCGCTGACCGACCGGATGGGCGGAGCCCGCTGGACGCTCATCTCCGGGATCGGCCTCGTGGTCTCGATCGCCTGGACGATGACCGCGCTGGTGCCCGACACGTCGTCGGCGGACGCCCTGCGCAGTGACTTCAATGCGTTCCTCTGGGGGATGCTCGCGATCTTCCTCTTCAGCGGCATCGGCAACGCCTCGACCTTCAAGCAGATGCCCATGATCTTCGAGCGCCGCCAGGCCGGTGGGGTCATCGGATGGACGGCGGCAATCGCGGCCTTCGGCCCGTTCCTCTTCGGCGTGGGCCTCACGATCATGTCGCCGACGACGTTCTACGCCATCGGTATCGCGTGGGCCGTCATGTGCATCGCCATCACGTGGATGCGCTACGCGCGGCCCGGGGCCCCAAAACCCTCGTAGGGCACCCCCGCCCATCGCACCCACGGCCCCACTCGCGTCCACCGACGCGGGCGGGTCAGTGGTGTCGCAGGGCGTCGATGAGCTCGCTCTTCTTCATCGACGAGTGCCCCTCGATGCCGAGCTCCCTGGCCCGCTCATGCAGCTCCTCGACCGTGCGGTCGTCGTAGCTGCCTGCCTCACCACCCTTCTCCCCCATCCGGGAGCGTGAGGTCGCCGCGGCGGCGTTCGAGATGCGGGCAGCCTTCTCCTTGCTCGCCCCGTCGTCGCGCAGCTTCTCGTAGAGCTCGGGATCCTTGATGCTGGGGCTGGGCTTCTCCTGCGGCATGGGTCCTCCTCCGTCGTCGGGACTCGTCATCCCACCCTGCTCCCGGAGCGTCCGGTCCGCAACGCCGGACGGCGGCGTGGCGGAGGACCCAGCCCGACGGCATACCCTTGTCCGCGTGATGATGCCCTCGCTCGGACCCGACTGGATGGACCCCCAGTGGCTCCTCGACCGCTTCGGCTCCCAGTTCTTCTGGGTGAGCACGGCGATCGTCTTCATCGAGTGCGGTCTGCTCTTCCCGATCCTCCCGGGTGACTCGCTGCTCTTCGCGATCGGCCTGTTCATCAACCGCGGCGACCTCGACATCAACATCGCCCTGGCCTGCCTCATCCTCAGCATCGCCGCCTTCCTCGGCAACGTCGTCGGCTACGAGATCGGGCGCTTCATCGGGGCCCCGCTCTACGAGCGCGACGGCCGCTTCATCAAGCGCAAGTACTTCGACCAGACCCACGAGTTCTTCGAGAAGCACGGCAACAAGGCGCTCGTCCTCGGTCGGTTCGTGCCGATCGTCCGGACGTTCATCACGGTCGTCGCCGGCGTGAGCCGCATGGACCGGGGCCGCTTCTTCCTCTGGAGCGGTGTGGGCGCCGTGCTGTGGGCGACCGGCGTCACCCTGCTCGGCTACTTCCTCGGCGGCATCCAGTTCGTCCACGACAACCTCGAGGCCGCAATCCTGCTCATCGTGGCCATGTCGGTGCTGCCGATGGTCTTCGAGCTGGTGCGCGCACGGCGCGGTCACACGGCGAGCGACACCATCATCGAGGAGACCGCCGAGGTCATCGACGACGTCCGCAAGGACCGGCTCTGACGTCTCACCCGGCGGAAGCCGAGCCCGGCCGGGCTATGGTCTGGCCATGAGTGATGGGTCCCGCGTGGCCGTGTACGTCGACTTCGACAACATGGTCATCTCTCGGTACGACGACGTCCACGGCGCCGGCCACTGGCGCCGCGACGACGCCCGACGGCACGCCCCGGACAGTGGCTCCGGCGACGACGTCTCCCAGCGGCTGGCCGAGGCCCAGGTCGACCTGGGCGCGATCATCGACTACGCCTCGTCCTTCGGCACGGTCGCGCTGACCCGGGCCTACGCCGACTGGTCGGTGCCGGCGAACGCCGCCTACAAGCACCAGCTCATCGACCGGGCGGTCGACCTCGTGCAGCTCTTCGCCACCTCGGGCACCAAGAACGGCGCCGACATCCGGCTGTCGATCGACGCCGTCGACGACCTCTTCCAGCACGCCGACATCACCCACGTCGTCGTGGTCGGCGGTGACTCCGACTACATCCCGCTGGCCCAGCGCTGCAAGCGGATGGGCCGGTTCGTCGTCGGGATCGGGGTCACCGGGTCCACGAGCCGTGCCCTGGTCGCGGCCTGTGACGACTTCAGCTCCTACGGCGACCTCCCCGGCGTCGACGAGCCGCCGGTCCCCGACCCGGTCCAGGAGACCGCGCCCGAGTCCGCGCCCGAGTCGACCCCCGCCAGGGCGAGGAAGGCCGCGCCCACGAAGGCGGCGGCACCGGGTCGGGGCAAAGGCGCCAAGGCGCAGGCGACGCTGTTCCGTCGGGCCATCGAGGTGGGGTCGGAGAAGAGCGACGACGGCTGGCAGCACTCCTCCAGCGTGAAGAGCCAGATGCAGCGGCTGGACTCGACGTTCAAGGAGAAGGCGCTGGGGTTCTCGTCGTTCCGGGCGTTCGTGGAGGCCCACGACCACCTCGTCGAGACGAAGGTGCTCGACAACGGGCAGCTGGCCGTGCGCCTGCGCTGAACGACGGTCGCTCCCGGCCGACGGACCGGGCGCGCCCAACCCGCCCGCCGAGGAGTGACCCCCTCCCCCCTCGTCCCGCGAGTGCACACCTGTTGTGCTGCACCGCTGGTCACTCGCGACCAGCCCGCGACCGAGGTCGACTGTCAGTGGTCGTCCGTGGTGTTGGGGCATGGAGAGGACAGCCGAGGCGAGCGGGCGCGAGGGCAGCGTCCCACCCGTGGTGTCCTCCTTCGCGAGCATCACGCCTGAGGGCTGTCCGGGGCGGAGCGGGTCGCGACCGTGTCGGCACTGGAGTCGCTCAAGGGTGCCGCTGCGGCCGCGCAGGCCCGGCTCACCGCGGCAGCCGTGGCCGACCGGGAGCAGCTCGGCGAGGACTCCCGCTCCGTGCGCGCCGACCTCGCGCTCGCCCGCCGCTGCTCACCCACTCTCGCCGACCAGCACGTCGGTGTGGCAAAGGCACTGGTGAGCGAGATGCCTCACACCCTGCAGGCCCTCGAGCGTGGCGAGATCAGCGAGCGGCGCGCCACCATCATGGTCCGCGAGACCGCCTGCCTCAGCGTCGAGCACCGCGCCGAGGTGGACCGGCGGCTCGCACCGGTGATCGGGTCGCTCGGCGACAAGGCGTTGGCCGCGGCGGCCCGACGCGCCGGTGCCGCGTTGGACGCGGAGACCCCGGCCGAACGCCACCGCCGGGCCGTCGCGAGCCGCCGCGTGAGCATCCGTCCCGCCGCCGACGGGATGGCTGCGCGTCGCGCGTCGTTGTCCGTGCGCCGCTGTCCCATCCGCACTGACAACGACGCGCTCCCTTGGCTCGGCCCGCGCCAACACCCGGGGCAAGGGCGCATGGATGAGCGACCGTGCCCTCCAGCTCCTCAGTGGCCGAGCCGACAGCCAGCCGCAGCCGGTCGAGGTCGCCGTCGTCATGACCGACCGTGCCCTCGTCCCCGCCGCCTTCGGTGGCGCCCGGGCTCCGTCGGACGACGTCGCCGTGGTCCCGGGGTGGGGTCCGCTCAGCGGCGCCGAGGCCAGGTCCCGGATCGAGGACCTCACCCAGGACGCCGAGGCGCAGGTCTGGCTCCGCCGGCTCTTCACCGACCCGACCGGTCGCGACCTCGTCGCCATGGACTCGCGACGACGGTTCTTCCATGGTGGCCTGCGGCGGTCCTCGAGCTGCGCGAGCGGGCTCGACGGCACGGGACCACACGGCATACGCCTCAGCACCCCGAGCGGGCAGACCCACGACGCGATGGCCCCACCGATCCTCGGTGAGGGCTGGACGCCCCCGGCGCCGGACGACTGGCTCGACGACGACTTCGAGACGAGGTTCTGCGACTGGCTGGAGGACGCCCACGAGGGTCACTCCTGGGTCGCATGAGCGGTCAGCGGGCGAGTGGCTCCTCGCGGAGCACGATCCGGGTCCACGACCCGAGGTAGAGCACGTTGCCCGAGCGGACCGGCAGGCCGGCCTCGATCGGGTCGTCGGGGATGTCGCCGACCACGGCGCTGAGGTAGGTGCCGTTGGCCGAGCCCAGGTCCTGGAGCACCCAACCGGCGCCGTGCCGGGTGAGCTGCGCGTGCCGACGGCTCACCCCCGCGTCCCCGTCACAGTCGATGTGCGGCGCCACCGCGGCAGCGGCGCTGTGGCGCCCGATGAGGATCTGGCTCCCCCGGAGGCTGACGACGGTCGGGGGACCGGGGTCGGGCAGCCGGTCCGGGCTGCTCTGGCACTCGTACCACTGGGGGTCCACCCAGACCTCGGCCACCCAGGGGGCGACGGCGCGACTGCTGAAGGTGAGGAGGGGCACGCATGCCTCAGGCCCGGGGTGCCGGCGGCGCGTCAGTGGGGGGCGTGGCACGTGCCGGGGGCGTCGGGTCGATCGGCTGGGTCTGCTCGACCGGCGCGGCGGGGGTCTGGGCGGGCGAGGCCGGGCCGGGCGGCGCCTGCAAAGCTTGCGGCTGCTCGGCGCCCACGTAGCCACTGGGCGGCGGGATGGTCGCGTCGCGCTGCCCGAAGTCGACCCGCGGCGCCTCGCGCTGCTCACCGACGGCCTCGAAGTACTCGGCCTGCTTGATGCCGAACATGCCCGCGATGAAGTTCGTCGGCACCGTCTCGACCTTGGTGTTGAGGTCGCGCACGGTCGCGTTGTAGTAGCGCCGAGCCGACGCGATCCGGTCCTCGGTGGAGGTCAGCTCCTGCTGCAGGGCGAGGAAGTTCTGGTTGGCCTTGAGGTCGGGGTAGGCCTCGACCACCGCGAGGAGCCGGCCGAGCGACTGGCTGAGGATGTTCTCGCTCTCGGCCTGCTGCGCCGGCGACTGGTTCGGCGCCATGGCCGCGCTGCGCGCCTTCATGACGTCCTCGAGGGTGCCGCGCTCGTGGGCCGCGTAGCCCTTGACCGTCTCGACAAGGTTGCCGATGAGGTCGTGGCGCCGGGTGAGCTCGACGTCGATCTGCCGCCAGGCCTCCTGCACGAGGTTGCGCAGCTTGATGAGCCCGTTGTACATGCCGACGACCACGCCGACGAGCAGCAGCACGACGACGGCGATGATGATGGCGGTGATCATGGGAACTCCCCTGTTGGTGGCGTCTCGTTCGCGATCCTAGGGCCTGGCCGTGCCCGATCAGGCGAGGCCGAGGTCGCCCAGGCCGTAGGCGTGGCGGTACTCCAGCCCGGCGTCGGCGAACACCTCGGCCGCCCCGGTGGCCCGGTCGGCGATGGTCGCGACCCCGACGACGGTGGCACCCGCGTCCTGGGCCGCCTTCGCGGCGTCGAGCGGTGAGGCGCCGGTGGTCGAGGTGTCCTCGACGATGAGCACGCGCCGACCCTCGATCGACGGACCCTCGATGCGCTGCTGCAGTCCGTGCGCCTTCCCCGCCTTGCGCACGACGAAGGCGTCCAGCCGCTCCCCGGCGGCTGCTGCGGCGTGGAGCATTGCCGTGGCGACCGGGTCGGCGCCGAGGGTAAGGCCGCCCACGGCGTCGAAGTCGAGGTCGGCGACCAGGTCGCGCATGACGCGACCGACCAGGGGGCTCGCCTCGCCGTCCAGCGAGATCCGCCGGAGGTCGACGTAGTAGTCGGCCTCCCTGCCGGAGGACAGGGTGACGCGGCCGTGGACGACGGCCTTGGCCATGATGAGCTCGAGCAGGCGGGCGCGGTCGGCAGCGGTGTCGGTCATGCGCCCGAGGCTACCGACCACCACGCCGCGGGGGGTGGACGGTCAGTCGGCCGAGGGTCGGTGCGCGCCGCGGGACTGGGCGCGGACCAGTGGCCGCGGGAGGAGCCGCAGCGCCGCGACGGCCACCTTGTAGCGGCGACCGGGGACGGAGACGACCTGGCCCCGGGCGACGTCGGCGAGGGCGTCGCGCACCAGCCGTGGGGCGTCGAGCCAGGCGAAGTCGGGCAGGCGGCTCATGTCGACGTCGGCCCGCTCGTGGAACTCGGTGCGGGTGAAGCCCGGGCACAGGGCCGTCGCGCTCACCCCCGTCCCCCGGAGCTCGGCCGCCAGACCCTCGGTGAAGACCGTGACGAACGACTTCGTCGCGCTGTAGGTGCCCGACGCCATGAACGACGCCACCGAGGACACGTTGACGATCGCCCCACTCCCCCTCGCGCGCATGGCGTTGCCGGCGGCGTGCGAGAGGACGAGCACCGCTCGGGCCAGGACGTCGAACAGCGCCTCCTCGTCGGCCACGTCGTTGTCGAGGAAGCGCTTCTTGAGCGAGTAGCCAGCGTTGTTGACGAGCACGTCGACGGAGCGCTCGGTCGACGCCAGCCTCTCGGCGACCCGGGCGGTCTGCTCCCGGTCCGACAGGTCGGCCGGCAGCACCTCGACCTCGACGCCGTGGGCGGTGCGGAGCTCGTCGGCCAGCGCCTCCAGCCGGGCCACGTCGCGGGCGACGAGGACGAGGTCGTCACCACGGGTGGCGAGCTGGACGGCGAACTCCCGGCCGATGCCGGCGGTGGCGCCGGTCACGAGTGCTGTGGTCATGGCTCGACCCTAGGCGGCCCGTACGGCGCGCGAGTCTCCCCCGCCCGCTGACCGCTCCGCATGGCTACTCGCGGGTAGGGTGTTGGGGTGCGAATCGCCACGTGGAACGTCAACTCCATCCGTTCACGCATGGACCGGGTCGAGGCCTGGGTCCAGCGTTCCGAGGTGGACGTCCTCGCGATCCAGGAGACGAAGTGCCGCGAGGACCAGTTCCCCTTCGACCGCTTCCAGGCCCTCGGCTACGAGGTCGCGCACCACGGCCTCAGCCAGTGGAACGGTGTCGCGATCGCCTCCCGGGTGGGCCTGTCCGACGTGAGCCGGGGCTTCCCAGGCATGCCGCACTGGGGTGAGCCGGCCGCCGAGGAGGCCCGCGCGATCGGCGCGACGTGCAACGGGGTCCGCCTCTGGTCGCTCTACGTCCCCAACGGCCGCCACCTCACCGACCCCCACATGCAGTACAAGCTCGCGTGGCTCGAGCAGCTGCGCGTCCAGACGAGCGCCTGGGCAGCCGGGGGCGAGCCCTTCGCCCTCATGGGCGACTGGAACATCGCGCCCCAGGACGAGGACGTCTGGTCGATGGAGTACTACCTCGACAAGAGCCACGTCAGCCCTCCCGAGCGCGCCGCGTTCCAGGGCGTGCTCGACGCCGGCGTCACCGACGTCGTGCGCCCGCACATCGAGCCCGGGACCTTCACCTACTGGGACTACCAGCGGCTCGCGTTCCAGAAGCGGCGCGGCATGCGGATCGACTTCATCCTCGCGTCGCAGGCCCTCGCCCACCGCGTCCGCGGGGCCGCGATCGACCGCGAGGAGCGCAAGGGGACGGGCGCCAGCGACCACGCCCCCGTCGTCATCGAGGTGGCCGACGCGTGACCCACCGCATCCTCAGCGTCCCGGCGTCGGGAGGCGCAGCGCTCGCGGCCACCGAGTTCTCGCCCCGCAACACCCCCGCCCCCGACGCCCCCACGGTCGTCCTCGCGCACGGCTGGACCCTCACCCGCGAGAGCTGGGAGCCCGTCGTGCGAGAAGTGCAGTCGCACCGGGACGTTCGCGTCATCACCTACGACCAGCGAGGGCATGGGCGCTCCTCCTGGGGCAAGGTCCGGTCGCAGTCCATCCGCGCACTGGCCGACGACCTCGCGGCGGTCATCGAGGCCACTGCCCAGGGCGGTCCACTCGTGCTCGGTGGCCACTCCATGGGTGGGATGACCCTCCTCGCGTATGCCGGCCAGCACCGTTCCGCGTTCGCCAACCGGGTGCGCGGGACCGTCCTCGTCTCGACGACCGCGTCGGTGGGGGACCGCAAGGGCATCCGCGGAGAGGCGGCCGTCATGTCCCTCGCCGCCCGCGTGCCGCTGTTCGCACCCCGCGCGCTCCTTCCCACGGCCGTCCACCGGCGCCACGCGTTCGGTGAGAACCCCGACCCGGCGGCGGTCAGGGCCACCGCACGCCAGATCGGCCGGACCCCGTTCGCGACGACCGGTCGCTACTTCGCGTCGATCAGCGCGCACGACGAGGTCGGGTCCCTCGAGAGCGTCGCCGTCGCGCCGACCCAGGTCCTGGTGGGTGGGAAGGACCGGATCACCCCGGCACGGTGGTCACGGGCGCTGCACGCCGGCATACCGGGTTCGCGGCTGACGGTGCTCCCCGGCAAGGGGCACATGCTCACCTACGAAGCCACCGACGTCGTCGCCGACGCCCTCATCGGGATGATCGACCACCACTGAGTCACCCGATCGCGAGCGCCTCACCGGCACCGAAGGTGCTGAGGAGGACGCCGACGGCGCCGATCGCGCCGTTGGGCGCGGTCCAGAACTGCGCGCTCCGCGGGTCGAGCGCCACGACCGAGCCGTCACCCACCACCGTCGAGGCTGCTCCGGGCGCGACTCGCACCGCGGTGTCCTCACCGACCCCCCACGCCATGTCCTGTGGCGCAAGGGCGCCGAGGTCGAAGAGCTTGCCCCAGCGGTAGTCGAGGGTGAGCGACGGGACGAGCGACCCGGTCACGAGTCCCAGTCCGGGCTGCCACTGACCGTCTCCCGTGCGGAAGTTGGCGATCGCCTCGTCCTCGTAGTTGGTGTCGGTCGGGTCCGCCTTGGCGGAGTACCACGTCCCGAGCGCGGCGCCGAGGTGTCGGTCCGCGAGGACGACCGGCGTGGTCAGCACGGCCGACCGCACGAGCGCCGCGAAGGCGGCATCCGCCAGTGCCGTCGCGACAGCGGCCGGCGTCTCGCCGACGAGGACGACCCCGGCGGCACCGCTGGTCACGACCTTGGACTTCTTGTCCTGCTCGACGACCTCGACCGTGCCGGTCCACCCGGCGGCCTCGAGCGCGTCGGTGTACGCCTTGGTCGCCTTCTTGTCCCTGGACGAGGCCGCGAGCACGACGACCCGCGGCTGTGCGCCGGCGGTGACGGCGGCGCGGGCGTCCGCAACGAACTGGTCGACGACCGCCGTCGAACCGCCACCCACGACGTCCCCGCCGAGGTAGACCGTGCCGACGGCGCCCGGGACCGTCGGGCCACCGGTCGGCGCCGGCGCCACCGTGGGCACGGCGGCGCCGTTGCGCGTGACCGTCCGGGTGGCGAGGTCGTATGCCGTGGAGCTGCCGCCGCCGTCCGGCGGCAGGAGGTGCGTGACGACGTTGCGGGTGGACAGGACGCGGTCGGTTCCGACCCAGGCGATGGGCGACGACAGCGACTCGAGGTCGAGCACGGCCACGGAGGACGCCCCGAAGGTCCCGCTCAGCGTCGCGTCGGCCGTGTTGCGGATGCCGGTCGCGTAGTCGACTCCGACCCCGACCTTGCTCACGCCCCCGAAGCGTCCGTCCGACGTCGCGAGGGTCGAGAGCAGCCGACCGAAGCGGCCACGCTGGAAGAAGTGCTGGTCGTAGATGGCGCGCTCGGAACCGAAGCGCAGCCCACGCTCGCGGTCGGCGTCGTCACCCCACCAGATGAGCGAGCTGCCCTGTTGCAGCCCGTCCCACGGTCCGAGGTCCCCGACGTAGCCGTTGATCATCGTGCGCGACTCGACGGCGGCCCCGGCGCTCGTGCCGCCGACCGCCGCACCACCCCGGAAGGCCGCCTCCATCGCGGCCTCCGCCGGGGAGTCGGCGAGGATCGACATCGCCAGACCCTGGTCGCCGCCGAGGATGAAGATGCCATCGGTCTGCGCACCGATCATCGCCGAGTTCGCGGGGTCGTCCGCATCCGCACGGGCGAGCAGGGGGGCGAGGACGGCGGTGCAGCCGGTGAACGGCGCCGTGACGACGGCGTCGCACGCGGCGTCGACCTCGCTGGTGCGCTGCTGGGCGAGGATGAGGTTCTCCTCCCGGTCGGCCGGAGCGTCACCGTAGGACGAGGGGATGACGACGAGGTCGACACTCGGGCCACTCGCACCGTCGGCGGACGCACGGGCGAAGCCCTGCAACGTCTCCAGCGTGTAGCCACCACCGATGGGTGTCATCACGGTGGGGTCGGCCGCGCGGGCCGCGCCGCCTCCGAGGACGCCGAGGCCGCACGCGGCGGCAGTCGTCAGGGCGAGGACGCGGGAGGCGCGAGGGCGCGAGGGCGTGGACATGGACCCCAACCTAGGTGTGGCCCGGCCGTGGCGCGACCGCAGGCGCGACCCCGATCGGCCGGTCCGGTCACTCCCGGTCGTCGGTGCGCAGCCGTCCCACCCCCACGGCGTCGGGGAGCCTGCGGTTGAGCGAGAACAGCCGGCCGAGGACGGGCATGAGGATGATGTTGAGCCCGTGCAGGATCCCGATGATGAGCAGGATGCCGCCGACACGCACGAGCGACTGCTGGACCTGCGGGGCGGTCACCAGTCCCTTGAGGGAGTACCAGCCGGACTCGGGTTCCACCCGCACCCAGAAGAGGATGTAGGCCGTGAAGATGAGGTAGTAGACGATGTCGGTCAGCACGATGTAGCTCTTGCCGGTGAGGGGGTTGTCGTGGAAGACGTCGGCGGCATACGCCCTCCCGAACCGCTTGATGAAGGGTCCGAGCCACAGCGCGATGGCGACGAGGACGGCGTTCGTGGCGACTTCGAGGATCCACCAGGGCATGGCGAGGGCTCCGTTCGATCGGGGCGTGAGGAGGAGGACGGCCGCGACGGCCAGGGCGAGGGCGACGACGGCAACGAACGACCACCGCAGGACAGCACGGCGGCGGGCCCGGTCGGCGGCGATGCTCTCGACGACCCGGTCGAACAGGTCCGGCGAGGGTTCCATCGGGTAGTCGGAAAGGGCGCGGGTGAGCCGGTCCTCGAGGTTGCTCATCGCGTTCCTTCCAAGGTCTGGGCGAGGCCCGCGAGCCCGCGCTGGAGATGGGTCTTCACGGTGTTGGCCGACAGGCCGAGCGTCACGGCGATGTCGGGGATGGACAGGTCGAGGTAGTAGCGCAGGGTCACACAGTCCCGCTGCCGCCGCGGCAGGGAACGCAACGCCTCGATGACCTCCTGCCGCTCCGCCCGACTGCTCGCGTCCTCCTCCGCGGAGGGCGCGTCCGGTTGGGCGGGCGGACGGTGTCGCAGCGAGACCAGGCCACGGCGGTTGTGATCCCGGGCGAGGTTGATGACATCGACCGCAGGTATGCCGCCGCGCTGCCACCGTGGCGGATCCGTCCGGCCGAGCGTGACAGCCGGATGAACGCCTCCTGGACGAGGTCCTCGGCGGCTGTCCGGTCGTCGAGATAGAACCTCGCCAGACGGGTGAGGGAGGCCGCCTCCGCCGCGAACAGCTCGACGACGTCGGGTCTCGCGTCACCCGCGTGGCCCACGTCCACCGAGTGCGGATCGAGGTGGGCGACGGACTCCTTCGCCCTGACAGACGTGTCTGGGGCGCCCGTCGGGTGACGCGCGGAGCGACGTTTTTCCTGTGACTTTACGGTGTCACCCGGCAGGACCACAGGGACGTCTGCAGTGGTGTCGACACCTTGTCGACGTCGCAGAAAGGACACTCCGATGCTCACCACCTCACCGTTGCGGACCGCCGTCGGCGCCACCGCCATCGTGCTCCTCACCGCCACCCCGGCGCTGGCACTTGGGCCATTCCTGCGCACCTCGGGTGCCCTCAGCGACCTCGCCACGGCGACCTCGGGTCCCTTCGACGGTGCCACGGCCCGGGTCCAGATGGTCGAGTCGGCCAAGGGCAGTCACGCGGTCCTCACCGTCAAGGGCATCGGCCCGGCCGCCGAGGGCGACACCTTCGGGGCGCACCTGCACGACGGCCCGTGCGTCGCCGGCAACGGGGCCGCGGCAGGTCCCCACTACAACTCGCACGTCCACGGCCAGAGCCCGACCCCCGGCATCAGCGACCGCACCGAGATCTGGCTCGACTTCACCGTCGAGGACGGCACCGGGACCGGGACGGCCAAGGTCCCCTTCGTCCCCGAGTCCGGCTCCCGATCGGTCGTCATCCACGCGGACCCGACCAACGCCCAGACCGGGGCCGCCGGCCTGCGCCTGGCGTGTCTCACGGTGGCGTGGTGATGGGCGCGCTGTTCCGGCAGCTCGCTGCCGGGCTGGGGCTGGGAATGGCCCTCGGCCTCGTGGCCCGTGGCTTCATGGCCCTGCTCACCGAGGACCCGGAGTTCACCTGGGCGGGAACGGGGTTCGTCGTCGGGGTCTTCGCCGTCGCGGGGCTCTGCCTGGCAGCCGCCCACGCCCTCAAGCTGCGGGGCCGTTCGCGCTGGTGGAAGCTGCTCGCCCTCCCCTCGCTCGTGCTGTTCTTCGGGCCCGGGATGTTCCTCGCCCCCGGCGTCCTCGGCCTGGCCCTGGTGGGCGCGCGCAGCCGGTGGCTGCGCGCCCTGGGCGTGCTGGCCATCGTCGGGTTCCTGGCCCTCATCGTCGTCGAGACGGCGGGGTCCGAGGAGTCGCTCACCGTCCGGACGATCGCAGGGTTCGTCGTCATGACCGCGTGCTGCGGTGCCCTGGCGGTGGCGGCGCGGGCGGCGCTCACCGGGTGGACGCCCGACGCTCACGCCGTGCGGTCACCACGGCCGGCCCCGGCGACCGCTGCCGGGAACCACCGGCACGACCTGGAGGTCAGGGCCGCCGGGTGAGGCCGAGGGCGACGGAGGCCACGGCGCCGACCGCGGCGGCGACGGCCGCACCGCGGAAGACGTACTCGACCTGGACGACCGCCGCGTCGAGCAGGGCCTGGTTGTCGGTCTGGTCCGGCAGCGCCGCGACCGCTGCGTAGTACTGGTGCAGGCCGATCGCGGTGAGCAGGGCCAGCCCGACCACCATGCCGATCATCCGGGCGACGACGACGAGCGCGCTGGCCGTGCCGTGGGCGTCCTGCGGGGAGTCGGCGAGCGCGGCGTTGTTCACCGGGGCGAGGGCCAGGCCGATGCCCAGGCCCACGAGCGCGAGGACCACCGTCGAGGTCCACTCGTCGAGGGAGCCCCGGCCCCACGTCGACATGAGGACGAGCCCGACCGCCGCGAGCGCGAGCCCGACGCCGCTGACGAGCCCGTCACCGAGACGGCGCAGCGACCACCCGCCCACGAGCGCCCCCACGGGGACCGCGACGAGGAAGCGGACGAGCACGAACGCGGCCACCGTCTCGCTCTCGGTGTGGACGAGCCGGGCGAGCAGCGGCACGTCGACGATGACGGCGACGAGGGCGACCCCGACGCAGAGGCTGACGAGCAGCGACCACCGCGTCCGGCCGACGACGACGCCCCGCGGAACGAGCGGTTGCTCCGCGCGCCGGTGCTGCAGCAGGTAGAGCCCGGCGAGCGCGGCGGCCACCGGGAGGAGCGCGAACCCGAGAGGTCCGACCACCTCCTTCTCCGGGTCGGAGGCGGCGAAGGTGAGGACGACACACCCGAGGGCGCCCCCGAGGAGCAGGGCACCGAGCAGGTCGGCCCGGCGCAGCACGGCCCACGACCCGCGCACCCACAGCGCTGCCGCCGTCACGACGAGCACCAGGGCCACGACGCCGACGGGTGTGGCGAGCCTCGACGTCGACTCCCCGAAGGGCACGAACGGCACGCCGAGGGCCACGTCCGTGGCGAGGGCCGCGGGGGCGGCCAGCGCGAGCCAACCGACCAGGGCCGCCACGAGCGACACGACGACGGGCAGGGCGCGGGGGCGGGACGGCACACCGCCACCGACCGCGACGACGGCCGCCACGAGCAGCACGCCCAGGACGGCGTTGAGCCAGAAGATCGCGCGCCAGTCGGCGACGGCGAGCACCGCAGCGCCGAGCACCGGACCGAGGACCGAGCCGAGCTCCTGCACCGCCCCGACAACCCCCAGCGGGGTGCCACGGCGGTCGCGGCCCCAGAGCTGGGCGACGATCGCGAGGGTCGCGGGGACGAGTCCGCCGCCGCCGACACCCTGGATGACGCGGCCGGCGACGAGGACCGGGAGCTCGACCGCGAGGGCGGTGACGGCCGAGCCCACGACGAAGATCGCGAGACAGGCGAGCAGGACGCGCTGGCGCTCGGTGAGGTCGGCGAGGCGGCCGATGAGGGGCAGCACGGCGATGTAGCCGAGCAGGAACCCGGAGATGATCGGCGTCGCCCGTTGCAGGTTGTCGATGCCGAGGCCGACCCCGGCCATCATGTCGGTCAGCGCGAGCACGACGACATAGGTGTCGGCTGCCGCGAGCGCCACCGCGACGGACGCCGTCGCGAGCAGCGCCCTAGGGGCGGGTGATCTCAACCGGCGTTCCGTAGCTCTTGAGGCGCAGGGTGAAGGTCGAGGTCGTGCCCGCGAAGAACGGCCCGGTCATCTCGGCGAGCTGGAGCTTGTCGCCCTCGGCGATGCCGTAGGTGACGGTGAAGGTGCTCGTGCCGTCGCCGAGGTTGAGCAGCTCCTTGATCCGGGCGCCGGGCAACGTGCCGCTGTACTGCTGGAGCACCGCGGCGCCGTCGCGCACCTTCTCGCCGACGACGGGCGAGCCGGTGTCGACGAGCAGCGCCGAGATGCCGGTGGCCGGGTCGAAGAAGTTCGACGGGTTGGGCGCCCCGAGGTCGGCGAGGTCGGTGGGGTTGTAGCCCGGCGTGAAGAACTTCATCCAGGCCGCGTCGCCGATCGTCACGACGTCCGCCGACCCGGTGACGCCCTTGATCGTGGCGGTGACCGTGCCCTTGAACTTCGGCTCCGTCGCGCTGATCTCGCCCGTGCCGATGGCACCGGTGACGCCGTTCTCGGTCTGGGGGACGTCCTTGCTCGACAAGGTCAGTCCGACGTACTTGGCCTCGTCGAAGACCCGCTTGGCCGCCTCGAGCTCTGTCGCGGGGTCGGCCTCGGCGGTGGGCTCGTCTCCCCCGGAGCACCCGACCAGCAGGACCGCGGCCACGGTGACTGAGGTGCTCAGCAGAGCGCGTCGTCGCATGGCGCTCACCCTACTGGCCACGGCCGGTGCCCCTGATGCGCGTCACGCTCCGGCCACCGAAGGGGCGACTCAACCCGTGTCGAGCCCCCGGGCGTGAGCGGCTGCGCAGGGGTTGTCAGGACAGGGGAACGATTCCGGTCTGCATCGGCACCCAGAGGCCGGCAAACGCGCCATCGGGGAAGTACCACGCCGGGCGGCCCTGGACGACACCGCTCTCTGGACTGGGAGCGTTGGAGGTGCGAGTGATCGTGAGGTTCTTGTGGCCCGCGATGTTGCCCGCCCCGTCGAGGCGGTAGGCGGTGAAGGACTTCGGCTGGAACTGGATCGTGACCCGCGGCAGGTAACCGTGGCGGTCCACCGCTCCTGTTGACCACGCCACGCCGAAACCCTCTGGAGCGAACCATCCCGCGTAGGCACCTGCGGAGATTCGCAGACCGACAGGACCTCCCTGGAGACGGTGCCGGTAGTCGTACGGGGCGCCTGTCCGTCGAGTGAAGCTGACCGATCTCGTCGCCGAGATCTTGCCCAGGCTGTCCGCCTTGTAGAGCGTGGTGACCCGCGGGGAGATGACCGCGACGCCGGCACCGCCACGTTGGGAGAAGTCCCTGCGGTACACGTTGGCCACGTTGACGAAGTAGACGCGGGAGGTCACCAGCCGCCAGATCTCGAGCATCTGCCGGACGTGGACGTTGTGGTACGTGTAGCTGGGGTATCCATGGCGAAGGGAGTAGACGCTGGCGCCGTTCGGCCGGCGAAACTCCACGGGAACCGTCAGCTCGACCGTGCGCAGGGCTCCGAGGGCCAGGTCCTGGACCTCGCTCTCGCCGGTGAGGATCCAGTAGTCGTGCAGCCCGTAGAACGCGAAGATGTGCCCGTTGAGGACCTTCTCGCTGTTGGCGAACGGGTATCGGGGGTACTCCTCCAGCCAGAGCCGCCCCTGTGCGTCGACATGGGAGGCAAATGGCGCCTCACCCTCGGGCGCCTGCCGCAGGGAGGCGTAGGTGGCGTCGGCCGCAGCCTTCCACGTGGGGTCGGCCGTGACCTCGAAGAGTCGGACGAACACGGACAAGGCTTGGCCCTGGGCCATCGCCGAGTACCACGGCGCCCGCAACGTCTGGGTGGTGTCGCCATGGACGGCGAAGTCGAAGTCGTACGGGTAGTACCACGCCCCGCCAGAGATCACCCTCCGATCGACGAGCCTCTGCGCGTTCTTCGTTGCGATGTCGAGGTAGGTCTGATCCTTGGTGAGGCGATACGAGTTGAGACTGGTCAGGGCGTACTGGGCCTGGCCAACCGGGTGGTTCCACAGGGTGCTCTGGCCCGAGAAGGAGAACATCCGCACGCCGGTGGAGTCCCGCACACCAAAACCGTCGCGGGCGGTGATGGTGGTGCCCTCATACGGGCGAGCGCCCGCACTCGCGGGCCGCAGGGTGGCACTGGACTTCGCGTAGCCGATGATCGGGGGGTCGGCGGGCAGTCGGGCCTCGGGCGACACCGAGTTGCGGGGAGTGTCCCGGATGGACGCCTGGCGCTTCTTCGTGGCACTCACATCACGTGTCGGCGCCAGCGGTGTGCCGACGAGGCCACCGTATTCGGGCTGCCCTCCGTCGAGGTCGGACTCCAGGACCCGAGTGTGGGCATTCGTGGGGGAGGAGACCGTGAGCGCCGATCGACCGACTGGCGCCTGCGCCTCGGCGAGAGGTGACACGCTCAGACCCAGCGTCGTTGCGAGCGGAAGTGCGAGCAGGGCTGTCAGGAGACGACGCATGGGGAGTCCTCCGGGGTGTGGGTGGCCCACAGGGTACTGACAACGCACCTCGCGGGTCCCCGATGAAGAGACACCTGCGGCGTGTCGTGGTCGCACGGAGGAGTGGCGAGAGGTCAGACCAGGCTGAGCGCGTCGTCCTCGAGGTCGACGGTCACGGTCTGTCCGTCGCGGACCTGGCCTGCGAGGAGGGCCCGGGCGAGTCGGTCGCCGATCTCCTTCTGCACGAGCCGCCGCAGCGGACGAGCACCGTACGCCGGGTCGTACCCGGTGTCGGCGAGCCACTCGCGTGCCGCGTCGGTCACCTCGAGCACGATCCGGCGGTCGCTGAGCCGGGCTGCGAGGGAACGCACCTGGAGGTCGACGATGTGTGCCAGCTCGTCGCGGGTCAGGGCGTCGAACAGGACGATCTCGTCGAGGCGGTTGAGGAACTCCGGCTTGAACGCCGACCGCACGGCCGCCATGACGGCGTTGCGCTTGGCCTCCGGCTCCATCACCGGGTCGATGAGGAAGTGGCTTCCGAGGTTGCTCGTCATCACGAGGATGACGTTGCGGAAGTCGACCGTGCGGCCCTGCCCGTCGGTGAGCCGCCCGTCGTCGAGGACCTGGAGCAGGATGTCGAAGGTCTCGGGGTGGGCCTTCTCGACCTCGTCGAGGAGCACGACGGAGTAGGGACGCCGGCGCACCGCCTCGGTGAGCTGGCCGCCCTCCTCGTGGCCGATGTAGCCCGGGGGCGCGCCGATGAGCCGGGCGACCGCGTGCCGCTCGGAGTACTCGGACATGTCGATCCGGACCATCGCCCGCTCGTCGTCGAAGAGGAAGTCCGCGAGCGACTTGGCCAGCTCGGTCTTGCCGACACCGGTGGGCCCGAGGAAGAGGAAGCTCCCGGTGGGACGGTCGGGGTCGGCGATGCCGGCCCGGCTGCGCCGGACGGCGTCGGCGACCGCCTGGACGGCGCTCGACTGGCCGATGAGGCGCGACCCGATGATCGCCTCCATGGACAGGAGCTTCTCGGTCTCGCCCTGGAGCAGGCGTCCTGCCGGGATGCCGGTCCACGCGGAGATGACCTCGGCGATGTCGTCGGCCCCGACGCGCTCCTTGACCATGAGGTCGGAGGGCCCGGAGGCCGCCGCGGCCTCCTCGTTGGCGGCCGCGAGCTGCTTCTCGAGCTCGGGGATCTCGCCGTACAGGAGGCGGGAGGCCCCCTCGTAGTCCCCGTCCCGCTGGAGGCGCTCGGCGCGGGTGCGCGCGTCGTCGACCTGCGCCTTGAGGTCACCCACCCGGTTGAGGCCGGACTTCTCGGCGTCCCACCGGGCGTTGAGACCGGCGAGCTCCTCGGACCTGTCGGCGAGGTCCGCCCGGAGCCGGGCGAGGCGCTCGACGGAGGCCTCGTCGGTCTCGCGCGCGAGGTGCAGCTCCTCCATCTTGAGCCGGTCGACCGCACGCCGGAGCTCGTCGATCTCGACCGGGCTGGAGTCGATCTCCATCCGCAGGCGTGAGGCGGCCTCGTCGACGAGGTCGATGGCCTTGTCGGGGAGCTGGCGTCCGGTGATGTAGCGGTCGGAGAGGCTGGCCGCGGCCACGAGGGCGGTGTCCTCGATCTCGACCTTGTGGTGCGCCTCGTAGCGCTCCTTGAGCCCGCGCAGGATCGCGACCGTGTCCTCGACCGAGGGCTCGCCGACGAACACCTGCTGGAAGCGTCGTTCGAGGGCCGGGTCCTTCTCGACGTGCTCCCGGAACTCGTCGAGGGTCGTGGCGCCGACGAGCCGCAGCTCGCCGCGGGCGAGCATCGGCTTGAGCATGTTGCCGGCGTCCATGGACCCGTCTCCGGTGGCGCCGGCCCCGACGACGGTGTGCAGCTCGTCGATGAAGGTGACGATCTGGCCGTTGCTCGCCTTGATCTCCGCGAGGACCGCCTTGAGCCGCTCCTCGAACTCGCCGCGGTACTTCGCCCCGGCGACCATGGAGCCGAGGTCGAGGCTGATGAGGCGCTTGCCGCGCAGGGACTCCGGCACGTCACCGTCGACGATGCGCTGGGCCAGGCCCTCGACGACCGCGGTCTTGCCGACTCCGGGGTCCCCGATGAGGACGGGGTTGTTCTTGGTCCGCCGCGAGAGGACCTGGACGACCCGGCGGATCTCGGCGTCGCGGCCGATGACCGGGTCGAGCTTGCCGTCACGGGCGGCCTCGGTGAGGTCGGTGCCGTACTTCTCCAGCGACTCGCTCCCGCTCTCCTGCGCCTCCGACGTCACGTGCCGACCCGCTCGCAGCTCGTCGATGCGGGCCTCGACGGCCCGGGCCGCCGCGCGCTGCGCGCCGGGCAGGAGGCCCTTCTCGACGAGGGCGAGGACGAGCAGGTCGGTGGCGAGGTGCGTGTCCCCCTTGGCCGACATGAGGGTCGACGCGTGCTTCAGCACGCCCAGGGTCGCCTGCCCGAGCGTCGGGTCCGCCGCGCTGGGACCGGAGCTCACCGGCATACGGGACAGCGCGGAGCGCGCCGCGGTGGCGACGGCCTCCGGGGTGGTGCCGGCGGCCTCGAGCAGCGCCGGCGTGGAGGTCTCGGGCTGCTCGGCGAGGGCCAGCGCGAGGTGGTCGGGGGTGACCTCGGGGTTCCCGGCGCCCTGAGCGGAGCGCTGGGCGAGGGCAAGGGCCTCGGCGACCTTGGTCGTCGGGGTGAGTTCCATGGGCGATCTCCTCGGTGAGCAGGCAGGACAGGCGTCTCACCATGGACAACGCCGCCGAAGTTGAGTTGATTCCACTCAACTCTGGGAGGATCAGCAGGTGGCGGCGATGTCCTCGACCTGGTCGGTCGGCTCACTCGGGGAGGTGCTCGGTGACGGGGAGTCCGACGGCTCCGACGCCGACCTCGACGGTGTCGGGGTGGCCGTGACGGTGGGCGTCGGCACCGGGTCGATCGCCGCCTGGACGAGGTCGCGGATCTTGTCGAAGTCGGGGTTGGCGACCCTGACGACCTTGTTGGTGATGGGCAGGCTCAGGATCGAGCCGGTCTCCTGGAGGGTGCCGACCAGCTCGGCCCAGGCGGGCAGCTCCGACTGGGGGATGTCGAGGCTGACGTTGTCCTTGACGACCCTGGCGAGGTCCGGGTAGTTGCGCAGCAGCTCGGTGGGGTTGGCCTGGTCGAGGATCGCCGCGGTGACGCACCGCTGGCGGCGCATCCTGCTGAAGTCGTCGCTGCCGGCGCGCGAGCGGGCGTACCAGAGGGCACGCTTGCCGTCGAGGCGCTGCCGGCCGATCTCGATCCAGCGCTCCTCGCCACTGACGAAGACGATCCGGCCGTTGCGGAGCTTGCAGTCCATGCAGACGCGCTCCTTGACGTTCACCTCCACCCCACCCATCGCGTTGACGAGCGCCTGGAATCCGCGCAGGTTGACGACGAGCGAGCGGTCGATCTCGAGGCCGAGGATCGCGCCGATGACGTCGCGAGTGGTCGTGAGGCCCGGGTTGGGGTCCCCGGCGAAGAGCGCGGGGTCCTCCGTCGCGGCGTTCGTCGCCAGGGTCCACACCCCGTTGAGCAGGCACTCGTCTCCGCAGTCGTACCCGTTCGGGTATGCGGCCGCGAGGGGGTTGGACGCGGGGATCGGCACGCGCTCGAGGTTGCGGGGCAGCCCGAACAGCACGGTGTCGCCCGTGCCCGTGTCGATGCTCGCGACCATCATCGAGTCGGTACGGACACCGACCCGGTCGTCGGCCGCGTCCGACCCGAGGAGGAGGACGTTGACCCGCGGCTTCCCCGCCCAGGCGTTGGCCTCCTTCTCGTCGGCGCCGCCGGTGAGGACGTTGATGACGTCGTGCTGGATGGTCATGTAGCGCACCGCGGTGGCCGCCGGGGCGATGACGAGGAGGCAGCACAGCGCGGCGAACCCCGCCCGCTGCAGGCGGCCGGGCTCCTCCGGTGCCGTCTCGCGGGCGGTGAGGAGGATCCCGGCGCACCACAGCAGCGCCACGACGATCGTCGCCACGAGCAGCGTCACGAGCATTCCCGGCCGCACCGCGACGTTGAGGGCGGTGAGAACGAACCCCTTGCGCCACGCGTAGACGAGCCCGAGCGCGCCGAGGAGCAGGAACCCCAGCAGGAGGAACAGGCCCAGCGGGCGGCGGCGCGTCGGCAGCAGGCCGGCACCCGGGAGGAGGGTGCTGAGCGCGGTCAGGCCGAAGAACCGGCCGGAGCCGTCGTCCGTGCGACGTCCCTGTCGGCGCGGGGTGGTGGGCACCCGCACATCATGCCGCGCCCACCCGTGGGCTCAGTGAGGACGGGTGGGACGCGCCGGTCCGGCGTCGTCGGCCTCGAGCCACGCGACCGCCTCAGCGACGATCCGCTCCGGCGGGTGGCGCAGGTCGAGCACGACGCCGCTCTCGTCGGCGTCGAGCGCCTCGAGGGTGTCGATCTGGGACTGGAGCAGGCTCGCGGGCATGAAGTGGCCCGTACGGTCCGACAACCGGTCGCGGATCACCTCGGCCGGCCCGTCGAGGTGGAGGAAGTCCACCGAAGGCGGGTCCTCGCGCAGCACGTCGCGGTAGGACCGGCGCAGCGCCGAGCAGGTGATGACCGTCGACCGCCCGGCGGCCGCCTGCTCCCCCATCCACCTCGAGAGGTCACGAAGCCACGGCCAGCGGTCCTCGTCGGTGAGCGGCGTCCCCGACTCCATCTTGGCGATGTTGGCCGCGCTGTGGAACTCGTCGGCCTCGACGAAGTCGAACCCGAGCGCATCGGCGACCCCCTTGGCGACGGTCGACTTGCCGGACCCCGAGACGCCCATGACGACGACGTGCCTTGTGCGCCCTGCTCCGTCGACCATCTGGGCAACCTACCGGGAGCACCGCCCCCGTGGGGCCATGTCGTTCTCGACGGGCCATGCGGCCCTGGCGACGTGCGCCCGCGAGAACGACGGAGACACAAGGGACCGGCCCCGCCACCCAGGGGTGACGGGGCCGAGTCGCAGGTGGGCCTGACGGGGGTCAGGTCAGCCGGTGACCTTGGAGAGGGTCGGGTCGTTGGCGTACGCCTCCTTGGCGTTGGCCTTGGTGACGATGAGCGGCTCGAGCAGGTTGGCCGGGACGACCTTGACGCCGTTGTCGTAGGACTTGTCGTCCGTGACGGTCGGCTTCTCGCCCTTCTGCAGCGCGGCGACCATCTCGAGGGTCGCCTTGACGAGGTTGCGGGTGTCCTTGTTGATGGTCGAGTACTGCTCACCGGCCATGATCGACTTCACCGACTCGACCTCGGAGTCCTGACCCGTGACGACGGGGACCGGCTTGCCGGCGGCCTTGACCGAGGTGATGATCGCCCGGGCGAGGGTGTCGTTCGGGGAAAGGACGCCGTCGAGCGTGGCGGAGGCGTAGGACGCCGAGAGGAGGGTGTCCATGCGCTTCTGCGCGTTCTCGGCCTTCCAGCCCTGGGTGACGGCCTGGTTGAAGGCCGTCTGGTTGGACGTGACCTTGAGCGTCCCGTCGTCGATCTTCGGCTTGAGGACGCTCATCGCGCCGTCGAAGAAGACCTGCGCGTTGGCGTCGTCGGGGGAACCCGCGAAGAGCTCGATGTTGTACGGGCCCTGCGGCTTCTTGGCGGCCATGCCCTCGAGGAGCGCGTTGCCCTGGAGCTCGCCGACCTTGAAGTTGTCGTAGGCGACGTAGTAGTCGACCGCGTCGGTGTTCTTGATGAGGCGGTCGTAGGCGATGACGGTCGCGCCGGCGTCCTTGGCCGCCTTGACCTGGGTGCCGAGCTGGGCACCGTCGATGGCGCCGATGACGATGACCTTGGCGCCCTTGGTGACCATGGACTGGATCTGGTTCTGCTGCTCGCCGACACCACCGTTGGCGAACTGCACGTCGGCCTTGAAGCCGGCCTTGGCGAGGTCGTCCTTGAAGAGGTTCTCGGCGAGGACCCAGTTCTCGGACGTCTTCTGCGGGAGCGAGACGCCGATGAGTGCGTCCTTGGGGAAGGCCTCGGCCGCGCCACTGGCGCCGCCACTGGCGGTGTCGGTCGGGGTCTCCTCGTCGGCACGGCCACAGCCGGTCAGTGCGAGAGCTGCGACGGCGGAGGCCGCCATCACCTTGGTGAGGGAACGCATGTCGTCTCTTTCTTTCGTATGCCGTGACTCACCCGGGACGGATGCGCCACCTGTGAGAGCTATGAAGTTGTGTGGTGCGGCGAGCCCGGGTCAGGACTCCTGCTTCACCGTCTCGGTCGTGTCCTGGGTGGCTCGCCGACCGAAGTTCTGCATGAGCAGGCCCGTGATCGAGCGACGGCCCTGCGACTTGTTGTAGACGTCGAAGGCGACGGCGGCGAGCAGCACGAGGCCCTTGATGATCTGGGTCATGTCGGCGCCGACGCCGAGCAGCTGGAGGCCGTTGTTGAGGACGGCCATGACGAGGCCTCCGATGACGGCACCGACGACCGTGCCGACACCACCGGTGACCGCGGCGCCACCGATGAAGACGGCGGCGATCGCGTCCAGCTCCCAGCCGACACCGTCGAACGGGCCGGAGGCGTTGGACCGGGCGACGAACATCATCCCGGCGAGCGCCGCGAGGATCGACATGTTCATCATGACGAGGAAGTTGACCCGCTTGGAGCGGACACCGGACAGCTCGGCCGCGTGGCGGTTGCCACCGACGGCATAGACGTGGCGACCGATGATCGTGCGCGTCGAGATGAAGCCGTAGAGCAGGACGAGCGCGCCGAGGATGAGCGCCGAGATCGGCAGCGAGGTGCCGCGCCGGCCGGAGGCCATGAGCATGGCCACGGCGAGGATGGCGACGGTGATGAGGCCGAGCCGGATCCACATGGTCGAGCCCGCCTCGACCTCGGCACCGATCCTGGCCTGGTTGCGGCGGTTGCGCAGGGTCCCCCCGATGATCGCCGCGCAGACGAGCAGGCCGATGAGGATGGTGAGGTTGTTGTAGCCCGTCTTGGGCCCCACCTCGGGCAGGTAGCCGGCACCGATGGTCTGGAAGCTCTCGTCGACCGGCACCGTGTTGGACTTGCCGACCCACTGGTTGGCTCCGCGGAAGATGAGCATGCCCGCGAGGGTGACGATGAAGGCGGGGATGCCGATGAAGGCCACCCAGAACCCCTGCCATGCACCGACGAGCGCGCCGATGACGAGGCCGAGGAGGATGCCGACGTACCAGGGGATGCCCCAGTCCCGCATGGCGATCGCGACGACGATGCCCGCGAAGGCCGCCACCGAGCCGACCGAGAGGTCGATGTGGCCGGCGATGATGACGAGCACCATGCCGATCGCCATGACGAGGATGTAGCTGTTGCCCTGGAAGATGTTGATGACGTTCCCGGGGTCGAGGGTGAGCCCGTCGGTGAGGACCTGGAACAGCACGATGAGGAAGACGAGGGCGAAGATCATCCCGAACTGTCGGGTGTCCCCACCGAAGATCTCCTTGAGCTTGTTCATGCGGCGTCCTTCGGGGTCGGCGTCGTCGAGGTCTTGGTCATGAGGCGCATGAGGGACTCCTGGTCCGCATGACCCTTGTCGAGGACACCGGTGATCCGGCCCTCGCTGATGGTGTAGATCCGGTCGCTCAGGCCGAGCAGCTCGGGCAGCTCCGAGCTGACGACGATGACACCCTTGCCCTCGTTCGCCAGGCGCTGGATGATCCCGTAGATCTCGAACTTGGCGCCGACGTCGATGCCGCGGGTGGGTTCGTCGAGGATGAGCAGGTCGGGGTCCGTGAACAGCCATTTCGCCAGGACGACCTTCTGCTGGTTGCCGCCCGAGAGCTTGGCCACGCCGTAGTCGACGTTGGGCGTCTTGGTGCGCAGCGCCTTGCGGTAGTCGTCCGCGGCCGAGTGCTCCGCGCGCCGGTCGATGACGAAGTTGTGGGCGATCTTCTTGAGCTTGGCCGAGACCGTCGTCGTCTTGATGTCGTCGAGGAGGTTGAGCCCCAGCGTCTTGCGGTCCTCGGTGAGGTAGCCGATGCCGGCGTCGATGGCGGCCGGGACGCTGCGCAGGTCCACCTTCTTGCCGTTGAGCGTCATCTCGCCGCCGAGCCAGGTGCCGTAGGAGTGGCCGAAGATCGAGCGCATCAGCTCGGTGCGGCCCGAGCCCATGAGGCCGGCGAACCCGACGATCTCGCCGCGCCGGACGAAGAAGTCGGACTGCTTGGCCACGAGCCGGTCGGGGACCTGCGGGTGGGCGACGGTCCAGCCCTTGACCTCGAACATCACCTCGCCGATCTCGGGCGTGTGGTCGGGGAAGCGCGACTCGAGCGACCTGCCGACCATCCCGCGGATGATGCGGTCCTCGTCGACGGCACCCTCGCGGACGTCGAGGGTCTCGACGGTCTGGCCGTCGCGGATGATCGTGATGGCGTCGGCGATCGCCTCGATCTCGTTGAGCTTGTGGCTGATCATGATGCTCGTGATGCCCTTGCCCTGCAGGCCCCGGATGAGGTCGAGCAGGTGACGCGAGTCCTCCTCGTTGAGGGCCGCCGTCGGCTCGTCGAGGATGAGGAGCTGGACGTCCTTGGCGAGGGCCTTGGCGATCTCGACGAGCTGCTGCTTGCCGACACCGATGTTCTTGATCGGGGTCTCGGGGTCCTCGACGAGGCCGACCCGGGCGAGCAGCTCGCGGGCGCGGTTGTTGGTGCGCACCCAGTCGATGACGCCGTTCTTGGTCTCCTCGTTGCCGAGGAAGATGTTCTCGGCGATGGACAGCTCGGGGATGAGCGCCAGCTCCTGGTGGATGATGACGATGCCGGCGTGCTCGGAGTCACGGATGTTGTTGAAGGTGACGTCGGCACCGTTGAAGCGGATCGTCCCGTCGTAGGTGCCGTGCGGGTGGACGCCCGACAGGACCTTCATGAGGGTCGACTTGCCCGCGCCGTTCTCACCGCAGATCGCGTGGACGTCACCGCGACGGACGGTCAGCGTGACGTCGTCGAGTGCCTTGACTCCGGGAAAGGTCTTGGTGATGGCCGTCATCTCCAGGATGGGCGCCGCATCGACCACTTCTGTCTCCTCGTCGGTCGTTCACCAAGGACCTCACTGGCCTCAGTGGCTCGATGCTAAACCCACAACCTGCCCGTGGTCCGGTGGTTCGGGGGTGGACGCGCGGGCTTGTCCATTGGACAAGGCCAACGGGACATTCTCGGGGCTTCCCGCACCGGGAAACAGACCGCGCAACCCGGCCGGGACCGGTCAGGAGGTCGAGGGTTGCGGGTCGTACCAGCCGTCCCGATCCTCGGCCAGGGCACGGAACCGCTCGCGGAGCCCGCCCTCGACCGGCCCGGACTCGTCGGCGACCATCTCCTCGCGCACGAGGACGCCCCACTCGACGTCCTCGGCGTCGTCGGCCCCAGCGCTGCGCGCCGGGGTACCCCGCCCAGCGTTGGCGACGCGGATGACGCGGACCTCGGTGAATCCCTCGTCGGAGAGCTCCGCGGCCACCTCGTCGGCGGTGTCACGCTCGGGGAACAGCAGCAGGTGGTCGCTCACGCGCGCCAGTATGCCGTGGCCTGCCCCGGGCTCAGGGCCGCCACAGGACGAGCGCCTGCGAGGCGGAGCCACCACCGGGACGGCGGCGCGGGCGCTCCCCGAGCCGGCTCGCGAGGATCTCGCCACCGGGGCCGACCGAGAAGACCCTGGACCCCTGGGAGGCCACCGCCTGCAGCCGCTCGACCTCGTGGGTGAGCTCGGCGACGCGGGCCCGCAGGGCGTCCACGTGGTTCTCGAGCTCGAGGATCCGGGCGATGCCGGCGAGGCTGACGCCCTCCTCCTGGGAGAGGCGCTGGACCTGACGGAGCAGGTCGACGTCCCGGGCCGAGTACCGCCGACCGCCCCCCCGGGTGCGCGAGGGCGTCACGAGGCCGAGCCGGTCGTACTGGCGCAGCGTCTGGGCGTGCATGCCGGCCAGCTCGGCCGCGACCGAGATGACGAAGACGGCGTCGTCGTCCGGTCGCGGCAACCCCTGGCGCGAACCCATCGTCAGGCCTTGGCCTGCTCGGCGAGCGCCGCCCGGGGGTCGCCACCGGCCTCGGCGCGCAGGACCTCGACGGCCTCACGAGCCTTGTCCGACAACGACTCCGGCACGACCACCTGCACCTTGGCCAGCAGGTCACCGGCAGCCCCCTTGCCAGCCACGCCGCGTCCCTTGACGCGGAGCACGCGTCCGGACGGGGTGCCGGGCGCGATCCGCACCTTGACGCTGGCGCCGTCGAGGGTGGGCACCGTGACCGTGGCACCGAGGGCGGCCTCGGCGAAGGTCACGGGCAGGTCGACCGTGAGGTTGTCTCCGTCGCGGCCGAACACCGGGTGCTTCTGGACGGTGACGGTGAGGATGAGGTCGCCGGCCCCGGCGCCGGGCTCCCCCGGCTGCCCCTTGCCACGAAGGCGGATCTTCTGACCGTCCTTGACACCGGCGGGGATCCGAGCCGTCATGGTGCGGCCCTCGGCGGTCCGCAGCGTCACGGTCGAGCCCTCGACGGCGTCGCGGAACGCGAGGGTCGTCGTCGCCTGGACGTCGGCCCCCTTGCGGGGACCACGCGGGGCGCCGTAGCCGGCATACCCGGCCGGTCCGGGACGCGCGGCACCACCGGCGGCACCGCCGAACATCTGCGACAGGAGGTCGTTGATGTCCCCCTCGCCGCCTCCGGGGTAGCCGCCGTAGGACGAGCCGCCTCCGGTGTCGAAGCGGACGCGCGAGCCGCCACCCCCACCGCCGAAGGCGCTGAAGATGTCCTCGAACCCCCCGTTGCCGCCCGGTCCGCCCGCACGGAAGCGCGCGCCACCGTGCGCCATCTGGCGGATGGCGTCGTACTCCTCGCGCTGCTTGGGGTCGGACAGGACCGCGTGCGCCTCGCCGATGTCCTTGAACTTCTGCTCGGCGGCGGTGTCACCCGGGTTCTTGTCCGGGTGGTGGGTGCGTGCGAGCTTGCGGTAGGCCTTCTTGACCGCGGCGGCATCGGCGTCCTTGGGGACGCCGAGGATCGCGTAGAAGTCCTTCTCGAACCAGTCCTGGCTCGCCATCAGCGCCTCCTCTCAGTCATCGTATGCCGCTGTGGGACAACGACGGTGAACGTCACCGCCCGCTCCGTACCGGTCATTCAGGGTCGGCGACGGCCACCCGTGCGGGTCGGAGGACCTGGTCGCCGCTGCGGTACCCGGGCTGGAGCACCTGAACGACGGTGGTCGTGCCGGCGTCGGTCGGCAGGTCGGGGTTCGAGGCGTCCCACGCGGCGTGCATGAGGGCCTCGTGGTGCATGGGGTCGAAGACCTCGCCCACGGCGCCGAAGCGGACGAGGCCGAACTTGCCGAGGCTGGCCTCGAGCTTGTCGGCGATCGCCGCGAACGGCCCGTCGGTGAGGTCGCCGTGCTCACGGGCCAGCTGGATGTCGTCGAGCACCGGCAGCAGTGTCTCGAGGACGTCGCGCACCGCCCGCTCCTGGACGCTGGCACGGTCGCGGTCGACCCGGCGCTTGTAGTTGACGTACTCCGCGTTGAGCCGCTGGAGGTCGTCGAGGCGCTGGGCCGCGAGCGCGGTGTCGGGGTGCTCCACCGCCGCGGGTGCCGCTACACCCGCGGGGGCGGTGGCCCCCGCCCGAGCCGGAGCCACCTCCTCACCGTCGTTGACCGACTCGGTGTTGATCGAGTCGTCACCCTGCTCGGCGTCCTCGACGACCTCGCCGTCGAGGACGTCGTCCTCGTGCGGCGGCGGGTCACCGGGCACGTCGCCCTGCCGGAAGGAGTCGGTCACTTCTTCTCCTCGTCGTCCTCGACGACCTCGGCGTCGACGACGTCGTCGTCCGACGCACCGGCGTCGCCGGTCGGCGCGGCGCCGTCGCCGGCCTCGCCGGTGGCGTCCGCGGACTCGCCCTGCTCGGCCGCTGCGGCGTACATCGCGGCGCCCATCTTCTGGGACTCCTCGTTGAGGGTGTCGATCTTGGCCTGGATGTCGTCGCGGGACAGCGTGGACTCGGGCTTGATGGCCTCCTTGAGGTCCGCGAGGGCCTCGTCGACCGGCTTGCGCTGGTCGTCGGAGAGCTTGTCGCCGGACTCGCCGAGGAACTTCTCGGTCGAGAAGACGAGCGACTCGGCGAGGTTGCGGGTCTCGGTCTCCTCGCGACGCACGCGGTCCTCCTCGGCGTGGGCCTCGGCGTCCTTGACCATGCGCTCGATCTCCTCCTTGGACAGCGCGCTGCCGCCCGAGATGGTGATCTTCTGCTCCTTGCCGGTACCGCGGTCCTTGGCCGTCACGTGGACGATGCCGTTGGCGTCGATGTCGAAGGTCACCTCGACCTGCGGGACGCCACGCGGGGCGGGGGCGATGCCGGAGAGCTCGAAGGTGCCGAGCGCCTTGTTCTGCTGCGCGATCTCGCGCTCGCCCTGGAAGACCTGGATGAGCACGCTCGGCTGGTTGTCCTCGGCGGTCGAGAACACCTCGGAGCGCTTGGTCGGGATCGCCGTGTTGCGCTCGATGAGCTTGGTGAACAGCCCGCCCTTGGTCTCGATGCCGAGGCTGAGGGGGGTGACGTCGATGAGGAGGACGTCCTTGCGCTCACCCTTGAGGACACCGGCCTGCAGGGCGGCGCCCAGCGCCACGACCTCGTCGGGGTTGACGCCCTTGTTGGGCTCCTTGCCCCCGGTGAGCTCCTTGACGAGAGCCGTCACGGACGGCATCCGGGTCGAGCCGCCGACGAGGACGACGTGGTCGATGTCAGCGAGGTTGATGCCGGCGTCCTTGATGACGTTCTGGAACGGCTGCTTGGTCCGGTCGAGCAGGTCCTTGGTCATCTGCTCGAACTGGGCGCGGGTGAGGTTCTCGTCGAGGTGGATCGGGCCGTTCTCGCTCATCGAGAGGTACTGGAGCGAGAGGTTGGTGCTGCTCGCGGACGAGAGCTCCTTCTTGGCCTGCTCGGCGGCGTCACGCAGGCGCTGCATGGCGATCTTGTCCTTGGACAGGTCGACGCCGGTGGTGTTCTTCACCGTGGTGAGGAGGTGCTGGACGACGCGGTCGTCCCAGTCGTCGCCACCGAGCTGGTTGTCGCCGCTCGTCGCGCGGACCTGGATCGTCGAGAAGCCGTCCTCGGGGTCCTTGCCGACCTCGAGGAGGGAGACGTCGAAGGTGCCGCCACCGAGGTCGAAGACGAGGATGAGCTCGTCCTCCTTGCCCTTGTCGAGGCCGTACGCGAGCGCGGCGGCGGTGGGCTCGTTGACGATCCGCAGGACGTTGAGGCCCGCGATCTCGCCGGCCTCCTTCGTGGCCTGGCGCTCGGCGTCGTCGAAGTAGGCGGGCACGGTGATGACGGCGTCGGTGACGGGCTCGCCGAGGTAGGACTCCGCGTCGCGCTTGAGCTTCTGCAGCGTGCGGGCGCTGATCTCCTGGGCGGTGTACTTCTTGCCGTCGATGTCCTCGCTCGTCCAGTCGGTGCCGATGTGGCGCTTGACGGAGCGCAGGGTGCGGTCGGCGTTGGTCACGGCCTGTCGCTTGGCGATCTCACCGACGAGGACCTCACCGCCCTTGGTGAAGGCGACGACCGACGGGGTGGTGCGGCCGCCCTCGGCGTTCGCGATGATGGTGGGCTCGCCACCCTCGAGGACGGCGACGGCGGAGTTGGTGGTTCCGAGGTCGATACCGACTGCACGGGCCATGGGTGTGTCTCCTTGCGTGAGCTGAGTTGAGTTGCTGTCACTCAAGTTAGGAGCCCGCCTGCCGAATGGCAAATCCGAGCGCCCAAACTTGCGTTCACCTGACTCAACTCTTGCCGAGGCGGTGTTGTTCCCGGCGGCGCGGCCCGCGGACCCTGTCGGTGGGTGGCCCTAGCGTCGTCGTCATGGCAGAGGAGAGCACCTCGCGACACCTCCGAGCGGTCCGCGGCGCCGCGCCCCGGATCGAAATCGTCGCCGACGAGTCCCGCGCCGAGTACTGGGCGCGCCTGCAGGCCCTGCGGGCCGAGCGGCAGCGGCTGCGCGCCGGCTGACCCGCACGGACCGGCGGGACAGTCCCTACACTCCGTGGCATGGGGGAGAACGCGACGATGGGGCGAGGGGTGCTGCGGCACGCACGCACCTACGTGTCCGGGCGCCCGACCACGCAGAAGGCCGGGGCAGGGGTGGCCGCCGCGCTGCTCGCGAGCGCACCGTTCGGTGGCCTGGCCGGGGTGCCCGAGCCCGGTCCCGAGCCGATCGCGGCCGGCAGGTCGATGATGGTCGGCCCCTACGAGGTCGTCATCGACAAGGTCGTCGAGCTGCCCGACCTCGCACCCGCGGTCCGGCCGAAGCCGTCCGAACGCGTCGTCGTGCTCGACACGCACGTGACGCTCACCGGTGACCGGCCGGAGTACGCCGTGACCCTGACCAAGAACGTCAGGGTGTCCGGCGGTGGCGTCGACGTGGTGGACACTCCCCAGCTCTACTTCGTCGAGGACTCGACGCGGATGTCGAGCTTCAACCCCGGCCTCACCTACCGGCTCGCGCTCACGTTCACGACGTCGGGGCCGTGGCAGGGGGACGAGGTGACCGTCAGCACCAACCTCGTGGAGTTCCGCGAGGAGGACAAGCAGACCCTCGACCCCAACGCCTGGGTCGGCCGCGACGAGATCCAGGGACGGGGCTCGCTCGCCCTGGTGAGGCGACCGTGAGGCGCGCCATCGCGAGCGCGGCGCTCGTCGTCGCCGCCATGGGAGTTGGCCGGCTCATCAACGACCACATCCCGTTGGACGACGTCGCCGACAAGCCGTTCGTTCACGAGGGTGTGGTCGACCGGACGGTGCGGCTCGACCAGGTCGAGCTCACCGTCACCGGCGTCCACGTGACACCGACGATCATGGGCAACCCGGCCTCGGCCTCAGGCGGCCGGTGGCTCGTCGTCGACACCGAGATGCTCGCGACGCAGCAGCCCACGACGATGGCCGGCTTCTTCGTCGTCGACGCCCAGGACCGACGGTGGATCGCCTCCGCCCGCGGCCCGGAGTGCGTCCAGAGCGCGAACCTCTCCACCGGCGTCCGGCACTACGCGAGCATCTGCTTCGACGTGCCCAGGAAGGCTCTCCGGGGAGCACGGCTCATGGCGACCCGCGGCGCGTGGGACTCGCACGAGTCGCAGTTCCGTCGCGACGACCTCGCCGAGGTGGACCTCGGCATCGAGGCCTCCGCGGTCGACGCCCTCTGGTCGCAGCAGGACGCAGTCAATGTCAGGGAGAGCGGCCCCGTGCCGCCCGAGGAGGCTCGGCGATGACCACCACCCTGACGGCCCGCCGACCGAGCCGGTGGTGGATGGCCGCCGCACCCGTCGCGATCGTGGCCATGCTCGCGGCCAGCGGCTACCGCGTGCCCGTGTTCTGGTACCAGTCCGGCCAGCACCACGAGATCGCCGACGGCGACGCCGACGCCTGGGTCGCCGTCACCGAGCAGACGTCGGACGCCCACGGTGACTTCACCCGCCGCTACTCGGTGAGGCTCGCCGGGCTGGGAGGTGCCGACCCAGCATACGAGTCGCTGTCCGACGAGTTCACGCTCGCCGACGGGATGGTGGCGCGCACGGTCGACCTCGACTTCCGGGCCGAGCCGGGCCAGCCGCTCAAGAACTGCGCACTGACCCTCGTCGACGACCGGGGCCGGCAGTACCGCGTCGGGCACGTCTTCGACGCGATCGGCCAGCGCGTCACCGTCTGCGTGCCGGACAAGACGCCCGGACCCAGCGTGCCGATCTTCGAGTCGGAGAAGCGAGGAGCGCTCCCCGAGAAGGAGCTGCCCCGTCCGCGGGAGTGGTCGGTCTCCCCCGCGATCGCCGTGCCGACGGACGCGCGGTTCGTCGAGCTGAGGATCTCGTTCGAGAACCCGGACTACGTCACGCTGAGGCTTCCGCGCTGACCTCGTGCGCGACGGGCTGGGGATCGTCGTCGGGGCTCGTGGCGAGCTTCGGCCCGAGGAGCCAGTCGATCGCGGCGGCGAGCAGGGCGGCCGTGAGGACCATGGTGACCGCGAGGCCGACGGCCTTCTCCATCGGTGAGAACGCCAGCCACGTGTCGGTCTGGATCGGGCCGATCGCCAGGCGCAGCAGCTGGCCCACGAGCCACGGGATGCGGATCACGAGGAGGAACGCGAGGCAGAAGGTCAGCATTGGGAGCAGACCGGCCGTCGCCATCATCCGCAGGCCGTTCCAGAACGCCGACCAGCGCTCGCGCACGTCGCCGACGAGTCCGCCACCCAAGCGTCGGACCGGCGCCGGGATGCGCTCCCAGCGCGGGTTCGGCTGTGCCTCGGGCCTCTCGGGTCCGGACAGCTTGTGACCGAGGACGACCGCGCCGACGGTGATCCAGGCGAGCGGGACGATGACGACGGCGTCGACGGCACCGAGCAACCCGAAGAGCCACGTCGTCGCGGTGTCGACCGGGTTCGCCATGGGACCAAGGGTGCCGATGAGGGTGTCGTACTGGTCCAGCACGAGCTGTGCCGCCCGGCGCTCCTCGACCCAGGCGAGGCCCGCCTCGCGGATGTCGGCGACCTTCTGCGCGACCTGGGAGGTGTAGTAGACCTCGACGAGCGCGCCGAGGAACGCGAGCCAGAGGAAGCGCGTGACGCTCTCGAACTTCCCTAGCGCGTAGCGCAGCACCCAGGCGATCGCGACGATGGCGAGGACCACCTGCCAGTCGTAGATCGCGAGCCGACCGGCGAAGTCGATGTCGGGCGGGGCCCCGAGGCTGAACTGGTTGAACTCGGCGTAGGCCGCCTCGTTGGTGAACCGGTAGAGGTCCTCCTTGAGGAGGCCGTAGGACACGTAGACCGCGAGGAAGGGCACGAGCACGCTCACCGCGACGTCGACGAGGCGCAGCTCGCGCTTCTCGGTCGGCGCCTGCCGCGCCTCGCGACGGGACAGCTCGGCGACGTTGGGCAGGGCCCCGCGCGTCATGTACAGCATCGCGATCATCGCAAGGAGGAAGCCGAGCGGCGCGATGACGAGGATGAGCTGGGCGAGGAACGCGTTGTGGTCGCTCACGATGACGGCGAGCCAGACCGCCCCGCTGCGCACCGCCAGGCCGAGGCAGGCGATGACGACGAAGGGCGCCCAGTAGACGCGCAGGATCCGCAGCGCCGACAGCAGGACGGCGGGGATGTCCCGCACCCGCATCGCGTCGTCCACTGCTCCCCCGAACGTCGTCCCCCGCGTGGTGTCGACCACGCATGTCGTGCGTGAGCATAGCCAGCCCCCCGGCCACGGGCGCGTCAGCGGTCGAGGAAACCGCTGAGCGCGCGGAGGAACTCGCCCGGTCTGGTCGCGTGGACCTCGTGGCCCGCGTCGACCGTCGCCATCGTGGCCCCGGGCACAGCAGCGACGAGGTCCTCCACCCACTCCGGCGGGACGAAGCTCGTCGGACCGCCGCTGACGGCGAGGACGGGGATCCGGAGCGAGCGCAGCACGCCCGGCCACCCGGGCGACGGGGCGTCGATCTCGGGCCGGACCTGCTCGACCACGGCCCAGTCGAACAGCAGCGTCCCGTTCGGGCGCTCGGGTGTCGTCGGCGTGCGCGGGCGCATGAGGCCGACGTCCTCGAGGACGAGCCGCCGCACCTCGGGCGAGGTGGACGCCACGAGGCACGCGACCAGCCCGCCGAGCGAGTGCCCCACGAGGTCGACCTGCGGCCCCAGCTGGGGCAGGAGCAGCGTGACGTCCCGGGCCAGGAGCTCGATCGAGTAGCGGCCCGGACGGTCGCTGGACCCGTGGCCTCGCAGGTCCACGGCGTGCACGACCCGGTCCCGGGTGAGGGCCGCCGCGACGACGTCCCAAGTCGCTCGCCGTGAGCCCGGTGCCGGGCAGCAGGACCACCGGAGGGTGCGCGGGCTGCTCGCCCGACCACGTGCGCACGTGGAGCGCGACCCCGCCGCACTCGACGCGCCGGCTGCTGGGCATGCCACCAGTGTGCGCGTCAGCTCCGCGTGAGGAGCCGGGCGATCGCCGAGTTCGCGGCGATCTGTCCGGCCGCCGAGGCCTGCACCACCGAGGCCATCGGCATCGGGAACGCCGCCAGGTGTGCGAGGTCGCCGGCCGCCATGACGCCCACAACGGACGTCCGCCCGAACTCGTCGATGCGCACCGCCCCCGACGCGTTGAGGTCGAGGCCCAGCTGCTCCGCGAACGGCGCCGACTGGTGCAGGGTCGGCACGACGAAGAGCACCGCGACGTCCTCGGTCGAGCCGTCGTCGAGGCTGACCCGCAGGCCCTGACCGTGTCGCTCGACCGCGGTCAGGCGAGGGGAGACCACCGGGGCGGTGAGCACCACACCGTCGGGGACCTCCTGGCCCTCCTCGAAGACGACGAACTCGCCCGCGACGAGGCCGAGCAGGGCGGTGAGGTGGCCGGCGGCGGCCGTCCCGACGATGCCGATGCGCTCGCCCGCGAACTCGAACCCGTGGCAGAACGGGCACTGCGCCGCGAGGTCGCCCCACACCTCCGTGAGGCCAGGGATGGGCGGCGGCTCGTCGCGGACCCCGGTGGCCAGCACGACGGCATACGCGGTCATGACGTCACCACCGGCGAGGGTGAGCCGGAAGTCATCGCCGTCGCGCTCGACCGTCACGACGCGCTCCTCGCGGACCGTGACGGTGTCGTATGCCGTGAGCTCGCGTCGCGCTGCGGCGCGGAAGTCCGCGGGTGGGGTGCCGTCGTGGGTGAGGACGTTGTGCATGTGGCTGACCGTCGCGTTGCGGTAGGTGCCGTCGTCGAAGACGGTGACCTGCCGGCGGACGCGGCCGGCGGTGAGGGCGGCCTGGAGGCCGGCGGGGCCGCCGCCGATGACGGCGATGTCGGTGTGCAGTGAAGGTGTCATGATCCGATCGTCAACCTTCAGGTCGACCTGAAGGCAAGCCTCCCGTTCGCGTCAGTCGGGTGGGTGGGCCGCCGGCCCGCCACGGCCGGTGGTGCGCGGCTGCTCGTAGCCACCCTCAGGCGGGACCATCTCGGCACGGACCCCGAGCAGCCGAACCGGCCGGTCGTCCCCGAGGTCGCGGAGCAGTTCGAGCGCGGTGGACGCGATGACGGCCGGATCCGACGTGGGCTCGGCGAGCTTGCGGATGCGCGTGGTCGTGAAGAAGGGCGCGAAGCGGACCTTGAGGTGCACCCGGGCGCAGGCCCTGCCCTCCCGCCGGATGTCCTCGACGACCTGGGCGGAGAGCGAGCCGATGGCCGCCGCGATCTCCTCCTCGTCGGTGAGGTTGCTCTGGTAGGTCGTCTCGCGCCCGTGAGCCCTGGCGACCCACGGGGTGTCGTCGATGCGCGTCGCCCCCACCCCCCGACCCAGCCGACCGTAGTGCGGCCCCATCCGCGGACCGAACTCCGCGGCGAGCACGTCGTCGGAGGCGTCGGCCAGCTGACGGACCGTGTCGTAGCCGTGGGCCGCGAGCCGGGCGGCGATCCGGGTGCCCACGCCCCAGAGCGCGGTCGTCGGGCGCTCCCCCATGACCTCGAACCAGTTCTCCCGGGTGAGCACGAAGGTGCCCCGGGGCTTGCCGAAGTCGGTGGCGATTTTGGCGCGAACCGTGGTGTCACCGACGCCGACCGAGCAGTGCAGCAGCGACGCCTCGAGGACCTCGGCGCGGATCGCGTCGGCGTGAGCCACCGCCTCCACCACGTCCGGTCCGGGGGTCTCGATGCCGACGAAGGCCTCGTCCCACCCCAGGACCTGGACCACCGCCCGCGGGTGCGCCCGCACGGCCTCCATCACCACCGCCGACGCCTCGTCGTAGGCCGCACCGTCCACCGGGAGGAACACCGCGTCAGGGCACTTGCGGACCGCGAGCTTGAGCGGCATGCCCGAGTGGACGCCGAACGCGCGCGCCTCGTAGGACGCGGTCGAGACCACCGCCCGCTCGGTCGGGTCGCCCCGCCCGCCCACGACCACGGGCAGCCCCGCCAGCTCGGGCCGGCGGAGGATCTCGACGGCCGCGATGAACTGGTCGAGGTCGACGTGGAGCACCCAGCGGGCCATGACGCCAGTGTGCCGTGCGTGGGTCACGGTCGGAGGGGGTACGTTCAGGTGGACATGAATGTGACCACGGAGAACTGGACCATCAGCGACCTCGCGAGCCGCTTCGACCTGCCCACGCACGTCCTGCGCCACTGGGAGTCGATCGGGCTGCTCGAGCCGCGACGCGACGCGTCGGGCTACCGCCGCTACGGGCACGACGACCTCGTGCGCATCGCGATCATCCAGCGCAACAAGCTCGCCGGCATGAGCCTCGAGCAGATCCGGGTCCTGCTCGACGCCGGGGCGAAGGACCGCCACGAGGTGCTCGAGGGCCACCTGCGCGACCTCGACGAGCGGATGCTCGCCGTGGAGCGCTCGCGCGAGATGACCGAGCACGCCCTGCGCTGCCGGGCCCACGACATCACGGCGTGCCCACGCTTCGTCGCCGCCGTGGAGGACCTCGTGGAGGGTCGGACCCACCCTGCTCTGCTCGGTCGTGCCCATGCGTGACGTCGTCGTCGTGGGCGGGGGAATCGTCGGCCTGGCGACCGCGCACGAGATCCTGCGGCGGCGACCGGGGGCGGACGTCCTCGTCGTCGAGAAGGAGACCGAGGTCGCCCGGCACCAGAGCGGCCACAACAGCGGCGTGATCCACGCCGGTGTCTACTACGCGCCCGGGAGCCTCAAGGCCAGGTTCTGCACCGAGGGCGCCGCGCGGACGCGCGAGTACTGCTCCGAGAAGGACATCCCCGTCGTCGACACCGGCAAGCTCGTCGTGGCCACGAACGACGTCGAGGTCGCTCGGCTGGCCGACCTCACCGACCGCGCCCGCGCGAACGGGCTGCGCGTCACCCCGCTCGGCGCCGGTGAGCTCCGCGAGCGCGAGCCGCACGTCACGGGGCTGGGCGCGCTGCACGTCCATGCGACCGGCATCACCGACTACGTCGCCGTGTGCCGGGCGCTCGCCGCCGACGTCGTGGCCGCCGGTGGGTCGGTCCGCACCTCCGTGGCGGTGGTCGGCATCGACGAGGCCATCGACGCGGTGACCCTCACCCTCAACGAGGACGGCTGGCGCACCACCGAGTCGGCACGGCGGGTCGTCGTCTGCGGTGGACTCCAGGCCGACCGGCTCGCGGCGATGTCCGGTCTCAACACCGGTTCCGACTCCTTCCAGGTCTTGCCGTTCCGAGGCGAGTACCACCGCCTCCCCGGTTCGCGCGCCGGCCTCGTCGACGCGCTCATCTACCCGGTGCCCGACCCCGACCTGCCCTTCCTCGGGGTCCACCTCACGCGGACGGTCGACGGCGGGATCACGGTCGGACCCAACGCGGTCCTCGGGTTCAGCCGCGAGGGCTACCGCAAGGGGTCGGTCCACCTGCGCGACGTCGCGGCCTACGCCCGGTTCCCGGGCATGTGGAGCGTGGCCCGCGAGCACTGGCGCACCGGGTTCGCCGAGCAGCGCGACTCGTGGAGGCGCCGGGGCTACCTCGAGCTCGTGCGGCGCTACTGCCCCGAGCTCACGGTCGACGACCTCCTCCCGGAGCCGGCCGGCATACGGGCCCAGGCCGTCCTGCGCGACGGCACGCTCGTCCACGACTTCCTCGTCCGGCGGACCGCGCGCACCGTGCACGTCTGCAACGCCCCCTCCCCCGCGGCCACGTCCGCCTTCCCGATCGCGGCCCACGTCGCCGACCTCGCGGCCTCGGCTGGATGACCGTCCAGGAACTGCTGGCCCTCGCGGAGCGCATCGGGCCGGTCATGGTCTTCCTCGTGGCCATGTCGGTCGTCGCCGAGGTCGCCGAGATGGCCGGCGTCTTCGACGTCGCCGCCCACTGGACCGCCCGCGCCGGGCGCCACCGCACGTGGCTGCTGTGGCTCCTCGTCGTCGCCCTCGCCACCGCGTGCACGATCGTCCTCAGCATCGACACCACCGCCGTGCTGCTCACCCCGGTCGTCATCGCGGTCGCCCAGCAGCTCGGCATCCCGGCGATGCCGTTCGCGCTGACGACGGTCTGGCTCGCCAACACCGCCTCGCTGCTGCTGCCGGTCTCGAACCTGTCCAACCTCATCTCCCTGCACCGCTTCTCGGCCCTCGACGTCGGGACGCACGAGTACATCGCGCTGGCGTGGCGGCCCGCCCTCGCCGCGATCCTCGCGACGGTGCTCGTGCTCTTCGTCCTGCACCGGCGCGAGCTGATGACGCGCTACGCGCCCGAAGCGCCCGACGAGCCGCACGACCGCGTGCTGCTGCTCGTCGCGGCCGGGGTGTGCGTCGCGCTGGGCCCGGCCTTCGTCAGCGGTGTGACGCCGGCGGGACCCGCGGCCATCGGCGCGGTGGTGCTCGTGGCGGCGCTGGCGTGGCGGTGGCGCGCGAGGCTGGTCGACATCCGGGTGCCCTGGGCGATGGTGCTCGCCGTCTGCGCGCTCTTCGTCGTCGTCGACGTCGCCATGCGGCACGGCCTCGAGCCGGTGCTCGGCGCCCTCGTCGGCTCGGGCGACGGGGACCTGTGGAGGGTCGGCGCCGCCGGGGCGGTCGCCGCCAACCTCGCCAACAACCTCCCGGCCTACCTCGCGCTCGAGCCCGTCTCGGACGGCTCACCCACCCGCCTCATGGCCCTGCTCGTCGGGGTCAACGTCGGCTCCATCGTCACGCTGTGGGGCTCGCTCGCGACCCTGCTCTGGCGCGACCGCTGCCGACGCGCCGGACTGACGATCGACGCCTGGCCGTATGCCGTCCGCAGCCTGGTCTGTGCCGTCGCCGCCGTCTCGGCTGCGCTGTTCGCCCTCAGTCTGGCGTGACGGTCAGACCTCCCCGTTGCCCGGCACCCGTCCCACGCGCTCAGGGCCCTGTCCGGGCACACCCCCGGGGCTTGCCCCGCCGCGCGTCGGGGTCACGATCCGGCCACGGACGCAACCCGCCTCCCGGCTCTCGCGTCTACCGGGGTGCAGGATGGCCGCGATCGACGAAGCAGGGGGAGCGACATGACACGCAGCGTGCGTCGAGGGATCGTCACCATGGGGACGGTGGCGGTGCTCACCGGCGGGCTGGGGGCATGCGCCGGGGTCAGCTGGACGCCAGACCGCGACCTGACGTCGCCGGCACCACAGGGCATGACGGAACCGAGCGTCACCGCCGCCCCGATCTCGCCGACCCCGCCCACGGCGTCCACCGCCCCCAGCACCACGCCGACGCCGACGCCGACGCCGACGATCACCGCGACGCCGAGCATCACCGCGACGCCCAAGCCGAGCGTCACCGTCACGCCGAAGCCCCAGCCCTCGGCGACCGCCACCCCGAAGCCGAAGCCCAGGCCCAGGCCGTCGGAAACCACGCCCCCGTCCACGGCGTCCCTGCGGGTCGGAGACCGGAGCCCCGCGGTCCTCGCCCTGCAGCAACGGCTGTCCGCCCTCGGCTACTGGATGGGCGAGCCCGACGGGCACTTCGGCGCCCTCACCCAGCAGGCCGTGTGGGCGCTCCAGAAGTCCGCCGGCATCTCCCGCGACGGCCGGGTCGGACCGAGGACGCAGCGGGCGCTCGACGACGGCGTCCGTCCCGAAACCCGGCTCGGGGGCACGGGCGTCGACATCGACCTCCAGCGCCAGATCCTCATGATCGTCCGCGGCGGCCACGTGACGTACATCCTCAACACGAGCACGGGCGGCGGCTACGAGTACGAGCGCAAGGACGGGAGCACCGCGACCGCCCGCACCCCGAAGGGCAGGTTCCGGGTCGGCTACGTCGTCGACGGACGCGACGAGGGGTTCCTCGGCGAGATGTGGCGACCCCGCTACTTCAACGGCGGGTATGCCGTCCACGGCTCGCCGTCGATCCCGGCCCACCCGGCCTCGCACGGCTGCGCCCGGGTGAGCAACTCGGCCATGAACATGATCTGGGGCCAGAACCACATGCCGAAGGGCTCGACCGTTCTCGTGCGCTGAGCCGGGCGCGGCCCTCGGCTCGCGCGCTCAGCGCACCGCGGAGGCCGCAGCGACGCCGGCTTCCCGGGGCAGGGTCTCGCGGGCTCGCGACCAGGGGACGGTCGCGACGAGGCTGAGCAGTCCGGTCACCCCGAACGCCAGCGCGTAGCTGCCCGAGTCGACGAGGGCGCCGGCGAGGATGGGTCCGATGATCGCGCCGGCGTCGGCCGACATCTGGAAGGCCGCCAGGGCGGGTCCGCCGCTGCGGTCGCGGCCGATGATGTCGGCGATGCTCGCCTGCTGCGCCGGGTTGAGGGCTCCGGACCCGAGACCGGCGATGATCGAGAAGGCGACGAGGACCGGGAAGGTCGTGGCGAAGCCGGTCGCGATCGTCGCGACCCCGGCGACGGCGAGCCCGCCGATGATGAAGGGCCGCCTCCCGAGCCGGTCGCTGAGTCGCCCGGCGACGTTCATCCCGATGGCGTTGCCCGCGGCGTAGATCGCGAGGACGGCCCCGGCGAGCCAGGGCTCCTTGCCGATGTTGGCCGCGACGAAGAGCGGGATGATCGCGTTGCGCACACCGAAGTTGGCCCACCCGTTGGCGAACGCCGAGACGAGGCCCGCCCGGTAGGCGCTGTCCTGGAGCCCGTCGCGAGCGGTCATGACCGGGAGCACCGGCGCGTCGGAGGCCGGACGCAACGCGCTTCCGCTGATGAAGATCGCGACGAGAGCGGCGGCGACGACGAGCGCCGCGGCATACGCGAGGAAGGGAACGCGCAAACCGAACCCGCCGAGGGCGCCACCGACGGCCGGCCCGCCGATGCCGCCGATGAGGAAGGCCGAGCCGTAGGCGGAGGAGACCCGTCCCCGGATCGCCGGGGGGGCGAGGCGAACGATGAGTGCCGTCGCCGAGATGGTGAACATCACCGAGCCGATGCCGCCGAGCCCGCGGAAGACGAGGAGCTGCCAGTAGCTCTGCGCGAACGCCGTCGCCGCGGTGGACGCGGCGACGATGAGCAGGCCGGCGAGGTAGATCGGGCGCTCGCCGAGCCGGACGATGAGGCTGCCCCCGGCGGGGGCGAAGACGAGGCGGAAGAAGGCGAACACGCTGACGACGACCGCGCTGGCCGTCGCGCCCACGCCGAAGCTCTGGGCGAACTGCGGGAGGACCGGCGTGATGAGCCCGAAGCCGAGGGCGATGACGAACGCGGACGCCACCAGGACCCAGATCTCGCGAGGGATGCGGACGCGCTCGACTCGCGTGGAGGTGGTGGGGGCCATGAGACAGACAAGTATGCCGCCCGCCCCCGACATTCCCGGACCCTCACCTCCGCCGGTCCCCAACTCGCCAATTCCCCCGTGAGGGACCGACACGCCGTGTCCCTCACGGGGGAATTGGCGAGTTAGGTGCGGGAGGCGAGGAGGGCGACCACGGCGGGCAGGGACGCGGCCAGGACGAGGGCGGTGTCGCGGCCGTGCCACCCGGCCGGGGCGAACCACGTGCGGCGCCGGACGGTCGCGAACCCCCGGGCGTCCATCGCGACGGCGAGGTCGGCGGCGAGGCGGAGCGTGCGCACGAGCAGGCCGAAGGTCAGGGCGCCCACGTGGGCGAGGAACCGGCGTGGCGACCTCGCGGTGACGCCGAGACCGCGCACCCGGCGGGCCCGGGCGATCTCGCCCCAGATCTCGCCGAAGGTGTGCACCCGCTGGAGCGCCGCCGCAACCGCGACGACGGGGCGCGGGGGCAGCCGCAGCACCTGCCCCGCATGGTCGCCGAGCCGGTCGGGGTCGACGAACGGGATGAGCACCGCGGACGGCAGCACGATGATGACGACCCGCAGGAAGCCGGTGGCGGCGAGCTCGAGGTCGTGACCGCCCAGCAGCCAGGTCGACCACGCGACACCGGCGGCCCCGACGAGTCCGGGGACCATCCGGACGAGGAACCGTCGCACCCGCCGGCGCGGCCGCGGCCCCTCCCCGGGGGCGGCCAGGCCGACCGCAGCGAGCACGAGCTGGGTGGCGATCACGAGCACCGAGGTGCGCCAGCCGGGCGAGGCCACGCCGGCGACGATCGCGAGCGCTGACCCGGCGAACAGGGCCAGGGGTCCGCACCGGGCGACCAGCGGGGTGCGTGGCGTCGGGTCCGGTGCCGGCTTCGGCGGCGCGACGAGGGTCCGGACGTCGTCGGCGCGATCGACCAGGCCGGGGTCGTGGGTGGCGACGACGACCGAGCCGCCGGCGGCCGAGTGCGCGGCGAGCAGCCCGGCCACCGCGGCCCAGGTGTGCCGGTCCTGGCCCACGGTGGGCTCGTCCGCCAGCAGGGTGGGCGGCCGGTGCAGCAGCCCGGCGGCGAGGGCGAGGCGCCGTTGCTCCCCGCCGGAGAGCTCGCGCGGGTCGGCGCCCTCGAGGTGGTCGATCGCCAGGACGGCGAGGAGCTCGCGGGCGCGCTCGAGCGTGGCAGCGGAGTCGTCGCCGAGCGCGCGCGAGGTCGTCAGCACCTCGTCGAGCACGGTGCGGGCGACGATCGTCGAGCTCGACCACTGGGGCGACCAGGCGAGCACCCGCGCGAGGTCGGTGGAGCCGAGATCGCCCACCGGTCCGCGGGAGCGTGGCCGGTCCGCCGTGACGGGGCCCACGACCTCGACCCCACCCCCACCCCCGGTCGGGTCGACGAAGCCGGCCAGCGCGTGCAGGAGGGTCGACTTTCCCGACCCGGAGGAGCCGACCAGCGCCGTCACGGTGCCGGGGGCCGGGGCGAGCGGCTCCGGGCTGACGAGCGCCGGCACCGCGCGGGGGGTGCCGTCGACGAGGGTCACCTCACGGTCGACGCGCAGCGCGGTGGCCCGAAGGAGACCGGCGTCGTCGCGGACGGGCGCCAGGGTGACGGACAGGGGCGCGGGGCGTGCCCCGCCGGGCACCCAGACGCCCATCTCGAGCAGGCGGTCGCGCTCGCGGGCCAGCACCTCACCCACCGGTCCGTCGGCGACGAGCCGCCCGTCATGGTCGAGGACGAGCACCCGGTCGACGAGGTCGACCCACGGTCCGAGGACGTGCTCGACGATCACGGTCGTGAGCCCTGCGCCCATGACGTCGGCGACGGCCGACCGGACCTGGGCGGCGTTGTCGGCGTCGAGCATCGCCGTCGGCTCGTCGAGGAGCAGGACCGCGGGGGCCAGGGCGAGCGCGCCGGCGAGGGCGAGCCGCTGCGTCTGCCCGCCGGACAGGGCGTGGGTGGGGGTGTCCTCGGGCAGCCCGTCGAGACCGACGGCGTCGAGGCTGCCGCGGACGACGTCAGGCATGAGGTCCCGGGCGACGCCGGTGTTCTCGAGCCCGAACGCGACGTCGCGCCCGACGGTCGTCGCGACGACGCCGGCGCCGGGCTCCTGGAGGACGAGGCCGACCTCGCCCACCCGCGTCCCCGGCTCGTGCCCGTCGACGGTGACCGAGCCCGAGAGCTCGCCGGCGTCGGCGGTCGTGAGCAGGCCGGCGAAGGCACGCAGCAGGGTCGACTTGCCGGACCCGCTGGGCCCGACGAGCAGGACCCGTTCCCCGGGGGCGACGGACAGCGAGACGTCACGGAGCACGGGCTCGCGGCGCCCGTAGGGCCGCCAGGTGAGCCCGTCGACGACGACGGCGCCGCCCGTGTGCAGCGGCGACGCCGTCGGGTCCGGGTCAGACAGCTCGGACCTCACGGTGCTCCTGCCCGGGCGGGAACGCGTTGAGCGCGCCCGCGGCGGCGAGAGCCCGGGTGAGCAGCCACCCGAGGCCGCCCGCGATGACCGCGCCGGCCGCGGTCATGACGGCGAGGTAGGCGATCTTGTGGTCCCACGCCCAGTCCGGGTAGTAGGTGACCCACTCGTACGCGACCTCGAGCGGCGCCGACAGGGCACCCGCCAGGGCTGCGGCACCGAGCCCGTACACGGCATACCCGAGGATCGCGAACGCGAGCTCGGCACCGAGGCCCTGGAGGACCCCGGCGAGGAAGGTCGAGAAGCCCCACTTCGTCCCGGGGACCATCGAGACCAGCGCGGCGACGACCTCGCAGAGGAGGGCTGCTCCGGGTCGGCGCACGACGAGCCCGCCGACCACACCGGCCATGAGCCAAGGCGCGGCGGTGATCCCGGCGAGCGGCGGGTACACCGTCGTCAGGGCGGTCGACGGCACCTCGTAGGCCTGGCCCCAGCCCCAGTACGCGACACCGAAGGCGGCGCCGAGGAAGGCGATCGTGAGGATGTCGACGGTGCGCCAGGCCATGAGCGGCCGGGTCGCGAGGATGCTGCGGCCCCGACGGCGACCGTTCGTGGCCGGCGCGCTCGCCGGCGTGGTGGTGTGTGCTGCCATGACGTCTTCTCCCGTGGCGTCCGATGGATACCTCGGGGAGGTGAGCCGCACCGCACGCACCTCGCGTGAGGCACGGCCACCTGAGAACTCGACTCCCTACGCCGGTGCGAACCGGATCAGGTGTGAGGGTCTGCGGTTGCCCGCACTCTCAGCGCCGGAGCGCTCCCCTGTCGTTTGACGTGGTCACCCTACTCCTCACGTGTGGCAGGGTGGAACGAGGTGAACAGGACGAGCCCGGCTCGTCCGTCACGACTCGCAAACCAGGAGTGACTGATGGGCAGCATGGTGTGGAAGGTCCTCGGGACCGGTTCGGCGATCCTCGCGGGGATCGCCGCGACCAAGGTGGCCGACCAGCTCTGGCAGAAGGCGGGCCGCGACAAGGCGCTCGACCCCAAGGACCCGGACTCGCCGGTCTGGGAGGCCCTGGCGTATGCCGCCCTCACCGGTCTCGCGGCCGGCGTCGCCCGGACGATGGCGACCCGCAAGGCGGCCCAGTTCTACGCCCGTTCGGCCGGCCACAAGCCGCAGGAGATCGTCGACCGCGACCTCTGAGCCGACCGGCCCGGGCGGGAGCGCTCAGCCGAGCGCGCTCGCGATCGGGACCCCCGCCCGGTAGGCCAGGTGCAGGTGGCTCGGGGCGTCGAGCACCGCGAGGTCGGCCGGGCCACCGATCGCGATGCGGCCGACGTCGTCGCGCCTCAGCGCCCGCGCGCCGCCCGCGGTCGCGGCCCACACGGCCTCGCCGGGCGTCATCCCCATCTCGCGCACCGCGAGGGCGATGACGAACGGCATCGAGCTCGAGTAGCAGGTTCCCGGGTTGCAGTCGGTGGCGAGCGCCACGGCGACGCCGGCGTCGAGCAGCCTCCTGGCGTCGGGGTACGGCGAGCGGGTCGAGAACTCGACCCCGGGCAGCAGGGTCGCGACGGTCGTGGCGGCGGCCGACGCGAGCGCGTCGACGTCGGCGTCGCCGAGGAAGGTGCAGTGGTCGACGCTCGCCGCCTCGAGCTCCACGGCGAGCCGCACCCCGGGCCCGGGACCGAGCTGGTTGCCGTGGACGCGCAGCCCCAGGCCGGCACCCGCCGCGGCCGTGAGGACGGCACGGGACTCGTCCCCGGTGAAGGCGTGTGCGGACCCGGGCTCGCAGAAGACGTCCGCCCACCTCGCGTGCGGCGCGCACGCCTCGAGCATGGGACCGGTGACGAGGTCGACGTATGCCGCCCGGTCACCACGCGCCTCCGGTGGCACGACGTGCGCCCCGAGGAAGGTCGTCTCGCTCGTGTACTCACCGGCGATGCGCAGGCCGCGCTCCTCGTCGGCCACGGTGAGCCCGTAGCCGCCCTTGATCTCGACGGTCGTCGTCCCCTGCGCGCGCATCTCGGCCACCCGGCGGCCGACGAGCTCCCGGAGCCGGTCGTCCGAGGCCGCCCGGGTCGCCGCCACGGACACCCCGATCCCGCCGCCGTCGTAGCGCTCCCCCACCATCCGCGCCGCGAACTCCCCCGCGCGGTCGCCGTCGAAGACGAGGTGGCTGTGGCTGTCGACGAACCCCGGCAGGACCGCACGGCCCTCGAGTTCGACCCGGCGGTCGGCCTCGGGCACGCTGCCCTCGTCGCCGAGCCAGGCGATGCGCCCACCCTCGACGACGAGCGCTGCGCCCGCTCGCAGGCCGAGCCCGGCCGCGCCCGTGCCGTCGCAGGTGACGAGCTCGCCGATCCCGACGTAGGCCGTCGAGCCCGCGACGGCGCCGCTCACGAGGACGCCCGCACGGCGAGGATCGACTCGGCGACGAGGTCGTCGACGGGTCCGAGGGCGTGGACGCCGCCGGAGACGACCCGGCGACCGCCGACCACGACGTCGGTGACGTCCGCGCCGGTCGCACCGAAGATGATCTGGCCGAGCGCGACGCCGCTCGTGCGCCGGCTGTCGGTGCGCACGGCGACGAGGTCGGCGAGCGCACCGACGACGATCCGGCCGCCGTCCCAGCCGAGGCTGCCGTAGCCGGCCGACGTCCCCATCTCGAGCAGCGCAGCGGTGCCGAACCGGCCGCGTTCGTGGCTCTTGAGGCGCTCGTGCATCTCGATCCCGCGAATCTCCTCGAACGGGTCGATGACGGCCTGCTGGTCGGAGCCGAGGCTGAGGGGCACGTCCTGGGCGGCGAGCTCGCACGCCGGTCCGATGCCGTCGGCGAGGTCGCGCTCGGTCGTCGGGCAGAAGCAGGCGCCGGCGCCGGACCGCCCCATGAGCTCGAGGTCCATGTCGGACATGTGGGTCGCGTGGACGGCGGTGAACGCCTCGCCCAGCACCCCCGTGTCCGCGAGGTGCTCGACCGGGCTGGCGCCGTAGACCATCTGGGTCGTGAGGTTCTCGCCGATCTGCTCGCTCACGTGCGCGTGGACCGGGCGGTCGCCGACGACCTTCGAGAACTCGCAGAGCTGGTCGCGGGTGAGCGCCCGCACGGAGTGCGCCGCCGCACCGATGCGGACGAGGTCGGTGTCGCGCAGCGCCTCGACGCGTTCCGCCCAGGCCTGCACGGAGCCGTCCGAGAAGCGGACCTGGACCTCGTCCAGCGGCAGGTGCCCGGACGAGGACAGCCCTCCGGAGAGGTAGCAGGTGTCGAGCAGCGTCAGCCGGATCCCCGACTCCTCGGCGGCCGCGATGAGCGCCTCCCCCATGGCGTTGGGGTCGTCGTACGGGCGACCGCCGGGACCGTGGTGGAGGTAGTGGAACTCCCCGACGACGGTGTAGCCCGCCGCGAGCATCTCGGTGAACACCCCTCTCGCGAGGGCGAAGTAGGTGTCCGGGTCGAGTCGGGACGTCACGGTGTACATCTGCTGCCGCCAGGTCCAGAAGTTGCCACCGTCGCCGTGGGTCCGCCCACGCAGCATCCGGTGGAACGCGTGGCTGTGGGCGTTGGCGAAGCCGGGGAGGACCACGCCACGCAGCCGGACGTCGCCGTCGCGCTGGGTGGTGGAGGTGGCGACCTCGGTGATGCGGCCGTCGGCGACGCTGATGCGGACACCTCGGTGGACCTTGTCGGGCAGCTGCGCGTGCTCACACCAGTAGGTCGTCACGCGCGGACCCCCGCGAGGTCGGTGAGCACCGTGACGAGCGCGTCGACCCCGGCGTGGCAGTCCTGCGAGGTGGCGAACTCCTCCGGCGAGTGCGAGATGCCCGTGGGGTTGCGGACGAACAGCATCGCGGTGGGGACGCCGGCGTTCGCGAGGATGCCCGCGTCGTGGCCCGCTCCGGTCCCGATGACCGGGATGCCGCCCAGCCGGGTCGCGAGGCGCCGCACCAGGGCCCGGTCGAACGGGGTCGGGCCGGTCCAGGAGTCCTCGACGACGAGGCCGTCGAAGTCGGCGACGACCTCGGTGACGTCGTCGACGACCGCGCGCACGGCCGCCTGGTCCACTCCCCGGGCGTCGAGCCACGCCGTGACCTCGCTCGCGATGGCGTTGACCCCACCGGGCGTGACGACGACCTTGCCGACGGTGGCGACGCAGCCGTGGGTCTCGGCGGCCCGGCGTGCGGCGATGACGGCGGCGGCGAACCCGAGCATCGCGTCGTCGCGGTCCTCGAGCCGGGTCGTGCCGGCGTGGTTGGCCTCGCCGAGGGTCCGGATGCGCCACCGCCCGTGCGGCCAGATGTCGCTGCCGACGGCGACGGGTGCGCCGACGTCGACGAGGTGCCGGCCCTGTTCGACGTGCAGCTCGACGAACGCGCCGATGCGGCGGACCGTCTCGCCGTCGGGCCCGAGATGCTCGGGGTCCCGGCCGGCCGCGACGAGGGCCTGCGCCAGGGAGACGCCGTCACCGTCGGTGAGGGATCGCGCACGGTCGGCGGTCATCGCGCCGGTGAGCACGCGCGACCCGGCGCAGGCCACGCCGAAGCGGGCCCCCTCCTCGTCGACGAAGTTGACGATCCCGATGGGCCGGCCGGGCTCGAAGCCCTTGTCCCGCAGCGCGTCCACGGCGGCGAAGGCGGAGACGACACCGAGCGGACCGTCGAAGGCGCCGCCGTCGGGCACCGAGTCGAGGTGCGACCCGGTGACCACACCGCGACGGCCGCCGGCGGACGCGCCGTCGGGGTCGCCCCACCAGGCCCACTGGTTGCCGACCCGGTCGACGGTGACGTCGAGGCCGCGGGACTCGGCCTCCCCGACGAACCACTCGCGCAGCGTGTGGTCCTCGCGGGTCCAGGCGAAGCGGCGGTAGCCACCGGTCCTCGCGTCCCGGCCGACCGCACCGAGGTCCCGCCACATCGCGTCGAACGTCACCGCTGCCCCTTCCGCCCTCGTCACCCGCCTGCCACCCCCATTCCACACCCCCGAGGGCACGCGGGCGCGGCACCGCGTCGCATCCGTGTCTGTGATTCGAGACCCTGGGTCCGCGGGAGGGGGGTCGGGGCAGCCCTAGAGTCGGGGGATGACCGACATCGGCAGGGCTGCGGACGAGGGCGACGGTGCCCGCAGGGCGCGCGAGGCGATCGAGGCCAGCGGCATCGAGCACCGGATCCTCGTCGCCACCGAACCGGCCCGGTCCCTGGCCGAGGCGGCTCGCCAGCGCGGCATCAAGCCGCGCGACATCGTCAAGACCCTGGTCGTGCGCCGGGGGCCGGGAGACCACGTGTTCGTCCTCGTGCCCGGCGACCGCGAGATCTCGTGGCCGAAGCTGCGCTCCCACCTCGGGGTCAACCGGCTGTCGATGCCGCCCGCCGACCAGGCGCAGGAGGCGACGGGCTACGAGCGCGGCACGATCACGCCGTTCGGGTCGAGCACCGCGTGGCCGGTCATCGCCGACGCCACCGTGCCCGGTCGCACGATCTCCATGGGCGCGGGTGCGCACGGCACGTCCGTGACCGTGGCCGCCGACGACGTCGTCCGGGTCCTCGGCGCGGACGTCGTCGACGTCACCAACCCCGCCTGAGCGCGCCTGAGCGCGCCTGAGCGCGCCTCAACGCCCACGGGGACGCGTGGCGTCAGGTGGAGATGACGTCCTTGACGAGGTGGGGCGGCAGGTAGTCGTAGCGGGCGAACCGTCTCGTGAACGTGCCGGTCCCGTGCGAGACCGAGCGCAGGTCGATCGGGTAGCGCGAGAGCTCCAGCGACGGGATCTCGGCATGGATGACCGTGCGGCCCTCGTGGGCCGACGGCTCGGTGCCGTGGACCTGCCCGCGTCGCCCGCGCAGGTCCGCGAGCGTCGACCCGACGGACTCGTCGGCGACGTCGATGTCCACGGCGTCGATCGGCTCGAGCATCGCCACCGTGCTCTCGTTGGCCGCCTCCCGCAGGGCGGTCCCGGCGGCCGTCTGGAAGGCCATGTCGGAGGAGTCGACCGAGTGCGACTTGCCGTCGACCAGGGTGACCCGGACGTCGACCGCGGGGTAGCCCGCGAGGACGCCCTTGTCGAGCTGGGCACGCACCCCCTTCTCGACCGACGCGATGTACTGGCGCGGCACTGCACCACCGACCACCTTGTCGACGAACTCGATCCCGGTGCCCCGGGGCAGTGGCTCGACGCGCAGCCGGCACACGGCGTACTGCCCGTGACCACCGGACTGCTTGACCTGACGACCGTGCGCGTCACAGGCGAGGACGAAGGTCTCCCGCAGGGCCGTCCGGAGCGGCTCGGCCTCCACGGGCAGGTGGTGGCGCTCCTCGAGCGACTGGGTGAGCAGGGCGACGTGCGCCGGGCCCATGGTCCACAGCACGACCTGGTGCGTCTCCGGGTTGAGGTCGAGCCGCATCGTCACGTCCTCGGACACGAGCGTCTGCAGCACCGTGGCGAGCTTGTCCTCGTCGCCCTTGCTCCGCGCCCGGATCGCGACGGGCAGCAACGGTTCGGGCAGCACCCACGGCTCGACCAGCGCCGGGCGGTCGGTCGACGAGAGGGTGTCGGTCGTCTCGGCGGCGGCCAGCCGGGCGACGAGCACGAGGTCGCCCGCGATCGCCTGCGGCTTGGACCTCGAGTCGGCACCGAGTGGCGCGGACAGCGCCCCGACCCGGTCGAGGTCGGCGTCGTGGTCGAGGTGGCCCCCGAGCCGGTCGCCGGCGAACTGCTGGAGGTGCCCCGACACGTGCACGGGGTCGTCGGGACGCAGGGTTCCGGAGAAGACCCGCACGAGCGACTGCCGCCCCACGAACGGGTCGCTCGTCGTGCGCACCACCTCGGCGACGAGCGGACCGCCGGGGTCGCAGGAGATGGCGCCGAAGTCGCCGCCGTTGGTGCGGAAGACGCGGGGGAGGCCGGCATCGGCCGGTGAGGGCAGCCCCCGCTCGACGAGGTCGAGGAGCTCCTCGATGCCGATCCCGCCCGTCGCGTGGGTCGGGAGGACGGGGAAGAAGCGCCCGGTCGCCACCGCGGCATGGAGGTCCTCGCGCAGGGTCTCGAGGTCTACCTCCTCCCCCTCGAGGTAGCGCTCGAGCAGCGTGTCGTCCTCGGACTCCTCGATGATCGCCTCGACGACGTCGCCGCGCCGCTCGGCGAGCAGGTCGACGAGCCCGGTGACGGCGGTGCCCGGGCCGTCCGGCTGCACGGGCTGCGCGAGCGGCTGGGCGTCACCGAAGACGCGGCGCAGGGTGGCCACGGTGTCGTCGAAGTCCGCGCGTGCGTGCTCGAGCCGGGTCACGGCGACGGCGCGCGGCATCCCGGCTGCGTCGCACTCGCGCCACAGCATCCGCGTCGACTCGTCCACCCCGTCGGCCCCCGAGACGACGAAGAGGGCGGCATCCGCCGCCCTCAGCCCTGCACGGACCTCCCCGACGAAGTCGGGGTTGCCCGGTGTGTCCAGGAGGTTGACCACCACCTCCCCGCTGGCGAAGCTCGCCGCGACGAGCCCGGTGGACGACGCGCGGTCGTCGTCCCGGGGTCGGCGTCCCTCGACACGGGCCGCCACGAGGTGCTCGAAGAGGGTGCTCTTGCCGGCACCTGGCGGCCCGACGAGGACCACGTTGCGGATCTGCTGCGGGCTGCTGGGAACAGGGGCGTCCTCGCCACCTGACGTGCGGTTCATGACCTCACCCTCCACCCGCCCACCTGCGCCGCACAAGGGCCCGCGAGCGAGGACCATGGGAGTCACCAGCTGGATCACCGGTCGCTCCCGGGAACCCGGGGCGGGCCTCGATGGTCGTTGGGGTGTCGGGAGCTCGCCGACACCTCGCCGTCTCGAGCACGGAGGTAGGCCATGGCAGGGAGTGAGGCGCTGTCAGCCATCTATGACGCGTCCTATGCCCGGCTCGTCGCCCAGCTCATGGCCGTCACCGGCTCCCAGGAGGAGGCCGAGGACGCGGTCCAGGAGGCGTTCGTCAAGGCCATCCGCCAGGGTCATCGGTTCGACGCGGTCGCCAAGCCCGAGGCCTGGCTGCGGACCGTGGCGATCAACAGCCAGCGCACCCGGTGGCATCGGGGCACGGTCCTGCGGCGGCTCCTGCCGCGCGTGCCCGGTCCGGTCCGGCCCGTCGAGCCCACGCCCGAACGACTGGCCCTCACCGAGGCGCTGTCACGCCTTCGGCCCGAGTGGCGCGTGGTCGTGGTCCTGCACTACCTCGCCGACCAGCCGCTCGCGGCCATCGCCGAGGACCTCGGCATCCCCATCGGGACCGTGAAGTCCCGCCTCGCCCGTGCCCGGGAGCAGCTCGGGACCGACGTGGCCCTCGCCGAGGAGGTCGACCATGCCTGACCTTCGGTCGTATGCCGCGGAGCTGGAGCGCGAGATCGTCGCACCTGCGCTGGCCGACCTCGAACGCGTCGCCACCCGACGCGCCCGGGTGCGGACCGGCGGCGCCCTGGCGCTCACGACCGCCGCGACCGTCGCCGTGCTCTCCGTGGTGTGGGGGGGACCGGCAGCCGACCGTGGCGGCCTGCCCGCGGTCACCCCCACGAACGGAGGCGTGGTCTCTCTCACCGCGGACGAGATCGTCCGGCTCAGCGGTGGGGCCACGGAGACCCTCGGCTCGGACGACGGGGTCACTGCCGCGCTGACCGCCCACGAGCTCTGCCCGGGGACCCCCGGCGCCCCCGCGGGGCTGGAGGAGTGCCGGGTGGCCTACCGGGTGACGGGGCCCGGGGGCGCCGAGCAGACGTACGTCCTCACGGGGAGAGGCGAGTCCCTCGGCCCGGTGGCCTATCTCGGGCGCGGCGAGTTCATCGTCTCCTGCACGGTCTGTGGCGACGACTCCGCCTTCTACGCGGTCTCGGCCGCGTCGCCCTCGCCCCGACGCCTGCTGGCCGAGGGGGCCCCGCGGCGTCCCGGCCCCGGGCTGACGCTCGTGCCGTGCCGTGGGGACACGTGCATCTTCGACCGGACCACTCGCACGCTGGCGCACCTCGACCTGGCCACGCTGCCGTTCTGGGTAGAGGAGCTCATGGCCACCCCCTGGATCGCCATGGAGCCCGAGGCCCAGAGGCTGGTGACCGGCGAGTTCTACCTTCCGGCCGACGTGATCCTCGGCGGTGGGTACGGCCGCTCGCCGGCACTCGTCGTCGAGCCCGGCCGTCGGGCTCGGGAGCTCACCCAGCCGAGGGGGCCGGTGCCGGCGACCCCGGGACTGACGGGCTGGGTGGGCGGCACCGCCATCGCCGGGGACTGCCCGTGCGTGGTGGACCCCGTCAAGGCGACCATCACCCGGATCGACCTCCCCCCGAACGTCACCTGGTCCCGGAACACCGCGGACGGCTTCTGGGGTCTGCTGGTGACGTCCGGCACCGAGGGGGCGATGACCTACACCGCCGTCCATGTCGGCGCTCGGGGGAGGCAGACCACCCACGACCTCGCGGTCGACGACCCGGATGGCTCCGTCCAGCTCGCCGAGGACGGGACGACTCGCGCCATGGCCTACTACGAGATCCTTCGGGACGGACCGAGCCGCCTGCACGTGAGCACCGACCGCGGCCTGACGTGGCGCATCCTGGCCGTGCCGGCAGCGGCCAAGGACTCCATCCAGAACGGCTACCTCCTCGCCACGTGGGAGCGCTGGCCGGAGGTGGGCTGACGAGCGCCTGACCGAACCCGGCCCCGAGGCGTACCGTCGTGACAGCGGAGCCGCACCACACCGCCACGACGGAGCATGTGATGAGAAGGACGCCGAACCCGGACCGGGACGCGGTCACCGGCTGGTTCGACCGCTCTGACCCGCGGGCCACCCGGAGGGTGAGCTGGGCCGCCGTCGCGGCTTTGGCGGTCGCAGTCGTGTGGTCCCTCCCGACCCCGGACGGCACAGGGGGCAACCTCGCGGACGGCCGTGGGGGCGCGAGGGCGGCGGTCGCCCCCGCCGTCGTCCCGAGGGCCCCGGCCTGCTGGCCCGAGTCCGGCCGACCGGACCCTCGCCCGGCGGGCCTCTCCGCCGTCTCGACCGGACCCGTCCAGCCGGGCGGGGTGGTGGAGTCGACGCGCTGGGGCAGGGAGGGGCGCCGCGGCCTCTGGGGCGTGGCCGCCGTCGCGGACTGCAACACGGTCCGGCTCGACGCCGTCTGGTTCGAGCCCAGCGGCCGGAAGCACCGGCACCGGATCGGTGGCTCAGGACTGTCCGCCACCGGTGTCGTGGCCAACGGCCTCGACGGCGCGATCGCCGTCTACTCCGTCCGCACGGACCGCCTGGGACGGCTGGAGGCGCTGCTGCACATCAGCACGGACTGGGGCACGACGTGGCAGGAGCGTCAGGTCCCCGCGTCCGCCGAGCCCCACGTCCGCGCCGGGAAGCTGTCGCCCGACTGGACGCGGTGGAGCGTCCTGCGCGGCTGAGAGTGCTGCTGGAGCGTCACCCCTCGCGCATCGGGACGCGGATGCCCTGCTCGGCCGCGGTGCGGTCGGCGATGTCGTAGCCCGCGTCGACGTGCCGGATCACGCCCATGGCCGGGTCGTTGGTGAGGACGCGCGCGAGCTTCTCGGCGGCCAGCGCGGTCCCATCGGCGAGCGAGACCTGACCGGCGTGCAGCGAGCGGCCCATGCCGACCCCGCCGCCGTGGTGGATCGAGACCCACGACGCACCCGACGAGGTGTTGACGAGGGCGTTGAGCAGCGGCCAGTCCGCGATCGCGTCGGAGCCGTCGGCCATCGACTCGGTCTCGCGGTAGGGGGAGGCGACGGAGCCGGTGTCGAGGTGGTCGCGACCGATGACGATCGGGGCGCTCACCTCACCCGTGCGGACGAGCTCGTTGATCGCGAGACCGGCCTTGTCACGCTCACCCTGGCCCAGCCAGCAGATGCGAGCAGGCAGGCCCTGGAAGGCGATCCGCTCCTGCGCACCCCTGATCCACTTGTGCAGGCGGTCGTTGTCGGGGAAGAGGTCGAGCACCGCACGGTCGGTCGCGGCGATGTCCTTCGGGTCGCCGGAGAGGGCCGCCCAGCGGAAGGGCCCCTTGCCCTCGCAGAACAGCGGCCGGATGTAGGCGGGGACGAACCCGGGGAACTCGAACGCCCGGTCGTAGCCACCCTGGCGCGCCTCGTCGCGGATCGAGTTGCCGTAGTCGAAGACCTCGGCGCCGGCGTCCTGGAACTCGACCATCGCCCGGACCTGGTGGGCCATCGACTCACGGGCGCGGTCGGTGAACTCCTCCGGCTTCTTCGCGGCATACTCCGACCAGTCCTCGAGGGCGACGCCCTCGGGCAGGTACGACAACGGGTCGTGCGCGGACGTCTGGTCCGTGACGATGTCGATCGGTACGCCACGGCGCAGCAGCTCGGGGAAGACCTCCGCGGCGTTGCCGACGACGCCGACGCTCCAGCCGCGCCTCTCGCCCTTGGCGCGCAGCGCCTTGTCGACGGCCTCGTCGAGCGAGCCGGCGACCTCGTCGAGGTAGCGGTGCTCCACCCGCCGCCGCAGCCGCGCCTCGTCGACGTCGACGATGAGGCAGACGCCCTCGTTCATCGTCACGGCGAGCGGCTGCGCGCCACCCATGCCACCGCATCCGCCGGTGAGGGTGAGCGTGCCCGCCAGGGTCCCGCCGAAACGCTTCTCGGCGATCGCCGCGAACGTCTCGTAGGTGCCCTGGACGATCCCCTGTGTCCCGATGTAGATCCACGACCCGGCGGTCATCTGGCCGTACATCGTCAGCCCGAGCTGCTCGAGCCGGCGGAACTCCGGCCAGGTCGCCCAGTCGCCGACGAGGTTGGAGTTGGCGATGAGGACCCGGGGCGCCCACTCGTGCGTCTGCATGACGCCGACCGGCCGTCCCGACTGCACGAGCATCGTCTCGTCCTGCTTGAGCGTGGACAAGGTGCGCACCATGGCGTCGAAGCTCTTCCAGTCGCGCGCCGCCCGACCGGTGCCGCCGTAGACGACGAGGTCGTCGGGACGCTCGGCCACCTCGGGGTCGAGGTTGTTCATGAGCATCCGCAGCGGGGCCTCGGCGCCCCAGTGGGTGGCGTGGGTCAGCTGGGTGCCGCGCGGGGCGCGGACGGGTCGTGCACCGTCCATGGTGGCGGGTCCTTTCATCGAGGCCTGGGATGAGTCGGGGTGGCTAGTGGAGGGGGCCGGTCACGGTCTCCGCGGCGGCGACGACGGTGCCGGCGACGACGGCCTCGTGTGCGGCGTCGAGGTCGGGTGCGAGGAACCGGTCCGGGCCGGGGTCGACCCGGACGGTCTCCGCGAGGGCGGCGATGACGGCGGACGACGCCGGCGACGGCGCGAGCGGGGCGCGCAGCTGGATGCCCCGTGCGGCGGCGACGAGCTCGATGGCGACGACGCGGGACAGCGCGTCGACCGAGCGGCGGAGCTTGCGCGCGGCCGACCACCCCATCGAGACGTGGTCCTCCTGCATCGCGCTGCTCGGGATCGAGTCGACGCTGGCCGGCACCGCGAGCCGCTTCATCTCGGAGACCATCGCGGCCTGGGTGTACTGCGCGATCATCAGCCCCGAGTCCACCCCCGGGTCGTCGGCGAGGAAGGGCGGCAGCCCGTTGTTGCGTGCCTTGTCGAGGAAGCGGTCGGTCCGGCGCTCCGAGATCGAGGCCAGGTCGGCCGCGACGATGGCGAGGAAGTCGAGGACGTAGGCGACCGGCGCCCCGTGGAAGTTGCCGTTGGACTCCACACGGCCGTCGACCGTGACCACGGGGTTGTCGATCGCCGCGGCGAGCTCCCACTCCGCGACCCGTGCGGCGTGGTCGACCGTGTCGCGCACCCCGCCGGCGACCTGGGGGGCGCACCGCAGCGAGTAGGCGTCCTGCACCCTCGTGCACGCGTCGGGGTCGCGGTGCGAGTCCCGGATCGGGCTGTCCGACAGCACCTTGCGCATGTTCTCGGCCGAGCGCGCCTGCCCGGGCTGCGGGCGCAGCGCCTGGAGGTCGGCCGCGAAGACGTCGTCCGTGCCGAGCAGCCCTTCGACGCTCATCGCCGCCGAGATGTCGGCCGTCGTGACGAGCATCCGGAGGTCGCTGATGGCGAGGCAGAGCATCCCCAGCATGCCGTCGGTGCCGTTGATGAGGGCCAAACCCTCCTTCTCGGCGAGCTCCACCGACGTGATCCCGGCGGCCCGCAGGGCGTCACCGGCCTCCATCAGGGTGCCGTCGGCGTCGCGGACCGGGCCCTCGCCCATGAGCGCGAGGGCGCAGTGGGACAGGGGCGCGAGGTCGCCGGAGCAACCGAGCGAGCCATACTCGTGCACGACCGGGGTGATGCCGGCGTTGAGCAGGGCGACGTAGGCCTCGAGGGTCGAGTCGCGAACGCCGGTGCGTCCGGTCGCGAGCGTCGCGATGCGCAGGAGCATGAGGGCGCGCACGACCTCGCGCTCCACCTCCGGACCCGCGCCTGCGGCGTGCGAGCGGATGAGCGAGCGCTGCAGCTGGGCCCGCAGGTCGACGGGGATGTGCCGGGTCGCCAGCGCACCGAACCCGGTCGAGACGCCGTAGTGGGCGACCGTGTCGTTCGCGAGCGCCTCGATCGTCGCTCGGGTCGCGCGGACGGCGTCGAGGGCCGTGGGGCCGATCTCGACGGGTGCGCCGTGCCGGGCCACCTCGACGACGTCAGCGATCCGCAGGGCGTCACCGCCGACGACGACGGGGCGGCGCTGGGTCTGGGTGTCCGTCATCCCCCAAGCAAAGCGCCGGTGTGCCGTCCGCGACAGCCGCGCACCCGGCATACCGTCTCGGATACGAGACCTTCACCCGATGCCCGACGCGCGAGGCTCAGGCGGGGTTGCATCCGGTGGCCGCGGTGGCGAACCGCTCGATCGCCAGCCGGGCCTGAGTCGGGCTGGCCGCGCCGTTCTCGATGATCGAGAAGATCCGCTGGCGGCCGTCGACGCCGTAGGCCGTGCCCGAGAGTGAGACGACGTCGCTGAGCCAGCCGGTCTTGGCGCGCACCTTGCCGCGGGCGCACAGGGTGTCGGGGGTGGCGAACCGGGTCTTGAGGGTGCCCGAGACGCCCGCGGTCGGCATCCCGCTCGGTGCGTAGAGCACCTGGTTGACCGCGGGGGTCCTCGCCGCCCGCAGGAGGAGGCTGGTGAGGTTGGACCCGGACATCCGGTTGGACCGGGACAGCCCGGAGCCGTCGTGGATGGCGACCCCCGAGGTGTTCACCCCGTGCGCCTTGAGCACCGCCAGGGCATGCACGTTGGCCGCGCTCCAGGTGGCCCCCTTCGCGGCTGCCAACGATGACTGCCGGTGGGTGTTCTCCGCGTAGTCGTTGTCCGAGCTGTCGACAAGCTGCCCCACGAGCGTGCGGACGTAGGGCGAGGTGGCACTGACGAGGGTCGTGGCTCCGGGAGCCACCTTGCCCCTGAGGGTCGACGAGACCGAGATGCCGAGGCGCTTGAGCTCGTTGCTGAAGGTCACGCCTGCGTCGAGGCTCGTGTCCATGACGCCGCGGCCTCCCACGACCAGCGCGCGAACCGGCGCCACGTCACCGGGGACGTAGGACGTCTTCCACCCGGTTGCGTTCGTCGGGGCGGGGAAGAGGGAGTCGTCGACGCGCACCGCCACGGTTCGGACGCCGGCCTTGACGAGGGCGGAGCGGGTCGTGGCTGCCATCTCCTTCACCCGGGTCACGGCCAGCGCCGGGTCACCTCCGCCGACGAGCCACACCGTGCTCCGCGTCGAGTTGGTCCGAACGGTGGTGCGGAACGTCTTGGTACCGGCCATCGAGGTGAGCCCCACGAACGCCGTCGTGAGCTTCTGGTTGGAGGCCGGCATGAGGGCGAGGGAGGGGTTGCGGCTGTAGAGCACCGCCCCCGTCGAGGCATCGATGACCACGGCGCTGACCCGGCTGCCGAGGGCGGGGTCCTTCCCGGCGACGGCGAGGCGCTGGGCAACGGAGCGGGTGTCCGCAGCCGACAGGTCCAGCTGCCCCTGACCGGGGGTCGTGCCCGAGTCGACCCGGTCCGGGGGCGGCGAGGACTCCGGGCGCGGAACCGGCGACAGCACGCTCGGGGGCACCGCCGAGGCAGTCGGTCCGGAGGCCATGAGAGCCGCTGCGGCGACCATCGATGCGGCTGCGACGAGAGTCGATCCGGACAGTCGGCGCGAGGTCATGGCATGAGCGTGGCACGCGTCGACCGAATCCGCTCGGCGAGCGAAACCAGCCCCGTCGGCTCAGGCTGCGGCCACGTGCGCCGGCCGCTCACCCGCGAGCGCGGCGTACCGCCCGCCCAGCGCGAGGAGCTCGCGGTGGGTCCCGCGCTCGACGATGCGGCCGTGGTCGAGGACGGCGATCTCGTCGGCGTCCTCGACGGTCGAGAGCCGGTGGGCGATGGTGATGGTCGTGCGGCCCTGGATGAGCATGTCGAGCGCGTCCTGGAGTGCGCGCTCGGTGTCGTTGTCGAGGGCGCTCGTCGCCTCGTCGAGGACGAGGACACGCGGGTCGCGCAGGATGGTCCGGGCGATCGCCAGTCGCTGCTGCTCACCGCCGGAGAAGCGGTGGCCCCGGGCGCCGACGACGGTGTCGAGCCCGTCCGGCAGGGAGGCCACGAGGTCGGCCACCTGGGCGGCGCCGAGCGCACGCCACAGCTCGACCTCGGTCGCGTCGGGCGCCGCGAGCAGCAGGTTCTCGCGGATCGAGGCGTGGACGAGGTAGGTCTCCTGCGAGACGACGCCGACGACGCGGGCGAGCACCTCCGGGTCGAGGTCGCGCAGGTCGACGCCGTCGACGGTGACCCGCCCGGAGGTCGGGTCGTGGAGCCGGGCGACGAGCGAGGCGAGCGTCGACTTGCCGGAGCCGGTGTGGCCGACGAGGGCGAGCGAGCCGCCCGCCGGGACCACGACGGAGATGTGCGCGAGCGCGTCGGGGGCGTCGGCGGCATACGCGAAGGAGACGTCCTCGAAGCGCACCTCGCCACGCACCCCCTCCGGATCGAGCGCGATCGGCGCGGTCGGCGCGGCGACGTCGGGGACGAGGTCGAGGTACTCGAAGACCCGCGAGAAGAGGGCCATCGACGAGACCCACTGCGCCCCGACGTTGAGCAGTCCCATGAGCGGGCGGAAGATGCCGGCCTGCAAAGTCGTGAAGGCGATGAGCGTGCCGATCGTCATGCCCCCGGACGTCGCGGGCAGCCCGGCGACGAGGTAGATGAGCGCCGGGATCGCGGCGAAGATGACCTGCATCGTCGCCATCCGCCAGCGGCCGGCGAGCTGGCTGCGCAGCTCGAGGTCGACGAGCTCGGAGGACGTCGACGTGAACCGCTCGGCGTGGCGCCGCCCGGCACCGAGGGTCTTGGAGAGGCGCACGCCGGAGACCGACAGTCCCTCCTCGATCTGGACGTTGAGGTCGGCGCGGCGCGACTGCTGGCGGGCAGTGACCTCGCGGCGGATGAGCGCGACCCGCCGGGTCATCCACACCGCCGGCGGGATGACGAGCAGTGACAGGAGCGAGAGCCGCCAGGAGAGCGCGACCATCGCGGCCGACGTGGCGACGGCGGTCGTGAGGTTCGAGGCGATCGAGGTCGCGGTCGTCGTGACGACGCCCTGCATCCCGTTGATGTCGTTGGTGAGCCGCGACTGGACCTCACCGGCACGCGTGCGGGTGAAGAAGCCCAGCGACTGCTGCTGGAGGTGGGCGAAGAGGTCGGTCCGCAGGCGGTGCATGACCCGCTGGCCCACACCAGTGGACATCCAGGTCTGCACGACGCCGAGGACCTGCGTCGCGGTGGCGACGGCGAGCATGGCGCCGACGGTGAGGAGGAGCAGGCGCACGTCCTGCTGCGGGATGGCGACGTCGACGACCTCCCGCACGAGGAAGGGTTGGGCCATCGAGATCGCGGAGGTCACGACGATGATCGCGGTGACGACGCCGATCGGGCGGCCGAAGCCGCGGAAGAGTGCGGCGACGCGCCGCACCGGGACCGGCTTGAGCTCGAGCTGGGCGCGGTCCCCGGGGTCGACCTGCATCGGGGCGCCGCCGCCGCGCCCGCCGCCGAGGCCGTGGCCCCGGCCGCCGGGGAGTCGGGACTGCGCGTCCCTGGGGGTGTCATGGGCTGTGGTGGCCGTCATGTGCACCCTCCCTTCTGTCCTGATGTTCTTTTCGTTCTGGGGGTTATTAGTGAGGCTAACTCACAATGAGTCAAACCGAAGACTTGCCGCTAACATTCCCGTATGCCGTCCGCCCGCTCCGCCGCCCCGTCCGAGCCGCCCCTGGGCGAGCTCGTCATGCAGGTCGCCCGGGGCCTGCGACGGCGGTTCGCCGAGACGCTGGAGCCGTGGGGCGTGACGCCGCACGAGTCGCGGGCCCTTCGGGTCATCGGACAGCACGAGCCCACGCGTCTCGGGGTCGTCGCCCAGCACCTGCGCATCGCACCACGCTCGGTGACCGACGTCGTCGACTCGCTCGAGGCCCGGGGGTTCGTGGCGCGCGAGCCCGACCCGAGCGACCGCCGCGCCACCCGTGTGGCCCTCACCGCGCGGGGCCGGACGGTCCTCGCCGAGCTCGACACAGCCCGCCGCGCCGACCACGAGAGCTACTTCGCGGACCTGTCCGAGCGCGACCGCGCCGCCCTCGCGAGGATCCTCGGACGCCTCGTGGACGACCGCTGACGGTGCCCGGGCCCACCGGGTTCGGCTGCGGTGGTCGTCGGGGCGGGTGGATGATGGGAGCCCCGCCCGTCGCACCGAGGAGGCCCCGATGACGCGCGCCATCCACTTCGAGATCCACGCCGCCGACGTCCCGCGCGCCGTCGCCTTCTACCAGGCGGTGTTCGGCTGGCAGGTCGAGGACTGGAGCGACTTCGCCGGGATGCCCTACTTCGGCGTGACGACCGGCCCCGACGACCAGCCCGGGATCAACGGCGCCATCATGCAGCGCTCAGGACCCGACCCGGGGGCCGGCGCCGCCGTGGCCGGGTGCGTGCTCACCATGGGCAGCGAGGACTTCGACGCCACCGCCGCCAGGGCCGTCGCCGCCGGCGCGACCGTCGCGCTGGAGAAGCACGCCCTGGCCGGCATGGCGTGGCAGGGCTACTTCGTCGACACCGAGGGCAACGTCTTCGGCGTCCACCAGCCCGACACCGAGGCGGCGTAGGCCGTCGGCGCCAGGACCCCTCGGCGGTCCCGTGGGCACCGCCGATGACCGATGAGCGCCACGACCGCGGCAGCGTGCCCGCGGCCGGGTACGCCCTCGACGTCCTCGAGCTGCTCGCGCGCCGCGGCGAGCCACTGCCGGCGGCAACCATCGCGCGCGAGCTCGGGCTCCCCCGGTCGAGCACGTACCACCTGCTTCGCGTCCTGCGGGACCGCGGCTACGTCTCGCACCTCGAGGGCGAGCGCCGCTACGGCCTGGGCGTCGCGGCATACGAGCTGGGGTCGGCCTACGGACGGCAGGCGCCGCTGCAGCGGATGGCGCGCTCCACGCTCAACCGCCTCGTCGACACGACCGGTCACAACGCCCACCTCGCGGTCCTCCACGGTCGCGACGTCCTCTACGTGATCGAGCAGCGTGCGCCGAAGGGCCCGGTGCTCGTCTCCGACGTCGGGGTCCGGCTGCCCGCGACGCTCACCGCGACCGGGATGGCGATGCTCGCCGCGCTGCCGGCCGGTCAGGTGCGTGCGCTCTTCCCGCACGCGGACTCGCTCGTCCAGCGCGACGGGCACGGCCCGGCCTCGACGACGCAGCTGCGGAGCCTGCTCCAGTCCGTGCGGGCACGCGGGTATGCCGTCGAGGACGGTCAGATCACCGGTGGCCTGAAGTCCGTGGCCGTGGCCGTGCTCGACCACAGCGACCACCCCCTGGCCGCGGTGGCGGTGACGTTCCGGGTCGAGCTCGTCGACGAGGCCGAGGTGGGGCGCCTCGTCTCCGCCGTGCGTCACGCCGCCGAGGATCTCTCGACGCGGCTGCACGGGCAGGTGCGCCCACCTCGGCGCCCGTGACGCGCCGACGCGGTCAGTCGTTGAGCAGCGGCGGCCGGTAGCCCGGCCGGCCGGCCAGCGCCGCCGAACGCACGACCGAGCGGCCCACGGCGCGGCTCGCGCGGCTGAGGACTCCGGGCGGCTCGTGCAGGAACCGGGGCGGCATGACGACGACCGGGCAGCTCGCCGCGTAGACGAGGCGCTGCGCGAACAGCGGCGGCCCGGTGAAGGTGCGGGGGGCGTCGATGACGAGCAGGTCGGCATCGTCGGCGGCCGCGAGGAGGACCTTGCGCTTCCCGCCGCGCACGACCCGGAGCTCGGCGCCGTGGTCGGGACCGAGCGCCTCCGCCACGTCGGCCTCGAGCGCAGCCCGTTCGGCGTGCTCGGCGTCCCGCTCGTCCGTCACCCGGGCAGCGGCAGCCCCCGACGTCGTGCCCGGCGGGCCGGTGACCCGCCATGACCGGACGGCCACGAGGCGGCCCTGGTTCTGCGCGGCCTGGGCGGCGCCCCAGATGAGGGCCTTCGGCGACCGCGAGGTGGCACTGACCCCGACGACGACCGTGTAGGGGTGGTCAGCCGGGTGGTCGTCGCCGTCGTCACGCACGTTCTCGATGTTCTCGCTCATGGCCGACCTTCTCAGACCGGGAGCTTGACGGTCTCGTTGCCGTCCTCGTCGTAGCTGCTCAGCGGTGGCGCGATCTCCTCGAGCGACTTGCCCTCGGCATCGACGCCCCAGACCGCCGCGACGGTGGCGCCGACGAGCATGATCCCCGACGCGATGAGGTAGCCCCAGAACATCGGGGTCCGGTCCTCACCCTCGCCGATGAGCCAGCCGTAGAAGACGGGGCCGATGGCGCCGAAGACCTGGGCGGTGGCGAAGAAGTACGAGATCGCCTGGCCGCGCACCTCCATCGGGAAGATCTCGGAGACGGTGAGGTAGCCGGCCGAGGCACCCGCCGAGGCGAAGAAGAACGCGAGGCACCAGAAGGCGGTGTGCGTCCAGGCCGACAGCATGTCCGCCTGGAAGAGGAAGGCCGACACCGCCAGCACGATGGCGGCGAACGCGTAGCAGCCACCGATCATCTTGCGTCGTCCGATGGTGTCGAAGAACGGGCCGAGAAGGAGTGGCCCGAGCAGGTTGCCGACGGCGAACGGGAAGAAGTAGATCGCGGCCCCCGACGCGTCCAGGTCGTAGAAGTTCTGGAGCACGAGGGAGTACGTGAAGAAGATGGCGTTGTAGAGGAAGCTCTGCGTGATCATCAGCGTCGCGCCGAGCACCGTCCGCTTGGGGTAGAGCGTGAAGAAGACGTAGGCCAGCTGCCTCGGGGTCAGGCCCTCGCGCGGCTTGAGCCACATGCCGTCCCGCTTCTCGTCCAGCTTGGGCAGCTTCTTGCCCGCGGCCACGACCTCCGCCTCGACCCGGGAGACGATCCGCTCGGCCTCCTCGGCCTTGCCGTGGGTGACCATCCACCGCGGGCTCTCCGGGATGTGCCGGCGCAGGAAGATGATCGCCAGGCCCAGGACCGGGCCGATGAGGAAGGCCAGTCGCCAGCCGACGTTGTCGCCGAAACGGTCGGTGTCGAGGAAGTAGAGGCTGGCGAACGCGCCGATGCCCGCGCCGAACCAGTAGGTGCCGTTGATCGCGAGGTCCACGCGTCCGCGGAAGCGGCCGGGGATGAGCTCGTCGACCGCGGAGTTCACCGCGGAGTACTCGCCACCGATGCCCATGCCGGCGACGAAGCGCAGGGCGAGGAAGACCCACATGTTCGGGGAGAAGGCCGCGAGGCCGGACGCGACGAGGTAGAGGGCGAGGGTCAGGGTGAAGAGCTTCTTGCGGCCGAGGGTGTCGGTGAGCCGACCGAACCAGAGCGCACCGACCACCTCGCCCAGCAGGTAGACCGTGCCGGCGAGGCCGATCTCGGCGGTGCTCATGCCCAGCGCCTTCTCGAACCCGCCCGCCGCGACGATCTGGACCTCGAGCCCGTCGAGGACCCACGCGGTGCCGAGACCGAAGATCACCATCCAGTGGAACTTCGTCCATGGCATGTCGTGCATCCGGGCAGGGATGAGGCTCCTGATCGGCTTGCTCTCGACTTCTGCCTCCACCGCTGCCTTCGACATGCGACGACCTCCCCGTGCCCAGTACGGGTCGACCGTCCGCCGACCAGATGGCACGCTACGCGCGAACGCGCTGACCTGCGGCTTTGGAGGTGGGGGTCTTTTCGCGGGCCCGCCGTCAGTCCCTGAGCGGGTGGGCGAGCTCGTCGGCGGGCAGCCGGGCCCAGAGGATCGCGACCACCGCGATGACGCTCGGGACGAGCCCGGCGATGAGGAACGTGGGCCGCAGCCCGATCGCCTCGGAGACGGGTCCGGCCAGCGCCATCGACACCGGCATGAGGCTGATCGAGACGAAGAAGTCCAGGCTCGACACCCGGCCGATGAGGGACGGGGGGACCCGGCGCTGCAGCAGCGTGCCCCAGATGACCATCGGGGCCGAGAAGCAGGCACCGAGGACGAAGGCGGACACGACGACGACCCAGAGCCGACCGGCATACCCGATCACGGCGAGCGGGACCGTCCCGACTCCCCACAGCAGGTTCATCCACGTGAGGTAGCGCCGCGGCATGCGCAACGAGGCCATGACGAGCGACCCGGCGGCGCCGCCGAGGCCGAACGCGGCGAGCACCCAGGCGTGCTCGCGTGGGCCGCCGCCGAGGCGGTCCTTGATGAGGAAGGGCAGGAGGACCTCGAGCGCACCCATGACCACGAGGACCATGAGGCTGGCGAAGAGCAGCGTCGCGAGCAGCCACGGAGCGCGGACCATGTAGGAGAAGCCCTCGCGCATGTCGGTCGCGGCCGAACGGACCGGGTGTCGCGCGTGGAGGTCGTCGAGCCGGCGGCGCAGCGGGGTCTCGGGGACGGCGATGAGCGCGAGCAGGCCGAGCAGCACCGACCCGGCGGCGATGCTCACCGCGAACCCCGGGCTGGCCGCGGCGACGGCGGCCCCGGCCACCGCGGGACCGATGGCCTGGCCGATCGTCGGGCGGACCATGCCCTCGAAACCGTTGACCGCCATGAGGTCTCGCTCGTCGACCAGCGCCGGCAGCCACGCCGTGTAGGCGGGGTAGTAGAACGCCATCCCGGCGCCATTGACGAACCCGATGACGGCGAGCATCCACAGCGCCGTCACCCCGGTGAGCGACAGCGCCGCCACCGTCGACATGCAGGCGAGCTCGACGCCGGCGACGACGAGGAGGATCCGCTTCTGCGGGACGCGGTCCGCGACGACACCGGCGAGCAGCGCGGGCAGGATCACCCCAACCGCCGACGAGGTCGCGACGACGCTCAGCTGCGACGCGCCGCCGCCGATGCGCACGACCTCCCACACCAGGGCGACGGCCCAGACCCCGCTCGCGAACGTCGTGAAGACGAGCGCGACCGCGAGCCGTCGGTACGCCGCACCCCGGAACGGGGTGAGGGCGCGCGGCAGCTGCCGCTCGGTGAGGTCGGTCATCCTCCCAGCGTCCACCCGTCCGCCGACAGCACGCCACCGGGTTTTGCGGTGGATGTGGCGAGAGCCCCCGGACGCGGACGGCGTGTGCCGGTCAGTGGCTGACCGGCACACGCCGTGCTGCGTGCTCGAGGACCGAAGCGTCAGACGCCGATGCGCTCCCACGGGCCCCAGATGGCGAAGGACATGCCATTGAACGCCTGGATGTTGACGAAGAGCGTCCGGCCGTCCGGGCTGAACGTCGACCCGGCGAACTCGTCACCGAAGCGAGGCGCCCCGTCGCCGCCGACCCGCAGCCGGTTGAGCGCGATGTCCCACAGCTGGCCGCCGCGGCTCAGGCCGCGCAGGTAGTTGTCGCCGCTGCTGTCCTCGCAGACGACGAGGGTGCCACGGTCGCTCACCGTGATGTTGTCGGGGAAGTCGAACGTCTCCTTGCCCGGCGACTGGTAGACGAGGCGCAGCTTCTCCGAGCGGGTGTCGTAGGCCCAGACCTGGCCGAAGCCGTTGCCGTAGCCGTTGATCAGCTCGTCACCGGTCTCGGCGGGGCCCCCGCCCTGCGTGGACGTGAAGTAGACGACCCCGTTGTCGTAGATCTGCCCCTCGAGTCGGGAGAACCCGGCCGCGCCCTGGGCCCGGCCTTGGTCGCCGACGTACTGCAGCGCCTCGTCGTTGGTCGTCGGCGCCGTCTGGCCCGGGGTGTAGGGGAAGGTCGGGTCCGGGTCGTCGATGTCGACCCACTCGACCTTGTAGGTCGCACCCTTGGACTGGTGGGCCTCGAGGTGGGCGTTCGGCTGTCCCTTGACCGCGAGCATCTGCAACCTGCCCATGTTGTCGAGGTGACCGGTCCGCATCGGGTTGCGCCTCGGGGTGTAGCGGTAGAAGCCCGACGGGAAGGCGAAGTTGTCCTCGGTGAGGTAGAGCCGGCCCTCGCGCGGGTCGAACGACACCGCCTCGTGCGGGAAGCGCCCGGCCTTCGTGATGGGCTCCGCGTCGGCACGCCCCCTGGTCGGCACCTCGAACACGTAGCCGTGCGGCTTGGTCAGCGTGATGTTCGGCCTCGTCGTGAAGTCCGGGCCGACGTCGGGACCGTTGACGGTCTCCTCGCACGTCACCCAGGCGCCCCACGGCATCTGTCCGCCCGAGCAGTTCATCATCGTGCCGCTGATCGCCGTCCACGCCGCCTTGACGTTGCCGCGCCCGTCGACGTCGACGTGGGTGCAGCCACCCTGAGCCATCGGGTCGTAGACGTGGTCGCCGCCACCGGCAGGTCCGAACGCCGGCCCGGGGTTGTTGACCTCGTGGTTGCGGATGAGGGTGATGGAGCCCCTGGGTCCCCTGAAGGCGCCCATGCCGTCGTGGCGACCGGGCAGGAGGGTGCCGTCGTCGAGGGTGACCGTGGTCTCGGTGTCGTGGAACGAGCGGTACGAGAAGCCCTCCGGCAGGTGCAGCCGCACCTTGCCGTCCCGCTCGTCCGGGATGGGGCGCAGCGCACGGAAGGCGGGCGCGCCCAGTCCCGCGGCCGGTCCGGCCACGAGTCCCTGGAACGGTCCGCCGAGGGCGGTGGCCCCCGCGGCGACTGCGGCACCCTTGAGGACGGTGCGTCTTTCAACTGCCATTGGTCCGACTCCTTCGTCGTGGACTGGTCCCCTCAACGTAGGTGGGGTCACCGACGGCGACAATGGTCATGTGAGTACATCCGTGACGGTTCTCGTGCTGGCCGGCGGGTCGTCACGCCGGTTCGGCTCGGACAAGCTCGACGCCCGCCTCGGCGACCGGTCGGTGCTGGACCACTGCCTGTCGGGTATGCCGTCGGGCTGGGACCTCGTCGTCGTCGGCCCGTCGCGTCCGGTCCCGGACGCCGTGGCCGGGCGGGTGCGCTGGGCCCGCGAGGTGCCGTCCGGCGGGGGCCCTCTCGCGGGGATCGCGGCCGGTCTGAAGGTCGTGTCGGCCGGCGTCGTGTGCGTGGCACCGGGTGACGCGCCACGCGCCGGCGAGGTGCTGCCGCTGCTGGTCGCGGCACTGGAGGCAGACCCCTCGCTGGCGGGTGCCGTGCTGAGCGACGGAGCGGGACACGTGAACCCGCTGCTCGCGGCGTACCGCACCGACGCCCTGCGCCGAGCCATGCCCGCCGACGCGCACGGCCTCCCGGCGCGCACCCTGCTGTCGATCCCCCACTGCGAGGTGCGTGCGCCCTTCGAGGTGCCCGACGTGGACACCCCGGAGGACCTCGACGCGATGACGCCCTGACGTCGATGACGGGGACATCGCGATCCGACCCGGTTGCAACCGGGCAGGGTGACGATGGCCGCGTCACCGCGCCGTACGTTGGGGACATGAAGGCGATCACCATCCCCACGCCGGGCGGCCCCGAGGCCCTCGTGCTCACCGACGTCGACGTGCCCGAGCCCGCCGCGGGCGAGGTGCGGGTCACCGTGGCCGCCGCCGGCGTCAACCGCGCCGACGTCATGCAGCGGATGGGTCGATACAACCCGCCGCCGGGCATGACCGAGGTCCCCGGCCTCGAGGTGTCCGGGGTCGTCGACGCCGTCGGCGACGAGGTCACCGAGTGGGTCGTCGGCGACCGGGTGTGCGCGCTCCTCGTCGGCGGCGGCTACGCCGAGCAGGTCGTCGTGCCCGCCGCCCAGGTGCTGCCGATCCCGCCGGGGGTCGACCTCGTCGAGGCCGCCGCCCTGCCCGAGGTGGCGTGCACGGTGTGGTCCAACGTCTTCCTCACCGCCAACCTCCAGCCGGGAGAGACCTTCCTCGTCCACGGTGGGTCGTCGGGGATCGGCACCATGGCCATCCAGCTCGCCCGCGAGGTCGGGGCCCTCGTCGCGGTGACCGCCGGCTCGCAGGAGAAGCTCGACGCATGCCGTGACCTCGGCGCCGAGGTGCTCATCAACTACCGCGACCAGGACTTCGTCGAGGAGATCCGGCGGGCGACCGACGGCCAGGGCGCCGACGTCATCCTCGACAACATGGGCGCGAAGTACCTGACCCGCAACGTCGAGGCGCTCGCCACGGCCGGCCGGCTCGTCGTCATCGGCCTCCAGGGTGGCGTCAAGGGCGAGCTCGACCTCGGCGTCCTGCTCCGCAAGCGGGCCGCCGTCATCGCCACCTCGCTGCGCGCCCGCCCCCTCGCCGAGAAGGCGACGATCGTCGCCGCCGTCCGCGAGCACGTCTGGCCGCTCGTCGCCGACGGCCGCGTGCGCCCCGTCGTGCACTCGCGGCACGCCCTCGCGGACGCGAGCCGGGCCCACGCCGAGATGGAGTCGAGCACCCACATCGGCAAGATCCTCCTCCTCCCGACCTGACCCGCGCTGACCCGCGCCTGAGCGCGGAGCGCCCCAGGGGACGAGCCCTTGCCCTGACCCGTAATACCCGGTATACATGTCCTGTACGAGCACGGCATACCGGGTATTCAGGCAGGTCAGGGGCCGCCCTGGGTCTAGGGTATGCCGGCTCGGCACCGCCCGCGAGAACGCAGGAGTCTCGCGTCGAGCCACCGAGGGAGACGCACATGTCGGTCAAGCAGGGACTCATGGCCCTCCTCGCGGAGGGCCCCATGTACGGAGCCCAGCTGCGAGCGGAGTTCGAGCAGCGCACCGGCGGCACCTGGCCGCTCAACGTCGGGCAGGTCTACACGACTCTCGCCCGGCTCGAGCGCGACGGACTCGTCGAGGCCACCGGCGAGGCCGACGCCGAGGGCCGCATCCCCTACCGCCTCACCCCGGCCGGCGCGAGCGAGGTCACCACGTGGTGGCGCACGCCGGTCGACCGCGACAGCACGCCGCGCAACGAGCTGACCATCAAGCTGGCGCTCGCCGTGACCGTGCCCGGGGTCGACGTGCAGGCCGTCGCGCAGACCCAGCGCACGAGCACCCTGCGCCACCTGCACGACCTCACCCGGCTCAAGCAGCAGGTCATGGCCAGGCAGCGCGCCGCCGAGCAGGCGGGCGAGGACAGCCGCCCCGGCGATGGCGAGGTCAACAACGACCTCGCCTGGCTCCTCGTCCTCGAGAACCTCATCTTCACCGCCGAGGCCGAGGTCCGCTGGCTCGACCACGTCGAGACCCGGCTCCACCGGGAGTCCCTGCGCCCTTTCCCCCGACGGGCGAGCGCTTACGCCGCGGACGCTGCGGGGGCCGGCCGGACGGCATACCGGCCTGAGCGGGACACCGAGACCGAGGCGACGGGGGCACGTCGATGACCACCCCCAGCCTCCTCCTCGACAACGTCAGCAGGGTCCACGGCACCGGCGAGACCGCCGTCCACGCCCTCGAGGGGGTGACCCTGGAGGTCATGCCCGGCGAGCTCGTCGCCGTCATGGGCCCGAGCGGCTCCGGCAAGTCCACGCTGCTCAACCTCGCCGGCGGCCTCGACATGGCGACCAGCGGACGCGTCGTCATCGAGGGGGACGACCTCACCGCGATGGACGCCAAGGGGATCGCCAGGCTGCGGCGTCGTCGCGTCGGCTTCGTCTTCCAGGACTACAACCTCATCCCCAGCCTCACCGCGGCCGAGAACGTCGCCCTCCCGCTCGAGCTCGACGGCGAACGGGTCGGCCAGGCCCGCCGTCACGCACGACAGGCGCTCGAGCTCATGGGCCTGCGCGAGCTCTCCGACCGGTTCCCCGACCAGATGTCCGGCGGCCAACAGCAGCGGGTCGCCATCGCCCGCGCCCTCGTCGGCACCCGCCGCCTCGTCCTCGCCGACGAGCCCACCGGGGCCCTCGACAGCCACACCGGCGAGGACGTCCTGCGGGTGCTCCGCGAGCGCTGCGACGCCGGCGTCGCCGGGCTGCTCGTCACGCACGAGGCACGGCACGCCGCGTGGGCCGACCGCGTCGTGTTCCTCCGCGACGGCGTCGTCGTCGACTCCACCGGGCGGGCCAGCTCGGCCGAGGACCTGCTCGACGCCACCGGCGCGAACCGATGACCACCCTGACCAGGCGGGGGGCTCGCACGGGGGCGCAGCCCCCCGCCGCCCCCGGGCCCTGCGCCGAGCCCGGCTCCGCGTGGCGCCGGTGGATCGGCAGCTGGGGCGTGGCCCTGCGCATGGCCCGCCGTGACGTGCGCCGGCACCGTGGGCGCAGCGCCCTCATCGTGATCATGGTGGCAGTGCCCACAGCGCTGCTCACCTTCGCGCTCGTCATCGGCGTGACGAGCCAGGTCAGCGGCGCCGAGTCGATCCCCGGACGCATGGGGAGCGGGGTCGCCGCCCTCACCTACCCCCAGCCCGGAGTCGTCGACCAGCCGTTCGACCCCGGGTTCTCCGCGGGGTCCGACGGCACCCGCGCGCCCACCCCGGGCTGGGTCGAGGAGGGGTCCGCGTTCGACAACGCCGAGGCGGTGGCCGCGCTCACCGGGACCCGGGCCGTGCCCTACGCGGAGGAGTACGGCACGACGAGGATCGGCGAACGACGTCTCACCGTGCAGAGCCTCGCGCTCGACGCGCGCGCCGGGGTCACCGACAAGGTCGAGGTCGTCAGCGGGCGTCTGCCCGAGCGACCGACCGAGGCCGTCGTGTCGACGTGGGGCGAGAGCCGTGGCCTGCCGACCAGCGGGTCGCTGCAGGTCCGAACCGGGGGGACCGAGGTGACGCTGCAGGTCGTCGGGCTGGCGCGCGTGCTCGGCGAGCCCGGCTCCCAGCTCGACCTCGTCGTCCCGCAGCCGCTGGTCGAGGGCCAGCCGGGCGGCGGGTGGATCCTGCTCGGCGACGACCCCGTCACCTGGCCCGAGGTCCGCGAGCTCAACCGCTACGGCTTCACCGTCTACTCCGCGGAGGTCCTCCAGAACCCACCCGACGTGAGCCAGCTGTCGGCCGACCAGAGGAGCCAGCTGGAGTACGACACCGACCGACTGGGGACGTTCCTGGCGATCGGAGGGGCTCTGCTCCTCGTCATCACGACCCTTCTCGTCGGACCGGCCTTCGCCGTGAGCGCGGCTCGCCAGCGCAGGACCCTCGCGCTTTCGGCGAGCAACGGCGCGACCACCGGGCAGCTGCGCCACACCGTGCTCGCCCAGGCCCTCGTCCTCGGCGCGCTCGCCGCCGTGGCAGGCGGCGGACTCGGCATCGCGGGCGCCTGGCTCACCACGCGCAGCGTCTGGCTCAGCTCCTACATCGGCAGCGGTGGACCCTTCGAGGTGCCGGCCGGGCCGGTCGTTCTCGTCACGCTCACTTCCGTGTCGAGCGCCGTCATCGCCGCCCTCATCCCCGCCCGTCGGCTCGGCCGCCTCGACATCGTCGGGGTGATGAAGGGCCAGAACGTCTCCCCGCCGCCGAGCCGGGCGGTGTTCGTCGTCGGGCTGGTCCTGGCCGGGACGGGGGCGTTCGCCGTGGTGTCCCTCGCCGCGGCGCAGGGGTCGGAGCTCGGCGTCGTCGTCGCCACCATCGCCCTCGTGGTCGGCGCGATCATGCTCGCCCCGATGGTCCTCGTCGTCATCGCCCGGCTGAGCGCCCGGTTGCCGGTCCCCCTGCGGATGGCGACCCGTGACGCCGGGCGCCAGCGCGCCCGCAGCGTCCCCGCCATCGCCGCGATCCTCGCGGGGGTCGCCGTCCTCACGATGACCCTCATCGCGAGCGGCAGCGACAACGAGCAGAGCCGGCGCGAGTACACGCCCCAGAACGTCATCGGGGACGCGACGATCTCCGGCAACACCAGCCCCACCCAGCAGCTCGACGCCGCCGCGATGCTCGCGAGCTTCACCCCGGTCCGCTCCGGCCTCCTCGTCACGCCTGTCGCCTCGGTCGCCACCGGCGACCCGTGGATGACCAGCAACGGAACCGAGCCGACCGAGCCCTTCGACCTCACGTCGGTCAACGTCGTGCCGCCGGGGTGCACTCCCGTCCAGACCGTCGAGGACACCGCCCCGTCGCCGGAGGACCGAGCCCCACGCTGCTCGGTCATCGGCACGCAGGCGATGGGCAACATCTCCGCGATGGGCATGACGACCACCGACGAGGTCGTCCGCCGCCTCACCCTCCTCGGACGCGAGGGTGACGTCGACGTCATCCGTCGCGGTGGTGTCGTCGTCGGCCGCGCCGAGGGCGCCCCCTCACTCGTCACGAACGGAACCGTCACGGTGGCCTCCGCCGTTCGCACCGTCGACCCGGCGGGTGACACCCCGCCGGAGGTCCGCGGGCTGCGGACCGTCTCGCTCCCGGCCGTGGAGGTCGAGCTCACCCGCGACACCGCCGGGATCATGCTGTCGCGGGCGATGCTCGTGCCCACGCCGGTGGCCACCGCCCACGGGTGGCCGCTCATGGTCGACCGGCTCACCGTCCACGACCCGGCCGGACCGATCTCGCAGGACCTCACCGACCGCCTCGGCTACACCGCGGACGACGACATCTGGATCGAGGCCGAGCGCGGCTTCCAGTCACCGCTGAAGTGGGTCGTCGCGATCCTCATCGGGATCTTCGTGCTGCTGCTGCTCGTCATCACCCTCACCTCCACGGCCCTCACGCTCGCCGAGCAGGAGCAGGACCAGGCGACGCTGGCAGCCCTGGGCTCCGGGCGTGGCACCCGGCGGGTCATGGCGGCCGCGCAGGCGTTCACGCTCTGCCTCATCGGCGCGGTCCTCGGCCTGGCCGTCGGCGTGGTCCCGGGGATCGGCCTCACCTACCCCCTCACCGCGCAGTCGTGGGACCCGGTCAGCGGCCAGAGCATCTCCTCCGACCCGGTCCTCGTCTTCCCGTGGCTCGTCCTCCTCGGGTTCGTCATCGCAGTCCCGGTGGTCGCAGCGGGACTCGCAGCGGCCGGCATACGGAAGGCTCCGGACGCGACCCGACGGACCGCCTGACTGACAGACTGCGCGTATGCCGTTGCCACACGACCCCGCCGGACGTCACCGTGCGATCGCCGCCACCTTCGCCGACCGGACGGTGGGCACGACCGACTGGGACGTGCCCAGCCCGGTCGACGGGTGGACCGCGCGAGACGTCGTGCGTCACCTCGTCGAGTGGTTCCCCGGCTTCCTGCGGGCGGGCACGGGAATCGAGCTCCCCGGCGGTCCGTCGGTCGACGCCGACCCGGTCGGGGCGTGGGAGGCGCAGGCCCGCGCCGTCCAGGCGGTCCTCGACGACCCGGCCACCGAGACTGCGATGCTGGAGAACCGGCACATCGGCACCATCCCCCTGCCCGGCGCGATCGACCAGTTCTACACGGCCGACGTCTTCATGCACACGTGGGACCTCGCCCGAGCGACGGGGCAGGATGACCGGCTCGACTCCGAGTTCGCGAACCAGCTGTTCAGCGGGATGCAGGAGCACGACGAGATGCTGCGGGCGTCGGGGCAGTACGGGCCGAAGGTGGACGTGCCGGAGAGCGCGGACATCACCGACCGGCTCATGGGCTTCGTCGGGCGCGACCCCTCGTGGACGCCGCCCGACCGAGGCCACTGACGCGCGTTGGGGCAGGATGATTGACATGACCGACCAGCCCCGCACCACCGAGGACGAGCAGGCCGAGCAGCCGCAGCAGGTGCACGGCACCGCGACGATCGACGACGACCGCGTCGTCGTCGTCACACCCGAGGGGATGGGTGTCGCCGACCGCACCGAGGGCGGGCGCCAGGTCCAGAACCCGGCCGACCTCGTCGAGCAGCCGGCCAAGGTCATGCGGATCGGGTCGATGATCAAGCAGCTCCTCGAGGAGGTCCGCAACGCGCCGCTCGACGAGAAGGGCCGGGTCCGCCTCGCCGACGTCCACGAGCGCTCCATCGCCGAGCTCAAGGACGGCCTCGCGCCCGAGCTCGTCGAGGAGCTCGACCGGATCGCCCTGCCGTTCAGCGACGACGCACCCTCCGACGCCGAGCTCCGGGTCGCCCAGGCCCAGCTCGTCGGGTGGCTCGAGGGGCTCTTCCACGGCATCCAGACGGCGCTCGTCGCCCAGCAGATGGCCGCGCAGGCACAGCTGCAGCAGATGCGGGCGCTCCCGCCCGGCCACGCGCCGGCGCCGGGAGCCCAGGGGCCGCCGATGGGCATGCCCAACATGCCCGGCGGCCGCCCCGTCCAGCCCGGCGAGGGCCCGGGCGAGGGCACCGGCCAGTACCTCTGACGTTCGGGTCAGCGGGACCTCACGCCGCGCGTGACCGCCGAGGTGCGGCAGGGTGGCGGGCATGCGCACCTCGATCAGGACCCTCACCGCTCCCCTCTGTGCCGTCGCGCGCTGCTCGCGCTCGCCGTCCCCGTCGCGAGTGCCTCACCACCTCCCGCGCCGGCCCAGCTCGAGTGGTCGGTGACGACCGTCGACGCCGACCAGAGCTTCCGCGGCCTCGACGCGGTCGACCGCTTCGCGGATCTACCGCACCACTGACGGTGGCACGACGTGGACCGAGACGTTCCGCAACACCGAACCGACCGCGTTCTCAACTGCATGGACTTCTACCCCGGCGGCAGGCGCGGCCTGGCCGTGAGCGACCCGGTCGACGGGAAGTTCCGGATCTTCACCGGGGACGGGGGCCGCTCGCGGGAGGTCCTACCGGACGCGGGGATGCCCGACTCGACCGGTGAGGCGAACTTCTCGGCGAGCGTCGACTGCCTCACCATCTCCGGTCGGGACGCGTGGTTCGGGTCAGGAGGCGCGGCCTCCCGGGTGTTCCACTCGACCGACCGCGGCCTGACCTGGACGGCCACCGACTCCGGGATCCCCGCCGGCGAGGCGGCCGGAGTCTTCGGCCTCGCCTTCGCCAACCCGCGCCAGGGAGTCGCCGTCGGCGGCGACTTCTCCGCACCCGCGGACGGGGTCGACGCGGCGTCGACGACCCGTGACGGGGACTCGTGGACCAGCGCCGGCGACCTCACGCACCTCGGCGAGGACGCGGCACACCTCCGTCGTCTGCTCGTCGTCGTCGGCGAGTCGGGAGCGGTGGGCGGCAGCAGCGCCTCGGCCGACGGCGGCCGGTCCTGGACGCGCTTCAGCGACGTCGGCTTCCACACCCTCGACTGCACCCGCGACGGCGCCTGCTGGGCCGCCGGGGGCCGGGGTCGCGTCGGCACCCTCTGACCACCACCTCGCCTCGTGTGCCTCAGCGCGAGCCCTGGCTCGCGCTGAGGCACACGAGGCGACGGGTGGGGCGAAAACACTGGCGAGTAACTGGAGGGGGTTAACTACGCGAGCGTAGGTTGGCCAGCATGACCGCGACCACCTGGAGCCAGACCGACCTGCTGCGCGAGATGAACCAGGTGGTCGAGGGCGAGCTCAACCGTCACCTCGCCGTCGCGAAGGACTGGTACCCGCACGACTACATCCCGTGGAGCGACGGGCGCAACTTCGACGGCCTCATGGGCGGTGACGCGTGGAGCCCCGACGACGCACCGATCTCTGACGTCGCGCGCTCGGCGCTCATCGTCAACCTGCTCACCGAGGACAACCTCCCGAGCTATCACCACGAGATCGCCATCATCTTCGGGCGCGACGACGCGTGGGGCGAGTGGGTGCACCGCTGGACTGCCGAGGAGGGCCGGCACGGCATCGCCATGCGCGACTACATGCTCGTCAAGCGCATGGTCGATCCGGCGGTCCTCGAGGACTTCCGGATGACCCACATGTCCAAGGGCTACGAGTCGGCCCACAGCGGCGAGCTGCTGCACTCGTTGGCATACGTGTCGTTCCAGGAGCTCGCGACGCGGGTGTCGCACCGCAACACCGGTCGGTTCACCGACGACCCGATGGCCGACCAGCTCCTGCAGCGGATCGCGGCCGACGAGAACCTCCACATGATCTTCTACCGCAACCTGCTCAACGCGGCGCTCCAGCTCGACCCCAGCGCCTCGATGATGGCGATCCGCGACGTCGTCAAGGGGTTCCAGATGCCCGGCACCGACATCCCGGGCTTCCAGCGCAAGGCCGTCGAGATGGCTGTGGCCGGGATCTACGACCTGCGCCAGCACCGCGACGACGTCGTCGCCCCGGTGCTGCGATTCTGGAAGGTGTGGGACGTCGAGAACCTCTCGGCCGAGGGCGAGCAGGCCCGGACCGAGCTCGACGCGCTCATGGCCGACCTCGACACCAAGGCCTCCCGCTTCGAGGACAAGCGCGACACCCTCGCCGCGCGCATGAACCTCTGACCCCTCTCGCCCCGAGCCGGTTCAGGCCGACTGATGGCGCATTCCGGTCGCTCTGCGCGCGGGTCGACCTCCGCGCGACTGACCGGAATGCGCCATCAGTCGGGCAGGTCCGTCAGGTGACCTGGCGGGCCGCGGCGCGCCCCGCGGCCCGGCCGGAGAACAGGCACCCGCCGACGAAGGTGCCCTCGAGCGAGCGGTAGCCGTGCACCCCGCCGCCGCCGAACCCGGCGACCTCACCGGCGGCGTACAGCCCCGGCACCGGGTCGCCGGACGCACCGATGACCTGGCTGTCGAGGTTGGTCTGCAGCCCCCCGAGCGACTTGCGGGTGAGGACGTTGAGGCGGACCGCGACGAGCGGGCCCCGCTTGGGGTCGAGGACGTGGTGCGGCGGGAAGGCGCGCTTGGTCAGCCGGTCCCCGCGGTACTGGCGGGCGACGTGGATCGCCGCGACCTGCGCGTCCTTGCTGTAGCCGTTGTCGACCTGCCGGTCGCGCTCGAGGACCTGCCGCTCGATGTGGGCGAAGTCCACCGGCGCCTCCGGCGTCAGCGCGTTCATCCGGTCGACGAGCTCGCGCAGCGTGTCGGCCTGCACGAAGTCGACGCCGTGGTCGAGGAAGGCCTGCACCGACGGCTGGACCTTGGTGACCGGGCGCTTGAGCACGTCGCGGTAGCTGCGCTCGGTGAGGTCGAGGTTCTGCTCGCTGCCCGACAGCGCGAACTCCTTGCCGACGAGCGTGCGGTTGGTGATGAACCACGAGTGGTCGTGCCCGGTCGTGCGCAGATGCGTCAGCGTCCCGAGGGTGTCGAAACCGGGGAAGTTGGGCGGGGGCAGCCGGTCGCCGTTGCCGTCGAACCACAACGACGACGGGCCGGGGAGGATCCGGATGCCGTGGCTGGGCCAGACCGGGTTCCAGTTGTTGATGCCCTCGACGTAGTGCCACATGCGGTCACGGTTGATGACGGTGCCGCCGGCGGCCTCGGTGATCGCGAGCATCCGTCCGTCGACGTAGGCCGGCACACCGGTGATCATGTGCTCCGGCGCCGACCCGAGGCGGTCGGGCCAGTTGGCCCGGACGAGGTCGTGGTTGCCCCCGATCCCCCCGCTGGTGACGAGGACGCACTGGGCGCCGAACTCGAAGTCCCCGACGACGTCGCGGTTGGTGGCCACTCCCCGGGCCGAGTCGTCCTCTGCGAGAGCGGATCCGCGGACCCCGGTGACGACGCCGTCGTCGGAGACGAGCTCGTCGACGCGGTGGCGCGGGCGGTAGATGATGCGGCCGGCCGCGATGTGCGCCCTCACCCGGTCGACGAACGGCGCGACGATCCCCGTGCCGGTGCCCCAGGGGATGTGGAAGCGCGGCACCGAGTTGCCGTGGCCCCCGGCGCGGCCGTCACCGCGCTCGGCCCAGCCGACGACGGGGAAGAAGCTGATGTCGAACTGGCGCAGCCAGTCGCGCTTCTCGCCGGCCGCCCACTCGACGTAGGCGCGACCCCAGCGGCGCGGCCAGTGGTCCTCGGCACGGTCCCAGCCGGCGCTGCCCTCCCAGTCCTGCCAGGCGAGGTCGAAGGAGTCCGTGATGCCCATCCGGCGCTGCTCGGGGCTGTCGACCATGAAGAGACCGCCGAAGCTCCACCACGCCTGCCCGCCGAGGTTGGCCTCGCTCTCCTGGTCGAGCAGGACGACGGAGCGTCCGGCGTCGGCGAGCTCGTTGGCAGCGACGAGACCGGCCAGGCCGGCCCCGACGACAAGGGCGTCAGCGTCCATGCCGCGACCCTAGTGCGCGCTACCCACCGGTACCAGCCGCACCGACCCCGCGTCCCCAACTCGCCAATTCCCCCGTTGGGCACACGGCGTGTCCGTCCCCCACCGGGGAATTGGCGAGTTGGGCACGGGTCAGGGGGTGGGGTCGGTGAGGCGGGTCCAGTCGACCTCGGCGACGCTGTCGAAGACGACGTCGGCGTCCTGCGCCAGCACCTCGACCGGGGTGGTCCCGAGGACGGCGAGCAGTCCGCCGGCGCCGGCCGCGCGCCCGGACACCAGTCCCGCGGTCGCGTCCTCGACGACGAGGCAGTCTCCCGGCGACAGACCGAGGAGCGCGGCTCCCCGTTCGTAGGGTTCGGGACCGGGCTTGCCGTGGCTCACGTCGCTCGCCGTGACGAGGACCTCGGGCCGCGGGAGCCCGGACGCAGCCAGCCGGGCGGCGGCGAGGTCGCGCTCGCACGACGTCACGATCGCGTGCCTCACCCCTCTCCGCGTGAGCGACTCGAGAGCCTCGAGCGCACCGGGCAGGACGACGACGCCCTCGGTGTCGGCGACCTCGATCTCCGCGATCCGCGAGTGCGCCCGCAGCCGCTCGCCCTCGGAGCGGTCCGCCATGACGACGGCGATCGTGTTGGCGCTGGTCCGCCCGTGCGACCCCGCGAGCGCCACGGGGTCGATGCCGAACTCCTCGCTCCACGCCAGCCACGAGCGCTCGACGGCCGCCATCGAGTCGATGAGCGTCCCGTCCATGTCGAAGAGCACCCCGGCGAAGGAACGCTCGGGGAGACGTCCGGCCCGCGGTGCACCCATGTCGTCAGCCTAGGGTTGGCTCATGGCGCCACGGACCTCGGGACACGTGCGCGGCGCCCTCGTGACCGCGACGACCGCGGTCGTCGCCCTCGTCGGTGGCTGGACCTGGGCCGCGGCGCGCCAGCCCGAAGGGTTCGACCCGGTGCGCGAGTCGATCAGCGCCCTCGCGGCCACGGAGACCCCGCACCGCTGGATCATGACCGTCGCGCTGGTCGTCACCGGCCTGGCCCACATCGGGTCGGCACTCCTGCTGCCGGGGATGCGTCGGGCGGGTCGCGGGGTGCTCGGGGCGGCCGGCGTGGCGACCGTCGCCGTGGCCCTCGTCCCCCTCCCCTCCCGCTCCGACGACTCCCTCACCCACACGGTCGTGGCCGCCGCGAGCTTCCTCCTCCTCGCGCTGTGGCCGTGGTTCGCCGCCCGTCCCACGGCCACCCACCTCCTGCGCACGCCGGTCGCCCGGACCGCCTCCGTGGTCCTGGTCGCGCTCGTCGCCTCCCTCGCCGTCGGCTCCCGGGCGGGTATGCCGTTCGGTGCTCACGAGCGCGTCGTCGCCGCCCTCCTGGCCCTGTGGCCGTTCGCGACCGCGGTCACCGCGTGGTGGGCGCTCGGGCACCGGGTCGGGGGTCGGCGCGTGCGCAGCCTGCTCACCGTCGCCGCCCTCACCCTCGCCTGCGCGGCCGGAGGCATCGCGACCACGCGGCTCGCCCCGGCCACGGCGCACACGACCCACTACTCGGCGGAGGTCCAGCTCTCGATGGACCCCCGGCAGTCGACCCGGCTCGTCGCCCGGACGCTGTTCGGTGACATCGACGTCGGCTTCACCGGCCTCGCGCCGGGGATCGAGGCGACCCCCCAGGTCAAGGCGTCGATCGCCGACATCCTCAGCCGACCGGGGATCACGGTGTCGAGCCTGCAGCCCGGACCGCTCGAGCTCAACGCCGCGATCGTCACGGCAGCCCGGGACGTCGGGCTGCGCTTCGCCCTCGGCGCCCTCGTCGTCGCCGCCCTCTGGCTCGTCGTGCGGTCACTCGTCCTGCGGCGCCGGCCGCGCCGCTGGTCCTTCCTCGGGGCCGGGGTGGCCTGGGCCGTCGCCTGCGCCGCCACCGGGGTGGGGATCTGGCAGACCTACCAGCCGGAGCGGCAGCACGAGTTCACCTCGACCGGGGTCCTCGGTACGGTGCAGCGCAACCAGTCCCTCATCTCCGACGTCGAGGCCCGGTCGGCGCAGGTCACGCCGTACCTGCGCAACCTCATCGCGCTGTCGTCGGCGCTGCAGGACAAGTACTCCCCCACCGAGCTCGGCCAGCCCGCGGCCCTGCGGGTCCTGCTCGTCTCCGACCTGCACGCGGGCAACCAGTACGCCCTGATGCGGACCATCGTCGAGGAGGAGGACATCGACCTCGTCGTCGACACCGGCGACCTCGTCAACTTCGGGACGGTGGCCGAGGGGAACGCCACCGAGATGTTCACGGGCATCGCCTCCCTGCCCGTGCCCTACCTCTTCGTCCGCGGCAACCACGACGCGACGTCCGCGACGGACACGGCCATCCTCGACCGGATGGCATCGATCCCCAACGTCGTCCTCCTCCAGCGCGACGCGGAGAGCTACACGCTCGTCGAGGCCGGCGGCATCCGCATCGGCGGGTTCAACGACCCCCGCTTCTTCGGTGACGACGGGAAGCGGAGCAGCGACAAGCAGCAACCGGCCAAGCGCGCCTTCACCGCCGCGTTCGAGGACGAGGTCCCTCTGGACCTGCTCGTCTCGCACGAGCCGTGGGCCGTCCAGGACGTGCCGAGGGCCGACGTCGCCGTCAACGGCCACATGCACACCCCCGACCTCGAGGGGAACCGGATCCAGGCCGGCACCTTCACCGGCGGCGGCCCGCTCACCCACTTCGTGGGGCAGGAGGACGGCGAGGAGCTCGTCGGCCAGCCCTCCGCCTTCGACGTCCTCACCTTCGGCGAGACCTGCCGCCTGACCTCGGTGACCCGCTACCGCTACCGCAACGTCATCGAGGGGCGGCCGGCATACGACGACGTCAGCCTGCTCAACGGGACCCGCATCGACACGGTGACCGACCCGGAGCGGCAGTGCGCGCGCCCCGAGGCGGGTGCCTCACCCCTCGACTCGCTGGTCCTGCGAGAGGTCCGGGCGCAGCGCCCCGCCACGGAGTCCGCCGGGGCAGACTGAGGCCCATGGCTGACTACACCGATGCAGAACGCGACACCGTCCGCAACGCCGCCTTCGGGGCGATCGCCCTCGTGAGCAAGGCCGACCCGGGCTTCCTCTCCTCCTTCAAGGAGAGCCTCGCCGGGTCCAAGGCCCTGGCGGCGGGACCCAAGGAGATCACCGAGCTGCTGCGCTCGGGCGGCTTCCCGTCCCCGCCGACGGGCGACCCGGCCGCGCAGGAGCAGGCGGTGATGTCCGGGCTGACCGAGGCCAAGGCACTCCTCGCGGCGAAGGCCGACGGCTCGGCCGAGGCGTTCTCGGGCGTCATCCTCGAGGCCACGCAGGCGGTGGCAGACGCCTCCGACGGCGTGAGCCCGGAGGAGCAGGCGGTCATCGACAAGGTCAGGGCCGCCCTGGTCTGAGCGCGAGCGCGCCCAGCAGGCCGCCAACGAGGTGCCGGTCGATCCGGCCGTCGCCGAGGCCGATCTCGACGAGCGCGTCGAACACACGCCGGTCGCGGCCGGCGGCCCGGATCCCGGCGTCGACCACGTCCGGCGACCGGGCGAGCCGCGACGACACCCACGTGTGCCTCAGGTGGGTGCCGAGCAGACGACGCACCTCACGGCGGTGGACCGCGCCCGCGTCGACCGGTCGGCGCAGGCGCACCGCGCGAGCAGCGGTGCGCCCGGCGGCGATCCCCGTCGCGACGGCGTAGTAGATCCCCTCACCCGTCATCGGGTTGACGAGCCCGGCAGCGTCGCCGGTCAGGAGCACCGGCCCGTCGGGCTGGTCCCAGTGCCAGGTGCTGAGCGGCAGGTGGTGACCGAGCCAGCCTGTGCCCGTCGCGGCCGCGCCCGGCACGAGCGCCTCGAGCTGGTCGAGCAGCAGCCGTCGGCTCGGTGCCGCGGGCGCGCGTCCCCGGCCCGACCGGTCGCCGGGGAGCAGCTCGCCGTAGCCCACGTTGACGAGCCCGTCGCCCCGGTCGAACGCCCAGGCGTAGGAGGGCTGCCGGCGGTCGCCGTACCGGATGACCTGACGTCCCCGCCATCTCTCGGTGACCGGCGCGTAGCCCCGCAGGGCGAGGGCGCGCGGCTCCCGACGTCGGCCGAGCAGCTGCGCGCGCACGACCGAGTGGGCCCCGTCCGCCCCGATGACGACGTCGGCGTCGATCCCGTCGACGCCGAGAGGAGCGGTGCTGACAGAGGTCACCCGATGCCGGCGCAGCTCCGCGCCGGCGGCCACCGCCCGCTCGACGAGCCGCGCGTCGAGGACCGTCCGCGGGATGACGTTGACCTCCCGGTCCATCTCCCCCTCGACGCGCACCGATCCGTGCGAGAGCTCGAGCCGGCGCAGCGGCGCCCAGCCGTCGACGACGTCGGCGGCCCCGACCTCCGCCAGCGCGGTGACGACGTGAGGGGCGATGCCGTCGCCGCACGACTTGTCGCGCGGGAAGGCGCTGCGGTCGAGCAGCACCACCCGGAGCGACGGGTCCTCGGTGAGCGCTCCCAGCGCCGCGGCGGAGCCGGCCGGCCCGGCGCCGACGACCAGGACGTCAGCCCTCACGAGAGAACCCGTATGCCGGTCAGTCGCCCTTGACGATGTCGTCGCGCCACTCGTGCTCCGGCGGTTCGATGTCGCCGTGGGCGAGCTGCTCCTCGCGCCCGCGCAGCTCGACCCTGCGGATCTTGCCCGAGATCGTCTTGGGCAGCTCGCCGAACTCGAGCCGGCGCACCCGCTGCCACGGCTGCAGGTGCTCGCGGGCGTGGGCGAGGATCGAGCGCGCCGTCTCCTCGGTGGGTTCGTGGCCGGGGGCGAGCACGACGTAGGCCTTGGGCACCGCGAGGCGGAGCTCGTCGGGCGCGGGCACGATCGCGGCCTCCGCCACCGCCGGGTGCTCGATGAGCACCGACTCGAGCTCGAACGGGCTGATCTTGTAGTCGCTCGCCTTGAAGACGTCGTCGGTGCGCCCTATGTAGGTGATGTACCCCTCCGCGTCGATGCTCGCGACGTCACCCGTGTGGTAGAAACCGTCGGCCATCGCCTCCGCGTTGCGCTCCGGGTCGCCGCGGTAGCCGGTCATGAGCGGCAGTGGACGGGCAGCGAGGTCGAGGCACAGCTCTCCCTCGGCGACCCCTTCTCCTGCGTCCACGACCCGCTCGCCGGTCGCGGGGTCGACGAGGACGACCGGGACGCCCGGCAGCGGGCGGCCCATCGAGCCGGGCTTGAGCCGTGACTCGGGGGTGTTGCCGATGGCCGCGGTCATCTCGGTCTGGCCGTAGCCGTCGCGCAGCGTGAGCCCCCACGCGCGCCGGACCTGCTCGATGACCTCGGGGTTGAGCGGCTCGCCGGCACCGATCACCTCACGCAGCGCCCCCGGCCCCCCGGACAGGTCGGCGTTGATGAGCATCCGCCACACCGTCGGTGGCGCGCAGAACGACGTGACCGCGTTGTCCCGCAACACGTCCAGCAACGCGGCAGGGTCGAACCTGGTGTAGTTGTGGACGAGGATGGTCGCCTCCGCGATCCACGGGGCGAAGAAGCACGACCACGCGTGCTTGGCCCAGCCGGGGCTGGAGATGTTGAGGTGGACGTCGCCCGGCCGGAGCCCGAGCCAGAACATCGTCGAGAGGTGCCCCAGCGGGTACGACACCTGCGTGTGCTCGACGAGCTTGGGCCGGCTCGTCGTCCCCGACGTGAAGTAGAGGAGCAACGGGTCGCCCGGCGCCGTCCCGGGGTGGGGCAGCGGAGGTGCGTCGACGGCATACGCGTCGGTGAGGTCGTGCCAGCCCGGTGTGGCGCCGACGCTGATCCGGGTGATGTCGTCGACGAGCCCGGCGAACTTGCCGACCTGGGAGGCGTTCGCGATGACGTGGCGTACCGCACCACGGGCGACCCGGTCCTCGAGGTCGGCGGCCCCGGCGGCCGAGGTCGTCGGCATGATGACGGCGCCGAGCTTCATCACCGCGAGCATGCAGTCCCAGAGCTCGACCTGGTTGTCGAGCATGATGATCACGGGATCGCCCTGTGCCACACCGCGTTCCGCGAGCCACTGCCCGACGCGGTCCGACCGGTTGGCCATGGCGTCGAAGGTCAGCTCACGACTGGCACCGTCCTCCTCGATGATGACGAGGGCGTTGGCGTCGTTGCCCCGCGCGATGACGTCGAACCAGTCGACCGCCCAGTTGAAGCGGTCACCGAGGTCGGGGAACGAGAAGTCACGCACGGCCTCCTCGTGCTGCCCCCGCCACTCGAGCAGCCGGTCGCGTGCCGCCCGGTAGAGGTCGGTGGCCGGGCTGCTGGCTGCCGTGGTCGGCGCGTCGCTCATGGGGACAGCCTGCCCGCCGCAGGGCTCGCCCACCACCCCGTTGCCGGTCAGCGGGGGTCGGGGACGACCATGGTCCGGTAGGCCGTGTGCTCGCCCGGGCCCTTGCCGCACGACAGCGGCACGGGAGGCAGCGCCTCGGCCGTCACCTCGACCCACGTCGTGTCCGGCAGCGGGTCGTCGCCGATCACCTCGACGCGGGTGACGGTCTCCGAGACGACGTCGATGGTGCCGGGCCGGGCAGCGGTGATGGGCGCCGGGCCGTGCGCGGCCAGGACCGAGCCCGTGGCCGCTTGGATCGCCGGCGACCAGCGGGCGACGCCGCGCAGGTGGGTCGTGTCGACCTCGCCCGCCCGGTGGGACCGGACGACGGCGACCGCGTTGGGGAGGTCGACGGTGCCGAAGCAGGTGCCGTCGGGCATGGAGAGGAAGGTGCCGGCGAAGCGGTGGCCCCCGAGGTGGGTGCACTCCCACACCTCGTCGGGGAAGACCCGGGCCAGGGCGGCGGTGACGGGCCGCCCGCGCAGCGCGCAGCAGGCGTCCCGGGTGCCCTGGGTGCAGACGAGCAGCATCGGCTCGGCGAGCGCCTCGGAGTGGGTCAGCGGGGCGCCGAGGGCGGCGACGGCGGCGAGAAGGTCGTCGCTGGTGCGCCACGTGCCGGTGACCCAGGTCCCGTGCGCGGTGTCGACGGCATACCAGGCGGGCGCCTCGCCGGGGTCGCGACGACCGTGACGACGCACGAGCAGCGAGCGACCGTGCAGCTCCGCGCAGGCCGACTCGATGGCCCGCGCGACGGGGCCGGCGATACCCGGCGTCTCGAGGTGGTCCCTGGACCACGGGCCGGGGTGCTCGATGAGCAGCCAGCGGCGGGCGACCGGCGCCGACCCGAGCATCGGCTCGCCCCGCTCACGGAAGGCGTTGGAGCAGCGTGTCGTCTCTGGGCTCACACGTTCGATGCTACGGGTCCTCGGTCCCGGCCCACCGACGGCCGGGTCGCGGATGAGGGCCCGGTGTGGGCGCGGTGTGGGTGTGCTCCGTGGGCCGCCGTCACGAGGCTGGTGGGACTCCCCGCACCCGAGCCGACAGGACTCCTCATGAGCACCACCGCCTTCAGCACCACCCCCACCACGGACCGGCCCTGGGTCCACGAGATGGTCATCGTTCACCGCGCCTTCCGGCGGGAGTTCCGGCTCCTGCCCCCGCTGCTGCGCGCGGTCTCCGACGGCGACCGTCCCCGGGCCGACGTGCTCGCAGGGGCCCTGCGCCTCGTCCTCGGTGGCCTGCACCACCACCACACCGGGGAGGACGACATCCTCTGGCCCGCCCTGCTCGAGCGGGCCGCACCCTCGACCGGCCTCGTGGAGACCATGCAGGCCCAGCACGAGGCCGTCGAGCGGCACGTCGACCGGCTCGGTCCGCTGCTCGAGGCGTGGGAGTCGGCTCCGACCCGGGCGGGCGCAGCCGGGCTCGCCGACGTGGTCGACCAGCTCGCCGACGCCCTCTGCGAGCACCTCGACGTCGAGGAGCGCGAGGTCCTCCCCCTCGTGCTCCGACACCTCACCGTGCAGGAGTGGAACTCCCTGGGCGCGCACGGCATCGAGGAGATGGACCAGTCGTCACTGCCGATCGTCTTCGGCGCGATCCTCGAGGAGTGCACCCCGGCCGAGCGGCGGGCCATGCTCGCGAGGCAGCCCCTGCCGGTGCGGATGCTGCTGCGGACGGTCGGTGCGGTCCAGTACCGCCGCTACGTCAGGCGGGTGCGCGGCTCGTGACGTCCGCGACGACCCGCGCGGCCAGCGCGGCGACCTCCGCGGGCGTCGCCGAGCGCCCGGCCTCCCACGCCGCGACGAACTCGTTCCCGGGAAGGGCGTCACGGGCCACCGCGAGGCCGGCGTCCGCGGTCTCTCGGGACGGAGGGAACTGCGGGTCCACGGCGGTCGAGGCGCCCAGCGTCGCCGCGGCCCCGAACAGCGTGGCGGCGGCGACCGGGAGACCGGCCCGGGCGGCCACCCCCGCGAGGGCCGGGACGGCATATCCGATGGTCCAGCTCAGCCGCAGCGGCCAGGCCACCTCGAGCGACTCCCCGAGGAGGGACGCGGCGCCCCGGTCGTCGCCGACCGCCTCCCGGAGCGTGGCCATGGTGTTGAGCGTCGTGGCGACGGCGAACTCGTTGCCGAGGGCCCGAGCCTCGGCGAGCGACGCCTCGAGGAGGGCTCCCGCGGTGCTGACGTCCCCGCCCACCATGGCCGCCTGACCCAGCCCGATGCGGGCGTGCAGGCGCATCCAGCGCCGTCCCGCGTCGTCCGCCAGCCGCAGGTCGCCGTCCAGCAGGCGCCGTCCCTCCTCGAGGTCCCCGGCGAAGACCGCGGCCAGACCGGCGAGGACGCTGACCTCGCCGAGGAGCACGGGGTCACCGACCCGACCGGCCAGCGGCAGCGCGAGCCCTGCCTCCTGCCGCATGCCGGCCACGTCGCCGATGACGAGGAGCAGTCCCATCCGCCCGACGGCCCGGTGCACCAGCGCCTCGTCGGACCCCGCGCCCTCGAGCCGGTCGAGCCAGCCGAGCCCTTCGCGGGCGTGGCCGCGCAGGGCGAGGTGAAGCCACAGCGACCCGGCCAGCTCGGCGGCCTCGGCCGTCCGGTCGAGCTCGAGCAGGCGCAGGAAGGCCGAGCGCAGGTTCGCATGGTCGGCCTCGAGCCGGTCGAGGACGGGTCTGGTGTCGCCGCCCCAGAGCCGGCGGTGCGCGGCCACCGCGACGCGGTGGAAGTGCTGTGCGTGGGCGCCCGACGTCTCGGCCGAGAGCCCGGTCGCCCGGGCCCGCACGGCCGCATACTGGCGCACCGGCTCGAGCAGCCGGAAGCGCGCGACGCCGTCGGGGGTGGCCACGGGCACGACGAGCGACTGCTGGACGAGCGAGGTCAGCGCCGGGAGCACGTCGTCCGCGTGCCCGTCCTCGGCCGACGCGCCGACGATCGCCTCGACCGAGTCGAGCGAGAAGCCGCCCGAGAAGACCGCGAGCCGGGCCAGCAGTCGCGCCTCCTCGGGCTCGAGCAGCTCGGCGCTCCAGTCGAGGACGGCGGTCATCGTCCGCTGGCGGGCCGGCAGGTCCCGAGGGCCGGCGAGGCCGGCGTCGGGTCCTCGCTCCTGCAGCCGGGTGAGGAGGGCCTCGGGGGGCAGCACCCGGGCCCCGGCGGCGGCCAGCTCGAGGGCCAGCGGCAGGCCGTCGAGCAGTCGGGCGATCGCCGCGAGCGCGGGCGCGGCGGCCGGAACGTCCACCCGGGCGCCAGCCGCCGTGGCGCGGTCGACGAGGAGGGCCACCGCCGGCGAGGCGAGCACCGTCGCCGGCTCGTCGTCGTGCGGGAGGGCGAGGGGGCCGAGCGGGACCTCGCGCTCGGCCCGGACCCGCAGCGGCGCCCGGCTCGTGGCGAGGACGGTCAGCCCGGCCGCTCCGGCCACGAGGTCGGCCACCCGGGGGGCGGCCGAGAGCACCTGCTCGAGGTTGTCCAGCACGAGGAGGACCCGCCGGCCGGCCAGGTGCCCGACGACCCGGTCGAGGAGGTCCGTGGCGGTCGTGGTGCCCTCGGCGACGCCGAGTGCCGCGGCGATGCGAGGCAGCACGAGCGCGGGCTCACGGACCGCCGCGAGGTCGACGACCGTGGCGCCCCCGCCGAACTCGCCGGCGAGGCGCTGCATCACCTCGGTCGCGAGCCGTGTCTTGCCGACCCCACCGGGACCGGTGAGGGTGACGAGCCGCCCCTCCCCGGAGGAGAGCAGGTCGAGGAGAGCGTCCACGTCGTCGTCCCGGCCGATGAGCGGCGCGCCAGGGGCCGGGGGCGTCGGCGGCGGCGCCGCGGCTCCGGTGCCCGGGTGCGGCGCCCCGCCCGGCGAGGAGGGCCCGGTGGCTGCGGCGACGAGCCGGGCCCGGTCGGCCGCGTCGAGGCCGAGGCCGTCGGTCAGCGACCGGACGGTGTGCGGGTACGGGCGGCGGCGCTCCCCCCGCTCGAGCGCACCGATCGCCTTGGCCGTGAGGCCGGACCGCTCCGCGAGCTCCTCCTGGGTCAGCGAACGGGACTGCCGGAGGGCCCGCAGCACGGACGCGAAGTCCCCCGGTCCGGACGCCGCCTCCATGCGCCAGACGCTAGCCCGTCGGACAAGGCCCGACGCCGGGTTCGCCCAACACCCGCCGGGCGGTGTGGGGGCTGTGTGGACGTGCTGTGGGTGGGACGGCGGCCGCCGCGGCACGACGGTGGGAGCGACGGCACCTCGGCCGTCCGAGACGAAGGGACTCCACCATGACGACCAGGACCACGGCCGCGAGCATGACGGCGACCACCGGACGGCCCACGGACCGCGTTCTCCCACAAGCGCGTCGCACCCGGACCTCCGGCCGACACCAGTGCGGGGTGCTCGTCGCCGCGTTCACCCTCTCCGTCGTGCACACCGTCCACAGCTGGACCCAGGGCATCGACGACCCGAGCTTCACCGTCGACTCCCCCCTCGCGTGGGCGTTCTACGCCGTCGCGTTCGGGATGGCCGCCCTCGTCCGCCGGCCCCAGCGGTGGGCCCAGCTCACCGTGCTCGCGTTCCTCGCCCTGGTACTGGCCGTCGCCGTCCTGGTGTACCCGACGATGTTCGGGCCGGAGCAGCAGACCGTGTTCGGCTGGTTCGAGAACGACGCGTACGTCGGCCTGCTCGTCGTCGCGGCCTACCTCGGCATGCTGCGCCTCCGGGGCGTGGAGCTCGGCCGCGGCTGAGGCCCCGCGGCCAGGAGCGCGTCGGCGGTCTCGCTCGTCGTGACGAGCGAATGGACGAGTCCGCCCCGCACCGCGGCGGTGATCGCCTCGACCTTCGCGACGCCGTGCGCGATCGCGATGACGTGGCGTATGCCGCGCAGCTGGCTACCGGTGAGCCCGATGATGCGGGCGGTGAGCGGGGTGTCGACGACGGCACCGTCCGCGTCGAAGAAGACGCCGGCGGCCTCGCCGACCGCGCCGGCCTCCGACACCGCGGCGCGCTCGGCCACGCTGAGGACCTCGTGGACGGTCGACGTGCCCGGCGCCCACGCGCCCAGGCCGATGACGGACAGCGTGACGTCGGCGACGTGGTCCAGGGCGACGCGCACCGGGGGCTGGCGTCGCATCACCTCGGCGCTGGCGGCGTCGTCGAGGACCAGCGGCGAGTAGAAGACGTGCCGGTCGCCACCGGCGATGAGGGCGGCCCGCCGGACGACGTCGACCGAGCTGCTGTCCTCGCCCGGCGTCACCATCGCGCCACTGAGCTGGACGACCGGGACCTTCGGGAGGTGCTCGAGGGCGCCCACCATCCTGCTCACCGAACGGCTCCACGGGAGCCCGACGACGTCCTCGTCGGTGACGACCTCGGTGAGGAGGGCGGCCGCGGCGGCGGACACCGCGGGACCGGCCTGCGGCCCGGACCCCGGGACGACGACGCAGTGGCGCAGGCCGAGAGCCTCGCCGAGGCGCACGGACCGGTGGGTGTCGATCCCCTGCGGCGACACGATCTCGATGGTGACCATGCCGCTCTCGCGCGCCGCCTCGAGGAGACGCGCCACCTTGAACCGGCTGATCCCGAGGGAGGCGGCGAGGTCGACCTTGGACTCGCCGTCGATGAGGTGACGACGAGCGACCTCCGCGGCGAGGACGGCCTCGCCGGGATCGAGGGGTTCAGGCACGCGCGCACCCTGCGCCGTGCCGCGACCGGTTGACAATGTGACCTGGGTCATACAGTCTCATTCGTGCAGCATACGCGCTCATATGAGCACCCATGCCACAGCGGCGAAGGAGGGCGACGATGCCCGGGACGACACGGCACACCTCGATCCGGGGACGACGACGCGGACGGTGGACCGCGCTCGCCACGGCCGGCGCCCTGAGCGTCGGGCTCGGCGGCTGCGCGGGATGGGGAGGTGGCGGCATCGGCGGCGGGGGCCCGAACTCGATCGACGTGCTCATGGTCAACAACCCGCAGATGGTCGACCTCCAGCAGCTCACGGCCGAGCACTTCACCGCCGACACCGGGATCCGGGTCAACTTCACCGTCCTGCCCGAGAACGACGTGCGCGACAAGATCAGCCAGGAGTTCTCGAGCCAGTCCGGCCAGTACGACGTCGCCTCCCTCTCCAACTTCGAGATCCCCATCTACGCCAAGGCCAAGTGGATCGCGCCGATGGACGACTACATCGCGCAGGACCCCGAGTTCGACCAGGACGACATCCTGGCGCCGATGACGACCTCGCTCTCCAGCGAGGGCAAGATCTACGGCCAGCCGTTCTACGGCGAGTCCTCCTTCCTCATGTACCGCAAGGACGTCCTCGACGCCAAGGGCGTGACGATGCCCGCGAAGCCCACGTGGCAGGAGGTCGCCGACATCGCCGCGAAGGTCGACGGCGCCGAGCCCGGGATGAACGGGATCTGCCTGCGCGGTCAGCCCGGCTGGGGACAGGTCTTCGCCCCGCTGTCGACGGTCGTCAACACGTTCGGGGGCACGTGGTTCGAGGAGGACTGGACGCCCCGGGTCAACGCGCCCGAGTTCACCGAGGCGGTCCAGTTCTACGTCGACCTCGTCCGGGCGCACGGCCAGAACGGCGCGCCGCAGGCCGGCTTCACCGAGTGCCTCAACAACCTCATCCAGGGCAACGTCGCCATGTGGTACGACGCGACGTCGGCCGCCGGGTCGCTCGAGGCCGACGACTCCCCGAACAAGGGCAAGTTCGGCTACGCCCCGGCCCCGGTCGTCAAGACCGACTCGTCCGGGTGGCTCTACGCCTGGTCGTGGAGCATCCAGCAGGCGAGCACCAAGAAGGACAATGCCTGGAAGTTCATCTCGTGGGCGTCGGGCAAGGGGTACGAGGAGCTCGTCGGCGAGGAGATCGGCTGGACCAGCGTCCCGGCCGGGAAGCGCGCGTCGACCTACGAGAACGAGGACTACCTGGCCGTGGCGTCGGCGTTCGCCGAGCCGACGCGGCAGGCCATCGAGGCGGCCGACCCGACGAACCCCGGCGTGCAGCCCCGACCGGCGATCGGGATCCAGTTCGTCGACATCCCCGAGTTCCCGGACCTCGGGACCCAGGTGAGCCAGGACGTCAGCTCGGCCATCGCCGGGCAGACCACGGTCAAGGAGGCGCTCGACCGAGGCCAGGAGCTGGCCGAGGACGTCGCCGAGCGCTACCAGACGAGGAGCAAGTGATGGCATCCGACACCGTCGCCGACGCGCCGGCCAAGCGCCCTCCCGGCGAGGACCCCGCGCGCAGCACCCGCCTGGCCAAGGCCGGTGACTGGTCGCGCCGGGCGCCGCTGCTCCCCGCGCTGATCTTCGTCATCGTCCTCACCCAGCTGCCGTTCCTCGCGACCCTCGTCGTGTCGTTCATGAACTGGAACGCCTACTACCCCGAGGAGCGCGGCTTCGCGGGGTTCGACAACTTCGCCCGGGTCTTCACCGACAGCAACACACGCAACGCCGTCGTCGTGACGATCATGCTCACGGTGCTCGTCGTCGGCATCAGCCTCGTGCTCGGGATGCTCATCGCGCTCCTGCTCGACCGCAAGTTCCTGGGCCGGGGCATCGTGCGGACGCTGATGATCACGCCGTTCCTCATCGTGCCGGTCGCGGCGGCCCTGCTGTGGAAGCACGCGCTCTACAACCCCGAGTACGGCCTGCTCAACGGCACGCTCAAGGCGATCTTCGGCGAGGACGCGCCCCAGCCCGACTGGATCAGCAACAACCCGCTCATCTCGATCGTCGCGGCGCTCGTCTGGCAGTGGACGCCGTTCATGATGCTCATCCTGCTCGCCGGCCTGCAGTCCCGCCCTCTCGACGTCGTCGAGGCCGCCCGCATCGACGGCGCCAGCGCGTGGCAGATCTTCCGGACGATGACGCTGCCGCACATGCGCCAGTACATCGAGCTGAGCGGCCTGCTCGGCGCGATCTACGTCGTCCAGAACTTCGACCACGTCTTCACCATCACCTCGGGTGGCCTCGGCACGGCGAACCTGCCGTACTTCATCTACCAGACCTTCTACACCGCCCAGGACTACGGGCGAGCCTCTGCCGCAGGCGTCGTCGTCGTCATCGGCACCATCATCATCGCGACCGCCGCACTGCGGACCGCGTTCAGCCTCTTCAAGGAGGAATCTCGATGAGCACCACCGCCGAGACCCGGCGCGCGACCGCCGAGACCCGCGAGCCGCAGGCGATCAACCACCACAAGAGCCCGAAGAGCCACATCCTGCTCACGCTCGCCGCGTGGCTGTGCGGGCTGCTCTTCGCCCTCCCCGTGGTGTGGATGATCGTCACGTCCTTCCACAAGGAGGAGGACGCGGCGACGAACCCGCCGAGCCTGTTCGCCCCGCTCAGCCTCGACGGCTACCGCTCGTTCTTCGACGCCGGCCCGTGGCCGCCGCTGCTCAACTCGCTCACCGCGAGCGTGCTGTCGACGATCCTCGTCCTGCTGCTGGCGTTCCCCGCGGCCTACGCGCTGTCGATTCGACCGGTGAAGGCGTGGACCGACGTCCTCTTCTTCTTCCTGTCGACCAAGATGCTGCCGATCGTCGCCGGCATCCTGCCGATCTACCTCTTCGCCCAGAAGGCGAACCTGCTCGACAACATCTGGCTGCTCATCATCCTCTACACGTCGATGAACCTGCCGATCGCCGTGTGGATGCTGCGCTCCTTCCTCGCGGAGGTGCCCGTGGAGATGCTCGAGGCGGCGCAGGTCGACGGTGCCTCGCTGACGATGACGCTGCGCAAGGTCATCGCGCCGGTCGTCATGCCAGGCATCGCCGCCGCCGCGCTCATCTGCTTCATCTTCAGCTGGAACGAGCTCCTCCTGGCGCGAGTCCTCACCGGGACCGTTGCCGGAACGGCCCCGGTGTTCTTGACTGGGTTCGTGACCAGCCAGGGGCTCTTCCTCGCCAAGGTGTGCGCGGCGTCGTTCGTCGTCTCGCTGCCGGTGCTCGCCGCCGGGTTCGCGGCGCAGGACAAGCTCGTCCAGGGCCTCTCCATGGGTGCGGTCAAGTGAGGCGGCGGTGGTGAAGCTCAGCCAGGACACCCTCGGCGACCTGCCCGCTGAGGTGGCGCGGCCGGCATACGACCGCTCGTCGGTCACCCCCGGCATCGTCCACTTCGGGGTCGGGGGGTTCCACCGGGCGCACGAGGCGATGTACGTCGACGCCCTCATGAACGAGGGCACGGCGCTGGACTGGGGCATCGTCGGGGTCGGGCTCATGCCGGGCGACTCCCGGATGCGCGACGCCATGGCCGCCCAGGACAACCTCTTCACGCTCGTCGTCAAGCAGCCCGATGGGCGCCTCGAGCCGCGGGTCATCGGGTCCATGATCGGCTACCTCTTCGCCCCCGACGACCCGCAGGCGGTCCTCGACCGGCTCGTCGACCCCGCCACGCGGATCGTGTCGCTCACCGTCACCGAGGGCGGCTACCACGTCAACCAGGTCACCGGTGAGTTCGACGCGAGCGACCCCGTCCTCCAGGCCGACCTCGACGCCGAGGGACTGCCGCGGAGCATGTTCGGCTTCGTCACCGAGGCCGCGCGCCTGCGCCGGGAGGCCGGCACCGACCCATTCACGGTGATGTCCTGCGACAACCTCCCCGGCAACGGCGACGTCGCGAAGAAGATGATCGTCGCCTTCGCCCGGCTCAGGGACCCCGAGCTCGGCGACTGGGTGGAGGGCCACGTCGCCTTCCCCAGCTGCATGGTCGACCGGATCACCCCGGTGACCTCGCCGGAGGACGTCGCAGCCCTCGCCGACCGGTTCGGTGTGCAGGACGCGTGGCCAGTGGTGTGCGAGCCGTTCACGCAGTGGGTGCTCGAGGACCACTTCCCCTCCGGCCGGCCGCCGTTCGAGGACGTCGGGGTCCAGGTCGTCGACGACGTCGTCCCCTACGAGCTGATGAAGCTGCGGCTGCTCAACGCGAGCCACCAGGCCCTCTGCTACCTCGGGTACCTGTCGGGGTACCGCTACGCCCACGAGGTCGCCCAGGACCCGCTGTTCGCCGAGTTCCTGCTCGGCTACATGGCGGAGGAGGGCTCGCCGACGCTGCCCGAGGTGCCCGGGGTGGACCTTGGCGTGTACCGCCGACAGCTCATCGAGCGCTTCGCCAACCCCGAGGTGCGCGACACGCTGGCCCGGCTGTGCGCCGAGAGCTCCGACCGCATCCCCAAGTGGCTCGTCCCGGTCATCCGGCACAACCTCGGGACGGGCGGGGGCTTCGAACGCTCGGCGCTCGTCGTGGCGTCCTGGGCGCGTTACGCCGAGGGCGTCGACGAGGCCGGTGAGCCCATCGAGGTCGTCGACCGGCACAAGGACAAGGTCATGGCGGCGGCGCTCCGCCACGAGGAGGACGAGCTCGCCTTCCTGCGCGACCGCGACTTCTTCGGTGACCTCGTCGACAGCGAGCCGTTCACCACGGCCTACACCGCGTTCCTGAGGTCGTTGCACGACAACGGCGCTCGGGTCACCCTCGAGGACCTGGAGTCCAATCGATGACGTCCACCACCGCCCCCGCCACGATGCGGACGGCCGTCCTCACCGAGCCGGGGGCGATCACGGTCGAGTCCCGACCCGTGCCCGTGCCCGCCCCCGACGAGGTGCTCATCGAGGTGCGCTCGGTCGGCGTCTGCGGCTCCGACACCCACTACTTCGACCACGGCCGGATCGGCGACCACGTTGTCACCGGACCGCTCGTGCTCGGCCACGAGAGCGCGGGTGTCATCGTCGCCGTCGGGTCTGGCGTCCACCCGGGGCGAGTGGGCGAGCGGGTGGCGATCGAGCCGGGCGTGCCCTGCCGGTCGTGCGCCCAGTGCCTCGCCGGTCACTACAACCTCTGTCCCGACATGGTCTTCCACGCGACCCCTCCCGTGGACGGGACGCTCGCGGAGTACGTCACGCACCTGGCGTCGTTCGCGTTCACGCTGCCGGACTCCGTGTCCTTCGACGAGGGCGCGATGCTCGAGCCGCTCTCGGTGGGCATCTGGGCGTGCCGTCGGGCCGCCGTCGGGCCGGGGGTGCGGGTGCTCGTCACCGGCGCCGGGCCGGTGGGACAGCTCGCCGCGCAGACCGCGATCGCGTTCGGCGCCACCGAGGTGGTCGTAGCAGACGTCAACGCGCACCGGCTGTCCGTGGCCACCTCCCTGGGCGCGACCGAGGTCGTCGACGTCTCGTCGACGTCGCTCGCCGACGCGTATGCCGGCCGGCCGGGTCCCGACGTCGTGCTCGAGTGCTCCGGGCACGAGGGCTCCACCCAGGCCGCCATCCGCGTCGCCGCCCCGGCCGGGCGCGTGGTCCTCATCGGCATGGGTGGCGACACCCTGGCCCTGCCCCTCGGTGACGTCCAGAACCGTGAGCTGTGGGTGACGGGAGTCTTCCGCTACGCCAACACGTGGCCGACGGCGATCGACCTCGTCGCCTCGGGTCGCGTCCGGCTCGAACCCCTGGCCACGGGCCACTTCCTCCTGGACGACACGGCTGCGGCCCTCACGGCTGCTCGCACCGACCCCGAGGCGATCAAGTCGATCATCCACCCCGCGGGCCGGGAGCCGGGAGAGCGCTGATGCCGGAGTCGATGGCGGCCGTGCGCCTCCCCGGGGACAGCACGGTCGAGCACGTGAGGGTCGACGTCCCGACGCCGGGGCCGGGGCAGGTGCTCCTGCGGATGCGTGCCTCCGGCATCTGCGGCAGCGACATCCGCGCGATCTACCGCGAGCACCTCGGCCACGGCGCCGAGGCCTACCAGGGTGTCGTCGCCGGGCACGAGCCCTGCGGTGACGTCGTCGCGCTCGGTCCGGGAGTGGCGGCGCTCGAGGTCGGCCAGGGTGTCGCGGTCTACCACATCACCGGCTGCGGCTCCTGTGCCGAGTGCCGGATCGGCTACCCCATCGGCTGCACCTCACCGACCCGGGCGGCCCACGGGTGGCAGCGCGACGGCGGGCACGCGGAGCACATGGTGGCCGAGGCGGTGTCGTGCCTCCCCCTCCCCGACGGGGTGACCCACGTCGACGGTGCGCTCGTCACGTGCGGGTTCGGGACGGCATACGAGGGTCTGCTGCGTGGCGAGGTGAGCGGTCGGGACCGGCTGCTCGTCACCGGCCTCGGCCCGGTCGGTCTCGCCGCGGCGATGCTCGGCCGGCACCTCGGCGCCTCGACGGTCATCGGTCTGGAGCCCAACGCCGACCGTGCGGCCATGGCGCGCGACCTCGACCTCGTCGACGTCGTCGTCACCGACCCGGCCGACCTCGCGGACGCCGTGGGCGACGCGACCGGCGGTCGGGGCTGCGAGGTGAGCCTCGACTGCAGCGGCAACGCCGGTGCCCGCGTCGCCGCCCTGACCCACACGGCCGCGCGCGGACGATGCGTCATGGTGGGCGAGGGCGGCCGGATCGACTTCGCGGTGTCGGACCTGCTCATCCACAAGCAGGTGGCGCTGCACGGGTCGTGGGTGACCTCGCTCGGTCACATGGCCGAGCTGCTCGACCTGCTCGCCCGCTGGGGCGAGCATCCCGAGCGGATCGTCACCCACCGGTTCGCGCTGGCCGAGGCCGAGGACGCGTATGCCGTCGCGGCCGCAGGCGCTTCCGGCAAGGTCGTCATCACCTGGGACGACGCGTGACTCAGGGTGCTCCCGGTCGACGGATCGCGTCCGCGGCCCAGTCGTCGGTGTCGGTGTAGGTGCGGGCGTTGCCGGCGAGGACCGCCGAGGTCCGGTGCACGGCGCGCGCTCCGGCATCGAGGCTGCGCTCACCCTTGCCGAGCTGGTCGTTCAGGGCCGTGGCCAGCGTCGTCGCCGACGGGACCTCACCGAAGCTGCTCGCCGAGACGGTGACCCCACCGACGAGGTTGGCCGCTCCGGCGAGGGGACGGGCCGCGGTGTCGAAGTCGGTCGCGGCGGCGCGCAGAGACTCCGGTGAGACCTCGATGTCCTCGCTGAGCCCCAGGGCCTCGAGGGACGTCCTCGTCATGTACGGGTTGGCCCAGAGGTCGTCGTCGTCGGACCCGTCCGGCCCGTACGCGTCCGCACCCGACTCGTAGGTGGCGACGATCTCCCCGTCGAGCTCGATGATCCCCTCGGACATGGAGGGCAGCTCGTAGGCGTCGCCGCGGTCGCCGTTGCCCGGTTGGTCGTCTTGGCGGTCCTGCGTGATGAGGCGGCCCGCCCTGTCACGCCCGAGCGAGGTGCTGAAGACGTACTCGCCGTCGCGCACGACGACGCCCTGGGCCTGGGGCGGTGTGTGCACGTAGCCGGCACCGCCGCCGAAGCTCGTGTCCTGGGTCCACCCGCCGTGGCCGTCCGGGGTGTAGCGGTAGAGCCGGCCGTCGTCGTCGGCCCCGTCGTAGGCGTTGCCCCCGCCTCCGATGTCACCCACGTGCGTGCCGACGTAGAGCGCCCCGTCCTTGACCGTGCCGTACGCCCCGGCCCCGTCGGGGAGCTGTGTGGGCGGGCCGATCGGCGCGACCGTGCCCCCGCCGTTCCTGAGGTCCGAGGTGAGGTAGGTGAACACGTGCGACGGGTTGCCGCTCGACGTGATGTAGGTGTACCTGCCGTCGGACGCCACCCCACCGGCGTGGTCGGGGGTCGGGAGGTCGACGTCGTCGCCCGCGGAGTCCTGGCCGGTCCAGCCCCCGAGCTCGACGTCGACCATCTCCTTGCCGGTGCTCGGGTCCACCATGGACAGGGTCGAGGGCTGGTCGCCGTCCTGGGAGTAGCTGGTCTGGATGATCCACCCGGTGTCCGGGTCGATGCCCAGGCCCTGAGGGGTGAGACCACGGGTGTCACCGCTGAGCCCGAGGTTGGGGATCAGCGGTCCCAGTCCGCCGCCGTGCTCCTTGAGCCAGTCCGCGGTCTTGTCCATCCCGTTCGCGAGCCACTCCAGGGTGTCGGCGTCGAGCTCGTCGCGGTCGATCTCCTCGCCTGCCGCGAAGGCGGCGACCGTCGACAGGCGCGCGTTGTAGGTCGCGGACACGGACACGAGCCGGGCGTGGACCAGCAGGCCGAGGAGCTGCTCGACGACGATGTGGAGTCCCGACGGGCGGTCCCGCCAGTGGCCGATGGCCGTGGTGGCGCGGCCCTCCATCGCGTCGTACGCGGTGGCCCCGGTGGTGAGTGCGGTCTGCAGGCGCCCGAGGGCGAAGCGGTTGACCTGGATGCCCTGGCTGACCCCGGCGGTGCGGACGCGGTAGCCGGCGGAGGCCGCGCTCGTCCACGTCGGCCGGTCGGCGGCCTCGTCGACGCGCGTCGCCGACTCCTCGACCTTCTTGATCGCGTCCCCGACCGTGTCCGCCTGCCCCCGCACGGTCGACGAGCTGCCCGAGACGAGAGTGGCGTACAGGACCTCCGGATCGACCATCAGCGCTCCCTCCCTCAGTGCGGCCACGGGCAGCGGCCGAGCCTCGCTCCTGAGGATCCAAGCACGGATCGGCCCGCCGGTCTGTGGGGAGCACTCCCCGTCGGGCGTCGGGCGTCGGGGGGGAGCGCCCGGAGCGGGTCGGCCCGGCGCAGCCCTCGCGTGCCCGTGCGCCGTGACCTCCGTTCGGCAAGGATGCAGGTATGGCCATCCAGCGCGAGCAGCTCGTCGCGGGCGTCGACTCGTCCACCCAGTCCTGCAAGGTCGTCGTGTGCGACGCCGGCACCGGCGAGGTCGTGCGCCAGGGACGGGCGTCCCACCCCGACGGCACCGAGGTCCACCCGAGCGAGTGGTGGACCGCCTACCAGGCGGCGACCGCCGACGGGCTGCTGGACGGGGTCTCGGCGATCGCGGTCGGTGGGCAGCAGCACGGCATGGTCACCCTCGACGACGCGGACGAGGTCGTCCGCCCGGCGCTGCTGTGGAACGACACCCGCTCGGCGCAGGACGCGTCGGACCTCATCGACGAGCTCGGTGGCGCGCAGCGGTGGGCCGCCGAGGTCGGCGTCGTCCCCGTGGCGTCGTTCACCGTGACCAAGCTGCGGTGGCTCCGCCGCTGCGAGCCCGAGTCCCTGGAGCGCACGCGCACCTGCGTGCTCCCCCATGACTGGCTGACCGGCCAGATCCTCAAGCAGGACGGCGGGTTCGACGGATGGACCACCGACCGGGGCGATGCCTCCGGCACGGGCTACTGGTCCGCCGGGTCGGGTGACTACCTGCCCGACGTGCTCGACCTCGCCATCGGGCGTCAGGTCGGGCTGCCGCGCGTGCTCGGCCCGACCGAGGCCGCCGGCCGCACCGGGACCGGCCTCGTCGTCGCGCCCGGGACCGGCGACAACATGGGAGCCGCGCTGGGGCTGGGGCTGCGCCCCGGCGACGCGGTGATCTCGCTCGGGACGAGTGGCACCGCCTTCGCCCGGCACGACGCGGCGATTGCGGACGCCAGTGGCGCCGTCGCGTCGTTCGCCGACGCGACCGGGGGCTTCCTCCCCCTGCTCGCCACCCTCAACGCCGCCCGGGTGCTGACCGCGGGTGCCTCGATCCTCGGTGTCGAGCTCGCCGAGCTCGACCGGCTGGCGCTCGCCGCCGAACCCGGCGCCGGCGGGCTGTCCCTCCTCCCCTACCTCGACGGCGAGCGGACACCCAACCTGCCGACCGCCACGGGCACGCTCTCGGGTCTCACCCGCACCAACGCCACCCCCGAGAACCTCGCCCGGGCCGTGGTCGAGGGGATGCTCACCAACCTTGCCGAGGCGCTGGACGCCCTGCGCGGGCAGGGGGTCCGCGTCGAGCGGGTCCTGCTCATCGGCGGCGCCTCCGCCTCTGCCGCGGTGCGGTCCGTCGCCGCCGACCTCTTCGGGGCGCAGGTCCACGTGCCCGCGTCCGGTGAGTACGTCGCTCTCGGTGCGGCCCGCCAGGCCGCCGCCACCCTCCTCGGCACCGACCTGCCCCAGTGGGAGGTCCGGACCGATGCCGTCCTCGAGCCGGACGCGGCGGCCGGCGAGCGGACGAGCGAGATCCGCGGCCGCTACGCCGACCTGCGCGGGCTCCTGCACGACCGCCCCGGCGCCTGACCCGCGGCCGGCGCCCACGAGTCGGGGCCTGCTCGACGAGTCGGGGCGTCTGGGACCCCCGACTCGTCGAGGGACCCCCGACCCGTCGAGGAGCCGCCCCGTGCGGACCTAGTCTGTGCGGGTGAGCGCAACCCTCGTGGCCAAGGACCTGTCCGGAGGACACGCCCACCGCACCCTCTTCGAGCACCTCGACCTCACCGTGGCCCCGGGCGACGTCGTCGGCGTGGTCGGCGCCAACGGTGCGGGCAAGACCACGCTCCTGCGCCTCCTCGCCGGCGAGACGGCCCCGCTGGCCGGCACCATCACGACGGCTCCCCGCGACGCGTTCGTCGGGTGGTTGCCGCAGGAGCACGAACGCGTCCCCGGCGAGACCGTGCGCGACTACCTCGCCCGACGCACGGGAGCCACCGCCGCGACCGAGACGATGGAGTCGGCGGCGGCGGCGCTCGGCGGCTCCGCAGGCAGCGGGAGCGCCGAAGCGGACGAGGCCTATGCCGTCGCCCTCGACCACTGGCTCGCGAGCGGCGCCCCGGACCTCGAGGACCGCGTCCCCGCCATGCTCGGCGAGCTCGGGCTCGACGTGGGCCACGACGCCCTCATGACCTCGCTGTCGGGCGGCCAGGCGGCCCGGGCGGCGCTGGCGGCCCTGCTGCTCAGCCGTTTCGACGTCGTCCTGCTCGACGAGCCGACCAACGACCTCGACCTCGCCGGGCTCGACCGGCTGGAGGCGTTCGTGCGCGGCCTCCGCGGTGGCGTCGTGCTCGTCTCGCACGACCGCGAGTTCCTGTCGCGCTGCGTCACCCGCATCGTCGAGCTCGACCTCGCCCAGGGCTCCGTCGCCGTCCACGACGGTGGCTACGAGTCCTGGCTCGAGGAGCGCGAGATCGCCCGCCGTCACGCCCGCGAGGCGTACGAGGAGTTCGCCGGGACCAAGGCCGACCTCGAGTCACGAGCGCGCACCCAGCGCGAGTGGAGCAGCAAGGGCGTGCGCAACGCGGTGAGGAAGAGCCCGGACAACGACAAGATCCGGCGCGCCGCGAGCATCGACTCCGCCGAGAAGCAGGCCCGCAAGGTGCGCCAGATGGAGTCGCGGATCGCTCGGCTCGACGAGGTCGAGGAGCCCCGCAAGGAGTGGGTCCTCCAGTTCTCCATCGGCGACGCCCCGCGCTCGAGCTCGGTCGTCGCCACGCTCAACGACGCGACGCTGCGTCGGGGCGACTTCACCCTGGGTCCGGTCTCGCTCCAGGTCGACGCGGGCGACCGCATCGGCATCACCGGGCCCAACGGCGCCGGCAAGACGACGCTGCTCGGGCTCCTCCTCGGACGGCTCACCCCCGACAGCGGCAGCTCCAGCCTCGGTGCCAGCGTGGCCATCGGCGAGATCGACCAGGCGCGCACGGGGCTGCGGGACGACCTGTCGCTCGCCGACGCGTTCGGCGAGGCCGTGCCCGACCTCGTGCCCGCGGAGCGGCGCACCCTGCTGGCGAAGTTCGGCCTCCGCGCGGACCAGGTGACGAGCCCGGTCTCACGGCTCTCCCCGGGCGAGCGGACCCGGGCCGCCATGGCGCTGCTCCAGGCGCGCGGCGTCAACCTCCTCGTGCTCGACGAGCCGACCAACCACCTCGACCTCCCAGCCATCGAGCAGCTCGAGGAGGCGCTGGACTCCTACGACGGCGCCCTGCTCCTCGTCTCGCACGACCGCCGGCTGCTCGAGAACGTCGCCCTCGACCAGCGCTGGCACGTCGACGCCGGTCGGGTCACGCGCCCCTGACGTCCGCGGGGACGATGAGGCCCGCGAGAGCCAGACGTCGCCGCAGCCCGTGGTCGAGCTCCGCCGGGTCGCGTATGCCGTCGAGCACCTCCGCGACCGCCTCGCGTTCGTGCGGGCCGAGGACCAGACGACCCACCCGGCTGACGAGGACGGCGTCCTCGCCCTCGCCCCCGCCGTCGGCCCAGTGGGCCGCGAGGCCACGCCGCAGACGCCAGGGGGAGGTCTCGTCGTCGGCCCGTCGCGTCTGGGCGAGCACGCCCAGCGGCTCCGCCCGCTGGGCCCCGCGCACCGCGGAGCGCAGGGCCTCGGTAACCTCGTCGGCACCGACGTCCCGCAGCGCCTTCTCGACGAGCTCCCGGACGAGCTGGACGTCGGCGTCGGCGTCGATCGTCGAGGACCCCGAGCGTCCGCCCGCGAGGGGCAGGCTGCGCCGCGCCTCGACGTCCGCGGCCAGCCGGGCGCCGACGCGCGACAGGAGGGTGTCGACGAGGTGGCGACGCGTCCACGTGTGCACGCCGACGGTGAGGTGGACGCTCGTCCCACCCAGGGCCGTCGCGGAGTGGAGCCAGCCGCGCGGTAGGTAGAGGCAGTCGCCCGGCGCGAGGGTCGCCTCGATGAGTGGCTCGGCCTCGGCAGCGCGCGCGACCTCGTCGCGCCGCTGCTCCCATGGCTGGTCGCGCAGCGGCGCCTCGAGCACCGGCGGCCGGATCCGCCACCGTTTCTCGCCGGTGACCTGGAGGACGAACACGTCGTGGACGTCGTAGTGGTCGGAGAAGCCCTGGTTCTGGGGCGGCGTGACGTAGGCGTTGACCTGCACCGGGTGGCCGAGGTCGTCCCCGAGGTCCGCGGAGAACTGCTGGATCGGCGCCCAGGTCCGGTGCAGCGCCTGCAGGACCAGGGTGGCGCCCGCGGCGAACTCACGCAGGACGCGGTCCTCGCTCAGCTGGTCGCCGATGGACGCCCCGACACCCCCGCCGAGGGTGAAGGTCCGGTCCGCGAGCGTGGCGCCGTCCCGGGCCATGCGCGCGAAGGGCGTCCGGAGGCCGCGGCGGGCCACGAGCTCGTCGACCGCGGCGGTGCCGAAGAGGTCGGCGAAGTCGCGGGGCAGGTCCGCGGCACGGGTGAGGAGGGGCGCCCTGGACCAGACGTCGGCAGCGAAGTCCGCGGACGGCATACCCACGAGTCGTTCGAGTGCGGAAGGACCCGCGACCGGGGCGTCAGCCACCGGTCGCGGGTCCGTGGGCGCCTCGGTCACTGCGAGCCGTCGGCCCCGCCGTCGGCGCCGCCGTCGTGCTCACCGGGGACCGCCGGCTCACCCGCACCGCTGTCGGCCGGGCCCTCGGCGTCGTCCGACCCGCCCTGGCCCTCGTCCGCGCCACCGTCGGCGCCCCCGTCGTGCTCACCGGGCAGCGCCGGCTCACCCGCACCGCTGTCGGCGGGGCCCTCGGCCCCCGAGCCGGTCATGCCGTCTCCGCTGCCGAAGGACTGGACGTCCTCGGAGCTCGTGTCACTCGTCGGGTCTTGCGTCATGGCAAACCTCCCAGTTGGTGTCCGGCACCCGCGCGGCGCCGGTTCTCCTGTCTACCATCCGGGATCGCGACGACGGCCTCGCGAGCCCGACCGAATCTGCAGGTCAGGCGGTGGATCCGGGCTCGAGCCGGGCCCCGGGCGCGATGACCGCGCCTCGGGTGACGCGGCTGTCCCGGCCGACGAGGACCAGCCGGTCGTCGCCGATCCGCGAGCCGGGGGGTGTCGCTCCCACACGGGCCCCACGTCCGATGCTGCAGCGCGAGTCGACGACGGCGGCCCGCACCTCGGCGCCGGCCTCGACCACCGTCTGGGCGAAGACGACCGAGTCCTCGACCACGGCTCCCTTGGCGACCCGCACCCCGGGGCCGATGACGCTGCCGACCACGGTGCCGGCGATGTCGGCCCCGGCACTGAGGACGGAGTGCTCGACCGTGGCGCTGCGGCGCACCAGGGCCGACGGCAGCTCGGGCCAGCGGGTGAGGATCGGCCACTGCGGGTCGTCGAAGACGTCGACCCGACCGGCGAGCAGGTCCCGGTGGGCGGCGACGTACTCGCTCGGCGTCCCGAGGTCACGCCAGTACCCGGGGAGGGCGAACGCGTGCACCGAGCCGTCATGCACGAGACGTGGGATGAGGTGCTCGCCGAAGTCGCCGATACCGGAGTCGTCGCCGTCGGCCGCGTCAACCCGCTCGGCGCGCAGGTCCTCGAGGGCCGCGGCGAGGCGCGAGGGGTTGTAGGCGAAGATCTCGGCGGCGATCGTGGACGCCTTCGGGTTGTCCGGCTTGTAGTCGAGCCCGGTGACGACGCCGCCGGTCCCGACCTCCACGACGGCCTTGGCCGCCGCCTGCGCGCGCGAGACCTCGGTCGTGACCACGGTGCACGACGACCCGGTGTCGAGGTGCTGGTCGACGACGTCGCGCAGGTCGAGGCTGAAGACCTGGTCGGCGCTGAGGACGAGGACGACGTCGGCGCCGAAGTCCCGGATCGAGTCGAGGTTGCGATAGAGGTCGTCGCCGTTGCCCTCGCTGAAACCGGACTGGGCCGCCGACCCGCTGCCCTCCTCGGGCGGGAGCCACTGCAGCCCGCCCCGGGTGCGGTCGAGGTCCCACGGCCGGCCGGCGGCGACGTGCTTGTGCAGGCTCGTGGCGAGGTACTGCACGGACAGCCACACGTCGGTGACCCCGCTGTGCGCGAGCGACGACAGGGCGAAGTCGACGAGCTGGTACTGACCGGCATACGGAAGGGCCGGCTTGGCGCGCTCGCGGGTGAGGACGTCCATGCGCGAGCCCTGGCCGCCGGCCTGGACGATGGCCAGCACCTTGGGTCGCCGAGTCATGGGCCCCACTCTGCCCCACCCGGCGGTGTGCGAGGCCATGCGGGACATCGCCTAGATTCGGGCGATGAGCACTGAGCGTGAGTTCGACCTCGTCCTTGTCGGCGCGACCGGCTTCGTCGGCCGCCTGACCGCCGGACACCTCGCGGAGCACGCCCCGTCCGGGGTGCGCGTCGCGCTGGCGGGTCGGTCGCAGGAGCGGCTCGACGCGGTGCGCTCGTCGCTCCCCCACCGGGCTGAGGAGTGGCCGCTCGTCGTCGTCGACACGACGGACGCCGCCGCGGTTGCCGACCTCGCCGCCCGCACGCGGGTCGTCGTCACCACCGTGGGCCCGTACGCGAAGCTCGGTATGCCGCTCGCGTCCGCCTGCGCGGTGGCCGGCACGCACTACGCGGACCTCACCGGAGAGGTGCTCTTCGTCCGCGACAGCATCGACGCCAACCACGAGGAGGCGGAGCGGACCGGGGCGAGGATCGTCCACGCGTGCGGCTTCGACTCGATCCCGTCCGACCTCGGGGTCTGGAGGACCGCGCAGCGCGTCGCCGCCGACGGTGAGGGCACGCTCGGCGAGACCGTCCTGCACGTCCGCAGCCTGAGAGGCGGGGTGAGCGGCGGCACGATCGACTCGATGCGCAACCAGGCCATCGAGTCCGCCGACCCCGTCCGCCGCCGGGCCGTCACGGACCCGCACGGGCTCAGCCCCGACCGCGGCGCCGAGCCGCCGTCGCGCAACCGGCCGACCGACGACTTCGGCCTCCTCGGCAAGGTGCAGGCGGTCACGGGCACCCGCTACGACAGCGTGACGAAGCGCTGGGTCGCGCCGTTCTTCATGGCGTCCTTCAACACGCGGATCGTGCGGCGCAGCAACGCCCTCACCGACTGGTCCTACGGTCGCGAGTTCCGCTACGACGAGGTCATGGACACCGGCCGCGGACCGGTGGGCGCCGTCAAGGCCGGCCTCACGTCCGCCGTCCTCGGCGGCCTCTTCGCGGGGATGTCGTCGGCGCCGACCCGTCGGCTGCTCGACGTCGTGCTGCCCAAGCCGGGCGAGGGTCCGTCCGAGGAGACGATGGAGAACGGCCGGTTCGTCATGGACGTCGAGACGACGACGACGACGGGTGCCCGCTACCGGACCCGGGTGGGTGCGGCGTACGACCCCGGCTACTCCGGCACGGCGATCATGCTCGGGCAGGCGGGCCTGTCGTTGGTGCTCGACGAGCTGCCTTCCGGCGGAGGCGTGCTCACGCCTGCGGTGGCGTTCGGTGACGCCCTCGTCTCCCGGCTCGAGGGCAACGACTTCGAGTTCACGACGAGCCGCCGGTGACGGGCGCCCCGGCGGTCGGCCGCGTGGGCGCCCGGCGAGGGGACCTGGTGGCCTACGTCCCGCTCGCGGCGGTGACCACGGCGGCCGTCGTGCTGGGGCGCGAACGCGCTCATCTCGCGAGCAAGATGCTGCTGGCTCCGAGCCTGGCTGCCGGCGTCTTGGCGACTCGTCACCAGCGGTCCCGGGGTAGAAGCGCCACCCTGCTCGTCGCGCTCGCCGGGTCGACCGTGGGGGACTGGTACATGAACGCGTCCGGCCGGGAGGTCTCCGACGAGGCGCGCCGCCGCGGGCTGCTGCGCCGGGGTGCGGGGGCGTTCGCCGTCCAGCAGGCCGGACTCATCCGCCTCCTGCTCGCCGACGGCGTCCGCCCCCGGGCGCTGCCGGCCACCGTCGTGGGCGCCACCATGGCGGCTCTCGCCGTCAGCGACAGCCTCGCCAACGACGGACGGCCAGACCCGGTGCTCAGCGGCTACGGCGCGCTGCTCGGCTCCATGGCGGCACTCGCGACGAGCGACGTCGTGGCACCGCGAGGTCGACGTGCCGTGCTGCTCGGTGGCGGGCTCTTCCTGATCTCCGACGCGACGATCATCCTCGGGGAGCAGCTGGCCACCTCCCCGCGACAGGAGGTCGTCGTGTCCGGCATCGTCATGGCGACGTATGCCGCAGCCCTGGCACTGCTCGTCCACGGCCTGCGCGACGAGCCGCTGCGCGTCACGCACGAACCGAGGGGCACGGCCGCGTGATCATCCGCGAGGTCACCGAGGACGACTGGGTCGAGTTCTTCCCGACGTTCACCGAGATCGTCGAGGCCGGTGAGACCTACGCCTTCCCGATCGGGCTCTCCCTCGACGAGGCGCGCGGCTGGTGGGTCGAGAAACCACCGGGGGTGACGGTCGTGGCGGTGGGTGACGACGGCGAGGTGTTGGGGTCGGCCAAGTCGGGCCCGAACCGGCCGGGCCGCGGGTCCCACGTGGCCACCGGGTCGTTCATGGTGACCAGCTCGGCTCGCGGTCGTGGTGTCGGGCGGGCGCTGGGCGAGTGGGTGATCGCTTGGGCTCGTGAGCACGGTTATGCCGCAATGCAGTTCAATGCGGTCGTCGAGACGAACACGGTCGCGGTGAAGCTGTGGCAGGACCTTGGCTTCACCATCATCGGGACCGTGCCGGAGACCTTCGACAGCAGGGCTCACGGCCGGGTCGGCCTGCACGTCATGCACCGCCGCCTCTGACGGCGAGCCCAGCACTCGACTGGTCCGAGTCGTCGGGAACCGCTGTTCAGCCGACCGCGACGCTCTTGTAGCGGATGTAGTGACCGGCGTCGCACGATGCCGAGGAGGTCGACTTGACGCCCTGTGTTCGCCACGGGCCGAACCTCGTGTAGGCCGACTGGCCGTAGACCACACTGCAGGTGATCCGCGCCCGATACCGGGTTCCGGTCACGCCGGCGTCCGGGCACCACGCGAGCATGGTGTTGCCCGTGGACGACAGTTTGCAGAGCGAGCTGGCCTGCGCCGGCTGGGCGGCGGCGACGGAACCCGCCATCGCTGCAACGGCGACGAACGACGCCACGACGCTCTGGCTGAACAAGGTCTTCCCTGACATGCTGACGCTCCTGTGGTCCTCGGATGTGGTGCGGCCGTTGCGCCCGGCGCGCCCCTCCACGCGCCGGGTGCGGACGACTCGGACAGCACACGTGCTGCCGCTGCGAGCCTGCCAGTGGCTTGGCCCACGCGCAGCATCGAGACACGAAGTCCGCGGTTTCGTGGGGTTCCGACGTCAACGTGCAGCGGGTCACCCGGTCAGAGCTCTCCGCGGCGAATGCGCGGTTCGGTCAGGGCGTCAGGTGAGCTTGCGGACGATCCCGAGCGGAAGGTGGCGCATCGCGGTGCCGAGGGGCTTCCACGGCCAGGCAGGGACACGTGCGGTGTCGACGCCCTTCTCGATCGCCTCGACGATGCCGCGCACACCGGTCTCGGTGTCGACCATGAACTTCGTCCGCTGCTCGACCTTCTCGTTCATCTCGGACCGGATGTAGCCGGGGTAGATCGTCGACACGGTGACGTCGAGGTCGGGCTTGTCGCGCATCTCGAGCCGGATGCCCTCGGCGAGGTGGGCGATCCCGGCCTTGGTCGCGGCATACGTCGTCACGGTCTTGGGCATCCCGCGCATCGCCGACATCGACGAGATGACGACGAGGTGACCGCGCTTGCGCGCCCGGAAGATCTCCATCGCGGCCTCGCACTGCGCCAGCGCACCGATGAAGTTCGTCATCGCCGTCGCCCTGTTCGCGGCATACCCACCGACGCCGATCGGCGCTCCCTTTCCCAGCCCAGCGTTGACCACCACCCGGTCGACGCCACCGAGCTCGGTGTCGAACTCGTGGAACACACGGAACACCGCCTCGTCATCGGTCACGTCGAGCGCCTTGAAAGCGACGACCCGATCGGGATGCTCACCCAAGATCTCTGCGCGCAGCTCGTCGAGCCGCTCGGTTCGGCGTGCACACAGCGCGAGGTCGTGGCCGCGGGCGGCGAGCTGGCGGGCGAGCTCGGCTCCGATGCCCGAGCTGGCTCCGGTGATCAGGGTGGTGGTCATGAGCAGGGTTCTCCTCAGCGGGTGGTGAGCAGGTCGGGAGCGCGCTCGAGGTGGGACGTGTCGTTGAAGGTGCGCAGGACCGGCCCCGTCGCACCCACGGACAGCGTGGTGAGCGAGGCGTTGGCGATGACGCGCTGCAGCGAGGTCCAGACCGGCGACCCGCCTCCCAGCAGTGCGGCCGCCACCCAGGAGATCGTCCCCGCCGAGCTGATGACGACCGCGGTCTCGCCGCGGCCGACGTTCTCGGACAGGGATGTCAGCCCGGCGAGGACGCGCTCACCGAATGCGGAGAACGGCTCCTCGTAGTCGTCCTCGTGTCCGCCGGCGACCCAGCGTTCGGTGGCCACGGCATACATCTCGTCGAAGGCTCGGTGCGGGCGCAGGGTGCGCGCGAGGTCGGCCTTCATCAGCGCCATCGAGCGGTAGGCGGGCCGGTAGGCGGTGAGGATCGCCGTGTGCGCGTACTCGTCCCACGCCTTGTCGGTCACGACGTCCGCCGCCCAGCCGGCTTCGTCCACCAGGTCGGCGGCCGTGTCGCGCTGGCGCCGCATGGAGCCCGTGACGACACGGGAGGCCTCCACCCCGCGAGCGGCGAGCTCACGGCCGACCTCCCGGGCCTGCTCGTGGCCGAGCTCGGAGAGGTTGTCGTAGTCCTTCTTGCCCCACGACGCCTGGCCGTGGCGGACGAGGATGATCCGGCTCATCGCCGACCCGTCCGTCGCGCGCGGCGCTGCTGCCGGAGCAGCATCCGGCACCGGACGTCGAGGTAGAGCACGAACCAGCGCATCCGCTTCGCCTGCGGGTTGCTCGTCTCGCCGCGGTAGGTGCGCAGGTAGATCTGCTGGGCGATGACGGCGAGGCGGAACAGCCCGAACATCTCGTAGAACGCCCACCGCTGCGCGTCCATAGTGATGCCCATGCGGTCGCAGTAGTAGCGGACCGCCTCGACCCGGGTCAGCATGCCGGGGGTGTGGGTCGGCTGCAGCCGGAGCTGCTTGGCGACCGGGTCGTCGCTCGCCTGGACCCAGTACGCCATGGCCCCGCCAAGGTCCATGAGCGGGTCGCCGACGGTCGCCATCTCCCAGTCGAGGACGCCGACGATGCGGGTCGGGTCGTCGTCGGCGAGGACGAGGTTGTCGAAGCGGAAGTCGTTGTGGATGAGCACCTGACCCACGTCGTCGGGGCGGTGGGCCTCGAGCCACGCCATGACCGGTTCGAACGACCCGACGTTGGGCGTGCGGGCCCTGCGGTATCGCGCGGACCACCCGGTCACCTGCCGCTCGACGTAGCCCGGGCCGCGACCCAGGCCGTCGAGCCCCGCGCCGGCGACGTCCACCCGGTGCAGGTCGACGAGGGTGTCGAGGGCGTGCAGGCACAGCCGGGTGACGTCGTCGGGCGCCAGGCCGAGCGAGGCCGGGACGTCACGACGCAGGATCGTCCCGACGAGGCGCTCCATGACGTAGAACTCGGAGCCGATGACCGACTCATCGCCGCAGTGGACGACGATCCGCGGGACCCGGTCGTAGACCGTGCCGAGGGCTGCCTGGATGCTGCTCTCACGGCGCATGTCGTGGGCGCCCTTGGCCTTGGTGCCGATCGGGGGTCGGCGCAGGATGAGGTCGCGCGTCGGGTAGCGCAGCAGGTAGGTGAGGTTGGACGCACCACCGGAGAACTGCCGCACCTCGGGGGTCCCCTCGAGCCCGCGCTCGCCGGGCGCGTGCTCGCGCAGCCAGGGGGCCAGGACCTCGACGTCGAACGCGTCCTCGTCGCGCACGGCGACAGCGTTGCGCGGGGTCGAGGGGGAGACGTCAGCCATCGCCGGACTTCCGGGCGAGCTTCTGCCCCGCCCTGGTGGCCATGGCGTCGTATGCCGGCCGCACCAGCCGCTTGGTCCAGAAGGCCTGCCGCCCGAGCCGGTCGGTGAGGATGACCCGCCGGTGCCGGTCGATCCCCTTGAGGACGATCTCGGCCACCTCGTCCGCGCTCATCGAGGCCCGGGTGATGAGCTTGAGCGCGGTCTCCTCCATCGCGGTGTCCTTGCCCTGGAGAGACTCGTGGAGGTTGGTCCTGAAGAATGCCGGGCACACCACGGACACGTGGATGCCCCACGGTGCGAGCTCGAAGCCCAGCGTCTCGGACAGCGCGACGACGCCGGCCTTGGCGGCGTTGTAGGACGACATGCCGGGTCCGTGGATGAGGCCGGCGAGCGAGGCGGTGTTGACGATGTGACCGGAGCGCTGCTCCTTGAACAGGGGCGTGAAGGTCTGGCAAGCCCGCACGACACCCAGCAGGTTGATGTCGAGGACCCGCTCCCAGTCGGAGATCGACTCGACGTCGATGCGGCCACCCGTGGCCACTCCGGCGTTGTTGACGAGGACGTCGAGCCCGCCCCATCCGTCACGAACGTGGGCCAGCGCGGCGTCCCAGTCCTGCTGGCTGCGCACGTCGAGCCGGAGGTAGTCGGCTGCCTCGGGCACCGAGGCCGGTCGCGACTCGGCGAGGTCGCCCACGAGCACGCGGTCACCCCGTCCGAGGCAGGCGGTGGCCAGCGCGAGCCCGAGTCCTGAGGCCCCACCGGTGATGAGGACCCGGCGGCCCGGCGTGTCGCGGACCGGAGAGGAGGAATTGGCGAGTTGGGGACGGGAGCTCATGCCCGGCTCGCCTTCTCTGCGTAGGGGTGGAGCAGGATGCGGGCGATGACACCCAGGTGCACCTCGTCGGGGCCGTCGGCCAGTCGGAGCGAGCGGGCGTTGGCGTAGGCCGCCGAGAGCGGGAAGTCCTCGGACATCCCGGCACCACCGTGGAGCTGGATCGCCATGTCGATGACGTCGCAGGCCATCTGCGGGACGGCGACCTTGATCTCGCTGACGTCACTGAGGGCGCCTGCTGAACCTTTGCTGTCCAGCTTCCATGCGGCGTGGTGCACGAGGAGCCGAGCCTGGTTGATGGCGATGCGTGCGTGGGCGAGCCGCTCGCGGTTGCCGCCGAGGTTGGCGATCGGCTTGCCGAAGGCGGTCCGCGAGGTCGCCCGCTCACACGCCATCTCGAGGGCACGCTCGGCCAGGCCGACGAGACGCATGCAGTGGTGCACCCGGCCGGGCCCGAGGCGGCCCTGCGCGATCTCGAACGCGCGGCCCGGCCCGGCGATGATGTTGGTGACGGGCAGCCGCACGTCGGTGAGCGAGACCTCGCCGTGGCCGATCGGCTCGTCGTGCTGGCCGAAGGCCGAGAGCATCCGCTCGACCCTGACCCCGGGGTGGTCGAACGGCACGAGCACCATCGAGTGCCGGCCGTGGCGGTGCGCGTCCGGGTCGGTGACCCCCATGAAGATCGCGACCTTGCAGTCGGGGTTGCCGACGCCTGTCGACCACCACTTGGTGCCGTTGAGCACGACCTCGTCGCCGTCGACCGTCGCCGTGGCCTCCATGTTGGTCGCGTCGGACGAGGCGACCCCGGGCTCGGTCATGAGGAAGGCGCTGCGGATCCGGCCGTCGAGGAGTGGCTCCAGCCACTGCGCCTTCTGCTCGTCGGTGCCGTACTTGAGGAGCACCTCCATGTTGCCGGTGTCCGGGGCGTTGCAGTTGAAGACGAGCGGCGCCGAGAACGAACGACCCATCTCCTCGGCGATCGGGGCGTACTCGGCGTTCGTCAGACCGGCACCGCCGTCGGTCCCGAACTGCACGGCATAAGGGCCCTCGTGGCCGGCCGGGAGGAAGAGGTTCCACAGTCCCTGCTCGCGGGCCTTGAGCTGGAGCTCGGCGATGAGGGGGTGCGCGGGCCACGGGTCCTCACCGGCGGCCCGGCGGGCGGCGACGTCGGCCGCCATGACCGCCTCGGCCGGCTCGATCTCCGTGTCGACGAAGGCGCGGACACGCTGGGTCAGGTCGAGCGAGCGGTCCGACGGTGAGAAGTCCATGGACCCAACCTAGGTGAGCGCCCGCTTAGCCGGAAGAGGGGACGGTCCTCCCGGCGAAACGACGTGAGGTGGGTGCTGACCTCCCGGTGTTCCCACCCGTGGAGCGCGACGTCGCGACGTGGAGGGGGAGGTGGATGGCCAGGCCCGTCAGGGCAGCCACGTGGGCGGCGACCGCCGCCGCCAGCGGAGGCCCTTGGACGAAGGCCACGAGCCCGGCCAGCGACACCAGCAGCAGCACGGGAATCCATCTGGGCAAGGCTCGCGACACCAGCAGCCCCACCGCCAGGAGCAGCATCCCGACTCCCCATCCCACGACATGGACGAGCTCGGCCGCGATGAGGGGCGCAGAGCCCTCGACCGCTTCGACGACCCCGACCTGCTCCTGGAGGGGGGCTCCGCTGCGTGCGAGGTGGGGGAGGTAGACGCCGGCGGCATCGATCAGCGCAAGAGCGGTGCCGCCGGCAGCCAGCGCCAGGCCGGCCGCCCCGGCCAGGCGCGAGCGCCGACCGGTCATCCTGGTGAGACCGACTCCCGCAAGGGTCCAGGCCAGACCGGACAGCAGGAAGAGCGTGCCGGTCGTCACCCACCGACCCGGCTCCTTCGCCACCGCCCCCAGCAGCTCGCTGGTGCCGTCGGTTCCGGGGGTGAGGTCAAGGAGCATGGCCGACCCCATGAGGAGCGGGGCGACGACGAGGGCGACACGAGGCACGAGCTGAGCTCGTCGGTGGTGACTGGGACTGAGACTGGCGCTGGGACTGGACATGGTGACCTCCGCATGGTGATGGTGGGACGGAGCACCCACGGTGTCGGTGGACGGGCTGTGGGCGCATCCTGCTGACCGTCCGCCCGGGTGGCCCTGAGCAGGACCGGGGTTCCTCCCGAAGGAGGACGCGAGGGCCGAAGCCGTGTCCTATCGTGACAACGTGTCGTGGCCTCGCGAAGCTGCCCCGGCCCTCGCGCTGACCCTGGGTGCAGTCGTCGAGGCCGTCGCGGTGTACGGCCCGGACGGCGCTCGGTTGGCCCTCGCCATCCTCACCGCTCTTCCCCTCCTCTGGCGAGGCTCGCACCCCCGCCTCGTGTGGCTCGTCGTCACCTCGGCCTTCGTCGTGCAGCTGCCGTGGGCGTCGGCGCGTCTGTTCGAGGGCACCTTCGTCGGCTACCTCTGCCTGGTGGTCGCGGCCTACGCCCTGGGCCGGTTCGCCGCGCAGGGTTCGGCTCGCCCTTTGGGCGTCGTGGGCACGGTGGCGTGCGGCCTGGTGGTCGGGGTGAGCGACCGCAGCCTGTCGTCGGGCCTGCTGGCCGTGGGCATCCTCGGCTCCTTCGCGCTCACGGGTGAAGCGATCGCGTTGCGAGCGCGGGCTCGATCGCTGCTGGCGGCCCGGGCGAGCGAGATCGCGGACTCCATGGCGGCTGTCGCCGAGGCGAGGGCCCTGGAGGCGCGAGCCTTGGCCGCGACGTCGATCCAAGGTCTGCTGCACGGGCGGGTTCTCGCCATGACGGACGCCGCCCGGCGAGCCAGGCGCCTCATCCCGACGGATCCGACCAGGGCCACCGGGGTTGTCGCGCAGATCGAGGAAGAGGGGCGCCGAGCGCTGGCTGACATGCGGCGCACCCTCAGCGACATGCGGGCGACCGAGACGACAGCGAGTCATCCTACGTCGCCGCCGGACGTCGTTCCCGCGCGCGACTCGCTGGAACCGTGGTTGACCCTTGCGGTCCTCGGCCTCGCCATGACGGAGGCGTTCTTCCTGGGCCGGCACGCCGGTGTGGCCGCCCCGACCGCGTGCGCCCTCGCCGGCGCCATGGCGCTCCCCCTGCTGGCCCGGCGTTCTCGACCCATCGAGAGTGCCGTGCTCGGGTGGGCTGGGGCCTGCCTGTTCTCCCTCGTGGTGGGGGTCTCCACCGTCATGGTGGTCGTCGGGATGCTTCTCGCAGCCGCGGCAGGGCAGGCGCGCTCGAGGTCACGCCGATGGGTCCCGCTCGGTGTGGGAATCGCGGGAGTCGTCGGGGTGAATGCCGTGGGTGGGCCGTCCGGACAGGATGACCACGTCTTTCCCGTCCTGTTGCTGACGATGGCATGGGTGGGAGGAGCCGCCGCCCGCACCCAGCAGGCCCTGGTCGCCGAGGTCGCGGCGCAGGCCGACGAGCTGCATCGGACCCGCGAGCTGCGCGCGTCGGCGGCAGCCGTCGAGGAGCGCCTCCGCCTGGCCCGGGAGCTGCACGACGTCGTGGCCCATCACCTCGTGGTCATGGTGGTCCAGGCCGGGGCCGCTCGTCGCACGACCGACCGCGGCCGGTCGGGTGCGGTCGAGTCCCTCGGCGCCATCGAGCGAACCGGTGACGAGACCCTGGCGGAGCTCGACGCCCTCATGGCGCTCGTCACGCCGTCGGGGGCCGGATCCGGCCCCGCGCACGGGATGGGCGATCTTGCCCAGCTGGTCGACCGGGTCCGCGCCGGCGGGTTGGCCGTCGACGTGATCGTGGAGGGTGCCCCGAGAAGCCTGCCCGGGGGCCTCGACGTGGTCGCGCACCGGATCGTCCAGGAGTCGCTGACGAACGTGATCCGCCATGCGGAGGCGACCCGGGTCGAGGTGCGAGTTGCCTACCACCCGGATCGACTGACCCTCGAGATCGCTGACGACGGTCACGGGCTCCGGCCGGACGCACCCGCCGGACTCGGGGTCACGGGCATGCGCGAACGCGTCCGTCTCCACGGGGGGACGTTCGCCCTCGACGGCTGCTCCGGGCGTGGGGTGCAGGTCCGCGCGACGCTGCCCCTGGACGACTCGGCCGCCAGGACTCCGGCATGACGAGGTTGCGCGTCCTCATCGCCGACGACCAGGACCTGGTGCGCCATGGCCTCGCACTCATCCTGGAGGCCGAGGACGACATCGAGGTCGTGGCCGAGGTGGACGACGGGGCACGCGCCGTCCTTCGAGCACACGAGACCCAGCCGGACGTCGCCCTGCTCGACATCCGGATGCCGGTCCTCGACGGGCTCGAAGCCGCTCGACGCATCCTCAGCGCGCCCCACAACCGGACCCGAGTGGTGATGCTCACGACCTTCGACCTCGACGAGTACGTCTACGAGGCCCTGCGCATCGGCGCCAGCGGGTTCATGCTCAAGGACACCCCGGCCGAGCAGCTCGCTGCGGCGATCAGGGCGGTCGCCGGGGGCGAGTCGATCCTGGCTCCTGCGGTGACCGCGCGGCTGATTGCGCACTACACGCGGGACCGACGTCCGCGCACTGACCTGATGAGCAGGTTGACCGCCCGGGAGCGCGACGTGTTCGCCCTGCTGGCCCGCGGCTCGTCCAACCAGCAGATCGCGCGGGAGCTCTTCCTCGGGGAGACGACCGTCAAGACGCACGTGGCCCGCGTGCTCGCCAAGCTCGGCCAACGAGACCGGGTGCAGGCCGTGGTCTACGCCTATGAGAACGGTCTGGTCCAACCGCGCGGCGCCGGCGGAACCGAGCGCTGACCTCTCGAGCTCGAGGTCAGGGCTCGTCGGTCGCTGCGAGGGTGACGACGACGGGTATGCCGTTGAGCACCGCGTTGCCCGACACCCCTTCGACGCGGGCCGGGTCGGTGAGGTCGTTCATCGTCACGCCGGGGACCTCGACGGCGTGGGCCATCCGGACGCCGGGACGGCGGTGACCGTAGCCGTGCGGCAGGGACACGACGCCGCGCATCACCTCGTCGCTGGCGCGGACGTCGACGCGCACCGACGAGACCTCGGACGTCACGGTGGCGAGCGACCCGTCTTTGAGGCCGCGGGCCGCCAGGTCGTCCGGGTGCATGAGGAGCTGGTGGCGAGGCCGACCTCGGGTGAGCCGGGGGCTGTTGTGCATCCACGAGTTGTTGTCGCGCTGGTGCCGGCGGCCGATGAGGACCAGGTCGTCGCTCGACGCGGCCCGGCGCAGGGCGGGCAGCCGCGACCTGAGGAGGGCGAGCCCGTCCGTGACGACCTCGGGGGTGAGCGAGATGCGGCGGTCGGGCGTGCGCAGCCGCTCGGGGAGGCAGGGCCGCAGCGGCCCGAGGTCGACCCCCCCGGGTGTGCGGGCGAGCCGACGCACGGACAGCCCGGTGCGAGCCGAGCGCAGGAGCAGGTCGATCGAGAGCCGGGGCGAGACTGCGAGGCGCAGGCGTTGCTGGAGCGACGGACGGCGTCCGCGACGCCGCAGCAGGGCGAGGGTGAGGTCGCGGGCGATCTCCCAGTCGTGGCGTGCGTCGTCGGGCCGCTCGAAGAGCGCGGGAGAGAAGCGAGCCGTGTTGCGCACCGCGAGCGTGTGGAAGATGAGGTCGTAGTGGTCGCGCTCGAGCGGGCCCGTCGGCGGCAGGATCACCTGCGCGAGTCGCGTGGTCTCGTTGATGTAGGGATCGACGGCGACGACGGCCTCCAGCGAGGCCATCCGCTCGGACAGCCGTGAGCCGGCCGGGGTCGACGACACGGGGTTGCCGGCGATGGTGAGCAGTGCGCGGATCGCCGGCGCGTCACCCTCCATCTCCTCGGCCATCACCGAGACGGGCAGCTCGCCGCCGAACTCGGGCAGCCCGCGCACCGCCGACGTCGTCCGACCCCGGTGGCCGCGGCCGATGAGGCCGCGCCCGACGATGTCGACCGCCGGGGTGGTGAACATCGTGCCGCCGGGCTGGTCGAGGTTGCCGGTGATCACCATGAGGCACTGGATCGCCCACTGGCAGAGGACCCCGAACTCCTGGGTCGACACCCCCATCCGCCCGTGGACCGCGGCGCCTCCCTGCGCGATGTCGCGAGCGAGGTCGCGGATGGCTTGCGCCGCAACGCCGCTGACGCGTGCCGCGACCTCGGGCGTGAAGTCCGCGACGAGCAGCCGGAGCGCGCCGATCCCGTCGACGTACGCCGCCGGGCGGGCCAGGCCCTCGGCGAGGACGACGTGGACGAGCGCGAGCAGGACGGTCGCGTCGGTGCCCGGGCGGACGAAGTGGTGCTCGTCGGCGACAGCCGCCGTCTCGGTGCGGCGCGGGTCGAGGACGACGAGGCGCCCGCCACGGTCGTGCAGCTCGCGCACCCGGGCGGGGAAGTCCGGCACCGTCCACAGGGAGCCGTTGGACGCCATCGGGTTCGTCCCGACGAGGACGACCAGCCGGGACCGGTCGATGTCGGGGACGGGCAGGAGGAACTGGTGCCCGTACATCGCCCACGCCACGACGTGGTGCGGCAGCTGGTCGACGCTCGTGGCGCTGAAGACGTGCTTGCTGCGGAGGGTGCGCGGGACGGAGATCCCATGGGTGAGGGCGCCGAGGCTGTGCACGTTGGGGTTGCCGAGGTAGGTCGCGACGGCGTCGCGGCCGTGCCGCTCCTGCACCCCGTGCAGGAGGTCGGCGGCGAGGTCGATCGCCTCGGACCAGCCGATCTCGACCCACTCGTCCCCGACTCGCCTGACCGGGCGCCGGAGCCGGTCGGGGTCGGTGTGAAGGTCCTGGAGCGCGACGCCCTTGGGGCAGATGTGGCCGCGCGAGAGCGGGTCCTCCTTGTGGCCCTTGATGCTGACGATCTCGGGCCCGCGGACCTGCACCTCGAGTCCGCACATCGCCTCGCAGAGCACGCAGGTGATGTGCCGGGTGCTCACCTCCGATTCGGCTTCAGTCGCCACGGCGTCAGCCTCTCGGGTCGATGCCGGCACGCGGTCGGTATGCCGGCCGCTCGCGTCGCGTGGCCGCCCGCCGCGCCTCGGCCGCGTTGGCGCCCATGAGGAGGCGGGCCTGCTCGAGACGCTCCCACCGGAAGGTCCGACGGTCGCCGGAGCTCCACGTCCGGTTGAACAGCCGCTTCGTGGCGGCGACGGAGTCCGGCGAGCGCTCGGTGATCGCGGCCGCGAGGGCCAGCGCACCGGCATACGGGTCGTCGTGCTCCTGCGTCGCGAGGCCGATCCGGACGGCCTCGGTGCCCGAGACGGTCTCGCCGGTCATCGTCAGCCGCTTGGCGACGTCCATCCCGACCTGCTGGGAGAGCGCCTGGATGCCGCTCATGTCGGGGATGATCCCCCACTTGGCCTCGAGGACGCTCCACGAGGCGTCGGGCGCGGTGACCCGGAAGTCGGCCGCGAGCGCGATCTGAAGCCCGCCGCCGAGGCAGTGGCCCCGGACCGCGGCGATGACGGGCACGGGCAGCCGCCGCCACGCCCAGCACGCCTCCTGGAAGGTGTTGGTGCCGCGCCACGGTCGCGGGGCGAACGCGGCGGCGACGCGTCGCGGCTCGCTGAGGACGGCGGCGAAGTCGAGCCCGGCGCAGAAGGTGTCGCCCTCGCCGGAGAGGACCACGGCCCGCAGCGTCCGGTCCCCGTGCAGCCGCCGCGCCGTGTCGACGAGCTGCTCAAGGGTGTCGAGGGTGAGCGCGTTGAGCTTGTCGGGACGGTTGAGCGCGACGTGCGCGACACCGGCCTCGATCCGGCTGGTGACGAGTTCGGTCATGCGAGCGACTCTAGGCCCGGGCCAGCACCGGCCGGGTGTCGGAGCGGTGCTTGAGCAGGCTCAGGCCGAGCACGACGGCGCCCAGCACGGACAGTCCCGCGCCGATCCAGCTCGGCGCGGTGTAGCCCCAGCCGGCGGCGATGACGAGGCCCCCCAGCCAGGCCCCGAGGGCGTTGGCCGTGTTGAGCGCCGCGTGGTTGCTCGCTGCGGCCAGGGTCTGAGCCTGCCCGGCGACCTGCATGAGGCGCAGCTGGAGGTTGACGACGAGGATCCCGGCGAGCACCGACGAGAGGAAGTAGAAGAACAGGGCGGTCGGCCACCACTGCGCGGTGAGGGCGAACGCCACGAGGTTCACGCCCATGCCGACGCAGCCGATGGTGATCGAGCGCAGCACCGACCACTCGCCCAGCCGGCCGGCCAGCGGCGTGCCCACGAGACCGCCGATGCCGGAGGCGAGGAGGAAGATCGGGACGGCTCCCGCGTCGAGCCCGGTGACGTCGGTGACCGTCGGCGCGATGTAGCTCGCCATGGCGAACATGCCGCCGAAGCCGATCGCCCCCACGAGGAGGGTGAGCGCCACCTGGGTCGTCGCGAAGCCCTTGAGCTCGCTCTTGATCGTGCTCTCGAGGTTGCGCGCGATGTGTGGGATGCAGGTGGCGAGCATGGCGACGGTGAGCACGCCGAGGACGGCGACGAGCCAGTAGGCCGAGCGCCAGCCGTAGTTCTGACCGAGCCACGTCGCCCCCGGCACCCCGGCGACGTTGGCGACGGGGATGCCGAGCATGACCCGGCTCACCGCGCGACCGGACTGCCCGGCCCTCGCGAGGTCGACCGCGACGAGGGCGGCGACGCCGAAGAAGGCGCCGTGCGGCATGCCGGAGACGAACCGGGCGACGAGGAGCCAGTCGTAGTCGGGCGCGAGCGCGGTCCCGACGTTGCCGATGACGAACGCGACCATGAGGCCCACGAGCAGCGCCTTGCGCGGCCAGGTCGCCCCGAGCACGGCGAGCAGCGGGGCGCCCACGACGACGCCGGCCGCGTACGCCGAGATGGTGTGGCCGGCCTGCGGGATCGACACCGAGACGCCCTCGGCGATGTCCGGGAGCAGACCCATCGTGACGAACTCGGTGGTGCCGATGGCGAAGCCGCCGACGATGAGGGCAATGGTGGCCCAGAGGGCATGGCGGGGTGCAGGCACGAAAGAACAAGCCACCCGGGGGCCGTGGCATTCCCTCGGAGCCGGACCAATCGGCGGGCGGCTCCCGGGGTCCCCCCCGGAAGGCGGCTCCTAGGATCACGGGTATGCGCGCAGCGATGGTGACCCGGCTCGACGGACCCGACGCGGTCGAGGTGGTCGACGTGCCCACCCCAGAGGTGCCCACCGGCCGGGTGCTCATCGACGTCGCTGCCGCCGGGGTGGCCTACCCCGACGTGCTGCTGACCCGCGGCGAGTACCAGGTGAAGCCGCCGCCGCCCTTCACCCCCGGCGCCGAGGTGGCCGGCTTCGTGAGGGTCGCCCCGGCCGGGAGCGGTCTCGAGGTCGGTGACCGGGTCGCGGCCTTCCCGTTCCTCGGCGGGTTCGCTGAGCAGGTCGTGTGCGACCCGGACCTCGTCCTCCCGCTGCCGGACGGCGTGACGTTCGACCAGGGCGCGGCCCTTCCGATGAACTACCTCACCTGCCACTTCGCCCTCCGCCACCGCGGACGCCTCGCCGAGGGCGAGAAGGTCCTCGTCCACGGGGCGGCCGGCGGGATCGGCACCGCCGCGGTGCAGCTCGCCAAGGCGTGGGGCGCCACGGTGTACGCCGTCGTGTCCGACGACACCCGGGCCGACGTGGCGCGCCGGGCGGGCGCCGACGAGGTCGTCCTGGCCGAGGGGTTCAGGGACGCGGTGGCCGACCTCACCTCGGGCCACGGTGTCGACGTCGTCGTCGACCCGGTCGGCGGGGACCGGTTCACCGACTCGCTGCGCTCGCTGGCGCCGCTCGGCCGGCTGCTCGTCATCGGCTTCACCGCCGGCTCGATCCCCGAGGTCAAGGTCAACCGGCTGCTCCTCAACAACATCGACGTGGTGGGCGTGGGCTGGGGTGCCTACTGGATGGGCCGCCCCGGGTTCGTCCGCCGGCAGTGGGACGACCTCGCGCCGCTGCTCGAGGCGGGCGTGCTCGATCCGGTCATCGGCTCCGTCCGCGACCTCGAGGAGGTGGCGGTCGCGTTGGTCGACATCGACGAGCGCAGGGCGACCGGCAAGGTCATCCTCACCCCCTGATCTGCGCGAACAGCGGCCGGCCGACGGTCGGGTCCTGGCGCAGGCGCTCGAGGTCGGTCGTGTTGCGGGAGATCGAGACGAGCAGTGCCCCACCGGCGAGCGGGACCTCCGGGTGCGCCAGCGGCGCGTAGCTGAACTGGTCCGTGCCGGTGAGGAACGGTGCCGCGAGGGCAGCGGTGCGGGTCCACGGGCCGACGGGCGTGTCCGAGGTCCACGTCGCCACCGTGGAGCCGAGGTCCCCGTCCTGCTTGGACACCGCGACGACCTCGCCGTCGACCTCGTCCACCGACAGCGTCTGCGACACCCCGCCGTCCGCGGCGATCACCGGCGCCGCGCGCCGGGCATCGGGCTGCCAGCGCGACCCGTCCCAGAACTCCCATGTCCGTCGGTCCGTGGGGTTCGACAGGGCGGTGCGCCCCACCATGAGGGCCCGCCCGAACGCGGTCCCGGGCGGAAGCGCCGTCCCGTAGACGTAGACGTGGTCGTCGGACAGCATGGCGGCCGAGCCCCAGTCGACCTGCTGGGCGCTCTCGTCGTCGGGCGTGAGCCGGAGGATGCCCTCGAGCTGGGGCGCCTCGCCCGGCTCCACGGTGAACGTCACGGCGTCCGACCCCAGGTAGCGGAACCCCCACACGTCCTGGCTGCCCCCGCGCCGGATCCGACCGGTGAGGACGACGATCTTCTCGGCGCCGCCGTCGCGCACGACCGTCACCGACATCGGCCAGCGCACCACGCCGGGCTCGACGTCGGGGATGACCGCGCCCCTCGCCGTCGGCAGCACCTGGCTGAGGCAGAGCCCCGACGTGACGAGCATCGAGTTGGCGACCATGCCCGGCGCGACTCCCGGACGGCGCAGCGTGTCACCGAACAGCCAGACGATCCGGCCGTCGCCCAGCCGCGCACTCGCGCCGATGTCGCCCGCCTGCCAGTGCGGCAGGTCGGCACGGGCGACGACGGCGTTGAGCTGGTCGACGGTCGGAATGCCCGTCCCCGTCGCCGGGGCGGGTGGGCAGTCCACCGACATCGCGTAGGCCGCGCCCTCGCGTGGGCCGTCTGACCGGGTGGCGCAGCCGCCGGGGACGAGCAGCACGGCGAGGAGCGCCGCCACCGTCGACGCCGGGTGACGCCGCGTGACGCCGGCGCGCCCGGGGACGACGCGCGGGAGTGCAGCCATGGCGTCTCCGGTCGCTGTCGTCCGCGAACGCCCCCTCGGCGGCGGCTCCCCTGCGGGAGCGACTGCTGGGCGCCCTCGGCAGGGCCCTCGTCGAGCAGGGCCTCGCGAGGACCACCGTCGCCGACGTCGCCCGCCTCGCGGGAACGAGCAAGCGCACCTTCTACGAGCACTTCGCCGGCAAGGACGAGGCGTTCCTCGCCCTGTATGCCGCGCGCTCCGAGCAGCTCATCGCGTCCATCGAGTCGGTCGTCACCGACCCTGCGGCGCCGATGGAGGACCAGGTGCGCGGCGGCGTCGCGGCCTACCTCGGCCACCTCGGGTCGGACCCCGAGCTCGCCAAGGCGCACATGCTCGAGTCGCACACCCTGGGCCCCACCGGGCTGGAGGCCCGCCGTCGACTCATCGACACACACGCGGCGTACCTGCGCGAGCTCGTCGCCCGGGCTCGCCCCCACCACCGCGAGCTGCGGGCGCTGTCCGAGCCGGAGTCGGTCGGTGTCGTCGCGGGGCTCACTGAGCTCACCCTGCGGGCCAGCCTCGACGAGGAGCCCCTCGACGGCGAGGCGCACGTGGCCGTGGTCGTCGGCTTCCTCACCACGATGCTCACCCGGAGCTGACGGCCGGGAGTGCGAACGACACGCCGACCATCGCCACGCCGCGGCCGTCGTCCTCGTATGCCGTCCGCTCCAGCGCCGCGAGCGCCGTCCGGACGAGCGCGGCCGGGTCCCGCTCCGGCTCCTCGAGGGGGCCGGGGGCCACGAGCGTGTGCCCGTCGTCGAACCGGATGTGGACGTCGAGGCGGGTGGGTGCGCGCGGGTCGTCGCCGAGCCGGTCCAGGGCGCGAAGGACGTTGTCGCGCAGGGCGTCCCGGATGACCGAGCGCTGCCGCGTGGCCCGACCGAGCGACCGCTGCGACGACACCGACCGGCGCGGGCCGGGCAGGCGGATCGTCGCGTCGTCCTGCCCGTCCCGGATCGCGACGAGGTTCCTGGCCATCGCCTTGGCGACCCGTCGCTCCACGAGGGCGTCGACGCTCCACCCGGCGAGGTCGGCGACGTGCACGATGCCGGCGTCGTGCAGCCGCCCGGACGTGGCCGGGCCGACGCCCCAGAGGTCGGCCACGGGGAGGCGGGGCCGGACACGCGCCTCCGTCTCGGCGTCGACGACGACGAGCCCGTCGGGCTTGGCGCGTCGGCTCGCCAGCTTGGCGAAGAGCTTGGCGCGGGCGACGCCGGCCGAGACGGGCAGGCCCAGCTCACGCCGAGCCCGGGCGCGCACGTCTGCCGCGATCCGGCCGGCCTCCTCGACCGATCCACCGTCGAGGGCGGAGACGTCGAGGAAGGCCTCCTCCATCGAGCCCGGCTCGACGAGCGGCGTCACGTCCGTGAACAGCGACATGAGCGCGGCGCTCGCCGCCTCATAGGCCTCCCCCCGGAACTCCGCCACGAGCAGCCCGGGCCAGCGACGCAGGGCGAGACGCAACGGCATACCGGCATGGACGCCGAGCGCCCGCGCCTCGTAGCTTGCACAGGCGACCACCTGGGGGCCGACGACCACGGGGCGGCCGCGCAGCGCGGGGTGGTCACGCTGCTCGACCGAGGCGAAGAACGCGTCCGCGTCGGCGTGGATGAGCACGCCTCCCACGCTGCCAGCCGCCGCCGACACCCTCTCGCGCACCGCTGTGCACTGCTGCGCCGGGCGGCAGCACCGCACACTCCCCCTGTGCACTGCTGCGCCGGGCGGCAGCACCGCACTCTCCGCCTGTGCACTGCTGCGCTGGGGTGCAGCAGTGCACCGTCGGCCTGCACTGCTGCGCCGGGGTGCAGCAGTGCACAGCGCGAACCGGGAACGTGCGCGTGCTCTGACAGACTCGCGGCATGGACTTCCGCAACGCCTACGCGCACGGGTTCGCCCGGGTCGCCGCCTGCACGCTGCCCGTCGTCATGGCCGACCCGGCGAGGAACGCCCAGGCAACCCTCGAGCAGGTGCGGACCCTCCACGACGACGGCGTCGCGGTCGCCCTCTTCCCCGAGCTCGGGCTCAGCGGGTACGCCATCGACGACCTCCACCTGCAGGACGTCCTCCTCGACGAGGTCGACCGCGCCATCGTCACCATCGCCGAGGCCACCGCCCAGCTCACCCCCGTCGTCGTCGTCGGTGCCCCCCTGCTCATCGGCAACCGCCTCTACAACTGCGCCGTCGTCATCCAGGGCGGCCGCGTCCTCGGCGTCGCGCCGAAGTCCTACCTGCCCAACTACCGCGAGTTCTACGAGAAGCGCTGGTTCGCCGCCGGGGACGACGCGGTCGACACGCTCGTCAACCGCCCGCACTGGCCCGGCGCCGACGAGGACGGCGACATCGCCTACGGCACCGACCTCCTCTTCGAGGCGAGCGACGTCCCCGGGCTCACCGTCCACGTCGAGATCTGCGAGGACATGTGGGTGCCGGTGCCGCCGAGCCACCGCGCCGCCCTCGCGGGGGCGACGGTGCTGCTCAACCTCAGCGCCTCCCCCATCACCGTCGGCCGGGCCGAGGACCGGCACCTCCTCGCCCGCAGCGCCAGCTCACGCTGCAACGCGGCCTACCTCTATGCCGCCGCGAGCGAGGGTGAGTCCTCGACCGACCTCTCCTGGGACGGCATGACGATGGTCTACGAGATCGGCGACCTGCTCGGCCAGAGCGAGCGCTTTCCCACCGGGCCGCGCGCGACGGTCGTCGACGTCGACCTCGACCGGCTGCGGCAGGAGCGGTTGCGCCAGGGGAGCTTCGACGACAACCGCCGCGTCGAGGGCATCGGCGAGCCCGGCGGCGAGTCCTTCCGCGTCGTCGCGTTCGAGCTCGACCCGCCGACCGGCGACCTCGGGCTGCGGCGCAAGGTCGACCGTTTCCCGTTCGTCCCCGACGACGAGGCCCGGCTCGCCCAGGACTGCTACGAGGCCTACAACATCCAGGTGTCCGGGCTCGAGCAGCGGCTGCGCGCCATCGGCCAGCCCAAGATCGTGATCGGCATCAGCGGGGGCCTCGACTCGACCCACGCCCTCATCGTGGCCGCCAAGGCGATGGACCGGCTCGGCCGTCCCCGCACCGACATCATCGGCTTCACCATGCCCGGGTTCGCGACGAGCGAGGGTACCCGGTCCAACGCCATCCACCTCATGGAGTCCCTCGGGATCACCTTCGAGACCCTCGACATCCGGCCCGCGGCCACGCAGATGCTCAAGGACCTCGGCCACCCCGCGGGCGACGGCGACGAGGTCTACGACGTCACCTTCGAGAACGTCCAGGCCGGCCTGCGCACCGACTACCTCTTCCGCGCGGCCAACCAGCGCGGCGGGATCGTCCTCGGCACCGGGGACCTCTCCGAGCTGGCGCTCGGCTGGTGCACCTACGGCGTGGGGGACCAGATGAGCCACTACGGCGTCAACACCGGCGTCCCCAAGACCCTCATGCAACACCTCATCCGCTGGGTCGTGGCCTCGCAGCAGTTCGAGGGCGAGGTCAACGACACCCTCGGCGAGATCCTCGACCAGGAGATCAGCCCCGAGCTCATCCCCACCAAGGAGGGCGAGAAGGTCCAGTCCACCGAGGACTCCGTGGGGCCCTACGCGTTGCAGGACTTCACGCTCTACCACGTGCTCCGCCGGGGCTACCGACCGAGCAAGATCGCCTTCCTCGCCCAGCACGCCTGGTCCGACGCGGGGAGCGGTGAGTGGCCGGCCGGCTACCCCGAAGGTGAGCGGCCGGCATACGACCTCGAGACGATCCGGCACTGGCTGGAGGTCTTCGTGAGGCGCTACTTCGCCAGCCAGTTCAAGCGCTCCGCCCTGCCCAACGGGCCCAAGGTCGTCGCGGGCGGCACGATGTCGCCCCGCGGTGACTGGCGTATGCCGTCCGACGTCTCGGCCACGGCGTGGCTGGCCGAGATCGAGCGCAACGTCCCCGCCGCCTGACCCTTCCCGGTCGAAGCCGTCATTAGTTGACGGAACAACAATTGGTCTGGCAAAGTTACTTGAAGTGTCAACCAACGCGTCCTCTGCCCCGGGAGTCCCCATGACCATCGCCGCCGTCCGCCTCAACCACGCCGTGCTCTTCGTCGCCGACCTCGAGCGCAGCCTCACCTTCTACGAGGCCGCCTTCGGCGTCGAGGTCGTCGCGCGGGAGCCACGCGCCAACGCAGCCTTCCTACGGATGCCGCGCTCGGGCAACCACCACGACCTCGGCCTCTTCGGCGTCGGCGCGCAGCCGCCGCGCCAGCGCGGGGCGATCGGGCTCTACCACCTCGCGTGGCAGGTCGACACGATCGAGGAGCTGGCGCAGGCCCGCGCCACCCTGGTCGAGCTCGGCGCCTACGGCGGCGAGTCCAGCCACGGTGCGACGAAGAGCATCTACGGCCAGGACCCCGACGGCAACGAGTTCGAGGTCATGTGGATGCTGCCGCGCGAGAGCTGGGGCGAGTACGAGAACTCCGCCCCCATCGACCGCCTCGACCTCGACGGCGAGATCGCCCGGTGGGCGGGCACCCGGACCGCGTCCGAGCTCGTGCCGCTCAACTCGGTCGACGCGCCCGACTCGGTCGACGCGTGATGACCGCCGCCTTCGGCGCCCCCGTCGTTGCGTTCCACGGTGCGGACCTCCCCGAGCAGCCCCTCGTCGTGCTGCTCCACGGCCGCGGCTCCGACGAGCGCGAGATCCTCGCGCTCGCGCCACACCTCCCCGCGGGAGCGACGTACGCCGCGGTCCGCGCCCCGATCGCCGAGGGCGGCGGGTACGCCTGGTTCGCCAACCGCGGCATCGGCCGCCCCGTCGCCGAGTCCCTGGCCGCGACGATGGCGTGGTTCCGGGGATGGCTCGACGAGGTCGCCCCGGCCGGGCGCCCGGTCGTGCTCGTGGGTTTCAGCGGTGGCGCCGCGTTCGCCGGGGGGCTCGTCCTCTCCGACCCCGCCCGGTATGCCGGCGCCGCGATCCTCTACGGCACCCTCCCCTTCGACGCGGGCGTGCCGACCACTCCCCACCGCCTGGCGCTGCTGCCGGTCTTCGTGGCCCAGGGCGACAGCGACACCGTCATCCCGCGCGAGCTGCTCGACCGGACGTGGAGCCACCTCCACGCCGAGTCGGGCGCCCCCACCCAGGGGCATCGCGACCCGGGGGGCCACGGCATCACCCCGTCCGCGCTGCAGCAGCTCGCCGGCTGGCTGCACGCGCGCCTCACCCACGTCCTCACGCACGGGACGCCCTCACCGGTCGCCGGGCCCACCGGTGGCGCCGACGTCGCGTGGCCGACCGTGCCCGGCGGGCGGCTCGCCGACCGTCGCGGAGCGCGTCCGGAGGTCTCCTGGCGCATCCCCCAGCAGCAGCTGTCCGACACCTCCCCGGTCGAGGTCCAGGAGCGGCTGTTCGACCGGATCTCCGCCCTCCCCGACGTCAGCAGCGGCGAGTCCCGGATCTCCGTGCCCGGCGCCCGCGGACTCGTCCTCGGGGCGTCGTCGGGTCCGGACGAGGCCTTCCTCGTCCCGGAGGTCCGGGAGTTCGCGCACCTCCACCCGGCATACGACGGGTCACTGCACCTGGCCCTGCCTCCCCGGCAGGCCGCGGACGTCGTCGCCCACGGCTGGGGCACCCCGCACCCGTGGGCGGGCAGCCGCCTCGGCCTCGGCTTCACGATGCTCTTCGGTCCGCGTGACGACGACGAGCTCGAGGTCGTCGCCGGCATCGTCGCGGCCAGCCACGCCTTCGCGTCGGGCACCGCCGGCGCCTGAGACAGGTACCTGCGACCGGGCTCGATCCTCCTCCTCCGTGACGGTCGAAGGAACGCGTCCTCGGTGACCATCACCGAACTCCTCCGGCTCGTGATCCGGAGGGGACTCCCATGCCTGACGACAAGAACGTCGAGAAGTCGCTACGCCTGCGCCAGGAGCTGCACACGCTCCTGGCCGCCAACCCGAACTACTTCGGCAACCTCGAGGACACCGGGTTCGGGCAGGAGCTCGAGATCGTCCAGGACACCGCCTTCGAGGAGCTCACCTGCCTCGGGTTCCACCCGGCGACGGACGTCCTCGAGGCGACCGTCCACGTCAAGCTGTCCGGTGGCTACGGCGGCGACCTGTGCCTCGCGGGCAGCACCGAGTGGGTGCGGTTCTACCTCTCCTACGACGAGGGGGCCAGCTGGGAGGACGTCGGCCTCGGGTCCTTCAACGCCCACGACATCCCGGACTCCGTCGACTGTCACAAGGACCGGACGAAGCCGCTGGTCTACACCGTCGCGTTCCCGCTCAACGACCCCCAGAGGCAGCGGTGCTCGCGACCGGTCCTGCCGCTCGTGCGTGCCATCCTGTCGTGGCAGGTCCAGCCACCGGCCAACCAGCCAGGCTGGAACCCCATCTGGGGCAACCGGCTCGACCGTCACATCCAGCTCCGCCCGAGCCGCCGCCTCTTCCGCGACGTCCTCCAGGACCTGGAGATCGACCCGGGGAAGATCCCCCACTGGTACGACACCGTCCTCCCCCTGCCGATCCCCGAGCCGGACCCGGCACCGTTCTCGTTGGCGCACGCCGCCACGGTGGCGAACAGGGGCAAGGTGCCGCCGCACCGGTTCGCGGCCCCGATGCTCGCAGCCGCCCAGCAGACCGGCTTCCTCGACCAGTCGGTGCTCCAGGCCCAGGCCAAGGAGTTCGCGGTCCTCGACCTCGACTACCCGAAGCTCGTCGGCGAGTTCAACGACAACCACGGCGACACGACGTACGAGCAGATCAGCTGCCTCGGCCTCGACTACAACCGCGACCTGCTCGTGTCGACGCTCCAGGTCAAGCTGCCCTCCGGGTTCTCGGGGCCGCCCTGCAGCGACGGCTCGGTCGAGTACGTCGCCTTCTGGGTCGACTACGACAACACCTGCGACTGGACCTACCTCGACACCGCCCAGGTCGCGGTGCACGACTACGCATCGATCCCTGCCGACGGCCTCAACTACTGGCTCGGCGTGCCAGCGCGGACGGCGACGCACTCCCGCAGCTGCAAGGAGCCCAAGGTCGGCCGGATCCGTGCTGTCCTCTCGTGGAACACACCCCCGTCGACGACGAACCCGTTCGACATCCCTCGATGGGGCAACGCCGTGGAGACCCACATCGAGATCCCGCCGCGACGCCGACCGCCGACCGACAGGCCGGACATCCGTGCCCTCGGCCGCATCCCGGTGGAGACCATCGACACCGTGACCAGCGGGCTGACGACGTCCGGCGCCGTGTTCATCGAGTACGGCTCGCCGGCCGACGCCCTCGACCGGCCATGCCCGTTCGGCGGAACCGTCACCGTCCACGCCTACGCCAACGACGCCTTCGCGGCGGCCGGCCGTCAGTACCGGGCGATGTGGCGCCCCGCGGGCAGCCTCTCCGACGGGACCCCCGTGACCGGCCCCTTCGTCACCGGATTCTTCCCCGTGGTGACCCGGACACCGGACCCCACCACCGGCTTCACGCCCTACCTCTCCACGGCGCTCAACCCGTTCGGGCAGCTCGCGGCATGGCAGACCTCGGGTGTCGTCGTCGACGGGCGCTACGAGATCCGGCTGGAGATGGTCGACGCGGCGATGAACCCGATCGGCGTCACCGCGTGGCACACCATCCGCATCGACAACACCGCGCCCAGCGCGGACATCACCTTCACGAGCGGCACGTCCTGCAACCGGGCGAACCCCGGGGACCTCGTGCAGGGCACGTTCACGGCGACCGACCCGTTCTTCGGCTCGTTCAGCCTCAACACCCTGCCGGCCAGCCTGGCTCCGCCCAACCCGACGCACACACCGGCGTCGACGACGTCACCGGTCGTGAACGGGACCTGGGAGCTGGCCACCACCGTGGACTGGCTGCAGTGCGGGTACGTCGTGGAGCTCCACGTCCACGACAGGTCGATCGTCAACAGCGTTCCGTGGCAGAAGAACTACGCCCACGACGACATCGGGTTCTGCCTCGGTCTGTAGTCGTCGACGGTCCGGGCGGGTGCGTGCTCCGGGCGCGCACCCGCCCTCGGTCCGTCTCGCGCCGCTGCGACGCGGTCAGGAGTCGACGTCGAGGACCACGCGCCCCCGGGCGGCACCCGAGGCCAGGTGCTCGAGCGCCGCGGCGGCCTCCTCGAGCGGGAACGTCCGGTCGATGACCGGCCGGAGCCGGCCGGAGGAGGCGAGGTCGGCGAGCTCGCGCAGGTACTCCAGCTTCGGCCGGCTCGAGAACGACGCCTTCGGGACCTGGTCGCTGACGGCGGACCGCGCCATGAGGCCGAACATCCTCGGGATGCTCCCGAGGACAGCCCGCCCCTCCCGGCCGTACTGGTCGTGGCCCACCAGCACGTAGGTGCCCCCGGGGGCGAGGACGCGCCGGATCGCGGCGAACGGGTGGTTGCCGGGGATATCGATGACCGCGTCGTAGCGGTCCTCGCCCCGGGTGAAGTCCACGCGGGTGTGGTCGATGACGTGGTCTGCCCCGATGGTGCGCAGCAGGTCCTGCTTCTCGGGGCCGTCCACGGCCGTGACGGTGGCGCCGTCGGCCCGGGCGATCTGCACCGCCAGGCTGCCGACCCCGCCGGCGGCGCCGTTGACGAGGACACGGTCACCGGCGGCGACGCCGGCGTTGTCGCGCACGGACTGGAGGGCGATGATGCCCGCGGTCGGGAGCGTGCACGCCTCGACGGGGGACAGCCCGGCGGGCATGGGCAGCAGCCTCTCCTGCTGCACGGCGACGTACTCCGCCCAGGTCGCGCCGTTGACCCACTGCATGCTCGGCAGCGACTCCCCGAACACCTCGTCGCCGACGACGAACGCGCGCACGTCGTCGCCGACGGCCGTCACCACGCCCGCGAAGTCGCTGCCCGGCACGTGCTCCTTGGGTGCGCGCAGCCCGGAGCCCATGAGCCGCAGCACGGCGGGCCGGCCGGTGACGACGTGCCACACGTCCGGGTGCACCGACGCCGCGTGCACGCGCACGAGCACCTCATCGGCCGCGACCTGCGGCACCGGCACCTCGCCGCAGCGCAGCCCCGACACCGGCCCGTACCGGTCCTGCAGGACGGCTCTCACAGTCGCGAGGCTAGCCCCCTGCGACCGGCGGGGCGGCCCGATCCGGCCCGATCCGGCCCGATCCGGTCCGATCCGGCCCGATCCGGGTCAGGCGCCGAGCTCGCCCAGCGCCGCCCCGTCCATCCGGAAGACCGTCCACTCGTCCTGCGCCCGGGCACCAAGGCTCTCGTAGAAGCCGATGCTCGGCTCGTTCCAGTCGAGCACCCACCACTCGAGCCGCTGGTAGCCGCGCTCCACGCAGGTGCGCGCGAGGGTGGCCAGCAGCGCGCGCCCGAGGCCGCTGCCGCGCCGCCCGGGCTGGACGAACAGGTCCTCGAGCCAGATGCCGTTGACGCCGGTCCACGTCGAGAAGGTGAGGTACCAGACCGCCATCCCGACGACCTCCCCGTCGACCTCGGCGACGTGCGCGAACGTCGTGGGGGTGCCGGTCTCCGGGAAGAGCACGGCATGGAAGTGGGCCGGCGTCGCCAGCACCTTGTCCGGTTCCTTCTCGTACGCGGCGAGGTCGTGCACGAGCTGCAGGATGGCCGGGACGTCGGCCGGCGTGGCCTCGCGGATCGTCATGGCCGCGACTGTATGCCGCGCCATAGGTTGGCTTCCATGGCTTCCATGGCGAACGACGAGGGCACCGGCAGATGAGCGTCATCGGCGACGGGCGCATCCACCACGTCACCTCCCCGGACACCTGGGCACGCGCGGTCGAGGAGGGGTCGTTCACCGAGTCGACCCTCGGCCGGAGCCTGGCGGAGGAGGGGTTCATCCACTGCTGCGACCCGGCCCAGCTCGACGGGGTGCTGACGAGGTACTACGCCGGCGTGCCGCACGAGCTGCTCCTGCTCACCGTCGACCCCGAGCTCCTCGAGTCGCCGCTGGTGCGCGAGGTCGGCGACCCCGCGACCGGCGAGACGTTCCCGCACGTCTACGGGCCGATCGGCCTCGACGCGGTCATCGAGACACGGGTCCTGCGCCCACCCCACGCCCGGCCCTGACCGAGCGGCGGGCCTTGACGACCGCCTCCGTGCCGTCCCACACCGTGATGACGACGATGATCGCGGCGACGAGAGCCGCAGGCACGGACCAGTCGGTCGACCAGCCGAACCGCTCGCCCAGCACCGTCGGCAGGTCGGTGAGCAGCTCGTCGCGCGAGAGCAGCCAGAGCAGCAGGACTGCCGCGGCCGCGTTGCTCGCGACGTTGACGGCCGCCAGTGTCGGGGTCCAGCGCCCGACCCGCCGGACGGCCACGGCCAGCACGGCGTCGACGACGAACAGCCCGACGAGCGCGATCTTCCAGATGGCGTCCAGGTCGGGGTTGAGCACCTGCACGGCGTTCCCCGAGACGCCGGAGAACTGCCACGCGACGAGCGCCGCCATCGCCACCGAGAACACGACCGAGGTCACCGTCTCGCCGAGGCCGACGCTGCGCCACGGCACCTCGGTCGTGAGCTGGTCGGGCTTCCACTCGCTGAGCGGGCGGTCGCGCTCGGCCTCGGGCCGGGACCACTCGATGACGGCGAAGGTCAGCGTGACCCAGAACGCGAGGTGCACCCCGACCGACAGCACGAGCAGGAACGCGTCGAGCAGGATCTGCCCCCAGCTCTCCCCCGTCGAGACCACCCGTGCCGCGAAGCTCCCGACGAGGACGAGCGGGAGCACGATGACCGGCAGGATCCGCATGAGCCGCACGTAGTCGGGGTAGACGCCCGGACCGATGAGGTATGCCGGCCGCCCACCGTAGGTGCGGGCCAGGACGTCGGGGTCGCCGAGGTCCGAGAGCACCTCCTGCTCGGCCAGCGCCGGTTCCTCCCCGGTGTCCACCTTGGCGTCGACGGCGTCGGCGATCGTCGCGCGCAGCTCGCGGGCGACGTCGGGCCCGGTGTCGTCGGGGAGGTGGCGGGTGACCGTCCAGACGTAGCGGTCGGTCAGGGTCGTCGTCGTCATCGTCCTTCTCCTCCGTCGAGGGCACCGATCGCCCGGTCGAGCGACCGCCATTCGGTCATGAGCTGGTCGAGCATCCGGGCGCCGTCCGGGCTCACCCGGTAGAACTTGCGCGGCCTGGCCTCGTCGGTGTTCCACTGGCTCGTGAGCAGCCCCTGCTTCTCGAGGCGGCGCAGCAGGGGGTAGAGGGTGTTGCCGTCGACCTCGAACCCCGCCTCGGCGAGGGTCTCGAGCAGCCCGTAGCCGTAGTGCGGCCGGGCCAGGGTCGTGAGGCAGGCGAGCACGATGGTGCCGCGCCGCAGCTCCTGCAGGTGTCCCGCGACCAGGTCCTCGTCCATGCCAGACACATTACTGTGCGTCACACACTGTAGTCAACGGCACACCCTGTCCGGGGCCGCCGACACTCCCGGGTCACCCCGCGACGGGGCGTCCGCGCCGTGACGGGTGCGTGTTGAGGTCGAGGAGCATCTCGAGCAGGTGCTCGGCGGCGGGGTTCGGCCGTCCGGTCTCGCGCACGAGCGCCGAGATGTGGCGCACCGGGGTCGGCTCGGTGATCCGCAGCCGGGTGACCTCCCGCGGCAGCGCCCGGGCGGCGAGGCGCGGCATCACCGAGATCCCCACACCCGCCGCAACGAACTGGATCGCCGAGTGGTGCTCCTGGGCCTGGACCGCGAACCGGGGGGTGAAGCCCGCCGCGGCGCAGGTGGACACGACGATCCGGTGCCCGAGGCTGCCGATGAGGTCGTTGGACACCCAGGTCTGCCCGCGCAGGTCCGCCAGGCTCACCGCCCGGGCGGACGCGAGCTCGTGCTCGACCGGAACGACGGCGACGAACGGGTCGCTGGCGAGCGGCACGTGCCGGTAGCCGGCCCGCCCACCCCCGTCCGGCGGGTCGATGACGATGTCGATGTCGGGGGTGACGTTGCGGCCCGTCACCTCGGTGAGGACGAGGTCCACGGTGAGGTCGGGCAGCTGTGCGGTGAGGCTCTTCACGAGCTCGGGCATCCACGCCGAGCCGGCCGAGCTGAAGTAGCCGACCGTGAGCCGGCCGCTGCGGCCCTCCCGCAGGTCGCCGACGACCGCGTCGAGCCGACCCCACTGGCTCATCGCCTCCTCGCTCTGGGCCGCGAGCTCGAGCCCGGCCGCGGTGGGCGTGATGCCCCTCCCCTGGCGCTGGAAGAGCACGAGCCCGGTCTCCCGGGCGAGGGCGCTGAGGTGCTGGCTCACCGCGCTCGAGGTGAGGCCGAGGTTGTCGGCGGCGGCCTGGACCGAGCCGCTGCCGACGACGGCCCGGAAGACGCGGAGGCGGTGGGGGTCGAGCATGCCCCTATCCTACAGTGACACTTAACTACTACTTAGTAAGATCACGTTGTGCTAAGGAGTTGAAGGCTGCATCATTGAGACATGATCCCCCGTACGCAGACCCTCTCCACCGCCCACCGCATCGCCGACCGCCTCCGCAGCTTCCGTCGCCAGGGCACCTCGGGCTGGTCCACCACGGTCGACATGGACCAGACCCGCGCCAGCCACGAGCTCATGGTGGCCCAGCAGTTCCAGCAGCACCACCGCTCGATCTGACGCCACCGCACGACGAGCTCCACCCCGCGCCCCACGGCGCCCCAGCGCTGAACCGGCCATCGGTTCGGCGCTGACTCATCTCCCGAGGCGCTCGCGGACGAGCCGGTCGAGCTCGTGGAGCTCCGCGCTCGCGGCCGCAGCCTCCGGGCCGATGGCGGGATGAGCCGCCCGCCGAGCGAGGCCGGCCACCCGCTCCGGGTCGAGCCCGTGGCGCAGGGCGCCGTCGAGGCTCTGCCGGGACAGCAGGTCCGGCAGGCTGAAGGTCGGTGCCGTCCCGGGTCGCTGCGGCCCCTCCTGCACCACCACCTCACCGGGCGGGCGGGAGAGGTCGCCGGGGGCACCGAACGCCTCGAGCACGAGCCGCGCGTAGGCCGTGTGACCCTCCGGGTTGGGGTGGTAGGACTCCTCGAGCGGCCACGAGACGCCGCTGAGCCACTCGTCGTCGTCGCAGACCGCGTGGTCGGCGAACGTGGCGCGGGGGTCGACGAACGCCGCGCCGCCCGCGCCCGCAGCGCGGCCGATGACGTCGGTGAGGTCGCCGACCCCCCGCTCCAGGCGGTCCATCTCGTGCGGGCTGAAGAACGTCAGCGCGTTGCAGTCCTCGCCGTTGAACAGCACGGGGTATGCCGTGACGACCAGCTCCGCACCCGGGGCCAGCTCGCGGACCCGCGCCACGACCCGGCTCAGCCGGCCGGGCAGCTCCCCGGTGAGCACGGCGAAGGCGGCGTCGATGACGGCGTCGGAGTCGACCATCCAGGACGGCTTGGCGCACTCCACGAGCACCGGCACGAAGCCGACGTCGTTGCCGCCGACGGTGAGCGAGACGTGCGTGGTGTCGGGGCCCAGCCCTCCGAGCTGGTCGCGCTCGACGTCGGCGACGGTCGCTCCGAGGCAGGCGTGGTGTGCGAGGTCCTGCCCGAGGGCCTGCGCGACGAGCACCGGGTAGCCGCCGACGGTGCGCCAGCACTCGCCGCGCCGGCCACCTCCCCCGACGCCTGCGGCATACGAGTCTCCGAGCGCGGCATAGGTGAGGGGCACCCGGTCATCCAACCAGCCGGGACCCCCGCGGCTCAGGCCTCGGGCTGCGCGGCCTGGCTCGCGACCTTGGCGCGGACGTCGTCCATGTCGAGGTCCTTGATCTGCTCGATGATGCCCTCGAGGGCCGGGCCGGGGAGGGCTCCGGGCTGCGAGAAGACGAGGATCGAGTCGCGGAAGGCCATGAGCGTCGGGATCGACGTGATCTGCGCAGCGGCCGCGAGCTGCTGCTCGGCCTCGGTGTCGATCTTGGCGAAGACGACGTCGGGGTGCTTCTTCGAGGACTCCTCGAAGACCGGGGCGAACCGCTTGCACGGGCCGCACCACTCGGCCCAGAAGTCGACGAGCACGATGTCGTTGCTTGTCACGGTCTTCTCGAACGTCTCGGCGGTCAGCTCGACGGTGGACATGCAGGAATCTCCTCTGGAGCGGGGTCAAGGTCGTGTGCTTCACGGGGGTCAACACGCGAGGGCCCGGAGTTCATCCACGGGCAGCGCCGGCACCTGACGGAGACATGCACGGGGACACGCCACGGGCGCGCGTCGGTACAGGGATTCACGACGCGCGCCCGGCTGGTGTACACCCTAGCGAGGTGGACGGGGTTTGAACAGAAATCAACCATGTGACACGCGCCGCGCCCAACCGGTCCTCCTATGCTGGCGAAGGTGACCACGCCGAGCCCCCTCGCCCCCAGCACCCCCACCCCCACGGCCGCTGCCGACCGCAGGCACGTCTTCCACTCCTGGTCCGCGCAGGCACAGATCTCCCCGGCCGAGATCACGCGGGCCCGGGGCTCGCACTTCTGGACCGCCGACGGCACCCGCTACCTCGACTTCTCGAGCCAGCTCGTCAACGTCAACATCGGCTACCAGCACCCCCGGCTCGTCGCCGCCATCCAGGAGCAGGCCGCGCGGCTGCTCACCGTGTCGCCGGCCTTCGCCAACGAGTCGCGCTCCGAGGCGGCCCGGCTCATCGCCGAGCTCGCCCCCGGCGACCTCGACGCGGTCTTCTTCACCAACGGTGGGGCCGAGGCGACCGAGAACGCGATGCGGATGGGCCGGCTGCACACCGGTCGCCACAAGGTGCTGACGACCTACCGCAGCTACCACGGCGCGACGGCCGGGGCCATCGCGGCCACCGGCGACCCCCGCCGCTGGGGCTCCGAGCCGTCGATCCCCGGGATCGTCCACTTCTGGGGCCCCTACCTCTACCGGTCCGCGTTCCACGCGAGCACCGAGGCGGAGGAGTGCGAGCGCGCCCTGCAGCACCTGCGCGACACGATCATGGTCGAGGGCCCGGGAACGATCGCCGCGATCATGCTCGAGACCGTCGTCGGCACCAACGGCGTGCTCGTGCCGCCGGACGGCTACCTCGAGGGGGTGCGCCGGATCTGCGACGAGCACGGGATCGTCTTCATCGCCGACGAGGTCATGGCCGGGTTCGGCCGGTGCGGCGAGTGGTTCGCGGTCGACCGCTGGGACGTCACCCCCGACCTCATCTGCTTCGCCAAGGGCGTGAACTCGGGCTACGTCCCGCTCGGCGGGGTGGTGATCTCGGCCGCCATCGCGGCGACCTTCGCCGACCGGCCCTACCCCGGCGGGCTGACCTACTCGGGGCACCCGCTCGCCTGCGCCTCGGCGGTGGCCTCCATCGGCATCTTCCGCGACGAGGGCATCCTCGAGCACGTGCGCGGCGTCGAGGAGACGGTCCTGCGGCCCGGGCTGGAGGCCATCGCGGAGCGCCACCCCAGCGTGGGCGAGGTCCGCGGTGTCGGCTTCATGTATGCCGTCGAGCTGGTGCGATCGCGCGAGACCCGCGAGCCGCTGGTCCCGTTCAACGCCTCCGGGGCCTCCGCCGGACCGATGAACGAGTTCGCGGCGGCGTGCCGCAAGGGTGGCCTCTGGCCGTTCGTCCACTTCAACCGGACGCACGTCGTGCCGCCGTGCACGACGACCGCCGACGAGATGCGCCAGGGCCTGGAGATCCTCGACTCGGCGCTCGAGGTCGCCGACGCCCACGTCACCGACTGACCCCCCCCACCCCCCCACCCCCCCACCCGCGCTCCCCTCCCCTCGCAGCGTCAGCGCCAAGGGTCGCTAGAGCGACCGTTGGCGCTGACGTTGCACCCGCGCGCCTCGCGGCGGGGCGGGTGGGCGGGGGGTCAGGACTCGCGGGTGAGGACGACGGCGCTGTAGGGGCCGAGCATGAGGGTGGCGCTCTGGTCGCAGCCGTCCATCGCCGGCCCGTCCGCCTCCACGTCGAAGGCGTCGTGGCCCCCGAACTCCGGCGCGTAGTGCGGCGAGTCCGAGTTGAACCGGACCTTCCAGTGCCCCGGCGCCGGGAGCCCCACCGCGAGCTCGTGGTGGGACGCGGTGGAGAAGTTGAGGACGACCACCGTGTCGTCGTGCACGCCACCCTCGGCCCAGCGGTGCAGGGCGATGATCTTGGCCTCGTCGTCCACGCGGAGCGGGTGGATCCCGGCGCCGCGCAGCCCGCGGCTCACGCCGTCGGCGTTGCGGCGCAGCCGGATGAGGTCCCGGTGCAGCGCGACGATGCCGGAGTGGAGGTCGAACTTGCCCCAGTCGAGCGCGACGGAGTCGTCGAACCACCGGTCCTCGAGGAACTCCTGCCCCTGGAACAGCATGGGCAGGCCCGGGGCGCACATCACGGTGACGAAGCCGAGCGCGGCCCGCTTCTTGGCCGCCCAGGAGTCGGCGTCGCCGGGGGCGACCGCCTCGGGCAGCCGCGTCTTGCCGTTGGCGACCTCGTCGTGCGACTCGGTGTAGATGACCCGCGAGCCGGACGGGCCACGGCCCTCGCCGACGACGGCCACGGCGACCGCCGCCATGTCCCGGTGCTCGTCGCTCAGCTCGGTGAGCGCCTTGCGCACCGGGTGGACGAAGCCGGCGTCCCACTGGGCGTGGAAGCCGAGCCCGCCCTCGTCCGGGGAGGCGATGACCGCGGGGTCGTCCTGGAGGTCCTCGGCGATGAGGAGCTTCCACGGCTGGCTGGCCCGGATCTCGCCCGTGAGCCAGCCGAGGTAGTCGGCGCCGTCGGGGATGGCCGCCCCGTCGTCCCAGGTGCCGCCGGTGACGGAGCGGATGTAGTTGGTCGCGTCGAACCGCAGCCCGTCGCAGTGGAACTCCTCGAGCCAGAGCATCGCGCTGTCCCGCAGGAACCCCCGCACCTCCGCTCGCCCGTAGTCCGGCCGCGTCGCTCCCCACGGGGTGTCGGCCCGGTGGTCGTTGTAGAAGTAGATGCCGCCGCCCTCGCCCTCGTGCCAGCCGTCAAAGCGCCACAGGTCGAGGTCCGAGGGGCCGATGTGGTTGTGGACGACGTCGACGATGACGGCCATCCCCTGCTCGTGCGCCGCGCGGATGAACTGCTTGAAGGCGTCGGGGCCGCCATAGCCGGACTCCACGGCGAACAGGTGGCTCGGGTTGTAGCCCCACGAGATGTCGCCGGCGTACTCGAACGGCGGCATGACCTGGATGACCGAGACCCCGAGGTCGCGCAGGTGCTCCAGCCGGCCGATCGCCGAGTCGAAGCTCCCGCGCTTCTGGCCGTCGCCGGAGAAGGTGCCCACGTGGAGCTCGTAGATGACGACGTCGTCCCAGTCCGGCATACGGAAGTTGTTGTCGCCCCAGTCGAAGGAGTGGGAGTCGTAGATGACGCAGTTGCCGACGGAGCTCGTCATCTGGCGCGCGTAGGGGTCGGCGCGCCACACGACCTCGGAGCCGGTGTCGAGCTGGAACTGGTACTCCTGACCGGGCATGGCGCCGGGCACGTGCACCGACCACAGGTCGGACGAGCCGTCGCCGTCGCGCTCGAGCTGGGGGTTCGCGCCGCTGTCCCACCCGTTGAAGTCGCCGATGACCCACAGCCGCGTGGCGTGCGGAGCCCACACCCGGAAGGTCACGCCGCCCTCGACCGGGACGGCGCCCATGCCGGCGTGGGGTGAGGGAGCGGTGAAGTTCATGGCGATCAACCTAGTCGGCGGCGGCGCCCCCACAGCGGCTCGTGTCACGGGCAGGATGGCGGAATGGACGTGCGCATCGTGGGTACCTCGCTGCCGCCGCCGGTCGTCGCGGGCCACGAGGTCCTCGTCGGCCTGCAGCGTGGGCGCGAGGTCGTCGCACCCCACCCGGTCGCGGGCTCGCAGATGACCTTCGAGGCCGACCTGGACGTCGTCCTCACCCCCGCCGGCGTCGACTACCGCGGGCCGTGGGTGCAGGGCCGACGCGGCGACCGGTTCCTCTACCTCTGCTGGGGCCACGACGGCGGCTCGGGGTTCGTCACGGCCCGCCGTGCCAAGCTCATGCTCGGCGTCCTCGACCCGGCCGAGATGGCGACGGCCCGCCCGGGCGCGACCCTCGAGGCCCGCCTCCCGCTCACCGACGCCGGCGGCGAGCCGGTGTGCGCGGCGGTCCGGCCCCCGGCGATCCGCTGGACCCTGGCCTGACCGACCGCACCGCCCACACCGCCCGCAACCAGGACGGACCCGCGCCGGCTCAGGGGTGGGTCATGTCCTCCGGGACGACCCACTCGTCGAACTGCTCGCCGGTGACGTGACCCGACGCGAGCGCCGACTCGCGCAGGCTCAGCCCCTGCTTGTGGGCGTTCTTGGCGATGGCCGCCGCCTTGTCGTAGCCGATGTGGCGGTTGAGCGCCGTGACGAGCATGAGGTTGCTCGACAGGTTGGCCTCGATCCGCTCGGCGTTCGGCTCGATCCCGCGGGCGCAGTGCGCCGTGAACGACCGGCACCCGTCGGCGAGGAGCCGGATCGACTCGAGCACCGCGTGCGCCATCACGGGCTTGTAGACGTTGAGCTGGAAGTTGCCCTGCGACCCGGCGAACGCCACGGTCGCGTCGTTGCCGAACACCCGCGTCGCCACCATCGTCAGCGCCTCGGCCTGGGTCGGGTTGACCTTGCCCGGCATGATCGAGGAGCCCGGCTCGTTCTCGGGGATCCGCAGCTCGCCCAGGCCGTTGCGCGGGCCGGACGCGTACCAGCGCACGTCGTTGGCGACCTTCATGAGCACACCGCCGAGCGTGCGCAGCCCGGCGCTCACCCCGACGAGGGCGTCGTGGGCCGACAGCGCTGCAAAGAGGTCGGGCGCCTGCCGGAACGCCTGCCCGGTCTCGGCCGCGATCTTCTCCGCCGCGAGCGCCCCGAACCGGGGGTGGGCGTTGAGCCCGGTGCCGACCGCCGTGCCACCGATGGCGAGCGCACGAGCCGACTCGACGGCATACGACAGCGCGAGCATCGCCTCGTCGACCTGCGCGACCCAGCCGCCGAAGACCTGCCCGAGCGTCACCGGGGTCGCGTCCTGGAGGTGGGTGCGCCCGACCATGACGACGTCGGCGTATGCCGTCCGCTTCTCGTCGAGGACCGCGCGCAGCTCCGCGACGGCGGGCTCGAGCCGCTCGACGACCTCGAGCACGACGGCGATGTGCATCGCCGTCGGGAAGGTGTCGTTGCTCGACTGGCCGCGGTTGACGTGGTCGTTGGGGTGGACCGGGGTCTTGGAGCCGCGCTCGCCGCCCGCGAGCTCGATGGCGCGGTTGGACACGACCTCGTTGGCGTTCATGTTGGACTGCGTGCCGGAGCCGGTCTGGAACACGACGAGCGGGAACTGGGCGTCGAGCGAGCCGGAGATGACGTCGTCGGCGGCGCGCGCCACGAGGTCGGCCACGTCGGCGGGGAGCTCACCGAGCTCACCGTTCGCCAGTGCCGCAGCCTTCTTGAGGATGCCGAGCGCGCGGATCATCGGGCGGCCCCAGACGAAAGTGTCGCGGCCGATGTCGAAGTTCTCGATGCTGCGCTGGGTCTGCGCCCCCCAGTAGGCCTCGGCAGGGACCTCGATGCTGCCCATCGTGTCGGATTCGGTGCGGTGTGCGGTCGGTTGCGCCATGACTCCACCGTAAGGCGCGACAATGGCGCCATGACAGAGGCATCGCAGTGACCGGACCGGCGATCGAGACCTGGCTCACCGACATGGACGGCGTCCTCGTGCACGAGGAGCACGCGATCCCCGGAGCCGCGGACTTCCTCGCAGCGCTGCAGAGCGCCGGCCGCCCCTTCCTCGTCCTCACCAACAACTCGATCTACACGGCCCGCGACCTGCGCGCGCGCCTCCTCGCGAGCGGCATCGACGTCCCGGAGAAGGCGATCTGGACCTCGGCCATGGCGACGGCGCAGTTCCTCGCGGACCAGCGGCCGCAGGGCACGGCCTACGTCGTCGGCGAGGCCGGCCTCACCACGGCGCTGCACGACGTCGGCTACATCCTCACGAGCCGCAAGCCGGACTACGTCGTGCTCGGCGAGACGCGCACCTACTCCTTCGAGCAGATCACCCAGGCGATCCGGCTCATCGAGAAGGGCGCCCGGTTCATCGCGACCAACCCGGACGTCAGTGGTCCGTCCCCGGAGGGCATCCTCCCCGCGACCGGGTCGGTCGCCGCGCTCATCTCGACCGCGACCGGCCGCCAGCCCTATTACGTCGGGAAGCCGAACCCGCTCATGATGCGCAGCGCCCTCAACCGCCTCGACGCCCACTCCGAGTCGACGGTGATGATCGGCGACCGCATGGACACCGACGTCGTGTCGGGTCTTGAGGCGGGGCTGCGCACCGTCCTCGTCCTCACCGGGTCGACCACCCCCGCCCAGGTGGAGCACTTCCCGTACCGGCCGACCGCGGTGATGGACTCGATCGCCGACCTCGTCCCGCTCGTCGCGACCGGCGGGCCGATCGCGTGAGCGCCGCGACCCCGGACCCGCTGTCCGAGACCGAGATCCCGCCGCACCAGTCCGGCCTGCCCGACCTCTCCGGTATGCCGGCCGGCTGGGTCGCGCGCGTGCCCTCGCGCGACGACGTGGCCGCCCTCGTCGCCCTGTCCGAGGCGCACCAGCGGGCGGTCAAGGGGTCCGGCTCCGTCGACTCCGACACGGTCGAGAGCAACGTCGCCGGCACCGGGTCGTGGACGCGCCACCAGGCCGTCGTGGCCGACGCCGACGGCAGGGTCGTCGCCTGGGTCTCGATCCACGACCGCGCGGCCGGGCGCACACTCGTCGAGGTGCTCGTCGACGAGGCCCTCGACGAGACGCTCGCCGACGCGCTGGCGACCACCCTGTTCGCCTGGTCGGAGCAGGCGGGACGCGTCATCGCCGGCGGCCGGGACCTGTCCGGCACCCAGCTCGACTCCGGCGCGTACGCCGACGACGAGCGCCAGCGCCGGTGGCTCTCGGCCGCCGGCTACCGCCACACGCGGTCGTGGCTGCAGATGTCGAGGCCAGTGCGGCCCGAGGAGGCCGAGGCCGGGGCGCTCCCCGGGCCGCGGGAAGGCGTGACGATCCGACGGGTCCGCAAGCACGACAACGGGCTGCCGGTCGCCGCCGACCTGCAGACGGTGCACCGGATGCTCGAGGAGTCGTTCGCCGACCACTTCAACAGCTACCGCGAGTCCTTCCCGGAGTTCCTGTCACGGCTGCGCGAGGACCCCGGCCACCGCTGGGACCACTGGTGGATCGCCGAGCTCGAGGTCGACGGTGAGGTCGTGCCCGGCGGCGCGCTCGTCGCGACGATCCTCCCGCCCGACGCGTCCGACGCGTCCGGCGCGTTCGGCTCCTACGTCGACTACATCGGCGTCCACCGCCTCTCCCGGGGTCGGGGCGTCGCCAAGGCCCTGCTCCACACCGTGATCCGGGACGCTGCGCAGCGGGGCCACAACCGAGTGGGGCTCGAGGTCGACGACGACTCCCCCACCGGGGCGAACGGGCTCTACGTCTCGATGGGGTGGGGCACGGTGTACCGGACCGAGTCCTGGCACCGCGACATCACGACCTGAGCGGCATCGCGTCAAGGACCTGCCGCAGGCGGTCCGACCGGCCTACCGTGGAGGGATGATCACCGCGGTCCACACCCTGGTCTACTCGGACGACGCCACGGCGACCCGAGCCTTCTTCCGCGACGTCCTGCGGTGGCCGTCGGCCGCGGACGAGGTCGCGGAGGGCGAAGCCGAGTGGCCCATCTTCCGCTCCGGCCCGAGCGAGCTGGGCGTGCACCCGACGTCGGGTGAGGGCGGCGACCACGCGCCGAGGCACCACTCCATCTCGCTCATGTGCGACGACCTCGCCGCGACCATGGACGAGCTCCGCTCGCGGGGGGCGGAGTTCACGACCGACCCGGTCGACCGGGGGTTCGGGGTCCTCGTCTTCATGACCGTGCCCGGCGCCGACGACATGATGCTCTACGAGCCGCACCACGCCGTCGCCCACGACCTCCCGGCGGGCTGAGCCGGGGTCAGCCCGGGGGTCAGGCGGTGGTGAGGCGGGACAGGATGACGGCGAGGACCGCGTCGTCGTCGCCCATGGGCGCGGTGACGTGGTCCGCTCCCGCGTCGGCCAGGCGGTCGTGGAAGAAGCCCTCCGCCAGCAGGTAGGCCGCGACGGCGACCGACGTCGCACCGCCGGCCCGGGCGGCGGCCACCGCGTCGGGGACCGAGGGCGCGGTGCCCGCGGCGTACGCGACCGTCACCGCACCGTCCCACCGCTCGTCGAGCTGGTCTGCTGCGACCTCGACGTCCTCGGCCGCCTCCGCCCGGCTCGAGCCGGCCGCCGCCATGACGACGTGCGCGGTCGAGGGCACGCCGGCGGCCTCGAGGCCCTGCACCATGCGCTCGGCGAGGAGCGGGTCCGGCCCCAGCTGGGCCACGACGCGCGAGCCCGGGTGCGCAGCGACGGCCTGCGCGATGTCGACGTCGACGTGGAAGCCCCGGCTGAGCAGCAGCGGCACGACGAGCACCGCGTCGTGCCGGGTCATCAGGTCGTCGAGGACCTCGCCGACGAGCGGCTCCTGCACGTCGACGTAGGCCAGACGCACCTCCTGCGCCGGCACGGCGTCGGCGACGCGCGCCGCCAGCCGCCGCACGGTGTCGGCCCCGCGGGCATCCCGGGTGCCGTGGGCGACGAGGACGACTGCGCTGTGCTCCATGCCGGAAGTCCAGCACATGCACCGGCGCGCGACGGGGGCGCGCCAGCACGTGGGCCGATCAGAGCTCCCCGGTCTGCACCTTCCACAGTGACGCGTAGATGCCCCCGGCGGCCAGCAGTCCCTCGTGGGTTCCGGACTCGGCCACCCGGCCGTCGTCCAGGACCCAGATGCGGTGCGCGTGCCGCACCGTCGAGAGCCGGTGGGCGACGACGATCGCGGTCCGATCGAGGGTCGCGCGGCGCAGTGATGCCTGGATGGCGGCCTCGGTCTCGTTGTCGACCGCGCTCGTGGCCTCGTCGAGGACGAGCACGGCCGGGTCGCGCAGGAGGGCGCGGGCCAGCGCCACGCGCTGGCGCTGGCCGCCCGAGAGGTTGACCCCGCGCTCGCCCAGGTGCGACGCGAACCCGTCGGGCAGCGCGTCGATGAAGTCCACGGCGGCCGCCGCGACCGCCGCGGCGCGGATCTCGGCCCGGCTGGCGTCGGGACGCCCGTAGGCGATGTTGTCGGCGACCGACCCCGAGAAGATGTAGACGTCCTGGGCGACGTAGCCCATCGAGCCCCGCAGCGAGTCCCAGTCGAGCTCACGCACGTCGCGCCCGTCGAGGAGGACCGCCCCCTCCCGGGGGTCGTCGAAGCGGAGCACGAGGCGCAGCAGGGTGGACTTCCCCGACCCGGTCGCGCCGACGATCGCGTGGGTCTCTCCCGCCGGGATCACCATGTCGAGGCCGTGGAGGACCACCGGCCCCTCTCCGTACCCGGCGCGCACCCCCCTCAGCTCCACGGCCCCCCGGACCGGACGCTGCAGGGCATCCGTCCCCGCCGGGACGGTGACCGGTTCGTCGAGCAGCCGCAGGATCCGGCCCGCCGACGCCCGCCCGCGCTGGTAGAGGTCGAGCACCGTCGCCACCTCGGTGAGCGGCCAGAGCAGCCGCTGGGTCATGAAGACGAGCACGGAGTACAGGCCGATCTCGAGGTCACCACGCAGGGTCGCCCACCCGCCGAAGAGCAGCGTGCAGGTGAAGCCAGCGAGGATCGCCATCCGGACCAGGGGGACGAACGCGGCGCTCGAGCGGATTGCGTCGACGTTGGCCTCCCGGTAGGCCGTGGAGAGGACCGCGATCCGGTCCCGCTCGCGTGACTCGGCAGTGAACGCCTTGATGGTGGCGATGCCGGCGAGGTTGGCGCTCAGGGCACCCGAGAGGTCCCCCACCGTCTCCCGGACCCGCGCGTACAGCGGCTCCAGCCGACGCTGGAAGAGCAGCGACCCGGCGATGACCACCGGAATGGGCAGGAACGCGAGCACGAAGAGCTGACCGCTGGCCGCGGCGAAGACGGCCCCGACGAGCAGCACGTTGAGCACGGTCTGGAGGATCGCGGCAGCACCGACGTCGAGGAACCGCTCGAGCTGGTTCACGTCGTCGTTGAGTGTGGCCAACGTGGTGCCGCTCGCCCGGCCCTCGTGCCACGACATGTCGAGGTGCTGCGCGTGGTCGTATGCCTCCACCCGGAGGTCGTGCTCGATCCCCTGGGCCAGTCCCCGCCAGAGCACGTCGGCGACGTACTGCGAGAGCGACTCGATGACCCAGACGACGACGTTGATCGCGGCGAGCCACGCGAGCTGGGTGTAGCGCGACTCGATGCCGAGCACCGAGCCCACGAACGAGTCGTCGCCCCGGACGACGACATCCACCGCTGCCCCGATGAGCAGCTCCGGCACGACGTCGGCGACCTTGTTGACCGTGGACATCGTCACGGCGGCCACGAGCCGGCCCCGGTAGCGGCGGTGCCGCTCCCAGAGGGCGATGAGCGGGCGGTCCGGGCCGGCGGGACGAGTCACCGGCACCACCCTAGGTCTCGCGCCGGCCACCCCGGCACGACCCTGCCGGGCGTCGCCGTTCCGGGCCGTCCGGGCCCGGGGACGTGCGTCCTAAGGTTGGGCCCATGAGCGCAACGTCGAAGGACAACACCCGGCCGATCGAGGCCGGCATCCACACCGACTTCGCCAAGGAGATGAGCTACGGCTCCTACCTCGCGATCGACGAGCTCCTCAGCGCCCAGCACCCGGTGAGCGACCCCGAGCACCACGACGAGATGCTCTTCATCATCCAGCACCAGACGTCGGAGCTGTGGCTCAAGCTGGTCCTCCACGAGCTGCGCTCCGCGGCAGCGCTGCTCGCCCAGGACGAGATGCGGGTGGCCCTCAAGCGCGTCGCCCGGGTCAAGCACATCCAGCGCACGCTCACCGACCAGTGGTCGGTGCTCGCCACCCTCACGCCGACGGAGTACAGCCAGTTCCGCGGCTACCTCGGCCACGCGTCCGGCTTCCAGTCGTGGCAGTACCGCGGGGTCGAGTTCATGCTCGGCAACAAGCACCGCGGCATGCTCAAGGTCCACGAGGCCGACCCGAAGGCCCACGCGCTGCTCGAGGAGCTCCTCGAGGCCCCGAGCATCTACGACGAGTTCCTGCGCCACCTCGCACGGCGGGGGTATGCCGTGCCTCAGGAGATCCTCGACCGGGACGTGAGCGTCGCCCACGTCCCGAACGACGACCTCGTCCGGCTGTTCACCGACATCTACGAGGACGCGGAGACGCACTGGGACGTCTACGAGGCGTGCGAGGAGCTCGTCGACCTCGAGGACAACTTCCAGCTGTGGCGCTTCCGCCACCTCAAGACCGTGCAGCGGGTCATCGGGATGAAGACGGGCACGGGTGGCTCGAGCGGCGTCGGGTTCCTGCAGCGCGCCCTGGAGCTCACCTTCTTCCCCGAGCTGTTCTCGGTCCGCACCGCGATCCGCGAGCCCCGGCGCTGACCGGGCCGGCCGGAACGGGCACCCGCGCCCGCTAGCTCGGCGGTCTACCCGCGGCCCTCTTCGTCGGCTTGCGCACCTTGGGCGGAAGGGTCTCGACGTGCGCGCGGGCTCGCTCGAACCAGTCGGCGGCGTCGGCGTCGGACAGGTCCGGGGGCAGCGACTGCCAGCCGTTCATCGGCCGCTCGGTCGGTCCGAACGGACCGCTGCCGGGCAGGGCGCGCAGCTCGTCGAGACCGGACTCGTCGAGCTTGACCCCGAGCGACTCCCCGAACAGGCCCGCGAACATGGTGCCGTTGACGAACGCTCCGACCGAGCCGAACATCGGCTTCACCTCGACGCCGGGGACGTCGGGGACGAGCGTGCGGAAGTGGGCCTTGGCCTCGTCGCTGTGCCGGGGCATCTGCATGGCAGCCGACTCCACTTCGGTGACGCGCCCTCAGAGGGCGCGGGCGCGGTTGTTGCGGGGAAGGTGCTCGAGCTCGATGAGGCCGAGCTCCTCGAGCAGGGGCGGGAGGTACATCCCGAAGCGACCGCGGTAGCCGGGGCGCAGCCCGTACCAGCCGCCCACCGGGTTGTCGTCGGCCCGGCCCCACGCCTCGACCGTCCCGTCCCTGGCCGGCTTCTTCTCGTCGGCCGCGCCGAGGTCGACCCAGTCGCCGCGCTCCCGGAGCATCGCGTGCAGGTCCTCGACCGCGCTGAGGTGGTACCTCAACGTCGTCGACCCGACCTGGCACACGAGGGCCGGCGGGTCCGCGGACTCGTCGCGGTACATCGTGTAGGCCGAGGTGCCGGGGGCCGTCGTCAGCTCCCAGGGTGAGTCCTTCGTGCCGTCACCGCTCATGGCATCATTGTGTCAGGGCCGAGGTGCTCGCGGACGAGCTTCTTGGGAGCCTTGGCCGCCCACGCCTCGACGATGATCTCCTCGAGCTCGGCGCGGTCGATCTCGCCGATGCGGGACAGCCGCACGAGCACACCCGGGTGGTTGCGGAAGTGGGGATGTCGAAGAACGGGCTGTCGGCCTCGACGAGGGACTGCTTGACCCCCATGTCCGGTGTGAAGACGACGAGGAGGTCGTCCCACATCTCCCCCGTCTCGGGGTCGACGGCGGTCTTGTGCGGCATGCGGTAGAGCAGGAACCCCTTGCCGCGGACCTTCCACGTCGGCCGGTCGCCCCAGGAGATGCCGAGCTCGGTCTCGGGCAGCGCACCGGCGATGGCGTCGACGTCGCTCGCCCTCGCGCGCCGGACCATCACCGCCTCCCCGGCTTCTCGCTGGCGCCGACGTACTGGTCGCACCACTCGATGAGTGGCCGCAGCGCCACCCAGTCCTCGCGCACCCGGTCGGCGACCTCGTCGGCCTCCAGCCAGTCCGGCGTGCCGTGGTCCCGGGACGCCGTGAGGGTCCGGTGCCGCAGCAGCTCCAACCGTGGATGGTCTGCGGGTGTGCCGCGTGGTCGCGTCGCGAGGACGTCACCCCCGATCTCGAAACCGTTGTCCGACAGCGCCTCGACGAGGGCCACGAGCCGGTCGCCGACCACGTCGTCGGCGACCGAGGCCCGGTAGCGGGCCACCTGGTCGGACTCGGACGCATAGAACCCGCCGGCGGTCCGGAGGCCGTCGGCGCGGACCTGGACGTACCAGCCCATGCGCGCGGAGGTCGGGACGAACAGCCCCTGGTGGTCCTTGTACGGCGCCTTGTCCTTGCTGAAGCGGACGTCCCGGTTCGGCCGGAACAGCCTGGGCTCGCCGAACTCCTCGGTGAGCACGTCACCGAGGTGCGCCATGGGCTCGCGGACGCTCGCGGCATACCGCTCCTTGTTGACGGCCCACCACTCGCGCGAGTTGGCGAGCTCGAGCGCACGGTAGAAGTCGACGGCGTCGAGCGGGATGCCGGCGACGTCAGCCGAAGCCGTGGATGGCGAGCGGGTCATGGAGCGCCTCCTCCTCGTAGGACAGGTGGGCCAGCAGGGCGTCGGAGAGGTCGTCGAGGGCGTCGGACAGGCTGTCGAGGGCGCGCCGCCCCGAGGAGCCGTGGCCCGCGTCACCGACGAGCGCCACGAGGGCGCGATCGAGCCCGTCGAGCAGGCCGGCGATCACCTCGTGCTCGTCGTGGAGCCGCGTGACGACCGGCTGGAGCGCCGGGTCGGCCCGCAGCAGGTGGGGGAAGATCCCCCTGTCCTCGTTGGTGTGGTGGCCCGTGACGATGCGGCAGTACGACTCGCAGTAGGCGCCGAGCGTCCAGTTGTTCTGGCGCATGGTCATCGTGTTGATGACCGACCGGGCGGCGGCGACGCTCTCGTGTCCCTCCCGCACCTGCCGGACGATGTCGCGGACCTGCTCGAGCTCGCGCCGGAGGTGGTCGTGGACCTCGACGAGGTGCCGGGGGACGGCCAGCTGCTCGGTTGTGAACGCCGACCGGTCCTGCGCCACAGCGGTTCCCGCCGCCTGCTGAGCCCCGGCGCCGTGTCTCCGCGATGGCGTCACCTCGTCCGGCCGACCGCCCTCACGCTCGGCCGCCACGAGCTCGCGCGCCAACGGCACGACCTCCTCGGCGAAGCGCCGGACGACATTCGGGTCGTCGGCGCCGAGGATGAAGGTGCACATGCCGATGCCGACCGCGAGGTCGGTGAGCTGCTCGGCCCAGTCTCCCGGCCCGCCCTGCAACAGCCCCGACCCCGAGCCGAACCGGCCGGAGATGTTGTAGATCCGGCGGATGTCCTGAGGTGCACGACCCGCGGCGACCGCAGCCTCGTCGAGCCGGGCGGTGAGGTCCGGAAGGGCCGACGGGTCGGCGTAGGCCATGCTCGGGACCCAACCGTCGGCGACCCGGCCGGTCAGCCGGATCATCCGTGGCTGGTAGGCGCCGAGCCAGATCGGGATGTCGTGGGCCGGTCGTGGCCCCGGGCGCAGTCCCTTGGTCGTGTAGTGCTCGCCCTCGAACCGCCCCCGCTCGCCCGCCCAGAAGGCGCGCAGGACCGAGACCGCCTCCGCCAGCGCGTCGACCGACTCCCCCGGCGTGCGCCGCTCGCCCCCGGCCGCGACGATGCCGTCCCAGAACGCCCCCGCCCCGAGGCCCAGCTCGACCCGCCCGCCCGTGAGCAGGTCGAGGGTGGCCGCCGCCTTCGCGAGCACCACGGGTGGCCGGAGCGGCAGGTTGGCCACGTTGGTCGACAGCCGCACCTGGCTGGTGCGGGAGCCGATCACCGACAGCAGCGTCCACGTGTCGAGGTGGGCCGCCTGGTAGGGGTGGTCCTGAATGCTCACGTGCTCGAGGCCCAGCACGTCGGCGAGCTGGGCCAGCTCGAGCACCTCGTGGTGACGGGAGGCGTCCGGGGTCGGGAAGATGCCGAACTCGAGGTCGAGACCGTAGTCGGGCATGAGGCATTGTCCCAGTGCGGAGTGGGTAGGACTCGACGTGTACCCATCCCCGCCACAAGGAGGACCCATGACGCGCCCCGAGCTCACCGAGATCCCCGGCCAGTCGCAGGACTGGCCCGGAACCACTGACGGGCTCCGTCCCAGGCCCGACCACGGGGAGTCCTCGTGGACGGGCCGCGAGCGCCTCGGGGGCAAACGGGTGCTCGTCACGGGTGGCGACTCGGGCATCGGTCGCGCCGTCGCGATCACCATGGCCAAGGAGGGCGCGGCGGTCGCGATCGCCCACCTCCCGCAGGAGCAGGCCGACGCCGAGGACACCGTCCGGGTCGTCAGCGAGGTCGGCGGCACCGCCCACCTCTTCGCGACCGACCTCACCGAGCTCGCGGCCAACCAGCAGCTGGCCCGGGACGCCGTGGAGGTCCTCGGCGGGCTGGACGTCCTCGTCTGCAACGCCGCGTACCAGATGACGTTCGACGACCTCGAGGCCTTCCCGCCCGAGCAGATCCAGCGCACCTTCGCCACCAACGTCTTCTCGACGTTCTGGCTCGTCCAGGCGCTCGCGGCGGACCTCGAGAAGGCCGGCGGCTCGGTCATCGTCACGACGTCGATTCAGGCCTACGAGCCTTCCGAGCACCTGCTCGACTACGCCGCGACGAAGGCCGCCCTCAACAACCTGGTGGTCAACCTCGCCAGCGAGCTCGGTCCGCGTGGCGTCCGCGTCAACGCCGTCGCCCCGGGACCGATCTGGACACCGCTCATCCCCGCGACGATGCCGCCGGACAAGGTCGAGGGCTTCGGCGCCGACACCCCGTTGGGCCGGGCCGGGCACCCGGTCGAGGTGGCCGCCGCGTACGTCTTCCTCGCCTCCGACGAGGCGAGCTACGTCTCCGGGACCGTGCTGGGCGTCACCGGCGGGCGCCCCGTCTTCTAGGCCGGATCGGCCCGGTGCATCGTCCGCATCGCCCCTGCCCACCGCTCCACCGCGGTCCGCATGGCCTTGCGCTTGGCGCCCTGGTCCTCGCGCGGGCGCATCCATCCGGACGAGTCCATGTCGTCGAACGTCGACAGCTCGACCTGCGCCCGCACGACGGCCACCTGGAGCTCGTTGAGGGTCAGCGGGAGCTGTTCGGCGGCGCGGAAGCCCCCGTTGCTGCCGTAGCAGACGATGCCGGCGACCTTGTCGTTCCACCGCGCGTAGAGGAAGTCCAGGGCGTTCTTGAGCTGGCCGGGGATGCCGTGGTTGTCCTCGGGCGTGACGAACACGAACGCCTCGAAACCGTCGACGCTCGCGGCACAGGCCTCCGTGTGGGGCAGCGTGTCGCTGCCCGAGCTCGTCGGCTCTTGTGCCGTCCGTGCTCACCCTCAACGTGTCGAACCCACCCCCGGCCCGCGCCGAGTCGCTCCTGCACTGGCTGTGGGCGCGGCCGAGGAGCTCTGGGTGCTGACCGCGGCCGGTGCCAGCACAGGGTCGCGGCTCATGCTCTCCGTATGCCGTGCCGCCGGCTTCGAGGTCAACATCACCGACCTCAGGGAGCTGGGTCCGACCCGGTCCGCTACTCGAGCGCGACGCAACGGGAGCAAGCGGCCTTCGGCCTGACCCCTACCGTGGGCGAGCTGGGTCGTGCCCGAAGGGATGCGTCCGGGATGCTCAGACCGTCAGCAGGTTGAGCACGTCGGCCTTGGCCGGCACCACGAGGACGAAGGTCGTCGTGGGTGCGTCGGCGAGGGTGAGGTAGCCACCGACCGAGATCGCGAGCTGCGAGGCGATGGTGAGCCCGAGTCCATGACCCTGGCTGTCCGCCGCGCTCGCACCGCGGCGGAAGACCTCGTCGTCGACGGACCTCGCGCCCTCGTCCACGACACCCACGTGCAGGAACTTGCCGAGGTCTCGAGCGCCGGCCACGACCCGGCCCTCGCCGTGCGCACAGGCGTTCTCGAGGAGGACGTCGAGGATCTGGGCCACCGGACCGCGCACGACGTGCGCCAGCACGCGCTCGTCCGGGTCGTGCAGCAGCTCACGCCCCGCGGCTGCGAAGCGCGGGCGCCAGCGGGCGACTGCCTCGGCCACGAGCTCGGACAGGTCCAGGTCGACCGCTTCGCCCAGGCGCTGGCCCCGGGACAGCTCGAGGATCTCGGTGATCGCGCCGCTGAGGCGGTCCAGCTCCGAGATTGACTCAGTCAGCTCGGCGGCGACGTTCGGCGTCGTCTCGGGCCACATCGTGAGGTCCTCGAGGGTCAGCCGCAGGGCGGTGACCGGTGAACGCAGCTGGTGCGACACGTTGGTCGCGAACTCGCGCTCGCGCCCGACGAGGACGTCGAGCTGGGCGGAGGCCCGGCGCAGGGCGCTACCGATGGCCTCGGCCTCACGGATCGAGTAGTGCGGCAGCTCGAGGTCGAAGCGCGCCTGTCCCACGTGTTCGGCCGCATCGGCCAGCTCGGCGAACGGTCGTGCCAGTCGGCGGGCGAGGACGAAGCCCAGCCCGGCAGCGAGGACGACGAGCACTAGTGCGGCGACGATGGAGGGCCGTACGGCGTCCGAGACCCGCTGCTCGACGAGGGCGCCCGAGCGACTCATCGTCACGGACGCTCCGCCCTCGAGCCGCCGGGTCTGCACGATGTCGCCCTCGGCGCCGACGACCGGCTCCCCCGCGCGCACGACCGTGTCGCCCGGGGCGACGTACTCGATGCCGTCACCATCGTCGAGCAGGCCCTCGAGGAACGCCGAGGTCACGGGCGCGGCCGCCCGGGTGTGCTCAGCGATCGCCACGGTCACCAGGTCTGCGGACCTCTCGACCTGACGCTCCTCCTGGGTCGTCACGAGGTCGGCGAGCAGGTACGCCCGAGGAACGCCGAACAGCGCCATCATCACGATGGCCATCCCGACGAGGACCACCACGAGCCGCTCACGCATGCGCGACGTCCTCGAGCCGGAATCCCACCCCGCGCACCGTCGTCACCTGCGCCGGGGCATCCGAGTCGTCGAGCTTCTGCCGGAGTCGGCCGATGGTGGCGTCGAGTGTCTTCGTCGAACCGAACCAGTTTTCGTCCCACACTTCGCTGATCAGCCGCTCCCGGCTGACCACGGCCCCGCGATTCGCGTCCAGCAGCGCGAGCACGTCGAACTCCTTGGACGTCGCGGCGAGCTCGCTGTCACGGACCCAGATGCGGCGCGCGGTGACGTCGACGCGCAGAGCGCTGGTCCTCGTGGCGACCGGCGCGACCGCGACCGGAGACGGAGCGGTCGCCACGGCTCCCGCCCCGCGTCGCACGAGGGCCCGGACCCGGGCGAGCAGCACCGAGAGCCCGAACGGCTTCGCGAGGTAGTCGTCCGCTCCGACGTCGAGCCCGACCACCAGGTCCAGCTCGCCGTCGCGCGCCGTGAGGATGATGATGCCGCCGGTGAACCCTTCCTCACGGGCACGGCGGCACACGTCAAGGCCGTCGATGTCGGGGAGGCCGAGGTCGAGGAGCAGCAGGTCCACCTCGCCGCTCGCCAGCCGCGGGAGCGCCGGAAGCCCCTCGGACAGGCGCTCGACCTCGTAGCCCTCGCGGCCCAGGGTCCGCACCAGGGGTGCGGCGATCCGGTCGTCGTCCTCGACGACAAGCACGTGAGCCCCCATGGAGGCAGCATACGGCTCGGCTGCGGTCAGCGCTCGGCGCGTCGGTCACGCGCGTCGAGCACGAGCAGGACACCGATCACCGCCGAGAGGACGAGGATCACGACGTGCATCGGCGAAACCGCCGTCCGGGCGCTGCCCGGCATACCGAGAGTGAGGCTCAGTACGGTGCCGATCGTCGTGGCAAAGGTCGCGACGACGACGGCGAGATGTGACTCGAAGCCGTTGTGGAGCCACATCGCGACACCGCCGGCGAACGCGAGGAGGGCGACCACGCCCGTCAGGATCATGGCCGTGGTCGAGGCGGCCTGGACGGTGCGCTCCACGAGGACCAGACCGAGGACCACCGCGGCGAGGGCCGCCCACCGGGGGGTGGTCGTGAGCGCGGGGTGCATCAGAGGTCCCGGTCGGAGGCGCCGGTCTCGGTGACCGGGGTCGTCGAGGCGGGACGGCCCTGCAGGTCGGTGACCGCGGCCGACGGGGTCCAGATCATCGCGCCGTTCGTCGAGGAGGTTTTGAGGGCGCTGTGACCGGAGCCGACGACCGTGCCGAGCCGCAGGGTGATGGTGGTGCGGATGACACCGGTGCTCGTCGTGACGGTCCCCGCGGTCATGGTCGCGTTGAACGTGGCCGACTTCGCCTTCTTGATGAAGTCCCTCCGAAGGTTGACCGAGCCGAGGTTGACCGCGGTGGCCCCCGAGAGCACGTCGATCGTGTCGTCGGTGGAGGTCCTGCCCAGGGACTCCCCGTCGCGCAACCTCACCGTGACCGCCGTGCCGGCCCCGGTCCACCCGGGAATGACCGTGGCGAGTTCGACCTGGCCGCTGTAGGTCAACGTGACCGTGTCTTCCGCGTCGGCCTTGCCAACCGAGCCTGCACCGTTGGCGCTCTGGACGTCCACGCCGCGCAGCGGGGCGTTGTCGACGAGCTGTCCGGGGACGACCGCGGAGGTCAGGGACTGGCCCGTGCCGTCCACGAGGATGCCTCGGACGTCGTAGGGCCCGTCGAGCATCGTGGTCGTGTCCCAGGTGCAGGAGTAGGGCGAGGTGGTGTCGGTGCACAGGTCGGACCACATGGCGGACCCGGTCGGCGTGACCTGGATGCGGACCGAGGTGACACCGGCGGTCGAGCTGGCCGCTGCGGCGACGGTGACGGTGCCGGTGAGGGTCGAGGGGACGTCGACCGTGATCGAGGAGATGGTGTTGTCCACGATCCGGTTCGCGATGGTCGCCGAGGTGGTCTGGTTTCCGGCCACGTCGGTGGCAACGGCGCGGAAGGAGTAGGTCCCGTCGAGGAGCGCGGAGGTGGCGACGCGGCAGGACCACGGCTCGTCGGACATCGTGCACAGGTCCTGCCAGGTGGAGGTCCCACTGCGCCGGTGCTGGATGCTGACCGCGGTGACGCCGGAGTCGGCGTCCGTGGCGGTGGTCGCGAAGGTCCGCGTGCCGCTCAGCGGGCTGCCGGGGTCGGCCATCGTGATGCTCGGCGCCGCGTTGTCGACGGTGACGGCCTCAACGGTGGCCGAGGGGGTCTGGGTGGTGCCCGCGGTGAGGACCGAGCGGAGGTCGTAGTCCCCCGCCGTGAGGGCCGACGTGTTCCAGCTGCAGCCGTAGGGGCTGGCCAGGCCGGTGCAGATCGACTTCCACGAAGTGGTCCCGGTGGGGGCGTACTCGACCCTGACCGTGCCTCCGGCTGCGTTGTTGTGGACGGATGTGGTGAGGCCGACGGTGCCGCGGACCACGTCGCCCGGCGAGGTGAGGACGACGAGGATCTTGTTGGCGACCGTCGTTCGCACGGTGTCGGAGATCGTCTGGTAGCCGGCGTTGTCGGTGGCGCGGGCGCGCAGCGAGTACTGCCCGTCGGCCAGCCCGGCGGTCGCCCAGGAGCATGACCAGGGCGCAAGCGTGTCGGTGCAGATCGTCGCCCAGTCGGAAGCGCCGGGTGCGAGCTGCTGCAGGGTCACCGAGGCGATGCCGGTCTCGGCGTCGGCAGCGGTCATCGAGATGGTGGTGGTGTCCTTGACCGCAGCGCCGGGGCTGACGACCGACACGGTCGGAGGGGTCCAGTCGACGGCGGCCCTCACGGTGGCACCGGCCTGGCTGGTCGCGGTGAAGGTGGCCGACGAGAAGCCGGGAAGACCGATGGTGGTCACTGCGACCACGGCAGCGAGGAGGAGGAGCTGAAGCGAGCGAGAGAGCCTCGTCACGGTGTCGTCCTCTTCTGCGGTGGGTCGGCGGGTGGGTGGTGGGCAGGAGCCCTGGCGTTGGCACCAACGCTAGTGAGAAGGGCTCCACGGCTCTTCCACAGATCTGCCCCAGGTGTTCCCCGTTTCGCTACGGCAGGTGGGGGAAACGCCCGGGGCAGGCATCAGACGGGGAGGCCGGCTCCCGAGGGTGCGGACACCTCCGGGCGGGGCGTCCGCGGGGGACGAAGGGCGCCGACGAGGTCGCGCAGCGCCAGGAGGGCGATGACCGCGGCGGGGCCGCCGATGGCGATCGTCCGCACCTGTGGGTCCGCCAGGGCGACGAACGCGTAGCCGACGTACGGGACGGCGTGCTCGACGACCGGCTGGGTCCCCTCGGCAAGGCCGAAGGTCCACGGGTCCGGGTCGGGGTTCGCGTCGCCCTGGGTCCTGAAGACGGTCGTGCCGTTCTCGCCGGGCGCGATTCCCGTGATGCGGTGCGTGACGAGGTTGCCGACGCCGCTGTCCCGCGGGGGCAGGTAGGTGATGACGTCGCCGACGGCGAGGTCCTCGACGGCGACGGGCTTCTCGAAGACGATCGAGCCGCGCTCGATCGCGCCGGACATCGAGCCGCCGGTGATGACGTAGCGCTCGTAGCCCAGGAGGCCGGGCACGATGTAGGCCACGCAGCCCAGGGTGACGACGAGCAGGAGCACGGTGCCGAGCGCGCGGACGCAGCGGCGGGCGACCTGGGCGAGACGAGGCATCTCGGGCTCCTTCGTGCGGCGGTGCTGGCGGGTGTGGGGTGCGCGGGGCGCAGGGGGGGCGGTCAGGCGGGTGGAGCTGGTGTGACGGGCTGGGCCGGTGGCAGGGCGCCGGTGGGGCGCCCTGCCTCAACCCGGATGTCGATCGTCGTGCTCAGGAGTCAGGACTGGTCGAAGGTCGAGCCGTCGAGCTGGACAGAGTCCCAGGTGTACGTGGCGTTGGCGCTCTTGCCCTGCTCGCTGTTCGGCGCGGCCGCGTCCAGGGTGACGGTGAAGCGGTAGGTGTTGGCGGCGGCGGGGGCGAACTCACCGAGGGCGGTGGCGGTGCCGTCGACGAGGTCGCCGAAGTTGCCGTTGTAGACCGGGGTGTTCGTCGCGACGTCGGTGATGACGAGCTTGAGGTAGTTCTCGCCCGCGGTCTTCTCGCCGAAGGCGTTGGCCGACAGGGTCTCGGTGAGGCTGAACCTGGCCGGCAGGGTGCCCGTGTTCGTCAGGGTGACGGCGCCGATGACGGTGTCACCCGGCTTCATGTTCGTGAGGGTGAAGATCGCGCCGCCGTCCTTGGAGTTCGTGTGCGTCAGCGTGCCACTGGTGACCGAGCTGATGGTGTTGCCGGTCGTCGACGAAAAGGTCGCACCCGAGCCGACGGCGATGGCACCGGCGACGGTCAGGGTGGCGAGCGGGATGAGGATCTTCTTGGTGCGGCTGACGCTCATGTCGTTCTCCTGGATCGAGGCCGCCGGGGTGTTCCCGACGTGTGGGGTTGTTGAAAAGAACGCTACGGAGCCGTGTTCCACAGCATTCCCACGCGCGTGCCCCCGGATCTCCCCACTTCGGAACGAGATGGCTACTCATCGGTACCCACGGCGTCGCAACCCCACGAAGCCGGCCTGAGGCGCCCGACCCACGGGCTGAGGTGGCCCGCCCCGCGGGCTGAGGTGGCCCCGCCCGCGAGAGATACGGCATACGCCCGATGTGGGCGCCTACCTCACGGGACGACCGTGGAGGAGTCAGCAGAACCGGTCACGAAAGGACCCGCCATGAACGCCCTCATCACCCCGGAGCTCGTCAAGGCCGAGATCCACGCCCGCTACGGGCTCACCCCCGAGACGCACGAGCGCCCCGGCTCCTCCCTCCACGTCATCCGTCGGGTCCGAGCCCGCGTCCAGGCCGCGCGCGGGAGCCGCTGAGCGACGGTGGGGCACCCGCAGCACTCGCACCCGCCGGGGACACGGAGTCGTCGATAATCGCCAGCATGACTGCTCCCGTGCGCGAGCTCGTCGGCCGCGACGCCGACCTCGCGAGGATCGCCGAGATCATCGGTCTCGAGGACCCTCATGGGGTCGGCGTCGTCGTGTCCGGGGACGCGGGCATCGGCAAGTCCAGCCTCCTCGCCCGCGTGGCGCAGGACGCCCAGGCGTCCGGCTGGAACGTCGCGTGGGGACACTGCGTGGGCCAGGCCGGCAGCGGGGTCGCGCACCTGCCCTTCACCGAGATCGTCACGCGGCTCCAGCAGCTCGCCGCCGACGTGGTCGAGCACCAGGTGGCGACCCGCCCGGCGCTGGGTGTCCTCCTCCCCGGCGGGCGGGAGGAGACGACGACGACGCAGTCACCCGGGCACGTGGCCGAGGGGGTCCACGCCCTGCTCACCGCGGTCGGTGAGGTCGCGCCCCTCCTCGTGCTCGTCGAGGACGCCCACTGGGCCGACCACTCCTCCCGCGACCTGCTCACCCTCCTCCTCACCCGCGGGTTCTCCACACCGGTGGCCCTCGTCGTCGCCTACCGCTCCGACGACCTCCACCGGCGCCACCCGCTGCACGAGACCCTCGCGGTCTGGGCCCGGATCGCCGGGGTCGAGCGGCTGGACCTGCACGCGCTCGCGGACGCCGCGATCCACGACATCGTCACCCGGGACGAGGGACGGCACCTCGACGACGCCGTGGCCGCCGAGATCGCCCGCCGCGCCGAGGGCAACCCCTTCTTCGCCGAGGAGCTCACCGCGAGCGCCGTCTCCGGACGCCCGGTCTCCGGTGGCCTGGGTCGGGTCCTCGGCGCCCGCATCGACCAGCTCACCCCGCACGCCCAGCAGGTCATCCGGGCGATGTCCCTCGCCGGGCGCACGGTGGGCCACGAGCTGCTGCTGCGCGTCACCGGACTCACCGAGCCCGAGCTCGAGGCCGCCGTCGCGGACGCCGTCGAGCACCACGTCGTCGAGACCCGGTGGCCCCCCGCCTACGCCTTCCGCCACGCGCTGCTCGGTGAGACCGTGACGGACGACCTCATGCCGGGTGAGCGACTGCGCCTCCACCGCGCGTATGCCGGTGTGCTGGCATCCGACCCGACACTCGGCCCGGCCTCGGAGCTGGCACGGCACGCCGCCGCCGCCGGTGACCTCGCCACGGCCGTCGCCGCGTCGCGGGACGCCGCCCGCGGCGACCTGGCCGTGGGTGGGCCCTCGGGGGCGCTCGAGCACCTCGAGCAGGCGCTGTCGTGGATGGCGGAGTCCGCACCGGAGCGTGACGAGGTCAGCCTCGAGGCGTCGGACGCCGCGCTGGCGGCAGGCGACGTCATGCGCTCCGTCCAGCTGCTCCGTGACCGGATCGAGCACCCGGGTCCCGGCCAGACGCCCGTCGCGCGCGCCCGGCTGCTCGCCACCTGCGCCAACCGCAGCCGGCTCAACGACCTGCTCGTGCCCGAGGCCGGGATCGCCATGACGACCGAGGCCCTCGCCCTCGTGCCGGAGGAGGACGGCGCCGAGCGGCTGTTCGTCCTCACCGCGCACACCCAGCAGCTCGTCGACAACCGCCGGTACGGGGAGGCCGCCGCCCTCGGTGAGGAGGCGAGCACCCTCGCCGAGACGCTCGGGCGGTCCGCCGCTCACCACGAGATCCGCACGGTCCTGTCGCGGGTCATCGAGATCCACGACGACCTCGACGCCCTCGAACGGCACATCGACCGGCTGCTCGCCGACCTCGGCGACCGGCCCGACCCGCTGCTCATCCGCATCCACCACCAGGCCGCGACGATGCACCATCGTCGCGGCGACCTCCACCGGGCCCTGGAGTCCTACGACCGGGGCGCCGCCGTCGCCCGCGCGCTCCACCTCGACTGGGCGCCGTTCGCCCTGGAGTCGCGCCTCATCGGTGGGCTCACGGCATACGAGATCGGCGACTGGGACGGCGCGCGGCGACGTCTCGCCGTGGACGACCCGCTGCTGCCGCAGCCCGGCCGCGCCTTCTTCGACGCGGCCCTCATGACGGTGCGCGCCGGCCGGGGCGAGGTCCTCGGTGAGGACGAGATCGCGGCGGTGCGCGAGTGGTGGCACGTCGACGGCTTCGGTGTCGTCCAGCTCGTCATGCCCGCCGTCGAGCACTACGGCGGGCAGGGAGACCTCACCCGGGCCCTCGACATCGCCCAGGACGCCGTCGCGCAGCTCGAGCGGACGTGGGGTCGCTTCCACGCGGTCGTCCGGCTGTCCGCGCTGCTCGCCGGGCAGGCAGGGACCGCGGCACCCCACCTCGACGACGCGCTGCGCCGCAGGGCGCTCGCCGACCTCGAGGCGCTCACGGCGCGGGCCGACGCGATCGTCCAGCGTCCGCAACGCGGCGTCCGGGACCCGTCCGCCGCCGCGCCGGCCGAGGGCCTGGCCCGGAGCAACACCGAGACCTGGGCGTGGGACGTCCGGCTGCGGGCCGAGCTGCTGCGCCTGCGCTGGCGGGACCCCCGCTCGGACACCCCGAGCCCGGACGCCCTGGTCCGCGCGTGGCAGGACTCGGTCGACGCCTTCGAGCGGTACGGCCACGTCCACGAGACCGCACGCTCGCGCGCCCGCCTCGCCGCGGCGCTGCGGGCGGTCGGTGACACCGGCCGGGCGCGACACGAGGCCGGCCTGGCCCGCGAGGTGGCGGTCCGTCTCGGTGCCGCCCCGCTGCTCCGTGAGGTCGACGACCTCACGGTCGGGCCCGGAGCCGGCTCGGGGGTGGGGACGCACGGCGACACCGACCTGACGGCCCGCGAGCACGAGGTGCTCGGCCTCGTCGCCCGCGGCCTGAGCAACGGCCAAATCGGTGCCCAGCTCTTCATCTCCACCAAGACCGCGAGCGTCCACGTCTCGCGCATCCTCGCCAAGCTCGGGGCCGCCTCGCGCACCGAGGCCGCGGCGATCGGTCGCGAGCGCGGCCTCGTCGACTGACGTCGCGACGGCTCGTGCGCGGCCCGCGCCGGGGTCGGGGTCGCTATGGTCCGGGGATGACGCGACGGGTGGTGGCGACGGCGGGCGCCACGGGCCCGCGGGCCGTCCGCCACCCGTGGAAGGCGGAGGCCGTCGACCTCGTCCGGGCGGTCTCGGGGGGCCTGTTGTTCGGGGTTCCGCTGCTCTTCACGATGGAGGTGTGGTGGGCAGGCACGGTGACGCCGTCGTGGGCGCTGCTCCCGCTGCTCGTGCTGCTGTCCGTCCCGGTCCTGTTGATGAACAAGACCGAGGGGTTCCGGGCCACACGCGACGTGCGGTGGCGTGACGCCGCGGCCGACACGGTCGAGGCGGTCGCCGTCTCTCTCGTCGTCTGCGCGGCGGTCCTCGTGCTCCTGCGGGAGCTGACCCCGGACACTCCCCTCGGGTCCGGCCTCGGGAAGGTGCTGTACGAGGCGGTGCCCTTCTGCCTCGGGGTGGGCGTGGCCAGGCACCTCCTCGGGGGAGGCTCCGGGAGCGAGGGTCACGGGGACCGGTCGTCAGGGGGGTCACCGGGCCGGGACCGTGGCCGGGGGGCCGACGGGCGCACGGTGTCCGCGACGGTCGCCGACCTCGGAGCCACCGTCGTCGGGGCCGTCGCCATCTCCCTGAGCATCGCGCCCACCGACGAGGTGTCCGTGATCGCGAGCGCCATGACCCCGGTGTGGCTCCTCGCCCTCATGGCCGCGTCGCTGCTCGTGTCCTACGCCATCGTGTTCGTGGCCGACTTCTCCCGGCAGGACCGCCGGCACGAGCAGGAGGGCCTGTTCCAGCACCCGATGACCGAGACGGTCGTGTGCTACCTCGTCGCCCTGCTCACGGCCTTCGTCCTGCTCTGGGTCTTCCAGCGCGGCCTGACGCCGTGGCCGGACCTGCTCGCCCGCACCGTCGTGCTCGGCCTTCCGGCCGCCATCGGCGGCGCCGCGGGGAGACTGACGATATGAGCCGCACGCGTGAGCGCACGACCGCCGAGTGGGTCACCTTCGTCGGCTCGTGCCTCGTCCTCGCGGTCGTCGTCGCCCTCGTGGTCAGCATGCTCGTCGGGTCGCGTGACCCCGCGGCCCCACGCGCCGTCGCCACGGGTGAGGTGCGCACCGTGGACGGCGCGAACCACGTGACGGTGACGGTGACCAACTCCGGCGACGAGACCGCCACCGACGTCCGGGTGGTCATGGAGTTCACGGTCGGGGCGGAGACGCGCGAGGCCGACCAGGTCGTCGACTTCCTCGCGGGTGGCGAGACCCGAGAGCTCGTCTTCGTCGTCGACCCGGCATCCCCCACGGGCTCGCGCACGGTGGCCGTCACCGGATGGACAGTGCCCTGAGTGGATGATGGGCGCCATGGCAACCTTCTCCGCGACCAAGATCTCCGAGGCCACCGTCGAGCATCCGCGCGACCTGGTGTGGGACGTCCTCACCGACCCCGAGGCGGTCGCCCGGCTGACGCCGATGGTGGCGTCGATCACGGCGACGGATGACCGGTGGCGCTGGCAGCTCACCCGGATTCCGGTGCTGGGGAAGTCGTTCGAGCTCGCCTTCACCGAGACGATGACCTACGACCCGCGGACGCGGATCACGTTCCGGCACACCCCGGTCGGCAGCGAGCGCGCGGGGACCGACGGACGCTACGACCTCGCCGACGCCGCCGACGGCGCGTCCACCGACCTGCGGATCGAGCTCAAGGTCACCGTGGACCTGCCGTTCCCGGGGCTGGCCCGCCCGGCGATCCAGACCACGATGCAGGGGGTGCTCGCGGCGATGGGGGCCGGCTTCGCGCGCTCGATCGAGCGGGAGCTCGTCAGCCGAGCGGCACGACGTCCCTGAGGACGATCGCGGCGCGTTTCTTGCGACCGGGCAGCCGGTCGAGGACCGGCTCCACCGTGGTGAGCGCGCGGTACCACCAGCCGTACTTCGCGCCGATCGCCCGCTTCACGCGGGCGATCGCGGCCTTGTCGCGGTGCACCGTCGCCGTGGCGGCGAAGCGCGGGGCGCCGTCGGCGACGGTGCCCCTCACGTCGCACGGTCGGAGCTCGACGCGGGAGGTGTGGGCCAGGCGCTTGGTCTTGCCGGTCTCGTCCACCGTGACGACGAGGAGGTCGCCGCCCTCGGGGGCGATCCACACGGGGCTCGGCACGGGCTTTCCGTTGCGCCGGAACGTCGTCAGCTCGACGTACTGCTGCTGCGCCAGGAAGGCCGTCGGGTCGCTCACGGGGTCCGCCCTCTCACGTGTGGAGGTGTTCGCGCCAGTCGTCGGGGACGCGCCCCTCGGGTCCGGGCACGGGCTGGTCCGCGGGGTGGAAGCGCGGCTGGGCCAGGGTCGGGCCCCGCCCCAGCTCCTCCGTGGTGTAGTTCCAGAACCACACCTCGTCGGGCTCGTAGCTCGCGACGATCGGGTGGCCGGTCTCGCGGTAGTGCGCCGTCGCGTGCTGACCCGGCGAGCTGTCACAGCAACCCACGGTGCCGCACGTGGTGCACCGGCGCAGGTGGACCCACCAGCCCTGTTCCGCAGTGCACGTGGCACAGCCGGCACCCGAGGGCGGGACGGTGGGGTCGAGGTGCGCGGACCGCGGGAAGTTGACAGGCACGGCGCCGCTACCCCCCGGCCCGGGCGACGAGGAGGACCACGACGGCCAGCGCGGGAGGGACCCCCTGGATGAGGGCGGCCCGCATCTTGGAGCGGTCGCTCGTCGCGAGGACCAGGGCGGCGGCGAGCATCGAGCCGCACCCGGCGAACACCAGGGCAGCCCCGACGTCCTCGGAGCCGGTCGCGGACACGATGATCCCGACGACCGTGACGACGGCGAGGAAGAGGTTGTAGAAGCCCTGGTTGTAGGCCATCGGCCTCGTCACCCGGGCGGTCTCCGGCGTCGTCCCGAAGACGGCGCGCGTGCGCGGGTCGGTCCAGGCCAGCGACTCCAGCCGGAAGATGTAGACGTGGACCAGCGCGGCGATGCCGGCGAGCACGTACGCGAGCGTGAGCATGGCCCGAGCCTAGTGAACCGGGGGTGCGGTGCGGGGAGGCCTTCCCGCCATGGCGGGGTCCCGGACCTCTAGCCTCGGTTCATGCCGGCCACCAGCATCATCCTCGTCCGCCACGGCCAGTCCGAGGGCAACGTCGCCGCCGAGTCCGCCGAGCGCGAGCAGCTCGAGCGCATCGCCGTTCCGGCGCGGGACCCCGACATCACCCTGTCCGAGCTGGGACGCGAGCAGGCCGGCGCCGTCGGACGGTGGCTCGGCGACCTGCCGGAGGACGAACGGCCGCAGATCGCCTGGACCAGCCCGTACCGCCGGGCCCGGGAGACGGCCGAGATCGCCCTCGACGTCATGGGTGACCGTCTGACCTTCCGGGTGGACGAGCGGCTGCGCGACCGCGACATGGGGATCACCGACATGCTCACCGGGGCGGGGATCCGGGCCGCGCACCCGGAGGAGGCCGAGCGACGCGAGTGGCTCGGGAAGTTCTACTACCGGCCCCCGGGCGGCGAGTCGTGGGCGGACGTGGCCCAGCGGGTGCGGGGCGTCCTCACCGACATCGCGAACACGGAGCGTCACGACCGGGTGCTCGTCACCGCCCACGACGTCGTCATCCTGCTGTTCACGTACGTCGCCGAGGGACTCGACGAGGAGGCGGTGCTCGAGCGGGCGCGCACCCATGGTCTGAAGAACGCCGCGATCTGCCGCCTGCACCGCGACGAGGAGTCACCCACCGGCTGGGTCCTCTCCGACTACAACATCGACACCCACCTCCGTGACCTCGGCATCGAGGTCACGGCGCAGCCGGGCGCCTCGGACGAGGTCGGTGCGGGCCGTGGGTGAGGTCCCGGAGGGAGTGCGGGGTGGGACCCGTCGGGCTCCCCGCCTCGTCACGCCGCACGTCCTCGACCAGTGGCCGCTGCCGGAGCCGAGCGGCTCCAAGTACAGCCGCGGGCAGGCCCTGGTCGTGGGTGGCGCTCGCTCGACCCCGGGTGGTGTCCTCCTCGCGGGCCAGTCGGCACTGCGGATGGGCTCCGGGCGCCTCAGCGTCGCGGTGGCCGAGAGCGTCGCCCAGCACGTGGCCGTCGCCCTGCCCGAGTGCGGGGCGACCGGGCTCGCCGAGGACGGACGCGGGTCGGTGACCGGGGTCGGCGCCGGCGCAGCGCTGGCCAAGGAGCTGTCCCGGGCGGACGGGCTGCTGCTCGGCCCCGGCCTTGACGACGCGGACGGCACCGCCCGGCTGCTCACCGAGGTCGTGCAGGAGCTTCCGGCGGACACGCCGGTCGTCCTCGACGCCTACGGCGTCACCGTGCTGCCCCACGTGGAAGCGGACACGAGTCGCGCACTTCGCGACCGGCTCGTCGTCACCCCCAACACGGGGGAGCTCGCGTTCCTCCTCGGCGAGGAGGAGGTCGACGACGAGGACGTCGTCGCCGGAGCCCTCGAGGTGTCGCGCCGGTTCGGCGCGGTCGTCGGCTGCGACACCTGGGTGGTGGCCGACCGGCGAATCTGGAGGATCACGACCGGCGACACGGGACTGGGCACCTCCGGAAGCGGCGACGTGGTCGCCGGAGCGACGCTGGGCCTGCTCAGCCGGGGGGCCACGCCGCTGCAGGCACTCGTCTGGGCCAAGTACGTCCACGCGGCGGCGGGTGACGACCTCGTCATGACGCACGGGCGGGTCGGCTACCTCGCGAGCGAGCTCGCGGGCCACCTGCCGCGGGTGCTCCGGTCCCTGCGGGGGAACTGACCGAGCTCCTGCGGTGCGCGCGGGCGGTCACGTCAGGTCGTGCTCGAAGGCATACGCGGTCGCCGCCGTCCGCGACGTCACCCCCGTCTTCGTGAAGATGTTGCTCAGGTGGCGCGCGACGGTCTTCTGGCTGAGGAACAGCGCTTCGGCGATCTGCGGGTTGCTCCGCCCGGTCGCCACGAGTCGCAGGACCTCGACCTCGCGAGCGGTCAGCCCGTCGGGGAGGCCGCCGCCGAGCAGCCTGGCGACCTCCTGACGGTCGGTGTGCGCCCCCAGCTCGGCGAACGTCCTCACGGCGACGCGGAGGTCGGACTCGGCCGAGGCCTCGTCCCCGAGAGCGCGAAGCGCCAGCCCGATCCGGGCACGAGCCTGCGCGGCGTCGTAGCGGCAGCCGAGGTCGATCCACACCCTCCAGGAGCGACGGAGGTGGGCGAGGGCGCGGGCCGGGTCGTCACTGGCGAGCGCGACGAGGCCGGCGGCGTACGACGCCCTGGCGGTGACCGCGTCACACGCGAAGGTGCCGGCGATGTCGAGGAACTCGTCCGCGAGCACCCGAGCGGCGTCGACCTCGCCACCGGCGATGAGGATCTGCACCGCCGCAGCGAGCCGCCGTGAGCGCGTCACCGGGTCGTGGGCCTCGTCGAGCATCCGGTGCGTCGACGCGACGGCGGGAGCGATCCTGCCGCGCGTCAGGAGGAGGAGCGACCGGCCCGGTTGGGGGTCGTGCCCGTGCGAGGCGGCGACGTCGTAGGCGGCCTCGGCACCATCGAGGTCGCCGATGATGCGCAGCACCTCTCCCCGTTCGTACGTCGCCAGGCCCTGGGCCGGGTCCATGCCGTCGGCCCGGTACCGCTCGACCGCGAGGGCGAGCTCGTCCAGGGCCTCGGCGAACGAGCCGTGGGCCGACAGGATCTGACCTCGGTGCACGGCGCACTGACCCGTGTACGGGACCAGGCCGGACTGGTCGTCGCACCAGCGGGTCAGCGCGGCCGTCCACTCGCTCATGCGTGGGTAGTCGCCGATCTCCTGGCAGCCCTCGATCATGACGCAGTAGACCAGGCCGGCCATGATCGGCGAGACCTCACCCGCGGTCAGCGCGACCATCGCCTCGTCGAGGAGCAGGAGCCCCTCGGCGACCTGTCCCGTGTAGAACAACAGTCGTCCGGTGCTCGCCCGCGCGAACGTCGCGAGGTCGACGTCTCGTCCCCTGCCGGCGATCTCGCCGATCCGCTGGCAGGCGCGCAGGGCGCCGTCGAGGTCGCCGTTCCCGAGGCAGCGGTACATCTCGTGGATGCCGAGGTAGCCCCGCTCGAGAGCCTCCTCAGGCTCACCCTCGAGCAGCCGGTGCGCGCGCGCCACCCACCCGGCACCCACGGACGGCTCGCCGCGGATGCTGAGGATGACACCGATCCAGTGGGCGTCGCGGGCTGCGCCGCTCCTGTCGCCGGCCGCCACGGAGAGCGTGAAGGACCGCTGGAGTGCTCGGACGGCTCCCTCGCGGTCACCGGTGAGGTATGCCGCGGAGCTCAGCTCGCGGAGGTCGTCCGCCGGGAGCTGTGCCGGGTCGACCCGCGCGTAGTGCTCGCACGCAGCCGTCCAGTCGCGGCGTGCGATGGCTGACCGCCCGAGGGTGAGTGCGTCGGCATCCATCGCTCCTCCGACCTCGACTGTACTCGCGCCCCACCTCGCCGGTCGGCGGCCGGCCGGTGCCTGACGAGGTGTCGCACGACCGTGTCGGCGTCGTGGCGAGCCCCGTTGATGAGCATCGAACGTGCGGAGGTCTGGAAGCCCAGTCCCATGAAGTAGAGGCCGGGTGCGTCGGCGACCACCCCTCCCAGCTCGCGGGGCCATCCGTGCTCGTCGAAGACGTCGAGGTCGACCCAGCCGAAGGCCTGTCTGAAGCCGGTGCACCAGATGACCGTCCGCACGTCGACAGGACCACGGTCGGCAAGGACGGGCCTGCCGTCCGCCACCCCGGTGACTCGGCCCCGGACCCAGTCGACGTGGCGCTCCGCGAGGTCCGCCGCCTGCACCCGCAGCCGCGGGCCGCCGCCGAACCGGAAGTGCTCCAACTGCCTGCGCCCCACGGGGTTCCGCCGGGTGAGGACGTGGCCGAACGCGAAGAGCATCATCGGCATGACGACCTTGAGCAGGGGGGAGGTGAACGACACGGGGATCTGCCCGGTGTCCCGGCCCGCCAATGTCGTCGGGTGGGTCTCGGCGACCTCGTACGCGATGTCGCAGCCCGAGTGGGAGGCGCCGACGACGAGGACCGGACCGGGCGGGAGGTCGCCCGGACGGCGGTACTCGCTCGAGTGGAGCTGGACGATCGACGGGTCGAGCTGCTCGGCGAAGGCGGGTACTGCCGGTGTGCGCCCGAAGGTCCCGGTCGCGATGACGACGTTCCGAGCGTGGATGTCTCCGTGCCCCGTCGTGACGACGTAGCCGCGGTCGGTGCCGTTCCCGTCCGGTGCGCTGGCGACCCGGGCGACGGGTGTGCCGAGCCGGACCGGCAGGGCGAGCTCGGCGGCATACGACTCCAGGTACGCGGCGAACTCGTCCTTGGTCGGGAACGACCACCGGGGTGCCGGGAAGCGCATCCCCGGCAGCGAGTCCACGGCAGCCGGCGTGAAGATCCGGAGGCTGTCCCACTGATGGCGCCAGCCGTCGCCGACTCGTTCCTCGGAGTCGAGGATGACGAACGCGCGACCGCGTCGCTGGAGGTGGTAGCCGGTGGCCAGACCGGCCTGGCCGGCGCCGATGATCACGGTGTCGATGTGTTCGGTTCGCATGGTGCCCTCCTGGGAGCGAAGCGCAGGCTCCAAAGGAGCATCAGCGCGGAGGAGACGACGTAGAAGGTGTGCAGCAGCCAGATCGGGCCCGGCGGGAGGCTGAAGACGTAGACCGTGTAGACGAGGTTCCCCACGTTGGCCAGGACGAGGTTGCTGCGGCTGTAGGACCTGAGGTCCTTGGTGCGGCGGGCCTTCCCCAGCATCGGCAGAGCGCTGGCGGCGAACACGATCGTTGCGACGGCGCCTGCGACGACGGGGAGGGAGGTGCCCATGCCGGCGACGCTAGGTTCCGGGCGCCGGGGACCGCGTCGGGCTGGCGACCCATTGCGGCGCGCGCGGGATGGGTCAGGTGACCCATGCGCTCCGGGGCACGTGCGCGGTTCCAGACCGCAGACTGGCCCCATGACCCGTACCGGCAGGACCGTCCTCGTCACCGGCGCCTCGAGCGGGATCGGGCGGGCGACCGCGCTGCAGCTCGCCGAGGAGGGGGCCAACCTCGTCCTCCTCGCCCGGTCGGGCCAAGCGCTCGACACCGTCCGGCGGGAGTGCGAGGCGCGCGGTGGGCACGCCCTCGTCACCGTGGCCGACGTGGGCGACCCCGCGTCGCTGGCGGCCGCCTTCGACGCGGGCCGGGAGCGGTTCGGTCCCCTCGACGGGGTCGTGCACTCGGCGGCGGCCCTCGCCTACGGTCGCTTCGAGGACGTGCCGGCCGAGGTGTTCGACGCCTCGATCCACACGACCCTCACCGGGACCGCCAACGTCGCCCGGGTCGCCCTGGAGTCGTTCTCGGAGACCGGGAGCGGCAGCCTCGTGGTCATCGGGTCGCTCCTCGGCAAGATCAGCACGCCGTGGATGAGCTCCTACGTCACGGCGAAGTGGGGCGTGCACGGCCTCGTGCGAACCCTGCAGATCGAGGCCCGCAGCACCCCCGGCATCGACATCAGCCTCGTCTGGCCGGGCGGGGTCGACACGCCCGTCTACCTCCAGGCCGGAACCTACCTCCAGCGTCACGGCCGGCCCCCGCCGCCGGTCGACCCCCCGGAGAAGGTCGCTCGCGCCGCGGTCCGCGCCCTGGGTCGCCCGCGCCGCGAGGTCTCGGTCGGCTTGACGAACCACGTCGCCGTCATCGGCTTCCGCATGGCCCCAGCGGTCTTCGACCGCATCGTCACCCCGCTCATGCGCGTCGGCGGGCTCTCGCGCGGCGAGGTCGCGAACTCGCCCGGCAACGTCCTGGCGCCCCTCCCTGAGGGTGAGGCGCTGCATGGGCGCTGGGGCAGACACTGGCTGCGTGGCGCCACACTCGGCGGCGTCACCGTTGGCGTGGCCGCACTCGGCCGCGCACACCGACAGAGGAGCTGAGCATGGAGCAGAACGACGGAGTCGTCACCGTGACCCGCGACGTCGACGCACCCGACCAGGCAGTGTGGGACGTGCTCGCCGACGGGTGGTCCTACGCGACCTGGGTCGTCGGCGCCTCCCGCGTCCGCGACGTCGACGACAGCTGGCCCGCGCCGGAGTCCCGGATCCACCACTCGTTCGGCGTCTGGCCCCTGCTCCTCAACGACACCACGCGCGTGGAGCACTCGGTCGAGCCCTCCGCGCTCGTGCTCACGGCACGCGGGTGGCCGGCCGGCGAGGCGCGGGTCTCGATCTCGATCACACCGCGCGGTGAGGGTGGCTGCACGGTGCGGATCGAGGAGGACGCCTCCAGCGGACCGGGGACGCTCATCCCGAGGCCGGCCCGTCAGCTCGCGATCGGGCCGCGCAACGTCGAGGCGCTCAAGCGTCTGGCCTTCCTCGCCGAGGGCCGTCACCGCAACGGCGAACGCCCCACGGGCTGACCACGCGCGTGGGCGGCGGCCCGGCGGGGCACCCCGGGGCCGTCAGTCGCGAGGCAGCAGCCGGTTCCACGCCGTCCTCGTCAGGGCGCGACGCGCCCCGCCGGTGAGGCGGCCGTTGGCACCGAGTGCCGCCCGCGCGGCGTTCCACCCGCAGGCGCCGTGCACGCCGCCCCCGGGGTGAGCCGACGCGCTCGCGAGGTAGAGCCCGGGCACCGGCGTCTCGGGTCGGCCGAGACCGGCGGTCGGTCGGAAGACGAGCTGCTGGTGCAACCCCGACGTCCCGGCGTTGATGGCGCCGTCGACGAGGTTGGCGTCCTCGCGCTCGAGGTCGGCGGGCGACTGCACGTGGCGGCCGACCTGCGTCCCGCGGAAGCCCGGGGCGACCCGTTCGATGGCGTCCTCGATGCGTCCGACGTGGGCCTCGAGGCGCTCGCCGCTCCACTCGCCACCGTGCGGGACGTGCGTGTAGGCCCACGCCGACTCCGTGCCGTCCGGCGACCGCGTCGGGTCCGACGTCGTCATCTGCCCGAAGAGGATGAACGGTCGCTCGGGCGTGCGACCCACCGACAGGTCAGCGGCGAAGTCGACGAAGCCGTCGGTGTCGACACCGAGGTGCACGGTCCCGGCGCCACGGGCACCCTCGTGGCGCCACGGCACCGGTTGGTCCAGGGCCCAGTTGACCTTGATCGTCGGGTTGTCCCACTGGAAGCGGTCGAGGTCGCGCAGGAGCCGGGGAGGGAGCGCCTGGCCGGCGAGGAGGTCGCGGTAGAGCCCCGGGGCCGGGACGTCGGCGAGGACACCGCGCCGCGCCGTCACGGTCCGGCCGTCGGCCAGGCGCACCCCGCTCGCGCGGCCCTGGTCGACGGTGACTGCCGTGACGGCCGTCCCCGTGACGAACCGCGCGCCCCTGCTTTCGGCTCGGCGGCGCAGCGCCTCCGCCAGCTCGCCCGCGCCGCCCTCGGGGACCGGGAAGCCCACGTCCTGGCCGAGCATGCACAGCAGCCACCCGAACATGCCGCTCCCCGCGGCGTCCGGCGGGACGTCGCTGTGCATCGCGTTGCCGGTGAGGAGCAGGCCGGCCCCGGGACCGGTGAACCGCTCCTGCGCGAGCCGGCGGACGGGGGTCACGGCCAGGCGGGCGAAGTCGAGGGTGTCGGCCGCACCGAGCCGGCGCAGCATGCGGGTCGCGGACACCACCGGCGGGAACGGGGTGAACAGGGCGTCGAGCAGCGGATCGCGGATGCGGTCCCAGCCGTGGACGAGGTCGAGCCAGGCGGCACCGTCGCCGGCACCCTGCTCCTCGAGCCCGGCCGCGGTCTCCTCGGCGTGGTCGCGCAGGACCGCAGCGCTGCCGTCGTCGAGGGCGTGCGCGAGCACGTGGGGCGCCCTGCGCCAGACCAGGCCGTGCTCCTCGAGGTGCAGGTCGCGGATGATCGGGCTGGCCGCCGCGAGCGGGTAGAAGGCGCTGAACAGGTCGCTGACCCAGCCGGGGGCCGTCACCTCCGCGCTGCGGACGGCGCCGCCCACCACGTCGTTGGCCTCGACGACCACGACGTCCCAGCCCGCGTCGACGAGCGCGTTGGCGGCGACGAGACCGTTCGGTCCCGCCCCGACCACCACCGCGTCCGCCGTGCCCATCGAGGTCATCGTCGGCCGTCCCGTCCTGTCCGTCGGTCGTCCGCGCTCAGAGCGTGACGACGCCGCTGCTGTCGTCGTCCTCGTCCTGCGCCTTGTCGTCGGTCACGAGACCCTTGACGAGCTGGACGAGCATCGCGGCCTTGCCCGGCGACTCCCAGTACTCGGCCGTGTCAGCCGTGACCCGGATGAGCCCGTTGTTGGGGGTCTGGGCGTCGCCCTTCATCCAGGCGGACACCGAGGGGTCCCACAACTCCTCGAGCTTGGCGTCGTCCTCGCTGATGACGGCGTCGCCCGCGAGCGAGACCCAGCCGGTGTCACTGGCGTACGCGACGTTGACGGCCGGGCGCTGGCGGATCGCCGCGACCTTGTCGGTGTCGAGCTCGGTGATGAACCACACGGTGCCCGGGTCCTCGAAGTCCTGGGTGCCCATGGGCGTGGAGACGAGGCGGCCGGCGTCGTCGACGTAGGTCAGGGTCGCGATCCGGGTCTCCTTCATGATCTCGGCGATGAGGTCCCGGGGGGTCGTGTCAGCCATGTCGTGCTTCCTCTCGTGCGGAACTGCGGGGCGTGGGGGTGATGAGGACGACGGTGTCGCGGTAGGTCAGGCCCTTGCGCCGGGTGGCGAGTCCCCCGACGACGGCGAAGAGCGCGCACTGCCAGCCGTACTTCGCGCGGATGGCGCCCTGCACCTCGTCGAAGTCCCGCCCGGACTGCATCATCTGCGCCGTGGCCTCGACCGGCTGCGTGCCCGACGTCGGCGTGCCGGTGCGGCTGCACGGCTGCACGGTGACCCGCGGCGTGTGCCGCAGCCGCTTGGTCTTGCCGGTCCCCATCGTCGTGTAGAAGCCGACGCGCGCCTCGTCGCTCAGGTGGGTGATCCACACCGGGGTCGGCACCCCCTCGCCGCCTCGTCGGAGCGTCGTGAGCAGCACGAAGTCCTCGGCGCCGAGCGTGGCGGCACTCGCAGCACTCGCAGCGCTGGTGTCGGTGGTCACCGGCCGACGCGGGTGAGGGCGGCGGTCATGTCACGGACGGTGTCGTCGGCGACCTTCTTGAAGACGAGCTGCATGAGCGGGTCGGCGAAGCGCGCCGCGCCCTTGAACGTGATCGTCGCCTCGTAGCGGATCCGGCTGCGGCCGCCGTCGAGGGAGGTCACGCCGATGTCGTCGGTGGAGTCGGCGGTGGCGTTGCTGCCCTGCAGGACGACGTGGTCCGGCTGCAGGGTCACGAGCTCGTACTGCAGCTGGGTCTCGCGACCGAGCACCTTGCTCGTGTTGGTCCACGACGCACCGGGGAGTGCGGGCGCCGAGGGGTCGCCGTTGCGCACGCAGGACACCGTCCCGGGGTCCCATTCGACGGCGTTGGCGAAGTCGGCCAGGTAGGCGACCGCGTCGTCCTGCGGGCAGGGGACGTCGAACTCTCGGACGATGTTGACCATCGGTGCTCCTCGGGGTTGGTCCTGCCACCGTAAGGCATTTTTCTGGGCCCTCACCTGCGGCGACGTCGCCCTCCTCGGTACGGCGGCGCCTCACCCCAAGGGAGGGAGCAGAAGCGCCCCGACGGGCGTAGCGTCCAGAAGACGACCGCGTGCTCGCGGGTCGGTCGGCTCCCGGGCACTCACGCCGACGAGGGAGCACTGGATGCCGACGAAGAAGCAGAAGCCCGCCGCACGAGCCACGTCACGGGCGACGAAGGACACGCCCGGAGACCACATCGGCAACGGTGGCGAGCTGCACCAGGTGGCCGGTGGCGACAGTCCCGTCCTCACCACCGCCCAGGGTGCGCCGGTCCAGGACGACAACAACTCGTTGCGCGCCGGGGACCGCGGGCCCACCCTGCTCGAGGACCACGCGTTCCGCGAGAAGATCTTCCACTTCGACCACGAGCGCATCCCGGAGCGCGTCGTCCACGCCCGCGGCTACGGAGCCCACGGCGTCTTCGAGTGCCACGAGTCGCTGTCCGACCTCACCCGGGCGAGCATCTTCGCCGAGGCGGGCAAGCAGACCGAGACCTTCGTCCGCTTCTCCACCGTCGCCGGCAACCTCGGCTCCTTCGACCTCGCCCGCGACGTGCGCGGCTTCGCGACGAAGTTCTACACCGACGAGGGCAACTGGGACCTCGTCGGCAACAACATCCCCGTGTTCTTCATCCAGGACGCCGTGAAGTTCCCCGACCTCGTCCACTCGGTCAAGGAGGAGCCCGATCGCGGCTTCCCGCAGGCCCAGTCGGCCCACGACACCTTCTGGGACTTCGCCTCCCTCATGCCCGAGTCCACGCACATGACGCTCTGGCAGATGTCCGACCGGGCCATCCCGCGCTCGTTCCGGATGATGGAGGGCTTCGGCGTCCACACCTTCCGGTTCGTCAACGCCGCCGGCGAGAGCACCTTCGTCAAGTTCCACTGGAAGCCCGTCCTCGGCATGCAGTCGGTCGTCTGGAACGAGGCCGTGAAGATCAACGGCGCCGACCCCGACTTCCACCGGCGCGACCTCTTCGACGCCATCACCGCCGGCGACTTCCCCCAGTGGGAGCTGGGCGTCCAGGTCTTCGACGACGCCTTCGCCGACGCGTTCGACTTCGACATCCTTGACGCCACGAAGATCGTTCCCGAGGAGCTCGTCCCGGTGCGCACGGTCGGCACGATGACGCTGAACCGCGTGGTGGACAACGTCTTCGCCGAGATCGAGCAGGTCGCGTTCATGACGCAGAACGTGCCCCCCGGCATCGACTTCACGAACGACCCGCTGCTCCAGGGCCGCAACTTCTCCTACCTCGACACCCAGCTCAAGCGCCTCGGCAGCACGAACTTCAGCCAGCTCCCGGTCAACGCGCCGCGCTGCCCGGTCGCGCACTTCCAGCGGGACGGGCACATGCAGACGTCCACGCAACCGGGGCGGGCGGCATACGAGCCGAACTCCTTCACCGGTAGCGACCGCGGTCCGCGCGAGGCCGGTCCGGACGGGCACGTGCCCTTCCCGGCGCCGGTCGACGGGCTGACCCGACGGGTCCGCGCCGAGTCCTTCCGCGACCACTACAGCCAGGCCCGTCAGTTCTTCATCAGCCAGACCGACGTCGAGCAGGACCACATCGTCGCCGCCTACGTCTTCGAGCTCGGCAAGTGCGAGATCCCGGCCATCCGCGAGCGGATGGTCGCCAACCTGCGCAACGTCGACGAGTCACTCGCCGCTCGCGTGGCCGACGGGCTGGGTATGCCGCTCCCTGCGGCGTCCGAGGCCGCCGCACCTCTCGTGGAGACCGAGCCCTCCCCGGCCCTGAGCATCCTCGGCAACGCCAAGGAGACCTTCGAGGGGCGCAAGCTCGGCCTGCTCGTGGGCGACGGCGCCGACGCGGCCACGGTCAAGCGCGTCCAGAAGGGCGTGACGAAGGCCGGCGGGACCGTCGAGGTCGTCGCGGCCAAGGTCGGCGGTGCCACCCTCTCCGACGGCACGCTCCTCGAGGCGAAGCAGGCCGTAGCCGGAGCCCCGTCGGTGCTCTACGACACGGTGGTCGTCCTCACCGGGCCCGACGGCGGCCAGGCCCTCGCCGACGAGCCCGCTGCGCGCGACTTCCTCACCGACGCGTTCACCCACTACAAGGTCATCGGTCTCGGCGGGTCCACCGACGCACTCGTCGCAGCGGCCGGCCTGGCCGGGAAGCTCGACGACGCCTGCCTGGCCGTGGGCACCGCGGCCGAGGCGACGGCATACGTCGCCCGCATCGTCGGTCCGCGCCACTGGTCACGCGACCTGTCCGCCTGACCCCTCCGCCCGTCCCGACAGCAAGGAGCACCACAACATGAAGGCACTCACCTGGCAGGGCAAGAAGGACCTCCGCGTCGAGGAGGTCCCCGACCCCCGCATCGAGCAGCCCACGGACGCCGTCATCAAGGTGACGTCGACGGCGATCTGCGGCTCCGACCTCCACCTCTACGACCCGCTCGGCCCGTTCCTCGCGCCCGGCGACGTCCTCGGCCACGAGACGATGGGCGTGGTCGAGGAGGTCGGCTCGGAGGTCAGCCACATCAAGCCCGGTGACCGGGTCGTCGTCCCGTTCAACATCTCGTGCGGTCACTGCTGGATGTGCGAGCGAGGTCTCATGGCGCAGTGCGAGACGACCCAGGTTCGCGCACAGGGCAAGGGCGCCGCCCTCTTCGGGTACACCGAGCTCTACGGGTCGGTCCCCGGTGGGCAGGCGGAGTACCTCCGGGTCCCGCAGGCGCAGTTCGGCCCGGTGCTCGTGCCCGAGGGCGTGGCCGACGAGCGCTTCCTCTACCTCTCCGACATCCTGCCCACCGCGTGGCAGGGCGTCGAGTACGCCGAGGTCCCCGAGGGCGGCACCCTCGCCGTCTTCGGGCTCGGCCCGGTCGGACTCCTCGCGGTCGCCATCGGCGTCCACCGGGGGCTGCGGGTCATCGGCGTCGACAACGTGCCGGAGCGCATGGCCAAGGCGGCGGCGTACGGCGCGACCGTCGTCCGCTCCGACCTCGACGACGTCCCCGGCGCGATCCGCGACCTCACCGACGGGCGCGGTGTCGACGGAGGCCTCGACGCCGTCGGCATGGAGGCGCACGGCAGCCCGGTGGCTGAGGCGGCGATCAAGACGGTGGGCTTCGTCCCCGACCGGCTCGCCAAGCCGATGATGGAGAAGGTCGGCATCGACCGGCTCGCGGCCCTGCGCGCGACCATCGGTGCGGTGCGACGCGGCGGGACGGTCTCCGTCAGCGGCGTCTACGGCGGCATGGCCGACCCGATGCCGATGATGGAGATGTTCGACAAGGGCCTGTCGATCCGGATGGGTCAGTGCCACGTCAAGCGCTGGGTCGACGACATCATCCCCGTCGTCCTCGAGGGCGGCGACCCGCTCGGTCTCGAGACCCTCGCCACCCACCGGCTGCCCCTCGCGGACGCCCCCGCCGCCTACTCCATGTTCCAGAAGAAGGAGGACGGCTGCATCAAGGTGGTCCTCAAGCCATGACGGGTGTCGCGCTGGTCGCGGGTGCCTCCCGAAGACTCGGGCTGCTCATCAGCACCGAACTGGCCGCTCGCGGGTACCGGGTCCACGGGTGCGCGCGTGACCGCGCCGAGCTCGACCGGGCCGAGCACCTCGTCAACACCGGCGAGGTGGGGCCGGGCGCCGAGGACCGCACCCATGGCAACCCGGCATCGTCCGTGCGGGGCGAGTTCGTCGGCCACGTGTGCGACGTCGCGGACGCCGAGGCGGTGACGGCCTGGGTCGAGGGCGTGCGCGCGTCCGAGGGTCGGGTCGACGTCGCGATCCACGTCGCCGGGATCATCCAGGTGGGCCCGGTGGAGTCCACCACCCTGGGCCACTTCCGCGCGGCCATCGACACGATGCTGCTCGGACCCGTCCACCTCTGCCTCGCCGTCCTGCCGACGATGCTCGACGCCGGCGCCGGACGGATCGGCGTGGTGAGCTCGGTCGGTGGCGTCGTCTCGGTGCCGCACCTGCTGCCCTACTCCGTGGCGAAGTTCGGCGCGGTCGGGCTGACCGAGGGGCTCCAGGCCGAGCTCAGCGGCACCGGGGTCACCGCGACGACGATCGTCCCCGGCCTCATGCGCACGGGCGGGCACGTCCACGCCCAGTTCGTCGGCGATGCCGCCAAGGACTACGCCTGGTTCGCTCCGGGCGCGTCGCTCCCGCTGCTGTCGGTGTCCGCCGAGCGGGCGGCCCGACGCATCGTCGACGCCGTGCTCGCGGGCCGCTCGCAGGTCGAGCTCACTCCGCTGACTTGGGTCGGGCGGCGGGTGCACGGGCTCTTCCCGGGCCCGACCTCGCGCCTGCTGGGCCTCGTGGCGAGAGCCCTGCCGAGCGGCGACGGGCGCGCGCCGTCGATGAGTGCGGACGCCGGGCACGTCGAGGGGGCGGAGGCGCGAGCGACGCTCGGGTCCCGCGTCGTCGACGGTGTCAGCATCCTCGGTGACCGGGCCGCGCGCCGCCTCAACGAGACGGGTGGGCGCGACGGATAGTCAGCCGTCGCGCTCGAGGGCCCGCGGGGCCGAGGACGAGCCGACCGCCGTCTTCTCGGCGGCCGTCGGCGGCAGGAGAACCCGCATGCGCGTAGGGGCCATGCCGTGGTCGATGCCCCAGAGCACGGCCTGGCTGCGCGTCGTGACGCCCATCGTCCGGTAGGCCGAGCGGATGTAGGACTTCACCGAGTTGATGCTGAGGTAGGTCCGTTCGGCGATCTCGTTGTTGCTCAGTCCCGAGGTGACCAGGGCGATGATCTCCGACTCGCGTGGGGTGAGGCCGTGGTCGCGCCCCGGCCAGGACTGGCTGGCCATGACCGGCTCGTCGGGGACCGGGGCGAGGTCGAGAGCGCCCTCGTGGACCCTGACCAGGGCCGCGGCGAGGCTGGCGCCATCGAGGGACTTCGGGAGGGCGGCGTGGACGCCGCGGGCACGCGCGGTGACGATGAGCTCCTCCGTCAGAACCCACGTGTAGAGGACGAGCCGACCGATCCGGGGGCTCTGGGCGAGGTCGTCGAGGTCGGGCTCGTCCAGGCTCGTGTGGGTGAACGTGTCGTACAGCGCGACGTCGACCGGGCTGACGGGCATGAGGTCGGCGTCGAGCTCGACCACCCGGACGAGGTCCGCGTGGGGCGTGAGCATCGACGCGACGCCCCGCACGATGAGCTCGTGGTCGTTGACCACCGCCACACTGACGGGGCGATCGGGGGCGGGGGTCATGTCTGAACGCTACCTCTGCCCGCCGCCGGCTCCTGACGCTGCGGTGAGAGCGTCAGCCGCCCGCCGTCCCGGCGGACCAGCCCGCGCCGCTCGAACTCGTCCAGCCAGCCCCGCATCGGCCACTCCCCCCACCGCTCGTGGAACGTGGTGGCGTTGCGCACGATGTCCTCGAGGTGGCCCAGGGGAGGGTGCGAGACGGGGTGGAACTGGTGGTACGCGTCGGCCCCGCCGACCCACACGAGGTCCAGGGCGCGCGCGCGAGCGACCCGGCCGAGGTCGGTGTCCTCGGCCCCGTATCCGACGTAGCCCTCGTGGAAGCCGCCGAGCGTGCGCCACGTGCTCGAGGCCACGGCACAGCTGAGCGACCAGAAGAGGTCGTGGTCGCCCCCGCGCAGGAGCTCCCCGGGGGCCGGGTCGGGGCGGGCGGCGTGGGGGGCCCGGAGCGTGGTGAGGTCCTGCGGGTCATCCGGCACCCGGACGCCGTCGGGGAGGTAGGTGACCGGGCCCGCGAGCAACGCGTCGGGGGCGCGTTCCGCAGCCCGTCGGTAGGCGTCGACGAGTCCCGGTCCGGGGACGCAGTCGACGTCGAGCAGGACGACCAGCTCGGCGCCGGCGGACAGCGCGACCTCGACGCCCGTGTTGCGGGCCTTCGCCAGGGGCAGCCCGCGCGGGTCGTCGTCCACGTGGACCACGGTGGTGCGGTCGTCCGGGCCGATGACGGTGTCGATGACGTCGTCGATGTCCGCGTCCCCCATCGCCACGACCACGTGCGGCGTCCTCGGGGCGACCGACCGCAGGACACGGCACTGCTCGCGGAGGTGGTCGTGGCGGCCCCGGACGATCGTCACGACGGTGGTGCGGTCAGACACCCGCCACCACCTCGACGAGCGAGGCCGCCCGTGACGCCGCGCCCTCGCAGCCCCACGTGCTCCAGCCCTCACCGCCGTGCGTGCGGGCCCGCTGGACGAGCTCGCCCCACTGCGCACCGTGCACGTCGTCGCGCTGCACGACCTGGGCGATCCCGGAGCTCGCGAGCACCGCGCCCATGTGGCGCTGCTCGTCGAAGGGCCGGCTCTGCGGGAGGACGACGGCCGGGAGTCCCCAGCCGGCGACGTCCGCGATGGCGTTCTGGCCGGCGTGGGTGACGACGACGTCCGAGTGCGCGAGGTGGTCCTGCACGTCCGGGACCCACGCACTGCCCCCGACCACGGTCCAGTCGATGTCGGGGACCGCGCCGGTGATGAGGGCGGGCAGGTCGGGGTCGTCGAACCCGTCCGAGCCGGCGAGGACGAGGCCCCGCGCCCGGCGCGCCCGCCCGCTCGATCCGGGTGTGGCCTCGGACGGTGAGTGGACCGGGCCGCGCGCGATCCCCCCGACGGCGACGACGCGTGGGTCGAGCCCGTCCCTGCGCGTCGCGTCGCGCGACGTGCGCCAGATGTCCTCGGTCGCCCAAGCGGGCCACGGCGCGAGCACCGCGCTGGCAGCGTCGTACGCCGCGGCATGGGCCGGGTCGGTGCGCGCTCCGGGTTGGGCGACGACGACGACCGGGACCCCCAGGAGACGGACGAGGACGGCCACCTCGCACGACACGTCGACCACGAGGACGTCGGGTTCCTCCACCTGGATCCAGCGCGCGATCGTCGTCATGCGCTCGCGGAAGCCGCTGTGCCACAACGGTGCCCAGTGCATCATCCCGTGAACCGTGACGTCGGCCCCGACTTCGGTCACCGGTTCCACGAGCGGGGCGTCCAGGGCGAGACGGACCGAGGTGACCGGGCCGCGGTGTGCGGCGTCACCCTCGAGTCCCGACCCGAGGAGGGTGACGTCGGCGCCTCGAGCCATGAGCTCGCGGGCGACCACCATCGCGCGAGTGCGGTGACCCGCGCCGTGGTGGTGGACGTACCACCCGACCTTCATGACGGGACCCCTTGGTCGAGGACGAGCTCGCGGTAGAGCGCGGCGTAGTCGTCGACCATGCGGTCAGCGCCGAGGGCGCCGCGTGCGGCGGCGTGGACGTGCGGCCGCGGCAGACGGGCGGCCCGCGCCACGGCCTCGCCGAGCGCCTCCACGACGGCCTCGTCGTCGCCCTCGGCGCTGACGAGCAGCCCGATCTCTGGCGTGACGAACTCCGACAGGCCACCGCGGTCGACCGCGACGACGGGGGTTCCCCACATCGCGGCCTCGGCCGCGACGAGGCCGAACGGCTCGTCCCACCGGGGCGTGACGAGGGCGACCGCACTCGCGCGTACGAGCGAGGCGAGCTCGCCGTGCGACAGGTGGCCGACGTGCTCGACGTCGCCTCCCAGCTCCGGGGCGATGACCTCGTCGAACCAGGCCCGGTCGCTGACCGGGCCGGCGAGCCGCAGGCCGCGGCCCGCCCGTCGAGCCGCGCGGATGGCGAGGTCGGCGCCCTTGTCGGGGGTGAGGCGTCCGGTCCACACGACGTGCTCCCCGCCGGTGCCGGCCCCGAGCCCGTCGTCCTCGACGCCGTTGAGGATGACCCGGGCCGGGACCGGCAGCGTGGTCCAGTCCCCGGCGTTGGCCCTGGACACGCAGACGTAGGCGGACTCCGGGCCGGCGAGGGCCACGCCCAGCTCCATCCACGGGAAGGGCGGGGTGTGCAGGGTGGTCACCACGGGCCGGGCCAGGGCGGCGCTGAACGCGAGCGGGAGGAAGTGCAGGCTCTGGTTGTGGACGACGTCGACGTCGCCCCGCGTGAGCAGGTCGGCCACCGCACCGGTGAACGCGGCGTGGTCGGTGAGGAAGTCCGGCTCGGGCAGCTGGCCGTCGAGGGCGGCGACCTCGCTCAACGCGGGGAGGTCGACGTAGGGCACGAGCTCGTCCGCGAGGTCCGGGTCGGTGCCGGAGCGGGCGTACAGGCGGACGTGGTGGCCGATGCGGCGCAGCCCGCGCGCGAGCAGCGCGGTGTGCGACTCCTGGCCGCCGGCATACGGCTCGGCGATGGGGTGGCGTGACGTCGCCAGCATGGCGATCCGCATCTCAGCCTCCCGTCAGCGCACGAAGGAGGAGGTCGGGCTGCGCGACGGTGAGGGTGGCACCCGGGTGCCTGATCGTGCGGGTGGGGTCGATGCCCGCGACCGGTGTGGCGAACCGCAGGCACACGGCCCGGTCGCCGTTGGTGGCGAAGGTGACGCCCCGGTCGGAGAACGAGAGGTGGGGCGGGCCGGCGGTCTTGAGCCAGCCGAACCCCCCGGTGATCTCCGCGCCGACGATGTTGTCGCGAGCGGTCACGAGGCTCCACGGGCCGAAGCGCACTCTCAGCTCCTCGTCCGTGACGTCCACGTGAGTCGTCGCGGGACGGATGCCGAAGACGAGGGCGGGGAGCCGGTACGCGGGGGCGAACGCGAACTCGAAGCGGGTGCTCACCGGCGCCGCCGCAGCGAGGTCGGGCGGTCGAGCAGCCCGGCCACCCCCCGCTGCTGCTCACCGAGGTAGGCGTCCAGCACGAGCAGGCCGCCGGTGGTCAGGGGCGTCGCCCACTGCAGCCAGCGCAGTCGCTGCGCGAGCTCACGCGCGCGTCCCCACGCGGCCGGGTCGTGGTCGGCCTTCTCCCGCGCCTCGCCGAGGCGGGCTCCGTTGACGTATGCCGCACCGCTCGCCGCGATCGCGGCTCCCGTCAGCACGGTCTTGGCGACGACCGCGATGGTGGTGGGGGTGTGGCTGAGCGTGCGCCGCCGGTTGTCGGCGAGGATCGCGATGCCGCTGAGCAGGTGCAGACCGATGGCGCCCCCCTGGACGGGGCCCCACGTGGTCCAGCCCCGGTCGGCGATCTCGGAGCGCTCCCGGGACGTGTCCCCCTCTTCGGCGGCCGGGTTGAGCCCGACCGCCCCCATGAGCGAGCCGCCGAACCAGGCCGCGTTGGTCACGAGGTGCAGGGCGCGCACGGAGGTGCTGTATGCCGTCATCCTTCGACCGTAGGTCGGGCCGGTGCGGTGCGGCTCACCCCAAAGGGGGGTCGGGCGCCGCCGCGCTCAGCCGACCTCCTGGCGGGGGTGTCCGTCCGCGGCCTCGCCCGCGAGGACCTCGGCCTCCAGGGAGGTGAGGTAGTCCGAGAAGCCGCCACGGGCACGGGGCGTGCGCCGGGCGGACGAGGCGACGCGGACCGTGTCGGTGGCGACCCACCGGCCCGTGTGGGCCCGGATCCTGCGGACGAGGTCGACGTCCTCGTCGGTGGCCATCGCGCGGAAGCCGCCGACCTCGAGGTAGGCGCTCCCCCGGAGGCCGAGGTTGGCGCCGTGGACGTGCGGGTGGCCCTCGCCGAGGCGGTGGCGGGAGCGCCACTCGCTGAGGACCGACGCGTCGGTGAGCCCGAGCGGCTCGACCGTGCCGACGACGGCGTCATGGGTGTCCGAGAGGGCGAGGTGGCCGGTGAGCCAGTGCGGGGGGACGACGGTGTCGGCGTCGGTGCAGGCGACCCACAGGTCCACGGGGTCGACGCCTCGCGCCCCCGACACGGCCAGGGCCGCCCGGACGCCGGCGTGCCGGGTGGCACCGACGTTGCCGTGGTCGACGGTCAGGCGGCGCACCGGGGCGCGGCGGGCGACCTCCGCGGAGCGGTCGAGGCACCGGTCCAGGACGACGGTCACCTCGACGGCGAGGTCGGGTCGCGCCTGCCGGAGCGCCACCCGGGCCACCTCGACGCTGTCGAGGCACCGCGGGAGGCGACGCTCCTCGTTGCGCGCCGGGATGACGACGTGGACGGCCCGGATCATCTCGGCACCGCGTAGGCGTCGACGAGGACGTCGGGCTCGACGTGGGTGAGGCGGGACCAGGAGCCGCAGACGGCGCGCACCTGTGCGTGCACGGCGGGGCCGTCGAGGGGGATGTCGCGCGTCGGGTGCCGCCAGTGCACGAGGACCAGCTCGCCGCCGGGCGCGAGCCGATCGAGCAGCCGGCCCAGGGTGAGCCACAGCTCGACGGGGTGCAGGAAGTAGCCGACCTCCGAGAGGACGACGAGGTCCAGGGGCCCGTCGACCGCGTCGAGGACCGACGGCGCCTCGCCGTGCACCCAGGTGATGTTCCCGGGGGCGTCGCGGCGTGCGACGGCGAGCGCGCGCTCGCTCAGGTCGACGGCGACGACCTCGTCCGCCCGCGCCGCGAGGGCCCGGGTGAGGACGCCGGTCGAGCACCCGAGGTCGAGGACGCGGCCGTGGTGCTCGCCGCCGAAGACGGCCAGCGTGAGGGCGCGCTTGCGGCGCTCGTACCAGCTGGGGCTGGCCCAGGGGTCGTCGCCGTCGGTGAACATCTCGTCGAAGGCCGCGGCCCGGGCGGGGGACGGCGCGCCGCCCTCGCCGAGGTCGTGTCCGGGGAGGACGAGCGTGGTGAAGCCCCGACGAAAGGGCGCGAGGACGGCGTCGCCGAGCAGGGCCTCGTCGCCCTCGGACGAGGACAGCGGGGCGAGCTGGCTGTGGTGCTGCGCCAGCGCCCGCTCGCGCCGGTCGAGCCCGGCGAGGGTGGCGTCCACGACGACCGCGTCCGCCCAGGGCAGGTCGTCCGGACGGCCCCAGTGCCACAACCAGACGAGGTAGTGCCCGACGGCGAGCCGCTGCTCACCGTCGCCGCGCGCCTCGGCGACCGCGGTGGCGGCACCGCGGCCGGCGGCGTCGTGGTCCGGGTGACCGTCCGCGGTCCACGGTGCGAGGACGAGCGTCCCCGAAGGGGCGAGCTCGCGCACCGCGGCGACGACCCGGTCGTGGTGCCCGGCCAGCCCACCGTCGGGCAGCCCGGCGTGGACCACCCGAGCGGTCGGGGCGAGGACGGCGGCGGCGCGGTCGGCCTCCTCGCCCCGCCGGCGCGACATCTCGTCCCGGCTCACCGTCGGGGAGTGCGGGTGCGACGCCTCGCCCTCGGTGAGGACGAGCACGGTGACGGCGACCCCGAGCGCGGCCGCGTCGGCGATGAACGCCCCGGCGCCCAGGCACTCGTCGTCGGGGTGGGCCGCCACGACGAGCAGGTGGTCGTGTCCCGCGAGCACGGCGTGCGCCGGAGGCACCGGTACGGCGCCCCAGCGGGTGTCGCGCACCCAGCGCAGCTCGCCCTCGGGGTGGTCGAGTCGGGTCCGGCCGGTCATTCGGCCGGGCCGACGAGGAGGGCTCCGGTGCGGGCCAGGTCGCGGTCGCCGTGGTGCTGACGGACGTAGACCGCGAGGTCCGCGACCCGTCGGGCGTGCTCCTCGTTCGACGTCAGCGGCCCCGGCCCGAGGGCTCGGCCGGTCTCGGTCAGGGCCAGCTCGGCCGCGGCCGCGGCGGCGTTGCGGGCCCTGGCGGCCACGAGCTCACCGGCGGGACCGACGGCGTCGCCGCTGTCGATCGCGGAGGCGGCGGCGCGGAGCTCGAGCTCCGCGGCGCGCAGGGCACCATCGAGACGCCCGAGGTGGAGCGTGGCCACCTGGTCGGGCTCGCGTCGGCGGGCGCCGTCGAGCACCGTCTGGGCGAGCGCGGCCGCGGCCCCGAACCAGACCGCGGCCACCCCGACGCCGCCCCAGGCGAAGCCGGGACGAGAGAGGTACCAGCCGGGCGGACCGACCGGGGTGGCGGGGACACCGGTGAGCCGCAGGCCGGTGCTGCGCACGGCGGCGAGGCCGCGCGAGACCCACGGTGCGTCCGACGTCTCGACGCCGGGGTGGGCGAGGTCGACGGCGAAGGCGCGTCGCCGGTGCTCGTCGACGTGGGCGGTGATGACGGCGTGGCTGACCTCGCCGGCGAGCGAGCACCACGGCTTGGTCCCGTCCAGCGTCCACGCCTGCCCGGACGGGGTGGCGCGAAGGTGCGCGCCGGGTGCGTGGGCGGCATACACACCCCAGGTGCTGCCCGGTGGTGCGCTGACGGCGGGCTCGCCGGCGTCGGCGGCCTGGGCCAGGATCGCGAGCGCGTCGAGGTGCGGTTCGACGACGCGGGCGACCGTGAGGTCTCCCGCACCGAGGGAGCCGAGGACCCGGAGGACCGCCCAGGACCGCCGACCCAGGTCCGCCGAGACCGGCCCGAGCCCGCGGGCCAGGGCGAGCGCGGCCCCGAGATCGGGGCCGGCGCCGCGCGCCGCGGCGACGAGGCCCGCGTCGGCCCAGTCGAGGAAGGAGGCCGTCGTGGCGGGCGGCGGGCGGTGCCCTCCCGCCGGGGGTCCGTCGCTCACGCAGCGACCGTCGTGGAGCGTGCCTCAGGGCCCGCCGTGCAGGGATCCGTCATCCTCCGACGGTAGGCGCGCTCCTGCGTGCGTGCCTCACCCCAAAGGGGGGCTGCCCGGCCCCGGCACGAGCCGGAACCGCACCGGGTCCCCCGGGCGCAGCTGCGCGGCCACGGGGACGTCGTCGGGGTGGACGACGGCGACCACCGGGTAGCCGCCGGTCACCGGGTGGTCGGCGAGGAGGACCACCGGGTGACCGTCCGGAGGCACCTGCACCGCCCCCTCGACCATCCCCTCCGAGGGCAGCTCACCCTCGTGCACCCGCGTGAGCGCCGGCCCGTCCAGCCGCACGCCGACCCGGTCCGAAGACGGTGCGACCTCGAAGCGGGCGGAGCCCAGCAGCTCGAGCGACTCGGGGGCGAACCAGTCGTCACGTGGTCCGCGCAGGAGTCGCAGCACCGGCTCGACCGGCCACGAGCGGCCCGGCACGACGTCCACGCCGGGGACCGGGCCGGCGGGAGGGCCCACCGCGAACCGGACGCCGTCCGTCACCGGCGGTGGGCCCAGCCCGGAGAGCAGGTCCGTCGCCGCGGACCCCAGCGTGCGGTCGCAGACCAGTCCGCCACGCACGGCGAGGTAGGTGCGGACGCCACGGGACGGCACCCCGATCTCCAGGGTCTGGCCCGCGGCGACCGTGAACGCGGCGTGCGTCGACCCGGGTCGACCGTCGAGCGTCACTGGAGCCGGGGCTCCGGTGAGGGCGACGGTCACCGAGTCGTGGGCGCGCAGCGTGAGACCACCGAAGGTCAGCTCGAGGGCGGGGGAGCCCTCGGGGTTGCCGACGAGCCGGTTGGCCAGACGGAGGCTGGGCCGGTCGACCGCACCGGAGCGACCCACCCCCAGGTGCGCGCGGCCGGGCCGGCCGAGGTCCTGCACGGTCGTCAGCGCTCCGGCCCGGAGGACCTCGATCACGAGCGGGCCTCGGTGAACCGCACGCGGGTGCCCGGCGTGAGCAGGGCCGGCGGTTCCCGGGCGAGGTCCCACAGGATGACGTCCGACCGACCGATGAGCTGCCACCCACCCGGCCCCTCGCGCGGGTAGATGCCGGTGAACTCCGCTGCGAGAGCGACCGATCCGGCGGGGACACGAGTGCGTGGCGTCGCCCGCCGGGGGACGTGGATGCTCGGGTCGCCGCCGGCGACGTAGGCGAAGCCGGGGGCGAACCCGGTGAAGGCGACCCGGTGCTCCGCGGCCAGGTGGCGCCGCACGACTTCGTCCCTGCCCATGCCGGTCACCTCGGCCACGTCGTCGAGGTCGACCCCGTCGTACGTCACCGGGATGACGACCTCGCGTTCCTGCCCGGGCCGGGGCGGCTGGGCGGTGTCGAGGTCGGTGACCGCCGCGGCGACGGTCGCCCAGGACGTCGTGGGCCCGAAGGTGAGCAGCACGGTGCGAGCGGCCGGCACGAGGTCGACGACGCCGTGGGGCCGGTCGGCGTCGAGGGCGCGGTGCAGGGCCATGACGTCCTCGAGGGCGTCGCACTCGACGAGCAGGCCGCGCAGGCCCGCGGGCCGCATGCGCCTCATGGGGGGTCGGCGAACGGGCGGACCGTGATCCCGGCGTCGTCCAGCGCCCGCCGCACCGCCCGCGCGATCTCGACGGCGCCTGGAGTGTCGCCGTGGACGCAGATGGACTGTGCCGCGAGGCGGACCGTCGACCCGTCCACCGCGGTGACCGTGCCGTCGCGGACCAGCCGGGCGCACCGTCGGGCGATCTCCGCGGCGTCGTGCAGCACCGCGCCGGGCTCGCGCCGCGACAGGAGCAGCCCGTCCGGCGTGTAGGCCCGGTCGGCGAAGGCCTCGGACACGGCGGTGAGCCCCGCGTCGCCCGCAGCCCGGAGCAGCTCGGAGCCGGCGAGCCCGACGAGGGCGAGGGAGTCGTCGAACAGGGCGACCGCCGCGGCGATGGCGTCCGCGGTGGCCGGCGTGACGGCGGCGGAGTTGTAGAGCGCCCCGTGCGGCTTGACGTAGCGGACGCGGGTCCCGGCCACCTTGGCGAAGGCGTCCAGCGCCCCGATCTGGTAGATCACCTCGTCGACCAGCTCCGCGGGGTCGACCTCGATGTGGCGACGACCGAAGCCGACGAGGTCACGGTGCCCGACCTGCGCCCCGATCGCGACGCCGCGCTCCGCGGCCGCGGCGCAGACGCGCCGCAGGATGCTGGGGTCGCCGGCGTGGAAGCCGCACGCGACGTTGGCGCTGGTGACGACGTCGAGCATCGCGTCGTCGTCGCCGAGGGTCCACCGGCCGAAGCCCTCGCCGAGGTCGCTGTTGAGGTCGACCGTGTGCGTCATGCCTGCATCCTCCGCCCGCTGGGGTGCGGTGTCGCGGAGGTCATCCGGACCGCCCCGGTGCCGGGTACGGGGTGAGGAGCTGGTCGACGGGCGCGTGGTCGTCGGTGAGGATCATGGCGTCGCCGACCCAGGCCTCGAGCTCGGGACCGGTGAGGAGGCGCCAGTCCGGGACGCGACCACCCAGGCGGGCCGCGAGCGCGGCGCCGTCCACCGGTGCCTGCGACGCGACGACGACGACGTTGCCGCCGGCCCCCGCCTCGCCCTCGAGCACGTCGGTGCCCGCGGCCAGCACGACGTGGTCGAAGACCGTCCGCAGCGTCGCGATCTCGGCCCGGACGAACTCCATGGGTCCGAAGTCGATGAGGTTCGCGGCATAGAGGCCGCCGGGGCCGAGCGCCCGACGCACCTCGGTCATGGCCTCGCGCGTCGTGAGGTGCCACGGGACCGACACCCCACCGAACGCGTCCCCGACGACGAGGTCCTGGCTGGCCGTCCCGATCCGCTCGACGCCGAGGCGGCCGTCCTCGATCCGCACGTCGAGGTCGGGTCCGGTCTCGAGGCCCAGCCGGTCGACGTCGACGTCGAGCACGCCGGCATCGATCTCGGAGACGACGCTCCGTGTGCCGGGCCGCACCTCCGCGAGGTAGCGCGGGAGGGTGAGGCCGCCTCCGCCCAGGTGGTAGGCCGTGAGGGGCTCGGCCCCCGGGAACGCGGTGTCCGCCACCGACGCCAGGGCGGCGATGTAGTCGAACTCGAGGTGGGTCGGGTCCGCCAGGTCGACGTAGGAGTGCCGGAGCCCGTCGAGGACGAGCACCCGCCCGGTGGGGCGGTCGTCGTCCTGCACCACCCGGGCGCAGTGGTAGACCGTCTCGACGTCACAGCTGCCCGGCCCCCAGACGGCGCCGAGCAGGCCCGGCACGAGGAGGATTGCGGGCGGTGCGGTCCGCACCAGCGCGGACCGGTCGCCGCGCCCGAGCCGGACCCCGACGACCACGCCGGCGAGGACGAGCACCACACCGAGGCCCACGAGGATCGCGCTCACCGGGAACGCGGTGACGAAGACGAAGCCGGTGAGGATCGTCCCCGCGATGGCGCCGAGGGTGCCGACGCCGGAGAGCCCGCCGACGACGCTGCCGGTCCGGGCGAGGTCGGTGAGCCGGAGCGTCGCCACGATCGGGGAGATCGCCGAGAGCAAGGCGCCCGGGACGAAGATCGCCGCGGCGGCGAAGAGGAAGACCCCCGCGCCGGCGAGCTCGCCGCCCCCGCGCACGACGACCGGCATGAGCGCGACGCACGCGCCGGACGTCGCGAGGAGCGGCCCCAGCAGGCGCCGGGAGTCGGTGCCGTCGGCGACGCGCCCGCCCACCCACGCCCCTGCCGCGATCGCGGCCAGGGCTACGCCGATGACGAGCGTGCTGGTCTCGAGGGTGAGCCCGAGGTAGGGCGCGAGGAGGCGCAGGGCGACGAGCTCCACGACGAGGACCGCGGCGCTCGAGCCGAAGACGAGGGCCGCTGCGGTGCGCGCGCCCAGCGGCTCGCGGCCGGCGGCGCGGGCGCCATCGCCGCCGCCACCGCCGTCGCCGTCGCCGCCGTCGCCGTCGGCGCCGTCGGCGCCCGGCTCCGGTCCGGAGGCGGTGTCGTCCTGCCCGTCGAGATCCACCCGGGCATCCTCGCGCACCCCCACGGCGCATCCGCGCCGCGAATCGCAGCGGCGCGCACGAGCGAGCACCGCGCACCGGACCCCTAGGGTCGGTCCATGCGCTGGCGCAACGGTCCGCACGGCTACGGACGGGTGTCCAAGGCCCTGCACTGGGTGACGGTGCTCGCCCTGACCGCCCAGTTCGTCGTGGGCTGGAGCATGGAGGCCGACGACGGCGCCTTCGCGGCCCAAGAGGCCCGGCTCGAGCAGCTCGAGGACCGGGCCGACGACCTCGAGGGCGACGCCCGCGACGCCGCGCGCGCCGAGGTCGACCGGCTCCAGGACGAGCAGGAGACCCGCAGCGACCGCGCCGAGGACGAGTTCGTCCGGGACTCGCTCCACCGGCCGACCGACCCGTCTCTGCCGCTCGCCCATGCCGCTCTCGGCCTGCTCGTCCTCGCACTGGGCATCGTCCGGGTCCTGTGGCGGCGTCACGGGCTGCCGCCCTGGGCCGAGCACCTGGGCCCGGCGGCGAGACGCATCTCGGCCGTGACCGAGAAGGTCCTCATCGGCCTGCTGTTCGCCATCCCCCTCAGCGGACTGCTGCTCCTCGAGGTCGGGAGCAACTGGCTCGGTGTCCACGTCGCCGCCCACCTGCTGTTCTTCGCCGCCATCGCGGTGCACGTCGGCCTCATGCTCGGGCACGCCCGGCAGGGCCAGCTCCGCCGCATGCTCTGAGCGCGGCCTGCGCTCCCGGTGCCGGACCCGCGTCAGCAGCCGATCGGGTGGGTCCGCCTCTCCACGCTGTCCCATCGCCTGAGCCGGGTCGCCGAGCCGTCCAGGCCGGGCGCCCGCAACAGCGACAGCGCCGCACCGAGATCACCGATCGGTATGCCGCGTGCGAGCGTCACGTGGGGCACCCACCTCCCGGGGATGGTGAGTGGGCTGGGGACGGCCCTGCTGGCGGCGACGACGGTCGCGTGGAGCTCGAGCAGCGTGGCGTCGGCGACAACGAGGCGGGCGAGGACGAGGCATCGTCCGGGGAACGCGATGACCGGTCCAAGTCGCACCGCCACCGGGAGCGCGCCCGCGAGGGCCGCCCCGACCTCCTCGTCGGACGCCGGTAGGTCGTCGGTGGCGAGCACCGTGACGTGGGGGGCGTTCGTCTCCCCGGTGTGGTCGGCCTGGCTCGGCAGCCCGGCCCGGCTGAGCGTCAGCCACTCCCGCCGCACCGCGTCGTCGGTGTCGTCGTCGAGGAGCAGCTCCAGCGCCTGCATGTGCCCATCGTGGCCCACCGGTCCACCACCCTCGGTGAGGCGCGGGCGCGAGCGTGGGTGAGGCGGGGGTGGGGGCGCGCGGGCAGCGACGGGCTCGGGGTCAGCCCTCGTCCGGGGTGAGCGACACCTCGACCATGATCTCGCTCGCGATCTCCTCGAGGTCGGTCTGCACGACCGCCAGGTCGACGTCCCGCGGCACGGTGACGACCGCACGGGCGTCGAAGAGGCGTCCGCCCGCCATCGGCGCGTCGCGGGTGACGCTCTCGAGCGAGGCCACGCTGAGGCCGTGGCGGGCCAGGACTCCGGACACCGCACCGACGATGCCGGGGCGGTCGTTGCCGAGGAGCTCGATGCGCACGTGCCGGAGGTCCCCCGGGCCGGCGGCCTCGTCTGGACCCGGCGTCGACCCGGAGTGCACGGACACGTCGAGGAGCCCCTCGAGCGGCAACAGCGCCGCCCGCAGGGCATCGGCACGATCCTCGGGCACGGTGACGAGGACGATGCCGGCAAACTTGCCGCCGAGCTCGCTGAGGTGGCTGCGCTCCCAGTTGCCGCCCCCCTCCGCGATGACGTCGGCGAGGGCCTTGACGAGTCCGGCGCGGTCGTCGCCGATGACAGTGAGGACGAGAGTGGTCACGCTCGATCGTAGCCGGGCAGGGCGATGCTGCCACCCCTAGGGAGGTAGTCCCGCGGGGGCGCCACACATAGGTTCGGGGTAGCCCGGGGACGGCGCCCGACACCGGCGAGGTGCGACGCCCGGACGGCACGAGGAGCCACCGATGACCCTGACCCACACCCTCTCCGACCCGACCCTGACGGCCGCGGGCCGAAGCCCGCTGGCCGAGGTGCGCGAGTGGTTCAGCCGCGCGCCCGAGCCCTTCCCTGGTGCCCGCATCGCCGTCGACGGAACCGACGTCCGCGTCGTGACGACCGGCCGGCTCGGCAGTCCCAACAGCAGCTTCGACGTCTACGGCGCGGTCCGGGAGCTCACCGCGCAGAACGCCGCGGACGGCGGCTCCCGGAGCCTGCTCGCCCTGCTCGAGGGGCCCCTGTCGGCGAGCGAGCGGTCCCTCGAGGACCGGCTGTGGCACACACTGCAGCACCTCAGCGACTTCGACGACGGTCCGTGGGACGACTCCGTGGTGGGCTCCCTCGAGGCCGCTGACCACGCCTTCGCCCTGGCCGGGGACACATGGTCCGTCGAGCTGCTGCACCCGCAGTCGCCCGAGACCGTCCGTCGTGCGCCGTGGCCCGTCCTCGTCGTCCGGCCGCTGACCACCTCGCGCTGACCGGCACGCGCCCGCCGTCGCCTCGCCCCGTCGGCGACCGCCCCGGCGACCGTCTCGACCCGGTATAGCCTCGTCACGACCCCACCGGCGTGAGGAGGACGGCGTGCGCGCAGTGATCGTCGAGCGCTACGGACCGCCCGAGGTGGCGCGGGTGACGTCGGTCCCGGACCCCTCTCCCGCCGCGGGCCAGGTGCTCGTCCGCGTGCGCGCGGCGGCCGTCACCTCCGGCGACGCCCGGATCCGCGGCGGGCGCTTCCCGGACGGCTTCGCCCTCCCGGCCCGGATCGCCCTCGGGCTGCGCGGTCCGCGTCGCCGGGTCCTCGGCGGCACGTGGTCCGGCGACGTCGAGTCGGTGGGCGCGTCGGTCACCGGGTTCTCACCGGGTGACGAGGTGTGCGGCATGAACGGGGTGAGGATGGGCGCGCACGCCGAGCTCCTCGCCGTGCCCGTCACCAAGGTCTCCCACACGCCCTCGGGAGTGAGCCACGACGACGCGGCCGGGCTCCTCTTCGGCGGGACGACGGCGCTCTGCTACCTGCGCGACAAGGTGCGGCTGCAGTCGGGGTCGAGCGTCCTCGTCGTCGGCGCGTCCGGAGCCGTGGGGACCAACGCCGTGCAGCTGGCCCGCCACATGGGCGCGACGGTCACCGGCGTCACGAGCGCTGCCCACGTCGAGCTCGTCCGACGCCTCGGCGCGCACGACGTGATCGACCGCGGCCGGGTCGACCTGGCCGACCTCACGCAGCGCTTCGACGTCGTCCTCGACACCGTCGGAGCGCTCACCCGCTCCACCGGCCGGCGACTCCTCGCCCCCGGCGGGGTGCTGGCGCTCGTCGCCGCGAGCCTGGCCGACACCATCCGCGCCCGGGGCGACGTCGTCGCCGGGCCGTTCCCGGAGCGGGCCGCCGACGTCGACGAGCTGCTCGCGATGCTCGTCGCCGGGGAGCTCACCGTGGTGCACGACGCCCAGTTCCCCCTCGAGGACATCGCGGAGGCCTACCGCCGCGTCGACTCCGGCCACAAGGTCGGAAACGTCCTCGTGCGTCCCTAGACCTCGCCGGCCCGAGCCGGGGTCGCGCCGCCCTGGCAGACCGGGCACCAGAACATCCGCTGCAGTCCCATCCGCTCCGCCCGGACGCTCGTGCCGCACACGTGACACGGACGTCCGGCCCGGCCGTAGACGGCATACCTCTTGGGCCATCGCGGCACCCGCTCGCCGCGCACGAGTGCCTCGCGGGCGGCCACCATCTGCGCCTCGTCCGTGACGATCCAGCCGGCGCCCAGGCCCAGCGTCATGAGGTCGACGGTGTCCTGCCAGAGTGCGGCGAAGGTGTCGTCGTCGACGTCGTGGCCGGGGGTGAACGGGTCGAGCCGGGCACGGTGGAGCAGCTCGGCGCGGTAGACGTTGCCGATGCCGGCGATGACCTTCTGGTCGATGAGGAGGGCGCCGACGGGGCGGCGGGAGGCCTGGATCCGCCGCCGGGCGAGGTCCGGCTCGGCGTCGGCGCGCAGCGGGTCCGGACCGAGTCGCGCGCGCAGCGCGAGGACACCGTCGCCGTCGAGGAGCTCGCAGACCGCGGGGTCGGTGAGCTCACCGAGGTGCGTCGCCGACAGGAGCCGCCACGCGACGTTGCCGTGCAGGGGCGGTTCGGTGCGCGGGAAGTCCCCGTCCAGTGCGCGTGTGTGCCGGCGGACCGAGACCGCACCGTCCATCGCGAGGTGGAGGTGGGCGGTGAGCTCGACGCCGACCGCCGACACGAGGAGGTGTTTGCCCACGGCCTGCGCGTCGGCGACGACGCGGCGGTCGAAGACCTCGGCGTCGAACTCACGGTTGGGCGAGCTCGACCGCACCGGCTGGCCGATGAACCGCCGCAGGCGCCCCGCGATGCCGTGCACGGCGTGACCCTCGGCCACGCTCAGCCGCCGTCCGCTCGCTCGACCTCGCTCGCGAGCTTGAGGACGACCGTTCCGTCGTCCTGCCTGATGACGTATGCCGGGTCGTCGGCGCTGCCGTGCCGGGTCACCTCCTCGCCCTTGGTCGTGCGCGAGACGTCGTCGTGGTGCACCTCGTCGATGATGCCCTCCGCCCGGGACCGTCCCCACGCCCACGTCACCCTAGTTCCGCTGCGCATCGCCATGGACCCAGCATGGTCCACGCCACCGTCATCCGGCTCGTCAGCGTGGGGCGCGGCCCACCGTCCGCTCACCCCAACGGAGGTGGTGGAGCGGTCGCCGGCCTGCCTACGGTCACGGGGTGACGATGCGACCCTCCCCCGACGACGTGCTGACCCAGATGAAGGAGTGGGTGCTCGACCCCGAGTACCCCTGTCTGGGAGCTCGTGCGGTCTTCAACCGCGACCGTGCCCACGTCGTCACCACGGGCCGGCTCGGGAGCGCGGCGAGCAGCCTCGACGTCCACCGGGCCCTGTGCGAGTTCGGGGAGTCGGCCGACCCCGACGTGGGCTTCACCTCGCTGCTCGCGGTGTTCGGCGGGCCCCCGCCCGTCACCGAGCGGGCCTTCGAGGACGCCCTGTGGCGCACCCTGCAGCACCTCTGCGACTTCGACGACACCCCGTGGAACCCGGAGGTCTCGAGCGACCCCGACGACGTCGACTTCTCGTTCAGCATCGGTGGCACCGCGTTCTTCGTCGTCGGTCTGCACCCCCACGCCTCCCGGATCGCCCGGCGCGCGCCGTGGCCGGTGCTGACGTTCAACCTGCACGCGCAGTTCGAGCAGCTCAAGGAGTCGGAGCGCTACGGGCACATGCGGGACGCGATCCGTCATCGTGACGTCGAGCTGCAGGGCTCGGTCAACCCGATGGTGGCCGACCACGGCACCATCTCCGAGGCGCGCCAGTACTCCGGCAGGGCGGTGCCCGACTCCTGGCAGGCCCCCCTGACGGTCGAGGACGACCGCGACCCGGCATCCTCGACGTCATGACCCTCGACTGCCAGCCCGGCTTCTCGCGCCTCCCCCCGCAGACCGGCACCCATGTCCGGCTCGCAGCCGGCGACGTCCTCACCATCGTCGACCCCAGCGGGGTGCAGGTGAGCGACCTCTACTGCGTCGCCGCCGACGACGTCGCCGAGACGCTCTCGTCGGGACGCTCGATCGACTTCGAGAACACGATCCGGTTCACCACCGGCGGCAAGCTCTGGAGCAACCGCAGCCGGCCGATGCTCACCATCGTCGAGGACACGTGCGGGACCCACGACTTCCTGCTGACGCCGTGCAGCCAGCGGACCTTCGACATCCTCTACCCGGACCTCGGCGGTGCGCCGCACCCGAGCTGCCACGCCAACCTCGTCGGCGCACTCTCACCCCACGGGGTCGGGCCGGACCAGGTCGGCACGACGCTCAACATCTTCATGAACGTCTGGGCCGACCGCGACGGTGAGCTGCACATCGACGCTCCGCCGAGCCGCGCCGGCGACCGTTTCTCGGTCAGGGCCGAGATGGACCTCCACGTGGGGATCACCGCCTGTTCGGCGGAGAAGTCCAACGGGGGGGTGTGCAAACCGATCGACTGGTCGGTGACCCGGGCGGGAGTGGCCTGACCCGCCGCCGCGGTGATGGCGGTGCGGGATCGCTCACACGAGGAGGTTGAGCACCACCGTCAGCAGGATCGAGAGGACGATGGAGACGGCGATCATGGTGAGGCAGCCTGCGGCGCCTCCGACGGGACGGATCTGCAGGGGGCTCATGGGTGCCACCGTTGCACGGCCGGCGGTGCGGGCACTCCACCCCGATGGGCGGCACGCGTCCCGTCACGCCTCCTCGAGGGGCGGCGCGAGACCGAGGCCGACCCCCCGGCCCCTCGTCCCGGGCTAGGGTCCGACTCATGCCGCGGACCCAGTCATCGAGAAGCCGACGCCGGGTCATCGTGGACGTGCTCCGGGAGTCGTTCGGTGAGGCGATGGCCGCCGAGCCCACGGCATACCGGGCGAAGTTCCGCAGCATGGCGCACGACCCGCACTCGTTCTACCGGGGCGCGGCCGGGGTGTTCTACCGCGACATCACGCGGATGGGCGCGCCCTACGTCGACGAGCGGTCCTCGAGGATCTGGGTCCACGGGGACCTGCACGTCGAGAACTTCGGCACCTACCTCAACGCGGGTGGGCGGCTCGTCTTCGACGTCAACGACTTCGACGAGGCCTTCCTGGGTCACTTCACGTGGGACCTGCTGCGCTTCTCGACGTCACTCGCGGTGCTGGGCTGGCAGAAGGCACTTCCCGACGAGGTGGTTCGCGGGCTCATCGAGGGCTACCTGCGGGCCTACCTGCGTCAGGTCAACCACTACCGCGACGTCCCCGGCGACACCGACTTCGCCCTGCGCCTCGACAACGCCCGAGGTCCGGTCCTGGCCGCGCTGCGCAAGGCCCGCGAGGTGCGCCGGGTCGACCTGCTGGACACCCTGACCACCGTCGAGGACAACCAGCGCGTCTTCGTGGCCACCGGCGGTGCGAGGCGCATCGGGAGGGCAGAGCGGTCCACGGTGATGGACGGCTTCGAGCGCTACCTCGACACGATCCCCGACGACAAGCGCAGCCGGACCCCGGTCTTCTACGACGTGCGCGACGTCGTGGCCACCGTCAGCCACGGCATCGGGAGCGCGGGCATGCCCTCCTACACCCTGCTGCTCGAGGGCTACAGCCAGGCGCTGGAGAACGACGTCCTCGTCGAGATGAAGCAGGCCAGCGTCCCGGTGCTGCGCAGGTTCGTGGACAGCGCCGCCACGGAGGCCGCCTTCGAGCACGAGGCCCACCGCACGGTGGTGAGCCAACGGGCGCTGCAGGCGCACACGGACGCGCTGCTCGGTCACACGACGATCGACGGGATCGGGTTCGTCCTCTCCGAGATCTCCCCCTACGAGGTCGACCTCGCGTGGCACGACCTGTCCGAACCGGACGAGATCGGCATCGTCGTCCGCCAGCTCGGCCAGGCGACGGCGAAGATCCACTGCGCCTCCGACGAGGACAGCGACGAGGACCTCGTGGACTTCCAAGTCGAGGAGGCCATCGCCGGTTCCGTGGAGGGTCGGCGCACCGAGTTCACGGCGTGGGTGGTCGAGCGGGCGATGGAGTATGCCGGCCAGGTCCGGACCGACCACGCGCTCTTCGTCGAGACGTTCCGCGAGGGCGGGCTGGGCGTCGAGGCGGTCTGAACCGGCGCCGGGCGCACCGTTCCGGGCGAGGGCCGGGAATAGGATCCGTCGCTTCTGCTTTGTTCGATGACATGACTGCCTCCGCACGCGCGACCGACCTGCTCGCCCTCCACCGAGCCCCCGAGCTCCTCACCGTGGTCAACGTCTGGGACGCCATCAGCGCGAAGACCGTCGCCGCCGTGACCGGCACCAAGGCGTTGGCGACCGCGAGCCACTCGATCGCCGCCACCCTCGGCTACCCCGACGGCGAGGTCATCCCGGTCGAGGAGATGATCGACATGTGTCGTCGGATCGTCGACGCGACCGACCTGCCCGTGAGCGCCGACCTCGAGGGGGGCTACGGAGACGCCGCTGACACCGTCCGTCGCGCGATCGGGGTGGGGATCGTGGGCGCCAACCTCGAGGACCAGATGAAGCCGCTCGCCGAGGCCGCCGCCCAGGTCGAGGCCGTGATGGCCGCGGCCGCCGCGGAGGGTGTGCCCGACTTCGTGCTCAACGCCCGGACCGACGCGTTCCACCTCGGTCGTGGCCGCGACCGCGGCGAGGTCCTCGCGGAGGCGGTCGAGCGGGGCAGGGCCTACCTCGACGCCGGCGCCCCCGTCGTGTTCGTGCCGGCGATCCTCACCGAGGAGGAGATCGTCACGCTCGTCGACGCGTACGGTCCGCAGCGCCTCACGACCATCGCGATTCCCGGCACGCCCTCGCTCGCCCGCCAGCAGGAGCTCGGGGTGGCCCGCGTCTCGCACGGTCCCCTGTCCCAGAACGTCGCCCTCACCGCGCTGCAGGAGCTGGTCGAGGAGGTCGCGCGCGGAGGCGGCGTCCCCTCGTCGATGCGCATCCTCAACTAGGGCGTGAGGCGCCCCCGCTCTCGCGCTCCGGCGTCAGCGCGCGGTGTACGAGATGAGGACCTCACCAACCAGGGACAGGGTCCCCGACGCGTCGGTGCTCTCCTGCGAGAAGACGCACCGGTCGAGCCGTCCGTGCGCCGGCGGCCGCTTGCCATAGGACTCGACGACGGTCTGGGGTTCGCCACCGGTGGGGGTGAACGTCGTCGTGAAGGTCAGGGCATAGGGGATCCCGACGGTCGTGCCGTCGACGACGAGGCCGGGTGCGTAGGGGCCGTTGCCCGACACGGTGATGGTGACGGCGCCGAGGGTGTCGCACCGCAGGTCGAGGGTGTCGCGTACGCGAGCAGCCTGCGCCGGCGTCGAGAACACCAGGCCCATGCCGAGGCTGGCGGCGAACCCGACGCTCAGCAGCCGCAGGACCGCGGCACGGCGTGTGCCGGAGGACGGTCGCGAGGTCGTGGGGGTCATGGTCGTTCCTTTCGTGGGGGACCCCCGACGATCCCGGCCGCGCCCACTGGCTCGCGTCGGGAACATCCCCCATCTCGGGAGGCCTGACCGCTCCGGACCGCGCAGTGGGGCATTCCCCCGAGGCGCCCACGTCACCGGGAGGTCGATCCTCGGTGGTGCCCACGTTCCGCACGACCACTCCTTGGAGGTGAGCGCCGTGATGACGCCCCCGCTGCTCGGTCTCTCCCACATCTCACTCAGCGTCCGCGACTGCGCCGCGGCCCGGGCCTTCTGGGTCGACGTCCTCGGCTTCGAGGTGGTCTCCGAGGAGGACGGCTTCTGCTTCGTGTTCGACCGAGGGCTCGGGCTCGCCGTGATGATCAGTGACCACGGTCAGCGGGTCGCCGACGCCTTCGACGAGCTGCGCACGGGCCTGGACCATCTCGCGTATGCCGTGCCCGACCGCGAGGCGCTCACGAGCTGGGAGCAGCGCCTCACCCGCAAGGGCGTCCCCCACTCACCGATCGTCGAGACCGATGCCGGGCACCACCTCAACCTCCGGGCGCCTGACGATCTCCCGGTCGAGCTCTTCGTCATGAAGCCCGAGTTCGCCACGTTCCTCGGGATCGACCACTCCGCGCCCGTGGCCGTCGCGCGCTGACCACCCTCCTACGGCGCTGCGGTCGCGTCGTCCGTGCGGGCGAACGAGCGCGCGAGCTCGGTTCGCGACCGGAGTCCTCGCTTGCGCAGCACCGCTCCCACGTGGTGCTCGACCGTCTTCGGGCTGAGGAACAGCGCGGCCGCGACCTCGCGGTTGGTCAGCCCCGTGGCCACGAGGAGGGCGACCCGGGTCTCCTGGGACGTCAGCGGCTCCCCCGTCCCCTCGCGGGCCTGGAGGCGCTCCCCGGTTGCCGCGATCTCCGCGGCGGCTCGCCCGGCCCACAGGGTCAGGCCCATCGCCTCGAACTCGCGCTGCGCCGTGCGCAGGTGCGCCCGGGCGTCGACGCGGCGGCCGCCCCGGCGCAGGCGCATCCCGAGGATCAACCGGGTCCGTGCGGAATCGAGGCGGTCGGTGTGGGGGTCGTGGAGCGTCAGGGCCCGCTCGAGCGCCTGCTCTGCCCGACCGAGGTCGTCCGCGACCAGACCCTCGCACCGACTGACCATGGCCGCCACCTGTGGGATCTCGGCGTGCGGTCGCCCCTGCAGGACGTCACGGAACCGAGCGGTCAGGGCTCGCGCGTCCTCGTCCCGACCCAGCCCGAGGTACGCCTCGACGAGGTCCGGGGCCACGCCCAGGGGCTCGAGGTAGGCACCCACCCCGTCGAACCGGGCGACCTGGTCCTCCAGGACCACCACCACCGTCTCGAGGTCACCGGCGCACAACGCGCAGGTGGCGACGACGCGGGCCAGGTGAGGTGGCATCGGGTCGAAGCCGTTCGCGGCCACCACCTCCCGAGCGCGGAGCAGGTGTCGGCTCGCCTCGTCGTGCGCCCCGCGGTAGGCGCTCTCGAGGGCCATGGCCTCCGAGGCGGTCCCGACGTCGAGGCGCAGGTCCAGCGCCTCGAGCAGCTCGACCGACTCCCCTGCGGCGGCGTAGGCGCGGACGTGGTCGCCCATCCACGCTGAGCCCATCGCGTAGAGGGCCAGACCTCCGGCGAGCACGCCGAGCGCGCCCTGCTCGCGGGCGCGGGCGATGCGTCGCTCGGCGTACGGGAGCGCCGGCCACGGGTCCATGAGCCATCGGGAGATGAGCAGCGACATGACGAGATGGCGGGGGTCGTCGCGGAGCTTCTCGTCGGACTCCGCCACGGAGATCGCGTGGTGGAGCAGGCCCGCGCCCACGTCCGGGTGCCCGTCCACCACCCGCGCCGCCCCGAGGACGTACGACGCGAGCAGGTCCTGCTCCGGACGGTCCCGGTCCGCTACCTCCCCGGCCCGCTCGGCTGCGGCCAGCATGCCGGCGGTGTCGTCGAGCAGGTGGCAGACGCCGAACAGCTCGACCAGCACCCTGAGGCGGAGGTGGCCGCGCGCGAGGGCCGCGGCCTGCTCCAACCTGCCCTTGGCCGCCCGCAGGGTGCCGTGCGCCTGCTCGAGGGTTCCCAGGACGAGCAGGACGTGGGCGCGGGCGGCCGGGCCGGCGTCGGAGGACAGCACCTCGGCGGAAAGCTCCCGTGCTCGCGCGGAGTCACCGGCGACGAACGCGTCCTCGGTCGCGAGGGCGAGCCACTCGCTGCGTTGCCCGGCGTCCGACGTGAGTCGCGCGGCGCGCTCGATCACCCGCGAGGCGGCACCCGGGCCGTGCCGCGCCCGCTCCTCCTCCGCCACCCCGGCCAGCTCGTCGGCGAGCGCGGTGTCGCGCCCTGTCGTCGCCTCGGCTCGGTGCCACACGCTCACCGCGCCATCGGTGATGGACGCCAGGACGGCGTGGGCGGCGCGGCGTTCGCGTCCGGAGGCTCGTGCCCACGCGGTCGACCGCAGCAGCGGGTGCCGGAAGACCAGCGCGCCCGGCGCGAGGTCGAGAACGTCGGCCGCGTCAGCGATGCACGCCTCGGGGTCGAGACCCAGCTCCCCCAAGGCAGTGAGGACAGGCCCCGCAGTCCCATCGAGGTTCGCGGCGCAGAGAACGGCCGCCTGCCACGCGTGGGGCGGGAGAGCCGCGAGCCGTTCCGAGAACACCGCCCGGAGCCGCTGCGGCACGGGGAGCGTGGCGGGAAGGGGGGCCGCTCCCGCCCGTTGCGCGCGGTCCAGGACGCGACGACACTCGCGCAGGGCCAGGGGGTTGCCCCCGGTCTCGGTGACCAGCCGGGCGGCGACGTCGGCCGCGACCCCCGGACCCAGCAGCTGGCGCGCCGGCCCCGGCGCCAGGCCGGCGAGGTCCAGCACGTCGACGTCCGCGAGACGGGGAGGGAGGGCGGCGACCGCGCGGAAGCCCAGCGCGGTGGCCACGCGGTCGTGGCCCAGCCGACGGGCCGCGAACATCAGGGCGTCGGCCGACCCCACGTCGAGCCACTGCACGTCGTCGAGCACCAGGAGGACCGGGTGCTGCACCGCCGCGGCGGCGAGCAGGCTCAAGGTCCCCGCACCCACGAGGAAGCGGTCGCCCGACCCGGCGCGCGCCGGACCCCATCCGAGCACGGCCGCCAGCGCCTCCGCCTGCGCCCCGGGGACCGAGGGGAGGAGGTCGCGCAGGGGGCGCAGGACCGCGAGCAGGCCACCCCCTGACAGGCCCGTCTCGGCCTCGACACCGCTGACCCCCAGCACGGTCCAGCCGTCCTCCCTGGCGCGCGCGGCCAGCACTCCGAGCAGATGCGTCTTACCGCTGCCCGCCTCGCCGCGCACCATCGTGATCGCTGGACGGCCCGCGCCTGCATCGGCGAGCAGCCCTGTCAGGCAGTCCACTTCGACGTCGCGGCCGACCGTCGCCGTCCCGGCGCCGACCTCATGGCCGAAGCTCGCCATGAACCGCACGGTACTCCGGCGGCGCCGCCTCCGGACGACCTTCGACGCTCGGCGTCCGCCAACGGGTGTGCCGGGCTGGCCGTTGACGCCCGATTCCGTGGCTGCCACCCTGCTCGAGACAGGTGCCACGGTCGGACGGAGGGTCACACCATGCCGGGTCGCCGAGAACAGGACGGCATGGCCGGCCACCATTTCGGCCTCGAGGTCGACGGCGTGCGCGTCGCGATGCTCACCGAGGTCACTGGGCTGGCGACGGAGCGCGACGTCATCGAGCTGAGGGAGAACGGGGCCGACGGACGGGCAGTCGTCAGGAAGCTGCCCGGCGACCTCGAGGTGGGAGAGGTCGTCGTGAGTCGGTTGCTGAGCGCCGACCGGACCTTCGAGCAGTGGATGGACGACGTCGCCCTCGACGCGGCCGGCGCCAGGCGGAACGCCGCCGTCGTCGTGTTCGACCGCCAGGGCCAGCCCGTCGCCACGTTCACCCTGGCCCACGCGTGGCCCCGCCGGCTGGAGTACACCGGCCTCAGGGCCGACGCGTCGGAGCTGCTCACCGAGCGACTCGTGCTCGTCCACGAGGGCATCGACCGCACCTGACGCCGTCTGCGGTCCTGAGAGGATGCGCGACATGACGATCGCCCGGTCTGCGTTCCTGTTCGCCTTGGCCGCTCTCGCGGAGATCGGCGGCGCATGGCTGATCTGGCAGACCGTCCGGGAGCACCGGGGGTGGGCGTGGGCCGGGGCGGGAATCATCGCGTTGGGCCTCTACGGCTTCGTCGCCACGCTCCAGGCCGACGCGAACTTCGGGCGGATCCTGGCTGCGTACGGGGGCGTCTTCGTGGCCGGGTCACTGGCTTGGGGCATGGCGCTGGATGGCTTCCGCCCGGACCGGTACGACCTGGTCGGTGCCGCGATCTGTCTTGTCGGGGTCGGGGTCATCATGTACGCGCCTCGCGCCGCCTAGCGTCAGCATCCGTGCCATGCACGGGGAAGGAGCGTCATGAGTGATCCGGCGGACCGGCAGACCATTCAGGCGGAGCTGGAGCGCGCCCGCGGGCTGCTCCACGACCTCGCGGCCAGTGCCTCGCCCACGGACCTGCAACGGCGCACCACCGGCACGAGGTGGACCAACCGACAGATGCTGTTCCACATGGTCTTCGGCTACATGATCGTGTGCGCCCGCTCGGGTTGGTGCGTCTGTTCGGCCGGCTCCCTGACGGTTGCAGCCAGCGGTTCGCCCGGACGCTGAATGCGGCAGGCGACCGTTCCATGCGGTGAACTACCTCGGCTCGTGCGGTGGCGCGATGGTCTTCCATGGCGCCCGTCTCGAAGCGCAGGCCGACCGGGTCATCGCACTTCTGCACCGACGTTTGGACCACGAAACTGACGAGTCCTTGGCTCGCCGAATGCACTTCCCTGTCGACTGGGACCCGTTCTTCCGCGACACGATGACTCTGCTTGACGTCTACCACTACGGCACTGAGCATTTCGACTTCCACGCCCAACAGCTGACCCTGACACCCTCCTGACCATCACCTCGACCGTCATCACGCAGGGTGTGAGGCGACATGAAAAGTGTCACCGCCCGCGACACGGAGCGTCACTGGTGACACCCCGTGTCGCTCAGCCACAGAAGGGATGGGACGCATCTCTGCCGCTTCGGGCGGGATCGACTGTGGTTCATGAAGATGGGCAGGAAGATGATGATGAAGAAGATCGGATGAACCGCAGGTGCGGCCAGGGCCGCTAGGGCGTGCTGTGCGGTCAGCCTCGGCGGGCGCGTGCAGCGAAGTCGTCGAGGGCCGTGATGACGTCTTTGGCGATGTAGACGATGTTGCGCTGGACGCCGCTGGCCTTTTCGACGATCCCGGCGCCCATGAGTTGCCGTATCGCGTTGTCCGCGGCGGGTTGGGACACCTTGGTCCGGTCCTGGATGAGGGTCGAGGTGATGGCGGGCTGGCTCAGCAGGACGGGTAGGGCACGCCAGACCGCGGCGTCGCTGCGGGCGGTGATACGCACCGTCCAGTCCTGGTAGGCAGTGTTGAGGTCGTTGGCGAGGACGCGACCGTTGTCGACGGCGGAGAAGGACGCCCGTGCGAACCGTTCGACGATGGGGCTGGGGTCGCCGTGCCGGTAGGCGGTGAGGGCGTCGAAGTACGCGTCGGTGTCGTTCAGGAGTCCGGCGGAGACAGGCAGCGTCGTGCGTGTTGTGGCCCCGCCACCCTTGAGGAGGGCGTGGACGAGCGCGCGGCCGGTGCGGCCGTTGCCGTCGTTGAAGGGGTGGATCGTTTCGAACTGGGCGTGCGCCAGCGCGGCTTGGGTCAGGAGGGGAATGTCGGTACGGGTGGTGAACGCGCAGAGGTCGTGGATGCTGGCCTGGACCCGGCCGTGGTGCGGAGGAACGAACACGGCTCCGTGTGGGGTTGGTGATGCCCCTATCCACACCTGCGCGTCCCGGAACCGGCCAGGGTTGGCGTGGTCCTGACCGCGCATGAGCGCTTCGTGAATGTCCAGGATCGTGTCCGGGGTGACCTTGTCGGCGAGGGCAACGGCTCGGTTCATGGCCGCGACGTTCGCGGCGACGAGTGTGGCGTTGCTGCCGTATTTGGCGAAGCCGATCTCGGCCAAGGCCAGGGCGCGCGCGCCGGTGGTGATGTTCTCGATCTGGGACGAGGAGGCTGACTCGGTCCGCAGGAGAACTGAGGACAGCGGGGCGAACTCGCCGTCCGGGAACATCGTTGACAGTTCGGCATCGAACCGGGCGATGGCGTCGCGGGCGTCGTCCGCTGCCGCTGCGATCTGTGGGTCGACCGCGAAGGGCATGGTGGCGATGTCGGCCGGGATGGCGGCTTTGTAGGTGCTGCGGATCTTGGCGCGTTGGGTTCGCGACAGGCGCTGGGAGACGTCCGATTTCCACGGCACGTCGTCCCAGTTCAGCGCTAGCGCGGGCGTGACAGTCACCTCGTTACCCTTTCTTCCGTGATCCCTAAGATAAGGATATACGAATATCCTTATCTTCGACGTGACGTTGGAAAAGGTTAGCTGCCATGCGGGACGGCGTGTCCTGAGAGCCCCGGTGGCTCATCGAGGAGACGACTGCCCGTCCGAGCAGTGGACGCGTCCACATGCCGTTCAAGATCCTGCAACAGATCGTGGACGGTCAACCACACCCATCGACGTCCGGGTCACCACACTCGAACGTCTCGCCACCGCCCTCAACCGGAACCAACCCCATCATGAACACCGACTTCGCGAGGCACTCGATGTCGCGAGCGGTGACACTGTCGTGCCGCTACACACAGGGCGTCGTCTCGAGCTAGAAGCCGCCGTCCTTGGCCATGTTGCTGAACCTGCTGTAGTGGCCCTGGAAGGCGAGGACGAGGTCGGCCGTCGGACCGTTACGGTGCTTGGCCACGATGACGTCGGCCTCGCCATCGCGCTCGGGGTCGGAGCGGTCCCGGTGCAGCAGGATGACGAGGTCGGCATCTTGTTCGATCGACCCCGATTCACGCAGGTCGGACATCTGCGGGCGCTTGTCGGTGCGCTGCTCCGGTCCACGGTTCAGCTGCGAGATCGCGATGACCGGGACCTCGAGCTCCTTGGCGAGCAGCTTGAGCGCACGCGAGAACTCGGCGACCTCCTGCTGGCGGGACTCGACCTTCTTGCCCGAGCTCATCAGCTGGAGGTAGTCGATGATGACCATCTTGAGGTTGTGCTGCTGCTTGAGCCGGCGGCACTTGGCCCGGATCTCCATGAGCGACATGTTGGGCGAGTCGTCGATGAAGAGCGGGGCGTCCGAGATCTTGCCCATGACGCGGGCCAGCTTGTTCCACTGCTCCTGGCCCTTGAGGCCCTTGCGAAGGTCCTGCAGCTGGATGGTGGCCTCGGCCGAGAGGATGCGCATCGTGATCTCGGTGCGGCTCATCTCCAGCGAGAACACGGCCGTCGCCATGCCGTGCTTGATCGCCGCGGCGCGCGCGATGTCGATCCCGAGCGTCGAGTTGTGGGTGGGGATGCGAGTCGGCCCGGCGAGGTACAGGTGCTCGGCGTTGTCCACCTCGACACAGCGCACCAGCACCGACGGTGTGGCACGAACACTCTGGACGTACCGCGTGTCATGAACGATCTTGGGCCTGAGACCGAGGTCGACCATGTGCTGCGTGCTCACGACCTCCCCGCCCTCGATCGCCCACTGGTGCTCGGCGTCCGCGACGATGACCGATCCGTCGGAGAACTCGACCTCGTAGCACGGCCGGCCCTCCATGACCTCGGTCGCTGCCACGACACGGGTCGGCCGACCCGAGGCGTCGAGCAGGAGGTCGCCGGTCGCGACCGCACCCATGGTGGTCCATCCCGACGGAGTGGGGAGGGGGGTGTCGAGCGACAGCGCCTTGCCGACGGCCGGGCGCGCCGCGATGACGATCATCTGACCGGCGTGCAGCCCGTGGGTGAGGTTGTCGAGCTCGATGAACCCCGTCGGCACCCCGATCATCTCGTCGGTGCGGCCGGCCGCGGCCTCGATCTCCTCCATCGTCGCGTTGAGGAGCTCGCCGAGCTGGTGGTAGTCCTCGCCGCCGCGCTTCTCCGCGACCGAGTACACCTCGGCCTGCGCGCGGTTGACGATGTCGTCGATGTCCCCCTCGCCCTGGCCGTACCCCATCTGCACGATGCGCGTGCCGGCCTCGACGAGACGGCGCAGGACGGCGCGCTCGTGGACGATCTCGGCGTAGTACCCGGCGTTGGCTGCGGTGGGCACCGACTGGATGAGCTGGTGGAGGTAGGCCTGGCCGCCGACGCGGGTGAGGTCGCCACGCTTGGACAGCTCGTCGGCGACCGTGATGGCGTCGGCGGGCTCCCCGCGACCGTAGAGGTCGAGGACCGCGTCGTAGATGAGCTCGTGCGCCGGGCGGTAGAAGTCGACCGACCGGACGACCTCGAGGCAGTCGGCGATGGCGTCCTTGTTGATGAGCATCGAACCGAGGACGGACTGCTCGGCCCCGAGGTCCTGGGGTGGGAGCCGGTCGTCGGAGGGACCGCCGCTGGAACCCGTGTAGCCGTTGCTCAGCTCAGCGATCGACACCTGCCCACCCTTCCGTTCGAATTCCAGTACGCCATCTCACCCAGTGCAGCAGCCGCCACCGACACCGCGCCGTGCACTCGGCCCGGGCCAACCTAAGCCGTTTGCGGGAGCGGTTCCACCGCCCCTGTGCACAACGTGTGGACAGACGGTGCAAAACGCCCGACCTTGTTGTGCACAGCCGGTGGACAGCCCTGTGGACAAGCCCGACGATCGCGTTCCCGCAGTCCGCTGACCTGCGACGACGCGGATCCACCGATGTGTGAAAAAGAAAGTCTCGGGCGTGTCCTGTCCACATGCCCCGACCCGACCGGCATGGCCCGATCGGCCTGATCAGGCCATTCCCGAGCCCCCATACCACGCAGTAACCCCCGGCGGGAACCCCTCCCGGCCGCCAGATCCGGGCGTCTCAGCCGGCTCGTCCATACCTCTCGGCCGACCGGGCCCGCGCCTTGGCCGCCTCGATCTCACGGTCCTTCGGCGGCGCGGTCGTCACGAGGTGGTCGAGCAGGTGCTGGGTCGCGTCCGCGACCTCCCGTACCGCGGCGTCGAACGCCTCCTGGTTCGCCTGCGACGGCTTGGTCGACCCGCTCACCTTGCGCACGTACTGCAGCGCGGCGGCATACACCTCGGAGTCCGTGGCCGGTGGCTCGAAGTTGTGCAGCTGACGGATGTTTCGGCACATGCCCCGAGCGTATGCCGCCCGCTCCGGACCCGACACCCCTCGCGTGCCGACCGGAATCCGCGGATTCGTGGGTTCCGAGCCAACCCGGCGCTCCCTAGCGTCCGACCTGGTGGTTCGCCGCCCGCCCGGCCCAAGGGCCGGGAAGTCAGTTCCGTTCAACGACGATGGGAAATGACATGTTGATCTCCGTACGCACCGGTCTCGCCGCAGCAGCCACCGCCCTGGCACTCAGCTTCTCCGCACCGGCCGCGAACGCGCAGCCGGCACCGACGGCGGTCACCACCGCCACCACTGCCACCACCACCCGGGTCGTGGCCGCCACGACCGCCCTGCCCTGTGGCTTCAGCTTCTGGAACCAGAGCTACCGCAACTGCACCTGGGGCAACCGTTACGTCGTCGCCAACGCGCACGAGTCGATGTCGGGCCGCTGGGTGACCTACCGCTACTGCTTCCGCCCCGGACAGCAGAAGAGCCCGCTCGCCGTGTGGGGGATGCTCGTCTGGACCGTCAGCGAGTTCGGGCCGGGCAGCTGCTGACCCCGCTCCAGTGACGACCCGGCGGGGTCGGGCGCATCGGCGCCCGGCCCCGTCGGGGCACTAGGTTCGCACCCGTGACGACGCCGGCCGAGCAGTCCCAGCACCGCGAGGTGCTCCGACTCGCCCTTCCCGCGTTCCTCGCGCTCGTCGCGGAACCGCTCTTCCTCCTCACCGACTCCGCGATCGTCGGCCACCTCGGCACGCCGCAGCTCGCCGGCCTCGGTGTCGCGAGCGCGATGCTCCTCACCGCGGCCAACATCTTCGTCTTCCTCGCCTACGGCACCACCTCCGTCGTCGCCCGCATGCTCGGTGCGGGCAACCGCAACGGCGCCATCGCCGCCGGCATCGACGGCACCTGGCTCGCGGTCGGCCTCGGCACCGTCACCGCGGTCCTCGTCGCGGTGCTCGCCGGTCCGATCTGCCGGCTCTTCGGCGCCTCCCCCGAGGCGCTCGGCCACGCCGTGACGTACCTGCGGATCTCGGCGATCAGCATCCCGGCCATGCTCGTCGTCCTCGCGACGACCGGTGTGCTGCGCGGGCTCCAGGACACGAGGACTCCTCTCGCGGCGAGCGCCCTCGGGTTCACGAGCAACATCGCGCTCAACCTCCTCTTCGTCTACGGGTTCGGCTGGGGCATCGCCGGCTCCGCGCTCGGCACCGTCATCGCCCAGACCGGCATGGCCGCCGCCCTCGTCGCCGTCCTCGTCCGCGAGTCCCGCCGCCACCAGGTCACCCTGCGGGCCCACCCGGGACGGATCCTCGGAGCCGCGCGGACCGGCATACCGCTGCTCGTCCGGACCCTCGCGCTGCGCGCCGTCCTCCTCGTCACCACGTGGGTCGCCGCCGACCTCGGGGACGTGCCGCTCGCGGCGTACCTGGTGTCGGCGACGATCTGGAGCTTCCTCGTCTTCGCCCTCGACGCCATCGCCATCGCGGCGCAGGCGCTCACCGGCAAGGCGCTCGGCGCCGGCGACCTCGACCGGGCCCGGTCGACGACGACGCTGATGATCCGGTGGGGCGTCATCGGGGGCGCCGTCCTCGGGATCGTCGTGCTCCTGCTCCACACCGTCCTGCCGCAGGTCTTCACCGGCGACCCGGAGGTGCAGGCCGCGATCGGCGCCGCGCTCATCGTCGTCGCCCTGTCGCAGCCGCTCAGCGGCTACGTCTTCGTCATCGACGGCGTGCTCATCGGCGCCGGCGACGGGCGCTGGCTGGCGCGGGCGATGCTCGGCAACCTCCTCGCCTACCTGCCGCTCATCCTCGGCGTGCACCTGCTCGGGGACTGGCTGCTCGCGGACGACTCGGGGCGCGGCACGAGCAACGCGGTGACCTGGCTGTGGCTGGCCTTCGCCGGCTTCATGGCGATCCGCGGCGTCCTCATGTGGGCGCGCGTGCGCACCGACCGGTGGATGGTCACCGGCGCGACCCGCTAGGAGACACCGACCGCCGCCTCGCGGCGCGGGTCACCGGCGGCGCTGAGCTTGCCGTCGCCATCCCGGTAGGCCGCGCCCACGCCGCCGAAGTACATCGACAGGTCGCCGTGGTCGAGCCCCGGCAGCCCGGCCCGGGTGACCGCGGCGGCGATCGCGACGTCGGCCTCGTGCTCGACGAGCGCCGCCCCCGACCCGCCGAAGCGCACGTGCATCCGCGGCGCCCGGATCGCCGCGTCGAGGTCGACGCCCCGCAGGCACAGCTGGTCGAGCACCTGCATCAGGGCCGTGGTGATGCGGTCGGCGCCCGGCGAGCCCACCGCGAGAACCCGTCCGTCCGCGGTGCGCCCGACCGTCGGCGCCATGTTGGAGGCGAGCCGGGTCCCGGGCGTCAGCGCGTGCAGCCCGAGCCGGTTGAGCTCGGGTTCGCCGAGCGCGTTGTTGAGGAGCAGGCCCGTCCCGGCAACCGTGACCCCGGCCCCGTAGCCGCTCGACATCGTCACCGCGCAGGCCAGCCCGTCGCTGTCGACGGCCGAGATGTGCGCCGTCGACGCCGACGTCGGCAAGCCTGCCAGCCCGTGCCGGTCGACCGAGGCGAGCAGCGCGTGACCGTCGGCCTCGAGGTCGTGCGAGTGGTCGTGCACCGTGAGCCGGTAGGACAGCACCGCGCGCTGGATCCGCAGGATGTCGTCCCACGACGGCTCGCCGGTCCGCGCCAGCTCACCGAGCATCACCGCGAGCATCGGCCCGCCGACCGACGGCGGCGGGTTCACGGCGATGTCCCAGTCCCCCACCGCGCGCCTCAGCGGCTCGCGGACGACGACCTCGTATGCCGCGAGGTCGGCCTCCGTCACCAGCCCACCGTTCGCGAGCATCTCGCTCGCGAGCGCACGTCCGACCTCGCCGGTGGTGAGGAGCGAGGCCCCGGTTCGCGAGATCTCGCCGAGGACGGCCGCGAGCTCGGTGTTGCGCGCCACATCGCCTGCCGTGAAGGGGGATCCGTCGAGCCGGCGGGTCACCGTGCGCGCCCCGTCGTCGTGCCCGAAGAGGACCTCGCCGACGATCGAGAGGTAGAAGGCGGCTGCGCCACCGATGGGGTAGCCGTCACGACAGGCCGCAGCGGCCGGCTCGACGACCGACGCCCACGGGCGCGACCCGAAGCGCGCGACCGCCGTCTCGCAGGCGGCCAGGGCGCCGGGCACGGCGACCGAGCCGTGACCGGCATACATCGTCACGCCGCCGCCGTAGTCGGTGACGACCTCGCGCACCCCACCGCCGAACGCTTCTCGCGGCAGTCCCCGTCCCGGCATGACGACGTTGCCGTCGAGGAGCACCGGGTCACCCGACGCCGGCCAGACGGTGACGAACGCCCCGCCGGCGAGGCTGACGATGCCGGGCTCGGTGCTCATCGACGTGACGGCGGCGGCGATGGCGGCGTCGACCGCGTTGCCGCCCTCCGCGACGACCGCCCGTCCGGCGGCGAGGGACGCCGGACCCGTCGCCGCGACCGCCACCCGCCTCCTCATGCGAGGCATCCTCGCACCACCGGTAGCGTGACGCGCGTGAGCCGCCAGCCCTCGGGAGTCATCGTCGGCGGGGGCGTCCCCACCCTCGACGCGCCCGACGAGGCGCGCCCCGGGAGCGTCGGGACGGCATACGGCGCGGTCGAGGCGACCGTGCTCACCGGTGAGGACGGCGCGTGAGCCGAGTGGTCGTGCGCGACCTCGCCCTCGTGGTGACGGTCGACGCCTCTGACACCGTGCTGCGCGACGTCACGCTCGTCGTGGAGGACGGCGTCATCACGGCGATCGGCCAGGACGTGGCACGGGGCGTGGCTCCCGGCGTGGACAGTGACGGGAGCGAGGTCGTCGTCGACGGCCGCGGCCGGCTCGCGCTCCCCGGGCTCGTCAACCTCCACACCCACCTGCCGATGACCCTGCTGCGCGGCATCGCCGAGGGCGTTGACCTGCAGGGCTTCCTCGAGCGGGTCTGGGCCGCCGAGGGCGCCGTCATGGACCCGGCGACGGTCGAGCTCGGCGCCACCCTCGGGGCCCTGGAGTCCCTGCTCGGCGGCTGCACGACCCAGCTCGACATGTACTTCCACCACGAGGCCGCGCACCGCGGTGCCGTCGCGGCCGGGTCGCGGCACGTCGGCGGGCCGACCTTCTTCGACGGCCCGGGTCCCGACGGGCTCGCGTGGGAGGAGCGCATCGCCGGCCTGCGCGCGTGGCCGTCGGCGATCCGTGAGGCCGGCGGTCCGCGGGTGCCGGTCGCGGCGATGCCGCACAGCACCTACACCTGCTCGGTCGAGCACCTCGCCGAGTTGGGCCGGGTCCTGGCCGAGGTCGCGGACGGGGTCACGGACGAGGTGGCCGGCGACCTCTCCCCGGTCCTGCACACCCACGTCTCCGAGAACGCCGCCGAGAACGCCGACCTCGCGACCCGACTCGGCGCCACCCCCACCGAGCTCCTCGCCCGCGCCGGCCTCCTGCGTCAGGCGCCGCCGCAACGTCAGCGCCAAGGGGCGCTAGAACAGCCATCGGCGCTGACGCAACGGGGGGTGGGTGGCGGGACGGCGGGAGTGCGGGTCGTGTTCGGGCACGGGGTGCACCTGTCCGCCGAGGACCGGGCGGCCGCTGCCGCCGCGGGTGTCGCCGTCGCCCACTGCCCCGGGTCCAACCTCAAGCTCGCCTCGGGCGCCCTGGACTGGGAGCGGTGGCGTGCGGACGGCATACGGCTGGGCCTGGGCACCGACGGATGCGCGAGCTCGAACGACCTCGACGTCTGGCAGGCGATGCGCCAAGCCGCCCTCCTCGCCGCGCTGACGAGCGGGCGGCCCGACATCGGCGCCACCGCGATCCTGCGGGGCGCGACGATCGACGGCGCCACCGCGCTCGGCCTGGACGGGCTCATCGGCTCGCTCGAGGTCGGCAAGCGGGCCGACCTCGTCCTGCTCGACCTCGAGCAGCCGCACCTCACGCCGGTCCACGACGTCCCCGCACTGCTCGTGCACGCCGCCGGCAGGGGTGATGTCACCCACGTCCTCGTGGATGGGAGGATCGTCGTCAGCGAGCGCCGCAGCACCCTGCTGGACACCCGCGACCTCCTGGACCGGTGTCGCGGCCGGGCTCGCGACGCAGCCGCCGCCCTCGACGCCCAGGAAACCTGACCCGCATGCGCACCGCCGAGCAGATCATCGACGAGCTGGGGATGGAGCCGCTCCCCCACGAGGGCGCCTTCTTCGTCGAGGGCCCGCGCACACAGGAGCTCTCCTCGGTCCTCGTCCTGCTCACCGCGGCACCCGAGGGCTTCTCGGCGATGCACCGGCTCGCGGTCGACGAGGGCTGGCAGTGGCTCGACGGGGCACCGACGGCACTGTTGCGGCTGCGCGAGGGCCGCAAGCGCAACCACGGCAGCCTGAGCCTGCTCGGCCGGCACCGCCGCCAGGTGCTCGTCAAGCGCGAGGTCTGGCAGGGGGCCGCGACGCTGGGGGACTGGAGCCTGCTCTCCTGCTGGTGCAGCCCCGCCTACCGACCCCAGCACTTCACCCTCGGCGAGCGCGCTCCGCTCGTCGAGGGCTTCCCGGAGTATGCCGCGGAGATCGCCGCGCTGACCCGCCAGTAACGAGACGGCAACGGATTCGCAAGCCAGTCTCAGCAGCCGGAGCGGACGGCTACAGTTCGGGGGCATCCTGCACACCCCCAAGGAGTAGACCCCTATGAAGGCCAAGCCTTTCCTCGTCGCGGCCCCCGCCGCCCTCGCCCTCGTTCTCGCCGGCTGTGGCGGTAGCACCGGCGACACCAGCTCGGACGGCAGCTCGGCCGCCCCCAAGGACTGCTCCTCGGCGGACGTGTTCTGCATCGGTCTCGTCACCGACACCGGTTCGGTCGACGACAAGAACTTCAACCAGGCTGCTTGGGAGGGTGTCAAGGCTCTCGAGGGCGCCGGCGTCCAGACCAAGTACATCGAGACCAAGGACGCCAAGGACTACGCGTCCAACCTCAAGCAGTTCACCGACCAGAAGTACGACGCGATCGTCACGGTCGGCTTCCTCATGGCCGAGGCCACGGTGACCGCCGCCAAGGCGAACCCGAACGTCAAGTTCATCGGTGTCGACCAGTTCCAGGACGAGAAGAAGACCGCGCCCAACGTCACCGGCCTGATCTTCCCCGAGGCCAACGCCGGCTATGCCGCGGGCTACCTCTCGGGTCTCATGACCAAGACCAACAAGCTGGGTGTCGTCCTCGGCGCCGAGATCCCGCCGACCCAGGCCTACGCCAAGGGCTACGAGCAGGGCTCCAAGGCCGCCAACCCCAAGACGACCGTCGCGAAGGTCTACCACCCCGCCGGCGACAACGCCTTCACCGACTCCCCGTGGGGCGCCGGCGAGGCCAAGAAGATGCTCGCGCAGGGCGCGGACATCATCTTCGCCGTCGGTGGCGGCACCGGCAACGGCGCCCTCGGCGAGGTCGCCAAGTCCTCCGGTGCGGGCACCTCGCTCTTCTGCGTCGGTGTCGACGTCGACCAGTGGAACACCGTCCCCGAGGCCCAGCCGTGCCTCATCACCTCGGCCGAGAAGAAGCTCGTCAACGGGACCTCCGACCTGCTCAAGCAGGCCAAGGACGGCTCCATCAAGGGCGGCAACTTCGTCGGCAAGACCGGGCTCTCCGAGTACCACGACTTCGACTCCAAGATCCCGGCCGACGTCAAGACCAAGGTCGCCGACGTCGTCAAGCAGCTCGAGGACGGCACGCTCAAGGTCGCCTGATCGACAGCACCCCGCTCGGCGCTGTGTGACGGCGCTGCGGGTCTCACCGATCCACTCGGTCCGGTGACCCCGTCCGATACAGTCCGAGCATGATTTCGACGGAACGGGTGCCCTCTTTTGAGGGCACCCGTTCCTCCGTTTCGACCACCACGGAGAGTCATGACTGACCCCGACCGCCCGCCGGCGAAGGACGCGCCGCCCGCGTCGTCGCAGGACGCCCCCGACGAGGCCCCGCTCGCGGTCCCCGTCGTCGCGGAGCGGGGCGCCCCACCGCCCCCGACCGGGGTCCTCGGCTACCTCGTCCGCCACCAGGCGATCGTCGTGCCCCTCATCTCCGTGGTCCTCGCGTTCGTCATCGGCGCCTTCCTCATCCGGGCCCAGGGGTTCAACCCGACGTACGCGTACCAGCGACTCTTCACGCGCTCGTTCCTCACCGAGGGTGGGCTCCTCGCGACGCTGCAGAAGACGACGCCGCTCATCCTCGTCGGGCTCGCCGTCGCCATCCCGCTCAAGGTCGGGCTCTTCAACATCGGCGGCCAGGGACAGCTCATGGCCGGTGGCATCGGCGCAGCCTGGATCACCTACGCGCTGCGTGACCTGCCCGCGCCGTTGATCGTCATCGTCGCGGTCGTCGTCGCCGTCCTCTTCGGCGCCATGTGGGCGTCGATCGCGGCGCTGCTCAAGACGACCCGCGGCGTCCACGAGGTCATCTCGACGATCATGCTCAACTCGATCGCGGTCGGGCTCATCGACTGGTTCATCAACGGTGGCCCGCTGGCCGACCCGGGCCAGCCGTTCCCCGCCTCATACGCCGTGCCCGAGGGCGCGCGGCTCACCCCCTTGGGCGTGCTCCCCTGGGGCCTGCCCGTGGCGCTGCTCCTCGCGGTCCTCGTCGCGTGGATGCTCAAGCGCACGACGCTCGGCTTCGAGCTCCAGACCGTGGGTCGCAACAAGTTCGCCGCCGGGTACGCCGGGATCTCCACGACGAGGTCCACCCTCATCGCGATGGCGATGTCTGGCGGGCTGGCCGGACTCGCAGGGGTCTTCGAGCTCCTGCAGATCGAGCCGTACCGCTACCAGAACGGCATCGCCGGATCGCTCGGCTTCGACGGCATCACCATCGCGCTGCTCGCCCGCGGCAACCCGCTCGGCACGATCCCCGCGGCGATCCTCGTCGGTGCGATGCGCGCCGGTGCCCCGAGCCTGCAGTTCGAGCTCGGCATCCGCCCCGAGATCGTCGACGTCCTCCTCGCCATCACGCTGCTCATGGTCTCGTTGCCGGTCATCGCGAAGTGGATCTTCCGACGACACGCGGCCAAACAGACCCAGCTCGCCGGAAGCTGGGGTGCCTGACATGGAGTGGTTGCAGCGCAACAAGATCTGGGTGGGCGCCTCCACGCTCATCCTCGTCGCGGCCTACGTCTTCTACTTCGCGAACTCGAACATCGCCGTCTCGATGTTCTCGTACGCGTGGTTCCTCGCGGTGCCCCTCGTCCTCGGAGCGATGGTCGGTGTCATCGGTGAGCGCTCCGGCGTCGTCAACATCGGCATCGAGGGCCAGATGCTCGTGGGCGCCTTCGCCGGGTTCTTCGCCGCGGCGGCCACCCAGTCGATCGTCGTGGGAGTCATCGCGGGTGCCCTGTCCGGCATCGCGATGGGTGCGTTCCTCGCGTTCTCGACCGTCAAGGGCCAGCTCGACCAGATCATCGCCGGTGTCGTCATCAACATCGTCGCCACGGGCATCACCTCGTTCTACTTCGAGTCCGGCAAGACGATCCCGCGCGGCCTGCCGAACTTCGACGTGCCGCTGCTGTCGAAGATCCCGCTCATCGGGCCGGTGTTCTTCTCGGACGGGCCGATCGCCCTCTTCGCGCTGATCATCGCGTTCGCCCTGCACGTCCTGCTCTTCAAGACGCGGTGGGGCCTGCGCACGCGCGCCGTCGGTGAGTACCCCTCGGCGGCCGACACCGCGGGTATCAACGTCATCGCGCTGCGGCTGTTCAACGTCACCGTCGCGGGCACCCTCGCCGGGCTCGCCGGCACCTACCTGTCGATGGAGGCCACGAGCACCTTCGAGCGGGGCATGAGCTCGGGACGAGGCTTCCTCGCCCTGGCCATCCTCATCTTCGGGGCGTGGCGTCCCCTGCGGGCCCTCGCTGCGGCGCTGTTCTTCGGCTTCATGCAGTCACTGGCCTCCCAGCTCCAGGCGAGTGACGTCGTCAACATCCCCCAGCAGTTCATCAACCTGCTGCCCTTCGTCCTCACCCTCGTCGTGCTCGCCGCGGCCGCGGGTCGAGTCCGAGCGCCGGGCGCCGTGGGGCAACCGTTCGTGAAGGGCGACTGACATGACCGACACCCCAGCTCAGGACCGGACCGGCGGCGCGCGCGAGACGCTGCTCGAGATCGACGGCCTGTCGAAGTCGTTCGGGACCGTCCACGCCAACCAGGACATCTCGCTGCGGGTCGACCGCGGCGAGATCGTTGCGCTCCTCGGCGAGAACGGCGCGGGCAAGTCGACGCTGGTCAAGCAGATCTTCGGACTCATGGCGCCCGACGCCGGCACGATCACCATCAAGGGCGACTCGAGCCGGATCAAGGACCCCAAGGACGCGATCCGTCGCGGCATCGGCATGGTGCACCAGCACTTCCAGCTCGTCCCCGTCATGACGGTCGCCGAGAACCTCATGCTCGGCCACGAGACCACCCGCGGCGGCAGGCTCGACCTCGACGGCGCCCGTGACATGGTGCGCGAGCTGGCGGCCCGGCACAACCTCTCCGTCGACCCCGACGCCGAGGTCGAGGACCTGCCGGTCGGCACGCAGCAGCGCGTCGAGATCCTCAAGGCGCTCTCGCGCAAGGTCGACCTGCTCATCCTCGACGAGCCGACCGCGGTGCTCACTCCCCAGGAGACCGACGAGCTGCTCGGGGTCATGAAGGAGCTCGCCGCCGGCGGGACGTCCATCGTCTTCATCACCCACAAGCTGCGCGAGGTGCTCGCCGTGGCCGACCGCTGCTACGTGCTGCGCCAGGGCAAGGTCGTCGGCGGCGTCGACGACCTGTCCACGACGACGACGAGCGACCTCGCCAGCATGATGGTCGGGCGTGCCGTCGTCCTGCGGGTCGACAAGGACGACGCGACCCCCGGCGAGACGGTGCTGTCGATCAAGGACCTGCACGTCCGCGACGACCGGGGCCTGCCCGCCGTCGACGGGTTCGACCTCGAGGTGCGCGCCGGTGAGATCGTCGGCGTCGCCGGCGTCGAGGGCAACGGCCAGCGCGAGCTCGTCGAGAGCCTCGCCGGCATGCGTCCCCCGCTCAGCGGCTCCGTCCACCTCGGCTCGGGAGCGGACTCCGTCGACATCACCCGGTCCAACGCGCGCGACACCAACAACGCCGGCGTCGGCCACGTGCCCGAGGACCGGGAGAAGCACGGACTCGTGGGCGGCTACTCGATCGCCGACAACCTCGTCCTCAACCGCTACGACGAAGCCCCCTTCGCCAAGGGATTCATCCGTGACTTCGGTGCGGTGCGCGAGTACGCCGAGGGCCTGCGGACCGAGTTCGACATCCGCTCCCCCAACGTCGAGGCCCCGGCGGGGTCGCTCTCCGGCGGCAACAAGCAGAAGGTCGTCGTCGCCCGCGAGATGTCGGCGAAGCCGCGCCTGCTCATGGCGGCACAGCCGACCCGTGGCGTCGACGTCGGCTCGATCGAGTTCATCCACCGCCGCATCGTCGAGGCCCGAGACGCCGGGGCCGCCGTCCTCCTCGTCTCGGCCGAGCTCGACGAGGTGCTCTCGCTGGCGGACCGGATCGCCGTCATCCACGGCGGCAAGGTCGTCGCGGAGATCGCCGGCAAGGACGCCGACCGCACGCAGATCGGCCGCCTCATGGCCGGCGACTCCGACTCCCACTGACCTCGACCTTCTCGTGGCAGTCTGGGCTCATGGCTGACGCCCCGAAGGTCGAGACCCGCACGCTCGAGCTCCCCGAGGTGGACCTCGTCCACGACGTCCGTGGGCCGCTCCCCACGGCGGACGGGCGGCCGCCGCTGCTCATGATCGGGCAGCCGATGTGCGCGGACGGCTTCGAGGCCCTGGCGGCCGAGTTCCGGGACCGCACCGTCGTCACCTACGACCCCCGGGGACTGGGCCGCAGCACGCCCCGCCGGGACGGCCGCACCGACCAGACGCCCGAGGACCAGGCGGCGGACCTGCACGCCCTCGTGGAGCACCTGGGTGCCGGACCTGTCGACGTCTTCGCCAGCAGCGGTGGAGCGGTCACCGCCCTCACCTGGGTCTCCACCCACCCCGAGGACCTCGTCACCGTCGTCGCCCACGAACCCCCGGTCCTCGGGGCGCTCCCGGACGCGAAGGCCGCGACGCGCGCATCCGACGAGGTGGCGCGCGCCTACGCCGAGCGCGGCTTCGGGGCGGGGATGGCCGCCTTCATCAGGATGAGCGGCTGGCAGGGCGAGTTCACCGAGGAGTACTTCGCCCAGCCCCCGGCCGACCCGGCCCACTTCGGTCTGCCGACCGAGGACGACGGGTCCCGCGACGACCCGCTGCTCTCGGACCGCGCGGACGCCGTGACGGCCGCCCGACCGGACCTCGACGCGCTCCGGCGCCCGGAGCCCCGCGTCGTGCTCGCCGTGGGCGAGGAGACCGGCGACACGATCACGGCGCGCACCACCCGAGCCCTGGCCGAGCAGGTCGGCCTGCCGGTGGCGTCTTCCCCAGCCACCACGGCGGCTTCGCGAGCGCCGAGGGTCCGTGGCCGGGCAGGTCCGTCGAGTTCGGGGCCCGGCTCGCCGAGGTGCTCGCGGACCGGTAGCCCCCCGGCCGTGGTCCGAATCACGACCTACGGACTCGTAACCTACGGGAACGTAGGTTACGCTGGCGTACGTGACTGCAACGCTGAACCGCCTCGCCCCGAGCCGACGCCCCGCGCGCCTTGCCGGACTGCTCGACGGCGCACGCAAGGTCGCCGAGGCCATCGCGACGCCCCTGGTCCCCGCCGACTACCTCGACCTCATCGACCCGCTCCGGGCCGGCGCCGACCTGCGCGGCCGCATCGTCTCGGTGGCCCACGAGACCGCCGACGCCGCGACGATCACGATCCGCCCGGGCAAGGGCTGGCTCGGCCACCGGCCCGGCCAGTACATCCGGATCGGCCTCGACATCGACGGGGTCCGCCACTGGCGCGCGTACTCCCTGACCCACCGTGCCGACGCCCCCGACGGCCTCATCAGCATCACCACCAAGGCCATCCCCGACGGCAAGGTGAGCAACCACCTCGTCCGCCGCGCGACCCCGGGCACGCTCGTCATGCTCGACCAGGCGACGGGTGACTTCACCCTCCCGCAGGCGGCGCCCGCCAAGGCCCTGTTCCTCACCGCCGGCTCGGGCATCACCCCGGTCATCGGCATGCTGCGCAACCACCTGGGCGAGCTCACCGACGTCGCCCACATCCACTGCGCGCCGACCGAGGCCGACGTCATCTTCCGCGAGGAGCTGCGCGGGTATGCCGCCGCGAGCCGGCTCACGCTGCACGAGAACCACGACGACGTGGCCGGGATCCTCGACCTCGCCTCGCTGGGCGACCTCGTCCCCGACTGGCGAGAGCGCGAGGTCTGGGTCTGCGGCCCGACCGGCCTGCTCGACGCCGCCGAGGCCCACTGGGCCGATGCCGGCCTGGCCGAGCTGCTCCACGTCGAGCGGTTCCGGCCGAGCATCATCGAACCCGGCGAGGGCGGCACCGTCACCTTCGAGGCCAGCGGCGTCCTCGTCGACGCCGACGGCTCCACCCCGATCCTCGACGCCGGCGAGGCCGCCGGCGTCCTCATGCCGAGTGGCTGCCGGATGGGCATCTGCTTCGGCTGCGTGGTCACCATGCGCGACGGTGCCGTGCGCGACCTGCGCAGCGGCGAGATCACCGTGGCGGACGAGTCCACCGCCGGCACCAAGATCCAGACCTGCATCAACGCCGTCGCCGGTCGCTGCGACATCGACCTCTGACCCCACACCCCTGTCTTGTGTGCCTGAGCGCGAGCCATACCTCGCGCTGGGGCACACGAGGCGAAGAGTTAGGAGACACCTCATGACCCTCGCCCCCGAACGCACCCGCACGGCCACCGCCACCACCCCCGGCATCAACTCGCGCCTGTCGGTGACGAGCGCCGAGCCCCGGCCGCAGCGCCCCGAGTTCAAGAAGTCCGGTCGCCCGAACCCCGCCGCCCACCTCTCCCCGGAGCAGATCGAGGAGATCGGGCGCGAGCTCGACGCCCTGCGCCAGGAGGTCCTGGACTCGCGCGGAGCCAAGGACGCGGCCTACATCCGCAAGGTCATCAAGACCCAGCGCTACATCGAGATGGGCAGCCGCGCCGCCCTCCTCTTCTCCGGCGTCAAGGTCAAGGGCGTGCGCCCCATGTGGTGGCTCGGCACGGCCGGACTCTCCGTCGCCAAGATCCTCGAGAACATGGAGATCGGCCACAACGTCATGCACGGCCAGTGGGACTGGATGCGTGACCCGAAGATCCACTCGACCGCGTGGGAGTGGGACAACGCCTCCCCGTCGAGCCAGTGGAAGCACAGCCACAACGAGATCCACCACACCTTCACCAACGTCCTCGGCCGCGACAACGACCTCGGCTACGGCATCCTGCGGGTCGACGAGGACCAGAAGTGGACCCTGTTCTACCTCTTCCAGCCGATCTGGCACGTCGCCAACGCCCTGCTCTTCGAGTACTCCATCGCGGCGTACGACCTCGAGCTCGGGGGCTACCTCGCCAAGAAGAACCGGATGAGCGACGAGGACAAGGCCACGTTCCACGCGGACGCCCAGGAGGTCGTCGCCAAGATCAAGCGCCAGGCGACGAAGGACTACCTCGTGCACCCCGCCATGGCCGCGGCGACGTTCACCGGATCGACCCGGCACACCCTCACCGCGAACATCGTCGCCAACCTCGTCCGCAACGTCTGGACGAACACCGTCATCATCTGCGGCCACTTCCCGCCCGGGATCGAGACCTTCGAGAAGACCTCGATCGAGGGCGAGACCCGTGGCGACTGGTACCTGCGCCAGATGCTCGGCTCCGGCAACATCTCCGGCTCCAAGGCGATGCACCTCATGACCGGCAACCTCAGCCACCAGATCGAGCACCACCTCTTCCCGGACCTGCCGAGCAACCGCTACGCCGAGATCGCCCCGCGCATCCGCGACCTCATGGAGCGCAACGACCTCAGGTACGTCTCCGGCAACCTCGCCAAGCAGGTCGGCGGCGTCTACTGGAAGGTCGTCGAGCTGTCGCTCCCGCCCAAGCGCGAGGGCACGACCCGGCGCGCCACGGTGCTCAAGGCCGCCAAGCGCGCCCTCCGGGGCAAGGGCGGGGCCGGCCGGCGGTACTGACCGCCGCCGCGACACGCGGCGACACGCCGGCACCACATCTCGTTCCCTGAGACTGCGGGACCCACCACATACGGTGGGTCCCGCAGCTGGTTCACCTCCGCACCCCGGTGTGGTGGTGAGGCAACAGGGAACCCGGTGCAAGACCGGGACTGCCCCGCAGCGGTGAGTGGGAACGACCGCCATCTCCCCGGCCTCCGCCGGGGAAACAGCACTGCGCCTCCGGGCGTGGGAAGCGATGGCCAGTAGGCGGCTTCGGCCGGGCCCACGAGTCCGAAGACCTGCCAGCGCACCGTGCCCGCCCGGGCACGGTGGTCCGAGGCCTCGTGGGACGGCCGACGACAGGTCAGGACGTCGTCACGGCACCCGTTGTCCGGGTATGCCGTCCGCTCCCCTCTCGTGACCGTCGTCCTCCCGCGCGACCACGGACCTCCAGGTCTGGTCTCGCGAGGAGAGAGTCATGACAGTGGTGGAGCACCGCCCCCAGATGCACGTCCGCAAGCGCAACGGCGACAGCGAACCGGTGGACGTCGGCAAGATCGTCCGCGCCGTCGAGCGGGTCAGCGCCGACCTGCTCGAGGTCGACCCGCTGCGGGTCGCGACCCGCACGATCAGCGGCCTCTACGACGGGGCCACGACGCAGGAGCTGGACCAGCTGTCCATCCAGACGGCGGCCCAGATGATCGGCGAGGAGCCGCAGTACTCGCGCCTCGCGGCGCGGCTGCTCGCCGGGTTCCTCGACAAGGAGGTCCGCGGCCAGGGCGTGGCGTCGTTCAGCCAGTCGGTCGCCCTCGGGCACGCCGAGGGCCTCATCGGCGACGACACCGCCCGGTTCGTCAAGGACCACGCCCGCAAGCTGGACTCGGCGGTCGACCCGCTCGCGGACCACCGGTTCGAGTACTTCGGGCTCCGCACGGTCGGCGACCGGTACCTGCTGCGCCACCCGACCTCCCGCCTCGTCATCGAGACCCCGCAGTACTTCCTGCTCCGGGTCGCGTGCGGTCTCGCCACCTCGGCCAAGGAGGCGGTCGGCTTCTACCGGCTCATGTCGAGCCTGGCCTACCTGCCCTCGAGCCCGACGCTGTTCAACTCCGGCACGGCGCACCCGCAGATGTCCTCGTGCTACCTCGTCGACAGCCCGCGCGACGAGCTCGACTCGATCTACTCGCGCTACCAGCAGGTGGCCCGGCTCTCGAAGTTCGCCGGCGGCATCGGCATCGGCTTCTCCCGGGTGCGCTCCCGTGGTGCGCTCATCCGCGGCACCAACGGGCAGTCGAACGGCATCGTGCCCTTCCTGCGGACCCTCGACTCGTCCGTCGCCGCGGTCAACCAGGGCGGCCGGCGCAAGGGTGCGGCCTGCGTCTACCTCGAGCCGTGGCACCCCGACGTCGAGGAGTTCCTCGAGCTGCGCGACAACACCGGCGAGGACGCCCGCCGGGCCCACAACCTCAACCTCGCCAACTGGATCCCCGACGAGTTCATGCGCCGGGTCGAGGCGGATCAGACGTGGTCGCTCGTCGACCCCGACCAGGCACCGGAGCTCGTCGACCTCTGGGGCCCGGCGTTCGAGGAGGCCTACCGGCTGGCCGAGTCCGACGGTCGCTGGGTGCGCCAGGTCAAGGCGCGCGACCTCTACGCGAAGATGATGCGGACCCTGGCCCAGACCGGCAACGGGTGGATCACGTTCAAGGACGCCTCGAACCGCACGTGCAACCAGACCTCCGACACGGGCGGGGTCGGCGCACCCGTGGTGCACCTCTCCAACCTCTGCACCGAGATCATCGAGGTCTCCTCCGACGGCGAGACGGCCGTCTGCAACCTCGGCTCGGTCAACGTCGCCGCCCACCTCACCCGGGACCGGGACGCCGTCGACTGGGACCGCCTGCGCGCCACGGTCCGCACGGCCCTGCCGTTCCTCGACCGGGTCATCGACATCAACTACTACCCCTCGCCCGAGTCCGCGGCGTCGAACCCACGCTGGCGGCCGGTCGGCCTGGGCCTCATGGGGCTGCAGGACGTGTTCTTCGCCCTGCGCCTGCCGTTCGACTCCCCGGAGGCGAAGGAGCTGTCGACCCGTCTCTCCGAGGAGATCTACCTCACCGCGCTCGAGGTCTCGACGGAGCTGGCCGAGCGGCACGGTGCGCACCCGGCATACGACTCGACGCGGGCGAGCACCGGGATGCTCCAGCCCGACCTCTGGGACGTGACCGGCACGCAGACGCAGCGCTGGGACGCGGTCCGCGTGCGCATCGCCGCGCACGGCCTGCGCAACAGCCTGCTCATCGCGATCGCCCCGACGGCGACGATCGCCTCGATCGCCGGCTGCTACGAGTGCATCGAGCCGCAGGTGTCCAACCTCTTCAAGCGCGAGACGCTCAGCGGCGAGTTCATGCAGGTCAACACCGCCCTCGTGCGCGAGCTCAAGACCCGGGGCCTGTGGACGCCCGAGATCCGCGAGCAGGTCAAGCGCGCCGAGGGGTCGGTCCAGGGGGTCACGGCGCTGCCCGAGGACGTGCGGTTGCTCTTCCGGACCGCGTGGGAGCTGCCGCAGAAGGCGCTCATCGACCTCGCCGCGGCCCGGCAGCCGTTCATCGACCAGAGCCAGTCGCTCAACCTCTTCCTCGCCTCGCCGTCGATCGGGAAGCTCTCGTCGATGTACCTCTACGCGTGGAAGGCCGGGCTCAAGACGACGTACTACCTGCGCTCGCGCCCGGCGACCCGGATCCAGCAGGCGACGGTCTCGATGTCCCCGACCGCCGCCGCCCCGCTCGCCACCACCACCACCACCACCGACGAGGCGGCAGTCGCCTGCTCCCTCGAGAACCCCGAGACCTGCGAGGCCTGCGAATGAGCACCACCCACACCCCCAGCCACACCCCGACGCGGATGCTGCTCGACCCGGGGATGAACCTCACCCTGCGGCCGATGCGCTACCCCCACTTCTACGACCGCTACCGCGACGCCATCAAGAACACGTGGACCGTCGAGGAGGTCGACCTGCACTCCGACCTCGCGGACCTGCAGCGGCTCACCGACGCCGAGCGGCACCTCGTGTCGCGGCTCGTGGCCTTCTTCGCGACCGGCGACACGATCGTCGCGAACAACCTCGTGCTCAACCTCTACCAGCACGTCAACTCGCCCGAGGGGCGGCTCTACCTCTCGCGCCAGCTGTTCGAGGAGGCCGTGCACGTGCAGTTCTACCTGACGCTGCTCGACACCTACGTGCCCGACGAGGCTGAGCGGCACGAGGCGTTCGCCGCCGTCGACACGATCCCGTCGATCAAGCACAAGGCGGACTTCTGCTTCCGGTGGATCGACACCGTCTTCGAGCTCGACGCCCTCGAGACCCGGGAGCACCGTCGCGCGTTCCTGCTCAACCTCATCTGCTTCGCGGCCGTCATCGAGGGGCTGTTCTTCTACGGCGCCTTCGCCTACGTATACTTCCTGCGCTCGCGCGGGCTGCTCAACGGGCTCGCGTCGGGGACGAACTGGGTCTTCCGGGACGAGTCGATGCACATGGCGTTCGCGTTCGACGTCGTCGACACCGTCCGGGAGGAGGAGCCGGAGCTGTTCGACGCCGAGATGGCCGGCCAGGTCCGGCAGATGCTCGTGGAGGGCGTCGAGGCCGAGGCGCAGTTCGCACAGGACCTCCTCGGGGGCGGGGTGGCGGGGCTCTCGCCGACCGACATGCGCAGCTACCTCGAGCACGTCGCCGACCGCCGGATGCACCGGCTCGGGCTCGAGCCGATCTACGGCTCGCCGAACCCGCTGGCCTTCATGGACCTGCAGGACGTGCAGGAGCTCTCGAACTTCTTCGAGCGCCGCGTCTCGGCCTACCAGGTGGGGGTGAGCGGCTCGGTCGGCTTCGACGAGGACTTCTGAGACGTCGACGCGACCGCACGCGTATGCCGTGTGCCCACGCAGGGGTGGGCACACGGCATACGCCCTGGTGGGGTGTCCACCACGCACCCGGCGTCGGCGCGCACCCGGCGGAGCCGTCATAATTCATGGACCAGGGATGTTGTCCCGGGGAGCTTGTCCACGACGAGAGACCTCAGTCAACCCCCATCACACAGACCACTGCGCGGATGGAGGCACTCACGATGATCACGATCGTGGCGCTGCACTTCCTCGCGGCCGCACTGGCTCCGGTCCTCGTCCGTCGGCTGCAGCGACGCGCCTTCCTCCTGCTCGCGCTGGTCCCGCTCGGGTCGTTCGTCTGGCTCCTCGGGCCGGCGGAGGCGGCGTTCGACGGCGACGTGCGGACCGAGCAGGTCACGTGGATCCCGTCCATCGACGTGCAGATCGACCTGGCCCTGACCCCGCTCAACGCCCTCATGGCGCTCGTCGTCACCGGCGTCGGCGCGCTGGTCCTGGCCTACTGCACGTGGTACTTCCGGGAGGGCGACCGCGAGATCTGGCGCTTCTCGGCGGTGCTCACCGCCTTCGCCGGGTCGATGCTCGGGCTCGTCGTCGCCGACAACCTCTACGTGCTCTACGTCTTCTGGGAGCTGACGACGGTCCTGTCGTTCCTGCTCATCGGCCACAACCCCGAGCGCAAGGCCAACCGCCGGGCGGCGATGAACGCCCTCATCGTCACGACCTTCGGCGGGCTGGTCATGCTCGGTGGGCTGTTCGTCCTCGGCCACGAGGCGGGCACCGCACGGATCACCGAGATCGTCGCCGGACCGCCTACCGGCACGGCCACGACGGTCGCCGTCCTGCTCATCCTCGTCGGGGCGATCAGCAAGTCCGCGCTCGTGCCGTTCCACTTCTGGCTGCCCGGGGCGATGGCCGCGCCCACCCCGGTGAGCGCCTACCTCCACGCCGCGGCGATGGTCAAGGCCGGCGTCTTCCTCGTCGCCCTGCTCGCCCCCGCCTTCTCCGACATCCCCGGCTGGCGCCCCCTGCTCCTCGTGACCGGCCTGGTGACGATGATCATCGGCGGGCTCCGGGCGCTGCGCCAGCACGACATCAAGCTCCTCCTCGCCTACGGCACCGTGAGCCAGCTCGGCTTCCTCATCGCGGTCGTCGGCGCGGGCACGCAGGCGGCGGCGTTCGCCGGGCTCGCGCTCGTCCTCGGCCACGCGCTCTTCAAGTCGGCGCTCTTCCTCGTCGTCGGGGTCATCGACCGCAGCACCGGCACGCGCGACCTGCGCGAGCTCACCGGGCTCTTCCGCTCGCTGCCCGTGCTGTTCGGGGCCGCCCTGCTCGCCGCCGCGTCGATGGCCGGCATCCCGCCGCTCCTCGGCTTCACCGCCAAGGAGGCCGCACTCGCCGCCTTCCTCGACCTCGGGGAGGACGCCGACCTCGGGCTGTGGGGTCCGCTCGCCCTCGTCGGCCTCGTCGTCGGGTCGACGCTGACGGTCGCGTACACGGCGCGGTTCATGTGGGGGGCGTTCGGCGTCCGCAACGTCACGGCGCCCACGGTCACGGCGCCCCGCGCCGGCCTCGTCGCCGCCCCGGTGGTCCTCGCCGCTCTCTCCCTCGTGGCCGGCTTCGCAGGCGCTCCGCTCACCTCGCGTCTCCTGGCGTATGCCGGTGAGTTCCCCCCGGGTGCCCACGCGCCGCTGCTCACCCTGTGGCACGGCCTCACCCCGGCCCTCGGGCTGTCCGCGCTGGCCGTCACCGCGGGCCTGCTCCTCTGGGTGGCCCGGCGCCGGGTGTCGTCGGCGCAGGGTCGGCTCGTCGACCGGCTGCACGTGCCCGAGGCCGAGATCGTCTACCACGGGGTCATCCGGGCGGTGGACCGGCTCTCGATCGAGGTCACCGGCCGGACCCAGCGGGGCTCGCTGCCGGTCTACCTCGGCATCATCCTGCTCGTGCTCGTCGTCGTCCCCGGCATCACGCTCGTCACGACGTGGCAGGGCGTCGACGTCCACGGGCCCGACAACCTCCTCCAGGTCGCCATCGTCGCCGTCGTCGTCGTGGCGGCCATCCTCACCGTGCGCTCGCGCCGGCGGCTGCGCGCCGTGCTGCTCCTCGGCGTCACCGGCTACGGCACCGCCCTGCTCTTCGTCGCGCACGGCGCCCCCGACCTCGCCCTGACCCAGGTGCTCGTCGAGACCTTCTCGGTCGTGACGTTCGTGCTCGTCATGCGCCGGCTGCCCCCCTTCTTCTCCGACCGCCCGTTCACGTCGGCGCGGCGCATCCGGGTCGCCGTCGGGTGCCTCACCGGGCTGGCCGTCGGCGGCTACGCCCTGCTCGCCGCGGACGCCCGGACGGCGTCCCCGGTAGGCTACGACTTCGCCGGGCCGGCATACGACTACGGCGGCGGCAACAACATCGTCAACATCACCCTCGTCGACATCCGGGTCTGGGACACCTTCGGCGAGATCGCCGTCCTCGTCGTCGCCGCGACCGGTGTCGCGAGCCTCATCTTCCTGCTCACCGACCGGGCGACGTCGCACCGCGAGAGCCGACGCACCCGGGCCGCCGAGGACTCCGGGTGGCTGCGCGGGGCCGGGCTCATCGCCGACCGTCGACGCTCGGTGGTCTTCGAGATCGTCGCCCGCGTCGTCTTCCCCGTGCTCATGATCTTCTCGATCTACCTCATGTTCGCGGGTCACAACCTGCCCGGGGGCGGCTTCGCCGGTGGGCTCATCGCGGGGCTGGCGCTCATGGTCCGCTACCTCGCCGGCGGCCGCGCCGAGCTCGACACCGCGGCCCCGATCGACGCCGGCGTGGTCCTCGGGTCGGGCCTGGTCATCGCCGCCCTGTCAGGTGTCGTCCCGGCGCTCATCGGCTTCAACGCCTTCCAGAGCGGCATCTTCGACATCCCCGTCGGACCGTTCGGCGAGGTCCACCTCGTGACGTCGCTGTTCTTCGACATCGGCGTCTACCTCGTCGTCGTCGGTCTCGCGCTCGACGTGCTCCGCAGCCTCGGCGGCGGCATCGACAAGCAGGGCGAGGACAGCGGCGCGGTCGAGGCCGCACCCCGGGAGGTGTCCGTCCCGTGAGCACCAACATCGTCCTCGTCGTCGCGATCGTCGTCCTCGTCGCGTGCGGGACGACCCTCGTCCTCGAGCGGAGCCTCACCCGCATCCTCGTGGGCTTCGTCATGCTCGGCAACGGCGTCAACCTCGTCTTCCTCGTCGCGTCCGGCCCCGCCGGCAGCGCCCCGATCATCGGCGCGAGCGACGAGCCGATGACCGACCCCCTGCCGCAGGCCATGGTGCTCACGGCGATCGTCATCACCCTCGGCGTCACGGCGTTCGGCCTCGCCCTGGCCTACCGGGCGTGGCAGCTGACCGGGCACGACGACGTGCAGGACGACGTCGAGGACGACCTGGTGATCCGCCGCGCCGACCTCGACCACCCCTCCGCCTCCTTCGACGACGTCACCGCGGGCCTGCCCGACGAGGAGGGCGAGGACGAGCCGTCCGCGCCCGGCGACGGCACCGGGACGGACGCGTCCGACCAGGTCGCAGTCGACGAGGTCTCCGCCGAGAGGGGGGAGGCATGACCCAGATCGTCGTCCTGCCCGTCCTGCTGCCCCTGCTCGGCGCCGGGCTCTGCCTCGTCTTCGGCCGTTCGGCCGCGGCCCAGCGCCTCATCTCCGTCCTCGTGCTCGGCACCGTCGTGGTCACGGCTGCAACGCTGCTCGTGCGCGCCGACCGCCACGGCCCGCAGTCGGTCTCGATCGGTGGCTGGGGTCCCGACATCGGCATCTCCCTCGTCGCCGACCGGCTCTCCGCGCTCATGCTGCTCGTGTCGACCTTCGTCACCCTCTGCGTGCTGCTGTACTCGTTCGGCCAGGGGATAGTCGAGTACGGCCGCGAGACCCCGCTGTCGGTCTTCCATCCGACGTTCCTCGTCCTCAGTGCCGGGGTGTCCAACGCGTTCCTCTCGGCGGACCTGTTCAACCTCTTCGTCGGGTTCGAGGTCCTGCTCGCCGCGAGTTACGTGCTCATCACCCTCGGCGGCACCGAGGCGCGCATCCGGGCGGGCACGATCTACGTCATCGTCAGCCTCATCTCGTCGACGATCTTCCTCATCGCCCTCGCCTGCATCTATGCCGCGACGGGCACCGTGAACTTCGCCGAGCTCGCCGTCCGCGTCGGTGACCTGCCCCCCGGCGTGGCCCAGATGCTGCAGCTGCTGCTGCTCACGACGTTCTGCATCAAGGCCGCGGTGTTCCCGCTGTCGGCCTGGCTGCCCGACTCGTACCCGACGGCGCCGGCACCCGTGACCGCCGTCTTCGCCGGCCTCCTCACCAAGGTCGGCATCTACGCGATCGTGCGGACCCAGACGCTGCTCTTCCCCGGGGACAACCTGCGCGGCCTGCTCCTGTGGGCCTCGATCCTCACGATGGTCATCGGGATCCTCGGCGCCGTCGCGCAGTCGGACGTCAAACGAATCCTCTCCTTCACGCTGGTCAGCCACATCGGGTTCATGCTCTTCGGCATCGCCTACGCCACGCAGCTCGGGCTCTCGGGCGCCATCTTCTACATCGCCCACCACATCACCGTGCAGACCGTCCTGTTCCTCATCGCCGGACTCATCGAGTACCGCACCGGCACGACGAACCTCAGCCGTCTCGGCGGGCTGGCCCGCTCCGCGCCGGTGCTGTCGGTGCTGTTCTTCGTGCCCGCGATGAACCTCGCCGGCATACCGCCGTTCTCGGGCTTCCTCGGCAAGGTCGCCCTCGGCCAGGCCGGCATCGCGGCCGGCGACTGGCTCGCGATCACCGCGGTGGCCGCCTCGATCCTCACGAGCCTGCTCACCCTCTACGCGATCGCCAAGGTGTGGAACCGGGCCTTCTGGCAGCCGGTCGACCCCGACGCCGAGCACGACGAGGACGACGAGTGGTCGCACGGACCGCTGCACGGACACCAGCAGGTCTCCACCGGGACCCAGGTCATGACCATGTGGGAGAAGGTCGCGACCACGCAGCGGATCCCGCTCGCGATGGGCCTGCCGACCGTCCTGCTCGTCGCGTTCAGCGTCGGGCTCACCGTCTTCGCCGGGCCGCTCTTCGAGATCACCGACCGGGCCGGCGCCGAGCTCCTCCAGCGCACGCCGTACATCGAGGCCGTCCTCGGGGACCGACCATGAGCGGCTCCTGGCCGATGGTCGTCGTCCTGACCGTCATCTGGGTGCTGCTCTGGGGCGCCGTGACCCCGACCATCGTCGTCGGTGGCGTCCTCGCCGCGGTGCTCGTCGTCACCGTCTTCCCCTTCCCCAAGGCGCCGTGGACGTGGGTCGTGCGTCCGTGGCCGACGCTCGTCCTCACGGTGCGCTTCCTCTGGGACCTCGTCCGGGCAAGCGTCGAGGTGTCGTGGTTCGCGCTGCGCCCCAGCGGCCCGCCACCCAGTGCCCTGCTGCGGATCGACCTGCGCAGCCGCTCGGAGCTGCTCATGACCATCACGTCCGAGCTCGTCTGCCTCGTCCCGGGGTCCCTGCTCGTCGAGCTCGACTCCGAGGAGGGCGCCATCTACCTGCACGTCATGTCGGCCGCGACCGACGACGACATCGAGGCCTTCCGCCGGTCCGTCCTCGAGCAGGAGCGGCGGGTCGTCAAGGCGTTCGCCCCCCGCGTCGAGCGCGACGCCGTGTGCAGCGGGGTGCGGGCATGACCGTCGTCGGGATCGTCTGTGCCGCCCTGCTCGCCGTCAGCGGGGCCCTCTGCCTCATCCGGGTCGTCCGGGGGCCGTCGATGCTCGACCGGACCGTCGCCACCGACGTCTTCGTCGCGGCCATCGTCGGCGCCGTGGGGGTGCACGCCGCCGTCGGGCGGTACACGACCACCGTCTCGGTGCTGTTCGCCCTCTCGCTCGTGGGCTTCCTCGGCTCGGTGAGCATCGCCCGGTTCGCCGCCCGCGACGGTGACGGCAGCCCGCACCTCGAGGACGGTGACCACGCATGATCGACGTCCTCGCCGGGACCTGCCTCGTCCTCGGCTCACTCCTCGCCCTCATCGCCGGCATCGGCCTGGTGCGCTTCCCCGACGTGCTGACCCGGATGCACGCGGCGACCAAGCCGCAGACCCTCGGGGTCCTGCTCATCCTGCTCGGCCTGGCCCTGCGCGTGGAGGACCGCAGCGTCCTCGCCGTCATCGCCCTCGCCGCCGTCTTCCAGCTCGTCACCGCTCCGGTGTCGGCGCACATGCTCGGCCGGGCGGCCCTGCGCGCGGGCCACATCGACCGGGAGCGACTGTCCCGCGACGACCTCCTCGAGCACGACGCCGAGACGAGGTCCGACCCGGCGGCGGACGGCCCGAGGACGACCCACAGGGACCACGACTAGCCTGCCGTCATGGCTGACATCGTCGAGGTCCTCGGCGTCTATGACGCGGACGGCGGCGTCCGCGGGGAGATGTCCTACGTCGTCGGTCACCTGCTCGGCCGCGCCGAGTGCGCCTTGTGCGACGTCACCCACTCACTGGTGCGGCGCAAGTCCCGGTGGGACGCCATGGCCTCGCGGCTGCCCGTGCCGGTGCGCCTCGTGCACCGCAACGAGGTGACCGCTGCAGAACGCACCGCGTGGTCGGACGTCGGGCTTCCCGTCGTGCTCGCAGTCACGCCGACCGGTGGCCACCACGTGCTGTTGGACCGAGCCGACCTCGCGGCCCTCGATGGCTCCGTCGAGGCGTTCGACGCGGCCCTGCGCAAGGCCATCGTCGCGGCCACCGACGCCGCATGAGCTCCCCCTGGCCCGTCCCCGACGTGCCCGGGCCCGCGCAGGAGTCGGTGTGGGCCTATCCACGTCCGCCACGGGTGGAGCCGACCGGGGAGACCGTCGAGATCCGGCTGGGCGGGGAGGTCGTCGCCCGCTCGACCCGGGCCCTGCGCGTCCTCGAGACGAGCCACCCGCCGACCTACTACGTGCCGGTCGCGGACTTCGCCGACGGGGCGCTGCGGCCGGTCTCCGGGTCGAGCTGGTGCGAGTTCAAGGGCGTGGCGGCGTACTTCGACGTCGTCGCCGGCTCGGCCAGCGCGGCGCGCGCGGGCTGGACGTACCCACGCCCGACACCCGGCTTCGAGGCCCTGGTCGACCACGTCGCGGTCATGCCCGGCGAGGTGGACGAGTGCACCGTCGACGGTGAGGTCGTGCTCGCCCAGGAGGGCGGCTTCTACGGCGGCTGGGTCACGAGCCGCGTCGTCGGCCCGTTCAAGGGCGGACCCGGCACGCGGGGCTGGTGACCTGTCACCTCAGCCTTCCCTCCCCAGGGCGAAGGTTGAGGGTCCGGAGGGGTTCGTTCCCTCCGGACCCTCAACCTTTCCTCCGTATGCCGTCCGCACCGGCCGGGAGCGGGCCGCCCGGGTCAGGTGTTCTGCGGGAAGCCGAGCTCGATCCCGCCGTGGCTCGGGTCGAGCCAGCGCGAGGTGACGACCTTGCCGCGGGTGAAGAAGTGCACGCCCTCCATGCCGTGGGCGTGGCTGTCGCCGAACAGCGAGTTCTTCCAGCCACCGAACGAGTAGTACGACACCGGCACCGGGATCGGCACGTTTATCCCGACCATGCCCACCTCGACCTCGTGCTGGAAGCGACGCGCCGCCCCACCGTCGTTGGTGAAGATGGCCGTGCCGTTGCCGTAGGGGTTGGAGTTGATGAGCTCGAGGCCCTCGTCGTAGGACTGGACCCGCAGCACCGACAGCACCGGACCGAAGATCTCGTCCCGGTAGATCGACATCTCGGGCGAGACCTTGTCGAAGAGCGTCGGCGCGAGGAAGTAGCCGTCACCGTCGGCGTCGAAGTCGGCCTCGCGCCCGTCGACGACGAGCTCGGCCCCGGCCTCGACGCCCGCGTCGAGGTAGGACGTCACCTTGTCGCGGTGCTGCGAGGTGACGAGCGGCCCCATGTCGGTGCCCCGAGTCCCGTCGCCGGTGACGAGCTTGCCCACCCGGTCCTTGATCTTCTCGATGAGCTCGTCGGCGATGGGCTCGACCGCGAGGAGGGCGGAGATCGCCATGCAGCGCTCGCCCGCCGAGCCGAAGCCGGCGTTGACGGCGGCGTCCGCCGCGAGGTCGAGGTCGGCGTCCGGGAGCACGAGCATGTGGTTCTTCGCGCCACCGAGCGCCTGGACCCGCTTGCCGTGGGCCGTGCCCGTCTCGTAGACGTAGCGGGCGATCGGCGTGGACCCGACGAAGGACACGGCCTTGACGTCGGGGTGGGTGAGCAGCGCGTCGACGGCCTCCTTGTCGCCGTGGACGACGTTCATCACGCCGTCGGGCAGGCCGGCCTCGCGCCACAGCTCGGCGACGGCGACCGCGGCGGAGGGGTCCTTCTCGCTCGGCTTGAGGATGACCGCGTTGCCGCAGGCGATCGCCACGGGGACGAACCACAGCGGCACCATGGCCGGGAAGTTGAACGGCGAGATCACGGCGACGACGCCGAGCGACTGGCGGATCGAGTAGACGTCGACCTTGGTGGACGCGTTCTCGGTGAAGCCGCCCTTGAGCAGGTGGGGGATGCCACAGGCGAACTCGGCGACCTCGAGACCACGGGTCACCTCACCGAGCGCGTCGGAGAGGACCTTGCCGTGCTCGGCGGTGATGAGCGCGGCGATGTCCTCCTTGCGCTCGTTGAGGAGCTCGCGGAAGCGGAAGAGCACCTGGGTGCGCTTGGCGAGCGAGGAGCTCCCCCAGCCTGCGGCCCAGGCCTCCTTGGCGACGTCGACGGCCTCGCCGACGAGGTCGGCCGACGCGAGGTCGAGGTCCGCGCTCTGCTGGCCCGTGGCGGGGTTGAAGACCGGGCTGGTGCGGGCGGCGGTGCCGTCCCAGGACTGGCCACCGAACAGGTGGGTGATGCGGGTGGGCGTGCTCACGGCAGGCTCCTTCGTGCTGGAAGTGACTCTAGGACAACGTATCTGGGCTGACGAGGTGGACATCGACGCGCTCACCGGAGGCGAGCGAGGCCATGCCGGCGGTGGACACGGCCGTGGCGGCGTACCCGTCCCAGGCGGAGGCACCGACGGCCTCGCCGCCCAGGGCCGAGTCGACCCAGGCCTGCACCTCGATGTCGTATGCCGTGGCGAACCGCGTGCGGTAGTCCGCCGGGACGGTCCCACCCCACTGACCGACGCCGTCGACGGCGAGCGACGTGGCGTAGAGGCCGGTCGACGGGCGGCCGATGACGAGCGAGCCACGCTCGGCGACCGCCTCGCAGCGCACCTCGTAGCCGACCTGGCTGTTGACGAACACCTCGTTGATGACGAGCCCTCCGCCGGCCATCGTGAAGATCGCGACCTGCGGGTCGACGACCCCCTGCGCCGCGTGGGACGTGGGGGCGGGCGACATCACCTGGATCGCGACGACCTCCTCACCGAAGAGGAAACGCGCGACGTCGACCTCGTGGACGAGGCTGTCGCGCACGATCATCTCCGAGCGGAAGTCGGTGCTCGGGACCGAGGCGTTGCGGTGCACGTTGTGCAGCAGCAGCGTCCGGCCGAGCGAGCCTGCTGCGAGCACCGACCGCACCTGGGCGTACTCGGGGTCGAATCGCCGCATGAAGCCGACCTGCACGAGGCGGCGGCCGACCTCCCGCTCCGCGCGGACGAGGCGGAGCGAGGACTCCGAGTCCATCGTCAGCGGCTTCTCGCAGAGCACCGGCTTCCCGGCCGCGAGGCAGGCGAGGACCTGCTCCTCGTGGACGAAGCCCGGTGAGGCGATGACGACCGCGTCGACGTCGTCGGCGGCGACGAGCTCCAGTGCGTCCGTCCCGGAGCGCACGCCGTCGTAGCGGGTGGCGAGCTCCTTGGCCCGGACCTCGTCCGGGTCGGCGACGGCGACCAGCCGGGCGCGCGCGGTGCGACGGGCCAGCCGTTCGGCGTGGTCGGCGCCCATGATGCCGACGCCGATGACGCCGATGCGGAGGTCGTCGCTCATGATCCCTCCCCCGGGGTGAGGTGGCTGCGCTGGTCGCGCTTGTGCTCGACGTAGTCGGCGTGGGCGGCCCGCGTCGACGACAGGGTGCTCTCCTGCGCGACCGGCACGTCCCACCAGCTCGCGCTGTCCGGGGCGAAGACCTGAGGGTCGGTCTCGACGTGGAGGACGACCGGACCACCGTCGGACGGCCAGGCCTTGGCCGCGGCGATGGCCTCGGCCAGCTCCTCCCGGGAGTGGACCTCGATGACGTGGGCGCCGAGGCTGCGCGCGTTGGCGGCGAGGTCGACGGGGAGCCGGTCACCTTCGAGGCGGTGCGAGTCCGCGTCGCGCAGCCGGTACGCCGTGCCGAACCGCTGCGACCCGAGGCCCTCGGAGAGCGAGCCGATCGAGTGGAATCCGTGGTTCTGCACGAGGACGATGATGACCTTGACGCGCTCCTGGACCGCGGTGACGAGCTCCGTCGGCATCATGAGCCAGCCGCCGTCCCCGACCATGGCGAAGACGTCGCGGGACGGGTCGGCGAGCCGGATCCCGATCGAGGCGGGCACCTCGTATCCCATGCAGGAGTAGCCGTACTCGACGTGGTAGCCCTTGCGGTCGCGCACCCGCCACAGCTTGTGCAGGTCGCCGGGCATCGAGCCGGCCGCGCAGAGCACGACGTCGCGCGGGTCGCTCAGCTCGTTGACCGCGCCGATGACGCTCGCCTGGGTGAGCAGCCCGTCAGCGAGCCGGTCGGTGACCGAGGACGGCGGTTCGTATGCCGTCTCCACCAGCGCGTCCCACTCGCCCCACAGCGTGGCCTGGTGCTCGCGGTAGTCCTGCGGGACCGACCACCCGGCCAGAGCCTCGGCGAGCGCGGTCAGCGCCTCCCGGGCGTCCGCGACCACCCCGACCCCGGACTGCTTCCCGGCGTCGAAGCCGGCGACGTTGATGTTGACGAAGCGCACCCCGTCACGGGCGAACGCCGTCCGTGACGCGGTGGTGAAGTCCCCCCAGCGTGTCCCGATGCCGATGACGACGTCGGCCTCGGCGGCCACGGCGTTGGCGGCGGTGGTGCCGGTGGAGCCGATCGCCCCGAGCAGCCGGTCGTGGCCGTGCAGCAGCGACCCCTTGCCCGCCTGGGTCTCCGCCACGGGCACGCCGGTCGCCTCGGCGAACGCCGCCAGGGCGTCCTCGGCACCGGAGTAGTGCACGCCGCCACCGGCCACGACCAGGGGTCGGCGGGCGGAGCGGATCACCTCGGCGGCGGCGGCGATGCGCGAGGCCTCGGGCACGGGCCGGGCCACGTGCCAGACCCGCTCGTCGAAGAGCGCGGCCGGCCAGTCGAAGGCCTCTGCCTGGACGTCCTGCGGCAGCGACAGCGTGACAGCACCCGTCTCGGCCGGGTCGGTGAGGACGCGCATCGCCGAGAGCAGCGCCGACGGCAGCTGCTCGGGCCGCACGACCTCGTCGAAGAAGCGGGACAGCGGACGGAAGGCGTCGTTGACGGTGACGTCACCGGCATACGGCGCCTCGAGCTCCTGGAGCACCGGAGCCGAGACGCGCGTCGCGAAGGTGCCGGACGGCAGCAGCAGCACGGGGATCCGGTTGATCGTCGCGAGGGCCGCGCCCGTGAGCATGTTGGTGGAACCGGGTCCGACCGAGGCGGTGCACACCCAGGTCTGGAGCCGGTCCTTCTGCTTGGCGTAGCCGACGGCGGTGTGCACCATCGCCTGCTCGTTGCGCGCGAGGACGTAGGGAAGGTCGGCGACCCGCCCGGACTCGCTGGCGGCCAGCTCCTCCTGGAGGAGGGCCTGGCCGATGCCGGCGACGTTGCCGTGCCCGAAGATGCCGAGGCAGCCGGCGAAGAGGCGCTGGCGCTCGCCGTCGCGCTCGACCCACTGGTGGCCGAGGAAGCGGATCGTGGCCTGGGCCACCGTGAGCCGCACGGTCTCACTCATCGTCGGCACCTCCGTCGTGGGTGAAGGGAAGTCTGGGGTCCACGGCGTCGTCGGCCCAACCCTCGCGCACCCAGGCGTGGGCCGGGTCGTCGCTGATGAGCCAGGCCCGCTCGGCGCCGGGCCCGGCCATGACGTTGAGGTAGTAGAGGTCGGCGTCGGGGGAGGCCATCGCCGGGCCGTGCCAGCCGTGCGGGACGAGGACGACGTCGCCGGTGCGGACCTCGGCGAGCACGTCGATCGGGCGCTCGTCGGTGCCGTAGACGCGCTGGTAGCCCACGGGGTCCGTCCCTCGCGGGTCGGTCGAGCGGACCTCGAAGTAGTAGATCTCCTCGAGCTCGGACTCCACGCCGGGCCGGTCCTCGTCGTGCTTGTGCGGCGGCCACGAGCTCCAGTTGCCGGCCGGGGTGATGACCTCGCACACGAGGATCGCGTCGGCGTCGAGGACGGGGGCCAGGCCGAACGCCCGCACCTCCCGGCTCGCGACTCCGGCACCGCGCAGCTCCGGCTGCGCGTCCTCGGTGGCGATCCGCCGGGGCTCCCGGTCGGTCGTCGCGCGGGCGCCACACAGAGCCACCCTCGAGCCAGTTCCGTTGTCGCGCAGCGTGATCGTCCGACCACGCGGCAGGTATGCCGTGTCGCTCGGTCCGTCGAAGACGCTCGCCCGGCCCTCGAGCCGGATCGGCTCGGAGCCGGAGATCTCGATCGTCACCGACCCGGTCAGGGGCACGACCACGAGCTCCTCGTCGGCAGTGGCATGCTCGAGCGAGCCACCGGACGGGAGCTCGGCGACCCGCAGGGACGTGTGCTGCCAGCCGTCGACCGCGTCGGTGACCGACACGGTGAAGCCGCCGTCCGCTGCCGCGCCGAGGGGGTGGTGCCAGCGGGCGTTGTCGTCGCCGCGACTCACCGCGCACCCCCGTGGACGAGCCCGGAGGCGATGTCGACCGCGGCGGCGACGTCACCGCCGGGCGGGTAGAGCAGGGCCCGGCCGACGACGAGGCCGGTCACGGCCGGGAGGGTGAGCGCGTCTGACCACGCGGCATACGTGTCGTGCGGGTCCCCCTGCGGGTCCCCGCCGAGGAGGAGCGTCGGCAGCGTCGTCGCGTCCATCACCCGGGGAAGGTCGTCCACCACGGGGAGCTTGAGCCAGGTGTGGGCGCTGCTCGCGCCGAGTCCGCTCGCGATCGCGATCGAGAGGATCGTCGAGTCGGGGTCGAGGAGGTTGCGCACCCGGCCGTCGTCGACGACGGACATGAACGGCTCGACCATCGCCATGATCTCGTGCGCGGCGAGCTCGGTGACGGCGCGGGCGCTCGCCTCGAGGGTCGCGGCGGTGCCGGGGTCGCCGAGGCAGATGCGGGTGAGCATCTTGCCGCCGTCGAGGCCGCGGGCGGCGAGCTCGTCGGCGGTCCACCCGGTGAAGCGGTCGTCGAGCTCGAACACGGCGCCCTGGAGGCCGCCTCGGTTCATCGAGCCGATGGCCACCTTGTCGTCGAGCGCCCCCAGCAGGAGCAGGTCGTCAAGGATGTCGGCGGTGCCGAGGACACCGTCGACGCCGGGCCGGGCCAGGGCCGTGACGAGCCGGTCGAGGAGCTCGCTGCGGCTCGCCATGGCGCCGGTGTCGCCGCGCACCCCGAGGGCGCCGCGGGCGGGGTGGTCGGCGGCGACGAGGAGCATGCGTCCGTCGTCGCCCACGAGCGGGCGACGGCGGCGCTCGGCCCACGCCTTGGCGATGCGGCCCGGCTCGGTGGTGCGGATGCGGGAGATCTCGGCGAGGTCCATCAGCTCCTCCCCTTGAGGGCGGTCTCGACCTCGTCGGTCGTGGGCATGGCCGTCGAGCACTCGAGCCGGCCGGCGACGATGGCGCCGGCGACGTTCGCGAACTCGACGACGCGGCGCAGCTCCCAGCCGGAGAGCAGTCCGTGGACGAGGGCCCCACCGAAGGCGTCGCCCGCGCCGAGCCCGTTGACCACGTCGACCGGGAAGGGTGCCACCTCGACACGCTCGTCCCGGGTCGCGGCGAGCACGCCCTTGGGTCCCTGCTTGACGACGGCCAGGTCGAGGCCGCGCTCCAGCAGGGCGTCGGCGGCGCGGTGCGGGTCGGTCTCGCCGACGGCGACCTCGCACTCCTCGCGGTTGCCGACGGCGACGGTCACGTGCTCCAGCGCCTTGCCGACCTGCTCGCGCGCCTCGGCGGGGTCGGCCCAGAACATCGGCCGGTAGTCGAGGTCGAGGATGGTGTGCTCCCGACGTGCCCGCACCTCCCACGCGGCGAAGTGCGCCGAGCGGGAGGGCTCCTGGGACAGGCCGGTCACCGTCGACCAGTGGATGCGTGCCTCCCGGATGTCGTCGAGCGGCATCTCGGAGGCCTCGATGAGCAGGTCGGGGGCCGCGGGGTAGCGGTAGAAGTAGAGCGGGAAGTTGTCCGGAGGGAAGACCTCGCAGAACGTCACCGGGGTGGGCGGTCCCGGGTCCTGCGTGGTCGCGGTGATGTGGACCGGGTCGACGCCGAGGCGCTCGGCCTCGAGCCGGACGTAGCGCCCGAAGGCGTCCTGCCCGACCCGGGTGACGAGGCTGACGCGACGCCCGTGCCGGGCCGCGGCGACCGCGACGTTGGTGGCGCTGCCGCCGAGGAACTTCTCGAAGGTCCTGACCTCCTCGAGGCCCACCCCGTGCTGCAGCGGGTAGATGTCGACCCCGGTCCTGCCGACGGCGACGAGGTCGTGTGCCGGCCCACGCTCACCCATGGTCGCGCCCCTCCAGCCGCTCCGCGACCTGCGTGATGTGGGCGATGGAGGTCCGCACGTCGGCCGCGGGGTCGACACCGGTCTGTGAAGGCGCCCCGGCGAGGATCGTGTCCTGCTCGAGGACGTACCACCCGGCATACCCGTTGTCCTCGAGGGACTCGACGATCGCCGCGACGTCGACGTCGCCCGCGCCGAGCGGGACGTACATCCCCGCGGTGACTCCCTCGGTGTATGTCAGCTCGCCCGAGCGGACCCGCTCGGCGACGTCGAGGCGGACGTCCTTGAGGTGGACGTGGCCGATCCGGTCGGGGTGCTCGCGGGCGATGGCGACGGGGTCGCCTCCGCCGATGAGCAGGTGACCGGTGTCGAGGCAGAGTCCGATGCGCGACCCGGCGAGCACGCGCTCGGTCTCCGCGCCGGACTCGACGATGGTGCCGACGTGGGGGTGAAGGGTCGCGGTGAGCCCGTGCGCCTCGGCCGTCGCGGTGACGAGGTCGAGGTTCTGCAGGAGGGTGTCCCACTGGCTGTCGCTGAGCACGGGCCGGGCGTCGTAGCCCTCGACGCCCGTGGCCGCGGCGACGACGACGGTGGTCGCCGCGGCGATGGTGAGCGCCTCGATCGCGGACTCGACCTCGGGGACCGGGTCGTGGTCGGGGTCGTGCAGGACGACGGGGACGAACTGGCCGACGGCGCGGAGCCCGGCGGCCTCGAGCGACTCCGCCTTGGCGACCGCCTCGTCGGGCAGGAACCCGTCGGGGCCGAACTCGGTGGCGACGATGCCGACCTGGCGCATCTGGCCGAGCACGGTGTCGACGTCGAGCTGGTGGCCCCAGCCCGGGACCTCGCAGACACCCCAGGAGATGGGGGCACCGGCGATCCGCTCGGCGATCGGCGGACGCACGGTCGTGGTGGGGGCGGACGGGGTCGACGGGGTCGTCATGCGATGGCCTTCGCGGTCGAGGGGGCGTCGGGGATCTCGGACATGGTCACGGGCCGCCGCTGCGCGCGGGAGAGCTCGCACGCCTCGGCGGTGCGGAACGCCTGGAGCGCGTCCCGGACGGTGCAGGGGCTCTCGGTGCGCCCGGCAGCGACGTCGAAGAACGCGGCGAGCTCGGCACGGTAGGCGGGCAGGAAGCGCTGCATGAAGTTGGCGTGGGCGGGCCCGGCCGGGAACCCGACTCCCTCCTCGGCCGAGCGCAGGGCGAGGGAGTGGTCGAGTCCCACGGCGATGGCACCGTCCGAGCCCATGACCTCCATCCGCACGTCGTGGCCGCCACCGCTGTAGCGGGTGGCGGTGGCCGAGACGAGGGTGCCGTCGTCGAGGGTGAGGATCGCGGCGGCGGTGTCGACGTCACCGGCGGCGGAGAAGAAGTCGGCGCCCTTGTTCTCGCCCGTGGCGTAGACGGTCGCGACCTCGCGGCCGGTGACGAAGCGGACGATGTCGAAGTCGTGGACCGAGCAGTCGCGGAAGATGCCACCGCTCGTCGGGATGTAGGCGGCGTGCGGGGGCGCCTGGTCGTGGGTCTGGGCGCGGATGGCGTGGACGGTGCCGAGCTCACCGGACGCGACGGCGTCCCGAGCCCGGCGGTAACCGACGTCGAAGCGTCGCTGGAAGCCGATGTGGACGGGGGTGTCGCCCGACTCCGCGAGCTCGGTGAGGGCGATGGTCTCGTCGAGGGTCGCGGCGACCGGCTTCTCGCAGAACGTCGGTATGCCGGCCGCGAGCGCCCGGCGGAGCAACGGGGCGTGGCCCGGGGTGGCCGTCGCGATGACGAACGCGTCGATGCCGGACGCGAGGAGGGTCTCGAGGTCGGGGGCGAAGGACAACCCCTGGTCGGCGGCGACCTTCTCGGCGAGGGCGGCGTCGAGGTCCGCCACGACGAGCTCGTCGACGGCGTCCAGGCCGGCGAGGGTGCTCGCGTGGAACGCTCCGATGCGGCCCACACCGGCCAGTCCGATCCTCATGACGAGAACTGTTCCGCGTGGGCCCACCCTCTGTCAACCTTTGTTAGGACATTTGGCCATTCGGGGGTCGGTATCGCTACTCTGCCCGTCATGGCAGCGCACGAGGTGGACGTGAGCATCGACCGGAGCTCCCCGGTCCCGCTCTACCACCAGCTCTCCGAGCAGCTGTGCGCCGCGATCAGCGACGGACGCCTGCAGCCGGGCGACCCGTTCGAGAACGAGGTCGCTCTCGCGGGGCGGCTCTCGCTCTCCCGTCCGACCGTCCGCAGGGCGATCCAGGAGATGGTCGACAAGGGCCTGCTCGTGCGCCGACGCGGGCTCGGGACGACGGTCTCGAACCGCAAGGTGCACCGTCGGGTGGCGCTGAGCAGCCTCTACGACGACCTGGCCCGAGAGGGCCGGGCGCCGCGGACGGTGCTGCTCGAGCACCAGGTCGTCACCGACGACGCCGCTGCGGCGGCCCTGGACCTCGACCCGGAGACGCCGCTGCTCGCGATCGTCCGGCTGCGCCTGGCCGGAGACGCACCGCTGGCGGTCATGCGGAACTGGCTGCCGCCGGCATACGGCGACATCACGCGCGAGGAGCTGGAGTCGACCGGCCTGTACGCCGCGCTGCGCACCCGGGGCGTCCACGCCGTCGTCGCGCACCAGTCGATCTCCGCCCGGATGCCGACGCCCGCCGAGCGCAAGCACCTGCGGATCCGCGGGACCCAGCCGGTGCTGGCGATGACCCGGATGGCGTTCGACGGCGCCGGGACCGCCGTCGAGTACGGCGACCACAGCTACCGGGCCGAGGACTACACCATCGACCTCATGGTCGACGAGCGCTGACCCGGGGCGTCCACACGTCGGGTGGCGGCCCTGGGTCGTCCACAGCGGCACGCCTGCGCGCTGGTGTGCTGGCCCTGCGTCGGCTGGGCTGGCCGGATGGATCGGTACGGGCCCGTCGGGACGGGCATGAACGGTGAGGCCGTCGGAGCCATGATGCGGCTCGCCCGACGGCGACTGGGGCTGAGCCAGCGGGCGCTGGCCGACGCTCTCTCGTGGGACCGGGCGAAGGTGGGGCGGTGGGAGAGCGGCCGGGTGCCCGACGGCTTCGAGGAGGTCGTGTCGGTGGCGAGGGCGCTCGGGTTCGAGCTCGTGCTTCGGGACCTCGAGCCCGACCGCTGGGCCGCGTGGGACGACCCGGCCGAGCACGTCCTGGATCGGGCGGACCGGCGCTTCCCGGCCCACCTCGAACTGTGCGCCGAGAACGCCACCTCGACCTGGAACTGGACCCGGCACCGGGGTGAGCCGTCCCCGAACGCGTCCCTGACGTCGTTCCGCCGCCAGACCGTGGTCGAAGGGCTGGCGGAGGTGCGACGAGCCCGCGAGTGGTACGCCCGGCAGGGTCGGGGAACCGACGAGGGCCCGGACACCCCCGAGGCCTCCTGAGACGGACAGTCGCGGCGGCGGCGGCGACGACGACCCGCCACACACCTTCCCCGCCCGCGCTGTGCACTGCTGCCCCCCAGCGCAGCAATGCACACCCTCCCCGCACCTCACAGTGCACTGCTGCACCCCAGCGCAGCACCGCACACCGTCCGCGGTTCTGGCTGTGCGCTGCTGCCGCCCCGCGCAGCAGTGCACTGTCCTCCGGCGTGGGACTGGCACTGCTGCGGCCCGGCGCAGCAGTGCACAGGAGCAACGGGGAAGGATGGTGGGTCCCCCACCCGCGCAACCGCACGTGCCGCAGACCGCCCGCGTCACCCCAGCCGAAGACCCCGACCCCGAGGAGGACACTCGAGCCCATGGACGCCACCGAACTCCGCTCCCGCCAGGCGCCGCTCAAGGAGCAGTACCGCAGCGACCCCGAGTCCGCCCTCACCTCGGTCGGCGCTCGCGCCGACTGGCGCGGGTCGGGGATGACGACGAGCGTCGACACGTGGTCCGGTCGCACCCGGGCCGGCCTGCACGCGGCAACCGGGGGCGACGGTGACGACGCCTGCTCGGCGGACATGCTGCTCGAGGCCGTCATCGCCTGCGCCGGGGTGACGATGCGCGCCGTCGCGACGTCCATGGGCCTGGCCGTCAGCGCCGCCGCCCTGTCCGCCGAGGCGGAGTTCGACGCCCGGGGCACGCTCGGCGTCGACTGCACCGCTCCCGTCGGCATCCTCGGCCTGACGATCACCGCGAGCCTCACGACCGACGCCACCGACGCCGAGCTCGCGAAGCTCGCCGTGGCCACCGAGCGCTACTGCGTCGTGGGCCAGAGCCTCGCTCATCCGCCGTCCATCCGCATCCGGCGCCACTCGACGCACTGACGCCACTCGGCGCCCTGACGCCGGTCCGGAGCACCCAGCGGCCCCTCGTACCCTTGAGGGCGTGAGCGAGACCCCCAGCGACACCACCACCGCGACGATGACGCCCCCCGACTCGGACCTGTCCGAGCAGCAGCGCATCCGACGCGAGAAGCGCGAGCGCCTGCTGGACGCCGGCACACCGGCATACCCGGTGTGGGTCGAGCGGACCCACGGCCTCGCCGAGGTGCGTGAGCAGTGGGGTCATCTCGAGACCGGGCAGGAGACCGACGACGTCGTCTCCGTCGCCGGCCGGGTCGTCTTCGTCCGCAACACCGGCAAGCTCGCCTTCGCCACCCTCCAGGAGGGCGAGGGCATCCGGCTCCAGGTCATGCTCAGCCTCGCCGAGGTGGGCGAGGAGTCCCTCGCCGCCTGGAAGGCGGACGTCGACCTCGGCGACCACGTCGCGGTCAACGGCCGCGTCATCAGCAGCCGCCGCGGCGAGCTGTCCGTCATGGCGACGAGCTGGAGCATGGCGAGCAAGGCCCTGCGCCCCCTGCCGGTCCTGCACAAGGAGCTCTCCGAGGAGAGCCGGGTGCGCCAGCGCTACGCCGACCTCATCGTGCGCCAGGAGGCGGGCGACATGGTGCGCACGAAGGCGCGCATCCTCAGCGCCATGCGTCGCGAGCTCGAGCGCCAGGGCTACCTCGAGGTCGAGACCCCGATCCTCCAGCTCATCCACGGCGGCGCGGCGGCCCGGCCCTTCCGGACCCACCTCAACGCGTTCGACCAGGAGATGACGCTGCGCATCGCCCTCGAGCTCAACCTCAAGAAGGCCGTCGTCGGAGGCATCGACCGCGTCTACGAGATGGGGCGCATCTTCCGCAACGAGGGCGTCGACGCCACCCACTCCCCCGAGTTCACGATGCTCGAGGCGTACCAGGCGTGGGGCGACCAGACGACCATCGCCCGGCTCATCCAGGACCTCTACCTCGCGGCGGCGGACGCCCACGGTTCCCGCCGGGTCGAGACCGACCAGGGCACCATCGACCTCGACGGCGAGTGGCGCTGGCTCCCGGTCCACGAGGCCGTCAGCGAGGCGGTCGGCGAGAGCGTCACCCTCGACACCGACGCCCACACGCTGCGCGCCCTCGCGGCGAAGCACGACGTCTCGGTCGACCCCGGGTGGGACCGCGACAAGGTCTTCCTCGAGCTCCTCGGTGAGCTGGTCGAGCCCACGCTGCTGCAGCCGACCTTCCTCTGCGACTACCCCGCGAGCGCCCAGCCGCTGGCGCGTCCGCACCGCAGCGAGCCCGGCCTCATCGAGGCGTGGGACCTCGTCATCGGCGGCGTGGAGCGAGGCACCGGGTTCTCCGAGCTCATCGACCCCGTCATCCAGCGCCAGGTCCTCACCGAGCAGTCGTCCCGGGCCGCGGGCGGCGACCCCGAGGCGATGCAGCTCGACGAGGACTTCCTTCGCGCGCTCGAGTACGGCGCCCCACCCATGGGCGGTCTGGGCCTCGGCGTCGACCGGCTCGTCATGCTCTTCACGGGCGCCAACATTCGCGAGACCATTCTCTTTCCCCACCTCAAGCCGGAGGCATGATCATGTGGGACACCATTTGGCCATATCTGGCCGCCATCCTGCCCACGATTGTCGTGGCCGTCCTCTTCTATTTCCTCATGAAGAGCATCCTCGAGGGCGACCGGCGCGAGCGAATCGCGCAAAGCCAGTGGGAATCGGAGAATGAATCCACCGAGGACCAATCGCACTGATAGTCTCCTTTTCGTCTTATTCGGCGTGTGAAGGGAATTGTCAGATGGCACAGCGTGTCCAGGTGCTGCTCGTCGATGACATCGACAACAGCGATGCAGACGAGACGGTGACGTTCGCCCTCGACGGCGTCACCTACGAGATCGACCTCAACGCGACCAACGCGGCCAAGCTCCGCGACGAGTTCGCCACGTGGGTCGGGCACGCCCGCCGCTCCGGCGGCCGCAAGGCCTCGGGTCGGGCAAGCAGCGGCAGCGGCGGTGGCACACGCCGCAAGGACGTCTCCGCAGTCCGCGAATGGGCTCGTCAGAACGGCCACGACGTGAGCGAGCGCGGACGAATTCCGGCGGCCGTGCAAGAGGCCTACGACAAGGCCAACCGCTGAGCCCACGAGGTCTCCACGAGGCGACGGCACCGGATACGGGTGCCGTCGCCTCACTCATGTCACATCACCACGGATATCTTTCCTTTGTCGGTGGAGAACGCCTTTCCACGCCCCTGACCAGCGCCTTTGCCAATGCCGAGCAGTGGCAGGGAGCGCTCACGACGCACAACAGCCGCCTGTATGCCGTCCCGTCACCTCCGCAGGTCGCCGCCGCATTCGTCCTCCAGCACCTGTTGAGCATTCCCGCCCAGCTGTCCGCATTCGCCGCCCTGAGCGGTCCGTGGCAGATCGACCTCGGCACCCTCGAGGACGCGCGCATCTCCTGCGACCTCGCACCCGGCCACTACCCGCATCGCCTCGGCTTCCTCTCCGTGAGGACGGCGACGCCCGAGGTGGAGGAGCGCATCGCGAGTGCGCGGACGGCATACCGAGGTCTGGCGACGGCGATCGCGCAGGGCTACCCGTCGGCGGTGAAGATCTCCAGCCAGCAGCGCCTCGGGATGGTCGAGGACCTGTGGGAGATGGCGCTGCGCGAGGCCCGCGCCTCCATCGACGGGAGGTCCGCACCCGCGGTCGAGCGCCGGTCGTGCTGCTTCATCTACGCGCTGCCCGGCTGCCACGAGTGCGCCGGGTGCCCGCGCAGCCCCGCGCCGGGCTGAGTGGCCGGACTCATGCCGCCGCCGGCGACGGAGAGGACCGTGGAGTCATGAACGTCATCCGAAGGTCCCTGGGAGTCACCGTCGCCGCCGTTGCCGGACACCTGGCTCTCGTGATGGCCGCCGGCGGCTCCGACGAGGGTGACGCGAACATCGGCGCGGGTCTCATCGTCTTCGCGGTCCTCGTGGCCCTGTCGTTCCTCTGGGCCCTCGTCGACGGCTACCGGCGAGAGACGGCGGTCGGCGTGCTCGTGACCAGATGGGCCGTCGTCGCGGTCGTCGTCCCCGTGACGATGACCGTGGCGTTGTGGGCGGTGAACCGGACCGCACCCGACTGGACCGGGCGTCAGGAGATGTTCGTGCTGTGGCTCTTCCTGGCGGTGATGTCCTTCGTGCCCGCCGTGGTCGGCGTGGCCCTGGGCAGGGCCGCTCGCGGCGCCTCGCGACCGGCTCAGATGCGCCCGAGCTGACCACCACGCACGCGGTAGGTCACCGTGGCGCCGCTCGCGCCGACGGTCGGGAGGGACGCCGGGTCGGCCAACGGCACGGCCGGGGGCGGCGCCGCGAGGCGCACGCCGGTGGCCACCCCCGCAGCCTGGGCCGCGGCCGGGGTGAGGGCCCCGGCGCCGAGGACGGCCACCGCAGCAGCCGAGGCGAGCGCGCCGAGGACGCGGGTGGGGCGGATCCGGGCGGGGGGCTGGTTCGGCTCCATGCCCGAAACCCTGCTGCGCCTTCCCATGACCCGCCTGTGGGCGCGGTGTGCCCCGGCGGTGAGCTCGGGCAGCCCGCGGCCGTCGGGCCGCCGGTGCCGCCGGTGCCGCCGACGGCGGGCGGGAGCAGCGCTCAGAGGAGGTCGGCGATGAGGTCGCCGTGGGTGTCGAGCCGCTCGAGCATGTCGTCGAACATCACCTGCTCGAACGTCCTGCCCGCAGCGCCCGCCTCGACCTCGTCCCACGTCCGGGGGGCAGCGACGCAGGGCAGCTCCCGACCCCGCAGCGAGTAGGGGCTGATCGTCGTCTTCGCGGCGACGTTCTGGCTCCAGTCGAGGAAGATCTTTCCCGGCCGTAGCGACTTGGTCATCTTCCACAGGACGAGGTCCGGGTGCTTCTTCGTCATCTCCTGGGCGAGCTGCTGCGCGAGGTCACGGACCTGGTCGCTCGTGAGGTCACCGCCCAGCGACGCGTAGAGCTGCATCCCCTTGCTGCCCGACGTCACGGGGTGGAGCGTGAGGCCGAGCGCGTCGAGCCGCTCCCGCAGGAGCAGCGCCACCTGCGCGCACTCCTTGAGGCCCGCCGGGCTGCCCGGGTCGAGGTCGACGACCAGCCGGTCGGGGTTCTCGATGTCTCCGTCCTCGGTGACCGTCCACTGCGGCACGTGGACCTCGAGCGAGTTGAGGTTGACGAGGTAGGTCAGGTCGGCGAGGTCGCCCACGAGCGGGTAGGTGACGTCGTCGACCCTGACCCGCGGCAGCCACGACGGGGCCCCGCTCGGCAGGTTCTTCTCGAAAAAGCTCTGGTCGGCCACGCCGTGCGGCCACCTCACCCGCGTCACCGGGCGGGCGGCGAGGTGCGGCAACAGGATCGGGCCGACCGTGGCGAAGTAGTTGAGCACCTCGGCCTTGGTCGTCTCGGTCGACGGGTACATGACCTTGCCCAGGCTCGAAAGCTTGAGCGTGCGCCCCTCGACCTCGACGCGGGTGATCTCCGGGACGTACTTCTCAGCCATCGCTCACCTCGTGCAGGTCGTCGGGTGTCAGGTCGGTGCGGAGTCCGAGGTAGGCCGGCTGGCGCAGCTTCCCGGTCGAGCCGCGTCCCAGCGACTGCACCTCGACGACGACCCGGGGCTCGACCCAGGTGGCGCCGGCGGCGTCCTCGCGGGGGACGTCGGTGGAGAACGGGGAGCGGTCGCGCCGCGACGACGCGAGCAGCGTGCACAGCCGGGCTCCGGCGGTGCCTGCCAGCCCGGCTCCGACGCGGCCGGCATACGCCCATCCACCCTCACCGTCCGGGGTGCCGACGAGCACGGCGCCCATCCGGTTCGTCGTCCCGACCTCGGGGCGCCACCCGCCGACGACGACCGACAGCGTCGCCCGGTGCGGGGACTTGCGCCAGTCCGCGGAGCGGCGCCCCGCGGCGTACGGGGACGACCGCCGCTTGCTCACGACGCCTTCGAGCCCCTGGTCGCGCGTGGCCTCGAAGAGCTCCTCGCCGTCGTCGTAGACCGGCGGTACCTGCCAGGCGGAGCTGCGCAGCTCGAGGCGTTCGAGGAGCTCGCGGCGCGCCGACCACGGCTGGCCGGTGAGGTCGGACCCGAACAGCCGCAGCAGGTCGAAGGCCATGAACGTCACGGGTCGGGTCGTCGCGAGCTGCGCCGCCCGGCGCGGCGACAACACGTGCATCCGCTCGGCGAGGGCGCCGAAGGAGGGCAGCCCCCCGTCGAGGGCGACCACCTCCCCGTCGAGCAGCAGGTCGTCGTAGGTCTCGGCGAGCCCTTGCAGTTCGGGGAAGCTCACCGAGACGTCGCGCCCGGTGCGGCTCGACAGCACGAGACGCCCGTCGCGCACGTCGGCGAGCACGCGCATGCCGTCCCACTTCACCTCGTGCACCCACTCCGGCCCCGTGGGGATGCCGTCCGCGACGGAGGCGAGCATGGGCTGCATGCGGCCATCCTCGCCGAACCCGACGTCGAGGGTGTGGAATGGCCCCATGGCGATGGCGGGGGTCAGGCGCACGCGCAGCAACCTGCCCCGCGCCCTGCTGTTCGCGGGAGCCCTCGTCGCCGTGTTCCTCGCCGCCGGCGCCATCAGTGACCGTGTCGGACCTGTCGGGACGCGTGTCTCGTTCGCCCTCATCGCCGCGACGGTCGTCCTCGCGCCGGTGGCACTGGTCTGGGTCGTCGGTGAGCTGCACCTGCGTTGGTCGCCCCGCGGGCGCATCGCCAGGGGCGTGGTCGGCTGGACCCTCGTCGTCGCCTGCCTCGGGCTCCTCGTGACCCTGGCACCCGTGGGGGTCTACCTCCTCGTCATGTCCCTCGGGTACGCCGTCGGTTGGTGACGACGCACCCTGCGAGGTGAGCACCCGGCATACAGTGGTTCCATGCGTGCGATCTGGAAGGGCGCGGTGTCGTTCGGGCTGGTCAACGTGCCCGTACGGCTCTACTCGGCGACCGAGAACCATGACGTGCAGTTCCGTCAGGTGCACCGCGAGGACGGCGGCCGCATCAAGTACAAGCGGACGTGCAGCATCGACGGTGAGGAGGTGGCCTACGACGACATCGCCAAGGGCTACGAGACCGAGGACGGCGACATGGTCATCCTCACCGACGAGGACTTCACGGCCCTGCCGAGCAAGTCGTCCAAGGAGATCAACGTCGAGAAGTTCGTGCCGACGGAGCAGATCGACCCGATGCTCCTCGACAAGAGCTACTACCTCGAGCCCGACAAGACGGCGACCAAGCCCTATGTCCTGCTGCGCGAGGCCCTGGAGTCCGAGGGCCGGATGGCGATCGTCACGGTCTCGATCCGCACCCGGATGACGATGGCCGTGCTGCGGGTGCGTGACGGCGTCATCGTCATGCAGACAATGCTGTGGCCCGACGAGATCCGCACGCCCGACTTCGCCCACGTCGAGGAGGCCGGCGACGCCACCGACAAGGAGATGGCGATGGCCAAGCTCCTCATCGAGCAGCTCGCCGGCGACTTCGAGGCCGACGACTACGAGGACGACTACGCGATCGCCCTCCAGGAGCTCGTCCGCGCCAAGGTCGAGGGCGGCGAGGTCCGCGCCCCGGCCGCGAAGGCTGAGGAGTCCGGCGAGGTCGTCGACCTGCTGGCGGCACTGGCCAAGTCCGTGGAGAAGGCCAAGGCTTCCCGCGGGGAGGCGCCCTCGGCTGCCAAGAGCGACGCCGAGCCGAAGCCGGCGAAGAAGGCAGCTGCGAAGAAGACCACGGCCAAGAAGACGGCGTCGAAGAAGACTACGGCCAAGAAGGCGACCAAGAAGGCCTCCTGACCTCGGTCGACCCGTCGTCGGCTGCGTGCCGCAGGATGGGCGCATGCCCGAAGGCCACACCCTCTACGCGCTCGCCCGCGACCTCGACACCGCCTTCCGCGGCACCTCGCCCTCCGTGACGAGCCCGCAGGGCAAGTTCGCCGGCGGCGCCGCGCTCCTGTCGGGCCACGAGGTCCTCGAGGCTACGTCGTGGGGCAAGCACCTCTTCGTCGAGTTCGCCGGCGACCGGGTCCTGTGGGTGCACCTCGGCCTGATCGGCACCTTCACGATCGACACGACCTCGTATGTCGGTGAGCTGCCGGTGGTCGGCCAGGTCCGGTGCCGCTTCGCCACCGACGAGCACGTCGCCGACTTGCGTGGCCCGATGGTGTGCGACGTCGTGACGCACGAGAAGGTCGACGAGGTGCTCGCGCGTCTCGGACCGGACCCGCTGCGCCCCGACGACCCCCGCTCCGACCCCGACCTCGCGTGGGCGCGGATCCACCGCTCGTCCAAGCCGGTCGCCGAGCTGCTCATGGACCAAGCCGTGCTCGCCGGGGTGGGCAACGTCTATCGCTCCGAGGTCCTCTTCCGGCTCCGCGTGCACCCGTTCCGCCCGGGCAACAAGCTGCAGCGCCGGACGTGGCGCGCCATCTGGGCCGACCTCGTCGCCCTCCTCCCGCTCGGCGTCGCCACGAGCAAGATCGTCACCGTCCACGAGCAGGTGGACGAGGTGGCCCGGGCGCTCGAGTCCGGCGAGGAGGTGCGGCTCACCTCGCGCGACTCCTACGTCTACAAGCGGCAGGGCGAGGCCTGCCACGTCTGCGGCTCCCGGATCCGCACGCAGGTGGTCGCCGGCCGCAACCTCTTCTGGTGCGGCAACTGCCAACGTCGCGGCTGACCCCCCGCCCCCGCCGCCGCGCCCTTGCCCGCCGCCCGCCCTTGCCCGCCGCCCTCGCTTGCGTCTGCATGGATGGTGAGGTTTCTGACCATCCACGCAGACGCAAGCCCGGAAATTCGGTGGCGGCCGGCCCCAGCGCGTCGGCACACTGGACCGGTCGGTGCCGGTCGGGCGCGGGCAGGGGCCGTCGAGGCCGGGCGTTCAGGGGCGCCTCTGCCCACGCCTCCGCCCCGCCGACCGGCGCCACCACCAGCGGCCCCGTGGTCCGCGCGCCCTGCCCGGGGCCGGTCCGTGTTGTGGCCGGTCCCGCGCAGGCCCCCGGTCGCTCTGCCCACAGCGAACATGAGCGCCCTGGGCTCAGGCGTGGAACACCGGATGGGTATGCCGCGTTGGACGGCATGACACACCTCGCCGCTGCGTGCCGCGCGACTCATGTGAACTGGGGCGTCCGGCATACAGGCAGCGGGGATAGCATCGAGGTGACTCACATCAGTCAGGAGCCAGCACCATGTTCGAACGGTTCACCGACCGCGCCCGCCGGGTGGTCGTCCTCGCCCAGGAAGAGGCGCGGCTGCTCAACCACAACTACATCGGCACCGAGCACATCCTGCTCGGTCTCATCCACGAGGGTGAGGGAGTCGCGAGCAAGGCCCTCGAGAGCCTGGGGATCTCGCTGGACGCCGTCCGCGAACAGGTGCAGGAGATCATCGGCCAGGGCCAGCAGGCCCCGACCGGTCACATCCCGTTCACCCCGCGCGCCAAGAAGGTCCTCGAGCTGTCGCTGCGCGAGGCCCTCCAGCTCGGGCACAACTACATCGGCACCGAGCACATCCTGCTCGGCCTGATCCGCGAGGGCGAGGGAGTCGCCGCCCAGGTCCTCGTCAAGCTCGGCGCCGACCTCGGTCGGGTCCGCCAGCAGGTCATCCAGCTCATCTCGGGCTACCAGGGTGGCAAGGAGGGCGCCACGGCCGGCGTCGGCCAGGGTGGCCCCGCCGAGGGCGCCCCCGCCGGCTCGCTCGTGCTCGACCAGTTCGGTCGCAACCTCACCGTGGCTGCCCGCGAGGGCAAGCTCGACCCGGTCATCGGGCGTGAGAAGGAGATCGAGCGGGTCATGCAGGTGCTGTCCCGCCGCACCAAGAACAACCCGGTGCTCATCGGTGAGCCCGGCGTCGGCAAGACCGCCGTCGTCGAGGGCCTCGCCCAGGACATCGTGCGCGGCGAGGTGCCCGAGACGCTCAAGGACAAGCAGCTCTACACGCTCGACCTCGGCGCGCTCGTCGCCGGCAGCCGCTACCGCGGTGACTTCGAGGAGCGCCTCAAGAAGGTGCTCAAGGAGATCCGCACCCGCGGCGACATCGTGCTGTTCATCGACGAGATCCACACGCTCGTCGGTGCCGGGGCGGCCGAGGGCGCGATCGATGCCGCGTCGATCCTCAAGCCGATGCTGGCCCGTGGTGAGCTCCAGGTCATCGGTGCGACCACGCTCGACGAGTACCGCAAGCACATCGAGAAGGACGCCGCCCTCGAGCGTCGCTTCCAGCCGATCCAGGTGGCCGAGCCGACGCTGGCCCACGCCATCGAGATCCTCAAGGGCCTGCGCGACCGCTACGAGGCGCACCACCGCGTCTCGATCACCGACGGCGCGCTCGTCGCGGCGGCCAACATGGCCGACCGCTACGTCAACGACCGCTTCCTCCCCGACAAGGCCATCGACCTCATCGACGAGGCCGGCGCCCGGTTGCGCATCCGCCGCATGACCGCACCGCCGGACCTGCGCGAGTTCGACGAGAAGATCTCGATGGTCGTGCGCGAGAAGGAGTCGGCCATCGACGGCCAGGACTTCGAGAAGGCCGCACGCCTGCGCGACGACGAGAAGAACCTGCGTCTCGAGAAGCAGCAGCGTGAGACCGAGTGGAAGTCCGGCGACCTCGACGTCGTCGCCGAGGTGGACGAGGAGCTCATCGCGGAGGTCCTCGCGGCCTCGACCGGCATCCCCGTCTTCAAGCTCACCGAGGAGGAGTCCTCGCGGCTGCTCCACATGGAGGACGAGCTGCACAAGCGGGTCGTCGGCATGAACGACGCCATCAAGGCTCTCTCGCAGGCGATCCGTCGCACCCGCGCGGGCCTCAAGGACCCGCGTCGCCCCGGTGGGTCGTTCATCTTCGCCGGGCCCACGGGTGTCGGCAAGACCGAGCTCGCCAAGACGCTCGCCGAGTTCCTCTTCGGTGACGAGGACGCGCTCATCCAGCTCGACATGTCCGAGTACAGCGAGAAGCACACCGTCTCGCGTCTCTTCGGCTCGCCTCCCGGCTACGTCGGCTACGAGGAGGGCGGTCAGCTCACCGAGAAGGTGCGGCGCAAGCCGTTCTCGGTCGTGCTCTTCGACGAGGTCGAGAAGGCGCACCCGGAGATCTTCAACAGCCTGCTGCAGGTGCTCGAGGACGGCCGCCTCACCGACTCGCAGGGTCGGGTGGTCGACTTCAAGAACACCGTCATCATCATGACGACCAACCTCGGCACGCGGGACATCTCCAAGGGCGCCCTCGGCTTCTCTGCCGGCCCGGACACCCAGAGCGGCTACGAGCGGATGAAGAACAAGGTCACGGACGAGCTCAAGCAGCACTTCCGTCCCGAGTTCCTCAACCGCGTGGACGACACGATCGTCTTCCCGCAGCTCACCCAGGACGAGATCATCCAGATCGTCGACCTCGAGATCGCCAAGCTCGACAAGCGGCTCAAGGACAAGGACATGGGCATGGAGCTCACGCCCGCGGCCAAGACGCTGCTCGCCAAGCGCGGCTACGACCCCGTGCTCGGTGCGCGCCCGCTGCGTCGCACCATCCAGCGCGAGATCGAGGACGTCCTGTCCGAGAAGATCCTCTTCGGCGAGCTCAAGGCCGGCGAGATCGTCGCGGTCGATGCCACCGGCGAGGGCAAGGACGACACCTTCACCTTCGCGGGTGCCCGCAAGGCCGAGACCATCGCCGTCCCGGTCATCACCGCAGGCACGAGCACCGGCACCGAGTAGTCGCAGGTCCCGACCGGCGAGCAGTCGCGGGTCCCGACCGCACGACGCGGCGGGGTGTGCAGCGAGCGCGAGCTCGCAGCACACCCCGCCTCCGTCTTGTCCGTCCCGATCTCGCCAATTCCCCGGTTCGGGACAGACACGCCGTGTCCCCAACGGGGGAATTGGCGAGTTGAGTCCGGGGGGTCAGGTCAGGCGCTGGAGCATCGTCTGCATCTGCTGGATCTGCTTGAGCTGGGTCACGTTGATCTCGGCGGCCATCTCGCTCACCGGCTCCTCGCCGGCGACGTCCCCGTGGGTGCCGACCATGTCCAGCGCGCCCTCGTGGTGCGCGGTCATGAGGGTGAGGAACATCCGGTCCGCGGCCACCCCCGACGCCTTCGCGAGCCCGGTCAGCTGCGCTGCCGTCGCCATGCCGGGCATCCCGTCGTGCGCGTGGTCCGCGAGCCGGGGGTTGGTCGCCTGCGGCGGCACCTCCTGCTTGCGGTCGGTGAGCCACTTGGCCATGTACGTGATCTCGGGGTCCTGCTCGTCGGCGATGCGCGAGGCGATCGCCTTGACCTGGGTGTCGGTGAGACGCGGCATCGCCGTCTCGACCATGACGATCGCCTGGGCGTGGTGGACGATCATGTCCTGGAAGAAGGAGACGTCGCCGGGTGCCACGGTCGCCTTGGGGCCGGCGGTCGCCGCGGCCCTGCCACTGAGCGTCGCGTTCGGCTCCCCCGGCAGACCGGGCTGGATCACGGGGTCGGTCGAGGTCGGACCCGGCGTCGCGGGCACCGCCCGGGGCTCGTCCCCGCTGCACCCGGTGGCGCCCAGGGCGACGGCGAGCGAGAGGGTCACGGCGGCGAGGTGGCGAATGGGCATGCGCCGCACTGTAGTTGGCCTCTCTGGACACCCGCGTTGTCCCGACCGGACAGAACTGCTCTGTAGGAACTTTCTTACCTGCCCTTTACCCAACGTGTGGACTTCTTCAGTCAGCATGAGCGCACCGCACATTCATCTGGGGCAGCCGCATGCCGGACTGGCCCGACGGAGGAGGAACCATGAGGCTTTTCCGCACAGTGGGAGTGGCGGCTGTCGCCGCGCTCACCGCGAGCGGCTGGGGCGTGTCGTCGGCAGGCGCGGCCGACGTCGAACCCGAGGCGGTCGGCAAGTCCGGCACCCAGCTCGCGCCCGACCAGGTCGGCCGCAGCGCCAACGTCCAGCACCTCTTCAACATCCCGCACATCACGCCCGTCGACAGCACCGGCAGCGACATCGCCTTCTCGGGGAACAAGGCGTTCGTGGGCAACTACGACGGCTTCGTCATCTACGACGTGTCCAGACCCTCCTCGCCGACCGTGCTCGCGCGCGTGCTCTGCCCCGGCTCGCAGAACGACATCACGATCTCGGGCGACCTGCTCTACCTGTCGACCGACTCCGCCCGAAGCGACACCTCGTGCAACTCGACCACGGCCCCGACGTCGGACAAGGCGTCGTGGGAGGGCATCAAGATCTTCGACGTCTCCAACCCACGGGTGCCGAAGTACATCAAGGCCGTCGAGACCAAGTGCGGGTCGCACACCAACACCTTGGTGCCCGGCAAGAAGTCCGACTTCCTCTACATCTCGAGCTACTCGCCGCGTGCCGAGTTCCCGGACTGCCAGCCGCCGCACGACTCGATCAGCATCGTCGAGGTCCCGAAGAAGAACCCGACCGACGCCAAGGTCGTCGCCGAGCCCAACCTGTTCCCCGACGGTGGCAACCCCGGCGGCGTGAACGCCGCGGGCAAGCCGTACTCCGCGACGACCGGCTGCCACGACATCACGGCCTACCCGTCCAAGAAGATCGCCGCCGGTGCCTGCATGGGTGACGGCGTCATCATGGACATCTCCAACCCGGTGGCACCCAAGGTCATCGAGACCGTCCAGGACACGACGAACTTCGCGTTCTGGCACTCGGCCACCTTCAACAACGACGGCACCAAGGTCATCTTCACCGATGAGCTCGGAGGCGGCGGCCAGGCCACCTGCAACGCCACCGTCGGCCCGACCCGCGGCGCCAACGGGATCTACGACCTGTCGGCCGACAACCAGCTGACCTTCAAGTCGTACTACAAGATCGACCGCCACCAGAACGACTCCGAGAACTGCGTCGCCCACAACGGCTCGCTCATCCCGATCAAGGACCGCGACGTCATGGTGCAGTCCTGGTACATGGGTGGCACGTCCTTCTGGGACTTCACCGACTCGGCGAACCCGCGTGAGATCGGCTACTTCGAGCGCGGCCCGAACGGCGGCGTCGGTGGCGGCGGCGGCGGAACCTGGTCGTCGTACTACTACAACGGCCACGTCTACTCGTCCGACCTGGGCAAGGGCTTCGACGTCCTCAAGATCACCGACCGCGACCTGCAGAACGCGGCCAAGGTCAAGATGGACGAGCTCAACCCGCAGAGCCAGCCGGTCTACAAGACCCGCTGACCCTCGGCGCCTGGAACCACAGGGTGCTGAAGGACCGGCCGTCCGTGCCTCGGGGCACGGGCGGCCGGTGTGCGTGTGCCTCGGGCCTCTCGCGCCGCTCACCGCATGACTAGTAACTTTTACCCTCCCTTTACCCGCTTTCACACGCGTTTGGGCCATCCTTGCCTGACCCGAACGAGCGTCGCTGCCCGGAGACCACGCGCAGCACGACCACCCCATGTGGAGGAGTCCCCCGATGAAGGTTTGGCCCACAGCCTTCTTCGCCGCGTTGCTCACCTGTGCGACAACGCTGCTCGCCCCGCCGAGTGCCGTCGCTGCCACGGCGTGGGTGGACTACCCCTTCTTTCGTGACACCGTCCCCGTGTACAACCGCTTGGGGGTCTCGGGTACCACCACGGCCGCTCACCGCTGGGAGGTCGGGACGGGGATCGACCTCGTTCCGGTGTCCTCCGAGCCGTACCGAGGGATCACGATCAGGTGGAGCTCGGCCAGGTCAGGAACCAAGGTGGGGGGCTGGGTCGAGGTCAGCACGTGGTATCCCACCGGGCCGAACGGCAGCCTGGAGATCGGCGACTGCACCGTCAACGTGAACACGAATGTCGGCGGGGTCGGTCGACCGTACGGCAAGTGGCTCGCTGCCATCGTCTCCCACGAGGTCGCGCACTGTCTCGGTCACTGGGACCACGCCGCCTACCCGCACATCATGCGGCCGTTCATCTCGAAGAACCAAGCTCTCGCCGGTACGGCCTGGACTCCCTCGGCCACCGATCTGGGTCGACTCCGAGTCGCATACACGACCAACTGACCGGACCCACCCGGCCGGTCCCGGGACGGGCTGGTCGGTCCCGGCGAGGGTCTACCCCTGCTCGGACGGCCGGTCCTTCGCCTCTGCCGTGATACTGGTCCGCGTGAACACCGCACCTGAGCGCCCCACCGCACCGGACCGCCCCACCGGCACGGACGGCATACGGATCCGCCCGGCACGGACCGCGGACGTGCGCGCGATGCGTGGGCTCGTGGCACCCCTGGCCGAGCAGCGGGTGCTGCTCCAGAAGGAGGCGGTGGCCTACTACGAGTCGGTCGGCGACTTCGTCGTGGCCGAGCGCGACGGCGAGGTCGTCGGGTGCGGTGCCGTCCACGTCCTGTGGGAGGACCTCGCCGAGATCCGCACGCTCGCGGTCTCGTCGGCGGCGCTCGGGCACGGCATCGGGTCACGCATCCTCGAGCGGCTCGTCGCGCGGGCGGGCGAGCTCGGCGTGGAGCGCCTGTTCTGCCTCACCTTCGAGACCGACTTCTTCCGCCGCCACGGGTTCACGCCGATCGAGGGCCAGGCCGTCGAGCCGTCGGTCTACGCCGAGCTGCTGCGCTCCTACGACGAGGGCGTCGCCGAGTTCCTCGACCTCGAGCGGGTCAAGCCCAACACCCTGGGCAACACCCGCATGCTCCGCGTGCTCTGACCCGGGGGCCCTCGTCCCGCGCCCTCAGGCCCGGGCGCGGCGGACCTGCATCGAGAGCACGAGCACGATGACGAGCAGCCCGCTGATGACGCCGAACCCGACCTCGGGCACGAGCGGGAGCGCGATCCCCAGCCCGCCGCCGACCACCCAGGCGATCTGGAGGACGGTCTCGGACCAGGCGAAGACGCTGGTGCGGACGTTCTCGGCCACGTCACGCTGGATGATCGCGTCAGTGCTGAGCTTGATGACCTGCGAGCAGAGGCCCGCGCAGAGGCCGAGGACGAGCAGGGCGACCAGGGAGTAGGCCAGCGCCGTCGCGAGCGCGGCGCCGACGATGACGAGCAGCGCGACGGCGACGATGCGGTCCGGTGGCAGCCGGCGAGCGGCGTTGCCCACGACCGTCCCGAGGGCGTTGCCGGCACCCGCGGCGCCCACGACGAGGGCCAGGACGAGGGTGCCGCTGTGCCCCGGGATCGGGTTCTCGCGCATGAGGAAGGCCATGAAGAGGGTGAGGAAGCCGGTGAGCAGCCGGCCGCCCATGGCGCTGACGAGCGCGGCCCGCACCGACACCGGGAGGGCGAGGACCCTGGCCCGGAGCCCGGCCGCAAGACCGGCGACCCGGCCACCGGGCTCGTCGGCGGGCACGAGGTCGCGGGACACCGGCCGCGGCGGGGGGCGCGCGTCCTCGATGTCGACCTCGCCGACCGAGGAGTCCACCCGGGCCGGCAGCATGACGGCGAGCACCGTCCCGAGGACGTAGATGACGAACGCCAGCCGCAGCGACCACTCGGGTCCGATCCGCGCCAGCGCGCCGGCGAGCCCGCCGCCGACAGCCATGCCGGCGACCCCCGCCAGGGCGATCCGGGAGTTGGCCCTCACGAGGGTGAACCCGGTCGGCAGGAGCCGGGGGATCGCCGCCGACCGGGTCACCCCGTAGGCCTTGGACGCGACGAGGCACCCCAGGGCCGCCGGGAACAGCCACGGCGAGTCCGTCGCGACCGCGCCGGCCAGCACCCAGCAGAGGAAGGCCCGCAGCGCGAGGGTGGTCCCGATGGCCCAGCGCCGGCCGTGGCGGAAGCGGTCGAGCAGCGGCCCGATGAACGGCGCGAGCAGCGCGAACGGCGCCATCGTCAGCAGGAGGAACTGCGCCACCTGGGCCCGGGCCTCGTCGGTGGGGATCGCGAAGATCGTCCCGGCGAGGCTGACCGTGAGCGCCGCGTCGGCGCAGATGTTGACGAAGTGCAGCTCGACGAGCCGGGACAGGCCGCTCTCGCCGGCACCCGAGGACCGGGCGAATGCGCGGGCGCGCTGGGTCCCGGCCCGCCCTCCGCGCCCGGCGAGGCGGGCGCCCCCGACCGTCGTGCGGCCGATGACCCGGAAGGCCTTCGCCGTGCCCGCGCGGACGTGGTACGGGTCCGGGGGGCTCTTGCGCGCGGCGTACCCCGCCTCCCCGGGCTCGGGTGCGGGTCCAGGTGCAGGTGCGGGCCCGGTGGGGTCATGGTCCCCGGGGCTCGTGCGGTCGCCGGGCTGGCTCACGCCGACGCCTCCGTCAGGCCAGGCAGCGCGAACCGGTCATCGGCGACCGGCTCGACCAGCCCGTCCTCGATGAGACCGGCCAGGCACCGGTCGACCTGCGTCTCGTCGTGCGTCGGCGCGAGGTCGGGGCGCGGGACGGACGCGGGCAGCTCGCGCAGGGTCTGGAGGATGACCCCGCGCACCTGCCGGTCGGTGCCGTGCCACTTCTGCCCCCGACGAGGCGGACCGTCGTATGCCGGCCGCCCCCCGAGCACCCACGCGCACCTGCCGCTCACGGGACAGACGTCGCACCGGGGGCTGCGAGCGGTGCACACGAGGGCACCGAGCTCCATCACCGCGACGTTCCAGGTGGCGGCTGCGTCGTCGTCGTCGGGCAGGAGGTTCTCGGCCAGGGCCACCTCGGCACGGGTCATGGCCGGCGAGGCCTGCGCCGTGCCGGTGACGACTCGGGCCTGCACCCGGCGCACGTTGGTGTCGACGACGACCGAACGGTCCCCGTAGGCGAAGGCCGCGACGGCCGCCGCGGTGTAGTCGCCGATCCCGGGCAGCGCCCGCAGCTCGGTCTGGTCGCGCGGCACCTGTCCATCATGCCGCTCCGTGATGGCGGTCGCGGCCTCATGGAGTCGCAGCGCGCGGCGGGGGTAGCCGAGCCGCCCCCACGCCCGCACGACCTCCCCGGGCGACTCGCGCGCGAGGTCGGCCGGTGTGGGCCAGCGCGCCATCCAGTCGCGCCAGATCGGCTCGACGCGCGCGAGCGGCGTCTGCTGCGACATCACCTCAGAGAGGAGGACGCCCCACGGCGAGCACGACGGGTCGCGCCACGGGAGCAGGCGCGCGCTGACGGCATACCAGTCGAGGACGGCCTCGTGCAGCGAGGCCACGTCAGGACCCGAGGGGAGCGAAGCGCTCACGATGCCCGGTCCCGGTCAGACGTAGCGCTCGAGGATGCTGCTCTCCGCGAGTCGTGACAGGCCCTCGCGGACGAGCCGGGCCCGTCCCTCGCCGACGCCCTCGACGCCCATGAGGTCGTCGACGCCGGCGGCGAGGAGCTTCTGGAGGCTGCCGAAGTGCTCGACGAGGCGGTCCACGATGGCTCCGGGCAGTCGGGGCACCTTGCTGAGCATCCGGTAGCCGAGCGGGCTCACCGAGGAGTCGAGCGCGTCGCCGACGACGGTGAACCCGAGCGCCTTGGCGCCCGCGACCGGGTCGAGGAGCTCGGTGGCGTCGATGTCGGTGAGGTTGGCGATGGCCTGCTCGAGCTCGTGCTCGCCCCGGGACTCGTGGAGGTAGTCGCGGATGACGAGCCCGAGGTCGTCGGACAGGCCTCCGGTGAGCTCCTCGAGCTGGAGGCTGAGCAGGCGCCCGTCGGTGCCGAGCTGGAGGACGTAGTCGCTGATCTCGTCCTTGATCCGGCGCACCATCTCGAGGCGCTGGAGCACGTTGGCGACGTCGCGGACGGTGACGAGGTCCTCGATCTCGAGCGCCGAGAGGGTGCCGGTGACCTCGTCGAGGCGGTGCTTGTAGCGCTCGAGGGTCTGCAGCGCCTGGTTGGCGCGCGAGAGGATCTGGCTGGAGTCCTCGAGGACGAACCGGCTGCCGCCGACGTAGAGGGCGACGATGCGCATCGACTGGCTCACCGAGACGACGGGGAAGCCGGTCTGCTTGGCGACGCGCTCGGCGGTGCGGTGGCGGGTGCCGGACTCGCTCGTCTCGATGCTCGAGTCGGGGACGAGCTGGGTCGCGGCGCGCAGGATCTTGGTGACGTCGCGGTCGCAGACGATGGCGCCGTCCATCTTGGCCAGCTCGCGCAGGCGGGTCGCGGAGAACTCGACCTCGAGGGGGAAGCCGCCGGTGGCGATCTCGTCGATGACGCGGTCGGTGCCGAGGACGATGAGGGCGCCGGTGCGACCGCGCAGGATGCGTTCGAGCCCGTCCCGCAGCTCGGTCCCGGGGGCGACGGCAGCCAGCGTGGTGCGCATCAGCTCGTCCTCGTGCAGCGGCGTTGCCACGTGGGTCCCCTTCGGTGTTCGTCGCAGGTCAGGTTCCCCCGCCTCGCTCGCGAGTCTAACGGCGCAGGTGCACGCTCCGGTCCGCCCTGCGGGTCACGTCCCGGTCACCGGACGGCGGCGGAAAGGGCCGGGGCGGCCGGAGCGGCCGCCACGGTCACGGCCTCGAGGACGGTGGCGACCTCGACGACGCGCATCCCGTCGGGGACCGGCCCACCCCCGACGACCCCGCGGGGCACGATCGCCGTGGTGAACCCCAGCCGGGACGCCTCGGCGAGCCGGCGGTGCGCGCCCGTCACGGGACGGAGCTCACCGGCGAGCCCGACCTCCCCGAACGCGACGGTTCCGGTGGGCAGCGCCTGGTCGGTGAGGGCGCTGGCCAGCGCGAGCGTGAGCGCGAGGTCGGCGGCCGGTTCGGTGATGCGCACGCCACCCACCGTCGAGACGAACACGTCCTTGCGGCCGATGGGCGCCTTGGCGCGGGCCCCGAGCACGGCGAGGATCATCCCGACCCGGGCCGAGTCCAGACCGCTCGTCGCGCGGCGGGGGTTGGGCATCTCGGTCTGGTCGACGAGGGCCTGCACCTCGGTGACGAGGGGGCGGCGGCCCTCGAGGGTGACCGTGACGCAGGTGCCGGGGACGGCGGCGGTGCGGTTGGAGAGGAACAGCCCGCTGGGGTCCGCGAGACCGGTGATGCCGACGTCGGAGAGGTCGAAGCAGCCGACCTCGTCGGTCGGGCCGTAGCGGTTCTTCACCGCGCGCACGAGCCGGAGCCGGCTGTGCCGGTCGCCCTCGAACTGCACGACGACGTCGACGAGGTGCTCGAGCACCCGCGGCCCGGCGATGGAACCGTCCTTGGTGACGTGCCCGACGAGCATCGCCGCGATCCCCCGCGACTTGGCGGTGGCGATGATGCTGGCGGCCACCTCACGGACCTGCGACACGTTGCCCGCCGCGCCCTCGACGTCGGCGCTGCTGATCGTCTGGACCGAGTCGACGATGACGAGCTCGGGCTGGACCTGGTCGATCTGCCCGAGCACGGTGGCGAGGTCGGTCTCGGACGCGAGGAAGAGGGTGCGGGCCATCGCCTCGATCCGCTCGGCCCGGCTGCGCACCTGCGCCGCCGACTCCTCGCCGCTGATGTAGAGGACGCGCCGCTCGTGACCCGGCTCGCCACCCCGGGCGGCCCGGCCGGCGACGTCGAGCAGGAGCGTGGACTTGCCGATGCCCGGCTCGCCCGCGACGAGCACCACCGCGCCGGGCACGAGCCCACCGCCGAGCACCCGGTCGAACTCGGGGACTCCGGTCGGGCGTGCCTCGGCGCGGGTGACGTCGACCTCGCCGATGGGGACGGCGGGGCGCTCGACGCTCTTGGCGGCGGTCGTCCGCGCGGTGACGGCGCCGACCTCGGTCACCGACCCCCAGGCCTGGCACTCGCCGCAGCGACCGACCCACTTGACCGTCGTCCACCCGCACTCCGTGCACCGGTATGCCGGTCTCGTGCCCTTCGCTGCCATGCGGGCCAACCTAGGCGAGCCGACCGACAGGGCGGGGACGCAGGGCGTGCCCGGCTGCCAGCACGAGCGATCCTGCGGCGCAGGTCAGCCAGAGCGGTCCCACTCCGGCGGCGAGCAGGGGCGCACCGACGAGGGGTGCCACGACGGTCGCGACGCCCCAGGACAGGCCGAACACCGTCATGACGGCGGCGCCCAGGCCCAGTCCACCCATCCGCGCCGCGGTGGCCTGGTACGTGCCGAGCAGCAGCGAGCCGCTGGCCCCCTCGAGGACGGCGCCGAGGACCAGACCGGCGAGGTCGCCGGTCGCCCACAGCGCCAGACCCCCGGCGAGCATCACGTGCCCGACGACGAGGGCGGTCCGCGGCGGCATCTGAGCCTCGAGGCGGGAGAGCACCCGCTGCGCCGCGATGGCCGAGGCAGCGGCGACGGCCAGGACCCAGCCGGTGGCCGATGTCGAGTGGCCCGCCCGGTCGACGGCCAGCGGGAGCATGAAGACGATGACCATGACGAGGGTCGCGTGGACGGTGCCGATGGCGGTCCACCCGAGAAGCCGCCGGGACAGGGCGGCTCGCCACGGCGAGGGGTGTCGCTCGGCGCGAGCAGACGGGAGCAGGACGACGGCCGCCCCGGCAGCCACGACGCTCGAGACGGCGTCGCAGACGAAGATCGCCGACACGCCCCACCGCCCGAGCAGCGCCGCGAGCAGTCCGGAGACGACGCCCGCGACCGCGAGGGTCGACCACAGAAGGGCGAACGCGGAGGCCTGCCTCGACGCCGCCACCGTCTCGGCGATGATCGCCTGCGTTGCGGGTTCGATGAGCTCGTAGGCCAGCCCCAGGACGAGCACCGACCCGACGACGACCGGGACGGTGTCGCCCACCCCGATCGCCAGCAGGGCGGCCGCGCAGGACAGCAGCCCGAGCACGACGGTCCACCGGGCCCCGAGCCGGGTCGCGAGGACGCCGCCGAGGATGCGGCTCGGGATGGTGCAGGCACCGAAGACGGCGAGCACGACGCCCACCGACGACAGGGACATGCCGAGGTCGCGGGCGAGCCGCAGGCCGAGGAAGCTCATCCCGAAGCCGCCGAGCCGGTTGACGACCCGCACGGCGACGACGGCGCGCAGCACCGAGGTCGGGTGGGTCAGCGGCACGGGCGCGACCCTACGTGGCCGCACCGACGCCTCGCGCGTCGCCGCCCAGTCGCCGACCCATGCCGCACTCGACCTGCCCAGGTGCCCTCGCTGGTCCATGTCACTCTCGCCGGTCCATGGCGTCCCAGGGCCATGCATGAACGGGAACGACGTGGACGATCGGGACCTGCAGGACCTGCGGGCTTCGGGCCACAGGCCACAGGGAACGGGCCACAGGGAACGCGACAGCGCCCGGCCCCCCACAGGGGACCGGGCGCTGTCGGCGAGCGGGCTTCGTCAGCCGGCGACGACGTTGAGCGTCACCTTGGCCTGCACCTCGGGGTGCAGGCGGACGAGGGCCTCGTGGGCGCCCGTGCTCTTGATCGGGGTCGGGACCTCGATCTTGCGCTTGTCGAGGTCCGTGCCGATGGCGGCCTTGACCGCGGCGGCGATGTCGGCGGAGGAGACGGCACCGAAGAGGCGTCCCTCCTTGCCGGAGTGCGCGGGGACCGTGACGGGCTTGGACTCGAGGTTGCCCTTGATCGACGTGGCCTCCTCGAGCGACTTCACCTCGCGGACCTCGCGGCCCTTGGCGATGGAGTCGACCTGCTTCTGTCCGCCCTTGGTCCACGCCGTCGCGAGGCCGCGACGGAAGAGGAAGTTGCGGGCGTAGCCGTCCTTGACATCGACGACGTCACCGGCGGTACCGAGGCTCGAGACCTCGTGCGTGAGAATCACCTTCATGTCAGCTCTCCTTCTGGTGCAAGGTCGCCGCGTCAGCGGGACGAGCTGGAGTAGGGAAGGAGCGCCATCTCACGGGCGTTCTTGACCGCGTTGGCGATCAGACGCTGCTCCTGGACGGACACGCCGGTCACCCGACGAGCGCGGATCTTGCCGCGGTCGGAGATGAACTTGCGCAGCAGCGCCGTGTCCTTGTAGTCGATGTTCTCGACCTTCGCCGCCTTGAGCGGGTTGGCCTTCTTCTTGGGCTTGCGCACAACTGGCTTGGCCATCGTGGTGCTCTCCTTCTGCTGAGCTCTTCAGCGGATGAGCCCTGGTCTCCCAGGGATGGTGTGGAACGTTGGAGTGTGGTGCTGTGACTCAGAAAGGGGGCTCGTCGTAGGCCGGAGCGTTGCCCCAGCCTCCCTGACCACCCTGCTGACCACCTGCAGGCTGGCCGCCCTGGGGCGCACCACCCTGTGAGGAACCGGCCGACTGACCGCCGGCAGGCTGGTTCCAGCCGCCGCCCTGGCCGCCCTGCGAGGCCCCACCTGAAGGTGCGGATCCGCCGGTCGCCCACGGGTCCTGCTGGGCCCCGCCGTCGCCGCCGCCACCAAAGCCGCCACCGCCGCCGCCACCGCGTGAGGTCTTGTTGACCTTGGCGGTCGCGTACTTCATCGAGGGGCCGACCTCGTCGACGTCCATCTCGATGACGGTGCGCTTCTCGCCCTCCTTGGTCTCGTACGAACGAGACTTCAGACGACCGGTGACGATGACCCGGGTGCCCCGGGCGAGGGACTCGGCGACGTTCTCGGCCGCGTCACGCCAGACCGAGCAGCGCATGAACAGCGTCTCGCCGTCCTTCCACTCGTTGCTGGCCTTGTCGAACGTGCGCGGCGTGGAGGCCACGGTGAAGTTCGCGACGGCAGCACCCGAGGGGGTGAAGCGCAGCTCGGGGTCACCGGTGAGGTTCCCGACGATCGTGAGGACGGTCTCGCCTGCCATGGATCAGATCCCTTTGGTCTGTGAGCGGTGAAGCGGTTTCAGGGTGCGCCGTGGGCGCGGTCAGCGTGGAACGCTGTGACGAGAGTCAGGCAGCGGGACGAAGGAGCTTCGTCCGCATGATCGACTCGTTGAGCCCGAGCTGACGGTCCAGCTCCTTGGCGGTGGCCGGCTCCGAGGTGAAGCGGACGACGGCGTAGATGCCCTCGGCCTTCTTCTTGATCTCGTAGGCCAGACGACGGCGGCCCCAGATGTCGACGTTGTCGACGGTGCCCCCGTCCTTGGTGATGACGGTGAGGAACTTGTCGAGCGACGGCTGGACCGTGCGGTCGTCGAGCTCCGGGTCGAGGATGACCATGAGTTCGTACTGACGCATGCGTTAACCCGCCTCCTTCGGTCTGAACGGTCACGGTCTCTCCGTGACAGGAGGGTATGCAGCGCTGCCGACACCGCCGTGGAGTTGTCCACAGGGCACAGGCAACGTCGCCAAGGGTACCGGCAGGACGGCATACGGCTAAATCCGGGCCGGCCCCACTTCCTGGACCGGCTCCGGCGCGCCCCTGGGGTCGCCCTCGTCGCCGACGGAGGGCCCGGTCGCGGTCTGCCAGGCCCGCGACGCGAGGTACACCACGGACGCCACGCGCAGGAGGAGGGCCAGGGCGTACCAGCTCGGCGGCAGCGACCGGTTCGCGTCCTGGAGCCCGGCGAGGTAGAGCCAGACCGCGACGAAGTGGACGCCCTCCGCGAGCGCCCAGACGAGGTGGTCGCGCCAGCGCAGCCCGGCCAGGGCCACGAGCGGGACCAGCCAGAGCGAGGACTGCACCGGGAAGGAGCGCCCGCTGACGAGCACGACCGCTACGACGACCAGCGCCACCGCGCCGAGACGTGGCGTGCGCGGCGCCCCGAGCACGAGCACGCCCGCGAGCACCACGGCGAGCGCGACCCCGAGGACGCCGAGGACGGTGAGGGTCGTCGGCGACCACGCGCTCCCGCCAAGGGTCGGGAGGTACCAGACCGAGCCCAGCCCCGCCCCGTTCTCGAACGACGCCGTCCACGCCCGCGTCAGCGTCGACGGCGAGGTGAGCAGCAGCGGTCCGGCGACGACGGCGACCACGCCCAGCGCTCCGCCGGCGACACCGGCCAGCTCCCGCTCACGGCCGGTGCGCCACGCGTGCATCGCCACGACGACGAGCAGCAGCGCCGGATAGGTGCGGGCCATGACCCCGGCACCGAGCAGCGCCCCCGCCAGCACCGGGTGACGGCGGCTCCACGCCCACAGCCCGCCCGTGGCGAGCACGACACCGAGCAGGTCGGGCGACAGCAGGAGGGTGAGCGCGGCGACGGGAGCGAGGGCGACGTGGAGCGGGTCGGCGCCGGGTTGACCCGGGCTCGTGCGCACCCACCACGCCATGAGGACCAGGGCGGCGACGGCGAGCACGGCCCACACGCCGAGCACCCAGCGCTGCGTCGCCAGCGCGCCGCTCCCGGGTGCCAGACCCGAGACGAGGGAGACGACCGCGCCGGTCAGCGGCGGGTGGTCGAGCGCGACGTCACCCGCGAACCAGGCACCGACCCCTCGGTCGGCACCGCTGGTCCGCACCGAGACGGCGAGGTCGGAGTAGCAGAAGCGCCAGAACGGCTCCTGACCTCCCCACCCCCGCTCCAGGCAGGGCCCCTGCCGCCACACGGACACGAGCACCGGCAGCGCGGCGAGCAGCGCGACGGGAGCGAGGGCCGCCGCCGTGCCGCCCCGCCGGGCGGGCACGGGTCAGCCCTGGGGTTCGTCGCCGGTCGAGGGCGTCGGCTCGGGGGGGGTCGGCTCGGGGAGGGTCGGCACGGGGACGGTCGGCGTGCCGGGCCTGGTCCTCGTCGGCCCGGGGGTGGGCTCGGGTTCGGCCGTCTGGGTCGGGGTCGGCTCGGACGTCTGGGTCGGGGTCGGGGTCGGGGTCGGCTCCGGCGCCCGGGTCGTCGGCCTCGGGGTGTCACCGGTGTTGCCGCCGGTGTTCGAGGGCCGCTGGGTCTGCCTGGGGGCGGCGTCCTTGTTGATGTAGGCGGGCTCCGGGAACGTCAGCTTCTCCATGCCGTCGGTGGCGACGCGCATGTAGTCGGTCCAGAGCCGGACCGGGATGGTGCCACCGGTGATGGCGCCCCACCCGGGGACGTCGTCCATCTGGTTCTCCTCCTTGATCGACCCGTCGCCCTTGTACATCCCGACGGCGGTGGCCAGCTGCGGGGTGAACCCGTCGAACCACGCGGAGTAGTTGTCGCTCGAGGTCCCGGTCTTCCCGGCCGCCTCACGGTCGAGCCGGTCGCCGGCGTACTCGCCGCTGCCCCGCTCCACGACCTGCTGCATGGAGTAGACGACGTCGGAGACGAGGTCCTCGTCGAAGACGCGTTTGGTGACCGGCTTGGCCGTGTAGTCGAAGGAGTCGTCGGTGGAGGCGACCGCCTGGACGTAGTAGGGGGTCGCCCTGACGCCCTTGGCGGCGAGGGTGGCGTAGGCGTTGGCCATGTCGATGACCTTGACGCTGTCGCTGCCGAGGACGTTGGCGTAGTTGGCGTTGAGCTTGGTCGTGATGCCGGCCGCCGTCGCCGCCGCCGCCGTCTTCTTCGGCGTGGCGAGGATGTTGAGGCGGGCGAAGACGGTGTTGACCGAGTCGGCCGTGGCCTCGGGGACGGTGATCCGGCCGAAGTCGCGATTGTTGAAGTTGCGGACCCCGCCTCGCCGGTTGAAGTCGGTCTCGCCTGCGGGGTTCTCGAACTCGTCGAAGTACTGCGGGCTCGACCCGTCGAAGCTGTTGCGGATGCTCACGTCCCCACCCTGGAGGGCGGCGATGAGGGTGAAGATCTTGAAGACCGACCCGGCCTGCATCGTCGCGTCGGTGGCGGTGTTGAACTGGTTCTTGGCGTAGTCGGCGCCGCCGTAGAGCGCCTGGACCGCGCCGTCACCCGGCTTGATCGAGGCCAGCCCGACGTTGAGGCCGGTGGCCCCCTTGGGCATGCGCTCGGACACCGCGGCGAGGGCGGCCACCTGCTTGGGGCGGTTGATGGTCGTGGTGATCCGCAGCCCACCGCGGGAGATGTCGGCCTCGGTGAGCTTGACCTTCCCCGCGAGCTCGTCCTTGACGAGCTGGACGATGTAGCCGGCGGGACCGGCCGCCGACGGGGGCTTGTAGGGCTCGAACTTCGGGAACACGGCGGCGGTGCGCTGCTGCGGCGTCAGCCAGCCCTGGGCGACCATGGCGTCGAGGATGTAGGAGGAGCGGGTCTGCGCGTTCTTGGTCTGCTCGGCCCCGAGGCGGGGGTCGTAGAACGAGGGGCCGCGGATGGCGGAGGCGAGGAAGGCGCCCTCGGCCGGGGTGAGCTTGGAGACGTCCTTGCGGAAGTAGGCCTTGGACGCGGTCTGGATGCCGTAGGCGCCGCGGCCGTAGTAGATCGTGTTGAGGTAGTTCTCGAGGATCTGGTCCTTGGACTGCTGGCCGTCGATCTTGACCGAGATGAGGATCTCGCGCGCCTTGCGCTGCAGCGTCCGGTCCTGGCTGAGGAAGTAGTTCTTGACGTACTGCTGGGTGATCGTCGACCCGCCCTGCGTGGCCGAGCCGCCCTTGACCGCGACCCACACGGCGCGGGCGATGCCGGTCGGGGAGATCCCGTTGTTCTCGTAGAAGTTGCGGTCCTCGGCGGCAAGCATCGCGCGCTGCACGTGGATCGGGACCTGCTTGAGTTCGACCGACTCCCGGTTGAACTCGGAGATCCGCGCGAGCTCGGACTTGCCGTCGGAGTAGTAGACGACCGAGGTCTGCGCGGTCGCGACCTCGTTGGGCTTGGGCACGTCGGTCATCGCGTAGGCGACGCCCAGGCCGACCACGCCGAGCAGGAACAGCGCGAGCAGCGTCCACAGGATCCGACGGGGCCACGAGCGGCGCTTGCCGCCCTTGGACCGCTTGGCGGGGGTCTCGCGGCGGCGGCTGGCCTCGACGCGGGATCGGGGTGTGGAGCTCATGAAGGACTTTCGGACGACCGGTGCGGGCAGGGCGGCGCGCCCTGTCACGCAGGGTCGGCCGCATCCAGTATGACGTGCCGAACCTGAGAACCGTGCTCAGGGAACTCTCAGGTCCTGCGCGCGACGGCGGCCGTGAGCTGGGCGGCGACGGTGCCGCCCTCCTCGAGGAGGGCGTCCCCGCCCTCGATCCGGAACGGCACGGGGACCCGGGCCAGCCACTCGCGGACGTACATCGCGGGGTTGCTCGTGCTGCCCTCCAGGACACACCCGTCCGTATGCCGTCCGAGCCGTCCCATGGCCGGGTGCACCCACCGCTCGACCTCCTCCACCGCGGCCGCGAAGACGACGCGGGTCTCGTGCTCCCACCCCACACCGAGGTGCTGCTCGAGGGCGGCGACCGGGTCGAGATCGTCGGGCCGCTCGAAGGGCTCAGGGAGCATCTCGACCTCCCGCACGCGGTCGATCCGGTAGGTGCGCACGGCCCCGGCCCGATGGGAGTGGCAGAGCAGGTACCACCTCGTGTGGCGCACGACGACGGCCCACGGGTCGGTGGTGTCCTCCCACGTGGACCCGGAGTCGCTCGCGTAGGTGAGCCGGACCCGGCGCTGCTGGGCGCTCGCGGAGACCAGCGCGCTGGTCGTCGTCGGGTCGGGCCGGCTGGGGTGCCGGTCCGGGGTCGCCGAGGCGTGGTCGCGCAGGGCGGTCGCCTCGCGGGCGGCGCCCCGGGGCAGGGCGCGCACGACCTTGTCGAGGGCGGAGCCGACGTCGTCCGCGCCGCCGGAGGTGGCGGCGCTCGGGTGGCTGTCGATGACGGCCATGACGAGGCTGAGCGCCTCGGTCTCGGTGAACACGACGGGGGCGAGCGCGGCGCCGCGCCCGAGCGCGTAGCCGCCGTGCGGTCCCCGCGTCGACACGACGGGGATGCCGGCCTCCCGCAGGATCGCGACGTGGCGCCGCGACGCGCGCTCGCTCACCCCGAGGCGGCGGGCCAGCTCGGCGGCGGTCACGCCCGGACGGTTCTGGAGGATCTCGAGAGTGCGCAGCGCCCGCGCGGTGGGGCTGATCTCGCCGGGCACGGAGGTCACGAGGACACGCTCGCACGCCGGACGGCATACCGGAAGGGGTTCGTCCGGATCACCTCCTACGGTGACGGAGTCAGGAGCGAGCACCACCCCAAGGAGATCGACATGCACCTCGTCCTCATCGCCGGACTCTGGCTCGACGCGGCAGCGTGGGACGCCGTCGTCCCCGAGATCAGCGCGCTCGGGCACACCGCCGTGCCGGTTCGGCTGCCCGGGCAGGGAGACGGTTCCGCGGGCGCGACCTTCGACGACCAGGTGGTGGCGGTCGTCGCCGCCGTCGACGCGGCTCCGGCGCCCGTCGTGGTCGTGGGGCACTCGGCGGCCTGCAGCCTCGCGTGGGCGGCCGCCGACGCCCGCCCGGACGCGGTCGGCTCGGTCGTCTTCATCGGGGGCTTCCCGGTCGCCGACGGGGCGACCTACGCCGACTTCTTCGACCCGACCGGGGACGCCGTGCCGTTCCCCGGATGGGAGACCTTCGCCGGGCCGGACTCCGACGACCTGGATGACGAGGCGAAGGCTCGGTTCGAGGCCAACGCGGTCCCGGTGCCGGTGGCGGTGACCCGCGGGGTCGTCCACCTGCGCGACGATCGCCGCTACGAGGTCCCCGCGGTGCTCGTCTGTCCCGAGTTCTCGCCGGCGCAGGCCCGGGAGTGGATCGACAGCGGCGACGTCCCCGAGCTCGCCCGGATCCCCCGGCTCGAGCTCGTCGACATCGACTCCGGCCACTGGCCGATGTTCTCGGCGCCGCGCCGCCTCGCCGAGCTGCTCGTGGCGGCGGTACCGACCACGAGCTGAACCCTCCGCTCGCACACGTCCTCGATCGGCGCTGTGCACTGCTGCGCTGAGCCGCAGCAACGCACACTCCGCCCCCCGCGCGCTGTGCACTGCTGCGCTGGGGTGCAGCAGTGCACAGCAGCGCGCGAGGAGGTGCTCGGCGTCGGGATGTATCGGGGCGATATAACCATCGGGTACAGTTCGGGTGACAAAGGCTGACTTTGTCAGTGACGACCCCGGACGAGCGTGAGGTGGTGATCCGATGAGCAAGCGCTCCCAGCTGCTCGACTTCGCCCTCCTCGGCCTGCTCCACGACGGCCCGACGCACGGCTACGAGCTCCGTCGCCGACTCAACGAGGCGCTCGGCGCGTTCCGCGCGCTGTCCTACGGGACCCTCTACCCGGCCCTGTCGGGGCTGCTCGACCGGGGCCTCATCGCCCAGCAGGCGCCGCCGGCCGCTCCGGCGACGACCGCGGCCCGGCCTCCCGGGCGCAACCGGATCGTCTACGCGATCACCCCGGCGGGCAAGGAAGCGTTCGAGGAGGCCGCTCGGCGCACCGACACCGCGGCCTACGACGACGACGGCTTCGGCGTAAGACTGGCCTTCTTCGGGCGCACCGAGGCCGACGTCCGGATGCGCATCCTCGAGGGACGGCGCTCGCGGGTGCAGGAGCAGCTCGAGACCGTCCGCGAGAACTCCGAACGCGGCCGGGAGCGCCTCGACTCCTGGACCGCGGCGCTCCAGCGCCACGGCGAGGAGAGCACCGAGCGCGAGGTGCGCTGGCTCACCGAGCTCATCGACGCCGAGCGCCGCCACCCCACCGACCCCGGCCCCCAGCCGTAGCCGGCCACCCGAACCACCCCCCGACCAACCCGAGGGCCCGGGCGCACGCCACGGACCCCGCCGCAGGACACACAGCACCACACCATCACCGAAGGAGCACCACCATGGGATCGATCCGCGTCGCCATCGTCGGCGTCGGCAACTGCGCGAGCTCGCTCGTGCAGGGAGTCGAGTACTACAAGGACGCTGACGCCACGGCGACAGTGCCCGGCCTCATGCACGTCACGTTCGGCGACTACCACGTGAGCGACGTCGAGTTCGTCGCCGCGTTCGACGTCGACGACAAGAAGGTCGGCAAGGACCTCGCCGAGGCCATCAACGCCTCCGAGAACAACACCATCAAGATCGCCGACGTCCCCACGACCGGCATCGAGGTCCAGCGCGGCCACACCCTCGACGGGATCGGCAAGTACTACGCGCTCACCATCGACGAGTCCCCGGCCGAGCCCGTCGACGTCGTCCAGGTCCTCAAGGACGCCCAGGTCGACGTGCTCGTCTCCTACCTGCCGGTCGGCTCCGAGGTGGCCGACAAGTTCTACGCGCAGTGCGCCATCGACGCCAAGGTCGCCTTCGTCAACGCCCTCCCCGTCTTCATCGCCTCCGACCCCGAGTGGGCCAAGAAGTTCGAGGACGCCGGCGTCCCGGTCATCGGCGACGACATCAAGAGCCAGGTCGGCGCGACCATCACGCACCGCGTCATGGCCAAGCTCTTCGAGGACCGCGGCGTCACGCTCGACCGGACCTACCAGCTCAACGTCGGCGGCAACATGGACTTCAAGAACATGCTCGAGCGCGAGCGCCTCGAGTCCAAGAAGGTCTCCAAGACCCAGGCCGTCACGTCCAACCTCACCGGCTCCCTCGCCGGGCTGACCGACAGCCGCAACGTCCACATCGGCCCGTCCGACTACGTCGCGTGGCTCGACGACCGCAAGTGGGCCTACGTCCGCCTCGAGGGTCGAGCCTTCGGTGACGTGCCGCTGAGCCTGGAGTACAAGCTCGAGGTCTGGGACTCCCCCAACTCGGCCGGCATCATCATCGACGCCATCCGGGCGGCGAAGATCGCCAAGGACCGTGGCATCGGCGGCGCGCTCATCAGCGCCTCGTCCTACCTCATGAAGTCCCCGCCCGTGCAGCGCGAGGACACCGAGGGCCGCACCAAGCTCGAGGCGTTCATCGCCGGCACCGAGGAGCGCTGACCCAGCCGCTCCCACCGCGACTGGTCTGCACCCACCGCCGGGGTCCCGATTCGGGGCCCCGGCGGTCCGCTGCGCGCCATCGGTCGGGGAAACCGGACCGGGGTCAGCTCGCCGAGAGGAGCACGACGGCCCCGGTCGTCGCGGTGCACCGGACCGGCTCCCCGCCGTCGCAGCTGAGCGAGTACCACTTCCCGGTCACCGGGCTGAACGCCCGCAGGTCCGTCGGGCCGCTCGGCGTCCCGGCCTTGCGGTATGCCGTGCGCACGGCTGCCGCGAACCCGCACGACGTCCGGTCGGTCCCGGCCCAGGCGGTGGCGACGGCGTCGTCCCCGCTCGTCGAGCACCGGGTTGCGTCGGCGGGCACGGCCCCGGACGGCTGCGACCCCGCCGACCCGGTCGGCGACGCCGAGGGTGACCCCGGGCCCGGCGAGACCGCGCCGGGCGCCCCCTCGCCCTCGCCGGGCGGTGTCGATGCCGACCCGGACGCCGTTGACGCCGGCGCCACCGGCTCGGGGGAACCGGTGATCCGGACGAGCGCGAACGTGCCGGCGACCGTGAGCACGACGAAGGTCGCCACCATCGCGAGGATGCTGCGCGGAGAGTGCGACCGAGAGCCCGGCGACATGGGCGTCGGGTGCGGCGAAGGGCTCGGCCCCACGGGACCCACGCGGGGCAGCTCGGCCGTGCTGTCCAGGTGCGACGGCTCCCGGTCCCGTGACGGCGCGGGGTCGCGGGGCCGCTCCGGGTCGCGGGAGGCCACCGGCGGCAGGTCGGTGCCGACACCGAGCACCGAGCCCAGCTCGACCCGGGAACCGCAGCGCGAGCAGTACGCGGCGTCGGGGTCCAGGGGGGATCCACACGAGGGGCAGGGCGGCATGTCAGGGTCCTTCTGGCGGGGCTCTGGGCGCCGGGGCGCCCGATCGAGCCGTTCACGCTAACGGTCCCGGCCACCCCCCGTCGACACGCGCACGGGCATGCTGCGGCGGCGGATCCGCGAAACGGAGGTGGCCGGCATACGGGATCGCGTGGTTACCGGTGCGTAGTGGATACGGTCAGCCGTATGCCGCACCACGTCGTGTCCGACCTCGTCGCCAACGTCCTCAGCATCGCCGTCCACGTCGGCGACACGGTCGAGGTGGGCACCGAGATCGCCCTGCTCGAGTCGATGAAGATGGAGATTCCCGTGCTCACCGAGCAGGCGGGCACCGTCAGCGAGGTCAAGGTCGAGGTCGGCGACGTCGTCCAGGAAGGCGACATCCTCGCGGTCATCGCCTGACGAGCACCGACCCGGCCTACCGTCGGACGGTCTTGGTGACGGTGGGGCTGCCCGGTCTCGACATCGTGATGACGAGGTCGCCACCCCTGGCCGGGACGTAGTAGGTGCCCGCCCACGTGTAGCCGTTGCCGGCGGGTCCGACCTCGACGTTGCAACAGCTGTTGTGCGCGCCGCCGAACCCCTTGTGGTCGAAGACGATGTTCCATGACGTGTTGCCGGGGAAGTCGCGGATGTCGAAGTCGATGAAGTTCGCGGAGTTGAACCGGACGTTGTAGATCTCGGCGTTCTTGGGCTCGGGCACGGTCTTCGCACGCACCCCCGCGGTCGCGCCGCTCCAACCCGCGGCACTGTGCGCCCGGACCCGGAGCCCGTGCTCCTCGGAGTATCCGAACGTCTGGCTGTGGCTCTCGCGGTTGTCGGGCGCACGCCAGTTGCCGCCGTCGGTGCTGATCTGGACCTGGTCGATGGCCCGCCCGTTGGTGCGCAGGTTCCAGCGCCAGACGATGGTGCGGTCGTTGACGTTGGCCGACACGTTGTTGGGCTCGAGGGTCGGGCCATAGGGCTGGACCTGGTTGCTCGTCGCCTCGCTGGACTCGCGACCACCGGTGTTGACGGTCCTGGCCTTGATCGTCAGCGGGTCGATCCCCATGTTGGGCAGCGTGAAGGTCACGGTCGTCCCCGGCGCGCACCCGCACGCGTGCGTGCCGGACTTGCCGCCGCCGCGCCAGCGGATGGCCTGGAAGGCGCCCGCGCGCGGCTGACCCACCTGCACGCTGACCACGACCGACTTGTCGGGGGTGGGCGTGCTGGCACCCACGCTCGGGTTGCTGGGGACGCCGACGGACGTGTACGTCCACGGCGTGCCCTGGGGCGACTCGAGGTCGGCGCCGTTGGTGGCGGTGACGGAGTAGCCGTAGCGCCGCCCGTCGTAGGGGATCGTGTCGCCGAGGGTCCGCGTCTGCGCACCCACGCGGCCGATCTGCGTCCAGCCACCGCCGTCGACGTTGCGGTAGACGGTGTAGTGCTTGAGTGGCGGGCCGTTGGGATTGGTCTGCTGGTTCCACGAGACGGTGATCGACTCGGAGTCGAAGCCCGCGCCCGGTCCACGCGTGGCGCCGGTCACGCCCGACACCGCCGGCGGGGTTCCGGCCGACTGCATCTGCACGGCGGGGCCGAACGGTCCGGCGCCGGCCTTGTTCCAGGCCTGGACCGCGACCGAGTACGGCGTGTTGTTGTCCAGACCCGTGGCCGCGGCCCTCGTCGCCGTCCCCGCCGCCTGCACGGTGCGCGCGGAGGCGCCCGAGCTCGTCGGGACCAGCCGCACGACGTACTTGGTGATCGTCGAGCCCTTGTTCGGAGCGGGTGACCACCCCACGCCCAGGGTGCCGTCGCCCCGGCTGAGCATCCCCACGCCGGAGGTCGCCTCGGGCTTGGTGTCGGGCTGCACGACGTTGCTGGCGGCGCTCGGCGGGCTGTCGCCGACCGCGTTGCTGGCAACGACGGTGAAGGTGTAGTCCTTGCCGTTCGTCAGGCCGGTGACCGTGCAGGGCGATGAGGTGCACCGCAGCGGGCTGCCACCGCTCCACCGGACCGTGTAGTGCGAGATCGTCACGCCGCCGTCGTAGCCCGGCGCCACCCACGAGACACGGGCCTGGCCGCCGGCGATCCGGTCGGCCACCGCGCTGACGCCGGTCGGTGCGGTCGGCTTGCCGCGCATCGTGATGGTGACCCGGCCGGCCGCCTGCCGGCCCGGGCCGTCGGCGACGAGCAGCGACACGGTGGCGTTGGGGCTGGGCTGCGAGGTCGCGCGCAGGGTGAGCGTGCAGCCGCTGCGCGAGACCTCGATGCCGGTGCCGCTCTCGAGCTGGGCGGCGGCGATCGAGCACGACGGCTTCTCGAGCGGCGAGTCGAGGTAGCGGCTTACGTCGATGGACTCGGACTCGCCCTCGTTGAGGCCGTCGACGCGGATCGGTCGCAGGCGCGGCTGGCCGACCACCGGCAGCGGCTTGCCGTCGGGGCCGAGCCCGGCTCCCGCGCCGGCCCCGGCGGCATCTCCGTCCCCGGCGCGACCGAGGACACGCACGGGGAACGTCACGGACGGCATACCGGGAGAGGTCACGGAGACCGCACCGGTGCCGGAGGGCGCACGCCCACCCGCGCTGAGGGTGACGAGCCGCCCGCCGCTCTCGGCCTGCTGGAGGTCGGCGCCGTCGGGCTGGGGCTCCCACTTCGCGGAGAACTCGAAGTCGTCGAGGGCGGTGCCCACCGGGAGCCACGCGCGGCAGTACGTCGGGATGTCGACCTCGCGCGCGCGGCCACCGGCGGCGAGGACGATGGGCGCGTCGGGGCAGCGCAGCAGCGGCACCTTGGGTCCGACCTGGACCGGGACGGAGACGTATGCCGTCCGTGCATCGGCCGCATCCGCTGCATCTTCCTGGTCGCTCACCTCGAGCATGAGCGCGGCCGGGCCGATGTAGCCGCCCAGGGAGGTGAGCCGCACCGCGTCGATGCCCTCGGCCTCGGCAGAGACGAACTGTCCCGGGGAGGCCGAGACCGTCGCGGCGGCCGTGATGCCGATGACCTTGTTGCGGGGGGACTTGACGTAGTCCGCAAGCTTCACGGTCCTCGTCGAGTCCTGGTCCATCTCGATGAGGGCCGCGTCGACGACGAAGGGCGCGCCCTTGGCACCCGGCGGGACGAAGATCAGGGCCATCGCGCGGGCCTCGTCCTCGTCCTCGATGACGTAGGGGACGGTGTGCGCGTGGTCGAGGAGGGTGACCCGCACCTTGCCGGCCTCGATCTTCGCGTGCGGGGAGAGGACCTCGACGACCTTGAGGGTGGCCGGGTCGGAGTCGATGTCGGTGTCGTTGACGAGGGCGTCGACCAGGGCCGTGGTCTCACCGGCGGCCGGCTTGGCGACGTCGTCCTGGGCGATCGGCGGGTTGACGAAGCCGACCTGGCCGCGCACGAGGAGCGTCGTGCGGGACGGGTCGAAGATCCCGTTGTCGATGCCGTAGACGAACTGGTGGGTCGCGGCGTCCGGCTGGGGGGCGACCGTCGAGATGGTGTCGTCGTCCTCGTCGACCGTCCACTGCTTCTGGGTCGCGCCCGGGTTGAGGTCCTTGTGCTCCATGCGGACCGCGTCGCCGCGGGCGATGAGGTCGTTGCGCAGGACGTGCGCGGTGACCTTCTTGCCGGGGGCGGCCACGACCTCGTCCTCGACGGCGACCGGGGGCTGCGGGTCCCCGGGGCGCACGACGCCGACCCGGACGAAGGCCTGGCTCGTCGCGCCGAACCGGTCCTGGACCTCGTAGCGGACGAGCTCGGTGCCGGCCGAGTTCGGGTAGCCCTCGTAGCGGATCGTCGACGGGCCGACGGAGACGACGCGGCCGTGGGTGAGGTCGAGGGCGTCGGCGTCCTTGCCGACGATGCCGCGCAGCGTCACCGAGTCGCCGTCCGGGTCGACGCCGGTCGCAGGGATGGTCAGGGTGACTGACTCCCCCGACGTCACCGAGCCGGAGAAGCTGCGGGCGATGGGCGCCTGGTTGGGCGTGGTCCGCGTCGGGAGCGGGTTGACGGTGACGGTGAGGCGGCCGGTCTTGGCCCGCTCGGGTGCGCCCTCGGCATACGCGGCGTACTCGATGACGACGTCCTTGGGCGCGGTCAGGCCCGCGAACTCGGGGACGTAGCGGACGAGGTTGCCCGAGGCGAAGGCGCGGGCCTCCCCGCCGCCGACGACCTTGACGCTGTCGGGGGCGAGCACGAGGGGGATGCCGTCGGCCATCGTGTCGTTGTCGAGGACGCCGACGGAGACGCTGTCGCCCTCACGGACGGTGGCCCGGTCGTCCTCGACGGTCGGCGACGCGCCGGGGAGCGGCGGGCGCTGGACGACGTTGATCGTTCCCGTGGTGCGCTTCGTGCCGTCGCTGATCGCGTACTGGACGGTCCCCTGCCGGCTGCCCTCCCCACTGATCGGTGACGGCTCCAGGGCCTCGATCCGGACCCACCGTCCCTGGTAGACCGTCGCCCGCAGCCACGTGCTGTCACCGGCGACGGTCGCGCTCTGGGTGACGATGACGTCGGCGCGCGGGCTGTAGTCGTTGGCGAGGGCGTCGATCATCGACGGCGCCTGGTCTCGCAGCGAGGCGCTGTCGGGCACGGCGACCGGCGGGGCCTCGGGGTCGCCCGGTTCGACGACGTCGATCCGGATGCGGCCGGGGCTGACCGTGCCGCCGGACTGCGCGGCATACGCGAGCTCGGTCGTCCCGAGGCCGTTGGGCGTCACCGTGACGACGCCGGTCGTGAGGTTGGTGTCGACGTCGAGGGGGCCGGAGGGGGCGACCTCGCCGGCGAGGCGCATGCGGGCGTCGGGGTCACCGGGGTCGGCGCCCGGGATGTCGTTGCCGAGCGGCTCGAGCTGCACCGGCTTGCCGAGGACGGCGCGCACGACGTCGGGCTGGGTGCGGGGCGGGACCGACGTCGGCTCCGCGAGGTCGAGGACCGTGAGGTTGATGTCGCCTCGGGTGCTCTGGCGGCCGTCGTTGACGGCGTACTGGACCGTCGCGGGACCCGGCTTGACCGGCGCGGTGACGCCGACCCGGCTCTGGCCGCCGATGACGGTCGACTGGTCCACGGCGTCGACGGTGAGCGGGTCGCTCTCGCCGTCGCGCCAGTCACCGAGCACCGAGGCGGACACCCGGCCGCCGGAGACGACAGGGTAGGTGGTGCGGGCGAGGTCGGCCTTGCCGTCGCGCACCCGAGGCGGGGTGTTGATCTCCTCACCGACGACGGTGAGGACGATCCGGGCGGCGCCCTTCTGCTTGGCCTTGCCGTTGCTCACCTTGTAGGAGAGCGTGATCGTCGACGCGGACGGGTTCGCCGGGACGGTGACGTCGACGGTCTGCCCGTCGCTGGAGACGGACGCGGTGACGTCGGACGCGCTCGGTGCCGTGAGGTCCTTGGGGTCGATCGCGAGGATGGAGCCCTTGGCGTCGGTGTCGTTGTCGAGCGGGTGGATCTTGCTCGTTCGACCGGGACGGAGCCGGAGGTTGTCCGGCATCGCCTTGGGCGGCTGGCTCACCTGCTGGTCGTCGACGACGTTCTCGTCCTTCTTGTCGTTGTCGTCGTCCTTCTTCGTCGGCGGGATGAGCGAGTCCCAGTTGTCGATCTTCTGCTTCGTGGAGTCGAGGTCCCACAGCTCGCCGGTGTCGAGGTGGTTGAGGACGATGTTGCCCCGGTTGACCCGGAAGGCGACGCCGTCCCGGACGACGCCCTTGCTCGCGTCGCCGAGGGCACCGGCGGCCACGGCGTCGGTGCGGCCGCAGTTGGCGCCGTAGAAGACGTTGCCCGTCTCGGCCCACGCGGCGTGCAGGCAGCCGCGCAGCACGACCGGCCTCGTGACCAGGGGCGGGTCGACCGAGCGGTTGGCCTGGTCGCGCACCTCGACGCCGCCGACGTCCTCGGCGTCGCCGCCGCTGAGCCGCACCGCCCGGGCAGATGTCGCATTCGCGATGACGACCGTGTCGGCGTCCGCTCCCGGCTGCTGCAGGGCGGCGTATGCCGGCCCGTCGCCGAGCGCCGCGCCGGCACTGACCGGCTCGTCACGTCCCTCGACGTGCAGCTCGTCCGTGCTGGGGTCGTAGAGGACCCAGGTGTCGCCGACGGCCGTGAGGTCGAGGAGCGCGGCGCGCACCGGTGTGGCCACCGTGACCGGCTTGGCGAGCCCGTCGCCCGCGGGCGCGATCGTGAGGACCGTGCCGGTGGCGCCGGAGGCGGCGATGACCGCCCCCCTGGTGTCGACGGCGATGACGGCGTTGCCGCCGATGGTGGCCAGCGGCTTGGTCGTGGACCCGACGCCCTCGAGCGAGGTGATGCCGTCCTTGGTGTCGACGCGCTGCGCCCACACCTTGCCGGACTTCGGGTCGACGGTCGCGATGGTGCCGCCGCGCAGGTCGACCGTCGCCGGGGTGAACTGGCCGGCCTTGGCGGGCAGCGGCGCCGGGGCGGCCGCCCCCGACTCCTCGGACGTCGCGGTGCGCACGTCGATGGGCAGGAGGGTGTTGCCCGTGGCCACGCCGACGACGGCGGCGCCGTCCTGGAGGATGTCGACCTTGGAGCCGTCGGCCAGGGCGGTGGAGACCCCGGCGTCGAGCTGGCGGGCCTGGGTGTTGAGCCGGCCGAACTTGGCCTGGGCCGACGACGAGACCCACACGCCGCCGTCGCCGACGTCGGCCTCGTGCACGGTGGAGCCGCTGCTGGTCACGGCGGCATACGTCAGGAGGGACGCCGCGATGGCGACGACCCCGACGGAGGCGAGCCCCCGCCGTCCCCGGGGCGCGACCGCGACCCGACGTTGACCCTGCTTCATGACCTGACCCCGCTCCAGGGGGCGGTGTCAGCCCCACCCCGACGCGAGCCAGTTTCGCACGCCCCGGCGTCGGTCGGGATGGGGAGGACTCCCCGTCCTGCCGCCCCGCCCTCCATCAGTAGTTCGGCCAGGCGTACCAGTCGGAGTAGCGCTCCACGCCGCCCTGGATCACCACGACCCGGACGCGGCCCACGTTCACCCCGTAGAGGCAGTAGCTCGTGTGGGTGCCGCTCTGGGCCGGGATCTGCCACGAGAACGGCCCGACGATGCCGAACTTCTCGGACTGGCACCGGTAGCTCGCCCCGCCCACGGTGAAGTCCTGGTAGTCGAACACGACCTTCGGACACCCCCGGGCTCCCGGGGCGCAGTTGCCGGTGCTGCCCGGGGTGGTCGCGGTGTGCAGGCTCTGGGTCTGCCTGACGTTCGTGACCTGGGGTGCCGGGGGATCGTCCGTGCGCTGCGTCATCTGGAGGACGGGGGACTCGCCGCCGGCCGAGTAGGCCCGGATCTTGACCGTGAGGTCCTGGGAGAAGTTTCCGCTGGCGCCGATGGAGGTGATCGGTCCACCGTCGTGGTTGGCCGCTCCCGTGACGACGACCCGGGTGATCGGGCGTCCGTTGGTCGGCAGCGTCCAGTTGTAGGTCACCGACCGCCCCGACGTGGAGCCGCCGTTGGGGTTGGGCCGCGGGGTGGCGCCGTAGGGCTGGACCTGGTTGCTGCCCCCCGACGGGCTCGACGAGCGCGTGCCGTTGGTCGTCGTCACGGTGAACGTCTGCGGCGTGGTGCTCAGCTGGCTCGTCGTGACGGTGACCCTGCCGCCGGCAGGACAGGACCCGCAGGGGAAGGTGCCGCTGGCACCGGTCGACGACCGCCACGTCACCGACGTGAACCCGCCCGACCGCGGCTGGCCGAGGCTCACCGTGAGCCGGGCCCGCTCGTCGTTGTCGGGTGTCGCGGCGGTCACCGACGGCGTCGACGGCTGGCCGACCGACGTGAACGACTGGGTGTTGGTCTGCGGTGACGTGAGGTCGGCGCCGTTGGTCGCGGTGACGACGTAGTCGTAGCGGCGGCCGTCGTAGCGGACCTGGTCGTTGGTGCTGGTCGTCCCCGGCGCCGTGGTTCGAATCGCCGCCCAGCCCCCGCCGTCGACCCGGCGGTGCACCGTGTAGTTCTTCAGCGGCGGCCCGTTGGGACGGGTGGTGTCCCACGAGATCGCGATGGAGGCGAGGTCCTTGTTGGCCCCGACGCCGTCCGGGGCGAGCTTGAGGCCGGTGACCGCCGGTGGCGTGCCGGCGGACTGCATCGTCACGGCCGGGCCGAAGGGCCCCGGGCCGGCCTCGTTCCACGCCTGGGCGGCCACGGAGTACTGCACCTCGTTCTCGAGTCCCGTGACGGGTGTCCGGTTCGCGGGGGCCGCCACCTCGACCGTCCGCGCCGAGCCACCGGCGGCGAGGGGGACGAGCCGCACGACGTACTTGGACACGGCACTGCCCTTGTTCTCGGGCGCTCCCCACTGGATGCTCAGCGAGCCGTCGCCGCGGCCGGCCATCGTCACACCGGGGACCGGCCCCGGCTTGGTGTCCGGTCGGGCCGCGGTGCTGGGGCCACCGGGGTCGGACTCGCCGACGACGTTGGTCGCCGTCACGGTGAAGAAGTAGTCCTTGCCGTTGGTGAGGCCGTCGATGGTGCACGGCGAGGCGCTGCAGTCGAGGCTGCCGGTGGAGCCGCCGGTCCACGAGGCGGTGTAGGTGCGGATCGGCGCACCACCGTCGTAGCTCGGCGCGGACCAGCTCACCCGGGCGCGGCCACCGGCGGCCCGGTCGGCCTGGGCGGCCACGGCCGTGGGCGCACCCGGACGGCCGAGCATGGTCACGGAGACGGCGCCGTTGGCGGAGCGGTTGGGCCCGTCCGAGACGGTGATCGCGACGCGGCCGGTCGGGCTGGGCCGCTCGCCCGCGGTGACGGTGAGGAGGCATCCGTCCCGCGCCACGGTGAGGCCCTCGCCGCTGGTGACGGTGGCCGCGGTGAGGGTGCAGGAGGCGTCGCGCAGCGGGGAGTCGAGGTAGGAGCGGACGTCGACCTGCTGGCTGTCACCCTCCTGCAGCCCGTTGACCGAGATGGGGCGCAGGCGTGGGGGCGGCAGCATCGAGTCGAGGCCACCGGCCGCGGCCTGGGCCTGGGCCGGTGCACCGATGACCGTGACCTTGACCGGCGCGGTGAGGTCGGAGCCCTGGGCGCCGATCCGGAGCACGCCCTCGCCGGAGCGCGCGTTGCCGCCGGCGCTCAGGGTTACGGTGCGGCGGCCGGCGCCCGACTGCTCGAGGCGGACGTCGTCGGCCTCACGCTCCCAGGACGTCGTGAACTCGACGTCGTCCGGCGTGAGGCCGACCGGCAGCCAGGCGCGACAGAGGGTGGGGATGTCGAGGGTGCGCTCGAGCCCGCCGGCGATGAGCGAGACGGCGGACGTGGGGCAGCGCAGCAGCGGGACCTTGGGTCCGATCTGCACCGGGATCGAGACGTACGCCGTGTGGACGTCCTTCTGGTCGTCACTCTGCTGGTCGGTCACCTCGAACATGACGCTCGCCGGGCCGACGTAGCCGCCCGAGGACGTGAGGGTGAGGCTGCCGTCGGCGTCGGCGGTCACGGCCAGCCTCGACCCGGGCGCGGTGGAGATGGTGCTGGCCGACGTGATGCCGAGGACCCGGGACTGCGGCGACTTCACGTAGTCGCCGAGGCGCACGGTCCGGCTCGCGTCCTTGTCCATCTCGATGACCGACCCCTCGACGACGAACGGGGTGCCCCCGCTGCCGCGCGGCACGTGCACGACGGCCATGGCCCGCGCCCCGTCCTCGTCCTCGATGACGTAGGGGACGCTGTAGGGATGGTCGAGGATCGCCACCGAGACCTTGTTGCCCTCGATGCTCGCGTTCGGCGAGAGCACCTCGACGACCTTGAGGGTCGCGGGATCGGAGTCGATGTCCGTGTCGTTGGCGAGGACGTCGGTGACCGTGGCCGTCTCACCGGGCCTGGGCTTGGCGATGTCGTCGAGGGCGGTCGGTGGGTTGAGCCAGCCCTTCTGGCCGCGCACGAGCAGGCTGGCGCGGGACGGGTCGAAGAGCCCGTTGCTGATGCCGTAGACGAAGTCGTGGACCGGGGCGCCCTCGTCGGGGACGGTGGTCGTCACCGTGGACTCGTCGACGTCGACCTTCCACCGCGACTTCTCGGACGAGGGGTTGAGCTCCTCGTGCTGGAGCTCGACGGCGTCGCCACGGGCGATGAGGTCGTTGGCGGTCACCGGTGAGGTGATCGTCTTGCCCGGTGCCGCGGTGACTGTGTCGTCGACGGCGACGGGGGGCTGCGGGTCACCGGGGGCGACGACGCCGACGCGGACGAAGGCGCGGCTGACCGCGCCGAAGCGGTCGACGACCTCGTAGTTGATGACCTCGGTGCCGCTCGACGTGGGGAAGGACTCGTAGCGGATCGTCGACGGCCCGGTCGACACGACGCGTCCGAGGCCCAGGTCGACCGCTCCCCCGCCGGTCCCGACGACGCCCACGACGCCGACCGTGTCGCCGTCGGGGTCGACACCGGTCGTCGGCACGGTGATGGTGAGCGGGTCGCCGGCGGTCACCGACGACGAGAAGCTGCGGGCGACGGGAGCCTGGTTGGGGACGGCCGTCGACGGCAGCGGCGTGACCCGGACGGTGAGGCGACCGGTCTGCGCGCGCTCGGGCATCCCCTCGGGGTGGACGGCGTACTCGACGGTGACGAGCTGCTCGGTCTTGAGGCCGGTGGCCGGCGGGACGAAGCGGATGACGTTGCCCGAGGCGAACGCCGTCTGCTCGGCGCCCCGGCCGAGGACCTTGACGCTGAGCGGGTCGAGACGCAGCGGGATGCCGTCGGCCATGGTGTCGTTGTCGAGGACGGGAGCGGCCACGGTGTCTCCCTCGCGCACGACCGCCTTGTCGTCCTCGACGACCGGGTCGAGGTCGCGCGCCGGCTTCTGGGTCACGGACAGCTCGCCGGTGGCCGTCTTCGACCCGTCGCTCACGGTGTAGCGGATCGTCCCGCGGCGGGTCGAGTCCGCGGCGGCACCGGCCGGGTCGAGCGCGACGACGCGGATCCAGCGACCCTGGTAGATCGAGGCCCGGAGCCAGGAGTCCTCGCTCGTCGCGGTGCTCACGCCCTGGGTGACGAGGACGTCGGCGCGCGGGCTGTAGTCGTTGGCGAGCGGGTCGACGAGGGTCGGCGACTGGTCGCGCACCGTCGCGGTGTCGCCCACGGCGACCGGCGGCGCGTCCGGGTCGGCGGCCTCGATGACGTCCACCCGGATGCGACCGGGCGTGACCCCGCCACCGACCTGGGCGGCATACGACAGCTCGAAGCTGCCGGGACCGCTCGGGGTGACGGTGACGACGCCGGTGTCGCGGTTGCTGTCCACGGTGAGGTTGGCGACGGCCCGGACGTCGCCGGCGAGGTGCATCGAGTCGTCGGGGTCGCCCGGGTCGGCGCCGGCGATGTCGTTGCCGAGCGGCTCGATCTGCAGCGACTTGCCGACGACACCGCGGATGACGTCGGGCTGGGTCACGGGAGGACGGGCGCGCGTCTGCGTGAGGGCGACGACCTCGACCGGCACCGCGCCCTTGGTCTGGCCGCCGCGAGCGTCGTCGACGACGTAGTCGACGTTGCCCTTGCCGGGGACGGGCGGTGCGAGGTAGGCGATCCGCCCCTGTCCGTCGATGCTCAGCCCGTCGGCGTCGACCGAGGCGATGACCGGGTCCGATTCGGGGTCGCGCCAGTCGGCGATGACCGGGACGCTGAGGCGCTTGCCGGCGAGGACGGGGTAGGCCGTCCTTGCGAGCTTGGCCTGGCCCTCGCGCAGGAAGGGGGCGTTGTTGGTCTGGTCGGCGACGACCGTGACCCTGACGGCGGCGCGGGCCTTGGCCTTGACCTTGCCGTTGCCGACGAGGTAGGTGAACTGGAACGGCGCGTTGGACCCGGCGGGGACGGTGACGTCGATGCTCTGGCCGTCGGCCGAGACCGAGGCGCGCACGTCCGGGTCGGAGACGGCACTGACGTCACGCGGGTCGATGGCGAGGACGGAGCCGGCCGCGTCGGTGTCGTTGTCGAGGACGTGGAGCTTGCTCGTGCGGCCGGGACGGACGGCGAGGGTGTCGGGCTTGGCGGTCGGCGGCTGCTGCGCGACCGCGTCGTCAACCAGGTTTCTGTCTTTCTTGTCGTTCTTTTCGTCGCGCTGCGGCGGCGGGATGAGGGCGTCCCAGTTGTCGATCTTCTGCTTGTCCCGCTCGACGTCCCACGCGCTGCCGTTGTCGAGGTCGTTGAGGGCGACGATGCCGCGGTTGACGCGGAAGGCGACGCCGTCGCGCAGCGGGGTCTCGCTGACGTTGTCGATCGTGCCGGTCGGGACCGGCTGCTCGCGGCCGCAGTTGGCGCCGTAGAAGACGCGACCGGTCTCGGACCACGCACCGTGGACGCACCCGCGCAGGACCACGGGGTGGGCGGGCAGCGGCACCTCGCCGCTCCGGTTCACCCGCTCCTCGATCTCGATGCCGCCGGCCGGCGCACCCCCGTCGAGCCGCACCATCCGAAGGCCGTTGCCACCGGACACGGCGACGGCGTCGGCGCGCGGTCCGGGGAGCTGCACCGCGGCATACGCCCGCTCGCCCTCGGCCGAGGCGAAGCCGGCGCCGACACCCTCGGTGCGGCCGCTGCTGTGGAGCGCGTCGCGCTCGGGGTCGTAGACCGCCCACACGGAGCCCACCGCCGTGACCTGGAGCTGGGAGCCCTTGGCGCTGCTCTGCTCGGTCACCGGCTTGGCGAACGCCTTGGCGGTCGGGCGGATCGTCGTGACCGTGCCCTTCTGGCCGGACGCGACGTGGATGGCACCGTCCTCACCCACGGCGAGGACCGCGTCGGCGCCGACCGTGGCGAGCGGCTTGGCGCCGGTGGCCAGGCCGGAGAGGTTCTCGACACCCGTGCGGGTGTCGACGTGCTGCGCCCAGACCTTGCCGGTCTTGGGGTCGACCGCGGCGACGACGCCGGCGCGCAGGTCGACGAGGGTCGGCGCGACCCGGCCCGGCGCGCGGGTCGGGACACCGGGGGCGGTGGCGGTCTCCTCCCGGAACTGCGCGGTGCGGACGTCGATGGGCTGCAGCTGGGCGGTCGCCCGGGACCAGGCGATGACGGCCATGCCGTCCTGGAGGACGTCGAGGCCGGAGCCGGGCGCCACGTCGGCGGCGACGCCCGCGTCGAGCTGGGCGGCGGCCTTGTTGAGCCGGCCGAACTTCGCCTGCACGTCGGAGGTGATCCACACGCCGCCGTCACCGACGTCGGCCTCGTGGACGGTCGCGCCCTGGGAGGTCACGGCCGCGTAGCCGATCGTCGCCCCCGCGAGGACGACGACCATCGTCGACGCGACCCGCCCCCGGCTGCGCCCACGCCGCGACGAGCGCGACAGGGACGTGGGGCGAGCGGGACGGCGGAACGGCTTCACGCGTATCCTTCGGCGCCGCGGGTGCGGCGCATCGAGGGCAGGGAGGGCAGTCGTGAGCCGGACCCGCGGGGGCGGCGGTCGCGCTCGAGGAGGGGACGCACGCTGAGGTCGGAGCGCAGCCGGCGCCACCGCGAGACCGAGCCGCGCAGCTGGCGGCGCACGTCGTCGGCCTCGGCGAGGAGGTCGGTCGCCACCTCGGGCTCGGGGTCGCCGGGACCGAAGACGGCGGCGTTGGCGCCGACGGCGATGGGCCGGGCCGTGACCGTCTCGGGCAGCGAGCCAGCCTGCTCGAGCCTCGTCGCCGGCTTGGGGACGGCGATGCCGAGGCTGCGGGCGTCGCTGACGAGGTCGCGCCAGACCCAGGCGGCGCGCGACGGGGTCGGACCCGTCGTGGCGTGCCGGCGTCGACGTCTCGCCTTGAGCCAGCGGATGAGGGCGTAGGCCGCGAACGCGAGGAGGACGGGGAGGACCAGGGCGAAGACGAGGAGCTTGAGCCACAGCGGCCAGGCGCCGATGTCGAGCGGGTTGCGCTTCTTCTTCTTGATGTCCGTGGCGTTCTGGGCCTGGTCGGGTCCCTGGAGGACCGACGGCGGGTTGACCCCGGCAGGCGGGGGCACCTGGGCGCCGACCTTCTGCTCCTCGGACTTCAGCTGCTGCTCGTTGGGCTTCTTGTTGCGGTCGGGCAGGAACGTCGACGGGAGGAGGGCGTGCCACGTGCCGTTGTCCTGCTGGACCTCGACCCAGGCGTGGACGTCCTTGCCCTTGACGACCCCGCCGGACGCGGGGATGGCACCCATGACCACGCGGGTCGGGATGCCGATCCGGTTGCCGACGAGGGCGAGGGTCGCGGCATACTGCTCGTCGTTGCCGGCGAGCTGGGTCGAGCCGACGAAGCGGCCGAGGCGGCCGAGTCCGTGGCCGGGCAGGTAGACCTTCTCGTAGGAGTTGGCGGTGCCGCCGTCGGTGTAGGCGCCGTCCTGGGTCATGACCTTGGCGACCGCGGCGAACTTCTCCCACGAGCTGCCGGCCTGGCCCGACCAGGCGTCGAGCTTGGCGTCGAGGAAGCTCGTGTCCTCCGCGAGCGCGCCACCGCTCGCGACGTCGAGCTCGGCGGGCATCGTCGTCGAGACGTCGTCACCGAGGACGGTGTCGAACGAGTAGGAGTCACCCGGCCGGACGAGCGCGGGGACGACGGCCGTCTCGGTGGCGGTGTTGAGCCACAGCGCGTCGGCGAGCTCGTCGCCGCGGGCGCCCTCGAAGCGCACGCCCGTGGTCGACCCGGCCAGCGGGAGCCAGGCGCCGTCGTAGCCGCCGTCGGGCACGGTGACCCTGGCCGTGGCGGTCCGGCCCTGGGTGCGCGGGGCGATGCGAGAGCCGACCTGCTGGTACGGCGTGCCGTCGGTCGCCCGGTCGGCCGCGCCCCAGACCAGGCCGTCGTAGCTGTCGAGCGTCGCGAAGCGGACCGGGGTCCCCTCGGGCAGCCCGGTGACCTTGAGGATCTCCGTGTCGAAGAGGTCGGCGGAGTTGGGCTCGGTGTAGCGGCGGAACCCCGACAGCGGGCTGGTGAACTGCGCGACGTCGTACGGCGGGGTGAGCTGGGTGCGCACGACGGCGCGGGCCGAGCTCTCGTCGGTGCCGGGCAGGAACTGGCCGAGGAACGTGCCGGCGAGGGCCGCGACGGTGAGGAGTACGAGGCCGGTGACGGCGCGGGCCTGGCGCCCGGCGCCGTTCTGCATGGCCGCGCGGGTCCGGCCGGCCCGCACGACGAGCCAGAGGATGAGGACGAGGGCGAAGAGGACGCCCTGGACGAGCTTGGCCGCGGGCTGCTGGGTGCCGAGCGCGATGCTCCCGACGAGGAGCCCGACGGGCACGACCGCGGCGGCGCCGACCCCGGCGAAGCGCCGGGCGACGCCGTAGACGGCGGCCGAGCCGAGCAGACCGGTGACCCACGGGAGCGCGACGAGGGGACCGCGGGCGTCGACGGGCGGGAGCAGCGTGAGCCACTCCTTCCACCCGGTCACCGGGGCCACGGCGAGGTCGGTCAGGGTCTGCAGGCCGGGGATGACCCCGGCGATGAGGTCTTCGCGGACGGCGAGCGGTCCGCCGAGCACGAAGTGGATGGCGACGAGGACGAGGGTGGTGAGGAGCAGCGGCCAGGTGCGCACCGTCGCCACGTGGGCCACGGCGGTGCCGAGGACGACGCCGGCCGCGGCCGCGAGCACCCACTCCCACCCGATGAAGCCGGTGCGGAACCCGACGAGGGCGATGGTGACGAGGACGAGCGCGAAGGCGAGGTCGACGAGGGCGGGGCGGGACGGCATACGGAGCAGTGCCGGCAGGCCCGGGCGCGGTCGGGACACACGCTCGCCGGAACGGGCGCGAGCGGGGGCGTCGATGCTCATGCGGGGTCCCCGCGAAGTGTCCGGGGGAGCGCCGCCGCGCGGGTCCCACGCTCCGCGCGGGCGGAACTTCGTGGGGTGTTCATGCCAGGGCTCCACTGAAGAGGACGCGGCGCAGGTCGGTGAGCCCGCGCACCGTGAGGATGGTCAGCCCGCCGGCGTGGCGGACCCCGACCTGGGCGTCGGGGTCGATGACGAGCGCCACCTTGATGACCTCGACCTCGAACTGGGCAAGGGCCCGCTGGACCTGGATGAAGGGGCGGTGCGAGCCGGTGACGAGGATCGCGACGCTCGCGTCGGGGGCAAGGGCGGCGGCGTCACCCGACGCGGCGAAGACGTCGATCGCCCCGATGCCGGCGCGGGCGAACGTGTCGAGGGTGAGCGCCGCGGTCGAGCGCGAGATCTGCTGGTCGTGGCAGACGACGGTGGTGTCCTGCTCGTCGAGGATCGAGCGCAGCGCCAGCGAGGCGGCGCACGAGATGGCGAGCTCGACCGCCTCGTCCTCGCCCGTGTAGACCTCGGGCGAGGTGTCGACGACGACCGCCAGGTGCGAGCGCCGGGTGTCGAGGAACTGGCGCACCAGCAGGCGGCCGTGCTTGGCCGTCGAGCGCCAGTGGATGTAGCGGCGGTCGTCGCCCGGCTGGTACTCGCGCAGGGCGTGGAAGGCGAGGTCGGACATCGACAGGTCGGGGGTGACCTGGCCCTCGAGGTCGCGCAGGATCCCGGCACCGAGCGGCTCGAGCGAGGTCGTCAGCGGGTGCACGAAGAGCTCGGTCTGCTCGGTCCACTCCATGGTGCGGCGGACGAGGCCGAGGGGGTCGCCGTGCACCGTCGTCGCCGGGCCGACCTGGATGACGCCGCGACGCTCGGTGGGGACGACGAAGAGCTCCTCGTGCGACTTGCCGGAGCCGAGCGAGGGGAGGGTGAAGCGGGCGGCGGAGCGACCAACCGGCAGCTCGACGAGCAGTGGGAGCATCCCGCGGCCCGAGAGGTTGCGGACCTCGATGCGGCCGGTGGCCGGCTCGCCCACCGTGACCCGTGTCGGGTCGACGTCAGTGCGGATCTCGACCTTGGCGTGGCCGACCGCGAGCGCGACGCAGGCGAGGAAGAGGACGAGGCACGCGACGGCGATCATCGCCAGCTCGCTCCACTCGTAGCGGCTCGCGAGGAACCACGCGAGCAGGCCGAGGAGGCACACGGTCCAGCCGAGCGCCGAGACCCACGCGATGGTGCGCAGGACGGGGCGCCAGAGCGGCTCGGAGCGCTCGGCCAGCGGACGGATGCGCTCGCCGGTGAGGTCGAGCAGGCGCGCACCGGTCTCGGTGATGGCGGTCGGGATCTGCACCCGGGGCAGGGTGATCGTCGGGAGCTCGGGGCGACGGCGGGTCGAGCGGCCGGCGGGGCCGGCGGGGCCGGAGGGGCCGCCCGCGCCCCGGGGCTCGACGTCGTGGCGGCGCAGCGACGGCGTGTCGTCGTCGGACGAGCGCCGGCCCAGCAGCCCGCGCCAGCGGGACCCCCCGGTGGCGGTGGCCCCGGAGGAACGCCGCCGAGCTGACTGGTCCTGGGCGGGGCGCACCTTGAGCGAGGAGCGGGAGACGGTCGAGTCGTCCTCGTCCACGGGGGCGCCGGCCGCGGGAGTGACCGGGCGGGCGCTGGTGGCGCTGGTGGCGCCGGAGGTGTCGGGCGCGCCGGGGGTCGACGAGGACGATCCGCGCAGGTCGGATCGTCGGATCGTCGCCGACTCGTCGTCGGGGCCCTGCTCGGACATCGTCAGGCGACGCGCTCGGTCGGAGGTGCGACCTCGCCGAGGATCTGGCCGATGACCTGGTCGACGGTGATACCCGCGAACTGCGCCTCGGCCGTGACGAGCAGGCGGTGGTTGAGGACGGGGTGCGCGAGCAGCTTGATGTCGTCGGGGATGACGTGGGTGCGGCCCTGGCCGATGGCCCAGGTCTTGGCGCACCGGATGAACGCGAGGCATCCACGCACGGACAGGCCGAGGCGGACGCTCACGTGGCGGCGGCTCTCCTCGGCGAGGCGCGAGACGTACTCGAGGATCGCGTCGTCGACGTGCACCTCGTCGGCGAGCTCGGCCATGTCGAGGACGACCTGGGAGGTGACGACCGGCTCGAGCGCCTTGGTGCGGTCACGGGTCTTCGCGTCGCGCAGGACACGGACGGTGGCCTCGTGGTCGGGGTAGCCGAGCGTGGTCTTCATGAGGAAGCGGTCGAGCTGGGCCTCGGGCAGGCGGTAGGTGCCCGCCTGCTCGATGGGGTTCTGCGTCGCGATGACCATGAACGGCTCGCCGACCTCGTGGCGGACCCCGTCGACGGTGACCTTGCCCTCCTCCATGACCTCGAGGAGCGCGGACTGCGTCTTCGGTGAGGCGCGGTTGATCTCGTCGGCGAGGACGATCGTGGCGAAGATCGGGCCCTTGTGGAACTCGAACTTCTTGATGTTGGGGTCGTAGATCGTCACGCCGGTGACGTCGCTGGGCAGCAGGTCGGGCGTGAACTGGATGCGGCTGTTCGTGCCGTGGACCGTGCTCGACACCGCGCGGGCGAGCTGGGTCTTGCCGGTGCCGGGGAAGTCCTCGAGGAGGAGGTGCCCCTCGGAGAGCATGCAGGTGAGGGCCAGCCGGATGACGTGCTCCTTGCCGAGCACCGCCTTGTCGACGTTGCTCACCATCGCCTCGAAGGTCGTGGTGAACCAGGCAGCCTGGTCAGGGGTGACCGTCATCGGGTCCGAGTCCTCTCGTCGGGTGGCGTGAGGCGGAACCGTTTCCCCGCCGAGGACCCAGTGGCCCCGCGCCGGGTGGCGCCACCCCCCATGGGTGCTTCGGCACGCGGCGCAGCCACTTGGCGTGAAGAAGTGACGCGTATGCCGTGTCGAATGCTACCGGGTACCGCAGGCCGCCCACCCCCACGCTTCCGCAGAAAACGAGGTGGTTGAACCCTCACCCTTTTCCGCCCCCGCGCCCACCCCGCCCCCGACTCCGTTGCGTCCGCAACCTTGGTCACGAACCCGACCACCTCTGCGGACGCACCCGGACGGCACGCGCCAGCGTCCGCAACCTTGGTCGGAAACCCGACCACCTCTGCGGACGGACGCGGGAGGAGAGCGCGTATGCCGTCCGCTCGGGTCAGGCGGACCAGCCTCGGCTTCGCAAGAGGGTCGCGAGCGACGTGAAGAACGGCTCCGGGTCGACGCGCAGCGTCAGGACCGACAGGGGAAGGGCGGCCTCGCCCCGTGCCTGGAGGTCGGCGAGCCGCACCTCGTCGCGCATCGAGGTCAGCAGATGGTCGTGGCCGGCGCCGTTGACCTCGACGCACACGCCGAAAGGGTCCCAGAAGGCGTCGAGGACCACGCCGCCGGTCGACAGGCGTCGGCGCACCTGGCGGGACGGCTCGGGCAGCCCGCGGAGGCGGCACTCGGCGGCGAAGTCCAGCTCGTTAAGCGAGTGCACACCGAGCAGGAGGTCCGCGGCCACGGCTCGCAGCATCGAACGGAACTCGTGCCGGGCGATGCGGTCGAGCTCACGGACGAGGTCCTCGGCACGAACGAGGCGTTGCTGAAGCGGCATGACGAGGCAGAGTGCGGCCTGGCGTCGGGACACCGCCCACAGGGCGGCCTGGACCGCTGCCACGGGTGCCGTCGAGCGGCGCATGCCCACGCTCGTGCAGTCCCCCGCGCCCCAGCGGCGCGTCTCGTGCAGGACGATCCCGTCGGGGAGGTCGCGGCCGTCCTTGGTGAAGCCCTTGCTCACCCAGATGTGCGTGCGCGGCTCGTCGAACCCGGTCAGCCCGTGGGCCTGGAGCGCGGTGATGCCACCCAGCCGAGCACCGGGGCCGACGCGCACCAGCGCCGCTCGCCACGCCTGCTCGCCAACCAGAGGACCCGTGTGCAGCACCACGCCCTTTGCGCCGATCGGTCGCCAGTGGCCGGCCCGGATCATGCTCCGACGGAGCGAGCGACTCACGCCCGCCGTGCTGAGCTCGGCCAGGGTTGCCACGCCGTCGAGCTCGACGCAGAGACGCTCCGCCACGTCGCTCCGGTTCGTCATGACGGCAGCGAATCGCCTCCCCGCGGCGTCCACCATCCCCGACCGCCCGGGTTGTGGACGGAGCGGGCGCCCGAGGCGAGCTGTGGACACCCGCCGGCAGGCCGGCATACGCCAGCGTCCGCAACCATGGTCGAAAAGCGACCACCTCTGCGGACGCAACACGGGAGACCGACGCCAGCGTCCGCAACCCTGGTCGAAAAGGCGACCACCTCTGCGGACGCAACCAGCCGGGCCCGGCCTGCGTCCGCAACCCTGGTCGAGAAGGCGACCACCTCTGCGGACGCAACACGGGAGACCGACGCCAGCGTCCGCAACCCTGGTCGAAAACGCGACCAGCATTGCGGACGCAAGGGGTCGGTCTCAGTCGAGGAGGGCGAGGTCCACCTCGGTCACCATCCGGGTGGAGAGGGCGTGCTCGACGAGCCTCGACTTGCGGTTGCTCGCGAGCTTGCCGGGGCCGCCGTGCAGGCCGCGGGTGCCGGCGTCGGCAAGCTTCTGGCAGACGTTGTCGAGCTTGCGGTTGAACTTGGTCGTCGTCCACCCCAGCCGGGCCGCGGCCTGGGCGGAGGACGGGATCTGGCCCTGACCGGCATACGTCGTCCGCAGGAAGCTCTCGCACAGCGCGACGACGAGCAGCTTCTGGTCCGGGGTCATCGACACGCGGCCCACGGTCGTCTCCCCCGGGGAGTCCTCGGACTCGGACTCGAGCTCGGGCTCGGTGACGATCGAGGTGAAGGTCGCGTCGTCGACGGTGATGTCGAAGTCGTAGGTCGTCGGCCCGGCCGTGAACCACACCGTGAACGCCTCGAGCGCGAGCGGGATGCGGGCACCGGGTGAGAGCCACGCCTGGAAGAGTCCCTGGCGGTCGCCAACGGTCGCGGTGAGGTTCGAGCCCACGTTCGTGAGCCACCACAGGTCGTGCTCGCGGTGGACCTGGAGGAAGACGCGGTGCAGGTAGGGGTTGTCGTCGATCTCGACGTCGGCCACCCGGCCGATCGTCAGCGGGGCGTCCTCGGACGCCTGGTACTCCACACCGCAGAACTCCACGGTCACGGACATCGCGTCACCCTCCGGTCAGGCACTTGACGGCCGAGTAGGCCGAGGACTCGCCGGCCGCGCGCGCGACGGCGACCTGGGCGCAGACGACCTGGCCGGTCGCGGCCTTGACGGTGTGCGGGAGCGCGCGCACAGTGAGGACCTGCGCCTCCGGCACGGCGGCCTCGCTCGAGGCCGCGCGGATCCGGTAGTAGTCGCCCTTGCGGACCCCGGCGTACTGCCACGTGAACGCGACGCCGCCCGGGAACGCGCGACCGTCGATGAGGGGCTGCTCGGGGAGGTCGACGACCGGTCCACCGCCGCCGGCGGTCGCCGAGGCGGAGGGGGCGCCGGTCGAGGCCTCTGTGGGGTCGTCGTCCCCGCGGAACCCGACGGCCCAGACGAGCGCGCCGACGAGGATGAGGACGAGCACGCCGACGCCCGCGAGCAGGGCGCCGCCGCTGACCGTCGCCGGCTGGGGCTCGTCGTCGACGCCGGTGTCCGCCGTGGGCGTCCCGGACGGGCTCGGCGTGAAGGCCTGCGGCGAGGTGACCCTGGGGGCGCGCACGCTCGTGCGGTCGGGGTCGGGCTCCGCGGAGTCCGACCGGCTCGCGCTGTCGGCGACCGTCGTGTGCCCGGACTCGTCGAGCACGACGATCGGGGTGCGCGCGAACCGCTGCTCCTGCTCGATCGCCTGCAGCCCGCGGGCGAGGTCGATGGCGGTCTGCGGGCGCGCGTCGGGCTTCTTGGCCATGGCGTGGCCGAGCAGCCGCTCAAGGCTGACCGGCACGTCGGCACGCCCGGTCTGCGGCACGGGGGTCGCGCGGATGCGCGGCATGAGGGCGTATGCCGAGTTGTCGCCTCCCGGTTGCTCGAACGGCGAGCGCCCCACCAGGAGGTGCCACAGGGTCGCGGCGAGCGAGTAGACGTCGCTGCGGGCGTCGCCGTTGCTCTGCCCGTAGAGGACCTCCGGCGGGGACCACGGCACCGAGACGCCGACGTCCTCGTCGTGCTCCTCGGGCCCGAGCGCGCGGCCGGCGATGCCGAAGTCGGTGAGCCCGGGGGCGCCGTACTGACTGATGAGCACGTTCGCCGGCTTGACGTCGCGGTGGATGATGCCGGCCCGGTGGGCGGTCTCGACGGCACTGGCCAGCTGGATGCCGGTGCGCAGGACCTCCTCGACGCTGAGCCGCTCGCGCTTCGCGCGGGTGGCCAGGTTGGGCGGCGGGTAGTACTTCATGACCAGGTACGCGCCACCGTCCGCGAGCTGCTCGCTGCGGAAGACCTGGACGATGTAGGGGTGGTCGGCGAGTTGCGCCATCGTGTTCGCCTCCTCGACGAACTGGCGCAGGATCGACGGGGTCAGCACCTCCCGCTTGAGCACCTTGACCGCGACCGGCATCCGCGGCTGCTGCTGCTCGTAGAGGAAGACGTCGGCGTAGCCGCCGGAACCCAGCGGCTGGCGGTAGACGAGCCCAGGGATCTCCGGGGGCGTCCCTGGTGCTGCTCGGGTCACTCGGAGACCTCGTACGTCAGCGAGACCTCGTCGGCGAGCGTCACGACGGCCCCGGGCTCGATGCCGAAGTCCTCGGTGGGACGCAGCCGGACCGGCTCCTGGCCGGGGAGTGTGACCGTCGTGCCGTTGGTCGAGCCGAGGTCGCGCACGAGCACGTGCCAGCCCTCGAGGATGACCTCGGCGTGGTTGCGCGAGATGTCGTTGTCCTTCGACGCCAGGCGCACGAGGTGGGGACGGCTGCTCGGGGGCAGGTCGGAGTTCACCTTCGGCGCCCGGCCCAGGAGGATGCCGCGGTCCAGGGGCACCTGGCCCCCCGCCGAGACGTGCAGGACCCCGAGCTGCGGCCGTGGGGCCTGGAACGGCTGCTGCGTCGGGATGTCGCGGTCGCACACCCGGCAGGCGCTCGCGTGCGGCGAGGAGTGGTGGCCGGCGGGACAGATGACGGCGAGGACGATCGGGCCGTCCGCCGGTCCGTCGAGGCCGGGCGTGAGGGCGCTGCGGTCCATGGTCACGTCGGGTGCGGAGGCCGCCTCCGCGGCAGCGGCGGGCGGTGGCGCGTCGATCTGGTCGGCACCGAGGGCGGGCGCTGCGGGCGGGAGGGGTGCGAGAGGTGCGGGGTCGTCCGCCGCGGTCTGCTGGAACGGCGCCGGGCCGGTCATGCCCCAGTTGTCAGGTCCGGTCGGGCCGTCGGCCAGTGAGGGGACGGGCTCGGACGGCTCGGGCGGCACGGGCGGCGGCGGCGGAACGGCGGGGGCCACAGGGACGGCGGACGCCGCGTCGGTGGGCGGGGCGGCGGCGGGCGGGGCCGCGGCGGGGGCGGCCGGGCGGCCCTCGTCGGACGGCGTGCGCCACGGGACGCTGTCGATGAGGACCTTCTTGCCGGGGCTGGCGGGTGCGGGCGCGGGGGTGATCCGCTCGGCAGGGGTCGCTCCGGCGTACTCCTCGGACGGCGGCAGCGTGAGGTCGGCCGGCGGGACCGCGGGGGGCGCGGGGCTGGGGTCCGGCCCCGGCTGCACGTCCGTCTCGGCCTCGACCTCCTGCTTCGGATCGGGGGTTGCCTCCGGTTCCGGGGCCAGATCGCGCTCGGACGGGGCTGCGACCGTGGGAGCGCTCTCCGGCTCGGCCTCCGTGGTCCCGGCAGTCGTTCCAACAGTGGCGGCAGCGCCAGCGGCGGCGCCGGCAGCGGCAGGACGACCCAGCTGGGTCGGGCGGCGCCACCCCCCGCGGGCGCCGGCCACCGTCAGCTCGAGGACCGCGGCCTCGACGTCGACGTCCCGCCACGGCACACGACCGCCGGCGCCGACGTCGGACCCGTCGGCGCGGACCAGCCCAGCCCCGCGCACGACGACCCGCGCCTGCTCGCCCGACGTGTCGACGAGGGCGAAGTCCGGCAGCCCCCCGAGCCCGTCGCGGCCCAACGCCTCGAGGACGGGAACGAGCCCGGACTCGAGGGCGCCCTGGAGCGCTCCGGCGACCGAGGCGGACCCCTGGACGACGAGGTGGCGCTCGGCGGCGGACAGCGCGACCCACCCCCGCGGGGTCTGGGTGGTGACCTCGGTGCTGCTCACGGTGTCGTCCTCAGGTCGGCAACAGGGTGTGGCGTGGAGCCGTGTCGGCCTCGTCGCTGTCGTCCTCGTCCTCGTCCGAGTCGAAGGCGACGACGACGACACTGATGTTGTCACGGCCCCCTGCCTCGACGGCAGCATGGCACAGGGCGTCCGCCACCTCCTGCGGGTCGTCGAAGCGCTGGAGCGCCACCATGATCGTGCGGTCGTCGATCTCGTTGGACAGCCCGTCGCTGCACAGGACGAAGCGCTCGCCGGGGTGCGGTGGGAAGACCCAGACGTCGGCGTGGGGCCCCGGGTGTGTGCCGAGCGAGCGCGTGATGATGTTGCGCAGCGGGTGCCGCAGCGCCTCTTCCGCAGTGATGAGGCCGGCGTCGACCATCTCGCGGACCTCGGAATGGTCCTGGGTGACCATGCTCATCCGGTTGCCGAGGAAGCGGTAGACGCGGGAGTCGCCGACGTTGAAGACGATCCAGTGGTCGGCGCCGCCGGCGTCGACGACGGTGAGCCCGGCGAGCGTCGTGCCCATGCCGGTCTGCTCGGGGTTCTGGGCGGCGGACTCGAGGATGCGGCGGTTCGTCGCGCGGATGAGGGCGACGACGTCCTCCGACCGGACCCGGCTGCGGGTGTTGAGCTCGCCGAGGGTCTGCACGGCGATGCCGCTCGCGACCTCACCCGCAGCGTGGCCGCCCATGCCGTCGGCGATGACGAAGACCCGGCCCTCGGCGATGAGGCTGTCCTCGTTGTGGTCGCGGACCCGCCCGACGTGGGTCGCCGCACCGTGGCGGATGCGCACGTCCGGCCCGGTCAGCGACGCGTGGTGACGGCTCACCCGCCGCCGCCCGTCGGCGTGACGACCGCACTCTCGAAGATCTGCTGGATCGTCTCGTAGTCGCGCTCGGAGTCGGGACCCGCGACGCGGCCGGTGAGCCGGACGTGCTGGGTGACCCCGCCGCCGTGGACGGCCGTGACGAGGTGGACGACATGGACCGGCTGGCCGTCCTCGAACCACGACACGTTGAGTCCGGTCCAGGCGCGCTCGTCGATCTCGACCTCGAACGTCGGGTCGGCCTCACCCTCGTCGTGGGCCGTCGCCTCGGCTGCCAGCACATCGACGAGGTGGTCGGTGCTCGCCTCGCGCGACGTGTGGACGTATGCCGTCAGCCGCGGTGCGTGGGCCCCCGCACTCTCGTGCTGGGCGAGGAACAGGGCGTCGCCACCGGGCTCGGCGACCCACTCGGCGGGCAGGTCGAGCTCGATGCGCGGGAGCGCGGGACTCACTGCGCTGGGATGGCCCACCATGGGCATCGGGCCACCTCCGAGAGGGTTGGTGGAGAGCCCGGGTCGGGGGCGCTCTGCATGGACCGAACAACCCTATCCCCGTGCTGAGCGGGCCGCGATGTGGAGATCTCCCCACCGCTTCCCGCTACCGCGACTCGGGCTGGTCGGCCCACCAGGTGCGCAACCGGTCGGCCGCCGCCTCCTTCCCGATCGGCCCCTCGTCCATGCGCACCGACAGGAGGTACTTGTAGGCCCGGCCGAGCACCGGCCCCGGCGGGATTTTCAGGACCGAGGCGATCTCGTTGCCGTCGAGCTCGGGACGGACCGCGGCAAGCTCCTCCCGCTCGAGCAGCAGGCCGATCCGGCGCTCGAGCTCGTCGTAGGTGCGCGAGAGCCGCTGGGCCTTGCGGGCGTTGCGGGTCGTGCAGTCGGCCCGGGTGAGCCGGTGCAGCCGCGGGAGCAGCGGCCCGGCGTCGGTGACGTAGCGGCGCACGGCAGAGTCGGTCCACTGCCCGTCGCCGTACCCGTGGAAGCGCAGGTGCAGCTCGACGAGCCGCGACACCGCCTTGACCGTGTCCTTGTCGAAGCGGAGCGCCTTGAGCCGCTTGGCCGTCATCTTGGCGCCGACGACCTCGTGGTGGTGGAAGCTCACCCCGCCCGCGGGCTCGAACCGGCGGGTCGCCGGCTTGCCGATGTCATGGAGCAGCGCCGCGAGCCGCAGGACGAGGTCCGGCCCCGGCACCGAGTCCACGGGGCCGTCCGCCGGTCCCTCGAGCGCGATGGCCTGGTCGAGGACGATGAGCGAGTGGTCGTAGACGTCCTTGTGGCGGTGGTGCTCGTCCACCTCGAGCTTGAGGGCCGGCAGCTCGGGCAGCACGTGGGCCGCGAGCCCGCTGTCGACGAACATCTCCAGCCCGGCGCGCGGCTCGCGGGCCATGAGCAGCTTGACGAGCTCGTCGCGGACGCGCTCCGCCGAGACGATCTCGAGGCTGCCCGCCATGGCCTGCATCGCGGCATACACCTCGGGTGCCGGCACGAGACCGAGCTGCGCGACGAAGCGCACCGCCCGCATCATCCGTAGCGGGTCGTCCCCGAAGCTCACCTCCGGGGCGGAGGGTGTCCGGAGCACCCCGGCCTCGAGGTCGGCGAGCCCGCCGTACGGGTCGACGAACTCGAGCGAGGGCAGCCGCATCGCCATCGCGTTGACGGTGAAGTCGCGCCGGACGAGGTCGTCCTCGAGCGACTCGCCGAAGGCGACGACCGGCTTGCGGGTCACCCCGTCGTACGCGTCGGCGCGGTAGGTCGTGACCTCGACCGTCGTCTCGACCCCGCCGGCGCGGCGCACCGCCCCGATCGTCCCGAACTCGCGCCCCAGGTCCCACGTCGCCGAGCCCCAGGCGCGAAGGATCGCCTCGGTCTCGTCGGGCGACGCGCTCGTCGTGAAGTCGAGGTCGGGAGGGGTCCGCCCGAGGAACGCGTCGCGCACGGGGCCGCCCACGAGGGCCAGCTCGTGACCGGCCCGGGAGAAGCACTCCCCGAGGTCGGTGAGCAGGGGCAGGACCGGTGCGAGACGGGCAACGGCCTGCTGCATGAGCAGTGCGGACGGCGGGGTGGGTGACACGAGTGACAAGAGTAGGTGTCCAGTCGTCGTGGTTACAGTGACGCCATGAGCCATGCCACCGCAGAGCCGCCCCGGGTCACCCGGCGCCTCCCTGCCGTGGAGGAGCGCTCCGCGGGGGGCGTCGTCGTCGACGTGCAGGACGGAGAGGCCCGGATCGCCGTCATCGCGCGGCGCAACCGCGCCGGCCGGGTCGAGTGGTGCCTGCCCAAGGGCCACATCGAGGGCGCCGAGACCCTGCCGCAGACCGCAGCCCGAGAGGTCGCGGAGGAGACCGGCATCGAGGGCAAGGTCCTCATCGAGCTCGGCACGATCGACTACTGGTTCGCGGTGGGGGACCGGCGCATCCACAAGTACGTCCACCACTACCTCCTCGAGGCCGTGGGCGGGGACCTCACCATCGAGAACGACCCGGATCACGAGGCGATCGACGTCGCGTGGTTCCTCCTGCGCGACGCGCACCGCCACCTGACCTTCCCGAACGAGCGGCGCATCGCCCGTCTGGCCTGGCAGCGGCTCGCCGGAGACTGAGCCCGGGGATGACCGATGGCCCCGCCTAGGATGGGCGCCACACCGATCGGAAGGGGCACCCGTTGGAGGGCGTCGGACCCGGTACCACCCTCGACGGGCGGTACACCACCCAGCGCAGGATCGAGCAGCGCCACGGTGCTGAGCGCTGGACCGCTGACGACACGACCCTGGGTCGCTCCGTCGTCGTCCTCTGCCTCCCCGAGCGCGACCACCGCGCGAGTGCCCTCCTCGACGCCGCCCGCCGTGCCGCCGGGCTCGACGCGCCCACCCTCCAGCGGGTGCTCGACGTCGGCCGCGAGGGCGGCCTGGCCTGGGTCGTCGAGGCCGACGGCGCCGAGGCGCGCAGCCTGACCCAGCTCGTCCACGACGGCGGCCTGCCCGCCGACGAGGTCCGGCGCATCGTCGGTGAGGTCGCGACCGCCCTCGAGTCCGCCCGCCAGCGCGGGCTGCACCACCTCGACCTCCGCCCCGACGACGTGCTGCGCACCCTCGACGGCGAGGTCCGGCTGCGTGGCGTGGCCACGAGCGCGGCGCTCGCCGAGCTCGACGACCTCGAGTCCGAGGTCGCCTCCCGTCGCGACGCCGTCGGCGTCGTCTCCCTGACGTATGCCGGTCTCACCGGACTGTGGCCCGGCGCCGGCCAGACCTCGCTCGGGTCCGCTCCGCGCGTGCTCGGTGGCGTGGCCGCCCCGTCCGAGATCGCCGCCGGGGTGCCGCGCGACCTCGACACGCTGTGCCGGCTGACCCTCGGCGAGGACCAGGGACCGACCTCCCCCGGGGACTTCGCCCGCCAGGTCGCCCCGTGGCCCTCCCGGCAGGTCGCCGGCCGGTCCACCATCACCACGACCGCGGCCCAGGACCCCAGGCTGTCCACGACGGCGTCTCCGCCGGCGCCTCCCGCACTCACGCCCGCCGGCCTGTCGCCGGCCGTGGCGACGCCTCCGGAGGCCGCGGACGACGGGAACGACGACACCAGGACCCTCACCGCCCCGGTCGGCGGCGCCGATTCCGGTGCCGACTCCGAGACCGAGACGCACGAGATCGACCCCGAGGCCGACGAGCCCACCCGGGTGATGCCGCGCCCGGGGTCGGACCGGGCGGTGACCGAGGCCATCCCGGTCACCCAGCCCGCGACCGAGGCGCTCCCGGTGCCCCGGGGCGACGCCGATGCCGCCGCACCCGGGTCTCCCGCGGCGGACGAGCCCCGGGCGACCGGCGCGCGCGCCGCGGAGAGCGCCGCCGCGGCAGCCGCCGCGACGGGCGCGGCGCTGGCCGGTGCGAGCTCGGTCGTCGCCGGAGCGGTCAACCGGGCCGGCACCAAGGTCGGGACGATCGGACGCCAGGTCGGCGAACGCGCCGCCGAGAAGGCCGCCGAGCGCCGCGAGTTCCGCGAGCGGATCACCGCCCCCAACGCCCCGGGACTGGCCACCGACGGCGACCGCGTCCGCCCCGGCACCGGCCGGGACACGCACCTCGAGGCGCCGGCCCCCCTGGTCCCTGCCCAGCCGCTCAACCGCCGCGAGTCCCGGCTCGCGCTCGGCATCGTCGCTGCCTTCCTCGTGTTCGCGCTCGTCATCGGCGTCCGCGGCGTCATGCAGATCGGCTCCAACACCGACCTCGACTTCGGCGGGGTGCCCGGCAGCTCGCCATCCCCCTCCGCCCGCCCCTCGGCGAGCAGCGGAGGGCCGACAGCGAGCGCCACCGCGACGAGCGGCGAGCCCCTCCAGATCCTCGCGGCCGACGGCTTCGACCCCGAGGGCGACGGCAAGGAGAACGGCACCCGCGCCCCGCGCGTCTTCGACGGGGACCGGTCGACGGCGTGGCAGTCGGAGGGCTACGGCTCGGCGGCTCTCGGTGGTCTCAAGAGCGGGGTCGGCGTGAGCGTCGACCTCGGCCCCAACGTCGCCGCCCGCACGATCAGCCTCACCCTGGGCCTGCGCGCCGACGTCGAGGTCTACGTCAGCGGCGAGCGCTCACTCGACGGCGCCACGAAGGTCGGCGCCAAGGCGGGGGCCAACGGCACCGTCTCCTTCCCTGTGCCCGCCGGAACCACCGGGCAGTACGTCATCGTCTGGTTCACGAGCCTCACCCGCGACGACGGCGGTCGCTTCCGCGCCATCCTCGGCGAGGTCGAGGTCAACAACTGACATGGACGGGCTGGAGGACGCCCCGGACCGCGACCTCATGGCCCGCCACGTCGCCGGGGACCCCGACGCGTTCGGGGAGATCTTCCGCCGACACCGCGACCGGCTCTGGGCGGTGGCCGTGCGCACGACGGGTGACCGGGAGCTCGCCGCGGACGGCGTCCAGGACGGCTTCGTCAACGCCTTCCGCCGGGCCGAGTCCTACCGCGGCGACGCCGCGGTCTCCACGTGGCTGCACCGGATCGTCGTCAACGCCTGCCTCGACCGGCTGCGCCGCGAGCGCGACGTCCTGCGGCGGGCCGGGGACGCCGCCGACCTCGACATCGCCGACACGCACGACCGGCACGACGAGGCCGAGACCGGGATGGACGTCCGCGCGGCGCTCGCTCGGCTCCCCGAGCACCAGCGGCTCGCCCTCGTGCTCGTCGACATGCACGGTATGCCGGTGAGCGAGGCCGCGCAGACGCTCGGCGTCGCGGAGGGCACGGTGAAGTCCCGTTGCGCCCGGGGTCGGGCCGCGCTGGCGGAGCTGCTCGGGGCGACGCGGGAACCCGAGGTGCGCCCATGACGTCCTACTCACGACACCGCTGGGCCCGCCCCTGCGAGCGCGCGACTCCGGTGGACCGACCAGGTACGGGAACGAGGAGAGGGTGGTGAGCGTGCGCGACGACGAGCCGGACCCCACGGGCATGCGCGAGCTGCTGCGCTCGATGCCCGACCCCGGACCGATGCCGGATGACCTCGTGGCCCGGATCCACGCCTCCCTGTCCGACCTCGGCCCGCTTCACGTCGAACCCGCGGCGCCGGACTCGGACGGCGTTCCACGTGAAACCACCGGCCCGACCCGCGGCTCCTGGCTGGCCCGGCACGCAGGCAAGCTCGCCGTGGCGGCCGTCCTCGTCGTCGGTGGAGGCGTCCTCGCCGACGACCTGCTCGGCATGGGGGGCGCGACGAGCGACACGGCCAGCGAGTCGACCGCCGGAGGCGGCAGCGAGGACCAGGGGGCCGCAGGAGCCGACTCGGGCCAGGACCGCGACACCTCCGGGGCCGTGACGCTGCCCGGTCCGGTCGTGGTGCGGCTCTCGGAGCGCGACTACTCCTCGACGAGCCTGTCGACCCAGGTGGCAGCCCGGATCATCGGCCCGGAGGTGAGCCCTGAGACCGGCCCCCTCACCGCGGAGTCCCCCGCCATCGGTCCCATCGGGAGCGAGCTCGGGGTCCGCTCCTGCCTCGAGGCGCTGGGCCTGCCCCGCGACACGGCGGCCGACGTCGAGCTCGCCCGCGTCGACGGCGCACCCGCGGCGGTGCTCGTCGTGACCACGGAGGGTGAGCGGACGGCATACGCCGTCCGCCGTGAGTGCACCACCGGCAACCCGTCACTGCTCGCCGGGCCGGTCCCCCTGCCCTGACCGCGGGTCGGGCTGCGGGTCGGGAACACCGAGCGCCTAGGATCGGTTGGACCAGACCACCGTATGTAGCGGTGATCCTCCATGACAGACACAAGGGACGGTGTTCGTGAGCTCCTCCGCCGACGCGACTGCGATCGCGACCGACGACCAGGACGTCCGCAACGTCATCATCATCGGCTCCGGCCCGGCCGGCTACACCGCCGCGGTGTACGCCGCCCGCGCCAACCTCCACCCCGTGCTCTTCGAGGGAGCCGTCACCGCCGGTGGCGCCCTGATGAACACGACCGAGGTCGAGAACTTCCCCGGATTCCGCGACGGCATCATGGGTCCGGACCTCATGGACGAGATGCGCGCCCAGGCCGAGCGCTTCGGCACCGAGCTCGTCACCGACGACATCGAGTCGGTCTCGCTCGAGGGTGAGATCAAGACCGTCGTCGACGGGGAGGGCCGCACCTGGCGCACCCGGTCGGTCATCCTGGCCATGGGCTCCGCCTACCGCGAGCTCGGGCTCCCCGACGAAAAGCGCCTGTCCGGCCACGGCGTCTCGTGGTGCGCGACCTGCGACGGCTTCTTCTTCCGCGACCAGGACATCGCCGTCATCGGTGGCGGCGACTCCGCCGTCGAGGAGGCCACCTTCCTCACCAAGTTCGCCCGGACCGTGACGATCGTGCACCGTCGCGACGAGCTGCGCGCCTCCAAGATCATGGCCGAGCGTGCCCTCGCCAACGACAAGATCCGCTTCGCATGGAACAGCGAGGTCGCGAGCATCCACGGCGGCGACAAGCTCTCGGGCATCACCCTGCGAGACCTCCAGACCGGTGCGACGAGCGAGCTGGACGTCACCGGCCTCTTCATCGCCATCGGCCACGACCCGCGCAACGAGCTCATCCAGGGCGTCGTCGAGCTGGACGCCGAGGGCTACGTCCTCGTCGAGGGCCGATCCACGCGCACCAACCTTCCCGGCGTCTTCGCCTGCGGTGACCTCGTCGACCACACCTACCGTCAGGCCATCACCGCGGCCGGCTCCGGCTGTGCCGCCGCGCTCGACGCCGAGCGGTTCCTCGCGGCCTCCGAGCACGCCGGCGCCCCGGCCCGCGACGCCGCCCTCATCGCGCCCTGACCCTGCCCACCGACCCCCACCCACCCCCTGAACCGCGACAACCCAGGAAGGACCCCCGCCATGGGAGCCACCCGCACCACCGACGACGCGTCGTTCGACGCCGACGTCATCAAGAACAGCAAGGTCACCCTCGTCGACTTCTGGGCGCCCTGGTGCGGCCCGTGCAAGGCGATCGCCCCCGTCCTCGAGGAGATCGCCCGTGACCACGCCGACACCCTTGACGTCGTGAAGCTCAACACCGACGAGAACCCGGCCATCACCGGCAAGCTCGGCATCACCTCGATCCCGACGATGCACGTCTACAAGGACGGCGAGATCGTCAAGACGATCGTCGGCGCCATGCCGAAGCCGAAGCTCCTCCGCGAGCTCGAGCCCTTCCTCAGCTGACGAGACCCAGACACGACGAAGCCCCCGGCGCAGACGCGCCGGGGGCTTCGCGTTAGGCGAAGCGAATACCGTTCTGCCCCAACGCAATCGGTGAGAGGCGCGCAGTCCGAGCGGAGCGAGCACACGCCTGTTCGCCGCCGGCTGGGCCTGGCGGGAGCAGGAGCGCGCGCAGCGCGCGAGTGCGGATGGGACAGCGGCGAACAGGCGTGTGAGCGCGCAGCGGACCCGGAAGGACTCGGCGAGAGAGCGGAGTCAGACGGTTGAGCGGAGGTGCATGGCGTCGAGGATGCGGTTGAGGTCGTCGACGGAGGCGAAGTCGATGGTGACCTTGCCGCGGGACTTGCCGAGCGTGATGCCGACGCGGGTCTCGAGGCGGTCCGAGAGCCCGGCGGCGATGTCGTCGAGCTGCGGGTGGCGTCCACCGGCGCGCGGCCGACGCCGTGCGGGCTTCTCGTCCTCGACGCCGAGCGAGACGATCTCCTCGACGGAGCGGACGGAGAGGCCCTCGGCGACGATGCGCTGGGCCAGGCGCTCCATGGCGGCACCGTCCCCGACGCCGAGCAGGGCGCGGGCGTGACCGGCGGACAGGACGCCGGCGGCGACGCGGCGGGCGACCATCGGGGGCAGCTTGAGCAGGCGCAGGGTGTTGCTGATCTGCGGGCGCGAGCGGCCGATCCGGGTCGCGAGCTCCTCCTGGGTGCAGCCGAAGTCGTCGAGGAGCTGCTGGTAGGCGGCGGCCTCCTCGAGGGCGTTGAGCTGGCTGCGGTGGAGGTTCTCGAGGAGGGCGTCCCGAAGGAGATCGTCGTCCTCGGTGGCCTTGATGATGGTGGGAACCGTGGTGTTGCCGGCCTCACGGCTGGCCCGCCAGCGGCGCTCGCCCATGATGAGCTCGAACTGCACGCCCTCGGGGACGTCGGTGGCGTCCTCGGGGACGCGGCGCACGACGATCGGCTGGAGCACCCCGATCTCGCGGATGCTGTGGACGAGCTCGGCGAGATCGTCCTCGTCGAAGATGGTGCGCGGCTGGCGGGGGTTGGGGCGGATGGCATCGACGGGCACGTCGGCGAACTGGGCGCCGGGAACGGGCACCAGCTCAGGGCCGTCGGACACGACCGGTGCCGACGGGTCGGCGGGGGTCGTGTGCTGCCCATTCAGGGCGCTGACCTGCAACGATGCCGGGTCGGACCCGTTCGCGTCCGTGTGGTCGGCAGGCGAGTGGGTCGGCTCGGACCCGTCGGCGCCGGGGCGCTCGACGGTCTCGAGCGGCGAGGTCACGTCGGGGCGCTCCTTGAAGAACACGTCGGTGGGACGGGTCGCACCGACTCCGGCGCCGCCCGGGGGAATGAGCGCTCCCAGACCTCGACCCAAGGCACGTCGCTTGTCACTCATGAGCGCTCCTCGTTCTTCTCCGCGGCATTCTGCGCCGCCATCTCGGACGCGGCCTCGAGGTACGAGAGGGCGCCACTGCTGTTGGGGTCGTACGTCATGACGGTCTGACCATGGCTGGGTGCCTCGGAGATGCGCACCGAACGCGGCACGGTGGCCTTGAGCGTCTGGTCGGGGAAGTGGCTGCGGACCTCGTCGGCCACCTGTGCCGACAGCCGCGTTCGCCCGTCGTACATCGTCAGCAGGATCGTCGACACGTGCAGCGTCGGGTTGAGGTGGTCGCGGATGAGCTCGATGTTCTTGAGCAGCTGCGAGAGCCCTTCCAGCGCGTAGTACTCGCACTGGATCGGGATGAAGACCTCGCTCGCGGCCACGAAGGCGTTGACGGTGAGCAGGCCCAGGCTGGGCGGGCAGTCGATGAACACGTAGTCCAGCGCCTCGCCGCGCTCGGTGACCTCGGTGACGTAGGCCCGGACGGCCTTGCCCAGCCGAGTCTCGCGGGCGACGAGCGAGACGAGCTCGATCTCCGCTCCGGCGAGGTCGATCGTCGCCGGAGCGCACCAGAGGCCGGGGATGTCCGGGGACGCCTGAACGACCGTGCTCAGCGGGTCGCCATCGACGAGGACGTCGTAGATGCTCGGCACCTCGGCGTGGTGGGGGATGCCCAGGGCCGTGCTGGCGTTGCCCTGCGGATCGAGGTCGATGACGAGGACGGTGGCGCCGGCCTGGGCGAGGGCCGCGGCGACGTTGACCGTCGTCGTCGTCTTGCCGACCCCACCCTTCTGGTTGGCCACGGTGAGCACGCGCGTCGCCGCCGGGCGGGGCAGGTCGCGGCCGGTCAGGCTGATCCGCTTGCGCGCGTCCGCGGCGACCGCCTGGGCGAGCGGGGTGTCGTTGCCCGCGGCGGGTATGCCGGCGAGGTCCTCGTCGTGCGCCTCACGCGCGACGTTGGCGAGCGCGTCGGCGGCCCGCTCGGCCTCCGTGCCCTCCGTGAGGTCGGTGGCGGCTGAGTCGGTGACAGGCGCATCGGTAGCGGCTGCGTCGTCCGTTTCACGTGAAACGTCGTCCGCTCCGGCCTGCGCGTCTGCGACGTGCTCGCCCCGGATGCCCTGCGTCGGTGCGGTGGGAGCGTCACCATCCGTTTCACGTGAAACGTCGTCCGCTCCGGCGTCAATGACGGAGCCCTGCGCGTCGTCACGGATGGGGGCGTCACTGTCGGCCTCCCCGGCCGTCCCATCCTCCGACCGTGCGTTACTCTCGGCCGCGGCGCTCTCCAGTGGGGCGGCGTCGGATGTTTCACGTGAAACGTCACCGCGGGCCACCCCGTCGTCGAGCGGCCACCCCAACGGGGCGGTCGGGCGTCCCGGCAGGGCGGGAAAGCCCAGTCCAGGGGTCACGCGGCGTTCGGTCTCGACTGCCATCGTCGGAGATCCACCTCACGGTCGTCGGTCACGGACCCCCATCCAACAGGAGCACCCACCGACACACCAAAACGCCGCTCCGGTGCGGCCGTCGTTGCGCTCTTGGCGCAATGTTTCACGTGAAACGCGTTCGCACGCCCCGTGCCGAGGCCTCCGCGTGCGACCGGAACGGCACGGTCTCGAGAGGCAGGCGCCCCACCGCGGCGTGGCTCAGCCGCCCGGCCGCGAGCCAGTGCTGCGTCCCCGCCGGTCAGGAGGTGGGGCGGGACGGCTTCTCCCGGCGGGCCTTCGACGCCGCCTTCGCGGCCTTGCTCCGGGCGGGCCGCGGCTCGAAGGTGAGGTCGAGCGTGATCGTCGGCTCGTCCAGGACGGAGTCACCGTGCTGACGAACCGCGGCATCGACGAGCCCCAGCTTGTTGAGGTCGCGCCGGTCGGCCTCGAGCTCCTCCGGCGCGGAGCGGCCCTTCATGGCGACGAGGGTCCCGCGTCCATCGAGCAGGGGGACGCACCAGCGCGCCAGCTTGGCGATGCGGGCCACGGCGCGGGCCGTAACCCAGGGTGCGGCGACGACACCGACGAGCTCCTCGGCCCGACCGCGGTGGACCGTGACGTTGTCGAGCCCGAGCTGCGCCACCGTGTCGCTGAGCCAGTCGGTCCGGCGCTGCATCGGCTCGACGAGGTGCACGTCGAGGTCGGGACGGGCGATCGCCAGCGCGATCCCCGGCAGCCCCGCTCCCGAACCGACGTCGACGAGTCGGGCTGCCGCGGGAAACGCGTCCTCGATGACGGCGCAGTTGAGCACGTGACGCTCCCACAGCCGCGGCACCTCGCGCGGACCGATGAGCCCGTGGCTCACCCCTGTGTCGGAGAGGATCGCGACGAACCGGTCGGCGAGCGGCGCACGGTCCCCGAACACCACAGCCGCACCCGAAGGTGCGGCTGGGGGTGTGGTGGGGGCGTCGTCCTGCTCGCCGCTCACCGTTTCACGTGAAACATCGCTCACGCGGGCAGGACCACGACATGACGACGGGGCTCGACGCCCTCGGACTCGGACACGAGACCGGCAGCGAGGACCTCGTCGTGGACGACCTTGCGCTCGAAGGCGGTCATCGGGTCGAGCGCGGTCTTCTCGCCGGACTCCCGCACCGCCTCGATGGCGTCTTTGGCGACCTCGACCAGCTCGGCACGACGTCCGGCGCGGTGACCGGCGACGTCGAGCATGAGCCGGCTGCGATGGCCGGTGGCCGACTGCACCGCGAGGCGGGTGAGCTCCTGGAGCGCGTCGAGGACCTTGGCGTTGTCGCCGACGAGGCGGCGCGGGACGCGACCGTCCTCGGAGTCGACGATGGCCACGGCCGCGCGGTCGCCGTCGATGTCGACGTCGATGTCCCCGTCGAGGTCGCAGATGTCGAGGAGGTTCTCGAGGAAGTCGGCGGCGACCTCCCCCTCCTTCTCGAGGTCGGCCGGGGCGCTGGGCGCGGCCGAGCCCTCGTCGCCATCGCGGCGGGCCGTCTCGGCGACGTCCCCGTCCTCGTCATCCGTCGACGTGGATGAGTCGTCGGCGTGGTCGGCGTCGCCGGCCTCGGCGGCGTCGCTGTCGACCTGGTCGGACGAGGCAAGCGCGTGCTCGCCGCTCCCGACGGTCACGGTCTCCGTCTCGGCCGAGTCGGTGCCCTCGGTCGAGGTCGGCGACGCGGTGGTCTCGTCGACGGAGTCGCTCGACTCCTCCTGCTCGGCCAGGTCGCGTGGGGTGCTGGTGTCGCTCATCGGGTGGTTCCTCTCGTGGCGGCGAACGTCGTGGTTCGCCGGTCCGGAGCCGCATCGTCGCAGGTCAGGGACCTGATGCGGCCGTGGGTGGTCACTTCTCGGTCTGGGCGGCCTTGCCTGCTCGCGGGCTCTTGCCGGTCCGCGCTGCCTTCGCGCCGCGTGCTGCCTTGTCGGTTCGCGGAGTCTTGTCGAGCCGCGGGCCCTGGGCCGCCTGTGTGGGCTGGTCACCCTGCGTGGGCGCATCACCCGGCGTGGCCGTGGGGCCCTGGGCCGGCTTGTCGGTGGCGGCGCCGGCCGGGCCCTTCTTCTTCGCCCGCTTCTTGCCCTTGGGCTGGACCCGCTGACGGGTGCGCTCCGCGGCAGCCTCGGCCTCGGCCGCCTCCGCGGCCTTGCGCTCGGCCTCGCCGGGGATCGGCTTCCCCCGCTTGGCGAGCCGCTCGTGCAGGGCCTTCTCCGCCGCCGACCCCGGGGCCGGCATCTTCCGGATGACGTAGAACTGCTGGACCATCGACCACAGGTTGGTGGTGAACCAGTAGAGGAGGACACCGATCGGGAAGTTGATGCCCGAGACCGCGAAGACGATCGGCATGACGTACATGATGAGCTTCTGCTGCTTCGCGAACGGGTTGTCCAGCGCCGACGCCGGCATGTTCTTGGTCATCAGCTGGCGCTGCGTCGTGAACGTCGTCGCCGACATGAGGATGATGAGGATGACCGTGACGATGTACGTCGCCGTGTTGTCGGCACTGAGGAAGGTGTCGGACAGCTGGGCACCGAACAGCGTCGCGGACTCCGCCTGACCTGCGACAGTCCGGGTGATCGGCCCGATCGGCTCGTTCGCACCCGTCGAGATCTTCTCGAGGCCGTTGAGGACGCGGAAGAGGCCGAAGAAGAACGGCGACTGCACGAGGATCGGCAGGCACGAGGAGAACGGGTTGGTGCCCTCCTTGCGGTAGAGCGCCATCGTCTCCTGGGTCATCGCCTGGCGGGACTCGGGGTCGCTCTTGCCCTTGTACTTCTTCTGGATCTTCTGCAGCTCGGGCTGGATCATCTGCATCTTGCGCGACGCGTTGATCTGCTTGACGAACAGCGGGATCATGGCGGCTCGCATGACGATGACGAGCCCGATGATCGACAGGCCCCAGGCCAGGCCCGACGCGGGGTCGAGGCCGATCGACGTGAACGCCTGGTGGAAGCCGTACATGATCCACGCGACGAGGAGCTCGATCGGGCGGAGCAGGGTGTTGAAGAAGTCTCCCATGCTGTCCTTCGGTTGTTCCGACGTCTCTGCCGGGGGTGGGCCCACACCGTGCTGCAGGGTGTGTGGGTCAGGTGGTGGTCTCGTGGGGGATGTGGCGGGCGATCAGGTCCTCGTCACTCGGCTGACCCGGCAGCGGCGGCACGTGGTCGACGCCACCGGGGGTCCAGGGGTGACACCTGCCCAACCGACGGATCGTGAGCCAGGTTCCGCGGAACAGGCCGTGCCGGCTCAGGGCGGTCACGGCATACGCGGAGCAGGAGGGGTAGTAGCGGCACGTGGCCGGGGTCAGCGGCGAGAGGACCAGCTGGTAGGCGCGCACGAGCCACACGAGCGGCTTGGCAGCGACCTGACCGAGGGTCATCTGGCGACCTCGAGTCGGCGAATCACCTTGTGCAGCAATGGTTTCATTTCCTCGGAGAGCTCCGCGAACGTTGCCCGGGCAGCAGCCGGCTGGGCGCGAACGACGACGTCGGCACCACGAGGTATGCCGGTCAGCTCGGTCGCGACGGCGGCGCGCAGCCGGCGCTTGGTCCGGTTGCGGACGACCGCGTTGCCGACCCCCTTGGACACGACGAAACCGACCCGCGGCGGGAGTCCCGCACGAGAGTCGGTCACGTTGGCGTGCACCACGAGGATCCTCGATCCGGCTCGTGTCGCACCGGGGGCACGGATGGCCGTCGCGAAGTCCGATCGCTCTCGCAGTCGGTTCGGCGCCGGCAGCACCGGGGCCTCAGGCGGAGAGCTCGGAGCGACCCTTGCGGCGACGGGCACCGAGGATGGCGCGGCCGGCGCGGGTGCGCATCCGCAGGCGGAAGCCGTGGGTCTTGGCCCGGCGGCGGTTGTTGGGCTGGAACGTACGCTTGCTCACGGTGAACTCTTCTCACGGGACGGACCCAAACGGCACGGGTCCTGCATGGTCGGGGCAGTCTGGTGGTGCTGGCTCAGTGACTGTGGGCAGGCGTCAGTGGCCGCACCAACAGGCCATGCCACGGTACGGGAGGGGGCCCGTACGGGTCAAACTCGCATCGCCGCACGCCGTGGAGCAGGGCAACCGCCTATGCTCTCACCTCACGGTGCGCCCGTCCGAGCACGACACGCCGTGGTCGACGGACACATCGCTCTCGAGGGCCGCACGGGTTGCCGCACCGTCGCCCCCTTGTTAGCGTCACCCGGCATACCCACAGTCTGTGGACAACTCTGTGGACATCTCCAGGGCCACGCACGACAACGAGCAGAAGGAAGAGTGGTCAGGTGCCGGACGTGGGGATGGACCAGATCTGGCGCACGACGCTGGACGCCCTCGACTCGGACGGCATCCCCGTCCAGCAACGGGCCTTCCTTTCGCTGGCCAAGCTCGTCGGCCTGCTCGACGAGACCGCGCTCATCGCCGTCCCCAACGACTTCACCAAGGACATCGTGGAGACGCGCCTGCGCGACCGGGTCACCGAGACCCTGAGCAGCCAGCTCGGCCACACGGTGCGCCTCGCGGTCACCGTCGACTCCTCGCTCGGCGACATCCCCGTCCTCGACCCGCCGGCCGACGGCCCCACGGGCACGACGACCACCGACCCACGCGAGCTGGGGGGCACCGACGGCGACGGGCGCCACGCCGAGCGCCGCGCGGAGCTCGACGGGATCGCCCTCGTCGAGGACGACGACGACGGTGACTCCTCGCGCACCGGCCGGTCCGTCGGGCACACCCGCTCCCCGGGAGCCCTGCGCCCGCGCCCGGGTGTCACGGTCCCCGAGCAGGTCGAGCTGACCCGGCTCAACCCCAAGTACACCTTCGACACCTTCGTCATCGGCGCGAGCAACCGGTTCGCCAACGCGGCCGCCCTCGCGGTCGCCGAGACGCCGGCCAAGGCCTACAACCCGCTCTTCATCTACGGGGAGTCGGGGCTGGGCAAGACCCACCTCCTGCACGCGATCGGGCACTACGCCCGCAACCTCTTCCCGCACGTCAAGGTGCGCTACGTGAACTCCGAGGAGTTCACCAACGACTTCATCAACAGCATCCGCGACGACAAGGCCGCCAACTTCCAGCGCCGCTACCGCGATGTCGACGTGCTGCTCATCGACGACATCCAGTTCCTCCAGGGCAAGGTGCAGACGCAGGAGGAGTTCTTCCACACGTTCAACACCCTGCACAACGCCAACAAGCAGGTCGTCATCACCAGCGACCTGCCCCCCAAGCTGCTCAGCGGCTTCGAGGAGCGGATGCGCAGCCGCTTCGAGTGGGGTCTCATGACGGACGTGCAGCCCCCCGACCTCGAGACCCGCATCGCGATCCTGCGAAAGAAGGCCGCCCAGGAGAAGCTCAGCGTCCCCGACGACGTCCTCGAGTTCATCGCCTCACGGATCAGCACCAACATCCGCGAGCTCGAGGGTGCCCTCATCCGGGTCACCGCGTTCGCGAGCCTCAACCGGCAGCCGGTCGACATCTCCCTCGCCGAGATCGTCCTCAAGGACCTCATCCCGCACGACAGCTCGAGCCAGATCACGAGCGCGACGATCATGGCGCAGACGGCCGCGTACTTCGGGCTCACCCTCGAGGACCTCCAGGGACAGTCCCGCTCCCGCGTGCTCGTCACGGCCCGCCAGATCGCCATGTACCTGTGCCGTGAGCTCACCGACCTCTCCCTGCCCAAGATCGGGCAGCAGTTCGGCGGACGCGACCACACGACGGTGATGCACGCCGACAAGAAGATCCGCCAGCTCATGGCCGAGCGCCGAGCGATCTACAACCAGGTCACCGAGCTGACGAACCGGATCAAGCAGCAGTCCCGCTGACGGGCCCGGGTGTCGTCCCACCCGTCGTCCACAGGTTCATCCACACCTGTGGGGTCTCCGTCATCTCCCCGACACCTCCCGGCCGCGTGCCGGACGTCCTGGCACGAGCGGGGCGCGTCCCGATGCCGCCGTCCACGGGCTGTGCACAAGTCTGTGGACAACTCCACACCCCCGCACCTTGGACAAACCTTTCATCCCCATGGCCCTGTGGATGACTGTGGACAACCCACCCTCGCGACGTGGACGGGGCGGGACGTTCCGGTGGACGCGAGCGGACGGCATACCCGTCGTCAACAGGACCTCGCTCTCGCTCCACACGCGGTCCACCGCTCGTCCACCGGCGCGTTGTGGGCCTGGCCTGCACGGACACCCGGTTGTCCACAGGATCCACACCTCCTACCACGATGACGAGATCTCCCTCTCTCCTGTCCTGCCCCGATGACCTGCCTGTGGATCCGAGCCTCGAGCGAGTCGAGAACGACACCATCGGGCTCACGTCACCCCCGAGGCCGTCGTGCACTAATGTCATCCTTCCCGTACGCCCGCGCCGTGACCCTGCGTGCGCTCCAGCCTGCAGCGTGCCCGTTGCAGCACCACAGTGAAGGTCGGTATGCCGTGAAGTTCCGCGTCGAGCGTGAAGTCCTTGCCGAGGCGGTCACCTGGGTGGCCCGTGGACTTCCGGCGCGTCCGCCCGTCCCCGTGCTCGCCGGCATCCTCATCGAGGCCAGCGAGGAGGGGACGGTGACGCTCTCCGCGTTCGACTACGAGGTCTCCGCCCGGCTCACCGTCCCGGCCGAGGTCAGCGACGCCGGCACCGTGCTCGTCCTGGGCCGGCTGCTCGCCGACATCTCGCGCAACCTGCCCAACAAGCCGGTCGACGTCGAGGTGCACGGCTCCAAGGTCCAGGTCGTCTGCGGCTCGAGCCGCTTCAGCCTGCTGCAGATGCCCTCGGACGACTACCCGACCCTGCCGACGTCGCCGGAGCCCAGCGGCTCCATCGACGGCCACCTCTTCACCCAGGCCGTCGGCCAGGTCGCGATCGCGGCGGACCGCGGCGACACCCTGCCGATCCTCACCGGTGTGCGCGTCGAGATCGAGGGCGACAAGATGACGCTGCTCGCCACCGACCGCTACCGCCTGGCCATGCGCGAGCTCACGTGGAACCCCACCGACAGCGCCGCGAGCCACATCGTGCTCGTCCCGGCCCGCACCCTCTCGGACACCGCGCGCTCGCTGGGTGCCAGCGGCTCGATCGACGTGGCCCTCGGCTCCGCGGCCGGTGGCGACGGGCTCGTCGGCTTCGAGGCCGGCTCCCGCCGCACGACCACCCGCCTGCTCGACGGCGAGTACCCCAAGGTCAGCTCCATCTTCCCGTCGACCTCCGAGACCGAGTCGGTCGTCGCGACCGCCGACCTCGTCGAGGCCGTCAAGCGCGTGGCGCTCGTCGCCGAGCGCAACACCCCCGTCCGGCTGCGCTTCAGCGAGGGCCAGGTCGCCATCGAGGCCGGCACCGGCGAGGACGCCCAGGCGAGCGAGGCCGTCGAGGCCACGCTCACCGGCCCCGACATCGAGGTCGCGTTCAACCCCGGCTTCCTCCTCGACGGCCTCGGCGCGGTCGGCACGGAGTTCAGCCGGCTGTCGTTCACGCAGCCCTCACGGCCGGCGGTCCTCAGCGGCCAGGCCGAGATCGACGGCGAGGCGGACACGAGCTACCGGTACGTCATCATGCCGGTGCGTTTCGCGAGCTGAGCGGCGTAGCCTGACCAGCACTGCGCGCACACGAACGTCCGCCACCTGAAGGGGCAGCCACATGCAACTGGGACTCATCGGCCTGGGCAAGATGGGCGGCAACATGCGCGAGCGCATCCGTCGCGCCGGGCACGAGGTCGTCGGCTACGACCGCAACCCAGACGTCTCCGACGTCAGGACCCTCGCCGCGCTCGTCAAGAAGCTCGAGGCGCCGCGCGTGGTCTGGGTGATGGTCCCCCACGGTGACCCGACCCGCGAGACCGTCGCCAAGCTGGCCGACCTCCTCGACAAGGGTGACCTCGTCATCGACGGCGGCAACAGCCGGTTCACCGACGACATCGAGAACGAGAAGCTGCTCAAGACCCAGGGCATCGGCTACCTCGACTGCGGCGTCTCCGGCGGCATCTGGGGCCTCGACAACGGCTACGGGCTCATGGTCGGCGGCACGAAGGCCAACGTCGCCAAGGCGATGCCGATCTTCGACGCGCTGCGTCCCGAGGGACCGCGCGACGAGGGCTTCGTCCACGCGGGCGACATCGGCGCCGGCCACTACGTGAAGATGGTCCACAACGGCATCGAGTACGGCCTCATGCACGCCTACGCCGAGGGCTACGAGCTGCTCCAGAAGAAGGACATCGTCAAGGACGTCCCCGGCTCGTTCAAGGCGTGGAGCCGCGGCACCGTCGTGCGCTCCTGGCTGCTCGACCTCATGGTCAAGGCGCTCGAGGACAACCCCGAGCTCGAGGACGTCTCCGACTACACCGCCGACTCCGGCGAGGGTCGCTGGACCGTCGAGGAGGGCATCGCCAACGCCGTGCCCATGCCCGTCATCTCGGCCTCGTTGTTCGCCCGCTTCGCCTCGCGGCAGCAGTCCTCCCCGACGATGCAGGCCGTCGCCGCCCTGCGCGGCCAGTTCGGCGGCCACCAGGTCATGTCGATCGGCGAGGGCGACACGCTGCGCTCCGAGGCGGCCGCCGGGCCCAAGGCGCCCGAGACCGCCAAGGCCAAGGCGGCCCGCAAGGAGAAGCCGGTCAAGAGCGCCACCAAGGCCGCCGCCAAGGGACGCGAGGCCGCCGCGGCCGGCCCGTCCTCGGGATCCGGGTCGACGGGGTCGCCCTCCGGCCCGACGTCCGGCACCGCGTCGACGCGGAAGCGCGCCGCCAAGAAGACCTGAGCCCCGCGTGTACGTCCGACACCTCACGGTCGGTGACTTCCGCAGCTACGCGAGCGCCGAGCTCCCGCTCGAGCCCGGGATCACGACCTTCGTCGGGCTCAACGGGCAGGGCAAGACCAACCTCGTCGAGGCGATCGGCTACCTCGCGTCGCTGAGCAGCCACCGCGTGTCCAACGACGCGCCGCTGGTCCGTTTCGGCGCCGCCCAGGCGATCATCCGCGGCGCGGTGGTGCGCGACGGCCGCGAGTCGATGGTGGAGCTGGAGATCACCCCGGGCCGGGCCAACCGGGCGCGGCTCAACAAGTCGCCGATGACCCGCCCTCGTGACGTCCTCGGTCAGGTGCGCACCGTACTCTTCGCGCCCGAGGACCTCGCGCTCGTCAAGGGCGACCCGTCGGAGCGCCGACGCTTCCTCGACGACCTCCTCGTGGCCCGCCAGCCGCGCTGGGCCGGGGCCCGGGGCGACTACGACAAGATCCTCAAGCAGCGCAACGCCCTGCTCAAGTCGGCGGCGCCCGTGTTGCGCGGGCGCGGCAAGCAGCGGCGACCGGTCGAGGGCCTCGACGTCGCGAGCGAGCGCGAGGACGCCCTGCGCACGCTCGAGGTCTGGAACGGTCAGCTCGCCGGCGTGGCGGCGCCCCTGCTCTATGCGCGGCTCCGACTGCTGCGCGACCTGGGGCCTCTGCTCGGCAAGGCCTACGACGAGGTGAGCGCGGGCCAGTCCGACGCCCGGGTGAGCTACCGCGCCTCGGTGCGCGAAGAGATGGCCGCCCGGATCGCCGCCGGCGAGGTCCCCGAGATGGCGGAGCTGCACGCCGAGCTGCTCGAGGCCTTCGCGGAGGTGCGGCCGCAGGAGATCGAGCGGGGGGTCACCCTCGTCGGGCCGCACCGCGACGACGTCGTCCTCACCCTCGGCGAGCTCCCGGCCAAGGGCTACGCCAGCCACGGCGAGTCCTGGAGCTTCGCCCTGGGACTCAAGCTCGCGGCATACCACCTGCTCCGGCACGACCTCGGGGACGACCCGGTCCTCATCCTCGACGACGTCTTCGCCGAGCTCGACTCGGGACGCCGTGCGCGCCTCGCGGCGATGGTGGCCGACTGCGAGCAGGTGCTCATCACCGCGGCCGTCGAGGAGGACGTCCCGGTCCAGCTGCGGGGACGCACGTATGCCGTGTCGCTGGGTGAGGTGACCGCGCGTGAGTGACGTGACCGGTCCCGGTGGCGTGCCGGGCACCGACGAGGGCTCCGACCCGGACGCGGGGCCGACCCCGGAGGACGCGATCGGCGCCCCGGCGGACGCGCTGCTGCGGGCGCGGGCGGCGGCCCGGGCTCGAGGGCTGCGCCCCGGCGTCAAGCCGAAGCGGCGGTTCAAGGACATGCCGGGGGTCGGTGGCGAGAGCCGGCGCGGCGGTCGGGACCCGCAGACGCTCGGCGACGAGCTCGACGCGTTCGTCAGCGAGCGCGGGTGGAAGGTCGACGTCGCCGTCGGCTCGGTCATCGGCCGCTGGCCCTCGATCGTCGGGACGGAGGTCGCGCAGCACTGCCACCCGGTCGAGTTCGTCGACACCGTCCTCACCGTGCGGGCCGACTCGACCGCGTGGGCGACGAACCTGCGGCTCATGGCCAACACGCTCATGGCCTCGCTCGCCCGCGAGGTGGGCGAGGGCACGGTGAGCCAGATCCGGGTCGTCGGACCGTCGGCGCCGTCGTGGTCCAAGGGTGCGCGCCGCGTGCAGGACGGCCGCGGGCCGCGCGACACCTACGGCTGAGCCTGCCGCTCTGGCCTACTGGTAGGAGATGAACGAGGGGCGCGGGTCGACCCGGTCCATCGTCTGCTCGACGCTGAGCATGGGCCGGTCCTCGTCCTCGAAGTTCTTCCAGCCGAGCCACACCCCCGCGGGCAGGCTGCGGCGCAACGCGGTCCACGTCTCCTGCTTCGCCCCCTGCGACCCCTGGCCGTCGGCGTGCAGGAGCCACTGGATCTCGTCGAGCGAGGTGTCGAGGCGCTCCCGGTCGCGGATCATCCTCAGGTTGAACTGGTGCAGGGTGAGCACCTTGGGCGGCAGGTCGTGGTCGCGGACGATCCCGGCGAGCCAGGCCCCGACCTCGTTGACCTCGTCGATGCCGACCGAGCCGATCTGGGTGAGGTGCACCTGGTCCGGGCGCAGCCGCCACTCGGGGTCGAGGGCGAGTCCCACCCAGGGACGCCGGAGCAGCTCCTCGTAGGCCTTGGCCTGGGTGAGGAAGTCGGAGCGGCCGGGCTGGAGGTCGAGGACGACGTAGACCCCGGCGTCCTCGGCGGCCTCGATCCACGGCAGGAGGGTCGAGATCTTCGTGCGGGTGGAGTAGGAGCCGTCCTGCTTCGACACCGAGGCCACGGTGGCGATGAGCTCGAACGCGGGGACGACGCGCGTGTCGGTCAGCGCGGCATACTCCTCCGCCAGCTCGGTGGCCCGCTCCACGGCCTCCGCGGGCCTCTGCTCGCCGAGCATCCCCAGCGCCGCGGTCAGCGGGTGTCCGTAGAGCGCGACCATCATCCGGTCCGGGAACGGCAGGAGCCCGCCACCGGGCAGCTCGGGGGCCCGGGCCGTGGTGCGCACCCGCTGGGCCAGCACGTGGTCCTCCCCGAAATCGGCGCCGAGGGCGAGCACCGGGCCGTTCGGGCTGGATCTCAGGGCCTCCCGGGCCGCGGTCGAGGTGCGGACGTCCGTCACCGTGACCTCCACGGGTGCGGAGCCGGCGAGGTGCAGCCAGGGCTCGAGCGCCGGAGGGACCGGGGTGCCGGCGCGAAGCAGGACCGTCGCCGCTCCCTTGCGGGGGGTCGCCGGCAGCCCGGGCAGGTCCGGGAGGTCTGCCACGGCCGTGCCCTCGACGACCTCGCGGTCACCGAGCTCCTCGGGGCCGTCGGGGCCGTCGGGGCCGGCTGGGCCGGCGGGCGGGCGAGGTGCGCGGGCGGCATACCGGATCACCGTGTGGGTGGCGAGCCGGTCGAGCTCGGCGACGAGCGCGGGCCCGGCGACGAGCAGCGGGACGCCGAGGTGGAGGGCCGCGGCCACGGCGTCCGCGAGGTCGGCGTCGTCGGTCGAGCTGACGACCACGGTGGTGGCACGGTCGAGCAGGGCGCGGGACGCGGCGGCGGTCACCTCGTCGAGCCCCGGGCCGGCCGGGTCCACGGCACCGGCGGTGCCCGTCGGCCGGAACGTCAGCTCGTGAGCCCGGTCCTCGCGGTCCTCCGTCCCGCCCGGGATCGAACAGGCGGCCACGGGTCCGCTCGCCAGGACGACGACGGCCGCGGCGACGGATCGGAGGGCGACACGGCGGGGCAAGGGTGTGGTCATGCGTGGTGACTCCGGGGGCGACAGGCGTCGGGCTGCCTCCACCATGACACGTCTGCAGGTGCGACTGTCGGAGGTGCGGGTGAGGATGGGCTCATGACGACGGACGAGCCGCAGGACACCACGACCCCCGCGCCCCCACCCGCGCGGTGCGGGATCGTGCCGCCCTACCTGCTCGAGGCGCTCGCCACCTCGGGCGAGCCGCACCTCGAGCAACCGGCCCGCGAGACGCTTCGCCTCGACCAGCTCCGCTACGAGCAGCGCGTACGCGACCGGACCCTGCGGGCGCGGCCGGGCGTGAGCCGCAGGGCCGCGCGGGCCACGTCGGTCGCCCCCAACCGGGTCGTCCACGACGCCACCCACGGCACGACGCTGCCCGGCACGGTGGTGCGCTCCGAGGGCGACCCGGCCAGCGACGACACCGCGGTCAACGAGGCGTACGACGGGCTCGGCGCGACCTGGGAGCTGTGGCACGCGGCATACGGGCGCAACAGCCTCGACGACAAGGGGCTCGGGCTGCTCGCGACCGTCCACTACGGCACCGACTACGACAACGCGTTCTGGGACGGCACCCAGATGGTCTTCGGCGACGGGGACGGCGAGGTGCTGCTCGGCTTCACCCGCAGCCTGGACGTCATCGGGCACGAGCTCGCGCACGGCGTCACCCAGTACACCTCCGGCCTCGTCTACCAGGACCAGGCCGGCGCGCTCAACGAGCACGTGTCCGACGTCTTCGGCATCCTCGTCAAGCAGCGGGCCCTGGGGCTGAGCGCGCAGGAGTCCGACTGGCTCATCGGCGCCGAGCTCCTCGGACCGACCGTGCAGGGCGTCGCGCTGCGCTCGATGAAGGAGCCGGGCACCGCCTACGACGACCCGCGGCTGGGCCGGGACCCGCAGCCGGGGCACATGCGCGACTTCGTCGTCACCGACGACGACAACGGCGGGGTCCACATCAACTCCGGCATCCCCAACAAGGCCTTCCACCTCGTGGCCACCACTCTCGGCGGCAACGCCTGGGAGCGTCCGGGCTCCATCTGGTATGCCGCGATCACCGGTGACATCAAGGCGGACTGCGACTTCGTGGCGTTCGCCGCGCTCACCGAGGAGGCGGCGGCCGGCGCCTACGGCGAGGGCTCCGCCGAGGTCGAGGCGGTCCGCTCCGCGTGGCGTTCGGTGGGCGTCTCCGACCCCCCCGTTGCGTCAGCGCCAACGGCTGTTCCAGCGACCGATGACGCTGACGTTGACGCGGGCGCGGGCGGGCCGGGAGGGGCGGTCGAGGTCCAGGTTCGCCGGACCGGCGGGTTCGCCGGCCTCGTCCGCGAGCGCACCATCAGCCTCGACGAGCTGCCCGCCGCCGACGCGTCCGCGTGGCGTTCGCTCCTCGCGGGGCCGACGCCGACGCTGCAGTCGTTCGCCGGAGGGCCGGCCCAGCCGGACCGCTTCTGCTACGGGGTGAGCTGCGAGTCGCCGCCGCTCGACGTCACCATCCCCGAGCCTGCTCTGCCGGGCGAGGTGCGCGAGCTCTTCGACCGCACCCTCGAGGCCTGATCCCCGACCGGGCCGTCGGGCGCTGGGGGCGTTGGGGCGCGGGCGGAACCAAGTCGTGGGGTCGAGACGTTCGTCGGGTGTGCGGTAGGCACAGGACCGACCCCCGGACGTCGTCGCGAGAGGATGAGCCCATGCAGCGGCTCGCTCAGGCACGTCGTCGTCGTGTCCTCGCGACCGTGGTCGGCGCCCTCACCGGGTTGTCCGTCCTCGGGGGCCATGCCGCCCCGGTCTCGGCCGCTGGCGGCACCACCTCCACCACGGCCGCGGACGCCACCTCCACCACGGCCGCGGACGTCAGGACGACCGACCAGCTCGTCGACGTCGGGGCCGAGACCGACGGCACGCCGGTCCGGCTCGACACCCGGCTCTACCTCCCCGGCGGCGACGAGCCGCGCCCTGCCGTGCTGCTCGCCCACGGCTTCGGTGGCAGCAAGGAGTCCGTCGACCGCGAGGCGCGGCAGTACGCCGCGGACGGCCACGTCGTCCTGACCTTCACGGCGCGCGGCTTCGGTCGCTCCGGCGGCCGGATCCACCTCAACTCGCCGGACCACGAGGTCGCCGACGGCACGGTCCTCCTCGACCTCCTCGCCGCCCGTCCCGAGGTGAGGCAGGACGGCTCGGGGGACCCGCGGGTCGCGGTCGTGGGCGGCTCCTACGGCGGAGCGTTCGCGCTCATGCTCGCGGGGGTCGACCAGCGGGTCGACGCCACGGTCGCCGCCATCACGTGGAACGACCTCTCCACTGCCCTCTTCCCCCAGGCGGCAGCGGGCAGCACCACGCCCGGCCCCTACAAGCAGCTGTGGGGCGCCCGCTTCTTCGGCGCGAGCGTCGGCTCCCTCACCAGCGCCGGCACCGCCACCGGCACCGCCGCCCCCACCTCCTCGGCCCCAGGTCCCTCCGCCGGGGCGGACCCGGCGTCAACCCGACTTATTGCGCATTCCGGTCAGACCGCGGAGCCCGCGCCGGTCAGCGAAGGGACCGGAATGCGCAATAAGTCGGGTTCCTGGGACCGCGATGCGCAATCAGTGGTGGGGGCAGTCGCGGCGGGCGCGGGCGCGGTGGCTGGCCCGGCGGACGTGCTGTGCGGGCGCTTCGAGCTGGGGCTGTGCGCCGCGCTCCAGAACGCCGCCGAGACCGGCCGGCCGAGCGTCGGGCTCACCGCGACCCTGCGTCGCAACAGCCCGCGCGGGACGATCTCCGCCGTCACCGCGCCGACCCTCCTCGTGCAGGGTGAGGCCGACACCCTCTTCGGGCTCGATCAGGCCGATGCCAACGCCGCCGGCCTGGCCGCCGCGGGGACCCGCCACGCCGTGCGCTGGACCGACGGCGGGCACGACGGCGCCTCCTCCAACCCCGGCCTCGACGAGGGCGCCGCCCGGACCTGGCTGCGCACGTACCTCGCCGGCAGCCGGACCGACCCGCTCCCCGTCCCCGCCTTCACCTACTCGCTCCCGGTCCCCCGGCGCAGCGACACCGCCCCCGTGGCGACCCTCGACGCGTACCTCGGGCTGCGGGGCACCCCCCGGCAGGTCCCGCTGCGCGTCCCCGACGAACCGGCGGCCCTGCTCACTCCTCCGGGCGGCCAGCCCAGCTCGATGACCTCCCTCCCCGGGATCGGCTCGCTGGAGCTGCCGACCTACCGGCTCGCCGCCCTCCCCGGCATGTCGACCGCCTTCGACAGCGCCGTGCTCGAACGCTCCCTCACGGTCGTGGGCACCCCCAGCGTGCAGCTCCGGGTGACGTCGACCGGGGAGGAGGCGACCCTCTTCGTCTCGCTCTGGCGGGTCGAGGGCACCGACGCGGTCCAGCAGCGCTCCCTCACCGCGCCCATCCGGGTGGCGCTGACACCCGGCCGGGCCACGGACGTCACCGTCGACCTCCCCGCCTCGGTCTGGTCGATGGCCGCGGGGAGCCGATGGCGCGTCCTCGTCACGACGACGGACACGGCGTTCACCACCCCCCGGCAGGCCCGTGCCGACCGCATCACCCTCGCCACCCCCACCCTCACCGTGCCGACGGCGGAGGGCCGTATCCTCCCGTCGACCACCGAGCGGGACACCGAGTCGATCGCCCTCGCCGGCGGCATCCTCGCCCTGCTCGGCGGGATCGGCGGGTCGGCCCTGCTGCGGAGCCGGCGCCGGCACCGGGAGCACGTGCGTGAGGAGTACGCCGACATCCCGCTCGTCGTCGACCGCCTCGTCAAGACGTACGCCGACGGGCACCGGGCCGTCGACGACGTGTCCTGGCGCGCGGAGCGGGGCCAGGTCGTCGGCCTGCTCGGTCCCAACGGCGCCGGCAAGACGACGACGATGCGGATGATGCTCGGCCTCATCACCCCCGACTCGGGGATGGTCCACGTCCTGGGTCGACCGGTCCACCCGGGCTCGGAGGTCCTCGGCCGGGTCGGAGCGCTCGTCGAGGGGCCGGGGTTCCTGCCCCACCTCACGGGCCGGCAGAACCTCCAGGCGTACTGGGCCGCCACCGGACGCCCCGCCGCCGAGGCCGGCATGGACGAGGCCCTCGCCGTCGCGGCGCTCGGCGGCGCCCTCGACCGTCCGGTGCGCACCTACAGCCACGGCATGAAGCAGCGCCTCGGCATCGCCCAGGCGATGCTCGGCCGGCCCGAGGTGCTCTTCCTCGACGAGCCGACCAACGGCCTCGACCCGCCCCAGATCGCCGCGATGCGCCCGATCCTCCAGTCCTACGCCGCGTCCGGACGCACCGTGGTCGTCTCCAGCCACCTCCTCGCGGAGGTCGAGCTGACCTGCAGCCACGTCGTCGTCATGAACGCCGGGCGCGTCGTCACCGCCGGTCCGGTCGCCGAGCTCCTCTCGAGCGAGGACACCACCGTCTTCGAACTGGCCTCCCTCGCCTCGCTCGCCCCCGCCCGGGCGGCTCTCGAGGGCGCCGACGGCACGCGGTCGCTCGAGGTCATCGACGACCCGTCGAAGCCAACCCTCACCGTCGTCTCCGACCGGCCCCGCGAGTCCGTCGTCCGCGCCGTCGTCGACGCCGGCGCTGAGGTCGTCGGGGTCGGCAGCCGGCGCCACCTCGAGGAGGTCTTCCTCGGGGTCATCGCGTCCTCGCAGGCCCCGTCCGCCGACGGGTCCGCGGACGGCTCGCTCGTCGAGCGCCTGCGCCAGGTGCGTGCCCGATGAGCCGGCCCCTGTCCTGGCGGGCCGAGCTGCGTCGCCAGCTCGGACGGCGTCGCACGCTCTGGATCATCGGGATCGTCACCGCGCTGCCGCTCATCCTCGTGACGGCGTTCTCCCTCGACAACGACCCCGGCCGGCCCGGCGACCCCACCGTCCGGCTCGTCGACCTCGCGACCGGCGGTGGGCCGAACTTCACCGTGTTCGCCTTCTTCGTCTCGGCCGAGCTGCTCCTCTTCATCGTCGCCGCGCTCTTCGCCGGCGACCCGGTCCCGGCCGAGGCGTCCTGGGCGTCGCTGCGCTACCTGCTCACCGCGCCGGTCACGCGAGCTCGCCTGCTCACGAGCAAGCTCGTCATCGGGTTCCTCTCGACCGCGGCGCTCGTCGTCACCCTCCCCGCGTGGGCCCTCCTCGTCGGCACCCTCGCGTACGGCACCGAGCCGTTCAGCATCCTCGGCGGCGGTGAGCTGCCCTGGGGCGAGTGGCTCCCCCGGATGGCGCTCGCGGTCGGCTACGTCCTCGTCATGATCGCTCCGGTGGGTGCCTTCTCGTTCTGGGTGGGCGTCCGGAGCCAGACCCCGCTCGCCGCGGTGGGCGGCGCGCTCATCCTGCTCATCGTCTCGGGCATCCTCGACTCGATCGACGCCCTCGGCGACTGGCGCAAGGCGCTGCCGGCGCACTACTCCCGGGCCTGGCTCGACCTGCTCGTCTCCGGACCGGTGGACTGGGCCGACCTGCGCCACGGCGCGCTGTGGTCGATCCTCTACACCGTGCTCTTCGTCGCCCTCGGCTACCGGCGCTTCCGCCGGCAGGACATCCTCAGCTGAGCGTCGCGCCGGAGCCCGAGCGCGCCGGCGTCTCCATCCGTCGCGACACCTGGCGACCGACCCACCGCGCGACCGGCTCGACGAGCGGGGTCGACCCGCGCCACACGATCCAGCCCGCGACGACCGCCGCCACGGCGCCGAGCAGCGAGTAGCCGACCCTGCCCAGCACCTCCCACTGCACGAGGTAGATGAACAGCGACGCCGACGCGAGCGGCACGAGCACCGGCACGAGGAACGCGGGCACCCGGACGGAGCGCACCCACAGCAGGACGAGCAGTCCGACGGCGACGGTGAGCTCGCGGGTCAGGTCACCGAAGGTGCCGGGCACGACCACGACGACGTATGCCGTGAGCAGCCACCGCTGCCACCTCGCGTCCGCGCGGGCCATCGCCCACCCGAGGGCGAACAGCCAGAGCACCGCGGCGGGCCGCCCGTTGACGTGGTGCGAGCCAACGTCGACGAGCCCGAACCGGATCACGAGACCGATCAGGGCGAGGCCGACCGGCACCGCGAACGGCCGGGCCCGCTCGAGCCGGTCGAGGGCCGGCACGCTCAGCAGCACCGCGACACCGGCGAGCAGGTGGACGAGCACCTCGACGAACCAGTAGCGCCACTGCGCGTTGACGTCGGCGCCGAGGACGGAGGTGAGCAGGGCGGCGTTCCACCCGGTGTAGCGCTCGTCGATGAGGACGAGCACCCCGATCCAGACGGCGCTGGGCACGGCGATCCGGGTCACCGACTCGAGGACGTGGGCGACCCGGTCGCCGCGACGCGCACCGGCGAGCTGGAAGCGCGCAAACGCGTAGCCGGCGACGGCGAGCAGCACGTGCGCCCCACCGCGGACCTCGAGGACACCCGCGTGGGTGAGCACGATGACCGCGATCGCGAGGGCACGCAGCAGGACCGAGGTCTCGACGACCCGCCCGCGCAACCACCGCCGCACCGGTCCCGGCTCGGCCTCGACCGGGACGCGCCGTGCCTCCGCCTGCTCCACGAGCTCCGCGATCGAGCGGACCTGCCACGACGCGGGCAGCGTCCCGAGCAGCCCTTCGAGCCGGACCGACATCTCGACGTAGGACAGCGAGTCACCGCGCAGGGTGACGAACGAGTCGTCGACGGTGGCGTCCGGCCGGTCGAGGACGACCGCGTAGAGCGCCCGCACCTCGTCCACCGCACCCGCCGCACCCGCACCCCCCGCTTGCGTCTGCGTCGATGGTGAGGTTTCTGACCATCCGCGCAGACGCTGGGCGCCCGGGGCCGAGGCCGGGGCGGGGGCCGGAGTCGGAGCCGGCGGCGGCGCGGAGAACTGGGCGGCGAGGGCGGGGCGGTCGACCTTGCCCGAGACGGTGCGCGGGGCCGCGTCGAGCGCGAGCACGGCCACCGCCGCGCGCGGGACGGCATACCGCTCGCTCACCGCACGGCGGACGCGCTCCGGGACGGCGTCGTCGACGGCCACGAGCGCAACGAGCAGGCGGTCCCCGCCATCGAGGACGTATGCCGTGTGGCCGTCGGCCGCGAGGTCCGTCTCGACCCGGTCGAGGTCGATCCGCAGGCCGCACACCTTGGCGACCCGGGTGCGGCGGCCGACGAGCTCGACGAGCCCGTCGGCGTCGAACCGGGCGAGGTCACCGGTCCGGAGCTCGTGCACCTCGGGGCCTCGGGCCAGGTCGGCGGGCGACTCGGCGTAGCCCATCATGACGTTGCCGCCCGTGTAGACGAGCTCGCCGACGCCGGTCCCGGCGTCCTCCGACGCTGACAGCGGCTCGATCCGGAAGTGGCCGCCGCGCACCGCGACCCCGACCGACGAGGGGTGCGTGCCGGCCAGCCGCGGCGGCAGGGTCGCCATGCGGGCGGTCGCCTCGGTCTGGCCGTACATCACGCACAGCTCGAAGCCGCGCTCCTCGCCGAGCCCGGCCCAGCGCCGCACGGTCGCTGGGTCCATCCGACCGCCGGCCTGGGTGAGGAGCCGGAGCGAGGGCAGGTCCATCGACGCGAACCCGACCGCGTCGAGCAGGTCGAACGTGTAGGGCACCCCGGCCAGGGTCGTCCCCCCGGCGGCGGCGAACGCGTCCCAGAAGCACGCGTCGACGACGGACAGGTCGGTGAGCAGCACCCCGGCGCCGACCGACAGGTGGCTGAGGAGGACGGACAGGCCGTAGCAGTACTGCAGCGGCAGCGTCGTCGTCGCGACGTCGTCCGGTCCGAGCTCGAGCGCGTCGGCGATCTGGACCGCGTTGCAGTCGAGGTTGGCCGCGCTGAGCCGGACGAGCTTGGGCGACCCGGTCGAACCCGACGTCGAGAGGAGGAGGGCGAGGTCGGGGTGGAATGTGTGGACGCTGCCCTCCCGCCGCTCGGCGAGCTCGCCGCCGCGCGCCACCACGTCGGGGTCGTAGGCCGTGACGAGACCGTCCGAGCCCGACGAGGTGACGAGCACCGGGTGGCCACCGGCGAGCGCGGCGAGCAGCGTCGTCACCGTCTCGAGGTCGTTCGTCGCCTCGAGGAGCACGAGCCGTGGAGCCGGCCCCAGCGTGGCCCGGCGGGCGTCGACGCGGTCGGCCAGGGCGGCATACGTCATCGTCTCGAGCCCTGCCGAACCGGCCCAGGACAGGGCGGTGGCACCACCGAACGACCGCAGCCGCCCGACGAGGGCGACGCGGTGCCGGGGCAGGGCGGGGGCCGTCACAGCGATCGATGGTACTGGGATTTGGTCAGGCTTACCTAACTCCGGTTCAATGGTGGGGTTCGCCGACCAGACCAGGAGTCCCTCGTGCCCCGCACCGCTCGCGTCCTCACCGCCGGCCTCGTCGCCACGGCGACCGTCCTGCCCCTCGCGGGGTGCGGCGTCCTCGGCATCGGTGGCAGCTCCGCCGACCTGCAGATCTACTCCGCGCGGCACTACGACCTCGAGGGCGCGTTCAAGGACTTCCAGGACGAGACCGGCATCAGCGTCGAGTTCATCTCGGGCAACGACGCCGAGCTGCTCCAGCGGATCAAGGCCGAGGGGGACGACGGCGAGGCCGACGTGTACATGACCGTCGACGCCGGCAACCTCTGGAACGCCGGCGAGGAGGGCGTCCTGCGCCCGCTCGACTCCACCGCGCTCAGTGAGGCCGTCCCCGCCGACCTGCGCGACAGCGGCAACCAGTGGTTCGGCCTCGCGATGCGCGCCCGCACGACGATGTACAACCCCGACAAGGTCAAGCCCACCGACTTCGACGCGACGAACACGTATGCCGGCCTCACCGACCCGAAGTGGAAGGACCGCCTCTGCATGCGAGACTCCACGTCGGCCTACACGCAGAGCCTCGTCGCGAGCCTCATCGACCTCGACGGCCGCGACAAGGCGCTCGCCACCGTCAAGGGCTGGGTGGCCAACGGCGTCGACATCAAGTCCAACGACGTCGAGCTGCTCAAGGCGATCGACGCCGACCAGTGCGACGTCGGCATCACCAACCACTACTACCTCGCCCGCGAGCTCGAGAAGAAGGCCGACCTCAAGGTCAAGCCGTTCTGGGCCTCTCAGTCCGGCGCCGGCACCCACGTCAACATCTCGGGGGCCGGTGTCGTGAGGTCCTCCGACAACGCCGCCCAGGCGCAGCAGCTCATCGAGTGGCTCGCCACCAAGGGCCAGAGCGCGTTCGTCGACGGCAACCACGAGTACCCCGTCAACGAGTCGGTGAAGCCCGAGCCGGTCATCGCCGGGTTCGGGGAGTTCACCCGCATGCCGCTGTCGGCGCAGGCGTACGGCTCGCAGAACGCCGAGGCCGTCAAGGTCCTCTCCGAGGCCGGCTACCAGTGACCGACCCGCAGTGAGCACGCCGTGAGCACCTGGCCGAGCACCCGCTCCAGCGCTCGTTCGAGCACCCGGGCGCGGTTCGCGGGGACGGGCCGGCCCTGGTGGTCGGCGACCGTCGTCGTCATCGCGCTCGTCGTCTCGGTGCCGGTGCTCTCCGTGCTCGCCGCGGCGGTCGCCTCCGTGGGCAGCCCCGCCTGGCCGGGTGACCTCGGCGAGATGCTGCTCACGACGGTCCTGCTCCTCGCGGGGGTGGCGGTGGGCACCGCGCTCCTGGGCGTCGGGCTGGCGTGGCTCGTCACGGCATACGACTTCCCCGGCCGCCGGGCGTTCTCCTGGCTGCTCGTCCTGCCGCTGGCGATGCCGGCGTACGTGCTCGGCTTCCTCTTCCTCTCGACGTTCGGTGCGGCCGGCGGGCCGGCGCGGGCGTCGCGCGACGTCTTCGGCGGGTCGGCGGTCGTCGAGCTCCTCGCCGGACACCTCGGCGCGCCCGTCGTGCTGTCGCTGACCCTGTACCCGTACGTCTTCCTGCTCTCCCGCGCGGCCTTCCGCGGGCAGGGGCAGGCGACCTGGGACGCCGCCCGGATGCTCGGTGCCTCGCCGTGGCGGGCCTTCCGGCAGGTGCTGCTGCCGCTGGCGCGTCCCGCGCTCGCCGGCGGGCTCGCCGTCGTCATGATGGAGACGCTCACCGACTTCGCCACGGTGCAGTACTTCGGGGTGCGCACCGTCTCGGTCGGCGTCTACCTCACATGGAAGGGGAGCTTCGACTTCGCGTCGGCGGCGCAGCTTTCCGTGCTCGTCCTCGTCTTCGCGGTCATGGTGCTCGCCGGCGAGCGGATCCTGCGCGGTGGCGCCCGCTACGACTCCCGCGGTGGCGGCCAGCGCCCGCCGGCCGCGCCGCACGTGCTCACCGGTGCCTCCCGCTGGTGGGCGTTCGCAGCGGCGGCCTCGGTGCTCGCCGCCGGCTTCCTCCTGCCGGTCGTTCAGCTGCTCTGGTGGGCGGTGAGCGCGACCCTGGCCGACTCCTCCTCGCTCTCGACCGGCCGCTTCGCCAGCAACCTCACCAACAGCGCGGTCATGGCCGCGCTCGCCGCGATCGCCTGCGTCGCGCTGGCCCTGCTCGTGACCCACGGGGTGCGCGTCACGGGTGGTCGTCTCGCCAGGGCGGCCGCGCAGCTCACGACCTTCGGGTATGCCGTCCCGGGCGCCGTCATCGGGATCGGCGTCCTCGTCGCCTTCGCCGCCCTCGACGGCTGGCTCGAGGCGCTCGGGGTGCCCGGCGGGACCGGCCTCGTCGTCACCGGCTCGGTGCTCGGCATCCTCGCCTCCTACGTCGTCCGGTTCCTCGCGCCGGCCTACCAGGCGGTCGACGCGAGCTTCGCGACGATCTCGGCGTCGGTGACGAACTCGGCCTTCTCCCTCGGCGCGAGCCCGATGCGGGTGCTGCGCAAGGTCCACCTGCCGCTGTCGCGCTCGGGCATCGCCGTCGCTCTCGTGCTCGTCGCCGTCGACGCCGTCAAGGAGCTGCCGCTCGTGCTGCTGCTGCGCCCCTTCGGGTTCACGACGCTCTCGGTGTGGGTCTACGAGCTCGCCAACGAGAACTTCTGGGAGCAGGCCGCGCTGCCCGCCCTCCTCATCGTCGCGCTCGCGATCGTCCCGGTGTGGTTCCTCGTGCGGCAGGTGCGCCTCGCCGAGCCGCACCAGCAGGTGACGTCATGACCGACGCCCTGCTGATCGACGGGGTCACCAAGTCGTACGGGGTCACCCCAGCCGTCTGCGACCTCGACCTCTCGATGCCGCAGGGCGAGATCCTCGCGCTCATCGGCCCGTCCGGCTGCGGCAAGTCGACCCTGCTGCGTCTCATCGCCGGCCTCGAGCGCCCGGACTCCGGCGCCGTGACCGTGGGCGGCCGCGTCGTCGCCGGACCGTCCTGGGTTCCACCGGAGAAGCGCCGGGTCGGCCTCGTCTTCCAGGAGCACGCCCTCTTCCCGCACCTGCGCGTCGGCGATAACATCCGCTTCGGCCTCGCCGACCGTCCGCGCGGAGAGCAGGACGCCCGGGTGCGTGAGGTGCTCGACCTCGTCCACCTCTCGCACGTCGCCGACCGCTACCCGCACGAGCTGTCCGGTGGCGAGCAGCAGCGGGTGGCGCTCGCCCGGGCCCTCGCCCCCCGGCCGGCGGTCGTCCTCATGGACGAGCCGTTCTCGTCGCTCGACGAGTCCCTGCGGGCGCGGGTGCGCGCCGACACCGTCGAGGTCCTGCGCGCCACGGGCACCACCGCCGTGCTCGTCACCCACGACCAGACCGAGGCGCTCGCCGTCGGCGACCGGGTCGGGGTCATGCGCGAAGGCGTCATCGAGCAGCTCGGCACCCCGGTCGAGGTCTTCGAGCGCCCGGTGAGCCGTTTCGTCGCCTCGTTCATGGGTGACGCCGACTTCCTGCCCGCCTCGCTCGTCGAGGAGGGTCTCGCCTGCGAGCTCGGCCTCGTCACCGTGCGCAGGGACACGGACCAGGCCGAGATCGTCCTGCGCCCGCACGAGGTCTCGCTCAAGCTGCCCGGCGTCGGGGTGCACGGGGCGCCGGCGGTCGTGACGCACGTCGAGTACCACGGTGCCTTCGTCCTGCACACCGTCCGGCTTGCGTCCGGTCGCACCGTCCGGTCGTGGCAGCCGCACTCCGTCCGCTACCCCGTGGGCACGGAGGTCCTCGTGTCGATCGTGCTCGGGATCATTCCCAGCGTCCTCGTCGGCGAACGCACCCTCGGCGCCTCCCCCGCGACGTCCCCACCCACCCCGGCGGCCGCTGGCTGACCCCGGAACGCGCGCCCCGGCATACGCCAGCGTCCGCAACCCTGGTCGGAAACTCGACCACCTCTGCGGACGCACCCACCCAGGGCCAGGGCAGCGTCTGCGTGGATGGTCAGAAACCTCACCATCCGCGCAGACGCAAGCCGTATGCCGGGCGCACCCGGACCAGCGCGTGGGACCGATTTGCTTATGCGACGAATAACCCTTGATTATGGATGTGTGGTTGACGATTCATCAGCTCCCCCGGCCCTGGCCGTGCGGGACCTCACCAAGACCTTCGAGTCGCGCAGCGGCGCCGTCACGGCGCTCGACCGGGTCTCCCTCACCGTCCCCCGGGGTGAGATCCACGGCATCGTCGGACGCTCCGGCGCCGGCAAGTCGACGCTGATCCGCTGCCTCACCGGGCTCGAGCGCCCGACGTCGGGAGAGGTCGTCGTCGCCGGCGAGGACATCACCGTCCTGCGCGGTGACCAGCTCCGGGCTGCGCGGCGCCGGTTCGGCGTCGTCTACCAGCACGCCAACCTGCTCGACTCCCGCACCGCCGCCGACAACGTCGCCCTGCCGCTCGAGATCGCCGGCTGGGACAAGGCCCGCATCGACGCCCGCGTCACCGAGCTGCTCGACCTCGTCGGCCTGGCCGACCGCGCCCGGAACCACCCCGGCCAGCTCTCCGGTGGTCAGCAGCAGCGCGTCGGCATCGCCCGGGCGCTGGCCGCGGACCCCGAGATCCTCCTCTGCGACGAGCCGACCTCGGCCCTCGACGCCGCCACCACCGGCTCGATCCTCGCCCTGCTCCGCGAGCTGCGCGACCGGCTCCGCATCACCATCGTCATCATCACCCACGAGCCCTCGGTCGTGCGCGAGGTCTGCGACGCCGTGACGCTGCTCGGCGACGGGGCCGTGCTCGAGCAGGGCCGCCTCGGCGAGCTCATCTCGGACCCGACCAACCGCCTGCACCGCGAGCTCATCCCCCTCGTCGAACCCGCGGCGGACGGACTCACCCGCCTCCAGGTCGCCCTCGGGCACCCCGACGCGACGGTCGGCACCATCGACGGCATCGTCGCCCTGCTCCGCCGCGAGGGCATCGAGTCCGACGTGGCCGCCGCGACCGTCGAGACCATCGCCGGGCGCCGGGTCGGGCGCCTCCTCGTCGAGCTCGCCGACCCGAGCCAGGTCGACCGCGCCCACGGCGTCCTCGACACCGCGCGCCTCCACCCGGAGGTGGCGGCATGAGGACCGAGGCCGAATGGCTCGACAACCCGGTCATCACCGAGGGGCTGCCGGTTGCGCTCGCGGAGACCTTGGCCATGACCGTCGGGTCGGCGGCGATCACCGCCCTGCTCGGTGTCGTCGTCGGAGTGCTGCTCCACAACAGCTCCCCGGGAGGCATCTCCCCCCGACCGGGCCTCAACCGCGTGCTCGGGGGCGTCGTCAACGTCGGGCGCTCGCTGCCCTTCCTCATCCTGATGATCGCGATCATCCCGTTCACCCGCTTCGTCGCAGGGACGACCGTCGGCTGGCGGGCGATGATCGTGCCGCTGACCATCGGCGCCGTGCCGTTCTTCGCCCGCCTCGTCGAGACCTCGCTGCGCGAGGTGTCGTCGGGCAAGGTCGAGGCCGCCACGATGATGGGCGCCACCCGCTGGGACGTCACCCGCAAGGTGCTCCTGCCCGAGGCCCTGCCCGGCATCGTCGCCGGGCTCACCACGACCGTCATCGCGCTCATCGGTTACAGCGCCATGGCCGGTGCGGTGGGTGGTGGTGGCCTCGGGGCCACGGCGATGTCCTACGGCTACAACCGGTTCCAGACCGATGTCATGATCGCGGCCGTCGTGCTGCTCGTCGCCGTCGTCCAGCTCGTCCAGGTGGCCGGCGACCGCGTCGCGCGCGCCGTCGACCACCGCTGAACCCCCGGGCGGCGTATGCCGTCCGCTCCCGACAGCGCCGTCGGCCCACCTGATCCGCCGCTCACCCGGCACACCCCCGTCGGCCGACCGGCCGGCACACCGAAAGGAATCCCCATGCCCTCCTTCCCTCGTCGTGGCCTCGCCGCCGGAGCCTCGTTCCTCGTCGCTGCGAGCCTCACGGCCTGCGGCGCCGGAGGTGGCGACAGCAGTGCCCCGGGGGCCGATGACCAGGGCGTCACCAAGCTCGTCATCGGTGCCTCGCCCACGCCGCACGCCAAGATCCTCGAGTTCGTTGACAAGGAGCTCGCCGCCGAGGCCGGGCTCGACCTCGAGATCAAGTCCTTCGACGACTACGTCCAGCCCAACGTCCAGCTCGCCGAGGGCACCCTCGACGCGAACTACTACCAGCACCTGCCCTACTACGAGGCGCAGGTGAAGGACCGGGGCTACGAGTTCGCGCACTACGAGGGCGTGCACGTCGAGCCGTTCGCGCTGTACTCGAAGAAGGTCACCGACGTCGCCGCGCTCACCGAGGGCGCCCAGGTCGGCATCAACAACGACCCGTCCAACCAGGGCCGGGCGCTCGAGCTCCTCGCCAAGGCGGGCGTCATCACGCTCAAGGCCGGCAAGGACGCGACCAACGCGACGATCTACGACGTCGACGAGAACGCCAAGAAGCTCACGTTCGTCGAGACCGACCCCGCGCAGCTCGTGCGCTCGCTCGACGACCTCGACGTCGCCGTCATCAACGGCAACTACGCGCTCGAGGCCAACCTGTCCCCGTCCAAGGACGCGATCCTCGTCGAGGAGGCGGACGGCAACCCGTACGCCAACTTCCTCGCGGTGCAGGCCGCGGACGAGTCCAACCCGGCGCTCAAGAAGCTCGACGAGCTGCTCCACTCGCCCGAGGTCAAGGCCTACCTCACGAAGACCTGGGCCGACAGCTCGGTGCTCCCCGCCTTCTGACCCCTGCGCGTTGCGGCACGGCCGACTCAGCCGTCCCCCGGGCCCTCCGCCTCGTTGCGTCAGCGTCAGTGGTCGCTCTAGCAGCCGCCGACGCTGACGCAACGAGGGCGCCTGCTCGCAACGTCAGCGTCGAGGGTCGCTCTAGCAGCCGTTGACGCTGACGCAAGGGGAGAGGGCATTGACGCGACGGCCCGCGACGGCGCGCGCCACCAGCGCGCAACTAGCCTGAGAGGCATGACCTCGGACCAGCCCGACCCCCGCACCCTCGAGCGCTCGGACTTCCCCGAGATCCAGCGGGTCTCGACGCGGTGGTCCGACAACGACATGTACGGCCACCTCAACAACGCCGTCTACTACGAGCTGTTCGACTCGGTCCTCAACGCCTGGCTCATCCGGGAGACCGGGATCGACGAGACGGTCTCGGAGGCGATGGGCGTCGTCGCCGAGTCGTCGTGCCGGTTCTACTCCGAGCTCGCCTACCCGCAGCCGATCGACGTCGGCGTCCGGGTCGAGCGGGTCGGGACCAAGAGCGTGACCTTCGCCTTCGGCCTCTTCGCCGAGGGGAGCGGCGCCATCGCCGCCCATGGGCTGTGGGCGCAGGTCTACGTCGACCGGGGCGCACGGCACACGGTCCCCCTGCCGGACGTCGTGCGTGAGGTCGTCGAACGCACCGCCGCCGCCCAGCCCACCCGCCGCGTGGCGAACTAGTCACACCAGTCACTCCCGTTACAGTGAGCGCCATGACGACCCGGGGTTCCCTCCTGTCCACCCGCCGCACGCTCCGCACCGTCCGCGTGGCCGCGCCGATGCTCGTCGCCGTCCTCGCGCTCGGTGCCTGCTCCGACAACGAGCCGACCGCGGCGCCGTCGAGGTCGTCAAGTCCCAGCACCTCGCCGTCGGAGACGCCGACCCCGAGCGAGACGCCCAGCGCCACCCCGACCGTCACGACGACGCCGACCGCCACCCCCTCGGTGACCCCGACCCCGACCCCCACCTCAACCCCGAGCCCGACCGCGACGGCCACGCGCGCCCCCTCGGCGACGCCGTCGCCCACCCGCGCGAGCTGCCCCGCCTCGAAGTCCGGCGCCCCCAACACGAGCGGCATGACCAGCGCAGCCGCCGCCACGGCCAAGAAGGTGCACGCCGCGGCCAAGGCCTGCGACGCCGCCGCCCTCGTCTCGATGGCCAAGGCAGACGCGACCGGGCTCGCCGGCGACCAGGCGCCCTCGGCGATCTTCACGACGCGCACCCCGCAGAACTTCGTCGCGCTCGCGACGCTGCTCACCCTGCCGCTGACCGAGACGTTCGACGGGACGATCCAGCCGCGCGTCTTCTCCGAGCAGTACGCCCAGACCGACGCCGAGTGGGACGTCGTCGTCTCCGCCGGCCTCGTCACCCGCGCCGCCGCGACCAAGATGCGCCAGGACGGCGGCTACACCGGCTACCGCGTCGGGATCGCCGGCGACGGCACCTGGACCTTCTTCACGACCGGCCGCTGAGCCCTCGACGGTCCCTCGCCGACCCCTCGGCAAGCTGCTCGAGAACGCGCCCCAGACGGCCTCTGAGGGGTGGGGGCCGTATGCCGGGTCGGAAACCGGTCTCATCTGTCGAAGAAACCGCCTTCCCGGGCCTCCACTGGCGTGCGTCGACAGTCCTGACAGGTAAACTTCAGGGTGAACGTCGCGCCCAGGGTGCATTTGCGCCCCGGGCGCGCGGCATGAGCCAGACCAGCTGAAGGAGCACCGTGCCCAGCACGCCCGAGGACAACAGCATCGAGACGCCCGAGGCACCCGAGACGACGTCGGCGACGACGCTGGACGGCGCCACACCCGCACCGGCACAGGCCCCGGACCCGTCGGGGCGGACGACCACCCCGGGACGGCAGTCGTCCGCGGTCGCCGAGGACGCGGCATACGACGCCTCGGCGATCACCGTGCTCGAGGGTCTCGAAGCGGTCCGCAAGCGCCCGGGCATGTACATCGGGTCCACGGGTGAGCGCGGCCTGCACCACCTCGTCTGGGAGATCGTCGACAACTCCGTCGACGAGTCGCTCGCCGGGCACGCCGACACGATCGACGTCACCCTCCTCGAGGACGGCGGCGTCCGGGTCACCGACAACGGCCGAGGCATCCCCACGGGCATGAACGAGGCCTACGGCGTCTCCACCGTCGAACTCGTCCTCACCCAGCTCCACGCCGGCGGCAAGTTCGGTGGCGGCGGCTACAAGGTCTCCGGTGGCCTGCACGGCGTCGGCTCGTCCGTCGTCAACGCGCTCGCGACCCGGCTCATCGCCGAGGTCCGCCAGCTCGGGCACGTGTGGCGCATCGAGTTCGACCACGGTGAGCGCATCGCCCCGCTCGAGAAGGTCGGCGAGACCGACGAGACCGGCACGACCATCACGTACTGGGCCGACGACCAGATCTTCGAGACGGTCGTCTACGACTACGAGACGATCCGGGCCCGCTTCCAGCAGATGGCCTTCCTCAACAAGGGCCTGACGATCAACCTCGTCGACGAGCGCGTCCAGGAGAACCCCGAGGACGCCGAGTCCGACGCGGTCGAGGGCAACGAGCGCCGCCAGCGCACGGTCTCCTACCGCTACGACAACGGTCTCGTCGACTACGTCACCCACCTCGTGTCGAGCAAGAAGTCCGAGCCGGTGCACCCCGAGATCATCAGCATCGAGGTCGAGGACCAGGAGCGCGAGCTCAGCCTCGAGCTCGCCATGCAGTGGACGGGCGCCTACAGCGAGTCGGTCCACACCTATGCCAACACGATCAACACCCACGAGGGCGGCACCCACGAGGAGGGCTTCCGCTCCGCGCTCACGAGGATGATCAACGACTTCGCCCGCGAGCAGAACCAGCTCAAGGACAAGGACGAGAACCTCACCGGCGACGACGTCCGCGAGGGCCTCACCGCCGTCATCAGCGTCAAGCTCGGCGAGCCGCAGTTCGAGGGCCAGACCAAGACCAAGCTCGGCAACTCCGAGGTCAAGGGCTTCGTCCAGCGCGCGATGACCGACTCGTTCGGCGACTGGCTCGAGCGCCACCCCGCGGAGGGCCGCGACATCGTCCGCAAGGCGATCCAGGCCGCGACCGCGCGCCTCGCCGCCCGCAAGGCCCGCGAGGCCACCCGCAAGCGCGTTCTGGAGTCCGGCGGCCTGCCGGGCAAGTTGCGCGACTGCCAGGCCAAGGACCCGGCGGTCTCCGAGGTCTACATCGTCGAGGGCGACTCCGCCGGAGGCTCGGCCGTGCGTGGCCGCAACCCGTACAACCAGGCGATCCTCCCGATCCGCGGCAAGATCCTCAACGTCGAGCGCGCCCGCCTCGACCGTGCCCTGGGCAACCAGGAGGTCCAGGCGCTCATCTCCGCGTTCGGCACCGGCATCGGCGAGGACTTCACGATCGAGAAGGCCCGCTACCACAAGATCGTCATCATGGCCGATGCCGACGTCGACGGCATGCACATCCGCACGCTGCTGCTGACGCTGCTCTTCCGGTTCATGAAGCCGCTCATCGAGGCCGGCTACGTCTACCTCGCGCAGCCCCCGCTCTACCGCATCAAGTGGAGCAACGCGGCGCACGAGTTCGCGTTCACCGACCGCGAGCGGGACGCGCTCGTCGCCGAGGGCCAGAGCCGCGGCCGGCGCATGCCCAAGGAGAACGGGATCCAGCGCTACAAGGGTCTCGGCGAGATGGACTACCAGGAGCTGTGGGAGACCACGATGAACCCGGACACCCGGGTCCTGCTCCAGATCACGCTCGACGACGCGGCTGCCGCCGACGAGATCTTCTCGGTCCTCATGGGCGAAGACGTCGAGTCCCGCCGCTCGTTCATCCAGCGCAACGCTCGCGACGTGCGCTTCCTCGACATCTGATGCGTATGCCGTCCGGTCGCGTCACAGACGAACATGCCGTTCGCCGCTGTCCCATCCGACGTTCGCGCGCTGAGCGCGCTCGCGTCTCCCGCCAGGCCCAGCCGGCGGCGAACGGCACGTTCGTCTGCTCGCAGGCACGGCACCTTCCGGCGTGATCACCACACGCACCTCGGCTCGCTCCCGGTTCTTCCGGGCGTGCGGCTCTGATTTGAACTGTACTGAGAGACAAGGGAACTGATGGCTGACGACATCGACGGCATGGACGACCTCGACGTGGAGGACACCGGCGAGCAGGGCTCTGTCGCGCCAGACCGATCCCCGGGTGAGACCGACCGGATCGAGCCGGTCGACCTCAACACCGAGATGCAGCGCTCCTACATCGAGTACGCGATGAGCGTCATCGTGAGCCGCGCGCTGCCGGACGTGCGCGACGGGCTCAAGCCCGTGCACCGCCGCGTGGTCTACGCCATGTACGACGGCGGCTACCGGCCCGACCGCGGCTTCAACAAGTGCAGCCGCGTCGTCGGTGACGTCATGGGCCAGTACCACCCGCACGGTGACGGCGCGATCTACGACGCCCTCGTGCGGCTCGTCCAGGACTGGTCGCTGCGCTACCCCCTCGTGCAGGGCCAGGGCAACTTCGGCAGCCCCGGCGACGACCCCGCCGCCGCCCCCCGGTACACCGAGTGCCGCATGGCGCCGCTGTCGATGGAGCTCGTCCGCGACATCGACAAGAAGACGGTCGACTTCGCCCCAAACTACGACGGCAAGACGATGGAGCCGACGGTCCTGCCGGCCCGCTTCCCCAACCTGCTCGTCAACGGCTCGTCCGGCATCGCCGTCGGCATGGCCACGCAGATCCCCCCGCACAACCTGCGAGAGGTGGCCGCGGCCGCGCAGTGGCAGCTCGAGAACCCGAACGCCTCCCGTGAAGAAGCCCTCGAGGCCGTCATGTCGCGGGTGCACGGCCCGGACTTCCCCACCGGCGCGCTCATCATGGGCCGCAAGGGCATCGACGACGCCTACCGCACGGGACGCGGCTCGATCATCATGCGAGCGGTCGTCGAGGTCGAGGAGATCCAGGGCCGGCAGTGCCTCGTCATCACCGAGCTGCCCTACCAGGTCAACCCGGACAGCCTCGCCCAGAAGATCGCCGAGCACGTCAAGGACGGCCGCCTCCACGGCATCGCCGACATCCGCGACGAGACCTCCGGCCGCACCGGCCAGCGCCTCGTCATCGTGCTCCGCCGAGACGCGATCGCCAAGGTCGTGCTCAACAACCTCTACAAGCAGACCCAGCTGCAGACCTCCTTCGGCGCGAACATGCTCGCGCTCGTCGACGGGGTGCCCCGAACGCTGCCGATCGACTCGTTCATCCGCTACTGGGTGGACCACCAGATCGACGTCATCCAGCGCCGCACGGCCTTCCTCCTCAAGGAGGCCGAGGACCGCATCCACATCCTGCGCGGGCTGCTCAAGGCGCTCGACCTGCTCGACGAGGTCATCGCCCTCATCCGCCGCTCCCCGACGGCCGAGGCGGCGCGTGACGGCCTCATCGAGCTCCTCGAGATCGACGAGATCCAGGCACGCGCGATCCTCGAGCTCCAGCTGCGTCGCCTCGCGGCGCTCGAGCGCCAGAAGATCATCGACGAGCACGACTCGATCCAGCGCGAGATCGAGGACTACGAGGACATCCTCGCCAAGCCCGACCGCCAGCGGACGATCATCTCCGAGGAGCTGGCCGACATCGTCGCGAAGTACGGCGACGACCGCCGCACCGTCATCCACGGCTTCGACGGTGACATGTCGATGGAGGACCTCATCCCCGAGGAGGACGTCGTCGTGACGATCACCCGGGGCGGCTACGCCAAGCGCACCAAGGTCGACGCCTACCGCTCGCAGAAGCGCGGCGGCAAGGGTGTCAAGGGCGCATCGCTGCGGGGCGAGGACGTGGTCGCGCACTTCTTCACGACGACCTCGCACCACTGGCTGCTGTTCTTCACCAACCTTGGCCGGGTCTACCGGGCGAAGGCGTACGAGCTGCCGGACGCGAGCCGTGACGCCAAGGGCCAGCACGTCGCCAACATCATGGCGTTCCAGCCCGACGAGCAGATCGCCCAGGTGCTGGCGCTCAAGGACTACCAGCAGTCGCCCTACCTCGTGCTGGCCACCCGGAACGGGCTCGTCAAGAAGACCCGGCTCTCCGAGTACGACTCGCCCCGTTCGGGCGGCCTCATCGCCGTCAACCTGCGCGACGGCGACGAGCTCGTCGGCGCCGGTCTGACGTCTTCCGCCGACGACCTGCTGCTCGTCTCCCGCACGGGACAGTCGGTCCGTTTCCACGCTGACGACGCAACGCTGCGTCCCATGGGTCGCTCGACGTCCGGTGTCACCGGCATGAAGTTCCGCGGCGACGACTCGCTCCTCGCGATGTCGGTCATCGACGACGGCACGGACCCCGACGTCTTCGTCGTCTTCGAGACGGGAATGGCCAAGCGCTCCAAGGCCTCGCAGTGGAACGTCAAGGGTCGCGCGATCCTCGGTGTCACCGTCGCGAAGCAGACCGAGAAGGGTGGCGACCTCGTCGGCGCCCTCACCGTGGACGAGGACGACGAGGTCATGGTCGTCTTCGAGCGCGGCAACATCGTCCGCTCTCGGGTCGACGAGGTCCGCCTGACCGGCCGCAACACCGGTGGTGTCTGGTTCGCCAAGCCCAACAAGAACGACGCGATCGTGGGCGTGGCCCGCAACGCCGAGAAGGTCGTCGAGGAGGAGGTCGCCGAGGCCGACGCCGACGGGGTCTCCCCGGTCGACGGCACCCCGGTCGACCCGCCCATCGAGGCCGCCGCCGAGATGGCCGGCGACCCCGTCTCGACGGGCGGTGACGACACGTCCCCGGTCGCCGGTGCGGAGGATGACCTCGGCACGAGCGATGGCGTACCGTCGTCCACCATGGACGACGCCACTGGCGACGACGAGCGTGACGGAGACGACGAGTGAGCACGGCAGACCAGGCAGGGACCTCGATGCGATCGGCGTCGGGCTCCTCGTCTCCGGAGCCCACCCGGCCCATGACCCGCTCCGGGTCCGACACCAGCAGCGCCAACAGTTCCAGCACGCTGGCGCCAGCATCACCGGCACCAGCGTCGGTTCAGGCCGCGCGCGGTCGTCGCGTCCGGCTCACCGTCTCGAGGGTTGACCCGTGGTCGGCGATGAAGATGTCGTTCCTGCTGTCGGTCGCCCTGGGCATCGCCGGCGTCGTCATGGTCTCCGTGCTGTGGATGATCCTCGCCGGCATGGGCGTCTTCGACCAGGTCAACGGCCTCGTCGGCCAGATCATCCAGGACGGCGAGAACACCTTCGACATCATGGACTTCCTCGGCTTCGGCCGGGTCGTCTCGCTCGCGATCGTCGTCGGCGTCATCGACGTCATCCTCATGACGGCACTCGCGACGCTGGCCGCGTTCCTCTACAACGTGTCGAGCAGCCTCGTCGGCGGCCTCCAGCTCACCCTCACCGACGACTGACCGGACCACCCACATCCGGTATGCCGTCCGCTCGCGTGGGGTCCCACGCTCCGCGTGGGCGCGGGCGGCATACCGTTTTGTGGGTAGACGGGACGGTGGGGTAACCTCGTCTCTCGCGCCGCCCTGAAGGTGGCGCCGCCGGATCGGCGACGGGCCTATAGCTCAGACGGTTAGAGCGCTTCCCTGATAAGGAAGAGGCCAGAGGTTCAAGTCCTCTTAGGCCCACCATCCGATCATCGACCCGCTGAGGTGGCTTGCGTGAAGAAGATCCTCGTCGTCGCGTTGACCGCGCTGACCGCCGGCATCGTCAAGAAGAAGCTCGACGCCCAGGGCGCCGACCAGCGACTGTGGGCCGAGGCCACTGGCGGTGGTGGGGTGAGCGGGACGGACCTGCCCGCGACCACCCCTGCCGGCCAGAACTGAATCACCCGCGTGGCGCCCGCGTCACCGAGGGGCCATGGCGCAATTGGTAGCGCACCTGCTTTGCAAGCAGGGGGTTAGGGGTTCGAGTCCCCTTGGCTCCACCACAGGTCAAAGCCCCTTTTCCAGTTCTGGGAAGGGGCTTTGCCGGTCCTGTGCAGCAGCAAAGTGCAGCAGTGCGGTCGCTGACTCTGCAGTCTCCGACGGCACGAACGACTTCCCGAGTCGGGCCAGTGCGGCCCTGGTGCTCGCCGGCGCCCCTGCGCGTAGATGTCCATCGTCACCGCGATCTGGGAGTGGCGGAGGATCTGCACCTACCAGCCTCGACGCTGGTCCGGTCGTGGATCCTCGAGCGGCTCGAGAAGGAAGAGTCGGCCTGAGCCACATCGAAGAGTGCAGCCGCAAAGTGCGGCAGCAGTGCCCGGAGTCCCTGTCCCTCAGCGCCTTTCAGCGTGGCGCTCGTGCTCAGAAGTGCAACACAATAGGTCCGGCGTCCTTGCAAGCAGGGGGCTAGGGGTTCGAGTCCCCTTGGCTCCGCCGCACGTCACTCATCGACGTTCCCTCTTGCGCGGAGCCTCCCTCCGCGCACGATCCGTGTCCCACGCTTCTTGGGACACCCTCTCGCCGCAACCCTGTTCACTGCGCTCTCCCTCATCGCCGGCTCCCGTCGCCAAGTCCAGCTGGCCACGAGCCGGCTCGCCATCGGACTGCCCTGAAGATCTGGTTGTCACTTCCTGCCGGCCGTCACCTCCGATGGGTGCCCTGAGCGCTAGGGTGCCGGTCGTGCCCGCCGCCACTGCCACTGACACCGCCACTCGCACCGACACTGACGCTGTGCCGGTGGCCGGGAGCACTGCCCGGCCGGTGAGCTCCTCTCGGCGACGCCCGAGCCTGGACATCGCCCGGGGCCTGATGCTCGTGGTGAGCGTGGCGGTAAATGCCTGGCTGACGATGCCTGCATCCTTCAAGCACGCCGCCTGGGCAGGGGTGAACGCGGTGGACCTGGTGTTCCCGGTGTTCGTGACCCTGTCCGGTGCGGGGCTGGGGTACGCCTTCGCTCGGCGCGTGGCGGTGAGAACGACGCTGAGGCGGTTCGCGGTGCTGCTCGTCGTGGGCCTGCTGTACAACGCGATCATTCAGTACGGGTCCACTGCCACCTTCTCGCTCGCGACGCTGCGGTGGACCGGTGTGCTGCAGCTCTACGCCGTGATCGTGCTTCTCGTGGCATTGATGCACCTGATCACCCGCTCGTGGATCGGGTGGCTGCTCATGGCCGTGGTCCTGGCCGGGCTGTACACCACCTGGTTGTGGTACTTCGCGTCCACGTGCCCCGGCGCCGAACTGACCCTCCAGTGCAATCCCTCTGGTGCTGTCGACCCCGTCGTCTTCGGTCGGCAGCACCTCTACGGCTCGGGGGAGGCCGGCCACGACCCGGAGGGCGTGTTCACCATCCTGGGTGCCCTCATCAGCGCCAGCGTGGGAGCGACCGCCGCCCACCTGCTGATCGCTCACCGACACCGACCGTCGTGGGCCCTGCTGCGCGGTGCGGTCATCACCATCGGGGTTCTGGGCGCCGGCGTCCTCATGACCAGCCAGCTCACCATCACGGCCAAACGGCTGTGGACCCCGCCGTTCGGGCTGAGCATCGCCTTGGCCACCGTCGGGGCGCTGTGGCTGCTGGCGCTGCTGTTCGACTACTGGCCCCGCACCCCCAAGGTCATGGGCTACCTCACCTACCCCTTGGTCGCGCTCGGGCGCAACAGTCTCTTGGTCTACTTCGGCTCGCACATCCTGATGTTCCTGCTGATCGTGTCGCGCCCTCGTTCGTCCGAGCTGTCCTGGGCCAAGGAGCTGACCATCTCCCTCTCCGGCAGCGCCGACGACGTCCTCCCCCTCGTCCTGGCCGCCATCACCTTCTGGACACTGCTCAGCATGCTCCTGCACCGCAAGCAGCTCTACCTGCGTCCCTGAGGAAGCGGACCACTCGCCGCCGTCTCGCGCTGCCGGCGGTGCTGTTCCAGCGGATCGTGTCCTCGGGAGGCGGCTCGACCCTGCGCGCTGGAGGGGGTGGACTACCGGTACGGGTCGGTGATCTCGCGCAGTGCGGTGAGCGCCTCACGCAGCTGCGCCATGCGCTTCGGGCCGAGGTGCGCCTCCCACTCGGCTTCGATGCGTGCCTCCTCGGCTCGGGCGATCGGGATGACGGCCTCGGCGCGTGCGGTCATCCGCACCAGTCGCGCCCGACCGTCGGTGGGGTCGGGGACCCGTTCCACGTAGCCGGCTCGCTCGAGCTTGTCGACGATGGCCGTGGCCGTCTGCTTGGCGATCTGCGCCCGGTCGGCCAGGACGCTGAGCCGGGTGCCCCCCGGGTCGAGACCCATCGTCAGCCTGCTCTGCGCGATCGTCACGTCGGTGAAGCCGGCGTCCTGCAGGCTCCTGAAGATGCGGTCGGCAGCGGCTCGCGACGAGATGAACATCAGCAGGCTGGTCGGCAGCTCGCGTTCCATCGGACCCCTTCACATAGTCCCATGAACGAACTATAGTAGTTCGATCATGGGACTATTCTAGCGAGGTGGGTCGAGATGGAACCCGTGAACGACACGGCGATCGTCGACCTGTGGTTCGACCCGGTCTGCCCCTACTCCTGGACGGCGTCGCGGTGGCTGCACGAGGTCGGGCGGAGCCGGCAACTGCAGGTTCGGCATCACCTCCTCAGCCTGTACGTCCTCAACGAGCACCGCACCGACATCACACCGGAGTACCGCCGCACCACCGAGACCACACGCGGCCCGGCGCGCGTCGCGATGGCCGCGGTCACCCGCTTCGGCGAGGAGGTCCTGGGCGGGTTCTACACCGCCTTCGGGAAGCGCGTCTTCGACGAGTGGCGTCGCCCTGATCCGGCCGAGTACCACGTCGCCCTCCGTGGCGCACTCGCCGAGGTCGGCCTCCCCGCGGACCTCGAGGACGCCATGGAGTCCGGCGATCACGACGAGGCACTCCGACACAGCCACGACACCGGCCTCGCCCTCGTCGGCGGCGACGTCGGCACCCCCATCACGTGCATCGACGGCCGCGCGTTCTACGGCCCGGTGCTCAACGCCATCCCGCGAGGTGACGACGCGCTGACCGTCTTCGACGGCGCACGGCTGCTCGCGGCATACCCGCAGTTCTTCGAGCTCAAGCGGACCCGCCTGAGCCCACCGGTCTTCACCTGAGGGAGGAACAATGACCACGATGACGACAACCCAGGCCGATGCGGTGTGGGCCGCGATCGACGACCAGCGCGAACGCACTGCGGACATGCTGGAGCACCTCACCGACGAGCAGTGGGAGCATCCGTCGCTGTGCGAGGGCTGGACCGTCCGCCACGTCGCCACCCACCTGACCCTCCAGCGGCAGCACGTGAGCGACGTCGCCGCCCTCGTCTCGGCCAACCCGGTCCTCCTGCGCAGCCTGACGCTCAACCGGATGATCCACGACTCGGCCGTCCTGCGAGCCCGTCAGCTCGAGACCGACGAGATCATCCAGCGGATCCGGGTCGGGATCGGGTCGCGCCGGCACAACTCCTTCGTCACGCCGCTCGAGACCCTCACCGACATCCTCGTCCACAGCCAGGACATGGCGATCCCGCTCGGCGTGGACCTCGCCATGCCCCCGGAGGCCTGTGCGGTCGCGGCCACCCGGCGGTGGGACACCCGCCGGAGCTGGATGTCCGCGGTCTTCCGCCGGCTGCCGCTCGCCGGATACCGCCTCAGCGCCACCGACATCGACTGGACCCGCGGTCACGGCGGCGAGGTGACCGGAACGGTCGGGGCCCTGCTGCTTCTCATCACCGGCCGCCCCGCCTCCCTCGACCGGCTCACCGGGGCCGGCGCCGAGGCGCTGCGCAACACGCAGGAAGCCAAGCGCGAGAACCTCTAGTCGCACCGCGACAGCAGGTCCATCACCTCCGACATCGTCGACTCGGCCATCGCGACGACGGAGTCCGCGCCGCCGTAGTAGAGGCGCAGCGAGTCCGTGATCGGGTCGTGCAGCCAGCCGCACGGGAACACGACACCCGGCACGTCACCCTGCAACTCATAGGGCGTCACCGGCCCGAGGAACCACTCCCGCGACCGCTTGAGCACCACCCGCGGGTCGTCGAGGTCGAGCAGCGCCAACCCGACGCGGTAGAGCTGGCCCGCCACGGTCTCCCGCACCCCGTGGTACGCGACCAGCCATCCCTCGGGCGTCTCGATCGGCGGCGGTCCCATCCCGATCCGGGCGCTGTCCCACATGCCCGCCCGCGCCCGGAAGACCGGCTCCGGTGCGAGCCAGCTCCGCAGGTCCGTCGAGCGGGACATCCAGATGTCGGCGTGGTTGCCCACGACCGTCCGGGGGCGGTGGAAGAGGACGAAGTGGCCGTCGATCCGGCGGGGCAGCAGCGCCGCGTTCTTGTCCTCGGGTGGGCAGACCACCCCGATGCGTTCGGCGGTCCGGAAGTCGGTCGTCGTCGCCAGCGAGACCGCCGGCCCGGTCGGTCCGTACGCCGTGTAGGCGATGACCCACAGCCCCAGCTCGTCGACCCGGGTGATCCGCGGGTCCTCCGCCCCCCACAACTCCGTCGGATGGTCCTCCGAGGGGTGGATCAGCGGCTCGGTGTCGATGGACCAGCCGTTGAGCCCGTCCGAGGAGCGGGCGACGCTGAGGTGGCTGCGACCCTGGAAGTCCTCCACCCGGCACACGAGGATCGTCTGCTCACCGTCGTGAGCGGCCGCAGGGTTGAACACGGCGTTGACCGGATAGGGCCAGTCGTCGGCCGTGAGCAGGGGGTTCGCGACCGCCCTGCGGAAGACCCTCTGCTCACCGGGGTGCCACGACTCTGGCATAGACCCCAAGGTAGTCCTCGACCATGCGCGATGCGCTGAATCGGGAGACGCCGCGCTCGCGACACGCACGCCGGTCCAGGGCCACCGCGGTCCCGACGGCGGCCACGGCCTCGTCGACGTCGGACACGAGGCAGCCGGTGACCCCCTCGTCGACGACCTCGGGCATCGACCCGCGCCGGAACGCCACCACCGGTGTGCCACAGACCATCGACTCGACGACCGACAGCCCGAACGGCTCGTCGAAGGCGACCGGGTGCAGCAGCGCCGCGGCTGCGCCGAGCACCCGCGCCCTCTCCGTCGGCCCGACCGGCCCGAGGAAGTCGACTCCGTCGCCGTCGACGTGCGGGGCGACCTCCTCGTCGAAGTACCTCTCGTCGTGGACGATCCCGCACAGGACGAGGCGCCGACCCGCCCGCCGCGCGATGGCGATCGCCTCGGCGACGCCCTTGTCGGGGTGGATCCGGCCGAGCGACACGAGGTCGTCGCCCCCCGGCCCGAACGGCAGCGCCTCGACGTCGACGCCGTGGTGGACGGTGGCGACGTAGTCCAGGTCAGGGGACCGGTCGGAGTCCGAGATCGAGACGTACGCGGACCTCGCGTGTCGATAGGCGGGGAGTATGCCGGGTGCCGAGAACCCGTGGATGGTCGTGACGAGCGGCGCCCGGAAGGCATGCGAGAAGGCGAGGGGCAGCCAGTCGAGGTGGTTGTGGACGAGGTCGAAATCCCCGGAACGCTCGAGGACGTGGGCGACGTGGAGCGCCTCCCAGACGCGACCATCCATGCTGGGGTCCTCGGAGTACCCGTGCGCGGCGACGGCGTCGAGCAGAGCCCGGGTCCGGGAGTCGGCGGTGGCGAAGAGGGTGACGTCGACGCCGCGGTCCGCGAGTCCGTCGGCGAGGAGCCCGGCCACCTGCTCCCAGGGTCCGTAGTGCTGAGGAGGGGTGCGCCAGCTGATCGGACCGAGGATCCCGACCCTCACCGACCCGTCACTCGTCCCCTCCGGAGGGCAGCAGGTCGACGGAGTCCAGGGCCAGCCAGGCCTGGAAGTAGGACAGCGTCGACTCGGCGCCCTGGTTCCGGTTGAGGCCGCGCGAGCTGACGCCGTCGTGGCACCCGCCGCTCACTTCGTCGTAGAGCGCCACCCCCCAGCGGTTCCGGCCGTGGAACCACGCGAAGGCGTTGCGGGCCCGGCGGGCGAAGACCGTCGAGCCGGTGGCCCGGTAGGCCTCCACGCACGCCTCCACCAGCGCCGCGGCGTCGACGCACTGCTCGTCGCCCTCGTCCCAGTCCGGGTCGTGCGGGTCGTGGGGCGCCGACTCGCGCCGCCGCCAGTGGTTGCCGACGAGCACCACCGCGCCGGAGTCCACGGCGCACTGCCCGCAGTACCACTCGAGCGCCTCCAGCCCGAGGCGCAGCTGCTCGGCGTGGCGTTGGGAGGCGCCGGCGGCGATGAGCGCCTGTGCGAGCCGCCCGTTGTCGTAGGTGAGCTCGTCCTGGAACCACTCCCACTCCGGGGAGACGTTGGCGGTGTAGCGCGCGGCCAGCTCGGCGGCGAGGTGCCGCAAAAGGCGGCGGCCGGGCTCGTCGAGGTGCTCCCCCGGGAGGCGGGTCAGGCCGAGGACGGCGAACGCGGCCGCCCGGGGGTCGCGCAGAGACGGCTCGGTCGAGACGATGTCGTGCAGCAGTCCTCGGGCCCACGGGGCGACACCGCCGGGATCGGCCCCCAGGTCACCGAGGGCCCAGATCGCCCGGCCGAGGTGGTCGCCAGGGTGCGGCTCGTCGAGCCACCGGCCCGAGACCTCCCGCACGTTGCGCATCTGCCCGCTGACGTCGTCCCAGGCCTCGTCGAGGAACGTCATGCACCGGCGGACGACGAGGCCCAGCACCCCCGGGTCCGATCCGGGATCGCGCCGCTCCAGCGCCGCGGCCACCAGGCCCAGCCGGGTGACGTCGTCGACGCAGTACCCGGTCGACCGGTCGGGCTCCCGGCCGACGGCGTGCTGAACGATCCCCCCGACCTCGACGAGCCGCAGGAGGTGGGTCAGTGGCGGGATGGAGCGCAGCGGGACGGAGCCGTTGGTCGCCGTGGCGAGCACCTTGGTCATCTCCCGGCCGACCTCGGGCCAGGTGTACTGGCTCCCGACGCGGTATGCGGTCCGCGACGCCTCGCGCAGCAGCTCCTCGTCACCGAGGAGCTCGACGAGGGCGGCGGCCGTGCCGGCAGGGTCGTCGAACGTGACGAGCCGGCCGGCGCCGGTCGAGAGCAGCTCGGTGGCGTAGAAGTACGGTGTCGAGACGACCGCGCACCCCGCGACGAGCGCGAAGGTGAGCACGCCGGACACCACCTGCTCCGCGTGCCGGTAGGGCGTGACGAAGACCTCCGTGTGGGTGAGGAGGTCACGGATGTCATCGTCGGTGAGGTAGCGGTCGAGGAAGAGGACGTGCTCCTCCAGGCCCAGCTCGGCGGTGAGGCGCTGCAGCCCTTCGCGGTAGCGCTCGCCGTCCTGGCGCACGACCTCGGGGTGGGTGCGGCCGGCGACGACGTAGAGGGCGTCCGGGTGGGCGTCGGCGACCGTCCGCATGGCGCGGATCGCGACCTCCAGCCCCTTGCTCGCCGACAGCAGCCCGAACGTGGACAGCACCCGTCGTCCTTCGTATGCCGCGAGCTCCGGGATCGTGGACCGCTGCGTCTCGCGGTTCGGCACCCCGGTGGAGGGCCGGAACGGCTGGAGGTCCTCCGGCGCTCCGTGGTTGACCACGGCGACGCGGCTCCACGGCACCAGCCCGCTGCGGACGAGCTGGTCGCGCGCGAGCGCCGTGAACACGGTGACCTGGGCCGCGCCGTCGACGACACCGCGCAGCACGGCGCGCTGGCGGGGGCTCGGCTCGAGCAGCAGGGTGTGCAGGGTGACGACATAGGGCACGGTGAGTGCGGCGAGCAGGTCGAGGAGGTTGCCCCCGGCGTCCCCGCCGAAGATCCCGTACTCGTGCTGGACGAGGACGACGTCCACGCCGCTCTCGTTGAGGACCCGGGCGGCGCGCGGGTAGTCCTCCCGGTCGTGCTGGCGCAGCGTGAGCAGGACCTCGGGCCCGCGTGGGCCGTCCGGGTCCGGCGCGGCGAGGGCGTCCGGGGAGTCGTCGAGCACTGCCGCGACGAGCACCTCGACCGAGCTGTCCGCGGCGAGGACGGCGTGGCGCAGGTCCGTCGTGAAGGTCGCCAGCCCGCAGCGCCGGGGCGGATAGGTGGACAGGACCGCGACCCTCATGGTCACGTCCCCGACCCGTCGCCGGGGTCGGGGTCGGGGAGGCGCGGCTGCGACATCGCGTCGCCGCCACCCTCGTCGCCGCCGTCCTCCCGCTCGAACGCCCCCTCGAGCCGCTCGAGAGGGTCGACGTAGCCGGGTGGGGCCGGGGGGTCCGGTGTGACCGGAGGGAAGGTGGTGCCGTCGGGCCGCAACCGGGATGTGTGGTGGTTCATGGGTATCTCCTCCCCCTGTTCATTCCCCGAAGAGGGGGAGGCCAAACCGTGGAGTGACGGTTCACCCTGCGCTGCGGAGGAGGTACGCCGCCAGGGTGAGCATGACCACACCGATGGGGGAGAAGCCGGAGGCTTCGTGAGCGACTCAGTCGTCGACGGCCTCGACGCCCTGCCGGTCGAGCGCCGCGAGGTGCTCCCGCATCGTCCCCAGCACCTCCGGCGGGTGCGGCTCCCAGTCGAGCACCTCGCGGACGACGCGCACCGGGTGGCGCGTGCGGTAGGACCGCGTCGGGTTGCCCGGGAACCTCATGTTCGTGAGGTTGGGGTCGTCCTGGAGGGGGCCGGTCGGCTCCACCTCGTAGACACGCCCGCGTCCCTCACCCACCGCGAGCTCGGCGCCCCACGTGGCCGCGTCGAGCGTGGCGCTGACGTAGACGTGGTTGGCCTCACGGCGTTCGCCGAAGTTCGAGGCGTAGCCGGGCACGAGCACGTCCTCCGCGACGAGGTCGGCCTTCGTGCCGTGGAAGAACGGCCCCGGGTCCGAGACGGCGGACGGCCGTGGCTCGTGGCCCGAGCGGATCCGGGTGCCGGTCAGCCGGACCACGGCGCCGTGCCGCAGCGCCGATGGGATCTCGGCGACGTCCTCGACCCGCGCGACGAGGTCGCGCAGGGCGGGCTCCGAGGCGTTGCTCTCGACCTCGACCCGGTACGCCACCCCCGTCGACCGGCTCGGGTCCCCGCCGAACCCGCCGTCGGCGACCACCCGCACCCGGGTGAGCACGATCCCCCGGGCCCTCGCCTCTCGGAACAGGTCGTTCGACACGCAACCCGCGACGGCCAGGTGGAGCAGGTGTCCACCCGTGAACCCGTCCACCGACGCGACGTGCGACTGGCCCGTGTGCCCGTTGCGCACCTCGACGACGAGGGGACCGGCCTCCCCGATCGTCCCGTCGCCCGTGGTCTCCACCACTGCCTCGAAGTCACCCATGATCCGACTGTCCCAGAGGTCCGCGGAGGAGGTGTGGTCAACGGGGGTGCCCGGACCGGGATACCTTGCAAACATGAGCAATGACTGCAAGCACGGTTTGAACCCCGCGTGGTGCGCCTCGTGCCGAGGTGACGACGACCGTGCGCTGTCGCCCGCAGGAGGACGCAACGTCTACGGCGACGGCATGCAGGCCCAGGTGGACCGACTGTGCCGGCAGCTCGGGATCCCGATGGTCAAGGTGGGCGCCCTGAGCACCCTGCCGCCGGAGGTGTTCACGGCTGCGGCCGAGGCCTGCGGGGTGGAGCCCGGCACGATCCCCGAGACCGCGGCCGCCATCGCCGCGAAGTCCGGCGTGCGGTGGACCTCCGCCTGTGACAACCGGGCCACGCCCAAGGGCGCGGCCACCGAGGTCACCCGTGAGGGCCTCATCGTGCTCAACCGCGCCGTCGGCGTGATGCTCGCCCGCGCCTAGCCGTGTCCAGACCCACGGCGAGGGTCACGGGCAGCGGGGGACGGGTGAGCTGTAGGTCGTGTTCGAGGCGTTGGACACGTAGTAGTCGCTGAGCCACCGGCCGTCGACGAGCTGGTTCCACACCCGTGTCGTGCCGACCAGTGTGCCCGCCTTCTGGCACGCCACGTACGCGAGCGCGCCACCCTGCAGCGAGCCGTTGACGGCATACGTCGTGCCCGGTCCGGCGCGGGTATTGACGGGCGTCCCGATCGTGATCTGGCCCGGGTAGGAACAGCGCTGCAGCGGCGCGCTGAAGGTCGTCCCCGACGGCGTGGAGACGTAGCGGTCCGAGACGTAGCCACCGGTGCTGATGCGGTCCCACACCGAAGTCGTCCCGACCACCTGCCCGCGGGCTTGGCAGATGACCGACACGGTGGAACCCGAGGCCAGCGAACCGATGACCGGATAGGCGCTCGACGGACCGCTGCGGACATTGAGGGTGCCGGAGCTCGTGACGCGGTAGGGCCGAGCGACCGTTGCCACCGGACCCCGGATGATGTCGCTGTCGATGATGATGGTCACCCCGCCCCAGGTCTCGGGGTGGTCGCCGCGGTACTGCTTGGCGCGCTGCCACTCGGCCCAGAGGCCGTTGCCGGCGGTCGGCCAGTTCACTGTGGTCGCGACGTTGTCCCAGCGCGCCATCCAGATGGCGTCCGGCCGCGCCAGGGTCGTCGACAGGTAGCTGGCCGCGAGGTCACGCACCCCCGAGTCCTGGTGTGCGTAGACGCCGGCGAGGAAGCCGGACCGGTGCAGGGCCCGCGTCCACTCCGACACGTAGGTGCGCACGGCGGTGGTGCACCCGGCGGCGGCCCGGTTGTAGTGCTCGACGTCGGCGTAGAGAGCGCTGCCGGGCAGCAGACCGAGGGCGCGGGCCTTCGCGACCGCGTCGGCGCCGTCCGCCGCACCCCGGGCAGCCGCGCTGCTGGCGGTGTACCGGTAGGTCTTGGTCCCGAAGATGCAGAACGGCTGGTCGCCCATGTAGGTCGGGACGAGGAACCACCCACCCGCCGTCGCGCTGCGCACCCAGGCAGCCGTGAGGTTGGGCTGGGGGCAGGCCCGGTTGCGCCCCCCGAAGTAGATGTTGACGCCGCTGTACGGTGCCCGCCCCTTCCACGCGGACAGGGCGGACGGTGAGGGCGCCGTGCACGTGTCGAAGAACTGCGCGGACACGCGCGTTGCCGACGACGCCGCGGGGTAGCTCGCGGGCGTGCTCGGGTCGGCGGCCGCTGGAGTCGGCAGGACGGTGCCGACCGCCAGGGCGGTGAGGACTGCGGCCAGCCAGGCCGCGGCGCGTCGTGCAGGGCTCATGGTCCACCTCCAGCGGACCGCACCGGGCGCGCGGCCCCACCCCTTCCATGATCCGCCTCGAGGGCGCCCGGCCACAGAGGTTGAGACAACTGGTCGGTGACAATTTCGGAGGACCTGACGTCATCACCACGTCGAGCAGATGACCGCGCTCAGCCCAACCAGACGCCGTCGTCCCACGCGGACGCCAGCACGCCGGCATACCGCGCGAGGTCGTGACCCTTGCCCGCCACCCACGCGTCGGAGTTGTAGGTCTCGTCGTAGCGGTCGCCGCGGTCGCACACGAGCGTGACGATCGAGCCGCGCTCGCCGGCTGCCTGCATCTCCGCGGCCAGCCGCAGCGCGCCGTAGATGTTGGTGCCGGTGGACGGCCCCGCGTGGATCCCGGTGCGCTCGCGCAGGAACCGCGTCGCGGCGATCGACGCGCAGTCGGGCACCCCGAGCATCCGATCGACGACGAGCGGCAGGAACGACGGCTCGAGCCGCGCCCGCCCGATCCCCTCGATCCGCGACGGCTCGAGCCGGGCCTCCCCGTCGCCCTGCCACGCCGGCAGGAAGGCCGAGTGCTCCGGGTCGACGACGCACACCCGGGTGTCGAGCGCCTGGTAGCGCACGAAGCGGCCGATCGTCGCAGAGGTCCCGCCGGTGCCGGCGCCGACGACGATCCAGGTCGGGACCGGGTGCTCCTCGAGCGCCATCTGCTCGAAGATCGACTCGGCGATGTTGTTGTTGCCGCGCCAGTCCGTCGCCCGCTCGGCGTTGCTGAACTGGTCGAGGTAGACGCCGCCGGCCTCGTCCGCCACCCGCCGCGCCTCGTCGTAGACCGTCGTGGGGTCCTCGACCAGGTGGCAGCGACCCCCCTCCCGCTCGATTAGCGCGATCTTCGCGGGCGAGGTGCTCGAGGCCATCACCGCGATGAACGGCACCCCGAGCATCTGCGCGAAGTGCGCCTCGCTCACCGCCGTCGAGCCGGACGACGCCTCGACGACCGTCGTGCGCGGGCCGATGATCCCGTTGCAGAGGCCGTAGAGGAACAGCGAGCGGGCGAGCCGGTGCTTGAGGGAGCCGGTCGGGTGCGTCGACTCGTCCTTGAGGTAGAGGTCGACGCGGCCGCAGCCGGGCAGGTGCACCTTGATGAGGTGGGTGTCCGAGGTCCGCGTCGCGTCGGCGCGCAGCTTGCGGATCGCTCCCTGCACCCAGGCCCGGTCGGGCTCGGTCCGCAGCCCGGTGTCGACGAGCGGGGTCGGGGCGGTCGGCGATGACATGCGGCTCAACCTATCGACGCCCCTGCCCGCCCACCACCGGCCCCACGGCGGAACGACGAGAGGCGGTATGCCGGGTGGGCACCCGGCATACCGCCTCTCGTCGTGCGCCCCGAAGGGTCAGCTGTTGTTGCTGCGGCCCTCGTCGAGGTGCGGCGTCGACAGGTCCGAACCCTCGGACGTGCCGGAGGTCGACGGCGCCGCGCCCTCGGCCCACTCGCCGGCGTCGGTCCAGGCGTCGCCCTCGCTGACGGTCTCGGTGGTCGGCTCGCCGGAGTACTCGGCTGCGTCGTCCGCGGTGAACTCGTCGGTCGTGTCGCTGGCCTTGTCCTTGACGTCGGCGGCCTTGTCGGTCGTCTTGTCCTTGACCTCGCTGGCCTTGTCCTTGACGGCCGTTCCCGCGGCAGCAGCCTTCTCCTTGGCGGCGGCGGCGAGGTCGGTGACCTTGTCGCCGACCGTGGCGCCGTTGTGTGCGCCACCGACGGACGAGTCACGGCCGGAGCCGGGAGCGGTGTAGGCCCCGGCGGTCGCCCACGGGTCCTTCTTCTCGGTCGACTTCTTCCACGCGAGCGCGGCAGCGCCGGCCGCGAGGAGGCCGAGGAGCAGGAGGCCCTTGCCGCCCTTCTTCTGCTTGACGACGGCGTCGCCCTTGAGCACGTGGTAGGCGTCGGGGGCGCGGTCGGCGGCCTCGGCCGCGGCGGCCTTGGTGGCCGCGGCGCCGGCGAGGACGGTCGCGAGGGCGGACGCGAGCTTGGGCACGACCTCCTCGACGAAGGTGTCCTTGGCGTCGTGGACCTTGGGTCCGGCCTCGGCGGCGTAGTCGCGGGCGGTCTCGCGTGCGCTCTCCACCCTGGGGGCGGCCCTGTCCTTGAGCTCGGCGGCGCGGGCCCGGAGGTCGGCTGCCGTGGAGTGGGCGCTGGACGAGGCGTCAGACGCGGTGGAGGCGGCGGTCTCGACCCGAGCCGCGACGGCCTCACGGGCCTGTTCGGTCTTGCTCTTCGTGCGGAACACGACGATCTCCTATCGATGGACGAGTGAACGGTGTCGCCGTTCAACGACTGCTTCCATCAAACACTGTTTGACCAGCACTGTCACAGTTGGGCCCCGGGGCAACCCATACGATGGACGCATGAAGGCAACCCTGAAGACCAACCACGGCACGATCAACGTCACCCTGTTCCCCGACCACGCGCCCAAGACGGTGAAGACCATCACCGGCCTGGCCTCGGGTGAGCTCGAGTACAAGGACGACGCCGGCCGGAGCAACCCGGACAAGTACTACGACGGCCTGATCTTCCACCGCATCATCCCCGGCTTCATGATCCAGGGTGGTGACCCGATGGGCCAGGGCTTCGGTGGCCCCGGCTTCACCTTCGACGACGAGATCCACCCCGAGCTCCAGTTCGACCGGCCCTACCTCTTCGCCATGGCCAACGCCGGGAAGCGCATGGGCAAGGGCACCAACGGCAGCCAGTTCTTCATCACCGTGACCCCGACCCCGCACCTCAACGGCAAGCACACGATCTTCGGCGAGGTCGCCGACCAGGAGAGCCGCGACGTCGTCGACAAGATCGCCGCCGTCAAGACCGGCGCGAACGACAAGCCCGCGCAGGACGTTGTCATCGAGAGCTTCACCATCGACACCTGAGCCCGACCCGCGCACGCACGCCCCCAGGAGAACTGACCACGACCGTGGTCAGTGCTCCTGGCGCGTGGTGGACAGGATCACGAGGAGGGGGACGACACGCTGGGTCAGGACGCCGTAGACCCCGCGGACCGCCGTTGGCTGCTCGTCATCGGGGCGTACGCAACCGTGTGGCTGTCGATGTCCTTCCCGCTCATGGTGCTCGTGCCCCGGCTGCGACGGCCGCTCATCATGATGGCGTGTGACCTCATCTTCGTGAAGGGTCACCTCGAGTGGGCACGCGCGCGGATCGCCCAGGGATGTGAGTACTCCCATCGTCGACAGGAGATCGTCGTGAGACTGTTCAAGAAGCGTCAGGCGCACGTGGTCCTCAAGGACGGCGCCGTCGTGTCGCGTGAGCTCGGCAAGGCCTACGTCGAGGGCAACGACGTCGAGTGGGGCTCGATCACCAAGACGGTGACGTCGGCCGCGGTCGCTGAGCTCGTCGTCTCGGGGCGGCTCGCCTACGACCAGCCGGTCGTCGACATCGTCGGTGGTCGCCTCCCCGCACAGATCACGGTGGACCAGCTCGCCCGGCACACCTCGGGGATGCCCCGCGTCCATCCGGGCATGAAGGGCGGGCTCAACCACGACCCGTACGAGGGCACGGGTCCCGACTTCCTGTCGGCCCTGCTCGACGAGTTCGACCCTTCCCTGCTCGAGACCCCGGGCGTGGTCGCCTACTCCAACCTCGGGTATGCCGTCCTCGGCCGGGTCATCGAGACGGTCACCGGCGAGGACTGGTTCCCGTCCGTGCGCGGACTCGTCCTCGAGCCGTGGGGCCTGACCGGCGTGACGGTCCGCCCTCCGGAGGAGCGGTGGACGGCGATCAAGGGCTTCGACCGGAAACCGCACCAGCCCTGGCGGCTGGACCGGTCGGCATACGCGCCCGCGGGAGCGCTCTGGAGCACTATCGACGACCTCGCACGGTACGGTCAGGAGACCCATGAGCGCGGTGGGTACGACGTGGCGCGACGTGGCTGGCAGGAGACCGAAGGGCGCTGGTGGCACAACGGCCAGACGCGCGACGCTGGTGCGTGCCTCGTCATCGACCCCGGTGCGCGCCTCGTTGTCGCTACGCACGCGCTGGCCCGGCTCCCCGGATCTGCGGACCGGTTGGCCGACACTCTCATCCGGGAGCAGCTCGAGGCCGCGTGAGGTCCGGGACCCGGCTGCCGGGTCCTCACGGCCCACGCTCAGGGCGTTCCCACCTGGCGTCGTTAGACTCGCGGTGATGAGTGAGCCGACGGCATACGGACAGACCGGCACCCCCGAAGAGGTGCCGGTCTGCCCGCGCCATCCCGACCGGGTCTCGTACGTCCGCTGCCAGCGCTGCGGCCGCCCGGTCTGCCCTGAGTGCCAGCGGTCGGCGGCGGTCGGCGTGCAGTGCGTCGACTGCGTCCGCGAGGGCCAGAAGTCGATCCGCCAGGGCCGGACGGTCTTCGGGGGCGACGTCAGCACGGTCGGCGATCGGCCGTTCGTCACGACGACGATCATCGGCATCTGCATCGCCGTCTTTTTGGCCCAGCTCGCCTCGCCCACGGTCACCGACAAGGTGGCGTTCGTGCCCTACCTCGGCGACAGCGAGCCGTGGCGCTTCATCACGTCGGCGTTCGCGCACAGCCCACGGATGCTGCTCCACATCGGCTTCAACATGTACGCGCTGTGGGTCATGGGGCAGTACCTCGAGCCGATGCTCGGCAGGGCCAGGTTCGCGGCGCTTTACCTCATCAGCGCGGTCGGCGGCTCCGTCGTCTACCTGCTCCTGTCCTTCCCGCAGTCGGTCGACGAGCTCAACATGCGCGACTTCGGTTCGTGGGAGACGCCCGCTGTCGGGGCGTCTGGAGCGGTGTTCGGGCTGTTCGGGGCGTTCCTCGTGCTGCAGCGCCGGCTGGGACGCTCGGCCGCGGCGATGTACGCGACCATCGGGATCAACGCGGTCCTCGGCTTCGTCATCCCCGGCATCGCCTGGCAGGCGCACCTCGGTGGGCTGCTCGTCGGGGCGGCGTGCGCTGCGGTCGTGGCCTACACGGGGCGCCGGCCGGAGGGTGCGGCGCTGACGCAGCGCGCGAACTTCGGCGTGCACTGGGTCGGGCTGGGCGCCATCGCGGTGGTGCTCGTTGCGCTCACCGTGCTGAAGTACGCGCTGACGTCGTCCCCGATTTGACCTGTGCACTGCTGCGCTGACCCGCAGCAGCGCCGCCTGCCCGACCCCCCACGCCGCACGGTGCACTGCTGCGCTGGGGTGCAGCAGTGCACACCCTGAGTCCGTCGTGACTGTGCACTGCTGCGCCGAGCCGCAGCAGTGCAGACCCTGAGTCCGTGGTGACTGTGCACTGCTGCGCTGGGGTGCAGCAGTGCACAGCGGTGGGTGGCTGGCGTGCTGCGCTGGGGCGCAGCAGTGCACTGGGCGTACCGCGACGACGTGCGAGCGGCCGATGACCAACCGGCGACCACCAGCCGGATTACATGGCTGTCATTCATCCACATTGGGGACAACTCCTGTGGATAACGTCGAGTTGTCCACAGCTTGTCCCCAGAATCGGTGCACAGGCGACACGGAACGGCCCCCGACCGACGTGGTCAGGGGCCGTTCCGCGTGAACCGGGGGACGGGCGGGCGTCAGCGCCAGCGCGTCGTCATGAGGAAGCCGGCCATCATGAAGGCAAAGCCGGCACCGAGGTTCCAGCGCCCGATCTGGGGCAGCGGGTACTCCTTGGCGCCGGAGATATAGTACGTCACGACCCAGACCAGACCGATGAGCATCAGCCCGAGCATCACGGGCACGAACCAGCGCGGGTTGGGCTTGGTGGCGTTGGCCTGCGCCGTGCGGGGCGGCGTGTAGGCGGGCTTGGCGCGGCCCTTGGACTCTGGCACGGACTGTCTCCTTGGCATTCGGGGTCGTGGCCTAGCGTAGAGCCTGTTCCAGAGAGAGGTGGTGACCCCCGTGGCCGAGCGCAGAACCTTCCTCACGACGCGACCCACGGCGTGGTCGCTGCTCGTGCCCGTCGTGGCGATCCTCGCGGGCATCCTCTTCGCCACGAGCGGGTCGGTGGCGCAGGGTCGCAGCCTGCGATCGGACGGGGCCGGCATCCCGGACATCATCCGGCAGCAGACCAAGGACAACACCCGGATGACCGAGGAGCTGCAGACCCTCGAGGCCGAGGTCGAGCAGCTCACCCGGACGAGCACCCCCGGCAACGCCGCGATCGGCGAGCTCAAGCGCAAGGCTGACGCGATTGCCGTCACCGCCGGCCGAGTCCCCGTCGAGGGACCCGGCGTCGAGGTCCAGCTCGACGACTCCGACCTCGAGGTCGACGCGCTGCCCGCGGGCTTCTCCGCCGACGACATCGTCGTGCACCAGCAGGACGTCCAGGCCGTCGTCAACGCGTTCTGGGCGGGGGGCGCGGAGGCGATGATGATCCAGGACCAGCGGATCATCTCGACGAGTGCCGTCCGCTGCGTCGGCAACACCCTCATCCTCCAGGGTCGCGTCTACTCCCCGCCGTACCGCATCCGCGCCATCGGCGACCCCCAGCGGCTGCGCGAGATCCTCGACCAGTCGCCCGAGGTCGCGATCTACCGCGAGTACGTCACCGCCGTCGGCCTCGGCTACGACGTGACCTCCTCCGACGCGTACTCCTTCCCGGCCTACGCCGGCTCGATCACCCCCGACTACGCCTCGGTGGAGCAGTGAGTCGGAGCCGCGGCGGCAGGTCGACGGGGGCGGGGGTCGTGGGGGTGCTCGGCGAGGTCCTCGTGACGCTCGGTGCGCTCGTCCTGCTCTTCGTCGTGTGGCAGCTGTGGTGGACCGACGTCGAGTCCGACCGCGCCCACGCGCAGACGGTGTCGACCCTCGAGCGCGGGTTCGCCGAGGCGTCCTCCGGCGCCGCGGCCGAGGTCGAGCCCAAGGTCCAGGGCGACGCCTTCGCCGTCGTGCGGATCCCCCGTTTCGGCTCCGACTACGCCCGCCCGCTCGTCGAGGGCACGTCGGCCAAGGAGCTCGCGCAGGGTCTCGGGCACTACGTCGGGTCGGCCGCCCCCGGAGAGGTCGGCAACCTCGCCATCGCGGGGCACCGCACGACCTACGGCAAGCCGCTCGCCGACATCGACCGGCTCCGCCGGGGGGACGAGGTCATCGTCGAGACCGCCGGGGGCGAGAGCGTGTACGCCGTGACGAGCCACGAGATCGTGCGCCCGTCGGAGTCCGACGTCATTGCCGCCGTGCCGGGGGACCCCGCTGCGACGCCGACGAAGGCGGTCCTCACCCTCACGTCGTGCCACCCCAGGTTCAGCGCGAAGCAGCGCTGGATCGTTCACGCCGAGCTCGTCCTCACCCGGACGCGCGACCAGATCGCGCTGTCCGACAACCTCCCCGCCCCGCGGGTGGAGCCGTCCTGATGTATGCCGGCCTGTGGCGTGCGCTCCCCGGTCCCGCCCTGCTCCGTGCGGCGCTGATCGTGGTCCTGTTCGGTGCCGTCGTCGTGGTCTGCTTCGAGTGGCTCTTCCCCCTCGTGGCCTCGTGGCTGCCCTACGACGAGACCACCGTCGGCTCCGACACCGCCGCAGCCCTTCCGGGACGTCCGGCCCTCCCCACCCTTCCCTCCCCCCGCACCCTCGAGGACCTCGCATGAGCGACCCCACCCGCATCCTCGTCATCGACAACTACGACTCGTTCGTCTTCACGATCGTCGGCTACCTCGAGCAGCTCGGCGCCGAGTGCACCGTCGTGCGCAACGACGCGATCGCCCCCGCCGACGGCGCCGACTTCGACGGCGTCCTCGTCTCGCCGGGGCCCGGCACGCCCGAGGAGGCCGGTGTCTCGATGGCGATGATCGAGGCCTGCGGTGAGCGCTCGCAGCCGATGCTCGGCGTCTGCCTCGGCCACCAGGCCCTGGGGGTCGTCGCCGGCGGGGTCGTCGGCCGTGCGCCCGAGCTGCTCCACGGGAAGACCTCGCTCGTGCACCACGAGGGCGCCGGGGTGCTCGCGGGGCTGCCCACGCCGTTCACGGCGACGCGCTACCACTCGCTGACGATCGACCCCCCGACCCTGCCCGAGTCGCTCGTCTCCACGGGTCACACCGAGAGCGGCATCATCATGGCGGTCCAGCACCGCGAGCTGCCGCTGCACGGCGTTCAGTTCCACCCCGAGTCGGTGCTGACCCAGGGCGGTCACCACCTCCTCGCCAACTGGCTCCAGGTGTGTGGCGACGCCGAGGCCGTCGAACGGTCGGTCGGCCTCAGCCCGCTCGTCCACGACGCCGCCCACGTCGCGGCGCACGTCACCGACTGACCCGCGCACCCCGCACCCGCCATTCTCTCCGCCGCCGGTGGAGGCGCGACAGTCTGGGTCAGCTGCCGCTCGGGGTGGGGCTCGGCGATCCCGTGGGGCTCGGCGTCGGAGTGGGCGTGGCGGTCGCCGACGGGGTGGGACTCGGCGAGGGGGTCGGAGGGGGAGGCGGCGGCGGGGGCGCCTTCTGCGCGACCGTGATCGTCACCTCGGACCCGATGGCGACGATCTCCTCGGCGTCGGGGTCCTGCGCGACGACGGTGCCCTGGGTGGCCCGGGACGTCTGGCGGTACTCCGTCTTGGGCTTGAGGCCGATGGCGAGCAGCGCGGCCGAGGCCTCGTCCTGGGTCTTGCCCGTGAGGAGGGGGACCTCGACCTGGCCGGAGGACACCGAGACGTTGACGATGCTCCCGGGCGGGAGGGACTTCCCGGCGGCGGGGGTGCTTTCGACGATCCGGTCCTTGGGCTGCTTGTTCGTGTTGACCTTGACCGTCCGGCCGATGGCGAGTTTCGCGCCCGTGAGCAGCTCCGTCGCCTCCTCCACGGTCCGGCCGGCGAGGTTGGGAACGACGACGGCGGTCGGGCCGGTCGAGATGGCGATCCGCACGGTGGTCGTCGAGGCGACGACCCGGGCGCCGGGGTCGGGGTCCTGCGAGATGACCGACCCGTCGGGGACGGTGGCGCTCGCGGCGGCCGTCTCGACGAACGTGAGACCGGCCCGCCGGAGCTCGGCCACGGCGGTGGCGCGGGGCTTGCCCTCGAGCACGGGCACCGAGACCTTGTTCGCCTCCGCCTGCACCTCGCGGTACTGCTGCACCCCGAGGCCGAGCAGCGCAAGAGCCGCAAGACCGAGCAGGACCATGACCACCCGCAAGGCACCGCTGCGGCGGCGACGCGGCGGCGCGTGCCCGACGGCGGGGAAGGTCGACGTCGTCGAACCCGCCGCGGCCGCGGGAGGTGCCCCGTTCGCGGGACTGGTCTGCGCGGCATACACCTCTGTGGGTTCGGAGGTGCTGATCGCCGGGTGCCCCGCGGTGAGCAGCGCGAGCGAGGTCATCGCCGCGTCGCTCACCGGGCGGCCGAGGCGTGCCGACTGCAGGTCGGCGCGGAAGGCCCCGGCGTCCTGGTAGCGCTTCTCGCGGTCCTTGGTCAGGGCGTGGAGGACGACCGCGTCGAGTCCCTCGCTGAGCGAGTCCTCGAGGATCGACGGCGGGGTCGGCTGCTCGCCGACGTGCTGGTAGGCGATCGACACCGGGCTGTCGCCGACGAACGGCGGCCGGCCGGTGAGCAGCTCGTAGAGCATGCAGCCGGCGGAGTAGAGGTCGGACCGCGCGTCGACCGGCTGACCCTGCGCCTGCTCGGGCGAGAGGTACTGGGCGGTGCCGATGACCGCCTGGGTCTGGGTCATCGTCGCGGCCGTGTCGGCGATGGCGCGGGCGATGCCGAAGTCCATGACCTTGATCGACCCGTCGGCGGCGATCATGACGTTGGCCGGCTTGATGTCGCGGTGGACGATGCCCATGCGGTGGCTGTAGGCGAGCGCGTCGAGCACCCCCTCGGTCACCCGGCAGGCCTGGTTGATCGACATCCGGCCCTGCTCGGTGAGGACCTCGCGCAGCGTGCGCCCCTCGACGTGCTCCATGACCATGTAGGGCACCGCGACGCTGGCGCCGCCGGACTCGACGACGTGGTCCTCGCCGGAGTCGTAGACCGCGACGATGGAGGCGTGGTTGAGGCCCGCCGACGACTGCGCCTCGCGGCGGAAGCGCTTGATGAAGGAGGGGTCGCGGGCGAGGTCGCTGCGGAGCATCTTGATCGCGACCTTGCGCCCGAGCCGGGTGTCGTGGCCGAGGTGGACCTCGGCCATGCCGCCGCGACCGATGAGCTCGGCGACCTCGTAGCGCCCCCCGAGGAGCATCGTCTCCCCCTTCATGACGTGCTCACCTCTTCAGCCCTGCCTCGATCATGGCCTTGGCGATGGGGCCGCCGACGGCGCCACCCCCGCGCGTCTCGCTGTCGGCGTCGCCGCCGCTCTCGACGACCACGGCGACGGCGATCTGCGGGTCCTGCGCCGGCGCGAAGCCAGTGAACCACGCGTGCGCCCGCTGCTTCGGGTCGTGCTCGGCGGTGCCGGTCTTGCCGGCGACCCGCACACCATCGACCTGCGCCGGCTTGCCGCTGCCGTTCTCGACGACGGCCTCCATCATCTCGGTGAGCTGGGCGGCGACCTCGGGCGTGACGGCCTCCGACAGCTGCTCGGGCTCCGAGCGCTCGATGACGCTGAGGTCGCTGGACAGGACCGACCGCACGAGGTGCGGCCTCATGACGATCCCGCGGTTGGCGACGGCCGCGCTGAACATCGCGACCTGCAGCGGCGTGACGCGCACGTCGTACTGGCCGACCGCCGACTGGGCCAGCTGCGGCTCGTTGAGCTCGGCCGGCACGCTGCTCGGCGTGACCCGCATCGGGATCGACAGCTGGTCACCCACGCCGAACTTCGCGGCCTGGTCGCGCAGCGCGTCGGCGCCGAGCTCGAGCCCGAGGTAGCCGAAGGCGCTGTTGCAGGAGATCTCCATGGCGTGCAGGAACGTCGTCTCGTCGTTGTCGCCGCACGCCCGGTTGCCGATGTTGGGCAGGTCGGTCGTCGTCTGCGGCAGGTCGAGCGCGGCCGGCCCGGGCAGCACCGAGTCCGGGGCGAAACGTCCGCTCGACAGGGCGGCGGCGGCGGTGACGATCTTGAAGGTCGAGCCGGGCGGGTAGAGGTCGCCGCCGATGGCCCGGTTGACGAGCGGCTTGTCCGCCCGACCGTTGAGGGCCTTGTATGCCGTGTCGACCTTCCCGAGGTCGTGGCCCGACAGCGTGGCCGGGTTGTACGACGGGTTGCTCACCATCGCGAGGATCTCGCCGGTCGACGGGTTGACCGCGACCGCGGCGCCCTTGCGCCCGTCGAGGGCCGTGATCGCGGCCTGCTGCACGCGGTCGTCGAGGGTGAGCTCGAGGCTGGCGCCGGTGGTCCTGCGGCCGGTGAAGAAGTCGGAGACGCGGCGGAACGCGAGCTTGTCGCTGCTGCCGGAGAGCAGTCCGTTCTCGGCCTGCTCGAGGCCGCCGCCGGCGCCGTAGAAGGAGTAGTAGCCGGTGACGTGGGCGTAGGCCGCCCCCAACGGGTAGGTGCGCAGCCACTTGTAGTCGTTGTCGGCCGGCACCGACTTCGCGGCGGCGGTGTCACCGACGAGGATCTGGCCGCGCTCCCGGGCGTAGCTGCTGAGCAGGGTGCGCCGGTTGTCCGGTCGGGCGTTGAGGTCCTTGGCGTAGACGAACTGGATCATCGTCGTCGACACGAGGAGCGAGGCGAAGAGGAAGGCGACGACGAAGGAGAGACGGCGGATCGGTGAGTTCATCGCACCTTCACCACCTGGGTCTGTTCGTGGGACACGGGGTGGGGGACCTCGGGGTCGGGGACGGGTCTGCGGGCGTGGTCGCTGATCCGCAGCAGGAGCGCGACGAGCGTCCAGTTCGCGAGCAGCGAGGAGCCGCCCTGGGAGAGGAACGGCATCGTCAGGCCGGTGAGCGGGATGACCCGGGTCACGCCGCCGACGACGACGAAGCACTGCAGGGCGACCGAGAACGCCAGGCCCGAGGCGAGCAGCTTGCCGAAGCCGTCACGGGCGCCGATCGCCGTGCGCAGGCCCCGCTCGACGAGGAGGACGTAGAGCAGGAGCAGCGCGAAGAGCCCGACGAGGCCGATCTCCTCGCCGAAGCTCGGCACGATGAAGTCGCTCTCGGCGAAGTAGGTCAGCTCGGGGCGGCCGCGGCCGAGACCGGTGCCGAACATGCCTCCGGACGCCATGCCCATGAGTCCGCGGGCGAGCTGGTCGGAGGTGTCGAGCGCCTCTCGGCTGAACGTGTCGAGCCACAGCAGGACGCGTCGCTGGACGTGGCTGAAGATCATGTTGGCGATCCACGCGCCGACGCAGAAGAGGACGAGGCCGATGGCCACCCACGACGTCCGCTCGGTCGCGACGTAGAGCATCGCGACGAAGAGGCCGAAGAAAAGCAGCGACGAGCCGAGGTCCTTCTCGAGCACGAGGACGCCGACCGACAGCATCCACGCGACGAGGATCGGGCCGAGGTCGCGGGCCCGCGGCAGGGTGAAGCCGAGGATGCGGCGGCCGGCGACGGACAGCGCGTCGCGGGTCTGGACGAGGTAGCCGGCGAAGAACACGGCGAGGACGATCTTGGCGACCTCCCCCGGCTGGAACGAGAACGGCCCGACCGCGATCCAGATGCGGGAGCCGTAGTTCTCGACCCCGAGCCCGGGCACGAGGGGCAGCAGGAGCAGCCCGAAGCCGAGCGCCCCGGCGAGGTAGGTGTAGCGGCGCAGGATTCGGTGGTCGCGCAGGATGATGAGTGCCGCGATGGCGAGACCGGCCGCGATCGCGCTCCACATGAGCTGGCGCAGCGCCATCCCCTCGGCGAGGTCGCGCCCGTTGGCGAGGTCGAGCCGGTTGATCATGACGAGCCCGAGCCCGTTGAGCAGCGTCGCGATCGGGAGGATGAGCGGGTCGGCGTACGGCGCCCGCCAGCGCATCACGAGGTGGAACGCCACCGTGATGACGAGGAAGCCGGTGCCCACGGCGATGAGGCTCGGCGGGATCGTCCCCTCGACCGCGAGGCCCACGTTGGCGTAGGCGAGCGCGACGATGCAGACCGCGAAGACGAGGAGCGCGAGCTCGACGTTGCGGCCCTTGCGGGCGGGGATGGCGGAGACGGTGGTCATGGTGCAGCCGTGGCGCTCGGGGTCGGCGCGACGGTGAGCGTGCCGGTCGGGGTGGGGGTCGGGGTCGGGGCACTGGCGGTCGGCGTCGGCGTCGGGGTGGGCGACGGTGTGGTCCAGGTCGTGGGGACGGTCGCGCAGTCGCGGGACTGCGACTTGGCCCAGCGGCACGCCTGCGCCTGCACCTCGAGGTTGCGCACGAGGGCGGCCGCGTCGGACCGCGTGCTCATCGAGATGCCGCGGCCGAGCTGCCCGCGGTAGAAGTCGGGCAGGTCGTCGACGGCGATGCCGCTCGTCGTCTCGGCGCGGGAGAGGTCGATTGGCCCGAAGGACTGGTCGACCCCCTTGAAGACGGCGACCCGACCGTCGTTGACGCCGACGTAGAGCTGGGACTGCGTCCAGGCGTATGCCGCGTAGCCGCCGGCCACGAGGACCACGGCGGCGAGGAGGGACGCGCCGAGAGCGCGCAGCAGGGTGGTGCGGCGGCTGCGCGGCCCCTCCTCGGCGAGCTGGAGGTCGCCGGGGTCGGTCGCGCCGGTCGCCTCCTGCGAGAGGGCGGCCGCCTTGGCCGCGGGCGTCACGGGGATCGGTCGGGTGCGTGGACGGGAGGCAGCGGCGGCACCGACGACCTGGGGCGAGTCGCTGGGTACCGGGCCCTTGGTGAGGTCGACGACGTCGCCGACGACCACGGTGACGTTGTCCGGGGCGCCCGCGCGCAGGGCGAGCTGGACGAGCCGCTCGGCGCAGACGTCGGGCTTGCGCTCGGTCGTGAGGATCTCGTCGATGGTGTCGCGGGCGACGTAGTCGGACAGGCCGTCAGAGCAGATGAGGTAGCGGTCGCCGACGACCGCCTTGCGCACGACGACGTCCGGCTCCTCGTCCTCCGAGCCGGTGAGGACGCGGGTGACGAGCGAGCGCTGCGGGTGGGTGCTCGCCTCGTCGGGGGTGAGCCGCCCCTCGTCGACGAGGGACTGGACGAAGCTGTGGTCCTTGGTGATCTGGGCGACCTGGCCGTCCCGCACGAGGAAGGCGCGCGAGTCGCCGATGTGGGCGAGGACGAGCTTGTCGCGGGCGCGCAGGATCGCGATGAGGGTCGTGCCCATGCCGTCGAGGTCGGGGTCCTCCTGCACCATCCGGCCGAGCTCGGCGTTGGCCGCGGTGATCCGCTGGAGGAGGGCCCGGGTCGCGTCGGCGCCGGAGAACGACTCGCCGTCGAGGCCGACGAGCGCGCCCATGATCGTCGACGACGCGACGTCGCCGCCGGCGTGGCCACCCATGCCGTCGGCCATCGCGAGCAGGTGCGGGCCGGCATACCCGCTGTCCTCGTTGTTGGTCCGCACCATGCCGACGTCGGAGCGGGCAGCGAAGTGGAAGGCGATCGCCACGCGCTACCTCCGCAGCTCGACGACGGTCGTGCCGAAGCGGATCTCGGTGCCGGCCGTGACCGGGGTGGGGGTGCTGAGGCGCAGGGGGCCGATGAAGGTGCCGTTGGTGGAGCCGAGGTCCTCGACGACCCAACCCTCCGGACCCTTGTAGATGCGGGCGTGCCGACCGGAGGCGAAGTCGTCGTCGAGCACGAGGGCCGACTCGGGGCTGCGCCCGATGAGGATGCCCGCCTCGCGCAACGGCAGGCTCGTCCCGGCGAGCGGTCCGCTCGTGACCCGCAGGTGGCTGGGCTCGCGGTCGGGCGAGCGGGTCGTGAACCGGCGGGCGGCGGGGCGGGGCACCGGACGCTGCTCGGCGGGGACGGCGGCCGGGCTGGCGCCGCGCGCGGCCGGGCGCGGGGTCGCGGCCCGCGGGGGCGCCGTCCGACGAGGAGTCACCTGGGTCCCGTAGAGGTCACCGCGGAGCACGCCGACGACGGCGATGACGAACGCCCACAGGGCGACGAGCAGGCCCAGGCGCATGATGGTGATGGTGATCTCAGTCACAACGTGGCCCTCACTCCTGTCATCGGCGGCCGGCGCGGTAGGTCACCGAGGTGCGGCCCACCGTGACCCGGTCACCGCTCGCGAGGTGCTCGGTGGTGATCCGCTCGCCGTTGACGAACGTGCCGTTCGTGGAGCCGAGGTCGCGGATGGTCGCGACCGTGTGAGGGCCGTCCTGGGTCACGCGGATCTCGCTGTGCCGGCGCGAGATCCCGGGGTCGTCGAGGATGATGTCGGCGCTGTCGTCGCGGCCGAGGACGGTGATCGCCCCCATGAGCGGGTAGCGCTCGCCGTCGACGTCGAGCCACGGCCGGTCGGCCGGGTTGGTGCGCCGCTTCACCGCCGGCGGCTTCGCCGGTCGGTATGCCGCGGTCTCACCGAGCTCGTCCTCGTCCACCGCGCGCTCGGCCGGCCGCGTGCGCGCCCGCTCCGGGGCGGCGGGTGCGGGGGTCGGCACGGGGACGGCGGGTGCGGGGGCTGCGGCGGGCGAGTCACCGGCATACGCGTCCGGTCGGGGGGACCGGCGCACGGACTGGTGCTGGCCGGTCGTCCCGGTGGCGCGGGGGCGCTTCGCGGTGCTGGGGCGGATGCGGAAGACGCCGGTCTCGAGCTCGTCGTCCTCGTCGAAGAGGATGTCGATCGGGCCGCCCGGCTGGTAGTGCTGGCTGTCGGCGTGCTCCTCTGCGGCGGCGATGAGCTCGTTCTCGAGCTCGACGCCGTGGTCGGTGAGGCGCTCGTAGTCGGTCTCGCTCAGCTCGATCGTGAAGACGTTGGGGACGAGGCTGCGCCCCTTGCCGGCGGTCGCGGCGCGGTCGTCCATGGCGCGCCGGATGGCGCTCGCGATCTCGACGGGCTGCACCTCGGAGCGGAACGCCTTGGCGAAGACGCCGTTGACGGCGCGCTCGAGCTTGCCCTCCATGCGGTCGAACAGGCCCATCGCTCGCCTCCTTCGCTCGTCGGTCCTGGTGTCAGTCGCTCCGGCCGATGCTATCTGCCGGGGCTGTGGTGACTCGTGAGGAGACGCGAGTCGAGAGGTCACGACACCCCGGATGCGCACACGGCATACGGGGTGTCGTGACCACTCGACGGGTCCAGCGTCAGGCGGGGTGGGCCAGCCCGAGGTGCTCGAGGATGGCCGGGGTGATCGTCCGCGGCTGCTCGTCGTTGGCGAGGTGCGCGGACCGCGGGACGACGAGCAGGCGCCCGTCCTGCACCGAGTCCGCGATGAGCCGCAGGTGCGGAGGTGGGGTTGCCGGGTCGTCGGCTCCGGCGATGGCCAGGGTGGGAGCGGAGATCGAGGGCAGGTCGGGCCGCAGGTCCATGCCGGCGATGGCCTCGCAGCAGCCGGCGTAGCCCTCGGGCGGGGTGGCGCTGACCGTTGCGACGGCGGCCGCGACGCGCTCGGTCTCGGAGGCCCGGAACGCGTCGGTGTACCAGCGGGCGACCACGGCGTCCGCCACGGCCGCGCTGCCCCGCGACCGCACCGTCGCGGCCCGGTCGAGCCAGCCCTGGGTCGGCTCGAGCCGGGGCGAGGTGCAGAGGACGACGAGCCGGTCGACCCGCTGCGGGTTCCGTGCGGCGAGCCGCATCCCGGTCATGCCCCCGAGCGAGAGCCCGACGACGTGTGCCCGCTCGAGCCCGAGCCGGTCGAGGAGGGCGACGACGTCGTCGGCGAGGTCGTCGATCGAGTAGGGCCCGTCCGGCACCGGCGACGCACCGTGGCCGCGGGTGTCGTAGCGGACGACCTGGGCCACCCGGCTCAGCTGCTCCACCTGCGCGTCCCACATCGCCGTCGTGGCGCCGAGGGAGTTCGACAGGACGACGCTCGGGGCGTCCGCGGGCAGCGACGGGTCACGGTCGATGCGGTGGGCGACCTCGATCGCTCCCATCAGGAGACCGACTCGAAGACGGCGGCGAGGCCCTGGCCGCCGCCGATGCACATGGTCTCGAGGCCGTAGCTCCCGTCGCGACGCCGCAGCTCGTGCGCCATCGTCGCGAGGATCCGTCCGCCGGTGGCCCCGACGGGGTGGCCGAGGGAGATGCCGGACCCGTTGACGTTGACCCGCTCCACCTCGGCGTCGGTGAGGCCCCACTCGCGGACGACGGCGAGGACCTGGGAGGCGAAGGCCTCGTTGAGCTCGATGAGGTCGAGGTCGGCGAACGCCAGACCCGCACGCTCCAGCGCCGCCCGCGCTGACGGGACCGGACCGATGCCCATGAGCTCAGGCTCGACACCGGACACGGCCCACGAGCGGAGCCGCAGCATCGGGTCGAGCCCGCGCCGCTCCGCCTCGGCTCGGGTCGTCACGACACACATCGCGGCGCCGTCGTTCTGCCCGCTGGCGTTGCCGGCCGTGACGGTGGCGTCGGGGTCGCTCCTGCCGAGGATTGGTCGCAGGCCGGCGAGGGCCTCGGCCGTCGTCTCGGGGCGGGGGTGCTCGTCGACCGCCACGGTGACGGTCTCACCGCGCTTGGCCGGCACGGTCACCGGGACGATCTCGTCGTCGAACCGCCCGGCCGCGGCGGCTGCCGCCGTGGCCTGCTGCGAGCGCAGGGCCCACGCGTCCTGGTCCTCGCGGCTGACGGCATACCTCGCCCTGACGTTCTCGGCGGTCTCGAGCATCCCGCCGGGGATGGGGTGGTCGCGGCCGCCGGCGGTGACGCGCGCCCGGGCCAGCCGGTCCATGAGCTGGACCCCGTCCCCGCGGACCCCCGTGCGCAGCCCGAGGGCGTAGTGCTCGACCTGGGACATCGACTCGACGCCCCCGGCGACGACCGTCGTGGCCCCGCCCGACGCGACCTGGAGCACGGCGTAGATGACCGCCTGCAGGCCCGACCCGCAGCGACGGTCGACCTGCACGCCGGGGACGCCGGCGCCGAGACCGGCGTCGAGGGCGGCGATCCGGCCGATCGCCGGGGCCTCGCCGCTCGGGTAGCACTGGCCGAGGATGACGTCGTCGACGTCACCCGGGCCCAGACCGGTGCGCCCGGCGAGCTCGCGCAGGAGCCCGCTCGCGAGGTCGGCGGCCGAGAGGGACGCGAGGGCGCCACCGAACCGGCCCACCGGGGTGCGCAGCGGGGAGCAGATGACGACGTCGTCGAGGGTCATGCTCGCCAGCGTAGGGTCGCTCGATCGATACGTGCCAATACCCATTCCGCCTCCACTGGGACGTCAGAAGTCTGGACATGAGCCCGGTCGAGGCATACCGTCCGAGCATGGAGCTCCGTCACCTGCGTTATTTCGTCGCCGTCGCCGAGGAGCTGCACTTCGGCCGGGCCGCGCAGCGCCTGCACATGGCGCAGCCGCCGCTCTCGCAGCAGATCAAGCAGCTCGAGGCCGAGATCGGGGTGCAGCTCCTCACGAGGTCGACGCGGCGGGTCGACCTCACCCCGGCCGGCGAGCGCTACCTCGACCGGGCCCGGGCCGTGCTCGCCGCCGTCGACGACGCCGGCGACGAGGCGCAGCGGGTGGCGGCCGGCGAGGTCGGCCGGGTGGCGCTGGGGCTCATCGGCTCGGCGACCTACGAGCTGCTGCCCACGATCGTCCCGGCCCTGCGGGAACGGTGCCCCGACATCGTGCTCGACCTGCACGGCGAGCTCCTCACGCCCGCGCAGGAGGAGGGCCTGCGCGACGGCACGCTCGACATCTGCATCCTGCGGCCCCCTGTGCGCGACCCGGGTTTCCGCGTGCGCGTCCTGCGGCGGGAGCCGCTCATCGCCGTGCTGCCCGCGGCCCACCCCCTCGCCGAGCGGGCGAGCATCCGGCTCGAGGACCTGCGCGACGAGCCGTTCATCACCTACCCGTCCCGCCACCGCTCGGTCGTCCACGACTCGATCTTCGACGCCTGCCAGCGCGCGGGCTTCGTGCCCCAGGTCGTGCAGGAGGTGAGCGAGACCTCGACCCTCGTCGTCTTCGTCGCCGCCGGGCTCGGGGTCGCCCTCGTCCCCGAACCGGTGCGCCACCTCACCATCACCGGCGCGGTCTACCGACCTCTCGAGGGCGCACCGTCGTCGGTCGAGCTCGCGGTGGCGACCCGGGGCGACGAGAGGTCGCCGCACGTCCTGCGGATCCTCGGCGCCCTCCGCTCCCTCCTCTCCCCCGCCACCACGACCGACTGATTGCGCACGGCGTTCCCCAAACCCCGACTGATTGCCCGCGGCGTTCCCCGAACCCCGACTGATTGCCCGCAGCGTTCCGCGAACGTGGCTCGTCGGGCGCCCGCCCGTTCCTGTGGCGCAATCAGTCGGTCAACAGCGGCCTGTGGCGCAATAAGTCGGGGGTGTGGGGACGGCATACGGGGATTGGGGTTGAGAGGCGCAGGCTCTCAATGGGGACGAAGTGTGTCCTTCACACGGCATGGTGGAGCGAGCAGACTTCGAGGACCCGGACAACGGCGCCGGCTGATCCCCTGGAGCTCACGTGAAGATCACCGCAGTCGAGGCGATCCCCTACGCGATCCCCTACCGCAAGCCCCTGCGCTTCGCGAGCGGCGAGATCCTCGCCGCCGAGCACGTCCTCGTCCGGGTCCACACCGACGACGGTCTCGTCGGGAACGCCGACGCCCCGCCGCGCCCGTTCACCTACGGCGAGACCCAGGCGTCGGTCACCTCGGTCATCCGGGACCGCTTCGCCCCGGCGATCCAGGGCCTCGGCATCCTCGAGCGCGAGGTCGTCCACGCACGGCTGAACCGCACCGTCGCCAACCCCGTCGCCAAGGCGGCCATCGACATGGCCGTCTGGGACGTCATCGGCCAGTCGCTGGGCGTCTCGGTGAGCGAGCTGCTCGGCGGCTTCACCGACCGGCTCCGGGTCTCGCACATGGTCGGGTTCGCCCCGCCGGCGCAGATGGTCGCCGAGGCCGAGCGGATCCGCGACGAGTACGGCATCACGACGTTCAAGGTCAAGGTCGGCCGCGACCCGTTCACCGACGACGTCGCCGCCGTCCGCGCCCTGCGCGAGGCGCTCGGACCCGACGTCGAGCTCTACATCGACGGCAACCGCGGCTGGACCGCCCGTGACGCCGCGCGGGCGCTGCGCCAGATGGCCGACCTCGACCTCACCTTCGCCGAGGAGCTGACCGACGCCGACGACGTGCTCGGCCGTCGCTGGCTCGTCTCGCAGAGCACGATCCCGATGTTCGCCGACGAGAGCGTGGCCCGCCCCGGCGAGGTCACCCGCGAGCTGCTCGGCGGCTCGGCCAACGGCATCAGCATCAAGACCTCGCGCACCGGCTTCACGACCAGCCAGCGCATCGTCGGCCTCTGCGAGGGGCTCGGTGTCGACGTCGTCATCGGCAACCAGATCGACACCCAGATCGGCTCGCTGTGCGCGGCGGCGTTCGGCGCGGCGTTCCCGAGCACCGCCCGCCGACCCGCCGAGCTGTCGAACTTCCTCGACCAGACCGACGACCTGCTCGCCGAGCCGCTCGTGATCTCGCAGGGCTCCCTCCGGGTGCGCCAGGGCGTCGGCCTCGGCATCGAGGTCGACGAGGACAAGCTCGCCCACTACCGCAAGGACATCTGAACTCCTCCCCACCGACGGCAACGACGCCGTCACCGATGAAAGGCAGTCCCATGAACTCCCAGACCTCCGAGACCCACCAGCTCGACGAGACGGACGCCAAGGCCGCCGTCACCGGCGCCGACGCGACCCGCTACTTCAAGGAGAAGGAGAAGTCCGGCGGGGCCATCGACCAGGAGCGCGTCTCCACCGTCGCCGGGGCCGCGCTCAAGGCCCTCCACGACGTCATCCGGGAGCACGACGTCACCTACGACGAGTACGACGCCCTCAAGGCGTGGCTCATCCAGGTCGGGGAGGACGGCGAGTGGCCGCTGTTCCTCGACGTCTTCGTCGAGCACGTCGTCGAGGAGACGGTCAACAAGGAGCGCAACGGCACCAAGGGCAGCATCGAGGGTCCGTTCTACGTCCCGAACTCCCCGAACCTCGGCGCCGAGGGCACCCTGCCGCAGCGGGACGACGAGCCCGGCACCCCGCTCGACTTCGGCGGCGTTGTCCGGTCCGTCGACGGCACGCCGCTCGTCGGCGCGACGGTGGAGCTGTGGCACGCGGACGACCTCGGCTTCTACAGCCAGTTCGCCCCCGCCCTGCCCGAGTGGAACCTCCGGGGCAGCTTCACCACCGGTGACGACGGTCGCTTCATGGCGCACACGGTCCAGCCCGCGCCCTACCAGATCCCCCACGACGGGGCCACGGGCGCGATCATCGCCGCGGCCGGCTGGCACGCCTGGCGCCCCGCCCACCTGCACCTCAAGGTCGCGGCGCCGGGACACCAGACGATCACGACGCAGCTCTACTTCGAGGGCGGCGAGTACCTCGACTCCGACATCGCCTCGGCCACCAAGCCCGAGCTGATCCTGTCGCCGACGGCCAAGGCCGACGGCACGGGGGCCGAGGTCACCTACGACTTCACCCTCGACCTCGACAGGGCCTGACGTGCTGTATGCCGTGACGATGGATATCGACATCCCGCGCGACCTCGACGAGGACGTGCGAACCGAGACGCTCGCCCGCGAGAAGGCGTACAGCCAGGACCTCCAACACGGCGGTGAGTGGGTGAGCATCTGGCGGCTGCCGGGCCGGTACGCGAACCTCAGCATCTTCGACGTTGCCAGTCACGACCGGCTGCACGAGATCCTGTGGAACCTGCCGCTCTTCCCGTTCATGCAGATCGACGTCCACCCCTTGCTCAGCACCCGTCGGCGCTGGCACCGGACGACCGCTGATGGTCGACTTCGTCGCGACGGCGGCCGAGGCCGTCGCCGGGGTCGGTGACGGCGCGACCGTCATGGTCGGCGGCTTCGGCGCCGCGGGTCAGCCGGTCGAGCTCATCGACGCGCTCATCGAGAGCGGGGCCCGGGACCTCGTCATCGTCAACAACAACGCCGGTAACGGTGACTTCGGGCTCGCGGCCCTCATCCGCGAGGGCCGTGTGCGCAAGGTCGTCTGCTCGTTCCCCCGCCAGAGCGACTCGTGGCACTTCGACGAGAAGTACCGGGCGGGCGAGATCGAGCTCGAGCTCGTCGCCCAGGGCAACCTCGCCGAGCGGATCCGCGCGGCCGGGGCGGGAATCGGCGGGTTCTTCACGCCGACGGGCTACGGCACGCTCCTGGCCGAGGGCAAGGAGGTCCGCGAGATCGACGGACGCCACTACGTGCTCGAGCTGCCGCTGCGCGCCGACGTCGCCCTCGTCAAGGCGCACGTCGCCGACGAGGCCGGCAACCTCACCTACCGCAAGACCGCCCGGAACTTCGGCCCGATCATGGCGGCAGCGGCGACGACGACGGTGGTCCAGGTGGCCGAGGTCGTGCCCGTCGGCGGCCTCGACCCCGAGAACGTCGTCACCCCGGCGATCTACGTCGACCGGGTCGTGCGAGTGACCGGAGAAGGACGGTGACCACCGGCGCAGGAACGGCCGACACGCGGCAGCCGGCACACGGCACCCCGCTCGACAAGGACGGCATCGCCGCGAAGGTGGCCGCGGACATCCCCGACGGCGCGTTCGTCAACCTCGGGATCGGGCTGCCGACCACCGTCTCCAACCACCTCGACCCCGCGGCGGGGATCACCCTCCACACCGAGAACGGGATGCTGGGGATGGGTCCCGAGGCGCAGGGCGACGAGGTCGACCCCGACCTCATCAACGCCGGCAAGATCCCCGTCACCGAGCTGCCGGGGGCGTCCTACTTCCACCACGCCGACTCGTTCGCGATGATGCGCGGCGGCCACCTCGACATCTGCGTGCTCGGCGCCTACCAGGTCTCGGCGACCGGAGACCTCGCGAACTGGCACACGGGACGGCCCGAGGACATCCCCGCCGTCGGGGGCGCCATGGACCTCGCGCTCGGCGCGAAGGAGACGTTCGTCATGATGACGCTCCTCGCTCGCGACGGCACGCCGAAGCTGGTGCCGGAGTGCACCTTCCCGCTCACCGGCGTGGCCTGCGTCTCGCGGGTCTACACCGACCTCGCGACGTTCGTCCTCACCACGGTGGGGGTCGAGGTGCGCGAGCTGTTCGGGATCTCGTTCACCGACCTCCAAGAACTGCTCGACGTCCCCCTGGTCGACGGCAGGCCCGTCCGGGCATGAGTCGACCGCCGCACCGGAGGGGATGCGGCGGCCGGGTTCAGGGGGTCAGCGAAGGATGCTGTCGTTGCCGACGATCCTGCTCCACCAGCGACCGAGGCCGAGCTTGTCACCGGAGAAGGTGTAGGCGAGGACGATGAGTCCCAGCGCCTCGATCCAGTGGCTGTCGAAGATCGGGTTGGTGAAGCCCTCGCCGTCGCGGCCGATGGGGAACTCCGCGAAGTACATGAGGGCCATGAGCAGGGTGCCACCCCAGGCGGCGATCTTCATGCCCGCTCCTGCGAGGAACGCGACGCCGATGCCGAGCAGGCCGAACATGAACAGCCAGTCCCAGACACCGCCGGCGAAGTTGGCGAAGAAGTCACCGAAGGGACCTTCGACGACCGCCGGGTTCTTCGTGAGGAAGCCCGTGGTCGGGGATCCGCCGTCGATCCAGGCGTTCTCGGCCGGCGTGCCGTAGCCGAGGCCGAAGAGCTTGTCGAGGAAGGGCCAGAGGAAGGTGAAGCCCAGTACGTAGCGCAGGGCGACGAGCGCCCAGCGGGCGACCGGGTTGCGGACCACGTCCTCCATGTGGGTGATGCCGTCGGCATCGTGCGAGTGCGTGCGGGTCGTGTCGATGCCCCGGACCGCCTCGGTGTGCTTGGTGGTTGCCATGGTGTCTACCTCCAAATTGGTAGGTGGTCGGGGGGACGTTCCCTCCGGTACCTACGACGTTAGGTGCACTGCGAGAGATGCGGATGGGACCTATGTCCTGACTTGCGAGGGCACCTCGGTGACCTGCATCACCGCCCTCGCGACCGGTCAGGCCACGCGCGAACCGAGCCGCTCGCGGGCGCTGCGACCGCGGCGCTCGAGCGGCACCGTCCCGACGACCCCGCCGAGGCCGATCCCCTCGGCGCCGCCGTAGATCGTCTCCACCTCGCCCGCGCGGACGGCATACGTCTCGTGCCAGATGCCGACGGCTCCGGGACTCTTCCGAACCGCCTGGTTGAAGGCCCGCCAGGCCGGGAGGTGGGCGTGATCGGTTGCGCTGGCGTAGGCGTAGAGCTGCTCGGTCGAGCGCCACCACTGGACGACGAGCGGCCCTCTCGCGCCGGCATACTGACGCGCCCCGAGGAAGCCGAGGTCCTCCGCCTTACCCCGGGCGGCGGCGGCCTTGTTGCGCTCCAGCTCGGCCAGCATCCTCGGCATCGCGGTGAAGACCGGCATCCACAGGTCGGGTCGGTGGAGCCTGCGGAAGGTCATGCCGATGTGGAAGACGACGAGGTCGCCGTCGTAGGTGTGGGTGGTGCGGGTGTACGGCGCGGACATGTCGCTCCTCTGGGATAGTGAAACTATCTGATACTCGACCAGTTTGGGGAGCGCTACTATCCAATGTCAAGGGATTCCCGTGACGAACCGAGATCCAGGAGGTATGCCGTGCGGCTGGCCGAGCTGTCCGACGCCACCGGTGTCGCCGTCGCGACGTTGAAGTACTACCAGCGCGAGGGGCTGCTGCACCCGGGTCGGGCGCTGTCCCGGACGCAGGCGGACTACGACGTGACGCACGTCGACCGGGTGCGCCTCGTCCGGGCGCTCACCGAGGTCGGGGGGATGTCCCTCGCGCGCGTCAAGCGGGTGGTCGACGTCCTCACCTCCCCGGGCGAGGACCGGCTGCACGTGCTCGAGGCCGCGCAGCGGACCCTCGCCGGGGACGGGACCGGGGGCCCTGCGTGCGACGACGTCGTCGTTCCGCGAGGTCGGGTCCACGAGTGGATGGACCGGCGCGGATGGGAGGTCGACCCCGCGGACCCGTTCATCGAGGACCTCGAGCGCGCCTGGGCCGCCTGCGACTCCGTCGGCATCGGGCTGGACGAGGAGCGGTTGGACCGCTACGCCGACCACATGGAGGGAGTGGCGGAGGTCGACGTGCGGTCGGTGCCCAGCGAGCCGGAGGCCGCCGTGCGCCACGTCGTCCTCGGCACCGTCCTCGTCGACCCGGTCCTCGTGGCCCTGCGCCGGCTCGCGCAGCAGCACGTCTCCCGCACGATCGAGCACACCCGCGCCTGACCTTTCCCCGCGCCCGGAGCCTGACCCGTCCCCGCGCCCGGAGCCTGACCCGACCCCCGGTCCGCCAAGCGCCCCACCCCCGACTCATTGCGCACACCGCCCAGCCCAGCCCAGCCCGGCAGCGGGCCGGGCCTGTTCCTCATGCGCAATAAGTCGGGGCAGGGTGAGCCGGTCTCCTCGGTCCGCCAAGCGCCCCAACCCCGACTTATTGCGCACACCGCCCAGGCCCGATTGATCGCGCACCACGGCCAGCCCAGCCCGGCGGCGGGGGATCAGGACCCAGTTCCTCTGCGCAACACGTCGAGAGGAGGGAAGGCCGGATCTGTTCCTGTGGGGCAATCAGTCGGGGGGAGAAGAGACGGTCACTCGTTGTCGCCGCCGGTCTCCGCGACCCGGGTCGCGTTCGGGCCACCCTCGGCGGCCCCGGTCTCGCCCGCGTCGGACCAGACCCAGTCCCGCACCTCCGGGAGGTCCTCACCGTGGGTGATGGCATAGGCCCGCGCCTCGAAGCGCTTGTCCTGCATGCGTTGCCGCAGCCCTGCCGCGCGTGACCCGAGGCTCGGCACGCGGTCGATGACGTCGATGACGAGGTGGTAGCGGTCGAGGTCGTTGAGCATCACCATGTCGAAGGGGGTCGTCGTCGTCCCCTCCTCCTTGTAGCCGCGCACGTGGAGGTTCTCGTGCCCGGTGCGGCGGTAGGTCAGGCGGTGGATGAGCCAGGGGTAGCCGTGGTAGGCGAAGATCACCGGCTTGTCCGGCGTGAAGATGGTGTCGAAGTCGCGGCTGCTCAGCCCGTGCGGGTGCTCGAACTCGTCCTGCAGGCGCATGAGGTCGACGACGTTGACGACACGCACGCGCAGCTCGGGAAGGTTCTCCCGCAACAGGTGCACGGCGGCCATGACCTCGACGGTGGGGACGTCGCCGGCACAGGCGAGGACGACGTCACACTCCGCCGACGCGCCCTCGGTGCCGGCCCACTCCCAGATGCCGAGGCCGCGAGTGCAGTGCATGATCGCCTCGTCCATCGGGAGCCACGTCGGCCCGGGCTGCTTGCCGGCGACGACGACGTTGACGTACTGGTCCGAGCGCAGCAGGTGGTCCCACGTCGACAGCAGGGTGTTGGCGTCCGGCGGCAGGTACACCCGGATGATGTCGGCCTTCTTGTTGACGACGTGGTCGATGAAGCCGGGGTCCTGGTGGCTGAAGCCGTTGTGGTCCTGGCGCCACACGTGCGAGCTGAGGAGGTAGTTGAGCGAAGCGATCGGGCTGCGCCACTCGATGTGGTTGGTGACCTTGAGCCACTTGGCGTGCTGGTTGAACATCGAGTCGACGAGGTGGATGAACGCCTCGTAGCTGCTCATCATCCCGTGCCGCCCGGTGAGCAGGTAGCCCTCGAGCCAGCCCTGGCACTGGTGCTCGCTGAGCATCTCGAGGACCTTGCCCACCCGGGCCATGGGCTCGCCCTCGTCCAACGGCTCGTATGCCGCGTTCCACTGCTTCGGGGTGACGTCGAAGACCCCGCCCAGCCGGTTCGACGCGGTCTCGTCGGGCCCGAAGATGCGGAAGTTGTCGGGGTTGGCGCGCATCACCTCGGCGAGCCAGTTGCCGAGGACGCGGGTGGCCTCGGCCATGGTGCCGCCGGGCACGTCGACCGGCACCGCGAAGTCACGGAAGTCGGGCAGCCGGAGTGGACGCTTGAGGAGTCCGCCGTTGGCATGGCGGTTCGCCCCCATCCGCAGCTCACCCTCGGGAGCCAGCGACGCGATGTCCTCGTCGAGCCGGCCGTCCTCGTCGAAGAGCTCGTGGGCGGCATACGACTGGAGCCAGTCCTCGAGGTTCTGCAGGTGCTCGTCGGTGTCGCGGGCGCTCGCGAGCGGCACCTGGTGGCTGCGCCAGTGCCCCTCGGTCACCTTGCCGTCGATGGTCTTGGGACCGGTCCAGCCCTTGGGGTGCTCGAAGACGATCATCGGCCAGCGGGGCCGCTCGACCTCGTCGGCGCCGACGCGCGCCGCCTCGGCCTTGATCGCGGCGATGTGGTCCATGACCTCGTCGAGCAGCTCGGCGAAGCGGCGGTGGTAGGCCTCGGGCGCCTCGTCGTCGAACCCGGCCTTGAAGAAGTACGGCGTGTGGCCGTAGCCGACCATGAGCGACTCGAGCTCGTCGTGGCTGATCCGGGCGAGGACGGTCGGGTTGGCGATCTTGTAGCCGTTGAGGTGGAGGACCGGCAGCACCACACCGTCGGTGGCGGGGTTGGCGAACTTGTTGGCGTGCCAGCTCGTCGCGAGCGGGCCGGTCTCGGCCTCGCCGTCGCCGACGACGGCGAAGACGAGGAGGCCGGGGTTGTCCAGCGCCGCCCCGTACGCGTGCGAGAGGGCGTAGCCGAGCTCGCCACCCTCGTGGATGGAGCCGGGGGTCTCCGGGGCGACGTGCGAGGGGATGCCGCCGGGGAAGCTGAACTGCTTGAACAGCCGCTTGATGCCGGGCTCGTCCGGCGTGATGTCGTGGTAGGTCTCGCTGTACGTGCCCTCGAGGTAGGTGTTGGCCACCAGCCCCGGGCCGCCGTGGCCCGGCCCGGTGATGTAGATCGTCGGCTGCTTGCGCTCGTCGATGACCCGGTTGAGGTGGGCGTAGAGGAAGTTGAGGCCGGGCGTCGTGCCCCAGTGGCCGAGCAGGCGCGGTTTGACGTGGTCCCGGTGCAGCGGCTCGCGCAGCAGCGGGTTGTCCAGCAGGTAGATCTGGCCCACGGAGAGGTAGTTCGCCGCCCGCCACCAGCGGTGGATGCGGTCGACGGTGGCGGCGTCGAGCTCGCCGGCGCCGCTGTCCTCCCGTGCCCGCCAGAGGGGGGTGGGGTCGGGCCTGGAGCTCATCCTGCGGGTCCTCTCGTGGGGCGGACACACCTGCCGTGCCCACGATAGTGAGGAGCCCTCCTCCCCGGTGTGGCTTCGCCGCGGTCGGGTGGCTGAGAGAGTTGGGCCATGAGGTCCTGGTGCGCGGTCTACGTCGATGTCGGCTACCTCCTCGCGTCAGCGGCGACCAGGGTCACGGGCTCCTCCCTGCGCAGCAGCGTCGAGGTCGACTACCCGGGTCTCGTCGCCGCGCTCGTGTCGCAGGTCGAGGCCGACTCCGGGCTGCCCGTGCTGCGCGTCAACTGGTACGACTCGGGCGCCCGCCCCGGCGGCCAGCCCGACCACCACCAGGACCAGATCGGTCTGCTGCCTCAGGTCAAGCTGCGTCTCGGCAGGTTGTCGTATGCCGGCGAGCAGAAGGGCGTGGACGTGCGCCTCGGCCTCGACCTCGCCCTCCAGGGCCGGTCGCGTGTCGCCGACGTCGTCTACCTCGTCTCCGGCGACGACGACCTCACCGAGGCGGTCGAGGAGGCGCAGGGCGCCGGCGTCCAGGTGAAGCTGCTCTCGGTCCCCGGCGTCAACGGCCTCTCCCACGCGGTGTCCAAGCACCTGCGCCGCGCAGCCGACAGCGAGCTGCTCGTCGACACCGAGACGATCGACACGTGCGTGCGCTCGCGGGCCCTGCCTCCCGGGCTGGTGCCGACGACGGGCGACGGCGAGGAGGACGTCGAGGCGCCGGAGGTCGCGTCGAGCGAGGTCGACCCCGACGTCGACCTCGACCTCGACCTCGACGAGACGGTGGTCGATGTCGTTGCGCGAGAACCGGTTCCGGTGACGGACGCGAGCGAGGCATCGAGCGAGCCGGTCCCGGGGAGCGAGCCGGCCGACTCACCGCCGCAGTCGCCGTCCCCGTCCCTCTTGGGGCAGAGGCGGGCGACGGAGCTCGTGCTCCCGCCACCGCCGGGCTGGTCGGCGAGCGCGGGTGGCGAGGTCGGCGTGGCGCTCTTCGACGCGGTCGCGTATGCCGTCGTGTCGTCCTGGTGCCGCACCGCGACGCCCGCGTCGCTCGCCGACCTGCGGGCCTCGCAGCCGGCCATCCCCGGGGAGCTCGACCGCGCGCTGCTTCTCGACCTGGCGAGCCGGTCCGGCGGCGACGACATCGACGACGCCGGCCGGCACCAGGTGAGGGAGCGCTTCTGGCACCACGTCGGGCGGATCCGCCTGTCGTGAAGGTCAATGTCCTCGCGGCCGGGTCGCGAGGGGACGTGCAGCCGATGGTCGCGCTCGGTGCCGGGCTGGCCCGCGCCGGGCACGCGGTGACGATCTGTGCCGGAGACGACTTCGAGGACCTGGTGACCGATCACGGGCTCGAGTTCGTCCCGGCCGGGCTGCGGATCGAGGAGCTCATCGGCTCCGAGCTCGGCGTCGCGTGGCTGGGGCACTCGAGCAGCAACCCGTTCCTCGAGCTGCGTGCGCTCAAGCGGTTCGTGCGCCTCAGCGTCGAGGAGTATGCCGGCGCCTTCCTCCCGCTCGCCGGCTCGGCCGACCTCTGGCTCAGCGGGCTGCTGACGCTCCACGCCGCGGACGCCCTCGCCTCGGTCGGGGGTGGGCGCCACGTCGTGGCCGAGTTCGCCCCGATGCGGCCGACCCGCCTCGGCGCGTCGGGACTGCAGCCGGTGCTGCCCGGGCGGTCCTCGTGGCTCAACCACGTCGCCGGACGGTCGCTGCTCGAGGTGGTGGGTTCGGTGTTCTCACCACCGGGTGACGAGGTGCGGGCCGAGCTGGGGCTGGCGCCGACCGGCCGCCGCGGCGTCCTCGACGCGATCCGGCGGACGCCGGGGCTGCTCGCCGCCTCGCCGCTCGTCGTTCCTCCGGCGCCGGACTGGCGCGGCAACCCCGAGGTGACCGGCTACTGGTTCCTCGACGACGAGGTGACGGCGGTCGCGGACCCGGAGCTGACGGCATACGTCGAGGGAGGTTCGCGTCCCGCGTACGTCGGGTTCGGGTCGATGTCGACGCGCGACGCGGACCGGATCAGCCGACTGGTCGCGGACGCCGCACGCGCCGCCCGGGTCCGGGTCGTCCTCCACCGCGGGTCCGCGGGGCTGGAGTCGCTCGACGACGAGTGGGTGCGCGACGTCGGGCACGTGCCGCACGGGTGGCTGCTCCCGCGGATGGCGGGCGTCGTCCACCACGGCGGGGCGGGCACGACCGGTGCGGCGGTGCGGGCGGGCGTGCCGCAGGCGGTGGTGGCGCACATCGGCGACCAGCCGTACTGGGGGCGACGGGTGTGGGAGCTCGGGGTGGCCGCCCGGCCGATCCGGCGGCACGAGCTGTCGCTCGGGTGGCTGACGGAGGTGCTGCGTGGCTTCGCGCGGGGTGAGTGCGCGCCGCGGGCGGCGGCGGTCGGTGCGCAGGTGCGCAGCGAGGACGGTGTCGGGCGGGCGGTCTCCCTCCTCACGGCGGGGGTTCGGTAGTCGACCGGCGGGGAGGGGCGCGGTTTGGAGGCGGGTGGGTGCGTGCGGCACACTGGTCCAGTTCCCAGCGCAAGTGGCGGAACGGCAGACGCGCTGCGTTCAGGTCGCAGTGTCCGAAAGGGCGTGGGGGTTCAAATCCCCCCTTGCGCACAACATCCCGATGTCCCCGGACATCAGCACCACCCCGAACCCATCACGGGTTCGGGGTGGTCTGCGTTGTGGGCCAGGCGCGCGTTCAGCAGCCCGACGATCCGTCGACCGTGGCGAACAGGCTCGTCATGGCCGACATCGCGTCGGGGCTGGGCCGGTAGTACACCCAGACCCCGCGCTTCTCCCGGTCGAGCAGGCCCGACTCGTGCAGGACCTTGAGGTGGTGGCTGATCGTCGGTTGCGACAGGTCGAACGCCGGCGTGAGGTCGCAGACGCAGGCCTCGCCCTCCGGGTGGGACAGCACCATCGACATCAGGCGCAGGCGGACCGGGTCGACGAGAGCCTTGAGCAGCCCGGACACCTGCTCGGCCTGATCCGTGGTCAACGCCTCCCGCGCGAGGGGGGCGTAGCACGCCAGGGCCTGTCGGAGGGGCGGGTCGTCGGCGCGGTCACAGAAATAGACACCCATCTATATTGACAGATGCCGATGTCTGGGGCCAAAGTGAAGAGACATAGACACACCTCGATCTCTCCAGGAGGAACCACCATGTCTCGTGTGCAACTGGCTCTTCGGGTCGCCGACCTCGACGCCTCGATCGAGTTCTACTCCCGGCTGTTCGACACCACCCCCGCCAAGCGGCGCCCCGGCTACGCCAACTTCGCGATCGCCGAGCCGCCGCTCAAGCTCGTCCTGCTCGAGGGCCAGCCCGGGGAGGACACCCGGATGGACCACCTCGGTGTCGAGGTCGAGTCCACCGACCGCGTCACCTCGGCGACCACCCGGCTGGCCGATGCCGGGCTCGCCACCCGCGTCGAGGACAACACCACCTGCTGCTACGCCGTCCAGGACAAGGTCTGGGTGACCGGGCCCGGCAGCGAGCCCTGGGAGGTCTACACCGTCACCGGTGACGCCCGTCCCGACCTCGAGGGGAAGACCAGCCTCGACCTGTCCGACGTGGCCGGCGACGGGACGTGCTGCGCCACCGACTCCACGACCGACACCACCACCGACACCACCCCCGTTGACGACGTCGCGGTCGCCGAGAAGCAGACCGCTGCCGCCTGCTGCTGAAGGAGACGACACCATGCACCCCTACGTGACCGGCCTGATGGCCCAGGCCCACCGCGACGACCTGCTCGCGGATGCCGCCCGCCACTCCCTTCTCGCTCAGGTGCTGGCGGCCCGGCCCCAGCGCGCTGGCCTCCTCGCGCGGTTGGGCGAGACCGTGGGACGGCTCACCCGGCCCGTTCCCGCGCCGGAACCAAGCGCCGCCTGCTGCCCGGCCTGACCCGCTCTCACGTGCGGGAGCCGAGGAGCGCGGTGATCTCGTCGACGGCCTCCCGGGCCGTGCGACCGACCCCGATGAGGGTGGCGGAGCCGGGGCCGGTCCAGTCGCCGTAGCCGACGAGGTGCAACCGCGGTTCGACGAGGGACCTCGTCCCGGCGGTCGGGATGCGACCGTCCGGGCCGCGCAGCCCGAGTGGGGCGAGGTGACCGAGGTCCGGGCGGAAGCCGGTGCACCACACGATGGCGTCCGCGGGCTGGTGCGTGCCGTCGGCCCAGGCCACCCCCTCCGGCGTCAGCCGGTCGAACATCGGTGAGGCGTGGAGGACGCCCCGGTCGCGCGCCTCGCGGACCGACGGGACCATGACGACGTCGCCGAGGCCCCGCACGCCACCGGGGTCCGCGAGGCCGGTGTCCAGCGCCTTGCGCCGTGCGGTGGCCACGGCGAAGAGGGCGCGACCGTCGACGTCGTCCGGCAGGAACACCGGAGGCCGCTGCGTGACCCAGGTCGTCTCGGCCACCGACGAGACCTCGGCGAGGAGCTGGGCCCCGGTGTTGCCGCCGCCGACGATGACGACGCGCAGCCCAGCGAACCGGCCCGGGTCGGCGTAGCCCGCGCTGTGGAGCTGGAGCCCCCTGAAGCTCTCCATGCCCGGGTAGTGCGGGACGAACGGGCGACCCCAGGTGCCGGTGGCGCTGACCACGGCCCGGGCCTCGTACACACCCTCGCTGCTCTCCACGGCCAGCCGGTCGGCGCCAGGCCCGGTTCCGCGCACGGCCGTCACCCGGACGGGACGGTGCACCGGAAGGTCGTACCGCTGCTCGTACCGAGTCAGGTAGTCGACGACGTGCGCGGCGGGAGGCATCCCGGACTGTCCGGTCATCGGCATCCGCCAGCCGGGCAGCGACGAGAACTCCGCAGGCGAGAAGAGGGTGAGGGAGGGCCACGTGTGGCGCCAGGCGCCTCCGGGTGCTGCGCCGGCGTCGAGGACCACGAAGCCGGTCTCGGGTTCGAGCCCGGCCCGCCGCAGGTAGTAGCCCGTCGCCAGGGCGGACTGTCCGCCGCCGACGACGACCACGTCGACCCGGCGCGCCGACGACGTCGTGGACGTGGGCACCGTCGGCTCCACAGCGCCGCTCCTGGACGTCGACATCTCAGCGGTGGCGGCGCCGCTGGGACCGGACGGCCCACCCGGCGGCTCCCCCGACACCGATGAGGAGAGATCCGATCCCGACGGCCCACCAGGTCTGCGGGTCATGCCGCCGCTGGCTCCAGTACTCGACGTCCCGTTGAGCGACGACGTGCTCCACGGCGCCGGTCGCGTCGTTCGTGACGAGGATCTGCAGCGGCCTCGCGTAGCCGGTCGCGTCGGTCGACGCCTGCCACCCCACGGGCCAGTCGCGGTCCTCGGGCAGCGCGTCCGCGTCCGCGAGCGCGTCCAGCTCGCGCCACTGGTCCATCTCGGACGTCAGCACGCGCACCCGGTCGACCACGGACGAGCCGGCACCCGTGCCCGACACGTGCACCTCCACGGCCAGCGCGTCGACCGTACCCCCGCGGTTCGCCACGTCGCCGGCGATGTCCGGGCCGAGGGTGTCTCCGGGCACGAACCAGAAGCCCAGGATCGACAGCGCGGTCCAGAAGACCAGCCAAGCGGCTGCCCCCGCGCCCGCGCCGCGGACCCACGACCCGGTTCGAGCCGCACGAGACTGGACCGACGTGGTGGTCATGGGGCCATGGTGGCAGGAGTACCCGGATCGCACGCCCACCACGGTCACCTAGGGTGGCTGGCATGGCGGCATCGGCGGCAGAGGCGACCTCGACCCCGGTCGAGCGACGTCATGCGCCGTCCCACGTGCCCTCCGGTGCAGCGCTGCTCGCGCTGGTCGCGAGTGAAGAGGCCCGTGGCATCACCGGCCTCGACGTCCTGCGCCGCAGCGTCGACCGCGCCCCGCCCGCGCACGCCTGACCCCTTCGGCTGACGGCCCCGCACCGGCGCACTGGTGCCCCGGCGCGCCCCCGGCGGCCCAGCCCGGTCGCCCCGCCCGCCCGGACCCAGGTCCGTCGAGCGAGCCCCTGGCGTCATGCGCCGCACCCCTCTTCTCTCTCCTCTCTCTCCTCGCAAAGGTTCCTCTCATGTCACAGCGCGTCGCCGTGGTCGGTGCCGGGATGGTGGGTCTGTCCACTGCCTGGTTCCTCCAACAGCTCGGCCTCCACGTCACCGTCTACGACCGCGAGCACGTCGCGGCCGGCTCCTCGTGGGGGAACGCCGGCTGGCTCACGCCCGCCCTCACGGCGCCCCTGCCCGAACCGTCGGTGCTCGGCTACGGGATGAAGGCCGTGCTCAGCCCGTCCTCGCCGGTCTACGTCCCGTTCCCTCCGTCTCCGCGACTGGTGCAGTTCCTCGCCCGGTTCGCCCGGAACAGCACCCACGGTCGGTGGGTGAAGGGGATGCGGGCCTACGCGCCGATGAACCACCTCGCGCTCGGCGCGTTCGACGAGCTCACCCACGGAGGTGTGGACACCCAGACCCACCTCGCCGACCCGTTCCTCGCCTGCTTCCGCACTCCCGAGGAGAGGGCCGCGCTGCTCGCGGAGCTCGAGCAGCTCATGGCCGCCGGCCAGGACGTCAAGTACGACCTCCTCACCGGGCAGGAGGTGCGCAGCGAGGAGCCGTCGCTCTCTCCCGAGATCGGTGCGGCCGTCCGGCTGCACGGCCAGCGCTACCTCAACCCGCCGGCATTCCTCGAGGCGCTATCTGCCGCCGTGCGTGACCGCGGTGGGGACATCGTCCAGGCCACCACCGTGACCGAGGTCGAGGAGCTCGGCGACGGGGTTCGGGTCCGGACGCGGACCGACACCACCACCGGGGCCGTGAAGGCCACGGACCGATTCGACGACGTGGTCCTGGCGCACGGCGCGTGGCTGGGTGGGCTGGCCCGGCCCTTCGGGGTCCGGCAGGCGGTGCAGGCCGGACGCGGGTACTCCTTCAGCGTCGAGTGCGACAGCGTCCCGGCGGGTCCGGTCTACTTCCCCGCCCAGCGCGTGGCGTGCACCCCCCTCGACACGCCGGCCGGGCCCCGGCTGCGGGTCGCCGGGATGATGGAGTTCCGTTCTCCCGACGCCGCCCTGGACCGCCGCCGCATCGACGCGATCGTCGACGCCACTCGTCCCCTGCTCGTCGGTGCCGACCTGGACCGTCGCGAGGACGAGTGGGTCGGTTCGCGACCCTGCACGGCGGACGGGCTGCCCCTCATCGGCGCCACGAAGGCTCCTCACGTCTTCGTCGCCGGCGGCCACGGGATGTGGGGCATCGCCCTGGGCCCGCTCACGGGGAAGCTGCTCGCAGACCGCATCGCCACCGGCATCACGCCTGCCGAGCTGCTGCCCTTCGACCCGCTGCGCTGACGGGCGTGAGGACGACGTCGGGCGGCCTCGGGCGACGGGCTTGACGCAGGGCAGTAGCGTGACGCGCAGGATTCCCCTCCACGACGGGACGCATCATGGACATCGCACTGTGGGTCGTCGCAGGACTTCTGACCCTCGTGTTCCTCGGGGCGGGTGTCGCCAAGATCATGCTGCCGAAGGACGCGCTGTACGAGAAGCAGATGACGTACGTCGAGGACTTCTCCGGCGGCCAGATGAAGGGCATCGGCGTGCTCGAGCTGCTGGGGGCGCTCGGTCTGGTCCTCCCGGCGTTCGTCGACGGCTCGGAGTGGCTCGTCCCGACCGCCGCGACCGGGCTGTTCCTCCTCATGGTGGGTGCGGTGCTGACGCACGTCCGTCGCAAGGAGACGTTCGTGCCGCCGCTCGTGCTGGCCGTGCTCGCGGCGTTGGTCGCCATCGGTCGCTTTTGGGTGTCCCCGCTGTGACGCCACGTGGATGACCTGACGCCGGTGAGGCTGCGTGACGGCACCGAGGCGTTCGTGGTGCCGCTGCTCCCGGCCAACCGGGAAGCCCTCCGGGAGGAGTACGAGCACCTCTCCGCGGAGACCCGGTACGACCGGTTCCTGTCCGCAGTCCCGACCCTGACCGACACCATGCTCGACCACCTGGTCCGTGACGTGGACGGCGTCGACCACGTCGCCCTGGTGCTGCTCGTCATCACGCCGGACGGGACAGAGCGGCCCGTCGGGCTGGCGCGGATCATCCGCTACCGCAACGACCCGAGCGTGGCGGACGTCGCGGTCACGGTGGTGGACGACTGGCACGGCCGGGGCGTGGCCACGGCCCTGCTGGAGGTCCTCATGCGTCACCGACCGCCCGGTGTCGAGCGGATCGTCACGCTCGTCAATGCCAGCAACCGTGCCTCGCTCGCCATGCTGCGTCGGCTCGGTGACGCCGCGGTCAGCCAGCCGGAGGCGGGGGTGCAGGTCGTCACGGTCACGCTCCACGGTGCGGCCGACCGTGCGTCGCCCGGTCGTGTCGATGCGAGCACGCTTGCGCTCGAGGACAGTCCCCTGCGGCGACACGACCCACCCGGCCCTCCTCCGTCGCCGCTCGCGGGTGACCTCGACAGGCCGGGAGCCTCACAGCGCTGAGGTGGGTGGGTCGACATCTGGGCCTCTCCTCATGGCGTCCCGCAGCCCATCCGGCCCTTAGGCTCGATCAGTGAGCTCAGGAGGGAGATCGTCGGTGAGCGATCCGGAGGCCCTTCTCGCGGGGCGGTACCGCCTCGTCAAGGTGATCGCGACCGGGGGAATGGGAGTGGTCTGGGAGGCGTGGGACGAGCGTCTCGAGCGGGCCGTGGCCATCAAGCAGCTGCACGCCCTTCCGGGTGTCCCTGAGGCCGAGGCGGAGCTGGCGAAGGACCGCGCCATGCGCGAGGCGCGCATCACCGCCCGGCTGCACCATCCCCATGCCGTGCCGGTGTTCGACGCGGTCGAGCACGACGGGCAGCCGTGCCTGGTCATGCAGCTGGTCCCCTCGACCCCGCTCTCCGCGGTGCTCCGTGACAGCGGACCCCTGCCGCTGGGCCGGGTGGCCAGGATCGGCGGCGAGGTCGCCTCCGCGCTGACTGCGGCCCACCAGCTCGGGATCGTCCACCGTGACGTCAAGCCGGGCAACATCCTCATCACCGCCGACGGCAAGGCCCACATCAGCGACTTCGGCATCTCCCACGCCATGGGCGACGCCACCCTCACTCGTACCGGGATGATCCACGGCACGCCCGCCTACCTGGCACCGGAGGTGGCCCGAGGCGAGGACGCCTCGTTCCCCGCCGACGTCTTCTCGCTGGGCTCGACGTTGTATGCCGCCCTCGAGGGCTCGCCGCCCTTCGGCTCGGAGGGCAACTCCATCGCGCTGCTCCACAAGGTGGCTGCGGCCCAGGTGTCCCCACCGTCCCGAGCCGGTGAGCTGACCCTCTTCCTGCTCGACATGCTGTCCTCGGAGCCCGAGGCGCGCCCTACCATGGAGGAGGTGACCCTCCGGCTCGCCGACCTCGACGCCGATGCTGTCGCTCCGGTGGTCGTTCCGGAGGATCAGCTGTCGTCCACCGCAGTCCTGCCGGCGGCGGTGGTTCCGGCGCAGGCCGAGTCGGAGCTGGACCGTCTGTGGGACCCGCAGGACGACGAGGAGCGCGCCCACCCCGATCAGCCCGCGCCCGACGTTGGTCCGTCGACGGAACGCCGCCGACGTCGCTCACCGTGGCTCCTGCTCGGGGGCGCGGCGATCGTGGCCGCGCTCGTGTGGGTGATGGTGAGCGCCCTCATCGACGACGCGGGCCGTGACACCGTCGAGGCGGACAGCACCAGCACGGGCCAGAGCACTCCCACTGACCAGCCGACCACCTCCGAGCCGGTGTCCCCGACCACGGCTGCTCCCACGACCGCCGCGCCGACGACGGCTGCGCCCACCCCCACACCGGCCCCGACGACGCAGTCCCCCGCAGCCCCAGCCTCCCCGGCCACGACGTCACGACTCTCGTCGGCGATCACCGACTACTACGCCCTGCTCCCCGGTGACACGGCGGGCGCGTGGCCGTTGTTGACGGCCGCCTACCAGACCCGGACCGCCGGCGGCCGGAGGTCCTACGAGGCCTTCTGGAGCGAGATCAGGGACGTGACCGTCAGCGGAGTCGAGGCCACGGCTCCGGACCGGGTCGTTGCCACCCTGACCTACACGCGCGACAACGGCCGCGTCGACGTGGAACGCACGAGCTTCCGACTGGTCGACGAAGGCGGGCGCCTGAAGATCGCGTCGTCAGAGGTGCTGAGCAGCCGACGACGCTGACCGTCGTCGCTTCAGCGGTGATGGCCCGTGCCATCCGGGTGCCCGATCCCGGTCCTCGCAAACGCGCGACATGGCACGCGTTTGCGAGGACCGGAACGGACCGGGCTCGGCTGAAGCAGTGGGCTCAGGCCTCGGGGAGGGCGGCGAAGGCCCTCTTGGCGTCGTTGTACCAGCCCAGCGACTTCTTGGGGTGCCGCCAGCGGCTCTTCATCGCGTCGCGAGCCTCCTGGTGGGTGGCGTCCCCGGCAGCCTCCGCCTCCTTGAGGTGCTGGTCCTGGGCGTTGATGACGTCGTCGGCGCTGTCTCCGTGGTGCTCAAGGTCGCAGGGCCCTCCGAGGTCACGGCAGGTCATGGTCTTCATGGGTGTCTCCTTCTCGATGGTCTTGATGGCCTTCTGGGGTGTTGACGATCGGCTCGGGGGATGTGTGACCGGATCGGGCGGCGGAGCGCCCACCAGTGGCGGGCTCCCCGCCGGCACGGCGGACGACACGGGAGAGCACGTCAGGCGCGGCGCGGAAGGTGATGGCGCGCACGAGGCCGTCCACGACGGTGAAGTCGAAGATGACCCTGGCCGCGCCACGCTGGAACCAGGCGGTGCCGGGCCGGTCGCCGAGGAAGACCGGGAGCGCGGCCTGGGCGCTGCCGTTGAAGAACGTCGCCACCTCGTGCGCGCCGTCGATCTGCCGCGGTGTGCCCATGAGGACCGCGGCGTCGTCCGCGGTCACCTCGGCATCGGGCGCGAGCAGGCGCAGCAACCGGTCGAAGTCGCCGTTCTTCGCCGCGGCCATGAACGCGTCGACCACCTCCCAGTCGGCCAGGTGGTCCTCGGGTCGCGGCTGCGCGACCTTGGCGCGCGCCCGCGAGGCCAGCTTGCGCGCGGCCGCCGGGGTCGTGTCGAGGACCGCCGCGATGGTCGAGAACTCGAAGCCGAAGCTGTCGTGGAGGACGAATGCGACCCGCTCTCGCGGACCGAGCCGGTCGAGCACGACCTGCAGGGCAAGGCCGACCGTGTCGGCGAGGGCGACGTCGTCGGCCGGGTCGGTGACCGTCTCGCTCAGCTCGACGTCGGCCACGGGCACGGGGGTGCGCGAGCGCAGCCGGTCGAGGCAGAGTCGGGTGGTGACGGTCGTCAGCCACGCCGGCAGGCTCTCGATCTCGGTGTCCGTCCGGTGCAGCCGCAGCCACGCCTGCTGCACGACGTCCTCCGCCTCGGCGTGGTCGTCGAGGACGCGGCTCGCGATCGCCACGAGCCGTGGTCGTTCGAGCAGGAACGCTTCCGTCTGGTCCACGGCGTCCACCCTTCCACGGTGATCGGTCACCCCACTGACGCGCGAACGGGACCAGGTGTGACGGCGAACCGCGAAACGCTCACGCACCCTGGGCCGGGGGCTCCACACTTGGCGGGTGATCGGCGGGGAGTTCGCCACCGTGCTGGCCCGTGCCCGCGAGGGTGACGAGGCCGCCTTCGCGATGTTGTGGCGTGACCTCAACCCCGCACTCGTCCGCTACCTGGTCGTGACCCGTGAGCCCGCCGACGACGTGGCGACCGAGACGTGGCTGTCAGTGGTCAAGGGCCTGCATGCGTTCCGGAGAGACGAGATCTGTTGGCGCGCCTGGGTCTTCACGACCGCTCGACGTCGGGCCGTGGACCAGGGTCGACGTCGCGCCCGTCTCGCGGTCCTGGTCGCCACCCGGCCTTGCCGAGCCGCTCGCGCTGTTCCGTGCCACCGCCGCGTCCGTCCTGGTGACGACGCCCAGCCCCCTGACGAGGAGAATCCCTGTGCTCAGCCCACTCATGAGTGCCCGGGCCGGGGCGGCCGTCGCCGGCATCGCCATCGGACTGGGCGGCACCGCCGTGGTCGCCTGGTCGGCCACCCGCCCGCCGGCCGCGCCGTCGACGATCACTCCGGCCACGCCCTCCACCAGCCCGAGTCCGACTCCCAAACCGTCGGACCGCGGCGTCGGCCCTGACGCCAACGGTCCGGCCAAGTTCGGACTGTGCCGGGCCTGGTCCAACCACCACAAGCACGACGACGGCGTCGAACGGGCGAAGGGCTCCGTGGCCATGCGCAACCTCGCGGCCGCCGCCGGCGGCGAGGACAAGGTCGAGGCCTTCTGCGCCGCGGTGCCCCACCCGGGCAACGGACCCAAACCCGGCAAGTCCGACGACGCCACCGAGGACGGCAAGGCCGGCTCGTCGGGCAAGGACAAGCCCCCGCAGGCCGGCCCCAAGGACAAAACCGCGCCGCCGCGCGGTCCCAAGCCCAAGACCAAGCCCTCGGCGTCGGCCACGCCCCGCCCGACCCCGTCCGCCTCGCCCAGCAGCACGCCCATGCTGTCCCCGACCCCTCTGACCCCGACCCTGACCCCGAGCCCCAGCCCCACCTGACGAGCCCAGGAAGCCGATCGTCCGGAACCCGTCCTACGGTGCTTCCATGAGTGGACCACCGACACCCGGCTTCCCGGAGCCACCGCCCGTGGGTGACGAGGTCGTCACCCTGCTGGGGTCGCTCGAGCGGCAGCGCGCCACCTTCCACTGGAAGTGCGCCGACCTCACCGCCGAGCAGCTGAGGCAGCGGCTCCCCTCGTCCGAGCTCTCCCTGGCCAGGCTTCTCAAGCACCTCGCCTGGATGGAGGACCTGAACTTCACCCGGGACCTGGCTCACCACGAGGTGCCGGCGCCGTGGGCGGACATCGACGCCGAGACGCGCTCGGAGTGGGCGTTCGAGTCCGCCGACCTCGACCCGGCCGACACGCTCTATGCGCTGTGGGACTCGGCCACGGACAGGTCGCGGCGCGCGGTCCGCGCCGCGCTCGGCCCGAGCGGCCTCGCAGCCACCTACCCTGACGGCGACGGCCACGAGGTCACGCTGCGGCGACTGCTCGTCGACATGATCGAGGAGTACGGCCGGCACACCGGCCACGCCGACCTCCTCCGTGAAGCGATCGACGGTCGCGTCGGTGAGGACCCACCCGGCCGGCCGATGGCCTTCACCCTGGACTGACCGGCATACCTCCTCGGCCGGGGAGAGAGCGTGACCGCCGGCCGACGAGCGGTCAGGCGGGGTCGGGCTCGTACTCCTCGTCGGGGTCGCCCACCACGTCCTGCGCCTGGTCGAAGCGGTCGGCCTCGTCCGCGTCCCGGCTCTCGGGGGCCGGCCACTCCTCGTCGACGATGACCCTCGGGTCGGCCGGCTGCTCCTGCTCGACGCGGTCGACCTCCGGGACGACGCGGTCGAGTGGGGTGTCGTCAGTTCGAGCCATGCGTGGGCCTCCCTCTCTTGCGCAGCCGAGCGTTCTCCGCCTCCAGGTACAGGACCATGGCGATGCCCGCGAGGTTGAGCCCTGCCCCGAGCAGGTCCCCGATGCGGCGCAGCCGGTCGAGGTCGTTCGCGCTGTAGCGGCGGGTGCCGCCGTTGCTTCGTTGGGGCGTGAGCAGGCCTCTGGCCTCGTAGAGCCGGAGGTTCTGCACCCCCATGCCGACGAGGTCGGCGGCCACGGAGATGCCGTAGACGCCGCGGTCGCCGTCAGGAGCGCGGGTGGTCATCGTGCGCCGATCCTTCCGAGATGACTTTCGCTCTGCCACTTGCACCACTATGCCGGTGGTGCTAGAAAAAATCTATAGCGGTTGCCACAGGTTCAAGGCCGGTGGCACCCGCTCGTCCACAGGAAGAAAACGCCACGGAGGTGACCACGATGCTCATGCGAACCGACCCGTTCCGTGAACTGGACCGACTGACCCAGCAGCTCCTCGCTCCGCAGGGCAGGCTCGCCCAGCTCGCGGCGATGCCGATGGACGCGTGGCGCGACGGCGACAGCTTCCACGTCGAGTTCGACCTGCCCGGAGTGGACCTGGACTCGATCGACATCGATGCCGAGAGCAATGTCGTCACCATCAGGGCCGAGCGTCCGAACCGGGCTAGCGACGCGGAGCTTCTCGCGGCCGAGCGTCCGCGTGGGGTCTTCAGCCGCCAGCTCGTCCTCGGGGAGAGCCTCGACACCGAGCGCATCGAGGCGGCCTACGACAACGGTGTCCTCACGCTGACCATCCCGATTGTCGAGCAGGCCAAGCCGCGCAAGATCGAGATCAGCAGCAGCAATGAGGGTCAGAAGTCCATCAGCTCGTGACCCGCACCGCCCCTCGCCGGGCGGACACCCGAGACCCCTCGTCTGGGTCGCGTTCGTGCCACGCGCCCGACGCCGCCTGCGCGGCGCCCGCGCCTTGACGGCGTACCCGTTCGCGGCCCAGGCGAGGCCTCCCTCGGGTCCGGTGTGGCCATCGGGGGCGGACCGCGGCAGGAAGGAACGTCCGGCGCATCGTGACCAGCGATGAAGGCGACCTCTACCGCGCTCTGGGTCTGACGCCTCAGGCGACCCCGGCGCAGGTCCGGCGTGCCTACCGCTCCCTCATGCGCCAGAACCACCCCGACACCCGGGCGCCGGGGGACGCGGCCTCCGACGCGACGCTCCAACGCGCCATCGCCGCATACGCGATCCTCGGGGACCCGGACCTCCGATCCGGCTACGACGAGCGCATCACCCGCCGGAAGCCCGTCAGTCCCGCCCACGTCCGCCGTGAGCGAGGGTTCACGCCGAGTGATCCGCAGACGTCCCCGATCCGAGCCGGCCCGGTGCGCTGGCACCGGAGGGGGTGAGGACGTCGCGAGTCGGCACCTCCCCTCCCTGTCGCAGCCGGGAGAACCGACGTGCGGCGACCCCGCCGACGACGGCGATCATCGCCACGAGCAGACCTTGGTATGCCGTGTGCGCGCCGGTTCTCGCGGGGTCGGCGTAGCCGCCGTCGAAGAACCCCGACGCGATGCAGACCGGCGCGACGATCGTGAGCAGCGCGCTCGCGGCGAGGGCGGGCCGGCGACGTCGCCCGGACGCGACAGCGGCGGCAACGAGCTGGGCGAGCATCATCGGGAGGGGGATCGACAGACGGCCGGTGGGTCCCATGGCGTCGAGGACCGTGTCGGCGAGGCCGCCGGCGACGGAGACGAACGCTCCACCCAGCGACACCGCGGCGAGCACCGCGACGGCGAGGAGGACGCGGCGGTCCGGGGCGGTCGGCGTGGGGGCGAGGGTCATGGCGGTCCTTTCGAGTGCTGAGGCGAGTGCGCGGGTCCGGGTCTGCCCGGGGCGATGTCGCCTCGGCCAGAATGCTCGCGGCTGCTTGGGCCCGGCTTGCGTGCGTCGTGAGCGACCTCGGGCGGGCCGGCGCCGGCCCCGACCATCTGGGGAATCCCCGACCCCCGGTCGTCGCGGTCAGTAACGTGACGGCCGTGTCGGTGCAGGTCAGCGTCCTCGGGACGACCGCGCTCGACGGGCTCGACGGACCCGTCGCCATCGCGGCGCGCAAGCGTCGTGCGCTCCTCGCGGCCCTGGCGCTGGACCTCGGCACGGTCGTCTCCGCGGACCGCCTCGTCGACCTCATGTGGGGCGACGAGGCGCCGCCCGGAGCGTTCGGCACCCTGCACTCGTACGTCTCGGGCCTGCGACGGCTGCTCGAGCCCGGGTTGGAGCCGCGCGCCAGGCCGACGATCCTGCTCACCTCGGATGCCGGCTACCGGCTCGCCCTCCCCCGGGGCGCCGTGGACGCGACCGTGTTCGTCGACGGGGTCCGCGCCCGGCACCGCGTCCTCGACCCGCTCGCCTCGCAGCTCACGACGGGGCCGGACGACCGCTGGCCCGGGCGTGACGAGGTCGAGGAGCAGGTCGACGGGCTCGAACAGGCGCTGCGCGCGTGGCGGGGCACCCCGTACGTCGACCTCACCGACCACCCCGACGTCCTCGCCGAGCGGACGGCCCTCGAAGGGTTGCGCACGACCGCCAGCGACGACCTCGCCCTCGGGCTCCTCGCGCTCGGGGAGCACGCCACGGTCCTGGCCCTGACCGAGCAGGCCACCACCCGGGACCCGCTCCGCGAGCGTGGCTGGTCGCTGCACGCCCTCGCGCTGGCTCGGGCGGGGCGCCAGGCCGAGGCGCTCGCCGCGATCCGACGGCTGCGGGGACTCCTCGACGACGAGCTCGGGCTGGACCCCGGCCAGGAGGTCCGGGAGCTCGAGTCCGCCGTTCTCCGGCAGGACGAGGCCGTGCTCACCGGCTGGCTGCCGCCGTCGCGTCCCGTGGTGGAGGAGGCGCCGCCGGTCCCGTCGCTGCCCACGCCGACGTCGGCGCAGCCCTTGGTGTCACGTGCCGGCTCGACGGAGCCCGACGAGTGGCCACTCGTCGGTCGACAGCGGGAGCGCGACGCCATCAGCCACCTGCTCACCGCTGCCTCCCGAGGTCGGCCTGGTGCCCTCCGGGTCGTCGGAGAGGCCGGAGCAGGGAAGTCGCGACTCCTCGACTGGGCGGTCGCCGAGGCGACGAGCCGGGGCATGACCGCAGCGGCCGGCACCTGCTCGGCGGACGACGGGGCCCCGCCCCTGTGGCCCTGGCGACAGCTCCTCGCCTGGCTCGACGTCCCCACGCCGCCAGAGCTCTCCCACGAGGACGGCGCCGACGGAGCCGCCGCCGAGCGGGCCTTCGCCACCCACGACGCCATCGCCCGCGCCCTGCGGGAGGCCGCCGAGGACGGCGGGCTGCTCGTCGTCCTCGACGACCTCCACTGGGCCGACACCCCGACCCTGCGCTGCCTGGCGCACGTCGTCGCCGGCCTGCAGCCCGGGGACCACGTGGCCGTCGTCGCGACCCGCCGGCCGGTCGCCCCGGCCGGCGCTGACCTCGCCGAGCTCGACGCGGTCCTGGCGCGGCACGGAGCGCGCACGCTCGAGCTGGAGGGCCTGGCGGCCAGCGAGGCCCACGACCTCGTCACGTCGGTCCTCGGTGAGGAGATCGACGCCTCCGCGGTGGAGGAGTGGCGCGACCGGACCGACGGCAACCCCTTCTTCCTCGTCGAGCTCGCCCGGCTCGCGGGGCACGACGGACGGGTCAACGGTGAGGTCCCGGCCAGCGTCCAGGCCGTCGTGCGGCACCGCCTCGGTGACCTGTCCGAAGCAGTGCGCGAGCTGCTGCTCCTCGCCGCGGCGCTGGGTCGTCGCCACCCTCCGCTGCTGCTCGCCCGCGTCGCGGACCTCGATCCCGACGCCCTGCTCGACCGGCTCGAGCCCGCGCAGGAGGCCGGGATCATCCACAGCCGCAACGGGATCCTCGCCTTCGACCACGCCCTGACCCGGGACGCGGTCCTCGCGATGACCACTCCGAACCGCGTCGCGAGGGCGCACGCGCGCATCGCCCGCACGCTGGCGGCGTCGCCTCCCGCAGCCAGCCCCGCCGAACGGGCCTTCGACCTCGCTCACCACTGGCTCGCCGCCGGCCCTCTGTATGCCGCGAGCGCCTGGCCCGCTGCCGCCGCGGCGGCCGCTCTGGCCGCCGACGACTTCGCGAACGTCGAGGCGGCCGACCTCGTCCAGGCTGCGCTCGACGCCCACGCGCTCGACCCGTCCGGGACGGCCGTCGAGCGCTACGACCTCCTCCTGCAGTTCAACGAGGCAGCTGCGCGTGCCGGGATGTGGCGTGAAGCCGTGACCGCCGTCAGCGCCGCCGTGGCCGTCGCCCGCTCGCTCGACGACCCCGGGCGGGTGGCCACAGCAGTCGCGGCCCTCACGCGCTACTCCGTCTGGACCCCGATGGAGTACGGCGTCGTCGACCAGGAGCTCATCGAGGACCTCCGGGCCACGCTCGCCCGGCTCAACCCCCACGACTCCGCCGAGCGCTGCACGGTGATGCTGGCGCTCGCCGCCCAGCTCTACTACGTGCCCGGGTCCGACGCCGAGGTCGAGGCCCTCGTCGACGAGGGCATGGCCCTCGCCCGAAGGCTCGCGGAGCCGAGCGTGCTCGCCTGGGCCGCGCGGACGGCATACATCGCACTGTGGCGGTCGCGGTCGCTCGACCGGAGGCGCGCCCTCTCGGTCGAGGAGGTCGAGGCCGCCCGCGCCAGTGGTGACCCGGCTGCCGAGGCGGTGGCGCTCACGGGGATGGCCGGCGCTGCCCTCGAGGCCGGTGACCGGTTGACCTGGGAGAGTGCGAGCCGCGGGGCGCTCGACATCGCCCGGAGGCGGCGGCTGTCATACGTCGAGTTCGCCCTCAGGTTCGTCGAGCTCGGCCTCGCCATCCTGAGGGGAGGCGACGGATCGGCGGAGGCGGCAGCGCTCCTCACGATGACGGGGGTGCGGATGTCCATCCCCGCCACCGACTACATCGAGCTCGGCATCGCCTACGCCCTGTCCGGGTGGGACCCCGTCGCCGCTCGGCCCCTGGTCGACGGGGTCCTCGCCGTCGACCCCGACGCGGAGGACGTCATCACGCGCACGCCGATCCTCCAGCTGCTCGCCGTCGTGGGGGACCGCCGGCAGCTGGAGCGGCTGTTGCCGAACGCGCCGCTGCCCGCGGAGGACTGGAGCCAGTCGCTCGACCTCGCCATCCTCGCCTTCGCGACGGCCACGGCAGGTGACGCCGACCTGTCGCGCCGGCTGGCCGACGCCTTGGCACCGCTCGCCGGCCGCATGGCCGTCGCCGGCATCGCGAGCGTCCAGGGGCCGATCGACTGCTTCCTCGCGATGGCCCTCGCCCTTGCCGGGGACCGAGCGGCGGCGGTCGCCGCGGCCGACCGAGGTGAGGCGATGGCCCACGAGTGGGGCTTCACGGCATACCTCGAGCGATTTGCAGGACACCGCCGTCAGTTCGGCTTCTAGCGTCGCCGGCGTCCTACGCCAGGGGGGCGAAGCCGAGGTCGACGAGGACCCGCGCGATCTCGTCGTTCCCCTTCTGGGACGGGTGGGTGTAGTCGCCGGCGAGCAGGTCGCCACTGGGCTTCTCACCGGTCGGGCCGTTGAACGCGTGGTAGATGTCGGCGCAGCTGAACTGGTTGGCCTTGGCCGAGTCGCAGATCATCGCGCTCCACGCGTCGTGGATCAGGACTGTGCGCTTCGCCTGGTCGGGGGTGAGGCCGAGGGTGCTCGAGCCGACCCAGTCGTTGTACTTGTTGAGGGCGATGAGGATCGTGGGCTTGCCGGCGCGCTGCGCCGCGACCTTGGCGAACAGCTCGTCGTAGCGGGGGCGCGAGGCAGCGGCCGACGTCGTGGCGCACGCCTGGTCGACCTTCGACCAGTCGCTCAGGGCGCCGGTGGCCGGGTCGATCGAGGAGCCACAGGGCGTGTCCGCGCCGAGCTCGATGCTGTTGTGGGCGATCCCCACGATGATCGCGTCGGCCGCGGCCAGGTCCGTGGAGAGGGAGTCAAGGTTGTCCAGGAGCCGCGGAAGCGTGAGCCCGGTGTGGTCGGAGAGGTTGTTCGGCTGGACCGTGCGCCCGGTCGCCTTGGCCAGCGCGTCGCCGTACTGGTAGACGAACGCCGTGCAGTTGGGGCAGTCGTCCTTGCTGTTGAAGGGGATCGAGTCGCCGATGGCCACGAGGGACAGCGGAGGCGCTGAAGGGCTCGTCGTCGCGCTCGACGCCGGCGGCGACGGGGACGGGCTCGTGGCAGCATCCCCGTCCGCACCGCAGCCACCCAGGAGTGCCGCCACGCCGACCGCCACGATGCAGGCAGTCCGTCTCATCGCCGTGCCCTCCCTCTCGAGCTCGCCCGGCTCCGGCCCGACCGAGCGTGGACCGTCCGGTCATGTGGATTCCGCCTCCGACCGCGGGTCGGCGTCCCTACTATCGAGGTGTCGGGACGCCCTCGCCTAGGACGAATGCGACGTGTCTGCCGACGCACTGACGGGTGAGGAGGGTCGATGGGCACCCTCCAGTCCGCCGTGCCGTGCCGAGCACTCCGCGATCTCGTCCGTGCCTACGCCCAGCGCACCACCGGCACGGCCGAGGCCCCGGTGGTGCAGCGGGTGCCGGCCTCGCTCGAGGTGGTCCTCGGGTTCGAGTTCGGTTCGCTGTTCACCGTCGACTACCGCGACGGGAGCAGCGAGCCCGCCCACCGCATCGCCCTCGTGGGGTCGCACTGCTCCCCGAACGCGACTCTGACCCTGGGCGCCGGTGTCGAGTCCTTCGCGATCTTCCTCCAGCCCACGGCGCTCCAGCGGCTGCTCGGCATCCCCACGCACCACGTGGCCGACCGTTCCTACTCGGCGGCGGACGTGCTGGGCCCCACGGTCGACGACCTCTGGTCCGTCCTCGCCGACGCCACGAGCTTCGAGCAGCGCGTCCGGCTGTGCGAGACCTACTTTTTGCGCATGCTCCACGCAGCCGAACCCTCGACGATCGCCCACGTCGCGATGGACACGTTCCGTGGTCACGGTCGCCTGCCCGTGGCGGAGATGGCGGGGCTGGCCTCGCTCAGCGTCCGTCAGTTCGAGCGGCAGTTCGAGCGGGAGCTCGGTATGCCGCCCAAGCGCTTCGCGCGCATCGCCCGGTTCCAGTTCGCCCTCGACGCCAAGCTCGTCAACCCGGGCCGGTCGTGGCTCGACGTCGCCCACGGCGCCGGCTACTACGACCAGATGCACCTGGTGCGCGACTTCCACAGCCTCAGCGGGGCGAGCCCCACCCAGCTCGTCACCGAGCTGGGAGATACCCGCCCGCCGGCGCTCGCCGGGTCGGAGGCCTTTGACTGATGGCTGTCACACCGGGTGTCGCTGTGCCCCGGCCAGTCCGGCGTGACGGAAGGCCCGCTGCTCGCGACGCGCGTACGAGCGGCGCGCCACGGCATACAGGAGCTTGAAGGGCGGACCGCTGAAGGCGAAGAAGCGCTCGAGAGCCTCGGGCGGCAAGCCGTCGACGACCCAGCCAATGATGAAGGGCGTGTCGCGCAGGCGGTAGCCCTTCTGGATCTCGCGTTCGACGCCGGCGAACTCGTCCTCGGTCATGACGCGCTGGACCAGCGGGAGGACGACGGTCTCCTCGTGCTCGAGGTGGGCGCCGAGCACCTCCCGCAGGCCGGCGAGCCGGATCTCGATCGCGTGCCGGTGGTCGTCGCACGGGTGGTCCGCCATGGCGCTCCAGGCGCTGGCGAGAGTGGTGAGCGCCGGGTCGATCTCGGCGTGCTCGTCACTCATCGCCGCGACCTCCGCGCGGTCGGCGTCGGTCCCGCGAGCGGTGGCGGCGGCGTCGAGGACGGGCCAGTAGACCGTGTCCTCGGCGTGGTGGTGCTCGTGGAGGACGTGGCAGAACCGGCCCCAGCGGGTGGCGAGCGCGGCCCAGGTGTCCGGATCGCCGAGCGGTGTCGTGGTCGCGGCTGCGGCGAACCGCGCGAGGTCGCGGCGGAAGGCGTGGTGCATGACGTACATGCCGGTGTGGTCGTGCGGGCCCTCGGCGACGTGCGTCTGGCCGGGGAGGTCGAGCTGCCTCATCGCAGTGCCCCTTCCGGCTGCGAAGCGGCCGGTATGCCGTCCGCTCCCGTTGCGCCCTGCGGCCGCGGCGCGAGTCCGTGCTCGTCGACGACGCGGCGGACGAACTCGGTGAAGTCGGTCGGCGGGCGGCCGAGCAGTCGCGTCGTGGCGTCGAGCTCGGACTTCTTGGTCTTGACGGCGAAGCCACGCAGGGCCCTGAACGACGACTTCCAGTCCTCGAGGCGGTAGCCGGTGAGGTGGGCGGTGAGGGCGGCGTCGATCGCATCGTCGTCGTCGCCGGCGTAGGTGACGGGGACGCCGAGGGCCTGCGACCAGGTGCGGGCGCACTCGGCTCCGGTGACCGATCGCGGTCCGCAGACGGGATAGGCGCCGGCGGGGATGCTCGGGTCGAGCAGGACGTTGGCGACGATGTCACCGAGGTCCTTGAGGTCGACGCGGTTCAGGCCCTTCGGGTGGGTCGGGAGGACGAACTGGCCTCCGCGGATGACGTCGAGGAGGGCCTCGTCGCACTGCATGAAGTTGCCGACGCCGAGGACGACCGGGCGCGTGTTGGAGGTCTCGACCATGTGGCCGATCGAGATCTTGCCGCGGTAGCGCGGGAGCAGCCGGCCGTAGACGGTGCGCATCGCCCACTTGGCGAGCCGGTTGGAGGCGTCGATGTGGATGCCGGAGAAGACGAGTCGGGCGCCTTCGGCCTCGACGGCGTCGAGCACGGTGCGGGTCAGCTCGACCTCATCGGCCTCGTGCGGGGAGATGTGGAAGACGGTGTCGACGCCCCGCATCGCTTTGCGCAGGGAAGCCGGGTCGCGAAGGTCGCCTCGGTGGACCTCGACGTGGTCCGTCAGGCGGAGACGGCCCGGGTCACGGACGAGGACTCGCGGGGTGACGCCGCGCTCGTTGAGCGAGCGCACGACCTCCCGACCCGTGAGGCCGGTCGAGCCGAGGACAAGGATGGTCGGGACGGACATGGCGTGCCTTTCGTGGACGGGAGTGTTGCTGCCCACGAGGCTGGCGGGACGGTCTTGAGCGCCGCTTGCTCCTCACTGGACTCACCCGCACGCGATCGCCACCGTGCCTGGGCAATGGACGCACCTGGAGTGCCGCTTAGTCTGGCGGGGTGCCTGACGGCGCTCTCTTTCCTGACCTCCAACCTGCTCACGCCCCCCCGCCCACAGCCAGGCCGGAGGGCTTGCCGGACTGGCAACTGAAGTCACTGCGCAAGCTGCTCGACGATCTGGGGCTCGTCACCATGAGCGAGCGGCAGTCCGTCGTCGAGGAGTTGGCGGGTCGGTCGGTGTCCTCACTTCGCGACTTGACGTTCGCCGAAGCAAATCAGGTCTTGGATGCACTGGTGGCGCGGAAGAAGTCGGGAGAGGTAGCCGCCAGCGCGTGGGACCGTCGGGACGGCGACACCTGGATCGATCGACTGTAGAAGAGCCCCAGCGGAGATGCCCTGAAACCTGCTGGAGGGTGGTTTCCCGTCAGAACCTGATCTGAACCGACTTGTATCGAGAGAAACGAAGCTCGTAACCGAACTCCGACCCCTCGGGCGTGAGGGCACTGCCTCCAGAGGTGGCGATGTCCCACACCCAAGGCATGACGTAGCGCGTCGAGTCGTCCGCGGGCAGCGTCCCGATGGCTGCGCGTGCCGCCTCTCGCAGCGACACGAGCTGCTCCGGACTACCTGCGCCGATGCCACGCTGTCGTCCGTCTTGAGCAGTGGCGCGCGCCAGTTCGAGGAGCGGCTCATCGGTGGCAGTCACAGCGTCGACGTGATCGGGCGCGGAAGTGACGTCGTCGACACCCACCGTGTGAAGGAAGGCATCCCGTTGCTCCATGGGGCGCAACCCGGAAAGGTTGCCGACGACCTCCTGCACGGCGTCGGCGTATGCGCGCACTTCCGGCCGACTGTCCTCGCCCCACACGGTCTTGACCAGAGGCAGCACGTCGCCCCACTGCACGTGGCTGTACCGCTGACCGTCGGCGACTTCGGGGGCAGGCTTGGTCAGCGGCCCGGTGATATAGGTGAGGTCCACGCTTCGGTCTGGGTGCGCGGCCGCCGCGAGGCGCAGGTAGTACGGCAGCTGGGTTGAACGGTGACTGCCGGGCTCGGTCTTGAGCTCGATGATCCAGATTCGGTCGGCCCACAGCACGCCCCAGTCGGGCCAGCCGTTCTCCGCGGACTCCTCCAGTTTGGGCAGGAGGTACTCGTCCACGAAGGCGTCCGGCGTGGGCGCAGATTCTTCCAGCGGCTCATGACCGTGCGCCAGACCGTCGAGCAGCCGGAGGAAGCGCATGCCCTGATCGCTGGGGCGGGTCTGGGTGTTCCACCGCGGTGCGTCACCGTCAACGATGAGCGTGGTCATGAGGCGCTGGAGGAACTCCTCACGGCCGAGCTTGAGCCGCCGCCACAGGTCCTCTGGTCGCTCCCACATGGCTCTCAGGCTAGGGCGGACCACCGACGTCCACCGGCGAACGGTCGTGGAGCGAAGTCAAGCCCGCGTCGGCACATCGGCACCGGGGCGACGAGTGACGCTCACGACGTTGCGTCGTCGGATGATCCGGACCGCCGCCAACGTGCCTTGTCGGCCAGGCCACCGGTGACCTTGCCGCCGACGGAGCGAGCCCGACCCAACGACTCGGAACCGAGTCGCTTGGCGACGCCCACGCCACCGGCGCCGGTCTCGAGAGCCTTGTCACGCACCTCGCTCGCGGCAGCCGCCCAGCGACGTGCTTCGTGTGACGGCTTCTCGCCGGTGATGCCGAGCGTGGCGTTGAGTTCGACGACCGAGCTCAGGACGTGGTTGCTGGACGTGATGACGGCCGGCGACTGAAAAGGGTTGAAGAGGACGCGAGTATTCGCTCTCGTGGCGGCGTCCTGCATCCGGCCGACGAGCCGTTCGGTCGTGCTCGCGATGACGGCAAGTCGCTGGACGCGAGCGGCCTCCAGTCCGGCGCGGTGCCCCTCTAGCTCTGCCGGTGAGGCATCGAGGACCCTGTCGAGCTCGAGCACCGCGACGGCGTCCTGCAGCTGGAAGGTGCGGGCGATCACGGCGAGCCACTCGCGCGTCTTCGCGTCGACCTCCGCCGCCGCCTTCATCACGTCGGCGATGCTGCCCTGCTGCTCCATCTTCTCGGCAAGGTGGTCGAGCTGTCGGAGCGCGTATGCCTGGGTCTCCGCGATCGTCGTCGGTGCCGTCTGGATCTTCGACCAGGTGACTTCGTCCACGCGTCCGCGGTTGTCCCGCAGCGTCATCGACTCGTCGATGACGAGCCCGACTCCGATCATGCGAGACAGCACTTGGTCGGTCTGGGCACGCAGGACGTCGTCGACCTTGGCCTCGATGCGCTCCAGGTAGTCGGTCACCTCCTCCATCGCCTGCTGCATGGCCACCTGAGCCATGATTCCCGCGACTCCCGCGAGGGCGGCGGGGTTACGGCCGACCGAGCCCTTGGAGAACTCGAGGATGCCCTTGACCTTCCCCTTCTCTGTGAGGACAGCCCGCACGGAGTCGGTGCTGCTGCCCCTCATCAACTGGCTGTGCCTGAGCTTCTTGGCGGAGTCCTCGGTGAGCTTGACCCACCGGCCCGAGTTGGCGGCCATCTCCGAGCTGGCCTGGGCGACGCCTGCACTGGCTGCCAAGACCTTATGGATCCGCGGCAGTCCGAGTTCACGCGCCTCGAGTCCCTGTTCTTGCAGAAACAGGTCCACGGCGCCCTGCTCGCCGATGATGGCCACCCCATGGCTGTCCGCAACAAGCTCGATCTCGTTCTCCACAACAGACTCCTCGTGATAGCCCACCCCGACGCGGCGACGCTACATGCCGTATGCCGTCACGGAACCCAGTGTGCTGAATCGCCTCAGGCGTGGCGCGGACTCACGACTACGTTTCGACGTCTGCGGTCTGGGTCAGAGAGGCAGGTGCACGACGTATGGGACGTCGCCTCGACTCAACGCGTCCAGGAGGCGTGGATCGACGTCGGTCTCGTTGCTCAGGAACAGATGCCATTCGACGGTGTATCCGTCCCGTGCCAGTTGTGTGTCGCGGTCTATCTGGCTCTGGATTGTGGCGGAGAAGTGCTGCGGACCGTAGCGGGCGAGTCGAAGCTCCGAGTGGCCCGCGAGGGGACGCGGGAAGCAGTTCGAACAGGCATCGACCAGACGTCCGGGACTGCCAACCGGTCCGGTTCGGACGTACACCGGGTAGTCCGCCACGGCAGCCGACCCGGCCCGCTCGCGCACCTGCGTCCTGAGGACAGCCCCGGCCTCGGCCGCTGAGGCCGGGTCGGTGGAGGGCTTGCGACTGTCTGAAGCCTTCGCTCGCACGACGCCTGCCGCTCTGTTGAGCGCGCGGGCGAGCTTCGCCAGGTTCGCGCCCTTCTTGGCAAGCGCCACGATGTCCGCGTCGCTCAGCTCGTAGACGTGAAGCTGTGCCACGGTTCCGGTGCCCAAGCCGAAAGCGATGAGTCGCGCACGAACTGTCATGGGGATCTTGTCCCACTGGGCGATGGCGGTGAGCGCGGTGCGGACGTGGCCCGGATATCGCTTCGCGAACGTGCTGACGTAGCCCGCGGCCTTGGCGGTGTCGCCGACATAGGGCAGGAGCCCCGAGCTGGTCGCCAAGGCAGACGCCCACTCGCGCTGCCGGAGATCGATGGCGATGTCCCGGAGGTCGGCGGCCGCACCGGCGACCCATCCCACGACAGGCAGGCCCGAGGCAGCGCTCACGCTCATCGCACCCAGGAGTTGAGCGACACTGTCGATGCCTCTGTTGTCACCCCACGTCACGCCTTCTTGGAACTCGCGGATCCACGACTCACGGTCGACCCGTTCCTTGACCACGACAGGGCTGTCCCCACCGGAGACGTCGTCACCATCCCGGCGCCCATCGCCGTCGGTGTCGGCGACATTGGCGTCGGAGCCCCAATCGCGCTCCCCTTGATCTGACAGCCCGTCGTCATCGGAGTCGACGTCGAAGGCACTGCTCCCGTCGCTCAGTTCCACGGCGTCATCCAGTCCGTCGTCGTCACTGTCGATGCGGTCCGGGAGAGAGAGTGCTCTGTAGGTAGGTCCGTCGCAAGACCACACGGCCTTGATCGCGCCCATGAACCCCGAAGGTCTGGAGGACTCGACGACTTCGTCGCCGTCGTGGATCCCGTCACCGTCGGTGTCTGCCGTGTGTGCGCTCGTCCGCCAGATCTCGCCGTTGGTCGAGCGCAGGCTGGCGCGCTCCGCACAGTCAGACAGTCCGTCGCCGTCACTGTCCCCGCCGGTACCCGCGAACAGGCCCACCCCACTGAGGAGGCCGGCGACCACCACAGCCGCGGCGATGCGGCGCGTGTCTCGCCGACCACGACCGGTCACGGCTACCCCCGAGTCCCCGCCCGCGAGAGCGGAATGCATTGCGACGTCAACCGCGCGCCTCGATCAGGATACGACGGATCGAAGAGGTGCCAAGGGCGATCCCTTGGAAGCATCTGCGGTCGACCGCTCGACGGAGTGGTCCTACACGGAGTAGCGGTACGCGATCGGAGTCAGTCGATCTACGAGGAGATCGAAAGGCTGGATGACACGCAGTGAGCCACCCGACGCCGTTGCTGGTGACGCGCTGCGATCGAGAACCACGCCCGTCACTATGGCCAGCATGTTGTTGGGATGGACCGACCGATGCAGATCGACCTCGTTCTTCGTCAGGAGGATCTCCTCCCCGCCGCCGGTGGTGCCCTTGACCTCGACGTAGAGGCGCTCGTCCGTGCCTCGGCGTGCGTCGAGGTCATAGGACTGCGTCGCCCCGACGTCAGTCACGCTCCACGTCCCACCGTCGCGACTCTCCAAGTAGGCCGTGGCCACATCCACGGCACGTCGCTCCACAGCTCGCCTCTCGTCCGCAGACAGTCCGTAGCCCTGCCCACCACGGCGGCGTCCGGCGACCTTCTCCACCGCTTCGACGACTGCCTGGACCTCCGGAGATGACGACTCGCCGTTCAGCACATCGGCGACTGGCCGAGCGTCAGGTTCGGGCTTGGTATCAATGACGGTGAATCCCAATTCATGAAGCTTCGCGACGGCGCCATCGACCCCGCCGCTGAATCTTCCACGCGGCAGAGGTGCAGAAACTCCGGGTTGGTGAGCGAGTGCAGCTCCGACGATGGCCTTTGAGTCGTACTCACGACCTGAGTGCACCAAGACGTAACGAACGGCCTCCCCGAAGCCGTACTTCTCGAGGAACGCCTTGCGCCCCATGTCGTTGTGCTCCCGCATAGCGTCGATGACCGCTTGGCGATCGGTCAGAGCACTAAGGCCGCGGGGCTTTGGAGAAAGGTCCTCAAGTCTCAACGCCATGGGCTCTGGAAAATGCGTGTCAATACGACCCTGCGAGGTCGGCGTGGCTGGCGAAGCCGACGTCACTCCCAGTCGCTGTTCAAGCCACGGCACTCCTCTGTCAGGGATCCGGGTCACCGGATTGAGGCGTCCTGGCGCACCCGTGGCGTTCCGCACCTCTCCCCAGTCCAGACGAACGTCGGGAAGGTCCTCGAAGTCTGTGAGATGGATCCGGAAGTGGTAGTCCCCTCGACGTGTGTCGTTCTCCGACCATGCGTGGGGAGTGTTTGACGGCAGAGGCACCTTGTTGCTCGTGAGTCGCGCTCGACCCACCACCCGGCCGGGTGTTCCGGTGACCCAGAAATACGCAGTGTCGCCGACTCCTATGCCTTGCCAGTTCTTCTGCAGGTCCCAGAAACCGTTGCGCTTGGCGAAGCCCCAATGTTGAGGAACATTGCGGTCGATCAGAATGATGAATGTGGACATGCTCGGCCTCTTGGATGAGGCGGGGAGGCATGTCCTACGTGGAAGCCCGTCGATCCGCGGTGATGGGTATGCGGTCAATCAACCCCTGACTCAGGTCAGGGAAGCGATATGTCGCAGGGTTTCGTCGTCTGGTGAGTAGATGCCGACGCCTTGCATCCCTCGCGTGAGCAGCACCTTGTAGACGTTGCGCACGAGCCGGTCGAAGTCTGCATCGGGCACTTGGGTCAGGCTGCGCAGCGAAGGATCCTTGTTGGCGCCGCGGATGATGCGCCAAGCGCTGGAGCGCCACACGAGGTCCGGTCCGATGATCACGCCGGCGAAGTCGTACTCGAAGCCCTGTGCCGTGTAGATGCAGCCGACCTGACCGAAGCCAGCCGGGTCCGTCGCCCAGAGGGGCGCCGGCGGTGCCCCTCCGAGCGATCGGTCACCCTTGAGGTTCCACGGTCGCGCCCAGTCACCGATCTGGACGTCCTGCACCAAGGAGCCATCGACCCGAGGGTCACTCCATGGCCAGCAGTATCCCGCCGAGAGTCGTGCCCCAAAACCGCCGTCCCGCTTGGATGCCAGCCAGGACTCGAGCTCATCAGGACTCTCCATCACCTCGACCTGGAACCGGTCGTCGCCAGCCCACCGGTGTGCCTCAGAGCCCCCCAGCCCCAACAGCCCTTGCACCCAGTTGACGTACTCGAGGGACCCTCCACATCGGAACTGGTCGTCGAGATCGACCTGCATGACATCGATTCCATGCGTGGCCGCCGCGGCGCGGATGTCCGCCACTGTGCCCATCTCCCCCGGGCGCACCACTTGGTACTGGTCGAGCAAGAACACCGGAGTCCGCGCGACGGACAGGAGCTCGTCGATCTGCGCACGCCCGGTCCGCATGTCTGCGCGCGTGTATCGGTTGACGGACGTCTCTCGGATGCGGTGCGCCTCGTCGAGGATGACGCAGTCCAAGGAGTTCGGCTCCATGGACATGAACGAGTTGAAGTACAGGAAGGCCTTGCGCACTCGCGGGTTCCGCGCCGCCGCCACCTTGCGAAGCGTCTGGGTGAACGACTGGGACCCGGTTGCATGGATCACCGTGCGTCCTTGTCGGCTCAGCTCTCCCATGAGCGAGAGCGCGATGACGCTCTTGCCGCTGCCCGGGCCACCCGAGATCACAACGGCCGTCTTCGTGTTGGACTGCGACGCGCGGCGAACAGAGTGAAGGACGTAGTTGTAGGCGTCCTTCTGCTCGTCGAGAAGTGTGAACATCTCCCGGCGCTGCACCTCGTCAGCGGCCACGGCCATGAGCTGCCGTGACGGCCGAATGGCGCTTCCCAACAGTTCGTCGGCGGCCGCGGAGCCACTCTCCGGTGCAAAGACCTCCCGGAGGTACTCCTTCAGCTCCGCACGCCTCTGTCCGGTGAACATGCGTCCTGCCCTCGACCCCGAGGTGGCGAGGAGGTCGGCCACCCCGTGATCGGTCGCATTGTGCAGGTAGGCGATCCCGCGCACGGCGCGTTCGGCCTCGGCGATCGATGCGGTGAAGTCCCCGAGGTACTCCACGTATCCGCTGACCTGAGCCGCGGGGTGCGTGACCGGACGACTCCCGTATCCGCCCACGCGAACCAAGTCGTCGTTGTCCTCAAAGCGTTCAGCATCCGTCCACTGCTTGAGTTCGACGACCACGTATGCCGGCTCGCCAGTCCTGCGGTCAACTCCAGCCAGGACGACGTCAGCACGCTTGCTCGTGAGCGGCAGCTGGAACTCGATGAGCATCTCGACTCCGCCGAGACCCGCGTCCTGGAGGTCAGCGGCGAGCACGGGCAGGCTGCGGCTCCACGAACGCCGCTCCCCCGGCGACGGGTCTCGTCCTGTCGAGTGCTTCATCTGCTCGGCCAGCCGCTCCTCGAGGTGGAGTTCGAGAGCCGAGAAGCCGCCCGCTGAACAGCGCAGCAGCGACGACACAACAGACTCCCAGGCAGCACGACATAAGCGTGCGGGGGAGCATGTCCACAGTGAGAAGCTCGTCGATCCGCGTTGACGGCAGCGACTCTAACCGCCCGCCCGAGAGCACGCTCGGGCAATGGCAACGGTCGGCGCGTTGCTGCAGGATTCGACGCATGCCTACTGAGCCATATGCCGTGGAGGACCTCAAAGCAGACCTTCGCAATTTTCGAGACGAGCGCGACTGGTCCAAGTTCCATGACCCCAAGTCCCTGATCCTGGCTTTGGTCGGTGAGGTGGGTGAGCTGGCGGAGCTGTTCCAGTGGATCCCATCCGACGAGGCGAGCAGGGAGTTCTCCTCAGGCAGGCGACAGGAGCGCGCAGCTGAGGAGATGGCGGACATTCTCATCTACCTCGTTCACCTTGCGGACGTTCTTGAGATCGATCTCTTGGCAGCAGCGAGAACCAAGCTCTCTGCCGCGGAGGACCGCTTTCCCGCAAACGCCCACTACGGCGCTGCACCGCGCAAGTCCTGACCACCGCAACGGTGCGGACGCGCAGGGTGCGGAGGGGGTCGCCTGAATGCGCTGCAACTTTGGATTTCCGTGAACCGCTCCCCTCGCCCGAGCTCGACAAATAGTCTCGGCGACGGTGTGCAGGTTCGCTCGGCGAGTCTGCGGAACTGATCAAAGGGGATCTGGACATGTCGACACTTGCGTGGCTCGACACCGACGAGTCCCAGCAAAGACTGATGAACGAGCTTCTTGAGGCCTTCAAGGACCAGTCGTCCGTCGACGAGCTGGGGATCGGCGTCATCCGCGACGCGATCGCGAACGCCCTGTTCCCCGGCACCTCCGTTCTGCAGACACGTGTCCGATACATGCTGTTCGTCGGTTGGCTGTTGCGAGACGTCGCACGACGCGGACTGCCGGCAGATCGTGCGGCGAGCAGGTTGCGGGCCTCAGAGGTGAACCTGATCGAGAGCCTGATCACAGGGGGTGAGACGACGGGCGTGATCGGCCGCGAGGCACGTGCACGGTTGAAGCGGATGCCCAGCGCGGCCTACTGGGCGGGCTTGGGCACGTGGGGGCTGCGGACCTGGAACGTCACCCTGAGTGGTCACTTGCGCGCTGTCAGCGGACACCGGGACGTGACCGGCGATCACGCGGAGGAGGACGCCGCGAGAAGCGAGAGCCGGGGGCTCGACCCCGCCCTGCCCCCGATGCCGGAGGATCTTCTGACATCGGCGACCTTCGATCTGACCGAGGGTGAGGCCAACTATCTCCGTGATCGCATCGCGGCGTCTTGCCCCGGCACACTGTTGGCTTGGCTGGCGCTTGAGGGCCGGCCTGCCGACGCCGGCAGGAACGTCTGGCACCACCCTCAGTTTGCCGAGTTCCCCGACCAGCATCGGAACCTCGTCGAGCACGGCAGGAGCTTCGCCCACGTCATTCAGGGCGCGCCGCTGCTGTACAACCTCATGCTTGCCCAGAAGCTCGAGGACGATGACTCCGTAGAGACGTACGAATCCATACTCAACGCGTGGCGGGACGGCCTCGCGACGGAGGGCACCCTCAGGACCTGGAACACCACAGAGTTCTGGATCCGAATCCGCACCCTCAACCCGCGCCTGCCCATGGCGACTCAGGCCTTCATCATGGAATGGCTCGCTGTAGCAGGGAGCCGCGGTCTCGCATCCAACGGCCAAGCCAGACGACTGATCGCCACCCGGGAGCGGCGACTCAAGGGGTCTCGTGCGCGTTTGGACAATCCCAAGGCGCTCGACGCGTGGACCGGAGCCTCAGGACTGGTGGAGCTTGACTACCGATGGTTCGTGGCCGGTCGCCACCTCAACGACATCTATGCCGGAGCGGGGGTGCACTGATGCTGGGCCCTGACGTGCGTCATCTGCTGACGGACGCCCTGAAGCCGCCTGCAGGCACGGCCCTGGACGTGGCCGTCGCGACGACCTACTCGCTGGATCTCAACAGCCTCCTTCTCGCCCCTCTGATGCTGGCGGCGCACGATGCGGCGAACGTCGACGGCACACACACCCCGGACCCGATCGCACTGCTCGAGTCGGTGAAGCGGTACGCAGACCGAACGACGGTGTTCTGTCAGGCGGGAGCGATCCACGTTCCCTCGTCGTACCAGCGTTTGGTGGCCTTTGCGGAGGGGATGGCGGTCGAGGTCACGGCTCCTGCTCCTGGGCGCCTGTTCCATCCCAAGATCTGGATCCTGCGATTCATGGACGAGTCGGGCACATTCCGGCACCGCTTCCTGTGCCTGAGCCGCAACCTCACCACCGATCGCTCATGGGACACGGTGTTGCGGCTCGACGAGATGACGACTGCATCGGGTGCGTCACCCGATGCAGCGCCGCTCGCAGATTTCTTGAAGGACCTTCCTCGGCTGACCACGAGGCCCCTCGCGAAAGCGCGGCGAGATGATGTCGCGTCGCTGGCGAGATCGGTCCGCAAGGCTGATTTCGCTCTACCCTCCGGATTCGGCGCCGCCGAGTTCTGGCCATTGGGGACCGCATCCGGAAGGGGTTGGCCGTTCCCTGACAAGGCCAGCAGGTTCGCCGCAATCACGCCGTTCCTGGACGCGGGGTTCCTGGCGTCGATGCCAGCCTCGCGGCAAACAGGCCGCATCGTGTCCAGGCCCGAGACCTTCGGACGAGTGGGTAGTGCTGCCATCCCCACAACGTTCACCACGTGGACCCTCCAGCGGGCGGCCGAGACGACCGAGCCTGAAGGGGCAGCTGACCCGGCGGACCGGGCGCCACGGGAAGCTTCCGGAACCGCCGAGTCCCAGACTCGCTCGGCGTTTGACGTGACGACGGGTCTGCACGCCAAGACATTTGTGTGGGAGAGGGCGGAAGGGGCATCGGTGTTGACCGGCTCCGCCAACGGCACCATGGCGGCGTTTCAGGGCAACGTCGAGTTCGATGTTCTGCTGACCGGACCTACCTCGAAGTGCGGCTGGGGCGCGTTGTTCGGCGACGACTCCTCCGAGGGCGTCGGTTTCTCACAGGTGATCGAGCCCTATGAGATCCCTGTTGAGGAGGGGATCGAAGACGCATCCTTCGCGGCTGAACTCGCTCTCGAGACCTTCCACGCGGAGTTGGCAGCCTCGGGCATCCAGCTGTCAGCACTCGAGGAGAAGGGGCGTGGGTGGACCCTGAGCGCCTCGGTCCCGACCCTTCAGGCGCCGACGGACAGCTCGACGACAATCCGGCCGCTGGGGCGAGTGGGCGGAGCGCTCCCGCTGAGCGCCGCTCTCGTGTGGCGCGGCATGGCAGAGCAGAACATCTCCCCGTTCATGGTTCTCGACTCGCTGATGTCAACGCAGGATGGGAAGGTTCGCAAGACGTGCGTCGTCAAGGCGGAGCTGGTCGGCGATCCTGTGGGCCGACTGAAGCTCATCCTGAGAGATCTCCTTGCCAGCGAGAGGGAAATCCTGCGGTACCTCGCGCTCCTGCTGGGTGATCCAGCGTTCGACGCCATGGTGGCTGGCTTTGGGCAGGATGAGGGCGGCGACCGCGAGAAGAAGAATCAGGCGGGCCATCCAGCAGTCGATACCTCCGAAGATCTCGTTGTCTTCGAACCGCTGGCTCGCGCGGTGGCCCGGCGTGATGACTCGCTCAGCAGGGTCGATTCACTCCTGCGTGAGCTCGAGGATGTCGATGGGAAGGTGCCCCACCTCTCTGCAGAGTTCATGAAACTGTGGGCGACCGCGTGGACGGCGGCAGAGGAGCTGAGACCATGAGCAACCCTCGTCCCGACATGGAAGTGGAGCTCCGCAACCTCAAGGACTTCCAGCGACGGACCGTCGACTACGTCCATGACCGCCTGTACGGGGAGGACGCGGTCGAGCGCTTCCTCGTCGCAGATGAGGTCGGCCTCGGCAAGACCTTGGTGGCGCGCGGCGTGATCGCCAAGACCATCGACCACCTGTGGGACACGATCGATCGCATCGATGTCGTCTACATCTGCTCCAACAACGCCATCGCGGCCCAGAACCTCAACAAGCTTCGCATCGGCTCGCACGAACAGGTCGAGCATGCTGACCGCTTGACGATGTTGCCGCGCGCTCTGGCGTCCCTGGAGTCGCGCAAGGTCAACTTCATCTCCTTCACCCCCGGAACGTCCTTCAATCTCAAGGGGGCCGGCGGAGGCCGGCTGCATGAACGAGTCCTTCTCTACGCCATGCTCAAGCAAGGTCTCAACGATCCAGCCTTGCGCTCGAGGCGTTGGCTCCGCTTCTTTCGCGGTGGAGCCAAGCTCGACAACTTCGCCCGGGCACTCAAGGAGTTCGAGAGGGACGAGCTACGGGGCATACCCCATGAGATGGTCGCCTCGCTTGCTCGTGACGTTCGCGCCACCAGGCTGAAGAGCGGGGAGTTGCTGCTCGATGCGCTCTATGAATGCGCTGAGGGTTTCAATCGGCTGAGGAGCGGGCAGCGACCCCCGGAGCACGTGAGTCGTCGGAGGTATCAGCTGATCGGTCAGCTCCGGCATCTCCTGGCAGCAGCCGCCGTCGAGAAGCTCGAGCCGGACCTGGTGATTCTCGATGAGTTCCAGCGCTTTAAGTCGCTCATGGACGAGGAGAACGAGGCCGCGGAGCTGGCTCATGCGCTCTTCAACCGTCCGGGAACGAAGGTGCTGCTCCTGTCGGCCACCCCGTTCAAGATGTACACACTGCCTGACGAGGTCGAGGGCGACGATCACTACCAAGACTTCTCGGACACCGTGCGGTTCTTGGCCGGACCTGACCGAGCCGCGGCGGTTGCCGTGGCGTCCCAACGACTGCGCGTCTCTCTGTATGCCGGCGACCTGCCTTCCGCCCGGGAGGCGCGGGACCTGGCTCAGGGCGAGCTGCGCCGGGTCATGGCCCGAACGGAAAGGCTGGCCTCAACGCCTGACCGTGACGGCATGATCCGCGTGGTGGAACTTCCGGGAGTTGAGGTCCTGCCGCAGGACTTCAAGAGATACGCATCGGACAACGCCGTGGCAAAACTTCTGAAGGCATCCGATGTTCTTGAGTACTGGCGCAGTGCACCTCACCTGTTCGAGTTCATGGACGACTACAAGATCAAGAAGAACCTCGAGCTGGAGGCAGAGGGTCCGAACCGTGAACTGGCCAGAGCCTTGGAGGTGGCGGGCGGGCGGCTGAGCTGGAGTGACCTCGTCAGCTACGCGCCGCTCGACCCAGGAAACGCGAAGATGCGCGGCTTGGTCTGTGACGTGTTGGATCGCGGCGCTTGGAAACTGGCATGGATCCCACCATCTCTCCCCTACTACGAGCTCTCTGGCGCCTACGCAGAACCCGAGCTGCGCTCGTTCACCAAACGGCTGGTGTTCTCCTCATGGACCGTGGTCCCGAAGGCCATCGCGTCAACGGTGAGCTATGAAGCCGAGCGGGGGACTGCTGAAGGTTTGGTTGACACCTGATCTGTGGGGACGAGAGATCCCCGATGGAAGGATGTCGACATGCCAGCTGCTCACCCGAAAGAGTTTCGTGATGACGTCGTCGCGGTCGCGCGCCGAGGCGATGCGTCGATCGCGCAAGTGGCCAAGGACTTCGGAATCTCCGAGTCCTGCCTTCGGAATTGGCTCCACCGCGCGGACGTCGAGGACGGCCACCGTCCCGGCGTGACCCGAGCCGAGTCCGAGGAAGTCAGGGACCTGCGTCGGCGCAACCGGCTGCTGGAGCAGGAGAACGAGGTCCTGCGTCGGGCCGCGGCGTACCTCTCCCAGGCGAACCTGAGGCTGGGTCAGTCCCCAAAATGACGTTCCCGCTGGTCCTGGACCTTGCCGCCGACGGTGTCCCCGTCGCGGTGACCTGCGGGCTGCTCGGGTTCTCCCGGCAGGCCTTCTACGCGTGGAAGGCACACCCGGTCAGTGAGCGGGACCTGGTCGACGCGTACGCCACCCATGCCGCGCTCGAGGTCCACGCCGACGACCCGGGGTTCGGGTACCGGTTCATCGCCGACGAGCTCACCGACGCCGGCCACACCGTATCCGAGCGGCGGGTGTGGCGCCTGTGCTCGCAGGCGGGGATCGTGTCCGCGCACTCCCGCAAGCGGGGCCGGGCCAAGAAACCCGGGCCGCCGGTGCACGACGACCTCGTCGAACGCGACTTCACCGCACCCGCACCGAACCGGTTGTGGCTGACCGACATCACCGAGCACCCCACCGCCGAAGGGAAGCTGTACCTGTGCGCGGTCAAGGACGTCTGGTCCCGCCGCATCGTCGGGTACTCGATCGACTCGCGGATGACTTCGCACCTGGCTGTCGACGCCCTCGAGATGGCGATCGCTCGACGCGGCCCGGACCAGGTCACCGGATGCGTGGTCCACGCGGACCGAGGCAGCCAGTTCCGCTCACGACCCTACGTCGCCGCGTTGCACCGCCACGGCCTGCTCGGGTCGATGGGACGCGTCGCCTCCTCGGCCGACAACGCCGCGATGGAGTCCTTCTTCGCCCTGCTCCAGAAGAACGTCCTCAACGCCCGCCGCTGGGACACCCGCGACCAGCTCCGGCTGGCCATCGTCAGCTGGACCGAACGGACCTACCACCGCCGGCGGCGGCAACGCGCCCTCGGCAAACTCACCCCGATCGAGTTTGAGACCATCAACCGTGCCGCGCACGCGGCCTGAAACACCACACCGGAAGTGACAACCAGATCGTCAGCAGTCCCCGGAGACTTGTTGGCAGCTCGACTGGATCGGCCTATGGCGAGCGAGCGTATGACGCCACCCGACAGACAGCACTTCTGACGTTCCAGCGCAGTGCCGGACGACTCACGGGTATGCCGGTTCTTGGGATGCTCTATCCATCCTTGGCTCTCGCGGAGGTTGGGGATCCGATTCGCATCGCTCGCGAGTCGCGTTTGACATATCCCATGGCTGCGGACGAGCTACGGCGCCACGTCGAGCGTGACGTCAAGGCGCGGCTTGCCAGTCTGCCGCCGGGGGGCGATGAGGGGCGGGTGGACGACCGCTGGTACTGGGCGGCACCGATCCTTCTCGACCGGCTGACGGAACCTGAGCTGAGCCTGTTGGACTTCTGGTTCGGATACGCCGGCGGTCCGGACGATGACGGGTCGAACAGCCGCTTCGTCGACCATGTCGAGGTCGCTGACGCATTGCAGCCGGAGGACCTGGGTCGGCGACCTGACGACCTTGTCGACGTGCTCACGCTGATGGCGGTCGGTGGTCCGGGGGTGGTGGCGCTGAGGACTCTCGGCAGAACCCTCGGCGCCGACTGGCGGGTGCCGAAGATATGGCAGGAGGGCGCAGCGACCATCGCCTGGTCGCTCAGGACGTTGTTCAACCGGCCTGAGGTCATGGCGCTTGTCCGCCGCGAGTCCACGGAGGAGGAGCCCTACTGGCGCGCCGTCCTTCGGCACGCGGTCGGTGGGGGGCTCCAGTCGGTGCTCGATGAGTTCGCGCACGTGCTGCTGGAGTCCTTGGGTGTGCTCGAGCGTCCGCTCCAGGATCAGATCGACGAGATCTGCTATCGAATGGACGAGGCGCTCTCCCTGCGGTCCGTCAACAGTGGACTGCACCTCTTCAGCACGACGCGGACGCACGTGAAGATCGACCGCACGCACAACCTGAGGAACCACTTCGCCGTCCGATTCGGTCGCGGAACGACCGAGGATCAGAAGAGCGTGATGCGAGAGCAGCAGGTGCAGGCGGCGTACAACTCGCCGTTCTGGCCGTTCGTTCTTGCCTCCACCTCGGTGGGTCAAGAAGGTCTGGATTTCCACCAATACAGCCACGCCGTTGTTCACTGGAACCTGCCTGGGAACCCGGTTGACCTCGAGCAGCGCGAGGGACGGGTCCACCGCTACAAGGGGCATGCAGTCCGAAAGAACGTCGCGACCAAGTACGGAGGACACCACGACGTGGCCGCGTCAGACAATCCTTGGGCGACGGTGTTCGACCTCGCGGCCGCTGACCGACCGGAGGGAGAGTCGATGATCTATCCCTACTGGGTCTGTCCGGGGGACAGCGCAATCGAGCGGTATGTCCCGGCGATGCCGTTGAGCAAGGAGACCCATGCCCTACGCCGTCTGATGCGGACTGTTGGCGCGTATCGCATGGTGATCGGTCAGCCCCGGCAGGAAGATCTCCTCAAGCACCTCGGCCACCTCGACGTCGATCCATCGCAGCTTCTGATCGACCTCTCACCGGCAAAGAATTCCCATGCCTGATCAGGTCGTTCTTATGGTCGTCGCCATCGTGGTCCTCGTCGCGGTGCTCGCAATGTTTGCGAAGCTGCTGTTGAGACGCCACGGAACTCCTCCGTCGGCACAAGTGGTGGGTCAGCGAGCGGAGCAGCAGACTCCACCAATGGGAGACCACGCCCCCACGGAGGTGGGATTCGTGGAGACCGACCGACCCGGCGAGTTTGTCCTCTTTGGTTCCGACAAGGCGCTTGGACCGGTGGGGCATCCAGTGGCCAAGCAACTGGTTCGACACGTCACAGGGGCGTCCAAGATCCTCCAGGGCGCCAAGACTGCAGCCGAGCTCTCGGGACGAGTGGTTGTGGTCGATCCGAAGACGGCCGAGGCCATCCGCCAGGGCACCGTCATGATCGACAAGGCGGGCAAAATGGTTGCCGCCGGCATGAAGGGCAACAAGATCGCCCATCTTGCACGCATTCAGCCTCTGGGCAAGGTGACGACTACGGCACTGGTTTCGGGTCCCGCAGCACTCACCGCGATCGCAATGCAGGCGCAGATGGCGTCCATTGAGCGACAGCTGCACGACATCGCCGAGGGAGTGACCGAGTTGCTCGCGCGGGAAGACCGAAAGTCTCAGGCGACGTTGGAAGCCAATGTCAGGGCAGTGTTCGAGGCCTGGTCCTTGGCCCATGCGACAGGCGAGCTTACGGACGGTATCTGGGAGCCCATGAGTGGTCGAGATCCTGAGTTCGGTGCAGCCCTGATAGAGGCCAAGTTGGCTCTCACTGCGGAGGCGAAAAAACTCAAGGACCTGTCGCGGAAATCGGCCATCAAGACCCGGGAGACAGAACTCGGGGTGCGGGCACATGAAATCCATGTTGCGATTCGTAAGTACGAGGTAGCACTCATGACGGTCGTGCGGTATCACGAGCTTCGGGCCTGGCGCTTAGCGATGACCAACGACAACGGGGCCCTGGCGTTCCGGGCCCAGGCTGAGCGGTTCCTCGATGAGGAACGACAGTTCGCTGGTCTGCACGACCAGATTCTTGAGGCGCTTGATCGGATGGCTGACGCGGGCTTCTTCCAGAGCAACCTCCACTGGCGTAGCCACCCGCGTTTGGTTGATCACGTGACTTGGCTGAGGACGGTGAATGCAGACAACAGATGGGGGTTGGCTCGCCTAGCGAGCGCTACGACCCACGAGGCCGTGCCTCATGCAGCCCTACCGCCGGGCGAGGAACTCACTCCGGGATGAGCTCAGACAGCCCCGGGATGATGTCGTTGAGATCGATGATCTCTACGTCCCCGGCGTGATGCCGACGAAACTCGCTGATCGGGATCTCGAGACTTCCGTATCGTTCCTCGAACTTCTGGCTCAGTGCCGCGGAACCTCGGGTGAGCCCCCACCGTGCAGGACTCACTGTCTTGTCGAGGAAGGCTCCCGGCGCGGCGCCGACGACGTAGAGCTGCTTGCGACGGCCGCTCTCGTCGAGCGCGAGGTGCACGAGGTCGGCGAAAGCACCACGCTTGCGCATGGCGTCAGCACCGCGCCAGACAGACACCTTGTACTCCGCAACTCGATGGCTCGTCTCGAGGTCGAAGGGCCTCGTGGGGTCGTTGCCCGCAGCCAGAGAAGGACGGTTGGTGATCGTTTCCCCCGGACCGAGGATGTGCGGCAGGGACAGCGTGATGACGGCCGCGTGGATGACGTCGTTGAGGCGACCAAGGCTTGACCGAACAGCGAGCGCAGACGCCAGCAGCTCGGTCTTGACGTCTGCATCGTCGGCAATCTGGATGACGTCGTCCACGCTCTTGGAGACGAGATCGGCCTCAAGAGTGGCGATCCGAGCCGTGAGCGGCTTGCCATCCATGAAGTCCGCCAGCCCTTCGACGGCTGCATGAAGGCGCTCGCGGAGCTCGGCCGCATCCGAGGACTCCGACTCGACCTCGACAGACGCGTCAATAGCTCGTCCATCCGAAACGCGAGGCGCACGCCTCGGCGCGTTCCTCCATTCGCTCGTGTCGAAGCCCAGACGCCGGAGCACTCTCAACGCCTGGTGGGCCGTGTAGGACGCCCTCTGCAGGCCACTGATGACTTCGAGAGCCTGCTTGGGCGGCCACCGTCGTCCGTCCAGCTCCACCCAGTGCACGTGAAGGTCTTCAGCCGGGTGCCCGGACAGCCGCGAGCGGGCCACGTCGGGCTCGATGTCCAGGTGATGTCCCGAGACGACGAAGTGCATGGTGACTTTCCTCCAGTGTCGGCCCCGGCTGCGGCGACACATTGCCTGACCAGCGCACAAACCGTTTGCGGGGGCTATAGATTGACCTCTACGGCGACCGTATCCGGGTATGCCGTCCGCGTCAGATGGTTCGGAGGGGTCCAGCAGTGTCGGGAGGGTCGGACGACCGCTGGGTGGAGGTGACGCCCTCCCAGTTCACGCACGAGTCCGAGGGTCTCGCGCTCATCCGCGCGATCATGCCCGACGAGTCTCCCTACCGCGCCTGGTCGAACTTCGAGTTCCGCGACAACCACGGCAAGTGGCACGAAGTCGACCTTCTGCTGCTGGGCCGGGGCCAGTTCCACCTCATCGAGCTCAAGTACTACTCGGGCATCCTCCGCGGCGACGACCACCGCTGGCTGCGTGCTGGCCGTCGCGCCGAGGACTCACCGCTCAAGCTGGCCCGGCGCAAGGCGCAGTACTTCGCCACCAAGCTCAAGGACGAGCTCCGGGCCTGGGCTGCAGAGACCGGAGCCCAGATCCCCGACGAGCGGGACGTCATCCCGTTCGTGCAGGAGTCCGTGTTCTTGTACCACGACCGGTTCCGCTGCGATCTGAGCGAGGCCAGCGCGCGAGGCCTCTACGGTCTCGATGGTCACGAGGACAGCAGCAACCTTCCGCCCATCTCTGAGCTCGTCCTTCAGCCCCCGCATCGCCGCGCCATCGGGACCAACCAAGAGCTCATCCTCGCCAAGCTTCTCAAGCGCATCGGCCTGGTCCAGCGACGTGAGCGGACCGCTGGCTCTTGGGTGATCCAGGACCAAGCGCTCGCCGAGGGAAACGGCTGGCAGGACTGGCTGGCCTCCCACCAGGTCGCCCATCAGGAGCGGGCGCGCATCCGCTTTCAGGTCACCCCCACGGGCGCACCGGACAGCGAGCGCGAGCGGATCCGCAAGGTCGCCGAGCACGAGTACCGGATCATGTCGCGCCTCCAGCACGACGGACTGCTCGCGCCGCGAGACTTCGTGGAGTCCGACCTCGGCGTCGGCCTCGTCTACGACTACGACGACTCATGGCAGCCGCTTGACCTCTGGGTCGCCGCCCAGACGAACGGCGTCCCCCTCGACACCCAGCTGTCGATCCTGCGTCAGGTCGGCGAGGCGGTGCAGTACGCCCACCGCAACAAGGTCGTCCACCGCGAGCTGAGGCCGCGCGCCATCTGGGTTCGTGACCTTCCCGGCACGGACGGCGACGTCAAGGTCAAGGTCGGCGACTGGCAGGGCTCTGGCGTCATCGACGCGGCCAACCTCACCCGCAACGTGGGCACGGGTGTGACGTCGCTGATGCGCGCGCGGGCCGGCGACCCCCGCGGCGTCGCCGCTGCCAGCGCCGAGGGCGACCGCTGGCTGAACGAGGCCTTCATCGCACCGGAGGGGGCGTGGAACGCGGCGGCTGACCGCGTGCGCCTCGATGTCTTCGGCCTCGGTGCCCTGACGTTCTACCTCGTGGCGGGCAAGCCGGCGGCTGACACCACACAGGCGCTGGGGACTCGGCTGCGCGAGCAGTCCGGGCTCGACCTCAGCGTCGACGTCCCCCAGGTCACCCCTGCACTCCGCACCCTCGTGCTCAAGGCCACCAACCCGGCGCCGGCGCAGCGCACCGGCGACGTCGGCGCGTTCCTCCACGGCCTGGGCGACGTCGAGCGCCAGACCGCCGATGCCGATGTCAGCGATGAGGACCCTCTCGACGCCACACCAGGAGCGCTCCTCGGCGGCAGGTTCCGGCTCGAGCGACGTCTGGGCCAGGGGTCGACCGCCGTGGGTTTGCTCGTCACCGACCTGCAGGCCGGCACCACCGCCGCTCCGGCGCAGGCCGAGCGCGTCCTCAAGGTGGCGCTGCATGACGACGCCGCCTCTCGTCTCGCCGACGAGGCGGAGGTCCTTCGCAGCCTCGACCACCCTCGTCTCGTTCGGCTCGTCGACGGCCCCGTCACCGTGGGCGGCCGCGCCGCCCTACTCCTCGAGAGTGCTGGCACCGAGACGCTCGCCGAGGCGTTGCGAGGCCGAGACCGGCTCTCCATCGACCTGCTCCAGCGCTACGGCACGGACCTCCTCGACGCCCTCGTCGCCCTCGACAAGGGCGGCATCGACCACCGCGACATCAAGCCGTCGAACCTCGGCGTCAGGGAGAACCGCGGCGACCGCACGAAGCACCTCGTCCTCTTCGACTTCTCCCTCACCAAGGCGGCAGCATCCGCGACGAGCGCAGGCACGCCTCCCTATCTCGACCCCTTCCTAACCGGCCGCCGCGACCGGTGGGACTCCGCTGCTGAGCGGTATGCCGCAGCCGTCGTCCTCTACGAGATGGCCTCGGGCCGCACGCCGGTCTACGGCGAAGATCCCGACGCGAACCCGGCGGCGGTCTCCGACGAGGCGCTCATCCCGGCCGATGCCTTCGACCCGAACCTCTCTGCCCATCTGGTCGAGTTCTTCGCGACGGCGCTCGCTCGAGACTCGGCTGCGAGGCATCACACGGCCGAGGAGATGCGCACCGCCTGGCTGTCGATCTTCGCGACGGACGCGACGACCGAGCCGGACGAGTCCGCGGACCGGCTGGCGGCTGCGGCGACCCTCGCGACGCCACTGCGGGAATCCGGACTCACGGCCCGTGCGCTGTCGGCGCTGGAGCCGTATGCCGTCGCCACCGTGCAAGACCTCCTCACCGTCGACCCCGTTCGGCTCTCACGACTGCAGGGTGTCGCCAACTCGACCCGGCTGCAGATCAGCGCTCGCATCAAGCAGTGGCGCGCCCGACTGGGTGACGTCGCGGCACCCAAGCAACGCAGCGATCAGGATCGGCTCACGGTGGAGGACGCGGCAGAGATGCTGCTGCGTGTGGCCAGCGAGCGTGGCCGGTCCAAGAACCGCGCCGGCGTCGTCCGTCTCATCCTCGGTGTGGGGACGGACCTCGACGCCTTTGCCACCCAGGCGCAGCTCGCGGCCAACCTTCCGGACCGTGTCACCGCAGCCCGTGTGAGCACTCTCGTCGGGACGCTGCAAGAGGCGTGGGCAGCAGAACCCGAGTCGCGGGACCTGCTCGAACAGCTCGCGCAGTCGGTGAACCAGCGCCTCGTCGACCTCGGCGGGGTGGCCACCGTGACAGAGCTGACCGACGCCATCCACCAGACGTTGGCACCTGCGGCGCGCGACGGCCGTGACGAGCGGCTGCTCCAAGGTCTTCTGCGTCTCGCCGTCGACCGGTTGCGAGCGCTCGACCGGGCCGAGGCTGCGACCCAAGGCATCGCGTGGCGCCGCCGGGGCTCGACGGTTGTCGCGCTGGCACACGATCCCGCGCTGCTCGATGTCGCGGAGTCGCTGGGGCGCGACGCGGACCAGCTGGTCTCCCGGGTGGGCACGACTGACGCGATCGTGCCGCCGACGCGCGCCGGCCAGCAGCTGAGCCAGACGCTCACCGGCTCCGCGGATGTCGTCCCGGCGAACCTGCGCGACGCCGCGCGTCTCGTTCGGCTCGCGGCTGGAATGAGCACGTCGGCCGCGGCGTCCGGAGCCAACGAGCTCTACCACCAGGACCTCGGCCAGGGGTCGGCTCTCACTCATGCCTTCGAGGGTTACGGAGGTCAGCAGGCACTCACGCCCAAGGAGCTGCGCGAGCGGGTCGAGGCACGGTTCCCCACCCTTGCACGCCTCCCCGAGCGGCCCCGTCTCGACGAGCTGGTGGCGCAGGCGCAGCTGGGCCTCGTCTTCGACGACAGTCAGGGCGTCTATCGCAGTCAGCAGGGCCGCGGGGACACGACCGGACTGCAGTCGCGGATGCCCACGACGATGGCTCGTGGCACACGACCCGTAGAACCCACCGGTGTTGTCGGGCATCGTCTCGACCAGTCGGTCCAGAGCCGGTCCTTCCTCGCGTTGGGCGTACCAGCCATCCGCACCTCCCGTCTGGTCGCGGCGTTGGAGAGCCGGTATGCCGCACAGGTCGTCGATCTGACCGGTGTGCTCATCGACGGGCTGCGGACCAACGCGGAGCAGGCGGGCATCTCGTGGGAGCTCGTTCGTGCGGCCGACGCCGAGCCGACGGGCAGCAGCGCCGGGCGTGGTCTGCGGGAATTGGTCCGCCGATCGTGGGACCAGGTCGCGGTCGCCGTCGACGAGGCCTTGACCACCGGGGGCGACAGCCCGGTCGTCATTGTCGAGGCATCGCCTCTGGCGCGCTACGACAACATGCAGCTCCTGGCTCGGTGGACCGACCTGGGAAGCTCGCGCTCTCGACCCGTGTGGCTCGTGGTGCCGCAGTTGGCCGCGAACCACGGAGCAACGCTCGACGGGCGGCCGGTGCCACTCGCGAGCCCGGGGCAGTACGTGGCGCTGGACGCCGAAGATGTGGACGAGCTCGGTCCGGTGTACGCCGTGGCCGCTGCACAGGAGGAGAACTAAGTGGCGGTGGCGTCCGGTCTGACCGGTGACCTGAAGAAGGTTGTGCTCGAGCTCGAGGATGATCTGCGCGAGCGTGTCCAAGGTGACCCCGACGTGCTCGGGCGGTGGCAGCAGGAGCACCACCAGGCGGTGTCACGCGAGCGCACCGCCATGTCGTGGCAGGCCTGGCGCGACGACCGGGTGACCCAGGCCGCGGTGGCTTGGGTCCTGACCACCGTCTTCATCCGGTTCTGTGAGGACAACCGGCTGCTGCGACCTGTGTGGATCGCCGGCCCGGCCGAGCGTCGACAGGAGGCGCTCGACGCCGAGCTCGAGTACTTCCGGGCACATCCCGAGCACACGGATCGCGAGTGGCTGCTTCAGGGCATCGAACACCTCGGCTCGGTCAGGGCGACGAGGGAGCTTGTTGAGTCGCACTCGCCGCTGTGGTCGGTGTCGCCCTCAGGACCGGCGGCCAAGAAGCTCGTGTCGTTGTGGCGCGCCAAGGCCGAGGACGGCGGGCTTGTCCACGACTTCAGCGAGCCCGAGCTGTCGACGCGATTCCTTGGTGACCTCTACCAAGACCTCTCCGACTACGCGAAGAAGACCTTCGCACTGCTGCAGACGCCGGAGTTCGTCGAGGAGTTCATCCTCGACCAGACGATGGAGCCCGCACTCGCAGAGCGCCCGCTCGAAGGGTTCCGGCTGATTGATCCGACGTGTGGGTCAGGGCACTTCCTTCTCGGAGCGTTCGCGCGCCTCAACGACCGGTGGGCGGTCCAAGCGCCGGGGCTCGATGTGCAGGCACGCGTGCAGAAATCACTCGACGGAATCCACGGTGTCGACCTCAACCCGTTCGCGGTCGCCATCGCCAAGTTCCGGCTCATCGTGGCGGCCCTCGGGGCCTGTGGCCTCACGAGCCTCGAGGACGCACCTGGCTTCACCCTTCACCTCGCGGCCGGTGACTCGCTCCTCCACGGCGGGCACCAGCTCTCGATGCCGTTCGACAGCTTCGACGCCGATTCGGAGATCAGCGGGTTCGCCTACGGCAGCGAGGACTTAGCACGCCTGCGCAACATCCTTGAGCCGGGCCGCTACGACGTCGTCGTGGGCAACCCGCCCTACATCAGCGTCCAGGACCCGACGCTCAAAGCGTCGTACAAGTCGCTCTACTCCACCTGTCATGGGAAATGGACGCTCTCGGTGCCGTTCATAGAGCGGTTCTTCCAGTTGGCCAAGCGTTATTCGGGAGATCGCCCGGCAGGTTGGATGGGCCAGATCAACTCGAACGGTTTCATGAAGCGGGAGTTCGGAACCAAGCTCGTAGAGCAGTTTCTCCCTCGCCAGGATTTGCAGTTGATTGTTGACACGTCCGGCGCATACATCCCCGGTCACGGCACACCCACCGCCATCATTGTCGGACGCAACCAGGCCCCGGTAGGGACCGCGGTGAAAGCCGTTCTGGGTGTCAGGGGCGAGCCTGGCCAGCCTTCGGATCCAGCCAAGGGGCTCGTGTGGTCTTCCATTGCTGAACACGTACTGAAGGCCAACTTCGAAAATCAGTTCATCACCATCACGGCTCTACCGCGTACGGCACTCCAGGCCCACCCCTGGTCCTTGACTGGAGGTGGAGCGCCTGAGCTTCTTGCGGCCATAGACGAAGGACGCGACAAGCCGCTGTCAGCCCTGATCACCGACGCTGGGATCATGTCCGTGACCGGCCAGGACGACTTCTATATGTCTGCGCCCATCGGTGGCCGCGTTCATGAGTGGCCTACACGCTTGTTGGTGGAGGGCGACGCGATCCGTGAGTGGCAAGTCACGGGATCCACGAACGCAGGGTGGCCTTACGACGAGGATCTCAGCGTTCTACCCGTCGAGGGCCTAGGAACCTTCGGTCGGGCCCTGCGCACCTACAAGTGCTCTCTGGACCGACGTAAACGATTCGGCACCCCCATGGTCCAACGCGGGCTGACCTGGTGGGAGTGGCAGGAGCTCTACACCGCGAAGATGCATACCCCCCTGTCCATCGTCTTTGCGTTTGTGGCGACGCATAACCACTTTGTGCTGGATCGGGGTGGGAAGGTCTTCAACCGTTCGGCGCCAGTGATCAAGTTGCCGAAGGAGGCGACGGAGGACGACCACCTCGCGCTGCTCGGTGTCCTGAACTCGTCGACCGCCTGCTTTTGGCTCAAGCAGAACAGTCACAACAAGGGTGGCCCAGGAGGCGGCTCGTCCAAGGACGAAAAGTGGCGTGACTTCTACGAATTCACCGGAACTACGCTCCGTGATTTTCCCTTCCCGAAGGAGCAGCCCACGCGGCGCGCCCGATTGATGGATCGAATCGCGTCCGATCTACGTTCCGAGTTGGGCTTAGCGACACGAGCCGAGTGTGTTCCCACCGCCGGCGTGTTGAGCAACGCGCAGTCGTCGGTTGAGAAATTGCGTGGCGAAATGGTCGCGATGCAGGAGGAGCTGGACTGGGAGGTGTACCGCCATTACGGTCTGGTTGACGAGAACTTTGAGTATGCCGGGACCCCGCCGATGCTCAAGGTTGGGGAGCGCGCCTTCGAAATAGTGCTCGCGCGTCAACAGGACTCCGGCGAGGTCGTGACTCGTTGGTTCTCCGATTTCGGCGAGCGACGAAGCACCGACATCCCGACTCATTGGCCAGTGGACTATCGACGGCTTGTGCAACGGCGGATCGACGCCATCTTGGCCGACAAACATCTCGCTCTGCTCGAATCTCCGAACTGCAAGCGCACTTGGGACCGCGCCCCTTGGGACAAGCAGGTCGAACGTGCGCTGCGTACTTGGCTTCTCGACCGGCTGGAGGACAGGCAGTACTGGTTCGACGCGCAGGGACGTCCTGCGCCGACCTCAGTGGCTCAACTCGCCGATCGCGTGAGTCGGGACCCTGACCTCGTCTCGGTGCTCGAGCTGTGGTCCGGCAAGAAGGACCAGTCCGTCGCGGCCCTGCTCACTGCGCTCCTCGCCGATGAGAGTGTGCCGTTCCTCGCGGCATACCGACTCAAGGACTCCGGCATGCGCAAGCGCGAGGCGTGGGAACACACGTGGGACCTGCAGCGGAAGGAGGACGCAGGCGAGACCGTCGGCGACATCCCTGTGCCGCCGAAGTACACGAGCGCGGACTTCCGCAAGCCTTCGTGGTGGCAACACCGAGGCAAGCTCGACGTGCCCAAGGAGCGGTTCATCCTGTTCCCCGACGCAGGTCGCGAGACCGACCCGACTCCGGTGCTCGGCTGGGCAGGATGGGACCACGCACAGCAGGCACTCGCGCTCGCCACACTCATCGGTGCGCGCGAGTCCGAGGGCTGGGCCGACGAACGACTCGTCCCCCTCGTCGCGGGCCTTGCCGAGCTGCAGCCGTGGGTGACCCAATGGCATGACGAGGTCGACACGAACTACGGGGTGAACCTCGCGGAGTTCACCGCCGAGCACCTGCGCGACAAGGCTGCACAGCTGGGTGTCACTCTCGACGAGCTTCACGCGTGGCGCCCCGCCCCATCAGCGCGCGGTCGCCGAGCGAAGGCCTGACCATGACCGATCGATCAACGACAGAACGAGGCTGACGTGAGCACCCTGCTGCGGGACCTCATCGACATCCCCGAGCACGCCCGTGCCGAGGACTACGTGCTGCGCCTCACCGACTCCGTCGGTCACGACGCGGCAGCCCGGACCATGGACGAGTACGTCGTGACCGACGCACTCGTCCAAGCCTTCGACGACGCCCTCGGCATCGTGGGCGAGTCCGTGGGGTCTGGGGTCAGCCGTGGCGCCTTCCTCACCGGCTCGTTCGGTTCGGGCAAGTCACACTTCATGGCGGTCCTGCATGCCCTGCTCCGCAAGGAGCCCGCGGCTCGCGCCAAGCAGAAGCTCCAGCCCGTCATCGACAAGCACGACGCACAGCTCAGTGCGAAGTCGATCCTGCCGCTGGCATTCCACCTGCTCGGTGCACGCAGCATGGAGGAGGCGCTCTTCAACGGGTACCTCCGCCAGATCCAGGAGCTCCACCCCGACGCCCCCCTGCCGGCGATCCACAAGTCGGACAGGCTCCTCGACGACGGCGACGCGCTGCGGAGTCGTCTCGGCGACGACGAGTTCTTCAACGGACTCAACAAGAGCGACCGGGGTGCCGGGAGCACTGACCCGTGGGCCAGCCTGACATCGGGCAGCTCATGGGACGAGAGCACCTATGCCCAAGCGCGAGCCGCCTCGCCCACGTCGGAGGAGCGCCAGCGGCTGGCAACTGCGCTCGTCGAGACGTACTTCTCGTCCTACACACAGCAGGCGGAGTTCGTCGACATCGACACCGGGCTCGCCAACATCGCCAGCCACGCGAAGGCGCTCGGCTACGACGCGGTCGTGCTCTTCCTCGACGAGCTCGTCCTCTGGCTGGCGTTCGCGGTGCAGGAGCGCGACTTCTTCCGACGCGAGTCGCAGAAGCTCACCAAGCTCGTCGAGTCGTCGGTCGGCCACCGTGCGATCCCCCTGATCTCGTTCGTCGCCCGACAGATGGACCTGCGGCGCTGGTTCGCCGACTCGGGTGCGAGCGGCGCCGAGCAGGAGGCGTTGGATCGGGCGTTCCGTCATCAAGAGGGTCGCTTCGCCACCATCGCACTGGGCGATGACAACCTGCCCTACGTCGCGAACCAGCGGCTGCTGCGACCCGTCACAGAAGCTGCGGCCTCCACGATGGAGGACGCCTTCGGGCACATCGACCGGCGACCGGCGGTCTGGGACGTCCTCCTCGACGGGGTCAACACCGACGAGCGTCATCGGGGTGCGGACGAGCAGGCGTTCCGCCTGACCTACCCGTTCTCGCCGGCGCTGGTCTCGACCCTGCGGTCGCTGGCCAGCGTGATGCAGCGTGAACGCACTGCGCTCAAGGTCATGCAGGCGATGCTCGTCGACCGGCGTGACACGCTCACCGTGGACGACGTGCTGCCGGTCGGCGACGCCTTCGACTACATCGTGCAGGGCGCGTCAGGTCAGGCCCTCGACCCTCAGGCCGCCGCCCTCTTCAAGTCAGCCCACAAGCTCTACACCGAGAAGCTGCGACCCCTCCTCATGGGCGTGCACCACGTCGACGAGCGTCAGGTGCGTGACGCCTCGGAGTCGCTCCCCCCCGCATACCTCGCGGACGACCGACTCGCGAAGACACTCCTCCTCTCGGCCGTGGCACCCAAGGTGCCGGCTCTCATGTCACTGACCGGCGCACGGCTCGCGTCTCTCAACCATGGCTCCGTCGTCTCACCGCTTCCTGGCAACGAGGCGACCGTGGTGCTTTCCAAGGTCCGCACCTGGGCTCGCGACATCCCCGAGATCCACCTCGACGGGCAGGACAACAACCCGACGATCCGCGTGCAGCTCTCTGACGTCGACCACGAGTCGATCGTCGAGCGCGCCAAGGGCGAGGACAACGAGGGCCGGCGGCGCGAGCTCATCAAGACCCTCGTCAGCGAGAGTCTGGGTGTCGAGCTCGGCACACAGGACATCCAAGGCGCATACACGCACGACGTCGTCTGGCGTGGGTCCAAGCGACGGGTGGACGTGCTCTTCGGCAACGTCCGTGACAGCAGCTGGCTCTCGGACGACCACTTCCAGGCGCATCCCGGCACGTGGCGCGTCGTCATCGACCACCCCTTCGACGAGGCCGGCCACTCCTCCGCCGAGGACCTGCGCCGTCTCGACGAGCTCATCACACGCGGTGTGCAGTCGCAGACCATCGTCTGGCTGCCGCACTTCCTCTCCGATGAGCGGATCCGCGACCTCCGGCGACTCGTGATCCTCAACTGGCTGCTCGAGGGATCCGGTGACAGGTGGCAGAGCCACGCCGACCACCTCAACGAGGGTGACCGGGCCCTGGCGAAGAACATCCTCGAGTCGAACCGCAACACGCTCCGCCGCAGCCTCGAGGACGCGATCCAGCAGGCCTACGGCGCGGCGAGTGTGCGACCGGGGACGCTGGTCGACGACGCCGCCCACGACCGCATTCTCGTCTCGCTCGACCGGTCGTTCGCCCCGGCGAAGCCCGTCGGTGCCACGTTGGGAGCAGCGTTCGAGCACCTGTTGGGGCAGGCCTTCGAGGCGACGTGGCCCGGACACCCGCACTTCGAGCCCGGAGACATCGAGGTGCGTCCGGCCCAGCTCAAGCTCGTGGCGGCACATGTGGCGCGAGCCATGGCCGACCGGGACAAGCGGGTCGAGCTCCAGGGTGACCCGCTCGCCGTACGCCGCGTGGCCAACGCGCTCGGTGTCGGCGCCGCTTCCGAGATGCACTTCATCTTCGGTGACGACCGGTTCAGCCCGTGGAGTCAGGAGATCGAGAAGGCCCTCGGCCGACGCGCGCAGGAAGGTGGCGCGGCACCCGAGGCGCCGGTCACCGTGTCGGAACTGCGGGGCTGGATCGACGCGGTGCGGCCGGCTCACGGGCTGCGGCCGGAGGTGAGCGACCTCGTCATCATCGCCTGGGCAGCCCTGCGTCAGCGGGCGTGGTTCCAACACGGCGCTGCTCTGCAGGCTCCACCGGAGCCGGGCTCGCTCACTCCTGCAATGGAGCTGCGCACGCAGCCGATGCCCACAGCGTCTGAGTGGTCGGAAGCGGTCGCGGTGGCAGCTGCTCTGTTCGGCATCAACAGCAGCCCGCACCTGACGGCACCGGCCGTGGCCGGTTTGGTCGACGCAGTGAAGTCCGCCGCTGATCAAGGAGTGGCTGTGGCGCCGGGTCTGGTGACCCAGCTGGAGCAGGCTTACCGCCGCGCCGGCGTCGACACGACGGCTGGGGATCCGCAGCGTCTTGAGTCAGCCCGAACGGTTGCCGCGCTCGTCCAGCAGCTCAGGCACCTGAGTGGAGTCGCGCTCGTGCAGACGCTGGCTTTGGCATCGTTGGGGTCGCGCGCCACGGCAGCCGGCAAGTCGCTCTCGTCGGCGTCGGCCGTCACGTCGAGCCTCAGTGGATTCGCCTGGGAGCGGCTCACACCTCTGTTGGACGCCATGAGGGGCGAAGGGGCTCGCGCGGACTCGGCGGCGGTGATCGTCAATGCCCTGCGTGGAGCGCTGCAGGCCGACGAGATCGTCACTCCCATCGCCGCGGCGCTGCGAGGAACCGACGATGCGATCTTCACCTGGTTGGCGGGAGCAGGCCCCGGTCCGGATCCTGAACCGGGCCCCGGTCCCGGGTCGAGGGCCTCGGGGCGTGCGACGCGCGCCGCGAGGAGTAGCGACGAGGAGCTCCTCGAGCTGGTGAAGGCGTTCTTGGCTGAGCACGCGGACGAGGCTGTCGACGTGTCGTGGCGAGTTCTCGAATGACGACGTCAACCTACGTCGCCCCTGTCACGCCGGCCATGGCGCTGGCGATGGTCGACGAGGCCAGCAGTGCGCGGTTCCGCTATCCGCACGGCGTGATCGGCCTCGTCGCACAACCGGATCCTGCGGCGCGAGCCGAACTCGAAAGGGACGGAAGGGTTGTGCGCATCCGACCAGCGGAGTCCGCGCTCGCCGTACGTGAAGCACTTCAGGAGCACCGCGACGGTGACTGGATGGTCATCCTCACCGACCGGTCCGAGGACGACCTCGGCGCCGGCATCCTGTCCCACTTCATCTGGGGCCGACTTCGCCGCCCCGACCCGTGGGAAGCCGTGCGTCACCGGTTCAAGGCCAATGGGATCGACCCGCTGCTGACCACCGCAACGGCGAACCGCGACCTCGCCACCGCCATCTTGGCCGCGACCCCACCCGATGGATGGCCCGCTGCCCCGGCTGGGGTCCTCACGCGAAACCACGCCATGCGAGCCCTGGCGCGGACGACGCTGGGGATGACGAGCGAGACGATCGACCTCATCTCCGTCCTCGCATGGTCGGTGCTCCCTTCTGCAGTGAGGGACCTCTCCGAGCTGCGCAGCCGGCACGGCGATCGCCTGGCCGATGAGCTGCTCGCCTGGCTGGCGGAGAACTGCGGTGCCGGGGCCGCCCCGGTGCGCGCGCTCCTCGAGCGTGGCCAGCTCGGTGACCTCGTGCCTCTCGGGCTCGTGGCACACCTGCTCACCCACGACACGGACTTCTCCGACTCTGAACGTCATGTGGCACAGCTGGCGTTGGTGCGCCTGGAGCCCCTCATCGGGAAGCAGCCGAGAACGGTGGTCGCTGAATGGGGGCGGGCTACCACCACCGTCGCGGTCGACCTTGCGGCGGACAGCCGCCAAGCAGCGCATCGCACTCGTGTCCTCACGCGCACGGACGCCCTGCTTGAGCAGCTCGACGCGAACTCTCTGGCCATCCACTCGGAGCTCATGCCACGGGGGTTCCGGTCGCGGCTCGCGGTTGTCGCCGAAGCGCTCTCCCACGGGTGCTCCGCGCTCCAGGATGACCGCGAGCGTGCGCTCGCGGCCGCAGTCGCGGTGGAGAGCGCATGGGCCAGAGCACGGGCGCATCGCCTCGCGTCACAGGACTCGGCTGAGGTCCGTGCGTTCACGGCCGCGATCCGCCTCTGGCGATGGCTGCTCACTCCCGACGCGACGCCCGATGCGGCACTGGCCGAGCGAGCGCAACGGCACATCAGCGTCGACTCCTGGGCGGATGCGGCGATCAACGACACCGCCGCAGGCGTCGACGATGCGACCCTGTCGCAGGCACTTCGCCACGTTGCGGAAGCCGCTCTTGCCCGACGCGACACAGAGGAGCGGGCCTTCGCATCAGTCCTTGCCTCGTGGACCTCTGCCGACCAAGGCGCAGCCTCAGGTGCTCTCACCAGCGGCAACGGCCCGGTGTGGCCCCTTGAGGACCTCCTGCCCCGCGCCGTCATCCCCATGGCGAAGAAGACGCCCGTCATGCTCCTCGTCATGGACGGCATGAGTGCCGCGTCCGCGAACGAGATCCTGCGCGATGCGGTCGACAACCTCGGCTGGGTCGAGGCGGCGTTGCCGAGTGCGGGGGTCGAGCGGACCGCAGCACTGGCAGCGCTGCCGTCCCTGACGAACGTCAGTCGCGCCTCCCTCCTGTGCGGCAAGCTCACCCGTGGTGAGCAGACGATCGAACTCTCCGGCTACCGCGCGATCACGAAGGACGGCGCCAGGATCACGGCCGAGCTCTTCCACAAGAAGGGCGTCGACACCACGACTCCCGGCGCGCTCGTCAACGACGGCGTGGGAGCGGCCATCGACGACCCCGAGACGCAGCTCGTCACCATCGTCCTCAACACCATCGATGACGCCCTCGACCGGAGCGACCCGTCCGGCACGGTGTGGACCGCCGATGCCGTGAAGCACCTCGCTCCGCTCCTGGCTCGCGCGCGATCCGCCGGGCGTGTGGTCGTCATGACTGCCGACCACGGCCACATCGTCGAGAGACGGCAGAGCGTGATGCGCGGAAACTTCGGATCCAGCAACCGCTGGCGGCCCGCCGGCGGTGATGTCGGGCTGGACGAGGTGGCGATCCGCGGGCGTCGAGTCCTCGCCGATGGCGACGTGGTCCTCGCGGTCAGCGAGAACCTCCGGTACGGGCCCCTCAAGGCCGGATACCACGGCGGCGCGAGCGCGGCCGAGGTCGTTGTGCCGGTCGCCGTGCTCCTGCCGGATGCGGAGACCAACCCGCTCGACCTCACACTCCTGCCGCCGCAAGCTCCACCGTGGTGGGACCTTCCGACGACGGAGGGCGGCACCGGACCCGTCAACGTGGCACACGGCATACCGACATCTATCAAGGCGCCGCAGGCGACCTCGCTCTTCGACGACGTGACTCTCGCGGCACCCGGCACCGAGGTCAGCGCGTCCGCGGCGCTCGCCGATGCCGTCGTCGCGAGCGATGGCTTCCGCGCCCAACGTGGGCTGGCGGGTCGACTGATCGTGGACGACCAGCAGATCAGCGTGCTCATCGGTCGACTTGCCGACGCGCCCGGGCAACGCATTCCGCTCAGCAGTGCTGCGTCCGCGCTGCGGGTGAGTGAGGTGCGAGTCCGGGGTGCACTCGTCCAGGTCCAACAGCTCCTCAACGTCGAGGGATATCCCGTCATTGAGGTGGAGCCGGAGACGAGGACGGTCGTTCTCAACGAGCGGCTGCTCCGCGAGCAGTTCGGGATCCGCCGTGGCTGAGGTCTCTCCACGCCGCCGCCGAGAAGTCATCGACGCGTTGCGTCGAGGCACCGTGCCTGAGTCGGGTCTCGACCTCTTGGCGGTCGGGCTGGACCGGTTTTCGGCCGCCATCGATGGCGAGCTCGACACGGTCTCGGACCGCGGCGCCGTGTTCAAGGCGGTACGTGGTGAGTACGGCGCGGGCAAGACCTTCTTCACCCGCCACCTCGCGGAACGTGCATTGCGTCGGGGTTTCGCTGCCGCTGAGGTGCAGATCAGCGAGACCGAGACACCACTGCACCGACTCGAGACGGTCTACCGCCGAATCACCGAGTCACTGCGGACGGCGTCGATCCCTCCGAGCGCCTTCCGAGGCATCCTCGACTCGTGGCTCTTCACGTTGGAGTCTGACGCGCTGACGGCGGACCCCTCGCTCGAGCAGGCAGGTCCAGCGGCGCTGGCCTCCGCCGTTGATCGACTTCTGGAACGGCGGCTCGCTGAGGTGAGCAGTCGGACCCCGGTCTTTGCTCAGGCCATCCGCGGTTATCGCGCCGCTGTGGCGATGGGTGACAGTGCCACGGCCGACGGTCTGGCTTCGTGGATGGGTGGACAGCCGCAGGTGGCCGCGTCAGCCAAGCGCTCCGCCGGAATCCGTGGCGACCTCGACCACTACGGTGCGCTGGGATTCCTCCAAGGTCTGCTCATCGTGCTGCGGGACGCTGGGCATCCCGGTTTGGTGTTGGTTCTCGATGAGGTGGAGACGCTGCAGCGGATCCGCGGAGACGTCCGTGACAAGGCCCTCAACGCGTTGCGTCAGCTCATCGACGAGATCGACTCAGGACGCTTCCCCGGCCTCTACCTCGTCATCACCGGCACTCCGGCCTTCTTCGACGGCCCATCTGGAGTGGCGCGCCTGGCTCCGTTGGCGCAGCGGCTGTCGACCGACTTCGGATCCGACGCACGGTTCGACAACCCGCGTGCGGTGCAGGTCAGGCTGCCTGGGTTCGACCACGATGCCCTCGTCGCCCTTGGTCGGAAGGTCCGCGATCTGTTCGCTGGCGGAAGTGAGTCGCCCGCCCGGATTCGCAGCGTTGTCGACGACGGCTACATCGGCGATCTCGCCGATGCCGTCGCCGGCAAGCTCGGCGGTCGCGTGGGTGTCGCACCGCGCATCTTCCTCAAGAAGCTCGTCTCCGACGTGCTGGACCGCGTCGACCAGTTCGAGGACTTCGACCCGCGCGTTCACTACGCCCTCACCGTGGCGCCCTCAGAGTTGACCGAGGTGGAGCGGGCGGCGCAGTCGTCCAGTGGCTCGCCGGACGACATCGACCTCGATCTCACGACCTCGGACGAGTAGCCACCGGTGGAAACAACGCAGGGATTCGACCGGCTGCATCCCGTGGTGCAGCACCACATCGTCAACTCCCTCGGTTGGCCAGCCCTGCGGCCACTGCAAGAGCAGTCGATCGACCCGGTCATGAGCGGCCATGATGCGCTCCTGCTGGCACCGACGGCCGGTGGGAAGACGGAAGCAGCCATGTTCCCGATCCTCAGCCGGATGGAGGCCGAGCAGTGGCGTGGGCTGTCAGTGCTCTACGTGTGCCCGCTCAAGGCCCTGCTCAACAACCTCCAACCCCGACTCGAGACGTATGCCGGGTGGCTGGGTCGCGAGGCGCAGGTGCGGCACGGCGACACGACGGCTGGGGCCCGCAAGCGCCAACTGCTGCACCGGCCTGACGTCCTGCTGACGACGCCCGAGTCGTTGGAGGCGATGCTCGTGTCCACACTCGTGGATGCGCCTCGCCTGTTCGGCGACCTGCGGGCTGTGGTCGTGGACGAGCTCCACGCCTTCGCGGGCGATGATCGTGGGTGGCATCTCCTGGCAGTCCTCGAGCGCCTGACGGAACTGACCGGGCGTCCACTCCAGCGGCTCGGGCTCTCCGCGACCGTGGGCAACGCTGAGGAGCTCCTGTCCTGGTTCCAGGGCGCGGCCAACCGTTCCCTCCCGCTTGCGGTAGTCGCGCCCGCGGCCGAGGGACCCGTGGAACCTGCGCTCTCACTCGACTACGTCGGGAACGTGGGCAATGCCGCGAAGGTCGTGGCCGGCATACACGTCGGTGAGAAGCGGCTCGTCTTCGCGGACTCCCGGCGCACGGTGGAGTCGATGGCCGCTCGGCTGCGTGAGCTCGACGTCGACACCTTCGTCTCCCACTCCTCGCTGTCGATGGACGAGCGGCGGCGGGCCGAGCAGGCCTTCGCCGAAGCGCGCGGATGCGTCATCGTCTCGACATCGACCCTCGAGCTGGGGATCGATGTGGGCGACCTCGACCGGGTCGTCCAAGTGGGTGCGCCGTCAACGGTCGCGTCCGTGCTGCAGCGGCTGGGGCGAACCGGCCGCCGAGCGGGAACCAGTCGCAACCTGACGTTCCTCGCCACCGACGACGACGAGTTCTTGCGTGCCGCTGGACTGCTCCTGCTGTTGGGGGAGGGGTTCGTCGAGCCGGTGCAGGCGCCCCCGGAGCCAAGGCACGTCGCTGCCCAGCAGATCCTCGGCCTCGCGCTCGAGAGGGGACGCATCAACGTGACGGAACTGAGCTGGCTCGTCGACCTGGGACTGACGGATGGCACGGACAAGGACGACATCGTCCAATGGCTGTGCGACACAGGGCACCTCGACACAGACGAAGGGCTGCACTTCATCGGGCCGGAGGCCGAGCGGCGGTACGGAACGAAGAACTTCCTCGAACTGTTGGCGGTCTTCACGGCGGCGCCTGAGGTGACCGTGCTGCATGGGAGGCAAGAGGTCGGGAGCGTCGACCCCATGCTGCTCATGAGCAAGGTGACCGGCCCGCGCATCATCGCCTTGGCCGGACGCCCATGGCAGGTGACCCACATCGACTGGAAGCGCCGGCGCGCCTTCGTTGAGCCCAGTGACCAGCGAGGGAGGTCGCGCTGGTCGGGTGACGCTCGGGCGTACTCGTTCGAGCTCTCGGACGCCATTCGTCGCCTACTGCTGGGTTCCGATCCAGTCGGGGTGGACCTGTCCGATCGAGCTCACACTCGGTTGGAGACGTTGCGCGAGGAATGGTCCAGTCGAGTGTCTGCCGACTCCACCCTCCTCGTTCACGACGGGACTCGTCTGCGGTGGTGGACCTTCGCCGGGGCGCGCGCAAACACCGTGCTCAGCGCAGCCTTGGCCGCGGTATTGCCGTCGTTGGTGGAGGACTCCGCCGTGACGAACATGTCGGTGTCATTGCGGTCGGACGCCACGGCGGCTTCGATCTCTTCAGCCTTGGGTGAAGCTCGTGTGCAGTTCGGTGAAGGCTTGGAAGGTCTCGTGCCTGAGGTGAGCGAAAGCGCGTTGCGGAAGCTGAAGTTTGCGGAACTGCTGCCGCCCGAACTCGCCTGCTCCACCCTTTCGGCTCGGCTGGCTGATCCTCGTGGTGCCATGATGGTCGCAAATCAAGCGGTGCAAATGAAATACGTGACTCAGGCGCATGAGTCGCCCCATAGGTGATAGGAGACCACAGATGCCAACGAAGGCTGGAATCGAGCGAGACCGCGAAATCGTGCGCCTCTATGCCGAGGGGGTACCGGGAACCGAACTCGCCGTACGCTATGGGGTGACAAGGCAGCGAATCGATCAGATCCTCAAATCCCAAGGCTCCATAAGCGCGGACGAGGCGCGACAGCTGCGCAGTCGGCGAAGCAAGCAGGAAAAGGATGAAAAAGTCCAGAGATTTCTTGCAGAGTACGGAGATCTCGTTCACGTCTTAGCAAGATCGGGCGCGGCGAGGAATGAGGTCGAGGCAAAGTTCCAATATCTGCTGCCAGACCTTGAGCGAGACGTTCTTGGTGCTGCCCTGAGGAAGTCGGGGGCCCTCTTCGATGTGAACCGCGAGGAGTTCCATTTCGGCCTATCTCTGGTCGAGCTCGGAGTTTGGTATGTACTCGCCAAGAATAGTGATTTAGCGGGGGATCTGGGTGTGGCCCTGGATGAGCTTGCGCTCGACGAGATGGCCGAACTCTCAGAGTTGTTGCTCGAGCTCGGTTTGTCTGCGAGTCGGATTCCACCCGTTCTGCAGTCGATCGGTGCTTCTCGCCGGCGTCTCGTCGCCGACTCGGGTCTGACTATTACGAAGAAGCGATATGACGAGATTCGTGAAGTGGTTCTCGCGGACTTCGATTTAGTTGGTGGCCGAGGGTCCATGGTCTGGCCGCCCACCTCACAGACCGTAATGAAAAGGATGGGGGGCGGATATTGGAGTGATGCCCTCGCCTCACTTGGCATCACCCCGTCGGATCGTGGCCGTAGCCGGGGGCTGCTAATTTTTGATGACCTTGATTACCAAAACGCTGTCCGCGACTTCTTGGAGCATTCTCGTGCGACCGGAGGGCCGGAGTCATTCGATGCGTTCGAAATCTGGGTGGGTAATGAGGATAGGCATGGCCGTCAGCGACCGTCTGGTCCTGCGGTTCGCCTCTATTATCGTTCATGGATAAATGCGAAAAGGTCTGTCGTGCTCGGGTCCACTGGGATCCTTCCGACCCGTGCTACCACCACGGTCGCAGCCTCGGCTGCTCGCACGGCACTGCATGATGCCCGCAGTACCCAACAAACGGAACTCGAGAGGATTCGACAGCTGAAGCCGAAGGACCGGGCCACTGCACTCATGAGCTTCGTGAAAGAGTTTATGGGGGTGTTCGAAGCTCGTCGTCGCATTTGGTTGAGAGCGCTGGTCCTGGGTGACCCATTGGCTGTGTCCCGACGACTCGCTGCACCGGGTCTCAGACCTGCCCTCCGAACGCGACTCGAGGCTGTCCCGCCTGAAGTTGGGGAGGTCCTTACGGATGCATACTTGGACAGGCTGCTGAGCGGACCAATGGGGGTCTTAAACACGGATTCCTGGCTTTCGCCGGAAGCGCAGGCGGAACTCGACGCTATCGACCCCGTTCAGACGGCCTCCGCGTACGTAATGCGTGAGCTTCGCAACTTCTTCACCCACGATTCGACCGAGTCGGCCGAGCGATTGGCTGCGGCTCTACGGGAGCTTGGCGCACTAGACGAGAGGTTCGCGACCGATCGACCGATCACCCGGCGAGCCGTGTGTCAGTGGCTTCTCGGCGACGGCGCACGTCGTCTTGAGGTGCTCTCAGGCTCCGTACTCGCGGCATGGCGCGCCATGCTCGCCGCTGAAGCCGTCGCCGCTGGTTGAGTTGCGGGGCTTGGCAAAGTCGGCGACCTACAGGGTCCCTTAGGGGGCGATTCAGTGACGCGGTCGTGCTCATGCCGCCGAGTCGACCTCGTCTGGCGTGTGCGTGAAGGTGGGTTCACGCACTGGTTTCGCCGTAGGCCACCACCGCTTGCCCTCCGCCGTGCATTTGCCGCGCTATTGCGTCCGGAAGGTATCTGGACGGCATACGTCGCCTCCTTCCTCTGTAGCCGTCACCGTGACGGCGCAGGGGAACGCAAGGGAGCACGACATGGCCAAGTACGTGGGGTCGTGGTGGATCCGCGACAACATCGACGGGCGCCGGCTCGAGGCTGAGACAGCGTCCCGTGGAGTGGTGGGGTTTGGGTGACGGCGCGGCGTCCTGATTGAGGGGGCCACCGGCGAGATTCTCGATGTGTACCGCCAAGTACTCAATCGAAGGAGATCTCACCGATGGCCTTGTCCCAGTCTGCCGTGTCCGAGCTGCTCGAGGTGTTCCGCACCGGCGAGGGCACCGAATTCATCCGCGAGTGTGTGCGGGTCGCGATGCAGGAGCTGATCGACGCCGAAGCCACGTCTGCGGTCGGCGCCGGCCGCTATGAGCGCACCGGGTCGCGGGTGACCGAACGCAACGGGTCACGCCCGCGGCTGTTGACCACGACCGCTGGGGACGTGCCCTTGGCGATCCCGAAGCTGCGGGCGGGCTCGTTCTTCCCGAGCATTCTGTCGCCGCGACGGCGGATCGACCAGGCCCTGTACGCGGTGGTGATGGAGGCCTACGTCCACGGGGTGTCCACCCGCAGCGTCGACGACCTGGTCGTCGCGTTGGGCGGGTCGGGGATCTCGAAGTCCGAGGTGTCGCGGATCTGCGCCGGCCTGGACGAAGCGGTCGGCGCGTTCCGTACCCGCCGGCTGGACCACGTCGACTTCCCGTACGTGTACCTGGACGCGACGTACCTGCACGTGCGCACCGAGCAGGGCATGGTCACCTCCAAGGCCGTCGTGGTCGCCACCGGCGTCACGTCTGAGGGGCGCCGGGAGATCCTGGGCGTGGACGTCGGTGACAGCGAGGACGAGGTGTTCTGGCGCGCCTTCCTCACGTCCATGAAGAAGCGGGGCCTGGCCGGGGTCAAGCTCGTCATCTCCGACCAGCACGCCGGCCTGGTCGCCGCCATCGGCCGGGCGATGCAGGGCACCGCGCATCAACGCTGCCGCGTCCACTTCATCCGCAACGTCCTGGCGCACGTGGCCAAAGGTGAAGGTGAGATGGTCGCCGCGGCGTTCCGCACCATCTTCGCCCAACCCAAGCTGGCGCCGATGAGCAAGCAGTGGGACAAGGTCCGCGACGAGCTGGCGGCCCGCTACCCCAAGGTCGGCCCGCTGATGGACGACGCCAAGGCCGAGGTCCTCGCGTTCGCGGCGTTCCCGCGCGAGCACTGGCGCAAGATCTGGTCCACCAACCCCCTCGAGCGCCTGAACAAGGAGATCAAGCGTCGCGCCCGCGTCGTCGGGATCTTCCCCAACGAGGCTGCCGTGATCCGTCTCGTCGGTGCCGTGCTGGCCGACACCCACGACGAGTGGGCCACCGACGAACGCCGCTACCTCTCCGAAGAATCCATGGCCAAGATCGACAGGAGCGACGACAATGACACCGTCGCCCTCACCAAGGGCTGGCCGGTCGGCATCGAGATGACCTCAAAGCCCACCACTCCGAGGGACTCTTACGAGGCTGAGGGCTTCGCCTCGACGCTGGGCGGCCTCGCCGAGTTCGACTGGACCCAGAACCACGGCGAGAGCGACGTCAAGGAGTCCGACTTCGTCACGACCGCGAGCACCACGCAGCGCAGCGACCAGGTCGACGCGATGCAGATGAGCTCGCACGGCTGGCAGGACGGGTTCCTCGTCTGGGGCGGCAGCGTCGACACGAGCGAGGCGGTCGACTTCGGCAAGAACGACCTCGAGATCTTCGCGACGCACGCGTGCGACCTGCTCCACCACGGGTCGGACAACTCTGTCGGCCGCTGGATCCCCGCCTTTTCTCGGCTGCACTACATGCTCGGCTTCCACAACAGCAGCTACTCCGGCGGTGGCCAGAACGCGCGCGGCCAGTGGTTCGCCATGTACGCCGCGTGGTTCTTCTACGGCCCGCTGAGCTGGCTCTTCAAGATCGACATGCCGGTCCGCGAGGCGTGGGCCGAGGCCAACGAGATCGTCGAGGGCAGCAACGTGCAGTGGGCCTACCTGCGGGCCGAGGCCCCCGGCGCCCCCACCTACAACGAGCGGCTGCGCGTCGCCGAGACCACCGACCCCGTGAGCAACCGGTCCTTCTGGACCGCGCGCGGCACCTGCTGACCGCGCCCCAGCCGGCGCCCGAGACGTAAAGGAACCAGCCATGCCACTGACCTTCAACGAGATCGACTTCAAGGTCGAGCTCCCCGACATCCCCCACTCCACCCCGGTCGTCTCGCACACCGCGCCCTGCCTCAAGGAGCACGACGAGACGACCCGGGCCATCGCCACGGTCCTCGACATCGACGTCCGCGGCACCGCCCAGGTCCCCCACGGCTACGCCATCGGCAGCAGCCGCGGCCAGGTCGAGGTCTTCGCCGCGAGCGGCGCGGTCCGGGCGCGCAACACCGAGCGGCTCACGGCATACGAGGATGAGAGCCGTCGCTGGGAGGGTGTCGAGCGCGGCGACGACGGCACCTACCGGCTCTCCGACGACGCCGGCAAGCGCCTCAGCCACCACGGTCTCGAGGTCCTGCACCAGGTCGGCATCCGCGCCGAGTACGCCAACCTCGACGTCACCCTCGGCCAGTGGGCGCGCCTCAACGAGGACGGCAAGGAGGAGGACTCCGGTCCCGGACGTGCGACCGTCCGTCTCTCGTATGCCGTCCACGGCCTGCCGCTCATCGGTCCCGGCGCGAAGACGAACCTGCACTTCGACCCCGAGGACGACGGCCAGACACCGGCGCTCGCGCGGATGTTCCACGTCAACCGCGGCATCGAGACGACCGGCGAGGTCGCGACACAGTCGCTCGACGAGGCGTTCTCCGGGCTGCTTCGGCAGAGCTGGTCCGGCAAGGGCATCCGCGACGGCGAGGGCCGGATCACGATCACGGCGGCGACGTTCGGACTGCTCGCGCTGCCGGCCGACGTCGTGCAGACGTTCGCGGCACCGGCGCTCATGGTCGAGGGATCGGTGAGCGGCGTCGAGGTGGGCAAGGACGAGACGGTGACGGTGCGCTTCGGCCAGTACCTCCCGCTCGCCCACCCCAAGGCGCTCGCCGAGGCGGGCTACGGCGGCGGACGGCTCGAGCCGGGCGTCGTCGTGAGGGGCCGCGCCAGAGGCGCCTGATCGCCACCCGGCGTCGGGTGGGTTGCGCGTTCTGCCGAGCGACTCAGCTCGGCTGGACGGTCCACTCCGGCGGCTCGTCGGTGCCGGCGTCCTCGTCCTTCTCCGCGTCCTCGGCCGTCTCGTGCACCGTGCCCTGGGCGTGGTGCGAGGGGGCGTAGATCGCATACAGCTGGAGCGGCTCGTCGCCGGTGTTGACGACGTCGTGCCACGTGCCGGCAGGCACCTGGATGGACCAGCCGTCGCTGACCTCGGTGTCGGCGAGCTCGGTCTCGGACGGGCCCATGCGGCATACGCCGGTGCCGGCGTCGAGGCGCAGGAACTGGTCGGTCTCCGGGTGGACCTCGAGTCCGATCGAGGAGCCGGCGGGGATCGACATGAGCGTCACCTGGAGGTACTTGCCGGTCCACGCCACCGAGCGGTAGGTCGTGTTCTGCTTCGTCGCCGTCTCGATGTCGAAGGCGTTGGGCTTCGGTCCGTTGTCCTTGACGCTCATGGCAGAGGTCCTCTCACTCGAGTGGTTCGAGCCTATCGGGGGCTCAGGAGGCGCGAGGGGGAGGCGGCGGCGAGGGGTGGTCGGGTCCACCGAAGCCCACCTGCCAGCCATGGGGCGTCCACGAGTCCGAGAAGGCGACGGGCACGGTGGGGACGCGTTCGCACTCGGCGAGCAGGCCGGCATACCACCGCGTGTATGCCGAGTCGTCACCTCGCAGGGTCGCCTCGGGCAGGTGCGTGAGCACCACGTCGGCGACCTCGTCAGGGGTCGTGCGCGAGGTCATGATGCTGCCGCCGAACTCGGGACTGGCCCCGGACGTCCACGACACCGTGGTCGCGCCGGTGCGGATCCCCTTGCCGAGCCGGTCGCCCGCATCGACGTCGTCGCTCGCGACGACGGTCAGTCGCCAGTACATCCCAGAGGGAGGGAGCCCGAGACGATCCGGGTGCGTTCGAGCCCGCGCTCGTGCAGTACCCGGATGCCGCGAAGCAGCAGCAGGCAGTGGTCCATCACCGGGAGGTCGCTCACCCGGACATCGTGCAGAACGTCAGCCGGCTACGCGCTGGCGACGTCCCCGCGGGCGACGTGCGGGTAGGTCGCCTCACGACCTTGGAACGACAGGATGTTGGCGTTCTTGATCTCGCCGTCCTGGATCTCGATGGCGCGCGCGATCGTCGGCTCGTCCTTCCAGGCGTCCGGGCCGCCGAGCACGGTGCGCAGATGGGGGAGCAGCGCCGAGCTGATCTCCCAGGTCGCGGAGTTCCACAGGTAGGACGGGGTGTGGTCGACGGCGTAGTAGGTGATGTTGTCGCCCACGACGAAGGTCGGGTCCTCGAAGGTCGTCGGCTTGGCCCAGCTGAAGCCCATGCCCTCGTCGCACGAGACGTCGACGATGAGGCTGCCCGGGCGGAACTGTGGCAGGTCGTCCTCGGTGAGGAAGGTCCACGGCGCCTCGGTGTCCTGGAGCACGCAGTTGACGACGATGTCGTTGTCGGCGAGGTAGTCGGCCAAGGGGACGCGCCCCTCGTTGGTGACGACCATCGTCAGCGACGGGTCCTCGTCGTGGTGGTCGAGGTGGACGATCTCGACCGAGTGGATCGGGGAAGCCACCGCGGCCACCTTGCGGTTGGTGAGGACGCGGACGTCGGCGATGCCAAGCGCGCTCAGGGCCGTCACGGCGCCGCGGGCCGTCGCGCCGAAGCCGATGACGACCGCGCGCAGTTTCCGTCCGTAGCTGCCGGTCGACCCGATGAGCTCGAGCGCCTGCAGCACTGAGCAGTAGCCGGCGAGCTCGTTGTTCATGTGGAACACGTGCAGCAGGAAGCTGCCGTCGCGGGCCCAGTGGTTCATTGCCTCGAACGCAATGAGCGTCTGTCGCCGGTCGACGGCCTGCTGGGTGAGCGCGGCATCCTGGACGCAGTGCGGCCAGCCCCAGACGATCTGCCCGTCACGCAGGTCGGCGAGGTCCTCGGCCTGGACCTTGGGGAGCAGGACGACATCGCAGTCGGCGATCAGCTCGTCCCGGGTCCGGACGCCGCCGATGAGGTCGGCGACGGCCTCGTCGGACATCCCGAAGGGAAGTCCGTACCCCTGCTCGACGAAGATCTGCGACCGGAGGTCGTCATCAATCCTGGCGAGGTGCTCCGGGTGGATCGGGAGCCGGTGCTCGTTCTCCTTGCGGGAGTGAGCGAGGACGGCGACGGTGAGCAGGGGGTCCAAATCAGCGCTTCTTCCCGTGGAGCGTGGTCTCGATGCCGGAGGTCGCCGAGCCGTCCGACTTGGCCTTCTTGTCGGCGCGCTTCTCCTTGATCGACTTGCCGGACTTCTTGGAGAGCGAGTGGCGTGGAGATTTGTCGGACATGACCGGCTCCTAGGTGAGGGGACCAGAAGGGTCCCGCTTCCTCGGAGGGTACGCCCTGTGCATGAGGCAAGGCTCCAGCCGACGTGGGTCGTCATCGCGCCAACCCGCGGTCGACGGGCACACTTGAACCTGTGAACGGCTCCGAGCACGCGCTCCTCGTCACCCACGCCACCCGATGGGCCGAGGCCAGGAAACGGCCGCTCGACGCCGATCTGCTCGAGACGGTCCTCGACCTCGTGTCGGCCTATGACGATCGCTCGCCGCAGGCGTGGCCGGAGGGGTCAGCCACCAACCTCGTCCTCCACCGTTGGCCGGCGAACGGTCCCGCCGAGCTGCCGGACGCGACGACGCTGCGGGACACTCTCGACACCTACTGGCGGTTCCTGCGAGGCACTGGCCGCATGACCAGCGCCTCGGCCGCCCCCGCCGACCTCGTGAAGGAGCTGCGCCGGGCGCTGCCGCGGATGGCCGAGGCAGCGCAGGACCGGTCGAACTGGTCCCAAGGACGGGTCCTGCAGGACTTCGGCGAGTCGATCGGCATCAGTCTGGAGGGTGCCGGAACGAAGGAGGAGCTGCAGGGACGACTGGACCGCGTCATGACAGCGTGGAACGATCTGCCGACCGAGGAGCGGTTTCGCCTCATGCCGGACGCGAGCCCCAAGTCGGCGCCAGGCGCCACCGCCACGGCCAGGATTCACTCGACGGGCCTGGGTGGTCTGGACGACGACGACCGGGCGAGCGTCTATCCGCACTACCGGCGCGGCATCCCCGCCGTGGCTGCACAGGAGGCGCGCGCGTCCGGTTTCGCGCGACGGGTGAGCCGGCTCGTCGACTGGCTGGGCGCGGGGAGGCCGGTGACCCGGATCGGGGTGCTGAAACCGGCCGTCGCACGCCAGGCCTATGTCGAGCTCGACCTCGCGACGTGGGACAGGCGCTACCTGATGGCCGTCGGAGTCCGTTCCGCACGCCGCAGTCTCAGTGCCGAGGACAAGGCCGAGTATGCCGCCGCGCGGGCTGCCGAGATCACTCGCGCCGGCGAGTGCCTTCCCTTGGATCGACTCTGGTGGTCTGCCGTCGCGGCCGACCTCATCAAGGTGACCTCCACGACGGCCACGCGTGGTCGTGACGTCGAGCCCGAGGCCGACGGGGAGGCGTTGATGCTGGGGCTCACTCTTGTCACGGCGCTGGTGGGCCGCTTCGGGAGCGTGCACGTGGACGTGCTGGCCTCGATCCTCGTGCCCGCGATGATTGCGCCGGACGGGGAGGTCGACCTCGCCGAGGTCCGTGAGGCTCGGTGGCGTGCAAGCCCTTTCACGGAACGGGCGTCCGACGACCCGGAGCTCGAGGAGATCTGGCGGGACATCGCCACCTACGACGTCACCCGCTGCGTCGCCATTTTCGACGACACCGGCATCTGGGTCCGTCGCGGGGACGACCTGACGATCACCGACTTCGGCAGGGAGTTCGCCGTGATCGTGACCGCGATGGCGGACGAGCTCCACGAGGAGAACGGTGTCTAGCTCGGAGAGCGCGGCGCACCCGGACGGGCGTCGTGCACCGTCGGGTTCACCGGATCGACCCGCCGGGTACGCGCAGGAGGCCTAGCGTGGAGACATGCCGACGACTGTGGGGACAGAGGCGCAGAACGCGGGCGCGCGAGGAGGTTCCGCCACCGGATCGGTGGACGCGGTGCTCGTCGTGGAGGGGCTGGCCCGCTCGTTCGGGTCGCTGCGAGCGGTCGACGGGGTGTCGCTGCGGATCATGCCCGGCGAGACCTTCGGGCTGCTCGGGCCCAACGGCGCCGGGAAGACGACCGTGATCTCGATGATCGCGGGGTTGCTGCAGCCCGATGAGGGCACGGTCACCGTCGCCGGCGTCCCGATGGGGCGCTCGTCGGTGGCGGCCAAGCGCCACATCGGCCTCGTCCCGCAGGACCTCGCGATCTACCCGGAGCTGTCCGCGCGGGACAACCTCCTGTTCTTCGGGAAGCTCCAAGGGATGCACGGCCGGGCGCTGCGCGACCGCGTGGCCGAGGTGCTCGACCTCGTCGGCCTCGGTGACCGGGCCAAGGAGCAGAGCAAGAAGTTCAGCGGCGGCATGAAGCGCCGCCTCAACATCGGGATCGGGCTGCTCCACCAGCCGGACCTGCTCATCCTCGACGAGCCCACCGTCGGGGTCGACCCGCAGTCCCGCAACGCCATCCTCGAGTCGGTCGAGGCGCTGTCGGGCGAGGGCATGGCCGTCCTCTACACGACGCACTACATGGAGGAGGCCGAGCGGCTCTGCGACCGGATCCTCATCCTCGACTCGGGCCGCGAGCAGGCCGAGGGCACCCGCGACGAGCTCATCTTGCTCACCGGTGACGCCGACCGGGTCCATCTCTCGGGCAGCGGCGACCTGGCCGCAGCGGAAGGTGCCGTGGCCGGCATACCGGCTGTGGCGAGCGTCCATCGCGACGCCCACGGGTTGGATCTCACCGTGCGGGGGGCGCCCACCGCGATCGCCTTGATCGTCAACGCGGCCACCGGGGCCGGCATGACGCTCTCCGACGTGGAGATCAGCCGGCCCGACCTCGAGTCGGTGTTCCTGCACCTCACCGGCAAGGCGCTGAGGGACTGACATGGGGCGGGTCCTCACGATGGTGCTCTCGGACCTCAAGCAGCGGGTGCGGGACTTCTCGGTCCTCGTCTTCGCGGTGCTGGTGCCGCTCGCGCTGATGTTCGTCATGAACCTCGTCCTGTCCGGTGTCGCCGACGAGGGGCTGCAACCCATCACCGTCGCGGTCTCCGTGCCCGAGGGCGACCAGCTGGCGGCGGTGCTGCCGCAGGTGCTCGGTTCGGACAGCGAGGGTGAGCTCCGGATCACCCTGCGCGAGGCGGGTCCCGGGGAGGTCAGGGGTCTCGTCGACGACGGGACCGCGGGTCTCGGCGTCGTCGTGCCCGCCGACTTCACCGCCGCCCTGACCGGCGGCAGGGGCCCCGAGGTCGAGATCGTCAGGGGTGACGACTCGGGCATCGCCGGGAGCGTCGTCACCGCGATCGTCGACGGTGTTCTCGCCCAGCTGACCGCCGGCACCCGGGCGGCCGTGGCAGCACAGGGCCTGGGCGTACCCCCGGCCCAGCTCGGTGCCGTGGCGCAGGCTGTCGCCACCGAGGCCCCGCAGGTGACGTGGACCGAGGGTCGGACGGCGACCGAGCAGCTCGGCCTGGGCGAGAGCATCGTCGCCGGGCAGAGCGGGATGTTCCTGCTCTTCACCGTGGGTTTCGGCGTGCTGGCGCTCGTGACCGAACGCGGTCAGGGCACCCTGGGCCGCCTCCTCTCGATGCCGATGAGGCCGTGGCTCATCGTGCTGGCCAAGGGCATCGTCAGCTTCGTCCTCGGGATCCTCGCGACCTCGGTGCTGCTGTTCGCGGGGGCGACGTTCTTCGACGACGTCGACTTCGGCTCTCCCGTCGCCGTCGGGGCGCTCGTCCTGCTCGTCGTCGCGGCCACGACCTCGATCATGTTCGTCATCGCCAAGGTCGCCCGGACCGCGGAGCAGGCGGGCATCGCCCAAGCGATCGTGGCCGTGTCGCTGGGCATGAGTGGTGGCGCGTTCTTCCCCATCACCAACACCGGGTGGGTGGGCCAGCTGCTGTCCGTCAACCCGGTCAAGGCGTTCACGAACGGTCTCGGCATCACGGCCGGCGGCGGTGGGGTCGGTGACCTCGGCCCGACCGCGCTGACCATGGCCGTCTTCACCGTGGTGTGCCTCGCCCTGGCGTGGGTGCTGCCCCAGCGGAAGGACGTCCTGTGAGGTCGGTGCTCGCGATCGCCGAGGCGGAGCTGCGCCGCTTCCTCGCCGACCGCTCCAACATCTTCTTCGTCTTCATCTTCCCGCTCGTCCTCGTGGCCGTGCTCGGTTCGTCGTTCGGCGGCGGGGACGCCCCCAGCGCGAGGGTGGCCGTCGTCGGTGGCCAGTCCGCTCTGCGCACCGCGGTCGTCACGCAGCTCGAGAGGGTCGACGCCGACGTCACGGTCACCGGGGACGACGACATGCGCCAGCGGGTCGCCCGCGGCGGCGCCGACGTCGGGATCGTCGTCACGCAGGAGGCCGACCGGGCGTTCGCCGCGGGCGAGGGCCCCGCGCTCGAGATGGTGACGGGCAGCCAGTCCAACGCGCAGGCGGCGGCCCAGGTGGTCCGGACCGCCGCAGCCGCGGCCACGCTCCGCTCGGGTCAGGAGCGGGCGCTCGCGGCTGCGGCCACCGCTGCCGGCGTCGACGGGGACATCGGCAGGGCGCTCGACCGGGCGGGCACGAGCATCCGGCCCGCCGAGACCCAGGTGCGCGACACCAGTGGTCTCGCCCAGGAGTTCGGTGGTCTCGGCCAGTTCGACCTCGGGGCCTCGACCCAGCTGCTGCTCTTCACCTTTCTCACGACCCTCAGCGGCGCGGCCGCCCTCATCCAGGCCCGGCGAGACGGAGTCATCCGGCGCGTCATGGCCAGCCCGGTGAGCTCGGTCCAGACGATCCTCGGGCTCGGGCTCGGGCGGCTGGCGATCGCGCTCTTCCAGGGCACCTACATCGTGCTCGCGTCGCGGCTGCTCTTCGGCGTCAACTGGGGGAACCTCACCGCGGTGCTCGGCCTGCTGCTCGTCTTCGGGCTTGTTGCGGCTGGCCTGTCGATGGTCGTCGGCGTCGTCGCCGACAACGAGGGCCTGGCGAGCGGGCTGGCCGTCGGTGGGGGCCTCGTCCTCGCCGCACTCGGTGGCTGCATGATCCCCCTGGAGCTCTTCCCCGACTCGCTCCGTCCGGTCGCCTTCCTCACGCCGCACGCCTGGGGCTACGAGGCGTTCGCCGAGATTCAGCGGCACGGCGGGACCCTGCTCGACATCCTCCCGCAGCTGGGGGTGCTCACCGGGATGGCCGCGTTGTGGCTCGCCCTCGGCTCGTTCCTCTTGCGTCGCTCCCTCGCCCGCGCGATGTGAGGCCACTGGTACGCCTTCGTATGCCGTGTCGCGCATCGCCGCCGTACCCTGCCGGCCCGCCGGGGCCGTTGGTCCCTGTGCCGGGTCACGTCCGCGGGCTTGACTGGCAGTGGTCCATCACCAACAGAGGAGTGCAGCATGAACAGGCTCGAAGGTCGCGTCGCCCTCGTCACCGGCTCGGCCAGTGGCATCGGCAAGGCCACCGCGCAGCGTCTCGCCGACGAGGGCGCCGCCGTCCTGGTCACCGACATCCAGATCGAGGCGGGCGAGGCCACGGTGAAGGAGCTCGTCGACGCGGGTCACCGCGCAGCCTTCTTCAGGCACGACGTGACGAGCGAGGCGGACTGGGAGGCCGCAACGGCCAAGGCGGTCGAGGAGTTCGGCGGGCTCGACATCCTCGTCAACAACGCCGGCATGGGTGACATCAAGCCCATCGAGGACACGACGCTGGCGGAGTGGGACCGCACCGTCGCGATCGACCAGACCGGTGTCTTCCTCGGCATGAAGATCGCCGCGCCCCACCTCAAGGCGTCCGAGCACGCGTCCATCATCAACATCAGCTCGATCTTCGGCACGAGCGGTGGGTTCGGGGTCTCGCCCGCCTACCACGCAGCCAAGGGCGCGGTTCGCACCCTCACCAAGAACGTCGCGCTCCATTGGGCCACCGAGGGCATCCGGGTCAACTCCATCCACCCCGGCTTCATCGAGACCCCGATCCTCGAGCAGGCCAGGGGCACCGAGATCTGGGACGGCATGACCGCGCTCACCCCGATGGGCCACCTCGGTCAGCCAGCCGACATCGCCGCGGGTGTCGCCTACCTCGCGAGCGACGACTCCGCGTTCGTCACCGGGCTCGAGCTCTACATCGACGGTGGCTACATGGCTCGCTGACTCGGCCACCCCAGGGACGCCGTATGCCGCGGACCCGACCCCGCGGCATACGGCGCATGTCCGTTCCCCACGTCACTCACCGGTGAGGGACCGCTGAGGACGGAGCCAGCGCTAGGGGGAGATCAGGTCGATGAACCGCTCTGCGTCGCGTACGCGGGGGAGGTTGTTGAACATGACGTAGGGCGACGGTCGGCCGTCGACCAGGTCCCGCAGCCGGCGCAGCTCGTCATCGGTGTGCACGTGCCGCGAGCCCGTGGTGCCGTGCAACCGGTAGTAGGTCTGGTCCGGCGTCACCGTCTCGGTCTGCATGGGGTCCACGACGTGCACCAGATTCAGCTCGGCACAGAGCTCCGTGAGCAGTGGCGTGGCCCAGTCACCACGGGGCTCCCACAGCAGCCGCCCGGCTGGCCGCTCCACCTGCGACATGAAGCTGCGTAACCGTGCGACGTTGTCGGCCGTCGGGCGAAAGCTTCTTGGGCACTGCAGCAGCACGGCAGTGGCCTGCAGGACCCGGGCACACTCGAGCGTCCGCTGCCAGCCCGCCAGGACCGGAGGTGTCGTCCGGAACGCCCCGACCTGGCCGCGTGCGCTGTCCGGCAGCGGCTGCTTCATGCGTCGGTAGGTGGGGCTGTTGGACTCGTGGGTGATGATCTGCCACGCCTTCATCGTGAACTCGAAGCCGGCCGGCACCTGCGTCCGCCAACGCGTCAGCACTGCGTCCGCTGGGGGCTCGTAGAACGTGTGCTGCACCTCGACGACGGTAAAGCGCTGCACGTAGGAGGACTGGGAGACCGTCCACCCACACAGCCCGACGCGAACATCCACCTGACTATCCGTCCCACGTGGAGCGGGCTTGATCCGACGCCGTGCACGGCGCCATCCAGTCGGCCATGCAGTGAGTCTCCCTGAAGGGACGCCTGCGCAGTGGCCGTGCCATCGGGATCGGTTCCAACGACGCCTGGCGGGAGCCCTGGGTCATGTCAGTGCCAGGAGCTGAGTGCAGCAGCCACGGCCTCGCCCGGGGGCGGCGTGCGGGTGAGGAGGTCTCGACCCGTGAGGCGGCGAGCGACACCACGATGATCACCAGCGCTGGTGAACGTCCTCGACCCACCCGAACAGCCTGTCCACGACCACCTCGCCGACGCGCCCCTTTCACGTGCCGAAGCACTGCTGCGTGCGCGAGGCCAGGACGCCGAGCTGGGTGACCGACCGGCGGAGGTGCTCGGGATGGAAGGTCAGCGCCACTGGCCCTCCCTCGATTCGCCACGGTGCCATCCAGTCCTCCGGGGAGTACTCCCACCGAAGGTCGTCACTGATCTTGGTGAGCCGCCCGTCCACGACGACGGCGTTCTCGGTGGACCCGGTTCCATCGGTCCACCTGCCGCCGAGCTGGAGGCCGATGGTGCGCCCCTCGACCGTGCCCGAGCCGGAGCCCCAGTTCCAGGAGATGGCATACGGCCAGCGCCCGCGGCCGTGGTCCAGGGTCGCCCACGAGGCTCCGTCGGGCATCGCAAACGACGTGCCATCCACGGTCAGCCGGCCCACCGCCGGGCGGGCCGGGTCCTTGACCGTGTATTGGAAGAGCCGGTCGCTCCACGGCACCACGACGCCGAGCCGTTCATGTCCGGGCTCGAGGTGGGCGATGACGTCGAGGTCGACGCGCTCGGAGTGGGCGCGCAGCCGCGTGCCGTCGGGCCTGGGGTCGATGTCGATGGACAGGCTCTTCGTGCGCGCACGGGCCGAGCCCCGGTCGAGGGTGCCCGGCGGGGTCGTGCCACGGCCGAAGGGCGAGATCGCGTCCACCGCGATCTGCGCGCCCGAGCGCCGGTCGAGGACGAACAGTGACGGCACCGCGGCATACCCGATGTCGGACACCACGAGTGCGGCGACGTGCGTCTCAGACGTGACCGCCCAGTACTCCCAGCGCTTGTTGCGGCCCCAGCCGACCCGGCCGCGACCGACGCCGTCGGTGCGGTGCAGCGGGGTGCGTGTCCAGCCCACGGCGTCGGGGTTGAGCCGGCCGTTCGCCAGCGTGAGGTCGACAGGTTCGGTGATCTCGCGTTCCCGGGGCACGAGACCCATCATCCATCGGGGGTCGGGCTGCCGGACGCGACGAAACCGGCGCCACCGCTGGCCGCGGACGCAACAGGGAGTTCCGCCTGCTGTCAGCCGGTGGGTAGTTCGAGCACGAGCTTGCCTCGGCTCTCGCCGGCGACGAGTCGGGCGAATGCTGCGGGTGCATCACGCAGTGGGTACACGTGGTCGATCCGCGGCGTGACGACGCCCTGGGCGACGAGTGCGGTCACCGCCTCGAGCTCGGCTCGCGACTGGGGGACCACCAGCACGCCGACTCTCTTTCCCGTGGCAAGCCCCACCATGGGGCCGGCGACCGCGGTCCCCAGCAGGATCCTGGCCGGGCCGCCGACCATCGCGTACCTGCCGCCGCGCCGCAGAGCGCGGTGCACGCGGAACGGCGAGCGATGGGCGACGAGATCCACGATCAGGTCGTAGCGGTCGCGTTCGTCGGCCCAGTCCTCGGTGGTGAAGTCGATCGTGCGGTCGGCCCCGATCTCGCGCAGGAAGTCTCCCTTGTCGGCTCTGTCGACCGCCGTGACCTCCGCGCCGGCATGCTTGGCCAGCGCGACAACGAACACACCGCCGGCGCCGCCCGCGCCGTTGACCAGAACCCGATCTCCCGGCCGGACATCGGCGGTCGCCCTGCGCGCGATGCCGCCCGCCTGCGGGATCGTCGAGGCCACCGCGAACGACAGCCCGCCAGGCTTGCGGGCCAACAGGTGGGGTCGCGTGCAGACGAGCTCGGCAAGCCCGCCCCGGTATCCGGCCAGTTCGCCGAACAGCTCGTCTCCCACGGCATACTCCGTCACCGCACTGCCCACCGCCGCGACGACGCCAGCGACGTCGGATCCCGGCACCGGGTGCCGCGGGCGGCGCAGCCCGTTGGACCATCGCGCGTACGCCGGACTTCCCAGGAGGTTCTCGCGGTCCGAGCCGTTCAAGGAGACCGCACGCACTCGCAGCAGAATCTCGTCGTCGGCGGGGACGGGCTCCGGCAGTTCGCCCAACCGGAGGACGTCCGGCGGGCCGTACCTGTCCTGGATGACCGCTTGCATCGGGACCCTTCAGGTGCCCGTTCTGGGATCCGACAGGACGTCGCGCCACGAGTGCTGGGGTGCATAGCCGAGGAGATCCCGCGCTTTGTCGATGGAGTAGAAGGTCTCGTCCGGTCCCATCTGGCGACTCACCTTCACCCCGTCGTAGAAGCGGTCCCGGATCTCGTCGGTCGTGTCAGCGACGGACATGTCCGCGTTGGCAACGTTGAAGACCTCGTAGCCGAGCCCGTCGACCTCGAGGCACCGCTGCACCATCTGGCCGAGGTCGCGTGTGTCGATGTAGGCGAAGATGTTGCGTCGTCTCAGCGACGAGTCCGCGAGGAAGGCCGGGAACATCTCGGCGTACTCGTGCGGCTCGATGACGTTGTTGATCCGGAGCCCGTACACGTCGGCACCGGTGCGGACCTGGAAGGAGCGTGCCGTCACCTCGTTGGCCACCTTGGACATGGCGTAGGAGTCCTCGGGGACCGTCGGGTGTCCCTCGTCCAAAGGCAGGTACTGGGGTCGCCTCTCGCCCTGGGCGAAGCAGATCCCGTAGGTCGTCTCCGAGGACGCGAACACGATCTTTCGGACGCCCAGCCGCGTTGCGGCTTCGAGGACGTTGTAGGTACTGAGCACGTTGGTCGAGTAGGTCTTGGCGTCCGACGTGAGCAGGATCGCCGGCACGGCGGCGAAGTGCACGACAGCGTCGTACGCGGGCTTCTCAGCCAGCTCCAGCTCCTGCATGCGGGCCAGACCAGCCATCGCCGAGTACGTCTCGCCGGTGTCCGTGAGATCGACCTTCAGATCAGCCACGGCTGGGTTCCTCAGGGGAACGAGGTCGGCGTTGGTGACCTGATGACCGCAGTCGGCCAGGTGCGACGCGACGTGCTTTCCGGCCTTGCCGCTGCCGCCCGTGAAGAAGATGCGCATGCGTCGATGAAACCACCGACACGTCCAGTTCACGCTCCGGAGCATGGGCCGGCCCTCGCACTCTGATGCGGGCAGACGCAGATGCCGTCCCCAAGAACGTATCTGGCCGGCACACCTGCTCCTCCTCTCCCCTGTAGCCACCACCGAGGTGGCACGACACAGTCAGGGGAACCAACATGGCCAAGTACGTGGGGTCCTGGTGGATCAAGGACGGCATCGACGGCCGCCGACTCGAAGCCGAGGGCTTCGCGTCGACGCTCGGCGGGCTGGCCGAGTTCGACTGGACCCAGAACCACGGTGAGAGCGACGTCAAGCAGTCCGACTTCGTCACCACCACCAACGTCACGCAGCGCTCCGACACCGTCGACGCGATGCAGATGAGCTCGCACGGGTGGACCGACGGGTTCCTCGTCTGGGGCGGCGACGTCACGACGAGCGAGGCAGTCGACTTCGGCAAGAACGACCTCGAGGTCTTCGCCACGCACGCGTGCGACCTCCTCCACCACTCGTCGGGCAACTCCGTCGGCCGCTGGATCCCCGCGTTCCAGCGCCTGCACTACATGCTCGGCTTCCACAACAGCAGCTACTCGGGCGGCGGACAGAACTCGCGCGGTACGTGGTTCGCCATGTATGCCGCGTGGCTCTACTACTGGTCCGGCAGCTGGCTGTTCCGCGTGGACATCCCGCTGCGCGAGGCCTGGGCCGAGGCCAACGAGATCGTCGAGGGCAGCAATGTCCAGTGGGCGTACCTGCGCGCGCAGACCCCCGACGCACCGACCTACAACGAGCGGCTCCGGGCCGCCGAGACCACCGACCCCGTGAGCGGACGGTCGTTCATGACCGCTCGCGGCACCTGCTGAGGAGCGAAGCCATGCCACTGTCACTCCGGGACGTCGACTTCAAGGTCGACCTGCCCGACATCCCTTCCACCGCACCGGTGGTCAGCCACACCCCGCCGTGCCTCAAGGAGCATCGCGAGACGACCCGCGCCGTCGCCGAGGCCCTCGACATCGACCTCAAGGGCACCGCGCAGGTGCCGCACGGGTACGCCGTCGGCAGCGACCGCGGCCAGGTCGAGGTCTTCGCCGCGAGCGGCGCGATCCGCGCGCGCAACGCCGAGCGACTCACGGCATACGACGACGAACGCCGGAAGTGGAGCGACGTCGAGCGCGACGACGACGGCACCTACCGTCTCGGCGACGATGCGGCCAAGCGCCTCACCCACCACGGGCTCGAGCTGCTCCACCGCGTCGGCATCCGCGCCGAGCACGCCGGCCTCGACGTCGTCCTCGGTCAGTGGGCCGAGCTCGACGAGGACGGCGCCGAGGTCGACAGCGGACCCGGGCGTGCGACCGTGCGCTTCTCGTATGCCGTCGACAGCCTGCCGCTCATCGGTCCCGGTGCGAAGACCAACCTCCACCTCGACCCCGAGGAAGGCGGCCGCAGCGTCTCGGTGGCCCGCATGTTCCACGTCAACCGTGGCGTCGAGGCCACCGGCGAGGTCGCCACGCAGTCGCTCGACGAGGCGTTCTCCGGCCTGTTCGCGCAGAGCTGGTCGGGTCACGGGCTGCGCGACGGCCAGGGCCACATCACCATCACGGGGGCGACCTTCGGGCTGCTCGCGCTGCCGGCGGACGTCCTCCAGAGCTTCGCCGCCCCCGCCCTCATGGTCGAGGGCGAGATCAGCGGCATCGAGGTCGGCAAGGACGAGACGGCGACGGTGCGCTTCGGCCAGTACCTCCCCCTGGCGCACCCCAGGGCGCTCGCCGAGGCCGGCCACGGCAGTGGCCGTCTCGAGCCGGGTGTCGTCGTGAGGGGTCGGACGAAGGGCAAGTGAGCGGGGGTCGGGACGTCCGGTGGCCGCGTGCCACCGGACGTTTCGACGGCGTTCGCCGATCACTCAGGATCCGTGAATGCTGTTGCGCCACAGTGGAACTCGCCCGAAACAACCTGTGGAGAACTCTTGACCCTCGAACTTGCGTTCGACTATCATGGAGCGTATGGACGACGTCGTCGACACCGACCCGAGCAGCCCCCGCGGCTCGCTCGAGACGGCACGCGCGGCGCTCGTCCAGCTCCGTGACGTCCTCCCCACCCTGACCGGCGTCGAGCTCGCCGAGGCCATGGGCCTCGTGGACGCGGTGAAGGCCGAGGCCTCGGCGTGTCAGGTCGTCATCACGACCGAAGCCGCGCACCGCGGTGAGTTCGCGTCGGCCCGCCGCGGCGTGGGTTCGGCCCACGACTGGGTCCGCGAGCACGCTCCGTCCCTGCGCCAGGGAGGCGCGGGGCAGCTGGCCTCGTTCGCCCAGGACGTCGCCCACGCCACACCCGGAGGCCAGTGGTCCACGACCGGCCCCTTCGCCGGGGCGTATGCCGACCCGGAGCGTCCCGAGGGCATCGTCTGGGCCCGGGTCGTCACCGGAGAGGTTGGCATCCCGCTCGCCCTCACCGCGCTGTCCGAGGTCCGGCGGATGGTCGACCTCCTCCGGCCCGAGGCCGTGCCCACGGTGACCAAGGCGATCCTCGACCTCGGCGTCGAGTGGGGGATCGCGCAGGCCAAGAAGATCCGTCCCCGGCTCCTGGCCGCCCACGGCGCCGACGGCGAGTTCGACGACAGGCAGCGTCGCCTGCGGGCGGGGGCGCACCTGTCGAGCCCTCGCATCCTCGAGGGTGACCTCACCGGCTACTCGATGTTCCTGACGCCGGAGCAGAGCGCCATCCTCGAGGCCGCCCTCGGACCGCTGTCCGCTCCGGCTCCCAATGCCGTCACCGGGGAACGCGACCTCCGCCCGGTCGGGCAGCGTCGCGCCGAGGCCCTCGCCGCGATCTGCGCGGGCCACGCCGCGACGGACGCCGATGGCCGCGCCCCGGCTGCGGCGCCCACGGCGCTGCACGTCCGGATGACCCTCGAAGGCCTCATGCGACTGGTCGGCGACGAGCCCGGCTCCACCGCGAACGGGTGCGGCACGACCATCGGGTCGGTCGCCGCGGGCACCCTCCTCAGCCCGGCCACGATGCGCCAGCTCGCGTGCGACGCCGACGTCATCCCGGTCGTCCTCGGCTCGGACGGCGAGGTCCTCGATCTCGGCCGGGCCGTGCGCCTCGTCACCCGAGGCCAGCGCCGCGCCCTCTGGCACCGCGACACCGGCTGCACCTGGGTAGGGTGCACCGCACCACCGGACTGGGCCAAGGCGCACCACATCGTCCACTGGGCCGACGGCGGTCGGTCGGACCTGTCCAACGCTGCGCTCCTCTGCCAGCGCCACCACACCCAGGTCCACGACCAGCGCCTCATCGCGACGGTCCATCCACCCGACGAGCACGGTCGATCGGTCACGTGGGACCTCACCCACGGCAGCTACGACCGCGAGCTCCCGCACCGCCTCACCCAAGAGCGTCGAGAGCGGCAACGACGGCGCGCTCGGCTCGACACCGGCGGTCCGGACCCGTGGCTGGGCGCCGCGGCCGATGACCTCGACGAGGCGGATCGCCTCCTGGCGTGGCACGACGCGTTCGACTGGCAGGACGCGCAGAACTGGCGGGACTGGGACGCCGCCGACGCCTACCTGCACGCCCACGCTGCCTGACGCCCCGACCGAGGGCGGAGGGAACCCGCGGGCGGTCCTGCGCAAGGGTCGCGGCTACCGTGACCGGGTGCACCCACCCTCCGCCCTGCTGGCCCTTCCCGGACTGGGACTCGGCCCCGAGTCGTGGCGACCCACGCTGGGGTACCTCACCGGCGGCGGGACGGCATACGTGCGGGTGAGTCCGGGCTACGGCGAACCGGCACCGAACGGGCAGGACCTCAGCCCCCGCGCCCTGGCAGCAGGCATCCTCGCCCGGGTGCCCGCGGGCGTCCCGCGGTTCCTCGTGCTCGGGCACTCGGCCGGGTCCCAGGTCGCCGCCCACGTCGCCGCGCTCGACCCGTCACGGGTGGCCGGCCTCGTCCTCGTCGGGCCGAGCACGGACGTGCGGGCCGCGACCTGGCCGCGACTGGTGAAGCGCTGGCTCCCGACGTCGTGGCGCGAGCCGAAGCGTCAGGTGCCGACGCTGGTGCGCCAGTACGCCCGCAGCACCCTCCCGGCGATGGTCCGGTCGATGGAGGCCGCGCGGCAGGACTCCATCCTCGAGACGCTGCGCCCCGTCACTGCTCCGGTGCTCGTCATCCGCGGCCCGCACGACCACATCTCCCCGGCCGACTGGGCCGTCGCGGTCGCCGCCGAGGGTGGCCCGGGAAGCCGAGCGGTCACGCTCTCCGCGGGCGCCCACATGGTCCCGTTCACCCACGGCCGGCTGGTCGCGGCCGCCGTCAGTGACTTCCTGACCGACCTCGACGCCCTGACCTGAGTGCGGGGATGAGCACGCGCTCGTAGTCGTCGACGAGGGAGCGCTCGTCGCTGAGCAGCAGGAAGAGCGCCGCGCGCAGCATGGCCTGCCGCCGCTCACCCTTCGCCCACTCGCGCAGCGCGGCCCCGTCGGCGCCGAGCGACACGACGGCGTCGAGGACGGTCACCGCTTCGGCCCACAGCACCGGCCGCCAGTACGCCGAGACGTCGATGACGAGCGGGACGCCGTCGGCGTCGAGCAGGACGTTGCCGGCGAGGTCGCCGTGGACGAGCTGGTTCGGTCCGAACGCCGTGTCGTCGAGGGCCGCCATGATGCGCGTGGCCATCGGCACGAGGACGTTGGGTATGCCGGTCGGCTGGCTCTCCCCGAACGCCACCTGCGCGGCCCGCGCCCACCGGTCGGTGCGGCTCTCGATCCCCGGCGGTGGCGCGGTGACGCGCGACGCCAGCCGGGCGTGGAGCAGGCGGCCCGTGGCGACGAGCACGTCGAGGTCGCGGCACTGCCGGGCGTTCGGCTCGAAACGGGTGGCACTCCAGCCGTCCACGACCCACGTGAGGTCGCGGGTCGGGATCGGCATGGCGATGCGCAGCGAGCGCGGCCGCTCGTGGTCGAGCTCGACGGCGAGCGGGGCGAGGATCGGGTTGAGCCACGCGCTGGTCGCGGCGTCCCGCCCCGGCGACAGGACGAGGTCACCGGCGACGACGCTGTAGCCACGCCCGCCCGGCACCGGACGGACGTCGTCGGGCACCGCGAAGAGGTCGAGGACGCGAGCGGACGGCTTCACCCCTCCACGCTGCCACACCTCGCCGTCGAGGGATCAGGAGTGTGAGCGAGGGATGACAACCGTCCGCGCGACCAGGCTCGGATCGGCTACCCCGTGACGATGATCCCGACCCAGATCGCCGACTCGTTGGTCTTGCAGGAGATCGATGTCGTCTGACCCGGTCCCGCGTACCCGGAGTAGCGCATGGTGGTGTTCCAGCCCTGCGTAAGGGTCCACCACCGGCACTGGACGGAGACCTTGAAGAGGAACGAGTCACCGTTGGCCCGTGGTGAGCAGTGGCCCGTGGCCTTCTTGCCGGAGATCGCCTTCGTGCACGACGGGAACGTGCTGGCGGCCTCTGCGGACGTGGGTGCGACGACCCCCAGGGCTGCCGACGCAGCAAGTGCCGTGACACCCGCGCCCAGTCGCCGAAAAAGCGTTGTGCTCATGATGGTTCCTCCCGAGAAGGAGAGGTTCGTGGCGAACCCCTGCGGGTTCACCAAAGCACCGAGGCCCACGCCCCATAACCCACGAAAACGCGGGCCCTCCCAGAGTCAGGTGTCCATCGCGGGGCCGAGGAGCTCGCGCACGCGCGGTGCGACCTCGTCGGCGAAGAGCCGGATCGACTCCATCCGCAGGTCGTGCGGGAGTTGGCCGTTGGAGTACTTGAACTGGAAGCGCCACGCCCCGAGCACCTGCATCGTCGCGGCGACCTTGCGCGCCACCGTCTCCGGCGACCCGCAGTACACCGCACCCTCCGGCGACATCTGCGCCCGCGCGGCCGCCTCCGACATCGGCGCCCACCCGCGCTCGCCGCCGATCTTGCGCATCTGGTGGAGGAAGTGCGGCAGGTACTCCTCGACCGCCTGCTCGTCGGTCGCCGCGACGTGGCCCGGGGAGTGCACCCCGATCGGCAGGCCCTCGTGCCCGAACTGCGCGCACGCCCGCCGGTAGAGGTCGGCCAGCGGCTCGAACGCCGCGCTCTGACCGCCGATGATCGCGATGACGACCGGGAAGCCGTACTGCGCCGCCCGCACCACCGACTGCGGCGTCCCGCCGACGCCGACCCAGGTTCGCAGGTGGCCGGACTCGGTCGGCGGCATCACCGGACCCGCCGACACCGGCGGCCGGATCGTCCCGGACCACTCGAACGGCTTCTCCTTCAGCACCTCGGCGAGCAGGTCGAGCTTCTCGCTGAACAGCGCCTCGTAGTCGTCCAGCGACAGCCCGAAGAGCGGGAACGACTCGACGAACGACCCTCGCCCGACGGTGATCTCGGCCCGCCCGTTGGAGAGGGCGTCGACGGTCGAGAAGCGCTGGAAGACCCGGATCGGGTCGTCCGACGACAGCACGGTGACCGACGTGCCGAGCCGGATGCGCGTGGTCGTCGTGGCCAGGCCCGCCAGCACGGTGTCTGGCGCCGACACCGCGTAGTCCGGCCGGTGGTGCTCCCCGACGCCGAAGAAGTCCAGGCCCAGCCGGTCGGCGAGCTGCCCCTCCGCGAGCACCTCACGGATCACCCTCGCCGCGGGCAGCGGCGAGCCGTCCGGGCCGAGGGCGATGTCGCCGAACGTGTCGAGCCCCAGCTCGATGGGTGCAGTCGTGCCGGATCCGGCCCCGCTCGTCTCGCTCATGCGGCCAGCCTAGGAGCACCGGCAACCTCCCAGCGGGCGCACGTAGGGTCGGGCCATGACCGTCAGCCCCTTCGCCCGTGCCCTCGACACCGCGCTCGACCGGAGCGTCGTGCCCGGCTTCTCGAAGATCGGGTATGCCGTCCGCCGTCGCCTCCCGACGTGGCCCGCGGACCCCGCCATCGGCGCCCTCGCCGGCCGCCACATCGCCGTCACCGGTGCGACCTCGGGCCTCGGCACCGCCACCGCCCGGCAGCTGAGTGACCTCGGCGCCCACGTCCACCTCATCGTCCGCAACACCGACAAGGCGGCTGACATCGCCGCCGAGCTGCGGGGTGCGTCGACCACGTGGAAGTGCGACATCGGCGACCTCGACAGCGTCCGGGACTGTGCCGCAAGGATTGTCGCCGACGGCCCGCCGCTCGACGGCCTCGTCCACAACGCCGGCGCGATGCCGCCCGAGCGCTCCGAGTCCCCGCAGGGCCACGAGCTCTCGATGTCGATCCACGTCCTCGGCCCGGTCCTGCTCACCGAGCTGCTCCGCCCCGCCATGAAGGGACGCGACGCCCGCGTCGTCTTCGTCACCTCGGGGGGTATGTACACGCAGAAGCTCCCCGTCGACGACCCCGACTACACGCACGGCAAGTACTCCGGGTCGACCGCCTACGCCCGCAGCAAGCGCACCCAGGTGGAGCTGCTCCCGCTCCTCACCACCCGCTGGGCCAAGGACGGCATCTCCGTCTACGCGATGCACCCGGGCTGGGCCGCGACCCCCGGCGTCACCGACTCCCTCCCCGCGTTCGACAAGGTCATGGGCCCGGTCCTGCGCAACGTCGACACCGGCGCCGACACGACGACCTGGCTCATCGCGTCCCAGCCGCGCCCCCGCGGTGGCGGCCTGTGGATGGACCGCCGCGAGCGCCCGACGTCCTTCCTGCCGAAGACCAGACCGACCTCCGACGAGCGTCGCCGCATCTGGGAGTGGGCGGCGCAGGCCGTCGACCTCACCCCCTGAGCACCGTGCACCCGGACGACTGGCACCGCCACGTCACCACGGTGGCCGCCACGGACGAGCACCTCGCCGCCGAGCTGGCCGACCACGGCACGCCGGAGCGGTGGTCCAGGCCTCCTGGCTTCCCCAGCCTCGTGCTCCTCATCCTCGAGCAGCAGGTCTCGCTCGCCTCGGCGGCCGCGACCTACGCGCGGATCCGGGCACGGACCGGGGCGATGTCGCCTGCGGCGGTCCTCGCCACGACCGCCGAGGAGCTGCGCGCCGACGGCGTCTCGCGGCAGAAGGACCGCTACCTGCGCGCGCTCGCCACGGCCGTCGCCGACGGTGAACTGGACCTGGACCGGCTCGTCACCCTGCCTGACGTCGAGGTGGCCGCGGCCCTCGTCGTGCTCCCGGGCATCGGCCGCTGGACCGCCGAGGCCTACCTCCTCGCCTGCCTCGACCGTCCCGACGTCTGGCCGGTCGGTGACCGCGCGCCCCAGGTCGCCGTGGCCGAGCGGCTTGGCCTCGCGGAGGTCCCCGACCAGAGGGCACTCGAGGCCATCGGGGAGCGGTGGCGACCCCACCGGTCCACCGCCGCACGCCTCCTCTGGCACGGCTACCTCGTGCGCCGTGGCCGTCGCGAGACCGTCCTCGACCTCAGCCCCTGAGGAATAGTCCAAACGGGTCATCTTTCTTGACACGTTCCAGAAAAGGGGAGACGCTGGGCGGGTGATTCCGGACGTCGAGGGCCTGCTGCGAGAGGCCCACCTCCGCGTCACGCGGCCCCGGGTCGCTGTCCTCCACGCGCTGCACGAGAGCCCGCACGCGGACACGGCGACGGTCATCCAGACGGTGCGCGGACGGCATACGTCCGTCTCCCACCAGGCCGTCTACGACTGCCTCGGCGCGCTCACCGACGCGGGTCTCGTGCGGCGGATCCAGCCCACCGGCTCGGTCGCGCGCTACGAGCTCCAGGCGGGCGACAACCACCACCACGCCGTGTGCCGACAGTGCGGTTCGATCACCGACGTCGCCTGCGCCGTCGGCGAGGCACCCTGCCTGCACGCCTCGGACCCGGACGGCTTCGCCGTCGACGAGGCCGAGGTCATCTACTGGGGCCTCTGCGAGACCTGCCGGACCTCACCCACGACCACCAGCACCACCCCCACGACCAGCACTGACACCGACAGCACCACAGCGGAAGGACGCCGATGACCGTCAACGACAACATGCCCGACGAGGCCGAGGTCAAGGAGATGAACCAGGAGGCGCCGACCACCCCTGCGGACGTCTCCACCCCTGAGGAGGCCGCCGGGGTCGGCGGCTGCCCGGTCATGCACGGCGCCGCGGCGCACCCCACCCAGGGTGACTCGAACCGCGTCTGGTGGCCGAACCGGCTCAACCTCAAGATCCTCGCCAAGAACCAGCCGGTCGTGAACCCGCTCGGTGCGGACTTCGTCTACGCCGAGGCGTTCCAGGCCCTCAACCTCGCCGAGGTCAAGCAGGACATCGCGGAGCTCCTCACCACCTCGCAGGACTGGTGGCCCGCGGACTTCGGCCACTACGGCCCGTTCATGATCCGGATGGCGTGGCACAGCGCCGGCACCTACCGCGTGCAGGACGGCCGGGGCGGCGGCGGCACCGGCCAGCAGCGCTTCGCCCCCCTCAACTCCTGGCCCGACAACGGCAACCTCGACAAGGCCCGCCGCCTGCTGTGGCCGGTCAAGAAGAAGTACGGCGCGTCCCTCTCCTGGGCCGACCTCATGATCCTCGCCGGCAACGTCTCGCTCGAGTCCATGGGCTTCAAGACCTTCGGCTTCGCTGGCGGCCGCGTGGACGCGTGGGAGCCCGACGCCGACGTCTACTGGGGCCCGGAGAACGAGTGGCTCGGCGACGACCGCTACACCGGTGACCGCAAGCTCGAGAACCCGCTCGCCGCGGTCCAGATGGGCCTCATCTACGTCAACCCTGAGGGCCCCAACGCCAACCCGGACCCGCTGCTGTCGGCGATCGACATCCGCGACACCTTCGGCCGCATGGCGATGGACGACGAGGAGACCGTCGCGCTCATCGCAGGTGGCCACACGTTCGGCAAGACGCACGGAGCCGGTGACCCCGGCGCCCACGTCGGCCCCGAGCCGGAGGCCGCGCCGATCGAGAACAACGGCCTCGGCTGGATCAGCGACTTCAACACCGGCAAGGGCCTCGACACGATCACCAGTGGGCTCGAGGTCACGTGGACCTACCACCCGACCCGCTGGGACAACGAGTTCTTCCACATCCTCTTCGCCTACGACTGGGAGCTCACGAAGTCCCCGGCCGGTGCGAGCCAGTGGAAGCCGAAGAACGGAGCCGGCGACGGCCTCGTCCCCGAGGCGTTCGGCGACAGCAAGCGCGAGCCGCGGATGCTCACCTCCGACATCGCCCTGCGCGTCGACCCGATCTACGGCCCGATCTCCAAGCGGTTCCACGACAACCCCGAGGAGTTCGCGGACGCGTTCGCTCGGGCCTGGTACAAGCTCACCCACCGCGACATGGGCCCGGTCGACCGCTACCTCGGCCCCGAGGTCCCGGAGGAGGAGCTCCTCTGGCAGGACCCGATCCCGGCGAACGAGCTCGGCACCACGGCGGACGACATCGCCGCGGCCAAGGCCAGGCTCGCCGAGTCCGACCTGTCCGTGAGCCAGCTCGTCCGGACCGCGTGGGCCGCCGCCGGCAGCCACCGCACGTCGGACAAGCGCGGCGGCGCCAACGGTGGGCGCATCCGCCTCGAGCCGCAGCGCAGCTGGGACGTCAACGACCCGGCCGAGCTCACGGCGATCGTCCAGACGCTCGAGGGCATCGCTGCCGACGTCAACGTCTCGTTCGCCGACCTCGTCGTCCTCGCCGGCAACGTCGGTGTCGAGCAGGCCGCTCGCGCCGCCGGTGTCGAGGTCGAGGTGCCGTTCAGCCCCGGCCGCGGCGACGCGACGCAGGAGCAGACCGACGTCGAGTCCTTCGCGTGGCTCGAGCCGACCGCCGACGGGTTCCGCAACTACGAACGTCGCGACAACACGCTCCCGGCGGAGTACCTCCTCGTCGACCGCGCCAACCTCCTCGGCCTCTCCTCGCCGGAGATGACCGTCCTCGTCGGCGGCCTGCGGGTCCTCGGCGCGAACAGTGGCGGCTCGACCGCGGGGGTCCTCACCGACCGCGTCGGCACCCTGTCCAACGACTTCTTCGTCAACCTGCTCGACCTGGGGACGACGTGGACGCCGGAGTCCGACACGGACACCTACGTGGGCACCGGTGCTCAGGGCCAGACGTGGACGGGCACCCGCGCCGATCTCGTCTTCGGCTCGAACTCCGAGCTGCGCGCCGTCGCCGAGGCCTACGCCTCCGACGACGCCCAGGAGAAGTTCGTGCGCGACTTCGTCGCCGCGTGGGCCAAGGTGATGGACCTCGACCGCTACGACCTGAAGAAGTAGCCGCCCGCCGCCCCAAACGACTTATTGCGCATTTGTGCACCCTTCCAGCGGACGTTCGCCGTCCCGGATCCGGTGCACAAATGCGCAATAAGTCGTGCTCGCCCGGCACGACGAGGCATTGAGCACGACGACGAGTCGCGGGAGAATGGTCCCGAGGTGAGCAGGATGGTCGTCACCCTCGGCATGGTCGCGCTGGTGATGTTCTGCGCCCTGACGTCGGTGGTCGTCGCCGTGCGGGAGCGACCGAAGAAGGAGCCACTGCCTCCCGTGCTCCTCGCGCTGGAGCTGGCCCGGCTGGCCGAGCACGTGCGGGAGGTCGAGGACGGCAACCAGCCGTGGAAGGCCGAACGGCTGGCCGCCAGCACCCTGGCCTACGACCTGGCGTTGCGGGACTACTGCCGCAGCGTCGAGATCCCCGTGCGCGAGGGTCGTGGCTTCTTGTCCCGCAGCGAGCGCTTCGAGATGGAGTCGGCCCTCCTCACCCACGGCCACGACTGGTAACCCCGGGGCCCCGGCTCCGAGCCGACTTATTGCGCATTGGTGCACCCCTCCCGCGGACGTTCGCCGTCCGGGATCCGGTGCACCAATGCGCAATAGGTCGTTCTGCCTCGCGGGGCCCTGTCGCGGGAATAGCCTCCGGTCATGACGAATGCCTCGCTCGACCGCCGCAGCATCCTCAAGGGCGTGGCCGCCGCGAGCGCGGCGCTCGCCGTCCCCCGCGCCTTCGACCCCGCGGCCGCTGCCGCCCCGGCCCGCAGGGGCATCTTCGGGTACGGCGTCGCCAGTGGCGACCCGACCGGTGACGCCGTCGTCATCTGGACCCGGGCGACCCCGCCACCGCGCGGCAGGGGTGGCACCGTCGCCACTCCCGGCAGCGGGCTCGGGGCGCCGATCCCCGTGCGCTGGCAGGTCGCCCGCGACTCCGCGTTCAGGAGGATCGTCGCCCGCGGCACCGTCATGACGAGCCCCGACACCGACCACACGGTCAAGGTCGATGTACAGGGACTCGACCCCTACACGCGCTACTGGTACCGCTTCCAGAGCCTGGGTGAGTTCTCCGCGACCGGCCGCACCCAGACCGCCGGTGACGTCGCCGGGGAGACGCACGCCCTCCGGCTCGCCCTCGTCAGCTGCAGCAACTACACGGGCGGGTACTTCACGGCCTACCGCTCGATCGCCAAGCGCGACGACCTCGACTTCGTCCTGCACGTCGGCGACTACCTCTACGAGTACGGCAACGGCGCCGACCGCTACGGCCCGGAGTCCCTGAGGGGAGTGCGCGACAGCCAGCCCGCCACCGAGACGATCGACCTCGAGGGCTACCGCCTGCGCCACGCCCTCCACAAGGCCGACGCGGACCTGCAGGCCGCGCACCGGCAGCACCCGTGGATCACGATCTTCGACGACCACGAGGTCGCCAACAACGCCTGGGCCGCCGGCGCCGGCAACCATCAGGGGTCGGAGGGCGACTACCTGGCCCGCCGCGCGGAGGCCATGCGGGCCTACCTCGAGTGGATGCCGTTCCGCCTGCCCGACCAGTCGCAGGACACCCCGCACCGGGGCACCCGCTTCTTCAAGCGGTTCACCTTCGGCGACCTCGGCGACCTGTCGGTCCTCGAGACCCGGCAGAACCGCAGCCTCCAGGTCACCGTCCCGGGCGTCCCGTTCGACGGCTTCGTGCCGATCGGGGTCAGCCCGGCGATCGACGGCGCGATCGCGCACCCGGCCAGGCACCTGCCCGAGCCCGAGCAGCTCACCTGGATCAAGGACGGCCTCGCGGAGCAGGGCCGCCGCTGGCACCTCTTCGGCAACCAGGTCATGGTCTCGCCGGTCCTCTACCCGGGCGCGGCCCTCGGGGCGCCCGGCTTCACCTTCGTCAACGCCGACCAGTGGGACGGCTACACCGCCGACCGGACCAACCTCCTCACCCACGCGGCCGCGCAGCCCAGCGCCGATGCGGGCGACATGGTCGTGCTCACCGGCGACATCCACGCGTCCTTCGTCTGCGACCTGCCCGTGGCGTCGGCGCCCGGCAGCCCGAGCTACACGTCCGCGGGCGTCGAGTTCGTCTGCCCCAGCGTGACGAGCGACGGGTTCGTCGAGGTCCTCGCCGGCACGCCCCAGCTCGCGGGCCAGCCGCCGGAGGTCGTCGTCGGCGCCACCCGTCAGGCCATCGGCGCCGCCCAGCAGCTCAACCCGTGGCTGCGCTACATCGACGGCATCTCCCACGGCTTCGCGATCATCGACGTCACGCCCGAGCGGGTCCAGGCCGACTACCACCACACCCCCGTGCCGACGAGCGCCCAGCCCGACCCGCGCACCGTGTCGACGATCGAGCCGACCTACGCCCGCAGCTTCCAGACCCTCGCCGGCAGCCGCCGCACGAGCGCGGCCAGCGGCCCGGTCGGGCCCCGCTCCGACCGGCCGGCGGGTGCTGGGCCGGCGCGGTTCAGGCAAGGCTGAGGAGCAGGCGCGCGGCCGCCCACGTGGCACCGGCGTGCACCGCACCGAACGTCCCGATCCATCCCCAGGCCGGTATGCCGGTCAGCCGGCTGAGCACGACCGCGTCACTTCCCGGGTCGCGTCGTCCCGCTGACGCGACCGCGCCGAGGTGGCGCCAGCCCCCGACGATGAGCACGAGCCCGGTGGCGGCGACGACGAGGGCCTGGACCTCGTCGTTGCGCCACCACCACAGGGCCCCGATCCCGGCGCCCGCGGCCAGCACGGCGAACAGCGTTCCGGCGGAGCGCACGAAGACCAGCACGACGACGAGGGTGAGCAGGCACGCGAACAGGAGCGTGGCGGCATACCCGGTGGAGACGGCATACAGCATGAGCAGACCGACGAGCGGCGGGACGGGGTAGCCCGCCCACGTCGTCGCGACCCGGCCGACGCCGCGGGCGGGTCCGACGGTGACGGCGTGGCCGGACATGTCGCCACGCACGACGAACCCGGTGAAGCGGCGGCCGGACAGGACGCCGACGACGGCGTGGCCGAGCTCGTGGACGAGCGTCACCGCGATGCGCAGCCGCAGCCAGAGCGCCGGGGCGAGGGCGACGAGGAGCGCGACGAGGACGGCCAGGACGAGCGCGCCCGCTGCCAGGCCGGGGGTCGCGGCCGAGAGGCGCGCGGTCAGCTCGGCGGAGACGTCCATGGCGCGAGAACGTAGCCGCCGCGCCTGTGACCGGCGGTCAGGTCCGGGGTGCGGTCTGCTCGATGTGCGTCGCGAGCGTCGAGCGGAGGGTGTCGGCGGAGCGGGACCGCAGCAGGGCGAGGAGCTCCTCGTGCTCGCGTACGAGGCCGCGCAGGTGCGTCGCGGTGGTGACCTCGCCGAGGCGGCCGAGCCTCACGAACGCGCCGAGCTGGCCGAGCATCCGCGACAGCGTCGGCATCCGGGCGGCGCCGGCGAGCGCCAGGTGGAACTCCTCGTCGAGCCGGAGGAAGGTCTCGGCGTCACCGGCCTCGGCGGCGCGACGCTGCTTGAGCACGAGCAGCTCGAGGCGGTCGAGGTCGTCGTCGTCGCGGGTCGTGCAGGCCTGGACGGCGGCCGCACCCTCGAGGGCGACGCGCAGGGTGGTGACCTCGCGGCGGTGCTCGGGGGAGACGTCGACGACGAGGAGCTGGCGGCGTGGCCCGGGCTGGAGGAGCCCGTCGCTCTGCAGGCGGCGCAGCGCCTCGCGGACGGGGGTGCGCGACACCGCGTGCCGTCCAGCGAGGACCACCTCGTCCAAGGGGGTGCCGGCGGCCAGCGCCCCCGACACGATGTCGGCGAGCACCGCGCGCCGCACGCGCTCGGCCTTGGTCGACGACCCCGTGGTCGAGAGCTCGGTGGCCACGGGACCTACTTCGCGAAGATCTGCGACTCGTCGGCGAACGCCTTGAACTCCATCGCGTTGCCGGCGGGGTCGAGGAAGAACATCGTCCACTGCTCGCCGGGCTGGCCCGCGAACCTCAGGTAGGGCTCGATGACGAACGTCGCCCCGGCCGCCTTCATCGTGGCGGCGAGGTCGTGGAAGTCGTCGGTGGCGAGCACCGCGCCGAAGTGGGGCACCGGGACCTCGTGGGAGTCGACGTGGTTGTGACCGGCCGGGCCGGGGTGGACCGCGACCTCGTGGGTGACGACCTGGTGGCCGTAGAAGTTCCAGTCGATCCACTGCTCGGCGGAGCGTCCCTCGGAGAGACCGAGCACGCCGCCGTAGAAGGCGCGGGCGGCGGCGATGTCGTCGACGGGGACGGCGAGGTGGAAGCACGGGCGAGCGGTCACGGCATACTCCTGATTGGTTGTGTGCAAGTCAGTCAAATGTATACAAGTGTTCGCGAGACCGCAACGGCGTACCGTCGACGGCGTGACCTTCGACGTCGCGAGCGCGGCCTACGACCGCTTCATGGGGCGCTACTCCGCGCCGCTCGCGACCGAGTTCGCCGGCTGGGTGGGGGTGCGCCGGGGCGACCGGGTCCTCGACGTCGGCTGCGGGCCGGGGGCGCTGACCGGGGTCCTCGTCGAGCGGGCCGGAGCGGCGCACGTCGTCGCGGTCGACCCGTCGGCGCCGTTCGTCGACGCGTGCCGGTCGAGGTTCCCGCTGGTCGAGGTCCACCGTGTCCCGGCCGAGCAGCTCCCGTTCGCCGACGGGATCTTCGACCACGCGCTCGCGCAGCTCGTCGTCCACTTCATGCAGGACCCCGTCACCGGGCTCGCCGAGATGGCCCGGGTGACCCGGCGGCACGGCCAGGTCGCCGCGTGCGTCTGGGACCTCGCCGGTGACCGCTCGCCGCTGAGCCCGTTCTGGTCGGCGGCGCGGCGGCTCGACCCGCGGGTCGTGGACGAGTCGGAGCGGGCCGGGGCGCGGGAGGGGCACCTGGCCGAGCTCGCGCTCGAGGCCGGCTTGCTGGAGGTCGAGTCCGCGGAGCTGTCGGTGACCGTGGCCCACCCGGACTTCGAGGAGTGGTGGGAGCCGTACACGTTCGGGGTCGGGCCGGCGGGCGACCACGTCGCCGCACTCGACCCGGCCGGCCGGGAGGAGCTGCGCGAGGCGTGCCGACGGTCCTTCCCGGACGGTCCGTTCGAGGTCACGGCGGTGGCGTGGGCGGTCCGCGGCCGGACGTGACCGGCACCCGGCCGGCACCAGGCCGGCACCAGCCCGGCACCCGGCCTTGTGTGCGCCGTGGACGCACGACAGGCTGGGCGGGTCAGCCACCTCGACGACCCAAGGAGAACGCCATGGCAGGAACCACCCGCACGGCCACCAACCACTGGGAGGGCGACCTCTTCACCGGCAGCGGCCAGGTCACCCTCGAGTCGTCCGGCATCGGCACCTTCGACGTGAGCTGGCCCTCGCGAGCCGAGGAGGCGAACGGGAAGACCAGCCCCGAGGAGCTCATCGCCGCCGCGCACTCGTCCTGCTTCAACATGGCCTTCTCCGGCGCCCTGGCCAAGGCCGGCACCCCGCCGACCTCCCTCGACACCACCGCCGCAGTGACGTTCGTGCCCGGCACCGGGATCACCGGCATCGTGCTCTCGGTCGTCGGCGCCGTCCCCGGCATGTCCGCCGAGGACTTCCAGGCCGCGGCCGAGGGAGCCAAGGAGGGCTGCCCCGTGAGCCAGGCCCTCAAGGCCGTGCCGGTCAGCCTCGAGGCCACCCTGTCCGAGTGACCGAGTGACCGAGTGACCGAGTGACCGTGCGGTCCTAGCTCGCCCATTCCTCGGGTCCGGGACGCGCAGAGCGGCCCGGTCCCGCGGGGGTCGCCCCGACCTGTCGGGCGACCTCCATGGCGGCCCGGCGCGCGGCGCGGCTGGCCCCGATGGTGCTGGCCGAGGGTCCGTAGCCGACGAGGTGGACCCGCGGGTCGCGCGCGGCCGTCGTGGCGGCCTGCACGTTGCCGGGCACCCGCACGAGCGGGATCCCGCCCTGCGGTCCGCGCAGCCCCAGCGGGTCCAGGTGGTCGACGGCCGAGCGGAACCCGGTCGCCCACAGGATGGCGTCGGCCTGCTCGAGCGTCCCGTCGGACCACCTCGCCTCGTGCTCCTCGAGGCGCTCGAACATCGGGCGCGGGTCGTCGTACGCGCCGAGTCGCGCCGCCGCCTGCTCCTGCTCGCGCAGCATGAGGCCGGTCGCGCCCACGACACTCGTCGGAGGCAGCCCGGCGACGACCCGTCGCTCGACCTCGGTGACGACCTGCAGGCCCGTCTCCGGCCCGAACTCGCCCGTGCGCCACTGGGGCGGTCGGCGGGTGACCCACACGACGTCGGCGACGGGCGCGAGCTCGCCGATGAGCTGGACCGCCGACGCCCCCGCGCCGACGACGATGACCCGCCGGCCGCGCAGATGGTCCGCACCGGGGTACGTGGCCGTGTGGAACTGCTCGCCGCCGAAGTCGGCCGCCCCCGGGTAGGTGGGCCAGTTCGGCCGCGTCCACGTCCCGGTCGCGTTGACGAGGGTGCGGGTCGACCACCGGCGGTCACCGGCGTGGACGACGAGCAGGTCGCCCTCGCTCGTGACGGCGGTGACGTCGACCGGCCGCTCCACCGGGACCCGCTGCCGCCGCTCGTAGTCGGCGAACCAGGCTGCCGGGTTGGCGTCGAGCACGAGGTGGTCGACGCCGCGCTGGGTCAGGAAGTGGGACGCGGCCAGGCCTCCCTGTCCGGCGCCGACGACGATCGAGTCCCAGACGTCCACACGGCGTCCAACGCCGGCAACCGGCTCCGTATGCCGGCGTCCGCGTCGGTCATCCCGACGCGGGCCCGCGGGGGCACAGGCACGGGCGGACGGCATACGTGCGGCCTTTGGCAACTTTCGTGTCACGAGCCCGCAACAGAAGGGGTGTCGTTCGGTCGAGACTGCCAACCGACCGCGGCACCCTTGGGCAGGTGCTGCCAATGAGGGGCCTTGGCCCGACGCAACAGACTTTCGGGCACACCGAGTGACCGACCCCCCGCCCCCATGCGTCGGTCCCGTCCACCAGAGGACTCGTCATGACCGTTCTGCGCTCCCCCCTCACCTCGTCGACCGCCACGGTACGCCTGACCCGCCGCGCGGCCACGACCATCGCCTTCGCCTCGATCTCCGCCCTCGTGCTCGCCGGGTGCGGCAGTGACGACCCCGAGGCCAGCACCGGGGACGGTGACGGAGGTGGCGACAAGCAGGTCATCGCCGCCATCTTCTCCGGCCCCACCAACGACGCCGACTACAACGCGATCGGCCTCAAGGCCCTCAAGGCGGCCGAGTCCGCCGGCGCCGAGATCTCGTTCAGCGAGAAGGTCGCCGTCACCGACGTCGAGGCCCGCCTCACCGAGGCCGTCGGCGACGGCGCCACGGTCGTGTGGACCCACGGTTCGCAGTTCTACGACGCCACCGCCAAGGTCGCCAAGAACAACCCCGACGTCAACTTCATCGCCGAGTACGACGGCCTCCCCAAGGACCAGCCGGCCAACGTCTGGACCATCGACCGTCAGTTCCACCTCGGCTTCTACGGGATGGGCATCTTCGCCTCCAAGCTGAGCAAGACCGGCACCATCGGCTACGTCGGCGGCCTCTCCCTCCCGTTCTCGATGGCCGAGGTCCACGCGATGGAGCAGGCGATCAAGGACTCCGGCGCGAAGACGACGATCAAGCCCGTCTGGACCGGCGACTTCAACGACGCCGCCAAGGCGCAGCAGTTCTCCACCCAGCTGCTCGGCCAGGGCGCCGACGTCATCGTCGGCTCGCTCAACGTCGGCTCGACCGGCACCTTCCAGGCGTTCGAGGGCCGACCGGCCGGCGACGGCTGGGTCACCGCCAAGTACACCGACAAGTCCGCCGCCGCGGGCGAGCACTACGCGGGCAGCCTCGAGTACGACTTCGACAAGCCGGTCGCCGACGTCCTCGCGAAGATCAAGGGCGGCGAGGAGAAGGGGAACCTCCTCCTCGGCTTCGACACCGGTGTGACGATCAAGGTCGCCGAGGGTGTGCCCGCCGACGTCAAGGCGGCCGTCACCAAGGCGATGGACGACGTGAAGTCCGGCGCGGTCAAGGTCGAGCTCAACACCGCGAAGATCGGCTGACCGTTGCTCCGGATGTCCGGAATCCGTAAGACCTTCGGGCCGGTCGTGGCTCTCGACGGGGTCGACTTCACCGTCGCCGAACGCGAGATCCACGGCCTGCTCGGAGGCAACGGGGCCGGCAAGACCACGCTGATGAACGTCCTCTACGGCCTCTACGCGCCGGACTCGGGGGCGGTCTCCGTCGACGACCGCGAGGTCGAGATCCGCTCGCCCCGCGACGCGATCGCCCACGGCATCGGCATGGTCCACCAGAACTTCCTCCAGGTGGACGTGTTCACCGTCGCCGAGAACATCGTCCTCGGCACGGACTCCTCCACGCTCACCGCCGCCGACGGCTCCTCGCAGACCCCGGCGCAGCGGATCACCGAGCTGTCCGAGCGGTTCGGGCTCACCGTCGACCCGAGCGCCCGTGTCGCCGACCTGCCGGTCGGCGTGCGCCAGCGTGTCGAGATCCTCAAGGCGCTCTACCGCGGTGCGCGCATCCTCGTCCTCGACGAGCCCACGACCAACCTCACCCCGCAGGAGGTCGACGACCTCTTCTCGTCGATGCGCGCGATCGTCGACGACGGGATGTCGGTCGTCCTCATCACGCACAAGATCCGCGAGACCATGGAGGTCTGCGACCGGATGACGATCATGCGGGACGGCCGGTGGATCACCACGGTCGACAAGGCCGACACCACCGCCGACGACCTCGCCGCCACGATGATCGGTGAGGTCGCCGGCGGGGACGCCGAGGCCGCCGCGCTGGCCGAGGCGGCCCAGGTCGCCCTCGGTGAGGAAGAGCTCGGCGAAGCCACCCTGACGCACCCCCTCCCGGGGGCGCAGGAGGCTCCGTCCGGGGGAGCGGCCGCGGACACGGTGACCCCTACCCCTGCACGGGTCACCGTCCGCGGCCTCACCGTCGCCGGGTCGGGCGGCAAGCCGCTCGTCGACGACGTGTCGCTCTCCCTGCGGCCGGGAGAGATCCTCGGCATCGCCGGTGTCGCCGGCAACGGCCAGGGCGAGCTCGCGGAGGCCCTCACCGGCACCCGCACCGCCACCGGCTCGCTCGTCGTCGACGACGAGGAGCTCGTCGGGCGGCCCACCGCGACGTGGCTGCGCCGCGGCGTCGTCTACGTCCCCGAGGACCGGCAGCGCGACGGCATCCTCCCCGGCGCGGGCATCACCGAGAACCTCGTCCTCGGGTCGCACCGGACCCGGTCGCGGGCCGGGATGATCAACTGGCGCGCCGCGCGCAGCGAGGCCGTCGAGGCGATCAAGGAGTTCAGCGTCAAGACGCCCAGCGCCGCGACACCCTGCGGCCAGCTCTCGGGCGGCAACATCCAGCGCGTCATCCTCGCGAGGGCGTTCGCCCACGAACCCAAGCTGCTCCTCCTGCACAACCCCACGCGCGGTCTCGACATCCGCTCGACCCAGTTCGTCTACGACCGGGTCCGTCGCGCCGCGGCCGACGGGTGCGTCGTCATCGTCATCTCCGAGGACCTCGACGAGGTGCTCGCCCTCGCCGACCGCGTCACCGTCGCCTACTCCGGCCGGCTCGTCGGCGAGTTCGCCCGCGGCGAGGCCAACCCCTACGACCTCGGTCGCCTCATGACAGGAGTGGGCGCGTGAGCAACGACGTCACGCAGAACCCGGCTGCCACCGAGGTCACCGACGTCGCCGTCGCCCCGCCACTGGCGCAGCGCGCGCGGTCCTTCGCCTTCGCCGCCATCCCGTATGCCGTTGCCGTCCTGGCCGCGTTCGTCGTCGTCGGCATCATCATCACCGTGCTCGGGCACGACCCGACCAAGGCGTTCCGGGCCGTCCTCACGAACTCGTTCCGCAACCAGACCGGGTTCGTGCAGACCCTGCACAAGTGGGCGCCGCTGACGCTGCTCTCGCTCGCCTTCGCGATCCCCCTCGGCGCCGGCCGGTTCAACATCGGTGGTGAGGGCCAGATGATCCTCGGCACCGTCGGGGCCGCCGCGGTCGGCATCACCATGTCCGACCTGCCGATGGTGATCCTCCTGCCGCTCGTCATCCTCGTCGGCGTCCTCGCCGGCGCCATCTGGGCGGCGATCTCGGCCTGGCTCATGGAGTCCTTCAAGATCAACGAGATCCTCTCGACGGTGCTGCTCAACTTCGTGTCGTTCGAGGTGCTCGACTACGTCGCCTCCGTCGTCTGGTCCGACCCCGGCGCCGGTGGCGCCGTGACCCTGCCCGTCGGCGAGGGGGCCGTCCTGCCCGGCATCGGGCGGCCGCCGATGCACACCGGTGTCCTCATCGTCGTCCTCGTCTCCGTGGTCGCCGCCGTCATGGCCAAGCGCAGTGTCGCCGGCTTCGAGCTGCGCGCCGTCGGGCTCAACGAGCGGGCGTCCAAGCTGCACGGCATCCGCACCGGCCGCGTCGCCGTCACGTCGATGGTCGTCGCGGGGGCCCTGGCCGGGCTCGCCGGGGCGATCGAGGTCGCCGGGGTGCACCAGCGCACGCTCGAGGGCGTCCAGTCCAACTTCCTCCTGCTCGGCATCATCATCGGGCTCATCGCGCGCGGCTCCCTCACGGCCGTCCCGTTCGTCGCCTTCGGCATCGCCGTCCTCGAGGTCGGGGCCGGCTCGATGCAGCGGGTCTCCGGCGCACCGGTCGAGATCGTGCTCATCCTCGAAGGGCTCATCCTGCTCTTCCTCCTCATGTCCGACGTCGCGACCGAACGGTTCCGACGGGCCAGAGCCTCACGCGCCGCCAAGGGAGCACTCGCATGACCGAGTTCCTCACCCTCACGATCACGGCGATGGTGCCGTTCCTCTTCGTCGCGCAGGGGACGATGCTCAGCGGCCGCGCGGGCATCTTCAACGTCGCGCAGGAGGGGCTCATGCTCCTCGGCGCGGCGGTCGGCTACCTCGTCTCCCTCAAGATGGGCGGCAACGTCGTCGGCCTCATCGTCGCCGCGCTCGCGGGGGCCGTCGTCGGCTTCATCCTGTCGTGGGCGACGACCTCGCTGCGACTCGACCAGTTCGTCGTGGGCCTCGCGCTGTTCTTCCTCGCCGGTGGTACGGCGTCGCTGCTCTACCGGATCGTCATCGGCAACGACGAGCCGCCGCGCATCAAGCCGCTGCCGGAGCTCATCCTCGGCCAGGACGCCATGGTCTTCGTCGCCATCGGCCTGTCCGTCTTCCTCTGGTGGTGGCTCTACCGCACCGACGCCGGAATGCGCCTGCGCTCGGTCGGGGAGAACCCGAAGGCGGCCGACTCGCTCGGCATCAACGTCGCCCGGACCCGGATGTGGGCCGGCACGGTCGGGGCGGCCCTCATGGCCGTCGGTGGCGCGTACCTGCCCATGGTGTTCTCCGGCGTGTACGCCGACGGGATCGTCGCCGGTCGCGGCTGGCTGGCGATCGCGCTCGCCTTCTTCGGGGGCTGGCGCCCGCAGTTCATCCTCGCCGGCGCGGCCTTCTTCGCCGCCATGGACGTCCTCGCCCAGCGCGCCCAGGTCTCCGGCATCGGCATCCCGCACCAGTTCGTCTCGATGCTCCCCTACCTCGCGACGCTGCTCGTCATGGTCTTCGCCCTCCGCTGGGCCCTGGTCCCGCAGTTCCTCGGCAAGAACTACGACCGCGAGTCGCGGATCGTCGGATAGCGGCCATTCGCCCGCGCCGGCGGGGGTTCACCGGCGAGAATCGCCGGGTGATGGACACGGGTGGGCGGGGCTCCCGCACGGGTGGGCGGCTTCTCGTCGTCTTCCTGTGCCTCAGCGCTTTGGCGCTGTCGCTGTTCGGTGTCGTCGGGGTCGTGGCACTCACCGCCATCGCCGGGTCCCCGGACGCGGGCCCGTCCGTCTCGGCCGCCACGGCCGCCGCCGCTCCGGTCGCGCCGCCTACCACCGCCGCCGCTCCGGTCGCGCCGCCCACTCCCGCCGTCGCGCCGGTCGCGCCGCCCACTCCCGCCGTCGCGCCCTCCCCCACGACCACCCCGCCGCCGCCCCGCGCGGCACCGGCCCCCGCCCCCGCCCCCGCCCCCGCAGCGACCCGGGCCCGCCCCGCCGCCGTCCTCGTCCCGGTCGTCGGAGTCACCGACGGCGACACGATCAAGGTGCGCATCGGCAGCACGACCGAGCGGGTCCGGCTCATCGGCATCGACACCCCGGAGCTCACCGGCGGCGAGTGCTGGGCCCAGAAGGCGGCGAGCAGGATGCAGAGCCTCGTCCAGAGCCGGTCGGTGCAGCTCGTGCCCGACCCCAGCCAGAGCGACCGCGATCGCTACGGACGGCTGCTGCGGCACGTCGTCACGCAGGACGGCACTCGCGTCGCCCAGGCGCTCATCGAGGGCGGCTTCGGCAGGGAGTACACCTACGCCAAGCCCTACCTCCACCGCGACGCCCATCTCGCCGCGCAGAAGCGGGCGAGGGAGGCTGGTCTCGGGGTGTGGAGCGCCGCGTGCGCGGCCCCGGCGGCCGCCGCCGCTCCCGCTCCCGCCCCGGGTGCCGCGCCCCCGGCGGCACCCACCGGTCGCTGCGTCATCAAGGGCAACATCTCGTCGAAGGGCGAGAAGATCTACCACGTCCCCGGCGGCGGCAGCTACGAGGACACCGTCGTCACCGCGAGCAAGGGTGAGCGGTGGTTCTGCACCGAGCAGGAGGCCGAGAGCGCCGGGTGGCGCAAGGCTCGCAACTGACGGCGTCGCGTCAGCGGAGCGCGGGCACCCGGCGGCACACGGCATACGTCGCGAGGGCGGCGACCGCCGTGGCGACCGTGCCCCACGCCAGGTCGACCGCGACGATGGACGCCGGGAAGCCCTCGATGACGGCGAGGCTCGTGAGGTCCCACGTCGCGTAGGCGACGAACCCGAGGACGGCGCCCGAGACCAGGGCGAGTCGGGACGACTCCGCGGCGAGCGCCGGCCGGGTCGCGAACCAGGTGATCCCGAAGACGTAGATGACGTAGAACGCCCCCGCGGCGGCGGCGTTCGGCTTCACGGCGAGCAGGTCGCCCATCTGCGAGTCGTAGAGCGGGCGCGCCACGATCCCCAGCCACAGGCCGTCGAGGACGCCGAAGACCGCGGCGGCGACGGCGTACCGGCCGAGCTCCCGGAGCATCAGTCGCGCACGGGCAGTCGCTCGTCGAGCCACGCGAGGACGTCGGCGGTGACCTCGTCGCGGTTGGTCTCGTTGAGCAGCTCGTGCCGCGCGTCCGGGTAGAGCGTCATCGTCACGTCCATGACCCCGGCCTCGCGCAGGCTCTCGGTGACCGATCGCGGGCCCTTGCCGTCCTCACCCACCTGGCACCGCGATCCGGACATGACGAGGACGGGAAGGTCTTTGGGGAGGGCGCGGAACGCCTTCGGCCCCGTGACCGAATGCCAGCCGCGCAGCAGGTCGCCGTACGAGACCGCGCTGAGGACCGAGCCGCAGAGCGGGTCGGCGAGGTACTTGTCGACCTCGGCCTCATCTCGGGACAGCCAGTCGAACGGCGTCCGCGTCGGCTTGAACGCCGAGTTGACCTGGTTGTTGTAGATCTTGTCGAGCAGGCCGGAGGGCCGGCGGCGACCGAGGAGCCTGGCCTGCGCGATCGACAGGGCGAGTGCGGGGAGGGCCACGGGTGGGGGACTGCCACCGGTGGCCGACAGGACGAGGCCAGCCAGGTCGTGACCGTGCTGGACGGCATACGCCCTGCTGAGGAAGGAGCCCAGGCTGTGCCCGAAGAGGACCACCGGGACGCCCGGGTGCTCGGCCTGGGCGAACTCGGTGACCGTGCGGAGGTCGCCCACGATGGTGGTGAACCCGTCGCGGTCGGCGAAGTGCCCGAGCTCTCCCTCGCGGGCGGTGTGACCGTGTCCGCGGTGGTCGTTGGCGTAGACCGCGTACCCGGCCCCCGTCAGCGCCTCGGCGAAGCGCTCGTACCGACCGGCGTGCTCGGCCACGCCGTGCACGATCTGGACGATCGCTCGTGGCGGGCCGTCGGGCAGCCAGCGGTAGGTGTGCAGCGACGTGCCGTCGGCAGCGCTGATGGCAAGGGTGCTCGACTGCATGGACGGCTCCTGTGACGGGGTGGGCTCGCGGCTGCCGACGCTACCCGGTGGGCGGGGCGCCCGCGGGCCGTTGTGGTCCCGCTCTCGCAGGCCGGTATGCCGTTGTGTCCCGACCACGAGCTCGTCACGGGGCGGCTCGGTCCCCGAACGCCACTGTGCACTGCTGCGCGGGGGCGCAGCAGCGCACACCCCCCACGCCGCTGTGCACTGCTGCGCGGGGGCGCAGCAGTGCACAGCGGTTCGTGCGAGGTGGGATCAGCCGCGGTAACCGCGCGACTGCGACGAGAAGGTCGCCGCGCCGCCGCCACTGCTGCGCTGGCCGCCACCGCCGGAACGGGCCGGGGCGCCGCCGCTGCCGGAGCGACGCGGGGCACCGCCGGAGCGCTGGCCACCACCGCTGCTGCGCTGGCCGCCACCGGAGCCGGAGCCACCGGCGCGGGCCGGGGAGCCGGAGCGCTGGCCACCGCCGGAGCGGGCGCCGCCACCGGAACGCTGGCCGCCGGAGCGCCCACCGCCCGAACGCTGGCCGTCGCCCTGCGAGGAGCCCGCGGGGTTGACGAAGCCGCCGGGGAAGCTGCGCTCGCCCGGGGCCAGCTCGGTGAGGAGCGGGTGCGTCGCGTTGACCTTCGTCGTCGTCGGCTTGATGCCGGCCTTGCGGGTGAGGTCGCGCACGTCGCGGATCTGGTCGTCCATCATCAGCGTGACGACGGTGCCCGAGGCGCCCGCGCGGGCGGTGCGGCCGGAGCGGTGCAGGTAGGCCTTGTGCTCGACCGGCGGGTCGGCGTGGATGACCAGGCCGACGTCGTCGACGTGGATGCCACGCGCGGCGATGTCGGTGGCGACGAGCGTCTGCGCGGTGCCGGCGTGGAAGGCGTCCATGGTCCGGGTGCGCGCGTTCTGGCTGAGGTTGCCGTGCAGCTCGACCGCGGGGATGCCCTCGGCGTTGAGCTGGCGGGCGATCTTCTTGGCGCGGTGCTTGGTGCGGGTGAAGACGACCGTGCGGCCGGGGGCGGCGACGAGGTCGACGAGCACCGGCAGGTGGCCGTCCGCGGTCACGTGCAGGACGTGGTGGCTCATCGTCGAGATCGGCGACTGGGCCGAGTCGGCCTCGTGGGTCACCGGCGAGGAGAGGTAGCGCTTGACGAGGGTGTTGACGCCGGCGTCGAGCGTGGCCGAGAAGAGCATCCGCTGCCCGTCGCGCGGCGTCCGGTCGAGGATGCGCTTGACGACGGGGAGGAAGCCGAGGTCGGCCATGTGGTCGGCCTCGTCGAGCACGGTGACCTCGACGGCGTCGAGGTTGACGTGGCCCTGACCGATGAGGTCCTCGAGACGACCCGGGCAGGCGACGACGACGTCGACGCCGCGGGCGATGGCCGAGACCTGCGGGCCCTGGCCGACGCCGCCGAAGACGGTCTTGGACGTCAGTCCGAGGGCCTGGGCGAGCGGGGCGAGCGCCTCGTCGAGCTGGATGGCGAGCTCGCGGGTCGGGGCGAGGATGAGGGCGCGGGGACGCTTCGGCTGCCGGCGACGACCGTCGGCGGCGAGGCGGGCGAGCACCGGGAGGACGAACGCGTAGGTCTTGCCGGAGCCGGTGCGGCCCCGTCCGAGGACGTCGCGGCCGGCGAGGCTGTCGGGCAGGGTCGCGGCCTGGATGGGCGTCGGCAACGTGATGTCGCGGTCGGCGAGGACGCGGACGAGGGACTCGGGGACGCCGAGGGCGGCGAAGCCCGAGGCAGTCGTGGGACGGGTGAGGGTGGTGTCAGTGGACACGAAGAGGTACTCCAGAGAGTTCTGATGCAGTCGGTTCTGCCCGGCACGTTCCGAGTCGCGACGCAGCGATCAACATCAGTGTTGTCGTCGTCGTGGTCTCTCGGTCGCGGCGCATCGGCATCGACAGTGAGAAAGAAGAAGCAGGTCCGTGGCAGAACGAACAGGACCGCTGCTGACAACACTACTGGTAGGCAGCCACATTCCCTGCATCGTCGATCCCTAGACTGGCGCGGTGGCGACGAGGCTGATGGCGGGAGTCGACGTCGGGGGGACTCGCGTCAAGTCGGTCCTCGCCGACGACGACGGCGCAGTCCTGTTGTCCCACAGCGCCTCCACTCCCGAGCGTCCCGGTGCCGCCGTCGTCGACGTCATCGTCGACGCCGTCACGACGTTGCTCGACCTGGCCCGCGCGGACGGCATCGACGGGCGGCTGGCCGCGGTCGGCGCCGTCGTCCCCGGACTCGTCGACGAGGCGACCGGGACCGCGGCCTGGTCCGCGAACCTCGGGTGGCGCGACCTCCCGCTGCGCGAGCTGCTCCTGGCCCGGTTCGACGTCCCGGTCGCCGTGGGCCACGACGTGCGCGCCGGCCTGCTCGCCGAGTTCCACCTCGGGGCGGCGCAGGGCGTGCCCGACGCGCTCTTCGTGCCGCTCGGCACCGGCATCGCCAGCGCCCTGCTCGCCTCCGGCCATGTCGTCGCCGGTACCGAGTGGACCGGGGAGATCGGCCACGTCACGGTGCAGCCGGGTGGCCCGGTGTGCGGGTGCGGGCGCCGGGGCTGCCTCGAGGCGGTCGCGAGCGCGTCCGCCCTCGGGCGGGCGTGGCGCGAGCTGGGCCGCGACGGGGACGCCGAGACGCTCAGCCTGGCCGTGGCCGACGGCGACCCCGAGGCGATCCGCCTCTGGGAGGACGCCATCGACGCCCTCGTCCGGGTCATCGGCCCGGTCTGTGCCGCAGCGGGCACCCGGGTCGTCCTCGTCGGGGGTGGGCTGGCGCTGTCGGGGGCCGTGCTGCTGGAACCCTTGCGCGACAAGCTCGTCGGCGTCCTCGGACACGAACGCATCACCGTCACCCGCGCCGCGCTCGGAGACCGTGCCGGAGCGCTCGGAGCAACACTTCTCGCCATGGAGGCCACCGCGTGATCTTCACCCTGACCCCCAACCCGGCTCTCGACATCACGTACGCCGTGCCCCGGCTGCACGTCGGCGAGAGCCACCGCGTGTCCGTCACCGGCGTGCACGCCGGCGGCAAGGGCCTCAACGTCGCCGGGGTCCTCGCCTGCATGGGCATCGACCACGTGGCCATCGCACCGGTCGGCGAGCGCCAGCGCGACTTCTTCATCGAGGACGCCGCCCAGCGCGGGCTCCGGCTGCGGCTCGTCGAGTCCCCGGCGGGCACGCGCCGGTCGGTGAGCGTCTTCGGCACGGACGGCCGGGCCACCGTCCTCAACGAGCAGGGCGACGTCCAGCCGCAGGAGGTCTGGGACGAGATGATCGCGATGGTGCGCACGAGCTGCACCCCCGGCGACGTGCTCACGGTCTCCGGCAGCGTCCCACCGTTCACGTCGGATGACGTGCTCGTCGAGCTCTGCCGGACGGCGGTCGACGCCGGTGCCGAGCTCGTCGTCGACGGGCGCGGCAACTGGGTGCGCGAGGTGCTGCGGACCACGCCCGCCCTCGTCAAGCCCAACGCGTCCGAGGCCGCGTCGATGACCGGCGTGACCGACCCGAGGGAGGCGGCCCAGGCGCTCGTCGAGATGGGTGCCTGGGCGGCGGTCGTCTCGCAGGGGGCCGACGGGCTCGTCCTCGTCACCGCGACCGGCCGGGTCATCGAGGCCCGTCCCCGCGCCCCGTCCGAGGGGAACGCCACCGGCGCCGGCGACGCGCTCACCGCCGCGATCGCCGCCGGGCTCGACGGCACGGCCCGGGACGCGGTCGACTGGCCTGAGGTGCTGCGGGTCGGCATCGCCTGGTCGGCGGCTGCGGTCCGTCAGACCGTCGCCGGGGTCATCGACCGCACCGACGTCGTCACCCTCCTCGACGACGTCGAGGTCACCGAGCTCTCCTGACCACCCCCACGCCCCCCGTCCCCAACTCGCCAATTCCCCGGTTGGGGACCGACACGCCGTGTCCCCAACCGGGGAATTGGCGAGTCAGGGACGGGCGAGGAGGCGGAGGAGGCGATCGGCCTCGTCGGTGACGGCGTCGCGGGCGGCCCCGAGATATTTCCGGGTGTCGACGGTCGGCGACTGGTCCAGGCGCGCGACCATCGCCTCGGTCCACACGCGGCCCAGGTGGGTCGCGATGTTGACCTTCGTCATCCCCGCCCGGACCGCGGACACGAGCCCGTCGTCGGGCACCCCGCTCGATCCGTGCAGGACGAGCGGCACCGGCACGGCCGCGGCCAGGGCCACGATGAGGTCGGTGTCGAGCACGGCCACGCGCTCGGTCATCGCGTGCGAGCTCCCGACGGCGACGGCGAGGGCGTCCACCCCGGTGTCCGCGACGAACCGGGCTGCCTCACCCGGGTCGGTGCGCACGCCGGGCGCGTGGACGCCGTCCTTGCCGCCGACCTCGCCGAGCTCGGCCTCGACGCAGATGCCGGCGGCGTGGCACTGCTGCACGACCCGCCGCGTCGCCTCGCGGTTGGCGTCGTCGGGCAGCCTCGACCCGTCGAACATCACCGACGTCAGCCCGAGCCGCACCGCCTCGTCGACGAGGTCGAGCGACTCCGCGTGGTCGAGGTGCACGACGACCGGCTGCGAGCACGCCTCGGCGATCGCGAGGGTCGCGGCCGCGATCGGGCGCAACGAGCCGTGGTAGCGCACGCAGTTCTCACTGATCTGCATGACGACCGGCAGCGAGCAGCGCTCTGCCGCAACGGCATACGCCTCGGCATGTTCGATCTGGATGACGTTGAACGCCGCGACGCCGCGGCCGGCGGCGCGCGCCTCGGCGAGCACCGGGGTGAGCGCGGACAGGCCCATCAGTTCGCGTCGTCGAGGATGATCGACCGGGTGAGGTGGCGCGGCTCGTCGGGGTTGATCCCCGCGGCCTTCGCCCGGGTGACGCAGTAGCGGTGCAGCCGCACGAGCTCGGCCATCGGGTCGATGTCCCGGTGCTCGAAGTGCGCGCCCGTGGACCGCACCTGCTCGGCCAGGCCCTCCGGCACCTCACCGATGGCCCACGTCGCGCGGCCGGGTGCGGCGATGCTGATCGGGCCGTGGCGGTACTCCATCGCGGGGTACGCCTCGGCCCAGAACTGCACCGACTCCCGCAGCTTGAGCGCGGCCTCGTTGGCGAGACCGACGGTCCAGCCGCGCCCGAGGAAGCTCACCTGCTCGACGTCGAGGAGCCCGGCGTATGCCGCGTCGTCGCCCTCCGCGAGCACCGCACGGGCGTCGGCGATCGCCGCCTCCAGCGACTCCCCGAGCGAGGCGCGGAGCAGCGCGAGGACCGTGGTGGCGAAGCGGGTCTGGACGACCGACTGCTCGTCGACCTCGGGCAGAAGGATCGTCGACGCGGCGGACCGGGCGACGGCCGTCCCGGCGGTGGCGACGATCGCGACGTGGGGGGTGCCGGCCGCGTTGAGCGCATCGACGACCTCGATGACCTCGGAGGTCGTGCCGGACCGGGTGATGACGACGACCCGGTCGTAGCCCCGCGCGAGGTGGTGCTCGCTCGCCGAGAAGGCGTCGGTGACGCCCTGGCCCAGGGACTCGCGCAGGACGGCATACGCCTGCCCCATGAACCACGACGTGCCGCAGCCGATGGTCGCGACGCGCTCACCGGCACGGGGGAGGAGGTCGGCGACAAGGGGGAGGCGGGCCACGACGGCCGCCCAGTCGTCGGGCTGGGTGGCGATCTCCTGCTCGAGGTAGGTCACGGAAAGGTCCTCACCATGTCGTCGGATTGCGCGAAACTGATCGACAGACAGCCTAAGTGGGCAGAGTCATGCACCACAACCCCTCGCGCGTGCGTGGAGTGCGCGCGTAGAGTCCCCGCATGCTCCCCACCAGCGAGGCGGCCCCGGACGGTCCGCGCCACCGCGCCTCGCGGCTGTCGGCGATCCTCGACCTGCTCGCGACCCGGGGCGGGCTGAGCGTGAGCGCCGCCGCGGAGGAGCTCGCCGTCTCGGAGGCGACGATCCGGCGCGACTTCGCCGAGCTGAGCCGTCGCCAGCTCGTCACCCGCAACCACGGCGGCGTCGTCGCGACGTCGGTGGCCTACGAGCTGCCCTACCGCTACCGATCCAGCCAGCACGACACCGACCTCGACCGCATCGCCCGGGCCGCGGCCGCCCTCGTCACCCCCGGGGCCGTCGTCGCCATGAACGGTGGCACGACGACCACCACGGTCGCGCGTCGGCTCACTGCCCGCGAGGACCTGCGCACGCCCGGCCTCACCCTCGTCACGAGCGCGCTCAACATCGCGGTCGAGGCCGTCCTGCGCCCCCACGTGCGCTGCGTCAGCCTCGGCGGGATCCCGCGACCGGAGTCCTACGAGGTCACCGGCCCCCTGGCCACCGCCGGCCTGAGCCAGCTCTGGATCGACGTCGCGATCCTCGGGGTCAACGGCCTGGCCGTCCGCGAGGGCGCCACGTGCACGTACGAGGACGAGGCCGCCGTCTCGCGGCTCATGGTCGAGCGCGCTCGCGAGGTCGTCGTCGTCGCGGCCGAGAGCAAGCTCGGCGAGCGCGCGTTCACCCAAATCTGCGCGGCCACCGAGATCACCCACGTCGTCACCACCGCCCCTGAGACGCACGAGCAGGTCCGCGGGCTGCGCGACAGCGGCGCGACCGTCCACTGCGTCTGACAGGCCCACCGCCTACGCTCCACCCATGCCCGAAACGACACTGTCCGACTTCTCCGCGACGACCCTGACAGGGGAGGAGCAGGACCTCGGCGCGTACGCCGGCAAGGTCGCCCTCGTCGTCAACACCGCCTCCGAGTGCGGGTTCACCCCGCAGTTCACCGGACTCGAGGAGCTGTGGAAGGGCTACGCGGACCAGGGCCTCGTCGTGCTGGGCTTCCCGTGCAACCAGTTCGGTGGCCAGGAGCCCGGCGGCGCCGAGGAGATCGGTGCGGTCTGCCAGCGCAACTACGGCGTGACGTTCCCGATGTTCGACAAGATCGAGGTCAACGGCGACGACGCGCACCCCCTCTACGAGTGGCTCAAGCAGGAGAAGGGTGGTCTGCTCGGCTCGAAGATCAAGTGGAACTTCACCAAGTTCCTCGTCGGCCGCGACGGCCGGGTCCTCGCCCGCTACGCCCCGACCGACACCCCCGAGTCGCTCACCGAGGACATCGAGAAGGCGCTCGCCACCGGCTGAGCGACAGGCACCCTCGCCGCAGGGATGCGCGAATGTGATCGAAAGTCCCCCATCTCGCTCATGTTTGTCATTGCGCGGAGCCCGATGACGCCTTACGTTGGCTCCCAGCCGGTCCGGGCGCACCGAAGCGTCGGAGCATGACCGGGAGCTGATGGGAGAGTCATGAGGACGACACGAAAGTCCGCCCTGATCGCTGGTGCCGCGTTCGCGGTGCTCTTCGCGGGGGCGTGCGGCGGCGGTTCGGGCGCCGGCGACGCGAGCGGCGACAGCGCCAGCAGCGGGGAGGAGGCCAAGACGATCAAGCTCGTCGCGGCCGAGTACTCCAAGGACAACACCAAGGCCTTCTGGGACGCGTTCGCGAAGACCTACAAGGACAAGACCGGCTACACCCTCGAGGTGCAGGTCGTCAGCTGGGACACCATCGACCAGCAGTCCTCGACGATGATCCAGAACAACCAGGCGCCGGACATCCTCAACCTCAACGCCTACGCGAGCTACGCCAAGGACGGCCTGCTCCACGACTCCGAGGCGGTCCTCCCGGACAACGTCAAGTCCGACATCCTCGAGACGTTCGTCAAGTACGGCACCTACCAGGACAAGTTCTACGGCTTCCCCGACCTCTCGAGCGCGCGGGCCCTGTTCTACAACGCCGACCTCTTCAAGCAGGCCGGCATCGCCGCCCCGCCGAAGACGTGGGCCGAGCTCGAGGACAGTGCCAAGAAGGTCGCGGCCCTGCCCGGCGGCAACGCCGGCTACGCCCTCCCGCTCGGCCCGGAGGAGAGCCAGGGCGAGTTCTCCATGTGGCTGTTCAACAACGGCGGTGCGTGGAAGGACGGCGACTCCTGGGCGATCAACTCGGCCAAGAACGTCGAGTCCCTGACCTTCCTCAAGAAGCTCACCGACGCCAAGCTCACCCAGAACAACCCGGCGCGCACCAACCGCGCCGACGCGTTCGACCTCTTCAAGTCCGGCAAGGCCGGCATGGTCGTCGGCTTCAGCCCGCTCGCCGCGGCGCTCGACACCGACAAGAAGGTCAACTACGTCGTCGCGCCGTTCCCGAGCAACGACGGCTCCGAGAGCAAGACGTTCGGCGTCACGGACTACCTCATGGCGTTCAAGAAGCCGGGCAACGAGAAGGCCGTCAAGGCGTTCTACGAGCTCTACTACCAGCCCGACCAGATCAACACCTTCATCGAGAAGGAGGGCTTCCTCCCGGTGACGAAGACCGGTGTGGAGAAGTTCCAGAGCAACGCCAAGCTCAAGGTCTACCTCGACACCCTGCCCAACGCGCAGCTCACCCCGACCGACGACCCCGCCTGGGACAAGGTCAAGCTCGCGGTCCAGCAGAACCTTGGTGGCGCCATGACCGGCGACCCGAAGGCCGTCCTCGACGGTCTGCAGAAGACCGCCGAAGCGAGCAAGTGAGCCGGACGACCACGCGCACCCCACGGCATACCTCCAGCGGGTATGCCGTGGGGCGCGTTCGCCCCCTCGTCGCCCTCGCGTGGCTCGCGCCGGCGCTCGCGCTGATCTTCGGAGTCGTCCTCTTCCCCGCGGTCATGCTCTTCCAGGCCTCCCGCGGTGAGTACTCGATCACCGGGCTGCGCAAGGGCGATGCCGGGTGGGGCAACTACACCAAGGTCCTCGAGCACCCCGACCTCGGCACCGTCCTCACCAACACGGTGATCTGGGTCGTGGCCGTCGTCGCGCTGACGATCGTCATCTCGCTGGGCCTCGCGCAGTTCCTCGTCAAGAACTTCCCGGGCCGGCGCTTCGTGCGCTGGGCGATCATCGTGCCGTGGGCGGCCTCGCTCGTCATCACGGCGCAGCTGTTCGTCCTGCTCTACGACTTCAACTACGGGCTCATCAACCACGCGCTCAAGTCGGTCGGGCTCATCGAGACCTCGATCGACTTCCTCGGCAACGACTCCTGGACGATGGCCTCGATGGTCCTCGTCGGGGTCTTCGTCTCGCTGCCGTTCACGATCTTCGTCTTCATCGCCGGCATCAACGCGATCCCCGACGACGTGCACGAGGCCGCCGTCGTCGACGGTGCCTCCCCGTGGCAGCGCTGGCGCCAGGTGACCCTGCCGCTGCTGCGGCCTGCCCTGCTCGTCGCGACCGTCCTCAACGTCATCTACGTCTTCAACAGCTTCCCGATCGTCTACACGCTCAACGACCGCAACCCGGGCTACCTGCACGACACGACGATCACGTTCATGTACAAGCTGGCCTTCAAGAGCCAGGAGAAGGACGTGGGCATGTCGGCGGCCGCCGGCGTCATCAACGTCCTGCTCATCCTGCTCGTGGTCGCGGCCTACCTCAGGATCGTCAACTGGCGCGAGGAGACGCGATGAGCACGGTCACCCGGTCGAGCCGCCCCCGCTGGGGGCTGACGGTCGGCGGGGCGCTGCTCGCGCTCGCCTTCCTCGCGCCCTACGTCGTCATGCTGCTCGGCTCGCTGCGCTCGTCCTCGGACAACAAGGCGACCCCGCCCTCGTTCCTCCCGAAGGTGTGGCAGTGGTCGACGTATGCCGACGTGCTGGGTGACGAGCGCTTCCTCGCCTGGCTGCGCACCTCCCTGCTCGTGGGGCTGGCCTCCACGGTGATCGTCATCCTCGTGGCGGTGCCGGCGGCGTACATGACGGCCCGCTACAAGTTCCCCGGTCGCACGCCGTTCCTCCTGCTCGTCCTCATCACCCAGATGTTCTCGCCGACGGCCCTGGTCGTCGGGCTCTACCGCGAGTTCTTCGAGCTCAACCTCATCAACACCTACGGCGCGCTCATCCTCACCAACGCGGCGTTCAACCTCGCCTTCGCGGTGTGGATCCTGCACGGGTTCTTCTCGTCGATCCCGACCGAGATCGAGGAGGCGGCGCTGCTCGACGGCGTCTCGCGGTGGCAGTCGCTGCGCCGGATCATGCTGCCGCTCATCCTGCCCGGGCTGGTGACGGCGACGATCTTCACGTTCATCGCCGCGTGGAACGAGTACGTCGTGGCCCTGACGCTCATCATCGACGACTCGAAGAAGCCGCTGACCGTGGGCTTCCGGTCCTACGTCACCGGCTACGAGCAGAACTGGGACCAGCTGTTCGCCGCCTCGGTCATCGCGGTCGTGCCCGTCGTCATCCTCTTCGCGCTCATCGAGAAGCACCTCGTCGGCGGCCTCACCGCCGGCTCGGTGAAGTGAGCCCTTGCCTCGTGTGCCGCAGCGCGGCCTCCGGGCCGCGCTGAGGCACACGAGGCGAGGGAGTCCTAGGCTGGGTGGCGTGAGCGCACTCGTCGACCTGCACTGCCACGGCGCCCTCGGGCACGAGTTCGGCCACGACGCCGGCGGGTCGGCTGCGGCCGTCGCCCACCACCGCGCGGCCGGCGGCGGGTCGGTCGTCGCCTCGCTCGTCTCGGCCCGCCCGGACACGCTCGTCGGGCAGGTCGCCACCCTGGCGCCGCTCGTCGCCCGCGGGGAGCTGGCCGGGATCCACCTCGAGGGTCCGTTCCTGTCCGACGAGCGCCGGGGCGCCCACGACCCGTCCGTCCTCACCGACCCCGACCTCGCGCTCGTCGAGTCGCTCGTCACGACCTGCGCCGAGGCCGGTGCGCCTCACGCCTTGGTGCAGTGGACCTTCGCGCCGGAGCGGACCGGCTCAGGTGATCTGGTCGCGGCCCTGGCGCGACACGGCATCCTCCCCGCGGTGGGACACACGGACGCGTCCGCGGCCGTCGTCGCCGCCTCGCTGGTCACCATCGCGGACGCCTGCGGCCGCCCGCCGCTCGTCACGCACCTCTTCAACGGCATGCCGCCCTTCCACCACCGCTCCGGAGGTCCGGTCGCGGCGGCGCTCGCGGCAGCGGCCCGCGGGGACTGCGTCGTCGAGCTCATCGCCGACGGGGTGCACGTCGCCGCCGAGGTCGTGCGGATGGTCTTCGAGACGGTCGGCCCGGAGCACGTCGCGCTCGTCTCCGACGCGATGGCGGCGACCGGCCTGGGTGACGGCGCCTACGAGATCGGCACGCTCGAGGTCGAGGTCTCCGGCGGGGTGGCCCGCCTGGCCGACGGCGGGTCGGGCCGCGGCTCGATCGCCGGCTCGACGTCGACGCTGGCCGAGTGCGTGCGCTGGGCCGTCGAGGTCGCGGGCGTCCCGGAGGCCGACGCGCTCACCGCCGCCTCGACGACCCCGGCCGGCATACTCCGCCCCTGAAGGCCGGCCGGCTGGTCAGCCGCCCCGGTGCCGACGACCGAGGAGGGCGGCGACACCGTCGAGGAGCAGGGTCAGCCCGAACTCCATGAAGTCCTCGCCGGCCATCCCGAACGCGTCCATGTCGAGCGCGGCGACGTGCGGGTAGGCGCCGGACTCCATCGCCTTGGTGAGGACCGGCTCCTGCGCGGCCCAGAACTCGTCGTTGCTCACGCCGGTGGACTGCTCGGCCATGGCGACACCGTTGTGGTTGCGCGCCGCGTTCATGACGAACGACTCGATCGCAGAGATGACGGCGACCTGCTGCTGCCCCGAGAGGCCGGTCTCCTCGAGGGACGCGACCGCCAGGTCCATGCCGCGCAGGGCGTTGGGGCCGAGGAGGGGGCGGGTCTGGTCGACGAGCGGCAGCCACGGGTGTGAGGTGTAGAGCGCCCACAGGCTGCGGCCCAGGGTCTGCATGGCCGTGCGCCAGTCGTCGCCGAGCTGCACTGCCTCCCCGGGTGCGTTGACCCGCTCGAGCATGAGGTCGAGCAGCTCCTCCTTGCCCGGGACGTAGCGGTAGAGCGACATCGTGCCGACGCCGAGCTCCTGGCCGATGCGACGCATCGAGAGCGCCTCCAGCCCCTCGGTGTCGGCGATCGTGACGGCGACGTCGACGATCGCGTCGAGACTGATCCGGGGCTTGGGCCCGCGGGTGCTCGGCGCGAGGTCGAACTCCCACATGAGGGCGAGGCTGCGGCTGATGTCGCCGGCTCCACTGTGCTCGTGCGCCACGGCCTGGCCTCCTGATGGGTCCGTCGTCGGAGGCGGGTGCCGTCCGGATCCGGGTCTCGACCAGTGTACTGCGTAGGGTGTACGCTGATTTGGGTACAGTGTACCCAGTTCGGCCCCCAGCTGGAGGTGCGGGTCCGACCTGGCGAGACGGAGGAGCAGTGGCATGGCAGGAGACGACTGGGCCATCGAGGCGCGCGGACTGGTCAAGCGGTTCGGGGAGGTGACCGCGCTCGACGGCTTCGACCTCACCGTCCCGCACGGGACGGTCCACGGACTCCTCGGACCCAACGGCGCGGGGAAGACGACGGCGGTGCGGGCGCTCGCGACCCTCCTCGAGGTGGACGAGGGCACGGCGCTCGTCGGCGGGGTGGACGTCGCGCGCCACCCCCAGGAGGCCAGGCGACGCATCGGGCTCACCGGGCAGTACGCCGCCGTCGACGAGATCCTCACCGGGCGGCAGAACCTCGAGCTCTTCGGTCGGCTCTTCCACCTCGGTCGTCGGCGCGCGAGGCTCCGGGCAGCCGAGCTGCTGGAGAGGTTCGAGCTCGCCGACGCCGGGGACAAGGGCGTCAAGGCCTACAGCGGTGGCATGCGCCGGCGGCTCGACCTCGCCGCGAGCATGATCCTCGCGCCGGAGGTCCTCTTCCTCGACGAGCCGACGACCGGTCTGGACCCTCGGGGCCGCGGTGAGGTCTGGACGGCGATCCGCGACCTCGTCGCCGCGGGGACGACCGTGCTCCTCACCACGCAGTACCTCGACGAGGCCGACCAGCTCGCCGACCGGGTCACCGTCATCGACCGTGGGCGCACCGTCGCCGCCGGGACGCCCTCGGAGCTCAAGGGCCGGGTGGGTGGCGACCAGATCGAGGTCGTGGCCGCCGAGGGCGCAGACCTCGCCGTGGTCGCCGCCGCGTTCGCCGGGGCGGCCACGGGCGAACCGACGGTGTCGGCCGAACGGCTCACCGTCAGTGCCCCGGTCTCGGACCGCGTGGCTGCCCTGAGCATGGTCGCCAGCCGCCTCCAGGCCTCGGGTCTCGACATCGTGGACATCACGCTGCGGCGGCCCACCCTGGACGACGTCTTCCTCCGGCTCACGGGCCACCGCGCGGAGGAGGGGCTCGACACCGCCACCGCCACCTCCGTGGACGGGCCACCCGAACGTGACACCACGGCAGCCGAGGAGGCCCTGCGATGAGCGCCCCCACGAGCTCCACCGCGCCCGACGCCGCGCCCGACGCCGGCCCTGCCGGCGACCTCACCCCGGTTCGACACTCGGCGCAGTGGTGGGCCGTCTCCGACTGCATCGCGATGGTGTGGCGCGGGCTGCTCTACTACCGGCGCGAGCCGTCGATGATCGCCTGGCAGCTCGGGTTCCCCATCGTGTCGGTGCTGCTCTTCGTCTACGTGTTCGGCTCGGCCATGGACGTCGGTGGCGGCGCGGACTACAAGGCGTTTGCGATGCCCGGCATGTTCGCGATGACGATGGCCTTCGGGTTCATGAACACCGCCTACGCGATGGTCGTCGACAAGGAGAAGGGCGTGATGGACCGCTTCAGGTCGATGCCGATGGCCCGCTCGGCGGTCGTCAGCGGCCGGGGGGTGGGCGACCTCATCGGTGCCGCGATCGACCTCGCTGTCCTCGCGGTCATCGCTCTCGCGGTCGGGTGGCGCTCGGACGGCGGACCGATCCAGACGGCATACGCGTTCTTCCTGCTCCTGCTGCTGCGCTTCGCGCTCATCTGGATCGGCGTCTACCTGGCGATGTTCGTCAAGGGGCAGGAGCAGGCCGGCAACCTCTTTGCCGTCGCGTTCCCCTTCGGCATGCTGTCGAGCGTCTTCACGCCGCCCTCCCTCATGCCCGACTGGCTCGGCCTCGTGGCGATGTGGAACCCCGTGTCGTCGACGGCGAACGCGATCCGCGAGCTCTTCGGCAACCCCGTGCCGACGGGCGACAGCTGGATCGAGTTGCACGCCATGGAGATGGCGCTGGTCTGGCCGATCCTCATCAGCCTGGTGTTCCTCCCGCTCGCGGTGCGGAAGTACCAGCGTCTATCGCGCTGAGCCGCTTCGCCGCCGCCCCTGGCCGGGAGGGCGTCAGTCGGCTCGGGTGGGTGCGAGCAGCGCCAGGGACGACGTGACCGCGACGTCGTCCCACGCGCCGGCCCCCTTGACCATGTAGTGACCGAGCGGCCCCATGTCGACGAGCTCGGCGTGCGCGGCGACCGGTCGGGCGCGCTCGACGAACCGGTGGGTTCCGGCGAAGGAGGTCAGCCGGTCCCGTCGCCCGTGCGCCGCGACGAGCGAACGCCCGGCGAGGGTGTGCACCGGGTCGCTGTCGTGCCACCACGGCGCGAGCCCGACGACGCCCACCACCGACGGGTCGTCGGCCACGTGGACGGCGACCCGCGCCCCCATCGAGTGCCCGAGCAGGATGACCGGCGCGTCCCCGTGGGCGGCGCGGACCTTGTCGAGCGCCCAGCGCGCATCGGCGACGCGGTCGGCGCCGCCGTTCCACCCTTGGGCTGCGTAGCGCAGGAACCACACGCTCGCTCCCCCCTCGTGGGCGCGGCCGGCGATCGAGCGCGCCATCCACGCCGTGCGCTGCCAGGACGCGCTGCGGTCGTCGACGAGGTCGCCGGAGCGCGGCTTGCCGCCGTGCAGCATGAGGATCACCGCGCCCGGGTTCTGCGGCGCGTCGAGTCGGGTCAGTGAGGGCGTTGCGTCTGCCACGGGTGGTGTTCGGAGCCGAACGGTCGCGCGGATGGGGTGGGGACGGAGGGGCTCAGCGCAGCATCGCGCGCAAGGACTGGATGGTGTCGGCCTCGGCGGCGGGCTTGGCATCGTCTCCGACGCGGTAGCGCTTGACCCGCGCGAACCGCAGCGCCACGCCCCCGGGGTAGCGCGAGCTGCGCTGCACCCCGTCGATGGCGATCTCGACGACGACCTCCGGCCGCATCATCAGGGCCCAGCCGTCGTCGGACACCTCGTACTCGGGGAAGGTCTGGCTCTGCCAGCGCAGCAGCTCGTCGGTGAGCCCCTTGAACGTCTTGCCCACCATGACGAAGCCACCCTCGGGACCGAACTCCCCGTCGGGGTCACGCGCCCCGAGGTGCAGGTTCGACAGCCAGCCCTGGCGCCGGCCGGACCCGCGCTCGACGCCGAGCACCACGAGGTCGTAGGTGTGCACCGGCTTGACCTTGACCCAGTGCTTGCCGCGGCGGCCCGCGGCGTAGGTCGAGTCGATGGCCTTGACCATGACCCCCTCGTGGCCCGCGGCGAGCGCCTCCCGCGAGACGCGCAGCGCGACGTCGGGGTCCGACGTCACCTCACCGGCGATCCGGTATGCCGGCCCGATCCGTTCCAGCACCGCGAGCCGTTCCCCGAGCGGCCGGTCGATGAGGTCCTCGCCGTCGACGTGGAGGACGTCGAAGAAACGTGGGGCGAGCACCTGCTGACGCGACTCGTCGGCGCCGAACCGGCTCATCGTGTCCTGGAACGGTCGGGGGGAGCCGTCGTCCTCGAGCATGAGCGTCTCGCCGTCGAGGATGACCGACTCGACCGGGAGGGACCGCGCGACCTCGACGATCTCGGGCACCCGGGCGGTGACGTCGGCGAGCGAGCGCGTGTAGACCCGGACCTCGGACCCGCTGCGGTGCACCTGGATGCGCGCGCCGTCGAGCTTGTGCTCGACCGACGCCTCACCGGTGACGAGCAGGGCGGCCGTGACGTCGACCGCCGTCGACGCGAGCATCGGCTGGACGGGCGTGAGCACCTCGAGGCCGACGCCCTCGAGCGCCTCGGGTGAGGTGAGGGCGAGCCGCACCGTCCCCGACAGCGACCCGCTGAGCATCACTGCACGCCGGACGTCGGTCAGGGGCAGTCCCACGGCCTGGGCCAGTCCGTCGGTGAGCACCCCCTCGAGCGCGCCCGTGCGCACCTCGCCGGTGAGGGCCCGCACGAGGTGTTCCTGCTCCGCCTCGGTGGCCCGCTCACACAGCGACACGAGGGCGGCGTGGCGGGCCCCGGCCGAGCCGGTGCCGAAGAGCCCGGCGATCTCGTCGAGCACGGCGTCGACGTCACCGATCGTCAGCGTCGGGGCGTCCGCTGGGGTCGCCTCCTCACGCGCTCCGAGGACGGTGCGGTAGCCGAGACCGATCGATCCCTGGCGGATGCTGCCGAGCAGCAGCCCCACCGCGGCCTCGGACTCCTCCGGTGACAGGGCGCGCAGCAGCCCGGCGAGCACCGCGGTCTTCGCGGTCCGCGAACGCGTCGCCACGAGGGCGTCGGCCGCCTCGACGAGGCGCGCGAACGGCATACCCCCTCGGGCGGGAGCGGGATCGCTCACTCCGTCGGCGTCTGGTCGTCGCCGGGGCCGGCGATGTTGACCATCCACGCGACACCGAACCGGTCGACGAGCTGGCCGAACTCGTCACCCCACATCTGCTTCTCGAGGGGGACCGTCACCCGGGCGCCCTCGACGAGGCGCTCCCAGTAGGTGCGCAGCTCGTCGTCGTCGCCGGACAGGCTCACGGTGATCTGCGACCCGGGGGAGAGCTCCATGCCCGGCGGGGTGTCCGCCGCCATGATGGTGAACCCGGCGGGCGTCCGGAGGCCGGCGTGCATGACGCCCTCCGGGTCGGCCTTGCCCGGGTCGCCGTACTGGCCGAAGGTCGAGATCTCCGGCTCGCCGCCGAACACGCTCGCGTAGAACGCGACGGCCTCGCGGGCCTCGTCGCGGAACTGGATGTAGGGGTTGAGTGTCATTGCCATGGCGTCGACGCTAGACCTGCGCGCCGACAGGTACCGGCTTGTGGACCCGACTGATGGCGCATTCCGACCAGCTCGCTGGAGCTCGCCGGTCGGAATGCGCCATCAGTCGGCTGTGGTCAGCGGCCGTGGCGCCGGTAGGCGTGGATCGCCGACGGGCGCGGCTGGCCGTCGCCGCGGTAGGGGAACTGCGAGACGACGTTCTCCGGGGTCGCGCCGGACACCTCGCCCGGGTGCTGCACGGCCACGAGGACGGAGTCGGGACCGAGGATGACCGGGCCGCACGTCTCCGCGCCGACCGGCACCGAGAGGAACTGCTGCAGCCTCCCCTTCTCCGCGCCCTCGAGCGGCATGACGTAGAGCGCATCGCAGTGGTTGAGGGTGCCCGGCATCCCGTCCGTGGAGATCCACAGGTTGCCGGCCGCGTCGAAGGCGACGTTGTCGGGGCAGCTGATCGGGCTGACCTCGGACCGGTCGTAGCCGTTGAAGTACGTCTGCGGGTCGCTGGGCACGCCCGCGACGAGGACGATCTTCCAGGTGAAGGTCAGGGCGCCGTGGTCGCCGCCGGCCTCGGTGAGCTCGGTGACGTGGCCGTGCTTGTTGGCCGCACGCGGGTTGGCCTCGTCGATCTGCGCCGGCGTCCGCGCCGTGTTGTTCGTCATCGCGGCGTAGATGCGGCCGTTGACCGGGTTCGGCTGGACGTCTTCGGGGCGGTCCATCTTCGTCGGACCGACCCTGTCCGCGGCGAGGCGCGTCCAGACGAGGACCTCCTCGACGGTGTAGCCGGGCACGTGCGAGACGCCGTCGACGACGAGCGGGATCCACGCGCCGCCACCGTCGTACTCGCCGTCCACCGCGCCGTCACCGTCGAGCTTCGCGACGTAGAGATCGCCCTCGGAGAGCAGCGTGAGGTTGTGCTTCCGGTCGCCCTCCCGGTAGGTCTTCGCGGAGAGGAACTTGTAGATGTAGTCGAACCGCTCGTCGTCTCCCATGTATGCCGCGACGCGCCCGTCCGTGGTGAGCGCGACCGTGGCCCCCTCGTGCTTGAAGCGGCCGAGGGCGGTGTGCTTGACCGGGGTCGAGGTGGGGTCCTCGGGGTCGACCTCGACGATCCAGCCGAAGCGGTTGACCTCGTTCGGCTCGTCGACGACGGAGAAGCGGTCCTGGATCCGCTCCCAGCCGCGGCCGCCCGACGTGATGCCGTAGCGGCGGAGGCGGCCCTCGGGGTCCGGGGCGCCGGTGGCGCGGAAGTACTGGTTGAAGTTCTCCTCGCCGGAGAGGTAGGTGCCCCACGGGGTCTCGCCGCCGGCGCAGTTGTTGAGGGTGCCGAGCACGCGGGCGCCGGTCGGGTCGGCCGAGGTCCGCAGGTGCGGGGAGCCGGCGGCGGGGCCGTCGACCGCGAACGGGGTGTCGGTGTGGATGCGGCGGTTGCGCCTGCCGCCCTTGACCCAGCGCCACGGCGAGCTCGCGTTGCGCCGCGCGACCTCGGTGATGGTGATCCCGTGGGCGGCCAGGACGATCTCCAGCTGCTCGTCGGTGAGGTCCGCCGACGACTGCACTCCCCGGAACATCAGCTCGTCGTTGGTGTACTCGTTGTTGAAGGAGAGCAGGCCCCGGTGGGCGCGATTGTTGCCGGCGCCGCCCTGGCTGAACTGCACGTAGTCGGCGTTGTAGCCGGCCTGCTCGCGCTGCGCCGCGGGGGTCTGGTTGTCGAAGTCGAAGGCCGGGGTGTCCTTGAACAGCGGGTCGCCCCACGAGATGACCGGCGCCCACGCGAAGCCCTCGGGCACGACGACCGCGTCCGTCATGGCAGGGGTGGGGGCGATCCCGGTGAAGCCGAGCGCGCTTCCTGCGCCGGGCCTGCCGGGCGTGGCGGCGGCTGCGGCCGGAGCGGCGGCAGCTGACGGCATACTCCACGCCGTGAGGCCGACGAGAGCGGCGCCGACACCGCCCGCGCGCAGTGCCGCGCGGCGGGAGAACCCGGCGGCGACGAGGTCGCCGAAGTACTCGTTGTCGGAGGTGTTGGGGACGTCCATGTCGCACGCGTTGCCGCAGCGGTACTGGCAGGTCATCGAGCTGCGGCCACCCTCGTGCGATCGGGTGAACAGCGGAAGCAGTCGAGCTGGAGCAGTCACGTCGGGTCCTTCGTCGGGCGTCAGGGGCGGGGAAGCAGACCGAGAGGGACGCTAGGCACCGTCGGGTGCCAGGCGCGGTCGCGCCGGTGAACGGGGGATGACGCCTTGTCGACGCCTCGGGAGTGGGTCGGTCGGGACGCCCCGTGCGGCGTGGTGGGACGCTGGAGGCGTGACGTCGTACGCGGACGCGCTGGACACCTTCTTCGCGGGGCACCCGGAGGCGAGGTCCATCGCAGCGGCGGTCTCCGTCATCGTCGAGGAGCTCGGGCCACACACCGTGCGGGTGTCGAGGAGCCAGGTGGCCTTCCGTCGCCGACGCGCCTTCGCACGGCTGTGGCGGCCCGGCCAGTACGTGCGCAGCGCGGTCCCGGTCGTGCTCTCCCTCTCCCTCCCGCAGCGCGACGGCTCGCCCCGGTGGAAGGAGGTCGTCCAGCCGAGCCCGCACGCGTGGATGCACCACCTCGAGCTGCACACCCCGGAGGAGGTGGACGGGGCGGTCCGCGACTGGCTCGTCGCGGCCTACGACGCCGCCGGCTGACGCCGGTCGGTGGTAGGCAGGGGGCATGTACCTCGAGAACGTCGTGGTGGACGCGCAGCAGCCCCAGCGGCTCGGCCGGTTCTGGGAGGGGCTGCTCGGGTGCTCGACCCTCGTCGACGAGCCGGACGCGTTCGAGACGCGGCTGTCGGTGCCCGACGGGCCGACCCTCGACCTGTGCTTCCAACGCGTCGGGTCGCCGCCGGCGCCGAGCCCGCGGCTGCACCTCGAGGTCCACGGCGGGGACCCGCAGTCCCAGGACGCCGTCGTGCAGCGGGCCCTCGCGCTCGGTGCCCGCCACCTCGACATCGGGCAGCGTGACGTCCCGTGGGTCGTCCTCGCCGACCCGGAGGGCAACCCGTTCTGCGTCATGGAGGACCGGCCCGAGTACGCCGTGTCCGGGCCGCTCTCGTCACTCCCGCTCGACAGCTCCGACGTCGAGCGCGACGTCCGCTTCTGGTCCGAGCTGTCCGGGTGGGTCCCGACCGACAGCGCGATGCCGGGCGCCCTGCGACACCCGAGCGGGCGGGGACCGCTGCTCGAGCTGTGCCCCGAGCGCCGGACCGCGGCTGCGGCGGAGAAGAACCGGGTGCACCTCGACCTCCGCCTCGAGGCCGGCGACGACGCCGACGAGGCCGCTACCCGGCTGCTCGACCTCGGCGGCGCCGTGCTCGACCACAACTGGGGCGACCTGCCCTGGCGGGTCTACACCGACCCCTCCGGCAACGCGCTCTGCATCCTGCCCAGCCGGTCCGTCAGCGACTGACGCGCAGCACCCCGGACCCGAGCATCGTGTCGATCCCCTCGGCGACGAGGGCGTCCGCCTCCGGGTGCGCCCCGAGGACGCGCACGACCGCCGCCGTCGCCTCCGACACCGTCACCGGCCGGTCCGCGAGGCGCCACACGACCTCCCCGACCGGACCGAGCCGGACCTGCGTGTCCCCGACGAGCACGAGCGTGCCGCCCTCCCCGTGGACCGCGTCGACCCACGGCGCGCGGACGACCGGCGTGTCCGTCCCCAACGGGGGAATTGGCGAGTTGGGGACGGACGTGGAGGAGGGGCCGGGGGTGCTCGTCCACGGCTCGCGCGGGCAGGCGCGCTCTCGCTCGGTCGTCCCGTCGAGCAGGCCGCGCACGATGTCGACGCAGTCGCCGATCTCGCGGTAGCGCAGGACGTACGGTCCCCCCGACGTGCTCGCGAGCCCGGCGAGCCGGCGCAGCGGTCGCTCGAGGAGCGGCAGCGACGAGGACTGGGCGATGGCCGCGAGGAGGGCGTCGACGAGCGGCAGCTCGACGAGCTCGGGCACCTCATGGGCCGGGTCGCGCTCGAGGACGACGAGGCCGTGGAGGTATGCCGTCCCCGTCACCTCTCGCAGCCCCAGCTCGTCGGGGCTCAGCTCGTGCTTCTCCCGCGGCGTCGCCGGGTCGGTGACGACCGACACCGGCTTGGGGTAGGGCGTCACGCGGCCGTCGGACTCGACCGCGACCGTCTCGTCGCTGAGGTAGCCGAAGTGGCGACCCAGGGTCATGGCCGCCGTCGACTTGCCCGCGCCCGAGGCGCCGACGAGGGCGACGGCGCGTTCGCCCTCGCTGAGCCCGACCGCGTGCAGCAGCACCGCCGACCCTCGCCGACGGCGCAGGGACGCCAGCGTCACCGCGCGCGAGACGGCATACGGGTCTGAGGTGGAGACGGGGAACGGGAGGACGCCGTCGTCGCCGGCCGCGGCGCCCGGGACGCGGCAACGTCCCCAGAGCTCGTGGAGCCGGTCGCGCTCGGGACGGGGCAGCGCGACGGTGTCGAGGCTCCATCGCGCCCCGAACGCGTCGATCACCCAGTCCCCGGTCACAGCGCACATCGTGGCAGGTGGCCCCCCGCGGGGAGTCATACTGGGAGGCGCGCGACCGCGAACGGAGGAGCCTGACCATGACCGACACCGACGTCACCCCGGACGCGACGGCCCAGGTGGCGCTGCTCGAGGCCATCGGCGGGGTGCTCGGGTCCGTCGACGAGGTGCAGTCATACCTCGACCGGGTGGTCGACGCGGTCCGTCGGCACGTCACCGGGTGCGACGAGGTCGGGATCACCCTGCTCGTCGACTCCCGGCCCCGGACGGCCGCCTACTCGACCGTCGACACCCTCGAGGTGGACGCCGTCCAGTACCAGCTCGACGAGGGTCCCTGTCTCGACGCCGCCCGCCTGCGGGGCGAGTTCGTCGCCGACCTCGGTCTCCCCGACGAGCGGTGGCCGCGGTTCGCGCAGGCGGCCCGCGCCGACGGGGTGCGCTCCGTCATGGCGCTTCCGCTCGTCAGCGGTGACGAGTGCGTCGGCGCCCTCAACCTCTACGGCCGCGAACGCCATGCCTTCGACGCGTTCGAGGCCGGGCTCGCCCGCATCGCCGCGGCCCGGGCCGCCGACGCGATCGTCGCCGTCATCAGGCTCGAGGGTGCCCAGCGGCTCGCCGGCCAGCTCGAGCAGGCCATGGCCAGCCGGGCCGTCATCGAGCAGGCGAAGGGGGTGCTGATGGCTCTGCGCGGCATCGACGAGCACGCGGCGTTCGACTGGCTCCGGATGACCTCGCAGAACCGCAACGTCAAGCTCCGCTCGATCGCCGAGCAGGTCATCGCCGGTGTCACCGGCATCAGGGGCGGCCTGGGCACCTCCGGCGCCTCCGGCGACAGGTCTCCCACCGGCTGACGAGGCGCCGCGCACTAGAGTCGGCTCATGGCCCGCCCGCACCTCGCCGCGCTCATGGAGGACGCGTGGAACCGTCGCAAGGGCGACGTCCTGCGCGAGCGCGGCTGGGGGACCAAGATCGTCCCGCACACCGGGTACGGCAGCGCCGGCTTCATCCGGGTCCTCGCCCGCGTGCTCATGTCGCGGGACCCGATGCGCCAGGCCTCCGGGGACGCCGCCGGGAGCGTGCAGTCGCTGAAGTCGGCGGAGGACGAGGCCCGCGGCTGGCGGGCGTTCGTCACGACCCCCGCGATCGACGTCCCCGTGACCGTGCGCATCGGTGAGCGCGAGATCGACGCGCGCACCGACCGCTCCGGCCTGCTCGACCTCGTCGTCCACGGGCACGGACTCGGCCCCGGCTGGCACCAGGTCGAGCTCACCTCCCCCCACGCCCGGCCCAGCACCGCGTCGGTCCTCGTCATCGGGGCGCGGCAGACGTTCGGGATGGTGAGCGACATCGACGACACCGTGCTGTCGACGTCGCTGCCGCGGCCGTTCATCGCCGGGTGGAACACCTTCATCAAGGCCGAGGGCACCCGCCGGCCCGTCCCGGGGATGGCGACCTTCTACCGCGAGCTCCTCGACTCGCACCCCGGCATGCCGGTCATCTACCTCTCGACGGGCGCGTGGAACACCGCCCCCTCGCTGACCCGCTTCCTGCGCCGCAACGGCTACCCGCCGGGGCCCATGCTGCTCACCGACTGGGGGCCCACCCACACCGGCTGGTTCCGGTCGGGGCAGGACCACAAGCGCTCCGCCCTCGCCCGGCTGGCCCGTGAGCTGCCGCACGTCACCTGGCTGCTCGTCGGGGACGACGGCCAGAACGACCCCAAGCTCTACACCGAGTTCGCGACGCGACGCCCGGACGCCGTGCGGGCCATCGCGATCCGCCAGCTCAGCGTCGGCGAGCAGGTCCTCTCGCACGGCATCCCGGTCGCCAACGACGACCTCGCCCCGGCGCCGACCCAGGACATCAAGGCCCCCGTCGTGCGGGCCCCCGACGGCTACGCGCTGGCCCGGCTCGTCGCACCGATCGTCGAGGGTGACGTCGTCGACCCCGAGGCGGGGGCCCGCGCACTCGAGGCGTCCGACATGTGGGGCGTGTGAGCGCATGCCCGAGCTGCCCGAGGTGCAGGCCCTGGTCGACTTCCTCGCGACGCGCACCGCCGACCTCGCCGTGACCGGTGTCGAGCTCGGGTCGTTCTCGGTGCTCAAGACCTTCACCCCCCCGCCCGAGGCGCTCGTCGGGGCGCCGGTGGAGTCGGTGTCGCGCCACGGCAAGTTCCTCGAGATCGACTGCGGCGGCACCCACCTCGTCTTCCACCTCGCCCGAGCCGGCTGGCTGCGTTGGTCGGAGACGATCACGCCGAACCTGCTGCGTCCGGGCAAGTCGCCCATCGCCCTGCGCGTCCGACTGTCCGACGGGTCCGGCTTCGACCTCACGGAGGCGGGCACGAAGAAGTCGCTCGCGGCATACATCGTCTCCTCGCCCGCCGACGTCCCCGGGATCGCGCGGCTGGGTCCGGACCCGCTCGCGGACGCGTTCTCGCTCAGCGGGTTCCGCGAGATCCTCAGCGACCGCAAGCACCAGCTCAAGGGCGTCCTGCGCGACCAGTCGATCATCGCCGGGGTGGGCAACGCGTACTCCGACGAGATCCTCCACGTCGCGAAGCTGTCCCCGTTCGCGATCGCCGCGAAGCTCGACGACGACGAGACCGAACGGCTGTATGCCGCGCTGCGCGAGACGCTGTCGGCGGCGGTCCGCGCCGCGTCGGGCAAGCCCGCCGCCGAGCTCAAGGACGCCAAGCGCTCCGGGATGCGGGTCCACGGACGCACCGGCGAGATCTGCCCCGAGTGCGGCGACACGGTGCGCGAGGTGTCGTTCGCCGACTCGTCCCTGCAGTACTGCGCGACCTGCCAGACCGGCGGGAAGCCGCTCGCCGACCGCCGCACGAGCAAGTTCCTCAAGTAGCCCCCGCGAAGGTCCGTCGCACCTGAACGACGCGCATTCCCGGACCCAACGGTGCATGCTTCTCCCATGGACCCTCGTCCGATGAGTGAGGCCGCGAACACCTTCACCGGCATCGACTCCGTCCGCACGCAGGGTCTGGCGCGGACCGCCGTCGTGGTGGGCGTGGTCCCCTGGTGGCTCGCGGCGGTGCTCCACGCGGGTCCGCTGGTCGTTCGTGAGGGCAGCCTGGGACTGCAGGTCGCCCTGCGGGAGCTGTTCGCTGCGCCGATCGTGCTGCTTCCCGCGCTCGCCGTCCTGCTCTTCGTCGCCGCGACCCGAGCCGTGGCCCACGTCGCCCTCGACCGCGTGGCTCAGGCGGTCGTCGTGGCCAGTGTGGTGTTCGCGGGCGTCCTGGGTGTCCTTTTGCTCGTCGGGAACGCGACGTTCGGCGCCGACGGTCTGTGGTTCTACGCCCACTGGGCCGTCGCAACCGCGTACCTGGGGATGGTCGCCGTCGCTGCGGGGGTACGGGCGTCCTGACCACGCGGAGCGCACCCGGCGAAACGCCACGGCTGCAGGCGGCGGAGTCACGAAGGTTAGGCTCGTCGGCATGAGCGACTACCCCCAGGTCCAGGTGGCCGACCTCGCCGACGACGCGCCGATCCTCGACATCCGCGAGCAGGACGAGTGGGACCGCGGGCACGCCCCGGGCGCCGTCCACATCCCGATGGGCGACCTGCCCGCGCGGGTCGACGAGCTCGCGCCGTTCCTCGACCGCGACGAGCCGCTCGTCGTCGCCTGCCGCAGCGGCGGTCGGGTGACGCGGGTCCTGCCGTGGCTGGAGCAGCAGGGCTACGAGGTCGCCAACCTCGACGGCGGGATGCGGGCGTGGCACTTCGCGGGCAAGCCGCTGGAGACCGTCGACGGGAGCCGGGCGCAGGTCCCCTGACCCGGGCTGCCCTCACCCTGGCGCGGGCTGAAACGCGCTCGTCACCGTCACCTGGTCGGGCCTGAGCCACGGGCGCACAGTGGCGAGGATCCCGTCAAGGGTGGCGCGGTCGAGCAGCGTGACGTGCACCTCGAGCCCTCCGGCCATGGCCCGGCTCCCGCTCGCGAGGACGCCGAAGCGCGCGTCGACCGCCCGCTGGGCCGCGAGGACGTCCGCCTCCGTGGGGAGGTCGCGCTGCTCGACGCAGAGCCCACCCGGCCAGTGGCGTCGGAGCTGTGACCGGGCCGCGTCGGCGTCGCCCGTCACGAGGACGTTGAAGAGCGAGGACCCGTCCGACACCCAGGACGCGACGTAGCCGTCGATCGTCGGCAGCAGCTCGACCAGGGCGTTCTGTTCGTCGTGGGACCCGGCGCCGGGCCGACCGCCACCGGCGTAGGGGTCCTCACACAGCTGCGGGAACGACGGCTCGGACGCGGCGGGCGCTGGTAGGCCCACCGGGGGTGTCGCGCTGACCGCACGGCTGAGGGTCAGCGCCCCGTCCTCGCCCGCCTCGGCATCGAACCGACCCGCCACCCACACCTCCCCGGACGTCCACGTCACCCCGTTCGCGCGCTCGTGGCGCAGCACCTCCCAGTCGAGCTCACCGACGATCGTCGGGCCGCCGCACTGGGGTGGGTAGGACTCGGCCACGCCGCCGAGGCACAGCTCCACCGGGGCAGTCGGACTGTCCTGCATGAGCATCCCGTGCGCGACGACCTCTCCGGACGGGTCGACGACGACCGGCGTGGCGCCCGGTCGGCCCGGACTCGAGGGCCCGGACGCCGGCGGCGGCTGCTGCGCCCCGCACGCGCCCACGAGGAGCGCGGCGAGAAGTGGGACGGCGATCCTCGTCCGGGTCATCATTCCTCCTGATGTCTGCTCTTGGACGCGGCCGAGGTCCTTCCGGTTCCGCACGGTGTCCGCGCGGCGGGCGACACCGCATACTCCCTCTTCGGATGTATGCCGTCCGGCCTAGACGAGCGGATACGGTGCGATCGTGGACCCCATCCGTAACCCCTATGCCCCCGGCGCCGGCCAGCGCCCACCCGAGCTCGCCGGTCGAGACGAGCAGCTCGACGCCTTCGAGGTCGTCCTCGAACGTGTCTCCCGGGGACGGCCGGAACGGTCGATCGTCCTCACCGGTCTGCGCGGCGTCGGAAAGACGGTGCTGCTCAACGCGTTGCGCTCGGCGGCGGTGCGCGCCTCGTGGGGGACCGGCAAGCTCGAGGCGCGCCCGGACCAGTCACTGCGTCGGCCGCTGTCGTCCGCCCTGCACCAGGCGGTCCGTGAGCTGGGGCACCCCGGCGACGACGAGGTGCAGCACGTGCTCGGGGTCATCAAGGCGTTCGCCCAGCGCGACTCACCGGCCGGGGCGAAGCTGCGCGAGAGGTGGAACCCCGGGATCGACGCCCCGGCTGCCTCCGGCCGCGCGGACTCCGGCGACATCGAGATCGATCTCGTCGAGCTCCTCACCGACGTGGGCGGACTCGCGTCCGACACCGGCCGTGGCATTGCCGTCTTCATCGACGAGATGCAGGACCTCGGACCTGACGACGTCTCGGCGCTGTGCGCGGCCTGCCACGAGATCTCGCAGTCGGGCCTGCCGGTCATCGTCGTGGGTGCCGGGCTCCCGCACCTGCCGGCGGTCCTGTCGGCGTCGAAGTCGTACTCGGAGAGGCTGTTCCGCTACTCGCGAATCGACCGGTTGCCGCGTGCGGCGGCCGACGCGGCGTTGGTGGTCCCGGCTCGCGAGGAGAACGCGGCCTACGAGCCGGAGGCTCTCGACGCGATGTACACCGCGACGGGCGGGTACCCGTACTTCATCCAGGCGTACGGCAAGGCGGCGTGGGACCGGGCTCCGTCGTCCCCGGTGACCGCGGAGGACGTGAGGGTGGCCGCGCCCGAAGCCGAGTCGGAGCTGGCCGTCGGCTTCTTCGGGTCGCGGTTCGAGCGGGCGACGCCGGGGGAGCGAGAGTACCTGCGGGCCATGGCGGACGTCGCGCTCGCGATGAGCGGGGCAGGCGAGGAGGAGCTCGACGACATCGAGTCGGTGCCGACCTCCGACGTCGCCGCCCACCTCGGGCGCAAGACGCAATCACTGTCGCCGGCGCGCGACGCCCTGCTCAAGAAGGGCCTCATCTACTCCGGGGAGCGCGGCCGGATCGCCTTCACCGTCCCCCATTTCGGACGCTATCTGCGAGAGCAGACCGCCTGAGCCACCGACTTCGCCATTGACGTGCGGACCGCCCTTTCACGACCTTCGCAGTCCCCCCTCTCCCGGGCCGCCTGATCGAAAGCGAAGCGGTCCGTCCCCAGCAAAGCGGTGTTCGTCAGCGGCGGGCCCAAGTTTCTCCTATGCTGTGAACGTCTCCGTCAACCTGTCTGCAGGCACGGTCAACCACATCCCCTGCGTCGGATCGGCGCAGGGGATCGTGGTGTCCCGAGACCTTCGTGGACATCCGGCCAGTTCAGGGACCGTAAGACGCACGGAAGAGCCGTTTTTCGAGGTTCGACGTGAGGTCCGGCGGGGCCAATGTGACGAAAGTGGTTGCGCCCCTCGAAATAGGCGTTACAGTCAGCACTGCATCCAATCGCGCGAAGCCAAATCTGCGGGTTCGCCACATGGAGGGGGTGCGGGTTTGCAGACAACACACGACACAGGAGACACACATCATGGGTAAGTACACCCGCCGCGGCGCTACCGCCTTTGTGGCTGGCGCTGCAGTTTTCGCTATGGCCGGCCCGGCCATGGCCGCCGACTCGGTCCCGTTCCAGGACGACGAAGACGCGATGGTCACGCAGAGCGACGACTTCAGCAACACGGAGCACCTCTTCCGCGTTGCCGGTCCGAGCCGCATCAGCACCGCCATCAAGCTCAACAACTCGTCGACCAAGGAGTGGGGCGACGACGCGATCATCGCTCGCGCCGACGACTTCGCCGACGCTCTCTCGTCCGGCCCCCTGGCCGACGTGCTCGACGCGCCGCTCTACGTCTCGAACCCGGGTTCCAGCATTGACGCTCGCGTCATCGCCGACATCCAGGCCAAGGGCATCACGCAGGTCACCATCGTCGGTGGCACCGGTGTCTTCACCGAGGCCGCTCGTGCGCAGCTCGAGGCCGCAGGCATGGACGTGACCCGCCAGCGCGGTCTCGACCGTTACGAGACGGCTGTGGGCATCGCTCGCCGCACCGTCAACCAGGTCGGCCTGGAGGACCCCACCGTCCGCACGCGCGACGTCAACGTCTACCTCGCCACGGGCATGGACTTCCCCGACGCGCTCGCCGCCGGTGCCGCTGCTGCGGACAACGACGGCATCGTCCTCCTCACCAAGGACAAGACGATGGAGCGCTTCACGACGAACTTCCTCACCCGTCAGTGGGACACGCTGTACCCGGACGAGCAGGGCATCGAGATCCACACCGTCGGTGCACAGGCTGAGGCCGCGGCCAAGTCCGAGTTCGAGGACATCGCCGACACCAACTCCGGCAAGAACCGCTACGCGACCGCCGTCCTGCTCGCGAGCAAGTTCAAGAACGACGTCGACAAGATCGCCGTCACCTCTGGTGAGAACTACGCCGATGGCGTCGTCGCCGGTGCCTGGGTTGCGAACCACGACGGTCCGCTCCTCCTGACCCGCAACGCGTTCCTCTCCCCGGAGACCGCTGCGTTCCTCGGCACCGAGGACATCACGGATGGCGACACCGACATCGTCGTCGTCGGTGGCACCGGTTCCGTCTCGCAGAACGTGAGCAACCAGATTGCCGCCACGATGACCTGGTGATGATCTGATCATCAGCACGTCATGCAGTTCTGCTGCATAGAACACCAGCGATGCCGTCGTCCCGAAGGGGGCGGCGGCATCGCTGCGTGTGTCCACGCGTGTTTCCGGCGCGAACCCCGGTGCGAACGGTCGGGTCGGGCCTATCCTGAGGGTGCCGAGACCCGAAACGGCGCGAGGTGCGTATGGCACAGAACAATGAAGCAGTGATCGAACGTCTCATCGCCTGCATCAACGACCGGAAGGTCGAGGTCATGGACGAGCTGTTCCACGACGACGCGACGATGGACTGGCCGCAGTCGCGAGAGCGCGTCAACGGCGCGGCCAACCGGCGGGCCATCTATGGGGCCTTCCCCCAGCTGCCGACGATCACGCCCAGGCGCATGACGAGCGCCGGTGATCTCGTCGTGGCGGAGGCGACCCTGGACTACGGCGGACCCGTCTACGAGACCGTCTTCATCTTCGAGCTCAGCGACGGCAGGATCCGCAAGGAGACGGCGTACTGGAGCGAGCCCTTCGAGCCGCCCGCGTGGCGGGCGCAGTGGGTCGAGACCTTCTAGCGGCCACCTGAGCGGCGCGAGAGGGCCGGGATCTCACGGAGCTGGTGCAGCGAGCCGTCCGCGAAGGGAGCGCCCCAGGGCGGAGCCCACCAACAGACCGAGCGAGATCGCGATGGCAACCCCGAGCGCGCCCAGGGCGACGTCGGTCGCCGACGCCCGGCCTGCCGCGAGCTCGCTCACCCCGACGAGGCCCAGGCTCCCGGGCACGAGCAGCCAGAACGCCGGCAGGAAGAGCACGAGACGGGGGACCTGGGGTCGCCGGAGCTCGACCACGCTCGCTCCCAGACTGGCCGCGATCGCACCGAGGAAGCCTCCGAGGCCGACTGAGCCGAGCTGCTGCCCGGCGACCTGGGCGCCGAACGCCAGGCTCAGCACGAGCAGCACCCACCCCTGCATCCGCAGCGGCACTCCCTCCATGAGGCAGATGCTCAGCCCGATGAGCAGCAGGCCGACGGGAGCGCCGACCCACCCGATGTCGTCGACGCGGAGGTTGGCCAGCGTCGACGCCGGAACCCGGAGCAGTGCGGCGGCCATGAGCAGGCCCAGCGCGAACAACCCCAGCTGCACCAGGCCGTAGGTGAGCCGCGCCGACCCGGCCTGCATGTGGCCGGCGGCGAGCTCCGAGACTCCGTTGACCAGCAGTGCGCCGGGCAGGAGGACCGCCAGCGGTGGGAGGACGGTGCGCAGCGCTCCCTCGAGCAGGCCCGCGTCGGCCGCCGCGAACACGGCCGAGGACACGACGAAGGCGGCGAGGGTGGGCAGCAGCGCGTTCACCACCTGGTACCGCTCGGCCAGCTGCACGAGCGCGAAGACGACGACCCCGCCGACCGCGGCCGCGACGAGGTTGGCCCATCCGGGTTGCAGGATGAGCCCGATCCCGACGGCGAGCACCGGCCAGGCCAGGGCGACCATCCACGGTGGGGACCGGACCGGACGCTGCGCGACCGCGGCGAGCTGTTCCCTGGCGGCGGCGGGCGCGAGCTCGCCCTGGAGGAGCTGGTGGCGGATCCGGCGGACACTGGCCGACTGGTGCAGGCGCAGACCGCGCGGTGCCGACCGCTGCGTGGCGGGGCCCCCCTCGGTCAGGGTGACGATCAGACCGGTGGGACCCACTGCGGTCTGGACGTCGGGGTAGCCGAGGTGGACGCCCACCTCGGTGAGCTCCTCCTCGATCTCCTGCACCGGCTGCCCGGTCGCGATCATGGCGGTGCCGAGGTGGGCGAGGAGGGCACGGGCCTGCGTGGCGTGGTCCTCGTCAGCAGGGCTGGGTGGGGGCATCAGGGCGTCAGGGCGTGTTGTCGTGGTCTTCGCGGCTCACCATGCGCGTCATCATGTCAACCGGCCCACTGGTAGGAAAGGACGCGTGCCGATCCTCCCAAGGAGCGTGACCCCCGGCTGGTCACCGTGCGCCGCGGCGGAACGCTGTCGGACGATGACCCCGAGGACGCGGCGTCGGGGCGTGCGCGGGAACGGCAGTGGCAAGCGTGACCGGCTCCCGGACGAGGTGCGTGAGCTCGTCCTCGACGACCAGCGTCGCCGCAGCGCCATCTGTTGCAACGTCTTCGACGACTGAGCTCAGCCGTCGCTCCGGCCCAGCGAGGTGCAGACACAGGCCCGGTTGCCGTCCTGGTCGGCGAGCACCGTGAAGGCGGGCGCCTCGGAGTCGTCGACGACGACGGCGCCCGCGGCGACGGCTGCCGCGATGCGCGCCTCGGCCACCTCGGGGGCGACCCACACGTCCACGTGGAAACGCTGTCGGGGCGTGTCGTGATCGTCGGTCTCCTGGAACCACAGCAGCGGCACCCGCCGGAGCGGGTCGCTCACGTCGGCGCTGATGGTGCCGTGGCCACTGGCCTCGGTGCTCCCGGTGAGCAACGCGGCCCACACCGGCGCGATCGTCGCGGAGTGGGCCGTGTCGAGCGCGAGCTCGATCGTCGTGATTCCGGCCGGGTCGGCGACGAGACCGTGCTCCGCGGCGAGCCCGGAGATCCGGCGCGCGAGGTCGACGTCGCGCTGGGTGACCCACTCGACGACGTGCACGGCGCCCTCCGTGTCGCGGTAGACCGCGTCGCCGCCGATGAGCGCGAGGTCGACGGACCGCTCACCGAGCGTCACGCGGGGATGGTGGCCGACCGCCTCCCCCACCTCGGCGACGGCCGCGACGACGGCGGCGCCCTGCGCGAACGAGCCCACGGCGAAGCGTGCGTGGAGCCCCTGGGCGAGCTTGCGCCAGTCGGTCAGCCCGGCGTCCGCGATCTGCTGGTTCGTGAGCATGTCTATGGACCGACGCTACCCACCCGGACCGACGGGTATCCCCACCACCGACCCCCGGCGGCCGGGAGCCGGAAGCCGCCGTCGGTGTCGGACCCGTGTGCTTCGATGAAGGATGCTCCTCGGAGTGCTGGGACCCTTGACCCTCACGGTGGCCGGCGCCGACGTCCCGCTGCGCGGACAGCGTGCCCGTGACGTGCTGGCCGTCCTCGTCCAGCGTCGTCCTGCCGCCGTGCCCGCCGAGGTCCTGCTCGACCTGGTGTGGGAGGCGCAGGCGGCCGCCCTGACGGTCGCCGCCGTGCACACCGTCGTGGCCCGGGTCCGCAGCCAGGTGGACGCTCGGCTCATCGAGACCGCCACGACGGGTTACCGGCTGGGCACCTCCGTCGCGGTCGACGAGGACGACTTCGCTCTCCGTGTCGGACGCGGGCGGGAGGCGCTGACGAACGGCGACCCCGGTGCGGCCAACGACGCGCTGCGCGCAGCCCTGGCGCTGTGGCGAGGACCGGAGGCGTATGCCGGGGTGACCGACGCGCTCGTCGAGGCGGACCGTGCCCGTCTGGACGAGCTGCACTCCGCGGCGACGGAGCTCCTTGCCACTGCACTGCTGTCGACGCAGGACCCGGCAGGCCCGGCCGAGGCCCACGGCCTCGCCACGCACCTCATCCACCGCCACCCCCTGCGCGAGCGCCCGTACGCGCTCGCGATGCACGCGGCGCACGTCATGGGCCGCCAGGCCGATGCCCTCGAGACGTACCGCCGGCTGCGCCACCGGTTGCACGAGGACCTTGGCGTCGAGCCCAGCCCGGAGCTGGCGGCCCTGCACGCCGACGTGCTGGCAGCACGTGACCCCAGCCACCGGCTGGCGCCCGGTCCGACGCCGCGCGGGCGAGCAGCGATGACCCCGGTCGTCCGTCCGACCACGCCGACGATCGGCCGCGCCTCCGAGATCGGCGTGGTCGTGGACGCCCTCGCGCAGGGCCACCGGCTCGTCACCGTCGTCGGCCCCGGCGGCGTCGGCAAGAGCCGACTGCTCGCCGAGGTGGGGACCGAGCTCGCCCGGCAGGGTCGAGGCACCGCGTACCTCGACCTGGCGCCGGTCGGGGACGCCGGGGTGGACGAGGTCGTCGACGCCCTCGCACGGTGCGTCGCGGTCCACGACACCGGCCCGGTGACCCTGGACGCCGTCGTCGCGGCCCTGCGACCCGTCGAGCTCGTCGTGCTCGTCGACGAGGCGGAGTGGTCGCCCGGCAGTGTGGCGTCCGTCGTCTCCACCCTCCTCGTGGGGTGTCCCGGCATCGCCGTGGTGCTGACGTCGAGGGTCCCGCTCGACGTGCCCGGCGAGCGGCGCGTCCTGCTCACCCCCCTGGCGCTCGCGCCGGAGGGGGCCTCCGCGAGCGTCGTGGCCACGTCACCGGCCGTCCGGCTGCTCGCCGACCGGCTCACCGACCACGCCCCCGACCTCGACCTCACCGAGACCGACCTCCTGCGCCTCGGTGACATCGCCCGTCGCGTCGACGGGCTGCCGCTCGCATTGGAGATCGTTGCCGGGTATGCCGCGTCCCGCTCCGTCGCGGACCTCCTCGCCCTGACGCTGCGGCCGCTCGACGTCGCGGCGACCGAACCCGGGCGGACGAGCCGCCACCGGTCGCTGCGCGAGACCCTCCTGTGGAGCGTCGACCGACTCGACCCGGCACGGCGGAGGGTGTTCGGATGTCTTGGCGTGTTCGCAGGGCCCTTCGACCTCGGCGCGGCCGAGGCCGTCGCCGAGGACGTGGGGACGGACGTGGCCGAGGCGGTGCGCAGCCTCGTCCGGGACGCGCTCGTGCAGGTCGACCGCGACGGTGACGTGCTGCGGTTCCGCCTGCTCCGCACGGTGCGCGAGCTCGCGTGGGAGAACCTCGGCGAGGAGTCCGAGCGGGCGAGGACGCGGACGAGGCACCGGCGCTGGTTCGCGAGTCGGTGGCGCGGCCACGCGCGCAGCGACGCCCTCGTCGAGGACGTGCGGCGGCACTACGGCGACCACCTCGCCGCGCTGCGATCGGCCCTCGAGGAGCGAGACGGCGAGACCGCCGGCGACCTCGTCCTCACACTGACGCAGTACTGGCTGTTCGGGAGCTGGAACGGGCCGGGCCTGCGGTGGACCACCCGGGCCATCGAGAGCGGCGTCCTGTCACCGCTGGAACGGGCCCGCGTCCAGGTGCAACGCGCCTCGCTCGCGCTCGCGGTCGAGCCCGCGCTGGTCCACCGGGACGCGGACGAGGCCGCCCCGGTGCTCGCTGCCGCCGACGACCGCCACTGGCTCATCACGGTCTACACGGCCCGGACCCTCGAGCTCTACGCCAGCGGAGACCGGGCCGGGTCGGTCGTGGCGGCGGGTGACGCGGTCGCACTGGCCCGCACCACGACGCCGGAGCGGCTCGCGGACGCCCTCGGCGTCCAGGCCCTGGCGCTTGCCGCGGCCGGTGATGCCGAGGAGGCGAGGGTCGCGGCGGACGAAGCGCTGGCGATCGTCGCTCGGGGTGGGTCGTCCGCCGCGCGGATCTCGGTGTGCAGCAACGTCTCCCTCGCTCTCCTCGACATCGGCGACCCCGGCGGCGCCCTGGCCCTGCTCGACGACGTGGCCGCCGAGATCCCCGGCCTGCTGGGCGGCGCTCCCGACTTCTTCGCCCTCAACACGGGTTGGGCCGCGCTGGGGCTCGGCGACGTCGGCCGCGCGGCGGAGGCCTTCCGCCTCGGGCTGGGCTCCGCGAGCCTCCCGGTCCGCAGCACGGCCGAGGGCTACTCCGGCCTCGCGGCCTCCCTCACGCTCGCCGGCGCTCGCGACGGATGTCGAGCGGTGGCGGCTGCGGCGGCCCTGTCGGGCCGGGTCGGGCTCGTGCTCACGCCGGGGCAGGCGGTCTCCGTCGAGCGGGCGCGCGCGTCGTGCGTCGACGGACCGCCGGAGTCGTTCACCGCGTGGTCAGACCGCCACCTGGTGGCGCACCTGGGTGAGCTGACCACCCCGGGCGTCCAGTGACGTCCCGGCGGGTCGCGCCCGCACGGACCGCTCCAGCGCCGCGAGAGGAATGCGGAAGTGGTCCCGGTCGGCGGGATCGGCGTGGAGCCCGAGACGGGTGAGCCACGTGCGGATCGGGCGGTTCTCCCCGCTCACGTCCGCGACGAACTCGCGGATGTCGGCAGCCCGCGCCGACCGCGCCGCCTCCTCGACGAGCAGGCGCCCGACCCCGACCCCGTGCCACGCGTCGACGACCTCGACGGCCAGGTCGGCGACCGCCGCCTCGCCCGGCAGGCGCAGCCATCTCACCAACCCGACGGGTCGGCCCCCGACCTCTGCCACGTGTGCCGCGTGCTCGCGCTCGCGCACCTCGGTCAGACGCCGCAGCATGGACGGGCCGAGCCGCGGGACGCCGGTGTGGAAGCGCAGGAACCGCGACCGGGGCGAGAGCCCGTCGAAGACGGCCTGGACGGTCTCGGTCTCGCCGCGCTGCAGCGGTCGAAGGGTGGGCGTGGACGACATGGCGGGCTCCCTGCGTGGACGGTGTGTTCCGTCACCGTGCGGTGGCCTCCGGTCATCGACCTGTCACGAACCTGTCGTCGTCCCGCCCGGGGCCTTGGGGGGGCGCTGCCCTAGCGTGATCGCCATGGCTGAGCACCCGGCATACCTCCACACCGTCCTCGACGGCGAGCGTCCGCGCGAACTCGCCGAGTTCTACCGGCAGCTCCTCGGGCTGGTCTACCGGGCCGGTGACGAACCCCCGTCGGACGGCAGCCCCGACGACGCCGAGTGGCTCGTGCTCACGCGACCGGACGGCACGCGCCAGCTCGCCTTCCAGAAGGTGGGCGAGCAGGCCCGCACGACGTGGCCCGACCAGGCAGTGCCGCAGCAGCTGCACGTCGACTACGTCGTCGACGACGTCGAGGCGCTCGAACGGCACAAGGACACGGCGTTGCGCCTGGGAGCCGAGCTGCGGCTCGACCGCACCGACGACGAGAACGAGCCGCTCTACGTCCTCGCCGACCCGGCCGGGCACCCGTTCTGCCTGTTCGTGGGCTGACCGTGGCGACCCTGACCGTCCATCCGCCGCCCGCCTGCGGCGGGCGGCCCGGACCGGTGGGCGTCCCCTGGCAGCCTGCACGAACCCGCGATCGCCGTCATCGACCGCTGACCTGTCGGTGAACACCCGTATGGTCGGTCGATGGACACCACCGAAGCGGCCACCGTGTTGCGCGCCAAGGAGCAGGACGTGCTCGACGAGCTGGCGATGGTCACGCGGCCACTGGGGGACGCGGGGTCGATCTCCTTCGGCAAGCGCATCGGCGAGGGCACGTCGCTCGCCGTCGACCGGCTGACCTCGGTCACGGTGCAGGAGGGACTCCTTGCCACGCTGGCCCAGGTGAGGGTGGCGCTCGCGAGGACCGAGGACGGGTCGTACGGCACGTGTGAGGTGTGCGGCCAGCCGATAGGGCCGGAGCGGCTCGAGGTTCGACCCTGGGCGCTCCGGTGCCTCGCCGACAGCTGACCGTGTGGCACGGTTGCCTGGTTGATCGGTCGAGCTGAGGGGTTCTCGTGGTTTCGCGTGGGTGGGGACTGAAGGTCGCCGTCGCCGTCGTGGTGGCGGCACTGCTGGGCGTGGGCACCTGGGGTGGACTGCGCCTCCTCGGTCGTGACGGCGACGCGGCCCGTGCCGCCGCCGAGCGGGTGGCGGAGGGGCTGTCGCAGGGTGGGTTCGCCGGTGACCCGGTCGCCGTGGACGCGGCGGGCCGGGTGCCCGACCTCGAGCCCCTGGTGCGGGGGCTGGGAGCAGCCACGCACACGGTGCGGGTCGCCTCCGTGACCGAGCCGGAGGGTGGTCGCGCCACGGCGACGTTGACCCACGAGTGGACCCTGACCGGGTCGGAAGGACCCTGGACCTACGAGACGCGGCTCGACCTGCGCGAGACCGACGGCGACTGGGCGGGCGTCTGGGAGCCGAGCGTGCTGGCCCCCGACCTCGCGGTCGACGAGACCCTGCGGCTGACCCGCGTCCAGGCCGAGCGGGCCGACATCCTCGCCGAGGACGGCACCCCGATCGTCACCCTGCGCGACGTCGAGCGAATCGGCATCGACAAGACCAAGGTCGGCGCGCAGGAGGCGCTCACCTCGGCTGCGGCCCTGGCCGAGGCCCTCGACATCGACGGTGCCAACTACGTCGCGGCGGTGAGGAACGCCGGGGCGCGGGCCTTCGTGCCGGCACTCACCGTGCGCACCGGCAGCCCGCAGGCCGCTGCCGCCCGGCAGTCCTCGGCGCCGGGCGTCCTCATCATCCCGGCGAAGCAGTCGCTCGCGCCGACCGCCACCTTCGCCCGGCCGGTCCTCGGCATCGTCGGCGAGGCGACCGCGGAGATCATCGAGAAGTCCCTGGGGACCGTCGCCGCGGGCGACCAAGTGGGCATCGGCGGCCTCCAGGAGAGCCTCAACGACCGCCTCGCCGGGCAGCCGGGTGTCACGGTGTCCGCTGTGAAGGCCGGCGCGAACCCGCGCGTGCTGTTCCAGACCACTCCGAAGGCGTGGGATCCCGTCACCGTGACCCTCGACGTCGCCGCGCAGGAGGCCGCCGAGACGGTCCTCGCCGACGTCGCCCCCGCCTCGGCGGTCGTCGCCATCCGCCCCTCGACCGGCGCCGTGGTCGCCGCGGCCAGCGGGCCCGGGAGCAAGGGTGCATCGACCGCGACGCAGGGCCGCTACGCCCCGGGGTCGACCTTCAAGACGGTGTCGACGCTCGCCCTGCTGCGCGCCGGGACGACGCCTGCCACCAGCGTCGAGTGCACGCCCACCGTCACCGTCGACGGGCGCTCCTTCAAGAACGTCGACGGCTACCCGACCTCGGCGCTCGGCTCGGTGCCGTTCCGCTCCGCCTTCGCCAACTCGTGCAACACCGCGTTCATCCGCGCGGGGGAGCCGCTGGACCCCGCCGCGCTGCCCGCCGCGTCCGCCGGTCTGGGCCTCACGGCCGAGCCGTCGCTCGACGTGCCGTCCTTCCTCGGGTCGGTTCCCGAGCCGAAGCCCGGGACGGACGAGGCGGCCACGATGATCGGGCAGTCCAAGGTGCTCGCCTCGCCGCTGGGGATGGCGACGGTGGCCGCCTCCATCGCGGCGGGTGAGCCGGTCACCCCGCAGCTGGTCGTGACCAGGGACAGCGGTGACGACGCCACGGCGAGCCCGTCCCCTTCGGCCACTCCCACCGTCCGTCCGACCGCCTCGAGTCCTCCGCCCCCTCCGCCGCAGGCGCCCGTGACGGCAGCCGAGGCCGCGACCCTGCGCGAGCTCATGCGTGGCGTCGTCGAGCAGGGCAGCGGTCGCTTCCTCGCCGACGTCCCGGGCGAGCCGGTCCTCGCCAAGTCGGGCACCGCCGAGTTCGGTGACGCGAGCGCCCTCAAGGAGCACGCCTGGATGATCGCCATCCAGGGCGACCTCGCCGTCGCCGTGTTCGTCGAGGAGGGTGAGGGCGGGGCGGCCACCGCCGGCCCGCTGCTCGAGGCCTTCCTCCGCGCCGTGCCCTGAGGCCTCAGCAAGGGAACAGTTCCGTTGCCCGGGACCCCCTTTCCGGGGGAGGCGGGAAACAGGTCAGCGCTTCGTGGCCTCGAGACGGCGCAGCGCCTCGCGCCGCTCCTCGGCGTGGTCGACGATCCGCCGCGGGTAGTCGTGGACGTACCCGTCATCGTGCTCCCACGGCTGGTGCGCGGCCTTGCCCCGCAGGTGCGCCAGCTCCGGCACCCAGCGCCGCACGTACTCGCCGTCGGGGTCGAACTTCTCGCCCTGCGTCACCGGGTTGAAGACGCGGAAGTACGGCGAGGCGTCCGTCCCCGTGCCCGCCACCCACTGCCACCCGTGGTTGTTGGAGGCGATGTCACCGTCGACGAGGTGGTCGAGGAAGTGGCGCGCGCCGACGGGCCACCACACGTGGAGGTCCTTGGTGAGGAAGCTCGCGGTGATCATCCGCACCCGGTTGTGCATCCAGCCCTCGGCGAGCAGCTGACGCATCCCGGCGTCGACGATCGGGTACCCGGTCGTCCCCGTGCGCCACGCCTCGATGGCGTCCGCCGGCTCGTCGTAGGTCATCCCGGCGAGCGAGTCGCGCAGGTCGCTCCACGCGCTGCTCGGGTTGTGCCACAGCACGTCCGCGTAGAACTCGCGCCACCCCAGCTCGTCGACGAACGTCTCCTTGCCCTCCCCGCGCCGGCTCGCGAGGTCGGCGAGCAGCGTGCGCGGGTGCACCACCCCGAGCTTGAGGTACGGCGACATCCGGGACGTCCCGTCCGTCGCCGGACGGTCCCGGTCGTGGGCGTAGGCCGTGAGCGCGTCGTCGAGGAACTCCCGCCACCGCGCCGACGCACCCTGCTCGCCGGGGACGGGCAGGTCCGGCAGGTCCTTCTGCGCCAGGGCCTCGGTGACCGCCTTCGTCGCCTCGGCGTCGCCCCGCACCGTCCGCAGCGGCAGCGTCCTCGGTCGCGGAGCCGGGTCCGGCCACCCGTGCGCGCGCCACGCCTTCGCGAACGGCGTGAAGACCTTGTATGCCGTCCCGCTCCCGTTGGTCACGAGACCGGGCCCGACGGCATACGGCGTCCCGGTCTCGACCCACTCGACACCGGTGGACGACAGCGCCGAGGCGACCGCCTCGTCGCGGCGTCGGCCGAAGGGGGTGCTCTCGCGGGTGACGTGGACCGACGACGCCCCGACGCGCTCGGCGAGCTCCGGCACGACGGTGCGCGGGTCCCCCCAGAGCAGGGTCAGGGCGTCGTCGAACTCCTCGCGGGCCCACTCGAGGGTGGCGGCGAGCCAGGCACGACGTGCCGGCCCGCCGCCGGACCACAGGACCGGGTCGATGACGTACGCGACGACGAGGTCGTCGCCGGAGGCGTCACGCGCCGCGAGCAGGGCAGGGTGGTCGCTGCGGCGCAGGTCGCGGCGCAGCCAGAGGATCGAGGTCACGCCCCGATCGTGTCACCTCAGACCGGGATGGGACCGGTGTAGTAGCGCTGCACGTAGACCTTGGAGATGTAGACGCTCCCGCTCACCTTGACGGCGGCCGGCTGCATCGTCGACCCGTACCCGGCGGGAGTCGTCCACGACTTCGTGCACCGCGTGACGAGGGTCGAGCTGTTGCTGAAGGCCACGACGGTGCCGTAGGCCGTGGGCTGGAGGTTCGCCTTGCCGATGCCCCGCCCGACGACGCAGTACCGGTGGGCCACGCGCTGCGTGGGCACGAACGAGCGCCCGAGGAGGGTCCACGAGGTCGTGGTCAGGCTCTTGCCGACGGCGGACGACGAGATGGTGCCCCAGCCCGCGGCGTGGGCGGGTGCTGCCGAGGTCACCGCGATGCCGGCCGAGATGGCGGCTGCGGCGGCGGCGCCGATGAGTCGTGTGCGCATGGAACTTCTCCCCGAGTTGGTCGATGTCCGGCCACCTGGCCGGCCCCACTGGATTGTTGCCCGGTGCAGGGCCTGCTGTGACCCCACGAAAGCGCGGACCTCGACCCGGTCAGGGGAAGCGGAGGGCCGCCTCGATGACGTCCGCCTCGCGCCGAAGGTCCGCCGCGCGGTCCGGGCGGCCCGCCTCCTCGATCTCCTCGGAGGCCGCACGCCGTTCGGCGATCTCGGCCTCGACCAGCGCGACGACGTCCTGCGGGGTGAGGACGCGACGCTGCGCCTCGCTCGAGCCGAGGCCGGTCGTGGCACCGGCGACCGGGCCGTCGCCGAGGGTCGGGGTGACCTCCGACGCCGTCAGCGCCTCCGCGTTGTCGATCGCGCCGAGGGTCGAGCGGAGCGCGCCGGCGGCGAGCGCGTCCCGGTGCTTGATGGCGCGGGTCAGGTGCGTGCGCAGGACGGTGCGCAGGTCCGGCTCGGACGGGTTCATGCCCCGATCCTGCCCGCTCGGGCGGTGGTTGCGCGAGGAATCAGCCGGTCGGGCGAAAACTCCTGAGCCGCAGGCTGTTCGTCACGACGAACACCGACGAGAGCGCCATCGCCGCTCCCGCGAGCATGGGGTTGAGCAGCCCGGCGGCGGCCAGCGGGATGGCGGCGACGTTGTAGCCGAACGCCCAGAACAGGTTCCCCTTGATCGTCGAGAGGGTGCGCCGGGCCAGGCGGATCGCGTCGGGGGCGACGCGCAGGTCGCCGCGCACCAGGGTGAGGTCGCTCGCCTCGATCGCGACGTCGGTGCCGGTGCCCATCGCCATGCCGAGGTCCGCGGCGGCGAGCGCGGCCGCGTCGTTGACACCGTCCCCGACCATGGCGACGACGCGCCCCTCGCGCTGGAGGCGTCGCACGACCTCCACCTTGTCGGCGGGCAGCACGTCGGCGACGACGTTCGCGGGGTCGATGCCCACCTCGGCGGCGACCGCACGCGCCGCCTGGGCGTTGTCGCCGGTGACGAGGTGGGGTATCAGTCCGAGGTCGCGCAGCCGCGAGATCGCCTCTGCCGACGTCGGTTTCACGGTGTCGGCGACGGTGAGGACGCCGCGTGCCTGCCCGTCCCAGCCGATGACGACCGGGGTCGCGCCGGTGCTGCGGGCGTCGGACAGGGCCGCCTCGAGCTCGGGGCCGAGCCCGATCGACCAGTCGGAGAGGAGCTGCGGGCGGCCGACGACGACCGCCCGGCCGTCGACGACCCCGTGGACGCCGAGGCCGTCGGTGCTCGTGAAGCCCTCGACGGGTGAGCGGTCCAGCCCGGCCGCGTCGCCCGCGTCGACGATCGCGCGGGCGATCGGGTGCTCCGAGCCGTGCTCGATCGAGGCGGCGACGGCGAGGACCTCGTCGTGGTCCTCCCCGGGAGCGGCGACGACGTCGCGCAGCGTCATCTGCCCGGTGGTCACCGTGCCGGTCTTGTCGAGGATGACGGTGTCGACCCGGCGGGTGGACTCGAGGACCTCGGGACCCTTGATGAGGATGCCGAGCTGGGCGCCGCGGCCGGTGCCGACCATGAGGGCGGTCGGCGTCGCCAGCCCCAGCGCGCAGGGGCAGGCGATGATGAGCACCGCGACGGCGGCGGTGAACGCGGGCGCCCACCCGCCCCCGGTGCCGAGCCAGAAGCCGAGGGTGCCGACGGCCAGGGCGATGACGACCGGGACGAAGACCCCGGAGATGCGGTCGGCGAGGCGCTGGACCTCGGCCTTGCCGTTCTGGGCGTCCTCGACGAGCCGGGCCATCTGGGCGAGCTGGGTGTCCCCGCCGACGCGGGTCGCGCGCACGACGAGGCGGCCCCCCGAGTTGACGGTGGCGCCCACGACGGCGTCGCCGACCCCGACCTCGACCGGGACGGACTCGCCGGTGAGCATCGAGGTGTCGAGCGCCGAGGCGCCCTCGGTGACGGTGCCGTCGGTGGCGACCTTCTCGCCGGGGCGGACGACGAACTCGTCGCCCACGACGAGCCGGTCGACGGGGATGCGCTGCTCACCGCCGTCGCGCAGAACGGCGACGTCCTTGGCGCCCATCTCGAGGAGGGCGCGCAGGGCCGCCCCCGAGCGGCGCTTGGCCCGGGCCTCGGCGTAGCGCCCGGCGAGGAGGAACGTCGTCACGCCTGCCGCGGCCTCGAGGTAGATGTTGCCGGCGCCGTCGGTGCGCTCGATGGTGATCTCGAAGGGGTGGGTCATCCCCGGCGTCCCGGCGGTGCCGAGGAAGAGCGCGTAGAGCGACCACCCGAACGCGGCCAGGGTCCCGATCGAGATGAGCGTGTCCATCGTCGTCGCGCCGTGCCGCAGGTTGACCCAGGCGGCCCGGTGGAACGGCCAGGCGCCCCAGACGACGACGGGCGCCGCGAGCACGAGCGAGAGCCACTGCCAGAAGGTGATCTGCAGGGCGGGGACCATCGCCATCGCGACGACCGGCACGGAGAGGGCGGTCGAGATGAGCAGCCGGTCGCGCAGGGCCCGGGTCGGGTCCGCGGTGGCCGCGTCGTCCCCAGCGTCGCGCGGTGCGCCGGGGGCGGGAGGCAGGGTCGCGGCATACCCCGCCTGTTCGACGGTGGTGAGCAGGTCGGCGGGCGAGATGGTCTCGGGGAACTCGACCCGCGCCTTCTCGGTGCTGTAGTTGACGGTCGCGGTGACGCCGTCGAGCTTGTTGAGCTTGCGCTCGATCCGGTTGGCGCACGAGGCGCAGGTCATCCCGGTGATGTCGAGGTCGACGGTGTTCGTCACTGGAACGGGTCCTCCTTCCACGGTTCGAGGGGTGTGCCGGCGGTGACGGTGAAGGCGGCGGTCCGCACCACCCCGGCGTGCCGGAAGTCGAGGAACAGCCGGTACGTGCCCGACGTCGGGACGGTCGTGCCGAAGGTGACGTCCGGACCGGGGGCGGTGCTGCCGTCGCCGGGCTCACCCTCGGGGTGGACGTGGAGGTAGGCGAGGTCGCCGCCGCGGAGGGCGACGAGGTGCCCGTACGCGCCGAGGTAGGGCTGGAGGTCGGTGACCGGTGCGCCGCCGCGGCTCACCGACAGGGTGACGTCGGAGTCGGTGCCGGGGACGAGGTCGCCCTCGAGCGTCACCGTGTAGCCGTCGACCGTGGCCGTGCGGACGTCCTTCTGCGGCGCCGTCGTCGGCGTGTAGCTCCCGTGGACGAACAGGTCGGCACCGAGGGTCATCGGCTCCGCGCCGGTGGGGGCCATGTCGGCGAAGACGCGCCACGCCCCGGGCGCGAGGTCGAGCGGCGTGCTCCACGTGCCGTCGGCGGCGCGGGTCGGGTGCACGTGCCGGAAGCCGGAGAAGTCCCGGCGCACGACGATGAGGTGCAGCTCCTTCTCGTGCTGCGGCGTGAACTCGGTGACCGGCTTCCCGTCGGGGCCCTCGATGACGAGCTCGAGCTCACCCCGGGGGGCGGCGGCGAAGGCGTCGGGGTCCAGGCGCAGGGCGTACCCGTCCTGGGACACCTGCAGCCCGCGGGGGAGCGAGCCGGCAGGGTCGGCCTGCGTGGGCTCGGGCTCGGGCTGCGGCTCGCCGGCGTGGCCGTGACCGTCGTCGCTCGCGCTCGCCGGCGCCGAGCCCACGGGGCCGACGACCCGGCCGGCGGCGACGGTGACGCCGAAGACGGCCGCGAGGGCGGCGAGGAACGCGACGACGCGCACGGGGGTGCTCATCCCAGCTGGTAGCCGGCTTCCTCGACGGCGGCGCGCACGGCGTCGTCCTCGAGCGGCGTCGTGCTCATGACGGTCACGGCTCCGGTGGCGAGGTCGACGTCGACCGACTCGACGCCGTCGATCTCGGTGACCTCCTCGGTGACCGACGCGACGCAGTGGCCGCAGGTCATGCCGGTGACGGTCCAGGTGTTCGTGCTGCTCATCGGGTTCTCGCTCTCGTCGAAGGGGTGGTCAGGACCGGACGAGGCGGGCGATCGCGTCGCTCGCCTCCTTGAGCTTGGCGTCGGCCTCGGGCCCGCCCTGGCGCGCCGCGTCGGCGACGCAGTGGCTCATGTGCTCGTCGAGCAGGCCGAGTGCGACCGACTGGAGGGCCTTCGTCATCGCCGAGATCTGGGTGAGGATGTCGATGCAGTACTTCTCCTCGTCGACCATCTTCTGGATCCCGCGCGCCTGGCCCTCGATGCGGCGGAGCCGCTTGAGGTAGTCGTCCTTGTGGTGGTGGGCGATGTAGCCGTGCTCGTGGCCCGCGTGCTCCGTCATGCCTCGATACTATACCCCCCTTGGGTATGCCGCACCAAGGGGGTCCGGGGTCAGTGCCGTCCGTGCCGGTCCCGGCTGCGCAGGCGACCGGCCGGGAGCTCGGGCGCGGGCAGCCAGGCCAGCCGGCCGGCATACCCCTCGACCTCGCCGAAGCGCTCGGCCCGCGACTGCCACTGCTCCCGGAACGCGACGATCTCGTCGTGGTCGCGCCCGATGAAGTTCCACCACATGACGATCGGCTCGTCGTAGGGCGTGCCGCCGAGCAGCACCGCGCGGGTGGGCTCCTCGGCGACGAGGGTGAGCTCGGTGAGGCCGGCGTCGACGACGCCCAGGTCGCCGTGCCCGAGCCAGGTCCCGCAGAACGTGGCGCTTCCGGTGTCCACGAGGAGGGCGTGCTCGTATGCCGGGTCCGCCGGGACCGTCCACGACGCACCTGCCGCGAGGGTCACCTCGGCCCCGAGGAGCGGGGTTCGCGTCCGGACGGGGGAGCCGTGGCCGTCGAGGGTGCCGATGAACACGCGGGCGTCCACGCCCTCGGCCAGGGAGACGACGGGGGCGGCGTGGTGCTGGAACTCGCGCTCGAGGTCGCGGTCGTCCTCGGGAAGGACGACCCACAGCTGGACGCCGTGCAGGGTCGTCGTGTCGGGCGTCGACACCTCCGAGTGGGCGATGCCGTGGCCGCTCGTCATGAGGTTGACCTCGCCCGGCCGGACCATGGCGTGCACGCCACCGCTGTCGCGGTGCTCGACCTCGCCCGCGAACAGCCAGCTCACCGTCTGGAGCCCGGTGTGCGGGTGCGGCGGGACGTCCATCCCGCTCGTCGCCGCGACGTCATCGGGGCCGTAGTGGTCGACGAAGCACCACGCACCGACGAAGGAGCGGTCGCGGTGGGGGAGGGTGCGCCGCACCGTCATCGAGCGGGGGCCACCCAGCGGCACCTCGCGCGGAGTCAGGACGTGGACCTCGGTCATGGCGTTCCTCGGTGGTGTGGTGTCGTGGTCTCATGACCAGCATGGCTGATGACGTCGTCGTGACGAACAACGTGGAGCGGAACCGCTACGAGGCCCGCCTCGGCGACGAGGTGGCCGGCTTCGCGGCCTACCGGCTGTCCTCCGGGCTCATCGCGTTCACGCACACCGAGGTCGACGACCGCTTCGGGGGCCGCGGCGTGGGGTCGGCGCTCGCGAGGTTCGCCCTCGACGACGTGCGCGACACCGGCGAGCGGGAGGTGCTGCCGCTCTGCCCGTTCATCAAGGCCTGGATCGCGCGCCACCCCGACTACCGGTCGCTGGTGCACGTCGCCCCGGACGGGGAGATCGCGCCCTAGCGCCGCCCCTGGCTCTCGGTCGTCGGTGGGCCGTCGCCGCCGAGTGGCTTCTGCACCCACGTGACGTCACGCCACCGGCCGTGCTTCCAGCCGATCCGGCGGTACGTGCCGACCGTCTCGAACCCGAGCGCGCGGTGCAGCGCGAGGCTCGCGTCGTTGGGCAGGGTGATCCCGCCGCACGCCATCCGCATGCCGAGTGCCTCCATCCGGTCGAGCAGGGCGGCGTAGAGGGTCCGGCCGGTCCCACCGCCCCGGCCGGCGGGGTCGACGTAGACGCTGACCTCGCACGAGAAGCGGTAGGCCGCCCGCGCCTTGAACGGTCCGCCGTAGGCGTAGCCGACGACGACGCCGTCGCGCTCGGCGACGAGCCAGGCGTGGCGCTACTGGGCGGCGGCGATGCGCCCGGCCACCGCTGCGGCCGTGGGCGCGACCCCCTCGAACGTCGCCGTCGAGTGCTCGACGTAGTGCGCGTAGATGGCGGCGCAGCGGGCGGCGTCGTCGCTCGTCGCGTCACGCACCTGCTCCTGTGGGCGGGGCGTCATGACGTCATCCTTCCTGACTCCCGGACGCCGTTTCCGGCATGGCCGTCACCGGGCGGGTCTAGCGTCGGTCCATGGCAACTCACGAGGAGAAGTGGCCGGCAGGGACGCCCTGCTGGGTGGACGTCAGCGTGAGCGACCTGGCCCGCAGCCAGGCGTTCTACACCTCGGTTCTCGGCTGGGAGTTCGAGGAGAGCAGCGCCGAGTACGGCGGCTACACCAACGCCCACCTCGGCGGCCGCAAGGTCGCCGGGATGTCACCCCCGATGGAGGGGATGGACTGGCCGACGGTGTGGTCGACCTACTTCGCGACCGACGACGTGGAGGCGACCGCCGCGGCGGCGACCGGGGCCGGGGCGCAGCAGATCTTCGAGCCCATGGACATCGGTGCCTTCGGGCGGATGGCGATGTGGGCCGACGCCGCCGGCGTCCCGTTCGGGGCGTGGGAGTCGCGCGAGCACACCGGCTTCGACGCGCACAACGAGCACGGGTCCGTCGCCTGGATCGACCTCGTCTCCGCGGGTCTGGCGGACTCGAAGTCGTTCTACGGCACGGTCTTCGGCTTCACCTACGAGGACACCCCGGTGGAGGGCTTCGAGTACACGATGTTCACCCCGCCGGGGGCGGACCAGCCGGCGGGTGGCATGGGCCTGGCCCAGCCCGACGACGCGCTGGGGCCCCGCTGGTGCGTGACCTTCGAGGTCGACGACGTCGACGCGGCCCGGCAGCGCGTCGTCGACGCCGGCGGTGACGCACCCACCGAGCCGTGGGACTTCGAGTACGGGCGCGTCACCACCGTCAAGGGGCTCGACGGCGAGGAGTTCTCGCTCATGACCTCGAAGCCGTTCGGGGAGGTCCCGGCGCCCGGAGAGGGCTGAGTCAGCGGGCGCGGCTGACCCTGGCCTCGTCCCACACCGGCTCCGGTGTCTCGACGACGCGGCCGTCGCTGCCGAAGACGAGGAAGCGCTCGAAGCTGCGCGCGAACCACCGGTCGTGGGTCACGGCGAGCACGGTGCCCTCGAACGCGGTGAGCGCCTGCTCGAGTGCTTCGGCCGAGTGCAGGTCGAGGTTGTCGGTGGGCTCGTCGAGGAGCAGCAGGGTCGCCCCGCTCAGCTCGAGCAGGAGGATCTGGAAGCGCGCCTGCTGCCCGCCCGAGAGCGAGTCGAAGGTCTGCTCACCCTGCCGGGCCAGCTCGTAGCGGTCGAGGACCCGTGACGCCTCCTCCCGCCCGCGGCCGGTCCGGTGGTCGTCGCCGCGGTGCAGGATGTCGAGCAGCGTGCGCCCGCGCAGGGCGGGGGAGTCGTGCGTCTGCGCGAACCAGCCGGGTCGGACGCGTGAGCCGAGCCGGGCGTTGCCGCGGTGCCGCACCGGCTCCGGCGGGATCTCGCCGACCGGCTGGTGCTCGACGTCCGGGTCGCTCCCGCCCGCGGCGAGGAGCCGGAGGAAGTGCGACTTGCCGGACCCGTTCGACCCGAGCACGGCGACGCGTTCACCGAACCAGACCTCGAGGTCGAAGGGCCGCATGAGATCCGCCGCACCCGAGGTGGGGTCGGGGGCGAGCAGCTCGAGGCCGGTGCAGACGACGGCGCGCTTGGCCGTCCGGCCGCCGGTGAGGCGCATCCGGACGTTCTGGCTGATCGCGACCTTCTCGGGCGGCCCCGCCTTCTCGAACCGGTCGAGCTTGGTGACGGCCGCCTGGAGGCGGGAGGCCATGTCCGAGTTGTAGGCCGCCTTCTGCCGGTACATGATGACGAGCGCCTTGAGCTTGGCGTGCTCCTCGTCCCAGCGGCGGAGCTGCTCCTCGAGGCGGTCGTTGCGGTCGACCCTCGCCTGGTGCCACGTCGCGAACGACCCGGGGTGGGTCCACGCGGTCGCACCGTTGGCACCAGGTTCGAGGGTGACGACGGCCGTCGCGACCCGCGACAGCAGCTCCCGGTCGTGGCTGATGAAGAGCACCGTCTTGTCAGAGGCGATGAGCCGGTCCTCGAGCCACCGCTTGGCCGGCACGTCCAGGTAGTTGTCCGGCTCGTCGAGCAGCAGCAGGTCCGCGGGCCCGCTCAGCAAAGCCTCGAGGACCACACGCTTCTGCTCCCCTCCCGAGAGGGAGGTGACGGGGCGCCACTGGGCCCGCTCGAACGGCATACCCAGCGCCTGGATCGTCACCGTGTCCCAGACGGTCGTCTCGAACTCGTAGCCACCGGCGTCTCCCCAGTCGGCCAGCGCCTGCGCGTAGGCCATCTGCGACGGCTCGTCGTCGACCTCCATGATCCGCAGCTCGGCGGCGTCGACGGCACGTGCCGCCGTGCGGATCCGCTCGGGCGCGACGGACACGAGCAGGTCGCGGACGGTGGAGTCGTCGCGGACCTTGCCGATGAACTGGTTCATCACGGCCAGGGTCCCGGAGAGGGTGATCGCCCCCTCTTTCGCCGTGAGGCCGCCGGAGACGATCCGGGTCAGGGTGGTCTTGCCCGTCCCGTTGGGACCGATCAGCGCGACCCGCTGCCCGTCGCCGACGCGGAACTGGACGCCGTCGAGCAGAGGGCGTCCGTCGGGGAGCGTGAACCCGACCTGGTTGACCTCGAGATGTGCCACGGGAGTCGAGTCTCCCCCGTCGCGGGTCGCGCCGTCACCCGGGTTTCCGGACGGACGCGTCCTCGGCCCCGCAGGTAGGTTGGCGCCATGGCCACGGACACGCAGCACCCGCTCGACCTGTTCGGCATCGACGGGCTCATCAGCGCCGAGGACCGGGCCATGCGGGACACGGTCCGGTCCTTCCTCACCGCGGAGGTCCGCCCCCACGTGTCGGGGTGGTTCGAGGCCGGTTCCGTGCCGGTGCGGGACCTCGCGCTCCAGTTCGGTGGGCTCGGCCTGCTCGGCATGCACCTCGAGGGGTACGGGTGCGCGGGGACGAGCGCCACGGCATACGGGCTGGCCTGTGCGGAGCTGGAGGCGGTCGACTCCGGGGTGCGCAGCCTCGTCTCGGTGCAGGGCTCGCTCGCGATGTTCGCGATCTGGAAGCACGGCAGCGAGGAGCAGAAGCAGGAGTGGCTGCCGAGGATGGCGGCGGGGGAGGCGATCGGGTGCTTCGGCCTCACCGAGGCGGACTACGGGTCGAACCCCGCGGGCATGCGGACGCGCGCCCGTCGCGACGGTGACGACTGGGTGCTCGACGGGACGAAGATGTGGATCACCAACGGGTCCGTCGCCGACGTCGCCGTGGTGTGGGCGCGCACCGACGACAGCGACGGCTCGACCATCCGCGGGTTCGTCGTGCCGACCGACTCGGCCGGGTTCTCGGCGCCGGAGATCACCGGGAAGCTGTCGCTGCGGGCCTCGGTGACCTCGGAGCTCGTGCTCGAGGGGGTGCGGCTGCCCTCGTCGGCGATGCTGCCGGAGGCGCGGGGGCTGTCGGGGCCGCTGTCGTGCCTGTCGGAGGCGCGCTTCGGGATCATCTTCGGGGCCCTGGGGGCGGCGCGGGACTCGCTGGAGGTGGCCATCGCCTACACGCAGGACCGCGAGATCTTCGACAAGCCCCTCGCCGGCTATCAGATCACCCAGACCAAGCTCGCCGACATGACGCTCGAGCTGGGCAAGGGCATGCTGCTCGCGCTGCACCTCGGCGCGCTCAAGGACGCCGGGACGCTGCGGCCCGAGCAGGTGAGCCTGGGCAAGCTCAACTCCTGTCGTGAGGCGATCGCCATCGCGCGGGAGTGCCGGACGCTGCTCGGCGCCAACGGGATCGCGCTGGAGTACTCGCCGCTGCGCCACGCCAACAACCTCGAGTCGGTCCTCACCTACGAGGGCACGTCCGAGGTGCACCAGCTCGTCATCGGCCAGGCGCTCACCGGCCTGCCGGCGTTCCGCTGAGGGAATGATCCGGCCGGATAGTGGATTATCAGGTTTGGCCTAGACAGGCCTAGCAGGACACATCGAGGGAGAGTCATGACCGAGAGCTCGTTCGCCAGCGACTACGACGCGGCGCGGGAGCGGTTCGACCGGGGGGAGTACCGCGAGGCCGGTGCCCTGTTCCTGGAGCTCGTCGACCGCAGCGCCCTGGAGCCGCCCCTGCACGGGACGACGGAGCTGCGGTTGTACCTCGCGCGGTCGTACTACCACTCGGCGCAGCTCACCCGGAGCGAGGAGATCCTCCGGGCGATGCTCGTCGACAACCCGGACGACCACTACGCGCTGCTGCTCCTCGGGCGGACCCTGCAGCGCCAGAGCCGCCACGAGGAGGCCAAGCCGCACCTCGCAATGGCCAAGCTGCTCGGTGGGTACGACATCGAGGGGCCGGAGCTGCCCGGACGCTGAGCCCTCCGGGCGAAAGGGGCCCCGGTGAGGCGCGTCAGAACGGCGGCGGGGCGGGGTAGGCCGGGGTGATGTCGATGGTGATGGGTGGTGGGGGTCCGTCGCGGTCGAGGAGCTCGAGGTGGCGCCAGAGGTGGTCCTCGAGGAGGGTGTGGACCTCGTCGAGGTCGAGCGGCCGCAGCCGGGTGGGGCGGTGGGTCGGGCTCGCGGCGGCGGCGGCGGTTGCCGGTCGCCCGGGCTCGGTCGGCGCGGTCGGTGCCAGGGGCACGGTGGTGCGGTCGAGGTGGTCGATGGGGTGGGTGGTGGAGGTGCGTGCGGTGGGGTCGGTCCAGTGGGCGGTGCCGTCGGGGTCGAGGCGGACGGTCCAGCCGTGGCGTTGCTTGATGCGGTGGTGTCGGCGGCACAGGCACATGAGGTTGGTGGGGGTGGTGGCGCCGACGGGCCAGGCGATGACGTGGTCCTGGTCGGTGTACATGGCGTTGGTGGAGCAGCCGGGGAAGCGGCACCGGCCGTCGCGCAGGCGGACGAGGCGGGCCATGTCGGCGGGCACGACGTAGCCGTCGCTGCGGCGGGCGGCGTCCTTGCGGGCGCGTGTGGCCAGGGAGGCGGGGATGGTCCCGCCGGTCACGGCGCCGGTGTCGGGGTCGCACGTCAGTGGGCTCGAGGGAACGAGTCGGGTGGCGGCGGCGAGGGCGTCGAGGTCGAGCAGGGTGGGCACGGTGGATCCGAGCCCGCCGACCTCGGTCAGGTGTGGTGCCTGGGGCGGCCCGGTGGGTCGGTGCTCACCTGCGGGCGCCGTCGCTCCCGAGCTGCCGGCCGGGCGAGCAGAAGGCGCGCCGGGGTCACCGTGGGTTGGGTTACTGCCAACGTCGGAGTCGGTCGAGGCGGTGGCAGCGCTCGCGTTATTCGAGGTCGCGGCCGCGCTGGAGCCGGCAGGGACGTCGTCCGATCGGACCCGGGCACGGCCCCCGTCGCTGCTGGCGTCGCGGCGCGTCGCCGAGGTGGCGTCCGTCGCAGCCCCCGCCACGGTGGCGGCAGTGGTGGTGCCGGTGGGGTCGGCGTCATCGGAGGGGCTGGTTCGCGTTCGGGTGTGGGTCCCTGCAGCGGGTGCGGCGGGTGCGGCGGGTGCGGCGGGTGTGGGGGTGTCGGCGGGGACGGTGGCGTGGAGGTGGACGGTGACGGTGGCCTGGGCCAGGACGAGCTGGGCGAGGGCGTCGGCGCGGGCCTGGGCGAGGGTGAGGTCGGGGTGGGCGCGGCGCAGGGTGCGGGCGAGGGTGTCGACGGCCTGCCACATCGGGGCGGAGCGCTCGACGGGGAGCTCGGCCTCCCAGTGGTCGGTGCCCAGGGTGGCCGGGCAGCGGCGCACGAACCGTCCTTCGCGGGCGGCCTTGGCCTGTCCGGCGACGACGTCGGGGTGGGCGCGGGCGATCATCCGCCGGACCCGGGCCCGCAGGGGTCCGGTGGTCTCGTCCCACCGGCCTTTGGCGTCGTAGTGGGCGACGAGGGCGTCGACGATGGTGTGGGCGCCGTCGTCGGGGCAGATCTCGACCTCGGTGGTGACGACCCGGGCCCGCCAGGGGTCGAGGTCGCCGGCGAGCATCGCGGTGACGAGCTGGGGGGTGGTCGTCATCTGGTGCACGGCGACCTCGCACCGGGTCGTCGCGGCCTGGGCGGTGATCCCCAGGATCGGTCCGATCAGGCCGGGGGCGTCGAGGCACTCGTGGCCCAGCCCGCGGTGCTGCTCACCCCAGGTCCCGTCCGAGCATGTGACGTCCTCGATCGCGGCGACGTGGGCGACCGCGACGGTCTGCACCTCGGCGAGGGTGTTGCCGACCCGGTGGGTGACCTCGACCACCGACAGCAGCTGCTCCCGGCCGGCCGAGCCGGGGTCGCTGTGCCGCAACGCCTCCACGACCGAGGCGGTGGCCACCTCCAGGTTCGCGATCGCGGTGTCGAGCTCCATGACAGAACTCTAGAGGCCACCACTGACAGCCACCCCCGCCGCCAATCGGACTCCAGCACAACCGAATGTGGGGCTGCTCGAGGGCCGAACCGAGCGGCACGAAACCGCGATCCGGCTCCAGGCGCGACGCTCCCCGCAGAGCGGCCTCCAGTGGGGCGACCTCGGCGCCGCCGGGTTCCCCGTCCGAAGGACGCGGCGTAGTCCTTTCGGGCCACATGCGGACCAAACCCTGTACAAAGCATTGACAAAGAGGCGACCGAGGGCGTTCCCTTGGGGCAGTGCTCCACACGACCGGGGCTCACACGACCAAGGAGATCGCCATGAAGAGGATCGCCACCGCCGTGTCGGTGGGCGTCGTGCCGCGTGCGGGCACCGACGTCGCGTCGCTCCCGGACCCGCTGCCGCGCAGCGTCGTGCTCGCCGACCACCGTGCAGGCGACGACAGCCTGTTCATCTACCCCTGGTGCTGAGGTAGGCCCCTGCCCTCAGTGCCGGCCCCACAGCGCCGCCCCCCACTCTGAACAAACGGGTGGGGGGCGGCGTTCGTCTGCTCGGGACCGGGCGGTCAGGCGGGCTGCGTGCTCCCGGCGACGGCGAGCTGCGCCCGCAGCAGCGCGATGCCGTCGGCGAGGTCGTGGCCCAGGTGGTGCGCCCCCGTGATGTCCTCCTGGTAGCCGCCGCCCACAGCCACGACGACTGCGGGCGAACGCTCACGCAGACGGTTGACCACGGACTGGGCCGGCACCACGTCGGCGAGTCGCGGCACGGACAGCACAGCGGCCCCGGCGGAACGGCTGGAGACGGCGGACTCCCAGTCCGAGACCGGCAGGTCCGCGCCGAAGTACGCGGTGTCGAGCCCGGCCTGGCGCGCGGCCACCGCGAAGGCGAGCAGCCCGAGCTCGTGGCGTGACCCCGGCGGGAGGCCGAGGACGACGAGGGGTCCGCTTGTTGGCCGCGCAGCCCCCTCGTACAGCCCGGCCAGGCGGCGCTGCACGGCATAGCTGATGAGGTGCTCGCCGGCGGCGGTCATGCGCCCGTCGGCCCACGCGCCACCGACGGCGGTGAGGACGGGCATGAGCCACTGCGCGGCGACGACGGTGAAGTCGTCCCGCGCGAGCGCCCGGTCGAGGATGGCGCTCACCCGGTCGACGTCCAGCTCGGCCGCCGCCTCGATGAGCTGGTCCAGCTCGTCCAACGTGGCGAAGGACGGTGCCGAGCCGCCGGCCACCGACGAGACCGTCGCCGTGCCCGACCCGCTCACCCGCCGAAGCGTCTCTGCCGCAGCCTCGCTCGCGGTCCACCCGTCGTCGACGAGCGCGGCCATGATCGAGAGCGCCCGAACGTCGTTGTCGGAGTACAGCCGGTAGCGGCTCTCGGTGCGGGACGGGGACACGACGCCGTAGCGGCGCTCCCACGCCCGGAGGGTGGCGAGGCCGATGCCGGTGAGCTCCGCGGCGCGCTTGATCGTGTACATGGTTTGTCCAGCGTAGACCCGGCAGCGCCGGGAGGCCATCACCGCACGGAACGACCTGCCTCGAGCGCGAGGAGGTACGACTTCGCGGCCGGCCCACCGGCATACCCACCGACGTCGCCGTCGACCGAACCGCGGGCCGGCAGCACCCGGTGGCAGGGCACCACGACGCAGACCGGGTTCGCGCCCAGGGCCGAGCCCACGGCCCGCGCCGCTCCCGGACGCGAGATGGCGGCAGCCAGCTCCCCGTAGGTCGTCGACGCCCCGTAGCCCACCTGCGTCGCCAGCCCGGTGAGCACCGACCGCTGGAACGCGCTGGCCAGGGCCAGGTCGGGCGTCACCGAGAACCCGGTCGCCCGCCCGTCGAGGTAGGCGGCGAGCTCGCGACGGACCTGGTCCAGCCGCGCCGGGTGGCGCAGGACGCGAGGGGACACGACGTCCGCGACCCGCTGCAGCCAGGCGGACTCGGCCGCGGAGTCCGGGACGTACGCGCTCGTGACGAGCCGGCCGTCGGCGGTCATCGCGAGCAGGAGGCGGCCCACGGCGGTGTCCTCGACGGCATACGACACGTCCGACTCGGGCAGCAGCGGCGGGCGCACGGACGGGTCGAAGGACGACAGGACCGAAGCAGTCATCGCAGCTCCTCAGCATCGAGACGGAGAGTGGCGAGCGCGTCGGACACCAGCCGGCGGCTCATGGTGGGGGAGGTCCCCAGGGCGGTGGCGACGGCGCGGTGGTCGAGGTCGCCGACGTACTTGAGGACGACGGCCTCCCGCTGGCGCGGGGGCAGGGCGTCGACCCGCGCCCACAGCCCGTCGTCGGGCGCCACCGGCGCGGAGACCACCGGCGCGGCGGACAGCGAGGACGGGTCGTCGTGGAGCACCGTGCGGCGAGCGGCCCGGTGGGCGTCCATCGCGCAGCGGTGCGTGATCGTCAGCAGCCACCCCTTGAGGTTGCGGGTGCTCGTCACCCGCGGGTACGCCGCGAGCGCCTGCGTCCACGCCTGCTGCGCGACGTCGTCCCCGAGGTTCGGGCCGGCGAGCGCGTGCGCCAGGCGGGCCACGTCGCGCCAGTGCGCGTCGACGAGGGTCTGGAAGGGGGGAAGGCTCACGATGGGACAACGGTATGCCGCGAGGTCGTGTGAGTCGTTCGCGTCGCCAGGGGTCCGGCACTGCCACGATGGGCGCGTGGATGTTCCGACACCGTGGCATCGGCGTGAGGGGACTGGTCGGCCGCTCGTCGTGGCCCACCGGGGGGCCAGCTCGGAGGCCCCCGAGCACACCCTCGCCGCGTACACGACCGCCTTCGGCCTCGGCGTCGACGGGATCGAGTGCGACGTCCGGCTCACCGCCGACCACCACCTCGTCTGCGTCCACGACCGCCGTGCCGACCGGACGAGCAACGGTGACGGGGTGATCTCCACCCTCGAGCTCGCGCACCTCGAGGGCCTCGACTGGGGCAGCTGGAAGGACCTCGACGACGGCAGCGCACCCGAGGACGCGGACCGGGACCCCGAGCGCGGGCGCCTGCTCACCCTGCGACGGCTCCTCGACGCGCTCACCCAGCAGAACAACGAGCTCCTCACGCTCGTCGAGACCAAGCACCCCACCCGCTACGGCGGCCTCGTCGAGCGCCAGCTCGTCACGGTGCTGCGCGAGTTCGCGCTGACCGGCGGCGACCGCCCTCACCAGCCGCACCTGCGCGTCATGTCGTTCTCGCTGCTCGCGCTCATGCGGATGCGTGGGCTCGCGCCCGACGTCCCGCTCGTCTACCTCGTCGAGCAGTCGGCACCGCGGTTCTCCTGGGACGGCTCCCTCCCGAACGGCATCACCACCGTCGGGCTCGACGTGCGGATCGTGCGGCGCACCCCGTCGGTCGTGCGCGCCCACCACCGTCGCGGGCACACCGTCTACGTCTGGACGGTCAACGACGACGAGGACGTCGAGCGCTGCGCCGAGCTCGGCGTCGACGTCATCATCAGCGATCGACCACGCCACGTCCTCGCCCTGCTCGACTAGAGTCCCCGACGTGACCTCAGCGGAGACCGACGCGACCGACTCGCCCGACACGACGACCGGCACGACGACCGGCACGACGACCGGCACGGGCGACGCCCCCGTCGTGCCCGCGGGTCGCGCCCTCGACGAGTTCGGCGGCGCCATCGGCCGCGGCCAGGTGCGCACGATCCGGGCGCCCTGGGGCGCGTCGACGGTGACCCGCGTGCGGCAGGCGGTCGTGGCCGACCTTCGGGCCCGCGACCTCCCCGAGCAGACCATCGACGAGGCCGAGATCGTGGTGTCCGAGCTCATGACCAACGCCATCCGCCACGCGCGCCCCCTGGCCGACGGCTGCCTGCGGGTGCGCTGGAAGGTCCGCGGTGAGGTCGTCGAGCTCGAGGTCACCGACGGCGGTGGCGACACCGCGCCCGTGCCGGCGCCGGCCGCGGTCTGGGTGTCGAGCGGCCGCGGGCTGCGCATCATCCGTTCGCTCGCCCACGAGTGGGGCGTCGGCGAGGACAAGGGTGCGCAGACGGTGTGGGCCGCCGTGGGCGGACCGAGCCGTCGCCGCGCCACCTGACGAGCGCACTACGCTGACCGCCATGGGCAAGGCTTCGCGACGACGCAGGACCACCGACGACTCGGGCGCACCCGCCACGCGGCAGCGCCCGGCACCCGTCCCCTACGTGAACCGGCCCTTCGAGGGGCTGCCGCGGGAGACCGAGTGGGTGGCGATCCGCGAGATCCTCCCGGCGGCCACGGCTGCGGTGACCTTCGCCCCCGCACACGCCCCGGAGGGCGTCGAGCGCGCGACCATCGCCACGGTGCTCCCCATGGCCTGGCCGGCGGTGCACCGCGCCGACGGCACGGTCCTCGTCGGGACGCAGTCCGGCTCGACGAGCGGTGACCCGAGCCGCGACCTCGCCGCGCAGCTCCTCGCCGGCGCGGCCGCCGAGCCCGGCAGCGCCGTCCAGCACGTGACCGCCGCGACCGGCGACACCCCGCGACTGCAGGACCTCCTCGACACCTCCGCCCCGTTCGAGGTCGAGGTCCACGAGGGCTTCGACTTCTGGGTCGACGGCCAGGACCTCGACGAGGAGGGCCGGGCCTCGCTCGACCGTGCCAACGAGTCGGTCGTCCCGACCCGCCGCATGTCGGCGCTGCCGTCGGCCTACTGGGTCCGCATCGGCGAGCGCACCTACATCCGGCTCGTCCTCCCGGACGACGAGGACCACGCCACCGACGCCCTCGCCCGCCTGCACGCGGCCGGCGAGACCAGCCTGGGTGAGGGCACCCGGCTGCTCGGTGCCTTCCGCGCCTGCGGACTCCTCGTCCCCGTCTTCGAGGTGCCCGCCGACCGCGACCCGGACGTCCACGAGGACGCCCTCGGTGCCTTCGGCACGCGGTATGCCGCCGCGCTCGCCTCCGCCGCGCCCCTCACCGCCGCCGAGCGTCGCGCCCGCTCGGGCCTGCTCAGCCGCCAGGTCACCCTGCGCTGATGTCGGCGCCTGACCGCACGGTCGCGGCGATCATCCCCTGCAAGGACGAGGCCGACCGGATCACGGCGACGGTCGAGGCCGTGCTGGCCCTCGACGGCGTCGACCGCGTCGTCGTCGTCGACGACGGGAGCAGCGACGACACGGCGGCCGTCGCCGACGGCGCGGGCGCCAGCGTCGTCGTGCACGCCCGCAACGCCGGCAAGGCCGCCGCCCTCGAGACCGGGGTGCGGCACCTGCGGCGACTCGAGGCGGCCGACGGCCAGGCACCCCGCCACCTGCTCTTCGTCGACGGCGACCTCGAGCAGTCGGCGAGCAACCTCCACGTCCTCCTGCCCCCGGTGCTCGGGGGCCGGGCCGACATGACCATCGCGACGCTGCCCCCGCAGAAGGTCGCGGGCGGCGGCCACGGCTTCGTCGTGCGCCTCGCCAGCGAGGGCATCACCGGCCTCACCGGCTGGACCCCGGTCCAGCCGCTCTCCGGCATGCGCTGCCTCACCGCCGAGGCGTTCGAGGCCGCGAGCCCCCTGGCCCCCGGCTGGGGGGTCGAGGTCGGCCTCACCGTCGACGTGCTCACCGCCGGCCTGCGCGTCGAGGAGGTCCCCTGCGAGCTCCAGCACCGGGTCTCCGGGACCGACTGGCGCGGCCAGGTGCACCGCGCCGCGCAGTACCGCGACGTCTGGCGGGCCCTCACGAGGCGCCGCCTGCGACGAGCCCTCTCGCAGCGTGCACCCGGTGTCGCAGCGCGTCTCTGACACCGGCGGCCGCCTCGCTCGGGGCCCCGTCGGCGCACGGCTGCGGACCGGCCTGCTCGTCCTCTCGTTCACCCTGCTGCTCCTCGTCGGGCTCACCCTCCCGAACGCCGCCGCGTCCGACCTCGGCGACCGCGGCTGGGCGCCCGGCACCCTGCTGCCGTTCGCGCTCAGCCCGGCCCTGGTCACGGCGGCGATGTGGACGGCATACACGGTGGGGGCCCTCGCGGTCGTCCTGTCGCTCCTGCGCCGCGACGGCGAGCTGTCCCGGCCGGTCGTCGGAGCGCTCGCCGTCGCCGCGGCGTTGACGACGCCGTTCGGGTCGGGCGACCACGTGAGCTACGCGGCCTACGGGCGCATCCTCAGCCTCGGCGACAACCCGTGGCTCGAGTCCCCCGACCGCTGGCGCGGCGGCGCGGACCCCGTCGTCAGCCGGGTCGAGGCGCCCTGGACCGAGGAGCCGAGCGTCTACGGGCCGTTCGCCACCCTCGTGCAGGGGCTCACCTCGCTCGGCGGCGGCGACAGCCTGCGCGAGACGGTCTGGCTGTGGCAGCTCGTCGTCGTCGCGTCGTGGCTCGCCGTCCGGTGGTGCCTGCGCCGGCTGCTTCCCGGGCACGGCGCCCGCATCGACGCCGTGTGGACCGCCAACCCCCTCGTCTTCTCGGTCGGCCTCCTCGGCGCGCACGTCGACCTGCTCGCCACCGCGCTCGGCGTCGCCGCGGTCTGGGCGGCGCACCGCCACGTCGGGGTCGGCGGGGCGGTGCTGGCCGGGACCCTCGGAGCCCTCGCCCTGTCGTCCAAGTTCACGTATGCCGTCTTCCTCGTCGCGCTGCTCCTGGCCCTCGGCGTGCGCCGGCTGGGCCGGCCCGCGGTCCTCGTCGGGTCGGCCGTGGTGGTCACCGGGGCGCTGCACGTCTGGGCCGGCCCGCACGTCTACGACCAGCTCGGCCGGTCGGCCAGGGCCGTCTCGCTCGCGACGCCGTGGCGGTGGCTGCTCGAGGTGAGCGGCGGTGGCGTCGACGTCCGGATGCGGATCTCGGCCCTCGCGGCCGCGGCCGCCCTCGTCTTCGCGGCGTGCCTGGTGCGCCTCGTCCACCACGTCACCCGCTCTCCCGCAACGTCTGCGTCAACGGCTGCTGGAGCGACCATCGGCGCAGACGTCGGGGTCGGGGGGCGGGCGTTGGTGTGGGTCGTCGTGCTGGCCGGGGCCTACGCGCTCGCGGCGACCTATTCGCTGCCCTGGTACGACCTCATGGTCTGGTCCGCGCTCCCCGCCGTCGCTGTCGGCGCCGTGGACGCCGTCCTGCTCGCGCGGCTGTGGGTCATGGCGGTGGCCTACACCCCGGGGCGCGTCCTCGGGATGACGCCCGGGGTCGAGGACGTGACGATGGCCGTCCGCACGCAGGTCGCCCCGGCCGTGCTGCTGGCCGCGTGGGCCTGGCTGGTCAGCTCCGCCTGGCGCGACGGGTCGTGGCCGAGCCGCGCAGGTCGTCCTGGAGGGTCCGCACGACGACGCTGACGATGAGCGGCACCGCGACCGTCGCGCCGACGGCGGGGATCGCCGTGCCGGAGTCGTTGATGAGGAAGCCGATCGTCAGCGTGATGACGAGGGCGATGAGCCCCGCCCGCAGCGTCGGCGCCTTCTCGGCCGCCTTGCCCAAGCCGCGCGAGCCCCAGGACGTCGGGCGTGCGAGGACGTAGATGACGAAGAGCAGCGCCGCCGGCACGAGCAGGGTCAACGGGGCGTTGCCGAGCAGGATGCTCCAGTTCTGCTGGCCCTTGCGGACGACGATGTCGAGGGCGTCGCCCTCGATGATCGACTGGATGAAGCGCCCGAGGTGGCTGCGGTCGTCGGGGCTGCGCAGCCAGTCGAGGAAGGCCACGGCGAAGAACAGCCCGACCGACCCGAGCCCGATGACGGCGATCCGCTGCCACGTCATCCGCAGGCCGAGGATGGACAGGACGAGGTAGGCGATGCCGGGGATGTACGCCGGTGGGCCACCACCGTCCGCGCCCCAGAAGGGCGCACCGTCGACGACGACGGTGGCGAACGCGAGGACGAGGACGACCGCGGCGGCGACACGGGGCCGTCCCGCCTTGACGAGGAAGCTCGACACCGCGGTGGCCAGCAGGATCGACGCCGTCGCGAAGAGGGCGAAGGTCACGTTGCCCATGCCGTAGAAGCGGCCCGCGACCACGGGCTGCAGGCCCATGAGCGAGGACTGCTGGAGCCTCGAGCCGGTCATGACGTCACCGGCGAGCACCGCCATCGTCACGGCGGCGACGAACGCCAGCGGCCCCAGGGCCGCCCGGCCCCAGGGGCCGCGCAGCGCGGCGAACGCGATGAGGGCGACGAACACCCCGACGGCCGCGACGATGGAGAGCATCGGGACGGGGAAGCGCCACCACGGCAGCAGGTTCGCGAGGAAGGTCGACGCGGGCACGGACGCGGCCGCCACCGCGACGATGCGGACGACGCCGAGGACGCGGCGGCGGGTGTCGGGGCCGCCGATCTTGCCCTTCCACACGAGGAGCACGAGGAGGTAGATGACGAGCTGCCCGTAGGCGAAGGTGTTGAAGAACGGCGGGACGAGGCCGTGCACCTCGTGGCTGGCCAAGTCGTAGTCGACGAGCGTCTGGAGGCGGTCACGAGCCCGCCGCTCGGAGTTGTCCGGCGCGCGGTCGCTCGTCATCCGGGTGCCGCCGAGGCCGGTCGGGATGTCGATGCCGGTGATCGCCATGACGGTCACCGGGAGGTCCTGCGCCTGCACGAGGCCGGGTTGCCGCGTCGACTGCGCGTCGAGCCGGCCGGGGCCGAAGCCGCTGGGGCCGCGGGCGACGACGAGGCGCAGTCGCTCGGTCTCGCCGGCGTCGGACAGGCTCGCGACGATGAAGTCGGCGCCGCCCGGGGCGGCCTCGATGACCGCGCCGATGCGTTCGTCCACGGCGGCGATCTGGTCCTTGCGGCTGGACCCGGGAGCCGTCTCGGCTGATGCGACGTCGTCGGGGTCGCGCACGCTGCCGACGTCGACGATGGTGAGCGGGCAGGTGTTGAGGTCGACGAGGAGAGTCTGGTTCGACCACGTCGAGTAGCGGTCGACGGTGCCGTCGGCACGGGCGGCGGCGATGGCGGCGCCCCGTCCGACCGGCTTCACACAGACGTCGGAGGCGGCGGCGGCCTCTCCCAGCATGCCCAGGCGGGCGTCGAACTTGCGGCTGGCGGCGGCGTCGACGTAGGTCTGCCACTGCGGCACGACGCCGCCGGTGGGCTCCTCGATCGGCGCGCACGGGCGTTCCTTCACGGGGCCGGTCCCCGGGCGCGGCGCCGCGGCCCGGCCCCCGGCGGAGACGCCGAGCCAGCCGTCGACCGGACAGGTGTTGGTCTCGACCGACCTGATCGACATCGCCGCGCTCGAGCCGTCCCGCAGGAGCGTCCAGAGGTTCGGGGTGTCCTCCTCCGAGACGTCGGTCCAGGTGAGTCCGCCGGTGCCGATGAGGACCGTCGCGCCGAACGGGGCAGCGGCGAGAGCGGGGGTCGCGGCCGACGCGACCCCGAGTCCGAGCACGGCCGCGACAGCAGCGAGGAGGGCAGCCAGGGCTCGACGGGTCACGCGGCGGATCCTACGGGGGCCGGGTGGACGCAGCCCGGGCACGCGGTGGCGGCCCGGCCGCGGTCAGCCGGTGAGGAGGTCGAGCAGGGCCTTCTCCGCGGCCGTCTGGCGCCGCTCCGGGTTGCGGAACCGGCGCGGCTCGACGCCGATCGTCTGTCCCGACTCGTACTCGTCGATGACCCGCGGGTCGACGTAGGAGTTCTTCGCGATGGTGGGCGTGTTGCCGAGGTACTCGGCGACCTCCGCGATGGCGGCCTTGACCGCCCGACGGCGGGACGTCACCGTGTCGCCCTCCTCCTCGGACTCGGCGAGCGAGAGCGCCGCCAGCACGGTGGCGTGCCACGTCCGGAAGTCCTTGGCGGTGAGGTCGCCACCGAGCAGGTCGGCGAGGTAGGCGTTGACGTCGGGGGCCGTGAGGTCGCACCACTTCCCGTCGGCCTCGTAGGCGAGGAGGCGCTGGCTCGTCGTCCGGCGCCGCCGCATCGGCTCGAGCGCCCGGATCGCCGCCGGGTCGTCGATCTCGATGACGTGCTCGATGCTCGACTTGCCGACGAACCGGAAGACGAGCAGGCCGCGCTCCTTGCGGACGTGGCTCCGCTCGAGGGTGGTGAGGCCGAACGAGCCGTTCTCGTCGGTGTAGGTGTCGCTGCCGATCCGGAAGTAACCCCGGTCGAGCAGGCGCACGGCGGCCGCCGCGGCCTTGACGAGCGGCGTCCCGTCGCGTTCGAGGTCCCGGGCGACCCGGCGCCGGGCGGCCGGGAGGCGGGAGGCCACCGCGGTGATGCGGTCGAACTTCTCCCGGTCGCGACGCGCGCGCCACACCGGGTGGTAGAGGTACTGGCGGCGCCCGGCCGCGTCCGTGCCCACCGCCTGGATGTGGCCGTTGGCGACGGGGCAGATCCAGACCTCCTCCCACGCGGGCGGGATGGCGAGCGACTTGATCCGCTCGACGTCCTCCGCGGGGAGCCGCACGCCGTCGCCGTCGAGGTAGGTGAAGCCCTTCCCCGCCCGGCGGCGCGTCCAGCCGCGGGACCGGGGGGAGACGGTGCGCAGACGAGCCATGACGTGACCCTGCCACGCGAGCACCCGGCATACGGAGACAATGACCGGGTGACCTCGACGAAAGCGCCGCCGGCGCGCTGGCAGTGGCCGCTCGCGATCGCGCTCATCGCGCTCGCCGCGGTGCCCGTCGTCCTGCGCTACCTCGTGTTCTGGCCGATGGACCAGTGGCAGGTCGACGTCGAGGTCTACCGCGACGCCGGGGTCTCGATCCTCACCGGCCGCCCCATCTACGCGGCGATGACCGAGGCGCCGCAGCTGCTGCCGTTCACCTACCCGCCGTTCGCGGCGATCCTCGCGATCCCGCTGGCGTGGGTGCCGTTCGGGGTGGCCGGCTGGCTGTGGACGGCCGCCCAGATCGCGGCGACCACCGCGATCGTCTGGTATGCCGGGTGGCGGCTGCTGCACCGCGCCGGCCCGTGGCTGCCCCTCGCGCTCGCGGCGCTCACCGCGCCGATGCTGTGGATGCACCCCGTCTCCGACGGCGTCCGGTTCGGGCAGGTCAACGCGTTCATGGTGCTCGCCTGCCTCATGGACCTGCGCCGGCCGCGGCCCGGGCTGCTCCGCCACGTGCCACCCGGCGTGCTCGTCGGCCTGGCGATGTCGATCAAGCTCACGCCCGGTGTCTTCGTCATCCACTACCTCGTCTGCCGCCGGTGGAAGGAGGCGGCGACGGCGGTGGGGACGGCCGTCGGCGTGACGCTCGGGGCGTGGGCGCTGCTGCCCGAAGCCTCGTTCGCGTTCTGGGGCGGGGCGCTGCAGGACCCGGCCCGGCTCGGCCCGAACTTCGGCACGTCCAACCAGTCGCTGCGCGGGTTCCTGCTGCGGGTCGGACCCGAGGGGCTCGTCGGGACGGCGATCTGGCTCGTGCTCGTCGCCGTCGTCGGGGTGTTCGGCTACCGGCTGGCGCGCGAGATGTGGCGGCGCGGCGACTCGATCGCCGAGGTCGCCGTCGTCGGGCTGCTCGCCTGCCTGCTGTCCCCGGTCGCCTGGATCCACCACTTCCACTGGGTCGTCGTCGTCGTCCTCGCCCTGCTCGGCGCGCAGCCGTGGCGCTCGCGCCGGCGGCTCGTCGCCGGGCTCGTCGTCGGCGGGTGGTTCCTCATGCGGATGCCGTGGTGGGGCATCACCTACCTCAACCACCCCGAGTGGCCCGAGCTCCCCGGGCGGGCCCTCCAGAACGCGGACGTCGCCGGTGGCCTAATCGCGCTCGGCCTGCTCTGGTGGGTCAGCCGTGACGCGGACCTCGCGGGCGAGCGGTCAGAGGACGCCGACGATCTGGAGGGCGCTGACGGTGGCGAGGACGAGGCAGACGCCGCCGCCGACGCGGCGGATCGTCGACAGCCGGATCCGCTGGAGCAGCGTGCGGCCCAGCAGGGCCGCCAGGCCTGAGACGGCGGCGAGCGCGAGGAACGCGCCGATGAAGACCGACAGCGGGTCGTCGAAACGCAGCACCATCGACGCGGTGAGGATCTGCGACAGGTCGCCCCACTCGGCGAGGAAGAGGATGGTGAAGCTGAAGGTCACGACCTTCCAGCCGGCGAGCTGCCGGGCCGCGGACTTCGCGCCGAACTCCTCCTCGGTCTCCGCCTCCTCCTCGTCGGCCTTGCTCGCCCCGCGCAGCAGGATGATGCCCCCGACGAGGAACAGCACGGCCGCGAAGATCTCGATCGGCTTCTTGGGCAGCTGGTTGAGCACCCCGCCGATGGCGACGGCGACGAGCGTCTGCACGAAGAACGCGGCGACGACCCCGACCCACACGAGCAGCGGACGGAACCGCGTCGACATGACGAGCGTCGCGATGAAGGTCTTGTCGGGGAGCTCGACGACGAAGATGGTCGCGAAGACGATGGCGATGGTGACGAGGTCGATGCCCATGATGGGGACAAGGCTACGAGCGCCCGTCCGCGGGAGTGGACGTGCCCGCGGGGCGGGACGGCACGGCATACGCTGACCGTCATGTTCGGGACCAACGCACTCGAGGGGCTGACGATCCTCGTCACCCTGCTCGTGCCGCTGGTGTTCGTCGCGGCGCTCGTCGCGCTCGTCGTGGCCGTGCTGCGGCTGCGCCAGCAGGTGGGCCGCCTCGAGCGGCAGCGGCCCGTGGGCTCGGGTGACCTCGAGGCGCTGCGGGCCGACCTCGCGCAGGCGCTGCGGCACGTCGCGGTGGTGCGCTACGACGCGTTCGGTGACATGGGCGGGCGGCTCAGCTTCAGCGCGGCGATCGTCGACGACCACGGCGACGGCGTGGTGCTCAGCTCTATCCACGCGCGCGGGGAGTCCCGGACGTACGCCAAGGGCATCACCGGCGGCGGCTCCGACACGACCCTCACCCCCGAGGAGCAGCAGGCGCTGAGCGCCGCCCGGACCGGAAGGCAGCGATGACGACGCGCTACGGCTACCTCGGGCCGGAGGGCACCTTCACGCAGATGGCGCTGCTGTCCTGGACGGCGTCCCACGAGGGGGAGCACGTGCCCTTCGGGTCGGTGGACTCGGCGCTCGACGCGTTGCGGCGCAGCGAGATCGACGCGGCCATGGTCCCCATCGAGAACTCCGTCGAGGGTGGGGTCTCGGCGACACTCGACGCCCTCGCCTCGGGCGACCCGCTCGTCGTCATCGGTGAGGTCAACGTGCCGATCACCTTCGTCCTCGCCGCCCGTCACGGTGTGTCGCGCGCGGACGTCCACGCGGTCGGCACGCACTCCCACGCGTGGGCGCAGGTCCGCGGGTGGATGGACCGCCACCTGCCCGAGGCGACGTACGTCCCGACCCTGTCGACCGCCGCGGCGGCCGCCGGGCTGGCGCACGGCGAGGCCGGGCAGGGCTACGACGCGGCGGTGTGCGCCCCCGTCGCCGCCGCCAACCACGGGCTCAAGGTGCTCGCCGAGGACATCGGTGACCGCGCCGGCGCCGTGACCCGCTTCGTCCTCGTGGCCCGCCCCGGGTCGCTGCCCGAGCGGACCGGCGCCGACAAGACGACGGTGATGCTGTTCCAGCGTGACGACCGGGCCGGCGGGCTGCTCGAGCTGCTCGAGCAGTTCTCGGTGCGCGGCATCAACATGACCCGGCTCGAGTCGCGCCCGACCAAGGACTTCCTCGGCTCCTACTGCTTCTCGATCGACTTCGAGGGCCACGTCCTCGACGAGCGCGTCGGTGAGGCGCTCATGGGGCTCAAGCGGGTCTGCGCGGAGGTGCGCTTCCTCGGGTCCTACCCGCGCGAGGACGGCGCCCTCACCGCGGTCGCGCCGCTCACCGGCGACGCCGACTTCAGCTCGGCCCGCGACTGGCTCCGCAGCCTCCGCGGCACCTGACCCCACGTCCTCTTCCCGGCCCCAACTCGCCAATTCCCCCGTTCGGTCCGCGACATGCCGGTGCCGCCGTGCCCGTCCTCCGGACCCGGCTCAACGGTCAGGACGTGCCGGAGCCCTCGTGGGTCGCGACCCACTGGTCGATCTCGGTCCAGTGCTCGTCGAGCCAGCGCTCGATCCCGGCCGGATCGTCCGGGACGTCGGCCGCGGCATACGTGTGGGTCCGGACGAGGAACGGGCGGTCGGTGAAGGGGATTGCGTCCCAGATCTCCTTCGGCGTCGACAGCTGTCCGAAGCCGGCGTGGGCGACGATCATGACGTCGGCGTCGGGGCGCTCGTCGAGGCAGGCGATGACGCCGCGGGTCTTGGGCGGCAACGTGTTCCACAGCGAGATGGCGCGACGGGCCTTGAGCTCCTGCCCGGCCTCCCGAAGGCGGTCGATGAGCCGGCGCCGGCGGTCGGGGGAGAAGTTCTGCCCCTCGGGGAAGAGGAGCAGCACGTCGTCGTGCTTGAGCCCGCGGGCCAGGGCACGCACCCCGGCGGTGCGGTCGTCACCGGCGCCCGTGCGGCTGGGCACGAAGGACGACCGCATCCGCGTGAGGAGCGCGTCGACCGTCGGGTCCCACCGGAGCGCCTCTGCGAGAACGATCTTGGGCATGCGGCCCGCCGTGTGGCCGAGGAGCCAGGCGAGGGCGAGGGAGTCGCCGGGACCGGCGTGACGAGCGAAGGCGATGAGCGGGGCGCCGTCGGTGCCGAAGTGCATCCGGCCGTCCAGCCGCACCTCGAACCCCACCCAGCGCCTGGCCAGGATCATCGCCCGGTTGAGCCCGGCGAGGAAGACCTGCTCGTGGTCGTCCTCCCACGTGGTGCTCTGCTGGCGGGGGTCCTTGAGAGACAGCCGCCAGCACTCCATGAGCATCCGCACGTCGATCCACATGACCCCGACGCCGAGGACGCTCACCCGGAACAGCCGCGCCCGCTTGTCCACGAGCGCAGCGAACGCCCCGACGACGATGACCGGCGTCGCGAGCCCGGTGAGCGCCGCCGCGCCGACCGGCCACACGAACGGGAGCACCCGCCGGGCGACCAGTGGCGGCTTGGGGATTGCGGCGACACCCATGAGCGGAGCGTATGCCGTCCGGTCGGGCCGTCGGGTCAGGCCGGCGGGGACGCGGCGAGGTAGGCGGACGAAGCGGCATACGCCTGCTCCGCCCGGACGGTCATGCGGGAGCTGCGGCCGTAGCTGAGCGAGACGGACGGCGACTCGGGGGCCCCGCTCGGGAGCACGTGCACCTCGACGCCCTCGGGGATGGACTCCATCTCGTGGACGTAGCGGTGCCGGCGGGAGATCTCGAACGCCACGACCCCGACCTCCCACGGCCGGCGCGGCGGCGTGAGCGGCTGCTCGACCCGGCCCACCTGGAGGACGAACACCCGGGTGGCGCCGAGCTCGAGGGCGCGACCGACCGGGATCGAGTGGACGAGGCCACCGTCCAGGTGGTGGCGCCCGTCGATCTCGACCGCAGGGAAGAGCCCCGGCACCGAGCACGACGCGACGACGGGGTCGACGAGCGCCCCCGAGGAGAACCACGCCGAGCCGGCGGTCTCGATGCACGCCGCGACGCACTGGAAGTCGACCTCGAGCTCCTCGAAGGTGTCGACCGGCAGGTGGTCGTCGATGACCGTCCGCAGCGGCGCGCTGGAGAGCAGGTGGGTGCGGAACCGGGCGAGGCGCGCGGCGGAGCGCATGGGGTTCTCGAGGAAGACCCCGCTGGACGCCGCCGCCTGCCACGCGTCGGCGAGGACCTGGATGCCCGCGGGGGAGGGGTCGGCGGCGACGAACGCGCCGTTCATGGCGCCGATGCTCGTGCCGACGACGAGGTCGGGGCGGATGCCGTGCTCGGCGAGGGCGCGCAGCATCCCGACCTGGGTGGTGCCGAGCACCCCACCGCCGCCGAGCACGAACGCCGTCGTCATGGCGGCCACCCTATGCACCGCCCGCCGCCGCCATAGGGTGTGGCCATGCCCGGCGCCGCGTTCTTCGACCTCGACCGCACGCTGCTCCAGGGCGGGACGGGACCGCACCTCAGCCGGGCCATGGTCGACCTCGGGCTGGTGCCGCGCTCGCTGCCCGGGCAGGGCCTGCTCTTCAAGACGTTCGACCTCCTGGGCGAGAACCTCGCGTCGATCTTCCTCGCCCGGCAGGCGACGCTCGTCGCCCGCGGCAAGGACTCGCAGAGCTTCGACGGTGCGGCGGCCCGGGCGGCCGAGGTCATCGCCGAGCTCGTGCACCCCTTCGCCCTGGCCCTCATCGAGCAGCACAAGGCCGAGGGCCGACTCGTCGTCATGGCGACGACGACGCCCGAGCACCTCATCAAGCCGCTCGCCGACCTCCTCGGCTTCGACCACGTCCTCGCGACCCGCTACGGCACCAAGGACGACGGCCGCTTCGACGGCTCCATCCGCGGTCCGTTCGTCTGGTCGACCGGCAAGCTCGCGGCCGTGCGCCACTTCGCGGCCCAGCACGACATCGACCTGCGCGAGAGCTTCGCCTACTCGGACAGCATCTTCGACCTGCCGCTCCTCGAGGCCGTCGGCCAGCCGGCCGCGGTCAACCCGGACCCACGACTGGCCGTGTATGCCGTGGCGCGCCGGTGGCCGATCGTGCACTTCGACGTGTCCCCGGGGGTGTTCAAGGTCCCCGTGCTCGGCATCGAGCTGCAGCGCTTCGCGCTGGAGGCGCTGCGGTCGACGTTCTTCCCGTGCGCGCGCTTCGACATCCAGGGCATCGAGAACATCCCGCGCCACGGCCCGGTCATCCTCGTCGGCAACCACCGCAGCTACTTCGACGTCGTGGCGATGGCCAACGTCGTCCGCCGTTCCGGCCGCACCGCGCGGGTCCTCGCCAAGAAGGAGCTGTTCGAGGTCCCGGTGCTCGGCCCCCTCGTCGGCGCCATCGGCGGCATCCGGGTGGACCGGGCCGAGGGCGGGCAGGAGTCCTACGACATGGCGGCGCTCGCCCTCGAGGGCGGCGAGATGGTCGGCCTGCTCCCGCAGGGGACGATCCCGCGGGGCCCGGCCTTCTTCGACCCGGTCCTCAGGGGCCGGACCGGGGCCGCCCGGCTCGCGGCGGCGTCGCACGCGCCCGTGGTCCCGGTGGGCATGTGGGGCACCGAGAAGGTGTGGCCCCGGTCCTCGAGGATGCCCAACCTCCTCTCGCTCGCCCACCCGCCGACCGTGCGGATCCGGGTCGGCGAGCCGGTCGAGCTCCTCCACCGCTCGCCCGCCGCGGACACGAAGCGGATCATGGAGGCGATCAGCGACCTCCTGCCGCCCGAGGCGCGGGAGCCGCACGCCCCGACCGAGGACGAGCTGCGCGCGACCTACCCCGGGGGCCGGCTCCCGGACTGACCCGCCTGTGGAGGGGCGGTGCGCGGTGTCGGCGACGCGGCATACGGTGGTCCTCGGTTCGCGTGGACGCAAGGAGGTGGGCCTGGTCGTGGAGCAGGATCCCCGCACCCTCGCCGAGGTCTCCGACCGCGTGCTCGTCGAGGCGTTCGGCGACACGACGTTCGAGAGGGGCCGGGCGTATGCCGGCGCCGGCCGGGTCACGAGCGTCACCGTGTCCGACGGTGGCGCCTGGGCGTCGGCCCGGGTCATCGGCAGCGGGCCGCACATCTACCGCACCGAGCTCTCCCTCCGACGCGACGACCGCGGCCCCTGGGTCGAGGGCGGGTGCAGTTGCCCGATCGGCCGGGACTGCAAGCACGCCGCCGCGCTCGCCCTCATGCTCCGGGCCCAGCAGCCGTGGCGCCGGCTCGACGCGGGCAGCGCGGACCCCGAGCCGACGCCGGAGCGCCCGCACTCGTGGCGCGACGCCCTCGACGAGCTGCTCGACGTCCCCGACCCGCAGTCCGGCTCGTCCCCCGGCAACGTCGGGCTGCTCCTCGACGTCGAGACGCCGGCCGGTCGGGCCGCGCGCTGGGACATGCTGCCCCCGACCCCGTCGGTCCACCTGCGCCCGGTCGTGCCCGGCGCCGTGCCCGGACGCTGGATCCGCACCGGCATCTCGTGGGAGTCGGTGAGCGGCGGCTACTACTCCTCCTACGCCCACCACCTCGACGGCGCGCCGCTGGACGCGCTCACGGCGATCGCGGACGCCTTCCGGCGCAGCAGCCGGCTGTCCAGCTACGGCCGGATGCCCGCCGGGATCCCGCTCAGCCAGGTCGGGCGGGGCTGGGTCGAGCTGCTCACCCGGGCGCGTGACGCCGGCATCGTCCTGCTCACCCGGGCCGCCGGCTCCGGCGAGGTGCACCTCGAGCCTGAGGTCGGCCACTTCGTCCTCGACCTCACCCCGACCGGCGACGGTGACGTGCGTGCGGTGCCGAGCCTCGACCTGCCCGGCGAGGGCGAGGTCGTCACCGTCGGCGAGCCGCCGACCGGCTGGTTCCGGCAGGAGGGAGCCGACCTGCGCCTGGGTGGCTTCGGCGCCGACGTCGACCTCGCCGCCACCCGGGTGGTCGAGCGCGGTCCGTTCACCATCCCGACGGCCGACTGGTCGACCTTCGCCATCCAGACGCTCCCGGTGCTGCAGCGCCGGGCCACGGTGCGCACCCACGGTGGTCTCACGCTGCCCGAGGTCGCCCCGCCGCGCCTGCACCTCGCGGTGCGGTTCGCCGCCGACCACGTCGTCCACCTCGCCTGGGCGTTCCGCTACGGCCCGGTCGACGCGCCGGTCACCGTGCCGCTCGCCCGGGAGAGCGCGGTGCTGCGCGACCCCGACGCCTTCCGCAGCTCCGCCCTCGAGGCCGACCTGCTCACCGCGGCCCCGTCGCGCCACGAGCTGCCCGCGCTGTGGGAGCTGACCCGGGCCGGGTGGGCCCTGCGCGAGGCCGCGTCCGTCGACGGGTTCGACACCGTGGCCCTCGCCGAGCTCCTGCCCGCACTGGAGGCGGACGACCGGGTGGAGGTCGAGGTCAGCGGTGAGCGGACGGCATACGCCGAGGTGACGCAGGCCCCGCGGATCGCGGTCGGGACGAGCGAGTCCTCCGACGGCAACGACTGGTTCGACCTGCGGATCACGGTCACCGTGGGCGGTCACGAGGTGCCGCTCGCCGACCTCGTCACCGCGCTCGCGCACGACGAGGAGCGGCTGCTCCTGCCCGACGGCGCGTGGTTCACGCTCGACCACCCCGAGCTGCAGCGGCTCCGGTCCCTCGTCGAGGAGGCGCGCGAGCTGCAGGACCGGCCGACCGACCCGCTGAAGCTCTCGGTGCTCCATGCCGGGCTGTGGGACGAGCTCGTCGAGATCGGTGTCGTCGAGGAGCAGTCGGGGCGGTGGCGCCGGTCCGTCGACGCCCTGCTCGGGGTCGACGACGCCCACACGCCGCCGCCCGCCGAGGTCCCCGGTGCGCTCAAGGCGACGCTGCGGCCCTACCAGGAGGAGGGCTTCCGGTGGCTCTCGCTGCTGTGGGACCTCGGCCTCGGTGGGGTGCTCGCCGACGACATGGGCCTGGGCAAGACGCTCCAGGTGCTCGCCACCGCACTGCGCGCCAAGGAGCGCGGGGAGCTCGCCGACCCGATGCTCATCGTCGCGCCGACGTCGGTCCTCGCGACGTGGGTCGGCGAGGTCGAGCGGTTCGCCCCCGACCTGTCCGTCGTCGTCCTCGACCGCACCCGCGGCAAGGCTCGCGTCCCGCTCGCGCAGGCGATCGCCGGGGCCGACCTCGTCGTGACGACCTACGCCGTGGCCCGGATCGACGCCGAGCAGTTCCGGTCGGTGCGGTGGTCGGCGGCGGTCCTCGACGAGGCGCAGTTCGTCAAGAACCACCAGGCGAAGACGTATGCCGCGATGCGCCGGCTGCCCGCCCGGGTCACCTTCGCCCTCACCGGCACGCCGCTCGAGAACTCGCTCATGGACCTGTGGTCGCTGCTGTCGATCGTCGCGCCGGGACTGCACCCGAAACCGCAGGTGTTCCGCGACCAGTGGGCCCGCCCGATCGAGGCGGGCGCGGCGCCGGAGCTGCTCGCCACGCTGCGACGGCGGATCCGGCCGCTGCTGCTGCGCCGCACCAAGGACGCCGTCGCGTCCGACCTCCCGCCCAAGCAGGAGCAGGTGCTGCACGTCGCGCTGCACCCCCGCCACCGCGCGATCTACGACCGGCACCTCGTCCGCGAGCGCCAGCGCCTCCTCGGGCTCATCGACGACCTCGACGGCAACCGGATCGCCATCCTGCGCGCGCTCACCGTGCTGCGCCAGATGGCCCTCGACCCGTCCCTCGTCGACGCCGAGGAGTACGGCGGGGTGGCGCCCAGCGCCAAGGTCGAGGCCCTCGTCGACCAGGTCACCGAGCTCGCCGCGGAGGGCCACCGGGCGCTCGTCTTCAGCCAGTTCACCGGCTTCCTCGCCCTCGTGCGGGCCCGGCTCGACGCCGAGGGCATCGCCTACGCCTACCTCGACGGGTCCACCCGCAACCGGGCCGACGTCGTGCGGGACTTCCGCGAGGGCGAGGCGCCGGTCTTCCTCATCTCGCTCAAGGCCGGTGGGTTCGGGCTGACCCTCACCGAGGCCGACTACGTCTTCGTCCTCGACCCTTGGTGGAACCCCGCCGCCGAGAACCAGGCGATCGACCGGGCCCACCGCATCGGGCAGACGAAGTCGGTCAACGTCTACCGGCTCGTGTCCACCGACACCATCGAGGAGAAGGTGGTCGCGCTGCAGGACCGCAAGCGCGACCTCTTCGCGCGGGTCGTCGACGACGGCAACCTGCTCTCGAGCGCCCTCAGCGCCGACGACCTGCGCGGGCTCCTCGACCGCTGAGCCGCCCGGGACCGGGCGGCCGTTCCAGTGGGCCCGGCCGCGGGTGGGACAGTGGGGCATGACCGAGAGCGACGAGGCCCCACCGACCGCCGTCGAGCAACGACTCATGCGCGGGGTCGAGCGCGCGGCCGGGGTCAGCGACCACCTCGTCCACCACCCGGCCCCCAACGGTGCGCGCGCTTTCGTCAACGCCTTCTTCGGGGACCGGCTCGACGTCTCCGGGTCCCCGCTGGCGCACACGATGGGCGTGCGCCGGCGCGGCCGGTCGGTGCCGCTCACCGAGGCCGGTCTCGCCGCGGCCTGGCCGGCGGCGACCGGTGACGTCGTCGTCCTCGTCCACGGCCTCGTCGTCCACGAGACGGCGTGGCAGCGAGGTCGGTTCGGCCACCGCCTCGAGGAGGACCTCGGATTCACCCCGGTCACGGTCCGCTACAACACCGGGCTGCGGATCTCGCACAACGGGCACGAGCTCGACCGGGTGCTCACCGCCCTCGTGGCCCACTGGCCCGTCCCCGTCACCCGGATCGTCCTCCTCGGTCACTCGATGGGTGGCCTCGTCGTCCACAGCGCGCTGGCGCAGGCCGACGTCGGGGCCGACTGGGTCCCGCTCGTGAGCGACACCGTGACCCTCGGTGCTCCGCACCTGGGCGCCCCGCTGGAGCGCTTCGCGAACCAGTCCGCCCGCCTGGCCGGCAGGCTGCGCCACTCGCGCGCCCTGGCCGCGGTGCTGCGGGCGCGCAGCGTCGGGATCCAGGACCTTCGGTACGGCAACATCCTCGACGAGGAGTGGGACGGTCTCGACCTCGACGACCGCAGCGGGCGACGCGTCGACGCCCCTCTGCACCCCGGCGTGCGCCACCTCGCCATCGTCGGCCTGCTCGGCAAGCGCATCGACGGCCGGGTCGCCCGGCTCATCGGCGACGGGATGGTCCCGGCGGCCAGCGCGGAGGGCTCCGGTCGGCACTCGCCCGGCAGCCGTCGGTTCGCCGAGGGCGACGTCGTCGTCCTCCCCGGTGTGGGTCACCTCGCGCTCGTCCACGACCCCCTCGTGTATGCCGCGATCCGCGAGCGTCTCGACCACCGCCCGGACCCCAGCTCACCCGACGCCGAGGCTGGTCAGGAGGGTCCCGGCAGGTAAGGCTGGGCCCATGACCGACCAGAAGACCGCGCCGACGACCGTCATCCTGTTCGGCGCGACGGGGGACCTCGCCAAGCGCAAGCTCATCCCCGGCCTGCTGCACCTGTTCCAGTCGGGCCTCCTCGACGACCTCCGCGTCGTCGGCACCTCGCTCGACGAGATCTCGACCGACGCCTTCCGCGACCTCGCCCACGAGGCGATCAAGGAGTTCTCGACCCGCGACCTCGACGAGGCCGAGTGGGGGCAGTTCGCCCAGCGGCTGCACTACGTCCCGCTGTCGGCCGGGCCCGAGGCGCTCGGAGACGCGGTCCGCGCGGCCGAGGCGCTGCTGCCCGGGGAGACCGAGCTGCGGCTGCACTACCTGTCCGTCCCACCCAGGGCGGCGCTGTCCGCGGTGCAGACCATCGCCGACGCCGGGCTCGTCGAGCGCAGCCGGGTCGTCATGGAGAAGCCGTTCGGCACCGACTTCGCCTCCGCCGTCGAGCTCAACCGGCGGCTGCACGAGGTGTTCGCGGAGGAGCAGATCTTCCGGATCGACCACTTCCTCGGCAAGGAGCCGGCCCAGAACATCCTCGCGTTCCGCTTCGCCAACGGGCTCTTCGAGCCGATCTGGCACCGCAACTCCATCGCCCACGTGCAGATCGACGTCCCCGAGACGCTGGGGCTGGCGACGCGGGGCGACTTCTACGAGAACACCGGTGCCTACCGCGACATGGTCGTCACCCACCTGTTCCAGATCCTCGCGTTCACGGCGATGGAGCCGCCGACCTCGCTCGAGCCCGACGCCATCAGCCGCGAGAAGAACAAGGTCTTCGAGTCGATGCAGCCGATCCACCCGCACGACGTCGTGCGCGGGCAGTACATCGGCTACCTCGACGAGCCCGGGGTCGCCCCCGACTCCGACACCGAGACCTTCATCTCGCTCAAGTGCTACGTCGACAACTGGCGCTGGGCGGGGGTGCCGTTCTTCCTGCGCACCGGCAAGCGCATGGCCGAGGGCGCCCGGATCATCTCCATCGCCTTCCGCGAGCCCCCGCAGTCGATGTTCCCGGAGGGCTCGGGGGTGGGCGACCACGGCCCGGACCACCTGACCTTCGACCTCGCCGACAAGGCCCGGATGTCGCTGTCGTTCTACGGCAAGCGCCCCGGTCCCGGCATGAAGCTCGACAAGCTGTCGATGCAGTTCGCGATGCAGGAGACGCACTGGGCCGGCGCCGTGCTCGAGGCCTACGAGCGGCTCATCTACGACGCGGTCCGGGGCGACCACACCCTCTTCACGTCGGCGGAGGGCATCGAGCGGCTCTGGCAGATCAGCCAGCCGCTCATCGAGAACCCGCCCGTGGTCCGGCCCTACGCCGCCGGGACCTGGGGGCCGAACCAGATCCACCAGCTCGTCTCGCCGCACACGTGGCGCCTGCCGTTCGAGCGCAAGTGGCGCGACAAGGTGCCCGACCCCGGTCCCCAGTCACCCATCGAGGGTGGCGCCCGCCGCTGACGTGCGGCTGCCGGGTGACGGCGTGCGGACGATGAGCGCCTTGGGGCGCACCTCGAACCGGACCCGGCTCGCCTGGCCGATGACGTCGCCGTCGATCTCGACGAGCTGCGGGGCGTCGAGCGAGACGAGGATCGACTGGCAGCGGTAGCGCTCCATCTTCGGGTGGTTGCGACCGCGCTTGGCGAGGATGTGCACCGCGACCCCGGCCCAGCCGACGATGCCCTTGGGGGTGACCGCGACGACGTCGAGAACCCCGTCGTCGATCTCGGCGTCGGGCATGAGGGTGATCCCGCCGGTGAGCTTGCCGCAGTTGCCGACGACGATCGTGCGGGCCGTGTGGGCGATCGGTTCGCCGCCGTCGATCCGCAGGCGGGTCGCAAACCGGGCGCCAAGCAGGTTCTGCGCGCCGCTGGCGACGTAGGCGCCCCAGCCGATGCGCGACTTCGCCTGGTCGGACGTCGCGTGCATGATGCTCGCGTCGAGCCCGAGGCCGGCCATGACGAGGAACGCGTGCTGGTTGGCGGCGGGGTCGGAGCCGTGCTCGTCGTCGGCGCCCACGTCGGGCTCGGTCGGCCCGTCGCGGCCCGGGTCGAGCTCCTCGGTCGAGCTCTGCTCGGCGGTCGGGTCGAGGGTGAGCCAGCCGACGTCGATGTGCCGGTTGCGTCCGGTGAGGGCGACCTCGAGGGCCTCGGCGAGGTCGAGCGGCAGCTCGAGGTTGCGCCCGAGCAGGTTGCCGGTGCCGGCGGGGACGAGGCCCATCGGGGTGGAGGTGCCGGTGAGGACGTGGGCGACCGCGCGCACCGTGCCGTCGCCGCCGATGGCGCAGACGAGGTCGACGTCGTCGGCCAGCGCCGCCCGGGTCTGGCCGTGGCCGGGGTCGTCGACCGTGGTCTCCCGGATGGTCGGCTCGTCCCACTCGCCGTGGGCGAGGACGGTCTTCGTCACGAGGGCCCGGACGGCCTCGGCGTCGTCGAACTTGCTGGGGTTGAGGACGACCGCGACCTGCTTGCGCGGCGGCGTCGGGGTGTCCTCGGCCTGCTCCGGCCGGAACGACGACCGGGACGGCCGCGTCGAGGAGGCGTGGCGTCCCGGGGAGCGGCTCGAGGAGGTCGCGAACCAGGCCACCGCTGCCAGGACGAGGAGGACGGCGAGGATCGCGAGGATCACGGGCCAGGAGTCGGTCACGTCAGGGACCGTACCCCACGGTTCGAGGCGTCACGCCCGGGTCGGCGCCCCGCCTACGCTGAGCCCATGAGCACCATCGAGCCGGACGACAAGGACTGGACGTGGACCCTCGACCGGTCCTGTCCGGACTGCGGGTTCGACGCCGCAGCGGTGCCGCCGGCCGACGTCGCCCGGCTCGTCACGGCATACACCGATCCGTGGTCCGACGTGCTCTCGCGTGAGGAAGTCGCGACCCGGCCCGATCCCTCCTCGTGGTCCCCGCTGGAGTACGCCTGCCACGTCCGTGACGTCTGCGACCTGTTCGCCGACCGCGTGCGGCTCATGCTCGACGAGGACGGCGCGCGCTTCGCGAACTGGGACCAGGACGCGACGGCCGTCGAGCGCCGCTACGCCGAGCAGGACCCCGGCGCCGTCGCGACCGATCTCACCACGGCCGCAGCCCGCCTCGCGCAGGCGTATGCCGGCCTGTCCGGTCCCGAGTGGGAGCGCCGGGGCGTGCGCTCCGACGGCTCGGAGTTCACAGTGCTCAGCCTCGGCCGCTACGGCCTGCACGACCTCGCCCACCACCTCTGGGACGTGCGGGCGTGAAGCCCGCCTGGATCTACGTCGCGCTCGGCCTCGCCCTCTTCCTCGCCGTCATCCTCCCGCCGGTGCTGCACCGGTTCCGTGTCAACGCCCCGATCGTCCTCGTCACCCTCGGGCTGGTCCTGGGGCTGATGCCCGGGTTCCGCGACCTCGACCTCGACCCGACCTCGCACGAGGAGGCGGTCACCCACATCACCGAGTTCACGGTGCTCGTCTCGCTCATGGGGGTGGGGCTGGCGCTCGACCGCCCGCTCAACCTGCGTGACGTGGGCTCGTGGCGCACGTGGTCGCCGACGTGGCGCCTGCTCGGGATCGCCATGCCGCTGACCATCGCCGGTGTCGCGCTCATGGCGTGGGGGCCGATGGGGGTCGCCGCACCGGCCGCGCTGCTGCTCGGTGGCGCCCTTGCGCCCACGGACCCGGTGCTCGCGTCCGACGTCCAGGTGGGAGGGCCCAACGAGGGCGAACGGGAGGACGCGGACCAGGAGGACTCCGAGGAGGTGGACGAGGACGACGAGGTCCGGTTCGCGCTGACGAGCGAGGCCGGGCTCAACGACGGCCTCGCCTTCCCCTTCGTGCACGCGGCGATCCTGCTCGCCACCGTGGGCAGCGTCTCCGAGTGGGGCGCCCGCTGGCTGGCGTGGGAGCTCGTCGGCAAGGTCGTGATCGGCGCGGTCGTCGGGGTCGTCGCCGGGCGAGCGGTCGCCCGCCTCGCCTTCACCGCCCGCTCGCAGGACCTGCGCTTCGCCGCCAACGGGGAGCCGCTCGTCGCCATCGCCGCCCTTCTCGCGACCTACGGCGTGGCCGAGGTCCTCGGCGGCTACGGCTTCCTCGCGGTGTTCGCGTGCGCCATGGCGATCCGCAGCTTCGAGCGGAACCACTCCTACCACCACGACATGCACGAGGTCATCGAGCGCCTCGAACGGCTGCTCACCCTCGTCGTGCTGCTCCTGCTCGGGATGGCCCTGACCAACGGGCTGCTCGCCAACCTCGACTGGCGCGGGGTCCTCATCTCGCTGTTCCTCCTGCTCGTGCTGCGCCCCCTCGCCGGCCTCGTCTCCTTCCTGGGCCACCCGCACCGGGAGGGGCCGCGCGACTTCGACGCCCGCGAGCGCGTCGTCGCCGCGGTCTTCGGCGTGCGGGGCGTGGGCTCGCTCTTCTACCTCGCGTACGCCGCGAGCCACGCTGAATTCGAGGAGATCCGGTGGCTGTGGTCGGTCGTCGCGTTCACCGTCGTCGTCTCCGTCTACCTGCACGGGTTCACCGCGCCCCTGGCGATGGCCTGGCAGGAGCGCGGCCAGCAGTCCCAGCGCGGAGCGGACTCCCGCGCCTGAGGCTCCCCGCATCTCCTGCGTCCTGCCGAACGCGCGACATTCCGCGCCTCCTGCAGCACCACGTCGTGGCTCCGGCGCACTTATTGCACAAAATGGTTGCGACACAGCGGAATCCGCTGTGCACAACCCTTCCGGATGTCGTCGAACGGGTGTACGATGAGGGTATGCAGGGGACGCCAGCACTTGGAGGGCCCGGATCGGGTCGGTCGTGTCCTTGCTGGGCGAGGTCTCAGCGCAGGGGCTGACGGAGCCGGAGCGGGTCGCGGTGGTGGCGGTCCTGGAGTCGCTCAAGGGTGCGGCTGCTGCGGCGCAGGCACGGTTGACGGCTGCAGCTGTGGTGGATCGTGAGGCGTTGGGTGAGGACTCGCGCAGCGTCCGGGCCGACCTGGCGTTGGCGCGGCGATGCTCCCCGACGCTGGCGGACCAGCACGTCGGGGTCGCGCGGGCGCTGGTCGGGGAGATGCCGCTGACCCTGGGAGCGTTGGAGCGTGGGGAGATCAGCGAGCGGCGCGCGTGGATCGTCGTGCGGGAGACGGCGTGCCTGAGCCGGGAGCACCGCGGCGAGGTCGACCGCAGACTCGCCCCGACCATGGCGTCGCTGGGTGACAAGGCCCTGGCGGCCGCGGCTCGACGCGCGGGGGCCGCCTTGGACGCGGAGTCGCTGGCCGAGCGCGCCCGGCGGGCCGTCGCGTCACGTCGGGTGTCGGTGCGCCCGGCCGCCGACGGCATGGCGTGGTGACGTCGCGGGTAGGTGTCTGAGCGCCGCTGTCCCATCCGCGCGCTCGCGCGCTGAGCGCGCATCGCGCTCCCGCCAGACCCAGCCGGCGGCGCTCAGACACCTACCCGCTCCCGCGAGGCTGGGGCGCGGACACCCGGGGAAAGGGTGCGTGGCTGGCCGACCGGGCGCTGGAGCTGCTCAGTGGGCGCGCGCAGGGTCAGCCGCAGCCGGTCGAGGTGTCGCTGGTGATGACCGACCGAACCCTCCTGCCCGCCGCCTTCGGCGGGACCGGACCGGCAGCGTTCGGCGGGACCGCACCGGCCGATGACGTGGCGGTGATCCCCGGGTGGGGCCCGGTCGCCGGCGCGCAGGCGCGGGAGTGGCTCCGCGACGTCCTCGCGCAGCCGAACTCGACCTCGAACTCAACGGTCGACGGCGGCGGAGCGGCGGCGGCGTTCGTGTGGCTGCGGCGGCTGTTCACCGACCCCACCGGGCGCGACCTCGTGGCCCTGGACTCGAGGCGTCGCCGCTTCCACGGCGGACTGCGCCGCTTCCTCGAGCTGCGCGACCCGACCTGCCGCATCCCGTGGTGCGGCGCCCCCGCCATCCAGACCGACCACGTCACCGCAGTGGCAGCCGACGGCTCCACCGCGGCCGCCAACGGCGCGGGCGTGTGCCAGCGACACAACCTCGTCAAGGAGCTCGACGGCTGGCACGTCACCGCGACGTCGACCGGGCTCGACGGGACCGGAGCACACGGCATCCGCATCCAGACACCGACCGGCAGGGTCCACGACGCCACAGCACCGCCGGTCCTGGGCGACGGGTGGTCGCCCCCGCCACACCCCGAGGAGCTCGACGACCTCGACGAGCCCGTCGTCCCCTACCCCGACGGCTACCTCCCGGACGAGCTGCCGCCACTCGAGCTGCTCCGAATCCCCACGGATCCCATCCCCGACCCACCTGACGAGTGGTTCACGTCCGACGACGCGACGACGGCTGCCTGATCGAGCCACTCCCGGTGCCCGCACTAGGCTGGCCCGCGTGATCGACCTGAAGCTGCTGCGTGAGAACCCCGACCGAGTGCGTGCCTCGCAGCGCGCGAGGGGTGAGGACGACGGCGTCGTCGACGCCGTCCTCGCGGCGGAGGAGAAGCGTCGCTCGAGCCTCACGGCCTACGAGCAGCTGCGGGCCGAGCAGAAGTCGATGGGCAAGGACGTGGCCAGGGCCCAGGGCGACGAAAAGCAGGCCCTGCTCGTGCGCACCAAGGAGCTCGCGGTCCAGGTCAAGGCCAACCAAGCCGCAGCCGACGAGGCCGCCGCGGAGCTCGCCACCCTCACGCGCACCATCGGCAACGTCATCGAGGACGGCGTCCCGGTCGGTGGCGAGGACGACTACGTCGTGCTCGACAGCGTCGGCACCCCGCGCGACTTCGCCGCCGAGGGCTTCGATCCCCGCGACCACCTCAGCCTCGCCGAGGGCCTCGGCGCCCTCGACATGGAGCGCGGCGCGAAGGTGTCGGGTTCGCGGTTCTACTTCCTCAAGGGCGTCGGTGCCCGCTTGGAGATGGCGATGCTCCAGCTCGCGATGCAGCGCGCCATCGAAGCCGACTTCGTCCCGATGATCACCCCCACGCTCGTCAAGGCCGAGGTCATGGCCGGCGCCGGCTTCCTCGACCACCACGCCGACGAGGTCTACCGGCTCGAGGCCGACGACCTCTACCTCACCGGCACGAGCGAGGTGGCGCTCGCGGGCTACCACGCCGACGAGATCATCGACCTCTCCGCCGGACCGGTCCGCTACGCCGGGCAGTCGACCTGCTACCGCCGCGAGGCGGGAAGCTACGGCAAGGACACCCGCGGCATCATCCGGGTCCACCAGTTCAACAAGATCGAGATGTTCGTCTACTGCCGGCCCGAGGACGCCGAGGCGGAGCACCAGCGCCTGCTCGCCTTCGAGCGGGAGATGCTCGCGGCCATGGAGCTGCCCTACCGCGTCATCGACACGGCGGCCGGCGACCTGGGCGGTCCGGCGGCGCGCAAGTACGACTGCGAGGCCTGGGTCCCGACCCAGGGCCGGCACCGCGAGCTGACGTCGACCTCGAACTGCACGACCTTCCAGGCGCGCCGGCTCAAGACCCGCTACCGCGTGCAGGGCGGCGGCACCGAGGTCGCGGCCACGCTCAACGGCACCCTGGCCACGACGCGGTGGCTCGTCGCGATCCTCGAGAACCACCAGCAGGCCGACGGCTCCGTCGTCGTGCCGGCCGCGCTGCGCCCCCTCATCGGGCTCGACGTCCTCAACCCCGCCTGACCGCCGAGGACGAGCCCTACCGTGGGATCATGACAGGCAACGGAGCGACCCTCGACGTCGAGGGGCTCTCGCGGTCGTTCGGTGACCTGCGCGCCGTCGACGACGTGTCCTTCACGGTTCCGGGGGGACTCCTCACCGGTTTCGTCGGCGGCAACGGCGCGGGCAAGACGACGACGATGCGGATGATCATGGGCCTGCTGGCCCTGCACGGGGGGGAGGTCCGGTGGAACGGCGCGCCCATCACCGCGGGCGACCGGCGCCGGATCGGGTACATGCCCGAGGAGCGCGGCCTCTACCCGAAGCAGAAGGTCCTCGACCAGCTCGTCTACCTCGGTGAGCTCTCCGGCATGAGCCGCGCCGACGCAAGGTCCGCGGTCATGGTCAACCTCGAGCGGCTCGACCTCGCGGACCGTGCCCGCGATCGCGTCGAGAAGCTGTCGCTCGGCAACCAGCAGCGGGTCCAGATCACGGCGGCACTCATGACCACACCGGACGCGCTCATCCTCGACGAGCCGTTCTCCGGGCTCGACCCCCGCGCGGTCGACTCCATGACGGACCTGCTCCGCGAGCACGCCGCGCGCGGGATCCCCGTCCTCTTCTCCTCGCATCAGCTCGACCTCGTGGAGCGCCTGTGCGACCACCTCGTCATCCTCTCGAGAGGGCGTGTCGTCGCCACCGGTTCCGTCGCCGACCTGCGCAGCGGGGGGCCGGAGCGGTACCGCGTCACCCTGGGAGGCGACGCGGGCTGGATCCGGGACGTGGGCGGCATAGCCGTCGTCGACCTCGACGGGACCACGGCGCTCGTCGAGGTCACCGACCCGGCAGCCCCGCAGCGGCTGCTGCGCGCGGCGGTCGAGCGCGGTGACGTCCTCGACTTCGCGAGACAGGTCCCTGCGCTGTCCGAGGTCTACCGGGAGGTGACCGCATGAGGTCCACCGTCTGGGTGACCGTGGCCCGCCGCGAGATCGTCACCAAGCTCACCGACCGGACGTTCCTGCTCAGCACGTTCGGGCTCATCGGCCTCCTCGCCGTCGTCATCGGCGTGCAGGCGTTCGTGGCCAACCGCACGGAGACGTACACCGTCGTCACGACCTCCACCCCGGCCGCGCAGATGGCGGCCCAGGTCGAGCTCGTCGCGGAGGCGGCCGACGACAAGGTGTCCGTCACGGTGACGGAGGCGGCGGACGACGCCGCCGCCACCCGCGCGCTGCAGACCGGCGACGCCGACGTGTGGTTGCACGAGGGCGGCGGCGACGGGTGGCTGCTCACCGGGAAGGCCGACGTCCCGGAGGAGGTCGAGACCTTCGCCGCGACGGCGATCCGCGAGGTGACCCTGGGGGCCAACGCGGCCGCTGCGGGCACGTCCGTCGAGGAGCTCGTGCGCGGATCCGCGCTCAGCACAGCCGTCCTCGAGGGGGATGCAGAGAAGAGCGGGGTCGCGCAGGCCCTCGGCTTCGCGCTGGCGATGCTCTTCTACCTCGCCTCGTTCACCTTCGGCTACGCCCTCGCGAACAGCGTCGTCGAGGAGAAGGCCAGCCGCATCGTCGAGATCATCGCCACGAAGATCACGACGAGGGAGCTGCTCGCCGGAAAGGTCATGGGCAACCTCGTGCTGGCGTTCGGACAGATCGCCATCTTCGTCGCCGTCGGGCTCGTGGGACTGACTTTCACGGAGTACGACCGGTTCATCCCGGCGATCTCGGGCGCGGTGGGGTGGTTCACGGTCTTCTTCATCGTCGGGTTCGGGCTGCTCGCCTGCCTCTGGGCCGTCGCCGGAGCACTGGCGAGCCGGACCGAGGACGTTCAGTCGACGTCGACGCCCCTGACGTTCCTCACGACCGGCGTGTTCTTCGGCGCGCTCCTCGCGACCGGGACGGCCAAGACGGTGCTGTCGTTCGTGCCGCCCTTCTCCGCGGTCATCATGCCGGTGCGCGTCCTCGAGGGCTCGGCGCCGTGGTGGCAGGCCCTCGCCGCCCTCGCCATCCTCGTCGTGGCGGCCGCGCTCGTCGTCCAGGTCGCCGCGCGCCTCTACCAGCGCTCGCTGCTCCAGACGCAGGGCCGGCTCAGCCTGAGGCAGGCGTGGTCCACCCCGGACTGAACTTCGCTACGGTCGGGCGATGGTGACCCGCCGCCGTCCCCGGATCAGCGAGCTCGCGCCGCTGCTGCGACCCAAGCCGATCGAGTGGAGCGCCCGGCGCCGGCGGCTCGACGGTGCGCTGACGATCGCCGACCTGCGCACGGTCGCCCGCCGGCGGACGCCACGCAGCGTCTTCGACTACACCGACGGGGCGGCCGAGGGGGAGATCAGTCTCGGCCGCGCGCGGGACACCTTCGCGGGTCTGACCTTCCACCCCGCCGTGCTGCGCGACGTCGGCGAGGTCGACACCTCGACGACGATCCTCGGCGGCCGCTCGGAGCTCCCGTTGTCGTTCGCCCCGACCGGCTTCACCCGGATGATGCAGCACGAGGGGGAGTCGGCGGTGGTCCGCGTCGCCGAGCGGGCCGGCATACCGTATGCGCTCTCCACCATGGGGACGACCTCGATCGAGGGCGTCGCGCAGGCCGCACCGCGCGCCCGGCGCTGGTTCCAGCTCTACGTCTGGAAGGACCGGTCGGCGGGCGAGGCGCTCATGCGCCGGGCCGCGGCCGCCGGGTACGAGGCCCTCGTCCTCACCGTCGACGTCCCGATCGCCGGCGCCCGCCTGCGCGACGTCCGCAACGGCTTCTCGCTGCCCCCGGCGCTCACGGCGAGGACCGTGCTCGACGCCGCGATGCACCCGAACTGGTGGGTCGACCTGCTCACGACCGAGCCGCTGGAGTTCGCGTCGCTGACGTCGTGGGACGGGCCGGTCGCGGACCTGCTCAACTCGCTGTTCGACCCGACGATGACGCTGGCGGACCTCGCCTGGGTGCGCTCGGTCTGGGACGGCCCCCTCGTCATCAAGGGGATCCAGACCGTGGCCGACGCGCAGAAGGTCACCGACGCCGGTGCCGACGCGATCGTCCTGTCCAACCACGGCGGGCGTCAGCTCGACCGGGCACCGGTGCCCCTGCGGATCCTCCCGGACGTGCGGGCCGCCCTCGGCGACGACGCCGAGATCATGCTCGACACCGGGGTGATGTCGGGCGCCGACGTCGTCGCGGCGCTGGCCCTCGGTGCCGACAGCGTCATGGTCGGGCGGGCCTACCTCTACGGGCTCATGGCCGGCGGCGAGGACGGCGTCCAGCGGGCCGTCGACATCCTCGGCGGCGAGGTGCGCCGCACGATGGCCCTGCTCGGCGTGCGCTGCGTGGCCGAGCTCTCGCCGGGGCACGTGAGCCTCTGAGCAGGCGGCTGGTGGGCCACGGGCCGGACGGGATTTGACAAAGTAAGGCGACCCTCACTTAGGGTCACCTTACTCCTGTTGCCGCGGCATCCGCGGCCCGACCCAGAAGGTCCCATGCTGACTCGCCGCTCCCTCGTCGTCGCCGCCGCCACGGCCGCCACCGCCCTCGCCCTCACGGCCTGCTCGACCGGTCCGACGAGCGAGGCCTCGGCCGACCCGTCGACGTCCTCGTCGGTCGGGGTCGACCAGGGCGCCTTCCCCACGACCATCACCCACGCGTTCGGCGAGACCACGGTCAGCGCCGAACCCAAGCGGATCGCCACCGTCGGCTGGAACGACGCCGACGTCGTCGTCTCCCTCGGGGTCATCCCGGTGGGCGCCACCAAGATCACCTGGGGCGGCAACGCGAACGGCTCGACCGACTGGTTCGACGCGGGGGTCACGAAGCTCGACCCCGGCGCCCAGATCACCCGTTACGACGACACCGCCGGTGTCCCGGTCGAGGAGATCGCCGCGACCAAGCCCGACCTCATCCTCGGCGTCAACTCGGGCATCTCGAAGGAGGAGTACGACAAGCTCTCCAAGATCGCGCCGACCGTGGCCTACCCCGGCGCCGCGTGGGGCACCTCGTGGGAGGAGAGCGTCAAGGTCGTCGGCCGGGCCCTCGGCCGCACGACGCAGGCGACGAAGCTCGCGGCCGACACCAACGCCACGATCGACGAGGCCGTCGCGAAGTACCCCCAGATCAAGGGCAAGTCCGCCGCGTGGGCCTGGTTCACCCCGACCGACCTCTCGGTCGTGAGCCTCTACACGACGAACGACCTGCGTCCGCAGATCCTGCGCCGTTTCGGCCTCGTCGACGCCCCGACCGTGACCGCGCTGAGCAGGGGCAACACGCAGTTCAGCAGCAACCTCTCCGCGGAGAAGTCCTCGACGCTCGACGCCGACGTGCTCATCTTCTACGTGGAGAAGCCCGAGGAGGTCGACGTCCTCAAGAAGAACGCGCTCCTCGGCCAGATCCCGGCCCTCAAGAGCAACCACTACGTCGCGAGCGCCGACAACGCCGTCGCCCTGACGATGTCGTCGCCGTCGCCGCTGTCGATGCCGGTCGCGCTCGAGAAGTTCCTGCCCAAGATCGCCTCGGCCGTGGACGGAACTCCCGCGCAGTGACGGTCCGGGCCACCAGTGAGCCCGGTGTGACGGCCCACGCAGAGCGTGGGACCCGCGTGCCGCCGGCTGCCCCGGCCCACCTCCCCGCGGAGGTGGGCCGGGGCGGTCGCGTCCCCGCGAGCACGGTCGTCGCCGGCGGGGTGGCCGTCGTCGCCCTGGCCGTCGCGCTCTCGCTCCTCGTCGGGACACAGGCCGTCGCTCCGGCCGACGTCGTCGCGGCCCTCACGGGCGGGGCCGTCTCGGACGACGTGGCCGGCATCGTCGCCTCCCGGGTCGACCGCACCCTCATCGGGCTCGTCGTCGGTGCCGCGGTCGCGGTCTGCGGGGTCGTGCTGCAGGGCCTCGCCCGCAACCCCCTCGCCGAGCCGGGGATCCTCGGCATCAACTCCGGCGCCGCCCTCGCAGTCGTCGTCGGCATCAAGCTCTTCGCGATCTCGGGAGTCGGCGGCTACGTCTGGTTCGCCCTCGCGGGTGCGATCGTCACGGCGGTCGTCGTCCAGCTGCTCGCCCTGCTCGCGCCGGTGCGCGCCCAGCCCGTGACGATGGCGCTGGCCGGCGCCGCGGTCATGGCGACCTCGACGAGCATCGTCGGGGCCATTCTCGTCTCCGACCAGGGCGCCCTCGACGTCTTCCGCTTCTGGCAGGTCGGGTCGGTGGCCGGCCGCGACGCGGGAATCATCCTCGACGTCGCACCCTTCCTCGTCGTCGGCTTCCTCCTCGCCCTCTCGTCGGGCGCGGTGCTCAACACCGTCGCCCTCGGCGACGACCTCGCCCGCGGACTCGGGCAGCGAGTGCTGCTCCACCGCCTGCTCGCCGCGGCCGGCGCGATCCTCCTCGCCGCCTCCGCCACCGCGCTCGCCGGGCCGATCGCCTTCGTCGGCCTCCTCGTCCCCCACGTCGTGCGGGCCGTCGTCGGCCCGGACCACCGCCGCATCCTCCTCGGCACCGTCTTCGCGGGTCCAGGGCTCGTCGTCGCCGCCGACACGCTCGGCCGGGTCGTCGCCGCGCCGAGCGAGGTCCAGGCCGGCATCATCTGCGCCGTCATCGGCGCCCCCTTCCTCGTCGGGCTCGTCCGCCGGATGAACGTCGCATGAGCACCCCACGAAGTTCTGCCCACGCAGAGCGTGGGACCCGCCCCGCTGCGCTCCGCCAGATACTTCGCGGGCACCCCGCATGACCACGGCAGTCCTGGCCCTGCGCGAGGCGAGGCGCGGCGTCCACCGTCGGCAGCGCGTCCTCCTCGTCGCCCTCGGCGCGCTCGTCGTCGCCCTGTTCCTCCTGCGGGCCCTGCTCGGCGACTACCGGATCTCGTTCGTGGACGGCATACGGATGGTCACGGGGACCACGATCCCCGGCGCGTCCTTCATCTTCATGGAGTCGACGCTGCCCCGGGCCTGCATGGCGGTGCTCGCGGGAGCGGCCTTCGCGTCGGCGGGGGCGGCCTACCAGTCGATGCTCCGCAACCCGCTGGCCAGCCCGGACGTCCTCGGCATCAACCTCGGCGCCAGCGCCGCGGCGGTCTTCGCGGTCGTCCTCCTCGGCTGGACCGGCACCCCGGTGGCGCTCGTCGCCTTCGCCGGGGCGGTCGCGGTCGCGACCACGATCCACGGATTCGCCGGCCGGGGTGGGGCCGCCACCGGTCGGATGATCCTCGTCGGGGTCGGGCTGGCCGCCGTGCTCAGCTCGGTCGTGCACTGGGTCCTCCTGCGCGCCGACATCTACCGCGCCCAGGACGCGCTCGTCTGGCTCACCGGCAGCCTCGGCTCGGTGACGTGGGGCGAGATCGCCCGGCTCGCGGTCGTCGTCGCCGTCGCCCTGCCGCTGCTCGTCGTCGTGACCCGCCAGCTCGGGGTGCTCGGCCTCGGCGACGACCTCGCCGCCGGGCTCGGCGTCCGCGCCGGCCGGATGCGGCTCGTCGTCACCGCGCTCGTCGTGCTCCTCACCGCCTCCGCCACCGCCGTCTGCGGACCGATCGCCTTCGTCGGCTTCCTCAGCGGCCCGATCGCCCGACGCCTCACCCGGGGGCGCACCTCCGTCCCGGCTGCGGCCCTCGTCGGGGCCGCGATGGTGCTGGCCGCCGACCACCTCAGTGCGTACGCCGTCCCCGGCACCGCCTACCCCGTCGGTGTCGTCACCGGGCTCGCCGGCGCCCCCGTCCTCGTCTGGCTGCTCGTCGCGGGCCGCCGGACCCTCCAGGAGGCATCTTGAGCACCCTCGTCGCCGAACGCCTCACCCTCGCCTACGACAAGCGGGTCGTCGTCGACGGCCTCGACCTCGTCGTGCCGGCCGGCCGGGTCACCGCGGTCGTCGGGCCCAACGGCTGCGGCAAGTCCACCCTCCTGCGCGGGCTCTCGCGGCTGCTGTCACCCACCGAGGGGCAGGTCCTCCTCGACGGGCAGGTGATCGGCGAGCTGCCCACCAAGGAGGTCGCCAAGCGGCTCGGCCTGCTCCCGCAGCAGCCGATCGTGCCCGAGGGCATCACCGTCGCCGAGCTCGTCGAGCGCGGGCGCCACCCGCACCACGGGCTCTTCCGCCAGTGGTCGCGCGAGGACGAGGCCGTCGTCGCCGGGGCGCTGGAGATGACCGAGCTCGTCGAGCTCGCGCGCGTCCCCGTCGACAGCCTCTCCGGCGGCCAGCGCCAGCGGGCGTGGATCGCGATGGCCCTCGCGCAGCGCACCCCCGTGCTGCTTCTCGACGAGCCGACGTCGTTCCTCGACATCGCCCACCAGATCGACGTGCTCGAGCTGGTCCGCGACCTCAACGCCCGAGAGGGCACCACCGTCGTCATGGTGCTGCACGACCTGGCCATGGCCGCGCGCTACGCCGACCACCTCGTCGCCATGTGTGGTGGGGAGATCGTCGCCGAGGGTGCGCCGTCCGAGATCGTCACGCCCCGCGTCATCGAGTCGGTCTTCGGGATCGCGGCGTCCGTCGTCACCGACCCGACCACCGGCGACCCCGTCGTCATCCCCCACCGCAGGAAGCGAGACCCGTCATGACCGTCCTCGAACGCGTCGCCATGGAGGCGGCCACCACCTACGCCCGGCTCACCATGGCGTCGCCGATCTACCGCGAGGGGGACGCCCAGTTCGAGATGACCGTGGCCGCCGTCAGCGACCTCGGGGGCGGGATGCGGCGGATCACCTTCACCGCGGACGAGCTCGGGGACTTCCTGCTCGTCGGCGCCGACGAGTACTTCGGTCTGCTCATGCCGCGCGTGGGAGCAGCGCTGACGCTCCCCGACGGCACCCGCGAGAACGTCCGGGCCGCCATCGCCGACCTGCCCGAAGCCGAGCGACCGAGCCTGCGCTGGTACACGATCCGGGCCCACCACGCGCTCCACCGGACCATCGACGTCGACGTCGTCACCCACGGTGACTCCGGTCCCGGCTCGACGTGGGCGTGCGCCGCGCAGGTCGGCGACCGCGTCGGGTTCCGATCCGGCGGCGCGCTCTTCCGCGGCCACGAGTGCGACGGCCCGATGGTCCTCGTCGCCGACGAGACGGCCCTCCCGGCCCTGGCCGCGATCGTCGACGCGCACCCGGAGGTCGTGGACCGGGCCGCGATCCACGTCGAGGTCGCCGACCGGGCCGTGCTCACGGCATACGCCTTCGGCGGAGCCGACGTGCACGTCCACGACCGCACCGACGGCGTCCCCGGGTCGGCCGTCCTGCCCGCGCTGGGCGAGGCCGACCTCGGCCGGGTCGCGTATGCGTGGCTGTGCGGGGAGTCCGGCATGGTCACCGAGGGTCGCCGCCTGCTCGTCAGGCAGGCCGGCGTCGACCGCCGCCACGTGCTCTTCTCGGGCTACTGGAAGCTCGGCCAGGAACGCGGCTAGATAGGTTGGCGACCATGACGGCCGCCCCTGCCCAGCTCACCCCGCACCTCGTCGCGCTCGACGTCGACGGCACGACGATCAACCACGCCGGGGAGATGTCGGACGCGGTCCACGCCGCCGTGCGCGCCGCGGTCGACGCCGGGCACCACGTCACCATCGCGACGGGGCGCGCGATCCTCGCGACCCTCCCGATCCTCGCGAGGCTCGGGATCAGCACGGGGTATGCCGTGTGCTCCAACGGGGCGGTGACGCTGCGGCTCGACCCCGGGGCCCCCGAGGGCTACGAGGTGATCGAGGCCGTCACCTTCGACCCCCGGCCCGCCCTCGACCTGCTCCGCAGCGAGTGGCCCGACGCCGTCGTCGCGGTCGAGGAGCTGGGGGTGGGGTTCAAGGTGAGCGCACCCTTCCCCGACGGCGAGCTCGAGGGCCGGATCACCGTCGTGTCGTGGGACGAGCTGCTCGCCGACCCGGTGACCCGTGTGACGTTCCGGTCGCCCAACGGCACCAGCGAGGACTTCACCGCACTCACCGAGCGGATCGGCCTGCACGGCGTCAACTACGCCGTCGGGTTCACCGCCTGGCTCGACATCAACCCCGAGGGCGTGAGCAAGGGCTCCGCGCTCGAGCTGGTGCGGCGCCGACTCGGCGTCGAGCCCATCCACACGGTCGCCGTCGGGGACCAGCGCAACGACCTCGAGATGCTGCACTGGGCCGCGCGCGGGGTCGCGATGGGCAACGCGCCCGACGAGGTCAAGGCGGCCGCCGACGAGACGACCCTCGACGTCGACGACGACGGCCTCGTTCCTGTGCTCCAATCACTGGTGTGACTGACACCGCGCGCAAGGTCGGCGACCACGACATCATCGAGAAGGGCGCCCGGCTCGGGTTCGTCATGAGCGGGGTCATCCACCTCGTCATCGCCTGGATCGCCCTGAGGATCGCCTGGGGCATCGGGGGCGGCTCCGACAGCGCCGACAAGTCCGGTGCCCTCGAGACCGTCGCGGGGGGCACGACGGGGCCGATCCTGCTCTGGCTGGCCGCGATCGGGTTCCTCCTCCTCGCCGTCTGGCAGGCCACCGAGGCCGTCGTCGGCCGGCACGGCGGCGAAGCGAGCGACCGGGCCAAGGCCGCGGCGAAGGCCGTGATGTACACCTTCTTCGCCTGGTCGGCCTACGCCGTCACCCGCGGCGCCAGCAGCTCCGACGAGCAGAAGACCGACGAGGCCACCGCCGGGCTGATGTCGAGCCCGGGCGGCCGCGTCCTCGTCGGGCTCGTCGCCCTCGCCGTCCTCGCGGCAGCCGGCTACCACGTCTGGAAGGGCTGGACGAAGGGCTTCCTCGAGGAGCTGCGCTCGCACCCCGCCCCCTGGGCGGTCACTGCCGGGCGCGCCGGCTACCTCGCCAAGGGAGTCGCCCTCGCCGTGGTCGGACTCCTCTTCGGGTCGGCGGCCGTGTCCTCCCGGGCGGCCGACGCGGGAGGCCTCGACGCCGCCCTCAAGGAGGTCCGCGACCAGCCGTTCGGCCCCTACCTGCTCACCCTCGTCGCGCTCGGCATCGCGGCCTACGGCGTGTACGCGTTCGTCAAGGCGCGGCTCGCGAAGCTCTGAACACAGGGCAGGATGGGCGACATGCCCAAGGCCCCCCTGCCGCCCGAGGTCGCCGAGCTCTTCGCGCGCCCGAACCCCGCCGTCGTCGCCGTCCTCCGGCCGAGCGGCGCCCCGATGTCCGTCGCCACGTGGTACCTCGTCGAGGACGACGGCACCGTGCTGCTCAACATGGATGCCGGCCGCGCGCGCCTCGACTGGATGCGTGAGCGCCCCGAGGTCGCGCTCACCGCGATCAAGGAGGACGAGTGGTACACCCACGTGTCCGTCCGCGGGAAGGTCGTGCGCTGGGAGGACGACCCCGGGAAGGCCCTCGCCGACATCGACCGGCTGTCCGTGCACTACACCGGGAAGCCCTACCGGGTCCGTGACCGCCCCCGGGTGAGCTGCTGGGTCCGGGTCGACCACTGGCACGGGTGGGGCGAGGCCAAGGCCGACTGATGTCGTCGCGTCCCGACCTCGAGATCACCTCGCCCGCCAACCCGCGGCTCAAGCAGCTCGTCGGGCTGCGCCGACGCCGGGCCCGCGACGAGGCCGGGGTCACCGTCGTCGAGGGGTTCGAGGAGCTCGGGCTGGCGCTCGACGCCGGGGTGCGTCCGCGGACGCTGTTCTACTCACCCGAGCTCATGCTCGACGCCGACGCCCAGCTGGCCCTGGTCGACGACGTCCGGGCGTCCGGGGTCGAGACGGTGAGGGTCTCCCGGTCCGCGTTCGAGAAGGTCGCCTACCGCGAGGGACCGGACGGCTTCCTCGCCCTCGTGCCGGCGGTGCGCGGCGACCTCGCCGACCTCCGGCTGCCGCCCGCACCACTGCTGCTCGTCTGCGAGGGCCTCGAGAAGCCGGGCAACCTCGGCGCGATGCTCCGGACCGCGGAGGCCGCCGGCGTCGACGCGGTCGTGGCCGTGGACCCCGTGACCGACTGGGGCAACCCCAACGTCGTGCGCGGCTCCAAGGGCACGGTGTTCTCCGTCCCGGTCGCGAGCGCCACCCTCGGCGAGACGGTCGCCTGGCTGCGGGAGGCCGGCATACGCCTCGTGGCGACCACCCCGGACACCGAGACGCTGCACACCGAGGCCGACCTCACCGGGGGTGTGGCGATCGCCGTCGGCACCGAGAAGTTCGGGCTGACCGAGGAGGCGCTGCGGGCCGCGGACGCGCGGGTGCGCATCCCCATGCACGGCAGCGTGAACTCACTCAACGCCTCGGCGGCCGCGGCGATCGTCGTCTACGAGGCCGTGCGGCAGCGATCGGCGTAACCGCAGGTCACGGCTCCGGTTGCCCCCTCGACCCCGCGGGGTGGCCCCGTGTCAAGAGCACCCTCTGCCGTGTGTCACGATGATCGGCATGCGAGTCGACCATGTTGTCTATGCCGCAGAGAACGACGGTGCCCGGGCCACGGCTGCACGACTGGCCGAGCAGCTCGGTGTCGAGGGGGTCGACGGCGGCGTGCACCCGCGGTTCGGGACGCGCAACGTCATCCTCCCGCTTCTCGGCGACCGTTACCTCGAGGTGGTCGAGGTGCTCGACCACCCCGCGTCCGACAAGGCTCCCTTCGGCCAGGTCGTCCGGGCCCGCTCCGCCGCCGGTGGCGGCTGGCTGGGCTGGGTGCTCTCCGTCGACGACATCGCGGTGCAGGAGGCGCGCTTCGGCCGCGAGGCCGTGAACGGCAGCCGGCACCGTCCCGACGGCGTCGAGCTCCGCTGGAAGCAGCTGGGCGTCAAGGGCCTGCAGTCCGACCCGCAGCTGCCGTTCTTCGTCGAGTGGGACACCGACGTGCCGCACCCCTCCGGTGTCGGCCCGACGGAGTGCTCGCTGCGCTCGCTCGAGATCGCCGGTGACCCCAACCGCGTCCGCGACTGGATCGGCGTCGACCGTGACTACGTCCCCGAGGGCATCGACTTCAACTTCGTCGCCCCCCGCGGCAACCCGGGCATCCTCTCGGTGACCTTCGAGACGCCGAACGGCCCCGTCACCGTCTGACCCGCCTGCACGACCCGGTTCGCGAACCCGGACCTCGCTCGTGAACCGGTTCGATCCGGTTCACGAGCACCGGTGTGGTTCGCGAACCGTTCCGTGCAACCGGCTCAGGCGAGGTGGTCGACGAGCGCCGGGGCGATCCCCACGTAGGACTGCGGGGTCATCGCGGCGAGGCGCTCCTCGACGTCGGCCGGCAGGCCCAGTCCGCGGACGAACTCGACGAGCTCGGGCTGGCCGATGCGCCGGCCGCGGGTCAGCTCCTTGAGCCGCTCGTAGGGCTCCTCCATGCCGGGCACGCCCTGGGCGCCGAGCGCCCGCATCGCCGACTGGATCGGCTCGCCGAGGACCTCCCAGTTGGCGTCGAGGTCGCGGGCCATCGCCTCGGGCACCGCGTCGAGCCCCGCCAGGCCGCGCGTCGCGTTGTCGAGGGCGAGGAGCGAGTGGCCGAGGGCGACGCCGATGTTGCGCTGCATCGAGGAGTCGGTGAGGTCGCGCTGGAGGCGGGACTGCACGAGCGTCGAGGCGAGGACGTCGAGGAGGGCGTTGGAGACCTCGAGGTTGGCCTCGGCGTTCTCGAAGCGGATCGGGTTGACCTTGTGCGGCATCGTGGACGAGCCGACCGTGCCCTGGCCACGCACCTGGGCGAAGTAGCCCATCGAGATGTAGGTCCAGACGTCGGTGCACAGGTTGTGGAGCACCCGGTTGAAGCGGGCGACGTCGGCGTAGAGCTCGGCCTGCCAGTCGTGGCTCTCGATCTGGGTGGTGAGCGGGTTCCAGGTCAGGCCGAGGCCCTCGACGAAGGTCTCGCTCACCTCCTCCCAGTCCGCGTCAGGGACGGCGGCGAGGTGGGCGCCGTACGTGCCGGTCGCACCGTTGAGCTTGCCCATGAACTCGGCGTCCTCGACCCGGAGCAGCTGGCGCTGCAGCCGCCAGGCCAGCACCGCGAGCTCCTTGCCGAGCGTGGACGGCGTCGCCGGCTGGCCGTGCGTGTGCGACAGCAGGGGGACCGCGCGCAGGTCGGAGGCCATGGTCGACAGCGCCTCGACGAGGGCGCTCGCGCGGGGCAGCCACACGTCCTCGATCGCGCCCTGCACCATGAGGGCGTAGGAGAGGTTGTTGACGTCCTCGCTGGTGCAGCAGAAGTGGATGAGCTCGGCGAGACCCGCGTCCTCGGCGGCCGGGGCGATCTCGGCCAGGCGCTTCTTGAGGAAGTACTCGACCGCCTTGACGTCGTGCTGCGTGACGCTCTCGGTCTCGGCCAGCTCGGCGATCTCGGCCGGGCCGAAGTCGGCGACGACGGCGCGCAGCCGGGCCTTCTCCTCGTCGGTGAGGCGCCGGACGCCCGCGACGACCTCGCGGTCGGTGAGGTGGATGAGCCACTCGACCTCGACGTGGATCCGCTGGCGGTTGAGCGCAGGCTCGGACAGGTGGTCCACGAGCGGGGCGACCGCGCCACGGTAGCGACCGTCGAGGGCGCCGAGCGCGATGGCGGGGGTGACGTCAGCGAGGGAGCCCATGGCGGTCATTGTTTCACTGCCGCGCGCACGTGCTCGACGACGCCGGGCACCGCGGCCCCGCACCTCGGCGTAGGTCCGCTCGAACGCGTCGTCGTCGCCCCACCACGGGTCGGCCATGTCGACGTCGTCCGGGGTCGTCCCCGGGTCGAACGAGCGCAGGAGACGGACCTTGGCCCGGTCCTCCTCGGTGGGCGCGAGGCGGAGCAGGGCCCGCTCGTGCCCCCGGTCGGCGGCGAGCACGAGGTCGAGGTCGGCGAAGTCCCCGGAGTCGAAGGGCCTTGCCCGGTGCCCGTCCCACCCGGCGTCGGGGTGCCCACCCCGGCGCATCACGGCGAGCGTGCGCGGGTCCATGGGGTTGCCGCTCTGCTGGGCGGACGTCCCGGCCGAGCTCACCTCCACGCGGTCGCCGAGGCCCGCGTCGTCGAGGGCCTCCCGCAGGAGCCACTCGCCCATGGGGGAGCGACAGATGTTGCCGGTGCAGACGACCGCGATCCGGTATGCCGTCCGCCCGCCTCGCGGGGGTCGACTCATGTCCCGATCCTCACACGGGCTCGGGCGCGACGCGGACCCCTGCACGCCTGGGTGTGGTCCGGCGATCCCACCGACCGCGCCGTGCTGGAGGAGGCGACGGCCTGCTCGACAAGCTGCACCTCACCTACGCGGTGGATGCAAAGGGCTCAGTCGTCGTCCTCGGGCAGCACGACGCTGAGGAGCCACGAGACGAGCGTGATGATGACGGCCCCCATGACCGCGTCCCAGAAGAACTCGTCGATGGTGAACGCCAGCCCGAGGGGCTCGGCGATCCACTCGGTGATCTGCAGCATGAAGGCGTTGACGATGAACGTGAACAGGCCCAGCGTCAGCACGATGAACGGGAACGACAGCACCTTGGCGATCGGCCGGATGACGGCGTTGACGAGGCCGAAGAGGAGCGCGACGAGGACGATCGTCACGATCTTCTTGGTCCACTCGTCCTCGTCGCCGAAGCTGATGCCGGAGATCAGGCCGGCCGCCGCCCAGAGGGCGACGGCATTGATGAGGACTCGGATCAGGAAGTTCTGCACCTCTGCATGCTCCCACGGGCGTGCGGGTGGCGGGCGCGAACCCGGCCCTCGACGACGTCGGCGTTTCGGGCTCCGCGCCGGGCCCTACAGTGGCGAGCATGAGCGAGAGCACCCCCTCGGCCCCCTCCACGCGGGTCCGCCTGCGCGACGCGCTCGACGCCGTCCCGGCATACGTCGCGGGCAGGCCTGCGGTCGCGCAGGCCGGCACGACGGCATACAAGGTCTCGTCGAACGAGAACCCCTACCCGCCGCTGCCGTCGGTCCTCGACGTGGTCCGCGAGCAGGCCGGGCAGATCAACCGCTACCCCGACATGGGGGTCACCGCCCTCACCGAGGCGCTCGCGGAGCGTCTCGACGTCCCGGCCGCGCGGATCTCCACCGGCCCCGGGAGCGTCGGCGTCCTCGGACAGATCATCACGGCCTGCTGCGACCCCGGTGACGAGGTCGTCTTCGCGTGGCGCTCCTTCGAGGCGTACCCGATCCTCGTCGCCCTCTCCGGCGCCACGGCCGTGCCGGTGCCCCTGACGAGCGAGGCCCGCCACGACCTCGACGCCATGGCCGACGCCGTCACGGACCGGACCAGGGTCGTGCTCGTCTGCACCCCCAACAACCCGACCGGCCCGAGCGTGCGCCGGGACGAGCTCGAGGCCTTCCTCGACCGCGTCCCGCAGGACGTCCTCGTCGTCCTCGACGAGGCCTACCTCGAGTTCGTCACGAGCGAGGACGCCCCCGACGCGCTCGCCATCCACCGGGCCCGGCCCAACGTCGCCGTGCTGCGGACCTTCTCCAAGGCGTACGGTCTCGCCGGGCTGCGGGTCGGGTACGCCGTGGCGCACGAGCCCGTCGCGCAGGCCCTGCGCAAGGCGGCCATCCCGTTCGGGGTGAACTCCCTGGCGCAGGTGGCAGCCGTCGCCTCCTTGGAGGCGTTCGACGAGCTGGACGTCCGGGTCAAGGAGCTCGTCGCCGAGCGCGCCCGGGTCCTCGCCGGGCTGGCCGACCAGGGCTGGGACGTGCCGGACACCGACGCCAACTTCGTCTGGCTGCCCGTCGGGGAGCGCACGCCCGAGCTCGTCGCCGCGTGCCAGGCGGCAGGGCTCACCGTGCGCCCGTACGGCACCGACGGGGTGCGCGTGACCATCGCCGAGCCCGAGGCCAACGACCGGTTCCTCGAGGTCATGGCGGCCTTCCCGCGCGCCTGACGACTCGGTCGGCTGGGCGCGTCGCTGCAGGTCGGGGGCCTGAGCGGGGTTCCGACGGCCGTCCCGGCGTGTCCTTCCCATGTAACGCACAGATTTCTTTGCTTTACCTCTGGCGGGTCGGGCATCGAGCGGTCACACTGGCTCTTCCGTCCGCGATCGCGGGCGGATTGTCGTGGGCGCAGACCCGTGTCCCACGAACACAGCACCGAGAGGACACCCCGACGTGACCCGACGCACTCTGCGCCGTAGTTTCGCGACGGTCGCCGGAATCGCTGCCGCGGCACTCGCCGTCACAGCCGCTGCCCCCCAGTCGGGGGCGGCACCGGGAGACCGAGAGCTCACCGTCGCGAAGGCGCCCACCGCGCAGCCGCAGAAGGACAAGGTCAAGAAGGCCAAGCCCGGCGACAAGCTGGGCCGGCACGACCGCGACCTGCTCGAGAAGGCCGTCACCGACAAGACCGCGCGCGTCGTGGTCATGATCGCGACCGCCAAGGGCCAGACGGCTGCCGCCGTCAAGGCCATCACGGCCAGCGGCGGCACCGTCGGCACGGTCAACGACAAGGTCGGCTACATCAGCGCGAGCATCCCGACCGGCAAGGTCGACGCCGTTGCGAAGAACGCCGCGATCGTGGCCGTCGACCTCAACGAGCGCATCGCCCTCCCGCGTCCCGACGTCGACGGTGCCTCCGGCGCCGCGGCCGGTGTCTCGGCTCCGGGTGCGACCACCCCGGACGACAACCCCTTCATGCCCACCCGCGACACCGGCTCGATCGCGTTCAAGAAGGCGAACCCGACCTTCGACGGCCGCGGGACCACCATCGGCGTCATCGACTCCGGTGTCGACCTCGACCACCCGGCCCTGCAGAAGACCTCTACCGGCGAGCGCAAGATCGTCGACTGGGTCACCGGCACCGACCCCATCTTCGACAACGACGGCTCCTGGCGGCCGATGCTCACGACCGCGACCGGCCCGTCCTTCAGCGGGTACACGCTGCCCGCCGGTACGTACAAGATCGCCACCGTCTCGGAGTCCATCTCGACCGCCTCCGAGGCCGCGGGTGACTTCAACCGGGACGGTGACAAGACCGACGTGTGGGGCATCCTCTACGACGAGGCGACCCACGACATCTGGGTCGACGCCAACCAGGACCGCACCTTCTCCGACTCCGAGAAGATGCGCCCCTACAAGGAGAAGTTCGACATCGGCCACTTCGGGGTCGACAACCCGGGCACCGCCATCGCCGAGTCGATGCCCTTCGTCGTCGAGTACCGCGAGGACGTCGACATGACGCCCTACGGCGGCTCCTGGGTCGGCCAGAAGCGCGACTTCGTCAACATCGGCGTCGTCGAGTCCGCGCACGGCACCCACGTCGCCGGCATCGCGGCTGCCCACTCGCTCTTCGGCGGCACCATGGACGGCCAGGCGCCCGGCGCCAAGGTCGTCTCCACCCGCGCCTGCTCCTGGGGCGGCGGCTGCACCGCGGTCGCGCTGACCGACGGCATGGTCGACCTCGTCGCCAACCGTGGCGTCGACGTCGTCAACATGTCCATCGGTGGCCTCCCGGCCCTCAACGACGGCAACAACGCCCGGGCCCGGCTCTACGACGCGCTCATCAAGGAGTACGGCGTCCAGATCGTCATCTCCGCGGGCAACAGCGGACCCGGCATCAACTCGATCGGTGACCCGTCGGTCGCCACCGACGTCGTGTCCGTCGCCTCCTCGATCACCAAGGAGACGTGGAAGTCCAACTACGGCGCCGACGTGAGCTCGGACATCGCCCTGCACAACTACTCCTCGCGCGGCCCGCGTGAGGACGGCGGCTTCAAGCCCAACGTCATGGCTCCGGGCTCGGCCGTCTCGTCGATCCCGACGTGGCAGCCGGGTGGCCCGGTCCCCGAGGCCGGCTACGCGCTCCCCCCGGGCTACGCCCACTTCAACGGCACGTCGATGGCCTCCCCGCAGACAGCAGGCGCCACGGCCCTGCTCATCTCTGCCGCCAAGGCGACCGGCGTCAAGGTCAGCCCGCGCCAGATCCGCGACTCACTCTACACGACCGCGGACTACAAGGCGAACATCGGGGCCATCGGCCAGGGTGCCGGCCTCGTGGACGTTCCCCAGGCGTGGACCCTGCTCAAGACGGCCCCGAAGTCGCAGGACTACACCGTCACGGCTCCCGTCTGCACCCCGCTCTCCGGCTTCCTCGCGACGCCGAACCAGGGCACGGGCCTCTACAACCGCTGTGACGCCGCCTCCGGGGGCCTCACCGCAGGTGTCGAGAAGAACGTCGTCGTGAAGTCCACCCGCACCTCGGGTGTCAAGGGCAACGTCAAGCACGCGCTGCGTCTCGTCGGCAACGACGGCACGTTCTCGCTGCCGGTGACCCAGCGTCCGCAGCCGCTCGGTGGCACGGTCGACATCCCGGTCAAGGTCAAGACCTCGACCCCGGGCGTGCACTCGGCGATCCTCGAGATCGACGACCCGGCCACCAGCGTCGTCGACAAGCGGGTCCTGCTGACCGTCGTCCTGGCCCAGGACATCAAGGCGCCGACCTTCTCGGTGGCCAAGACGGGTTCGGTCGAGCGCAACCTCTTCCAGAAGATGTTCGTCTCCGTCCCGGTGGGCACCAAGGCCCTCCAGGTCAACCTCGGGAAGTACACCGACGGGTCGCAGGTGCGCTGGATCGCCTACAACCCGTCCGGCGTTCCGGTCGAGTCGACGTCGTCGCTGGTGTGCTTCACCAACTACAACGCCGGTGGTGGCTGCAACGCCACGTCGCGCAGCTACTCGAACCCGCTCCCGGGCATCTGGGAGCTCCAGGTCGAGGCGCGTCGCACCACCCCGACGCTGGTCAACCCGTTCGAGCTGACGGCGAGCGCGTTGGGCGTCACCGTCGACCCGGCGACCCAGACGATCCCGTCCGCGCAGGTCGGGGTCCCCACCCCGGTGTCCTGGACGGTCACCAACGACCGGGCTCCCGTGACGATCGCGCCCAAGGGCGGGCCGCTCGGCTCGGCCGTGGCCGCTCGCAAGACGATCGCCGACCACGAGGTGCAGCAGTTCACGGTCACCATCCCGGCGGATGCGACCAAGTTCGTCGCCAAGATCGGCAACCCGTCCGACCCGGCAGCTGACCTCGACCTCTTCGTCCGCAACGCGGCCGGCGCGATCGTGGCCCAGCAGGCCGACGGGGACAGCGAGGAGGCCGTGACGATCAACGCCCCGGCCGCCGGGACGTACACGGTGGAGGTCGACGGCTACTCCATCCCGTCCGGCTCGACCCAGTACGACTACCTCGACGTCTTCTCCTCGACCGGTCTCGGCACCCTCACGGTGCCGGCGACCACGACGTCCCTGGCCACGGGTCAGTCGACGACGGTCACCGGTGCGATCACGGCCGCGGCCGTGGCCGTGCCCGGACGCCAGGTCTCCGGCGAGATGCAGGTCCTCTCGGAGCTGGGCGCACTGCTCGGCACCGGTGAGGTCCTCATCGGGACGGTCACCCCGTGACCTCGGTCTGACGTGACGCAAGGGCCCCACGGCGACCAGTCGCCGTGGGGCCCTTCGCCGTCGGCGGAGGGCGGGCGTCAGCCGGCGGGGGTCATCGTGAGGACCTCGAGGACCGGGCCCTGCTGGCAGGTGCTCGCCCAGTCGAGCCGCTTCACGCCGCTCACGGTGACGCGCGTCCCGTCCGGGACCGTGATGGCGCCGGTGAGGACGAACGTGCCCTCGTCGGTCTGGAGCACCCGGCACCCGGCCTCGACCCCGGCAGTCACGAGGCCGGTGAGGCTCACCATCGCCGCGGATCCCGTGGTGGACGACGGCAGCGGGGGGAGGTCCTCAATGACGTCGCTCTGCGTCGCCTTCGTGACGTGGAAGGGCAGGGCCTGCGGGCAGCGCGGGTCCATCGCGTCCATCGCGACCCCGTCGATCTCGTATGCCGTCCCCGCGACCAGGCCTCGCGTCTCACCGATGAGGACCCACTGGCGGGCGCCGCGGTCGCTCTTGAAGACCACGCAGCCGCCCTCGATGCTCGTCACCCGCCCGGTCATGCTCGTCGGCCGGGCGCGACCGCTCGGGGGCATCACGGGCGACCCGGAGCTGGACGGGGAGCTCGACGGGGAGCCGGACGGCGTGGGGGTGCCGGAGGACGAGGACATCCCCGAGGGTCCCACGTCCGCGCCGCCCCCGGACCCCTCCGAGCCGCACCCGGTGAGGAGGGCGGCAGCGCAGAGCGCGCACACGGCATACACGCCGGTGAGGTGGCCACGGAAGGTCGGCATGGACATGAACCTACGACGCGACCGGGCGCCCACGGGTTCCGTGACCGGCACGTTTGGGAGGGATCGCCACCCTCGCGGTACGTTGGGCCCAGCAGGCTTGGCGACTCGTCCCCCACCCCGGGGCGGCTCCCAGACACCGCCGTCCGGGCCGCGCGCGCACGAGCGTGTGGAGCCGGCGGCCCGAGCCGGGCATCCCGCCACGAACGGGTGCCCCAGGGAACAGGAGTGCCCGTGAGCGACACCGACGTCGCTGCAACCCCGCCGGTCGGCGGAGTGGACCACCACGTCTCGGTGGACCCCGCAGTTGCAGTGCCCGAGCCCCGAGCGGCCGCCGACGGCGGACCCGACATGGTCCAGCTGCTCACCCCCGAGGGGGAGCGCGTCCCGAACGCCGAGTACGACGAGATCGTCGCGGCGCTGAGCAACGAGGACCTGCGCGGGCTGTACCGCGACCTCGTCCTCATCCGGCGCTTCGACCTCGAGGCGACCTCGCTGCAGCGCCAGGGTGAGCTGGGCCTCTGGGTCTCGCTCCTCGGGCAGGAAGCCGCGCAGATCGGCTGCGGCCGCGCGCTGCGCCCGCAGGACCACGCCTTCCCCGGCTACCGCGAGCACGGCATCGCCTGGACCCGGGGCATCGACCCGATGCGGATCATCGCGATGTACCGCGGCGTCGACAAGGGCGCGTGGAACCCGGACGAGCACCACTTCCACGGCTACACGATCGTCATCGGCAACCAGGTCCTCATGGGCACCGGCTACGCCATGGGCGTCCAGCGGGACGGGGCGGTCGGCACCGACGACCCCGAGCGCGACACGGCCGTCGTCGCCTTCATGGGCGACGGTGCGACCGCGCAGGGTGACGTCAACGAGGGCTTCGTCTTCGCCGGCGTCTACAACAGCCCGATCGTCTTCTTCTGCCAGAACAACCAGTGGGCGATCAGCGAGCCCAACGAGCGCCAGACGCGCGTGCCGATCTACAAGCGCGCCGACGGCTTCGGCTTCCCCGGCGTGCGCGTCGACGGCAACGACGTCCTCGCCGTCTATGCCGTGACGACCCAGATGCTCGACCGCGCCCGCTCCGGCCAGGGCCCGTCGCTCATCGAGGCGTTCACCTACCGGATGGCCGCCCACACGACCTCCGACGACCCGACGAAGTACCGCGTGTCCGCGGAGGTCGAGGTGTGGAAGCTGCGCGACCCGGTGGCCCGCTACAAGCGCTGGCTCATGAGCGAGGGCATCGCCGACACGGCGTTCTTCGAGGCGGTCGAGTCCGAGGCGGACGAGCTGGCGGCCCACGTCCGCACCGCCACGGTGACGATGCCCGACCCCGCGGTCGACGACATCTTCGACCAGGTCTACGTCGAGCCGCACCGTCAGGTCGAGGACGACAAGGCCGCCTTCCACGCGTACCAGGACACGTTCGAGGAGGTGCAGGCATGACTGCGTCGAAGACGACGATCGCCAAGGCCCTCAACGCCGGGCTGCGCAAGGCGATGGAGCGCGACCCCAAGGTGATCATCCAGGGCGAGGACATCGGCAAGCTCGGCGGTGTCTTCCGCATCACCGAGCACCTCCAGAAGGACTTCGGCGAGGACCGGGTCATCGACACCCCCCTCGCGGAGTCGGGGATCATGGGCACCGCCATCGGCCTCGCGCTGCGCGGGTACCGCCCGGTCGTCGAGATCCAGTTCGACGGGTTCGTCTACCCCGCCTTCGACCAGATCGTCTCCCAGCTCGCCAAGCTCCACTCCCGCTCGCGCGGGGCGATCCGGGTCCCCGTCGTCGTGCGCATCCCCATGGGTGGCGGCATCGGCGCCGTGGAGCACCACAGCGAGTCCAACGAGGCCTACTTCGCGCACACCCTCGGCCTCAAGGTCGTCTTCTGCTCCAACCCCGAGGACGCCTACTGGATGATCCAGCAGGCCATCGAGTGCGACGACCCGGTGATCTTCTACGAGCCCAAGCGGCGCTACCACGAGAAGGGCGAGGTCGACCTCGACGCCACCTCGGCGCCGCGCGACCTCTTCTCCGCGCACGTCGTGCGCGAGGGCACCGACGTCACCCTCGCGTGCTGGGGCCCGATGGTCCGGACCTGCCTCGACGCGGCCGCGGCCGCGGCGGAGGAGGGCCACTCGCTCGAGGTCATCGACCTGCGCTCGGTCAGCCCGATCGACATCGACGCGATCACGACGTCGGTGGCCAGGACCGGCCGGCTCGTCGTCGTCCAGGAGGCGCCGTCGTTCGTCAGCGTCGGCTCCGAGATCGCGGCCCTCGTCACCGAGCGCTGCTTCTACCAGCTGGAGGCGCCGGTCATCCGGGTCGCCGGCTGGAACACGCCCTACCCGGCGAGCAAGCTCGAGGAGCACTACCTGCCCGACCTCGACCGCGTGCTCGACGGAGTCGACCGCGCCCTGTCCCACTGAGCCCTGACCTCCCGAGGAGACGCAACGCATGGGTGTGAAGCACTTCAACCTTCCGGACCCCGGTGAGGGACTGCTCGAGGCCGAGATCGTCGAGTGGAAGGTCGCCGTCGGTGACACGGTGAAGATCAACGACATCGTCGTCGAGATCGAGACCGCCAAGTCCCTCGTCGAGCTGCCCATCCCGTGGGCCGGCACCGTGTCCGAGCTCATGGTGAGCGTCGGCGACGAGGTCGAGGTCGGCACGCCGATCATCGCCATCGACGACGGCCTCGGTGCGGAGGTCGCGAGCGGGGTGCCCAGTGCCCAGGCGGCCATGGAGGTCGGCCCCGACAACGCCGCGGCGGCGCAGCCCGACGTCGCCGAGGAGGAGCCGGTCAAGACGCTCGTCGGCTACGGCCCGAAGGCGAGCGGCACCACCCGCCGCGCCCGCAAGACCGCCACCCCCGCCGCCTCCACCATCCCCGCTGCCTCCACCATCCCCGCTGCCTCCACCATCCCCGCAGCCCCCGCCGCCCCCGCCGCCCCCGCCGCGCTGGCGTCCGCAGACGTGGTCGAGAACCCGGCCACAGTTGCGGACGCCCCCGCCCCCGCCCCCGCAACGTCAGCGCCAACGGTCGCTGGAACCACCGTCGACGCTGACGCAAGGGGGGCCGTGCTCGCCAAGCCGCCGGTGCGCAAGCTCGCCAAGGACCTCGGCGTCGACCTCGCCTCCGTCCCCGCGTCCGGTGACGGTGGCGTCGTCACCCGCGCCGACGTCGAGTCGTATGCCGCAGGCGCACCCTCCGCTCCGGCGGGCACCGCCGCGGCACCGGCGGCCGGGACCGGTTCCGGCACACCGGCATACGGCGCGTTCGGGTCCGGAGAGCGGCCGGCCCCTGGCTCTTCCAGGGAGGTGCGCGTGCCGATCAAGGGCGTGCGCAAGATGACCGCCCAGGCGATGGTCGGCAGCGCGTTCACGGCCCCGCACGTCAGCGAGTGGGTCACCGTCGACGTCACCGCCACGATGGACCTCGTCGCGAGGCTCAAGCGCGACAAGGAGTTCAAGGACGTCAAGGTCACGCCGCTGCTCATCCTCGCCAAGGCGATGATCCTCGCCGCCCGGCGCAATCCCGGCATCAACGCGTCGTGGGACGAGCAGGCGCAGGAGATCGTCGTCAAGAGCTACGTCAACCTCGGCATCGCCGCCGCGACCCCGCGCGGGCTCGTCGTCCCGAACATCAAGGACGCCGACCGGCTCTCGATGCGCGAGCTCGCCGAGGCGATCGGTGCACTCACCGCCACCGCCCGGGAGGGCCGCACGCAGCCCGCCGAGATGTCCGGCGGCACGGTGACGATCACGAACATCGGCGTGTTCGGCATCGACGCCGGGACCCCGATCCTCAACCCAGGGGAGGCAGCGATCCTCGCGTTCGGCACCATCAGCCGGCGTCCGTGGGTCGTCACCGACGAAGCCGGCAACGAGAGCATCGAGGCGCGGTCGGTGACGACGCTGGCGCTGAGTTTCGACCACCGCCTCGTCGACGGCGAGCTGGGGTCGCGCTACCTCGCGGACGTTGCCGCCATCCTCGGCGACCCGTCACGCGGTCTCGTCTGGGGCTGACCCCACGAGCACCCCCTTTCCCGCCCCGGGCGGGAAAGGGGACGTGCGAGAGTGAGCCGTGCTCTCGACCTACCGGCCCCTGTTCGCTGTCCCCGGGGCCAGGCGGTTCGTCGCGGCGAGCGCTCTGTCGCGGGTCGGCGGCGCGATGTTCGGCGTCGCGATCATTGTCATGATCTCGACGCGACGGGACTCCTACGGGCTCGCCGGTGCGGTGTCCGCGGGCGGGATCATCGTGCTCGCCGTCGCCGGCCCGGTCATCGGGCGGCTCGTCGACAAACGCGGCCAGCGACGCGCCTCGATGCCGTTCGTCCTCGTGACCTTCGTGGCCGGGCTCGTCACCGTGGGGCTGTCCGCGGTCGGCGCCCCCGCGTGGACGCTCTTCGTCGGGTATGCCGTGTCGGCCTTCCTCCCCGAGATGGGGCCGATGTCGCGGGCCCGGTGGGCCCACCTCCTCCAGGACGAGCCGGACGCCCTGCACGCCGCCATGTCGCTGGAGCAGGTGGTCGAGGAGGGGGCGTTCGTCCTGGGCCCGGTGCTCGGCGTGCTCGCCGCGACGACCCTCTTCCCCGAGGCCGGGCTGCTGCTGGCCTACGTCGTGTTCACGATCGGGGCCGTGCTCTTCCTCGGCGAGCGCCGCTCGGAGCCACCGGTCGTGCCGCACGACGAACGGCCCCACGGCCTGGCGATCCAGCGCCCCGGCGTCGCGGCGGTCGGAGCCGCCCTGTTCATGGTCGGGATCGTCTTCGGCGGCAACGAGGTCGTCGCCGTCGCGGTGGCCGAGGAGGCGGGCAGCACCGGGATGAGCTCGGTCATCCTCGGCGCCTTCGCGCTCGGCTCGGCCCTGTCCGCGGTCGTCTTCGGCACCCGGACGTTCAGCGGCTCCATCGCGCGACGGTTCGTCTGGTGCGCCCTCGCGATGTTCCTCCTCGAGGCGCCCGTGCTGCTCATCGACAGTCTCTGGGGGCTCACGGTGATGATGTTCATCGCCGGCTCGGCGACCGCGCCGACGCTCATCACCGGCATCACGCTGGTGCAGCACCTCGTGCCGCGGGCCTTCATCACCGAGGGCATGGCGGTGGCGATCACCGGGCTGCTCATCGGGCTCGCGTCGGGGACGGCGCTGAGCGGCGTCCTCGTCGACTCGTGGGGCGCCCACGAGACCTACGCCCTCCCGGTGGGCGCCGCGCTGGCCGCGGCCCTCATCGCCGCGGCCTGGGGCCGCCGGATCGCCCGCGCCGCCCGCGCCTGAGCAACGCCCGAGGGGTCAGGGGGTGCGGGCTGCGGCCGCGTCCGCGTCGGCGTCGTTGCGCTCCTGATAGGCCGAGCCCTTGCGGAGCTCGACCTCCGGCAGGAACCAGATGATGACGAGCCCGAGGACCATGACGGCGGCGCCGACGAGGAACACGTGGTCCATCGCCTCGGAGAAGCCCATGAGGAACGGCTTTGCGAGGCGCTCGTCGAGGGTGGTGAGGAACGAGCTGTCCTGCAGCACCCCGCTGGACTGCGCCGCGCCACCGCTCGACTGGGACGCGGCGAACTGTCGGGCGAACTCGGCGTTCGCCGGGTCGCGCAGGGCGTCCTGGAAGTCGGGCGTCGGGGCGACGGTCCGCATGGCGCCGGTGATCTTCTCCGGGACGAGCGAGAAGAGGATCGACAGGAAGACGGCGGTGCCGATGGTGCCGCCGATCTGCCGGGTGAACGTCGCCGTCGAGGTCGCGACGCCGATCTGCTGCGGCGGGACGGCGTTCTGGACGGCGAGGGTGAGCGGCTGGAAGTTGAAGCCCAGCCCGAGGCCGAAGAACACCATGACGATCATCGTCTGCCACAGCGGGGTGTCGAACTCGATGTAGTGGAAGACGAACAGCGAGACGGTGAGCAGCGCGACGCCGACGATCGGGAACCAGCGGTAGCGGCCGGTGCGGCTGATGACCTGCCCCGAGATGATCGAGCCCGACATGATGCCGAGGGTCATCGGGACGAGCTGCAGGCCGGCCTCGGTCGGGGTCGCCCCCTTGACGATCTGGAGGTAGAGCGGGAGCGAAGCGAGGCCGCCGAACATCGCGATGCCGATGAGGATCGAGGCGGCCGACGAGACGCCGACGGTGCGGTTGCGGAACATCGCGAGAGGCAGGATCGCCTCCTCGCCCATCCGCGCCTCCTGCCAGAAGAACAGCGCGGCGGCGACGACCCCGACCGCGTAGCAGGCGATGGCGTTCGTCGAGCCCCAGCCCCACTCCCGACCCTGCTCGGCGACGAGCAGCAGCGGCACGAGGGAGGCCGAGAGCAGCGCGGCGCCGGTCCAGTCGATGCGGTGGTCGAGGCGGGTGTGGCGGAGGTGCAGCGTCTTGCTCACGAGGAGGAGGGCGCCGATGCCGATCGGGACGTTGACGAGGAAGACCCAGCGCCAGCCGGTGATGCCGAGGATGTCGTCGGAGCCGGCGAGGAAGCCCCCGACGACCGGGCCGAGCACCGACGAGGTGCCGAAGACCGCGAGGAAGTAGCCCTGGTACTTGGCGCGCTCCCGCGGCGGGACGATGTCGCCGACGATGGCCAGCGCGAGCGAGAAGAGGCCGCCGGCGCCGAGCCCCTGCACGGCGCGGAAGGCGGCGAGCTGGAGCATCGAGGTCGAGAAGGTGCAGAGCACCGACCCGATGACGAAGATCGTGATGGCCGCGGTGAAGAACTTCTTGCGGCCGTAGATGTCGGAGAGCTTGCCGTAGAGCGGTGTGACGATCGTCGACGTGATGAGGTAGGCCGTCGTTGCCCAGGCCTGGTGCTCGAGGCCCTTGAGGTCGTCGGCGATGGTGCGGATCGCGGTGGCGACGATCGTCTGGTCGAGCGCGGCGAGGAACATCCCCGACATGAGCCCGACGAGGATCGTGACGATCTGCCGGTGGGTCAGCGGCAGGTCGGTGGTGGCGGTCATGCGAGGTCCTTGGCGTTGAGGAGGGGGTGGGCCGCGACGTCGTCGGCGAAGCGCTGCAGGAGTCGGTCGAAGTCGGCGAGGTCCGCGTCGTCCCAGTCGGCGGTGACTTCGGCGAGCCACGCGTTGCGGCGCTCGCGGATGGCGACGAGCAGGTCGCGGCCGGGTTCGGTGAGCGCGAGGACGTGGGCCCGGCCGTCGGAGGCGTCGGGGAGGCGCTCGACGAAGCCCTGGGCGACGAGGTGACTCACCTGGCGGCTCACGGTCGACACGTCGAGGTGGATGGCGGCAGCGATGTCGGAGACCCGGCGGGGCTCCTCACGCAGGTTGAACATCAGCGGGTAGCCCATGGGGTCGACGTCGGGGTGCACCCGCGGGGCGCGCTGCCTCACCGCGGCCATGATCTTCATCGCGCGGACGAGGGCGTCACCGAACGCCACCCGGACGTCCGGCGGGTCTGTTGCTTGCGGCATACAAGCAGTCTGACCCCACGACCGCCCCTCGTGCAACTTTCACCGATCGGGACTGGAGGGAGGCAGGGACCCGGGGCGCAGGCCGCAGGAGAGCCGAGGCGCGGGAGGCAGGGGGAACGGGTCAGGGGGTGATGACAAGGGCGTCGAGCACCCGGCGCGCGATCTCCTCGTCACCGTGGACCACGTGGTGGGTGTCGTCCGTGGACACCCGGCCGGCGCACCGACGGGTCGCCGCCTGCGTCGACATCGTGATGGTCGTCGTCGTCACGTCGACGTGGTGCTCGGGGTCGCCGCTGAACAGCGGTGTGCCGTGCGGCCGCCCGTCGCGCTCCTCGACCCGCACGCCGGCGCGACCGACGACCGGCCCGGTGAGGTCGAGGATGACGGCATGGCCCTCCGGCACCTCGGCCCGCCGGGCCACGATCCGGGGCAGGGCGTCGAAGAGGACGCGCACCGTGTGGGCGGCCGCCGGGCCGTCGAGGTTGCCGGGACGGCCGATCGCCTCGCGGATGTCCTGCTCGTGCACCCACAGGTCGAGGACACGGTTCTCCATGAGGCCGAGCAACGTCGTCGGGCCGAAGGGCCCGATCCGCGGCTCGTCGGGCGAGGTCGTCTCGGCGCCGAGGTGGTGGACCTGGTCGGCGACGAGTTCGTCGAGCTCCTCGAGCAGCTCGGCGAGCGACCGTCCGCGCCGCGACTCCAGGAAGTGGTCGACGACCTCGGTGATGCCACGGGCCCCCCCGGTGCCGGCGTCGACGTCGGGCACCGCCTCGCCCTGCACCCAGGCCTCGAGGCTCACGACGTGGGCGAACTGGTCGAGGACGGTCCAGCCGGGACAGGCGGTCGGCCGCTCCTCGTCGCCCGGGCGCAGCGAGTGCCCGAGGTCGCTGATCGCCTGCACCGTGTGGGCATAGGCGGCGGTGAGGCCGTCGAGGCCCTCGGGAGCGGCCGGGTGGAGGGACATCCCGTCACTGTAGGGCGTGCTGCCTAGGGTGAGGGAGTGACGACCGGCGCGATGGCCCTGCTGCGGGCGGCCCATGCCGGACCCGCGCTGGCCGTCACCGGGCTCGCCCTGCTCCTCGCGGTCGCCGCCGACCTCGCCCCGGCTCGCGCCGCGCTCGTCACCGCGGCCGTGCTCGCCGGCCAGCTCACGGTGGGCTGGTCCAACGACCTGCGCGACCGGGTCCGGGACGCCTTCGTCGGCCGCCCGGACAAGCCGCTCGCGACCGGTGAGCTGTCGGTGCCCCTCGTCCGGGCCGCGTGCGCGCTCGCGGTCGCCCTCGCGGTCGTCCTCTCGCTCGCCTGCGGAGTGCTCGCGGGGTGCGTGCACCTCGCGTGCGTCGCGTCGGCGTGGACCTACAACCTCTGGCTCAAGTCGACGCCCTTCTCCTGGCTCCCGTATGCCGTGTCGTTCGGCCTGCTTCCCGTCTTCGTCCACCTCGCCGGCGGGTCCACCGCCCCGGCCGAGGTGGTGGCGGGCGCGGCGCTCCTCGGGGTCGGCGCCCACCTGCTCAACGTCGTGCCCGACCTCGGCGAGGACGCGGTGACCGGGGTCCGCGGCCTGCCGCACCGGCTCGGAGCGCGCCGGAGCACCGTGCTGGCGGTCGGGCTCCTCGTGGCCGCGACCGTCGTGCTGCTCGTCACAGGGTCGACGGGCGTCGTCGCAGCCGCAGCGGGCGCCGTTCTCGTGGCAGGCTTGGCAGGGCTCGCGCTGGTCGGCACCGGCCGGGCACCCTTCTGGTCCGCCGTCGGGATCGCGCTCGTGGACGTGGCGATCCTGGTGGTCCGGTAGCCGTCCGACCGAAGCGAGGCCCCCTGTGAGCACCCGCCTGCTGTCCGTGGGGACGGCGCTGCCCGCCCACTGCCACGACCAGGGCGAGATCACCGACGCCTTCGCCCGGGTGGTCGTCGCGCGGGGGGCCAGCGAGCGCCTGCTCCGCTCGGTGCACGCCAACGCGGGCGTGGAGCAGCGCCACCTCGCGCTCCCGCTGGAGAAGTACGAGAGCCTGGCCGACTTCGACGAGGCCAACGACCTCTTCATCGAGCACGCGGTCGACCTCGGCGCGCAGGCCCTGCTCCGCGCCCTGGCCGGCGCCGGTCTCGCCGCCTCCGACGTCGACCTCATCATCTCGACGACCGTCACCGGGCTGGCGGTCCCGTCGCTCGACTCGCGCATCGCCGCGGTCGTGGGGCTGCGCGAGGACGTCAAACGGGTGCCGCTCTTCGGGCTGGGCTGCGTCGCCGGTGCAGCCGGTGTCGCCCGCCTGCACGACTACCTCCTCGGCCACCCGGACGACGTGGCCGTGCTCGTCGCCGTCGAGCTGTGCTCGCTCACCGTGCAGCGCGATGACACCAGCGTCGCCAACATCGTCGCGAGCGGCCTCTTCGGCGACGGGGCGGCGGCCGTCGTCATGGGCGGGGCCGGACGAGCCGGAGGGACCGGACCCACGGGTGGCGCCGGGCGGGTCGAGGTCCTCGACAGCCGCAGCCGTCTCTACCCCGACAGCGAGCGCACGATGGGCTTCGACGTCGGCGCCTCCGGGCTGCGCATCGTCCTCGACGCCCAGGTCCCGGCGATCGTCGCCCGCCACCTCGGCGGCGACGTCGACCGCTTCCTCGCCGGGCACGGCCTCACCCGCGCGGACATCGGCTGGTGGGTCTGCCACCCCGGTGGGCCCAAGGTCATCGACGCCCTGCGCGACGCCCTCGACCTCGTCGACCACGACGTCGCCCTCACCCGGACCAGCCTCGCGCGCATCGGCAACCTCTCGTCGGCGTCGGTGCTCCACGTCCTCGCCGACACCTTCGCGCAGCGTCCCCCCGCGCCCGGCACCCACGGCCTCCTCATGGCGATGGGGCCGGGCTTCTGCTCGGAGCTGGTCCTCCTCCGCGCCGCCGACGACGCCGAGGACGCCGTGATCGAGGACGAGGCCGAGGACGTCGCGTCGTGACCACCCTCACCGCGTTCGTCGTCGTCGTGCTCCTCGTCGCGGTCGAGCGCCTGGCCGAGCTCGTCGTCTCGCGGCGCAACGCGGCGTGGAGCCTGTCCCGGGGCGGGGTCGAGACCGGGCAGGGGCACTACCCGGTCATGGTCGTCCTGCACACCGGCTTCCTCGTCGCGATGCTCGTCGAGGCGGTGGTGCGTCGGCCGGACGTGCCCGCCGCGCTCGCCTGGTCGATGCTCGTCGCCGTGGTCACGGCCCAGGCGCTGCGCTGGTGGTGCATCGCCACCCTCGGACGCCGCTGGAACACGCGCGTCATCGTCGTGCCCGCGCTCGCGCCGGTGCGCTCCGGTCCCTACCGCTGGCTGTCGCACCCCAACTACGTCGCGGTCGTCGCCGAGGGCGTCGCGCTGCCGCTCGTCCACGCCACCTGGGTCACCGCGCTCGTCTTCACCCTCGCCAACGCGGCGCTCCTCACGGTGCGGCTGCGCGCCGAGAACGCCGCCCTCGCGACCCTTCCCCCGGCGGCGGTCACCCAGGATGCGTGACCTGCTCGTCGCCGGCGGCGGTCCCGTTGGCCTCGCCACCGCCCTGTATGCCGTCCGCGCCGGTCTCGACGTCACCGTGCGTGAGCCCCGGTCCGGGGTGATCGACAAGGCCTGCGGTGAAGGGCTCATGCCGGGGGCGCTGGCCGCCCTGCGCGAGCTCGGCGTCCCGGTGCAGGGCCACCCGATCACGGGCATCCGCTACGTCGACGGGCACCGTCACGTGGACGCACCGTTCGAGTCCGGGAACGGCCTTGGGGTGCGGCGCACCCTGCTGCACTCCGCCCTCGTCGAGCGGGTGCGCGACGCGGGCGTCGAGGTCACCGCGGCGCCCGTGACCCGTCTCGAGAACCGCACCGACCACGTCGACGTCGACGGCGAGCGGGTCGCCCACGTCATTGCCGCCGACGGCCTGCACTCCCCGGTCCGACGGCTCCTCGGCCTCGACCGACCGCGAACCACGCTGCGCCGCTACGGCCAGCGGGTCCACGTCGGGCGTGCCCCCTGGACGTCCATGGTCGAGGTGCACTGGGCGTCCGCCGGCGAGGCCTACGTGACGCCGGTCGGACCGGACGAGGTGGGGGTCGCGCTGCTCAGCGCCCACCGCCGGCCCTTCGAGGAGCTGCTCGCGGCGTTCCCGCTCCTGGCCGAGCGGATCGCGGGCCACGGGCGTTCAGCCGTGCGGGGCGCCGGTCCGCTGCGGCAAAGGACCACGCGGCGCGTCCTCGGCCGGGTGCTCCTCGTCGGCGACGCCGCCGGCTACGTCGACGCCCTCACCGGTGAGGGGCTGGCCCTCGGCCTGGCGCAGGCGCGGGCCGCCGTCGAGGCGGTCGCGGCGGGGGACCCCAGCTCCTACGAGCACGCCTGGCGTGGGGTGCGTCGTCGGCACGACCTCCTCACCCTCGGCCTCGTCACCGCGACCCGCGTCCCCGTCGTGCGCCGTGCTGTCGTCCCGGCGGCCGGGATGGCCCCGGCCGTGTTCCGGGCCGCGGTCAACCAGCTGGCGCGTCCCGCGTGAGTGCCCGCCCCGAGGCGCCGGGACGCGAGGTCGAGCGCGTCGTGCTCCTCTCGCAGGACGGTCGGCCGATCGGGACGGCACCCAAGGACGAGGTGCACCACGCGGACACCCCGCTGCACCTCGCCTTCTCCTGCTACGTCCTCGACCCGGAGGGCCGGCTCCTCGTCACCCGCCGGGCGTGGTCCAAGCGGACGTGGCCGGGTGTCTGGACCAACAGCTGCTGCGGCCACCCGGCCCCGGACGAGCCGGCCGACGTCGCCGTGCGCCGGCGCGTTCGCCAGGAGCTGGGGATCGAGCTCACCGACCTGCGCGCGGTGCTCCCGGAGTTCCGCTACCGCGCGGTGATGGAGGACGGCACGGTCGAGAACGAGGTCTGCCCCGTCTGGGTCGCGACGTGCGCCGACCCCGGGGCCCTCTCGCCGGACCCCGACGAGGTGGTCGAGCACGCCTGGACCGACTGGGCGCGCTTCCGCGAGGACGTCCTCACCGGCGCCCGCGAGGTCAGCCCGTGGTGCCGTCTCCAGCTGGAGGCGCTGGACGGGTCGGACCGGCAGGGCGGGGCCGGCGAGCGCGCGCGAGCGACCTGACCCGGCGCAGTCCGAGCCACAGCACCGGGGCGTAGCCCGGAGCCCACCACGGTGCGGTGAACTCCACCCGGCAGCCGCCATCCCGCTCCGTGACCGTGTGGCTCGTGGCCATGACCCCGGCCACCCGCCACGACCAGTGACGCACCGGGCCGTCGGCTCGCCACTCCTGCACCCGGAAGGGCAGGGAAGGCCCGACGCTGGTCCACACCGTGCCCGTGGCGCCCGCGTGGATCCGGTCGCCGCCGTCGTCCACGGCGGCGCGGCGCACGGTCGGGCCCCAACGCGGCCACTGGTCGAGGCGCACGAGCAGGTCCCACGCGACGTCGGCGGGCGCGTCGACGTCGATGCCGAGGGTGAGGAGCGGGGGTGAGGGGGTCATCGGTCACCACTGTGCCACCGTCGGGGTCCGGCTCGTCGGGGCAGGCAGCCGCCCACGCCACGGCCTGCCTAGGCTGTCGGGCATGAGCTCCGCCTCCGTCGAGACGCGCACCGCCTTCGGGCCGGTCGCCGTCGTCACCCTCGTCGGCCTGGTCGTCACCCTCGTCGCCGCCTCCTTCTCGGGAGTCCTCGCACCGCTCGTGCTCGACGACCCGGGGCCGGTCGTGCGGTGGGCGCTGCCCCTCGCGCGCGTCGTCAGCGACCTCGCCTCGGCAACGACCCTGGGGCTTCTGCTCCTCGCCGCCTTCCTCGTCCCGGAGCGGCGCAGCACCGACCGCCGGCGGCAGGCCTCGCGCCTCGCCGCGGTCACCGGGGTCATCTGGTTCGTCGCGGCCGGGCTCGGCACCTTCCTCACCTTCGCGTCCCTCGCGGGCCTGCGCCTCGGGGACCCGGAGCTGGCGCGGCAGTTCCTTACGTTCGTCTGGTCGCTCGAGGTGACCCGCGTGCTCTCCATCGCCACGGGGGTCGCCCTCGTCGTGACGACCGGGGCGCTGCTGGCCCGGTCGCGGGCGGCCTACGCGTGGCTGGCCGGGCTGGCGCTGGCCGGCATCGTCATCGTCGCGCTGACCGGCCACTCCGCAGGCAGCGCGAGCCACGAGGACGCGGTGAACTCGCTCGGGGTGCACCTCGTCGGGGTGACCGTGTGGGTCGGGGGCCTGCTGGCGATCGCCGTCATGCAGCCACGCATCGGCCCCGACCTCGGAGCCACCGTCCGGCGGTACTCCGTGCTCGCCGGGTGGGCCTACGCCGCGGTCGCGCTCACCGGCCTGCAGCAGGCGGTCATTCGCCTCGGCTCCCTCGATGGGATCGCCTCCGCCTACGGCGCCATGGTCCTGGCGAAGCTGCTCATCCTCGTCGCCCTCGGGTTCATGGGCTGGCAGCAGCGCCGCCGCGTCATCGCGAGCATCGAGCGCGACGGCAGCGGCTTCGCGCGGCTCGTCCTCGTCGAGCTCGCCCTCATGGCGGCCGCGTTCGGGCTCGGGGCCGTCCTCAGCAGGACGCCTCCGCCGGTACCCGACTCCGAGCTCGCGCCCAGCGCGGTGCTGTCGATCACGGGGTTCCCCGACCCCGGTCCCATGGCGGCGGCGGACTGGCTCACGGCCTGGCGGCCCAGCTGGCTGATGATCGCCATCGCCCTCGTGGCGAGCGGTCTGTATGCCGCGGGCGTGCTCCGTCTCCGTCGTCGCGGTGACGCGTGGCCGGCTCACCGCACCCTGCTCTGGACGCTGGGCTGGCTCGCCTTCGTCTGGGCGACGAGCGGAGCGCCCGACATCTGGGGCCGGGTCCAGTTCTCGGTGCACATGGTCATGCACATGGTCGTCGCGATGGTCGTGCCGCTGCTCCTCGTCCCCGCAGCGCCGCTCACCCTCGCGCTGCGCGCCCTGCCGGCCCGCCCCGACCGGACGTGGGGGCCGCGCGAGGTCATCCTCCAGGTCGTGCACTCCCGTGCGCTGCGGGTGCTCGCCAACCCGGTCGTGGCGGCCGTGCTCTTCTTCGCGAGCCTCGCGGCGTTCTACTGGTCACCGCTCTTCGAGCTCGCGCTCACCACGCACTCGGGCCACCTGCTCATGCTGGCCCACTTCTTCCTCACCGGGTACCTCTTCACCTGGGTCCTCATCGGCATCGACCCCGGACCGCCGAAGTGGTCGCCGGCCATCCTGCTCTTCATCCTCTTCGCGACGATCACCTTCCACGCCTTCTTCGGGGTCGCCCTCACCGGCACGACGTTCATCCTCGCCCCCGGCTTCTTCGAGCAGGTCAACCTGCCGTGGGGACCGCCGCTGCTCGCCGACCAGGAGCGGGCCGGCGAGATCGCGTGGGGCTTCGGTGAGGCGCCGACCCTCATCCTCGCGATCCTCGTCGCGCGCCAGTGGTTCCGCCGCGACCGGCAGGAGACGGTGCGGCTCGACCGCCAGGCCACCCGCGACGGCGACGCCGCCCTGCGGGCCTACAACGACCGGCTGGCGCAGCTCGGCCGGCAGGGCGAGCGGGGCGAGCGATGAGGATCGCCGTCGTCCAGGTGGCCTACGGCGACGACGAGCCGATGCCGGAGCGGGTCGAGCGGGTGTCCGCCCTCGTGCGCGAGTGCGCCGGCGGGACCAGCGCCGGCTCCCGGCCCGACGTCGTCGTCCTGCCCGAGCTCTGGGGACCCACCGGCTTCGCCTACCGCCGCTGGGAGGCCCTCGCCGAGCCCCTCGACGGGCCGTGGGTCCGGGCCATGACGGCGCTGGCCCGCGAGCTGTCGGTGACCCTGCACGCCGGGTCCTTCATCGAGCTCCTCGCCGAGGCCGGGGCCGACGGCCGTCGCCTCGCCAACACCTCGGTGCTGGTCACCGCGGGGGGTGAGCGGACGGCATACCGCAAGATCCACCGGTTCGGGTTCGGGTCCGGCGAGCCCAGGCTCCTCGAGGCCGGCACCGAGGTCGTCACCGCGCGCCTCGCCCCGGCGACCGGGGGAAGCACGACGGTCGGGCTGTCGACCTGCTACGACCTGCGCTTCCCGGAGCTCTACCGGCAGCAGGTCGACGCCGGGGCCGAGGTCTTCGTCGTGCCCGCCGCGTGGCCGGCCGTGCGGGTCGCGCACTGGACCCTGCTCGGTCGGGCGCGGGCGATCGAGGACCAGGCGTTCGTCGTGCAGTGCAACACCGCCGGGACGCACGCCCGTACCGAGATGGGCGGGCGCAGCCAGGTCGTGGCGCCGAACGGCGACGTGCTCGCCGAGGCCGGCAGCGGCGAGGAGGTCCTCGTCGTCGACGTCGACCTCTCGCTCGTCGCGAGCGCCCGGGAGGCCTTCCCGGTGCTGGGCGACCGCCGCCTCTGACCGGCCCGGCGGGCCATTTTTGTAGAAAGTTTGTCGAAGGTGCATCCCTGGCGGGGTCCGGGGACGAAGTAGGGGCATGGACGTGCCCCGCGTCCCCGTCGAAAGGGAGCCCCACCATGAAGCCTCGCAGGATCCTCTCCGTTGCCTCGGCCGCCGGTCTCGCCGGCATGCTGTTCGCCCCCGCGGCGTCGGCCGCATCCACCGGCATCACCACGCCGACCGGCACCCGCAGCCTCGCCGCGGTCCTCACGGCTGACGGCAACCGGTTCGACCGCAACTGGTCCGACTACGACATCGTCACCGAGGCCGTGCTCGCGGTGGTGTCGGCCAAGCCGACCAGCCCGGTCGGCCTGCTCGCCGACGGCTCCGTCCCCCTCACCGCGTTCATCCCCAACGACCGGGCCTTCCGCTCGCTCGTCGCCGACGTGGCCGGCACGCGACTCTCGTCCGAGAAGGCCGTGTTCGAGGCCGTGGCCGGACTCGGGATCGCCACCGTGGAGACCGTGCTGCTCTACCACGTCGTGCCCGGCGCGACCCTGACCTCGAAGCAGGCGGCAGCGGCGAACGGCGCCAGCCTCACGACCGCGCAGGGCGGCACCATCGGCGTGCGCGTCTACCGGAAGTACGTGCCAGTCATCGAGCTGCGCGACAAGGACACCAACGACGCCAACCCGTTCCTCAACCCGTTCGCGCTCAACATCAACAAGAACAACGCGCAGATCGCCCACGGCATCACCGCCGTGCTTCGGCCCGTCAACCTCTGACACACCACCTGACCAGGAGAACCACCATGCGACACACCCGACCACTCACCGTCCTCGCCGTCTCCGCCGGTCTCGCCGCCGCGCTCAGCGCTCCGGCCCAGGCCGCGGACGCCTCGGTCTCGATCCTGCACGGCGTCCCCGGCGCCACCGTCGACGTCTACGCCAACGGAGACGCGATCCTCGAGGACTTCGAGCCCGGCACGCTCACCGACCCGCTGACGCTGCCCGAGGGGTCGTACGACCTCAAGGTCACCGCTGCCGGTGCCGGCCCCGACGGCGCGGCGGTCATCGAGGCCAACGACGTCGCCGTTCCCGGCGGTGCCAACGTCACGGTCGTGGCCCACCTCAACGAGGGCGGCACCCCGGTGCTCACCCCCTTCGTCAACGACACCAAGGCAACCGCCGCCGGCCAGTCGCGCATCACCGTGCGCCACACGGCGGCGGCTCCCGCGGTGGACGTCCGCGCCAACGGTGAGGTCGTCTTCCCCGGACTGACCAGCCCGAAGGAGGCCAAGGCCGACCTGCCGGCCGGCACCGTCTCCGCCGACGTCGTCCTCGCGGGCACCGACACGGTCGCCATCGGTCCGGCCGACCTCGACCTCGCGGAGGGCACCAACACCATCGTCTACGCGTGGGGTTCGGCTGCCGACGACAACCTCAAGCTCGCCGTGCAGACCATCAGCGGCCTGCACAGCGCACCCAGTGGTGTCCCCAGCGGGTCCGGTGGGCAGTCCGCCACCACGCCGTGGACCCCGGTCGGTGTCGCCGGTGGCGCGGCCTTCCTCGTCGGTGCCGTCGCCTTCGCGGCGACCCGCCGTCGCCAGGACGTCCGCGCCTGACGTGAGGCTCACCATGAGCTCCGGAGCGGGGAGAGCGGTCACCGTCGCGGTGGCCGCGCTCCTCGCCGGCGTGCTCGCCCTCGTGGCATATGCCGCCCTGTCACCGCAGAGGCTCACCGACCCCGCCGAGGCGCGCGCGGCGCTCGACCTGCCCTCGTCGACGACGGGGACGGTAGGCCCGCGCACCGCGACGCCCTCGCCGAGCGGGTCCGCCCCCACCCGGTCGGCCAGCCCGTCCGGCACCCCGTCCGCCACGCCGTCGCCGACGCGGTCGCCGAGCCGCGCCCCGGCCGGGCGGTCCGCGGCCCCGACGCCGGCTCCCGCCGTGCCGACGCGGCCCCCCACTCCGCCCGCGAGCTTCCGGGTGGAGATCCCGTCCCTGGACGTCGTCCTCCCCGTCGTCCCCGTCGGGGTCGCGAAGGACGGCCAGATGGCCCTGCCGAAGGACCCCGACCTCGGCGGGTGGTACCGCTTCGGCCCGAGCCCGACCTCCACGAACGGCGCGAGCGTCATCTCCGCCCACGTCGACTCGCGCGACGAGGTCGGGCCGCTCGCCAAGCTGCCCCGGCTCGACGAGGGGGCGCAGATCGTCGTCACGGTCGACGGCGCCCGGGTCGTGTACGTCGTCGAACGGGTCGACCAGTACGCCAAGACCGCCCTGGACGTTGACGCCCTGTTCTCTCGCTCCGGCCCGGCCCGGCTGCACCTCGTGAGCTGTGGTGGCGAGTGGAACCCGAGGACCCGCCACTACGAGGACAACGTCGTGGCCATCGCCAGAAGGGCGAGCGTCACCGAGGGGGTCGCCTATCGTGAGCACCGTGGTGAGTGATGCGCCCTCGGGGACCAGTGACACCGAGCTCATGCGGCTCGTCGCCGACGACGACCGCGACGCCCTCGCCGAGGTCTACCGTCGCTTCGGCGGGCTCGTCCACACCATCGCGCTCAGGTCCGTCGGAGGACACCACGACGCGGAGGACATCACCCAGCAGGTGTTCGTCGCCCTGTGGCGCAGTCGCCGGTCGCTGGACCCCCGCTCCGGTTCGCTCGCGGGGTGGCTGGCCACGGTCACCCGCCGTCGATGCGCCGACCACCACGCCGCACGCGCACGGCGTGAGCGTCACGAGCAGGTGTTCACGGTCGCGGTCCCCGACGGCGCGGTCGGCAACCACCCCGAGGACGCGACCGACCGGGTCGTTCTCGCGCACGAGCTGGAGGCCCTGGGCGACCCCCGCGCCACGATCATCCGGATGGCGATCATCGAGGATCGTCGACAGCAGGACATCGCCCACGCTCTCGACCTGCCGCTCGGCACGGTCAAGAGCCACATCCGCCGCGGTCTCCTGGACCTGCGCACCCGCCTCGAGGAGGTGACCGCATGACCCCCACGACCCCTGCACCCGGGGACCCCGTCGCCGCCGGCGGCCACATCGACGACGACCGCCTCGTCGACCTCACCCTCGACGAGGAGCCGTCCCGGGTCGAGCGCACCCACTTCGCCGGGTGCTCGACCTGTCGCGACGGGCTCGCGGCGCTGCGCCGCACGGTCGAGCTGACGCGGGTCTCGGCCTCGATCGCGACCGTCGTCCCCGGCCCGGACGTGTGGTCCCGCATCGAGGCCGAGCTGGACGACGACTCCCGGGTCGACGAATCCCGCCGGACTGAGGTCGTGGTGCCCCTGCGCGCGAGCACGCCGGCCGGGCCGCGGCGTCGACGCCCGCAGCTCGGGTGGCTCGCGGCGGCCTGCGCCGCCGGCGTCGTCCTCGGCGCCGGGGGGATCCTCGCTGCGGACCGCCTGCGCGACCCGGCGTCCGACCCCGGTGCCACCGTGGCCACGGCCGAGCTCGACACGCTCGACACCGGGCAGCGCCTCGGGTCGGCGACGGTCAGCCGGCAGGACGACGGGGTCACGCTCGCCGTCTCCGCGCGCGACCTCGAGGCCGGTCCCGACGGCTACGTCGAGGTCTGGCTCATCAACCGTGACGGCAAGCGGCTGGTGTCGGTCGGGGTGATGCGCGAGGGCGCGCAGAGCGCCTCGTTCCCGATCTCGCAGCGGCTCCTCGACGAGGGCTACGTCGTCGTCGACATCTCGCGCGAGCAGTTCGACGACAAGCCGCAGCACTCCGGCGACAGCATCGTCCGCGGGTCCCTCACGACGCCGGCCTGAGGCCGGACTCGGGCTCAGCGGTCGAGGTCGGCGAACGGCCAGCCGTCGACCATGCCGGGCGTGCGGCCGGGCTCGATGTAGAACTCGCTGCCGAACCACTGGACGAACAGCTCCGGCGGCATCTGCAGCATCATCCCGACGTCGCTGGTCTGGCTGGCGTGGCAGGCCAGGGCCCCCCGCTTGGCCTCGATGTCGGCGGACACGTCGACGCGCCAGTGGATCCCGGCCTCCGGTGTACCGATCGGCTCGCCGTCCTCCATCGGCCGGTCCGGGTCCCAGCCCTCGTCGCCCTCACCCTCGCCCGCGTCCATCTGCTCCCGGTAGGCCGCGCGCAGGGCGTCCCGGTTCATCGTGTTCTCGAGCAGGCGGGGCCGCTGCGCCGCGAGGTCGGCGGCGCGGTGGGCGACCCGGTGGATCTTGACGTGGTCGGGGTGGCCGTAGCCCCCGTGCCAGTCGTACGCGACGAGGACGTCGGCGTCCTCCTCGTCGAGCACCTCGACCAGGCGCCCGGCTGCCTCGTCGAGGTCGGCGCCGTGGAACGCGCCGTCGTGGGCGTTCTGCTCCCACCCGTGCATGCCGGAGTCGTGGTAGCCGAGCCAGACGAGGCGCTCGGCGCCGGTCACCGCCGCTGACGCCTCGGCCTCGCCCCGCCGGAACGCGGCGACGGAGAGGCCGTCGGGGAGGTCCTCGGGTGCCGTGCCGAGCTCGCCGCCGGTGCCGTAGGCCACGACGACCCGGTGACCCTCACGCGCCAGGCGCGTCATCGTCCCCGAGGTGCCGGAGGCCTCGTCGTCGGGATGGGCGTGCAGGAAGACGATCGTGGCCATGGCACCCATCCTGCCGGTGACCGCCGACAGGCCGGGGGGAGGCACGTCGCGCGCCGCCGGTCATCCCTCGAGGATCGCCGCCATGGCGGTCCAGCCCCTGGTCCGAGCGTGCTCAAGGGCCGTGACCCCGTCCTTGTCGGCGATCGAGCGGTCGGCTCCGGCGTCGAGCAGGACTCGGACGGCCTCCTGGTGGGTCGCCCCGCCGTCGCCGAGGACCACCGCCTCCAGCAGCGCGGTCCAGCCGAGGTCGTTGACGTGGTCGATGTCGATGCCCGTGCGCGCCACCCGGCGAACGTAGTCGACGTGACCGCGCTCGCTCGCGGGGATGATCGAGACCCCGCCGTAGCGGTTCCGGATGGTGAGGTCCGGCCCGGCGGGCAGCAGCGCCTCGAGCATCGGCACGCTGCCCGTCACCCCGGTGACGAGCCACGGGGTGTCGTGCCGGTCGTCGAGCGCGTCCGGGGAGGCCCCCATCGCCACGAGCAGCCGGGCCACCTCGATCCGGTCCATCGTCGCCGCGAGCAGCAGTGCCGTGCGCGCCTGCTCGTCGCGCGCCTCGATGTCGGCCCCCGCCCGCAGGGCGACGGCCACCCCGTCGGCGTCCCCGGCCCCGGCCGCCTCGAGCAGCTCGGCGTCGGGGTCGGCGACACCGACGTCGTTGCCTGGCGTCATGAGAACCCTCTCCAGGGCGTCGTGGCCGCGCTCCCTCGCCATCTCCAGCGGGGTGAGCCGTTCGGACCCGGACCGGCGGTCCAGCTCGACCCTACCGGCGACGAGCGCGCGCACCGTGTCAACGTATGCCGGGGTGTCCTCGCCCAGCCACACCGCCTCGTGGATGGCCTGGTAGCCGATCCGGTTGACATGGTCCCGGTCGATGCCTGCCCGGAGCAGCTCACCGACCACGAGGGCGTGCCCGCGCTCGGCCGCCCGGATGAGGCCGGTCCCGTTCCAGCCGTCCCGGGCGTCGACCTCGGCGCCGCGATCCAGGGTCAGGCGGAGCAGCTCGAGCCGTCCCTCACTCGTCGCGATGAGGTAGGCCGACTGGCGGGTCGAGTCCTGCGCGTCGACGTCGGCCCCGCGGTCGAGGAGCGCCCGTGCGGCGGGCACGTCGTCGTCCCACGCCGCCCGGCGCAGCGCCTCGTCGAGCTCGTCCTGCCCTGGGAGCGGCGGCGGGTCGCTGTTCGTGCAGGCCGTGACGGCCGTGGCCGCCGTGAGGCAGAGCGCCGCAGCGACGAGCATCGACCCGAGCCTGCGCACCACGCCGGACCTCCCTCGCCGACCGCTCACCGACACCCCCAGTGTGGAGGATTCCTAGGATGGCCGGGTGACCGATCGCAGCGCTGCCGTCGCCGAGCTCGTCTCCTCCCTGCCGGAGGGGGTGGTGGCGACGGCACCCGCGGCGCTGGAGAAGTACCGGCAGGACTGGGCCCGGGACCCCGGTGCCGGGATGCCCTGTGCCGCCGTCCGTGCCGAGGCGGCCGACCACGTGCAGAGGGCGGTGCGCTGGGCGGCGAGACACGGCATACCCGTGGTTCCCCGTGGTGCGGGAACGGGACTCAGCGGCGGGGCGTCGGCCGTCGAGGGTGGCCTCGTCCTCAGCCTCGAGCGGATGACGGCCGTCGAGATCGACCCGGACGCGCGGTGCGCCGTCGTCGAGCCGGGCGCGTTCAACGCCGCGGTCAAGGCGGCGGCGGCCGAGCACGGCCTCTGGTACCCGCCGGACCCGTCGTCGTTCGAGATCTGCTCGATCGGCGGCAACATCGCGACCAACGCCGGCGGCCTGTGCTGCGTCAAGTACGGCGTGACGACCGACTACGTCCTCGGCCTCGACGTGGTCCTCGCCGACGGGCGGCTCATCACCCTCGGCGGCAAGCGGGTCAAGGACGTCGCCGGGCTCTCGCTCCTCAAGCTCTTCGTCGGCAGCGAGGGCACCCTCGGCATCGTCACCCGGGCCACGTTGAGGCTCGTGCCGGCCCAGCTCGCGCCCTCGACGCTCGTCGCGACGTTCGACTCGGTGCGGGGAGCGGCCGACGCCGTCGTCGCGATGGGCCGGGTCGTGCGCGCCTCGATGGTCGAGCTCATGGACAAGCCGACGGTCAACCAGGTCGAGGACTTCGCACCCATGGGCCTGGACCGCGACCGGGCCCTGCTCCTCGTGCAGTCGGACGCCCCGACGGGCGCGCGTGAGTCCGAGATGGACGTCATCGAGGCGTCCTGCCGGGACGCGGGTGCCGTCGACGTCTTCGTGACCCACGACCCGGTCGAGGGCGAGTCGTTCGTGCGGGCCCGCCGGCTCGCCTTCCCCGCAGCAGAGGCGTCCGGGTCGCTCCTCCTCGAGGACGTCGGCGTCGCCGTCCCCCAGCTGCCCGACCTCGTCGCGCGGGTGGAGGAGATCGGCCGCGAGCGGGGAGTCGACATCGTCTGCGTCGCCCACGCCGGGGACGGCAACACCCACCCAATCGTCATGTACGACGCGGCCGACCCGGACTCGACGGCGCGGGCCCGGGCGGCGTTCGAGGACATCCTCACCGCGGCCATCGCGCTGGACGGCACGATCACCGGCGAGCACGGGGTCGGCCGGCTCAAGCGCGATGCCCTCCCGGCGATGCTCGGCCCCGACGTCATGGAGGTCACCCGGCGGATCAAGGACGCTCTCGACCCCACCGGGCTCCTCAACCCGGGCGCTCTCCTCCCGCTCGAACGTGCAGGTCAGCGGTAGAGTCGGGCACCGATCCGGGATCCCTTCACCCGGACACGGCCACAAGGAGTGACCATGTACATCGGACTCGGAATCGTCCTCATCGTTATCGGCGCGATCCTCGCGTTCGTCCTGCAGGTGGACATCCCCGGCATGGACGACGGCATGCTCGGCTGGATCCTCATCGCCGCCGGCGTCCTCGCGATCCTGCTGTCCTTCGCCATGCGCGGACGCACCCGCCCCGCCGGCTACACCGCGACCCGCTCCACGCAGGTCGACCCCGTGTCGGGCTCGCGCGTGGACGAGACCCGCGTCGACCCGGACTCGCGTCTCTGACCCGACTGCGCGGCGCACGTCCGACACCCCGGTGACCACGGTCGCCGGGGTGTCGCGCGTCCCGGGGTGGCTCGCCGCCACCGCCTCGTGCCAGTGCGGTCCCACCCGTCCGAGGGATGTTGGGCCCCGGGGGCGAGGTCCTACGTTCGACAGGTGGCCGAGCTGAGCATGAACGACATCATCCACGCGGCGGTGCGTCGCGACCTTGCGCGGTTCGAGTCCGCCCTGCGGTCCTTCCCCGACGGCGACGGCAGCCGGGCGCGCCAGCTGCGTCGTGCGTGGGCGACGGTGGACCGGCAGCTGCACCACCACCACGAGAGCGAGGACGCCTACGTGTGGCCCTACGTCCGGAGCCTCGACGTGGCCGACCCGGCCCTGCTCGACGCGATGGAGAGCGAGCACCAGGCCATGGCAGCCGGACTCGACGCGGTCACGTCGGCCCTCGACGCGCTCGTCGCCGACCCGACGGCCGCGACGGCGCAGGCAGCGGCGGACGCCGTCGCCGAGACGGCCCGCGTGACCGGACGGCACCTCGAGCACGAGGAGAACGAGGTCATGCCGATCATCAACGAACGGCTCGAGACCCCCGAGTGGAAGGCCGTCGAACGGCAGCTGCGCAAGGGCAGTCCCGCGATGGCCGGCGAGCTCTTCGCCTGGCTCCAGGACGGGGCGGACCCGACGGTGCTGGACGCGCTGGGCCGCACCGTGCCCTCGCCGGTGCGCTTCGTGCTGGCCCGGGTCATCGGGCGCAGCTACGGGCGGGAGGTGGCCCCGGTCTGGCGCCGGGCCTCCTAGGACACCTCGTCGCCGAGGTCGGGCTCGGGCCCGAAGAGCCGGAGCTCCTGCGGCCACCCGCACGCCTGCGCCAGCCGGCCCGCCCACATCTTCGCGGTCTCGATGTCGGGCACGTCGATGACGGTGAACCCGCCGAGGTGCTCGGCCGTCTCGGCGAACGGCCCGTCGGTGATCCTCACCGTCCCGCTCGTCGCGTCGGCCGCGAACACCGGGCCGTGCTCCTCGAGCCCGCCGGCGAAGACGTAGACCCCGGCCTCCTTCATCTCGTCGATCGCGGCCATCGATGGCGCCACCCGGCCGAGGAACCACTCCTCCGAGTGCTCGCCGACCCACTGCTGGTTGAAGTAGATGAGGTACGTCGCCATGTCTCTCTCCTCGCGTCGTCGACCGGGCCCGCTGCCCATCCCACCCCGTTGACGGTCGAGCCGGGGCGGAATCGACACCATCCACGCGACACCTGCCCCGAACGCCGGTATGCCGGCCGCGCAGGTGCGCGGCCGGCATACCGGGTCGGTCTGGGCGGGCTGGGTCAGAACGCCGACTCGGGCACGTCCATGAGGTCGTTGTCCGTGGCCTCGGCCATCGCGCGCTCGGCGGCGAGGCGGGGGAGGACCTGGCGGGCGTAGAACTGGGCCGCCGCGACCTTGCCGGTGTAGAAGTCGCGGTCCTTCTCCGAAAGGGACGTCCCGGCCCCCTCCCCCTCGAGCGCGGCCAGCGCGACGTCGGCCTGGCGCAGCAGCAGCCATCCGACGACGAGGTCGCCGGCGGACAGGAGCAGCCGCGAGGTGTTCTGCCCGACCTTGTACAGGTTCCTGATGTCGGTGTCCCCGGCTGCATCTCCTCCGCGCGGGTCGGACTTCATCAGCTCGCCGACCATGTAGCCGAGGATCCCCTGGACGTTCTCGAGGGCCTCGCCGAGCAGCTCGCGCTCGCGGTCGATCTTCCCGCCGTGCGCGCCCAGGTCCTTGGCGAACTCCTGGACCTGCATGGAGATCGTCGTCAGCGCCTGCGCCTTGTCCTTGATGATCTTGCGGAAGAAGAAGTCGAGGCCCTGGATCGCGGTGGTGCCCTCGTAGAGGGTGTCGATCTTGGCGTCGCGGACGTACTGCTCGACCGGGTAGTCCTGGAGGAAGCCGGAGCCGCCGAAGGTCTGGAGTGACTCGGTGCCGAGCAGCACCCAGGCGCGCTCGGAGCCGAGGCCCTTGACGATCGGCAGCAGCAGGTCGTTGACCCGGTTGGCCAGCTCGGCCGGCGAGCCGTGCTCGAGCGCCTCGGACCCGGTGCGCAGCTGCTCGGCGTCGACGACGTCCTGCTGGCTCGCGGTGTAGTGGACGAGCGCGCGCAGGCCCTCGGCGTACGCCTTCTGCAGCATGAGCGAGCGGCGCACGTCGGGGTGGTGGGTGATCGTCACGCGCGGCGCGGCCTTGTCGGCCTGCTGGGTGAGGTCGGCCCCCTGGACGCGCTCCTTGGCGTACTCGAGCGCGTTGAGGTAGCCGGTCGACAGGGTGGCGATGGCCTTGGTGCCGACGAGCATGCGGGCGTTCTCGATGATCCGGAACATCTGGGCGATGCCGTCGTGGACGTCACCCAGCAGCGCTCCGACAGCGGGCTTCTCGCCGCCGAAGGTGAGCTCACAGGTCGTCGAGACCTTGAGGCCCATCTTCTTCTCGACGTTGGTGACGTAGACGCCGTTGCGCTCGCCGAGCTCACCGGTCTCGAGGTCCACCTCGAACTTGGACAGGACGAAGAGCGACAGGCCCTTGGTGCCGGGACCGGCGCCCTCGGGGCGGGCGAGGACGAAGTGGACGACGTTGTCGACCATGTCGGACTCGGCGCTGGTGATGAAGCGCTTGACCCCGGAGAGGGTCCAGGTGCCGTCCTCGTTCTGGGCGGCCTTGGTGCGACCGGCGCCCACGTCGGAGCCCGCGTCGGGCTCGGTGAGCACCATCGTGCAGTGCCAGTCCTTCTCGACGATCCAGTGCGCGAGCTTCTTCTGCTCGTCGTTGCCGAGGACGTAGAGCAGCTTGGCGAAGCCGTACGAGGCGTTGAACATCGCGACCGCCGGGTTGGCGCCGAGGACGAGCTCGTTGACCGACCACCGCAGGCTCGGCGGCGCGACGGTGCCGTCGAGCTCGGCGGGCAGGTCGATGCCCCAGAAGCCGCTGTCCCGGTAGGCCTTGTAGGACTTCGCGAACGACGCCGGCATCGTGACCTGCTGGGTCTGCGGGTCGTAGACCGGCGGGTTGCGGTCGGCGTCCTGGAACGAGTCGGCGAGCTCGTTCTCGGCCAGCCGCGCGACCTCCTTGAGCATTTCGCGCGCGGTGTCGACGTCGAGGTCCTCGTAGGGGCCGGAGCCCAGCACGTCACCGCGACCGAACACCTCGAAGAGGTTGAACTCGATGTCGCGCAGGTTGCTCTTGTAGTGGCCCATGCCCTCATGGTGCTACCGGTGAGTAGCATTCGGCAAGGTGGGTTGCGGCATTGTGACTGAGCGCACGCTTAGTGGTGTGGGTCACACGCTGTGGGACGCGGCACCCGCGGATCGACCTCGTCCTCAGGACGGATGCCGTGTGCCGTTCGTGCGGACGGGCGCGGCGGTGTGGTTCGCTGGCTCTCATGCGCGACCAGGAGAGCCAGACCTCGACCGATGCCGCGCCCGACGCGCTGGCCGAGGCCACGGCGGCGATCGAGCGCCACGAGCTCTGGGTGGCCCGCGACCTGCTCGCGGCGCACGTGCGCGAGGAGCGCGACCTCAAGGCCCTCCGGCTGCTCGGCGAGGTCCACCACGGCATGGGCGACCTGCCCGCGGCCGGCGCCGTGTGGTTCGGTGCGGGCGTCAAGGGGCCCGAGGTCGACACGGCCGTCCGGGCGTGGCGCGAGTCGCACGGCGACGACTTCGGGGCGATGTGGCGCTCGGTGCCGCGCTCGGTCCGTCAGGAGCCGCGTTCCAAGAAGGTCGAGGCCCTGCGAGCCAAGGCGCTCGAGGCGCGGTCCGCCGGTGAGAGCACCCCGGACCCGGCCGGGTCCGCCGCCTCGTCCGGCGGTGGCATCGACGCGGCCCAGATCATCGCGTGGGTCATCGCGGCGTTCGTCATCGTCTGCGCGGTCGTGGGGCTCGTCGAGATCCTGCGCTGGATGGTCCCGGGAGGCTGACCCGGGCGACGGCACCCGCCTGCGATCGCGGGGATTTCGCCAATCCGTTGAGTCGCGTACGGCAGCGGGAGCACACTCGGGGTTGAGCCTCGACACACCACGGCCGGGGTGGGACGGAGACCCGCATGGGCGTGACCGAGGACGGGGAAGGGCCGGGAGCGGCCCCTGCGCCGGCGGGTGCGGCCGCGGTCGACGAGCACCGCGAGACCCGCCGGCAGCTGGCAGCCACGAGCGAGATCCTCGCGATCCTCGCCGCGTCCTCGTCCGCGCCGGAGGACGTCTTCGGGGCGATCGTCGAGCGCGCGCGCGTTCTCTGCCACGCCGACGCCGCCCAGATCCACCTCATGCGCGGCGGCGTGTTCCGACTGACGCGCGCCGTCGGGCTGAGCGCGGAGCTCATCGACCTGTACGCGGTCGAGCCCACGCCGCTCGACCGGAACTCGCTCATCGGTCGAGTGGGCCTCGACCACACGACCCAGCAGATCCACGACGTGCTCGCCGACCCGGAGTACAACCGGCCCGCCTTCCAGCGAATCGGCGGCTACCGCACCATCCTCGGTGCGCCGATGATCGTCGACGGCGAGGTCGTCGGCGTGCTGTCGGTGTGGCGCACGACGGTCTCGCCCTTCGACGACCGGATCTGCACGCTGCTCACGACGTTCGCGGCGCAGGGGGCGCTGGCCGTCCGCAACGTCGAGCTCATGCGCACGCTCGAGGCGCGCTCGGCGGAGCTGGCGCGCCGGGTCGACCAGCTCGAGGCGCTGTCGGAGGTGGGCAACGCGGTCAGCTCGAGCCTGGACGCCGACGAGGTGCTGGCCACCATCGTCAACGTCGCCGTCGAGCTCTCCGGCACGAGCGGGGGCTCGCTCGTGGACCTCGACGAGGAGTCCGGTCTCTTCAGCGTCCGCACGGCCACCGGGACCAGCGCTGAAGTGCTGCAGGCGTTGCGGGACAGCAGGATCCACATCGACGAGACGCTCATCGGGCAGGCCTGTCGTGAGCGCGCGCCGATCCAGGTGGCGGACCTCGCGTCCCTGGAGTCCGACCTCGACCCGCACCTGTCCATCCTGTATGCCGCGGGCTGGCGTTCCGTGGTCGCCGTCCCGCTCATCCGGTCCGGGAAGATCGTGGGCGCGCTCGTCGTGCGCCGCAAGACGCCGGGGGAGTTCAGCGAGGAGACGTGCGAGCTGCTGGAGGCGTTCGCCAACCAGTCCGCGATCGCCCTGACGAACGCCCGCATCCACCGCCAGCTGGAGGTGCAGAGCGCCGAGCTCGCCGAGGCCAGCCGGCACAAGTCGGAGTTCCTCGCGAGCATGTCGCACGAGCTGCGGACCCCGCTCAACGCGGTCATCGGCTTCTCGGAGGTGCTGCTCGAGCGCATGTTCGGCGACCTCAACGAGCGTCAGGAGGACTACCTGCGCGACATCCTCACGTCGGGTCGCCACCTCCTCGACCTGCTCAACGACGTCCTGGACCTCAGCAAGGTCGAGGCAGGTCAGATGGTGCTCGAACGGACGGACTTCTCGATCGAGGACGCCATCTCCTACGCCCTGTCGATGGTGCGCGAGCGGGCCGTCGACCACCGCGTCGCCCTGCGGACCGAGCTGCCCCGGGACCTCGGACTGGTCAACGCCGACGAGCTGCGCATCAAGCAGGTGCTGCTCAACCTCCTCAGCAACGCCGTGAAGTTCACGCCGGACGGCGGCACCGTCGTCGTCACGGCCGCCCATCGTCACGACAGCCTCGAGGTCACCGTGTCCGACACCGGGGTCGGGATCGCCGCCGCCGACCAGGAACGGATCTTCGACTCCTTCCAGCAGGGCAGCCGCGCCGCCCGCAAGGTCGAGGGCACCGGCCTCGGACTCACCCTCACCCGGCGCATCGTCGAGCTGCACGGCGGACAGGTCTGGCTGCGCAGCGAGCTCGGGCACGGCAGCACCTTCGGGTTCACCGTGCCCCTCTTCCGGGCACGCTCCGAGACCGCCTCGACGTCGCGGGACCCCCGGGGGCGGGTCGAGCCGGAGGACGCGACGGGACCGGAGCTCCCGGACGAGCGTCCTCGCGCCGTCATCATCGAGGACGACCCGAGCTCGGCCGAGCTGCTCTCGCTGCACCTGGGTGCCGCCGGGCTGCGCACCAGGGTGGTGTCCGACGGGCTGACCGGGCTGCAGGCGGTGCGCGACGAGCGCCCGGACGTCGTCGTCCTCGACATCCACCTGCCGGAGATGGACGGCTGGGACGTCCTCACCGAGATCAAGAGCGACCCGCTCGTGGCGGGGACACCGGTCGTCGTGGTCTCGGTGCTGCCCGACCGCAGCCGGGGCATGGCGCTCGGCGCGTCGGACTACCTCGTCAAGCCGGTCGCCCGGGACGAGCTCGTCGAGGCGCTCCGGCGGCTGGGGCCGCTGCGCACCGAGGAGTCGGGGCGCCGGGTGGCCGTGCTCGTCGACGACGACCCCACCGCCCTGGAGCTCGCCCGGCTCGCGCTCGACCCGGCCGGGTGGACGCTGCTCACCTGCACCGAGGCCGAGCAGGTCTTCGCCCTCGTGCGGGAGTCGCGCCCCTCCGTCGTGCTCGTCGACCTGCTCATGCCCCAGATGGACGGCTTCGAGGTCATCGACCGGCTGCGCAGCGACCCGGTCAGCGCGTCGGTGCCGATCGTCGTCCTCACGTCCAAGACACTGACCCCCGCGGACCGTCGCACGCTCGAGGGCCGGATCGAGTTCGTCACCTCGAAGAACGCGGTGGACCTCGGGCTCCTCGCGAGCCGGCTCAGCGAGGTCACCGTGCCGCGGGGGACGACGGGAGGTGCCGGCGCATGAGCGAGGGCCGGGCGCCGGGCAGCGTCGTGCTCCTCGTCGAGGACAACGAGAAGAACCTCAAGCTCGCGCGCGACGTCCTCGAGTTCGCGGGCTTCACGGTGCTCGTCGCGACGTCCGGGGAGGAGGCGGTCGACCGGGCCCGTGCGGAACGGCCGGACATCGTCCTCATGGACCTCCAGCTGCCCGGGATCGACGGGCATGCCGCCCTGGCCCGGCTGCGGACCGACGAGCGGACGGCCGACATCCCGGTCGTCGCCCTCACGGCCTTCGCGATGCAGGCCGACCGCGACCGGGCCGAGGCAGCCGGGTTCGACGGGTACCTCGAGAAGCCGATCAGCGTGCGCCAGTTCCCGGACCAGGTCCGACTCCATCTCCGAACGGAGCAGCCATGACCGCCGATGCCCCGGAAGGGGTCGTGCTCGTCGTCGACGACCTCGAACCCAACCGCAAGCTCATGGATGCAGTGCTCTCGCCGCGGGGCTTCGTCGTGCAGATGGCGGAGTCCGGGGAGGACGCGCTGGCCCAGCTCGGGGAGGCGCTGCCGGACATCGTGCTCCTCGACATCCAGATGCCCGGGATCGACGGCTACGAGACGTGCCGCCGGATCCGCGCGGACGAGCGGACGGCATACCTGCCAGTCGTCATGGTGACCGCGTCGGGTGGTGAGCAGAAGGTGCGCGCCATCGAGTCCGGCGCGGACGACTTCGTCACCAAGCCTTTCGACCAGTCCGAGCTCCTCGCGCGGGTGCGCTCCCTCGTCCGGATCAAGCGATACCACGACACGATCGAGCAGCAGGCGGCCGAGCTCGCGGCGTGGAACCGCGAGCTCGAGGACAAGGTGGCCGCGCAGGTGGACGAGCTGCAGCGGGTCGGGCGGCTGCGCCGCTTCCTCTCGCCGCAGGTGGCCGGTCTCGTCGTCGAGAGCGGGGACGAGGGGTTCCTCACGAGCCACCGCGCCGAGATCACCGCGGCCTACTGCGACCTGCGGGGGTTCACCTCGTTCGCCGAGACAGCCGAGCCCGAGGAGGTGATGGCCGTGCTGCGCGAGTACCACGAGGCCCTCGGTGAGCTCGTCTTCCGCTTCGAGGGGACGCTCGAGCACTTCGCGGGCGACGGTCTCCTCGTCTTCTTCAACGACCCGATTCCGTGCCCGGACGCGCCGGCCCGGGCCGTGCGGATGGCCGTGGCGATGCGCGGGCGGATCGAGCAGCTGGCCGAGGGGTGGCGTCGGCACGGGTACGACCTCGGGTTCGGGGTGGGCATCGCGCAGGGTTACGCGACGCTCGGCCGGGTCGGGTTCGAGGGGCGGTACGACTACGCCGCGATCGGCACGGTGACGAACACGAGCGCCCGGCTGTCCGCGTTGGCGCAGGCGGGCCAGATCCTCATCACGCAGAAGGTCGCGGCCCGGGCCGGGGACGTGGCGGTGACCCGGCCGGTCGGGGCGCTCGAGCTGCGCGGGATCACCAAGCCGGTCGAGACCTTCGAGGTCCTCGGCCTCGACGCCGCGCGGAGTGCCTCGTGAGCGTCGACGACCGCCTCCGGGGCGCTGAGCCACGGCTCCTCGCGGACCTCGACGAGGCCGAGCGGAACGCGGCCTTCGACGTGCTCCAGTCGCGGCTGCCCGACGTGTGGCGGTCCGTGCGGCTCAACGAGGCCGACGAGTCGGTCGTCGTCGTGCCCTCGGTGTCGCTGGACCGCGTCAACGCCAGGGCGGGGGCGGTCAACCAGGCCATGGAGGAGCGCTACCTCTTCCTCCTCCTGCTGCTGCGGCAGCCGCGGCTGCGCATGGTCTACGTGACCTCGGGGCCGGTCGACCCGGCGATCGTCGAGTACTACCTGGCATTGCTGCCCGGTGTCATCCCGAGCCACGCGTGGTCGCGCCTGTCGATGGTCTCGGTCGGCGACCTCACACCGCGACCGCTCAGCGAGAAGCTCCTCGAGCGGCCACGGCTGCTCGCCGACATCGCCGCGCTCATCCCGAACCCGAGACGGTCGCACCTCGTGCCCTACACGACGACGACGCTGGAGCGGGACCTCGCGATCGAGCTGGGGATCCCGATGTTCGGCGCGGACCCCCGCCACCTCGTGCTCGGGACCAAGTCGGGGTGCCGGAAGCTCTTCGACGAGTCGGGTGTCTCGTACCCCGTGGGGTTCGAGGACCTCGGCTCGATCGACGACATCGTCGACGCACTGGCCCGGCTGCGGGAGCGGCGACGGGACGCGTCGGTCGCCATGGTCAAGCTCAACGAAGGCGTCTCCGGGGCCGGCAACGCCGTCGTCGACCTCGCCGGCCTGCCCGCTCCCGGGGCCGCCGACGAGCGGTCCGCCCTGCTCGAGCGGGTGCGGGTGATGGAGCTCGAGGGCCGCACGGTCACGCACGACCTGTACTTCGCCAAGTTCGAGGAGAAGGGCGGGATCGTCGAGGAGCGGATCGTCGGCGACGAGGTCCTCAGCCCGAGCGTGCAGCTGCGGGTCACCCCGCTCGGCGAGCTCGAGGTGCTCTCGACGCACGACCAGATCCTCGGCGGGGCCACGGGCCAGTCCTACCTCGGGTGCACGTTCCCCGCGGCCCCGGGGTATGCCGTGCTCATCACGCGGGAGGCGGAGGCGATCGGAAGGCGGTTGGCCGAGCTCGGGGTGCTGGGGCGTTTCGCCGTCGACTTCGTCGTGGTCCGCAACGGCGGCGCGTGGACGGCCCACGCCATCGAGGTCAACCTGCGCAAGGGCGGCACGACGCACCCGTTCCTCACCCTGCAGTTCCTCACCAACGGGCGCTACCACGGCGACACGGGGCTGTTCACGACGCCGATGGGGCGCGAGAAGCACCTCGTCGCGACGGACCACCTCGAGGACCCGAGCCTGCGCGGGCTGCGCGTCGGCGACCTCTTCGACGTCGTCGCGCGGACCGGGCTGCACTTCGACCCGGCTCGTGAGACCGGTGTCGTCTTCCACATGATCAGCTCGGTCACCGAGGCGGGCCGGGTCGGCATGACCGCGGTCGGCGACTCCGCGCAGCATGCTCGGGAGGTGTACGACCGGGCCGAGCGGATCCTCCTCGCCGAGGCGCTCGCGTCGGTCGCCCCGCGGCCCGTGCGGGCGTGAGCGGCGGTCCCGGCCGGGTGTGACGGCATACGCCCTGCCTGAAAGGGTGAGGCGTGCACACGATCGTCATCGGCGGCGGGATCATCGGCCTCACCACCGCGTACCACCTCGCTCGTGAGGGCCGCGCCGTCACCGTCGTGGACGCCCGCGCCATGGGGCAGGGCGCCTCGGACGTCAACGCCGGCTGGGTCGTGCCCGCCGTCGCCGGTCCGGTCCCCGCACCGGGCATGGTGCTGTCGTCGCTGAAGTGGATGCTCCGTGCGGACAGCCCGCTCCACATCCGGCCGTCGGTCCGGCCCGACTTCCTGCGCTTCATGCTGGGGATGTGGCGGCACTCCAACGCACGCGACCACCGCCGTGGGTTCGAGGCGCACCTCCGGCTGGCGCACGGAGCGATGGACGTGCTCGACGAGTACCGCGCCGACGGTCTCGACTTCGAGATGCACGGCGACGGTCTTCTCATGGCGTTCCTCGACGAGGCGGGTCTGTCGCACTATGCGGCGGAGCTCGACCTGCCGCGCCGCCACGGGCTGGAGCCGCGGGTCCTCGTCGGTGACGCGGTGCGAGAGCACGAACCGATGTTGTCCGACCGGGTGCGGGGCGGCATCCACTTCCCGCACGAGCGGTACCTGGACCCGGGCGCCCTCGTGGCGGCGCTCCGTGCCCGACTCGGCTCCCTGGGCGTGGAGCTCGTCGAGGACGCGCGGGTCGACGACGTCACGGTGAGCGGCGACCGGGTCACGGCGATCTCGTCGCGCGGGCGGCGCCTCGACGCGGACACCTTCGTGCTGGCCGCGGGGGCGTGGACCGGCGAGCTCTCCGCGCGCTTCGGCGAGCCGCTGCCGGTGCGCTCCGGCAAGGGCTACTGCCTCGACACGGCACCCCTGCCGCTGCGCAGCGCCGTCAACCTGTCCGAGGCCAAGGTTGCGGTGACGCCGCTGGACGGGCGCCTGCGGCTCGCCGGGACGATGGAGTTCGGCGGGCTGGACGAGGCCGTCAACGAGGTCCGGGTCGCGGCGATCCGCAGGGCCCCCGAGGCGTACTTCCGGGACTGGGAGCCGGTCCCGAGCGCGACCGTCGCGCGGGCCGGGATGCGCCCCATGACGCCGGACGGCCTGCCGATCATCGGCCGGCTCGGACGCCTGACGAACACCTTCGTCTCCACCGGGCACGGGATGCTCGGCGTCACCCTGGCCCCGGGCACGGCCGCCGCGCTGACGGAGCTGATCGTGCACGGCAGGGCCACGCCGGTGCTGGAGCCCTTCGCGTCAGCCCGCTTCCGCGGCCGCTGAGGTCCACACCGGTGGGGGTGGAGCCGGGTGGCAGAGTCGAAGGCGCGTCCGGCACGCGAGCAGGATCGCGTTCCTTCAGCGTGAGCGCGTCTTCCGATAATCTCCGGGGGACGACGGCCCGGCAGTGGTGCCGATCAGAGGACGGTCAGGCAAGGAGACCTCATGCACGTCGTCCTGGCGTGGTTCGCCGACCGATCAGCTGCGCCACCCGGCGTGTCCCAGGGATTGCGCCGCTTCGATGACGCCGTCTCTTCGCTGGTGCCGGACACCTATGAGCGACACGACGAGGGCGGCGGTGACTGGGGAGTTGTCGTGCTGCACCCGCCGGCAACAGAGAGTGCGTGGCGTTGGGACACCTTCGCCGCGAACGCCCGCGTCACGGCGATCTCACTGGGTGTCCCGGTGGGCGCCGATGTTGCGGGCGGCCCCATCGCGCTCGCCCAGCGACTCCTCAACGGGGACGATGTTCACGCCGACGTGGTTCCGCCCTTCGGGCTGATGGCCCTCGGCGATGCCGGATTCGCGCTACAGCAGGATTGGCTGGGCATGTGTCGCGTCTTCACTGGCGAGGCCGACGGTGTGACGGCGTTCTGCAGTCGCCCGACGTTGCTGGCGAATTTCCTCAGCACGACCGTGACGCCTCACGACGAGGGGTGGGGGTCATATGCCGTCTGCGGTCACTTCGGTGGTGACTCGTCCCCCGTGGACGGAGTTCGTCTCCTTGGACCTGGTGAACGAGTCACCGGTCGACAGCGCGCCAGCGGCGGGTGGGACCTGCGGTCTCACACTCGATTCTCGGCAGACGACCTCGTTCTGCGCGGAATCGGCGTGCGCGAGCGAGGATCCGAGGAGGCGATCGAACTTGCTGCTCAAGGATTGATCAGCGCAGCAACGGGTGTTCATGACCTGTATGGAGGACCGATCACTCTTGGCTTGTCGGGTGGCAAGGACTCCCGGCTGATCGCTGCGTCGTTCATCGCCGCGGGCCACACCCTCAAATTCAACACCAACGTGGACGAGCCGGCCGAGGGCGAGATCGCCACGATCCTGACGGACATTCTCCGAGATCAGAAGGGCCTGGAGCCTGAACATCAGCTGGTCCGTGCTGGTACCCAAGAGGCCGTGAACGACATCGGGCTGCGTGAACGGATTCGTCGGCTGCAGTTGTTGTACGACTACCAGTTCCCGTCCACCTTCGTGGTCCGCTGGCCCGGGCCCGAGCGGCTGCCGGCGGCGGAGCGCCCCTTGTCGTTGACCGGCGCGGGGGGAGAATTGGCCGTCGGGTACTGGTACCCGAGAACCCCCGATGGCGATGGGCGGGAGACCGCTGAAACGGCAGTTTTCGCCCATCTCTTTGCGGCAGTCAATCCCTCAGTGGTGGTCGAAAGCGCCCTCGCGCGGGAACACACGCGCATCGTCGCTCTCCTTGATCATGGCGAGACGCTGGGTCTTGAGGGTGTGGAGCTGGTCGACTACGTCTACCTCATGGAACGGTGCCGTCGCTGGTACACGTCGGCTTACTTCGTGGGGATGGTCACGCCGTTCCTCGCGCCAGGCTTCGTCGCTGCGTCGTTCGCGCTGTCGCCGGATCAGAAGCGCGCTCGTGTTCTTCACTCAGAGCTCCTGCAGCGCTTCATGCCCGAATGGACGGACGTGCCGTACTTCACTGGCAAGACGGCACGCTCGACCGCGGCGCGGATCTGGGACGGTGATGGTGTGGAGGTCCTGCACACGTTGCTCGACACCACTCATGGAGACCTCACTCACCTCCTGCGACGCGATGTCGTGGCCACCACGCTGGTCCGATGCGCGACCAGTCCAGGTACGGCCGCACAGGAAAAGACACTGCAGCAGTTCGCCTGTCTGGCGGCCGCCTCTCAGAACTTGGAGCCCCACGGTGTGAGCGCCGCTGCTCAACCGCTCGCGCACTTCCTGGCGGCCAACGCGCGACCGCCCGTTCCCACGTGGGTGTCGTCCATCGCCCCCCGCCTGCGATTCCTCAAGGCCACCCGTCTGGGCAACTGGATCTGGACTGCGGTGCGCACCAGGACGATGAGAGGTTCCCTCTGATCACCGATCGCGTTGCGCTGGACGAGCAGGCCGAGACGGTCTTCGACGGGCGAACGAGTCGGTCCATGGACCGCCAGTCCGGGTGCCGGTCGGGAGCGGTGGGGAAGATGTCCTCTCGCTCTTGCCCTGGCCCCCACGTCGGAGCAGTGTTGGACCCGACGGTGGCACCGTCGGGGTGCTGCCCCGATCAGAGGAGATCGTCGTGTTTGCACGCACCACCACCATGCAGGCAGATCCCTCTCAGGTCGACGCCGGCATCGCCCATGTCCGGGACGAGGTCACGCCGGCGATCACCGCGATGGACGGGTGTGTCGGGATGTCGATGCTCGCGGACCGTGAGTCCGGCCGCTGCATCGCCACGTCGTCGTGGGAGTCGGAGGGGGCAATGCTGGACAGCGCGGAGAAGGTCGGACCGATGCGTGTGGGCGCGCAGACGAGCATGGGTGCCAGCACCAGCACCGTCGACACGTGGGAGGTCGCCGTCGTCCACCGTGACCACGCGATGCCCGACGGCGCCTGTGCCCGCGTCACCTGGCTGGGCGGCATGGACGACCACGCCGACCGCGCCGCGGACGTGTTCAGGATGGTCGTCCTCCCCAAGGTCCAGGAGCTCGACGGCTTCTGCAGCGCCAGCCTGCTCATCAGCCGCGAGACTGGTCGCGCGGTGGGCACGGTCACCTTCGAGCGACGCGAGCACCTCGAGGCCAGCCGCGAGGCCGGTGCCGCTCTCCGCGAGGCAGCGAGCAAGGACATCGGCGCGACCATCGACGACGTGGCCGAGATGGACGTGGCGTTTGCTCATCTGCACCTGCCCGAGATGGCGTGATGGCCTGACGAGGTGAAGGTCGAGGAACCGGGCGCGACGTGAGCCGTACAGCGGGGCCGCCTGTGGCGACGTCGTCGTGGCTGGTTGCGCGCCCGGGCCCTGTGAGTACGTGCGCTCCGCCCGCGTCCTCGTCGACCTCGGCTTCGCGCCGCTGAAACAGGACCCGAAAAAGACGGTGAGTATGCCGCCTGCTCGAGCGGGCGGCATACTCACCGTTTGTTCGTGGTCGGGTCGATCAGGCGAGGGCGGAGACTTCGTCCTCGCTCGACGGGCGGAGCACGATCCGGGTCCAGGAGCCCACGTAGATCCGGTCGTCGGCGTCGACCTCGCGCTTCTGGCCGGTCGGAATCGAGGTCGCGGGGAGGTCGCCGACCGAGTCACCGATGTAGGTGCCGTTGGACGAGGCGAGGTCCTCGACCCACCAGCGGGTGCCGTCGGTCGTCAGCTGGGCGTGACGCCGACTGACGCCGTTGTCGACACCGCAGTCGATGTCGGGGTGGATGCCGCGGCTGCGCGACACCCGGCCAATGAGGAGCGAGGTGTTGCGCAGGGCAAAGACTGCCGGCGGACCTTGGCTCGGCAGCGGGTCCGAGCTGCCCTGAGCGCTGTACCAGGCGGGGTCGATCCAGAGCTCGGCCACCCACGGCGTGGGAAGGCTCTTGGAAGTGTTGGCCGGTGCCTCAACTGGAGGGGTAGCCGCGGGGCCGCTGCCCGCGGCACGCGGGAGAGTGCCGGTCGTGTGGTCGTAGCCGCAGACCTCACAGAACAAGGCGTCGGGTGAGTTGGGTCCTCCGCAGTTGGGGCACGGCCGCGTCCCTGAGTCCGGTTCCGGAGCGCTCGCCGGGGTCGACGAAGCGGAAGAGTCAGAAGGAGGGGTGGCACCAGCCTCCATGGCGGCCCCGCAGACGTCGCAGTAGTCGGTGGCCGCGGAGTCGTGGCCATTGGGGCACGTCATGGCTTGCGGACCCGCGTGGTCTTCGTCGACGCGGTGTCCAGGGCCATCTCGTCGGCCTTCTCGACAGCCTTCTTGAGCTGGACCGTGCCGGCGTCGGCGTCCTCGATGTCGACGACCTTGCGCAGCTTGGCGGTCGCCTCGTCGTTGCCGGTCTCGGCAGCCAGCTGCACGGCGCGACCGAGCTTGGTCGTCGCGGTCTCCTCGTCGCCGACCGCCTTGGCGGCCAAGCCCTCCTGGATCACCTGGGCGAGCTCGGTCTGGCCCGTGAAGTGGGCGACCTGCTGGTCGATCCGGGTGGTCAGTGCGGAGTCGTCGGACCACTTCGCCTTGACCAGGCCTTGCGCCTGGACCTCGCCACCCGCGAACACCTGGACCCGCGCGGCCAGCTGCTCCTGACCGATCGCCTTGGCTGCCAGCCGGATGGCCACGTGGTAGTCACGCGACTCGTCGGACCACGCACCGGTCGGGTAGCCACCAGTCAGGTCGTTGACGACCGCACGCCGGCCGGTGAGGTCGTCGACGGTGGGCGAGACCTGCTTGACGAAGACGACCTGCGAGCCCTGCGGAGCCCAGACCCGCAGCTCCGCGTCGGCCACACCACGCGACATGGACGTGCGCATGATCGCCTCGAACTCGGCCCGCAGCTGGGCGGGCGCCGGGATGATGTCGATGGTGCCGAGCAGGGCCTGGGCGATCGGCCTGATGTCGGCCACCCTCCAGTCGACGCCGATGCCACGGCAGTCGCACTGATAGTGGCCGGTGGCTCGGTCGATGGCCTTCTGGAGCACCCCGGGAGCCTCGTTGTTCTCACCGTCGGTGAGCAGGATCGCGTGGCGTTGCCGGACCTCGGGCACCGAGGCGAAGAGGACCCCGGCGAGGTCGAGCCAGGTGCTGATCACGGTCCCGCCGCCAGCTCGCAGCTGCGCGACCGCAGCGGACGCCTCGGCGCGCGAGCTCGCCGACATCGCGACCATCCCGGGCCCGCTCGACACGAACGGGTAGACGAGGAAGGCGGCGCCGTTGCCGGAGACGACGGCGAAGTAGGTGCCGTCGACGATCTCGGCCAGCGCTGCCGTCGCCGCCTGCTTGGCGGCCTCCATCGACTCCACGCCCATCGACCCCGACGTGTCGATGATGATGATCTCGCCAGCCGCTGCCGAGCCATCCTGACCGGCCAGGCCAGCCCCCGAGCACGTGACCGAGACGATCGCGTTGACGTCGGTGCCTCCGTCGGGGAGGAACTCGTTCTGGTAGACCGCCGCGGTGAACTCAGCCATGGACCTGCCTTTCGTCGTTCGTGACATTCTCCGGCACCGGGCCGACCCGGGCCAGCGCGACGGTGATGTTGTCCTGCCCGCCCTGCTCGTTGGCCCAGGCCACGAGTGTCGAGGCGAGGGCGAGCGGCTCCGTCGTGCCTGCGGCGTCGATCCGAGCGCGCAGAGCCGCCGGCTCCGAGGCGTAGTTCCACAGGCCGTCCGAGCAGACGAGCAGCCAGCCGGGCTGGTCGACCGTCACGGTGACGACCCGAGGGACGACGTCGGGGCTGTCGGTGCCGAGCCACTTGGTGATCGCGTGGGCCTGAGGCGATGCCTCGGCCTGCAGCCGCGGGTGCCCGGCATCGATGAGGGCCTGGGCCATCGAGTCATCGGTCAGCAGCTGGGTCCCGCCGCCTGCATCGGGGAGGAGGTAGGCACGGGAGTCGCCGATGACGGCGCACCGCACCGTCGGACCGTCGACGAGGCCGACGACGAACGTGCACGACGCGGGTCTGCGCGAGGACGGCTCGGTGTGGGCGATGACCGCGGTGTTGGCGGCGGCGGCCGCCGTCGTGAGGACCCGGGTGGCCGCGGCATCGGCGCTGGCCGCACCACCGATGCCCCTGGGCAGTGGCGGCCGAAGCACCTCGAGGGCGGCGCGCGCGGCCGCCAGCGACGCAACGTCGGAGTCGTCGGAGTTGGAGACCCCGTCGCACACGATGAGGACGGCACGCCCGCCCTGGGCCGGCTCGGCATACAGCGCCATGGCGTCCTCGTTGCGGGAGTGCTTGATGCCGCGGTCGCACACTCCGGCAACCCACGCCGCCGGTGCCTCCTCGAAGTGGTCGCGCTCCGACGGAGCCTTGGAGCCGCAGACCGTGCAGTACCCGTCGTCGCCGACCGGCGACCCGCACTCGGAACAGCCGCGCGGTCCAGCGACCGTGCGCGGCGCAGAGGCGACCGTGTTGCGCGCCGTGGGCGTGCTGATCGGGCTGAGGTCGTCGAGGGGCGACTGGGGCCCGGACTCGACTGCATCCGAGACGCCGGCCACGCTGGCGCCGCATGCCTCACAGAACTGGGCACCCGCCGCCAACGTGGCACCGCACGACGGGCAGGTCGACCGGGCCGCCTGCGCCGGGGCGTGCGGAGTCAGGTCGTCGGGCGCCGGCACCTGGGTCACGTGCGCGTCCAGGGGCGCACCGTGTTGGCCCGGTCGACGAGGGCGATCCGCTCCTCGCGGGTGCGAGCCTCACGGGCCAGGGTCCGATAGCTGCCCTCGAGCGCGGTGCGCAGGGTCTTGTCGTGGGCGGCATACGGCCCGATCGTCACGGGTTGTGGACCGGTCTCGCTGATGATGGCGATCGCCTTCTCCAGGATCCGGGCGGTGAGGCCCTCGCGCTCGACGGTGTCCAACCGGACCCCGTCGACGCTGGTCAGCGCCTGGCCCAGTCGGCCGAGGTCCTTGCCGGACCCGGCGAGGAGCACGTCGGCGCGCAGTCGGCGGGCCTCGCCGTAGCCGCGGCTCGTCGACGGCACGAGGTCGAGGGCCCGGACAGCGCCCTCGGTGTCGCCCGCCGCCGCGCGGAGCCGGGCCATCCCGAAGGCGGCGGGGGCGACGTAGGCCGCATCGGTCTGGGCGCACGTGCGGTAGAGGCCTTCGGCGACGTCACCCTGGCCTCCCGCCTCACAGGCGACGGCCAGCGCCAGCTTGGGTGCCAGCTCCCCGGGGACCTGTTGGTAGACGGCGCTGAACGAGGCCTGCGCATCCGCCCAGTCGGCGGACTGCAGCGACGCCAGTCCCTGGAGCCACAGCGCCCGCCAGTCCCACGGGTCGAGGGTGAGCAGCTGCCGGGCCTGCTCCTTGGTCGCCGAGCCGTTGCCGTCGAGGAGGTACTCGGCGCCGCGGGCGAGGTGGACCTCGGCCGTCGCCTCGGGGGCCTTGGCGAGGTCGGCGAGCCGCTCCGTGGGCTCACCGGGGGCCAGGCTGACCAGCCACGCGTACTGGGCGTCGGTCGTGTCGGGGCGCAGGGACGGCAGCTGGTGCCAGTCGATGCGGGCCGTGGAGACCGCGGGGGTCGTGAAGCTCACCGAGGCGGCGGAGGTGGTGCTCGTGCCCACGGTGCGGGCGGCGACGACCTCACGCAGCACCCCAAGGGCCTGCGACCGCAGCTCGTCGGCGGACGCGAACCGGTCGGCCGGATCGGGAGCGCAGCACTTGGCGACGAGCCAGTAGAACGAGTCGTGCTCGCGGAAGACCGGGGTGGTCGCCGGGTCGGGCAGCGTCGACAGGTAGGTCGACTGGTAGCCGCGGAACTCCATCGTGAGGACGACGAGCGTGCGGCCGATCGTGTAGATGTCCGAGGCGATCGACGGCCCGGACTCGGCGACCTCGGGCGCCTGGTAGCCCACCGTCCCGTAGATCGCCGACTCGTCGTCGTCGATCCGCCGCACACCGCCGAGGTCGATCAGCTTGACGGCGTCCCCGACCTGGATGAGGTTGTCCGGCTTGAAGTCGCAGTAGACCAGCCCGAGGTCGTGCAGGTACTGGAAGGCCGGCAGCATCTCGACGATGTAGGCGAGGGCCTGGTCGACGGGGAACGGGTCGTAGGAGCCATGGGCGCGCATCCGATCCTTGAGCAGCCCCTTGAGCGACTCGCCGCCGACGTACTCCATGACGATGTAGCCGGCCTCGTCGTGGGTGACGAAGTTGTAGATCTCGACGATGCTCGGGTGCTCGACCTGGGCGAGGAACCGCTGCTCCGCGATCGCCGCGGCCAGCGCGTCCTTGTCGCCGGAGTTGAGCAGGCCCTTGAGGACGACCCACCGGTCGGAGACGTTGCGGTCGCGCGCCAGGTAGATCCAGCCGAGCCCGCCGTGCGCGAGCGCGCCCGCGACGAGGTACTGGCCGGCGACGAGGTCGCCCGACGTGAGCTTGGGCGTGAAGCTGTATGCCGTGCCGCACTTGGGGCAGAAGCCCTCCGGTCTCCCGGGCTGGCCGTCGATCGAACGGCCGACTGGCGCACCGCAGTGGGCGCAGCTGCGTTTGTCCTCGGGCACCGACGGGTTGGTCTTCACGGCCTTGGCCGCGTCGACGGGGGGCGCCGGCGGGATCGTCGTGAGGCCCGCTCCGAGGCGGGCGGCGCGGGTTCGTGACGACCCGACCCGGCGGGTCGCCGTCGAGCCGGAGCCGACACGACGGGAGCCGATGGCGGCCGACTGGATCCGGTGCGAGGTGGAGGCCGTCGAGGCTGTACCCGCGACACCCGCGGGTGCGGATCCGGCCCCGCTCGAGGGAGTTCCGCCCGGCGTGCCGCAGACGTCGCAGTAGCCGTCGACGACGGTGCCCGAGCAACCGGGCTGACCGCACCGGGTGCCGTCGGTCGCGGTGGACGCGGTGGACGCGTTGGACGCGATGGGCGCCGCAGTGGCGGCCGCGGCCAGCTCGGACGGCGGCATCCCGCAGACGTCGCAGTAGCCGTCGACGACAGTGCCCGAGCATCCGGGCTGCTCACACTTCACGAGGTGGTCCTCCCAGCACGGGTCGCCGGTGCGGACTGCCCGGCGAGATCGATCCACGCGAGATAGGCACCCACGAGGTGCTCGACCACGGCGACCGGGGTGGGTCGCCGCTCGAGCAGGTCTTTCGCCAGCCGACCGGCAGCCACGACGTCGGGCTGGTCGGTGACGCCGGTCGCCTCGGCCTTGACCCGGGCGGCCGCGAGCCGGTCGACGAGGGCCGACCGGGCGGCCAGCGCCGCGGCATACCGTTGCTCGGCAATGTCCATGGCCTGGCCGACGCGGACAAGCCGTTCTCCGTATGCCGCGAGCGCACCCGGGTCGGTCGGTGCGTGACCGAGGAGGGAGACATCGGGTACGGCGTTGCGCGGGGCCGGGACAACGGTGGCGACCGCTTCGTCGGCCAAGGCGGTGACGTGCGCCTCGCGGGTCGTGAGGTCGGCGCGCAGCCGCTCGAGCGCAGCGAACTGGTCACGAGCCTCACGGCGTTGCACCCCACCGACGATGAGGTCACGCTCGGTGCGGGAGGCGTCGTTCTCGAGCGGACCGAGCAGTCCGCCGATGTCGCCCCCGCGCTCGAGCCGGATCACGACGTCGGCGACACGGGCTGCCAGGGCGTCGAGCCGGCGCTGGGCGGCGGGCCGGGCGGTCGGGGGCTCGAGGGCGACCTGGTCGTGCAACCGGTCGAGCTGGGCGCGCAACGACCGCAGCCGACGCGCGCTCTCCTCCACTGCTGGGGCCAGACCGAGCCGGGCCCGCAGCGCGCCGGCGAGGGCGTCGGAGAGGCGACACGCCTCTGGCACCGAGACCAACGCGCCGGCGGCGGTGGCCGCCGCGCTGTCGAGACGGCCCCAGATGAGCACGGCGATCCGGTCCAGGTCGCTGGCGTCGACACGACCGCCCGCGAAGGCTGTCTCGATCTGGTCCCGGCGGTCGGCCACCGACTTCCACAGGGCCATCGAAAGCACCACATCACCGGAGACCTCGTCGCGCCGCGGCGACGTGAGCGCGGCCCTGTCGATGTCGTCGAGCTCGGCCCGACGCCCGGCAACCCAGGCGTCGAGGTCGCCAAGGTAGGCCAGAACCGCTGCGGGAGTGGGCCGCTCAGCCAGTCCACCCGGAGCGGCGGGCGCGAGGACGTCGCTCACGGTGTCGGCCGGCCGTAGGACGGCGTCGGCTGCCCGGTGCCCTTGCCGAGCTCGGGCGCGAGCCAGGTGTTGTAGGACTTGGTCCACTCACCCGACGTGCGCTCGTTCTCGAGGACCGCGTTGACGAACCTGACCATGTCGACCTGATCGGCGGGGATGCCGACGCCGTAGGGCTCCGCGGTGAACGCCTTCTCGCTCAGCACCACGGCATACGGATCCTGGGAGGCGAGCCCGGCCAGGACCGTGTCGTCGCCGGTGATGGCCTCGACCTTGCCCTGCTGGAGGTTGACGAGACACTCGGTGTGGGTGGTCGCGGGGACGGGGGTCGCCGTCGGCGCGAGTCGGACAAGGTTGCTCAGGCTCGAGGTGCCGGTCGGCGCGCAGACCTGCTTGCCGGCGAGCGAGGCCAGGCCGGTGATGGTCGAGCCCTTGCGGATGAGGATCTTCTGGCCCGCGCGGTAGTACTCAGCGGAGAACGCGATCGTCTTCCACCGGTCGCAGGTGATCGTCATGTTGCGGACGACGACGTCGACCTCCTTCTTCTCCAGGACGGGGAGCCGGTCGGCGGCGGTGATGACCCGCAGCTCGACCTTGGCGCCGGGGCCGAGGATGGCGTCCGCGATCTGCTGGACCAGGTCGATGTCGAAGCCCTCGATCCTGCCCAGGAGCGGGTTGCGTGAGCCCAGAAGCCTGGTGTCGGCCGAGACGCCTGCGATGAGTCGCCCGCGGGCCCTGATCCTGCCCATCGTCGAGGTGGCGGCGATGGCGCCAGGGGCGGGCAGCGCGCCGTCCGGGGCGTAGGACTGGACCGCGTTGGTGCAGGGCTGCGCGGTCGGGGCCCCGCCGGCGGTGGCCGTCGCGGACGGCGTCGCGGATGGCGTCGCGGATGGCGTCGCGCTGGGCAGTGGTGTGGGCGTGACCGTCGAGCACGCTCCGACCCCGACGGCCATGGCTGCCGCGAGGGCGAGGGGTGCGGCGACCCGGGTCAGCCTCATGCGTACTCCTCGATCCGCGTGGTGACCCCGCGCCAGGCGGAGGCCGCCCCGGCCAGGCCCGCTGCGAGGGCGAGGACGAGGGCACCGAGGAAGAGGAACCGACCGCTGTCCAGGTCGGCCGTGGTGCGGCTGCCGGCGGCGTCGACGACCTCGCGCAGGGAGGAGTCGAAGGCGGTGAAGCTCGCGGTCGAGCTGCCGCCGGCCGAGCTGGTTGCCGCCGCCACTGCCTGGTCCCAGTTGCCCTCGGTGTCGAGCGCAACGATCTCGGCGTGGTCCTCGGCATACGTGCGCCACTGGCCCGCGACCGACCCGAGGGCACTGCCGGAAGTCTTGGCGGCGACGGTCGTGGCGGCCGCAGACCACTTCTTCTCGTAGGTCGCCCCGCTGCCTCGGGAGACGAGTCGCAGGGACTCGTTGGCCTTCGCGTCGTTGGCGGCACTGCGGGCGATGACTCCGTCGACGACCGTCGCATACGAGCCCTTGAGCAGCCTGCTGTCCTCCGAGCCCTGGTTGGCGGCGGCGACACCAGCGAGCCCCACCATGGCCAGGGTCGCAGCCCCGGCCGCGACGATGCCGACGTTGAGCCGACGCTTGAACCGACGGGCCAGCTGCTGGTTCAGGTAGCCGAGCGCGAGGAGGGCGAGGAGCCCGGGGATGACGACGAGGATCCAGGGCAGTGGCGACATCGCGTCGCGGGAGCGCTGCTGGTTGGCCGTCACGAGGTTGTCGACGAGCGGCAGGGCGGTGCTGCGCAGGCCGGTGCTGGCCTGGTTGAGGTAGGCGGCGCCGACCGGGAACCCCTGTCGGTTGTTGGCCCGCGCGAGCTCCATCGACGAGGTGTAGGTGAGAACGGCCTGGTTGAGGGCGGCGAGCGCGGCCCGGTCGGCCGGCTGGGCCTGCGCCGCATCGGTCAGCGTCCGCTCGACCTCGGCCAGCGCGGAGTCGTAGGCCGCGCGCTGCTCGGCGGGCTCGAGCCCACCGACGAGGAAGGCGTTCGTGGCGAGCGCGTCGGCACGCAGCAGGTTGACCTTGATGGTCTGGACCCGGACGAGCTGGGCCGTGTCGGCGGAGGCGGCTCGGGTGGCCTGCCACGTGCTGAACAGCATCAGAGCCGTGAGGGCGGAGGCGACGATGCAGACGGAGGCGATGACCAGTCGCCACTGGGCCATCCAGCCGGGGGTGGTGGTCGCGGTGCCGGCCAGCCGGCCGGCACCGGCTGCGGGTGCGGACGGCGCCGTTGCGGCGGGAGCCGGCGGACCGGCATACGGCGTCGTCGACGTCGCCTGCGCGACCCCTGCCGACTGACTCATGACGCCTCCTCCCCAGTGGCCTTCGGCCCAGTCTGCAACATGTCGGCCGGCACGGGTGCCGGTCCGTCAGACAGGTCCTCGGCCTCCAGTGAGCGCAGCTGCTCGACGGTGGGCTCGTCGATCTCCCGCAGCCGCCAGGCCTGGTGACCGACGGCCGCCTCGAAGGCGTTGCGCGCATAGCGGCCATTGCCGAACGACGCGTCCCGGGCCTGCTGGGCGAGCAGCTCGCGGAAGCGGGCCTCGACGGCGTCGGTGACGTCGTAGTCGGCACCGGTCGCGATGCCGCGGAAGATGGCGACGAGCTCGTCGTCGGTGTAGTCCACGAAGTCGATCGTCGTGCGGAACCGGCTGGCCAGGCCGGGGTTCTGGGCGATGAAGAACTGCATCGGAACGGGGTAGCCGGCAACGATGATGACGAGGTCGTCGCGCTGGTCCTCCATCTCCTTGACGAGGGTGTCGACGGCCTCGGTGCCGTACTGGTCGCCGGCGAGGGAGTACGCCTCGTCGATGAACAGGACCCCACCGATCGCGGACTTGACGACCTCCTGGGTCTTCATCGCGGTCTGCCCGAGGTAGCCGGCAACCAGCTCGGAGCGGTCGACCTCGACGAGTTGGCCCTGGGAGAGCAGTCCCAGGGCCCGGTAGATGCCGGAGACGAGCCGGGCGACGGTCGTCTTGCCGGTGCCGGGGTTGCCGGTGAAGACGAGGTGCCGGGTCAGGTCGGGGGTCTTCAGGCCGGCGGCGGCGCGCTTGGCCTCGATCCGCAGGACCGCGACCTGGCGGTGGATCTCGCCCTTGACGCCGGCCAGCCCGGTCAGGGCGTCGAGATCCGCGAGCAGCTCCTCGACCGACTTCTGTGGTTCCTCCGGTTTAGCCTGCTCCGGAGCGGGCGCCTCCGGCGGCGAGCCTGCCGTCGCGGTGTCGTTGGCGCCGCTGGCGTCGCTGGCGTCGCGGGGACTGGTGAGGTCGGGGAAGGCACCCGGACCCCACGGGTCGGCCCGGGGGTCGAGGTCGAACGGCGAGCCCGCGCGGTCGCCGCCGAGTGCCGGACCGCGGCGGACCTCCTCGGTGCGGGTGCGCAGGGTGTCCAGCTGACCCATGACGTCGTCCCAGAGACCACGAACCCCGCGGGTGAACTCGTCGGTCGGGCCGGGCGAGGTGGCCACCGGATCCACGAGGTCAGGTGGGGTCGGCGGCGGCACGGTCGGCGTGGGCTGGAAGGCACCGAGCTGGGCGGCGGCGGCCTGCGAGGCGTTCCCGATGGTCCGGGTCGTCGGGCTCCCGAGACCGGCACCGGCCGTACAGACCAGGGCCAGGGCCTTCGCGTATGCCGTTGCCTCGGGTGACCGCTCCGCGGCCAGTCGGGCGAGGGTCGGGGTGGGTGTCGATCGCCACCGACGGCCGCGGGACGCTGCCGCCGTGAAGTCCTCCGCCGACCGGTCGCCGCCGGTCTGGGCGACCCAGTCGACCCACGCACCGGTTGCCGCCTCGGCCACCGTTGCTGCCAGGGCCTCAGCCTCGCCGCGGGCGTCGGTCTCCGGCACACCGGCCGCTCTCGCCACCTCCAGCAAGGACGCCAGAGCGACAGACAGGGTCGGGACGGAGCTGGCGGAGTTGGTCATGGGGTCGCTCACTCCAGGTCGAGACTGTTGGTCGACGGTGACCGTGGTGATCCTTCAGACGACGGGCCGGGGAGGGGAGTTCCCGAGGGCACCTCGAGCGCGCCGCCACCACTCGGTGCGCCGAACTTGGCCTCGAGGAACCTGCCGTGGGCAATGAGCGCCTGGGCGTCGGAGCGGTTGGCGGCGTCGAGCACCTTGTCCATCGTCGAGCCGAGCAGCTCGAGCTGGTCGACGAGCACCATCAGGGCCGTGCGGCCGGCGTCGATCGGCCGCGTGTCGGCCCAGTCGCGCGGCAGCCGCAGGTAGCCGGCCACCGCCTCGGGGAGGTAGCTCGTGGCCGTCGCGACCACGGCATACGCATCGGCACTGCCCAGCCCGAGCGCGGCGAGACGGGGCAGCGTGGCTCGCACGAGGCGGTCGATCCGGGCCACGCGCGACCGGATGAGCGCGGACGCCCGGGCGTCTACGAGCGCCGCGGACACCGCGTCGAGGGAGCTGAGGACGTCGGCCTCGGTGGGCGCCGGGGGCACGCTGGAGGCCGGGGGCTCGGGTTCCCCGCGCAGCCAGTCCCGAAGGCCCACCGCGGCTCAGGCCCCGTCGAGATCGAGGTTCTGGGTCCCGCGCGCGTCCTGGTTGCGAGTACGGGCGAGGTACTCCTTGGACTTGTCGACCTCGGTCTCGAGCACCCCGATCGTCTGGGCCATCGTGTCGAGGGCCTTGAGCTTGAACTGGTCGATCGAGTCCATGGTCTGGTAGATGTTCTGGAACGCGGCCTGCAGCTCGGCCACCCCGATCGTCGAGGACGCCGCCTGCTCCTGGATCTGGGCCGAGTTGTCGCGCAGCATCTCGGAGGTCCGCTGGATCATGCCCGACGTCGTGACGTTCAGCGCCGTGATCTGGTCGAGGACGAGCTTCTGGCTGCCGAGGGCCTGGGCGACGATGACCGCGGTCCGCAGGGCCGAGATCGTGGTCGTCGAGGCCCGGTCGACACCCTTGATCAGCTCGATGTTGTTCTTGATGATGATGTCGATCGCGAGATAGCTCTGGATCGAGACGGCGAGCTGGGTGAGCAGGTCCTGGTGCTTCTGTCGCACATAGAACAGGACGTCCTGGGACAGCGCCTTTGCCGTCTCGGGGTCGCTCAGCTCGAGCTCGGCGACCTTGGCCGCGAGCCTGGTGTCGAGCCGCTCGGCGATGTAGATGTACTGGTTCAGCCGGCCCATCGCGGCCCAGAGGTTGGTCTTCTCCAGGTTGAGGGCGACGTTGTCCTTGGTCAGCTCGTCCTGGCCGCTGCGCAGGCTGTGCAGGATGCCGTTGAGCTGGCTCTGGGCGGACTGGTAGCGACGGAAGTAGTCGGTGACCTTGTCGCCGAACGGGATCATCCCGAGCAGCTTGCGGCCCCCGGTCATCCGTCCCGGGTCGAGGTCCTCGACCGTCCGACGGAGCTCGAGCAGGGTCTTGCCGACGTTGCTCCCCTGCGACAGCGCACCCTCCTTGAGCGCCTGGACCGGCTTGTCGAGCAGCCGGTTGGACGTCTCTGCCGCGCGCCTGATGTCGGCGTCGCCCATGGTGCGGACGTTGTCGGCCTGCTGGGCGAACTCGGGGCTGCGGGGCGCGGCCCTGGTCAGGGCGTCCATGAACGACTCGACCTTGGCGTCCAGACCGGGCACGGCTTCCGCCGTCACCTGGGGCGCCATCTTGGGGGCCTGGGTCTCGACGACCTGCTTGGGCGCCTCCGGAGCGGTCAGGGTGAGGGTCTGGTCGGGCGGCTGGAGTGGCGCGACGGCTGCGGATTCGTCAGTGGCTGACATGGTGAGTCTCCTTGCGGGAGTAGACGATCGCGTATGCCGGTCAGACCGGCGGTTGCTCGGACGAGGGCTGTGACTGAGGCTGGGCCTGGCTCTGGGGCGCGGCAGGAGCGCCCGGCGCGGCCGGAGGCACTGACTGCGGCGCGTCGGACCCGACGTGCGACTGCGGCGGTGGGATGGTCGTGTCGCGCTGGCCGAAGTCGACCTTGACCGCCTCGCGCGCCTCACCCTCGGCCTCGAAGTACTCGGCCCGCTCGATGTTGAACAGCCCCGCGAAGATGTTGCTCGGGACCGTCTCCACCTTGGTGTTGAGCTGCTTGACGGCGTCGTTGTAGTGGCGCCGGGCCGAGGCGATCCGGTCCTCGGTGCTGGTCAGCTCTGCCTGCAGCGCGAGGAAGTTCTGGTTGGCCTTGAGGTCGGGATAGGCCTCCGCGACGGCGATGAGGCGGCCGAGGGCCTGGGTGAGCACGCCCTCGCTCTGGGCCTGCTGGCTAGGTGACTGGCCGCCGGCCATGGCGGCGCCGCGGGCACTGATGACGTCCTCGAGGGTGCCTCGTTCGTGCGCGGCATACCCCTTGACCGTCTCGAGGAGGTTGCCGATCAGGTCGTGGCGGCGCGTGAGCTCGACGTCGATCTGCCGCCAGGACTCCTCGACGAGGTTGCGAAGCTTGATCAGGCCGTTGTAGATCGCGACCGCGACGAGCACGAGCAGAACGACGATGACGAGAGCGGTGATGAGCGCCTTCACATGCCCTCCCCTCTGGCTAGGTGACCTGTCCGAACTCGATCCTATGCGTGGCGCACGGGACCGCATCGGGTTCGGGCGGCATACGTCAGCGTGACGCGCTCTGGGCCACAGCTCAACGGGTGGCGGTAGGGATTGGTCTCCTTCACGTCGCGGAGATGGACCATGGCGTCGGAGAGCTGCTCGGACGTCATGAGCGGCGCGGCGATCGGGTGTGCCCGCTCAGCCCGGGAGGCGTCGAGCATCAGGTGGAAACACCCGGCCGTTCGCCCAGATGAGGTTGCCGATCGAGCCAGGTCTCAGCCCGATGCGCGGGCTGCTCCGCGAGTCTGCGACCTGCGCTCACGTGCTGGAGCCGGTGACGGGAATCGAACCCGCGTGTCCAGCTTGGGAAGCTGGCGCTCTACCATTGAGCTACACCGGCAGGCGCCCCCCGAGCGGTCGTGCAGGCCCCGGGACGGTGGCGCGGCAGGAAGTCTAACCCGATGACCCACCGCCACCACGAGGTGACCCGACCACGCTCGGCGAGCACCCGGCACACGCCCTCGGGTTAGTCTCTCCCCGTGCTGCTGAGTGACAAGGACATCAAGGCCGAGGTCGACGCCGGGCGCGTGACCCTGGACCCGTGGGACCCGGAGATGATCCAGCCGAGCAGCATCGACGTGCGGCTCGACCGCTACTTCCGGCTGTTCGACAACCACAAGTACCCCTACATCGACCCGCGCGAGGACCAGCCCGACCTCACGCGCCTCGTCGAGGTCGAGCCGGACGAGCCGTTCATCCTGCACCCGGGCGAGTTCGTGCTCGGGTCGATCTACGAGACGGTCACCCTCCCCGACGACGTCGCCGCCCGCGTCGAGGGCAAGTCGAGCCTGGGCCGCCTCGGGCTGCTCACCCACGCGACCGCGGGATTCGTCGACCCCGGCTTCAGCGGCCACGTCACGCTCGAGCTGAGCAACGTCGCGACGCTGCCGATCAAGCTGTGGCCGGGCATGAAGGTCGGCCAGCTCTGCTTCTTCCGCCTCTCCAGCCCGGTGGACAACCCCTACGGGTCCGCCGCGTACGGCTCCCACTACCAGGGCCAGCGGGGCCCGACCGCGAGCCGGTCCTTCAAGAACTTCCACCGCACCCAGGTCTGAGGCCATGACCAGCGATCACGGCATCCTCGAGGTGCGCATCGCCGCGCCGGCCGAGCACGCGGCGCACATCGCGCAGCTCCTCGTCACCGAACGTCTGGCCGCCTGCGCCCAGGTGCTCCCCGGCATGACGTCGACCTATCGCTGGGACGGCGAGGTCGTCAGCTCCGACGAGCACCTCGTCATCGCGAAGTCGCACCGCGGCCGCTTCGACCGCATCTGCGAGCGGGTGGGCGAGATCCACCCCTACGAGACGCCCGAGATCATTGCCGTTCCCGTGATCGACGCCAGTGCCTCGTATGCCGCGTGGCTGCTCGCCGAGATCAGCGCCGGCGAGCCCTTGTGACAGACCCGACAGGCCAGCCGGACCCGACGGACGACGCGGTCGCGCACGAACTCAAGGGCAGCACCCCGGACGCACCCGAGGCCGTCGTCCTCGTGCTCCACGGCGGCGGCGAGACCGGCTACGGCCCGGTCGAGTGGATGCGGGGACCCGTCCTGCGGATGTGGCCGTTCGCCAAGGCGATCGAGCGCCGGGCTGGCGACCGGCTCGCCGTGCTGCGCCTCAAGAACCGCTACTTCGGCTGGAACGGCTCCGACGCAACGCCGTTGGTCGACGCACGTTGGGCGCTCGACCAGGTGAGGGAGCGGTATGCCGGGTTGCCCGTCGCGCTCGTCGGCCACTCCATGGGTGGCCGGGTCGCACTGCACCTGGCCGGTGAGCCCGACGTCACCGTGGTGGCCGGTCTGGCGCCGTGGGTGAACGGCGGGGACCCGGTCCACGGACGCCCCGGCCTCGACGTCCTGCTCATGCACGGCGTGCGCGACCGGATCACCGACCCGCGGCGGAGCAAGGCGCTCGCCGAACGCCTGCGGGCCCAGGGCGCGAGCGTCACGTGGCGGCCGGTCGACGGCGACGGGCACGCGATGCTCCGGCACCCGCTGACGTGGCACCGCGAGGTCGCGGACTTCGTCGCCGGCTCGATCCTGCCCTGAACGCGCGCCTCGTGTGCCCCTGAGGGTGCTAGAGCGCGCCCTCAGTCACACGAGGGGAGGTCTTGGCGAGGCCGAACCAGCTCACGACCCCTCCGACAGTCAGCAGCCCGGCACAGATCACCATCGCCGCGCGGAAGCCCGACGTCATCGCGCCGGGGTCGAGGTAGTCGTCCCCGGACAGCCCCACGAGGGCCGGGAGCGCGGCGACGGCGAGCAGTGAGCCGGCGCGCGCGACGGCGTTGTTCACCCCACTGGCGACACCGGCATACCGGTCGGGTGCAGCGGCGAGCACGGTCGCGGTGAGCGGGGAGACGAGCAGTGCCAGACCGAGCGAGAACACGATGAGGCCGGGCAGGACCGTCCACCACGTCGCACCTGCGCCGGCGGGAAGCAGGAGCAGCACCCCAGCCGCGCAGATGGCCGGGCCGAGGGCCATGGGGATCCGTGGACCGATCCGCTCGGAGAGCTGGGCGGCCCTCGAGGACAGGAACATCAGCGCGATGGTCGTGGGCAGCCCGGTGAGCCCGGCCGACAGCGCCGACCAGCCCGCCGAGACCTGCAGCTGGAGGACGAGGATGAAGAAGACGACACCGAGCGCGCCGTAGACGACCAGCGTCATGCCGTTCGCCGCCGAGAAGACCCGGTCCCTGCAGAGGCCGAGCTGCACCAGCGGTGTGCGAGAACGCGACTCGACGACCACGAAGCCCACCGCCGCCGCGACGGCAAGCACCGACAGGGCCACGAGCAGGCTGCGGCTCATCGACGCCGACGCGGTGAGGGCGTAGGTGAGCGCACCCAGCGACAGCACGGTGAGGCCGCCACCGAGGACGTCGAAGCCCCGCCCGGTCGCCTCGGTGTCGCGGGTCTCGGGTGTCGTCCACAGCGTGAGGGCGATGACGGCGAGGCACAGCGGCACGTTGATCCCGAAGATCCACCGCCAGCCGCCGTTGTCGACGAGCCACCCACCGACGAACGGGCCGATCGCCGCGGAGATGCCCGACAGCCCGGCCCACGTGCCGATGGCGGCGGCCCGGTCCTCGCGGGCGAAGACCGACTGGATGATCGCCAGCCCACCGGGGGTGAGGAGCGCCGCGCCGATTCCCTGCAGCACCCGGGTGGCGATGAGCTGCCCGGGCGTCTGGGCGACGGCGCACAGGACGCTCGCGACGAGGAACCAGCCCATCCCCCAGAGGTAGACGCGACGGCGTCCCAGGCGGTCACCGAGCGCGCCCCCGACGAGGACGAGCGAGGCGAGCGCCAGCATGTAGCCGTTGATGACCCACTGCAGCTGCTCCAGTGACGCGTCGAGCTCGGTGCCGATCGTCCGCAGGGCGACGTTGACGACCGACCCGTCGAGGATCGCGATCCCCGAACCGAGGGTCACGGCGGTCAGGGTGAGGCGGCCACGCCGCGAGTCACGGGTGAGGAGTTCGGTCACGCGCTCATTCTGGCCCCCACGGGGACACACGAACGCCCCCTCGAGATCCGGGCTCTCGAGGGGGCGTTCGTGTGCTCGGGAGGGTCAGCCCACCGAGTCGTTGTACTGCTTGATCTGCGCGCTCAGCGACTCCGCGGCCTTGGTCATGGCCTGCTGCGGGTCGGTGCCGTTGAGGGCGGCCTCGAGACCGTCCTCGGAGGCCTTGCGCGCCTGCGGCATGACACCGAGGAGGCAGCCCTGCGTCGCCTTGCTCAGCTTGGTGTTCTCGAGCTGCTGCACGGCGACGTCGAAGAGCGGGTTCGCCTTGCGGTAGGTGACGTCAGCGGGCTCCTCGAGGGCGCCCTTGCTGATCGGGAAGTAGCCGGTGCCGATGTGCCACTGGGCCTGGCTCTTGGGGTCGGCGAGGAACTTCACGAAGCGCCACGCGGCCTCCTTGTTGGCGTCCTCGTGGTTCTCCCCGTTGATCCACAGCGAGGCGCCGCCGATGATCGGGCCGCCCTCGGTGCCGGCCTTGATGTGCGGGTAGTTGGCGGCGCCGAGCTCCCAGCCGCCCTCCTTGGCCGCCTTGCTGTAGCCGCCGAGCTGGCCGGTCGACTCGAGCGTGATGGCGAGCTGACCGGACTTGAACGCCGCCTGGGCGGCCTTGGTGTCGCGGCCGGTGTTGGAGGCATAGCCGTCCTTGACCATCTGCTGCCACCACTTGACGACCTCGACGGCCTCGGGCTGGTCGAAGAGCACCTTCGTCGCCTTGCCGTCGCGGCCGTTGCCCTGGTCGCAGTACTCCTTGCCGTCGGTCGCGATGAACTGCTCGAGCAGCCAGCCGTAGATGGCGGCGCCGAAGCCGTAGTCGGCCGGGCCGCCGCCCTTCTTGGACAGCTTCTCGGCGGCGGTGCGGATCGCGGCGAGGTCCTGCGGCGGCTTCTCCGGGTCGAGCCCGGCGGCCTTGAAGAGGCTCTTGTTGTAGTAGAGCACCGGCATCGAGGTGTTGAACGGCATCGAGTTCAGCTTGTCGTCGATGCTGTAGTAACCGGTGATGTTGGGCTGGAGGTCGGTGACGTCGAGCTTGTCGCGCTCGATGAACGACTGCATCGGGATGGTCTGCTTCGCGTCGATCATGAAGCGGCTGCCGATGTCGTAGATCTGGATGACGTCCGGCGTCGACTTGCTCTGGATCGCCGCCTTGTACTTGGTGATCGCGTCGTCGTACTTGCCGGCGTACGTCGCCTTGACCTCGATCTTGCCCGTGTTCTGGGCGTTGAAGTCGGTGACGAGCTTGGTCAGCGCCTCGGCGTTGGTGCCGTCCATCGCGTGCCAGAACGCGACCGTCGTCACGCCGCTGGCCTTGTCGAGGACGTCGGCGGCCGGAGCCCCTCCGCTGGCCTTGTCGCCGCCCTCTCCGGTGCTCCCGTCACCGGTGTCGCCGCCGCCGCAGGCGGCGAGGAACAGCGACGCGGACACGATCCCCGCCGGCACGGCATACCTCAGTCGGCGTCGGCTGTGGACGCCCCTCGTCGTGGTCTTCACGTCGAACTCCTTCATTGACTACTTGACGGCGCCCGTGGTGAGCCCACGAACGATGAAGCGCTGCCCGAAGATCACGAGCAGAAGGGTGGGGAACAGCGCGAGCATGACTCCGGCGAGGACCATCCCGGGGGAGTCCGAGTCCGAGCTCTGCAGCTGGCTGATCCCGATCTGGATTGTCTGGTTCTCGGGGGCCTCGGTGGCGAGAAGCGGCCAGAAGTACATGTTCCAGGCCGAAAGCGCCGACCAGATGCCGAGGGCGGCGAGGCTGGGACGGCTGAGCGGCAACAGGATCGAGAAGAGGAACCGCACGTGCCCGGCCCCGTCGACTCGCGCCGCGTCGCGCAGCTCCATCGGGAACGAGAGGAAGGACTGGCGCAGCAGGAACGTCCCGAAGCCGGTCGCGAGGAACGGCAGGGTCAGCCCTGCGATCGTGTCCTTGAGTCCCCACTGCGAGATGAGCAGGTAGTTCGGGATGATGATCGACTCGAACGGGATCATCATCGTCGACAGGAACACGGCGAACCAGAACCCGCGCCAGCGCAGGTTGAGGAAGACGAACGCGTATGCCGCGAGCGCGCTCGTGATCATCTGGCCGAGCGTGATGCCCAGGGTCTGCAGGACGCTGGTGAGGTACTGGTCGCCCAGCGGGATGATGTCGAGCGCGTTCGAGTAGTTCTCCGGGTGGACGCCGTTCTTGGGGTAGAGCGCCGGCGGGAAGCTGTTGGTGTCGCGCTCGCCCATGAGCGAGCCGACGAGCCCGTAGTAGACCGGGAACAGCACGATGAGGAAGAGCACCCCGAGGATGAGGTAGGTGCCGATGTTGCTCTGGCGCCGACCGGCCCTGGCCTTCTTCGGCGCGGCCTTCCCGGGTGTGGCGACCGGTTCCTTCGTCACCGATGTCACCGGTAGAACACCCGCCTCTCGAGCACGCCGAACTGCAGCGCGGTGATGATGAGCACGATGACGAGCAGGACCATCGCCTGTGCCGACGCGTAGCCGTAGTTGCTGTTGTTGTTGGCGAACGCCTGCTCGTAGATGGAGTAGACGAGCGTCGTCGTCCGGTCCTCGGGCCCACCGACGGTGAGGATCTTGATCTGCCCGAAGCTCTGCAGCGAGTGGATCGTGCCGACGACGACGAGGAAGAACAGCTGCGGGGTGAGCAGCGGCATGACGATCGAGCGCTGCAGCCGCAGACCGGAGGCACCGTCGAGCCGCGCCGCCTCGAGGACGTCCTCGGGCAGCGCGCCGAGCCCCGCCGAGAGGACGAGCAGGTTGTAGCCGATCTGCATCCACACCGTCGCGCCCGAGACCGACCACAGGGCGAGGTCGGGGTTGGTGAGCCACTGCACCTTGTCGATGCCGAAGGTGTTGAGGATGCCGTTGAGGACACCGGATGCGGGGTTGAACAGCACCCCGAAGATCACCGACGCCGTGGCCACCGAGAAGGCGAACGGCAGCGCGAAGGCGGTCCGGAAGAACCGCACACCCTTGATCCGCGACTGCAGGAGCAGCGCGATGAGCAGGGCGATGGCAATGCTCGGGATGACCGTGAGGATCGTGAACGCGAAGGTCACCCACAGCACCTGGAGGAAGTCCGGGTCGCTGAACAGTCGCGTGTAGTTGACGAGGCCGACGAACCCGCTCGGGTTGCCGAGGATGTCGGTGCCCTGGACCGACAGCAGGATCGACTTCACCAGCGGCCAGAAGATGAAGACCCCGAAGACGACCAGCGCGGGCAGGAGGTAGAGGAGGGCGACGAAGGGTTCGCGGCGCGCCTCGCGGCCCACGGGGGTCGGCGAAGGGGTCCCGCTGCGCTCTCCGGGATCCTCACCGGAGTCGTGCTCGGGGAGCACCTTTTCGCCGGACGTCGTCGTCACGTCGTCTACCTCGTCCCTCTTCGTTGCGGGTGTGGCGTCATGCTAGGCGGAATTGGGGATTTTCTGTCCACCCGTGCGTGCCGCGGTGTGATTTCTTCGGCCGCGATTCCCGGTCCCTGAACAGCGCGTATGCCGTCCCTCCCGGTTAGTTTGGTCGGACCATCCGCTCGGCGAGGGACTGACGCATGATCCGGTTCGACGATGTCACCAAGCAGTACCCGGACGGCACCGTGGCCGTCGACCACCTGACCCTCACCGCGCCGACGGGCAAGATCACCGTCCTCGTCGGACCGTCCGGCTGTGGCAAGACGACGTCGCTGCGGATGGTCAACCGGATGATCGAGCCCTCGAGCGGCACGATCACGCTCGACGGCCAGGACACCGGGCGCATGGACGAGGCCGAGATGCGCCGCGGGATCGGCTACGTCATCCAGCACGCCGGACTCTTCCCGCACCGCACCGTCCTCGACAACGTCGGCACCGTCCCGCGCCTGCTCGGCTGGGACAAGAAGAAGACCCGCGACCGCTCGCGCGAGCTCCTCGAGCGGGTGGGCCTGGCTCCCGAGCTGGCCGACCGCTACCCGTCCCAGCTCTCCGGCGGGCAGCAGCAGCGGGTCGGTGTGGCCCGGGCGCTCGCGGCCGACCCGCCGGTGATGCTCATGGACGAGCCGTTCAGCGCGGTCGACCCCGTCGTGCGCGACCAGCTCCAGGACGTGTTCCTCGACCTCCAGTCCGAGCTCGGCAAGACGATCATCTTCGTCACCCACGACATCGACGAGGCCATCAAGCTGGGTGACCAGGTGGCGGTGCTGCGGGTCGGCGGCAAGCTCGCGCAGATGTCCGACCCGGCCTACCTGCTCGCGCACCCGGTGGACGACTTCGTCGCGGACTTCGTCGGACGCGACCGGGGCTACCGCTCGCTGCAGTTCCAGCCGGCTCCGCGGCTGCCGCTGCGCTCCGAGCGCACGCTCGTGGTCGGGGAGTCGACCGAGGGACTCTCCGAGCCGTGGGTGCTCGTCGTCGACGACGAGCGCCGACCTCTCGGCTGGGTCGAGCCCGCTCGCATCAACGGCGACGTCACCTCCGAGGCGCTGCACCGCGGCGGCACCGTCGCGCGGGCGTCGGGTTCGCTGCGCGGCGCGCTCGACGCGGCGCTGTCGTCGCCGTCGCGTCGCGGCGTCATCGTCGACGACTCCGGGACCCTCGTCGGGACGGTGCGCGGACACGAGGTCCTCTCGCTCATCGAGTCGGCCGATCGCCCGGACGTGGACCGACCGGACGCCCTGGCCGGACACCGCGGTGAGGGCCCGGCGTGACCTGGGTCAACGACCACTGGGGCGAGATCTTCACGCTCGCCCGCAGCCACGTCTGGCTGTCCGGGGTGCCGCTCGTCCTCGGACTGCTCATCGCGCTGCCGCTCGGCTGGGCGGCGCGACGCTGGTCGCGGCTCTACCCCGTGCTCATCTCGACGTCGGGCCTGCTCTACACGATCCCGAGCCTCGCGCTCTTCGTCCTCATGCCGATCCTCCTCGGCACCAAGGTGCTCAACCCGGTCAACGTCGTCGTGGCCATGACCATCTACACCGTGGCCCTGCTCGTGCGCACCGTCGCCGACGGTCTCGGGTCCGTCCCGGACCACGTCCTCCAGGCGGCCCAGGCCATGGGATACGGCGGACTGCGCCGCTTCTTCGGGGTCGAGCTCCCGCTGGCCGTGCCGGTCATCGCGGCCGGGCTGCGGGTGGCGGCGGTGAGCAACGTCAGCATCGTCTCCGTCGCGTCGTTGATCGGGGTGCCCCAGCTCGGCAACCTCCTCACCGACGGCTACGACCGCTTCATCACGGCCGAGATCATCGCCGGCATCGTCGCGTGCGTCGTCCTGGCACTCGTGTTCGACGGCCTCATCCTCTTCGGGGAACGCCTGCTCACCCCGTGGCGTCGAGCCCAGGGGGCACGGTCGTGATCCCCAGCATCCTCGAGTGGCTCACCTCGTCGGCCACGTGGTCGGGTGACTCCGGGCTGGGCGCCCGCATCGTCCAGCACCTCTGGTACAGCCTGCTCGCCGTGGCGATCGCCGCGGTCGTCGCCATCCCGCTCGGGCTGTGGGTGGGACACACCGGGCGCGCCAAGTGGCTCGTGACGCTGGCCAACTCCCTGCGCGCGGTGCCGACCCTGGGGCTGCTCTTCGCGGTGGCGCTGTGGCTCGGACCGAAGTTCTCGTCCGACCTCGCGTTCCTCATCCCGAGCGTCGTCGTCCTCGTCGTCCTCGTCATCCCGCCGATCCTCTCCGGCGTGTATGCCGGCGTGGAGGCCGTCGATCCGGCCGCACGGGACGCGGCGCGCGGGATGGGGATGCGGGGGATGCAGGTCGTCCGGCAGGTCGAGATCCCCAACGCCCTGCCGCTCATCCTCTCCGGGCTGCGTTCGGCGTTCCTCCAGGTCATCGCGACGGCGACGGTCGCGGCATACGTCGGTCTCGGGGGTCTGGGGCGCTACCTCATCGACGGCATCAAGACGGGCGACTACGTGTCCACGGCCGGTGGGGCGATCGTCGTCTCCCTCCTCGCCCTGGCGGTCGACGGACTGCTCGCCCTGGTCCAGCGGGCTGTCGTCTCGCCCGGCCTGACCCGCGGGACGGGCGGTCGCTCCCGCCGTGGGCGCCTCCTCCCGGAGGACGCCACGGCCACGGGCGCGGTGGGTGAGCAGGCAACGGAAGGGTCGCGGGGCCCTGCCGATGGAATGTCCGAGGCCGGAGGAACAGTTGACACCCCCAAGGCCTGATCACGGGTCGCCCTCGACCGTGCCTGCGGGCGCGGCCGTGGTCGCACGACGTCGCACCACTGCTCGACGAGCACCACGCCACAGCACCGTCTCAGCGAAGGACACCACATGAAGCGCATGACCTCGGTACTCGCAGTCACCACGGCCGCCATCCTCGGACTGAGCGCCTGCGGCGGCGGCTCCGACCCCCTCGACACGTCCTCGCCCGCGGCCAGCGGCAGCGCGTCCAGCGGTGGCGCGGTCGTCATCGGCTCCGCCGACTTCCCCGAGTCCGAACTGCTTGCCGAGATCTACGCGGGCGCGCTCAAGGCGAAGGGCATCGACGCCTCGACCAAGCCGCGTATCGGCTCGCGCGAGATCTACCTCAAGGCGCTCGAGGACGGCTCGATCCAGGCCGTGCCCGAGTACACCGGAGCCCTCGGCTTCTTCTACGACAAGGCGTTCGCCGAGACCGACCCGGAGAAGGTCTACACCTCGGTCCAGGGGCTCCTCCCCGCCGAGTTCGCGATGCTCGAGAAGTCGGCCGCGGAGGACAACGACTCGATCGTCGTCACCAAGGAGACGGCCGACTCCCAGAAGCTGAAGACCATCGCGGACCTCAAGGACAAGGCCGGCGAGCTGTCGCTGGGCGCGCCGCCGGAGTTCAAGGCGCGTCCGCAGGGCGTCCCGGGGCTGACCAAGACCTACGGCGTCACCTTCGGGTCCTTCCGTGAGCTCACCGGTCAGGCGCTCGTCCAGGCCTTGAAGAACGGTCAGGTCGACGCGGCCAACATCTTCACCACGGACCCGTCGATCGCCGAGAACGGGTTCGTCTCGCTCGAGGACACCGACAAGCTCTTCGGGTCGCAGAACATCGTCCCGCTCGTGGCGAAGGACCGGTCCGAGGAGCTCGCGCCGGCGCTCAACGCCGTCTCGAAGGCGCTCACGACCGAGGTCATCTCGGGCCTGCTCAAGCAGACGGTCACGGACAAGAAGGACGCCAAGGACGTGGCGGCGGAGTTCCTCAAGAGCAACAACCTCGGCTGACGCGACGCACAGATCCGTCACCCACGGCGCCCCTCCCGACTCCGGTCGGGAGGGGCGCCGCTCGCGTCCCGGAGCGTGCAGCACCGCAACCCCGGCGCCGAGCGCGTCGGGGTTCGGGTCGGGGTCATCGTCGGTGGTGGGTGTCGTCGCCGGAGGCGCGGTCGAGGCCGGAGTCGAGCCGGGCCAGCGCGTGGTCATAGGCACCGCGGGTGCGGTCCCAGACGATCTGTTCTCGTCCGTGGGGGTCGCGGTCGAGCCACCCGTGGAAGCCTTGAGTGTGGACGGTCGTGTGGTGTCGTTGGCAGAGCAGCGCGGCGTTGGTGATGTCGGTGGCTCCGCCGTCGACCCAGTGGATGAGGTGGTGGGCGTCGCACCAGGACGCGGGGGCGTCGCACCCCGGATAGGTGCAGTGCCGGTCACGCAGCCAGAGCCGCTTGATCTGCGCCGGGGTGAACCACCGCTCGGCTCGACCGAGGTCGACGACCTCCCCGCGGCTGCCCAGGACCGTCGGGATGATCGTCGCGTCGCAGGCCCAGCGCCGGACGGTCTCAGGGGTGGCCAGCTCGCCGGTGGTCAGTCCGCCCAGCAGGGTCGCGCTCCCGGCCCGCCGCTGCAGGTCCTCGAGGGAGATGGTGACGAACACCTGGGCCTTCGTCGAGGACCACGTGCGATCGCCGGCGGCCTGCGCGCGGGCGATGACCGTGAGGAGGGCCTCGGCGCGGCGCTGGTCGTGCGGACGCAGGTCGGGCTCGCCGTCCACGGGCGCCGGAGCAGAGAGGGGCCCGATGGCTGCCTCGAGGATGGCCCGCCCCGACCGGGAGACACGCAGGAGGTACTCCCACAGTCCGGGCGCGATCTCCTTGCCGGCGGACAGGGACACTCCTCGGGCGGCCCGCTCCTCGCTGTCGTCGAAGGAACCCTCCGCTCCGTACCGCGCCAGCAGTGCCTCGCGCAGCCGCCGGACCGTGCGGGCGTCGTGACGTTCGCCGAGAGTCATCAAGCCCTCCCACACGCTGTCGACGGCCTCGGGGTTGAGGTGGGGTTTGAGCAGACGCATCTCCGAGAGCGCGACCTGCGCGGTACCGACGCTGACGCGACCGGACACCACCGCGTCACGAAGGATCCGGTGGCGCGACTCCCGGCAGGCCGCAGCGACGTGGACGAGTCGGCTCGCACCGGCCGCCGCGTAACGGCGGTGGTGAGCCGCAACCCACTCGCGCGCGCTCTGTGGCGGGGCCTGCGTCCCGGGTTCACCGCGCTCGAGGGCCTCGATCGTGATGGCGACCTCGGCACCTTCGGCGACCGCTGACAGCTCGCCCAGGGCCTCCATCCCCTGCGCGAGCTCGGTCCCACTGGCCTGCCACAACACGGACGGGAGGGTCGCCGCGGCCTCCCGCGCAGCCCGCATCCGCTCCACGCACTCCGCGTAGGTCAGCTGCGTCCCCGTTGCCATGAAGAACACACTAGGGGTGCCCACTGACACTCCCCTGACCGCGAGCAGGACTGTGTCGCAGGTGTATCCGGCCGGTCGCATGCCAGAAACCTCACTCGTCACAGGTGGCTCAGGCGTTGCGCATCATCCGGGAAACGTCACGAACGAGACGCATGGAAATTCATCGAGCCCCACCGACGCGGCGGTCGGTGGGGCTCGAAAGTGTTGACGGCGAGTCAGTCCCAGGGGTCAGGAGCCGCGAGGAGCTCGTCGGCGTTGGCCGGCTTCTCCACGCCGGAGCTCGACGCCCCAGGCGCCTCCTCGGACGACGCCTTGGGCGCCTCTGACGCCTCGATGGTCTCGGCGGTCGGCTCGGCCCGGACGGCCGGGTCCTTGTCGTCCTCCGCGGGTGCCGCGTCGTGCGCCGTCGTGTCTTCCGAAGCGGCCGACTGGGTCGCCGCCTCGGTCGTCGCCGCGGCACGCTCGGCGAGGCTGCCCGCGTCATCCCACGGGTCGGGCGACGAGAGGAGGGCGTCGGCATCAGGCGTGGGCCGGTCCTTCGCCGGCTCGATCGTGGCCGGAGGCTCGGGCGCGGCGTCGTCGGCTTCCTTGAGGGCGCGCGATGCAGTGACTGGCGCCGCAGGTGCTGAGCCGGTGGGCTCGTCCCACGGGTCGACGTCGGCGGGAGTCGGCGCGGACTGCGAGGTCTCCGCCTTGGGCTCGGAGTCGGTGTCCGCAGCCTCGCCGGCGTCGGCGACCGTGGACGCCGCGGCAGGTGCTGAGCCGGTGGGCTCGTCCCACGGGTCGACGTCTGCGGGAGTCGGCGCGGACTGGGCGGTCTCGGTCTCGGTTTCGATCTTGAGCTCGGAGTCGGTGTCGGTGTCGGCAGCCTCGCCGGCGTCGGGGACCGCAGGCGCCGCGGCAGGTGCTGAGCCGGTGGGCTCGTCCCACGGGGCGGGAGTCGGCGCGGACTGGGCGGTCTCGGTCTCGGTTTCGATCTTGAGCTCGGAGTCGGTGTCGGCAGCCTCGCCGGCGTCGGGGACCGCAGGCGCCGCGGCAGGTGCTGAGCAGGTGGGCTCGTCCCACGGGTCGACGTCTGCGGGAGTCGGCGCGGACTGGGCGGTCTCGGTCTCGGTTTCGATCTTGAGCTCGGAGTCGGTGTCGGCAGCCTCGCCGGCGTCGGGGACCGGGGACGCCGCGGCAGGTGCTGAGCCGGTGGGCTCGTCCCACGGGTCGACGTCGTCACTCGACGCGGTCGCCGCCTCCGGGTGCGTTGCTGCCTCGGTACCTGCGACGGGCGCCGACGGCGACGCCGGCGTACCCGCGGGCGCTGCGGTGCCGGGGCTGTCCCATGGGTCGACGTCGTCCGTCGAGGCTGCGGCCGCCCGCTCGGCCTTCTCGGGGGAGGGCTCACCCTCGGAGGCGCCGGCTTTCTCGGTGGGTGTGGCGGGTGCGTCCCAGGGGTCGGCTTCGGCGGTGGGTGCCGGGGTGTGGACGTCCGTGGTGGTGCTCGGGGTGGGTGCGTCCCAGGGGTCGGCCTCGACCGTCGGCGTCTCGCCGCTCGGTGTCGCCGGTGTCGCAGCGGCGGCACCGGCGTCGCTGTCGGCTACGACGACGACCGCTGCACCCGCGCCAGGGGTCGCGGCGGCAGGAGCGGGACCGGAGGGAGCAGCGTCACCGGACGTGACGGCATACGCGGGTTCGGTGACCTCGGTCGCGTCGACGTCGTCCTGACCGCGACGCACCGCGGCCAGCAGCATCTGCGCGACGTCGACGACCTCGACGTCCTCGCCGACCCCCTCGGCCTGCTTGGCGGTGAGCCCGTCGGAGATCATCACGCGGCAGAACGGGCAGCCGATGGCGATGCGGTCGGCACCGGTGGCCAGGGCCTCCTCGGTGCGGTTCATGTTGATCCGCCCGCCGAGCTTCTCCTCCATCCACATGCGCGCGCCACCGGCGCCGCAGCAGAACGACTTCTCCTTCGAGCGCTCCATCTCGCGCAGCTCGACGCCGGGCAGCGCACCGATGAGCTCGCGCGGCGGGGCGTAGACGTTGTTGTGACGGCCGAGGTAGCACGGGTCGTGGTAGGTCACCGTCGCCGCCGTCGACGCCGCGTTCTTGGCCGACGACATCCCGGGAGCATCGGACGGACGGGCCACCGGCACGAGCTTCTTGTCCCGGACGAGCCGGTTGAGCAGCTGGGTGTGGTGGACGACCTCGAACGAGCCGCCGAGGTCGGGGTACTCGTTCTTGATCGTGTTGAAGCAGTGCGCGCACGTGACGACGATCTTCTGGGCGCCGACGCCGGTGAGCGTCTCGACGTTCTGCTGGGCGAGCATCGAGAAGAGCATCTCGTTGCCGGCGCGCCGCGCGGAGTCGCCGGTGCAGGTCTCGCCGTCACCGAGGACGGCGAACGTCACACCGGCGGTGTCGAGGAGCTCGGCGACGGCGCGGGTGGTCTTCTTGGCGCGGTCCTCGTAGGCACCGGCGCAGCCGACCCAGAACAGGTAGTCGACCTCGGACGCCGACTCGACGTCCTTGCCGAGGATCTTGACCTCGAACGGGAGGTCCTTCGCCCAGTCGAGCCGGGCCCGCGCACCCATGCCCCACGGGTTGCCCTTGGACTCGAGGTTCTTGAACAGCCCGCCGAGCTCGGAGGGGAACGCCGACTCGATGAGGGTCTGGTAGCGCCGCATGTCGACGATGTGGTCGACGTGCTCGATGTCGACGGGGCACTGCTCGACGCACGCGCCGCAGGTCGTGCACGACCAGAGGACGTCCTCGTCGATGATCGCGCTCGGCTCCCCGTCCGGTCCGATCCCGAGAGGGTTGTATGCCGTGCGAGGGTCACCGATCTCGTAGCCGGTCTTGCCGATGAGGGGCCGCTCCGCGAGCGCCGTGAATGCGCCGGGCAGGGACGCGCGCGCCTCGTCGGAGGCGGTCAGCCACGGCGACTTCGCGTCGACGTGGTCGCGCAGCGCCATGACGAGCATCTTGGGGGAGAGCGGCTTGTCGGTGTTCCAGGCGGGGCACTGCGACTGGCAGCGCCCGCACTCGGTGCAGGTGGAGAAGTCGAGCAGGCCCTTCCACGTGAAGTCCTCGACCTTGCCGACCCCGAGGACCGGCTCGGGCGCGTCCTCAACGTCGTGCATCGCCTCCATCGCCTCCATGGAGAACGGCGTGCCGTCGCCCATCGTCATCGGCTTGAGGTTGCCGAGCGCGGTCCGGCCGGAGGCCTCGCGCTTGAACCAGATGTTGGGGAAGGCGAGGAAGCGGTGCCAGGCCACGCCCATCGTCGGCTGCAGCGCGACCGTGATCATCCAGGCGAACGAGATGATGATCTTGATCGCGGCGACGAGGACGACGAGCGTCTCGAGGGTCGAAACCGACAGCCCCGACCAGAGACCTGACATCCAGCCGGTGAGCGGGAAGTGCAGCGCGATGCTCTCCTCCGGCTCCACGGCGGAGACCAGGGCGGCCTCGAGCGTGCGCAGGAGGAGGATGCAGAGGGTGACGCCGAGGATGGTGGCCTCGACGTAGTAGGCCTGCCACCACGTGGACCCGAAGAAGCGCGACTGGCGGCCGTTCTCGCCCGCGGCCGAGCGGGGGTGCTGGCGCTGGCGGATCGTGATGAGGACGATGATGCCGATGAGCCCGCCCCAGGCGAAGAGCTCGGTCATCCACTCGAACGGCGGGAAGTGCCCGACGAGGGGGAGGCGCCACATCGGTTCGATGAGCTGTCCGAACGCGTTGACGAGGGTGCCGAAGAGCAGCATGAACGACAGGGCCGTGAACCAGTGCGCCACCGCGACGACCGGGAGCCGCGACATGCGCGTGTGCCCGAGGAACTCCTTGGCCAGGGTCCAGGACCGCGCCAGCGGGGCGTCGGTGCGGCGCGGGTCGGGCTGGCCGACCCGGTAGAGCGTGACGAAGCGCCCGATCTGCCGGAAGAGCAGCGCCCACCCCACGAGCATGAGCGGGAAGCAGAGCGCGATGGCGACGATCTGGAGCGCGGACATGCCCGCGAGTCTACTGAGCACTAAGCGCTCGCATACTTCTCGGTGACAGGCCTCGCACGAGGTGTGTCAGGACTCACGTGGCCACGCTCGACCCGGCCCCTGACGCCACTCCGACGTCCCGCCCCCGACTTATTGCGCTTTCCGGTCAACAGCTTTCGGCGACCGGCCACGCCAGTACTGACCGGAAAGCGCAATAAGTCGGCCCTTGCTGACGGCGGCAGGTCGGCATGCGGCACGCGGGAGGCGGATCTGCGGATTGCGGACGCGGACTTCGGGCCTCCTACGAGGAGGTCCGCCGGACCGTGAATAACGCGGTGTTGGAATAGACATAAGTGACTCAGGTGTTTCTGAGACACTGGGCGCGACCAGCCCAGCCATCCCGTCGCGCCCCGCGCGCATTCACGAGAAGCAACGGAGACCTCATGCCCATCCTCGAGGACGTCACCCACGCCGTCGGCAACACCCCGCTCGTCCGGATCAACCGGATCATCGACGCCCCCGAGGGCACGACCGTCGCCGCGAAGCTCGAGTTCTACAGCCCGGCCAGCTCGGTCAAGGACCGCATCGGTGTCGCGATCATCGACGCGGCCGAGGCCTCCGGCGACCTCCAGGCCGGGGGCACCGTCGTCGAGGCCACCTCGGGCAACACCGGCATCGCGCTCGCCATGGTCGGGGCGGCCCGCGGCTACAAGGTCGTCCTCGCCATGCCCGAGACGATGAGCAAGGAGCGCCGCGCGCTGCTGCGCGCCTACGGCGCCGAGCTCGTCCTCACCCCCGGCTCCGAGGGCATGAAGGGCGCCGTGAGCAAGGCCGAGGAGATCGTCGCCGAGCGCGAGGGCGCCGTCCTCGCCCGCCAGTTCGCCAACGTGGCCAACCCCGAGATCCACCGCCGCACGACCGCCGAGGAGATCTGGCGCGACACCGACGGCAAGGTCGACATCGTCGTCGCGGGCATCGGCACCGGCGGCACCATCACCGGCGTCGGTCAGGTCCTCAAGGAGCGCAAGCCCGGCGTGCAGATCATCGCCGTCGAGCCCGAGGAGTCAGCCATCCTCAACGGTGGTGCCCCCGGTCCGCACAAGATCCAGGGCATCGGCGCCAACTTCGTCCCCGAGATCCTCGACACCGACGTCTACGACGAGGTCATCGACGTCAACGCCCAGACCTCCGTCGACTGGGCCCGCCGGGCCGCGACCGAGGAGGGCCTGCTCGTCGGCATCTCCTCCGGCGCCGCACTGGCCGCCGCCAACGAGGTCGCCACCCGCCCCGAGAACGCCGGCAAGACCATCGTCGTCATCATCCCCAGCTTCGGCGAGCGCTACCTGTCCACCATCCTCTTCGAGGGCCTCGTTGACTGACCTGCCCCGGTTGTCCGGCCTGCCGGGCGCGCTACTGCGGTCGCGTGTCCGGCGCGCCGTCGCGAGGGTGCGCGAGGACGTCGACGCCGCGGTTGCCCGCGACCCGGCGGCGGCCTCGCGCACCGACCTCGTGCTCAACTCGCCCGGGCTGCACGCGATCTGGTCGCACCGCCTCGCGCACAAGCTGTGGCTGCGGCCGCACCTCAAGCCGGTCGCGAGGTCCCTCTCCACCGCGACCCGGGCGGTCACCGGCGTCGAGATCCACCCGGGCGCCACCATCGGCCGGCGCTTCTTCATCGACCACGGCATGGGGGTCGTCATCGGCGAGACGGCCGAGGTGGGCGACGACGTCATGCTCTACCACGGGGTCACGCTCGGCGGCCGCACGCTGGCCAAGGTCAAGCGGCACCCCACCGTCGGGGACCGCGTGACGATCGGCGCCGGGGCGCGGATCCTCGGTCCCGTCGAGGTCGGTGACGACGTGCAGATCGGCGCGAACTCCGTCGTCGTCAAGGACGTCCCGTCGGGAGCGGTCGCCACCGGCATCCCCGCCACCGTGCGCTTCCCCGCCCACCCGGGCGACGACCCCTACGAGGCGCTCTTCAACTCACCGGCCATCTTCATCTGAGTCGGGGACGGGACCAGGTGCTGCCGTAGGCGCAGAACGCCTCGGCCCCCTCGACCGCACGCGCGGTCGCCCGCAGCGCGGTGGCGACGTCGGTGCCGTCGACGAGGCGGTGGTGCAGGTCGACCATGGCGGCCGCCGCGACGTCGTCGTGCACCGGATTCGTCGCCGCGACGACGCACTGCACGCCGAGGATGAGCAGCGCCGCGGCCAGCCCGAGCGGCTCGTCGCCGGCCCGTCCGCGGCTTCGGCCCACGTCGCACGCCGAGAGCACGACGAGCTCGGCGGCGACCGGTGCCGCGAGCTCGTGCGCGAACACCGGCCCGTCCGCCACGTCGAGACTCGAGAACAGTGGGCTCTGGTCGGCGTGGTGCCCGTGCGCCGCGAGGTGCACGACGCTCGACGTGGCCAGCGCGGAGCGCACGTCCGCGCTGACGGCGTACCCGGGTGTCGTGGTCACCTCTCCCACCCCCGTATGCCGTGACCACACCCGGGCGACCGCGTCCACCTCCTCGTGCCCTCGCGGCAGGCCGGGGCCGACGAGGGCGGCGACGGAGGGCGGGCGGTCGGAGGTGACTGCGCGGCGCACCCAGGCGGTGACGGACGGGCTCGCCACGACCGGGTGGTCAGCCAGTGACGGCAGCGCCCGCCAGGGGAGGGACGCCAGGGCGACGGTGGGGACGACGACGACGGTGCCGTCCGGGTCCAGGCCGCGCAGGAGTGCCGCGTCGACGTCCCGCAGCGACGCGGCCCGGGCGTGCCCGAGGAAGGCCGCCATCGACGGGCGGGAGACGGCCGCGGCGCGCACGTCCGACGTCGCCCGGGAGGCGATCGCGGCGAGCTCGTCGACGGGTCCGAGGACGCTCTGCCGGAGGCCGGACCTGTCGAGGACGAGGCGCACGACCGTCCCTCGCACCTCGTGGAACGTCACCAGGGTGGCGTGCCGCTCCTCCGTGGCGCGCCTCGCCTCCGGCGCCGTCGCCGGGGAGTCGTCGGTGTCGGTGTCGGCGTGGGAGGCGCGCACGGTGCGCAGCCGCCGCGTGATCTCGCTCTGGAGCATCGACACCTCGGTCTGGGTGCTCGTGTCCTCGTCGGCGGCACCGTGGTGGCGCACCCGACGCAGCCGGCGGACGAGCTCGGCGGTCTCGGGGTCGTCGGGTGGCCGGAGCGGCGGGACGCGGTGCGACGCCGCGCGCCAGCGCTCGACGCTCTCGAACAGCTCCTCCGGGGTCCCGGCGTCAGTTGCCTCGCCGACGTCGACGTCGCGGATGCGGGCGGCGTGGAAAGCGAGCCCGGCCCGCACCTCGAGGCTGTGGACGTCGCCCTGCTCGCGGGCGAGCCGCTGGGCCGCCTCACGCAGGATCCGGGTCGCGCGCTCCCGGTCGCCCTCGGCAGCCGCGAGCCGCGACGCCAGCAGGTGCTCGTGCAGGAGCGCGCCGAGGGGTCGCGGGTGGGCGGTCTCGAGCCGCTCGAGCTCCGCTCGCGCGCTCACGAGGTCGGCCCGGGCGAGGGCGACCTCGGCCCGGATGCGGGCGGCGAGACGGTCGGCCGGGAGGACCGGCACGGGGGTGTCCCACCGGGCCGCGACCCTGGCCGCCCGAGAGAGGTGGCGCCCGACGCCGAGGTCGACGGCGGCACCGAACAGCTCGACCTCCTCGGCCCGGGTCGTCGCGCGCAGCGCCCGGAAGGTCCGCGCCGCGTGGCCCGCCCGCACGCGTGCCTGCCTCGGGTCACCCCGGAGCAGCGCCGCCCGGGCCAGGTCGAGGTGGAGGTCGCCGCGCTCCAGCCGCTGCCGGTCGCGACGCGCGGCCTCGAGTCCGCGGTGGAGCACCCCCTCGGCCTCGTCGACGAGGCCGGCGTCGAGGAGGACCCTGGCGTGGTCGAGGTGTGCCTGCGCCAGCCCGACGTCGGTGTCCATCCCCGCGGCCTCGGCCATGAGCCGCAGGGCACCCGGGATGTCACCGGCGAGGTAGGCGACACAGCCGAGGTTGTGTCGCGCCTTGAACTCCTGGTGGCGGAAGCCGTGGCGGACGGCGACCTCGAGGGCCCGCTCCAGGTCGCGGCGACCGCCCTCGAGGTCCTGGAGGGACACCGCGGCCAGCCCACGGTTGATGAGGGCCGAAGTGCGCTCGCGCGGCACGAGCTCGTCGAGGTGGGGCTCGACGTGGGCGAGCTCGTCGAGGGCCTCGATCCAGTTCGAGCACATGACGTGGATCGCTCCGGCCTGGAGGTGCGCCTGCACCTCGAGGATGGGTGACGAGCGAGCGCGGGCGAGGTCGCGCACCCCGTCAAGGAGTGCGAGCGCGGCCTCCGGCCCGTCGATCCCCAGGCGGGAGACCGCCCGCGTGATGAGGATGCGGGCCCGCAGCCGTGAGACGTCGTCCTCGTCGCCGATGCCCCCGTCACCCGAGCCGTCGAGCTCGTCCAGCGCCGTCAGCGCCCGGGACAGGGCAGCGTCCGCCCGACGGTAGTGTCCCGCCGAGTTCTCGGACTGGCCCTTCGCGTGAAGGCTGAGGATGCGTTCGATCGTCGTGACGGGGCGCTCCTCAGAGCTCGATCCCGGGCGTGATGACCGGGCGGGCGCCCGGCTCGTCGTGGAGCCGGATGACGAGGTTCACGGTGCCCCGCTCGACACCCTCGAAGACGAAGCGGCCCTCGTCGTCGGCCGTCGTCACCGAGCTCCGCGAGCGCTCGCGCAGCTCGACCTCGGCGCCGGGCGCCGTGACCCACCCCCGCAGCCTGGTGGCGGTGCGCTCGCCCGCCTCGAGCGTCACCATGATGCTCAACGATCCGCTCTCGAAGGTCACGGTCGTCGCGCGGTCGTACTCGGTGGTGCGCACCGCCGCGAGCTCCATGGCGTCGCTGATGAGGTGCGCCACCTCCGCCTCGAGGCTGGCGACGGTCATCGCGAACTTCACCCGCTCCGCCAGGTCGGCCGGGACGGGGTCGACGACGTCGAGGTGGGCCCGCACGAGCCGGAGGGCGCGCTCGTCGTCGGCGTCGATCGGCATCTCGGCGAGGAGGTCCTCGTCGTGGGGAGCGGTCATGCCGTCACCTCCCAGGTCGGGTCGGACAGCAGGGCCATCCGCAGCTTGGCGAGGCACCGGCCGCGGGTGGGGCCGATGCTGCCCACGGGGATGCCGAGGGCGGCGCTGACGACCGCGTAGTCGGGGCGGTCGACGAAGGCGACGAGGCGCAGCAGCTGCTGGCACCTCGCCGGCAGCGCCTCGACGTGCTGCCACACGGCACGGGCGACCTCGGCGTCCTCGGTCGCGGTCACCGGGTCGAGCACCCGCAGCGGGGCGGTGGTGTCCCGGGACGTCGGCTCCTCCCACGGCTCGTGGGGCACGGTGCGGCGACCACGTCGGACCGAGCGCCACGCCTCGCGCCTGGTTGTCATGAGGAGCCACTGCAGGACGGCCTGGCCGTCGGAGATGTCGGTGGTGTGCTCGACGAGGCGCAGCCACGTCGTCTGGACGACGTCCTCGGCCGTGGCCGGGTCGGCGCCCTGCGAGCGAGCGGTGTGCCACAGCAGCGGGGTCAGTTCGTCGACGAGGTCACCCATCGCGTCCGTGTCGCCGTCGCGGTGCCGGGCGAACGCCCGGGCCGCGGTGACGGCGAGCCCGGCCGGGGCCGGGGCCGCAGGTCGCTGCGAGTCGGGCTTCGGGGTGCTCATCCGTGGACCCTGCCCGCCTCGAGCGCCGTGGCGACGGCCTTGCGGGCGCGCTCGCTGCGCTCTCCGGCGTCCGGGCCACGGTCGCTGCCCAGGGCGCGGGCGATGTCGCCGGCGAGGGCCGGGGCCGCGAAGGACGTCCCGCTCCAGAGGCCGAAGCCGCCGCTGAAGTCGTCGGAGTCGATCGCCCCGCGGGTGGGCATCGACTCCCCGAGCGACGGGGTCGGCTGGCGCAGCAGGGAGCCCCGCTGCGAGGCGTTGAAGGTCCGCGGCATCGTGCTCACCACCGCGGTGGCGGCACGGTAGGTCTGCACCCAGGGGCCGGTGTTGGAGTAGACCGACACGGTCCGGTGGTCGGGGTTGAGCGCGCCCACGCTCACCATCGGGGCGCCACCGGTGACGTGCGTGGCGAAGGCCGCGGGGAAGAACTCCACGTCGCTCGCGTCGTTGCCCACGGCGGCGACGATCGTCACCCCCTGCTCGGAGAGTCCCCGGAGCACCCTGACGAGGGCCTCCTCGTCGTCGAACGTGCCCGGCGTCTCGTGCCGGTAGCCGAGGGAGAGCGTGATGACGTCGATGGCCCGGCTCGGGTCGCCGCGCCGCAGCGCCGCGAGCTGGCGGGCGTAGAGGCCGACGAGGGCGCGCACGACGTCGACCTCGTCCGCGACCCCGTCGCCCCACATGACCGGGACCGACAGGATGGTGGCGTCCGGGCAGTGCTGGCGCACGATCCCCGCGATGAACGTGCCGTGACCGGCGATCGGGTCGAGTCGACCGTTGACCCGGTCGATCGTCACGCCGGTGTCCTCGGGGTCCGCGCCGGCGGGGAAGGTCACGCCGAGTCCGGGGCCCCCGGCCCCCGGGTGCCGCTCGGCGCCGTCGCCCTCGGGGAACCAGGGGTGCTGCCCGAGGCCGGTGTCGAGGGTGGCGACGACGGGGCCGGTCTTCGTGGCGCGGGTCGGTGCGGGCGCGGACCAGACCACGGGGATCCGCCCCCGCGGGCCACCGTTGATCCCGTCGCCGTAGCCGATGCCGTCCCCGTAGCCGATCCCGTCGCCGTACCCGATCCCGTCGCCGTACCCGATGCCGTCGCCGTAGCCGATCCCGTCCCCGTACCCGCTCGAGGTCATGACGTGCGCCAGGCCCAGGCCCGTGGCGGCCGCCGGTCCCGGGTCGTCCCGGTCGTCCGGCGTCCCCTTCGGGTCGCCCGAACGGGCCAGCTGCAGCAGCTCCCACGCGTCCGGCGGCGGACCCGCCCCCTCCAGCGGGACGAGCCGGACGGCGGTGTGACCGACCCGGTCGAGGTCGTCGAGCAGCTCGTTGTCCCGCGCGAAGGCCATCAGGTCGTCGTCCCCGACCACCTCGACGGCATACCCACGGCGACGGGCGACGGCCCGAAGGCGGGCCAACGGGTCCTTCGCGCGCCGGTCCAGGTCGGCGAGTCCCGGGACGAGGATGACGTCCGCGACGTATGCCGTGGGCTCGGGTGCGGGTGCGCCGTCACCGCGGATCGCGGTGGCCGGGTCGAGGGCGCGCGCGCCGAGCCGGCGCGCCGCGGTCCCGGGGATCACCGTCGGAGGAATCCGCCGAGGCGTCCTGTCCTGACCTCTGTCGTGGTTCATCGATGCCTTCCGTGAGCTCTGCGCCCGTCCCCGGTGGCGTGCTGCCGTCGACTCAGGGTAGGGACTGGCCGGTCACAGGGGAAGGAGTCGCGAGGCGCTCGGCAGATACCTGCATCGGCACAGAATCTTCTGCGGTCGCGGTCGTCCACGGGGATGTATCTGGCGCGCGAATGGGTACTCCTTGCTTGGTGCCGGGGCCACGCAAGGGGCGGCCCCGCCCACCCGAGGAGCAGTCATGGCAACACAGCACGAACTCGCCGCACAACGCGCCGCGATCAGGCCGGTGAAGGAGGCCGTCGAGGACGAGCTCATCGCCAAGCCGGGCGTCGTCGCCGTCGACATCGCCGAGAAGGAGACCGACGGGAAGAAGACGGGCGAGCTGAGCATCGTCGTCTTCGTCGAGCAGAAGAAGCCGACGTCCAAGCTGGCCAAGGGCGCCGCGATCCCCAAGGAGATCGACGGCATCAAGACCGACGTCCAGGAGCTCGTCATCGAGCTGCAGCCGGCGATGCGGCAGGTCGACGACGCCGAGCTGTTCGTCGACCCCGCCGACTACCCGACTCTGGCCGGCGGCATCAGCATCGGCCCGCGCCGCAGCGTCTTCCTGTCCCCGCCCGACGTCACGTCGCCGGGCAACTACGTCTTCGTCGGCACCCTGGGTGCCATGGTCCGCGACCGGGCCACCGGGGCGACGATGGCGCTCACCAACTTCCACGTCGCCTGCGTCAACAACACGTGGAGCGTCGGGGACCGTCAGGTCCAGCCCTCGCTCGTCGACGGCGGGGCCCCGACCGGAGAGTTCGGGGCACTGACCCGGGCCGCCCTGTCGGAGAACATCGACGGCGCCGTCATCACGGTCGACGCCGCGGAGCCGTGGTCGGCGTCGGTCACCGGTGTCGGCGACGTCGCCGGCTCCGCCACTGCCACCGTCGGCATGGCCGTCCAGAAGCGTGGGCGCACGACCGAGCACACCTTCGGCACCGTCGCCTCGGTCGACTTCACCGTCAACGTCAACTACGGCAGCGACGTGGGTCCACGGACGCTGCGTCACCAGATCCGCATCGACACCGACACCACGCGCAACCCGCGCTTCTCGAACAGCGGCGACTCCGGGTCGGTCATCCTCGACACGTCCCGCAACGTCGTCGGGCTGCTCTTCGCCGGCGCCACGGACGGGTCGATGACCTTCGCCAACCCGATTCAGGCCGTCTACGACGAGCTCGCGGTCGACCTGCTCGTCCCGACGGTCACGCCGGTGACACGCCCGCTCTCGACCTGTCTCAAGTCGCGCATCGCGATCTGCTTCAAGACGCGGATCGACATCAGCTGTCCCACGGTGAGGACCCGCGTCGCGGTGCTGTGTCCGAGCCTCGTGACGAGGCCGCACCTCTGCGACATCATCACGCGACCGAGCACGTGCGACGTCACGAGGATCGCGATCTGCGACCTCCGGGTGACCCGTGCCGGCTGCCCGCTGCCCACGCGCGCCTGCGGTGGGGAGTTCGAGCGGCCGATCGACCGGTGGGGCAACCCCCGCTCCGGGGACTACGGGTCCTCTGTCGACGAGATCGAGGAGGCGGTCGACGAGGTGTACTGGGCCGGCTACCTCGCCGCGCTCGAGGAGGTCGAGGCGCTCGACACCGAGGGCTCCCGCACCCCGGGCCAGGGAGCCTGACCGTGCTCACGAGCCCCGGCCTGCTCGCCGCGGCCGTCCGCCAAGGGATCGTCCCCGCGGCGGACGTCCGCGCCGGACGCGTGCGCGTGCGGCCCGTGTCGCGCAGCAACCCGGTCCACGTCGTCGAGAACGCCGGCACACCGGTCGGCTACGTCAAGCAGACCGGCACGGCGGCCCGGCTCGACGGTGACGACACCGTCGCGGTCGAAGCCGCCCTCCTGGACGCGATCGCGTCCCTCCGTCTCGCACCGACCCCGATCCGACAGGGGGGATCGGGGTCGGTGTGGATGACCGCCCTGCCGGGCGAGGAGCTCGGCGCCGCCATGGACGACGCGATCCGGCGTCCGGCCGCCGTGGACCTGGGGCGCGCCCTCGCGCGCCTGCACCGGCATCCCGCGGCGCCGGAGCTGCCCGAGGCGCCCCGACCGTGGCCGCTGCTCGACCGGCTCCCCCCGTCGATGGAGGGCGGGACCGAACGGGCCGACACCCGGCCGGTCCTCGACGCGCTCACCCACCCGGCGGTGGAACGGGCGCTGACGGTGGCCCGTGCCCAGTGGCGCCCGACGCACCTCGTCCACGGCGACGTGGCGGCCGGCAACGTCATCGTGCGGACCTCACCGTCGGGTGACGTCCGCGTCGGCCTCGTCGACTTCGAGCTCGGTGGTCGGGGCTGTCCCGAGCACGACCTGGCCTCGGCCGCCGCCATGCTCACCGACCTCTCCCGCCCCGGGCTCGACCTCGCGGCACTCTGCCTGGATGCGTACTGGTCCGCCTGCGGTCCGGCGTCCCTCACGGCTCCGTGGCGCTGCGTGCGAGCCCTCCTCACGGCCTGGCAGATGGCCCTGACCCACGGTGAGGACGGGGCAGCCGACGTGGCCTGCCTCCTCGACCGCGCGGTCCACACCGCCGAGGAGGTTCCGGCATGAACGACTGGCGACCCGAGCACGCCGCCCAGGTGCGGACGGCATACGACGTCCTCCGGGCCGGGCACGACGGTGCGCCTGCCGACGTCCTCTACCGCCACTGGTATGCCGTCCGCCCACCACGGCGGGACGCGCCCGACCCGTGGGCCGCGCCGGTCGGCTCCTCCGCGCGTGCCGCGCACGACGACGCGGAGGTCTGGGCGCAGGCCGACAGCGAGGTGGTGGGGACCGGGGTCGCGGGAGTCGTCGTCGTCGCGACGGCGACGGGGCGACGGGCCCTGTGCCGCGGGGAGTACGTCACGACCAGCGGGCGGGTCGGGTTCCCGCCGAGGGTGGGCGACCGCGTGCGCGCCCTCCGCCGGCACGGCGCCGTGGTGCAGGACGGCTGGTGGCGCACCTGGGGGAGCGGCTGGAACCCCCGGCCGGGCGACGGACCGCTGGTGCGCGTCTACCTGCGCCCGGCCACGAGGGCGTCGGCCCGGCTGGTCCACGAGGTGACGAGGGCGCTCAGTGGGACCGACGGGTGGCTGCTCAAGATCGCTGCGTCCACCGAGCACCTCACCCGTCCGGACTCGTGCGTCGTCTACCTCGCAGCGCCGTTGGGGGAGAAGGCTCGTGGCGAGGTGGCCACCGCGGCGGCAGGGCTGACCGACGGCGAGCCACCGCCGCTCACGGAGAAGGTCGCGGACGGCATCGGGTGGGCCGAGGACCCGGGCACCGGCGCGAGCTTCGGCGAGGTGCGGTGCGCCGCGCTGGCGACGGCACACGAAGGAGTCGGGGATGCCGCCGTGACCGCGGACGAGTGGCTCGCTCTCGTGGCCGACGCGCTGCGGCGCCTCGGCATCGACCCCTCTGCGCCCCACCTCGCAGCGGCGACGAGGGGGGCGGCGGGATGACGTCGGCGGCGAGGGGCCACGAGCACGCGACGACGGGTCGTGGGACCCACGTCCGGACCGACCGTGACGCCGACCGCGAACGGGTCCTCGACGCCGCGCACCGGTGCGTCGACGTCCTGGTGCGCACGGCGATCATCGACAGTTCCGGCACCCCGACGTGGCCGGCGTGGGAGCTGGGCCCCGACGGCCGCCCGATCGCGGTGGTCGCGGGCCAGCGCTCCCTCTACGACGGCGATGCCGGGGTCGCGTGGGCGTTGACGCACCTCGGCATCGCCCTGGACCGTCCCGACGCGCGGGACCTCGGCGAGACGGCCGCCCGCGTCCTGCTGAGGGCGCGCCCGAAGGGGGCGGACACCCCGGCGGGGCTGCTCGTCGGGGAGGCCGGGGTCGACCTGCTCGCTCGCGTAGGGGGACCGGTCACCCTCGGGTGGTCCGACGGCTCGGACCTCACCGACGGCCTCGCGGGCATCCTCCTCGGTCTGGCCCGGTCGCGCCGGCACAAGACACATGCCGCGGGCATCGTCGCGGAGCTGCGCCACCGCTCGCGGGTCGAGGACTGGGGTCGCAGCTGGCCCGACGCGAGGTTGGCCGGCGAGTCGGCCAGACCCCTGTGCGGTCTGGCGCACGGGGCGTCCGGCGTCGCGTGGGCCCTTGCCGAGGCCGCCGCGGTCTGGCCCGGGCTCGCCCCGCAGGCACTCGACCTCGCCCACGAAGCGCTGGCGTGGGAGGCCTCCTGGTCCGACCCCGCGCGAGGTGGCTGGCCGGACCTGCGCGAGGGCGACGTGACCTGGCCCGACCTCTGGTGCCACGGGGCGGCGGGGGCGGGGGCGGTGCGCCTGCGGCTGCTCGAGCTCGCCGAGGCGGGGCTCGACGTCCCGTGGTCGCTCGACACGACCCGGGCCGAGGCGGAGATGGCCGTCCAGCGCTGCGGCCGGGCGATGACCGAGGCGGCCGCGCTCGCCACGACCCACGGCGCGGAGGCCCTCACCGCGGGGTGGACGCTCTGCCACGGAGCCGGTGGACCCACCGCCGTCGTGGCCCTCGCGGCCGACGTGTTCGGCGAGGCCGAGCACCGGGACCTGGCGGTGGCCGCCGCGGCGGCCTGGGTCGACGCCGCCGGCGACGCCCCGGATGCGTGGCCGTGCGGCCTCCGGGGCGCGGACGGCGACGTCTCGCTCGTCAACGGGGTGGCGGGAACGGCGGTGCTGCTCGCCGACCTGGCCCTGCCGGGCTCCATGCCCTCGCTGCCCCTGCTCGGCATGGGCGGGTCCCGGTCCACCCGGGCCGCTGGGGCCGCTCGGTCAGCGGCCGGTGGCCTTGGCCCAGGGGTCGTCGCCGGGGGCGCCGGGCGACGGAACCCACTGTCCCTCTCCCGCAGAGCGGTCGGGCCGGTCGCTGACGCGTGACGGGATCGTGCGCGAGGCGCGCAGCTTCTCACCGGTGGCCTTCGCCGCGTCCGCGACGAAGTCGGCGACGACGGGCGCGGCCCGGGTCCGGGCGCTCTCCCTGGCCGCGGACACCTGCTTCTGCACGGGCTTGCTCTGCCAGACCTTGCCGGAGACGGTCTTGATCTGGGCGTAGCGCTGCTTCCCGGCGCGAGCGCCGAGGACGTAGCCGGCGGCGAGGCCGGCGAAGAAACTCAGTCTGGGCATGGGGATCGTCCCTTTCGATGTGAGCATCGACCCTACCTGCAGGGATGCGGACCGCCGGGTTCCACGGCCGGGGCGCTCGCGGCATACCCTGTCTCTCGGTCACCGGTTCGCCGGTGCGCCGGGCGGGTTCGCATAGTGGCCTAGTGCAGTCGCCTTGAAAGCGACCAGAGGGAGACCTCTCGTGGGTTCAAATCCCACACCCGCCGCCTCCGCCAGACGGCGCCCTGCGCCGGTCGGCTCGTCTCACGATCCGCACCTCCGGTTGACATACCCGCCGGTCGGGTTTCAACTGTCCGTTGACAACGTTGTCATACCCGGGAGATGCCCATGCCAGTCACTGCACGTCCACGCTCGCGACGCCGCCACGGCGTGGTGCTGATCGTCGTCGCCTTCCTCACGGCGCTCGGGGTCGCGCCCGCCGCGGCCGACACGCCCCAGCACCGCCCGGCCTACCACTTCAGCCCGGCGAAGAACTGGATGAACGACCCCAATGGGCTCGTCTTCCACAAGGGCGTCTACCACCTCTTCTTCCAGTACAACCCGCTCGGCGACCGCTGGGGCAACATGTCGTGGGGGCACGCGACGAGCAGGGACCTCGTCCACTGGGCCGAGCAGCCGGTGGCCATCCCCTTCGACGCGAACGAAGGGGTGTTCTCCGGTTCGGTCGTCGTGGACACGGCGAACAGCTCCGGCTTCGGGACGGCGCAGAACCCGCCGCTCGTCGCCATGTACACGAGCGCCTACACCGCGGCCAGCGGCCGCGACGGCATCCAGGCGCAGTCGTTGGCCTACTCGACCGACGACGGCACGACGTGGACCAAGTACTCGGGCAACCCCGTCATCGACATCGGCTCCCGCGAGTTCCGCGACCCCAAGGTGTTCTGGTACGCCCCGGCGAAGGAGTGGCGGATGGTCGCCGTCATCGCCAACGAGCACAAGGTCCTCATCTGGCGCTCCGCTGACCTCAAGGAGTGGACGCGGCTGTCCGAGTTCGGGCCCCGCAACGCGACCGGTGGGGTCTGGGAGTGCCCGGACCTCTTCCCGCTCGCCGTCGACGGCGACCCGACCAGGGTCAAGTGGGTCATGCTCGTCAGCCTCAACCCCGGTGGGATCGCCGGTGGGTCGGGCACGCAGTACTTCGTCGGTGACTTCGACGGGACGACCTTCACCGCGGACGGGCCGGCGAGCTACGAGCCACCTTCGGGGACGCTCCTGCAGGGCTTCGAGAACGGGTATGCCGGCTGGACCCCGACCGGGACCGCCTTCGGCTCCCAGCCCGCAGCCGGGTCGCTGCCGGGTCAGCAGACCGTCACCGGCTACGTGGGCGAGCGACTCGCCAACAGCTTCATCGACTTCGACGGCCCCCAGGGTGAGCTGACCTCACCCGCGTTCACCGTCGACCAGCGCTACCTCAACTTCCTCGTCGGGGGCGGCCGCCACCCGGCGGTCCCCGGGGCGACCCAGGGCGACCCGGGCGGCGAGGTGTTCACCGACTTCGAGACGCTCGACCCGGCGACCCACCTGCCTGCCGGGTGGAGCGCCACCGGTGACTTCGTGGGCTACGGCGCGACCAGTTCGGGCCTGCCCTACCACCAGGGCGACAAGGTGCTCGACACCTGCGTCGTGCCGGACCGGTGCGACCTCGCGGTCGGCACGTTCGTCTCGCCGGAGTTCACGGTGACCCGCGACTGGGTCAACCTCCTCATCGCCGGTGGCACGCATCCACTTGGGACCAGTGGGCCGACGGTGGTCGAGCTCGTCTCAGGAGGCCGGGTCGTCGGATCCGTGACCGGTAACAGCTCCGGCGACATGGACTGGCGGCACATCGACGCCCGCTCCGTCGTCGGGTCCACGGCGCGCATCGTCGTGCGCGACGAGAACAGCAGCGGCGACTGGGGTCACCTCATGGTCGATGACATCCGGTTCTCCGACAGCGCTGCAGGACCCCGTGACACCCAGACGACGGTCAACCTCGTCGTCGACGGTGACGTGGTCCGCTCGAGCACCGGCTCCGACAGCGAGGCCTTGGACTGGGCCTCGTGGGACCTGGCCGACCTGCAGGGTCGCTCGGCCCAGATCCGCATCGTCGACCACAGCTCGGGCGGCTGGGGCCACGTCCTCGCCGACCAGTTCATGCTCGCGTCGGCTCCCGCGAAGAGCGGGACCGAGCGCGCGGACTGGGTCGACTACGGGCGCGACAACTACGCCGGGGTGACCTTCAACGGGCTGCCCGACGAGCAGCGCATCTCCATCGGCTGGATGAACAACTGGCAGTACGCCCAGGACGTCCCCACGAGTCCGTGGCGCGGGCAGATGACGATGCCGCGCACCCTGTCGCTCGTCTCGTCCACCGACGGACCCCAGCTGCGCCAGGAGCCGGTGCGAGGCATCGCCAAGGCCCTCGTCAACCGCGACAAGAAGCAGGTCAAGGTGCGCCAGGTGGCGACGGGCGAGCGGGCGACGCGGCTCCATGCCACGGTGGCCCGCGTCGAGGTCCGGGTCGCCCTCGGCTCCGCGACCGAGGCCGGCGTCGTGCTGCGTCGCAGCGCCGACGGCTCGGTCGGCACCAGGGTCGGGGTCCGTCGCGACGGCACGCTCGTCGTCGACCGCACCCGCAGCGGCGACGTCGCGTTCCACCCCCTCTTCGCCAGCGTCGAGGAGGCGCCGGTGAAAGTGCGCAACGGCGAGGTGACGTTCACGGCATACCTCGACAGCAGCTCGGTGGAGGTGCTCGCGCAGGGCGGGCAGCGTTCGGTGACCGACCTCATCTACCCGCCGGCGTCGGCCACGGGCGTGGCCACCTACGCGGTCGGCGGCACGGCCAAGGCCGTCGACGTCAAGGTGACGCCGCTGCGTCCCTGACGGCTCCGCCGCCTGACTCCCGGCCATGCGCCGGGAGTCAGGCGGGGGGGATCTCGCCGGAGCCTCGCACGACGAGGGTGGGGTCGATGACCACGCGCTTCGGCGCCGAGGTGTCGCCGTCGATCCTGGCGAGCAGGAGGTCGGCGGCGAGGCGCCCGATCCGGCCGACGTCCTGACGGATGACCGTGAGTCCGGGGTGCAACAGGTCCGCGAGGGGGAAGTCGTCGAACCCGACGACGGCCACCGTTCGGCTCAGCCCGCGCCGGCGCAGCGCCCGGACCGTGCCCTGCGCCAGGTCGTTGCGGCCGGCGAAGACCGCCGTCGGCGGCTCGTCGAGGTCGAGCATCTGGAGGACGGCCTCCTCGGCGGCGGCCGCACCCCGAAGTCCCGAGATCGTCAGGCGATCGAGGGGTCGCAGGCCGCGCTCGGCGAAGGCCTGGACGAACCCGGCGTGCCGGTTCTTGGCGGTGGAGATCTCGGGCAGGTCCGTGAGCGACGCGATACGGCGATGGCCCTGTGCGAGAAGGTGTTCGGTACCCATCTGGGCGCCTTCGAAGTTCTCGACGGTGACCGAGTCCGCGGCCACGCCCCGCGGTTCACGGTCGACGAACACCACCGGCAGTCCGGCCCGCACCTCCGCGGTGAGGTAGTCCTGGCGCAGCGTCGACGGCATGATGACGAGGCCGTCGACGCGGCGCGTGACGAGGTCGTGGACGAGGCTGAGCTCGCGGTCGGGCTCCTCGTCCAGGCTCGCCGACAGGATCGCCGTGCCCCGGCTGCGGGCGGCGTCCTCGAGGGAACGGAGGAGTGCGGCCGAGAAGCTGTTGCTCACGTCCTGGAGCAGGGCGCCGATGAGGCCGCTCCTCGTCGTGCCGCGGCGCAGGTTGCTGGCGCCGAGATGGTGGCGGTAGTCGAGCCGGGCGACGGCCTCCTGCACCCGCTCGCGCACCGGATCGGCCACCCCGGGCTCGGCGTTGACCACCCGCGACACCGTCTTGATGCTCACGCCCGCGAGGGCCGCGACGTCGCGCATCGTCGCCCGCCCGCCCCGCTCAGACATGACCGAGCCAGCACCACGGGACTGACAACGATGTCACCTTCATGTAACGAGTTGTACGGCATCCCTTGACCTGAGCGCAAGGTGCCCCTATAAATGTCCCTGACAACGTTGTCATCGGACTCAAAGGAGAGAACCACCATGCGCATCACCCCCCGAGCTCCCCGAGCCACCCGAGGCCTCGTCTTCGCCGTGGCCGCCACGACCGCCCTCGGACTGGCCGGCTGCAACCGCGCGAGCGACTCCGACACGGCCGGCGGTGGCGGCGAGGCCCAGGTCGGCGTCGTCCTCATCACCAAGGACTCGACCAACCCGTTCTTCGTCGCCATGCAGAACGGTGCCAAGGCGGACGCCGCCAAGAACAACGTCAAGCTCACCGTGGCCTCCGGCAAGCAGGAGGGCGACGACCAGGGTCAGATCACGGCCATCGAGGACGCCATCGCCCGCGGCGACAAGGGCATCCTCATCACCCCGATGAGCACCGGCGTCAACGCGGCGATCAAGAAGGCCCGCGAGGCCGGCCTCTACGTCATCGCCCTCGACACCCCGCCCGACCCCGCCGACACCGTCGACATCACCTTCGCCACCGACAACCGCAAGGCCGGCAAGCTCATCGGCCAGTGGGCCGCGGCGCAGGTCGCCGGCAAGCCGGCCACGATCGCCCTCATCGACCTCTTCAGCGACAAGATCGTCTCGGTGGACTACAACCGCGACCAGGGCTTCCTCGAGGGGATGGGCATCGACGTCAAGGACGGCAAGAAGAACGGCGACGAGGCCAAGACCGGCAAGTACACCGCGTCCGGCGGTGGCGACTACACCATCGTCTGCAACGAGGCCGGCAACGGCGAAGAGGCCGGTGGCCGCTCGGCCATGGAGAAGTGCCTCGCCAAGAACCCCGACATCAACGTCGTCTACACGATCAACGAGCCGACCGCGGTCGGTGCGAACGCGGCGCTCAAGGCGGCCGGCAAGACGGCGACGATCGTCTCGATCGACGGTGGCTGTGCGGGCGTCGCGTCGGTCAAGGGCGGCGTCATCGGAGCGACCGCGCAGCAGTACCCCCTCAAGATGGCCACGCTGGGCATGGAGGCGATCGCCAAGGTCGCGCGCGGTGGTGAGAAGCCGAAGACCACGGAGGGCCTCGACTTCTTCGACACTGGGGTCGCCCTGGTCTCCGACAAGAAGGCCGAAGGCGTCGAGAGCATCTCCTCGGACGAGGGCTCGAAGATCTGCTGGGGCAACTGAGCATGAGTGCCGACGTCACGTCCGCCGCCGCAGAGTTCGCTCGGCGGCAGCAGTCCCCGGTGCAGAGGCTGCAGCACCAGCTCCACGGCAAGCCGTGGCTGAGCCCGCTGTTCCTCCTCGTCGTCGCGTTCCTCGTGTTCTTCATCGCGACGCCCACCTTCCTCACGGCCAACTCCATGGGTATCCTGCTCCAGCAGACCGCGGTCGTCGCGGCCCTCGCCGTGGGCCAGACCCTCGTCATCCTCACCGCCGGCATCGACCTCTCGGTCGGCGCGATCATGGTGCTGTCGATGATGGTCATGGCCACGCTGGCCCGTGACGACGGGATGCCGGGCATCCTCGCGGTGCTCATCGGTGTCGCTTTGGCGACCGGCGCGGGCCTGCTCAACGGGCTGCTCGTCACCCGGATCAACCTGCCGCCGTTCATCGTCACGCTCGGCACGCTGAGCATCTTCACGGCGATCGCGCTGCTCTACTCCGGTGGCTCGAGCATCCAGGCCGACCGGCTCCCCGACACGCTCAACTTCCTGGGTGAAGGCTTCGGCATCGGGCAGTTCCGGCTCACGTGGGGCATCGTCGTCGTCATCCTCCTCTACGCCGTCATCGGGTTCGTCCTGTCCCAGACCGCGTGGGGCCGGTACGTGTACGCCGTCGGCGACGACGCCGAGTCGGCCCGCCTCTCCGGCGTGCCGAGCAAGCGGATCCTCCTCGGCGTCTACACCGTGGCGGGTCTCATCTACGGCATCGCGGCCTGGATCCTCATCGGTCGCGCCGGCGCCGCGACGCCGAACGCCGCCCCGGACGCCAACTTGGCGAGCATCACCGCGGTCGTCATCGGTGGCACGAGCCTCTTCGGTGGACGCGGTCGGCTCGTGGGCACCCTCATCGGTGCCCTCATCGTCCAGACGTTCGCCTTCGGGCTCTCCCAGATGGGCGTCGACCAGCAGTGGCGCGTCCTCGCCACCGGCGTCCTCGTCATCGTCGCCGTCGCCATCGACCAGTGGATCAGGAAGGTCAAGTCATGAGTGCCACCACGAGCGACCTCGAGGTCGCCCACGGCGGCGTCCCCGCCGGCAAGGAGCACATCTACGACAAGCAGCCCGTGCTGTCGGCGCGCAACGTCGTCATCACCTTCGGCCGCGTCGTCGGCCTCGACGGGGTGGACCTCGACCTCTACCCCGGCGAGGTGCTCGCGGTCATCGGTGACAACGGCGCCGGCAAGTCCACGCTCATCAAGTGCCTCACCGGGGCCTACGTCCCCGACTCCGGTGACATCAGGCTCAACGGTAAGCCGGTCTCCTTCCGCAAGCCCCAGGACGCCCGCGACGCCGGGATCGAGACGGTCTACCAGCAGCTGGCCGTCATCCCGGCGCTCGACATCGCGAGCAACCTCTACCTCGGTCGCGAGGACCGTCGCAAGGGTCCCCTGGGTTCGGTCCTGCGCATGCTCGACAAGAAGGGCATGGAGAAGCGGGCCGGCGAGTCGGTGCAGAACCTCGGCATCCAGACGATCCAGAACATGGGTCAGGCGGTCGAGACCCTCTCCGGCGGTCAGCGCCAGGCCGTCGCCGTGGCTCGGGCCGCGGCGTTCGGGAGCAAGGTCGTCGTCCTCGACGAGCCGACCGCCGCGCTCGGTGTCAAGGAGTCGGGCATGGTGCTCAACATGGTCAAGCAGCTCCGTGACAAGGGGCTGTCGGTCATCCTCATCTCGCACAACATGCCGCACGTCTGGGAGGTCGCGGACCGCATCCACATCCAGCGGCTCGGAGGCCGGGCCGGGGTCATCACCCCCGAGACCCACGACATGGGTGAGGGTGTCGCCATCATGACGGGCGCCACGAAGCTCAGTGAGGACGCACCATGACCATCGTCGTCGGCTACATCCCGAGCCCCCCGGGCCTGGCTGCGGTCGACGCGGCGATCGAGGAGGCGCAGCGGCGCGGCTCGAGGCTGGTCGTCGTCAACTCCGGCGTCATGGGCGACTACTCGGGGCCGAGCTTCGCCGACCCCCAGGACCTCGACGCCCTCGACGCCCAGCTCGCCGAGAAGGGCATCGACCACGAGGTCCGGCAGACCACGCGCGGCCTCGCACCCGCCGAGGAGATCCTCTCCGTGGCGGCCGAGGTCGACGCCGACCTCATCGTCATCGGGGTCCGTCGCCGCTCACCCCTGGGCAAGCTCGTGACGGGCAGCACGGCGCAGCAGGTGCTCCTCGACGCGACCTGCGCGGTGCTCGCCGTCAAGGCCTGACCCCCGGCTCGAGGGCCCGGCCCCGGTTTGTTTGCGTCTGCGCGGATGGTGAGGTTTCTGACCATCCGCGCAGACGCAGGCGCAGGCGCGTGAGGGAGCCGCCACAGGGGGCGTTCAGGCTCGCGCCCTAGAATCGTCTGCGCGCGGCGTCGGACCGGGATCTGCACACCGCACCACCACCCCCGGACGAAGAGGACGTTGTGCAGCAGGACGATGACGAGCTGAGGAGGCGGGCCGACGTGCGCGTCGAGCGGGAGACCGCCCTCCGCCACCGCCGGCGCCGCCGGGTCATCGCCATCTCCGTCGTCATCGCCTCCGTGCTCGCCGTCGGCCTCGTCGCGGTCTACCTCAGGCTCAACGGCAACATCGACCGCATCGACGTCTCGGACATGCTCGGTGACGACCGCCCGACTGCCGCAGGCAACGTCGCCACGGGGCCGCTCAACATCCTGCTCGTCGGGTCGGACGCCCGTGAGGGCGAGGGCAACGAGGGCTACGGCAGCGGCGACTGGGAGCCCGGCCAGCACTCGGACACCAACCTGCTCATGCACATCTCCGCGGACCGCTCGTCCGTGACGATGGTCTCCATCCCGCGCGACTCGATGGTCCCGGCGCCGGTCGGCTGCGACGCCAGTGCCCCGGAGGCGCAGTGGCAGGTCCGGCAGTGGAACCAGAACTTCAACACCGGCGGACCCGGCTGCCTCATCCGGACCATCGAAGGCAACACCGACATCTTCGTCAACCACTTCGTGGTCGTGGACTTCGGTGGGTTCAAGGACATGGTCAACGCCCTCGGCGGCGTCCCGGTCTGCACGCCGATCGACATCGACGACCCCAAGGCCAAGCTCACGCTGTCGGCCGGCCGGCACCGTCTCGACGGCGAGCAGGCGCTCGGCTACGTCCGCACCCGCTACACCGTCGGTGACGGCTCCGACATCGGTCGGATCAAGCGCCAGCAGGCCTTCATGTCGTCGGTGGCCCAGGAGGCCACGCGCTCGTCGCTGCTCCTGCGCCCCGACCGGCTGCTGCGCTTCCTCGACGCGGCCACCCAGTCGTTGACCACCGACCCCGACTTCGGGATCGGCGAGATGCGCGAGGTGGCGGAGAGCGTCAAGGGGATCGGCGTCGACAAGATCCAGTTCGTCACCGTGCCGACCGAGCCGTACGCGCCCGATGCCAACCGGGTCCAGTGGGCACCCTCGGCCACGACGCTGTGGGAGGCGATCCGCACCGACCGCACCCTGGGAGCTCCCAGCCCGACGCCGAGACCCACCGACACGACACCGCTGACGGTCACGCCCGACAAGATCGCGGTCCAGGTGGTCAACGCCTCCGGCACGATCGGCCTCGCCAAGCAGACCGTCGTGTCGCTGGAGGTCCAGGGGTTCGTCAACCCGACCTCGCTCAACTCCGACGCCCCGGCCACGGGCGTGACCGTCGAGTACTCCGGCCAGGGGCTGGAGTCGGCCCGCACCGTCGCCGCGGCCTTCCCCGGCGCGGTCGTCAAGGCCGCCACCGCGGACCTCGGCGCCGTGGTCCGGGTCACCCTCGGCGCTGGCGCCCCGGACGTCGTCGCGGTGCCCAACCGTCTCGGCACCGGGCCGCTGCCCGCACCCACCGTCTCTGCCACGCCGAGCCCGTCGCAGATCGAGACCCGCAAGGCCGACCAGGACATCTGTTCCTGACGCACTGCCGAAGACGCGGCACCGCTCAGAACAGCCGCGCCGCCGCCACCTCCGCCGGTTCCTCGAGCGCGAGGAGCCGGGCCTTGCGGTCCAGCCCACCGGCATACCCGGTCAGGGAGCCATCGGCACCGACGACGCGGTGGCACGGGATGAGGATGCTCACGGGGTTGCGCCCGACCGCCTGGCCGACGCGCTGCGCCATCCCCGGGCCGCCGAGCTCACGCGCGATCGCGCCGTAGGTGGTCGTCGCTCCGTAGGGGATCCTCGCCAGGTGGTCCCAGACGCGTTCCGAGAAGGCGTCACCGTGGGTCGCCGTGGGCACGGTGAAGGCCGTGCGCTCGCCGCGGAGGTACTCCGCGAGCTGGGTCCGGGTCGCCTCGAAGACGGGGTCGTCGGTGGCCGAGACCCCGGGACCCGTCGTGCCGGTCCTCGGCGGGTGCCAGTGGCCCGGGAAGTACAGCCCGACGAGCGCGTCGCCCTCGGCGACGGCGAGGAGGTCACCGAGGTCGCAGGCCACCGTCGTGTGGCGGCGGGGCAGAGGGGTGGTCGTGGTCATGATGCCCATTGAACGCCGCCGGACGCACCGGTGTGAGCCCGCCGCGCCCCGCCGCGCCCGCTCGGTCGGGACACGGGAAGGGCCCCGGGAAGCAGAGCTCCCCGGGGCCGTTCCGTGTGCGGAGGCGGAGGGATTTGAACCCTCGATGGGCGGTTAGCCCAAACCGCATTAGCAGTGCGGCGCCATAGACCGGACTAGGCGACGCCTCCTCAGCCGGATCAGGGTAACTGCCCGGCCCGGCGCCGAGCAAAGCGGCCGCGTCCGGGCCGGCGGCAGGCAGGCACAATGGGCCGCTGCCGCCCGCATCCCCAGGAGTCCCGCGCATGTCCCTCGCCCCAACGCCGTCCACCGCCCCGACCCCGCGTCCGTCGTGGGTGGCGTGGACCGCCCTCGCCCTCAGCGCCGCCACCTTCCTGCTGACGACGGCCATCGGCATCGTCTACACGGTCGACCGCGTCTCGGGTGGTGGCTCCGAGTACGCCGACGAGGGCCCGTACTACGACGCCGGTATGCCGTCGTGGGGCGAGGTCGCGCTCAGCCCGACCGGCCAGGCGACCGAGCGGACGCTGACCGACAGCGTCGAGCAGGCGCTGCGCGTGGGGTTCGAGGACTTCGGCAACGACCCCGACGAGCTCGAGGACCTCTACTGCGCGGCGCTGCCGGCGCCGAAGAAGGACACCGTCGCGACCTGCTCGGTGACCGCGGTCGGCATCGACTCGACCGTCGTCCTCTTCTTCACCGACGACGAGGGCAGCTTCCTCGCGACGCTGTACTGAGCTCCCTCAGGCCGGAAGCAGGACGCTGAAGTCGGTGCGCCCGGGTGACGAGGTGAGCTCGACCCGGCCACCGTGCGACTTGGCGACGGCGTCGACGATGGACAGGCCGAGCCCGGTCGAGCCCTGGGCCCGGTTGCGGGACTCGTCGCCCCGGGTGAACCGCTCGAACACGTTCTCCTGCAGCTGCTCCGGCACGCCGGGGCCGTCGTCGACCACGCTGAGCCGCACCCACTGCTCCTCGCGCCGCAGCGAGGTCACGACCCGGGTCCCGGCGGGGGTGTGGGTCCGGGCGTTGGCGAGGAGGTTGGCGACGACCTGGTGCAGCCGCGCCTGGTCGCCGGTCACCTCGACCGGCTCGTCGGGGAGGTCCAGCTCGAAGCGGTGCGAGGGCGACGCCGCATGGGCGTCCGAGACGACGTCCATCGCGAGCAGGGTGAGGTCGACGGGCTCGCGGTCGAGGGGACGTCCCGCGTCGAGTCGGGCGAGGAGCAGGAGGTCCTCGACGAGGCCCTGCATGCGCAGCGACTCGGACTCGACCCGCGTCAGCGCGTGGGCGACCGTCGGGGGCACCGGGTCGGGCTCGCGCCGGGACAGCTCGGCATACCCCCGGATGGACGCGAGCGGCGTGCGCAGCTCGTGCGAGGCGTCGGCGACGAACTGGCGGACCCGGGTCTCGGACTCGTGCCGTGACCGGAGCGCCCCCTCCACGTTGTCGAGCATGCTGTTGAGGGCGAGGCCGACCTGGCCCACCTCGGTGCGAGGGTCCGTGTCGGCGACGGGGACCCGCTGCGCGAGGGCGACGTCTCCCGAGTCCAGCTGGAGGCGGCTCACCTGGGTGGCGGTCTGGGCGACGCGGTGCAACGGCAGCAGGCCGCGTCGGATGAGCCACTGCCCGCCGAGCGTGACGAGGGCGAGCCCGGCGATGGTGGTGCCGACGACGAGACCGATGACCTCGTCGAGGATGCGGCTGATCCCGCTCATCGGCAGCCCGGACACGACGACGGTGTCGTCATCCGCGTCCCGCGCGGCGGCCACGCGGTACTCACCGAGTCCCTCGATCTCCACGGTCCGCGGCGACGCCCCGAGGTCGTCCCCACGCAGCGACGCGAGCTGGGCCGCGGTGAGCTCGCCGGTCGTGCGGTCGTACTCGACGCGGTTGGTGACGACCTCGCCGTCGCGCAGCACGACGAGGAGGGACTCGCCGCCGCCACCGGGGATCGGCCCGCCCCCGCCCCCCGGGCCCGCCCCTCGCGGCCCGCCGGCGCGGGCGAGCAGGGAGGTGACGTCCTGGTCCATCTGGTCGACCAGGTGGTCGCGCAGGGAGAGCACCGTGAAGGTCGACGTCGCGACGGTGATGACGAGGAAGAGCCCGACGACCGCGGCCACGAGCTTGCTGCTCAGCGACCAGCCGGTCGGGTCCAGGCGCGAGCGGAGGGAGGGGGCCGTCGTCGGCGTGCTCACGGAGCCGGCTTGAGGACGTACCCGACGCCGCGCATGGTGTGGATCATCGGCGTGCGGCCGACGTCGATCTTCTTGCGGAGGTAGGAGATGTAGAGCTCGACGACGTTGGCCTGGCCGCCGAAGTCGTAGTTCCACACCCGGTCGAGGATCTGCGACTTGGACAGGACGCGCTTGGGGTTGCGCATGAGGTAGCGCAGCAGCTCGAACTCGGTCGCGGTGAGGTGGATCTCGTCGCCGCCCCGGGTGACCTCGTGGCTGTCCTCGTCCATCGTCAGGTCGCCGACGACGAGGAGCGAGGACGACGCGTCGGTGACGACGGTCGTGCGCCGCATGAGCGCCCGCAGCCGCGCGACGACCTCCTCGAGGCTGAACGGCTTGGTGACGTAGTCGTCGCCGCCCGCGGTGAGCCCGGCCACGCGGTCCTCGACGGCGTCCCGGGCGGTGAGGAAGAGCACGGGCACCGCGTCGTTGTCGGAGCGCATCCGGCGCAGGACCTCGAGGCCGTCGAGGTCCGGCAGCATCATGTCGAGGACGACCGCGTCCGGCTGGAAGTCCCGTGCCGCCTTGACCGCCTTGGTCCCGGTCCCCGCCGAGCGGACCTCCCAGCCCTCGTAGCGCAGGGCCATCGACAGAAGCTCGGTGAGGTTGGACTCGTCGTCGACGACGAGCACGCGCACGGGGCTGCCGTCGGGACGCAGGAGCTTCGCGGAGGAGGTCGGTGTCGTGCTCATGGAACCAGTGAACCGCTCGGGCTTCAGCGTTGTCCTTGAGCCGGCTGTGCGCTTCCTGTGAACGACACCGCGACGAGCGGGATGTCTCGCTCGCTCGCCCACTGCTGCCACTCGGTGGCGCTGCGCCCGGCGAAGACCCGGGCGAGGTGCTCGCCGGTGAAGTCCTCCTCGCCGATACCGAGGGCGGTGAGCAGCCTCTGGGCGAAGTGGGCCTCGAGGGCCGCCAAGGCGACGTGACCCTCGGCCGCGGCGTACACGGCATACACCGGCAGGCTCCCCCCGAGCAGGCCGTGCGTCCCCGTGAGCCCGTGGGCGAGGGGCCGGGCCAGGCTGTCGGCGACGTCCGACAGGGCGACCTCGCGCCGGCTTCCCCGGCCGGTCCGGGCCCGTTCGACGAGGGCCGCGGCGGCCTCGCCCGCGGCGCGTTCGGCGGCCGCGAGGTCGACGACGGTCGTCGCCGGCATCCGCCCGTCCGGGATGAGCCCCGCGCCGGCCTGGTAGGTGAGGTCGTGGCCGGGCACCTCGGCCCCCTCGCCGGGGTGGCCGACGATGTCGACCTGGCAGACCCCGGTATGCCGGGTGCGCACGTTCTCGTGGTCCAGCCCGAGCCGTCGCAGCGCGGACGGGCGCGAGCTCGTCACGAGGACGTCGGCGTCGGCGAGCAGCTCCTCGAGCCGCGCCCGGCCGACGGGGTCCTTGAGGTCGAGGTGGACGACCTCCTGCCCCGCGTGCAGCTCGTCGAAGTAGGCGCCGGCGAACTCCTGCAGCGGGTCGCCGGCCGGGGGCAGGACGGTCGTGACGTCCGCCCCCAGCGCGGTGAGGCGCGCCACGGCAGCCGGACCGGGCAGGTTGACGGCGACGGAGACGACGCGCACGCCCGCGAGGGGGCCGGTCACGGGCGCCGGCACTCGAGGTCGCGCAGGTCGACAGCGGCCGCCATCGCGGCGTAGCCGGTGTCACCGGGGTGCAGGTGGTCTCCGCTGTCGTGGGCGGGCAGCATCCGCGACGGCCGCTGCGGGTCGCGGACGGCGGCGTCGAAGTCGACGACGGCGTCGAACTCCCCGCTCGTGCGGATCCACGCGTTGACGGCCTCGCGGATCTCGTCCTTGGCCGGCGACCACCGGCTGCCGCCCTCCCACGGGGTGATCGTGCCGCCGACGACGCAGACGCCGCGGGCGTGGCCGCGCGCGATGAGCTGGCGGTACGCGGTGATGAGGTCCGCGGGCCTGGTCGCGATCTCCCAGCGCAGGTCGTTGACGCCCTCCATGACCACGGCGGTGCGCACGTCCGGCTGGGCGAGGACGTCGCGGTCGAAGCGGGCCTGCGCGCTCTGGCCGGACCCGTCGCCCAGGACGCGGTTGCCGGAGATGCCGGCGTTCATCACGCCGAGGTGCTTCGGCGCGGGCTGCTCGAGGATGCGCTCGGCGAGGAGGTCGGGCCAGCGGCGGTCGGCGCCCGTCGTCGACCGGTCGCCGTCGGTGATCGAGTCGCCGAACGCCACGACGGTGTCGACCTGCTTCGGGGCCTCGACGACGAGGGCCTCCACCCACGCTGAGCTCGTCGTCGGTGTCGCGTATGCCGTCCCGCTCTCGTCCTGCGCGTGGTCGCCGGGTGTCGAGACCCAGTTCGTCTGGTGGGCCAGCCGGTGGCCGCTCACGGTGCCGGCGTCACCGACGACGTGGATGCTCACGGCGAGGGTCGAGCGTGCGGGGACCTCGCCGGGGAGCGGGTCGCTGAGGACCTCGGCGCCCGGCGGCACCGTCACCGAGGTGCTCGCGCTGAAGGTCACGCGGCGGTTGGTCCCGGCGACGACCGCCGCCCCGGTGCCTGCCGTGCCGGCCCACACGGAGTCGAACGTGACCGCCCGCGACCCGAACGCGTTCGACAGCGAGACCCGCAGGTCGGTCCCGCCGACGCTGGTGTGGACGATGTTGCGCACCGTCTGGTCGGCCAGCGCGAGGGCCGTCGTGTCGGCTGCCGTGCCCCAGGTGCCGACCTGGTCGGTCGGTGGGCCCGGGCTCGAGGTCGCGTCCTGGGGGAGGACCGTGAGCGCGATGGCGAGGGCCCCCACCGCCGCGGCGACGAGGGGCGTTCGCAGGAGCAGTCGGGAGGTCATGGCGACCAGTCAAACCCCGCTGCCCCGCGCCCGCCACCCGAACGCCCGATCCCGGACGGACCGACGCCCGACGCTCACGCGGTGGCCACCGGCCCGCTCGCGCGGGGGACGCCGAAGGCGCCGCCCCCAGGGGGAGCGGCGCCTCTCGTGAGCGTCAGCGCGTGAGGGGGTCTCCCGCTCAGGCCTTGACGCCGAGGCGGGCCTTGAGGCCGTCGAGCTCGACCCGCAGGGCGGTCGGGAGGTTGTCGCCGAACTTGGCGAACCACTCCTCGATCTGCGGGATCTCGGCCTTCCACTCCTCGGGGTCGACCGCGAGTGCCTTGGCGAGCTCGGCCGGGTCCATGTCGAGGCCGTCGGTGTCGATCGACTCCGGGGTGGGGACGTGGCCGATCGGGGTCTCGACCGCGGCGGCCTTGCCCTCGATCCGCTCGATCGCCCACTTGAGGACGCGGCTGTTCTCGCCGAACCCGGGCCACACGAAGTTGCCCTCCTCGTCGCGACGGAACCAGTTGACGTAGAAGATCTTCGGCAGCTTGGAGGCGTCGGCGTCCTTGCCGAGGTTGATCCAGTGCTGGAAGTAGTCGCCGGCGTTGTAGCCGATGAACGGCAGCATCGCCATCGGGTCACGACGGACGACGCCGACCTGACCGGTGGCCGCCGCGGTCGTCTCGGACGACAGGGTCGCGGCCATGAAGGTGCCGTGCGTCCAGTCGCGGGACTCGGTGACGAGGGGAACGGTGGTCTTGCGTCGGCCGCCGAAGAAGATCGCGGAGATCGGGACACCGTTGGGGTCGTCGTACTCGGGGGCGAGGATGTCGCACTGCTTGATCGGGGTGCAGTAGCGGCTGTTGGCGTGGGAGGACAGGACACCGCGCTCGCCGTCGGCGGGCGTCCAGGGCTCGCCCTTCCATGACGTGGCACGTTCCGGAGTGTTCTCCAGCCCCTCCCACCAGATGTCGCCGTCCTCGGTGAGCGCCACGTTGGTGAAGACCGAGTTGCCCTTGTTGATCGTCGACATCGCGTTGGGGTTGGTGTGCTCGTTGGTGCCGGGGGCGACGCCGAAGAAGCCGAACTCCGGGTTCACGGCATACAGACGACCGTCCTTGCCGAAGCGCATCCAGGCGATGTCGTCACCGAGGGTCTCGACCTTCCAGCCCGGGATGGTCGGCTTGAGCATCGCGAGGTTGGTCTTTCCGCAGGCGCTCGGGAAGCCGGCCGCGATATAGTAGACCTGCTGCTCCGGGGAGGTGAGCTTGAGGATGAGCATGTGCTCGGCCATCCAGCCCTCGTCGCGCGCCATCACCGAGGCGATGCGCAGTGAGTAGCACTTCTTGCCGAGCAGGGCGTTGCCGCCGTAGCCGGAGCCGTAGGACCAGATCATGCGCTCCTCGGGGAACTGCACGATGTACTTCTCGGTGTTGCAGGGCCACTTCACGTCCTGCTGGCCCGGCGCGAGGGGGGCTCCGACGGAGTGGAGGGCGGGGACGTAGCGGGCCTCGTCGCCGAGCTCCTCGATCCGGCGCAGGACCTCGGTGCCACAGCGGGCCATGACGCTCATCGAGACGGTGACGTACTCGGAGTCGGTGATCTCGACGCCGAACATCGGGTTCTCGGACTCGACATGGCCCATGACGAACGGGATGACGTACATGGTGCGGCCCGCCATGCAGCCGGCGTAGAGCCCGCGCATGAGGTCCTTCATCTCGTTCGGGTCCATCCAGTTGTTCGTGGGACCGGCGTCCTTCTCGTCGAGCGAGCAGATGAAGGTGCGGTCCTCGACGCGCGCGACGTCGCTCGGGTCGGAGGCGGCATAGAAGCTGTTCGGCTTCTTGCTCTCGTCGAGCTTGACGAAGGTCCCGGCGGCGACGAGCTTCTCGGTGAGCCGGGTCCACTCCTCGTCGGACCCGGTCACCCACACGACCTCGTCGGGGGTGGTCATCGCGGCGACCTCGTCGACCCAAGCCTGGAGGCCTGCGTGCGTGGTGCCCTGAACGGGTGCAGCGGGGGCGGTCATGGTCTCCGTTGTCCTTCCGGTTCCGGGCTGGCGCCCGGCTGTGACCCGGCCAAATGCCGGAGCCACCTCGGAGGTGATCCGACGACTGACCTGCTGGATGATCCACCGTACCCGCATCGTGAGACGGATCTGGTCACGACGAGGGAACCGTGGTTCGGGGGCTCGAGGAGCCCGTTGACCCCACCGTAGGAGGTGACCGAGGGGTACATCTCTGCGGAAGCCTTTCCGCATCTATGAGGTCGCTCACACGCACGGATCGGGCCGGGTCCGGGGCCCCGGGAGGACGTCCCGAGAGCGGATTTCTCGTGCGACCCGGTGCTCGGGTACGCTTGCCGATCGTTGCGCCCACGGGTGTGACAGGCGCCCGTAGCTCAACGGATAGAGCATCTGACTACGGATCAGAAGGTTAGGGGTTCGAATCCCTTCGGGCGCACTCTGTGTTGAGACAGACGACGGGCCCCCGGCCAGCGGAAACGCTGTCGGGGGCTTACTCGTGCCCGGCATCCGGATGGCCCCGGATGAGGGCGTGGGCCCCAAAATGGGCCCCAAAATTCGCGCCGGAGTGCTCGGGTCGCGTGGGGTGACACTGAGGTCGTGAGCACAACGAATCGGGTCGGGACTGACCACACGACCCACTCCTCGCGGCTTTCGGGGTCATGGACACCGCACCTCACACCCAGGCCACCCTCCTGCTCAACCTCAACGAGGTCGCGACCCCGCTGCGCTGGACGCGCCGCAGCGTGGAGCGCCAGATCTCGGATCGCCGGCTGCGCGCGGTTCACCTCGGTCGCTCCGTACGGGTCGAGCGCGCCGAGCTCGACCGGTTCGTCGCTTCCATGCGTGATCCCGATGCGGGGTAGGCCAGATGCGCGGTAGGCCCCGAGCCAGCACCGCTGACACCGCCGCGACGAAGTACCGCGGCGCCGACGGCCGGTGGCACGCCAGGGTCACCGTCGGGCGCCGTCTCGACGGGGAGCGGGACCGCCGCCACCTCAGTCGGGCGACCAAGCGCGAACTCGACGCCGCCGTGCGAGAGCTGGAGAACTCACGCGAGAGCGGCCAGCAGCCCTGGCTCCTCGACAACATCACCGTCGAGCAGTGGCTCGAGCACTGGCTCGAGGAGATCCTGCCGTTGTCGGTGCGGTGGAAGACCCGCTCCGGGTACGCCAGCCACCTGCGCGTCCACGTCATCCCGTCCATCGGACCCGCGCGGCTGACCGAGCTGCGGCCCGAGACCCTCGAGCGCCTCTACCGCCAGCTGATCGACGACGGCCGCTCGACCCACGTCGTACACGGCGTTCACCGAGTCCTGCGCTCCAGCCTCAACGAGGCGGTCCGGCGCCAGCGTCTGGTCACCAATCCTGCAGCCCTGGCACGCCCACCGCGGGTGGATAGAACCGAGATCGAACCGCTGACCGTGGACGAGTGCCGAGCCATCCTGCGGGCGTCGCGGGGACGGCTGAACGGGACCCGCTGGTCGGTTGCGCTGTCCCTGGGGCTGCGCCAAGGGGAGGCGCTCGGCTTGATGTGGGACGACGTCGACCTCGACACCGGCGTCCTGCGGGTGCGACGTGCCGTGCAGCGGCGCACGTGGAGCCACGGCTGCAGCCCGCGACGGCGGGCGGAGCCGGCGTGTGGCCACACCCGCGGCTCGGAGTGCCCGCAGCGACGCGACGGGGGACTGGTGCTGGTCGAGCCCAAGACCCGATCGTCCCGGCGCTCGGTGGCCCTACCGCCGCCGCTCGTGGCCGAGCTGCGCGCCCACCGGGCGGTGCAGCTGCGGCTCAAGCTGGAGCGGGCCAACGTCTGGGACCACACCCACGACCTCGTCTTCTGCACCGACTGGGGCGCGCTCATCGACCCGCATGCCGACTACCGCGACTGGAAGCAGATCCTGCGCGACGCCGAGGTGCGCGAGGTGCGCCTGCACGACGCCCGACACACCGCGGCCACCCTGCTGCTGCTGCAGGGCGTCGACATCCGCACCGTCATGGCGATCATGGGCTGGACCGAGCTGGCCACCGCGCAGCGCTACGTCCACGCCGTCGACGAGCTCCGGCATGAGGCGGCCCGGCGGATGGGTGGGGCACTGTGGGGCGCCGCCTCTGCGGAACCAGCGGGGAGTCGCCAGCCGCCTGGCTGACACATTGCGGGCTCGTCAACGGCGCTGGATCCGTCGCTCAAGGGCGTCGATCAGCGCGTTGGCCGCCGGGATCAGCACCGGCAGGTCGCGGTCGTAGACCCGTCCCGTGTCCAGCCCGACGGCGAGCTCCTCCAGCAGCCGCGCCCACTCGTGGGCACTCGCGGGATGGACGGCTACGGGCACCGTCGTCCGGTGGTGCTGGACCACGGTCTCGGTCCGTACCGTCTCCACGACGCGGTCCACCACGGTCACGGCCGCACGCCCGGACGCGGCAGCGCGCGTCTGCTCCCACGCCCGGTGCCGACACGTCCCCGAGCACCATTTCGGCAAGCGACCGCGGGCCGGGACGGCCACCTCCGCCCCGCACCACCCGCACACGACGACCTGGCCCGGTGCTCGTGGGGCGGGCCGCGCCCGCGTCGTCGCGGGGGGCGCGGACACCTCGGCTCGCTCCGCCGACTCAGGGTTCTTCACGACGTCCCTTCTGGCCTGTGGGTGCGGATTTCTTCGTCACAACGATATAGCCGGACCCCGGAGTGCATGAGGTGTGTGGGCCATGAGATCTCGGACTTCTAGGTGGGGACGTACGTGCAGGTGCGAGCGCACGGCGATGCACGGTCGGGTAGGCCGAGCGCTCGTGAATCGGTGCGCAGGAGCGAGGCAGCGGGCGTGCTCGGTGTAGTCGAGATGATGAGGATGACCGTCCGGCTGGCCAGATCAGGGCTGGTGGGCCCGGATCGGGCTGTAACCCTGCGCGGCGAGCCAAGAGCGGGCGCGGCCGCGCAGCCGATCATCGCTGAGGGTGTACCACCGATCGGCGGCGGCCGGGTCGGCGGCGATGACGTCGTTGAAGCGGCGAAACGCGCCGCGCCCAGCAACCGCAATGGTCAGACGGTCGGCCAGTGCGGGGTCCTCGACAGTGCCGATGAACAGTTCCATGTCGCGGTGCCCTGCACGTGAGCCCTGCGGGTCCACCCACAACCAGCTCGAGTCGTCCTCGTCGTCATCTTCTTCCTCGTCGTCATCGAAGTCGTCGACGACGGACTGTGGCCATACCTCTCCGGTCCGCAGATCAAGCCGGCCGCCTCCGTGTACCGGGTCGCCCTCCAAAACCGAGGCCAGCTCGTCCAGGTCCACCGGCACGGGCCGAAGCATCGGCGTCGGGCCGTCGTTGCCCGCTGACGCCAGCGCGGCAGCAAGTTCGGCATCGCCCTCCCAGCCGCGTTCCTCCAGCATGGCAATGCACTGCCGCGCCAACACCCACGCGTCGGTCGCATCGCTAGCGACCACGACGAGGATGGCGTCGCCGACCAGTTGCAGCGCATCCTTGGGCGACGGGCTCGACGTCAACAGCTCCACCAGGACCGGAGAGTCTGCGCGAGCAGTGGCACCCCGCAGCTGCGTGCGGTACTCCCGAAGCGACACCCCGCCATTCTGCTACCACCCACGCGTCAACAAGTGGCTGTGCCCCCGAAGTCGGCTGTCACGGCGGAATGCCGATGAAGGCCGCGGCGAATGCGAGAGTCAGCAGCCTCGAGCCGCGCGGCACTGTCCGCGGCATGTCCGGACGACCTCGAACAGCCGAACCGGAGACATGCCGAATCAACCTCCCGAGTCACGATGATCATGACGACGATGACGAGGATGAAGAAGAAGAGGAACAACAGGAGCGGCGTCGACGATCCCTCATCGCTCGTCGACACTTTTGCAGGCGGGGCACGTCATCGTGACTTCCCTTGGGACTTCCAGACCCGGTCAGCCACGGAGCAGACCGAGGCGACAGCGGTTGGCGCGCCGGCGCAGTAGTTACCCGAATACCCTCATAGACGGTCTAAACTACATAAGCGGCTGCCGCATTATCTAGTTTAGACCGTCTGTGAGGGCTTCTGATGCACTCGTTCGTCGACCTTGACCGAGTCCTCGGCGCTGTGCCAGCGCCCTTGGTCATGACGTTACGCGACATCGACCGAGGCCAAGGCAGCGAGGGGCTGTACCTCAATCAGGTACCCGACCTACTTACCGAGCTGGCCAACCGCGCTCGGGTCGCGAGCATCACTGCGTCGTCTGCCCTCGAGGGCGTCGTCGTCAAGAACCGCAGCCGTGCGGCCGCCATCATCGCCAACAAACCCATCGAGCTGCGCACCCGCAGCGAACAAGAGCTCGCCGGCTACCGTGCTGCCCTCGATTACCTCTTCGCCGACGACTGGCGCCCCCTGAACGTCGGCCTGCTCCTTCACCTGCATCGGCTGCTGTTCGCGGATACCAAGGCCACCAACGGAACCTTCAAGCAGAGCGACAACCTTGTCGTCGACCGGTCTCCCGACGGAATCCAGACCGTCCGATTCAGACCCGTCCCTGCCGCTCGCACCGAGTACTACGCCGCCGACCTCATCGACCGCTACGCCGAAGCCCTCAAGGCAAACCAGCACCACCCCGTGCTCCTCGTCGGCCTGTTCGTCTTGGATCTGCTCATCATCCACCCGTTCGACGACGGCAATGGTCGCGTGGCACGCGCGCTGACGAACGCCCTCCTCGCCGAGGCCGGGTATGGGGTCGGCCGCTACGTGTCGCTCGAACAGCTCATTGCCGAATCTGCCGACGACTACTACCAGGCGTTGCTTGACTCAACCCACGACTGGAACGACCACGCCAACGACCCGTGGCCCTGGCTGGCGTACTTCAGCAAACTCCTGGCTCGCGGCTACGCGCGGTTCGCTGAGGGTGTCGCCGCCGATAGGTCTGGAAGCACGAAATCGGAACGCGTCCGTGAGCACGTCTTGAGGCACGGTGCTCCCGTTTTTGCGATCTCCGATGTCAGAGCCGCGCTACCCGGAATCAGCGATCCCACCATCCGACTCGTCCTCAATGAGCTGAGGGACGAAGGGCTTCTCAAGCCACAGGGCACAGGACGCTCGGCCGTGTGGTTGCGTGTGACCAAGTAAGCCACTCGCCACACGCCTTGCGGCATGTGGGGTAATCGGGGCCGCTTGGGTCGGCCTCAGAGCGTGCCTATCGGCGTCCTGAAATCGTCCTTCGGACAGGTCCAGATCGCGCCGCTGTCCTCGTCTACGACGGGTACCCCGTCCTTCATGCTCCAACTCATCCGACGATCTAGGACGCGCAGGGCATGGCCGCGCGGATGAACGGGACAGGACGGCCAGGTCGCGTCCTGCCCCCGTTCCCACAACAGCATCTGGGCCAGATCCTGCACGCCAGCCGCGATCGTCATCACCAAGTCGTTGTCGTCGCCGTGCCCGGGCGTCTGATGGTCTTCTGCCGGAAAGGGGTGCAAGGCCATGGAGTCAGCCCCCTCCTCTAGCAATCGGAACGTCTCCCACACCGGCCGGCGCGGCAGCGCGCCGGCCTCATGGACCGCGTAGCCAACCCCGGCGCGGCTGTCTTGCCAAGGTGAGACCTGGAGGTGAAGGCGGGTGGTCACCGCAACGTCCCGCAGCGCCGGTGCAGAGCACTCTTCAAGGCGCACATCCTGTGACACGTCTTGATCCTTTCACCGCTGGAGCGTCAGGAGCCACATCCTCCTTCGCCGAGTGCGGCATGTCCGGACGTTCGGGACTGCCACTATTTGACGCCCATGCCTTGCCAAACCTCGCAGGACTCGCGTTCTTGCCGCTACTACCGGCTGTACTGCACCGACGGATCGCGGCACGTCCGCACCGATGACGAACTGCGCCGGCTGCGGAACCCTGTCGATGGCCGCCCGTCGCCGTACGTCATCTGCAACAACCCTCCCCGCGTCGGCGACGCCGAGCGGTTCCTCGACCGGCTCCGCGACCACACCTGATGGGTTGAGTTCCACTCTCCTTTTGCGGATGGCCGAGATCAGTACGGACCGGGCCGCCCCAGCCGCAGTCGGTACAGCCCCTCGCGGGCGGTGATGTACAACATGCGGCCGTCTGCGCCGCCGAAGGCGCAGTTGGCGGGAACCTGCGGCACGGCGATGACGCCCCACGGTTTGCCGTCAGGTGCGAAGACGGCGATTCCGTTCTCGGCGGCGACGAACAGGTTCCCGTCGAGGTCGACCGCCAGGCCGTCTGGGCTGACTGCCTCCACGAACGTGCGAGCCTCGGACAGGGAGCCGTCAGTGGCGACGTCGAAGCTCCAGACCCGGTCGCCCGTGTAGTCCGAGACGTAGAGCAGACGCTCGTCGGGGGAGAGGGCGACGCCGTTGGGTGCCTCTTCGATGGTGCCGCGCCGTTCGGCGGTGAGCTCACCGTCGGGAGCGATCCGGAAGATCCCCCTGAAGTCGAGCTCGGCATCAGCAACGGCGTCATCGCCGAACGTTGGATCGGTGAAGTAGATGGTGCCATCGGAACGGACGACGATGTCGTTGGGTTGATTGAGCCGATGTCCTTGGAATCGCTGTGCGATGGGCGTCACCGTGCCATCGCTCTCGGTGCGGGTCACTCGACGCGATTCGGCTTCGGCGGCCAGCAGCCGCCCTTGCCGGTCGACAGCGAGACCGTTGGCCCCGTTGCTCGGGCTCCGGAACGTCGTGACGCTGTCGTCCGCGGCGACCTCGAAGATCTTGTTGTCGTCGGTGAAGCGCAACACCCCGGCGTCCGACATCCACTGGGGCCCTTCGGTGAACCCGTAGCCGTCGCTGACCAGCTCCACCTCGCCGCGACCCGCCAGTGGGCCCGGTGCGGCAGCGTTGCTGCTCGCGCCCACTTCCGGCGCGCTGCCGCCGCACGCGCTCACCAGCACACAGAGGCCCAGGATCACTGGTATCGGGATTCTCAGCACGGTGAAGTGGGTGTGCCTTGCGACCCCTCTGGGAGCCATCCGGTGGCGGTGTCCCCGTTGCGGGTGAGAGGTGCTGCTGATGACATGGGTACGAAGAGCGGACATGACCTGACCTCTTGATCGAGGTGACGCCACCCGGGCGGATGGCTTCCTCGGTTGTGACATGGGTCGGTCCTATGGTCGTGTCGCCCGGGTATCACGGCGGTATCGCGCCCCTTGACGGGCCGTCTCGGCAGGTCGACATTCGAGGCGTGGGTATCGCCGTGCTTGGTCCGCTCGAGCTCGACGGGACGACCTCGACCATGGGCCTGCGCGACCGCGTGGTGCTCGAGGCGTTGGCGGTCCGGCCGGGCGCGGTGGTGCGCGCCGAGTCACTCGCCGAGGCGATCTGGGGCGAGACGCCACCAACGTCATGGCCGAAGGTCGTGCAGGGCTGCGTCTCGCGGCTTCGCAAGGTTCTCGGCAACAACGTCATCGAGACTGCGGAGCACGGCTACCGGTTGCGCGTGCACGTCGACCATCTTGACCACCTGCGGTTTGAGCGGCTCGTCGGCCGCGCCCGCGAGCTGCTCGAGCTCGGCGAGCCAGAGCGGGCCGCCTACCTCCTGCGCGAAGCCCTCGGCCTGTGGCGGGGCGAGCCCTTCACCGAGCTCAACGGGTGGGCCCCAGGGCAGATCGAGCTCGAACGCCTCGTCGAGCTGCACCGTGACGCCGAGGAGCTGCACGTCGAGGCGATGCTGCGCTCGGGCCGCCACGGCGACGCGCTCGCCCCCGCGGTGCGGCTGCTGCACGACGCCCCGTTCCGCGAGCGCCGCTGGGGTCTGTTGGCGCTGGCCCAGTACCAGGGCGGCCGCCAGCGCGAGTCGCTCGACACCCTGCATCAGGCCCGCACCGTTATGGTCAACGAGCTCGGCCTCGACCCTGGCTCCGACCTCATGGCGCTCGAGCAGGCCATCCTGCGCCAGGATCCGTCTGTCGAGGTGCAAGCCGCCCTGCCGGAGCCGAACCCCGTCTGTCCGTACCCCGGGCTCGTGGCCTACGACATCCAAGATGCCGGGTCGTTCTTCGGGCGGGAGTCGGATATCGAGGCGTGCCTGGCCCACCTCGACGCCGGCAGTGCTCTGGCCATCGTCGGGGCGTCGGGGAGCGGGAAGTCGTCGCTGGCCAGGGCGGGCGTCGCGGCCACCCTGGAGCGGGACGGGCGCCGGGTGCGGGTCATGACGCCGGGACGGCATCCGTTGGACGTCCTGGGCGGCCTGCCCCAGCGCAGGGGTGACGTGCTCGTCGTCGACCAGTGCGAGGAGGTGCTGGCGCCCGAGGTGGACCCGGACGAGCGCACGGCCTTCCTCGCGGCGCTCGCCGACATCGCCAGCAGGGGGCCGCTGGTCCTTACCCTGCGGGCCGACCGACTGGGTGAGGTCTCGCGGTACGCGGGCTTCGCGCACCTGGTCGAACGAGGGCTGCACCTCCTCGGGCCGATGGAAGCCGACGCACTCAGGCGGGCTATCGAGGGACCCGCCGTGCAGGCGGGGCTACGGCTGGAGCCGGGACTGGTGGACCTGCTCGTCCGCGAGGTAGGAGGAGCCCCCGGGGCGCTACCCCTGCTGTCCCACGTCCTGCGCCAGACGTGGGCCCGGCGCGAGGGGAACACCCTGACGGTGTCTGGCTACACGGCTACCGGCGGCATCCAGGAGGCGGTGTCCCAGTCGGCCGAGACGGTGTTCAGGGGGATGACGGGCCGCCAGCAAGGCATGCTGCGTGACCTGATGTTGCGCTTGGTCGTGCCCAGCGACTCGGGCGACCCGGTGCGCACCCGGGCTCCGCGACGGTCGGTGGCCGCCGACGAGGAGCGCGAGGCGGTGATCGAGAGCCTCGTGGGTGCGCGGCTGCTCAGCAGCGATGGCGACAGCGTCGAGATCGCCCACGAGGCGCTCGCCGTCGCATGGCCGCGCCTGCGGTCCTGGCTCGACGACGACGTGGAGGGCCTGCGGATCATGCGGCACCTCGCGGTGGCGGCCGACAGCTGGGAGGAGCTCGGGCGACCGCCCGGCGAGCTGTACCGGGGGCCTAGGAAAGCCAACGCGCAGCAGTGGCGCACCCGAAGCGCCCCCACCCTCACCCCATCGGAACGCGACTTCCTCGACGCGTCTGCGGCGCTCGCCGAGGCCGAGGCGCGCGCCACCGAGGAACAGGTGAGCCTGGAACGTCGCTCCAACCGGCGGCTGCGGTGGGGGCTGACCTCAGTGGCGGCCCTGCTGGCCGTGGCGCTCGTGGCCGGCTTTGTGGCGGTGACCTCGGCGCAGCGCGCCGACCAGGAGGCCGCGTCTGCCGAGCAGCAGGCCAAGGCTGCGGACGCTCGGCGGTTGGGGGCCGAAGCCCTGCGCAGCATCGAGCTCGACCGAGCGCTCCTCCTCGCCGTGGCGGGGACCGCGCTCGACGACACCCCCGACACCAGGAGCAACCTCAGCGCGGTTATGGGCCGCACCCTGCAGCTGCTCGACTCGACCCGCAGCGACTCGACCATCTCCCTCTCCATCAGTCCGGACGGGCGCACCCTTGCCACGGCCGGCATGCTCAGCGGGGTCCACCTCCTTGACGCCGGCAACCTGGAAGAGAAGGCGACCAACGGCAGTGTGCCCATCCGAAAAGTGCAGTTCAGCCCGGACGGCACGAAGCTTTTCGCCTCCGTCAACCCCTTCTCGCCCACCGGTCTGCGCCGGGTGGACCCCGCCCCCCTCCGTGTCCTCGACCCGCTCACCGCCGAGCTCGCCGACACCCAGCTCGGCGGCATGCCCGAGGGACTGACCCTGAGCGAGGCGTTCTCCATCAGCACCGACGGCCGGTGGCTAGGCGCGGCATTCCTCCACCCCAAGTACCTCGACAACGCGAGCCACGTCCGAGTCTGGGACATGCATGACATGTCCGCACCGGTCGCCTCGTTCACCGTCCCCTACCTCGCGTCCCAGCTCGTCGTCAGCCCGGACGGGACCAGGGTCTTTGTCACGGGCGGCGGTGAGGTGCACGCTCTGGACGTGCGCAAAGGCCGAGAGGTCGAGTCGGCGCCCGTCACCGACGAGCTCCTGCTGGCCCTCACGCCCGACGGCAAGAAGCTGGCCGTGCTTCGGGACCCGAACGTGGCCCTGCTGGACCCGCAGACTCTGTCGGTGACGTCCGTCCTCGCGAACGAGGGCCACGTGTCCGGCGACTTCGTGGTCTCGGCGGACGGAAACATGATCGCGTACGCCGTGGACGACACCCTGCTGGTCCGCCCCCTGGCCGACCCCGAGAGTGCTGGCACGCTGTTTCCCACCGGCAACCGCGTCGAGCCGGAGGGCATCGCCTTCGCCAAGGACATGCGCACCGTCTACGAAGCGAGGGGTGACGGACTGACCCTGGCCTTGGACGCCGTCGGCGACCGCCAGCTGGTCCGCCCGATGGCACTGCAGCCCCGGCCGGGCAACGCCCATATTCAGTGGGCCCGAATCTCGCCAGACCGGCGCACCGTGGCCACCCTGCTCGAACGGCAGGGGTCGGTGGCCATACTCGACGGACAGGGGTCGTTCGCCGTCCAGTTCCTCGACGTGGCGTCGGGGACGTGGACGAAACCCAGCGACTTCTTCCCCAACTCGAACTTGAGATGGGACATCGCCTGGGACCGCGCAGGGCGCCAGTTCGCGACCGCCTGGGGCGGCCAATCAGTCCGGGTGTGGGATCCCCGCACTGCACGGCTGGTGGCCGAGTACCGGGTGCCAGAGGACCACGGGGTCACGACCACGACGGGCTTTAGCGGCGACGGTTCGCGCATCGTCGTGGGCACGGACGAAGGATGGCTCCACACGTTCAGCACGTCATCGGGGCGGTCCGAGGGTAGACCCGTCCACGTCGGGCCGGAAATGCTGGAGCACCAAGGGTTCCCGGTCCTCAACATGGACGTCGACACCGACGGGGCCCGTGTGCTCGCCTCAGTGGGCGGCGCCCTCCACCTCGTGGACCTGACCGCCGGCACGGTAGTCAAGAGCAAGGACGACCTCGGCTTCATGGTCGAGTGGTTCGCCCGGTCCCCCGCCGATGGCACCGTCACCGTGGGCGGGTTCAACTGCATCTCCAAGTGTTCAAATTCGGTGAATCGCGTCCTGTCGGACAACAAACAGGTGGCGACCATCGACCCAGTGACACTCGAGGTGCGGTCGGGTCCGACGAAGGCCGACGCCTTCGCGAACCTCGGGTTCTCCCGGGACGGAGCCCGCCTGATCGCCTCGGAGGCGCAGATAGTGAGCATCACGGCCACCCAAGGGGGCGAATCGCTCGGGTCGCTCCGCCTCGGGGATGACGGAATCGGCGGCGCGTTTTTCGGCGGCGCTGCTTTCACCGCGGATGAGAAGCGCGTGCTCATCGTCTCGGAGGAGGGAGGGCTCTACGTCTGGGACTACTCCCCGGCCGCAGCTACCCGGGCCGCCTGTCAGGCGGCCGGTCGAGACCTGACGAAGGAGGAGTGGCAGACCTACCTACCCAAGCGCGAGCCGTTCGAGGTCTGCCCGCACTGACGCGGAGCCGGATCCCGTCCACCCGAGGTGGCTGGACGGCATCCGCCTCGTGACGTGTGCAAGAAGGCAGGGTGATCATCGGTAACGGTGAGGCGTCCTGGGCGATGCCCACGGAAGGCTTGTCGTTGTTCACCGCAGGGCTGTCCCGCAAGGTGCAGATGACCGACATGCGCTGGCACGCCTGCGGCGTGACCTGAATTGCGTGAGCCCTTCTGGTCGATGGGTGGCCGATGGCTACGGCGGTCCGCAGGGACTATTGGAGGTCTTGTCGACGGCGGAGTGATGAGTTCACGACTTTGGAACCGTGCTAGGTCGAAAATGAATGGGTCGGTGTCCCCGGTCGCATCACGAGCAGGTCTGGCGACTGTCCGTCGGTCGCGGCTGAGGCCAGGCACGTCGCTCGAGATCGGTGGCGGCTGAAGATGGCGGGCTGGCTCCGGAAGGGCGCCAGTGGCCGACAGCCGCGCCGGGCCTCGGGGTAGGCGCCTCACAGCGCCGACCAAGGCCTCAACACAAGGGACAACCCCCCAGCCAAATGCGCGACTGCGCTCCGAGCCCAACGACTGGGAAGTTGCCCCGCAAGACGGCCGGTTGACAACAGAAGAGAGCCGAAGTGACGCTGCTTGAGCGCCTGCGCAACGTCCGGAACTCGGCATGTGCGTGAAACCAGGCGGTGCATGGACACCTTCTGGATTGTGTATAGCACTTGCTATAATGGGGCATGGACGCGAGGTTGGCAGAGGTGGCTCGAGAGAGTGATGCCGCCGTGCGCCGTGCCAGGGAGGCGCTGGTGCGGGCAGTGCGCAACGCTGCCGCGGCGGGCATGACTCAGGCGCAGATCGCCGAGCAGATCGGTCGGAGCCAGCCCGAGGTGTCGCGCTTGTTGCGGTTCCACGGAACGACCCCCTTGGCCCGAAGGCTGCGGACCGCGCGGTCCGAGATTCTGCGGTTGGTCAGTGACGCTGGCGGCGAACAGGTTCGGGTGTTCGGCTCGGTGGCTCGGGGCGACGATGACGGAGGATCGGACATCGACTTGATGTTCGTGATGCGCCGCCCGCTGAGCTTGATGGAGCTGGGTCGGCTCGAGGACGAGGTGTCTGCTGTGGTCGGGGTGCCTGTTGACCTGGTGCCGGAGAGCTCGCTTCGCCCTGGCTTGCGTGACCGGGCTCGTGACGAGGCGGTGCTCCTGTGAGGCGCCGGCAGCCGAAGTTGGTGCTTGAAGAGGCGTTGGCTCACTTCGAGGTCGTGGCCGAATACGGCTCGGGCGACCTGGCCGACCAGAAGACGGTCGACGCGATCTGCATGCGGCTCTCGGCGGGGATCGAGGCGCTGTCGGCGCTCAGCGCGGCCGACCGCAAGGCGCTGTCCGGTGATGTCTGGAACCAGATGTGGGGGATGCGGAACCGGATCGCGCACGGCTACCTGCTGGTCGAGCCGGCCATCGTGCGCAGCACAGTCGATCGAGACCTGCCGATGATGATCGAGGTGGTCGAGCTGCCATCCATCGGCTCTCGTGAAGCTCCGAGGACCGTCCGACGCGGCCGCCTCGCGTGGGCCCCAAAATGGGCCCCAAAATTCGGTTTCGGTATCGGTCCCGTAACGATGCGCCAGAGGCCGAACTGAGCCGCCACAGGCCACCTGACCTGCGGAAACGCGGTCCTGTGCGTCGCGACGTGGCAGCAGGATTCGGGTCGATTAGGGGCCCTCGCGTGCCTGCGGATCAGAAGGTTAGGGGTTCGAATCCCTTCGGGCGCACTCTGTGTTGAGACAGACGACGGGCCCCCGACCAGCGGAAACGCTGTCGGGGGCTGACTCGTTCAGCCAGGACCGCCGGATCTTCTGGTGGCCGTGCTGATCCTCGTCGTCCGAACATGGAGCTCGTCTTCATTGTGAGCAACGAATGGGTGTGCAGTTCAGCTGATCCGCAACCCGCTTGCTCATGTACTGGACACCACTGCTCAGCCGCGGAACACTCGGGCATCTCGTCATGCTGGCACTCGTCGGAAGTGAGCAACCCATGTGGTGGTGGATCTTGGCCGGTGTCATCGTGTTTGTCGTCCCGATCGTCGTGCTGATGCGCCGTAGCTCTGGCCCAGGAGATTCGCACCACGTGCCCGACCAGGTGTATGGGACTGGGCCCAGCACGACGCCGAACCAGTGGGGCAACGGACAGAACTTCTAGCCGATGTTCCCGCGCGGAGAGCGGCAGAGTTGGACGTCACTCCGAATGGAGTGGTGTCGAGCCACAGTCCTTCTAGCATGTGGCCGTGGCCTACGACGCGTTCACTGAGAGCGTCCAACTGATTCAGTCCGGGCCCTCGCAGCCGGTGTCTCGGTTGAGCCGGCGCCGTCGGTTCGCTCCGATGGCAGTCGACATCGCAGGCGACGTGGCGGTCACCCTGTTCGCCCGGCGTGGGGTCGGCTGCGTCATGTCTGAGACGTGGGTCCTGAGCAAGCATGGCGCGAGCTGGCACCTGCTCGGCGGCGGCGGTGCTTCTGCCGAGGATGACCTGCTCGCCCCACGCCCCACCCGATTGCCGGCCGCTCTTGGCCCACCAGAGACAGCGGATACCGGGATCGACACCGGGCTCGTCGCGGTCGATGGCAGCGGCGGGGTCCATGACGGCCAGGGGGGAGTGGATCGGTGGCCGTGGAGCGGTCGGTGGATTCGCTACGTCGTCCTACGAACCAGCGCCGACGTGGAATCGCTCATTCTCGACGACCGTACGGTTGTGGTGCCTTGGCACGGCCGGGTCGTCCTCGCTTTGACCAAGCGAGGGTCACCTCGGGTGATCGTCAACGGCAAGCATGGGGCGGTTCTCGGCGAGGTGCGCCCCTTCGAACAGGGAAGGTGAACCCGTCGCCGCCGTCAGGAAAGGCAAGCTCGGACGCGGCATTTGCCTGATCTCGCCCTGGATCAGCGGGAGGCTCGCAGATTCTCGATGATGCAGGTGGGACCGGCCGCTTGGGCAAGTCGTCGGTCGCCCGTCAACAGGGTCGTGTCCAGGGCCTCGGCCAGGCCCGCAGGTCCCAACAGCGGGGCAGCAGCGGCAGGTGCGCGGCGCGGCGCAGCGGCAGCGCCCGCAGGTCGGTCATCGCCAAGTCAGCCCGGCGGTTGTCGAGCATCCCCACGCGGTTCTGACGACGCAGGACGGATGCGACCTCGAGGTCGACCAGCTCTGGCGCGGCCAACGTCTCACCGCGCAGCCGGGATCGAGCGGCATCCCCGTCGAGTCCGTCGTCGGCCAACGCGACCGTAAGGACGATGGCGTCAACGACGAGCACGAGCCACCTGCACGGTCTTGACCGCATCCCTGAGCGGGACCGACCCTCCGGATCGCCCGCCGGCCCGATCCAGGACCTCCTCCAAGGTGGGCTGCTCGGCTTCGGCGATCAGCCGGGAGCACAGGTACTCCTGCAATGACTGGTGCGCGGCTGCAGCCCGTTGAGGGCCGCCCGCGCCCCGACGTCAACCAGGCCCTGACCGCCGGAGCCACCATCGAGCGCCTCTTGACGGTGTCAGCACTTGCTCTGAGGAGCATGGGCGCGAGGCTGGCGGTGGCGGCTCGCGAGAGTGATGCCGCCGTGGCAGCTAGTCCAACCAGGTTCGCAGGGCGCTCGAGCTCGCGACGTACGCCACGAGCAGCACCGTGGACACCGTGATCGTGCTCCAGTGCAGACGCCTGGCCCGCCTCGTCAGGCCCGGTCCTCGAGCCCGGAGCACCGACCCACTGATGACTGCCGCCAGACCTGCGGCCACCGGGCCGAGGAACGCGCCGACCAGAAGCCCCAACGGCCACAAGCCCTCGAGCGCGACGGGGATCTCCAGCGCGTCCACGTGCACCGGCAGCGCGACGAACACGAGGAAGGCCAGGCTGCACGCCACGGCGACCGCGCAGCAGAGCACCGCGTCCTGCTCGGCCTGTCGCGGTGTCGCAGCCTGCGTACCTGGCATGACGCCAGCGTGGCACCCGGGACGACGTCTGACCAGCGACGGGCGATGCACCGTAGCGCCACGCCCGTCGTCGGATGTGGCGCGTCAGTCGGCGGCCTGGAGCGCCTTGACCTCGTCGCGTGCCGCGACGACGGCCTGGCGCTGGCGGGAGACGACCTCACGGAACCCGGCGCTGAGGTCCTTCTCGAGCGCCTTCTCGTACTCGGACACCGCGTGGTCCTCGCCGGTCGCGGCGGCCCCGAGCACGGCGCTCGCGTCGTCGCCGGTCACGGCGTCCTTGAGGGCGATCCAGCCACGGTGCAGGGCCGCGGCGGCGGTGCCGCTCTCGTCGACGTCGTCGCCGTACTCGTGACCGAGGGCGACGATCTCGCGGGCGAAGTCCGCGCGCTGCTCGGACAGGCGCTGCATCAGCGTGGCCCACTCGGGGCGGTCGCCGTCCCGCAGCTTGTCAGCGGCGGCAGAGAAGCCCTTCTCGCCGTCGCGCAGCGTCTCGACCAGCTCCTTGGCAGCCTTCTCGTCGTCCGACATGGGCGCTCCTTCACGTGTGGGGTCAGGGCCCGGTGGGGCCGTTCACGACGGTACGCGAGGAGCGCGCCGGGGTGCGGGGGAGCGCAGGCGCGAATTGCGACTGTCGTGGGCGCGCGGCATACGGTGCAGGGATGGACTACCGACACCTCGGCAACAGCGGGCTCAAGATCTCCGAGATCACCTACGGCAACTGGCTCACCCACGGCTCGCAGGTCGAGAACGACATGGCGACGCAGTGCGTGCGCGCGGCGCTCGACGCCGGCATCAGCACCTTCGACACCGCCGACGTCTACGCCAACACCAGGGCGGAGACGGTCCTCGGCGAGGCGCTCAAGGGCGAGCGGCGCGAGAGCCTGGAGATCTTCACCAAGGTCTACTGGCCCACCGGGCCCGGCGGGAAGAACGACACCGGCCTGTCCCGCAAGCACGTCATGGAGGCGATCGACGGGTCCCTGCAGCGGCTGCAGACCGACCACGTCGACCTCTACCAGGCGCACCGCTACGACACCGAGACGCCGCTCGAGGAGACGATGCAGGCCTTCGCCGACATCGTCCGTCAGGGCAAGGCGCTCTACATCGGCGTCAGCGAGTGGACCGCCGACCAGATCCGTGAGGGTGTGGCGCTGAGCAGGGAGCTCGGCTTCCAGCTCATCTCCAGCCAGCCGCAGTACTCCATGCTCTGGCGCGTCATCGAGGACGAGGTCGTCCCCGCGTCCAAGGAGCTCGGCGTGAGCCAGATCGTGTGGAGCCCGATCGCGCAGGGCGTGCTCACCGGCAAGTACCAGCCGGGCCAGAAGCCCCCGGAGGGCTCGCGCGCCACCGACGAGAAGGGTGGTGCGGACATGATCAAGCGGTTCATGAACGACGACGTCCTCACCCGCGTGCAGAACCTCAAGCCCGTCGCCGACGAGGCCGGGCTGACGATGGCGCAGCTCGCCGTGGCGTGGGTGCTCCAGAACGACAACGTCGCGGCCGCCCTCGTCGGTGCCTCGCGCCCGGAGCAGGTCCACGAGAACGTCAAGGCCGCCGGCGTGCGGCTCGAGCCCGAGCTCATGGCGCGGATCGACGACGTGCTCGGTGACGTGGTCGAGCGCGACCCGGGCATGACCGCGGCGAACGCACCACGCACGCGGGTCGCCTGAGCACCCTGGCGGTGCTGCTCGGCCCGCGGCCGGCGATGCGGCGGATGTGGCACCACCCGACGACCGCCCTCGCGGCGAAGTCCGCGGTCGCCGCGGGGGCGGCGTTCTGGCTCGGCGGGCTGGTGCCGGGCGACGTCGGCGAGTACCGCTACTACGCAGCCCTCGGCGCCTACACCGTGATGTACCCGAGCGTCTCCGACTCCCTCACCCAGGCCGCTCGCGCGGTCGTCGCGGTCATCGTCGGCGCCCTGCTCGCGATGCTGCTCCAGCTCGCCGCGTGGACCAACCCGATCACCGTCGGGCTGGCCATCGGGCTCGGGGTGCTGCTCGGGGCCTGGCGCTGGCTGAGGGACCAGACCTCCTGGGTCCCGCTCGTCGCGCTCTTCGTGCTCGCGGTGGGCGGCGCCCAGCCCGAGGGGTACGTCGTGGGCTACGTCGTCCAGATCCTCCTGGGCGCGCTGGTGGGGACGGCGGTGAACTTCGTCGCCTTCACGCCGCTGCCGGTGCACGAGCTGCAGTCATCGACGACGGCCCTGCGCCGCGAGCTCGCGGTCCAGCTCCAGGCCGTGGCCGACGCGCTCGACGAGGACGGGCACGGACACGCCGACGAGGTGCTGGCCGGCCTTCCCGACGTCAGCCCCGCCCGGGAGCGGGTCAGGCTGTCCATCGCCCAGGCGCGCAGCGCGCTCAAGGGGAACCCGCGCGCACCGCGCAGCGCGCACATCCACCGGGCGCTCTTCGACCTCGGCGAGACCCTCCAGCGCTGCAGCACGAGCGTGGAGTCCATGGCCGTCGTCATCCTCGACCCGAACGCCACACCGTTGGCGGACAACCTCCGTCGCCGGACCGCCGCCCTGCTCACGTCGCTGGCGACCCTCTTCGACGACCTCGAGGGCGAGGTGCCGCACGAGCGCCAGGTCGAGCTGACCTGCCAGCGCGTCGACGAGCTCATCGACGCGGTCGAGACCGACACCGAGGGCGGTCGCGAGAGCCGCTGGGTCGCCGGAGCGGTCGCCGTCTCGGGACTGCGGTGCCTCGTGGCCTTCGTCACCGCGCAGCGCCGTTCGGGACCGGACGCCTCGGCCGTGCCGGCCCTCCCCGCGGGAGGCTGACAAGGTCGGGACGAGTGGGCGCGCGCGGGCTCAGTCGACGCGCACCCGCTCGCCGTACCGGGGGACGACGACCACGGAACCCAGCTCGCGGCGGACCCGCTCCGCCAACGCTGCTGCGGACCGGGCCTCGCCGTGGTTGACGAAGACGCTCTCGGGCTCGCGCGGCTGCTCGTGCAGCCACCCGAGCAGCTCGTCGGCGTCGGCGTGGACCGAGAACCCCTCGTCGCGGGCGATCTCCGCCCGCACCGGGACGTAGCTGCCCGCGATCTTCACCTCGCGCGCGCCGTCGACGAGCGCGCGGCCCCGGGTGCCGACGGCTTGGTACCCCGTGAGCAGCACCGTGTGGCGGCGGTCGGGGAGCATCGACGCGAGGTGGTGCACGACCCGGCCACCGTTGGCCATCCCGGACGCCGACACGATGATGCATGGCGTCTTCGGGCGGTTGAGCGCTCGGGACTCGTCGGCGGTCGCCGCGGTCCGCCAGCGAGGAAGGGCGTCGAGGGTCGACTCGATGTCGTCCACGAGCTCGCCGTCTGCGGCCGCGCTGCGGTAGACCTCGAGCACCTTGAGGGCCATCGGGCTGTCGAGGTGGATGGGCACGTCCGGGATGAGGCCGTCGGCACGCAGCCTCCCCAGCGCCTCGAGGACCAGCTCGGTGCGGTCGACCGCGAAGGCGGGGACGAGCACCGACCCGCCGCGCTCGACGGTGCGGCTGATGCACGCCGCCATCTCGAGGTGGCCGGGGTCGTCCGCCGGGTGGGTGCGGTCCCCGTACGTCGCCTCGATGACGACGTGCCGCGCGGCCGGGGGCCGGGCGCGCGGTCGCAGGAGCGGGTGGTTCGGCCGTCCGAGGTCGCCGGAGAAGAGCACGGTGGTGTCGCCGACGTGCAGGAGCGCACTGGCCGACCCCAGGACGTGCCCCGCCCGGACCAGGGTGAGCTCGCGGCCCGAGGCCAGCCGGGTCCGGGTGTCGTATGCCGTGGAGCGCAGTGCGGTGATGGCCCGTTCCGCGTCGGCGGCGGTGTAGAGCGGGAGCGGGGGGTCGTGCTTGGAGTAGCCGGAGGTCCGCGCGTACTCCGCCTCCGCCTCGAGGAGATGGGCGCTGTCCCGCAGCACGATCGGCACCAGGGCGGCCGAGCCGGCGCTGCACCATGCCGGGCCGGTGAAGCCCCGGTGGAACAGCGCGGGGAGGTAGCCGCAGTGGTCGAGATGGGTGTGGGTGAGGACGACGTCGTCGATGCTCGACGGCTCGACGGGGAAGGGCTGCCAGTTGAGCCGGCGCCACTGGCGCTCGCCCTGGTAGAGGCCACAGTCGACGACGGTGCGTCGCCCGTCGTGCTCGACGAGGGTCTTGCTGCCGGTGACCGTGCCGGCGGCACCGAGGAAGGCCAGGACGGCGCTCACGAGACGGCGCTCGCGGCCTGCGTCCCGCCGCCGTGGGGTGAGGGCACCACGACGACAGGACAGTGTGCGTGGTGGATGACGTGGCTTCCGACCGAGCCGAGCAGGAGGCCGGGGAACCCCCCGAGGCCGCGACGGCCAACGACGAGCAGCTGCGCGTCGCGCGACTCCTGGACGAGCACCGTCCCGGCGCGACCCCGGACGAGCATCTCGGTGACGTCCACGTCGGGGTACTGCTCGCCGAACCCGGCGAGCATCTCGGCGACGAGGAGCCGGTGCGCCTCGACGACCCTCGAGCGCGCACCCCTCTGGTCGGTGCCGGCGAGGTAGGCGTTCGCCTCGTCCCACCACCACGTGTGCACGGCCTTGAGCGGCGCTCCCCGGCGGGAGGCCTCGGCGAAGGCGAGGTCGACGGCGGGTGCCGAGTGCGCGTGGGCGTCGACCCCCACGACCACGGCTCCGGACGTGGACCAGTCGGCCGCGAGCGGGACCACCATGACGGGACACTCGGCGTGGGTCACCACCTTGTGGGCCGTGGCGCCGAGGAGGACGGCTCCGGTCTGCCCGAGCCGGCCACCGTCGAGGACGACCATGGACGCGTCGCGGCTGGCCGCCACGAGCATCGCTGCGGGGTCGTCGACCTCGGTCGCCGTCGTGATGTGGAGGTCAGGACCCACCGTGACGGCGCGCTGGCGGCAGTGCTCGGTGACCACCGCCACGCGTTGCAGGTGCTCGCTGGTCCACGGGACGATGGTGCGGCCGGTCGCGTGCATGAGGTGCAAGGGCCGACCCCACCGCAGGGCCTGCGCGGCGGCCTCCTCGACCGCCCTCCCGGCCGACTGGCTCCCGTCCACGCCGACGACGACGACGGCTCCCTGCACCTGCGTGTCCGATGTGCCCATGACGATCTCCTCTCGGCCCCTCCAGCGTCGCGGTGCGGAGCAGGTGAGGGGGAGGGGCGAAGGTCCCGGCGGCGTGGGTGACACTGTGCGGATGCTGACCATGGGCGCGCACGTCCTCCTCACCGGCGCGACCGGGACGATCGGCGCCGCCCTCGCGCGCCGGCTGGCCGTCCGCGGTGCGCGGGTCACCCTGCTCGCGCGCAGCCCCGTACCGCTCGCGGCGCTCGCCCGCTCCACCGGCGGGACGGCCTTCCCGGCCGACCTGTGCGAGCCGGACGGCGCCGACGGCCTGGACGGCCTCATCGACCGGGTCGAGGCACTGCAGGGGCCCGTTGACGTCCTCGTCAACAACGCCGGTGCCGAGACCACCGGGTTCCTCACCGACCTCACGGCCGAGGACCTCCGCCGCACCGTCGACCTCAACCTCACCGCACCCCTGGAGCTGTGCCGGCAGGTGCTCCCGGGCATGCTCGCGCGCGGACGCGGGCACCTCGTCAACATCTCGTCCCTGTCCGGGGTGGCGACCTTCCCCGGGCTCGCCCTGTACGGCGGCACCAAGGCCGGCCTGACCCACGCGACGTCGGGCCTGCGGGCGGACCTGCGCGGCGACCCGGTCGGCACCCTCGCGGTCGAGATCGGCCCGGTCGTCTCCGAGATGATGGAGCGCATCGGCCGGCACCGGCCGAGCGAGGCCGCGTTCGAGCGCGTCCTGCGCGCCCGGCTCCTCACCCTCCTCGACCCCGACGTCGTCGCCCGCAGGGTCGTGTCCGCCCTCGAGCAGGACCGACCCCACCTGCGCCTGCCGAGGCGCGCCGCGCCGATCGCCGCCGTGACGGGAGCCCCCCGGGCGCTCGCCCGGGTCGCACTCTCCGGCATACCGGCTCGTCACGTCCCAGCCCGCCCGCCGCGGTCCGCGCGATGAGCAGGCGTCGCACCCCGATCCGCCGGAAGATCGCGGTGGCCACGTGGCGGCCCTCGCGCGACGGCCGGATCCACGCGCGCATGGAGGTCGACGCCACCGCGGCCCTGGCCTACCTGGACCGGGTGCGCGCCGAGTCGGGCGAGCGGGTCACCATCACCCACGTCGTCGGAGCGGCGCTGGGGCGCGCACTCCGGCAGGTCCCCGAGATCCGCGCGCGCATCGTCCTGGGCCGGCTCGTCGACCTCGACACCTGTGACGTCGGGTTCGCCGTCGACATCGAGCAGGGGTCGGACCTGGCGCCGGTCAAGGTGCACGACGTGGACCGGCTGACCCCGCTCGAGGTGGCTCGGGCGGTGGACGCCGGTGCCGGCCGGCTCCGTGCGCGCGAGGACGTCGCCCACCGCCGCAGCTCCGGGATCGTGCGCCTCACCCCCGGGTGGGCGATGCGGCCCGCCCTGTCGTTCGCGAGCCTCGTCGCCGGGGGGCTGGGGTGGTCCGCGCTGGGCCAGCCCGGTTTCCCGCTCGGCACCGCCTTCGTGTCCAACGTCGGCTCGCTCGGGCTCGACGAGGCCTTCCTCGCCCCCCTGCCGTTCGCGCGCACCCCCGTCTACCTCGCCGTCGGGGCGATCCAGGACAAGGCGGTCGTCGTGGACGGCGAGGTCGTCGTGCGCCCGGTCGTCGTGCTCGTGGCGACGGCCGACCACCGCATCGTCGACGGCGCGCACGCGGGGCAGATGGCCGGCATCGTGCGCGACCTCCTCCTGCACCCCGAGCGCCTCGACCTCCCCGCCCCACCGGCGCCGTCTCGGGCCCTTCGGCCCTGACGGCCGGGGGAGCGCCGGGGTTGACTGGGCCCAGGTCCACCGACGAAGGAGGAGTCATGGGAGCTCGGACGAGACAGGTGGCCGGGGCGGTCGTGGCCGTGCTCGCCCTCGCCACGGCGTGTGGTGACGGTGACGGCGACGGCGCGACCCCGTCCCCGTCCCCGTCCGCGAGTCCCAGCGCGTCGGCGAGCCCGACCCCGGCACCGAGCGGGTCCGCCCCGCCGACGGCGCTTCCCTCGACCTCGCCCACCCCCTCGCCCACCCCCTCGACGAGCCCCTCCGCGAGCCTGCGGAGCATCCCGGTCTACTACGTCGCCGAGTCCCGCCGCTCGTTCGTGCTCTACCGCGAGTTCCGCACGGTGCCCGACGTCGGCGGTCAGGTCGCCTCCGCGGTGTCGGCGATGACGCGGCTGGCTCCCCTCGACCCGGACTACGCGTCGCCGTGGCGGCCGGCGCGCCGGACGGCGGTGACCCAGCGTGGCGGAGCCATCACCGTCGACCTGTCCGCCGACGCGTTCTCGAACGGCGACGTCGGCAGCGAGCTGGCCGAGACGGCCGTCCAGCAGCTCGTCCACACCGCGACCGCCGCGGCCGCCCAGAGCGGTGCGCCTGCCACCACCGTGACGATCACGCAGGACGGGAGGGCCGCCGACGTCTGGGGCGCCGTGCGCATCGGCTCCCCGATGCGGCGGGCGCCGATGGCGGACATCCAGGCCCACGCATGGGTCACCTCGCCGCAGGAGGGTGAGGTGCGACGCGCCGGCACGGTCTCCTTCGCGGGCTTCGGGACGTCCTTCGAGGCCACCTTCGGGTGGGTCGTCCGCACGACCTCCGGCGCGGAGGTCGCCCGTGGCTCGGCGATGGGCGGTACGGGGTCGGGCGGTTTCGGCTCGCTGTCCTTCACCGCCCGGCTGACGCCGGGCACCTACACGGTGACGCTGTCGACCGACGACCCCTCCGGGGGCGCGGAGGGCAGCGGGCCGGCCACCGACGACAAGACCTTCACGGTCCGCTGAGGACGTCGTCCTCGACCTCGACCTCGCCCGTGACGGCGGTGGCGGCGGGGAACCGCAGGGCGAGCGCCGCACCGATCGCGAGGTGGCGCTCGAGGAAGGCCCGCTCGTCGAGGCGCTTGCGCCGCAGCCAGCCGGTGACCTCGTCGTTGCACTTGCTGGCGTTGCAGGGACCGCAGGCCGGGGCGATGTTGGCGAGCGTGTAGCGGCCGCCCCGGGAGAGGGCGAGCACGCAGTCGCGCTGCAGCGGTCGGTCGGTGGCGCCGCAGTAGGCGCAGCCGCCCCACAGCGACGTCAGCGCGGCCCACTGCTCGCCGCTGAGGTCGTGCTCGACGCGGTCCATGCGCCGCTTGCGGCGACGGGCGGCGACGGCCCGACGACTCCGGTTGACCGCCATCACCGCAGCGTAGGTGCCTCCGGGGTCACCGGCGTGGAGGCCGGGCCCGTGCCGGTGGGGGCCGCGTGGGCGGCTGCCGTGGCCTCGGCGAGGACGACCCGAGCCGGCGTGCCGGTCGCGGCGGCAGCCGCCCGGACGTCCTCGAACTCGGGAGTCGCGTGGACGACGGCGCCGTCGGCGTCCAGGGAGAGCTTGACCCGCACCTGCTCGCCGCGCACCGTGACGCTCTCCCAGGTGCGCCCGAGGGAGACGCGCTCGACGGAGTGCTCGCGCACTCCCAGCGTCGACGTGTGGGTGAGGACGACCTCACGCAGGGCGGTGCGGTGGGCCCCGTCGCACAGGACCGAGACGGTGTGCGCGGGGCGCCCCTTCTTCATGAGGATCGGCGTCAGCCAAGCATCGGCGGCACCGGCGGCCATGAGCGACTCGAGGACTCCGGGCCAGAGGCGCGGGTCGAGGTCGTCGACGTTGGCCTCGAGCACCCACAGGGGCTGCGGGCTGGACCCGGGCGGGTCGGCCTCGCCCGCGTCGTCGAGCTCGCCGAGGACGACGCGGGTGACGTTCGCCCGCCCGTCGACGTCCCGGGTCCCGGCGCCGGTCCCGGACGCGGTGACCCGCATCGCCGGCAGTCCCTCGCACGAGTCGGTGAGGCCGCGCACGAGGGCCATGCCGGTCGGCGTCGTCAGCTCGCCCTCGCCCTCGCCCCCGCCCTGGCCCTCGCCGACCGAGGCGACGACCCAGCCCGTGGTCAGCTCGAGGGTGGCGGGTGCGGGGACCGCCACGACACCGTGGCTCGTGCGCGCCGTCCCCGACCCGAGCGCGACCGGGCCCGCCGACACCGACGTGACACCGAGGAGGTGCACGGCGGCGGCGGTGCCGACGACGTCGGCGATGGAGTCCCACGCACCGACCTCGTGGAAGTGGACCTCGGCGACCTCCACGCCGTGGACGTGGGCCTCGGCCCGGGCGAGCAGGGCGAAGACGCCGAGGGCGGTCGTGCGCACCTCCTCGGAGATCGGAGCAGCGTCCAGGAGCCCGCGGATGTCGGACCACCGTCGGTCCGTGTGGTCCGTGGCGAGCACCTCGACGTCGACCTTGCGGGCCCGCAGCCCGGCCCGGGTGACGTCGGTGGCGACGAGCCGGACCGTCCCGGGCAGCACGGCGTCGACGGCGGCCTGGATCCCGTCGAGGGGGGCCCCGGCGTCGACGAGCGCGCCGAGCAGCATGTCCCCGGCGACGCCGGCGCCGGCATCGATCCAGAGGTGGGTGGTCATCCGTGAACGCTAGTGCCCGCACCCACCGGCGTGCGGAAGAGGTCGGCGACGGCGGCATACGAGTCGAGGAGCGAGGGGATGCGCTCGCGGGCCGCGCGGTAGGCGGCGCGGTCCGCGTCGCGGACCACGACCGCGTCGCCGGCCCGACGGAGCCCGGGTGCGAGCCGGTCCAGGCCGTCGGTGAGCGAGGAGGCGCGGCCCACGGCGAGCAGGCCGAGGGCGGCCGCCCCGAGCGCTGACCCCTCCGCGCCCCCGGTGACCGTGACCGGTCGCGCGAGGACGCCGGCGGTGACCTCTCGCCACACCTGGGAGCGGAAGACACCCCCGGTCGCCCGGATGCTCGTCACGGGGGTGACCGCGTCGAGCCCGTCGACGATGCTCCAGAGCTGGAGGGCCACGCCCTCCACGACGGCGCGCACGACGTGGCCGCGGGTGTGCGAGTGGCGCATCCCGATGATCGCGCCGGTGAGGGTGGGGTCCCAGAGCGGGGCACGCTCGGCCAGGAGGTAGGGGAGGACGACGAGGCCGTCGCTGCCGGCGGGCACGGTCGCGGCGAGCTCGAGGAGTGCGGCGTCGTCCCCGCCCGCGTCGCCGAGGACGTCGCGCGCCCAGCGGATGGCGATGCCGCCGTTGCTCACCGCGCCGCCGACCACCCAGGCGTCGTCGGTCAGGGCGTAGCAGAAGAGCCGCCCGGTCGGGTCGGTCACGGGAGCCGGGACGACCATCCGTGCGGCACCGCTCGTTCCGACGGACAGCCCGACGACCCCCGGGTCGAGGGCGCCCGTCCCGAGGTTGCCGAGCGGGCCGTCCCCGGCGCCGACGACCACCGGCGTCGCGGTGGCGAGGCCGAGCCGTGAGGCGACGGACTTGGTGAGCCCGAGGACCGCCGTCGTCGGCAGGATTGGCGGCAGCTGGTCCTCGCGGATGCCGGCCAGCTCCAGCGCGCGCGGGTTCCAGGTGCGCGCGGCGAGGTCGAGCAGGCCGGTGCCGGAGGCGGTCGACAGCTCGGTCGCCGAGGTGCCGGTGAGGGCTTGGAGCACGTAGTCCTTGAGGCCGACCCACGCCCGGACCCGGGCGGCGAGGGCCGGTGCGTGACGGGTGAACCAGAGGAGCTTGGCCAGCGGGCTCATCGGGTGCAGGGGCGTGCCGGAGGCCCGGTGCAGCGCCTCGGCCTCGTCGGAGGAGCGGAGCTCCGCCGCCTCGGACGTGGCCCGGGAGTCGGCCCACGTGACGATCGGGGTGAGCGGGCGCAGCCCCTCGTCGAGCCCGATCAGCCCGTGCATCGCGGTGCTGACCGAGATCCCCACCACGCGGGCACCACGCGCCGTCGTCACGACCTCGGCGAGCGCGCCCATGACCGCGGCGACGACGGTGGCCGGGTCCTGCACCTGCCACCCGGGGCCGGGTGCCAGCAGCGGGTACTCGCGGACGACCGTGTGGCGCCACGGTGACCCCATGCCGAAGGCGACGGTCTTGGTGCCGGTGGTCCCGACGTCGAGGCCGATGACGACCTCCGCGGGCGGGTACGGGCTCGACGTCGTCATCGTCAGGACATCTGGATCTCGGCGCCGCCCTGCGACCACGGCGTGTGGAAGGTGCCGGGACGGTCGACGCGGCCGTAGGTGTGCGCTCCGAAGTTGTCGCGCAGGCCCTGGACGAGCGCGGCGGGGAGTCGCTCGGCACGGACGGTGTCGTAGTACGCGAGCGCGCTCGAGAAGCCCGGGACGGGGACGCCCGCGCTCGTCGCGAGGCCGATGACGCGCCGCCAGCCGTCCTGGCGCTCGGCGAGGCCGGCCGCGATGCTCGGGGCGACGAGGAGGGTGGCGAGCCCGCCGGCGGCGTACTCGTCGCTGATCTGACCGAGCAGGCGTGCCCGGATGATGCAGCCGCCGCGCCAGATGCGGGCCACGGTCGCGACGTCCACGTCCCAGCCGTACTCCGCGCTCGCGGCGCGGATCTGCTCCAGCCCCTGCGCGTAGGCGACGACCTTGCTCGCCCACAGCGCCTCGCGGACCTGGTCGACGAGGGCCGACCGGTCGACGTCGCCGAGCGCGCGGTCCGGTCCGGACAGGACCCCACGGGCGGCGTCGCGGATGGCGACGTCGCCGGAGGCCGCACGGGCGAAGACCGACTCGGCGATCGTGGAGACGGGGACCCCCAGCTCGAGGCCGGACTGGACGGTCCAGCGACCGGTGCCCTTCTGCTCGGCGGCATCGGTGATGACGTCGACGAGCGCGCGCCCGGTCTCCGGGTCGACCCGGTCGAGCACCTCCGCGGTGATCTCCACGAGGAACGAGTCGAGCTCGCCGGTGTTCCACTCGCGGAACACCCCGGCGACCTCGCGGGCGTCCATCCCGGCGGCCGACAGCACGTCGTAGGCCTCGGCGATGAACTGCATGTCGGCGTACTCGATGCCGTTGTGGACCATCTTGACGAAGTGGCCGGCGCCGTCGGGGCCCAGCCAGGCGCAGCACGGCTCCCCGTCGACCTTCGCGGCGATCGACTCGAGGATCGGTCCGAGCGCGGCAGACGACTCGCGGGAGCCGCCGGGCATGATCGACGGGCCGTTGAGCGCGCCCACCTCGCCGCCCGAGATGCCGGTCCCGACGAAGTGGAGGCCGAGGTCGCGCAGCCTCGCCTCGCGGCGACGCGTGTCGGTGAACTGCGCGTTGCCCCCGTCGACGACGATGTCGCCCTCGTCGAGGTGGGGGAGCAGCTCGTCGATGACGGCGTCGGTGCCGGCACCGGCCTGCACCATGACGATGATGCGCCGCGGCCGCTCGAGCGAGTTCACGAACTCCTCAACCGTCTCGGCCCCGACGAAGGTGCCGTCCGCGGCATGGGCCTCGAGGTGCGCGAGGGTGCGGGCGTGGGTGCGGTTGAACACGGCGACGGTGTGGCCGTGCCGGGCGAGGTTGCGTGCGAGGTTGCTGCCCATGACGGCCAGGCCGACGACGCCGACGTTGGCGAGCCCGGGGGCGGGAGGTGCGGTGGTCATGGCTCAGGCCTCCTTGTTCCAGCGGCGGCGCAGCGCGAACGCAGCCGACTTGGGGCGACGGTCGCGCGTGAAGGCGCCCTTCTTGTTGCCGTCGACGCGCATGATTCCGGAGGTCGTGGCGAAGTCGGCGAAGTTCCAGACGTGCTCACCGACGACGGCGTCGATGGAGTCGAAGACCCGGTGGTTCATGTCGAGGTACTCGACCTGGTACTCCTCGCTCCACGGCTGCGGGGTGAGGGAGTGGTTGCCGGACAGGGTGTCCGCGCCGTACTCGGTGATGACGATCGGCTTGCCCTCGCTCGCCCAGCCCTGCAGCTCCTCGGTCCAGGCGATCTCGGCGCCGGCGAGGTCACCGGTGTTGACGTACCAGCCGTAGTAGCGGTTGAGCATGAGGACGTCCGCGAACTGCGAGACGCGGCAGGTGCCGTGCGGCGCGAGCATGACGTTGACGAAGCCCACCGGCCGGGTGGGGTCGGCCTCACGGGCGACGTCGAACAGCGGCCGGAAGTAGTCCTCGGCACCCTGGGTGTCGGACTCCGGCTCGTTGGCGATGGACCAGACCACGACGCTGGGGTGGTTCTTGTCGCGGGCGATGAGCTCGCGGATCGCCTCGGCGTGGACCTGCTGGCTCGCCTCGTTGATCGTCTCGGGGGAGAAGGTCGTGTAGCCCTGCCCGCCGAAGATCCCGCCGCCCAAGCCCATGTTGAGGCCGACCGCCGCGGTCTCGTCGATGACGACGATGCCGTGCTTGTCGGCGTAGTCGAGGACGTCCTCGCTGTAGGGGTAGTGCGAGGTGCGGAACGAGTTGGCGCCGATCCAGTCGAGCAGCTCGAAGTCGTTGACGAGGTGGGCGTTGTTGTGCGCCTTGCCGATGATGGCGTGGTCCTCGTGCATCCCGAAGCCGGTGAAGTAGAACGGCTCGCCGTTGATGAGGAACTCGGTGCCGCGGACCTCGACGGTGCGGATGCCGACGTTCTGGTGGATGGAGTCGCGCACCTCGCCGCCGTCGTCGACGAGCTGGACCTCGAGGTCGTAGAGGTAGCCGTCGCCGGGAGCCCAGAGGTGCACGTCGGCCACGTCGAGGGTGCCGGTCGAGCCGTCGCCCTCGGCGACGACCTCGCCCGCGGCGTCACGGAGCACGACGTGCACGTCGAGCCCGTCCTGGTCCACCGCGGCCGCGGTCCACTGCACCGAACCGGTGGAGCCGGAGAACCCGGTCACCACGGTGAGGTCCTCGATCCGGGCCTGCGGGGTGGCCGAGAGCCACACCGAGCGGTGCAGCCCGGCGTAGTTGAAGAAGTCGTGCCAGTACACCTGGGCAGGGCCGCTGGGCCGCTGCTCGATGACGCCGGGCGGGATGCTCTGGAAGCTCAACGTGTTGTTGACGAGCGCGGTGACGCGGACCTCGTCGCCGGCGGTGACGAACTCGGTGATGTCGGCCTCGAACGGGGTGTAGCCGCCCTCGTGGCTCACGACCTCGTGGTCGTCGACCCAGACGGTCGCGCGGTGCGTCGCCGACTCGAAGTGGAGGACGACGCGCTGGCCGTCCCAGCCCCGGGGGACGCGGACCGTCCGCTGGTACCAGATGTCGCCGAAGTAGTCCTTGACGGCGGCGTCGGCGACGACGTCGTTGAAGCTGGCCGGCACGGCCATGTCACGCGCGTCGGTGAGCGGGGCGGCATACCACCGCGCGTCACGACCGGAAGCCTCGGCGTCGAGTCGGAAGGACCAGAGGCCGTCGAGGTTCTTGCGCTCTCGGCTGGTGGTGTCCTGGGGTCGCAGCATGGGTGGTGCCTTTCGCTTCGCGGGGTCGGGGGGTCTGGTGTCCATTGACGCAGCCACGGACCCGCGCTGCCCAGCGATTGCCACGAGTTGCCACGGTCCCTAGGTTGGGCTGATGGAGCGGCGACCGACGATCTACGACGTGGCCAAGGTCGCGGGTGTCGCCGCCTCCACCGTGTCGCGGGCGTTCGCCCGCCCGGGGCGCGTCAACGCCGAGACGGCGGCCCGCATCTTCGAGGCGGCGCGCGAGCTCGGCTACCGGACCACCGCGCTGCCCGGGCTGACCACCTCACGGTCCCGGACCCTGGCGCTGGTCGTCACCGACATCACCAACCCGTTCTACGCGGAGATCATCCGCGGCGCGCACGAGGCCGCGGCCGAGCTCGGCTACACCCTGAGCCTGTCGCACACCCAGGAGGACGCCGACATCGAGCGGGCCTGGATCGAGCACGAGCTGGGCACCGTCGAGGGCGTCGTCCTCGCGAGCTCGCGGATGTCGGACAGCACCATCCGCATGCTCGCCAAGCAGAAGCCGGTGGTCGTCCTCAACCGGCGCCTGCCCGAGGTGCCCTGCCTGCTCGTCGACAACGCCCGCGGGATGCGCCGGGCCCTCGAGCACCTCGGCGAGCTCGGGCACACGTCGGTGACCTACCTCGCCGGCCCCGAGGCCAGCTGGACCGACGGGGTCCGGTGGCAGGCGCTGCGGGAGGCCGGGTTCGAGCTGGACATGCGGATCCGCCGGGTCGGACCGACGCAGCACCCGACGATCGACGCCGGGTTCGCCCGCGTCCGCGAGATCATGTCGCAGCCGACGACGGCGGTCATCGCCTACAACGACGTCCTGGCGATCGGCGTCATCAAGGGCCTGCGACGGATGGGGGTCGGCGTGCCGGGCGACGTCAGCGTCGTCGGCGTCGACAACATCCTGCTGGCCGAGGTCGTGGAGCCGGAGCTGACGACCGTCGCCGCGCCCCTGCGCGCACAGGGCGAGACGGCCGTGCGCAACCTCGTCGCGATGGTGGGCGGCGCGGTGACGTCGGGCCAGCCGCTCGTCCTGCCGGTCACGCTCGTCGTCCGCCGGTCGACCGCGCAGCGCAGCCGGACGGCGACCTCGCCGGCACGGGTCCCGTCGGCGGCAGGACCAACGACCCTCCCGTGACGGCGCGGCGAGCAGGAGGATCGAGGGGTCGAGAGGAGCCCGCCATGACCCGCCGAGTCGACCAGATCCTGTCGTGGTACCCGTCGGACAACCGCACCACCCGCGCCAACCTCCGTCGCATCCTCACGCAGGGCCGCACCGGGGGGTCCGGGAAGCTCGTCGTCCTCCCGGTCGACCAGGGCTTCGAGCACGGCCCCGGTCGCAGCTTCGCGGCCAACCCCGCCGGGTACGACCCCCGCTACCACGCGCGGCTCGCGATCGACGCCGGGTGCAGTGCGCACGCGCTGCCCCTCGGCGCGGCCCGTCTCGTCGCCCCCGAGTACGCCGAGGACCTGCCGCTCATCCTCAAGTGCAACAGCGCGGACGGCCTGTACGTCGGGGCCGACCCCCAGCCGGCCGTCGTCGCCGGCGTGGAGGAGGCGCTCGCGCTGCGCTGCGCCGCCGTGGGGTTCACCATCTACCCGGGATCGGCCCACCGCAACGAGATGTACGAGCAGGCCCGCTCGCTCGCTCGCGACGCGGACGCCGCCGGGCTGCCGCTCGTCCTGTGGTCGTACCCCCGCGGCAGCGGGGTGTCCGACACCGGGCGCACCGCGGTGGACGTCGTGGCGTATGCCGCGCACCTCGCCTGCCAGCTGGGCGCACACATCGTCAAGGTGAAGCCGCCGACCGAGCACCTCGAGTCGGAGGCCGCGCGCAGCGCCCTGGAGCGGGCGGGGGTGCCGCTGGACACGCTCGCGGACCGGGTGCGGCACGTCGTGCAGTCGGCCTTCGACGGCCACCGCATCGTCATCTTCTCGGGCGGCGCGGCCAAGGAGACCGCCGCGGTTCTCGAGGAGAACCGGCAGACGGCGACGGGCGGCGGGTTCGGCACGATCATGGGCCGCAACTCCTTCCAGCGCCCCCACGACGAGGCCGTGCACCTGCTCGGCAACGTCATGGACATCCACCTGACGACCCACGGGCACGACGACGGGCACGACGACGGAGCCGCTCAGCGGAGCCGGAAGAGGACCTCCCCCGCGTTGGGCACGACGAACGTCTCGCCGTCGGCCTCGGCCGCCGCGAGGTCGACGGTGTCCGGGTCGAGGTAGCCGAGGTTCGCCTGTCGGCACTGCTCCTCGGGGACGCGGGTGGCGAGGGTGACCTTGACCCGCAGCCGCTCCTCCCCCGTCTCCGCGTCGTAGGTCCCGGCGCCGCGCAGGTGGGTGGAGTGCGCGAGCGTGCCCCAGTGCACGTGCTTGAACCGGTCCCACTGCTTCACGAAGTAGTCACGGCAGTGGTAGCCGATCTCGAGGATCTCCGGGTGGCTCGTCGAGATCTCGGTGATGTGCGGCGCGTAGAGGATGACCTCGCCGCCGTCCGCGACGACGGGTTCGAGCTTGTAGAAGCCCTTGGCGCCGGTCCAGATGTCCTCGTACATCTCCGGGATGACCGAGATGACGCGGTGCACCGGCTCGTCGAGGTGGTGCACGTGGGTGGCGGCGCAGACCTGGGCGGCGCTGGCCCACGACGAGATCGTGTCGCCGAAGGAGATCGAGTGCAGGTCGAGGCTGCCGGCCTCGCCGACCACGCAGAACGCGAGCTTCTCCGCAGGGACGAGGGCGGCCCCCTCGTTGATGAGGGCCCGCACGGGGGTGATCGCCGTCGTGCCGATGATCTCGGCGGACGTGATGAGGGCGCCGATCCAGTGGGAGACGTCGATGATGTCCTGCCCGGCGACCCCGGGGAAGAAGTACTTGTTGCCGCCCGAGATGCCGACCACCTCGTGGGGCAGCACGGGCCCGACGACGAGGGCGATGTCGTGCTCGACGACGGCCCGGTTGAGCAGCACGGGGACGTCCATGGTGAGGCGCCCCTCGGAGAGCTCGGCGAGCCGGGCCGCCGGGATCGTGCCGAGGTCGGCGAACGTCGACTCGTCCCACCACTCGTGGTTGACGACGGTCATGCCGGGATAGGTCTCCTCGAGCCGCCCGACCTCGTAGCCCAGGTGTGACGCGAGGGCCTCCTCGCTCATCGGCTGGTGCGTCCCGAGCGCGATGAGGGTGGTCATCCGCGTCGCGCGCCCGTGCAGCGCCGCGTGCACCGCGCCCATGAGCATCGGCAGCGGGCAGGTGCGGGTGCCGTCGGGGACGACGATGCAGACGCTCCTGCCGTCGACGTCGGTGTCGGCCAGGCGGTCGCGGATGAACGACGTCACCTGCTCGGTCGTGAGCACGCCGTGCTCGTCGCCGATCCGGGCCGCGCGCTGGGCCGCCTCGGCGGGGGACTCCTCGGTGGTCGTCGTCATGGCATCACTCTCGCCGGGGGACCCGCGCGTGGCAAGGACGCCGGGCAACTCGTGGCAACCCGTGGACGTGCGGCGACGGGGCGCCCACGATGACGAGCATGACCTCACTCCACGCCGACCGACTGCTGCCCGCCGATCCGGGTACGCGCGACATCGCCAGGCGGCTGCATGCCGCCACCGCCGGGCTGCCGATCATCTCCCCGCACGGGCACGTGCCGCCGCAGTGGCTGGCCGAGGACACCGCGTTCCGCGACCCGACGTCCCTGCTCATCTCCCCGGACCACTACGTCTTCCGCCTCCTGCACGCGCAGGGGGTGCCGCTGGACGACCTCGGGGTCGGCGGCGTGGACCTCGACGAGCAGGGCGCCCGCCGCGCGTGGCGGCTGTTCTGCGAGAACTGGTCCGCGTTCCGGGGGACGTCGAGCAGGTTCTGGCTCGAGAGCGTGCTGTCCGACGTGTTCGGCCTGTCGCAGCGGCCGTCGGCCGAGTCCGCGGACGCGCTCTACGACGCCATCTCCGCCGCGCTGGCGACGCCGGAGTTCCGGCCGCGAGCGCTCGCCGAGCGGTTCGGGATCTCGGTGCTCGCGACCACCGACGACCCGACCGACGACCTCGAGCACCACCGCGCCCTGGCCGACGACTCCGGGTTCGCCACCCGGGTCGCCCCGACCTTCCGGCCCGACCGCTACCTCGAGCCGGCCCGCTCCGACTTCGCCGAGCTCGTCGCGGCGCTGGGGCTCGCGGCCGACGTCGACACCTCGACCTATGTCGGCTACCTCGCCGCCCTCGAGGACCGGCGCCGGTTCTTCAAGGCGCACGGCGGGGTCTCCACCGACCACAGCCACCTCGACGTCGTCACCCTGACGCTCGACCCTGCCGAGGCCCGGCGCATCTACGCCAAGGCCCTCACCGGGCAGGTGTCGGCGACGGAGGCGACGGCGTTCCGGCGACACATGCTCATGGAGATGGCACGCATGGCGACCGAGGACGGACTCGTCATGACCCTGCACCCGGGGGTCCACCGGGACCACCACACGCCGACCGCCGACCGCTTCGGTCCCGACACCGGCCACGACATCCCGGTCGCCGTCGAGTTCACCCGGGCGCTGCAGCCGCTCCTCGAGCGGTTCGGGACGGCCGAGGGCTTCCAGCTCATCCTCTTCACCCTCGACGAGTCGGTCTTCAGCCGCGAGATCGCGCCCCTCGCCGGCTTCTACCCCAGCGTGTATGCCGGTGCGCCCTGGTGGTTCCTCGACGCACCCGAGGCGGTGCGGCGCTACCGCGGCGCCGTCACCGAGACGGCCGGCTTCCACCGGACGTCGGGGTTCATCGACGACACCCGCGCCTTCCTGTCCATCCCCGCCCGGCACGACATGTCCCGTCGTCTCGACGCGGCCTACCTCGCCCAGCTCGTCGCCGAGCACCGGCTCGACGAGGACGAGGCCCTCGAGACCGCGGTCGACCTCGTCACCACCATCCCGAGCCGGGCGTTCAAGCTGTGAGCGCCGACGACCGGCTGCGCCGGCTCTCGCGCGACGTCGACGGACGGCCCGCCGCGCCCGTCCGCATCGTGCACCTCGGCCTCGGCAACTTCTTCCGCGCGCACGCCGCCTGGTACACCGACCGGGCCCCCGACGCCGACGAGTGGGGGATCGCCGCGTTCACCGGCCGCTCGCCGGCCGCCGCCGAGGCGCTGTCCGCCCAGGAGGGCCTCTACACGCTGCTCGTGCGTGGACCCGAGGGTCCCTCGCCGGAGGTCGTCTCGAGCCTGTCCGCCGTCCACCCCGGCGACGACCTCGTCGCCCTGCGCGACTACTTCTCCCGCCCCGAGCTCGCCGTCGTCACGCTGACGGTGACCGAGGCCGGGTACCGACGGGCCGCCGACGGCGGTCTCGACCGGGAGGACGGCGGCGTCAGCGCCGACGTCGCCGCCCTCCTCGCCGACCCGGTGGGGGGCGCCGTGACGACGACGCCGGGCCGCCTCGTCGCCGGGCTGCTCGCCCGTCGCGCCGCCGGCGCAGGCGCCCTGGCGATCGTGCCGAACGACAACGTCCCCGACAACGGGGCGATGGTCGCCCGGGTGGTCACCGACCTCGCCGACGCCGTGGACCCGACGCTGCGCGCGTGGGTCGACGAGCACGTCTCCTGGGTGACGACGATGGTCGACCGGATCACCCCGCGCACCACCGACGACGACCGAGCCGAGGTGCGGTCGCGCACCGGTGTCGACGACCCCGAGACCGTGCCCACCGAGCCGTACAGCGAGTGGGTCCTGGCCGGGTCGTTCCCCGGCGGCCGGCCCGACTGGGAGGCCGTCGGCGCCCGCGTCGTGGACGACGTCGCGCCCTTCGAGCAGCGGAAGCTGTGGCTGCTCAACGGCGCCCACTCGGTGCTCGCCTACGGCGCCTCGGTGCTCGGCCACGAGACGGTCGCCCAGGCCATCGCCGACCCCCGGGCCCGGGCGTGGGTGCAGGAGTGGTGGGAGGCCGCCTCGCGCCACCTCCGCCTGCCCCCAGAGGAGGTCGCGGACTACCGCGACGCCCTGCTGGACCGCTTCTCCAACGGCTCCATCCGCCACCTGCTCGCGCAGATCGCCGCGGACGGCTCCCAGAAGGTCCCGATCCGCGCCGTGCCGGTCATCTCGGCCGAGCTCGCGCAGGGCCGGGTCGACCACGGCGCCACCCGGATGGTCGCGGCGTGGGTCGCCCACCTCCGCGGCCACGGCGCGCCCGTCACGGACACCCGGGCCGAGATGCTGCAGGAGCTGGCCGCCGGGTCCGTCGACGACGCCGTCGACCGCGTCCTCACGTGGCTGGACCTCGACCCCCCTGCTCTCCACGACGTCGTCGTCGAGCAGGTCACCGAGCTCGAGTCTGCGTCCCGGTCCGTCACCTGAGCGCAACAACTGGCAACTCGTTGTCGCCGCTCCCGCCCCGCCGCTTCACTGGACACAACACCCCACCCCCACCCGGCAAACGTTGGTATCAAAGGAGATTCAATGTCCACTGTGACGAAGGAGGCGATCGCCCAGGAGTTCGTCGACGAACGGCTCCCCAAGCGCTCGGTCATCGGCTACGGCTTCGGTGACTTCGGCAACAACCTGGCCTTCACCCTCAGCACCGCGTTCCTGCTCTACTACTACACCGACGTGGCCGGCCTCTCCGCCGCCTCGGTCGCGACGATGTTCTTCGTCGTCCGGCTCTGGGACGCGTTCGCGGACGTGTTCGCCGGCCGGCTCGTGGACCGGACGATGACCCGGATGGGCAAGTTCCGCCCGTTCATCCTCTTCGGCGCGGTCCCGCTGCTCTTCCTCAGCTACCTCACCTTCCACGTCCCCGCGTCGCTCGAGCAGGGCCAGAAGCTGCTGTACGCCTACGTCACGTACGCCGTCCTCGGGCTGGTCTACTCGCTCGTCAACATCCCCTACGGCTCCCTCGCCTCGGCGATGACGCAGTCGGTCAACGAGCGGGCCAAGCTCGTCGCGTCGCGCTTCTTCGGCGGCGCCCTCGGCGGCATCGTCCTCACCTACATCATCGCCCCCCGCATCTCCGGCCTGCGGGAGGAGAAGAAGACCCTCAGCTCGGCCGAGTACCAGGAGAAGGTGCAGAGCATCTTCACGCAGACCACCCTGCTCTTCATCGTCCTCGGGAGCATCGCCTACGCGGTCACCTGGTACTTCTGTCGCGAGCAGGTCGTCCGCACCCAGCCGCGGGTGACCCTGCGCGAGACCTGGGACACCCTCAAGGGCAACAAGCCGCTCGGCTACCTCTGTGCGGCGAGCTTCTTCTACCTCATCGGCCTGTTCGCGGTCGGCGGCGCCTCGGTCTACTACGCGCAGTACGTCCTCGGCGACATCAAGTGGGTCGGCCCGATCACCCTCGTCAACAGCGGCATCTCGATCATCGCCGCCCCGTTCATCCCCTGGCTCGTCAACCGCTACGGCAAGAAGGCGCTCTTCCAGTACTGCGGCGTCTTCACCATCGTCGGCGGACTGGCCCTCTTCTTCACCCCCGCAGGCGCCGTCATCCCGGCGCTGATCTTCCTCGGCGTCAAGGGCATCGGCGCGGCGCTCATCAACACGCTGATGTTCGGCCTCGAGGCCGACACGGTCGAGTACGGCGAGTGGACGTCCGGCAAGCGCGCCGAGGGCACCACCTACGCCCTGTTCTCGTTCACCCGCAAGATCACGCAGTCCGTCGGCGGGGCGCTCGGCGCCGCGGCGCTGGCCTGGGGCGGCTACCTGTCCGCCACTCCGGAGATGCCGAACCCGATCCAGCCCGAGACCGCGGTCACGGCGATCCGCGCCACGATGGGGCTCATTCCGGCCCTGGCGGCGCTCATCGCGATGATCATCTTCTGGAAGTACCCCCTCACCGACCAGCGCTTCAAGGAGATCCGCAACGAGACCGAGCTGCGCAAGCGGCAGGAGGGGCACCTCATCGCCCCCGACGGCCACGTCATCGACTGACACCCGAGACGCCACCGTCCGTCGACCGGCCCCACGGCTCTCTGCGTGGGGCCGGTCCCGTCCCACGGAGAGCAAGGAGTGACAGGATGCGTCACGTGCAGGACGACCCGAGGTTCGGCCCCGACGACGCTGGCGTCGCGGCGGTCCGCGCGGCCCTGGCACCCCACCACCGCGTCGGCATCGCCTTCTCCGGTGGCGTCGACTCGGCCACCCTCCTCGCCCTCGCCGCCATCGAGCTCGGACCGACGCGCGTCGTGGCGCTCCTCGGCATCTCGCCCAGCCTCGCCGCGGACGAGCGGACCGCGGCCCACGAGGTCGCAGCCTTCATCGGGGTGCCGGTGGTCGAGGTGCGCACCCACGAGGGCGACAACCCGGCATACCAGCGCAACGGTCCGGACCGGTGCTTCCACTGCAAGGACGAGCTGTTCAGCCGCATCGACGACACCGTCGTCGCGGCGCACCGCCTCGACGCGGTGGCCTACGGCGAGAACGCCGACGACGCCCAGCGGCCGGACCGCCCCGGGTCGCGGGCGGCGAGCGAGCACCGGGTGCTGCGGCCGCTCGCCGACGCCGACCTCGACAAGGCGGCGGTGCGCCGCATCGCCCACGTCCTCGAGCTGCCGTGTGCCGACAAGCCGGCCGCGCCGTGCCTCGCGTCGCGGATCCCGCACTTCGAGGAGGTCTCCCCCGAGAAGCTGGCCCAGGTCGAGGCGGCCGAGGCAGGCCTGCGCTCGCTCGGCTTCACCGACTGCCGTGTGCGCCACCACGGCGACGTCGCGCGCATCGAGCTGGTGCCCGCCGACATCCCGCGCGCGACCGAGCCCGGCCTGCGCGAGGAGGTCGAGGCCGTCGTGCGCTCTGCCGGCTTCCGGTTCGTCGCGGTCGACCTCGCGGGGATCCAGTCCGGGGCCTTCACGCTGTCGCTGGTGGCGGCGACCCGTGGCTGACGGGTCCGGCTGGGAGCCCGGGGAGGCACTGCGAAGCATCGCCGAGCTCGACCTCGACCGTGCGTCCCGCCGCGGCTACCCGGAGGCCGTCTACTGCGAGGGCAAGACGGCCGAGCAGGTCGGCGCGATCGCCGCCGAGGTCGGCGCCCATGGGGCGCGGACGCTCTTCACGCGGGCCGGTCCCGAGCACGCCGAGGCCGTCCTCGCCCGGCTGCCCGACGCCACCCACGACACCACCGCCCGGCTGCTGGCCTGGCCCGCCGAGCCGCCCGAGCCGACCGGGGGAGACGTGCTCGTCGTGGCCGCCGGGACCTCGGACCTGCCCGTCGCCACCGAGGCCCTGCTCGTCGCGCGGCACCTCGGTCGCCGCGCCGAGATCGTCGTCGACGTCGGCGTGGCCGGACTCCACCGCATCCTGTCGCGCCTGGACCGGCTGAGGTCGGCGCGCGCCATCGTCGTCGTGGCCGGCATGGACGGCGCCCTGCCCGGGGTGGTGGCCGGGCTCGTGTCCGCCCCGGTCATCGCGGTGCCGACGTCGGTCGGCTACGGCGCCGCCTTCGAGGGGCTCGCGCCGCTGCTCACCATGCTCAACAGCTGCGCACCCGGCGTCGCCGTGGTCAACATCGACAATGGCTACGGCGCCGGCCACCTCGCCGCACAGATCGCCGAGCCGCACGGACCCTGACGGACTCACCAGTACATTTGCGTGATCGCTCCGGGTGGATGTCACACTGACGTTGCCGCGGACGGTGACCCAGTCGTGCGCGGCCTGCTGATGCCCTGGGTCCGCTCGGATCAGGAGGTGGGCGAGTGCTGAACTCGACGCTGCTCATGTCGTCGGCCCACTTCTTCGGCAACGACCACAAGCTCAACCCGTACTACGAGGACGGCGCCACGGTCGACACGGCCAAGGCCGAGACGGAGCACCGAGGCATCGTGGACGCGCTCCACCGCGCCGGCGCCGAGATCGTCACCGTCGACGCACCGCCCACGAGCCAGGACGGCGTCTACACCGCCAACTGGGCCCTCGTGCGCGACGGGCGGGCGCTCATGGCGACCCTTCCGCCCTCGCGCCAGTCCGAGGAGGCGTGGGCCAAGGACCGGCTCTCCGAGCTCGGCTACCGGATCGAGCACCTGCCGCAGCCGTGGCGGTTCAGCGGCCAGGGCGACGCCCTCGTCTGTGGCGACCTCGTGTTCTGCGGCGCCGGCTACCGCTCGGACGAGGCGGCGCTGGAGTACGCCGCCCACCACTTCGGCCTCGAACGCATCCAGCTGCAGACGCTCCCGCTCCTCGACGGCTCCGGCCGCCCGGTCACCAACGTCGTCAGCGGATGGCCCGACAGCTACTGGTACGACATCGACCTCACCCTCGCCGTGCTGCGCGAGCCGGACTCGACGAGCAAGGGGCTCATCGCCTACTGCCCCGAGGCGTTCACGCCGGGGAGCCGCGCGATCCTCGCGGGCCTGGACTCGGTGGACACCATCGAGATCGACGAGCGGGAGGCCAGTGAGGCCTTCGCCTGCAACCTCGTCTCCACCGGGACCACGGTCGTCATGAGCGACCAGGCGCCGCAGCTGCGCGCCGACGTCGAGAGCGCCGGGCTGTCCGTCATCACCCCGCACGTCGACGAGCTCGCGAAGGGCGGCGGCTACATCCGCTGCACGTCCCTCTGGATCTGAGCGTCAGGGCCGCGGAGCGGTGGCCCGGGCGTGGCGCTGGTGCAGGCGGTCACGCACCTCGTCCGGGGTGTAGGCGCGGCGCTGCCGCTCGTTGCGCGCGGCCACCGCTCCGGTCGCGACGACGGTGACGACCCCGGCCAGCCCGAGGAGCTTCCACCAGTTCGGCTGCATGACGGCAGCGTATGCCGTCACGCGGCATACGCTGCCGGCATGCCTTCGACGCCCCGACCCGGCGGCCTCTCCCTCGACGAGGCCGTCGACCTCACCCGCACCGGTGACGTCTGGATCTTCCGAGGACGTTCGGTCGCCGACCGGGCGATCCAGGCCGCGACCAACGCGCCGGTCAACCACGTCGGCATGGCCGTCGTCCTCGAGGACCTCCCGCCGCTGATGTGGCACGCCGAGCTCGGCAAGTCGCTCCAGGACGTGTGGACCGGCGACCACCACCGCGGGGTCCAGCTGCACGACCTGCGAGCGGCGGTGACCCGCTGGCAGGAGACCTACGACCAGCAGGCGTGGCTGCGCCAGCTCACCCCCGAGGTGGGGGAGGAGCACGAGGACGCGGTGCTCCGGTGCGTCGCCCGGCTCGACGGGGTCTCGTTCCCGTCCACGGGGAGGCTCGCGTGGCGCTGGCTCAGTGGTCGCGACGGCCACGTCTCCCGCAAGGACCTCGACCTCAAGGCGATGCGGCCCGAGGTCGCCTACTGCGCGGAGGTCGTCGCGCTGACCTACGAGGAGATGGGGCTGCTCCATCCGGACGCACCGATGAACTGGTACGACCCGGGGAAGTTCTGGAGCGGCGACTCGCTGCCCCTCGTGCCCGGCTGGGACCTCGGCACGGAGATCGCCGTGCGCCGGTCCGGTGGGATGCCGTCCGCGTGACTTCGCCTGTGCGACAACAGAATTGGGTTGAGGAGAACCTTGTCTGCGAACGTGCGTTCGAGTAGAATCCGGGTATGGATCTCGGGGCGGTGAAGGTGGCGTTGACGGAGCTGTATGCCGCCGTCGCGGCGCCCGCGGACGGGGGTGGGGCGGGCTCGTCGGGTGTCGAGGAGCTGCTCGAGACCGTGGAGGTGTCGCAGCAGGTGCTCAACATCGCCTCCGCCATCCAGACCCGCGCGATCGCGCACGTCGCCGCGCACGACGAGGTCCGCGACGACGAGGCCGAGCAGGGCTGGTCCTGGCGCCGGCACGGCCTGGGGTTCATCGCCGAGGACGCACCCGCGCTGGTCTCGACCCGGCTCGGGGTCTCCGCGCCGGTCGCGGCCCGGCGGGTCGAGGCCGCGGTGCACCAGGTGGGGGTCACCCCGCAGCTCGTCGACGCGATGGGCGCCGGGGACCTCGACCAGTGGCGTGCCGCGGTCGTCACCAAGGAGCTGGTCCGCTGCCCCGACCAGGTCGCCCACGACATCGCCGACCGGCTCGTGGCCCGGTTCGAGCACCCGCGCGGGTGGGACGAGACCGCCGGACCGTTGGCGTCGCGCACCCGCCGGCTCATCGCCCGCCTGGCCCCCGAGGTCGCCGACAAGGAGGCCGCACGGGCCCGCAAGGAACGCTCCCTGATCCGGCGGGCGGTCTCCGCCGCCGCCGACCAGTGGGACGGGCTGGTCCCGGTCGAGCAGTCCCTGGTGATGTGGCAGGCGGTCGACTCCCTGGCCCGCGACCTGCGCGCCGAGGACCCCACCCTCACCCTCGACCAGGCCCGGATGGACGCCATGGCCCAGCTCATCCTCCAGCAGGCCGACGTCACCCTCCACCTCCACGCCACCACCCCCGCCACCACAGCCGGTGACGAGACCCAGACCGAGACCGAGCCGGCCACCGACGACGCCGGACCCGAGCCGACACCCGCGCCTGCGCCTGCGCCCTCACCCGAGGGCACGGACCGCGCCGACTCCGCGTCGACGGCACCGGCCGGTCGCCGCACGACCTCGTCCTCCTCGCGTGCGCGTGCGGGTCGGCGCGAGGTCGTCGAGCTCGGTGGGCTCGGACGACCGGGCACGACGACCGTGGACCTGGCCCAGCTCCCCGCCCACGTACGGATCGTTCACTCCACCGCACTGGACTGCGACCCCGACACCGGCGCCATCGTCGCCGGAACCGTCCCCAAGACCCTCGCCCCCTGCGACCTGAGACCACCCCCACCGGGCACGGTCGAGGACCGCTACCGACCCTCCCCCGCACTCCAACGCCTCATCCGCCTGCGCGACGGACACTGCCGCTTCCCCGGCTGCGCCGTCAACGCCCGCTCCTGCGACCTCGACCACGTCACCCCCTGGCCCACCGGGGCCACCACCGCCACGAACCTCATCTGCCTCTGCCGGCGCCACCACCGCGTCAAGCAACGACCCGGCTGGACCGCCCACCTCGACCCCGACGGCACCGTGCACTGGACCGACCCCACCGGCCACACCACCGACACCCACCCCGTCGACCACCTCGACCGCATCCACCACCCCGCACCCGCACCCACCCGCGCCGCGGTGGCGGACGAGCACGCCCACGGCGACGCCCAATCCCCAGCCACGGCAGCGCCCGTCGCGCGACCCGCCGACCCAGCACTCATCCCCACCCTCCTCGAGCTCAGCCTCACCCGGCTGCTCGACCTCGCCGAGGCCGACACCCGACCCCGCCCACCCGTACGCATCGACTGGCACACCGACATCACGCCCGTCCTCGTCGACGTCCCCACCCCCAGAAGCGCTCCGCCGGACCCCTCGGACGACCCGCCGTTCTGACCCGAAACGAGAACACCGATTCTGGTTACCGGGCGGTAGGTCTGGGCTACGCTGGGGACGCGGAACGCGTCAACGACAGGCTCCTTCCCGGCCAGGGCGAGGCCCCGCGATGACATCCTGAAGGGACTCACACGATGGCGGTGAACCCGTCCACGGCAGTGGACCGAGGCCAGCGCCTCGGGCTGCGCCTCATCGCCAAGGTCGGCGGGATGCCGGCACTGGCGGACCCGACCCTGCGGGGCAGGGTGGAGCGGATCCTCGGCCGGGGCGCGCAGAGGGGCTTCCGGGCCCAGGTCGCCGTCGGCCGTGCCTTCACGCGGGTTGGCGGGGTCGGCCCGGCCACCCACCCCGGCCCGAGCCGGCGCCGCGGGGTCTACGACCTCACCCCCAGCGAGGACCAGCAGCAGCTCCAGCAGGCGGCGCGTGAGCTCGCCGACGAGCTGATCCGGCCGGCGGGAGGCGTCGCCGACGCGAACCGCGCCGTCCCGCGCGAGGTGCGCCGGGCCATGCACGAGATGGGCCTGACGCTCATCGGGGTCCCGGCGGAGCTCGGAGGCATCGCCGAGGAACGCTCCGCGGTCACCGGCGTCCTCGTCCTCGAGCAGCTGGCCCGCGGTGACATGGGAATCGCCGTCGCGCACATGGCGACGGCGTCGGTCGCGACCGCGCTGGCCCTCTACGGCGACGCCGACCAGCAGGCGACCTACCTGCCGCACTTCACCGGCGCGGAGCCCGTCGCTGCCGCGGCCCTGGCGCTCCAGGAGCCACAGGTCCTCTTCGACCCCCTCGCGCTCACGACCACCGCTGTCGCGCAGGGTGACTCGCTCGTCCTCGACGGCACCAAGGCGCTGGTCGTCGGCGCCGACGCAGCCGAGATCTTCGTCGTCTCCGCGATGTTCGAGGGCGAGGCGCGCCTCGTCATCGTCGAGCGCGCCACCGACGGCATCACCATCGAGGACGACCCCGCCATGGGGGTGCGTGCTGCCGCCACCGGACGTGTCGTCCTCCGGGACGTCACGGTGCCGCGCGCGAACCTGCTCGGAACGGCCGACGACCACCGCGACGCCGTCCGCCGGGGCCGGATCGCGTGGGCCGCGGCGGCGTGCGGCACCGGCCGGGCCGTCCTCGACCAGGTCGTCGGCTACGTCACGGAGCGCAAGGCCTTCGGCGAGCCCATCGGCCAGCGCCAGGCGGTGGCGTTCATCGTCGCGGACATCGCGATCGAGCTCGACGGACTCCGCCTCGCCACGCTCAAGGCGGCGTCCCGGTTGGACGCCGGCATCGACGCCGCCCAGCTCGTCGCCGAGGTCCGTGCGCTCACCGCCACCCACGCCGCCGCGATCGGCTCGCACGCGGTCCAGCTCCTCGGCGGGCACGGCTTCGTCAAGGACTTCGACAACGAGCGGTGGTTCCGCGACCTCCGTGGAGCGGGTGTCCTCGAGGGCACCCTGCTCGTGTGACCGGCATACGCGCATGAACGACGACCGGGAAGGGCAGCCGTGATCGACCTCGAGGTTCCCCGCAAGTTCCGCCCGCTCATCGAGCGTGCTCGCGGGGTGGCCGAGGAGGTGTTCCGGCCGATCTCGCGCACCTACGACCGCGCCGAGCACGAGTACCCGCGCGAGCTCGACCTCCTCTCCGCGGTCATCGACGGCATGAGCTCGTCGGGAGCGCGCGACGTCGCGGGGGCGTCGAGCCTGGTCGCCGCCGTCGGCTCTGGGGAGAGACACCCGGCTGCACCGACGGTGCGCAACGGGTCCAACCTCTCCTCCGTCCTGTCCATCCTCGAGACCTGCCGCGGTGACGTCGGGCTCACCCTCTCGATCCCGCGCCAGGGCCTCGGCAACGCCGCGATCGCGGCCGTCGCCACCGACGAGCAGAAGGCGAGGTATGCCGGGCGCTGGGCCGCGATGGCCATCACCGAGCCCGAGACCGGCTCGGACTCGGGAGCCATCCGCACCACGGCCGTCAGGGACGGCGACGAGTACGTCCTCAACGGCGAGAAGATCTACGTCACCTCGGGGGAGCGGGCCGACCTCGTCGTCGTCTGGGCCACGCTCGACCGCTCGCTCGGCAAGCGGGCGATCAAGTCCTTCGTCGTCAGCCGCTCCAACCCCGGGCTCAAGCTCGTCCGGCTCGAGCACAAGCTCGGCATCCGGGCGTCCGACACCGCCGCGTTCCACCTCGACGACTGCCGCGTGCCGGCGCAGGACCTCCTGGGAGACCCGGAGATCACGACCGCGGGTGGGTTCGGCGGTGCGATGCAGACGTTCGACAACACGCGGCCGATCGTGGCGGCGATGGCCCTCGGGCTCACCCGTGCCTGCCTCGACATGACGACGGCCCTCCTCGCCGACGCGGGCATCCACGTGGACTGGGACCGGCCGGCCCACGTCCAGCACGCGGCCGCGGCCCGGCTGCTGCAGATGGAGGCGGAGTACGAGGCCGCCCACGCCCTCACCCTGCGCGCGGCCTGGATGGCCGACAACGGCAGGCCCAACACGATGGAGGCCTCGATGGCCAAGGCGAAGGCGGGGCGGACCGGCGTCGCCGTCTCCCTCGCCTGCGTCGAGCTGGCCGGCGCCACCGGCTACGCCGAGCGCGAGCTGCTCGAGAAGTGGGCTCGCGACTCCAAGATCCTCGACATCTTCGAGGGGACGCAGCAGATCCAGCTGCTCGTTGTCGCCCGGCACCTGCTCGGCCTCAGCTCGAGCCAGCTCAAGTAGCCCGAGCAGCCCGAGCAGCCCGAGCAGCCCGAGCAACTCGAGCGGCCCGGGTCAGCGCCGTCGCTCGCGCTGCCGTCGCACCCACGGGATGCCGATGGCGAGAGTGGCGAGGGCCAGCACGACCGCTGCCGCGAGCAGCCCGCACAGGGCCGCGAACCCGACCTTGATGACCGCCTCCCACACGAGGTGGTCGTAGGCGAGCTCCGGCTCGTTCTGGGTGCCGGTCCAGAAGCCGAGGACGAACGCGAGCCCGGCGAGCACCATGAGGCCCAGCGAGATGCCGGCCCCCTTGGCCACCGTGGCCGCGTCGACGGGAGGTGCCTCCCCGCCGGCCTCGTCGACCCGGTGCGCGAACGTCTCGAAGACGTCCGGCATCGGTCCGGTCCCGCGACGCTTGGGCATGCGGGGAAGCATAGGCCGCATCGGGGTGGAGGGCCTCTGGTGCACGCAGCGCCGCGGTGGGTACAGGAGGGGTCACACCGTTCATCGAGGGGCGGGTGGTGCCGATGGAGATCTCCGGACTGCCGTTGCACGTGCTCGTGGTCCACGGGGCCGTGGTCCTCACACCGCTGGCCGCGGTGGCGTCGATCCTCCTCGCCGTCGTTCCGCGATGGCGCTACCTCACCCGGTGGCCCGCAGTCGCCCTCGCCCTCGCGGCCACGGCGACCGTGTGGGTGGCGCGGATCAGTGGCAACGAGTTCTTCGAGTCGCGCTTCGCCGGGCTGCCGGCCGACAGCGGGCTGCGGCGGGCGATCGTCGAGCACCAGGACCACGGCGTGACGCTCTCCCTCCTCGCCCTCGTCTTCGTCGCCGTCACCGTCCTCGGGGGCGTCATCCTCGGAGGCGAGTCGGGACTCGCCAGCGGTCGTGGCGCGAAGCCCCTGAGGTAGCGGTGGGTCGAGCTGGCCCTGCCCGCCGCGATGGTCGTCGCGTCGGTCCTCGTCCTCGTCTACGCCGTGCTGACCGGCGACGCCGGGGCGCGCGCCACGTGGGACCCGCCGGCGTGACGAGCGTCGGACCTCGCTCCTAGGGTCGGGGGATGGCGACCGTCGCGCGGCCCGAGGTTCCTCTGCCGTGGATCGAGCGGCTCTCCGCGATCCTCAGCGCCTTCCCGGAGGTCCGTGAGGACGACTCGTGGGTGGGGCTCGCCTGGCGGGTGCGGTCGGCGACCGTCGCCCACGTCTTCGGCGGCGAGGACCAGCTGTTCCGGATCACCTTCCGGGCCGAGCCCGACGAGGTCATGGCCTTCCAGCACATGGGCGATCCCTACTTCAAGGCCAACTGGGGCGGCAACGTCGTCGGGCTGCTCCTCGACGACGACACCGACTGGGAGGAGCTCGCCGAGCTGCTCACCGACTCCTACTGCATCCAGGCGCCGACGAAGCTCGCCGACCGGGTTCCGCGCCCCGGCTGACCGCGTGCCGTCGGCTCAGCCGGCGAGGACCCACCCGAGCCAGGCGGCCCCGAGGCCGAGGACGAGGTGGAGGGCGAGCGCCGCCACCGCGTGCGGCATCCGCCGCTCGACGATGCCGTCCCACACCTCGAGAGCCAGGGTCGACATCGTCGTGAGGGCGCCGCAGAAGCCGGTGCCGACGAGGGCCAGCGCGTTGCCCCGTACGTCCCCACCGACGAGGACCCCGAGCACGAGCGACCCGGCGACGTTGACGAGGAGCGTCCCGGCGTGGCTCGTCGCGCCCCGGTCGCGCAGGGCCACGGTCACGGCGAAGCGCAGCGGCGCCCCGACCCCGGCGCCGATCGCCACGAGCAGCCACGCGGTCATCGTCGACGCCACAGGTGTCGTGCCACGACGGTGCCCGTCGCGACGGCCCCGACGCAGGTCACGAGGGTGACGACGACGTATGCCGCCGCGAGACCGGCGCTGCCCCCCTCGAGCAGGCCGACGGTGTCGACCGCGAAGGCGGAGTACGTGCTGAAGCCGCCGAGCACCCCGGACATGAGCAGCGGCCTGACCCAGTGGGCGGCGCGGCGCCAGTGCGCCCAGCCCGCGACGACGCCGATGAGGAGCGAGGCCGCGACGTTGACCGCGAGGGTCGCCCACGGCCAGCCGCCGGCGGCGTGCGGGACCGCGGTGCCCACGGCACACCGGAGCAGTGCACCGGCCACGCCACCCACGGCGACCAGGGCGAGGTCTCGCGACCGGGCCGGCATCCTCAGCGACGGATCGTCTCGAGGTACTCCGCGATCCGGCCGATGGCCTCCGTGAGCACCTCGGCGTCGGGCAGCGTGACGAGCCGGAAGTGGTCCGGCTCGAACCAGTTGAAGCCGGTGCCGTGGGTCACGAGGATCTTCTTCGCGCGGAGCAGGTCGATGACGAACTGCTGGTCGTCCTCGATCTCGTACACCTCCGGGTCGAGGCGGGGGAAGCAGTAGAGCGCCCCGTGCGGCTCGACGCAGCTCACGCCGGGGATGTCGTTGAGGAGGCGGTTGGCGAGCTTGATCTGCTCGTAGAAGCGGCCCCCCGGCACGATGAGCTCGTTGATCGACTGGTAGCCGCCGAGGGCGGTCTGGATCGCGTGCTGCGCCGGCACGTTGGCGCACATGCGCATGTTCGCGAGCAGCGTCAGCCCCTCGAGGAAGTCCTCGGCGAGGTGCTTGGGACCGGACACCATGACCCAGCCCGCGCGGTAGCCGCAGACCCGGTAGGCCTTGGACAGCCCGCTGAAGGTGAGGCAGAGAACGTCGTCCTCGGCGTGGGTCGCGACGTGGTGGTGGACCGGCGTCACGGCCTCGTCGGCGTAGAGGATCTTCTCGTAGATCTCGTCGGCCATGAGGACGAGCTGGTGGCGGCGGGCGATGTCGACGAGACCCTTGACCGTCTCCTCGCTGTAGACGGCGCCCGTCGGGTTGTTGGGGTTGATGATGACGAGCGCGTGCGTGTTCGGGGTGATCTTGGACTCGATGTCGTCGAGGTCGGGGTTCCACCCGTTCGCCTCGTCGCAGCGGTAGTGCACCGGGGTCCCGCCGGAGAGCGTCACCGCCCCGGTCCACAGCGGGTAGTCCGGGGCCGGGACGAGGATCTCGTTGCCGTCGTCGACGAAGGCCTGGAGCACCATCGAGATCAGCTCGGAGACGCCGTTGCCGATCCAGATGTCGTCGACGACGGTCTCGGTGAGGCCACGCGACTGGTAGTACTGCGCGACCGCCGTGCGCGCCGAGTAGATCCCGCGGGAGTCGGAGTAGCCCTGCGACTCCGGCAGGTTGTGGATGATGTCGGCGACGATCGCCTCGGGGGCCTCGAACCCGAACGGCGCGGTGTTGCCGATGTTGAGCTTGAGGATCTTGTGCCCCTCGCCCTCGAGTCGCTGGGCCTCGACGAGGATCGGACCCCTCACGTCATAGCGGACGTGCTGCAGCTTCTGGCTCTGGACGATGTGGCGCATGCACGCATGGTTCCAGACGGCGTATGCCGTCCGCGCGACCGTTTCGTCCGCGTCGCCCGTGTCCCCGGCTCAGCCGACGACGACAGTGGTGACGACCGAGGTCACCGAGGGGGTGCGCGGGGTCGAGGAGAAGCCGAACCGGCAGGGCGGGTCGATGTCGGCGAGCTCGCCCAGGTCGCGCCCGTCGAGGGTCGCCCGCATCGCGGTGACCCGGCGCAGGTCGGTCGCGCCGTAGAACTCGCGGCGTCCCTCGAGCGCCGTCCCCACGGTGCGCACTCCCGGCAGGACGACCCGCGCGACGGGCGAGACGAGCCGCGCCCAGGTCGGGCTGGCCCCGAGCGGGCCCGGCACGGCGCGCAGGAGCCAGCCGAGCGGCATACGCGCTCCGACGGTGACGTCCAGCGTCAGGGAGGGGGACGCGACCGACCACCGGTCGTCCCGTTCCGTGCAGACGACCGGCTCGATCCGGACCTCGTCGAAGGAGTAGGTGGCGGTGACGTAGTCGGCCACGTCCTGGGAGGGCGCGAGGAGCAGCCGGTGCCCGGTGTCGGTCTCGACCATGACGTCGGAGAACGCGCCGAGCGGGGTCGTGTGCCACCGGCCGAGGACGACGCGCACGCCCGAGGTCGAGCCGACCCCGACGATGTGCCCCCGGAACCGGTCGCGCCCCGTCGCCACCCGGGCGGTCAGGTCGCCGGCGCGGCGCGCACGAGCATGACGGGGGAGGTGGCCGTCTCGAGGACGCGCTGGCTCTGCGACCCGAGGAGCATGCCGGCGAAGCCGCCCCGGCCCCGCGTCCCCATGACGAGCAGGCCGGCGTCGGCGGAGCGCTCGGCGAGCACCTTCGCGGGGGAGCCGCGCAGGATCTCGACGGTGCACTCGACGTCGGGGTGGGTCGCGCGCAGCGGCTCGACGATGCGGTCGGCGACGGCGCGGTACTTCGCCTCGACCTCGTTCCACGCGTCGGTGCCGGGGGTCGTGACGACCATGCCGTCGACGACCTCGACGTTCCACGTCGTCACCGCGACGAGCGGTGCCCGGCGCAGCTCGGCGATCCAGAAGGCGCGCTCGGCGGCCGCGGCGCTGTGCGACGAGCCGTCGATGCCGACGACCACGGGCCCCTCGGCGTCGTTGCGGGACCCCTGGGGGACGATGACGACGGGGCACGTGGCGTGCATGGCGGCGGCGAGCGACGGGCGTCCGAGCCCGAGCCGCTGGAGGGCGTTCTCGCGGACCGCGCCGACGACGATGAGCCGGGCGACGGCCGAGGCGTCGATGAGCGCCTGCTCGGGGCGCACGAACGGCTGGCTGCCGGTCACCTCGACGTCGGGCCACCGGCGCCGGGCCGCGGCGACGGTCTCCGAGACCACGCTCTCGTTGCCGATGTCGCCGTCCGGGCCGAGCGAGATCGCGTTGCCCGCCACGGGGTCGATCGCCGTGATCTCGGCGTTGAGGTCGTGCGCGTGCAGGATGTGCAACGGGCTGCCGGACCGCTGGGCGGAGTCGCCCGCCCAGGTGAGGCACTCGGCGTCACGGTCGCTCTTGCCGATCCCCACGACCACCGCGCCCTCGGGGATCGCGTCACCCTCGCGTTCGTCCATGGAAACGACCTTACCCACGGCACGGGACGTGAGGTGGTCGGTGGGGGCAACCGACCCGGCCGGGGACGGGGTGCTGGGCCGCCAACCGAGGTACAACTGGACCGTACGCGTCATCACTCTCTGCGTGGAGGTCGTTGGTGTCAGCAGCCCTGCTCACCCTGAACCCGCACTTCGTCGTCGGCCCCCTCAACCGGCGGATCTTCGGTTCCTTCGTCGAGCACATGGGTCGCTGCGTCTACTCCGGCATCTACGAGCCGGACCACCCGAGCGCCGACGAGCACGGCTTCCGCGGGGACGTCGCCGCGCTGGTCCTCGAGCTGGGGGCGACGATCGTCAGGTACCCGGGTGGCAACTTCGTGTCGAACTACCGGTGGGAGGACGGCGTCGGCCCCCGCGCGGAGCGACCGACCCGCCTCGACCTCGCCTGGCGTTCCATCGAGACCAACCAGGTGGGGACCGACGACTTCCTGGGCTGGTGCGAGCGCCTCGGCATCGAGCCGATGATGGCGATGAACCTCGGCACCCGAGGACTGGCCGAGGCCATCGAGCTGGTGCAGTACACCAATGCCGAGCCGGGGACCGAGGTGGCGGACCGCCGCGGCGCCAACGGCCGCCACGCGCCCTGGGACGTGCGGGTGTGGTGCCTCGGCAACGAGATGGACGGGCCGTGGCAGATGGGCGCCAAGACACCGGAGGAGTACGCCCGCCTCGCCGAGGAGGTCGGCCGGGCCCTCAAGCGGTTCGACCCCACCCTGGAGCTCGTCGCGTGCGGGTCCAGCAACCGCGCCATGCCCACCTTCGGCGCGTGGGAGCGGATCGTGCTCGACCGCGCGTTCGACCACGTCGACCACATCTCCGCCCACGCCTACTACGAGCCCCACGACGGCGACGTCGACTCGTTCCTCGCCAGCGGCGAGGACATGGACCGCTTCATCTCCTCGGTCGTCGCGACGGCCGACCACATCGCCGCCGTCAAGCAGTCCGCCAAGCGGGTCATGGTGAGCTTCGACGAGTGGAACGTGTGGTTCGCGGAGCGCTTCCCGGGTGAGGCCAACCTCGAGTTCGAGGAGGGCCGAGAGCTCATCCGTGACGTGTACTCGGTCCTCGACGCGGTGGTCGTCGGTTCCCTGCTCATCACCCTCATGCGGCACACCGACCGGGTGTCGATGGCCTGCCAGGCCCAGCTCGTCAACGTCATCGCACCCATCCTCACCGTCCCGGGTGGTCCGGCCTGGCGGCAGACGATCTTCCACCCCTTCGCCCTCACCGCCGCGCACGCCCGAGGCGTCGTCCTCAGCGTGGGTGGAGACATCCCGTCCGTGGCCACGGCGGCATACGGTGCGGTCGACCAGGTCTGGAGCACGGCGACCTGGGACAGCGACAGCGGCGCGCTCACCGTCTTCGCCGTCAACCGCAGCCGAACCGAGGGCTGCGACCTCGACCTCGACCTCAGCGCCTTCGGTGACCTCGAGATCCGGGAGCACCTCACCCTCCACGACGACGACCACGCCGCGACCAACACCCAGGACGACCCCGACCGGGTCGTCCCCCGACCGGGACGCAGCGCCATCGATGACGGACACCTGAGGTCCACCCTCGCCGCCGTCTCCTGGCACTGCATCCGCCTCGAAGCCGAAAGGGTCGTCCATGTCCAACCCGCCTGAACCCACGCTGTCGCACGCCGTCGGGCCGACGTCCCCGCCGCTGCTCGAGCAGACGATCGGGGCCAACCTCGACGCGACCGTGGCCAGGTTCGGCGACCGCGAAGCGCTGGTCGACCGCGCCCAGGGAATGCGGTGGACGTATGCCGTCTTCGGCGAGCAGGTGGATCGCCTCGCCAGGGCGCTCGTCGCCGCTGGGCTCGGCCGCGGTGACCGCGTCGGCATCTGGGCGCCGAACTGCGCCGAGTGGACCGTCGTCCAGTACGCCACCGCCAAGGTGGGGGTCATCCTCGTCAACATCAACCCGGCCTACCGCTCGCACGAGCTCGGCTACGTCCTCGCCCAGGCCGGCATCCGCGGTCTCTTCTCGGCGGAGTCGTTCAAGGGCTCGAACTACGTGGTGATGATCGACCAGGTCCGCGGCGACTGCCCCGACCTCGAGTTCGTCTGGGTCATCGGCGACGCGAGCTGGAGCGGGCTGCTCGAGGGCGCCGACGCGGTGAGCGACGAGCGGCTCCAGATGGTCGCGGCCGAGCTCGACCCGCACGACCCCATCAACATCCAGTACACCTCGGGCACGACCGGCTTCCCCAAGGGCGCCACCCTCAGCCACCACAACATCCTCAACAACGGCTACCTCGTCGGTGAGGTCTGCCGCTACACCGAGCACGACCGCATCTGCATCCCCGTGCCCTTCTACCACTGCTTCGGCATGGTCATGGGCAACCTCGCGGCGACGACCCACGGGGCGTGCATGGTCATCCCGGCGCCCGGCTTCGACCCCGCCCAGACCCTCGCGGCGACGGCCGAGGAGAGGTGCACGAGTCTCTACGGCGTGCCGACGATGTTCATCGCCGAGTGGTCCCTGCCCACCTTCGCCGAGTACGACCTGAGCTCGGTGCGCACCGGGATCATGGCCGGCTCGCCATGCCCGGCGGAGCTGATGAAGAAGCTCATCGCGGCCGGCATCGAGGAGATGACCATCTGCTACGGCATGACCGAGACCTCGCCGGTGTCGACGCAGACGCGCCCCGACGACACGTTCGAGCGCAAGGTCGGGACCGTCGGGCAGGTGTGCCCGCACCTCGAGGTCAAGGTGGTCGACCCCGTGACGTTCGAGACCGTGCCGCGCGGCGTGGCCGGGGAGTTCTGGACCAGGGGCTACTCGGTGATGCTCGGCTACTGGGGCCAGGACGACAAGACCGCAGAGGCGCTCGTCGACGGGTGGATGCGCACCGGCGACCTCGCGGTCATGGACGCCGACGGCTGCCTCCAGATCACCGGTCGGATCAAGGACATGGTCATCCGCGGCGGTGAGAACGTCTACCCGCGCGAGATCGAGGAGTTCCTCCACACCCACCCCGACATCATCGACGCCCAGGTCATCGGGGTGCCCGACGAGAAGTACGGCGAGGAGCTCGCCGCGTGGGTCCGGATGCGCGAGGGAGCCGCGCCGCTGACGCCGGAGTCGTTGCGGGAGTTCGCCTCCGGCAAGCTGGCTCACTACAAGATCCCCCGCTACGTCCGGGTCGTCGACGACTTTCCGATGACGGTCACCGGGAAGGTGCGCAAGGTCGAGATGCGCGAGATCACCGCGCAGGAGCTGGGCGTGCGGCCGGGCGGCTGAGCCCGGTCCTGCATACCCCCCTATCGGCGCAGGTCGGCCGGTAGTTTGGGGAGCCAGCGGGTGTCGCCACCCGACCTCCACGGCAGGAGCACATCTCGCATGCGGTACCTCATCGGCGCACTGGTCGTCCTCGCCCTCCTCTTCCTCGCGTGGTGGCTCTTCTCGCGCGGGCAGAAGCAGAAGCTCGAGGAGCAGCGCGCCGAAGCCGCCCGCATCCGGGCCGGCGCGGAGGAGCGACAGGCGGCGATCCGCGGCCAGGAGACCTTCGCCCAGCAGGCCGGCGAGCGTGCGACGCTCGCCCGGCACGAGGCGGAGGAGCGCGCCCGCCAGGCCGAGGAGAGCGCCCGCGAGGCCCAGCGGGTCGAGGAGGACGCCAGGGCCCACCAGGCCGAGCTCGACCGGGCCCGCCTGCAGCGGGACGCCGAGCTGCGTCGCGCCGACGAGCTCGACCCGGACGTCGAGGTGGACAAGAACGACCCCCGCCCCCTGCCGGAGGACCTCGACGACCACGTCCGCCCGCTCGACGAGCCCGTGGGCGACCGTTCGGACGCCGACGGTTCGGACGGCGGCGACCGGGTGGACGCGGGCGGTGCGGATGCGGAACGTGCGGACGCGGACCGTGGGGACGCGGACGTTCGTACTACCCGGGGTGGCGCGGTGGCCACCGGTGCCGGTGCCGCCGCCCTCGGCAGCGCGTACGCCGCGAGCCGTGGGGACGTCAGCGACGACGAGGCCCAGCGCCTCGCCTCCGGTGCTGACTACCGCGACGACGACACCGAGTGGGTCGCGGGCGGCCGGCACGCGCACGATGACGCCGCATTTGCCGAGAACAGCGCGGACGGACGGACCGACCGCGTCGAGCACGCAGAGAGGCAGGGACACGACATGACCGACCACGACGAGGGCGAGGCCCGACACGCGGACGAGGCCGCACCCGACGACGTCGACGCGCCGCGCGACGGGGGCGACGACACGCGTGACGACGCCACGACCGAGCCCGGCGACGGCGACATGGTGATCATCAACGACGTCGAGGACTACGCCTCGACCGAGCCGCTCCCGATGGACGAGCAGACCCCGGTCGACCGCACCTCCGACGAGCCGACCACCGAGGACACGTGGGATGCCGACGCCACGGCCGACCGCGACACCGACACCGACACGGACCGGGACGGCGACAGGGACCGGGACGACGAGCCCGCCGTCGAGCGGGTCTCGGACGAGGACCTCATCGCGGGTGGAACCGACCCGAGCTCGCCCTCCGAGGACGGCGACGCGACCCATTGGCCGGACGGCACCGAGCGGGTCAACGTCGCCGACGACGCGAACTCGGACGCGGACGCGGACGGCGCCGACGACTCTCGCTCGGACGAGGGCTACTCCGCCTCGGACGAGGGGACGCGACGGACCTCCGAGGTCGACGAGATCCGCGACGGCGGCTACGGCGTCGGGTCGGCTGCGCCGCTCGAGGACCGGGCCCAGCCGCGCGACCACCCCGTGCAGGCCTACCGCGACACGATGACCTTCCGCGTCCCGGGTGCGCCCGGCTACGACTCCGCAGAGCCCGACGTGTGGTTCTACGACGAGGACGCCGCCCGCCAGGCCGGCTTCAACCCCTCCGAGGGCTGACCGGCCGGGCTCCCGCCCGCACCCGAAGCCCCGCCGGACCTCGTCCGGCGGGGCTTCGTCAGCCCTGGCGCCGGAGGGCGCTCACCAGTGGCCGCCGCGGCGCTCGTCCTCGGGGTCCGCGACCGGCGCCGCGCCGGCGTCGTCGACCGTGACGTGGCGCTCGGGAGCGAGGTCGGAGAGGTTCGCGACGTCCGACTCGGGCTCGGCCCACGACCCGGTGCGCCCGGCATACGCCTCGGTGGTCGTCTCGGCGGTGCTGCCGTCACGCCACCCCGCGCCGCCGAGCCGGCTGCGCGGAACGGTCTGGTCCACTGGCGTGTCGTCGACCGGTTCGCTGCCGCCGACGATGACGGCGCTGCGGCCGCCGGTGCCGGTCCCGGTCACCGCGGGGGGCCCGTAGTCGTGCGGGTGAGCGGCCGAGGCGGCGTCGGCGCGGTGGCGCAGCACCCAGACGAGGGCGGCGACGGCGACGGCGAGGGCGATCCCGCCGACGATCCACAGCATCGAGTCATCCATGCGACGACCGTAGCCACCACGGGCGCGCGGGGGTGGGATGAGCGACCACGGATCGGGACGCGAGGGTCGCCACGGTCACAGGGTCTGCACGCGTCGGCGGGCGCCTAGTAGGTTCGCGGTCGAATGTCTGTCCCCGGACGAGGAGGTCCCCCCGTGCGCATCGGTGTGCCGTTGGAGTCGTTGGCTGGCGAGACCCGTGTCGCTGCGACCCCGAAGACGGTCGAGCAGCTCATCGGACTCGGGTATGCCGTGTTCATCCAGTCCGGCGCGGGCCGGCGGGCGACGTTCGAGGACGCGGCCTACGTCGCCGCCGGCGCCGACGTCGTGGGCGACGAGGTGTGGAACACCGACGTCATCCTCAAGATCAACGCGCCCGCCCCCGACGAGGTCGACCGCCTCCGCCACGGGCAGACGGTCGTCAGCCTGCTGTCCCCGGCGCTGCGCCCCGAGCTCGTCTCGGCGCTCTCCGAGCGCGGCGTCACGGCGCTCGCCATGGACGCGGTGCCGCGAATCTCCCGCGCCCAGTCGCTCGACGTGCTCTCGTCGATGGCCAACATCGGCGGCTACCGGGCGGTCATCGAGGCGGCGCACGAGTTCGGCTCGGTCTTCACCGGTCAGGTCACCGCCGCGGGCAAGGTGCCGCCGGCCAAGGTCCTCGTCGTCGGTGCCGGTGTCGCCGGGCTGTCGGCGATCGGCACGGCCGGCTCGCTCGGCGCCATCGTCCGGGCGTTCGACGCCCGCAGCGAGGTCGCCGAGCAGGTCGAGTCGATGGGAGCGAACTTCCTCCGCATCGAGGTCGAGGACACCGGGCCGAGCGCCGACGGCTACGCGCGGGAGACCGGCGAGGACTTCAACGCCAAGGCCGCCGAGCTGTACGCCGCGCAGGCCGCGGAGGTCGACATCGTCATCACCACGGCCCTCATCCCGGGCCGGCCCGCTCCCCGCCTCTTCACCGAGGAGATGGTCGCCTCGATGAAGCCGGGCTCGGTCGTCGTCGACATGGCAGCGGCCAACGGCGGCAACGTCGCCGGGTCCGTGGCCGACCAGAAGGTCGTGACGCCGGGCGGCGTGACGATCCTCGGTTACACCGACCTCCCGGGACGCCTCCCCACCCAGGCGTCCCAGCTGTTCGGGACGAACCTCGTGAACCTCCTCAAGCTGCTCACCCCCGAGAAGGACGGGCAGCTCACCCTCGACCTCGACGACCCGGTCCAGCGCGGCATGACCGTGGTGCGCGACGGCGAGGTGCTGTGGCCGCCGCCGCCGGTCCAGGTCTCGGCGGCGCCCGCCGCGACGGCCCCGGCGGCCGTGGCGAAGGAGCCGCGCAAGCCGCGCGACCCGCGGATGAAGTACCTCTGGATGGCGCTCGGGTCGCTGGTCTTCGCCCTCATCGCGTCGGCGTCGCCCGCGGTCTTCCTCGGTCACTTCACCGTCTTCGCACTCGCGGTCATCGTGGGTTTCTACGTCATCTCCAACGTGTCGCACGCCCTGCACACCCCGCTCATGGCCGAGACCAACGCCATCAGCGGGATCATCGTCGTCGGCGGCCTGCTGCAGATCGACTCCGACGACCTCGTCGTCAAGACGCTCGCGTTCCTCGCGATCCTCGTCGCCAGCATCAACATCTTCGGAGGCTTCGCTGTGACCGGCCGCATGCTCGAGATGTTCCGGAAGGACTGAGGCGACGATGACAGCGAACGTGGTCTCTGCGGCATACATCGTCTCTGCCGTGCTCTTCGTCCTCTCCCTCGCGGGTCTCTCCCGGCACGAGAGCGCCAAGGAGGGCAACGCGTTCGGGGTGACCGGCATGGTCATCGCCCTCGGCGCGACCGTCTGGCTCACCCTCTCGCGCTCCGAGCACGCCGTCGCGACGCTGCTCCTCATCGCCCTCGCGATGGCCATCGGTGCCGCGATCGGCCTGTGGCGGGCGCGCAAGGTCGAGATGACCCAGATGCCCGAGCTCGTCGCGATGCTGCACAGCTTCGTCGGCCTCGCGGCGGTGCTCGTGGGCATCAACAGCCACCTCACGGTGGGCGATGCGTCCGACACGGTGCACTCGGTCGAGGTGTTCCTCGGGGTGTTCATCGGCGCCGTGACCCTCACCGGCTCGATCGTCGCGTTCCTCAAGCTGTCGGGGCGGATCTCGTCGTCGCCGCTCATGCTGCCCGCGCGGCACTGGCTCAACCTCGCCGCGCTCGTCGTGTCGACGGGGCTGGCCGTCTGGTACGTGCAGTCGCACTCGCTCGTGCCGTTGCTCCTCATGACGGTCATCGCGCTCGCGTTCGGGTGGCACCTCGTGGCCTCGATCGGTGGCGGCGACATGCCCGTCGTCGTGTCGATGCTCAACTCGTACTCCGGGTGGGCCGCGGCCGCCGCCGGCTTCATGCTCGGCAACGACCTGCTCATCGTCACCGGTGCGCTCGTCGGTGCCTCCGGTGCGATCCTGTCCTGGATCATGTGCCGGGCGATGAACCGCTCGTTCATCTCGGTCATCGCGGGCGGGTTCGGCCAGGAGGTCGTCGTCGGCGACGACAAGGACTACGGCGAGCACCGCGAGATCACCGCGGAGGGCGCGGCCGAGCTGTTGCGCGACGCGTCGTCGGTCATCATCACGCCGGGCTACGGGATGGCGGTGGCGCAGGCGCAGTATCCGGTCGCCGAGCTCACCAAGCGCCTGCGCGACCGGGGTGTCGACGTCCGCTTCGGCATCCACCCGGTGGCGGGACGGCTGCCCGGGCACATGAACGTGTTGCTCGCCGAGGCCAAGGTGCCCTACGACATCGTGCTCGAGATGGACGAGGTCAACGACGACTTCCCCTCCACCGACGTCGTCCTCGTCATCGGCGCCAACGACACCGTCAACCCCTCCGCCGCCGAGGACCCGACCTCACCCATCGCCGGGATGCCGGTGCTCGAGGTGTGGAACGCCCACAACGTCATCGTCTTCAAGCGCTCGATGGCAACGGGCTACGCGGGCGTGCAGAACCCGCTGTTCTTCCGCGAGAACTCGCAGATGCTCTTCGGCGACGCCAAGCAGCGCGTCGACGACATCCTCACCGCCCTCTGACCCCCGCCCCCCGCTTGCGTCTGCGTCGATGGTGAGGTTTCTGACCCATCACGCAGACGCTCCCGTATGCCGCCCGCTTGCGTCTGCGTCGATGGTGAGGTTTCTGACCCATCACGCAGACGCCGGGCAGGCGGGTCGGGTCGTCCACAGGGGGCGCCGGGTCGGTCGGAGGTCCACACGTTCGACCGTCGGGGCTGGTGGAGAGGGCGCCTCGGCACGTTCGCTCGGGTCATGGGCACACACCATCGGCGCACCCAGGAGGTGTCCCGGGACCTCGACGGAGTCGCCACACTGGCGCAGCTGAACCAGGCCGGCGTCACCCGGACCGTGCGACGGCAGATGGTGCGGTCGGGGCAGTGGCGGGCCGTGAACGGCAAGGGTGTGGTGCTGCACACGGGACCGCTGCACGGTGAGCAGGCCTGGCGGGCGGCTCTCCTCCGGGTCGGCCCCGCCGCCAGGCTCGGCGGAATCACCGCCCTGCAGGCCCACGGCCTCCAGGGGTTCGACGAGCCGTTGACCCACGTCTGGGTACCGAAGGGGCACGAGAAGGACCTGCGAGACCTTCCGCCGCAGGTCGTGGTGCACGAGACACGCCGGTGGGGCGAGGGCGACGCCGTGACTGCGGGGATTCCGCGTTCGCGCCCGGCCGTGGCCACGGTGCAGGCCGCACTGTGGTCCGCGTCGCGCCGGCGGGCCGCACTCTGCCTCGTGATGCCGATCCAGCAGCGTCTCGTGCGCCCTCAGGACGTGGCAGCAGAGCTCGACCGGGTCAGGCGCCACGAGTTCCGCTCGATGCTCAGGGCCCTGGCCAACGACGTCATCGGTGGCGTGCACTCCCTCAACGAGCTCGACTTCACGCGGGAGTTCCGGTCCCGAGGGCTGCCGGAGCCGAGCCGCCAGGCCCGCCGCGCCCTGCCCTCCCGCCAGGTCGTCCTGGACGTGTGGTGGGAGGAATTCGGTGTGTGCGTGGAGGTGAACGGGGCGGGGCACGAGCGGCTGGACACGGCGATGAAGGACGAGGTGCGGCTCATCGACCTGCAGGCGTCCGGCGACGCGGCGGTCCCGCTGTCCGTCCTGACCCTGCGCGTGGATCCCGACCGCTTCTTCGAGGCGCTGCGGCGGCTCCTGCGCAGCCGAGGGTGGAGAGGCTAGCTGAGCGAAGCGCGGCGGGAGCAGGCCGGCATACGTCAGCGTCTGCGTGGGTGGTCAGAAACCTGACCAACCACGCAGACGCAAGCGGCCGGGGCCGGGACGAGCGAAAGGTGGGGTCAGGGGGCGGGTTTGCTCGGGACGCTGGAGCGGGCGTCCTCGTGGACGCCGAGCGCGAGGCGGGAGCGCTTGTAGCCGTAGGCGAAGTAGATCCCGAAGCCGAGCGCCATCCAGATGGCGAAGCGGATCCACGTCTCGAGCGGCAGGGTGAGCATGAGGTAGGCGCAGATCGCGGCCGACAGCCACGGCAGCCACGGTGAGAACGGCACCGTGAACGGCCGGTCGAAGTCGGGGCGGCGGCGGCGCAGTACGGGCACGGCGAGCGACACGAGGAAGAACGCCGTGAGCGTGCCGATGTTGATCATGTACTCGAGCTTGCCGATCGGCGTCAGCGCCGCGGTGAGGGCGACGAGGAGACCGATGCCGACGGTGATCTTGACCGGGGTACCGGTGCGGGCGTTGGTCTTGCCCAGGCTCGCCGGCAGCAGCCAGTCGCGCGACATGGCGAAGACGACCCGCGAGCTGCCGATGAGCAGGGTCATGACGACGGTGGTGAGACCGGCCACGGCGCCCGCCGCGATGAGCGTCGCGTAGCCCGGCTTGCCGACGTCCTCGAAGACCTTGGCGAGCGACGCCTCCGGCGAGAGCTGGTCGTAGCGGACCATGCCCGTCATGACGATGGCGACGGCGCAGTAGAGGATCGTGCAGATGAGCAGCGAGCCGAGGATGCCCTTGGGCAGGTCCTTCGCGGGGTTGCGCGCCTCCTCGGCGGTCGTCGCGACGACGTCGAAGCCGATGTAGGCGAAGAAGACGAGGGAGGCGCCGGCGAGGATGCCGCCGATGCCGAACGCCGACGGGGTGAGCCCGAAGAGCGTCTGCAGGAGCGGCGCCTCGAGCGTCGACCCCGCGCCCTCCGTGGGCACCGCTTCGGGGATGAAGGGCGTGTAGTTTGCGGTCTTGATGAACCCGATGCCGGCGACGATGACGAACAGGACGATGAAGACCTTCACCGCGACGAGCGCAAGGTTGACCCGCATCGACTCCTGGATCCCGATCGAGACGAGCACCGTGAGCACGGCGACGAGCAGGAAGGCCGGAAGGTCGAACGACGAGCCGTAGGCGACCGACTCGGGGATGGTGATGTCCAGGCGGTCGAGGAGCACCCCGAGGTACGCCGACCACCCCTGGGCGACGACGGCCGCGCCGAGCATGAGCTCGAGCAGCAGGTCCCAGCCGATGATCCAGGCGACCAGCTCGCCGAGCGTCGCGTAGGAGAACGTGTACGCCGACCCCGAGACCGGGATGGTGGACGCGAACTCGGCGTAGCAGAGCGCCGCGAGCCCGCAGCAGATCGCGGCGATGACGAACGAGATGAGGATGGCCGGGCCGGCCAGCGTGTGGGCCGCGCGCCCGGCGACGGTGAAGATCCCGGCCCCGATGACGACGCCGACACCGAAGACGGTGAGGTCGAGCGCGCTGAGGCGTTTCTTGAGCTGGTACTCCGGTTCGTCACCCTCGGCGATGGACTGCTCGATCGACTTCGTCCGCCACACGCTCATGGCCTGCCCTTCCTCCTGCTGCGACTGCGGATCGGGCGGATGACCGGGATCTCTCCCGTGTCGGCCGTCCGTGAGGCCCGGACCAGGTCAGGGCTCTGGTACAGCGTTTCGTGCGGCGGCTCGATGTCGTGCCGGTCCCGCACAGGATTGCGTATGCCGGGGGTGCGGCGAAAGGGGTCATCTCGCCATCCGCCGTCCGCGCGGGCCGTCGTCGTGTCCTCCCAGCCCCCGTCCCAGTCGTCGTCCCAGCGGGAGCCGGTGGGTCCGCGGCCGTGGGGGCCGCCGGGGCCACCGCCGCGCGGGCCGTCGTCGTCCAGGCCGCCGTCCTCGTCGTCGTCCCCGTCGTCGTCGACGTCGAGCCAGACGTCGTCGGGGTCGACCGCGCCGTCGGCGCCGAAGAGCACGGTGCAGATCGCGCGGTAGTGGTCCTCGGCGTCGGGGACGTACTCGATGTGCCCGAGCGCCTGGTCCTGTCCGGCCGACTCGAGCAGGAAGGTGCCGTAGCCGATGATCCGGCCGAGCAGCGACCGGTCGAAGGTCATGTCCGTGACCTTGGTCAGCGGCATCATCGCGACCTTGCGCCGGATGAACCCGTAGAAGAGGAGGAAGCGCTTGTCGGTCGCGACGAACCAGTCGCGGCGCCAGTTGAGGTAGCGCCACAGGAGGTACAGCGAACCGGCCAGCGCGGCATACCAGAAGAGGTTGGCGAGGAACGCGCCGCCGCGAGTCTGCGGGGCCTCGGCCTCGACGAAGGTCGCGAGGAAGAGCAGCCCGACGAAGAGGGCGATCGGGCGGACCAGCGAGAACCAGTGCTGCCGGACCACGGTGACGACCGTCTCGCCGCGGACCAGGTAGCGCTCCAGCTCGCGGTCGAGGCGCCCGGCCGCCAAGGTCAGCTCCGGGCGATCAGGGAGTCGAAGAACCGACCGATGTTGCCGACGCCGTTGGTGACGACGTCCCACGCGCTGCCGACCATGTTGGCGGCGTCGGTGGGCGAGGTGAAGATCGCGTAGAGCAGGAAGATGACGAGGAGCCACGTGACGATCTTCTTGATCGGGGGCATGGTCACGTCGGCTCTCTCTCGGGGTCAGGCCCGCGCGGGAGGTCTCGCACGGGTGCACACTGCAGTACCCATGATGACGGATGTGACTGGTGTGACTGGTGAGGCCACCTTCGGCGTGTCGGAAGAACCCGCGGCGAGCGGCCCGCAGTCAGACGACGCCGTAGAGGCGGTCGCCGGCGTCGCCCAGCCCGGGGACGATGTAGCCGAGCTCGTTGAGACGCTCGTCGATCGAGCCGGTGACGAGCTGGACCGGCACGCCGGCGTCGGCGAGGGAGGACTCGAGGTGCGAGATGCCCTCGGGCGCCGCGAGCAGGCAGACGGCGGTGATGTCGTCGGCGCCGCGCTCGAGGAGGAAGCGGATCGCGTCGACCATCGAGCCCCCGGTCGCGAGCATCGGGTCGAGGACGTAGACCTGGCGGCCCGAGAGGTCGTCGGGGAGGCGGTTGGCGTAGGTGATCGCCTCGAGCGTCTCCTCGTTGCGCTGCATCCCGAGGAACCCGACCTCGGCGCTCGGCAGCAGCCGCACCATCCCCTCGAGCATCCCGAGCCCCGCGCGCAGGATCGGCACGATGAGCGGCTTGGGGTTGGACAGCTTGATGCCCGTCGTCGGCGCCACCGGCGTCTCGATCTCGAACGGCTCGACCCGCACGTCTCGGGTCGCCTCGTACGCGAGCAGCGTCATCAGCTCCTCGGCCAACCGGCGGAACGTGGGGGAGTCCGTCCGCTTGTCGCGCAGGTAGGTGAGTTTGTGTGCAATCAGCGGATGGTCGGCAACGTGAACGCGCATGGGCGAAACTTACCGCGTGAGCCCCACTCCCGGACCCGCGTCCGCTCCGCCCCGTCCGGAGTATGCCGGTGCCATGCGTCGCGCCCTCGACCTCGCGTCCGTGGCCGGTGACGCGGGCGACGTCCCCGTCGGTGCCCTCGTGCTCGGTCCCGACGGTGCGGTCCTCGGGGAGGGCTGGAACCAGCGGGAGATCGACGCTGACCCCACCGCGCACGCCGAGGTCGTGGCCCTGAGGGCGGCCGCCCGCGCCACGACCTCGTGGCGCCTCGACGACTGCACCCTCGTCGTCACCCTCGAGCCGTGCCCGATGTGCGCCGGCGCGTCGATGCTCGCCCGGATCTCGCGGATCGTCCTCGGCGCGTGGGACCCGAAGCTCGGCGCGACCGGGTCGGTGTGGGACGTCGTCCGCGACCGGCGCGCGACCCACCGGATCGAGGTCGTCGGCGGGGTCCTCGAGGACGAGTCGTCGCGCCTGCTGCTCGACTTCTTCGAGGCGCGCCGGTGACCGACCTCCTCTCGGCGCTCCTCGACCAGCCGCCGTGGCTCATCCTCGCGGTGAGCGGACTCGTCGTGTTCGGCGAGTGCGCACTGCTCGTCGGCATGGTCCTGCCCGGCGAGACCGTCGCCGTCCTTGCCGGCGCCGCGGCGGCCCTGGGACGCACCTCGATCGTCAGCGTCCTCGTCGTCGTCCTGCTCGCGGCGCTCGCCGGTGACACGGTCGGCTACGTCGTGGGCCGCCGGGTGGGTCACCGACTGCACCGACGCGTGAGCCACCCCGGTCGGCGCCAACGACTCGAGGACGCGGAGGCGCAGCTGCGCACCCGCGGGGGCTGGGCCGTCGTCCTGGGTCGCTGGACGCCGTTCGTGCGCTCGGTGATGCCCTCGCTGGCGGGGATGTCGGGCATGCCGTACCTGAAGTTCCTCGGGTACGACCTGCTGGGCGCAGGGTCGTGGTCGGTCATCAGCGTGCTCGCGGGGTACGGCGCGGGGATGTCGTACGAACGCGTGGTCAGCTGGTTCGGCACCGTGGGCGCGGTCCTCCTCGGGGGCCTCCTCGTGGCCGTCGTCGCGACGTGGAGCTGGCGGCGCACCGCCGGCCTCGACCGCCCCTGACGGCCACGCGCGGACGCCCGGGTCTCACGGGATCCGGAGGTCGCCCTTCGGGTGCACCCGGAGCCAGCGGTAGCCGTACCCGTCGAGGACGACCTCCAGCGACCCGTCCCTCGTGGCGACCTCGCCACCCGAGAGCAGGTCGGCGAGCTCGACGTCCCCGTCGGACACCCACGACGAGAGGTCGAGGCTGACGGTGCGCGGTTCGGCCCCGAAGTTGTGGACGGCGATGACCGCCGCCTCACCCGTGGAGCACTGGTGCGCGAGCACCTGGTGGTCGGGTTGGGGCAGCACGGTGAGCTCGCCCCACCCGAGCTCGGGGCACGAGCGGTAGGTCTGGGTCAGGTGTCGCATGAAGCTCCACAGCGAGTCGGGGTCCATGCGCTGGGACACGACGTTGACGTGCTCGGGGCCGAAGCCGTCCGTGGTGGGCCGTCGGACGAGCCGGTGCGGGGGCGCCGTCGAGAAGCCGCCGGTGGGTCCGTCGGTCCACTGCATCGGTGTGCGGACCGCGTGTCGCCCCTCGCCGGCGAGGTCCTCGCCCATGCCGATCTCCTCGCCGTAGAAGAGCGTCGGGGTGCCGGGCAGCGAGAACATCAGGCTGTAGGCCATCCGGATGCGGCGCGGGTCGCCACCGAGCATCGGCGGGAGCCGGCGCTTGAGTCCGCGGTCGTAGATCTGCATCTCGGGCTCGGGCCCGAACGCCGCGAAGACCTCCTGGCGCTCCTTGTCCGTGAGCTTGTCGAGGGTGAGTTCGTCGTGGTTGCGCACGAACGTCGCCCACTGGCAGCTGGGGTGGATGTCCGGCCGGTCGAGGAGCGCCTTGGCGAGGGGACGGGCGTCCTCCCGAGCGAGCGACAGGTAGAGCTTCTGCATCCCGATGAAGTCGAACATCATGTGCAGCTCGTCGCCGGCGTCCCCGCCGAAGTACTCGCGCTGCTGCTGGTGCGGGAGGTTGACCTCGCCGAGCATGATCGCGGAACCGTTGCGCCGGTTGATGAACGCCCGCAGGTCCTTGAGGTGCTGGTGCGGGCTCACGGCCGCGGCGACCTCGTCGCCACCCTCGGTGCCCGGGCCGCTCCTGCCCTTCGTGCCGCCCTTCGCGGATGCGCCCGACGACGCCACGGCGGTCTCGACGTCCTCGACGAAGAACGGGACGGCGTCCACGCGGAAGCCGTCGATGCCGAGCTCGAGCCAGAAGCCGGCGATGCGCGCGATCTCGTCGCGGACCGCCGGGTTGGCGACGTTGAGGTCGGGCTGGTGCGAGTAGAAGTGATGGAGGTACCACTCGCCGGTACGGTCGTCGAGGCTCCAGATCGACGTCTCCTTGTCGGGGAAGACCACCTCGGCGCTCGTGTCCGGTGGCGCGTCGGAGCGCCACACGTACCAGTCGCGCTTGGCGGAGCCGGTGCTGCGCCGGGACTCCCTGAACCACGGGTGGGCGTCGGAGGTGTGGTTGACGAGCAGGTCGGTGATGACGCGCAGCCCGCGGTCGTGGGCGGTGCGGACCACCTCGACGAGGTCGCCGGCGGTGCCGACGCGGGGGTCGACCCCGTAGAAGTCGCTGACGTCGTAGCCGTCGTCCCTCTGCGGGCTCGGGTAGAACGGCATGAGCCAGATGCAGGTCACCCCGAGCTCGGTGAGGTAGTCGAGGCGCTCGGCGAGCCCGTGGAGGTCGCCGGTCCCGTCGCCGTCGGAGTCGTAGAAGGTCTCGACGTCGAGGCAGTAGATGACCGCGGTCTTCCACCACTGGTCGCTCGTGTCCGTGATGCGCATGGTCAGGGTCCGTCCCTCAGGCTCGTGACGCGTGGGTGGAGGTCAGCTCGGGCAGGACCTGCTCGCCGAAGGCCTCGATGAAGGCCCCCTGCTCCTGGCCGACGTGGTGCAGGTAGAGGTCGTCGAAGCCGAGCGCGGCGAGGTCCGCGAGGCGCTCACGGTGCTCACCGAGGTCGGCGGAGACCTGCACGGCGCCGCGCACGGCCTCGGTGCTGACCTGCTCACCGATGGCGTCGAACGCCTCCGCCGTCTCGGCGTCCCACGCGACGGGAGGACCGATGACGTTGCTGCGCCACTGGTCGACCGCGATGTCCTCCGCCGCCTGCTCGCTCTCTGCCCAGCTGAGGTGGACCTGGAGGGAGAGCTCGCCCCCACCGCCTGCCCCGCGGTAGGCCTCGATGACGCGGCGCAGCCGGTTCTCGGGCTGGACGATGGTGATGAGCCCGTCCGCCCACGCCGCGACCCGGGCAGCGCTCTCCACCGAGACCACGGGGGCGATGAGCCTCGGCTGCTGCTCGGGCAGGTCCCACAGCCGGGCCCGGTCGACGGTGACGAGCCCGTCGTGGCTGACCTCCTCACCGGCGAGCATCCGCCGGATGACGTCGACGCACTCGTCGAGCCGGCGGTCGCGGACCTCCTTGCGCGGCCAGCCGTCGCCGGTGATGTGCTCGTTGCTCGCCTCGCCGCTGCCCAGGGCGACCCAGAAGCGACCCTCGAACATCTGCGACAGGGTCGCGATCTTCTGGGCCGCGACCGCGGGGTGGTAGCGCTGGCCGGGCGCGCTGACGCAGCCCATCGTGAGGTTCGTCGTCGCGAGCGCGGCGCCGAGCCAGGCCCAGGTGTAGCCGCTGTGGCCCTGGCGGGCGCTCCACGGGGAGAAGTGGTCGGAGCACATCGCCATCTGGAAGCCGGCGGTCTCGGCGTGCTGGACGTCGCGCAGGAGCACCGAGGGGCTGATCTGCTCGTGGGAGGCGTGGAAGCCGTAGCGCGTCATGCCTCCACCCGACCACATCTGCGCGGCGTGGAGCCATGCCGCGGAGGGGGATCTCCGGTCGGTCGCTAGCGTGGAGCCATGGGAAGCGGGCACAGCCACGGGCACGCCGGGGCCACGCACCGGTGGCGCCTCCAGGCGGCGTTCGGTCTGGTCGCGGTGTTCTTCGTCGTCGAGCTCGTCGCAGCCCTGACCTCCGGCTCCCTCGCCCTCCTCTCCGACGCCGGTCACATGGCCGCCGACGTCGTCGCGCTCGGTGCCGCCGTCGTGGCCACCCGCGTCGCCGGCCGTCCGGACCGCACCGGCCGCCGGACCTACGGGTCGTTCCGTGCGGAGGTCTTCGCCTCGGGACTGGCGGTGCTCCTCATGGTCGGCGTCGCGGCATACATCGCGGTCGAAGCCGTGCGACGCATCGGCGACGCGGTGCAGGTGGCGACCGGCCCCATGCTCGTCGTCGGGTCGATCGGGCTCGTCGTCAACCTCATCGCCCTCGCGCTGCTTCGTGGCGGCGCCGGGGAGTCGCTCAACGTCAAGGGCGCCTACCTCGAGGTGGTCGCCGACACCCTCGGGTCGGTCGGGGTCGTCGTGGCCGGGGTGCTCGTCGCGGCGACGGGGAACGCGTGGTGGGACACGGGCATCGCGCTCGCGATCGCGGCGTTCGTCGCGGTGCGGGCCGTGCTGCTCGGCCGTGAGGTGCTCACGGTGCTGGGGCAGCACGCCCCTGCCGGCATGAGCCCGGACGACGTGACCACCGCCCTGGCCGCGGTGCCGGACGTGACCGACGTGCACGACCTCCACGTCTGGACCCTGACGTCGGGGATGAACGTCGCCACCGCACACCTCATGACGAGCGACGGCGCGGACGCCCACGCCGTCCTCGACGCCGCCCGGCGGGTGATGCGCGACGAGTTCGGGGTCGAGCACGCGACCCTGCAGGTGGAGCCCGAGTCGCACTCCGGGTGCAACGACACGACCTGGTAAAGCCCTTGCACAGGTGGCTCCGCCGATTTAGCGTCGGAGTACACGGAAGGGAGGTGGTCCAGGAATTGAATTCACATTGGACGCGTGAGGTGACTGCGCGCTAGCGCACCTCGACTGCTCGAGGTCGCGCCCCGGCGCAATCCCCAGCAGCTCACCGCAGCCCGCGGGTCGTGCAGGTCGTCCCCTGCACTCGTCGCCGACCGCTCGGTCGACAGGCCCGCGGGCTGTTCCGTGCCCATCCGTATGCCGGGTGCACGGGAGGGGACGAAGGTCCGGTTCGGAGGTGGTCGCGGTCGACGATGATGGTCGCATGCGCCTGGCCCTCCCCGTCCTCGTCCTCTCTACTGCGCTGGTCGCGGGGTGTTCCGCACCGACGACCGCCCCGACGACCGCCCCGGATGGGGCTGGCTCGGCGACGACCCAGACGGAGACCGCCCCCGCGCCGTCGGCAGCCGGTGAGGCGCTGCTGGCCAAGCACGCCCTGAGGGGGAAGAGCGCCATGGAGGTGATCGACACCCTCGACCGGATGCCGATGGACCAGCGGCCCACCGACCTCATGGCGTCGGTCCGCCCCGACAGGCTGCTCGTCTCGGGGGACGACACCGAGGTCACGTTGCCCATCCCGCCGGACCGGTTCTACCTCTCGGTGGCTCCCTACGTCGACAGCACGCACGAGTGCTTCAACCACTCGCTGACGACGTGCAAGGGGGAGCTGGGCGGCGAGGACGTGGAGGTCAGCCTCGTCGACGAGAGCACCGGCGCCGTCCTCGCGGACGGGGTGAAGACCGTCTTCGCCAACGGCTTCATCGGCTTCTGGCTCCCCAAGGACACCACCGCCACCCTGCGCATCGGGCACGAGGGCAAGGTGGCGCAGACCAAGGTCTCGACGCACGCCGATGACCCGACCTGCCTCACGACGATGCAGCTCGCCTGAGGACCGCCTCGGCGCCCGCCGGGCGGTGCACAGAAGGGTTCGCGAACCGAGCCGGTGTTCGCGAACCGGATCGAACCGGTTCAGGAGGGCGAGGCCGGTTCGCGAACCGGATCGTGCACGCCTGGACGGGGTCCTGCACCCCAGGGCCGGGTCCTGCACGGCCACCCGCACAGGCGAAGGGCCCCGATCGAACTCGGGGCCCTTCGTTGTCTGGCGGTGGCGGTGGGATTTGAACCCACGGAGGGCTTGCACCCTCACACGCTTTCGAGGCGTGCTCCTTAGGCCGCTCGGACACACCACCGCGAAGCAGGATACGCAACGACCCGGCCGGAGCGAAATCGAGCGCTTGGGTCGATCGGGTGCTGCCGGCAGACGCACGGCGCGGGTGAGGGGGCAGGTGGGTGGCGTTCTCACGCACCCCGCAGGTTTCCTTGAGGGGGAGCAGGAGCCCGGGTCAGGCGCGGGCGTCGAGCATCGACTGCATCGTCGTGATCTCCGACGTCTGGGCGCGCTTCATCGAGCCCGCGAGCGTGACGACCTCGTCACGGTCGGAGCGTGACAGCACCGCGTCGGCCATCTGGACCCCGCCGCGGTGGTGGGCGATCATCAGCTCGAGGTAGATCCGCTCGGCCTCGACCCCGGACGCGGCGCTCAGCCGTTGCAGGTCGGCGGCGGAGGCCATCCCGGGCATCGGCACCGCGTCGCCGGAGGCCGACGTGGCCCCGTGGTGGTCCGAGCCCATCCACTCCATCGGCGTCTGCGAGCCGGTCGGGGTGAGCCCCCACAGCTGCAGCCACGCGAACATCTGGCCGGACTGCTGCTGCTGGCTCGTCGCGATGTCGTTGGCCATCGTGCGCACGGCGGGGTCGGTGGTCCGGTCGACGACGAGGAGCGACATCTGGACGGCCTGGCCGTGGTGGGTCTGCATGTCCCGCGCGAACCCGGCCTCGGCCGACCCGTCCAGCGGGAACCCGCCCCGGCCGAACAGCGCCCATCCGAGCACGAGGCCGACGAGCAGCGACGCGACGCCGAGGAGGACGGCCAAGCCGACGACCTCCCCCCGCGAGCGGGAGGAGGTCGTCGGCTGGAGCGAGGTGCTGTCGGTCACGATGCCGAGGGGGAGGGGGTCGCGGCGGACGGCGACGGGCTCGTGGCCGCGGACGGGGAGGTCGACGGCGACGCGGACGGCGACGCCGACGGCGAGGTCGGCGGCGGCATGTCCGAGCCGTCGGTGCCGTTGGTGCAGAGCGCGCCCGGCTCCGGCGTCTGCGGACCCTGGCGGTACTCCTTGATGAACTCCTCCAGGCGCGGGTCGTCGGCGCCGGTCAGGGCGAGCTGCTTGCCCCAGGCCGAGACGACGACCGGTGCGGGCAGGCCCTCGTACGGGGAGAGCACCGAGTACGTGTCCGGCGCGATGTCCCTGAGCGTGTCGACGTCGGACTGGGCCAGGTCGGGCTGGTAGGTGATCCACACCGCGCCGTGCTCCATCGAGTGCACGGCGTTCTCGCTGCGCACCGGAGCGTCGTAGACGCCGCAGTTGAGCCACACCGGGTGGTGCTCGCCGCCGACGGGCGGGTTCTCCTTGTAGGTGACGGTCGACTCCGTGTGGGCCCCGGCGTCGTACTTGAAGGACTTGACCGCCGCCATGCTCGGGGTGTTGGACTTGTCGCTGATCACGGCGAACGCGACGGCGCCGACGACGATCGCGATCGTCACGGCGGCTGCCCCCCAGATCGCCATCAGCCGACGGCGGTCCTTCTTCTGCTGCTCCTTGCGCATCTGTGAAACTCGGTCAGAGGTGCTGCGCTCATTGGCGCGCGCCTTCTTGCTGCCACTCCCGGACGGGGCCACGACACACTCCTGTAGATCGATCGGTGTCGGGCGATTGTCACCCATGCACCTGAATGCCGGCTGACCCCGTCCGCCATCAGGCCACCCACTGGCGGTGGGCCGCCGCCCAGGTGGCACCCACGAGGAGCACGAACGACAGTCCCAGCCCCACGGCATACCAGCGTCGGTATGCCGTCGTGTCGCGCATCGTCGCGACGGCGAGGTAGGCGGGGAACCAGGTGAGGGCGTAGCGGGGGGCCGAGACCCAGAGCGTCGAGCAGAGGACCACCCCCAGGGTGAGGGTCATGTAGGTCAGCTCGGGCCAGCGCCGCTGTCGCGCAAGCAGGACGCACAGCGCGAGCCCGAGCGCGACGGCGACGATGTCGGCGGCCCGGCTCGCGGCGAGCCACGTGGTCGGGCTGTCGAGCAGGGCTCTCCACGCGGCCGCGGCCCCGTCCCACGGCCACGCGACCGACCGGTCCCAGCCCGTGGCCTCGGCCTCGCGCCAGGCGTCCCACGACCCGGTCCGCGAGTGGAGGTGGACGACGAAGGCGCCGACGCCCAGGGAGGGGAGGCCGAGCGCGAGGACGTCCGGGCGGGGGCGGGGGCGGCCGTCGCTGTTCCACTGCACGGCGTACATGACGACGAGGGCTGCCGCGAGGAACAGGCCGTTGACGCGCACCGCGGCGGCGAGGGCGGCCACGCTCCCGGCCCACCACCACTGGCGCCGGCCCGCCAGCAGCCACGCGCCGAGGGCCAGTGCGAGGAAGAGCCCCTCGGTGTAGACCGCGACGAGGAAGAAGCCCGCCGGTGCCACCAGGAGCAGGGCGAGGGCCCGGCGGGCCGCGAGGGGACCGCCGCGCGCGTCCTCGGACACGAGGGCCCACAGGAGTGCCGCCGCGACACCTCCGGCGGCGACGCTGACGAGCAACCCTGCGGCAGTGACGTTCCCACCATGCAGCGGCGTGAGTGCCGCCATCGCGAGGGGGTAGCCGGGGAAGAACGCCTGGTCGCAGCAGTCGAGGCCGGGCGGCAGGTAGCCGAGCGACGCGATGCGCACGAAGTGGTAGCTGTCCCAGGCCGAGAAGCGGTCGAGCCACCACACGCCGCTCGCCCACTCGTGACCCACGGCGCCCTGGCCCGTGGCGGCGGCCATGGCGAGCACGGTCGCGCCGAGGAGGAGCCGGGAGAGGAGGAAGGCCACCGCCGCCCGCGGGGCGGAGGTCACCTCAGCCCGCTGACGGGGAGGCGGAGGGGGACGGGACCGGGCACATGGGCCTGCCCGTGGCCTTGGGGGCCGGCGCGAGGGTCGTGAACTTGGCGCCGATGACGACGTCGACGACCGTGCTCTTGCGCTTGTCGGCCAGCTGCGTGGTGCCCTTGCCGCCGAGCGGGGCCAGCAGCCGCGCACGGCTGGCCCCGGCGGGCCCGAACCGCACCTCGAGCGGCCCGGCGACGACGCGGTCAAGGGGGTCGTTGCTCACGTCGCGGATCGTGTAGCCGCGGGCGCGCAGCTCCCTGGCCGTGCGTGCGGCCAGACCGTTGCGCGACGTCGCGTTGTAGACGTTGACCGTGGTGGTGGCCGGTGTCGGGACCTTGGGGTCGTACGGGCGGCACGTGGCCTCGACGCCCGTCGGGGGCTCAGGGTTGAGCGAGGCCCGGTAGTAGGAGAACGCGTACCAGAACGCGAAGAACAGCATGAGGATGACGACGAGGATGGTCGTCGTGGTCCTGCGGTGCTGTCGACGGTGTCGCAGCTCGTCGGTGAGGTCGCGGTCGGACATCGTCGGTCACTCGATCACGAGGACGCGGGCATGCAGCGTCGGTCGTTGGTGGAGGGCGGCGCGCAGCGCCCGGTGAAGGCCGTCCTCGAGGTAGAGCGTCCCCTCGAACTCGACGACGTGGGCGAACAGGTCCCCGTAGAACGTCGAGTCCTCCGAGAGGAGCATGCCGAGGTCGAGGGTGCGCTTGGTCGTCACGAGGTCGTCGAGGCGCACGAGCCGCGGGGGCACGTTCGACCACTGGCGCGTGCTGTACCCGTGCTCCGGGTACGGACGCGTGTCGCCGACGGCCTTGAAGATCACGCCCGCCACTGTAGGACGGCGACGGCATGGGGTGCGGCACGCCTCACGGGTCGTGAGGACACTGTGACCCGGCGTATGCCGTCCGCCCGCGTCCCCGTGCGCCGTGACGTCCCCGCTCAGGAGGCGGCGGTCGCGAGCTGGAGCTCGACCTGTTCGGCCGACAGGACGTGCTGGATCACCATGGTGGCGGCGCCGATGACTCCGGCATGGTCGCCCGTGCGGGCGGTGACGATCTGCAGCTCCTCCGTGGCCAGCGGGAGCGACCGGCCGTAGACGACCTCGCGGATCCCGGCGAGCAGGCTCTCCGCGGACTGGGCGAGCACCCCGCCCACGGCGATGACCGACGGGTTGAGCAGGCTGACGATCGAGGCGAGGACCTCGCCGATCTCGCGCCCGGCCTGCCGGAGCGCGGCGATGGCCTCGGGGTTGCCCGCCCGGGCCAGGGCGAGCAGCTCGCGGCTGTCGGCGACCCGGATGCCACGAGCGGCGAGCTGGGCGACGATCGCCGGGCCACTGGCGACGGCCTCGAGGCACCCGATGTTGCCGCACGTGCAGAGGATCCCGGCGCCGTGGGGTGCGGCGACGTGGCCGAGGTCGCCGGCGGAGCCCTGGGCCCCCCGGTGGAGCTGGCCGCCGCTGATGATGCCGGCGCCGATGCCGGTCGCGACCTTGACGAAGACGAGGTGCTCGACGTCGGGGTAGATCGTCGCGTGCTCGCCGAGCGCCATGATGTTGACGTCGTTGTCGACGAGGACCGGGCCGCCGAGCGCGGCGGAGACGTGCGCCGGGACGTCGTAGCCGTCCCAGCCCGGCATGATCGGGGGAGAGGCGGGGCGACCGGTGGAGTGCTCGACGGGACCGGGCAGCCCGAGGCCGACACCGACGAGCTGGCGCTTGGTCTTGCGGGCCGAACGCAGCAGTGCTCGGCTGATGGTCACCACCGCGTCGAGGACGACCTCCGGGCCCTGGCGGATGTCGAGCTCCTGTGACGTCTCGGCGACCACCCGTCCGCTGAGGTCCGTGAGGGCGACGGTCGCATGGGTCGCGCCGAGGTCGGCGCCGATGACGAAGCCGGCCTCGGGGTTGAAGGCGAGGCGCGTGGGAGGTCGTCCTCCGGTGGACCGTGACTCCCCCGCAGGTGCGAGCAGGCCTGCGGCGAGCAGCGACTCGACGCGCGCTCCCACCGTCGAGCGCGCCAGACCGGTGAGCTGGATGAGCTCGGCGCGGGTGCGTGGCTGGCCGTCCCTCATGAGCTGGAGGAGGGCTCCGGCGCCTGCCGCGGTGGCGCCCGTCGGGGCATGGACCCCGGCGGGTGCCCGGGGGTGGAGGTCGACGGACGTACTCACGCTCGTAGTGAAGCACATGAGCGGACTTCGGTCACCTGCACGAACCGATGATTGTCCACGACGCAAAACTTTTGCTTGACGATCAGACAAAAGGGCAATAGCGTCCTCGTCATGACTCGAGGCAATGAGGCCTCACCTCTTTTGGTGATGGCCGGAATCGTGAAGAGGTTCCCCGGTGTGGTCGCACTCGGCGGGGTCGACCTGGACGTGCGTCCGGGGGAGGTGCACTGCCTGCTCGGGCAGAACGGCGCCGGCAAGTCCACCCTCATCAAGACGCTGGCCGGGGTGCACACGCCGGACGAGGGCACGATCACGTGGGACGGCTCCGAGGTGACCCTCGGGCACCCCCAGGCGGCCATGGACATGGGCATCGCGACGATGTACCAGGAGCTCGACCTCGTCGAGGGGCTGACCGTCGCCGAGAACATCTTCCTCGGCCACGAGAAGTCCCGGTTCGGCATCTCGCAGCGCTCCGCGGCCCGGGCCGAGACGAGGGCGCTGCTCGAGCGGCTCGGCCATCCCGAGATCTCCCCGACGACCGAGGTCGGCGACCTGTCCGCCGCCGGCCAGCAGATCATCAGCATGGCGCGGGCGCTGTCGCGCCATGCGCGGCTCATCGTCATGGACGAGCCGTCGGCCGTCCTCGACGGCGGTGAGGTCGAGCGTCTCTTCGACGTCATCCGACAGCTCACCGCGGAGGGCGTCGCCGTCGTCTACATCTCGCACCGGCTCGAGGAGATCCGGGTCATCGGTGACCGGGTCACCGTCCTCAAGGACGGACGCACGGTCGCCACCGGGCTGCCCGCCAAGGAGACCCCCACCGCCGAGGTCATCCGACTCATGACCGGCCGGTCGATCGAGTACGTCTTCCCCGAGCGCCGGTCCTCCCCCGAGGGTGACCCCCTGCTCGTCGTCGAGGGCATCTCCCGCCGGGGCGAGTTCCAGGACGTGAGCTTCGAGGTGCGACCCGGAGAGGTGGTCGGACTCGCCGGGCTCGTCGGTGCCGGACGCTCCGAGATCGTCGAGACCGTCTTCGGCGCCCGGAAGGCCGACACCGGCACGGTCACCGTCGGCGGCAGGCGCCTGCGACCGGGGTCGGTGGGCTCCGCCGTCGACGCCGGTGTCGGGCTCTGCCCCGAGGAGCGCAAGAGCCAGGCGCTGGTGCTCGGTGACAGCGTGGCGCACAACATCAGCATGGCCACGCTCACCCGCTTCGCGCGGGGCGGGTTCATCGACCGCACCGCCGAGAACAACGCCGCGCAGGAGCTCGCCACGAGCCTCGACCTGCGGCCGACCGGGGTCACCCGCGAGATCCGCACGCTCTCCGGCGGCAACCAGCAGAAGGTCGTGCTCGCCCGGTGGCTGCTGCGCGGCTGCCGCGTCCTCCTGCTCGACGAGCCCACACGCGGTGTCGACATCGGCGCCCGGTCCGAGATCTATGCACTCGTCCGCCGGCTCGCCGACGACGGCGTCGCCGTGGTCGTCGTCTCCAGCGAGATCGAGGAGGTCCTCGGTCTGGCCGACCGTGTCCTCGTCGTCGGCGACGGCCAGGTCCTGCACGAGGCGCCGTCCGGCGACCTCGACGAGCACCGCGTGCTCGACATCATCATGAGAGGAGACGCCGCATGAGCGTCGAGACCCCACGCACCTCCGAGGAGCCCTCGGGCAGCCAGGCGATGGTGGCGCCCGCCGCCACCGCCGGACCCGGCCCCGGTGCCCTGAGCCGGTTCATGAGCGGGTCGGCCACGCGCAACCTCGGCCTCGTCATCGCTCTCGTCCTCCTCTGCATCGTCGGGATCGCCACCGCTGGTGACCGGTTCGGCAGCATCGACAACGCCCTGACGGTCCTGCGGTTCGCCGCGGTCATCGGGGTCGTCAGCGTCGGGATGACGTTCGTCATCTGCGGCGGTGGCATCGACCTCTCCGTCGGGGCCATCGTGGCCCTGTCGTCGGTCTGGGCCACCACGCTCGCCACCCAGACGCTGGCGGAGGACATCCACTGGATCGTCATGGTGCTCACCGCGCTGGTCGTCGGCGCCGCCTGCGGGCTCGTCAACGGAGTCCTCGTCGCGTACGGCAAGGTCGCGCCGTTCATCGCCACCCTGGCGATGCTCGCCGCGGCCCGGGGTCTCGCCGAGATCATCGCCCAGCGCCGCACGCAGATCGTGCGGGACCGCGGCTTCATCGACTTCTTCGGCGGCAGCGTCATCGGCATCCCGGTCCTCGTCATCATCTTCGCCCTCGTCGCCACGCTCGGCTGGGTCCTGCTCAACCGCACGACCTTCGGGCGCCGGACGCTCGCGATCGGCGGCAACCCGGAGGCCGCGCGACTGGCCGGGATCAAGGTCCAGCGGCAGACGGCATACCTCTACGTCCTCCTCGGACTGGCCTGCGGGCTGGCCGCCGTCATGCTCATGGCGCGCACGACGACCGGCACGTCCACCCACGGCGGGCTCTACGAGCTCGAGGCCATCGCAGCCGTCGTCATCGGTGGCACCCTCCTCAGCGGCGGCCGCGGAACGATCGTCGGCACCGTGCTCGGCGTGCTCATCTTCGCGACGCTCACCAACGTCTTCACCCTCAACAACCTCGACACGTCGACCCAGAACGTCGCCAAGGGCGTGATCATCGTGGCCGCAGTCCTCCTGCAGCAGTGGCTCGCTGCTCGCCGGCGAAGCACCTAGTCCCAGCTCCTCCGCACCACGGCACCACGCACGGCACCACCGCTCCCTTCACCCACCCCGCACCACAGCCCAGGAGAGACACCATGAACCGTCGCACCATCTCCCGCCCCGTCCGCACCGCCGCGGCACTCGGCGTCGTCGCCCTCGTCGCCGCCGGCTGCACGAGCAACACCCCCGAGGACGAGGGCACGACGTCCTCGGACAGCCAGCGGGCCGGCAGCAACAACGACGAGCCGGGAGACAAGATCACCATCGGGTTCTCCGGGCCGGCGGCCGACCACGGCTGGCTGGGCGCCATCAACTCCGCCGCCCAGGCCGAGGCCAAGAAGTTCTCCGACGTCGAGTTCAAGGCCGCCGAGGGAACGAACGACGCGAGCCTGCAGATCTCCCAGATCGAGACCTTCATCAACGACAAGGTCGACGCGATCGTCCTCCTCCCCACCGACGGCGCTGCCCTCACCGAGGTCGCCACCAAGGCCATGCAGGCCGGCATCATCGTCGTCAACGTCGACCGTGAGTTCTCGACGCCGTTCGCGGCGCGCACGACGATCCTCGGCGACAACTACGGCATGGGCGTCAGCGCGGGCACCTACGCCTGCAAGCTCGTCACGGACAAGAAGCTCACCAACCCGGTCATCGCCGAGATCGCCGGAATCGACGCGCTGCCCCTGACCCAGGACCGCAGCAAGGGCTTCGCCGACGCGCTCAAGGCCTGCAACCAGACGGTCGACAACCGCGTCGCCGCCGAGTTCACCGTCGAGTCCGGGGAGAAGGTCGCCTCCAACCTCCTCCAGGCGGCACCCAGGCTCGACATCATCTGGAACCACGACGACGACCAGGGCGTCGGCGTCATGGCCGCGTTCGACAACGCCAAGCGCAGCGAGTTCTCGTTCATCGGTGGGGCCGGTTCGGCCAACGCCATGCGCTGGATCAAGGAGGGCAAGATGGAGGCCACCGTGCTCTACCCGCCCACCCAGGCGGCTGACGGCGTGCGCCTCGCCCGGCTCCTCGCCCAGGACAAGAGCATGAGCGACCTCGTCCAGGTGGCCGTCCCGCGCCGCATCGTCCTCGACGCCCCGGTCGTCACCAAGGACAACGTGGAGGAGTACCTCCCCCTCGGCTTCGAGTCCTGAGCCCTCGAGTCCTCGAGCACCGAGTCACGTCAGGGAAGGCTTCACGGATGAATGAGCTGGACGAGACCGGCGGACCCACGGGTTCGCCGCCCGAGCCCCGACGCCTCGGCGTCGCCATGATCGGCTACGCGTTCATGGGTCAGGCGCACTCCCAGGGGTGGCGCAACGCGCGCAGCTTCTTCGACCCCGCGGTCGTGCCCGAGCTCCGGGTGGTCTGCGGCCGCAACGCCGAGGCCGCGCAGGACCTGGCCCGGCGCTTCGGCTGGGAGTCGGTCGAGACCGACTGGCGCGCCGCGATCGCCCGCGACGACGTCGACATCGTCGACATCTGCACCCCGGGCGACACCCACGCCGAGATCGCGCTCGCCGCGCTCGCCGCGGGCAAGCACGTGCTGTGCGAGAAGCCGTTGGCGAACTCCGTCGAGGAGGCCGTCACCATGGCCGACGCGGCGGGGCGGGCCAGCGCTTCCGGCACGCGCAGCATGGTGGGGTTCACCTACCGTCGCGTGCCGGCCATCGCCCTCGCTCAGCAGCTCGTCGCGGCCGGGCGGATCGGCGAGGTGCGGCACGTCCGTGCGCAGTACCTCCAGGACTGGCTCGTCGACCCGGAGTCGCCGCTCACGTGGCGGCTGCAGAAGGAGCGAGCCGGCTCGGGAGCACTCGGCGACATCGGTGCCCACGTCATCGACCTCACCCAGTTCATCACCGGTGACCGCCTGGCCGGTGTCAGCGGGCTCACCGAGACCTTCGTCAAGGAGCGCCCCCTGCCCCGGGCCTCGAGCGGGCTGTCGGCCACGGTCGGCTCGGGGACCGGGCAGGTGACCGTCGACGACGCGACCGTGTTCATCGGGCGCTTCTCCGGCGGGGCCCTCGCCTCCTTCGAGGCGACCCGGTTCGCCACGGGCCGCAAGAACGCGATCCGGGTGGAGCTCAACGGGACCACGGGCAGCATCGCCTTCGACTTCGAGGACATGAACGTCCTCAACGTCTACGAGGCCGACGGCGACGAGCCCGGGTTCCGCCGGGTCCAGGTCACCGAGGCCCACCACCCCTACGTCGCGCCGTGGTGGCCGCCGGGTCACGGCCTCGGCTACGAGCACGGCTTCACCCACCAGGCGGCCGACTTCCTCACCGCCATCGCCGACGGGACCGACCCCGAGCCGTCGTTCGCCGACGGGCTGGGCGTGCAGCGCGTCCTCGAGGCCGTCGAGACGAGCGCCGCGAGCGGCGCCGCGTGGACCCCGATCGCGCCACCCGCCGTCGGCTGACCACAGCCCTCCCACCCCCGCAGCACCCACCGCCCCTGAGAGGAGATCCCCGGTTCGTCCCGCCTCACCCATGTCATTGCAGTGACGAAGGAGCAGCAGAACATGAACACCGACAACGACGTCAACGTCTCGGGCCTGGTCACCAAGCTCGGCCTCAACCGCCGGCAGTTCTTCGCGGCGACCACCGGGATGGCGGCAGCGGCAGCGTTCACCGCCCCCGCCGCCCTGGCCGGCCCCGCCGGCGGCAAGGCGAACGGCGTGCTCGTGCCCCCCGGCAAGCGAGGCATCATCCTCTACACCGTCCGCGACGCGGTCGGCCGCGACCCGCTCGCCACGCACCTCGCCTCGGGCTTCAAGGAGGTGCTCAAGGAGCTCGCGACGATCGGCTACAAGCAGATCGAGTTCGCGGGCTACCGGCAGCATGCCAACGCCGAGGGTGGCGCCGACCTCAACACGGTGGCCGGAGCCACCCAGCTGCGCGGCTGGCTGGACGAGTTCGGGCTGGAGGCAGAGGGCAACCACGGCAGCATCCCCGCATCGGTCACCGACGCGACGATCTCGCAGTTCGACGCCGCGTGCGAGATCTCCAACATCCTCGGCATGGGGCACATCGGCACGGGCAACGACCCGACCACCAGCGCCCATGTCGCCGACTGGGAGCTCGCGGCGGAGCGGTGGAACTTCTTCGGTGAGCGGGCGGCCTCCCACGGGCTGAAGCTCTACACGCACAACCACGACATCGCCTACAGCTTCCTGCTCGACAGCGGCCCGCTGGACCTGCAAGGGCGTCCGACGAGGAGCAGCGGCATCCGCCGCCTCGAGCACTTCCTGGCGAACACCGACCCGGCGTACGTCCACCTCGAGATGGACGTCTACTGGGCGCACGTCGCGCAGTACAAGCACCACACGTACACCGCCCCCGACGGCTCCGTCGTGACCGGCGCCGTCTTCGACCCGGCGGGCGTCGTCGCGGCGCAGACGAAGCGCTTCCCGCTCTTCCACGCCAAGGACGGCGCCTCGCTCCCGGGCACGACCAACGGCTACGCCATCGTCCCGTTCGGGGTCGGCGACATCGACTACACGACCTTCTTCCAGCGGGTCGGGGCCAAGGGCTCGCACAACCCGATGTGGGAGCAGGACAACGCCGGTGGCGGCGCCGCCAACCCGGCGCAGTCGCTCGAGTTCGCCAGGCTCAGCTACGACAACCTGGCCGCCCTGCGCGGCTGACCGCTCCACCGGTCCCGGCCCGGGCACGCTGTTGCAGCAGGGGCCCGGGCCGGGACCGGCTTCCGCCCGACTCTCGACAAGCTGGACGTGACCCGGATTCTACGGACCGTGGACCGGCGCAGACGCACACATTGGAGGACTGACGTGGCACGACCGATCACCCTGTTCACGGGGCAGTGGGCCGACCTTCCGTTCGAGGAGGTGTGCCGCCTCGCTGGGTCGTGGGGGTACGACGGACTCGAGATCGCCTGCTGGGGCGACCACTTCGAGGTCGACCGCGCGCTCGCCGAGGACGACTACGTCGACGGCCGCCTCGAGATCCTCGAACGCCACGGCCTCAAGGTCTGGGCCATCTCCAACCACCTCGTCGGGCAGGCGGTCTGCGACGACCCGATCGACCAGCGGCACCAGGACATCCTCCCGGCCGACGTCTGGGGCGACGGAGACCCCGAGGGCGTGCGGCAGCGCGCCGCCCGGCGGATGGCCGACACCGCACGCGCCGCCGCGAAGCTCGGCGTCGACACGGTCATCGGCTTCACCGGCTCCGCGATCTGGAAGTACGTCGCGATGTTCCCCCCGGTGCCGGCCGAGACGATCGAGGCCGGCTACCAGGACTTCGCCGACCGCTGGAACCCGATCCTCGACGTCTACGACGAGGTCGGCGTCCGGTTCGCGCACGAGGTCCACCCGAGCGAGATCGCCTACGACCACTGGACGACGGTGCGCACCCTCGAGGCGATCGGGCACCGCCCCGCCTTCGGCCTCAACTGGGACCCCTCGCACATGATCTGGCAGGACCTCGACCCCGCCGCCTTCATCTGGGACTTCCAGGACCGGATCTACCACGTCGACTGCAAGGACATCAGGATGCGGGTGGGCAACGGCCGCAACGGTCGCCTCTCCTCGCATCTGCCCTGGTCCGACCCCCGGCGCGGCTGGGACTTCGTCTCGACCGGCCACGGGGACGTCCCGTGGGAGGACTGCTTCCGCACCCTCACCGCGATCGGCTACGACGGCCCGATCTCGGTGGAGTGGGAGGACGCCGGCATGGACCGGCTCGTCGGCGCCGCCGAGGCCGTGGAGTTCGTGCGCCGACTGGCGTTCGACAAGCCCGACGCGGCGTTCGACGCCGCCTTCAGCACGAAGAAATGACGGTGGCTGCGATGACCGACTTCACCCCCACCCCCGAGGACCGCTTCTCGTTCGGCTTCTGGACCGTCGGCTGGCAGGGGGTCGACGTCTTCGGCGGCGCGGTCCGCGAGCCGCTCGACCCGGTGGAGGGCGTGCACCGCCTCGCCGAGCTGGGCGCCTGGGGTGTGACGTTCCACGACGACGACGTGACCGAGTTCGGGGCCTCGCCCGGGGAGCGGCTCACCGCCCTCGTGCCGTTCCGGAAGGCGCTCGATGAGACCGGTCTCGTCGTCCCCATGGTGACGACGAACCTCTTCTCGCACCCCGTCTTCCGCGACGGCGGCTTCACGAACAACGACCGCGACGTGCGGCGGTATGCCGTCCGCAAGGTCGCCGAGAACCTCGACCTCGCCGCCGAGCTCGGCGCGACGACGTTCGTCGCCTGGGGCGGCCGGGAGGGCGCCGAGTCCGGTGGGTCCAAGGACGTCCGAGCCGCGCTCGACCGCTACAAGGAGGCGTTCGACGTCCTCGGCGACTACGTCGTGGAGCAGGGCTACGACATCCGGTTCGCCCTCGAGCCCAAGCCCAACGAGCCTCGTGGCGACATCCTGCTGCCGACGATCGGGCACGCGCTGGCGTTCATCAACGAGCTCGAGCGGCCCGAGCTCGTCGGCCTCAACCCCGAGGTGGGGCACGAGGAGATGGCCGGCCTCAACTACGCCCACGGCATCGCCCAGGCGCTGTGGCACGGCAAGCTCTTCCACCTCGACCTCAACGGCCAGCACGGTCCCCGCTTCGACCAGGACCTGCGCTTCGGTGCGGGCAACGCGCGCGGAGCCTTCTGGACCGTCGACACGGTGGAACAGGGCGGCTACGACGGCCCGCGCCACTTCGACTTCAAGCCGCCGCGCACCGAGGACATGGACGGCGTCTGGGCCTCGGCCGCCGGGTGCATGCGCAACTACCTCATCCTGCGCGACAAGGCGCGTGCCTTCCGGGCCGACCCGGAGGTGCAGGAGGCGCTGGCCGCGGCCCGGGTGCCGGAGCTCGGGCAGCCGACCCTGGCCGAGGGCGAGACGCTGGCGGACCTGCGGTCCGAGGCGTTCGACCCGGACGAGGCCGGTAGGCGGGGCATGGGCTTCGAGCACCTCGACCAGCTCGCGCTCGAGCACCTCTACGGGGTCCGCCGACGCCGGGATGCGCGGGAGGGGAGACCGCCGGGCCGATCGTCGTTACATTGACGACGTGACCACGCCCGACGCCGCCCCTGACCACCTCGACGAGATCCGGGCCGGGTACGCCTTCGAGGGCCCGGCGCTCGACTTCGGTGCCGCCGTCATCGACGGCACCGCGCACCCCGACACCCCGGTGCGGATCCCGCTGGCGGTGCTCAACCGGCACGGCCTCGTCGCCGGGGCCACCGGCACCGGCAAGACCAAGACGCTCCAGCTCATGGCCGAGCAGCTCTCCGGTCAGGGCGTTCCCGTCTTCCTCGCCGACATCAAGGGCGACCTCTCGGGGCTGGCGAGCCCCGGCGAGGCCAGCGACCGGACCGCGTCACGGGCCACGGACGTCGGACAGGACTGGCAGCCCACGGCGTACCCGACGGAGTTCCTGTCGCTCGGCGGGCAGGGCAAGGGGGTGCCGATCCGCGCGACGATCACCGACTTCGGCCCCACCCTGCTGTCCAAGGTCCTCGGGCTCAACGACACGCAGGAGTCCAGCCTCGGGCTCGTCTTCCACTACGCCGACAAGAACGGCCTCGCCCTTCTCGACCTCAAGGACCTCCGCGCCGTCATCAGCCACCTCGTGAGCGACGAGGGCAAGCCCGAGCTCAAGTCGCTCGGCGGCCTCTCGTCGGCGACCGCCGGGGTCATCCTGCGCGAGCTCATCGCCTTCGAGGACCAGGGCGCCGACGCGTTCTTCGGTGAGCCGGCCTTCGAGACCTCCGACCTCATGCGCACGACGAGCGACGGCAAGGGCCTCGTCACCTGCCTCGAGCTGCCCGGCGTCCAGGACCGCCCCGCGCTGTTCTCGACCTTCCTCATGTGGATGCTCGCGGACCTCTTCCAGGACCTCCCCGAGGTCGGCGACGTCGACAAGCCCAAGCTGGTCTTCTTCTTCGACGAGGCCCACCTGCTCTTCGCCGACGCGAGCAAGGCGTTCCAGGACGCCATCGAGCAGACCGTCCGCCTCATCCGCTCCAAGGGCGTCGGCGTCTTCTTCGTCACGCAGTCGCCCAAGGACGTGCCGTCCGGGGTGCTCGGCCAGCTCGGCAACCGGGTCCAGCACGCGCTGCGCGCCTTCACCCCCGACGACGCCAAGGCGCTCAAGGCCGCGGTGAAGACCTACCCGCACAGCCGATACGACCTCGAGGAGCTGCTCACCTCGCTGGGCACCGGCGAGGCCGTCGTCACCGTGCTCTCCGAGAGGGGCGCGCCCACCCCGGTCGCGTGGACCCGCATGCGGGCACCACAGTCGCTCATGGCGCCCTCGCCCGACGCGCTGCTCGACCAGGCGATCGCGTCCTCGCCCATCGCGACGAAGTACGCCGCCGTCGCGGACCGTGAGTCTGCCTACGAGAAGCTCGCGGCACGCGTCAGGGCCGCGGCCCCTCCCGCCGCCGCACCGCCCACCTCGCCCGCGCCGACGCCGGCGAGGAGGACCGCCGCCGCCAAGGAGGACCCGGGCCTCGTCGAGCAGGTCGTCAAGTCCAGCGCCTTCCGGTCGGCGCTGCGCTCGGCCGGCACCGTCATCGGCCGCGAGATCACCCGCTCGATCTTCGGCACCCGCAAGCGCTGAGCCTCAGATCGTGAGCAGCGCTCTCGCGTAGGCGCACTCGACATCCGGATCGGTGAGCGTATGCCGGGTGCCGTCGCCTGCGGCATACGTCACCTCCCAGCCCCCGGGGACCTGGCGCAGGGACTCGAGCCGGTCGCCGAGCAGCTCGCGGAGCTGGTCCTCGCGGGGCAGCCAGACCGCCTGGTCGAGGCTCACGGAGTCGAGCGCCCACTCGGTGGTGCCGTTGAAGCCGAGGACCGTCTGGTCGGCGAAGTGCTGCGGCTCGATCGTGAGGTTGCTGACCCAGAAGACCTCGCTGGACAGGAGCTCGGCCTCGATGACGAAGCGGTCGCCGGCCCTCGGCTGCCAGAGGACGCCGGACTGGTGGAGGAGCGCGCGGGCGAGCTCGAGGCTGATCATCGTGTCAGCGGGACATGAGCGAGGCCCGGGAGACCGGGAAGTCGAAGAAGGTCGTCGGGAAGAGCTCCGGGCGGTGGGTGAAGTGCCACCACTCCGCCTCGTAGTTGGCGAAGCCCTGGTCCGCGAGCACGTCGACGAGGAGCTCGCGGTTGGCCCGAGCGGCGTCCGTGACCTCGGGGTTTGCCGTGTTCGAGAGGACGTCGAAGCAGTCGAAGGCCGTGCCCATGTCGAGCGAGGCGTCCGGCGCCCGGTCCTCGACCGGTCCGAGGCACGATCCGGCCGGGTGCGGGGAGTGCGGGGTCGGCCCGGGGCGGGCGTCGACCGGCTGGAGCGTGAGGTCCACGGTGCTCGCGCGCCTGTGGCCGGACTTCGCGGCGATGTAGCCGTCGGCGAAGAGCCGGGACTTCTCCACCCGCGGGTAGAACTCCGACTTCATCTGCTCGTCCTCGAGGTCCTCGGCCCAGCGCACGAAGTGGTCGACGGCGCTCTGCGGGCGGTAGCAGTCGTAGACCTTGAACGTGAGGCCTCGGGGGCGCAGCGCGTCCTGAGCCCGGGACAGGGCCTCCGCGGCCGGACGGGTGAGGAGGCACAGTGGCGCCCGGTAGGCGTCGATCCGCTCGCCGACGAAGTTGTGGCTCGTCGTGTACCGGATCTCGTGGACGATCGTCGGGTCGACGTCGCGCAGGGCGACGATCTCCGACGGGGCGCTGGGGTGGCCGCGAGGGTGAGGCCGAGGGCCAAGGCGGGCAGCGCGCGACGGGTCATGACCTCGTTCCTAGCAGCGACACGGGCGCACCGCCACCTGAGAGGACGAGGTCACCACCACGACAGGACGGTCGCCGTCCCGCCGATGACGGCCCAGAAGCGCAGGGCCCGGCCGACCAGACCGGTGACGAGGAAGACGGTCACGGGCACCCGGAGCGCGCCAGCGAGGACGGCGAGGACGGCATACGGGGGGAACCCGGTGGCCGCCGAGACGAGGAGCATCCCGGCGCAGAACCACGGCCGGCCCTCGGTGCGCACCCGCCACCTGGCCATCGACGCCTTGGCCCGGGGCCGCTCCATCCGGCGGGCGACGAAGCCGAACCGGTCGACCTCGCGGCCGCCGTAGTACCAGAGCAGCTTGCCGGCCATCTGGCCCACGGTGGCGCCGAGGACGAGCAGCCACGTCGGCGCCTGCCCCTGCACCGCCGCGACGGCGATGATCGCCTCGATGTTGATGAGCGGGATGAGGGCTGAGGCGACCGCGAGGCCGAGGACGGCCAGGGCCTCACCCCACATGGGCGACCTGCGGGACGGGCAGGCCGATCCGCAGGAGCCGCACCACCGACCAGCACTTGAGGACGAGCAGCGCACTCGCGACGGCGAGGCCGAGCCACATCCACCCGGTGGCAAGGAGGAGGACGGCGAAGAGGGCGCTGTTGACCGCCTTGGCCGGCTTGGACCAGTTCCAGAGCCAGATCGTGCGGTCGACGACGTGGAAGTAGTTGGGGCTGCGGATCGGCCAGGCGAGGAAGGCGATGGACAGGAACGTGTCGACGACCATGAACTCGGCGAGGTAGACGAAGATCGCCGGCGACAGCTCGGGCTGGAGCCACGCGAGGCCGACATAGAACGCGCCCGCGTTGAACCGGTCCGAGAAGATGTCGAGCACGGCACCGATCCGGGTCTCGCACCCGCGCACGCGCGCCCAGGTGCCGTCGAGGACGTCGCCGGCCCAGTAGATGCCGAGCGCGACGACGAGCAGGGTGAGGCTGCGCTCGTGCAGCGCCCAGGCGGCGGCACCGGCCGAGGCGGCCGTGCGCACGGCGGTGATGACCGTCGCCCCCGTCCACAGCCGCTCGTGCAGGACCCCGACGTCGGCCACCGTCTCGCCAGTGAGCGCAGTTCTCGACACGCGCACAGGATAGGTGTCTCAGCCGAGCAGCGCCGCGATGAGCAGGATCACCGGCACGGCGCCCACGGTCGTGATGAGGATGGTGTCGCGGGCGAGGACCGTGCCCCGGTCGTAGCGGGTCGCGTGGACGAAGATGTTCTGCGCGGTGGGCAGCGCCGACGTGACGACGATCGCGAGCAACGCGGGCCCGCCGACTCCGAGCGCGAGGTGCGCCACGGCATACGCGACGAGCGGCTGGACGACGAGCTTGAGCGCGGAGGTCGTGACGAGCTCGGCCACCGAGCCGGCGGCGCCGAGACCGGGGCCGAGCCGCAGCGCGATGCCGTACGCGATGAGCATCGACGGGACCGCGAGGTTGCCGAGCAGCTCGAGCGGGTTGCCGACGACGTCCGGCAGGGTCCAGCCGGTGACCGACAGCAGTACGCCGAGGAGTGAGCCCACGGTGAGCGGGTTCCGGAACGGCCGGGTGACGAGCTGCAGGAGCGACGGGGAGCGTCCGAGGGCGTCGGCGTCGAGCACCGCCAGGGCGACCGGCTGCAGGACGAGGAGCTGGAGCAGCAGGGTCGGGGCGACGAGGGCCGCGTCGCCGAGGACGTAGCTCGCGACCGGGATCCCGAGGTTTCCCGCGTTGACGTATGCCGCCGAGAGGGCGCCGATGGTCGCGTCACCCAGGCGTCGGCGCCAGACGAACCGGGCGAGGAGGCCGTAGACGACCACGGGGACGAGCACGGCGACCGACGTGGCGACGAGGTTCCTGGAGAGGACGTCCTGGACGTCCGCCCGGCTCAGGGTCATCACCATGAGGGCGGGGGAGCCGACGAAGAAGGCGACCTGTGACAGGATCCGCTGGGCGGTGAGGTCGACGATGCGCAGGTGGGCGAGGAGGGCGCCGACGGCGATGACGACGCCGATGGTGGCGAACCCCGTGAAGACTCCCTGCACCCGGTCAGGCTAGGACGCCCCACGCAGGACCCGCCGACCCGTCTCGCGCCACGCCGGGGACTGCGTCGTTCGAGCCATGCGCGGGAGGCCGGACCGCGGGGTTCACCCCGCAGGTGCCGACTCCCAGGCTCGCCCACCCTGGTGCCGCACCTGCTCACCGCGAAGACGGCGGACCTCACCCGTGCGGGATTGCCCGGACACCCTCCGGCGTCGGTCGCGCGCAACTAGGATCGAGGTGTCGAACCGCAGCCCGTCCGGTCGCCACCGCACCGGGCACGAGGAGGCCTCCGTGGCCGGAGCAGAGCGTGACCTCACCCCCCCGGCGCCGCTGGGACTGGGTCGGACGCGGTCCGGGCCGGTCCGGCAGCAGCGTCCCGTCTATGTCGACCTGCTTCCGCCGTGCAACGTCGGCTGCCCCGCGGGCGAGAACATCCAGGCGTGGCTCGCCCTCGTCAAGGCCGGGCGCGAGGAGGAGGCCTGGCAACAGCTGACCGCCGACAACCCGCTGCCGGCGGTCCACGGCCGCGTCTGCTACCACCCCTGTGAGGCGGCCTGCAACCGGGTGGAGCTCGACGGCGCCGTCTCGATCCACGGCGTCGAACGACACCTCGGAGACCTCGCGATCGAGCGCGGCTGGACGTTCGTCCCGCCCGTCGTCCGCAGCGGGCGCCGGGTCCTCGTCGTCGGGTCGGGCCCGAGCGGGCTCTCCGCGGCGTACCACCTCGCCCGGCTCGGCCACACGGTCGTCGTGCGCGACAGCGGTGCGGAACCGGGCGGGATGATGCGCTACGGGATCCCCAGCTACCGGCTGCCGCGGGCCGTGCTCGACGCCGAGATCGACCGGATCCGCGCCCTCGGGGTGACCTTCGAGCAGGACCACCGGGTCGAGGACCTCGAGGCCGAGCGTCGTGGGGGCGCGTTCGACGCCGTCTTCGTCGCCATCGGTGCGCACCTCTCGACCCGGGTCGACATCCCGAACCAGGACGCCGCGCGGGTCCTCGACGCCGTGACCTTCCTGCGCGACGCGGCCGGCGGCACCGGCTCCCCGATGACCGGTCGGGTCGCCGTCTACGGGGGAGGGAACACGGCGATGGACGCCGCCCGCGTCGCCCGCCGGCTCGGCGCGGACGACACCGTCATCGTCTACCGCCGCACGCGCGAGCAGATGCCGGCCCACGAGTCCGAGGCGCAGGACGCCGAGGAGGAGGGCATCCGGATCAGCTGGCTGCGCACCATCGCCTCGATGGGCGAGGGGGACCTGACGGTCGAGGTCCAGGAGCTCGACGAGCACGGGAAGCCGCACGGGACAGGGGAGTTCGAGACCCTCGCTGCCGACACCGTGATCCTCGCACTCGGGCAGGAGAGCGACACCGGCTTCCTGCGCGGCGTCCCGGGCATCGAGTTCCAGCGCGACACCCTCAGGGTCGACAAGGGCACCCTCGAGACGGGCGCACCCGGGGTCTTCGCGGGTGGCGACGCCGTGCCCAGCCAGCGCACGGTGACCGTGGGAGTCGGACACGGCAAGCGGGCGGCGCGCTCCATCGACGCGTGGCTGCGCGGTGGCCGGCACGAGGACCCGCCCAAGCACCCGCACGCGACCTTCGACAAGCTCAACCTCTGGTACTTCGGCGCCCACGGCCGGCGTGAGGAGGTCGAGCTGGCCCCGCAGGCCCGCTCGCAGACCTTCGACGAGGTCGTCCACGGGCTGTCACCGGAGGAGGCCGCCTTCGAGGCGGGGCGGTGCCTGTCGTGCGGCAACTGCTTCGAGTGCGACGGCTGCCTCGCGGCCTGTCCCGAGGACGCGGTCATCAAGCTCGGCGAGGGACTGCGCTACGAGTTCGACCTCGGTCGGTGCACCGGGTGCAGTGCGTGCTACCGCCAGTGCCCGGTCCACGCCATCGAGATGATCCCGGAGAGCTGACCATGCGCGTGACGATCGACGGCAACCAGGCGGCGGTCGACGTCGCCTACCGGCTGGGCGAGCTGTGCGCGATCTACCCGATCACGCCCTCGTCGACCATGGCCGAGCTCGCCGACGAGTGGGCCAGCCACGGGCGCACCAACGTCTGGGGGTCGGTCCCCACCGTCATCGAGATGCAGAGCGAGGGCGGCGCGGCCGGCGCGATGCACGGCGCCCTCCAGGGCGGCGCGCTGAGCACGACGTTCACCGCCTCGCAGGGACTGCTCCTCATGATCCCCAACATGTACAAGATCGCGGGGGAGCTGACGTCCACGGTCTTTCACGTGGCGGCGAGGTCCCTCGCGGCGCAGGGGCTGTCGATCTTCGGTGACCACTCCGACGTCATGGCGGTGCGGCAGACGGGTTTCGCGCTCCTGTCGTCGGCGTCGGTCCAGGAGGCCCACGACTTCGCGCTCGTGGCGCAGGCCGCGACGCTGCGGACCAGGGTGCCGTTCATCCACTTCTTCGACGGCTTCCGCACCTCGCACGAGCTCAACACGGTCGAGCTCATCGACGACGAGGTGCTGCGCGCCGTCGTGCCCGAGCACCTCGTCCGCGAGCACCGTGCTCGGGCCCTCACGCCCGAGCACCCGTTCGTTCGCGGCACGGCACAGAACCCCGACGTGTACTTCCAGGCGCGCGAGACGGTCAACCCCTACTACGCCCGGACGGCCGGGGTCGTCCAGGACGTCATGGACGAGGTCGCGGCCCACACGGGTCGCGCCTACGGCGTCGTCGAGTACGCCGGCCACCCGGAGGCCGACCGGGTCGTCGTCGTCATGGGGTCCGCGGCAGAGACGGTGCGCGAGACCGTCGCGCACCTCGTCGCGGGCGGGGAGCGCGTCGGAGTCCTCGTGCTGCGGCTCTACCGGCCCTTCCCAGCGGCGGAGCTGCTGGCGGCCCTGCCCGGGAGCGTCCGCCAGGTCGCCGTCCTGGACCGCACCAAGGAGCCGGGCTCCAACGGGGAGCCGCTCTACCTCGACGTCGTGTCCTGCCTCGCCGAGGCCCACGAGCGCGGCGACCGGGCCACGGTCCCGCGGGTCATCGGGGGCCGCTACGGGCTCTCCTCGAAGGAGCTCACGCCGGGGATGGTGGCCGGGATCTTCGCCGAGCTCGCGCTCGCCGAGCCCCGCCGCCGGTTCACCCTCGGCATCACCGACGACGTCGGCGGCACGAGCCTGCCCTACGACCCCGACCTCGACATCGAGGACCCGCAGACGCTGCGCGCCGTCTTCTACGGGCTCGGCTCCGACGGCACGGTCGGTGCCAACAAGAACACGATCAAGATCCTCGGGGCCGACCCGGACGTGCACGCCCAGGCGTACTTCGTCTACGACTCCAAGAAGTCCGGTGGGCTCACCGTCTCCCACCTCCGGTTCGGGCCGCACCCCATCCACGCCCCCTACCTCGTGAGCCGGGCGGGGTTCGTCGGCTGCCACCACCTCGGCCTGCTCGACACCGTCGACGTGCTCGCCCGGGCGCGTGAGGGCGCCACCCTCCTGCTCAACGCGCCACAGCGACCCGAGGACGTCTGGGACGCGATCCCGGGCCCGGTCCAGCAGCAGATCCTCGACAAGCGGCTCCGTCTGTATGCCGTCGACGCCACCACGGTGGCCCGTCTCGCCGGGCTTCCCGGCCGGACCAACACCGTCCTCCAGACGTGCTTCTTCGCGATCTCCGGCGTGCTGCCGGCGGACGAGGCGGTCGCCCGGGTCAAGGCCGCCATCCGCACGACCTACGGGCGACGCGGCGCCGAGGTCGTGCGTCGCAACGAGGCCGCCGTCGACGCCACGCTCGCGGCCCTGCACGAGATCCCCGTGCCGTCCGCGCGGACGTCGACGCGGGACCTGCCCGACGTCGTCCCGCCCGACGCACCCGACTTCGTCCGCCGCGTGACCGCCGAGATGATGGCCGGGCGCGGTGACGCCCTCCCGGTGAGCGCGCTCCCGGTCGACGGTACGTTCCCGAGCGGCACCACGGCATACGAGAAGCGTCGGATCTCCGACGTCGTCGCCGAGTGGGACCCCGACACGTGCATCCAGTGCGGCACGTGCAGCTTCGTCTGCCCGCACAGCGTCATCCGCTCGCGGTTCTACGACGGCGCCGCGCTCGACGGGGCGCCGGACGGGTTCCGGTCGGCGCCGCTCACCGCCGTCGGCCTGCCGGAGTCCCGCTACACCCTCCAGGTCTACGTCGAGGACTGCACCGGCTGCGGCCTGTGCGTCGAGGCGTGCCCGGTGAGCCCGCTGTCGATCCCCGGCATGCCGGGTGAGCCCGAGCGCAAGGCGATCAACCTCGCCCCGCTCGAGCCCCTGCTCGCACCGGAGCGCGAGAACATCGCCTTCTTCGAGAGCCTCCCGGTCAACGACCGCGCGCGCGTCGACTTCGGCACGGTCCGGGGGACCCAGTTCCTCCAGCCGCTGTTCGAGTTCTCCGGGGCCTGCGCGGGATGCGGCGAGACGCCCTACCTCAAGGTGCTCACCCAGCTCTTCGGTGAGCGGCTCACCGTGGCCAACGCGACGGGGTGCTCGTCGATCTACGGCGGGAACCTCCCGACGACGCCGTGGACGAAGAACGCCCAGGGGCGGGGGCCGGCCTGGTCGAACTCGCTCTTCGAGGACAACGCCGAGTTCGGTCTCGGGCTGCGGCTCGCCGCCGACCTGCACACCCGGCTGGCCCGGGAGCGCCTCGCCCAGCTGAGGGACGAGGTCGGCGCCGAGCTCGCCGACGCGATCCTCGGTGCGGGTCAGGTGCGTGAGTTCGAGCTGACGGCCCAACGGGAGCGGGTGGCGGAGCTGCTGCACCGCCTCGACGGCCTCTCCGGCCCGCTCGTCGACGACCTGCGCAGCGTTGCGGACCACCTCCTGCGCCGGACCGTGTGGATCGTCGGGGGTGACGGCTGGGCCTACGACATCGGGTCCGGCGGGCTCGACCACGTGCTCGCGAGCGGCCGGAACGTCAACGTCCTCGTCCTCGACACCGAGGTCTACTCCAACACCGGTGGGCAGTCCTCCAAGGCGACGCCGATCGGCGCGGTGGCCAAGTTCGCGGCCGCCGGCAAGGCGGTCGCGAAGAAGGACCTCGCGCTCCAGGCCATCGCCTACGGCAACGTCTACGTCGCCCGGGTCGCGATGGGCGCAGACCCGCACCAGACGCTGACGGCGTTCCGGGAGGCGGAGGCCTATCAAGGGCCCTCGCTCGTCATCGCCTACAGCCACTGCATCGCCCACGGCATCGAGATGAGCAAGGGCCTCGACCAGCAGTACCGCGCCGTGGCCTCGGGGCACTGGCCGCTCGTGCGCTACGACCCGGCCGTGCGGGCGGTCGGGGGCAACCCGTTCCAGCTCGACTCGCCCCGCCCCCGCATCCCGCTCGAGGACTACGTCTACAACGAGCTGCGCTACCGGATGCTGCGCGACTCCGACCCCGCCGAGGCCGAGCGCCTGCTCCACCTGGCGCAGGAGGCGGTCGACCTGCGGTGGCAGACCTACGAGGAGATGGCGACGCGCGGCGCCGACCGCTTCGTCGCCGACCTGAGGAGGGCGCCGTGACGGACCTGTCGACGAGCTACCTCGGGCTGGCGCTGCGCAGCCCGCTCGTCGCGAGTGCGTCCCCGCTGTCGCAGCGGGTCGACGGGGTGCGGGCCCTGGCCGACTCGGGCGTGGGCGCCGTCGTCATGTACTCGCTCTTCGAGGAGGAGGTCCACCGGCAGCAGCTCCACGACCTCATGGTGAGCGAGACGCACGAGAACGTGTTCGGGGAGGCGCTCTCGTACTTCCCCTCCGCAGCGAACGCCGACACCGGCGGCGCGACGCGCTACCTGAGGCTCCTCGAGCAGTCGGCCGCGGCGGTCGAGGTTCCCGTCATCGCCAGCCTCAACGGCAGCACACCGGGCGGCTGGGAGGGCTTCGCGCGGTCGATGCAGGACGCGGGCGCCGCGGCCATCGAGCTCAACGTCTACCTCGTCCCCGGCGACCCGCACACGAGCGGGCGCGACGTGGAGGACCGGCACGTCGAGATCCTCCAGCAGGTGAGGGCGGCCGTGTCCGTGCCCGTGGCGGTCAAGCTCAGCCCGCACTTCAGCTCCACCGGCGAGATGGCGCTGCGGCTGGACCGGGCGGGGGCGGACGGGCTCGTGCTCTTCAACCGCTTCCTCCAGCCGGACGTCGACGCGGAGGCGCTCGTGGTCACGACCGGTGTCACCCTGTCGACGCCGGGCGAGGCCCGGTTGCCGCGCACGTGGATCGCCATCCTGCGCGGCCACGTCACCGCCTCGCTCGCAGCGACGACCGGCGTCGACCAGCCCGAGGACGTCGCTGCCTACCTCCTCGCCGGCGCCGACGTCGTCATGTCGGCCTCGGCCCTGCTGCGGCACGGGGTGGGGCACGCGGCGGTGCTCCTCGACGGTCTCGAGGACTGGATGCGCCGCAAGGGGTTCGACAGCCTCGACGAGGTCCGGGGGCGGCTGGCGGTCCCGGTGGGCGTGGACCAGGGCGCGTACGAGCGGGCGGGGTACGTCGCGGCCCTGGCGAAGGCGCGCCGGACCTACGGCGACCCGGTCGCGTCGCGGTCCTGAGGGTCAGCCGCCGGGGCGCAGCACCGAGGCCAGCCGGTCGAGCACCGACGCGTCCTCGATCGTCGCCGGCACGGTCGGCTCCTTGCCGTCGGCGATCTCGCGCATCGTGCGACGCAGGATCTTGCCGGAGCGCGTCTTCGGCAGCCCCGCGACGATGTCGACCTGTCGCAGTGCCGCGACCGCACCCACCTCGTCGCGGACCCGCTTGACGAGCTCGGCGCGGATCCGCTCGCCCGCCTCGCCCTCGGCGTCGACGCCGCCCTTGAGGACGACGAAGCCGCGGGGAAGCTGGCCCTTGAGCTCGTCGGCGACACCGATGACGGCGCACTCCGCGACGTCGGGGTGCCCGGCGAGCGCGGCCTCCATCGACCCCGTGGACAGGCGGTGCCCGGCGACGTTGAGGACGTCGTCGGTCCGGCCCATGACGTAGAGGTAGCCGTCCTCGTCCATGAAGCCGCCGTCGCCGGTGAGGTAGTAGCCGGGGAACGCCGACAGGTAGCCGGCGACGTAGCGCTCGTCGTCGCCCCAGAGGGTCGGCAGCGTCCCGGGCGGCATCGGCAGCCGGAGGCAGATCGCGCCCTCCTGGCCCGCCGCCACGGGCGACCCGGTCTCGTCGAGGATCTCGACGGCATACCCGGGGACCGGGACCGAGGGAGAGCCCGCCTTGATCGGCATCGGTTCGAGGCCGCGCAGGTTCGCCGCGATCGGCCACCCCGTCTCGGTCTGCCACCAGTTGTCGACGACGGGGACGCCGAGCATGGTCGAGGCCCACTCGTAGGTGTCCGGGTCGAGCCGCTCGCCCGCGAGGAAGACGGTCTCGAGCGAGGAGATGTCGTACTGGCGGAGCAGCTCACCGTCGGGGTCGTCCCGCTTGATCGCGCGGTAGGCCGTGGGGGCGGTGAACATGGCCCGCACCCCGTGCTCGGCGATGACCCGCCAGAAGGCGCCGGCGTCGGGGGTCCCGACCGGTTTGCCCTCGTAGAGGACGGTGGTGGCACCCGTGAGCAGGGGCGCATAGACGATGTAGGAGTGGCCGACGACCCAGCCGACGTCGCTCGCGGTGAACCACACGTCGCCGGGGTCGATCCCGTAGATGTGGTCCATCGACCACCGGAGCGCGACCGCGTGTCCGCCGTTGTCGCGGACGATGCCCTTGGGCCGGCCGGTGGTGCCGGAGGTGTAGAGGATGTAGAGCGGGTCGGTCGCGGCGACCTCGACGCAGTCGGCCGGCTCGGCGTCGGAGACGAGCTCCTCCCAGTCCATCTCCTCCCAGTCGGTGTCCCGCTCGCCCACCGCGGCACGGGCCTGCTCGCGCTGGAGGACGATCACCGACTCGGGCTTGTGGCTGCTGCGGTCGAGCGCCGCGTCGAGCATCGGCTTGTACTCGACGACCCGGTTGGGCTCGATCCCGCAGCTCGCGGCGAGGACGACCTTGGGCTGGGCGTCCTCGATCCGGGCCGCCAGCTCGGCCGGCGCGAACCCGCCGAACACGACGGAGTGGACGGCGCCGAGCCGCGCGCAGGCGAGCATCGCGACGACGGCCTCGGGCACCATCGGCATGTAGACGACGACCCGGTCGCCCTTCTCGACCCCGAGGCTCGCCAACGCACCGGCGAACGTGGAGACGCGAGCCAGCAGGTCGGCATACGTGAGGGTCTGCTTCGTGCCGGTCACGGGACTGTCGTGGATGAGCGCGGGCTGGTCGCCGCGGCCGTCGCGCACGTGCCGGTCGAGGGCGTTGAAGCAGGTGTTGAGCGTGGCTCCCGTGAACCAGCGGTAGAGCGGCGGGTTCGCGTCGTCGAGGATCGTGCTCGGTGGGGTGATCCACTCGATCCGCTCGGCCGCACGCCGCCAGAACGTGTCCGGGTGCTCGATCGACTCGCGGTACGCCGCCTCGTATCCCTGGGTCGTCATGACGCCATCGTGGCGCGGTTCGGGCAGCCGTGGGGCGGGTTGCGACGAACGGTCGGCCGAACGGCGGCGGTGGTGCGGCGAGCGGATTTCGTGGCGCATCGGCGCTCGGGTAGCCTCCGCGGTGGAGGATTCGCATAGTGGCCTAGTGCGCGCGCTTGGAAAGCGCGTTGGGTTAACACCCTCAGGGGTTCGAATCCCCTATCCTCCGCCACGCCGGATCGACAGGGCCCCGACCACGCGTCGGGGCCCTCTCGCGTGCTCGGGGCGCGCGTGACGGTCCATGTCGTTCCCGCAGCGTCATGCCGCCCCGGCGCCAGGCCCGGGCGGGAACGACGTGGACGAGCGGGAGCGACCCGACGCATCGGCGCATGCGGGTGCGCCCCGGTGACTCGTGCGTAGCGGTTGCGGACGCCCTCGACTGTGGCTAAGTTCCAACACAAAGCCCTGTTGCGTGAATTGTTCACATCGCCGTGAGCGCCGATGAATCGGAGATGCCATGCCCCGTCCGTCCGTCACCCGCCGCACCGCGATCGCCTCGGCCGTCGCCGCGACCCTCGCCGCAGGGGCCGTGCCCCTGACGACCGCCGACGCCGCGGCCCCGGCCGGCCCGAAGGGATGGGTCCAGTCGACCCTCGTCCGCATGACGACGGAGGAGAAGGTCGGCCAGCTGTTCGTCCAGCAGGTCTACGGACAGGATGCGACCACCCCCGACGCCCGCAACCTCCCGCTCTACGGCGTCGCGACGCCGGCCGAGGTCGTCCAGAAGTACCACCTCGGCGGTGTCATCTACTTCGCCTGGACCGACTCGGTGAAGAACCCGCAGCAGATCGCCGGCCTGTCGAACGGCCTCCAACGGGCGGCCCTCGCCCAGGACTCCAAGGTCGACATCCCGCTCGGCATCTCGATCGACCAGGAGCAGGGGGTCGTCACCCGCATCGGCCCGCCCGCCACCCAGTTCCCCGGTTCGATGGCGCTCGGCGCCGGCCGGTCCGCCGAGGACGCCCACACCGCGGCCGCGATCACCGGCAAGGAGCTGCGGGCCATGGGCGTCAACACGAACTTCGCGCCCGTCGCCGACGTCAACGTCAACCCGCTCAACCCCGTCATCGGCACCCGGTCCTTCTCGTCCGACCCGGCGCTCGCCGCGGACCTCGTGGCGGCGCAGGTCGCCGGCTACCAGGAGGACGGCCGGGTCTCGGCCAGCGCCAAGCACTTCCCCGGGCACGGCGACACCGCGACCGACAGCCACGTGGCGTTCCCGGTCATCACCCACACCCGCGAGCAGTGGGAGCAGCTGGACGCCCCGCCGTTCAAGGCCGCCATCGCGCGGGGCATCGACATGATCATGACCGCCCACCTCGCCTTCCCGGCCCTCGACGACTCCGGCAACCCGGCGACCCTGAGCAAGCCGATCCTCACGGACCTGCTGCGCGGCGAGCTCGGCTACCAGGGCGTCATCGTCACCGACGCCCTCGAGATGCAGGGCGTGCGCGAGCTCTACGGCGACGCCGAGGTCGCGGTGCGCGCCCTCGAGGCGGGCGTCGACCAGCTCCTCATGACGCCGGCCATGGACGAGGCGTACGCCGCGGTTCTCGCCGCGGTCGAGAGCGGCCGGATCAGCGCGGCCGACCTGGACGCCAAGGTCCGCCGCGTCCTCGAGCTCAAGATCCGGCGCGGCATCGTCGCCGACCACCTCGTCGACCCCGCCGCGACCGGCTCGCTCGTCGGCACCGCCGACCATCTCGCCACCGCCGACGCCGTCACCAACCGCACGAGCACCCTCGTGGCCAACGACGACGGTGTGCTCCCGATGGCCGTGGGCGGCAAGGAGGTCCTCGTCACCGGCTACGGCGTGACGACCACCCAGATCCTCGCCGACGGTCTCACCGCGTCGGGCGCGACGACGACGGTCCACCAGACCGGCACCTCGCCCACCGATGCTCAGGTCGCCTCGGCCGTCGCGGCCGCGCAGGGCAAGGACGCGGTCGTCGTCACGACGATGAAGGCCTGGGACACCACGACGACCGACAAGAGGGCAGGTCAGCAGAAGCTCGTCAAGGCGCTGCAGGACACCGGGATCCCCGTCGTCGTCGTCGCCACGCGTGACCCGTACGACATCGCCTCCCTGCCCGGCACGGCCACCTACCTCGCCACGTACTCCTACAGCCCGGTCGCCATCCGGGCTGCAGCCCGCGTCATCACCGGCGAGGTCGCCCCGACCGGGAAGCTCCCGGTCGACCTCCCCGTCCTGGGTGCGCCGGGCACCGTCCTCTTCCCGTTCGGCCACGGCCTGACCTTCTGACCCAGACCCCCCACGCCGGCCTCGTGTGCCCCAGCGCGACCCCTGGTTCGCGCTGGAGCACACAAGGCGAGATCGGAGACCAACGATGACCACCCCGAACCGTCGACAGCTCCTCACCGGGGGCGCCGGGCTCGCCGGCGCCGCGCTGGGGATGGGTGCGACGCCCGCGCAGGCCGGCCCGCCGGCACACGCCACGTCGTCGAACGACCCCGCGCGGAAGGTGACGCCCGGCGCCGACGTCGCCGCCGCGTCCGGCTGGGCGGTCCTCGCGAGCCGCAAGGTCGGCGTCATCACCAACCCGACCGGGATCCTGCTCAACCTGCGCACGATCGTCGACGAGATGCACGACTCCGGCGCCGTGGACATCCGTGGCGTCTTCGGCCCGGAGCACGGCTTCCGCGGCACTGCCCAGGCCGGCGAGGCCGAGGACACGAGCGTGGACCCCCGCACCGGCATCACCGTCTACGACGCCTACGGTGCCAACACCGCGAAGTTCGCGTCGATGATCCGCGCGGCGGGCGTCGACACCGTCGTCTTCGACATCCAGGACGTCGGTGCGCGGTTCTACACCTACATCTGGACGATGTACACGGCGATGAAGGCCTGCGTCGAGACCGGCGCCGCGCTCGTCGTGCTCGACCGCCCGAACCCCATCGGCGGCCGGGCGTACGGCCCGATGATGCGGCCGGAGTGGACCTCGGGTGTCGGCGCCGAGGCGATCGTCCAGGCACACGGCATGACGGTCGGCGAGCTCGCCCGCCACCTCGACGCCGAGATCCTGCCGACCGACACCGGCGGCACGCGCCTCTCGGAGCTCGTCGTCGTCGAGGTCAAGGGCTGGCGCCGCGACGTGACGTATGCCGGCACGGGCCTTCCATGGGTCATGCCCAGCCCGAACATGCCGACTCCCGACACCGCGCTCGTCTACCCGGGTACCGGGATGTTCGAGGGCACGAACCTCTCGGAGGGGCGTGGCACCACCCGGCCGTTCGAGCTCGTCGGCGCGCCCTACGTCGACCACCGGTGGGCCGAGCGGCTCGCCGACCGTGGCGTCAAGGGCGTGGGGTTCCGGGAGGCCTGCTTCACCCCGACCTTCAACAAGCACGTCGGCAAGGTCTGCGGCGGGGCGCAGGTCCACATCGTCGACCCGTCCGCGATCGACCCGCTGCGGGTCGGCGTCGAGATGCTCGTCGCCGCCCGGTCGATCTACCCCGACTTCCAGTGGCGCTACGACTCCTACGACCCGGCGCGCCCGTACTGGATCGACAAGCTCACCGGCTCGACCCGACTGCGCGAGCAGATCACCGCGGGCGCCGACGCCGACACGGTCCTCGGTGCGTGGCAGCAGGAGCTGGCGGCGTTCGAGGCCCAGCGCCAGCCCTACCTCATCTACCCGGGCCCGGCCCGATGAGCCTCAGCCGCCGGGCCGTCCTCGGGGGCGGGATCGCCGCCGGGGCGGCGTTCCTCCTCCCGGGTGCTGCGAGGGCGGACGGCACCGACCGGCCCTTCACCGGGTTCGCCCCACCGTCGACCCTGCTCCGCGAGGGGACCCCCATGTCCGTCGGGCTCGACGCCGCGCCGATCGAGGCCGCCAAGGAGCAGGTCCGCAGCCACCAGGTCGCCGCCCCCGGTGGGCGCCCGCTCTACCCGGGGCACGTCGGCCTCATGGCCCACGACGGCGTCGTCGTCGCGACCCAGGTCGACGGCTTCGCGCTGCGCTACCGGACCGCGACCGAGGAGCTGCCGCGCAGCGAGTGGGTCCCGATGCGTCGCGACACGATCTTCGACCTGGCCTCGGTCTCCAAGCTCTTCACCTCGATCGCCGTCGTCCAGCTCGTCGAGGAGGGGCGGGTCGAGCTGGAGGCGGCGGTCGCGGCCTACCTGCCCGAGTTCGCCGCGGCGGGCAAGGAGTCGGTGACGATCCGGCACCTGCTCACCCACACGAGCGGCTTCACCTCGTGGCTGCCCCTCTACAGCCGTTACCCGGACCGGGCCTCGCGCATCACCGCCGTGATGAACCAGCCGCTGACCAACCCGGTCGGCACCGTCTACCTCTACAGCGACCTCAACCTCATCACGCTCGGCGTCCTCGTCGAGCGGTTGCGAGGCCAGTCCCTGGACGAGGTCGTCGACGCGCGGCTCACCCGGCCGCTGGGGATGACGGACACCGGCTACAACCCCACCGCGACGACCCGCACGGCGGCCACCGAGTACCAGGTGGTCCCCGCCCGCGGGATGGTCCGCGGCGAGGTGCACGACGAGAACGCGTGGTCGCTCGGCGGGGTCGCCGGGCACGCCGGGGTCTTCTCCACCGTCGACGACCTGGCCGTCCTGGCCCAGGCGCTCCTCAACGGTGGCACCTACCGCGGGGTGCGAGTCCTCGACCGCAAGAGCGTCACGCTGCTCATCACCAACTTCACGCAGGCCCTCCCCGGTGACGACCACGGGCTCGGCTTCGAGCTGAACCAGACCTGGTACATGGACGCCCTCAGCGGGCCGAGGACGGCCGGCCACACCGGCTACACCGGGACCTCGATCGTCATCGACTTCGACTCCCACTCGTTCGCCATCCTGCTGACCAACCGCGTGCACCCCTCACGGTCGTGGGGCAGCATCAACGTCGCCCGGCAGGAGTGGGCCCGCGGGCTCGGTCTGGCCCTGCCGATCACCCCGCGCGGCAGCCACGTGGCGTGGGAGACCGCGCCGATGCACGCGAGCACCGCGGACCTCTCGGTGCCGCTGGCCGTCCCGTCGACGGGCGCCCGGCTCGGGTTCGACCTCGTCGCCGAGACCGAGGAGTCCGACGTCCTGCGGGTCGAGACCTCGACCGACGGCTCGACGTGGTCGCTCGTCCCGCTCGTCATCCGCCATCCCGGCGACACCCGGACGGGCGAGGAGGGCGGCACGGTCAGCGGGACACCCGGTGAGCGGCGCTGGGCCCAGGTGCGAGCCGACCTCCCCGCCGGGCAACAGGTGCTGCGCTGGCGCCTCACGACCGACGCCACCACCCTCGGTCGCGGCGTCTCGGTGAGCCGGGTCCGCGTCGTCGGCCAGGGCGGTGTCGTCCTCGACGGCGATGCGTCGCCCGACACATTCAGCGCTTCGGGCTGGACCCTGCGGCGAAGGTCGTAGTTTTGGTGCATGGCATCTCCGACCGACCTGACCGACGTGGCTGACGCACCCCTTCTCGTCCGGCTGCGGGGCATGAGGCCCTCGCTCACCCCGGCCGAGGAGCGGGTCGCCACCAAGGTCCTCGCGGACGCGCGGCGCGCCTCCGACCTCACGATCACCGAGCTCGCCCACGCGGCCGCGACGTCGGAGACGACGGTGCTGCGCTTCTGCAAGCGGCTCGGCCTCAAGGGCTACCCGCAGCTGCGGCTCGCGCTCGCGGCCGAGTCCGCGATGCCCCGTGAGCAGCGGATGGCCGGCAGCGACATCAGCGCCAACGACACCATCGACGACATCATCGACAAGGTCGCGGCCGTCGACTCGAGCGCCGTCGAGGAGACCGCGCAGCAGCTCGACCGGGCCGCGCTCAAGGCCGCAGCCGACGCCGTCGCGCGAGCGACCCGGGTCGACGTCTACGGGATCGGTGCCAGCGCGATCGTCGGGACCGATCTCCAGCAGAAGCTGCACCGGATCGGCGTCATCTCGTTCGCGTGGAACGACCCCCACATCGCCCTGACCAGCGCGACCCTGCTGACCCGGCACGACGTCGCCATCGGCATCTCCCACTCCGGCGCGACGTCGGAGACGATCGAGTCGCTGGCGGTCGCCCGCGGGCGCGGGGCCACGACGGTCGCCGTGACCAACTTCCCGCTGTCCCCGCTGGCGACCGCGGCGGACATCGTCCTCACGACGGCGGCCCGCGAGACCTCGCTGCGCTCGGGCGCCACGGCGAGCCGGATCGCGGCGCTGACGGTCGTCGACTGCCTCTACATCGCCGTCGCGCAGCGTGACCTGCCCCGGGCGCGCAAGGCCGTCGCGGACAGCCGCCGGGCCGTCGCGGGACACCACGTCTCGTGATTCATTCACATTGTTGACGGTTCGGACGTTAGAAACTAACCTCGACGGATGGCCAACGACGTCCGGGTGAGCGCGCCCACCGAAGACCGCCATCCCGGCACGGTCGGGATCGACACCGCGTCGACGCTCGAGATCCTCATGTTCATGAACGACGCCGACAGCACCGTCGCCGGCGCCGTCGCCGAGGTCCTGCCCGAGCTGGCGCGGCTCGTCGACCACAGCGTGAGCGCGATCCGCGCCGGGGGGCGCGTGCACTACTTCGGCGCCGGCACGTCCGGGCGCCTCGCCGTCCTCGACGCCGCCGAGCTCCTCCCCACGTTCAACGCGCCGGACGGCCTCTTCGTCGCCCACCACGCGGGTGGGGCGCCGGCGCTCCTGCGCGCGGTCGAGAACGTCGAGGACGACGTCGAGCAGGGGGCCCGGGACGCGAGCGGCGTGACCCGCCTCGACGTCGTCATCGGCCTCACGGCGTCCGGCCGCACCCCGTACGTCCGGGGCGCACTCGACTGCGCGCGGGAGATCGGCGCGCGCACCGCCCTCGTGACGGCCAACCCGGGAGCCGAGCTCGCGGCATACGCCGACCACCTCGTCGTCGCGGACACCGGCGCGGAGGTGCTCACCGGCTCGACCCGCCTCAAGGCCGGCACCGCCCAGAAGCTCATCCTCAACTCGTTCTCGACCGCCGTGATGATCCGGCTCGGTCGCACCTGGTCCAACCTCATGGTCGACGTCGTCGCGACCAACGCCAAGCTGCGCGGTCGCGTCGTCCGGATCCTGCAGGAGGCCAGCGGCGCCAGCGAGGGCGAGGCCCGGGCCACGCTCGACGCCGCCGGGGGCCAGCTCAAGCCGGCCCTGCTCTCCCTCCTCGGCGGCGTCGGCGTCGACGCCGCGGTCGCCGCCCTGCGCGCCCACGACGACTCCGTCGCGGCCGCGCTCCTCCAGCTCACCACCACCTCCAGCCAGCCCGTGTCGACAGGAGAGACGTCATGACCCCTCGAACCCTCCGCTCCACCCTCACCCTCATCGCCTTCACCGGTGTGCTCGCCGTCGGCGCGTGTGCGCCCTCGAACGACACCGACACGTCGGGATCCGGCGGAGGTGACGGGAAGAAGACCACCCTCACGGTCTGGTCGTGGCGCGTCGAGGACGAGGCGGCGTACAACAAGATCTTCGACGCCTACGAGGCCAAGCACGAGGGCGTCACCGTCGAGTTCAAGCCGTTCAAGGCGACCGAGTACAACAAGATCCTCGCGACCGGCCTCGCCGGCTCGGACGGCCCCGACGTCCCGCAGGTCCGCTCCTACGGCCAGGTCGAGCCGACCATCGCCTCCAAGTCGCTCGTGCCGCTCGACGGCAAGGTCGACCTCTCGGGCTGGGACGAGAACGTCGTCAACTCGGCGAAGTCCAAGGCCGACGGCAAGCTCTACTCGGTGCCGCTGGCCCGCCAGACGGTCCAGATGTTCTACAACAAGGCTCTGTTCGCCAAGAACGGCATCGACGAGGCGCCTGCCACCTGGGCCGACTTCACCGCTGCGGGCGACAAGTTGCTCGCCGGTGACGTCACGCCGATCGCCGTCGGCGCCAAGGACGACTGGACGCTGCCGATCGTGCACGAGGTCCTCGCGGCCCCGCGGTTCGGTGGTGCGGCCTTCCAGAAGGAGGTCCTGAGCGGCCAGACGTCGTTCACCGACCCGAACTTCGTCGCCTCGATCGACGTCTTCACGCAGCTGGCCAAGTACTTCCCCAAGAACGTCACGGGTGTCGCGGTCACCGACGCGCAGACCCTGTTCTCGGCCGAGAAGGCCGCGATGTTCCCCGGCGGCTCGTTCGACATGGCCGTCCTCAAGAAGGCCAACCCCGGCATCGACCTGGGCGTCTTCGAGGTCCCGGCCCCGACCGGCTCGCCCGAGGACAAGGCCACGACCCCCGGCTGGGCCGACGGCAACTTCGCGGTCAACGCCAAGTCGCCCCACCAGGAGGCCGCACTCGAGCTCGTCAAGTGGATGTCGACCAAGGAGTTCGGCCAGATGGTCGCCGACGAGGTCAAGCAGATCTCGGCCGTCCCCGGCGTCACCTACAACGACCCGCTGCTCAAGCAGATGGCCGACAGCTACGAGAAGTCGCCCTCGCCCTACCTGCTGCTCACCGACTTCCGCTACGGCTCCCCGTCGGGCACGGACCTCATGGGCAAGGGCGTGCAGCAGCTGCTCCTCGGTTCCAAGACGGCAGCCCAGGTGGCGGCCGACATCGACGCCGGGGTGAAGACCTGGTTCAAGCCCACCCCGTGACCGGGGTGGATTCCGGGCCGCAGGCCGTGGTGGACTCGCCGTCGTGAAGACCCGCACCGGACTGGCCTTCCTCGCGCCCGCCCTGATCCTCTTTGGCGTGTTCGTCCTCTACCCGATGTTGACGGCGTTCTCCTACGCCTTCTACGAGTGGCAGGGGACGAGCCGCCAGGGGTTCGCCGGGCTGTCGAACTTCTCGGCGCTCGTCAACCGCGCGCCGTTCAAGACCGACCTGCCCAAGGCGCTGCTCCACAACGTCCTGTTCTTCCTCGGCACGATGCTCGTCCAGAACACCATCGGGCTCACGGTGGCGACGCTGCTGCACCGCCGGGCCCGCACTCGGCGGATGCTGCAGACGCTCTACGCGATGCCCTACCTCGTGAGCCCGATCGTCATCGGCTACCTCTGGACGCTGCTGCTCTCGCCGACCTTCGGGCCGGTCAACCAGCTGCTCACGAAGGTCGGCCTCGAGCAGTTCGCGCTGCCGTGGCTGGGCGACCCCAAGACCGCGCTCTGGGTCGTCATCCTCGTCTCGGTCTGGCAGTGGGTCGGCTTCCCGGTGCTGCTCTACGGCGCGGCGCTCGGCGGCGTGCCCGAGGAGCTCACCGAGGCGGCCCGCGTCGACGGCGCCTCGCACGGCCAGGTGTTCCGCCGGATCACCTTCCCGCTCCTCGTCCCCGCCATCGGCACGGTGTCCGTGCTGACCTTCATCTTCGCGATGGAGGCGTTCGCCCTGCCGTTCGCGTTCGGTGGGTCGACGGGCAACCCCGCCGGGTCGACCGACTTCGTCTCGCTGCTCTTCTACCGCTCGGCCTTCGACTCCGGCGCGGTCGACGCGATCGGCACCTCGTCGGCCCTCGCGACGGTCCTCTTCCTCATCATCTTCGGTGGGGCGATGGCCGCGACCAAGGTCCTGCGCCGGCACGAGAGGCGGATGGCCTCATGACGACCACCCTCACCTCCGCCGACGCCGCACCCGCGGACGCCGCGTCGACCGGCACGAGCCACCGGCGCACGCGACGGCGGCGTGGCCAGGGCGCCAACGACCCCGTCGGTGGCGCGGGCGCGAGCATCCTGCTCTGGGGCTACGCCGTCCTCGCCCTGGCACCGCTCGTCATCATGGTGCTCAACTCGTTCCGCACCAACGCCGACTTCATCACCAACCCGCTGGGCCTGCCCACGTCACCGACCGTCGCGGCCTACCAGGAGGCGTGGACGGTCGGCAGCTTCGGGACCTACTTCGTCAACTCGCTCACGGTGACGGCCGGCGCGGTGGCGATCTCGACCGCGGTCTCGACGATGGCGGCATACGGTCTGGCGCGCGGCCGCGCGCGGATCTTCCGGTGGCTGGAGTCGCTGTTCCTCTCCGGCCTCATGCTGCCGATCCACCTCGCGATCCTGCCGGTGTTCTTCCTCTTCGACGGTTTCGGCCTCATCGACAGCCGGCTCGGCCTGGCGCTCATGTATGCCGCGGCGGGCGTGCCGTTCTCGATCTTCGTCCTCACGACGTTCTTCCGGCAGCTGCCCGAGGAGCTCGAGGAGGCCGCGGTGCTCGACGGCGCCAACGCGTGGCAGACGTTCTGGCGGATCATGGTGCCGATGGTGCGCCCGGCCCTGGCGACGGTGGCGGTGTTTCGGTTCGTCCCGATCTGGAACGACTTCCTCTACCCGCTCGTGCTGCTGCGCTCGGAGTCCAAGTACACGCTGCCCGTCGGCCTGACGAACTTCTTCGGCGAGAACGCAACGAACTACTCGGCGCTCTTCGCGGGGCTGGTCATCACGACCATCCCGCTCATCGTGCTCTTCCTGTTCGCGACCAAGCAGATCGTCGCGGGTTTGACCGCCGGCATGTCGAAGTGATCGGCTCGCGCCCATGAGCGCGGTCGTCGGTGTGGACGTGGGCGGGTCCGGCCTCCGCCTCCAGTGGTCGTATGCCGGCCAGCCCGGCCCCGTGCTCTCCGCACCCGGCGCTCGGATCGGGTCGGGCGGGATCGACGTGCCCGCGCTCGCCGCGGACGCGGCCCGGCTGCTCGACGAGGGCGGGGTCACCGAGGTGGCGGCCGTCTGCTGGTCGCAGCGGGGGCTGCTCTTCCTCTCAGACCCGCGTGAGGTGGTGCAGGTCGTCTCGACGACGCTGCACGCCGAGCGGACCGCCGTGGTGAGCGACGCCGTCGCCTCCCTCGTGGGTGCCGTCGGTGGGGTCCGGCCGGGTGCGGTGGTCGCGGCCGGCACGGGGGCGGTGGCGTTCGGGTCCGACTTCGGCTCGGCGGACACCTCGGTGTGGCGGCTCGTCGACGGGTGGGGGCACGTGCTCGGCGACCGCGGGTCGGCCGCGTGGGTGGGGCTGCTCGGGCTGCAGGCGGGGCTGCGACATCACGACGGGCTGCCGAACGGCTCGGAGCGCCTCCTCACCGCGGGGGTGTCGGCGTTCGGCGCCACGTCGCACTGGCCGCGTCGCGTCATGACCGGCGGGGACGCGCCGGAGCAGCTGTCCTCCTTCGCGCCGGCGGTCGTGGCGGCCGCCGAGGCCGGCGAGCCGGTGGCGGCGCGGATCTGCCGGGAGGCGGGGGAGGCGCTCGCCGAGTCCCTGCTGTCGGCCGCGGCGGGGATCGACTCGCCGACGCTCGTCGCGACCGGTGGACTGCTCAACGCGGAGCCGGTGCGCTCCGCCCTCGAGTCGGTGCTCGCGGCGACCGGCGTCGAGCTGACGGCGTCGCACGGAGGCGCCCTCGACGGGGCCCTGTACCTGGCCACGCTGCTTGCCGAGACGGGCACGGTCCCGCGCCACCCGGCATACGTCCACCTCGGCTGAGGGCGCGACGGCGGATTCCGCGCGCCCCACGTCCTCGCGCCGCGCTGTGCAGTGCTGCGCCCCGCCGCAGCACTGCACAGCGTGGGCGGCACATGTTCGGGTGAGGGGTGTGCGCTGCTGCGCTGTGCCGCAGCACTGCACAGCACCGGGCGGGGAGGAGCGCGGGACCGGATTGGCCTCGCCGCAGGGCCGGGTTAGACTTTGGACCGGCACCCCGCGTGGTGGTACCTCACCGAACTCCCCCAGGGCAGGAATGCAGCAAGGGCAGGCGAGCTCTTCCAGGTACGCGGGGTGTCTTCATGTTCGCGCAGTCCGGCTCACGAGCCGGTGTTCCGGTCAGGCCCCGCAGGCGCAGCCGCCCGCGCACCCGCCACAGCCGCCACCGCGGGCCTCGGGCGCGGTGCCCCGGTCCTCCCACGTGAGCTCGAGGGCGCGCAGCAGGCCGTCGACGGGCTGGGCGCCGGTGACGGCGAACTTCTGGTCGAGCACGAAGGTCGGCACGGCCGTGATGCCGATCTGGTTGGCGGTCGCCTCGTCCTCACGCACGTCGTAGCCGTAGGCGTCCGAGCCGAGCGTCTCGCGCACGTCCTTCTCGCCGAGGCCGCCCTCGACGGCGAGCCGGACGAGGGTGTCGGTGTCGCCGATCGCGGCGCCCTCGGAGTACCAGCCACGCATGACCCGGTCGGTCACGGGCTTCTCGAGCCCCCGGGCCCGGGCGAGGTGGATGACGCGGTGGGCGTCGAAGGAGTTGCCACCCACGACCTGGTCCCACCGGAAGTCGAGGCCGACCGCGGCGGCATCGGCGGCCATGGCCTCGTGCTGGGCCACCATCTCCTCGCGGGAGCGGCCGTACTTCTCGGCGATGCGGTCGACGTTGGAGCCGTCGACGACGGACGGCGCGGACCGGTCGAGCTGGTAGCTGTGCCAGGTCACCTCGACCTCACGCTCCTCGTCACCGGCCAGGAACTCCTCCACGGCGAGCTCGAGGCGTCGGCGCCCCACGTGGCAGAAGGGGCAGACCAGGTCGGACCAGACGTCGATACGCATGGCCTCGACGATACGTGGGAGGACCGACGACCCCAGTAGTCGGACTCCTTGGACGGGAGCCTCTGCAGCCCGAGGACCGCAGGGCCAGAGGACCAGGACTCGCGGCGCGTCAGTTCGGGACGGCTCCGAGCCGGTCACCGAGGGCGAGTGCGGTCAGCTCTCGCCGGCTGTGGACCCCGGCCTTCGCGAAGATGGCCTTGAGGTGACCCTGGACGGTGTGGCTGCTCATGTGCAGCTCCTCGGCCACGGCCTTGGTGTCGGCACCACGCACGACGAGCGCGAGGACATCGCGCTCCCGCCGCGTCATGTCGAGTGCGTCGATGAACATGGGCAGCAGCTCGCGCGGCCGTGACTCGGTCACGGTGACGCCGACGAGGTCGGTCTCGCCAGACCGCAGCAGGGTGGCGTGGATCGTGCACCACCGCCCGTCGGTGAGGCGCACTCGAGTCGTGGGGTGGTGCGACCCCCCCGTCGCCTGTGTCACCGCGGCCGCCGCGGTGAGCGAGACGAGCAGCCGGCCGGTCACCTCCTCCGAGCCGAAGCGGAGCGAGTCGAGACCTTCGGCAACATCAGGTGAGGCGAGGACCACGTTGCCGGACCCGTCGAGGACGAGCATGGTCGCGGGGGACTGGCCCCTGGGGGTGGCCCCCTCCGCCCACAGCTCCAGCACACCCAGCCGCACGGCGTGAGCGAAGGACGGGCAGAGGGTCCGGACAAGCTCGACCTCCCAGGGCTCGAAGTGACCGACGCGACGATGGAGGAAGACCGCGCCCCAGACGTTCTGACCGTCGGTCGCGAGTCCTCGCAGCTCGTCGGTGCAGCCGAGGATCGGGGACATCAGCTCGCGCATCCGCGGCGAGCGGGTGACGTCGCCACCGGTGAGGTCGTGCACGCCGATGGCGAGGCGTCCGGTGTCCACCATGGCAAGGATCGAGGTGGGGTCGTGATGCCCGTACTCAAGCTGCGCCCAGAGGCGGTCGTGCTCGGCCGACCCGATCGCCGTACCCCCCCGCAGGTAGACGCCGGTCGGCATGAGCGACGCAGGATCCACCGTGTTGAGCGTCCAACCGTCGTGCGGCACGGCACGCTGCAAGGAGCGCAGGGCCTCCTCGGCGAACGTCTGCAGGCCCATGTCGGCCCGTGCGAGGACGCTCACGTCAGCGACGACGCGATCGCGCAGGACCTCCCACTCCACCGGTCTGCACCTCCTCGACGGGCGTTGCACGGCCCCCCCACATTGTGGGGGGAGGGCGTATGCCGTATGGGCGGAATTGCAACAAACCGCAGTTCTGGGATGGGCAAGGTCGGCTCCGCTCCACCAGCCTTCAAGGGTCGGGTCCCTTCGCCGACGGTCCTCCGGTGTACGTGAGCCGGCCGCCGGCACAACCTCGAGGAGCGTCCATTTCATGAACTCCCTACGCGCTGCGCTCGCAGCCGCTGCCGCGGCTGCCTCGGTCGTCGCCCTGGCCCCCTCCACGGCCGCCACTCCCCACGACGGGCACCCGGGATGGGTCTCCACGATCGACGACACCGTGCTGGCACCGTTCCAGCTGGCTGTTGACGGCTCTGACGTCTACGCCTCCGACGGATTCCTCGGCACCCTGACGAAGTACTCCGGCAACGGGAGGAAGACGGTGCTCGCGACGGTCGAGGGCGGCGAGATCGCCGGCGTCGACGTCGTCCAGCGTGGCCGGACCTTCGCCTACACGAGCACGTCCGCAGACGGCCGCAGCCTGCTGACGATCCGGTCCGCCGGCAAGCAGGACGTCGTTGCCGACCTCGGCGAGTACGAGTCGCGTCGCAACCCCGACCAGCACGTGACCTACGGCGTCATCGCCGGCGGCAACCCGTGCGCGAACGCGTTCTTCGCCGAGATCTCAGGCGGCCCGGCCACCTACCAGGGCATCGTGGAGTCGCACCCGTATGCCGTCGCCGCACTGCCCAACGGGGCTTGGGCCGTCGCGGACGCGGCGGGCAACTCGATCCTGCGTGTCGACCAGAAGGGGCGGATCTCCACCATCGCCGTCGCACCGCGTCGCGAGCTCCGCATCACCGCGAACATCGCGTCGGCCGCCGGCCTCCCCCCATGCACGGTGGGCGTGACCTACGCCTTCGAGAACGTGCCCACCGACGTCGAGGTCGGACCCAGGGGTGCTCTCCTGTACAGCTCGCTGCCGGGAGGACCGGAGGACCCCAGCCTCGGTGCCCGGGGGTCGGTCTTCAGGATCGGCCACCACGGGACCTCGTCGCCAGTGGCGACGGGCTTCCTCGGGGCGACGAACCTCGCGGTGTCCGGTGACACCATCTATGTGACCGAGCTGTTCGCCGGCAAGGTGACGGCCGTTCGCGGACAGAAGCGGTGGACCGCACACTCGATCGAGCGTCCCCTCGCCGTCGAGACGAACGGCAAGGCGCTCTACATCGGGCAGATGGCCGACATCGACTTCGAGACCGGTGAGCCGCTGGCTCCTGGCTCGATCATCAAGGTCGGCCTGCGCCGCTGAACGTCGGCGCGAGCCGTGCCGGTGCCTCCCTCCCGTGGGGGCACCGGCACCTCGCGTTGACCATGGCGGTGCCGACGAGGGCCGGACCTGGTTTGCGGCCTCAGACCTCCCGGTGCGACATCGACTCCCGGTCCACCCGCCGCAGCCCGGCGTAGACGATGCTCGCGCCGGCCACCCACGTCGCGATGACGTGCAGCCCCGACGTGGGCCACTGGACGGCGCCCCAGACCATCCCGCCGACGAGGAGGGTGCACAGGATGAGCGGGGAGGAGTACCAGATCGCGACCGTCTGCGGTGACGGGACCGTGCTGAACGTGGTCGGGGGGCGACCGCGGTATGCCGCGAGGAGACTTCCGCCGCCGAGCACCACCGTGGTCATGACGCACCACGGCAGGACCTCGCCGACGGTCGACCCGACGGCGAGGGCGGTGACGGACCCGGCCAGCGTCGTGCCGACGAGGTGGGTGAGCCCCGGGACGACGAGGTGGGTGGCGGCGGCCCGCACCGGCGGCATCCCGAACAGGGCCGGCGTCCCGACGGTGTCGGCCTCGAGCCGCAGGCCCTCGGCCAGGGCGCCGAAGCCGACGTAGCCGATGATCGCGGCGACGAAGCCGACGAGCGGGGGGACGGCGCTGGAGCCGAGGGTGGCGCCGAGCGTCACGCCGCCCAGCACCGTGAGGACGAGCCCGACGACGGCCGCTCCGGGGGCGCGCCGCAGGCCGAGGACGTCGCGCGCCACGAGGGTCGCGACCGGTCCGCGTCGGCGCAGTCGCAGGGCACGACCCCGGGTGATGGGGCGTGCCGCCTCGAGCCGGACGGCGCGGAGGTCTCCCGCCTGGACCCCGCCGACGATCCGGTTCGACCGGGCCGCCTGCGTGCGCAGCTCGGGCAGGCCCATCCGTCGCACCTCGGCGGACGGGGCGCCGAACCGGGACGACGACCCGGGGCCGGGCGCGCGACGCAGTGGTGGGGAGAGCCTCGACTGGCCGAGCAGCCACGTCGCGCCTCCGACCAGGCCGACCGCGAGGCCGACGGCGACGGCGACGGGGACGAACCACCACGACGCCGCCCGCGCTCCGAGGAACGCGGCGCCGACGAGGAGGCCGGACAGCCCGCCGGCGAAGAGGACCGCGAAGAGCGAGTAGCCGAACCACGGCCGCAGCGCCACCCAGCGGTCCAACGACGACGCGACGACGTGGTCGACCCACGGCACCGGCGCCACGACCGGTCCGCGGACCCGCCCGGCCTCACGTCCCAGAAGGGCGACCGCGGCCGTGACCGCGACGACGCCGAGGACCGCCCACGGCGACCGTAGGGCCGAGCCCATCGCCTCCCGGTCGGCGGCGAGGACCAGGGCGCGAAGGACGGGGAAGCCGTAGAGCCCCACGAGGATCACGGCGACGTAGGCGGCATACGCGACCTCCTTGCGCGCCGGGTTGCCGGAGGGTCCGTGGAGGACGTGCCGGGTGTCGGCGAGGCGCTCCTGGTCGCTCACGGCGCTGACGCTCACACGGGCCTCAGTCGGTCGCGCCGACGAGGTCGACCACCCGGTCGGCGACGCGGTCGGTGACCACGGGGTCGTGGCAGGCCAGCACGACGGTCGTGCCGGCGTCGCGCCGGGCGGCGAGGATCTCCGCGACGAGCGCCCGCTTCGCGGTGTCGAGACGCTGCTCCGGCTCGTCGAGCACGAGGACCTCGGACGGGCGGAAGAAAGTGAGGGCCAGGCGGAACAGCTGGGTCTGGCCGGACGACAGCTCGTGCGGGAACCGCTCACCGAGGCCCCCCAGCCCGAGCTGGGTGAGGGCTGCGGCGACCCGGTCGTCGCAGCTGTCGGCGTCGCCGGCCCACGTGGCGTCGAGCAGCACGAGGTGGTCGCGCAGCGTCAGGTCGCGGTAGGTCGCCGGTGCGCCGACGAGCGCGGCGACGGCCGCGCGCACCGCCGGGTCGCGCTCGTCGGCGGTCGCGTCGCCGACGGTCGCGGTCCCGGTCGTGGGCGGGAGCGCGCCGATGAGGATGCGCAGCAGGGTCGTCTTGCCGGAGCCGTTCGGACCGCGCAGGACCAGGCAGGTGCCGCTCTCCGCCGCGACGGACACGGGGGCGAGCAGGGTCGCCGGCCCCACCACCTTCGACACGTCGTCCCCGCGCACGTCCATGGCGGTGAGGCTAGCGACCGCGTCCACAGGCCGGTGCAGGCGGCATGCCGGGTGTCCTCGCGGGCGACTAGGTTGGGCCCCGTGAGCACCGCCCTGTACCGCCGCTACCGCCCCGAGACGTTCGCCGACGTCATCGGCCAGGAGCACGTCACCGAGCCGCTCATGCAGGCGCTGCGCACCGGCCGGGTCAACCACGCCTACCTCTTCAGCGGTCCCCGCGGGTGCGGCAAGACGACGAGCGCCCGCATCCTCGCGCGCTGCCTCAACTGCGAGCAGGGCCCGACGGCGACGCCGTGCGGCGAGTGCGACTCGTGCGTGGCGCTGGCCCGCGGCGGCGCCGGCACGGTCGACGTCATCGAGATCGACGCGGCGAGCCACGGTGGTGTCGACGACGCCCGTGACCTGCGCGAACGCGCGTCCTACGGCCCGGCCCAGAGCCGCTACAAGATCTACATCATCGACGAGGCGCACATGGTGACGCCGCAGGGCTTCAACGCGCTGCTCAAGATCGTCGAGGAGCCGCCGGAGCACGTGAAGTTCGTCTTCGCGACGACCGAGCCCGAGAAGGTCATCGGGACGATCCGCTCGCGCACCCACCACTACCCGTTCCGGCTCGTCCCCCCCGGCCAGCTCACCGACTACATGGAGCGCCTCTGCGTCGCCGAGGAGGTGGCCGTCGCGCCGGGCGTGCTCTCCTTCGTCGTCCGCGCCGGCGGGGGGTCGGTGCGGGACTCGCTCTCCGTGCTCGACCAGCTCATCGCCGGTTCCGGTGACGAGGGCCTGACCTACGAGTCGGCGGCGTCGCTGCTCGGCTTCACCGACAGCGAGCTCCTCGACGCGACGATCGACGCCTTCGGTGCGGGCGACGGCGTCGGCGCGTTCTCGTCGATCGAGCGCGTCATCGAGACCGGGCTCGACCCCCGCCGCTTCATCGAGGACCTCCTCGAGCGCCTGCGTGACCTCATCGTCGTCGCCGCCGTCCCCGACGGCGCCTCGGCCGTGCTGCGGGCGCTCCCGCCCGATCAGCTCGAGCGGATGCGCCAGCAGGCGGCCGCGTTCGGCTCCGGCGCGCTCTCGCGGGCCGCCGACATCGTCAACGCCGGGCTGTCCGAGATGACCGGTGCGACCGCGCCCCGCCTCCAGCTCGAGCTCATCGCCGCGCGCCTGCTGCTTCCCGGCGCCGCGGGCGAGAGCGGGTATGCCGCCCGCCTCGACCGTCTCGAACGTCGCCTCGACGTCGGCGGGGTTCCCTCCGGGGCGGCTGCCGCAGCTTCTGTGGCGCCCTCGGCCCGGGCCGCTCCCCAGCTCCGGTCGGCGCCGGTCGCCCCTGCGGCCCCGGTGCCGTCGGCGTCCCAGGCGCCGCAGGTATCCCAGGCGCCGTCGGTGCCCGTGCAGCCGGTCGGGACCCGGGATCCGGCACCCGTCGTACGGGACCAGCCGGCCGCCCCGACCCCCCAGTCCCCCGAGACCGGCCCGCCGGCAGCCCCGGCCCCACGGCAGGAGCGTGCTCCCGACCCGTCGGAGCCGCCGCTCGACGAGCCGCCCGAGCTGGACGAGCCGTACGACCACGGGCCCCGGTTCGTCGAGCCGGAGCGGCCTCGCCCGACGCCGTCCCAGCCGCAGCCGCAGCCGCAGCCGCCGTCGGCGGCACCGGCGAGCCCCACCGAGGGCCGGCCGGCGCAGCAGCCGGCGGCGAGCGCCGCCCCCGCCGCGCCCGTCGCCTCCGTCGCCCCCGAGCCCGTTGCCCCCGCCGCTCCGGCTCCACGTCCGGGCGGCCTCGACACCGCGGCGATCCGCCGGTCCTGGCCCGACGTCCTCGCCAAGGTCTTCGAGCTGCGGCGCACGACGTGGACCTTCGTCTCGGAGCACGCGCAGGTGCTCGACTACGACGGCGAGCGGCTCCTTCTCGGCATCGCCACGACCGGATTGGCCAACACCTTCCGCCGCGGCCCGCACGCGACCTATGTCCAGCAGGCGCTCATCGACGTCCTCGGCATCGACGCCCGGGTCGAGGGGGTGCCCGCCGACGGCTCCTCGCTCGGCGGACCCGCCGGCGTCCAGACGATCGACCCCAACCGCCCCGCCCCGACCCGCGAGCCGGCCACCCCGCCCTCGAGCGCGCCGCCGAGCCAGCGACCCTCCGGCGCCGGCCAGGCCCCGCGCCCCCAGGGCGATCCGGACCGGGACGGCGAGCCGGGTCGCGGAGGCGAGCAGGCGGCATACGTCCCGAGCCAGCCGCCCACGACGCAGGCCGAGTGGGGCAGTAGCGGCGGCGGGCCCACCGCCCCTGCCTGGGCGACGGCCGAGACCACCGGGCCGACCGAGCCGACCGAGCCGACGAGCCCGTTCGCGCGCGCCAAGGTGGCCGTCGCGGCCGAGCGCGACCCGGATGAGACGCCGGTCGCCGACGACTCCGCGATCAGCGAGGATGATGAGGACATCGAGGGCTTGGGCGAGATCGGTGTCCCCGTCGTCGAACGTGTCCTCGGCGGGAAGGTCATCCACGAAGAGGACGCATGAGCACCTACTACTGGGTCGGGCGCACCCTCACGATGTCGCTCGCCCACGCGGTGTGGCGGCCGACGATCCTCGACAAGGGCAACGTCCCCAGGGAGGGTGGCGTCCTCCTCGCGAGCAACCACCTCTCGTTCATCGACAGCTTCGCCATCCCGGTGGCCGCCCCGCGCAAGGTCTCGTTCCTCGCCAAGCAGGAGTACTTCACCGGCACCGGCGTCCGGGGGCGCCTCGTCCGCGGCTTCATGGAGGCCGGCGACGCGATCCCGCTCGACCGTGACGACTCGCGCGGCGCCCACGAGTCGCTCGACCTCGCGCTCGAGGTGCTGCGCGCCGGCAAGGCCTTCGGCGTCTATCCCGAGGGCACCCGCTCGCGTGACGGCCGCCTCTACCGTGGCCGGACCGGGGTCGCGTTCCTCGCCCTCACCGCCGGGGTGCCCGTCGTGCCCGTGGGCCTCATCGGCACCGACAAGGTCCAGCCCGTCGGGGCGCGTGGCCTGCGGCTCGCGGACGTCACCGTCGCCTTCGGGACCCCGATCCAGCCGTCGGCGTATGCCGGCCTGCCCGCCGGCCGCGCCCGTCGCCAGCTCACCGACGACGTCATGGACGCGATCGCGGCGCTGACCGGTCAGGAGCGCGCCGACACCTACAACGAACGCCCGCCGAGCGCCGACCCCGACGACTGACCCCGGCCGTCACGCGCCACCATCCCTCCGGTGGCCTAGGCTCGGGGTGTGTACGAAGGCGCAGTGCAGGACCTCATCGACGAACTCGGCCGACTCCCGGGCGTCGGTCCCAAGAGCGCCCAGCGCATCGCCTTCCACCTGCTCCAGTCCGACGCCGTGGACGTGCAGCGCCTCACCGACGCGCTCACCCAGGTCAAGGTCAAGGTCCGCTTCTGCACGATCTGCTTCAACATCGCCGAGTCCGAGCTGTGCCGCATCTGTGCCGACAGCCGCCGCGACCTCAGCAGCATCTGCGTCGTCGAGGAGCCCAAGGACGTCGTCGCCATCGAGCGCACCCGGGAGTTCCGCGGGCGCTACCACGTGCTCGGCGGCGCGATCAGCCCCATCGACGGCATCGGACCGGACGACCTCACCTTCCGTGAGCTCATGGCCCGGCTCGCGAGCAGCGAGGTGACCGAGGTCATCATCGCGACCGACCCCAACCTCGAGGGCGAGGCGACCGCGAGCTACCTCGCCCGCTTCCTCAAGGGCATGAACATCCGCGTCACCCGGCTCGCGTCGGGCCTGCCCGTCGGCGGCGACCTCGAGTACGCCGACGAGGTCACGCTCGGCCGCGCGTTCGAGGGGAGGAGGCTGCTCGATGCCTGACCAGGAGACCGCCGACCGGCTCTCGGACCTGCGCGCGCTCGCGGACGACTCGGCCGACGAGTCGCGCACCTACCTCGCGACGGTCACCGACATCGCGTCCGGCGCCAACCCTTCCGCGGCCCTGCCGCTCAGCCTGCTGGCGCTCTCGCAGGTCCTCGTCATGGGAGCCCGGCTCGGTGCGATCGAGGACGTCGTCCCGGAGGACCGCTACGAGGTGGACCCCGGGCCGGACGTCGAGCTGGACCCGTTGCGCGAGAGCCTCACCAACCTCTTCGAGGGCCTCGACGACTACGCCGACGTCGTCGACCCCGTGACCGACCCCGAGCTCACGAGGGGCTCGCTCGCCAACGACCTCACCGTCGTCGCGTCGGCGCTTGCCCACGGCCTGCGCCACCATGAGGAGGGCCGGGTGCTCGAGGCGCTGTGGTGGTGGCAGTTCAGCTACCTCTCCGACTGGGGCGAGCGCGCGGCGAGCGCGCTGCGCGTCATCCAGGCGCTGCTGGCGCACATCCGGCTCGACGCCGACGCGGACGCCGTCGCCGAGGCCGAGTTCGACGCGCTCCACCCCTGACCCCTGAGGAGGGCGGGCGGCCGGTCAGGCGATGCGGGTGCCGCTCGGCAGCCGCCGCACCGGCGTCCGCACCCGGCGCTCGGCGACGAGGACCGAGCCCACGCCCAGGGCGACGAGGAAGCCGAGCCCCCACGGCCAGACGGCGTTCTCGTCCCGCCGCTCCCGGTCCGCCACGTCACGCTGCCGCTGCGTGTCCTCGGCCTCCGCCTCGGTGCGCGCGATGACGTCGCCGCACTCGTCGACCACCGCGTCGAGGTCGCCGGCGCCGTGGCGGGCGTCGCGGCTGCCGTCGCTGATCCAGCGCATCGGCGTGAAGCCGCCACCGAAGGTGCTGCTCTCGCTGGTCCGGGACGGCGCGGCGTCGGCGACGACGACGAACGGGTTGAGGGCGAGCAGGGGCCACAGCCGCTCGGTGTGCGCGACGGACTGCCGCCGGGTGAAGGTCGTGCAGTCGTCCTCGGTGGGCTCGGGGATGAACCCCTCGCTCGGCAGGCCCGGCTGGGGCTCGTCGAGCGGCGGCGTGACCTCCGAGTTCCAGTAGCTGTCCGGCACGCCGCGCACGGTCACCGTGACCTCCTCGGTCATGATCACCGCGGCGAGGAGGAAGGCGATGAGCGTCCCGACGACCAGCGTCGCGAGGCTGAGGTAGGTCAGGACGGCCGAGGCCACCGGTCGCGCCGTGAGGCTCGAGAACATCAGCCCCACCGCCGCGACGACCGCGAGCACGACCGTGAGGACGAGCAGCGAGAGCAGGATCCGCCCGAACCCGATGCCTCCAGCGGCCCAGGCCCACGCGAGGAAGGGCAGCGCGGTCGCGAGGAAGCACATCGCGACGAGCCAGGACGCGAGGAGCTTGCCGAGCACGAGCTCCCACGAGGTCACCAGCGTCGTCTGCATCGTCGCGAGGACGCCGTGCTCGCGGTCACCGTTGACGGTGGTCGCGGTGAGGCTCGGCACGATGAGCATCCCGAGCATGAGGACGAAGAACGTCGTCACGTCGTAGAGCGAGGGACCGGACGCGACGTCGGTGGTGCGCACCGCCCACCACGCGGCGAACGTCACGAGGCCGATGACGACGACCCAGGCCCCGAGCACGACCGGCCACCGCGAGGTCCGGACCCGCTGGACGAGCTCGAGCCGGGCGACCGTCCACAAGCGCTTCCGGCTCATCGTCGTTCCTCCGTCGCGGCGAGGTAGGCGGCTTCCATCGCCCCGTGCACGGGTGCGTATGCCGTGACCCGGGCGCCGCTCCCGGCGAGCCCGGCGAGCAGCTCGGCGGCCTCGTCGTCACCGGCGAGGTCGACGTCGACCGTCGTCCCGGCCGCCCGCCACGCCACTGCGGCCGCGTCGAGCGCCTCGACGAGCCGCGTCCGGTCCTGGGCGGTGATCCGCCACGTGCGCAGGGCGCGGGGCGCGCCGTCGACGGCCTGCGTCTCGATGGTGCGGCCGCCGGCGACGATGACGGCCCGGTCGGCCATCTCCTGGAGCTCGGTGAGGATGTGGCTGGAGACGAGCACCGTCGTCCCCGCGGCCGCGAGCGAGCGCAGCAGGTCCCGCAGCTCGATCCGGCTGCGCGGGTCGAGGCCGGACGCCGGCTCGTCGAGGATGAGCGTCGTGGGCCGGTGCAGGAGCGCCCGGGCCATCCCGAGCCGCTGCTTCTGTCCGCGCGAGAGGACCCGGGCACGCCGGTCCGCGAGGTCGCCGAGGTGGACCTGCGCCAGCACCTCCTCGGTGCGCGCCCTCGCCTGCGCCGCGGGGAGGTCGTATGCCGCGCCGATCGTGTGCAGCACCTCGCGCACCGTGAGCGCGTCCCAGGTCCCGAAGCCGTCGGGCATCCAGCCGATCCGGCGCCGGACCGCTCGCGGGTCGGTGACCGGGTCGATGCCGTCGATGGTGATCGTCCCCCCGTCCGGGACGAGCAGGGTGGCGAGCATGAGCATGAGCGTCGTCTTGCCGGCACCGTTGGGTCCGATGAGGGCCGTGACCTCACCTGGCCGGGCGAACAGGGAGATGTCGTCGACGGCGACGACGTCGCCGAAGGCCCGCCGCACCCCGCTGACGACGATGCCTGCCGCACCGGCGGCGGGTCCGCCCGCGGGTCCTTCGCCGGGGTGCACACCCGCGTCATCGGAGCTCATGACGTGAATGTAGGGCCCCGACCGGCATACGGGCGTGGGTTCGGGTGCGGGTCGCTCGTTAGACTCGGCGCCGTCCACCTGCTCGCGACCCACCGCATGGGAGTCCTCGTGCCGATCGTCGTCCAGAAGTACGGCGGCTCCTCGCTCGCCGATGCCGAGAGCATCAAGCGGGTGGCGCGCCGGATCGCCGAGACCCGCAAGGGCGGCAACGACGTCGTCGTCGCCGTGTCGGCGATGGGGGACACCACCGACGAGCTCCTCGACCTGGCCCAGGGCGTCAGCCCGCTCCCGCCGCCGCGTGAGCTCGACATGCTCCTCACCGCGGGTGAGCGGATCAGCATGGCGCTCGTCGCGATGGCCATCCACGACCTGGGGCTGACCGCGCGTTCGTTCACGGGCAGCCAGGCCGGCGTCATCACCGACGGCGTCCACGGGCGGGCCAAGATCATCGACGTCACCCCCGGCCGGATCACCGGCGCCCTCGACGACGGGCACGTCGTCATCGTCGCCGGGTTCCAGGGCGTGAGCCAGACGACCAAGGAGATCACCACCCTGGGTCGCGGCGGCACCGACACCACCGCCGTCGCCCTGGCCGCCGCGCTCGGCGCCGAGGTCTGCGAGATCTACACCGACGTCGACGGCGTCTTCACCGCCGACCCTCGCATCGTGCCGGCCGCCCGCAAGCTGTCCCGCATCTCCGCCGAGGAGATGCTCGAGCTCGCCGCGAGCGGCTCCAAGGTCCTGCACCTGCGCAGCGTCGAGTACGCGCGCCGCTACGACATCCCCATCCATGTCCGGTCCTCCTTCACGCCGAAGGAGGGCACGATCGTCTCGGACCACCCCGGTCCCGAAGGAGAAGCCGTGGAAGCCCCGATCATCGCCGGAGTCGCTCACGACCTCAGCGAGGCCAAGATCACCGTCGTCGGTGTGCCCGACCAGACGGGCAAGGCCGCGCAGATCTTCCATGCCGTCGCCGTCGCCGAGATCAACATCGACATGATCGTCCAGAACGTCTCCGCCACCGAGACCGGCCTGACCGACATCTCCTTCACCCTGCCCAAGACCGACGGGCAGCGCGGGATGCAGGCGCTGCAGGCGATCCAGGCGCAGGTCGGCTTCGCCGGGCTCCAGTACGACGACCAGATCGGCAAGCTCTCCCTCGTCGGCGCGGGCATGCGCTCGAACCCCGGCGTCTCCGCGACCTTCTTCCGGGCGCTCGCCGACGCCGGCGTCAACATCGAGATGATCTCGACGTCCGAGATCCGCATCTCCGTCGTCACCCGCAGCGAGCTGCTCGACGAGGCCGTCCGGGCGGTGCACACCGCCTTCGGTCTGGACTCGGAGGACGGCGAGGCCGTCGTCCACGCCGGCACGGGCCGCTGAGGGGCCGGGGCTGGCTCGGATGACCGTCTCCACGCTCGGACCCACCCTCGCCATCGTCGGGGCGACCGGTGCCGTCGGCACCGTCATGCGCGACGTCCTGCCCGTCAGCCGCCACCGCTGGGGGCAGGTGCGCCTCGCGGCCGGAGCCGAGGACGTCGGCTCCGTGTACCGGGTGGCCGACGAGGAGCTCACCATCGAGGCCCTGACCCCGGAGTTCTTCGACGGGGTCGACGTCGCCGTCGTCGACATCCCGCCGGAGATCTCGGCCGGCTGGGCCGGTGTCGCGGTCGAGCGCGGCGCCGTGGTCGTCGACAACAGCCCGACGTTCCGCCGGGACCCGCTCGTGCCGCTCGTCGTTCCGGAGATCAACCCGGAGGCGGTGAGCGACCGCCCCAAGGGCATCATCGCGAGCCCCGGGGCCACGGTCATGACGATGATCGACGTGCTCGCCGTCCTCCACGCGCAGTGGGAGCTCACCGAGCTCGTCGTCACGAGCTTCCAGGCGGCGTCCGGCATGGGCCGGGCGGGGATGGCCAGGCTGCACGACGAGATCGCGGTGGTCGGGGGCAAGCGCCACCTCGGCATGAGGCCCGGTGACGTGCGGCGCGCCATCGAGCACGAGCTCGGGCCGAGCCTCTTCGGTGGACCGCTCGCGCTCAACGTCCTGCCCTTCGCCGGAACCCACGTGGGTGACGGGTGGAGCTCCGAGGAGTCCAAGATCCGCCACGAGACGCGCAAGATCCTCGGTCTGCCCGACCTCAGGGTGTCCGCGACCTGCGTCCGCGTCCCCGTCGTCTCGACGCACTCGGTGTCCGTGCACGCCACGTTCGCCCGCTCGATCCCCGTGGACCGCGCCCGCCAGGCGCTCGTCGAGGCACCGGGGGTCGTCGTCATGGACGACCCCGAGCACGGCGACTTCCCGACTCCCGTCGACATCGTCGGTGCCGACCCGCGCTTCGTCGGACGGATGCGCCAGGCCATCGACTTCCCGCGCACGATCGACCTCTTCGTGTGCGGCGACAACCTGCGCAAGGGCGCCGCGCTCAACATGCTCCAGACCGCCGAGCTCGTCGCCGACACCCTGTGACCGGCCCCCGACGACCCGTGCGGTCTCGGTTCGATGACGGAATGCGCGTGTTGCGCGTGTGGCTTGTGTGACTCGTGGTGCAATTCGGCTCAGAGCCACCGTCGTCGACCTGGGTGAGGAGGAACGGTGTTCGGACGCATGCAGGGGTCGGAGCGACCCGAGGGTGGGGTCGACGACCTCATGGAGGGCCACGTCGTGAGCGAGGATCGGACCCGCCGCCGGGCCCTGCCCGTGCGCGCCGCGGTCGCCGCCCGCGACCTCGGCCGTCGAGGGCTCGGCCTGACCCGCGACACCGTGCACCAGGAGTTCCTCGTCCGGGCGCGGAACCAGGAGGAGCTCAGCGACGACCAGCTGTGGCGCCGCTACCAGTTCCGCCACCTCGCCGCCTTCGTCACCATCCCGGCCGTGCTGCTGGGCACCGCCAGCATCGCGACGGCATACGGCACGGGTCTCATGTCGAACACGTCGACGGCGGCCGCCTGCGAGCCCGTCGTCGTGCTTGCCCCCGCCCCGGCCTCCTTCAGGATCCGGGTCATGAACACCTCCGGCCAGAACGGCGCCGCGCACGTCGTCGCCCGTGACCTGACCCGTCGCGGCTTCACGGTCACCGACGCCTCGACCGCGCCGCGCACGCTCTACGTCAAGGCCCCGGTCCGGATCTACCACGGCACCGCGGGTCTCGACCACGCCCTCCTCGCCGCGCAGACCGTCGCCGGCGCCGAGCTCGAGAACGACGGGCGTTCCGGGACCTCCATCTCGTTCGTCCTCGGCGCGGACTTCACGAAGATGCTTCCGGCCCCGCCGCCGAAGCCCCCGTCGCTCAAGGAGTTCAGCGTCAACGTCTACAACACGACGTGGCGCTCGGGCCTGGCGAAGACGACGCTCACCGAGCTGACGAAGCGCGGCTTCACCCCCGGCAAGCAGGGCAACGACCCCGACGGATCGTTCCTGCCCGGCGAGGTGGCCGTGATCCGCCACGGCCCCGACGCCGACCTTGCCGCCGCGCTCGTCGCCAAGCACATCCCCGGCGCCACGCTGAGCGAGGTCCCGAGGGACAACCTCACCGTCGACGTCGTCCTCGGCAACAAGTTCGAGCAGGTCACGCCGCTCGCCGAGATGCCGCGACCCGCACCCGTCCGCAAGGACCCGCCACCCACCGTGTCGCGTCCCTGCGAGTGACCTCGGGCGCCGTGGGGCGTCCGGAGGCGTCCGAGGGGCGGGCAGCCGATGACCGTGGCCGCGGCCACACTGACAGACTGGCTGCTGCCCGTTCCCCTCGCTCGAGGAGCTGTCGTCCATGCCCGTCCAGACCGTTGCCCTGCTCACCGCCGGCGGCCTCGCTCCGTGCCTCTCGTCCGCCGTCGGCGGGCTCATCGAGCGCTACACCGAGATCGCGCCCGACGCCCGGATCATCGCCTACCAGAACGGGTATGCCGGCCTGCTCACCGGCCGCTCGGTCGAGGTGACCCCCGAGGTGCGGGAGGGCGCGGCCCTGCTGCACCGGTTCGGCGGCTCGCCGATCGGCAACAGCCGGGTGAAGCTCACCAACGTCGCCGACTGCGTCAGGCGCGGGCTCGTCAGGGAGGGCCAGGACCCGCTGCACGTCGCGGCCGAGCAGCTCACCGCGGACGGTGTCGACGTCCTGCACACCATCGGCGGGGACGACACGAACACCACGGCGGCCGACCTCGCGGCATACCTCGCCGAGAACGACTACCCGCTGACGGTCGTCGGCCTGCCCAAGACGATCGACAACGACGTCGTGCCGATCAAGCAGTCCCTCGGCGCGTGGACCGCGGCGGAGCAGGCGGCGATCTTCGCGCGCAACGTGCTCGCCGAGCACTCCTCGAACCCGCGGATGCTCGTCATCCACGAGGTCATGGGACGCCACTGCGGCTGGCTCACGGCCGAGACCGCGCGGCGCCACCACGCCTGGGTGGCCGGGCAGGAGTGGCTGCCGGGCATCGGGCTCGACGCGCGCCGCTGGGACGTCCACGCCGTCTTCGTGCCCGAGGCGCCGATCGACCTGGCGGGGGAGAGTGCCCGGCTCAAGGCCGTCATGGACGAGATCGGCTGCGTCAACATCTTCCTGTCCGAGGGCGCCGGCGTCGGTGAGGTCGTCGCCGAGCTCGAGGCAGCCGGTCTCGACGTCCCGGTCGACCCGTTCGGCCACGTGCAGCTCGACAAGGTCAACCCGGGGGCGTGGTTCGGCAAGCAGTTCGCCGAACGCCTCGGTGCCGAGAAGGTCATGGTGCAGAAGTCGGGCTACTTCTCCCGCTCGGCCGCGGCCGGGCCCGAGGACCTCGAGCTCATCCGGCGCTGCACCGACCACGCCGTCGACGCGGCCCTGCGCGGCGAGTCCGGGGTGGTGGGCGAGGACGAGGAGCGCGGCGACGAGCTGCGGACCATCGAGTTCCCCCGCATCGCCGGTGGCAAGAAGTTCGACGTCTCGGTGCCCTGGTTCGGCGAGCTCCGCGCCTCCATCGGCCAGGCCTGACCCGCCCCACCCGCCCCCCACCCCGGGTGCTTGCGTCTGCGTGGATGGTCAGAAACCTCACCAGCCACGCAGACGCAAGCACGTGGGGCGGGGGGATGTATCTGCGCGGGGTCTGGCGCCTCCTCTACGGTGACCACGTCACGAAGGGAGACCGTCATGTCCGAGACGACCGGCGCGGCAGGGGCGCCGTCCGCACCCGCCGCCCAGACGATCACGAGCCCGAGCGTGCGCGCCAGCGCCGCCGTGCGCACCTACCGCTACCTGCGCCTCAGCCTCGTCGGGCTGGTGCTGCTGCTCCTCCTCGCGGTGTGGCTCGAGCGGCTCACCGGTGAGGCGGCGAACCGGCGGCTCGGCTCGATCAGCGCCTACTACTACACGCCCGCGCGCAGCGTCTTCGTCGGGGCGCTCGTCGCCATCGGCATCAGCCTCGTTGCGATCGTCGGGCGCCGCGGCTTCGAGGACACCGCCCTCAACATCGCCGGGATGCTGGCGCCGGTCGTCGCCTTCGTCCCCACCCCTCGCGGTCCGGGCGGTGCGCCGTGCGACCCCGACGGACGCTGCTCGGTCCCGCCGGAGTTCGTCCCCGCGGTCGTCAACAACATCAAGAGCCTCATCGCGCTCGGCGTCGCCGGGGTCGCGCTCGGCGCCTACGTCGTGCTCAGGCGCCGCGAGTCGTCCCGTGCCACGAAGATCGGACTGGCGCTCGCCGCAGGCCTGTTCGTCGCGTTCGTCGCCTGGTTCGGGCTCGCGCGCGACTCGTTCCTCGACGTCGCCCACTTCGGCGCGGCGGTTCCGCTGTTCGCCCTCGTCACCGGCGTGGCCTACGTCAACGCCCGCAAGGCGCGAACCCGCCGGGACGACGTGGCGAACGCGACGGGGGCGAAGACCTACACCGCGGTCTACGGCGCCGTCGCCGGCGTCATGGCCGTGACCTTCGCGGTCGCCATCGTCCTCGCCGTCATGGACCAGCTCGGCTGGGGCGGCACGCCGGACGAGTGGGTGCTGTGGGTCGAGGTCGTCCTGCTGCTGTCGTTCGCGACGTTCTGGGTGACCCAGACCTTCGACTTCTGGGCCGACGGCCTGCCCGAGGACGCTTCTGTCACCCCGGCCCCGGCCGGCCCACCACAGACTCCGGCCGGGGGCGCAGGCGTGACGCCTGCGCCCCGGCCGTGAACCGAGAGCCACCCTCGCCGGGGCGACTCAGGCGGACTGCCGGGTCATGCCCTCCGAGGACTCCCACAGCGCCTCGGCGAGGGTGTCGTCGTGGGCCTCCGGGGAGGATCGACTGACCTGCTGCTTCTCGTAGTAGGCGCCGGGTTCCCAGTCGGTTCCGGGGGTCGACCGGGCCAGCCAGACGAGCTGGGACGCGCCCTTGTCGGGCGAGGTCATGACCAGCCTGTTGAGGACGGGCGTGTGGTAGAGCAGCCGCATGAGGTGGGTGGTCTCGCTGGCGAAGTTCGTCGCGACGACGCCCGGGTGGAAGGCGACGGCCGAGATGCCATCCGCGCCGTGGCGGCGGTGCAGCTCGCGGGTGAAGAGGATGTTCGCGAGCTTGCCGTTGCCGTACGCCTTCTGTGGCGAGTAGGCCCTCTCGTTCTGCAGGTCGTCGATGTCGAAGCGGCTGAAGTGCCTCGCCGCGGCACTGGCGGTCTGGATGACCGTCGCCCGGCTGGCCCTCAGCGTCGGCATGAGCAGCTCGGTGAGGAGGAAGCCCGCGAGGTGGTTCACCTGGAACGTCTTCTCGAACCCGTCGCGCGTGGTGGCCCGCCCGCCCATGATCCCTCCGGCGTTGTTGGCCAGCACGTCGATGCGCGGGTACGCCTGCTGCAGCTCGTCGGCGAGCCGTCGCACCTGGGCGAGGTCGGCGTAGTCGGCGACGTGGAACGGCACCCCGAGGTCCCCGGCCACCGCGGCGGTCTTCTCGGGCGACCTGCCGACGATGACCACCTGGTGCCCGGCAGCGCTGAGGGTGCGAGCGGCAGCTGCGCCGATGCCGTCGCTGGCGCCGGTGATGACGATCGTGCGCGAGGGGGTGTCGGGGTTCACGGTGCTCCTGGTGACGGGTGACGGGTGACGGGTGACGGGTGACGGGTGACGGGGACGGCCCCGCCACGATGTCACGTCCAGAGGTGGACGGCCGCCGCGACGCCGGCGACGACGACGAGGCCCCGCAGCACGGACTCGGGGAGGCGGCGACCGAGGTGCGAGCCTGCGTAGCCGCCGACGACCGACCCGGCCGCGAGCGCGAGCACCGCCGACCAGTCGACGGGGGCGATGGCGACGAAGACGAGCGTCGCGACGAGGTTGGCCACCATGACGGCGAAGGTCTTGAGCGCGTTGAGGATCCGGAACTCCAGCGACGTGCCGAGGCCGAGGACGGCGAGCATCATCACGCCGGACCCGGCCCCGAAGTACCCGCCGTAGACGCCGGTGACGGTCGCCATGACCCGCGTGAGCGGCGGGACGGCCGCCGGGTCGTCGGCACCGTCGGCACGGTCGGCACCGTCGGCAAGGTCGGCGCGCAGCTGGCGTGAGCGGGCCCACTCCTTGAGCCGGGGCTGGATGCCGACGAGGAGGCAGGTGCCGAGGATGAGCCACGGGACGACCACCTCGAAGACCGCGCTGGGAAGGCCGAGGAGCAGCGCTGACCCCACCACCGCACCGAGCGCCGACGTCACGAGGACGACGCGGGTCACCGACGGGTGCTCGCGCAGCTCGCGACGGTAGCCGAACGACCCGCTCACCCCGGCCGGCGCCATGCCGATCGTGTTCGAGGTGTTCGCGACGACCGGGGGCAGGCCCACCGCGAGAAGCACCGGGAAGCTCACGAGGGAGGCGACGCCGACGGTGGAGGTGAGGACGCCGGCCACGAACCCCGCCGCGAGGACGAGGAGGCCCTGCGAGGGATCCACGCGGTCAGGCGACCAGGACGGCGCGGACCGCTCCCGGCACCTCGTCGGGCCGGCCGCGCCGGACGGCCTCGGCCAGGCCGCGCACGTGCGACGGGTGCACTCGCGGCTCACCGAGCTGGCGCGCCCGCTCGGCGAGCGCGGCGTCGACCCGGGCGAGGAGCGACTCGGTGTCGGTGAGCCGCAGGACACACTCCCACACCTCGTCGAGCTCCCGGTGGCTGCCGTCGTCGGCCAAGAGGGCCGAGCGGAGCGCCCCGTCCGGGTGGAGGGCTGCCTCGATCGCGAGCTCGGTCATCGTCGCGAGCCGGGTCGCGAGCAGCTCGTGCAGCGGGACGTCGTCGAGCGGGGGGAGGCTCACACGGGCCTGCGGGTCGCGCACGACCGCGCCGTCCCCGTGGCGGACCTCGAGCCGGCCCCGGACCTCGAGCGCGACGAGGGCGCGGCTCAGGGTCGCCCGGCTCACGCCGAGGTCCTTCGCGAGGCGCCGCTCAGGAGGCAGACGATCACCGGGTGCGAGACCCTGAGCCTCGATGAAGTCGGCGATGTGGTCGGCCAGCTGCTCGTAGAGACGCGGACGCAACAGCTTCCGTGGGCCGCCGGCGCCCGTGCCGCCGTCTCCACTGCCGTCGCTCGGCCCCATCGGGGCCGCGCTGCTCACCGCGGGTCCGACCGGCACGTGTCTCGGGTCATGGACCCCAATCTATTGACAAGATGGCCTGTTGGCCAAGAGGCTAGGCCACTGAACCACCGGGGCGCCCGGCCTCGATGAGCAAAGGAGCTCACATGAACGACGTCATCGCCCTCGGGGTCCTCGTCCTCGTCTTCCTCGTCGCCACGGTGCGGTCGATCAACATGGGCGCCCTCGCGCTCGTCGCCGCGGCCGTCGTGGGCGTCACCGTCTTCGACGTCGGCCCCGCCGAGGTCGTCGGCGGATTCCCGGCCACCCTCTTCGTCATCCTCGTCGGGGTCACCTACCTCTTCGCCCTCGCCAAGAACAACGGCACGGTCGACTGGATGGTCCATGCGAGCGTGCGGGCCGTCCGCGGCCGCGTGGCGCTCGTGCCCTGGGCGATGTTCGGCATCTGTGCCGTCATCGCCGGCATCGGCGCCGCCACCCCCGCGACGGTCGCGATCGTCGCTCCCGTGGGCATGGGCTTCGCCGCCCGCTACCGGATCAGCCCGGTCCTCATGGGCATGGCCATCACGCTCGGCGCGACCGGTGGCTCGTTCTCGCCGATCGGGATCTTCGGTGCCATCACCAACGGGGTCGTCGACGACAACGACCTTCCCGGAAACCCGGGCCTGCTCTTCGCGCTCTCGGTCCTCTCGTGCTTCGTCATCACCGCGCTCGCCTTCGTCCTCTTCGGCGGTCGTGAGCTGGTCAGCCGTGGGCGCGACGCCGAGGCCGACAGCGAGATCAACGAGACCGCCATGGCCGCCAGCCGCACCGCCACCCGGTCCGCCGTGACGGGGACCGGCGAGGCGGCCGTCGACCGGGCGCGCGCCGGTGGCATCGAGCCCGAGCCGGTCGAGGACGACGACACCCGGCTCAACACCGAGCGCATCCTCACGCTCGTCGGCCTCACGTTCCTCGCGGTCTCGGCCCTGCTGCTCAAGTTCGACGTCGGCTTCACCGCCCTCGGCGTCGCAGTCGTCCTCACCCTCATCTACCCGGACTCGGCCAAGGGCGCCGTCGACAAGATCGCCTGGGGCACCGTTCTCCTCGTCGGTGGGATCGTCACCTACGTCACCCTCCTGCAGGACCAGGGCACCGTCGACTGGCTGGGCGAGCAGGTCGCCGGTGTCGGCGCGCCGCTTCTCGCGGCGCTGCTCATCTGCCTCATCGGGGCGGTCGTCTCGGCCTTCGCGTCGACGACGGGCATCCTCGGTGCGCTCATCCCGCTCGCGGTGCCGTTCCTCCTCACCGGGCAGATCGGTGCGGTCGGTGTCGTCATCGCCCTTGCCATCTCCTCCTCGGTCGTCGACATCAGCCCGTTCTCGACAAACGGCGCCCTCTGCGTCGCCAACGCCGAGCCCAAGGAGCGCGACCTCGTGTTCCGCCAACTGATGCGATGGGGCATGAGCCTGGTGGTCGTGGCGCCGCTCGTGACCTGGGGCCTGCTCGTCGCCCCGGGCTGGCTGTGAGCGGCGGGCCGCTCAGCGGCACCCTCGTCGTCGACCTCAGCCGCGCGCTCGCCGGACCCCACGCCGGGATGATGCTCGGGGACCTCGGTGCCCGCGTCATCAAGGTCGAGTCACCCGGCCACGGCGACGACACCCGGGGATGGGGACCGCCGTTCGTCGACCGCGACAAACGGCCGGCCACCCCCGCCGACGGCGTGTCGACCTACTTCCTGTCGTGCAACCGCAACAAGGAGTCGATCGCCCTCGACCTCAAGTCCGACGAGGGTCGCGAGGTGCTCACCGCCCTCGTCGAGCGCGCGGACGTCCTCGTCGAGAACTTCCGCACCGGGGTCCTCGACCGGCTCGGGTTCTCGGCGGAGCGCCTTCTCGAGCTCAACCCGCGGCTCGTCGTGCTCAGCATCACCGGCTTCGGCCACGACGGCCCCGAGGGGGGCCGCGCCGGCTACGACCAGATCGCGCAGGGCGAGGCCGGGCTCATGTCGGTCACCGGCTCCGGTCCCGACGACCCCCAGCGGGTCGGCGTCCCCATCGCCGACCTCCTCGCGGGGATGTGGGGAGGCTACGGCGTCCTCGCCGCGCTGCTCGAGCGGGAGCGCACGGGTCGCGGTCAGGTCGTGCGGACCTCGCTGCTCGCGGGTGTCGTCGGCATCCACGCGTTCCAGGGCACCCGCCAGACCGTCGCCGGCGAGACCGGGCGGGCGCAGGGCAACCACCACCCGTCGATCTCCCCGTACGGCCTGTTCCGGTGCCGCGACGGCGCCGTCCAGATCGCCGTCGGCAGCGAGGGGCTGTGGCGCCGCTTCTGCGACGCCTTCGACCTCGACGCGCAGAGGCCGGGCATGGCGACCAACCCCGAGCGGGCCGGCAACCGCGAGGCGGTGATCAAGCTCGTGGAGCGGGCGTTCGCGCCGTTCGACAGCGTCGACCTCCTCGAGAAGCTCTCTGCCGCAGGCATTCCTGCCGGCAAGGTCCGCACCCTCGACGAGGTCTACGCGTGGGACCAGGTGCGCTCGCAGGGGCTGCTCGTCGAGGTCGACCACGCCTCGCTCGGACCGGTCACCCTGCCCGGCCCACCCCTGCGCTTCTTCGACGGGGCCGGCGCGGAGACGACGATGACGTCACACTCCGCCCCGCCGCTCCTCGACGCCGACCGTGAGTCCGTCCTCGCGTGGCTGGACCGGTCGTGACGCGCCGCCTGTCCGCCCACGACCTCCTCGCCCTCGTCCTCGACACCGGTTCCTACCAGTCGTGGGACGAGGCGCCGGTCGACGTCGAACCCGATGCGGAGTATGCCGCGGCGCTCGCGGGTGCCCGCGCCAAGTCGGGGCTCGACGAGGCCATCGTCACCGGTGAGGGGCTGCTGCGCGGACGCCGGGTCGCCGTCGTCACCGGCGAGTTCTCGTTCCTCGCGGGCAGCATCGGTGTCGCCACGGCCGACCGCCTCACAGCTGCCGTCCGCCGGGCCACGGCGCAGGGGCTGCCGCTCCTCGCGGCGCCGGTCAGCGGCGGGACCCGGATGCAGGAGGGCACGGTCGCCTTCCTCCAGATGGTGCGGATCACGTCGGCCGTCACCGCTCACAAGGCCGCAGGACTGCCCTACCTCGTCTACCTCCGCAACCCCACCACCGGCGGCGTGCTCGCGTCCTGGGGGTCGCTCGGCCACGTCACCGTCGCGGAGCCCGGCGCCCTCATCGGCTTCCTCGGACCGCGCGTCTACGAGGCGTTGTACGGCAAGCCCTTCCCGGAGGGGGTCCAGCTCGCCGAGAACCTCTTCGCCCACGGCATCGTCGACGCGGTGCTCGAGCCCGAACGGGTCGCCGACGTCCTCGACCGTGCCCTCACCGTGCTCTCCGCGTCGCGGACCCCGGCCGTCCCGCCGCTCCCGGCCGGCCTCGACGACCTCGTCCGGGACGTCCCGGCGTGGGAGTCGGTGACGACCTCACGGCGCAAGGAACGGCCCGGCATACGCCGCCTGCTTCGGTACGCCGCACGGAACGTGGTGCCGCTCAACGGAACCGGGGCGGGGGAGTCCGACCCCGGCCTGCTGCTCGCGCTCGCCCGCTTCGGCGAGGTGCCGTGCGTCGTCCTCGGGCAGGACCGTCGTGGCCAGACCGCCCACCGGCCGATGGGGCCCGCCGCGCTGCGTGAGGCGCGGCGGGGGATGCGCCTGGCGCGCGAGCTGCGGCTGCCGCTCGTCACGGTCATCGACACCCCCGGCGCGGCCCTGTCGCGCGAGGCCGAGGAGGGAGGCATGGCCGGCGAGATCGCCCGGTGCCTCGCCGAGCTCGTCGACCTCGAGGCGCCGACCCTGTCAGTGCTGCTCGGCCAAGGGACCGGTGGGGGAGCGCTGGCCCTCGTGCCCGCCGACCGCACCGTGGCCGCCCAGCACGGCTGGCTCTCCCCGCTGCCACCCGAGGGCGCGTCCGCGATCGTCCACCGCGACACCGACCACGCGGCGGAGATGGCGCAGGCCCAAGGAGTCCGGTCGCTCGACCTGCTCGCCCACGGCCTCGTCGACCGCATCGTCCCCGAGCTCCCGGACGCCGCCGTCGAGGCCGAGGCGTTCTGCCTGCGCCTCGGCGCGGTCCTCCAGCACGAGCTCGCGACCCTGCTGGCGACCGAGCCCTCGGCTCGCCACGAGGCGCGGCTCGAGCGCTTCGCCCGCCTCGGACGGCTCCCGGTGTCGGCGACGACCTGAGCGGACGAGAAAGCCCCCGACCCGCATCTCTGCTGGTCAGGGGCTTTCCACTGCTGGTCGGGGTGACAGGATTTGAACCTGCGACCTCTTCGTCCCGAACGAAGCGCGCTACCAAGCTGCGCCACACCCCGGCAGTTCGCGGCACCTTCCGGCACAGCGACACCCGAGGATAACCGACGCCTGCCCCCCTCCTGAAATCCGATCACCACCGGGCATGCTGTGCCTATGGGGTCCAGCAGGGGGGTCGGCCGAGCCGCGCTGCGCGCGGCGGCAGGAGCGGTGGCAGGAGCGGTCTCGTTCGGGGCCGTCGCGTCGCTCTCCGGGTGCAGCCAGCCCACGCCCGACGAGGCCGCCGTCAGCGCGGCGGTGTCGCGCCTTCCCGGCGTGCGTGCGGTCGACGCGTCGTTCACCGCGCGCAGCCTCGGCAACTCGGGGGACCAGCGCCTCCAGGTGACGCTGGCCCCCGGCACCGCGCCGAGCCGGGTCGAGGACCTCGTCGACGACATCCGTCGCGAGGTGGACGAGGTCGACCACGGCACCGAGTACGACGACTTCGTCCTCGTCGACGAGAGTGAGCGCCGGGACGAGGACGATCCCGTCACGTCGTCGTTCGGCTACGGTCGCGCAGCGGTGACGAAGGGCCTCGCCGAGCGCTGGGCGACGGCGGTCTCGAGGACGCCACCGGGCGGCATACGGCTGCAGTCCTGGCCGGTCGCGCGGCCGGTGAGCGCATCGATCTCGTCGCACCAGCCGGTCTCCGCCTCCCTCACCTGGGTGCTCGCCAGCGGTCTGGGCGACCTGTCCTGGGGCCTCGTCGAGTACCAGACGAGCACCAGCCCCTATGCCCGCTTCGCCCCCGACGGACCGCTGACGCCGGCGATGGTCCGGGACTGGGTGGCGATCGAGGAGACGTATGCCGGTGAGGAGGGCGGCGCCGTCGTCTCCCGGGTGGTCGTCGTCGAGGACCACGACGGTGTGCGCAAGGTGCGCGTGTCCGTCGCGGTCCCCGGCGTGGTCGGCGCGCTGGCTCCCGCCGCGGACGGCGCTCTCGTGTGGCCGACGGTCGACGCGACCTACCGGACGCGGCCGCCGGGGCACGGGTTCGAGCTCCAGCTCCACAGGGACGACCACCCGCAGGGCGAGCTCGTCGATGCCGGCAGGGGCGACGCGGGCTGGGAGGCCGCCCACCGGCAGCGCTTCCCGGCTGCGGTCAGCGCCCCACCAAGGTGAGCAGTGTGGCCTCCGGGCGACAGGCGAACCGGGCGGGCGCGTAGGGCGAGGTCCCGAGCCCGGCCGAGACGTGAAGGTATGCCGCGCCCTCGGGCGCCGCTGACGACGGCGCCGAGCCGGCCCCGGGCCACCAGCGCGAGAGCCCCTTCGCGCGGCGGCGGTCGAGGTCGCAGTTGGTGACGATCGCGCCGAACGCCGGGAGCGCGAGCTGCCCCCCATGGGTGTGCCCGGCGAGGACGAGGCCGGCGCCGTCGGCCGCCATCGCGTCGAGGACGCGCTGGTAGGGCGCGTGCACGAGACCCATCGTCAGCGCCACGTCGGTGGCAGCGGGGCGGGACACGGCGGCATACCGGTCCCGCTCGATGTGCGGGTCGTCCACGCCGACGAGCTCGACGCGGTGCTGGCCCATCGTCACCGTGGCGCGCGCGTTGTCGAGGTCGAACCAGCCGCCCGCGCGCATCCCGCCGACGAGCTCGTCGACGGGCAGGTCCCCGCGCGGCCCCTTGGGGGGACGGGCGTGCCGGCGGGTGAGGTAGAGGGCCGGGTTCTTCGGGACCGGGGCGAAGCGGTCGTTGGACCCGAGGACGAAGGCGCCGGGGAAGTCCATGAGCGGTTCCATGGCCCGCAGCAGCGCCGGCACGGCGTCGACGTGCGAGAGGTTGTCGCCCGAGTTGACGACGAAGTCCGGCGCCAGGCCCGCCAGTCGCCGCACCCACTGGATCTTGCGCTCCTGGCCCGGGAGGAGGTGGAGGTCGCTCACCTGCAGGACGCGCACCGGCGCCGATCCCGGGGGCAGGACGGGGACGGTCGCGGCGCGCAGGGCGAACCAGTTGCGCTCGACCAGCCCGGCGTACGCGACGCCCGTGCCGACCACTGCGGCGAGGGAGCGGAGCACGGTCCCGGTCGTCGACGTCATCGGCCCAGTATCCCGGTTGACGCTGGGTGCGAGACTGGGGCCATGACCGACTCGACCCTCAAGTCCACTCTCCGGAGTGACCTCCACGACGCCATCCGCAGCCAGGACAAGGTCCGCTCGGGCACGCTGCGGATGACGCTGACCGCGATCACCAATGCCGAGGTCGCGGGCACCGAGGCCAAGGAGCTGACCGACGACGAGGTCCTCAAGGTCATCGCCAAGGAGGCGAAGAAGCGCAAGGAGGCGTCGGCGGCGTATGTCGGGGCGGGCCGGGCCGAGCTCGCCGCCACCGAGGACGCCGAGCTTGCGGTGCTCGAGGCCTACCTCCCCCAGCAGCTGGGCGACGACGACCTGGAGCGCATCGTCCGCGCGGCCGTCGCGTCGACCGGGGCGGAGGGGATGGCGCAGATGGGTCAGGTGATGAAGGCGTCCCAGGGCGAGATCGCCGGGCGCGCCGACGGTGGACGCGTCGCCGCGATCGTCAGGAAGGTCCTCGCCGGCTGACCGCCCCGGTCAGGGGCGCTTGGGCGGCTTGACCGGTTTCGTCGGCTTGACCTTGGGCGTCGGAGCCGGAGCCGGAGCGACCGGCGTCGTCGCCTGCGGGGTGGGCTGGGTGAACGTCTGGCGCGGTTGCGTCCGGGCCGGCGCGGTCGGGGTGCTCTCGTAGCCCCGGGAGATGAGCAGCGTCACGGTTCCGCCCTTGGGGGCACGTGCACCCGGGCTGGTCCGGGCGACCCGGCCCTCTTCGATCTGGCTGTCGACCGAGGCGCCGACCCTCGCCGTGAAGCCCAGGGCCTCGAGCTTGGCCCGAGCGGTGCCCACGCTGTTGCCGACCACGTCCGGCAGGAGGACGTAGTTGCCGTTGCGGACCGCCGCCGACGGGGCCGTGAACTGCTGGACGGGCAACCCGGTGGTCGCGGCCTTCATGATCTCTCCCCAGACCGGGCCGGCGATGGTCCCACCGAAGACGCTCCGCTTGCAGCCGTAGGTGCCGAAGCACTTGCCGTTGAGGGTGGTGAGGTCGCCCCGCTTGTTCTTGGCCACGATGACGTTGCCGACCCAGACCGACGCGGCGCGCTGCGGGGTGTAGCCGACGAACCAGGACTGGTTGTGGTTGTTGGTCGTGCCCGTCTTGCCGGCCGCGGGCCGGCTCTCGTCCCACGCGCCCTCAGCGGTGCCGCGGGGGTCCCGCAGCGGCCCCTGGAGAAGGGCGTTGACGCCGTCGGCGATGTCGGCGCGGACGACCTGCTTGCACGACGTCGGCGGGACCGTGACGGGCTTGCCGCCGGCGGAGGTGATCGAGGCGATGGGGGTCGGCTCGCAGTACTTGCCCCGCGCGGCGAGGGTGGCGTAGGACGCGGCGATGGTCATCGGCGTCATCGTGCCGGCGCCGAGGGTGATCGAGGCGACCGAGTCGTAGATCGGCTTGCCGTCGCCCTGGTGGACGCCCATCCGACCCATGGTTTCGTGGACCTTCTTGCACCCGACGTCGATGACGAGCTGACCGAACGCGGTGTTGATCGACTCCGCGGTCGCCCGGGCCAGCGACATCTCCCCACCGCTGCGGTAGTCGTTCTCGACGGACCAGTCCTTGTCGGAGTTGCAGCGGCCCTTCATCTCGGCGCGGGTGAACGAGTGCGGGTCCTCGGGGGAGGCCGAGGGCGCGTTGATCGTCCCGTCGAGCGGCATCCCCGACTCGAGGGCAGCGACGAGGGCGTAGGTCTTGGCCGTCGACCCGAACTGGTAGCCGTACTGGCTGCCGCCGTAGCGCTGGTCCACGTTGAGGTTGAGCTGGCTCTTGGCGAAGTCGGTGGACTGGGCCATCGCGAGGATCTTGCCGGTGCCGGGCTCGATGACCGTCGACGCGGCGCCGAGGTTGCTCCGGTTGCCGATCGGCACGGCCTTGGTCAGCTCGCGCAGCGTCGCCTTCTGGAGCGTGGGGTTCAGGGTCGTCGTGATCGTCAGGCCGCCCTGGTTGATGTTCTTGAGCCGCTCGGCCGGGGTCTTGCCCAGCACGGCCATCTGCGGCGACTTCTGGAGGTACTCCATCATGTAGGCGCAGAAGAACGGCTCGGCCGAGCGCTGGCAGACGCCCTTGGGTGGCTTGCGGTTGCCGAGCATCTTCGCGACCGGAATCTTCTTCGCGGCGGCCACGTCCTTCGCGGTGGCCATGCCGAGGACCTGCATGCGGTCGAGGACGGCGTTGCGTCGGGTCTGCGACTGCTTGGGGTTCTGCACCGGGTTGTAGGTCGTCGGCTGCTGGACGATGCCGGCGAGCAGCGCGGACTGGACCAGGGTGAGCTTGCCGGCGCTGATGCCGAAGTAGTTCTGCGCTGCGGCCTCGACGCCGTAGGCCTGGTCGCCGTAGTAGACGAGGTTGAGGTAGCCGGTGAGGATCTGCTCCTTCGTGTAGTTGCGCTCGACGTCGAGGGCGTACTTGAGCTCCTGCAGCTTGCGGGTGTAGGTCTTGGCGACGGCGGCCTTGGCGGCGTCCTTGTCGTCGCGGCGAAGAGCGTTCTCCTGCAGCGTGATCTTGACGTACTGCTGGGTGAGGGTCGAGGCGCCCTGCACGTCGCCACTCTGGAAGTTCGACACCATCGCCCGGGTGAAGCCGCGCACGTCGAGCCCGCCGTGCTCGTAGAAGCGCGAGTCCTCGATGGCGATCTGTGCCTTCTGCATCCACGGGGAGATGTTCTTCAGCGGGACGATGATGCGGTTCTCGTCGTAGGGGTTGGCGATGAGCTTGCCGCTGGCGTCGAGGATGCGGGACTGCTGCGCGAGGGGCGACACCGAGAACTCGCTGGGGAGGTCGTTGAACGCCTTGACACCGCTCTTCGTGGCGGTGCCACCGGCCCCGATCGCGGGAATGGCGAGGCCGGCCATGAGCAGGCCCATGAGGACGCTCAGGACGACGAGCCCGGTCAGCAGACGGAGCACGTGGGCGAGGTTGTGGACACGGCCAGGCATGCCAGCAGGGTAACGCCCGAAGATGTGGCCCCGGCCGAGGCGCACCCGGGTGCCGGTCTGCCGTCCGCCCTTGCCATGGCCAGGCAGTAACTAGTACTTTATAGCCATGTAACTAGTCCCATTTTCGTCATGGTGACGCGTTCAGCCACTGCCTAGTTTTCCCTTAGCGCCATTCGGGAGGGAATGGCCTCAGCCAAGGGACACAACGCATGACGATCGTGACAGCATCATCCAGCTCCACCGCCGCATTTAGCACGTCCGACTGGTCCACCCGGGGAACCTGCGTGGGCACCGACCCCGACGCGCTGTTCGTCCAGGGCAAGGAGCAGCGCGCGGCCAAGGTCGTCTGCCGGGGATGCCCGGTCGCCCTCGACTGCCTCTCCGACGCCCTCGACAACCGCACCGAGTTCGGTGTCTGGGGCGGCATGACCGAGCGGGAGCGCCGGGCGCTGCTGCGCCGCCACCCCGAGGTCCGCTCGTGGCGGGGAGTGCTCAGCAAGTCCATGGGTCGCCCGCAGGCCTGACCGCCTCGATCCGGTCCCGTCCCGCTTTCGGACGGACCGGGTCGGCGTGTGCCGGGTTCGGCGTGTGCCGGTTCAGCCGGCGAGCAGCCGGCCCACCTCGCGCAGGCCGTCGAGGTCGTGGACGTCGGTGGCCGCGGCGGCCACCGAGGCCATCGGCACGTCGGGGTGGTTCGCGGCGAACCTCGACACGACGCCGTGCTGGCGCGCGGCCGTCGACGCGAGGTCCGCGTGCAGCCCCAACAGCCCGGCCGCGAGGGTCTCGCCCTCACCGGCTTCGAGCAGCTGCTCCACGCCGTCCTCGGCGCGTGACGCCGAGAGGGCGCTGGCCCCGAGCGCCTGGAGACGGTTGACGACGACCCCGGCGAGCGGCATACGTTCCGCGCCGAGCCGGTCGACGAAGAAGGCGGCCTCGCGGAGCGCGTCGCGGTCGGGGGAGGCGACGACGACGAAGGCCGTCGTGTCCTCCTTGAGCAGGGCATAGGTGACGTCGGCCCGCTCGCGGAAGCCGCCGAACATCGTGTCCAGCGCCGCGACGAACGTCTGGACGTCCATGAGGAGCTGGCCGCCGAGGACGCGGCTCACGGTGCGTTGGGCCAGGTCGACGCCGACGCTGAAGACCTTGAGGTAGGCGCGGCCGCCGGCCTTGGCCGGGGCCATGAGCAGGCGCACGAAGCGCCCGTCGAGGAAGGAGCCGAGCCGCTTGGGGGCGTCGAGGAAGTCGAGGGCGGACCGGGACGGCGGGGTGTCGACGACGATGAGGTCCCACCTGCCGTCGGCGTCGGCCTGGGAGCGCAGCTGGCCGAGCTTCTCCATCGCCATGTACTCCTGCGTGCCCGCGAACGAGCTGGAGACCGCCTGGTAGAAGGGGTTGGCGAGGATCTGCTCGGCCTTGTCGGGCGTCGCGTGCGTCTCGACGACCTCGTCGAAGGTCCGCTTCATGTCGAGCATCATCGCGTCGAGCGAGCCACCGGCCGCGAGGTCGACCCCGGCGACCGGGCGGGGGGTGTTGTCGAGCTCGGTGAGCCCGAGGGCCTGCGCGAGGCGGCGGGCCGGGTCGATCGTCAGGACGACGACCTTGCGCCCGGCCTCGGCGGCGCGGATCCCCAGGGCGGCTGCGGTGGTCGTCTTGCCGACCCCGCCGGAGCCGCAGCACACGATGATGCCGACGCCCAGGTCGGCGAGGAGGGTGTCGACCTCGAGGCGGGGGTGCTCGGTGTCCTTGCGGGCCGCCATCAGCGCACTCCCTGTTCGAGCAGCTCGTCCGCGAGGACGGCGATGCCGCCGTCCTCGACGCCGTCGGTGAGGGCCGCGAGCTCGATGACCGGCCGCCCGGCGGCTGCGATCTCCGCGGCCATGTCGTCCTGGAGGGTGAGGCGCAGGGCGTGGTCGCGACCCTCGCTCACCAGGCCCTTGACCATGGGGCCGGTGGGGCGCAGCCCCGCGCTCGTCAGCTCTGCGCGCAGCGTCTCGTCGAGGTCGTCGTCGCTGCCGGCGAGCGCGGTGAGGTGCGCGGGGGAGAGGTGGGGCTCGCGGATCTGGTTGACGATGATCGCGCCGAGGTGGAGCCCGGCGGCGGCGAGGTCGCGCAGCCCGTCGAGGCTCTCCTGGACCGGCATCTCCTCGAGCAGCGTGACCATGTGCACGAGGGTCCGCGCGTCGCGGAGCATGCCGGTGATCGAGTCGGCCTGCGAGCGGATCGGCCCGACCTTGGCGACGTCGGCCAGCCCGGCGTTGACGTTGAGGAAGCGCACGGCGCGCCCGGTCGGTGGCGCGTCGAGCACGAGCGCGTCGTAGTGCAGTCCGCGCTGCTTGGAGCCGCGGCCGCCCCGGGGGCGACCGGCGGCCTCGTAGACCTTGCCGGTGAGGAGGACGTCGCGCACGCCGGGTGCGATGGTCGTGGCGAAGTCGATGGCACCGACCTTCTCCAGGGCCGAGCCGGCGCGGCCGAGCTTGTAGAAGAGCTGGAGGTACTCCAGGAGGGCGGCCTTGGCGTCGATCGACAGGCCCCACAGCTCGCCGCCGCTGTGGTGCGCGACGAGCCGCACCTCCTCGACGCCCAGAGGCGCGACGTCGAACGTCTGGGACAGGCCCTGGCGGCCCTCGACCTCGATGAGGAGAACGCGCTTCCCGGTGCTGGCCAGCGCGAGGGCGAGCGACGCGGCGACCGTGGTCTTGCCGACTCCCCCCTTGCCGGTGACGACGTGGAGTCGGGCCGCCGCGAGGTCGGCGAGGGCGTCAGTGGGCACGCACCCAGAGTAGGAGGACGGTCGACCCTTCGGTCCCGGGGGGTCGTCAGCATGTGTTGACGCCCTCGCTTCCGTCAGCATATGCTGACACCATGACCCGTCCAGGCCACCTCGTCGACCAGCTCGACAGCGACGACCCGTCCACCGGGCTTCGGGCCGTGGCTGCGCTCCGGCGCCTCCTCGAGCAGCTCGAGGTCCTCCACGTCGACCGCGCCCGCCAGCAGGGGTGGTCGTGGCAGGACATCGCCGCAGCCCTCGGGGTCACCAAGCAGACCGTCCACCGCAAGCACTCGCGAAGGTGAGAAGAGATGTTCGAGAGGTTCAGCCAAGGCGCTCGCCGGGTCGTGGTCGACGCACAACGACTGGCGCGTTCGGAGCAGGCGGCGGAGGTCACGGCGACGCACCTGCTCCGGGCGGTCGTCGCTGGTGACGATGCCGCGGCCGACGTCTTCGTCCAGCGAGGGCTCGACGCGGGCGCCCTCGCCGGCGAGCGCCCGCTGGGCCCTCGGGACGCGGAGGCGCTGCAGAGCATCGGGGTGGACCTCGGGTCCATCCGCGAGGCGGTCGAGTCGACGTTCGGCTCGGGTTCGCTCGAGAGTGGAGCCGCCCGCACCAGAGGGCTGTTCCGGCGCCGGAACGCGGGACACGTGGGGTTCTCACGGGGCGCCAGGACGACTCTCGAGCTGTCCCTGCGCGAGTGCCTCCGACTTCAGGACTCCGGCATCGAGACCACCCATGTCGCGCTGGGCCTGCTCCGGGTTGCCGACCGCGACCTCACCGCCACGCTGACCCGCCACCGCGTCGACGTCGCCGAGCTGCGCAGCGCTCTCGAACGCTCACGGCGGCGAACTGCCTGACAGGTGGGCAGCACTAGGGTGGTCGGCATGCAGAAGTGGGAGTACGCAACGGTGCCGCTCATGATCCACGCGACCAAGCAGATCCTCGACCAGTGGGGCGAGGACGGCTGGGAGCTCGTCCAGGTCCTCACGGGTCCGGACGGCAACGGTCTCGTGGCCTATTTCAAGCGCCCGAGGGGAGCCTGACGATGAGCGCCGTCGAGGACCGCCTGGCCGAGCTCGGTCTCACGGTGCCCGACGTCGCGCCGCCCGTCGCGGCCTACGTCCCGGCCGTCCGGGACGGGTCGCGGGTCTTCACCTCCGGCCAGCTGCCCATGGTGTCCGGCGCGCTCGCCGACACCGGCAAGGTCGGCACGGGCGAGGGCCACGTCTCGCCCGAGCGTGCCAAGGAGCTCGCCCAGCTCTGTGCCCTCAACGCCATCGCCGCGGTGAAGTCGGTCGTCGGTGACCTCGACAAGGTCGAGCGGGTCGTCAAGGTCGTCGGGTTCGTCGCCTCCGACCCGGCGTTCACCGGCCAGCCCGGCGTCATCAACGGAGCCAGCGAGCTGTTCGGCCACGCCTTCGGCGACAAGGGCGTCCACGCCCGGTCCGCCGTCGGGGTCGCGGTCCTCCCCCTCGACGCACCCGTCGAGGTCGAGGTCATCGTCCACGTCGCCGACTGACGACTCCGTATGCCGTCCCGCGAGTTCGCTGCCCCGCGCTCGGCCTCGTGGGAGGAGACGGCGCGCGCCTGGCTGGCCGAGCCCCACGACGGGCTCGTGCCGCGAGGTGCGGCGACCGTGCTCGTCGTCCGCGACACCCCTGAGGGTCCGTCGGTCTTCGTGCAGCGCCGCGTGCCGACGATGGCCTTCGCTCCGTCGATGCACGTCTTCCCCGGTGGCGGGGTCGACGACGAGGACGCCGCCGCCGAGCTCGACCCGGCCGCCGTCACGGCCCTGGCGGCGTCGATGGGGGTCGACCCCGAGGCCGCTCGACCCCTGGTCGCGGCCGCGGTGCGCGAGGTCCAGGAGGAGTGCGGCCTGCGGCTGGACGTTCGCGACCTCGTCGTTCGCGCGCACTGGGTCACCCCGCCGTTCGAGAAGCGGCGCTACGACACGTGGTTCTTCGCGGCCCGTCTCCCGCAGGGACAGGAGGCGCTCGGCACGACGACCGAGACCGACCACGACGCCTGGGTCCTCCCGCACCGTCTCCTCGCGGCATACGAGGAGGGTCGGGCGGTGATGCTGCCGCCGACGGTGGTGGCGCTCGAGCAGCTGGCGGCGTTCGGTTCGGTCGCGGACTTCCTCGCCGACCGGCCGGCGATCACGCGGATCGAACCCGTCCTCGTCGACCTCGGCGACCGTCTCGTGATGCGCTCCGACCTTCCTTGACGCCCGAGCCTGCGGGCACGGTGCGCGGCGATGGCGTCCAGCACAGCCGGGGGCGTGCTGACGAGAGACCTCCGGAGGCACCTCGGATGGTGGTTGCCGCGCGGGGTGCTCAGCCGGCGCGTCGTGGCGGCCCTGCCGGGACGCGGCCGGACAGGGTGTCCTGCCACGACCGCAGGCTCCACCGCACCCAGTCCTGCTCGTACATCACGTCCTCGTAGGCGTAGCGCAGCGACGTCCAGCCGAAGACGGCGAACTCGGTGTGGCGTCGGCAGTCGCGGCGCAGCCCCTTGCGGGTCCCGTGGGTCTCGTAGCCCTCGGCCTCGATGATCAGCCGCAGCTCCTCGTTGCCCAGATCGACCTTGGCGTACATCCCGGACTCGGCGACCTCGAGCTGCGGCGTCATCACCAGCCCCACGTCGAGGGTCAGGGCCCTCAGCACCGACTCGAGGGGGTTGGCCGCCCCGTGATTAGCGTGAGCCGCCACCCGGCGGATTCCTGCCGACCCCGGTCCGCGTGCTCGGGCGGCGGCCTCCCTCAGCTCGCTCCGGTGGACCTTGCGCGAGCTCAGCGCCGAGTCGGCGACGGCGAGCGCCTCGTCGAACGGCAAGGTGCGCGCGCAGTCGAGGACCGTACGCAGCGCGGTGGTGACCCGGTGCTCGCGTTCGTCGCGGGTCAGGTCACCGTGGTGGAGGTGCACCGGGCCCACCTCGACGCGCAGCGCTCCACGCCGCCGGGGGACGGTGACCCAGGTCCGGTCGGGGACGGTCTTGACGGGCCAGCCGTGGAGCAGGGCAGCGCTGAGGTGGCTCACCGTGCCCCCGACCCGGATCGCCTCGAGGGTGGCGGAGACCGTGGTCGGGAGCGTGTAGCGGTCGCGGGCGACCCTGATGATCGTGGCCTCACGCAGGGCCTTCTCGATGGATCGGCGCGAGTGCGCGGCGCGGAGGTCCCGCCAGGCGCACCACCCGCCGTGCGTCGAGATCGTCTCCGCCACCGTCACCCTCGCAGCGTGCCCGCACCGGGCGCCGCGGCCGTCGGGTCATCCACAGGCGCGGGCACGGCGCGCGGCAGACGACGGGGCGCCGCGGTGTCGGCCGCACCGTGGTGCGCCCAGCCTGCGGCGACACTCGTGATTGCCGCGCGGCGTGCCCGAGCCGGGAGTGGCAAGGTGGGGCGCATGGCCGAGGCGGCATGGAGCAGTGGGAAGGTCACGACGCGGGCGCACTGCGTCCTCGCGCCGAACCCCGGTCCGATGACGCTCGACGGCACCAACACGTGGGTCCTCCTCGAGCCGGGGTCGACGGAGGCGCTCGTCATCGACCCCGGGCCGCTGGACGAGGGCCACCTGCAGCGGGTGCGCCGCGTGGTCGCCGACGCGGGGGCGCGCGTCACGGAGACGATCCTCACGCACGGTCACCACGACCACGCCGAGGCGGCGCCGCGGTTCGCCGAGCTCACCGGCTCACGCATCCGCGCGGTCGGTCGCGGGCACGACGACCTCGCCGACGGTGACGTCCTGCGAGCCGGGTCGCTGGAGCTGCGGGTCGTCGCGACCCCCGGCCACACGTCCGACTCCGTCTCGTTCGCCCTCGCCGCCGACCATGCGCTGCTCACCGGCGACACCGTGCTCGGCCGGGGCACCACGGTGGTCGCGCACCCGGACGGTGAGCTCGCGGCATACCTCGCGTCGTTGGAGCGCATCGCCGACCTCACCGGCAACGGCGAGGTGAGCGCGATCCTGCCGGGTCACGGTCCCGTGGTGCCGGACGCCTCGGCGATGGTGGCGTACTACCGCACGCACCGGCAGGAGCGTCTCGAGCAGGTCCGCCAGGCCCTCGCCGACGGTGCGGCCACCGAGGCCGACCCGGTCGAGGGCGTGCTCACCCGGGTCTACGCGGAGGTGCCGCGCGAGGTGTGGCCGGCGGCGCGGATGAGCATCCGCGCGCAGCTCGACCACCTCGGCGCGCGCCACTGACGCACCGGCGGGTCAGCGGGCTCGGCGCTGCAGCCGCTCCATGTCCTGGACGAGGACGGCGCGCGCCTCGAGCCGCAGCCACCCCCGGGTCGCGAAGTCGGCGAGCGCCTTGTTGACCGTCTCACGGGAGGCGCCGACGAGCTGGGCGAGCTCCTCCTGGGTGAGGTCGTGGCTCACCATGACACCGCCGTCGACCGGCCGGCCGAAGCGTCCGGCGAGGTCGATGAGCGCCTTGGCGACGCGGCCGGGGACGTCGGTGAAGACGAGGTCGGCGAGTGACTCGTTGGTGCGCCGCAGCCGGCGCGCGAGCGCGGCGAGCAGCGTCGAGGCGGCGTCGGGGCGGTCGGCGAGGAACGCCTTGAGCTGGTCGTGGGTCAGCCCGACGACCTGGGTCTCGGCGACGGCGGTCGCGGTCGCCGTGCGGGCGCCCGGGTCGAAGAGGCTGAGCTCGCCGAACATCTCACCCGGGCCGAGGATCGCGAGGAGGTTCTCGCGGCCGTCCGCGGACGAGCGGCCGAGCTTGATCTTGCCCTCGCCGATGACGTAGAGCCGGTCGCCGGCGTCGCCCTCGTGGAACAGGACGTCACCGCGCTCCATGTGCTGCAGCGTCATCGAGGCGATGAGGCTGTCGGCCGTCTCGTCATCGAGGGCGGCGAAGAGCGGGGCTTTGCGCACGACGTCGTGGTCCACGCGCACAGTGTGCCATGCCCCCTGACGACGACGACGGTGCCGACGGCGGCCCGTCGGTGCGGCGTCGTAGTCTGGAGTGCGTGCCTGTCACCACCGCCGCGTATGCCGCAGAGTCACCGGTCGCGCGCACGCGCCGGGCCCGCCGGATCTACCGCGCGCTGGTGGAGCGCTACCCCTACGCACACGCCGAGCTCGACTTCACGTCCCCGCTGCAGCTGCTCGTCGCCACGGTGCTCTCGGCGCAGACGACCGACGTCACCGTCAACAGGGTGACGCCAGAGGTGTTTTCACGGTGGCCGTCGGCGGCGGCGCTCGCGGCCGCCGACCGGACGCAGATGGAGGAGGTCCTCAAGCCCACTGGCTTCTTCCGGGCCAAGACGAACTCCGTCATCACGCTGGGCCAGGCCCTCGTCGACCGCTTCGGCGGTGAGGTCCCGGGGCGGCTCAAGGACCTCGTCACCCTGCCCGGGGTCGGGCGCAAGACGGCCAATGTCGTCCTCGGCAACGCGTTCGGGGTTCCGGGGATCACCGTCGACACCCACTTCGGCCGGCTGGCGCGACGCTTCGGCTGGACCGAGGAGACCGACCCGGTCAAGGTCGAGCACGAGGTCGGTGCGCTCTTCCCGCGCAAGGACTGGGTCATGCTCAGCCACGTCCTCATCTTCCACGGGCGTCGGACCTGCCACGCCCGACGGCCGGCGTGCGGGGCCTGCCCGGTGGCGCGTCTCTGCCCGTCCTACGGCGAGGGCGAGACCGACCCCCGGGTCGCGTTGACTCTGCTCAAGTACGAGCTGGCCCCCGGCGCCGAGCTGCCCGACCCGCCCCCGGGGCCGCTGCCCGGCGAGCAGCGTGGGGCGTCGGCGTGAGCGCTGCCCGCCCGGCCTGGCTCGAGCGGGTGATGTCGGAGGTCGAACGCGAACAGCCGGAGGCCTTCGAGATCTTCGCCCCCCCGGTCGACCCGGAGCGCCGCTCCGCGGTGCTCATGCTCTTCGGCCCCACCGACGACGGCGGGACCGACGTGGTGCTCACGGCCCGCTCGCGCGACCTACGTGCCCATCCCGGCCAGGTCTCGTTCCCGGGCGGGCGGGTCGACCCGACCGACGCCGGGCCCGTGGATGCGGCCCTGCGCGAGGCGCACGAGGAGGTCGGCATCGAACCCGCGAGCGTCGACGTCGTCGGGTCGATGCCGCCGCTGTTCCTCACGCCGAGCGGCAACGCGGTCACCCCGGTCCTCGGCTGGTGGCCGACGCCGGGGACCGTGCGGGTCGTCGACCCCGCCGAGGTGGCGCAGGTCGAGCGGGTTCCGCTGACCGAGCTCGTCGACCCGGCGCGACGCTTCACCGTGGTCCACCCGTCGGGCTACAGCGGGCCCGGCTTCGAGGCCAGTGGCCTCTTCGTCTGGGGCTTCACCGCGATGCTGCTCGGCGCGGTGCTCGACCTCGCCGGCCTCAGCCGGGCGTGGGACCCGCGCGTCGAGCGACCGATCCCCGAGCACATCCTGTCGGACTGGCTCCGCAACAGCCGCTGACCGGCATACGCCTCGCGTCGCGCCCCGCGCTGTCAGCGTCCGCAAACGTGGTCGAGAACCTGACCAAGGTTGCGGACGCTGCGGAAGTCCGCGCTGTCAGCGTCCGCAAACGTGGTCGGGAAGGCGACCAAGGTTGCGGACGCTGCGCAAGTCCGCGCTGTCAGCGTCCGCAAAGGTGGTCGAGAACCCGACCAAGGTTGCGGACGCTGCGGAAGGGGACGCTGCGCGCGCGGGTGGAGGTCAGGACTTGAGCGTGGCCATCGTCTGCTTGGCCTCGGCGATGGCGCGCGACGGGGCGGGCTTGGCCTGCTCGAGGGCCTTCTTGCCGAGGAGGCCGAGCACGCCGGCGACGACGAAGAGGATGAGCGTGACGATGCCGTAGCTCGCCGAGATCGGCAGCCAGATGTCGAGGACCCGCGCGAGGGTGTGGAACAGGAAGATGAGGCCGAGCAGGCCCAGGAACGCCGCCCCACCGAGCAGCCCGGCACCCTTGCCCATGACCTTGGCGCCCGAGGACACCTCGGCCTTGGCCAGCGCGATCTCGCTGCGGACGATGCCCTGCACGTCGTGGGTGGCGTCCGCGACGAGCTGGCCGACGGTCCGCTCGGGTCCGGTCTGGGTTGTCATGCTGTTCACCTTCGCAGGTCAAGAGGGGGCAAAGCGACTTGGCCCGACCTTACCCAGTGGGGCCGGGCTCTATGTGGTCCGTCCGGGTGCCACGCTCCCCGAAGGCGTCGGGAACCCCGTCGGCGTCGTGGTCGACCTCGTCCTCGAGCTGGATCCGGCGGTACACGGCGTTGCGGCGCCGCAGGACCGCCGCGGCGAACAGCGCGGCGAGGAGGGAGCCGGCGATGACGGCGATCTTGGCGTGCTCGTCGCGCTCGCTCCCGCTGCCGAAGGCGAGCTCGCCGACGAGCAGCGAGACCGTGAAGCCGACGCCGGTGAGCAGGGACAGGCCGACGACGTCGCTCCAGGCGAGGTCGTCGTCGAGCTCGGCGCGGGTGAACCGGGCCAGGAGCCAGGTGCTGCCGAGGACTCCGACGACCTTGCCGACGACGAGCCCCAGGACGACGCCGATGGCGACCGGGTCCCGCAGCGCGTCCGTGAACCCGCCGCCGACGACCGTGACCCCCGAGGCGAAGAAGGCGAAGACGGGGACGGCGAAGCCGGCCGACAGCGGCCGCAGCCGGTGCTCGAGGCGGTGGGCGACGTCGGTTCGCGCCGGCAACGTCGAGATGGCAGGGACCGAGGCGCGCGGCCGCACCGGGACGACGAGACCCAGGAGCACACCCGCGACGGTGGCGTGGATCCCCGACGCGTGGACCAGGGCCCACGTCGCGAACGCCAGCGGGACGAGCAGCCACCAGACGACGACCCGTCGCTGGACGAGGAACGCGAAGACGGCCAGCGGCACCAGCGCCGACAGCAGGGCCACGAGTCCGAACCCCTGGGTGTAGAAGATCGCGATGATCGTGATCGCGATGAGGTCGTCGACGACCGCGAGGGTGAGGAGGAACGAGCGCAGGCCCGAGGGCAGGTGCGACCCGATCACCGCCAGCACCGCGAGGGCGAAGGCGATGTCGGTCGCCGTCGGGATGGCCCAGCCGCGCAGCGCCTCCCCGTCGTCCCCGGCCAGCAGGACCGTCGCGGTGAAGACCAGGGCCGGTACCGCGACCCCGGCGGCGGCCGCGACCACGGGGACGGCGGCCCGGGCGGGGGAGCGCAGGTCGCCGACGAGGAACTCGCGCTTGAGCTCGAGCCCGGCGACGAAGAAGAACACGGCGAGCAGGCCGTCGGCGGCCCACTGCCCCAGCGACAGCTCGAGGTGCCAGGGCTCGTACCCCACCCGGGTGTCGCGCAGGCCGGCATACGCCTCACGCCACGGCGAGTTGGCCCAGACGAGGGCGACGAGCGCGGCCACGAGGAGGATCGCGCCACCGACCGTCTCGGTGCGCAGGGCCCGGGTGACCGTCTGGGCCTCGGGCCACGACGGCCGTCGGAAGAGCCGGTCACGCGAGGGGGTGGGGGTGCTCATGGGGCCTTCCGGGGTCGACGGCGTCGTTGCCGACCAGACTTCCCGGCGCACCTGCGGGCCACTCTACCGACCGCGCGGCGACAGCGAGCCGGGCCAGCGCGACGAGGCGAGGCGAGCAGGACGTGACGAGGCGAGCACCCGCAGGTGCTCGCCTCGTCGACGGCTGCTCGTCCCGGCACCGGGCCGAGCGAGGGCTCAGTCGGACGGAGCCTTCATGCCCTGGGAGATGAGGTTCATCACCGAGGAGTCGGCCAGCGTCGTCACGTCGCCGACCTCACGGTTCTCGGCGACGTCCTTGAGCAGGCGGCGCATGATCTTGCCGGACCGCGTCTTGGGCAGCTCGGCGACGATCATGATCGAGCGGGGCTTGGCGATCGGGCCGATCTCCTTGGCGACGTGGTCGCGCAGCTCCTTGACGAGGTCGGCGCCCTCGCCCTCCTCGTCCGCGCGCTCGACGTACTCCGAGCGCAGGATCGCGAAGGCGACGACGGCCTGGCCGGTCGTCTCGTCGGACGCGCCCACGACGGCAGCCTCGGCGACCGCCGGGTGCGACACGAGGGCCGACTCGATCTCGGCCGTGGAGAGGCGGTGGCCCGAGACGTTCATGACGTCGTCGACGCGACCGAGGAGCCAGATGTTGCCCTTCTGGTCGTACTTCGCGCCGTCACCGGCGAAGTAGTACTTCTCGCCGAACCGGCTCCAGTAGGTCTCCTTGTAGCGCTCGGGGTCGCCCCAGATGCCGCGGAGCATGCCGGGCCACGGTTTGGTGAGCACGAGGTAGCCGACCTTGTCGGCCTCCGTGAACGGCTTGCCGTCGTCGTCGAGGATCTCGGCGCTGATGCCGGGGATCGGCCGCTGCGCCGAGCCGGGCTCGAGGGTGGTCACGCCGGGCAGGGGGCTGATCATGATCCCGCCGGTCTCGGTCTGCCACCACGTGTCGACGATCGGGGCCTTCTCGCCGCCGATGTTCTTGCGGTACCAGAGCCAGGCCTCGGGGTTGATCGGCTCGCCGACCGACCCGAGCACGCGGACCGAGGACAGGTCGAACTTCGCGGGGATGTCGTCGCCCCACTTCATGAACGTGCGGATCGCCGTGGGCGCGGTGTAGAGGATCGAGACCTTGTACTTCTCGACGAGCTCCCACCACCGGCCCTGGTGCGGGGTGTCGGGCGTGCCCTCGTAGAGCACCTGCGTCGCGCCGTTGGCGAGCGGACCGTAGACGATGTAGGAGTGGCCGGTGACCCAGCCGATGTCCGCGGTGCACCAGTAGACGTCGCTCTCCGGGTGGACGTCGTGGACGACGGAGTTCGTGTATGCCGCCTGGGCCAGGTAGCCGGCCGTCGTGTGGAAGATGCCCTTCGGCTTCCCCGTGGTGCCGGACGTGTAGAGGATGAAGAGCGGGTGCTCGGACTCCATCGGCTGGGCCGTGTGCTCGGTGCTCTGGCCGTCGACGAGGTCGTGCCACCAGATGTCGCGGCCCTCGGTCCACGCGATGTCGGACTCGGTCCGCTTGACGACGAGGACCTTCTCGACGGACGTGCTGCCACCCTCGAGGGCGGCGTCCACCGCGGGCTTGAGCGGGGCGGCCTTGCCGCGGCGCCACTGGCCGTCGGCCGTGACGACGACCTTGGCCTCGGCGTCGTCGATGCGGGTGCGCAGGGCCTCGGCCGAGAAGCCGCCGAAGATCACCGAGTGCGGGGCGCCGAGGCGAGCGCACGCCAGCAGCGTCGCGATGGCCTCGGGAATCATCGGGAGGTACACGGCGACACGGTCGCCCTTGGTGACGCCGAGCTCGGTGAGGGCGTTGGCCGTGCGGCAGACGTCGTCCTGGAGCTGGGCGTAGGTGATGGTGCGGGTGTCCCCGCCCTCACCCTCGAAGTGGATCGCCACGCGGTCACCGTTGCCGGCCTCGACGTGGCGGTCGACGCAGTTGTACGCGACGTTGAGCTCGCCGCCGACGAACCACTTCGCGAACGGGGCCTCGCTCCAGTCGAGCGTGGTGTCGAAGTCCGTGCTCCACGTGAGGCGCTCGCGGGCCTGCCTGGCCCAGAAGGCCTCGTAGTCGGCGTCGGCCTCGGCGTAGAGGTCCTCGGTGCCGTTGGCCCTCGAGGCGATCTCCTCGCTGGGGGACAGGTCGAGCTCGGCCAGGTGGCTGGAGAGGTTCTCGTCGGTCACAGCAGGCTCCTCGTCGTTGGGGATGGCGGCGCTGCACCCAGCCAACCGCGTCTGCCCTCGCGCATCAACACCGGGCCGGTCCGCCGTCGACAGGAGGTGGGTGCCCTGCGGCCAGCGGCGTCACGACGTGCGACGAGCGGACGGCGGACCGGACCCGGGGCGGACGGCACACCCCCGGACGGCGTATGCCGTCCGGCTCACTCCCAGCGGAACAGGCGGAGCGCGAGCCCCCAGAGGGCGACGAGCCAGGTGCTGATCACCGCGAGGTGCTGCCACGAGGGCGCGAAACCGCGAGCCGCCTCCTGCAGCGCGAGGACGGCCGCGCCGAGCGGGGTCAGGGAGACGATGTCACCGAGGAGGCCGGGCATCGCCTGGACGGGCAGCCACACCCCGGCCGTGAACATGAGGGGGAAGACGAGGATCGTGCCGAGGGTCGTGGCGACCTTCGCCGTGCCCGCGACTCCCGCGATGAGCGCGCCGATGGCCAGGCAGACGGCGAGGACGAGAAGCAGGACGAGGAGGTAGGCGACGGCATCCCCGGGCAGCGGGACGTCGTGGACCACCCGGGCGAGCACCAGCGCGAGGGCGCCGCCCACGATCGCCGCCCCGCCATGGATCGCGAACTGCGCGAGGAGCACGCCGCTGGCGCGGGCGGGAGTGGTCGCGATCCGGCGCAGGATGCGGTGCTCCCGATAGGTCGCCAGCACGACGGGCATCGTCGAGACCCCGGCGAAGAGCATCGCCAGGAGGATGCAGATGGGGACGTACAGCGCGATGAGCCGGACGCCGTCGAGCTCCTCGATGGGCTCCTGCATCGCCGGGACGAGGCCGAGCAGGACGAGGAGCAGGCTCGGGAACGCGAGGATCCAGAAGAGGGCGCCGGGTTCGCGGAGGAAGAGCGTGAGCTCGGTGCGGATGAGCGCGGAGGTCGGCGAGCTCATGACGTGCCCTCGGCGTCGTGGGCAGGGTCGTGGGCAGGGTCGGGTGCGGGTGCGGGTGCGGGTGCGGGTGCGGGTGCGGGTGCGGGTGCGGTGAGGTCGAGGAAGGCGTCGTCGAGCGTGGAGTCGACGACGCGCAGCCGCCCGGGGCGGACCTCCTGGGCGGCGAGCCAGCCGAGGACGTCGAGGATCGCGTCGTCGTCGAGAGCGAGCTCGACGCGGCCGCCCTCGCGCCGCCGAGCGGTGGCCACGCCCGCGAGGGTGGCCAGGGCTGCGAGGTCGAGTCCGTCGGGTGCGGCGAAGCTCATCATCGTCGGGGCGGTGGTGCGACCGATGAGTCCGTCGGGGGTGTCGAGGGCCGTGATCCGGCCGTGATCGACCAGCGCGACGCGGTCACAGAGGTGGCGCGCCTCCTCCATGAAGTGCGTGACGAGGACGATCGTCATGCCGTGGGCACGGGCGCTCTCGACCACGCCCCACACCGTGTGCCGAGACCTCGGGTCGAGCCCGGTGGTCAGCTCGTCGAGGAGGGCGATGCGCGGCCGCCCCACGAGTGCGAGGGCGATGGCGAGGCGTTGCTGTTGACCGCCCGAGAGCTTCCCGTAGCGGGCGTCGAGCTTCTCGCCGAGGCCGAGGCGGGTGGCCAGGGCGATCCCGTCGACGGGGTGGCGGTAGAACGACGCGTAGAGCCCGAGGGCCTCGCGGACCGTGAGCTTCGGCTGCAGCCCGGCCTCCTGCAGCTGGACGCCCAGGACCGGCGTGATGCTGCCCCGGTCCCGTGCGGGGTCGAGCCCGGCGACCCGCACGGTCCCCGAGTCGGGTCGGCGGAGGCCGGCGATGCACTCGACCGTCGTCGTCTTGCCGGAGCCGTTGGGTCCGAGGACGCCGAGGATCTCGCCCTCGGCCACGTCGAGGTCGATGCCGTCGACGGCCACGACGTCGCCGTAGCGCTTGCGCAGACCGCGTACCTCGATCACGCCCATGGACCTTGAGCATGCCGCATGTCGCGGGCCCGCCTCGGACGATCCGGCCCTCGCGGTCCGCCTCCGGTGGGCGGACGGCATACGGCACGTGACAGGTCGACGACAGGTGCACCGTCGAGGCTGAGCGGCACACCACCTGCCGAAAGGGTCACGAACCATGACCGCCGACGCCGCTGCCACCACGGGCCGCCCGACCCGCCCCGCGTCCCCACGGGCTCGCGCCGACCTGCGCGAGCTCAACGCCCGCTTCATCCACCACTTCGTCACCAACGACGTCGCCGCCCACGACGCCCTGCTCCACCCGGACTTCCTCACCATCCAGAGCGACGGCTCGACCCTGGACCGCGCGGCCTACCTGCGGGGGTGGGCGACCGGGTTCGATCCGGACGTCATCCCCTACTGGGAGACCCGCGACGAGCAGATCACCGTGGTCGGCGACGTGGCCCTCGTGAGCGCGACGAACTGCTTCGTCGTCGTCGTCGACGGCGTGGAGGTTCCGCGAGCGTCCCGCTACACCGACACCTATCTCCGCACCGAGGTCGGCTGGCGCTGCCTCCGGGCGCAGATCACCCCGGTGCACCCCGAGCACTGGACCCGGCCGGACACGGTCGTCAGCATCTACGTGCGCGGCGTGAGGCAGGACGGCGCCTGAACGCCGCGGAACCCGGTGGACAAATTGCGCCGTATGCCGTCCCTTCCGCTGGTCGGAACGTGCACTCGGTGCCCAGCGTGTTCGGCATCGGTTCCGTTCTGCCCGGTCGGGTGGTTCCCTGAGGTCACACGACCACAAGGAGGTGGGCCATGTTCGAAGAAGGCCAGCTGTACTCGCCGGTGACCCGTCACGACGACGGGACCGTCGAGGTCCACCTGAGTGACAACCACCCGGGGCGCGACGACGCCGCCTACCTGGAGCGCCGCGGCGAGATCGCCGCCGCGGCCCTGGCCTGGACGCGCGGCGAGCCGATCCCGCAGATCGCCTACACCGAGGCCGAGCACGAGATCTGGCGCACCGTCAGCCACGAGCTCGCGCCCAAGCACGACAAGTACGCGCACAGCGAGTACCTCCGGGCCAAGCACGCGCTGACGCTGCCGACCGAGCAGGTCCCGCAGCTCGACGAGGTCACCGCCCTGCTCGAGCCCATCACCGGCTGGTCCTACATCGCCGCCCCCGGCCTCGTGCCGCTGCGCGAGTTCTACGGCGACCTCGGGTCGCGCACGTTCAACTCGACCCAGTACCTCCGGCACGGCAGCCAGCCGCTCTACACCCCCGAGCCGGACATCATCCATGAGGTCATCGGGCACGGGAACCAGCTCGCGTCACCGCGGTTCGCCCGGATCACCGAGGCCGCCGGACAGGCGTCGCTGCGGCTCGAGACCGACGAGGCGATGAAGTTCGTCGCCGACGTCTTCTGGTTCTCGATGGAGTTCGGCATCATGCGCGAGCACGGTGAGGTCAAGGCCTACGGGGCCGGCATCCTCAGCAGCTACGGCGAGATGGACGAGTTCACCCACATGGAGCACCGGCCGCTCGACCTGGCCGCCATGGGCACGCTCAACTACGACATCACGGCGTACCAGCCGGTGCTGTTCTGCGCCGAGAGCCTCGAGCAGCTCGAGGACGTCGTGGGGTCCTTCTTCGAGACCGTCGACGACGACCTCGCGGCCCGCCTCCGCGCCGAGGCCGCGCGCTAGACGCGACTGATTGCGCATTGCGGACGCTCGTCGCTGCGCTCCTCACGTCCGCATGGCGCAATCAGTCGGTGGCGGTCAGTCGGTCACCAGCGGTGGGTTACGTCGATGACGAGCCGGCTGGTGCGGGTCGCGGTGTCGTTGAGCGTGAAGACGCGGAACGGCAGACGGGCCCGGACGCCCAGACCGACGGTGCTCTGGCCCTCGAACGACCCGGCCCACACGACCTGTCGGAACGTCGTGAAGCCCGCGACGTTGGGCATCGCCGGCGGGGTGGTGTAGCGGGTGCCGAGCGTGATGATCTGCAGCTTGGCGCCACCCGCGGTGGGGATGACGTTGCCCGACCCGTCCGCCGTGATCTGCGAGACGTAGCGGACGTAGTACCCGGTCGCCGGCCCCTTGTGGTCGATGACGAGGCGGTCGTAGCAGGTGTGGCGGCCGGCGCGCAGCCCGGTGACCGTCGGGGCCGTGCTGGCCGTCGACGTCTTGGCGAGCGAACCCCAGTGGATGCCGCAGTACGGAGCGGCGGTGGCGCTCGACGCGCCGACGGCGGCGGGAGCGGTGGCCGCGGCGACGCCCAGGGCGAGGGCGGCGGCGGTGCGGCGAAGGGTCGTGCGGTTCATGGTGTCCTCCTGGTGGGTGTGGCTACCGGGAAGACGCGCGAGCGGTCACCCCGGTTGACCCGTCAGGAGACACGAGCGCCGCCCCAGATACGTCGGGAGCGGCGCGGACGGCATACGACGCGGTTGCGTCCGCAACCCTGGTCGGGAAGGTGACCAGGGTTGCGGACGCAGGAACCGCGGAGGTGGAGCTGCCGATCAGTGGTCGAGCGCCTTGCCGACACCGTGACCGGTGAGGCTGCGCACCTCCATCTCGGCATACTTCTGCCCGTTGTACTCCTTGCTCGAGATGGTGCCGAGCCAGCCGAGGAAGAACGCGAGCGGGATCGTCACCAGCCCCGGGTTGTCCAGGGGGAACCACGAGAAGTCGACCGTCGGGTCGGTGATCATCGACGGGGACGGGCCGCCCTCGACGAGCGGGGGCTTGCCCGAGACGACCGGGCTGAAGATGATCAGGCCGATGGTCGAGAGGAGCCCGCCGTAGATGGACCAGAGCGCGCCGCGGGTGTTGAAGCGCTTCCAGAACAGCGAGTACAGGATCGTCGGCAGGTTCGCGGACGCCGCGACGGCGAACGCGAGGGCGACGAGGAACGCGATGTTCTGGCTCTTGGCGAACATGCCACCGAGGATGGCGATGACGCCGATCGCGACCGCGGAGATGCGGGCGACCCTGACCTCCTGGTCGGAGGTCGACCTGCCGCGCGTGATGACCTCCTTGTAGATGTCGTGCGCGAAGGTCGCACTCGCCGTGATCGTCAGGCCGGCGACGACCGCGAGGATCGTCGCGAACGCGATCCCCGAGACGATGCCGAGGAACGGGCTGCCACCGAGCTCGAAGGCGAGCAGGGGAGCGGCCGCGTTGGCCTTGCCCGGAGCCGCGTTGATGGTCTCGGCTCCGACGAGGGCGCCGGCGCCGTAGCCGACGACGAGGGTGAGCAGGTAGAACCCACCGATGAGCCAGATGGCCCACTCGACCGACTTGCGGGCCTGCTTGCTCGTCGGGACCGTGTAGAACCGCTGGAGGACGTGCGGGAGACCGGCGGTGCCGAGGACGAGCGCGAGCGACAGCGAGATGAAGTCGATCTTCGTCGTCGTGTTGACGCCGTACTTGAGGCCGGGCTCGAGCAGCTTCTCGCCCGCCTTGGGGTTGTTGTCGACCGCCGCCTGCATGAGGCCCGAAAGGTTGAAGCCGTACTTGCCGAGCACCCAGACCGTCATGATCGCCGTGGCGGCGATGAGGAGGACGGCCTTGATGATCTGCACCCAGGTCGTGCCACGCATGCCGCCGATGAGCACGTAGGCGATCATGACGAAACCCACGACGGCGATGACGAGGTTCTGCGCGCCCTCGCCCTCGATGCCGAGCAGGAGCGAGACGAGGCCTCCGGCGCCGGCCATCTGGGCGAGCAGGTAGAAGAACGACACCGCCAGCACCGACGTGGCGGTCGCGATGCGGACCGGGCGCTGCTTGAGGCGGTAGGACAGCACGTCGGCCATGGTGAGCCGGCCGGTGTTGCGCATGAGCTCGGCGACGAGCAGGAGCGCGACGAGCCAGGCGACGAGGAAGCCGATCGAGTACAGGAAGCCGTCGTAGCCCTGCAGGGCGATGGCCCCGGCGATGCCGAGGAACGACGCCGCCGACAGGTAGTCACCGGCGATGGCGACACCGTTCTGTCGGCCGGAGAAGCCACCGCTCGCGGTGTAGAACTCGCCGGCGCTCTTCTTGCCGCTGGCCACCTTGATGATGACGACGAGCGTGACGAGGACGAAGCCGATGAAGATGGCGATGTTGAGCGTGGGGGAGCCGACCTGGGTCGCCTCGGTGGGGATGAGTGAGGTCATGTCTCAGTGCTCCTTCACGCCGTCGAGGCGCGCACCGATGGCGTCCGCCAGCGGGTCGAGCTCACTGTTGGCCCAGCGGGCGTAGATGATCGTGATGGCGAACGTCGTGACGAACTGTCCGAGGCCGAACAGCAGGCCGATGTTGACGTTGCCGAAGACCTTCGTGCCCATGAAACCGGGCGCGAAGATCGAGAGCAGGACGTAGACGAAGTACCAGACGAGGAAGAAGCCCGTCATGGGGAAGACGAAGCCGCGGAACTTCCTGCGCAGCGCCTGGAACTCGTCGGTGGTCTGCATGGCCACGTAGGGGTCCTCGTCGCCACGGGTGCGAGCGTCGTTGCTCACGGGTGCACCTCCAGTTGTCGGTCCCGGCCGGGATCCGGGTCACCCCACACTGTCGGTGCTCGGGTATGCCGTCCGCACGCCAGCGCGGCCCCCTCGCGCCGGGCGGACGGGCACCTTCGCCCGGTGGCGCGCCGACGGGCGACGAGCGGCAGGTGAGGTGCGACGAGCGGTCGGGGACGGCGGACGGAGGTCGCTCGGTCGTCGGCGGCGGCATGGGGTTGGATGGCGGCGTGGAGATGGACCGGACCGGGGTGGAGATCGTCGACGTGCCGTTCGTGGACGAGCGCGTGCAGCGGCTCGTCGACGAGGTGCAGTCGCACTACGTCGTCATCTACGGGACCCCCGACGAGTCGCCGGTGGACCCGCTGGAGTTCACCCCGCCGAGCGGGCGCTTCGTGCTTGCCCTCCTCGACGGCGAGCCGGTCGGGATGGGCGGGTGGCGGTGGCGCCAGGACCTCGCCGGGCGCTTCGAGGGGGCAGCGGTCGCGGAGATCAAGCGGATGTTCGTGTCGCCGTTGGCCCGGGGCCGTGGGGTGGCACGGCGGGTGCTTGCCCACCTCGAGGACTCGGCGCGCGCCGAAGGCGTGGAGCGGTTCGTCCTCGAGACGGGAACCATGCAGCCCGACGCGATGGCGCTGTACGAGACGGCGGGCTATGAGCGCGTCGTGCCGTTCGGCCACTACGCCAGGTCGCCGTTCGTCCGCTGCTACGGCAAGGTCCTGCGCTGACGCCGGACGGGAGCGCGTCGCTCAGCTGAAGTGCCGCACCAGCTCGCTCCAGGTGGTCTCGGGCGCGGCGCCCGTGGGGAAGCGTCCGTCGAGCTCGAGGAGGACCATGCCGTGCACGGCGGCCCAGAGCGCCTGCGCACGGTGGGGGTCGCCGGTGGCCTCGAAGAAGGGGCTACCCGACCAGTCCTCGAGCCCCGGGGGCAGTGCGGTGCGGTCGAGCGGCCCGCTCGTGGAGAGCCGGTAGAGCTGGGGGTGGGCCGTCGCCACGTCGCGGTAGCGACGGACCAGGGCGGCCACCGTGGTGACCGGCCGCACCGCCTCCCCGAACTCCTTGAGTGCGAGGGCGGCGAGCTGGCCCCGGAGGGCCTCCTTGCTCGAGAAGTGCTTGTAGAGAGAGGGCGCCGCGATGTCCAGCTCGTCCGCGAGGGTGCGCATGGTCAGCGACTCCCAGCCCTGTCGCTCGAGGACGACACGCGCCGCCGCGAGGACCGCGCGGGCCCGCGGGGTGAGGAGCCGCGTGGGGTCGAGCTCCTCGGGACAGGTCACCGGGCGATGCTAGCGGTGGCCTCGACGCGGTCCCGGAGCGCGGCGTTCATCGACTCGAAGTCGTCTCCCACGTCGATCGCCGACCCGACCAGCGGTACGAGGACGCCGGAGAACGTCTCCGCCTGGGTGAGCCGGGTGCCGCCGGGGACCGGCTCCAGGGTGAAGGAGTGCTCGCCGTCGAGGAGGCCGGGCACGAGGACCCTCCCGAGCCAGCGCAGCTCGGTGCCCGGCTCCGCGGCGAGCACGGTCGGCGTGAAGGTCATGGCGCGGCCCCCGTCCGGGTGGATCTCGACGACGAGCCGGTCGCCCGTGCGCGCCGTCCCCTCCAGCTCGCGGATGAACGGGTTCCACGAGGGGTATGCCGCGAAGTCCGTCAGCGTGGCCCACACCTGCGCGGGCGGGGCGGAGATGTCGACGGAGCGCTCCACCCGCCTCTCGCGGTGGAGGAGGGCGGCGGTCAGGGCGAGGGTCGCGACGACGGCGGTGGTGACGAGGGCGATGCGCTGGGCGGTCATGTCGGGCTCCCGGGTGCTCGGGGGGTGACTAGGGGCTACGAATGGCTAACGCTGTTAGCCCATCGTAGGCTAACAGCGTTAGCCGCGCAAGCCTCCGACCGCCGTGCTGCGGGGGCGGCATGATGGTCGACGTGCGCGCCCTCGTGAAGACCGAAGCCGGCCCGGGACTCCAGCTCGTCGACGTCCCGGAGCCGTCGTGCGGTGATGCCGACGTCAAGATCCGCGTCCTGCGAGCGGGCCTGTGCGGCACCGACCTCCACCTCGAGCAGTGGGACGACTGGGCGGCGTCCGTGGTGAGGGCGCCGATGACGATCGGTCACGAGTTCTACGGCGAGGTCGTCGAGGTGGGCTCGCTCGTCGACCACATCTCCGTCGGTGACCGCGTCTCGGGGGAGGGCCACCTCGTCTGCGGGAACTGCCGCAACTGCCGCGCCGGCCGGCGTCACCTGTGCATCAAGACCGTCGGGGTCGGCGTCAACCGCGACGGCGCGTTCGCGGACCACGTCGTCATCCCGGCCATGAACGCCTGGGTGCAGCCGGCCGACCTCGACCCGGACCTCGGGGCGATCTTCGACCCGCTCGGCAACGCCACCCACACGGCCCTGCAGTGGCCGGTGGTCGGTGAGGACGTCGTCGTCACCGGCGCCGGGCCGATCGGCGTCATGGCCGTGGCGATCGCCCGTCACGCGGGCGCGCGTCGCATCGCCGTCACCGACATGAGCGACGAACGGCTCGCGCTCGCGAAGGGGGCGGGAGCCGATCTCTGCGTCAACGTGGCCCGGGGCGAGACGCTGGCCCGGGCGCAGGAGCAGCTCGGGATGCTCGAGGGCTTCGACATCGGGCTCGAGATGTCCGGCGCGCCGCGGGCCGTCGAGGACATGCTCGCCAACCTCAACCACGGCGCGCGGGTGGCGATGCTCGGCCTGCCCAAGGACCCGTACCCGATCGACTGGGGGCGGGTCATCACGCACATGATCACGATCCGCGGGATCTACGGTCGCGAGATGTTCGAGACCTGGTACCTCATGGGCTCGATGCTCGCGACGAGCCCGGCGCTGCGCGATGCGGTCCAGTCGGTCATCACGCACCGGTTCCGCGCGGAGGAGTGGGAGCGCGGGTTCGAGGTGGCTCGGTCCGGCAAGTGCGGCAAGGTCGTTCTCGACTGGAGCTGAGCGCCGGGCACGGAGCAAGGGTCGACGTCAGGACTGCCGGCCCCACATCTGGACCAACGTCCAGCCACTGCTGTAGGTGTCCGAGAGGGCGACTTGGTCGTCGTCGAGCACCGTGGCCGAGCCGGGGTCGTCGACCGGCACAGCAAGCAGAGCCCTCGCCGTGTCGCTGCCCGACCAGGCGACGTAGACGAGCGTTTCGCCGTCCGGGGACCACGCGACGGAGTACGGGTACCACGTTCGTCCACCCACCTCCGGCGGACCGATGACGGTCTCGCTTCCGTCCACGGCGTCGACGAGGACGACCTCGTGCCTCTCGCCGGAGGTGCCGAGGATGAGGCGTTGGTAGGCGATGCGCTCGCCCGTGGGCGACCAGACCGGCCCGATGCCGTGGCTCGCGTTCCCGATGGCAGAGCGGAGGACACGCTGGCCGCCCCCGTCGGCGTCGATGGTCCCGAGCTGGGGCACCTGGTCCTCGCCACCGACATAGGCGAGGGTTGCGCCGTCCGGTGACCAGCTGACGTGGGCCGCGTCGACGGTGTCGATCTCGCGGAACCGACCCGTTGACACCGAGTAGATGGTGATCGGGGTGCTCGTCCTGGGCGCATCGCGGTTCGCGCCCTGGTCGCCGGCGATCGCGAGCTCGTCCGTCCCGGGCCGCCACTCGAGGTCGTTGGGCCGGAAGCCGGGCAGCTTTCGAATGGTCTGTGTCTCGGTGTCGACGACCCACACCTCGTTGGTTGCGGCCAAGGCCACCCAGCGCCCATCCTGCGCCCACACCGCACATGGGTGCGGGTCGAAGCCGGGGAGCCTGGTGAACCCGTTGAGCCGGATGAGCTTGCCGTCCTGCGAGTCCTCCAGTGGTGCGATGGCCAGCTCGGCCACGCGCGAGCCGGGGCCCTCGCCCGCGCGAACCAGGCCGTACATCAGGCGACGTCCGTCCGGCGACCAGGCCGGGCACGAGGCACTGACCCCGTCAACACCACTTCGTTGGATGTCGAGGGCCTGCCCGCCAGGTCGTGCGACACGGATCGACCCACCGTCCGCGGCCGACTGGTAGGCGACCCAGCCCAGCGCGCCGTTCACCTCTGCCGGGACGCGGGGGACATGGGGAGCGGCTGGGAGCGCGTCCCCCTGGCGCGGGCCCAGGACAGCCCACATGGCGATCGCCGCCACGAGTGCGGCTGCGGCGACGGACGCGGTCGCGGCGACCCGCCGGTGGCGGCGGGCACGTCGACCCGTGTCGACGTAGGACCACGCGTCGAAGTCCACTGCCCGCGGGTCGGCGTCGATGGCGGCGTGCAGCCGAGCGGCCCAGGTCTCCTCTGGGGTGCTCATGCCAGATCCTCGCTTCGGTAGTGAGGAGCGAGGGCGTGCTCGAGCTTGTGCAGCCCAGCAGCGCACTGGCTCTTGACGGTGCCCTCGCTGATGCCGAGGTCGGCCGAGGTCTCGGCGACGGACAGTCCCCAGTAGTGCCGGAGGACGACGATCCGTCGCTGTCCGATCGGCAGGGCCCTGAGTGCCCGGAGGAGGGCCGTGTGGTCGTCCCCGGCAGACTCCACAGCCTCGCGGGCCGGCGGCTCGTGCCCCTCGAGCGACTCGGTCTCTCGGCGCCACGGCCGCCGGGTCTCGTCGATGTGGACGTTGACGATGATCCGGCGGGTGTACGCGTTGAGACGGTCGCCGCGCCCCAGGCGCGGCCAGGCGAGGTAGAGCTTGAGCAGGGCGCTCTGGACGAGGTCGTCGGCCTGGGCCGCGTTGCCGCAGAGCAGGTACGCCGTGCGCCACAGCGTCGGTCGGGACGTCGCGACGAACTCCGCGAACTCGTCATCCCGTACGTCCGCCTTCATGGCGACCTCCGTTCCCTTCAAGTGTCAAACGGAACGGCGCCGCGATCGGTTGTATCGAGGGATCTCGGGAGTCGACCCCGAGGTCCGGTCGACCTCCGCCCGGGGGCGGACGGCATACGCTGGCTGACGTCTGCCACCAGCGAACGAGAGGTATGCCGTGTACGGATCCGTGAAGGACGAGCTCGCCGCGACGCTGGCCGAGATCGAGGCGGCCGGCCTCTACAAGCGGGAGCGCGAGCTGATCACGCCGCAGTCCTCGCACGTCGGCACGAGCGGCGGTGAGGCGCTGAACTTCTGCGCCAACAACTACCTCGGCTTCGCGGACCACCCGGAGGTCGTGGAGGCCTCTAAGGCGGCGCTGGACGAGTGGGGCTTCGGGATGGCGTCGGTGCGGTTCATCTGCGGGACGCAGACGCAGCACTCGCTTCTCGAGCGACGGCTCAGCGAGTTCCTCGACCTGGAGGCGACGATCCTCTACTCCTCGTGCTTCGACGCCAACGGCGGGGTCTTCGAGGTGCTGTTCGGGGCCGAGGACGCGATCATCAGCGACGAGCTCAACCACGCGTCGATCATCGACGGCATCCGGCTGAGCAAGGCGCAGCGGTACCGCTACAAGAACGCGGACATGGTGGGCTTGCGTGCGCAGCTCGAGTCCGCCGTCGCGGCGGGTGCACGTCGGAAGGTCGTCGTCACCGACGGCGTCTTCTCGATGGACGGGTTCTACGCCCCGCTCGACGAGATCTGCGACCTCGCGGACGAGTTCGAGGCGATGGTCCTCGTCGACGACTCGCACGCCGTGGGGTTCGTGGGGGCGAACGGGCGCGGCACGCCGGAGCTGTTCGGGGTGCAGGACCGCGTCGACATCGTCACGGGCACCCTCGGCAAGGCGCTGGGCGGGGCGTCCGGCGGCTACGTCTCGTCGCACCAGGAGGTCGTCGACCTGCTGCGTCAGCGCTCCCGTCCCTACCTGTTCTCGAACTCGGTGGCACCCGGCGTGGTGGCGGGTTCGCTCAAGGCCATCGAGCTGGTCGACTCGTCCAGCGAGGAGCGAGAGACGTTGCAGCGCAACACCTCGCTGTTCCGCGAGCTCATGACCGAGGCGGGCTTCGAGCTGCTCCCGGGGTCGCACCCGATCACGCCGGTGATGTTCCCCGGCGAGGACGGTGCGCGCGTCGCCGCCGAGGTCGCGGACCGGATGCTGGCCGACGGGGTCTACGTCATCCCGTTCTCGTTCCCGGTCGTGCCGCGAGGGAAGGCGAGGATCCGGGTGCAGCTGTCGGCGGCCCACTCCGAGGAGGACGTCCGACGCTGCGTCGACGCCTTCGTCAGGGCACGCGAGGTCGACGCCCGGGCGACCTGAGCCGGTCGCTCGCTGGCCCCCCGGGCGACGCTGCGACGGCGTGGTTCGGGACGGCCGGCCGGGGCGCGTCGGTCACCCGACGGTGCCGGCGAGGTGCTGCCTGAGGATGCGCACGACGAACGCGTGGTCCTCCCGCTGCGGCAGCCCCGACACGCCCATCCACCCCACGACGCCCGCGTCGCGCGTGCGCAGGGGAACGGCCCCGCCGGATGCGGCGTACTCCGCGGGCTGGAGGAGGAACTTCTCCTCCAGGGTGGTGTCCAGGTCGCGGCACATCTGCCCCACGTGGAGGGAGGAGTGCTCGAAGCGCATGACGACACGTCCCTTGCGGCGCAGCCACTCGTCGTTGTCCTGCGTGGACCCGGGCAGTGCGACGTGGAACAGCTGGTGCTCGCCCCGCCAGAGGCCGACGACGATGGGCATGCCCTCGGCCCAGGCGGCATCGACCGCGAGCCGGCCGAGGTCGTAGGCGACCTTCTCGTCCAGGGACGGCAGGACGGTCTCGTCCTCGTCCTGCTGCAGCTGCTGCAGCGTGGGCCAGGCGTCGTCGGCGAGCAGCACTGTCGGTCTCCTCTTGTCGGGCGCGCGCGGTCGGGCGCGGGATGTGGATGTCGGGGAGCGTATCGGCGTGGCCGCCGGGAGGGCGGCGGCCTCCAGCCCTCCTAGTGCGTCGACAGGTTGTGGGTGAAGTGGATGCCGGGCTCCAGCGTGCCGTCCGGCTTCTGCGCGCGGTACTCGAGGTCGACCTTCGCGAACGCGAGGACGACCTCCTCGCGGGAGGCGTCGCCCTCGGCAGTGACGGTGAGGGAGACCCGGGTCACGAGGAGGTCGGTCATCGTGATGACGAGGTGCTCCTGCGGGTGGGCGCCCCCGGTGCGGACCGTGACCGTGCCGTCCCGGAGGTGCTCACCCCTGGCGCACGCCTTCAGGAGCAGGGGCGACGCCTTGTCGATGTGGTGGGTGAAGGTGAAGGCGTGGAAGCTCGCCCGGCCGGCGCCGGCACCACCGCCGACACCGCCTCCGTGCCCGGTCGCGCCCGAGCTGGACACCCCCCACGACCACGACAGGACGTCGATCTCGTCCTGGTGCCGGGCGTCGCGCGACTCCCCCTTGATGGAGCCGAGGCGGGCGAAGATCGACAGGGCCATGGCGCTCCTTTTGGCCGCGTGGTCGGACCACCCCAAGGTCGTCCTGTCGGTGGCCCGTGTCAACCCTCGTCGACCGCGTCGGGCCGCACCGCCCGCCGGACCGCGTGCCCGTCAGTCGCTGAGGCGGCTGTGGTCGAGGTGGATGCGCTCGGGCGTGTGGAGCCTGACCATGACCCGTGTCGTGTCGCGCGGCACGGAGCCCGGCGTCGCGAGCGACACCACGACCGCGACGCTGAACGCGAGCGGGGTGCACCAGGCGGCAGGGTTCGCGAGCAGGGCCCCGGCCCACCCGGACAGGGGAGCGGCCACCACCGTGGCCGTGGCCGCCGCCGTCGCCGCCACCGCACCGACGATGAGTCCGGCGGCCGCGCCCGCGCGGCTGAGCCGGCGCCACCACACCCCGAGCATGAGCAGCGGCGCGAAGGTCGCCGCCGCCAGCGAGAAGGCGAACCCGACGGTCGTCGCGATCCCGATGGGTTCCATCGAGCGCGACAGGACGAACGGGATGACGACGGCGACGGCGGCCGCGACGCGGAAGCCGCCGAACCCCATCGCGTCCCCGCCGGTGAGGCGGGCCAGCCGGGGCCGGATGAACTCCTGGTGCAGCACCCCGGTCACCGACATCGCCAGGCCCGACGCCGTCGACAGCAGCGCGGCGAACGCCCCGCCGGCCAGCATCGCGGTGAGCACGTCCCCGCCGATCCCCTCGACCACCCGCCCCGGCAGCTGCAGCACGATCGTGTCGGACCGGACCCCCGGCGGCAGGGACGGCAGGTGCACGCGGCCCAGCGCGGCATACACAGGGGGGAGAAGGTAGAAGACACCGAGCAGCGCGACCACGGTGACGGTCGTGCGCCGCGCCGCGACCCCGTCGGGGTTGGTGTAGTAGCGCACGAGGACGTGCGGCAGCCCCATCGTGCCGAGGCACAGCGCCACCATCATCGACGTCGAGCGGTAGACGGGGTGGTCGTCACCGGAGGCCGCGACGAACGGCTCCGACCACGACACCGGGACCTCCGGAACCGCTGCGCCGGAACGCATCCAGAGCGCGAGCAGCACAAATGCCGGAACGGCCAGCGCGGTGAGCTTGATCCAGTACTGCACCGCCTGGACGAACGTGATCGAGCGCATCCCGCCGGCCCCGACGGCCAGCGCGACGACGACCGCGACGACGAGCGCCCCGACCCACTGTGGCGCACCGGTCACCAGCTGCAGCGCCAGCCCGGCACCCTGGAACTGGGGCACGAGGTACAGCCAGCCGATGGCGACGACGAGCAGCGCCGCGAGGCGCCGGATCCCGATCGACCGCAGCCGAGCCTCGGCGAAGTCCGGCAGCGTGTACGCCCCCGAGCGCCGCATCGGCGCCGCGACCATGACGAGCAGGACGAGGTAGCCCACGGTGTAGCCGACGGGCAGCCACAGCAGGTCCACACCCTCGTCGTAGATCAGCCCCGCGACGCCGAGGAACGAGGCGGCAGAGAGGTACTCACCGGAGATCGCACTCGCGTTGAGCCGCGGAGACACGGTCCGCCCGGCGACGTAGAAGTCCGACGTCCGCCGCGACAGGCGCAGCCCGAGGCCGCCGACGGCGACCGTGGTGAGGCACACGAGCGTGACGGCGATGATCGAGAAGGTCTGGGTCACGACGGGTCCGACCGTGGCGACACGACGTCGGCGAACTCCGCCTCGATCCGCTCGGCCTGTCGCACATAGGTTCTCGCGGTCAGCCACGTCGCCGGGTAGACCGCCACCCCGAGCACGAGCCACGGCAGCGGCAGCCCGAACAGCACGGTCGTCCGCGCCGCCGGCACGGCGATGAGCAGGACGGAGAAGCCCGCGACGGAGAGGACGAGGACACCCAGGACGCTGAGGCTGAGCCGCAGCTGGGCCCGCATCAGGCCGGCGAGGTAGACGTCACCGAGCTCGGTCTGCTCGTCGAGGTCGGTCGCGAGCGGCCGGCTGCCCCCCGTGACCGCGCTCCGCCGGGAGCTGGTGACCCGCACGCGGGCGGGGACCCCGCCACGGTCGACCATGCTCAGTCGCCGCCGGGGGAGGAACGCCGTTCACCCAGGGGTCGCCGCAGCAGGAGGTCGCGAAGAGCCCGTGTGTGCCGTCTGCTCACCTGGAGCTCGATGTCACCGATGAGGACCGAGCACCGTCCGTGGTCCATCCGGACCTCGGTGACGTGGGCCAGCGCGACGAGGGTGGAGCGGTGGATCCGGACGAAGCCGTGCGTCCCCCACCTGTCCTCGAGGACCGCGAGGGGGACGCGGATGAGGTGGCTGCCCTCGCCGGTGTGCAGCCTCGCGTAGTCACCCGAGGCCTGCGCGTAGCGGATCTGCGAGCGGGAGATGAAGCGCGTGACGCCGCCGAGCTCGACGGGGATGGTCTCGTCCTCCTCGACCGGGCCGGGCTCGGGGACGGGAGCGCGGGTCCCACGCTCTGCGTGGGCCGGCATACCCGCCTCGTCATGCTTGGCCACGACGCGACGGACGGCCTCTGCGAGCCGCTCGCCGCGGACCGGCTTCATCACGTAGTCGGTGACGGCCAGCGCGAAGGCGTCGACGGCGTGCTGCTCGTGCGCGGTCACGAAGACGAGCTGCGGCGGTGAGGCGAAGCGGGCGAGCACCCGGCCCAGCGCCATGCCGTCGAGGCCGGGCATCGAGATGTCGCTGAAGATGACGTCGATGTCGTGGACCTCGAGCATCTGGAGGGCCTCGGTCCCGTTCGTCGCCGTGAGGACCTCGCCCACCCGGTCGTCCTGGGTCAGCAGGAACCGGACCTCGGAGAGGGCGGGGAGCTCGTCGTCGACGACGAGGGCTCGCAGGGAGCCGTCGGGGGCCATGCGGCCGAGACTACCGAGCGGTCGGCCGACTGATCAGTCCGCGTGCACTCCCGGCGCGTACTTCGGCACCCGGAAGCTCACCCGCGTCCCGGCGCCGACGGCCGTCTCGACGACGAGCCCGAACTCGTCCCCGTAGACCTGGCGCAGCCGGGCGTCGACGTTGCCGAGACCCACGGAGTCGGCCCGCGACTGACCGTCGAGGATGCGCTGCACCAGCTCGGGCGAGGTCCCCACGCCGTCGTCCTCGATCGAGATCTCGGTCTCCGACCCCTGGTCGGACGCCGTGATGGTCACGTGCCCGATGCCCTCCTTCGTCGCGAGGCCGTGGCGCACGGCGTTCTCCACGAGCGGTTGCACCGCGAGGTAGGGGACCCGCACCGGGAGGACCTCCGGCGCGATGAGGAGGGAGACCTGGAGGCGCTCGCCGAACCGGGCCTGCTCGAGGACGAGGTAGCGCTCGACGTTGCGCAGCTCCTCGGCGAGGGTCGTGAAGGCGCCGCCCTCACGCAGGGCATAGCGGGTGAAGTCGGCGAACTCGAGCAGCAGCTCGCGCGCCCGCTCGGGGTCGGTCCGCACGAACGACGCGATGGCGCCGAGGGAGTTGAAGATGAAGTGCGGGCTGATCTGGGCCCGCAGCGCCCGCAGCTCGGCCTCCATCGCGCGGGTGCGGGTGCGGCCGAGCTCGGCGACGTCGAGCTCGGCCGAGACCCAGCGGGCCAGCTCACCGGTGGCCCGGGCCAGGCCCGCTGACGCGGTCGGGGCGTATGCCGTGAGCGTCCCGACGACCTTTCCCTCCGCGAGCAGGGGGGCGATGACGGCCGACCGGACGGGGCAGTCGGGGTCGCTGCAGGTGAGGACGTCGGACCCGAGCACGGTCAGCGTGCCCGAGAGGCGGGTGGCCGACGCGTGGGCGTGGGCGTCGGGTCCGTGGTGCTCGCCCGGCCCGGTCCACCCGAGCAGGCCGGCGGCGTCGCAGATGGCGACGGCCCGGGCCCCGAGGATGGAGAGCAGGTGCCGACCCGCCTTCTCTGCCGCGTCGGGGGTGAGCCCGTCACTGAGATGGCGCGAGGCCAGCGACGCCGTGTGCAGGGTCTGGTAGGTCACCCGGTCGACCGTCGAGAGGAAGCCGCGCCGCCGACCCCGGCGCGCGACCCAGAGGAGGAGCCCCACGAGCAGCACCGCGGCGAGCACGACGACCGCCGTCGGCCAGTGCAGGGAGGACGCCATGGCCGCCACCCTAGGGCGGTGTTGCCAGGCACCGCGCGACGCCGCCCGACACCGCTCGACTCTGGCGGAACCACCCGGCATACGCTCGCCGCATGACGGAGTTCGACGACCTGGTGCGCATCGAGGACGGCCGGGCGGACATCTCGCCCGGCTGGGTCGTGGGGGCGGCCGTCAACGGTGGGGCCCTCATGTCGCTCGCGACCCGGGCCGCCGTCGAGGCGACCGGCGCCCTCGACGCGCACACGGACCCGGTGGCCTTCAGCACGACGTTCCTCGCGGCGGTCCAACCGGGCGCCGTGGACGTCACGACCGAGGTGCTGCGCGCCGGGCGGTCCTTCTCGACGTCCGAGGTGACGCTGTCGCAGGGTGGGGTCGTCTGCGTCCGGCACACCGCGACCTTCGCCGACCTCGACGTGCACAGCGAGCCCGTCCACCGCGCGGAGACGCCGCCCGAGATGCCCGAGCCGGAGTCGTGTGCCCCGGCCGTGCGCGCCGGCTTCGCCGAGCAGATCACCATCCTCGACCGGCTCGACCTGCGGATCGACCCCGCCACGGTCGGCTGGGCGGTCGGCCAGCCGGCCCGCGACGGTGAGATGCGCGCCTGGATCCGGTTCGCCGACGGACGCGAGCCCGACACGACGGCGCTGCCGTTCTTCCTCGACGCGATGCCGCCGGTCACCTTCACCTTCGGCGCGCTCGGCTGGGCGCCGACCATCGCGTTCTCCGGTCATGTGCGCTCCCGCCCCGCGCCGGGCTGGCTGCGGATGCGGATCACGACCCGCAACGTCGTCGGCGGCCTCTTCGAGGAGGACGCCGTGATCTGGGACTCCCGCGACCGGGTCGTCGCCCAGTCCCGCCAGCTCGCGGGTGTTCGTATGCCGGCCGCTCCCGTCGCGTCGTAGGGCTCGCCACCGTGACCGACACGTCCGCGGACCTCACGTCCGCCGTCACCGCCCTCGCCGGACTGCCCGGAGTCGCCGACCGGATCGACGCCGCCCGGGCGGCGTGCACCCAGCTGCGGTGGCACAACGCCCTCCGCCGACGCATCCCCGAGGCCGCCGCCGAGTCCCGGGTGCGTGGCGCGTGGGCCAGCGGAGAGCTCGACGGCGCCCGGCTGTCGGTCGACATCGTCCGCGACCTCATGCGCGGCGCGGTGACGTGGCACGACGACCCGGATCCGGTCGAACAGGTCATGCGGGGCGTCATCGCCGCGACCGCCGAGACCGAGCGGCTGGGCCACGTCGTCCTCACCGCCCCGATGCAGGCCCTCGCCCGGCTCCACACCGCGGCCGCGGCCGGCCTCGTGCCCGACTCCGAGCTGGGCCGACCCCGCTTGGACGGGGAGGACTGCCGGGAGTTCGTCGAGATCGGGGAGGCGCCGTCCGCGGCGGCCGCTCGCGCCCGGCTGCAGCGGGTCGTCGCCGTTCTCGCGCACACCCGCTCGCTGCCCGTGCCCGTCGTCGCGGCGCTGGTCCACGCCGAGATCGTCACGGCTCGTCCCTTCACCCGCGGCAACGGGGTCGTCGCCCGGGCCGCGGAGCGGGCCGTCGTCCAGGCGGGCGGGCTCGACCCGACGGGCGTCGCGGTCACCGAGGCGGGGCACGGGACGGGCGGTGGGCCGGCCTACCTCGGTGGGCTCACGGCATACACCCGCGGTGACGCGGCGGGGGTCGGCCTGTGGGTGACGCACTGCTGCGACGCCATCGTCTCGGGCGCCGCGGAGGGCGAGCGGATCGCCGACGCGGTGCTCGCCGGCCGCCTCTCCTGACCGTTTGTCAAGTCTTGTTCTCCCCTCCCGAGGGGAGTACACATGAGCCATCGGTCAGGCCCCCCGGGGAACCGACCGACCGATGAACAACCGCGAGACGCAACGGGTACCCACGCGCGGGCAGTCCACTGATGGACCGGTCTGTTCGGGCTTGACCCGGTACGACGGCAATGAATGTGCACGCTTGGTCGCCCTGCACGCTCGCGGCGGATGACGCCCCTCCCTCCGAGGGGCGTCATCGTCGGGTCTGCCGTTGTGACCATTTCCCGGCTGGTTATGGGCGTTTGGTTGCACGCACCGCAGCGATGGGCAACGATGGTGCCATCGCTCCCCTTCGGGGTCGTAGCGAAGGGCGGTCCGGCTCCTCCCCCCCGGAGCCAGGCCCGCTCGACGGCCCCGGTCATCCCCCCGACCGGGGCCGTCGCCTGTCCCCGGGCGGATCGCGGTCGCCGTCGTCCACAGCCGGGCCAGGTCCACCCCGCCGTCCACAGGCGGCGGACCCGGGCTGGTGCCCGGGACCGAGGGGCGCCACCGTCGGTGGATGACCCCACCTCCGACACCTCTCGTGGTCGTCCTCGGCGCCAGCGGCGGACTCGGTGCGTCGACGTGGTCGGCCGCCCTGGCCCGCCGGCTGTCCCTCCACCTCGGTGAGTGCGTGCTCGTCGACGCCGACCTGCGCGGCGGCGGGCTCGACATGACCTGCGGCATCGAGCACGTCCCCGGTCTGCGCTGGCCCGACCTCGTGCGGCTGCGCGGGACGACGTCGTGCGAGAGGCTCGTGGCGGCTCTGCCCACGGGTGAGGTCCCCGTGCTGTCGGCGGGTGGGCGAGGTGGCGCCGTCCCCGCGTCCGTCGTGGCCGACGTCCTGGCCTCGCTGCGGGGGATCGTCCCGGTGGTCCTGGACGTCCCGGCCCGAGGCGGCGTGGGACCCGACCTGTGGGCGGACGCGTCGGCGGTGCACGTCGTCGCGGGGGTGTCGGCGCGCCAGCTCGCCGACGTCGGCGTGGTGCTGAGCGAGCTCGAGGGGTCCGGGGTCGGGCTGGTGACCCGATCGGACGGTGCCCCGCCGACCCGCTTCGACGAGGTCCTCGAGGAGCTGGGTGCCCCGCACCTGGCGCACGTCCGCACCGACCCGCGGGTGCGCCGTGACGGCGAGCAGGGCGAGTGGCCGGGGGTGCGAGGGCCGTTGCGGGACAGCGCGGACCGGGTGGCACTCGACCTCGTCGAGTTCCTCGCGGAGGGGGCGGCGTGACCTCCCGGGACGATGCGCGCCCCGACGGGGTGGACGCGGTCATCCGATCCGGCCGACCCCCGGACGAGAGGGTCATCGCCGACCTCACGGGAGCGGTCGAGCTCGGAGTCGACGGTGCCGCCGAGGAGGGCGAGCGGCTGCGCGAGCAGGTCCTCGGGCTGGGCCCCCTGGCCATGTGGGTCGCCTGCGACGACGTGACCGACGTCCTCGTCAACGGCGACGGCCGGGTGTGGGTGGACAGGGGCGGGGGACTGGAGGACACCGGGGTGGCGCTCGACGCCGGTGCGGCGCGGGCGCTCGCGGTGAGGCTCGCCGGCCTGGCTCGGCGCCGCCTCGACGACGCACAGCCGTGGGTCGACGGCGTGCTCCCCGGCGGGGTGCGGCTGCACGCGGTCCTCCCGCCGCTCGTCGAGGCGGCGACGCACCTCAGCCTGCGCGTGCCACGCCGCCAGCCGGTGGGGCTGGCCGGGCTCCGGTCGCTGGGATCGGTGGGCGACGAGATGGCCGCCCTGTTGCGGCGGGTGGTCGAGGCCCGGCTGTCGTTCCTCGTCGTCGGGGGGACGGGGGCCGGCAAGACGACGGTGCTCGGGGCCCTGCTGGCCGAGTGCGGTCCCCGGGAGAGGCTCGTCGTCGTCGAGGACGTCCGCGAGCTCGCGCCACACCATCCCCACGTCGTGCGGCTCCAGGGACGGACTCCCAACGTCGAGGGCGCCGGGGCCGTGACGATGGTCGACCTCGTGCGCCAGGCGCTGCGGATGAGACCGGACCGGCTCGTCGTGGGCGAGGTGCGTGGCGCCGAGGTTCGCGAGCTGCTGGCCGCCCTCAACACCGGCCACGAGGGTGGCGCCGGGACGGTGCACGCCAACGGGATCGACGAGACCCCGGCGCGGCTCGAGGCGCTGGGCGCCCTCGCAGGGCTCGGTCGGGAGGCGGTGCACGCGCAGCTCCGCGGGGCGGTCCAGGTCGTCGTCGACGTCGCCCGGGCCGGCCCGTCGCGCTACGTGCGTGCAGTCGGCGTGACCCGCTGGGACGGCGCCGAGGTCGTCGTCGACGAGGCCCTCGTCGTGGGCGCCGATCCGGACGAGGCGCACGGTGGGCCGGGTGGTGGTCGTGCGCGGGCGGGCGACGCGAGCCGTGGCGACGCGCGGGCTGGTGGCGTCGACGTCGACGCGGTGCGTACCGGACCGGGGGCGGAGCGGCTTCGCGAGCTCCTCCGGGCGCGAGGGCGGACGCGGTGATGACGGCCCTGCTCGTCGCGCTCAGCGCCCTCGCGGTCCTCCTCCGGCCCCGCGGGCGACCGTCACCGTCGGCGTGGGCGCCGACGGTGGGGGAGTCGGCTCCGGCATCCGGACCGCACGCCGCCGAGAGCGCCACAGGTCTGCGCGTGCGGCTCCGGCGGCTGGCGTCCACGACGGAGCGCCCCGGCCGGTCGGCCCCCGGGTGGGTGGCCGAGTTCGCGGAGCTCTCCGCCGTCGGGCTCGAGGCCGGTCTCCCCGGGGTCGAGGCGGCCCGCCTGGCGTGTGCCGTCGGCGCCGGGACGTCGGTGCGGATGCGCGACGTCGGTGAGCTCGTCGCCGCCACCGAGGCGGACGGCGGCCGGCTGGGCGACGCGCTGCGTCAGGCCGCGGAGGACGACCACGACCTCGCCCTCCTCGCCGCCGCCTGGCGACTCTCGGAGGAGCTCGGCCTGGCCACGGCGCCGGCGGCGCGGCTGACCGCGGAGGTCCTGAGGGAGCGCAGCGCGGGCGCGGAGCGACGGACGGTGCTGGCCGCGGGGCCCCGGGCGTCGATGTGGCTGCTCACGATGATGCCCTTGAGCGGCCCGGTCGTCGCGCTGCTTCTCGGCCTTCCCGTCGCCGAGGTCTACGGCCACGGCGTGGCCGGAGCGGCTGCCCTCGCCGGCCTCTGCCTCACCGCTCTGGGCTGGGCGTGGTCGCGGCGCCTGCTCAGCAGGGCGCTGCGACCGGCGGTGGTGTCGTGATGCTGGCCGGGGCGCTCCTCCTCGTGCTCGCCGCGGTGCTCGTGTGGCCCTCACCGGCGCGGGCACCGGCGGCGGTCGCGGCCGTGCCACGGAACCGGGCAGCCGCTCGACCGCGTTGGCTCGACCACGGCGAAGAGGTGCCACCCCGCCCGCACACCGCCTCATCCGTCACCGTGGACTCCGCCGCCGACGCGCTGGTGCTCACCGCCCTCGCCCTGCGGGCCGGGCTGGCGCCGGTCGAGGCACTCGAGGCGGTCGCCGACGAGATCCCGGCTGCGACCGGTCACCAGCTGCGCGTCGTGGCGAGCGCCCACCGGTGGGGCCAGGACGCGGCGCAGGCGTGGACCCACGTCGGCGCCGCGTGGCGGCCAGCCGCCGTGGCGTGGCAGGCGGCCGAGCGGTCGGGTGCCGCACCCGCCGGGGTGGTCCTCGCGGCGGCCGAACGGATGCGACGTCAGGAGTCGGCCCGGGTCGAGGCAGCCGTCCAACGGGCCGGGGTGCTGCTCGTCCTTCCGCTTGGGCTGTGTTTCCTCCCGGGGTTCGTCGCCACGACCGTGGTGCCGGTCGTCCTGCACCTCGCGCGCTCCGCCCTCGTCACCGGCTGACCACGCGACGACTGCCAAGAGGACTAGGCAGCACTGGGCACTTTGCATGATCAACGGTGGCAACGGTTCGCACGGGATCACCGACGGTTACGGTCGCTCGAGGAAGGCGATGGGGGTCCCCTGCCGCACGTGACCTCGGCCCCACCGGGTCGGAGCCGCACACCGTTGGTCGCACCCCGACCGGGACGACGAGGGAGAGACGTATGCCGATCACGAGGACGCGCACGCGTCGGACGGCTGCTGTCGGCGTGGGGGGGCGACGCTGAACGCTCGGTCGTGGGTGAGGAACGCCACGATGATGGGTCGACACGCGTCGCAACGGGACGTGCCCGAGGGCACGTCCCGTGTCCCCGCGTCCCGACGTGCGCTCGGCATCGCGGGGATGGTCCTGGCCGCGACCGGCGTCGCGCTCCTCTCCCAGGGCTGCGGAGGCCCGGTGGGGGAGGCGCGCAGCGTTGCTTCCACCCCGTCGCCGCCCGTCGGGTCGCAGTCCCCCTCGACACCGGCCACACCCAGCGCCTCCACGTCGAGCACGCCCACGACGACTCCGCCCTCGTTGCCGTCCGCGACGAGCGCCGGGCCGGTCGCGTCACGCAGCGCTACACCCGTAGCGCCGAAGACCATGAGCCCTCCGAAGGCGAGGACCGGGGGACCCATGTCGCTCCAGGCGCCGTCCATCGACGTCGCGGGTTCCCTGCGGCGCACGTCCGCCGTCAACGGAGTCGTCAACCCGGACCCGGGGACGATGGCGTGGATCTCCGGCTACGGGCGCGTCCGTCCCGGTGAGGTCGGGACCGCCGTCGTCGCCGGCCACGTCGTGAACGGCCGCCGCGCGGACGTCTTCCACGACCTGCAGTCGATCCGGCGCGGCGACCAGGTGACGGTCTTCGACGCCGCGGGCCGGGGCATCGTCTACACCGTCACGGCCACCCGGGTCGCGACGAAGAAGGCGGTGAGCCGCGACGCCGCCGTCTGGGGCGCCAACCGCTCGGTGAAGCGGATCGCCCTGATCACGTGTGACGACGACGACGGCTTCCGCGCCGACGGCCACCGAGTGTCCAACTTCGTCGCCATCGCCGAGGCCCGCTGACCCTCTCGCCGTCCACAGACGCCCCGGGCGCCTCCGCCCGTCCACAGATGCGCGATCTCGGGGTGGTCCGGCCCGGCACCCTCCGCTGGACTCGTCCCAAGCAGGGAGAAGCCCTGCACTGATCGAGGAGCTCAGCCGTGACATCACGTCTCTCGCGCCGCCTGGCGCACCTCCGGAAGTCCGTCGAGGCGGGGATGACCACGGCGGAGTACGCCGTCGGCACCCTCGCCGCCTGCGCCTTCGCCGCCGTGCTGATGGCCGTCGTGCGCTCGGGCCCGGTGAAGTCCGCGCTCGCCAAGGTCATCACCGCGGCGCTGGGCACCGGTTCGTGACGCTCGAGGAGCCGGTCCCCTGTCGGGTCCGCGAGCCGCGCCGTCGAGGAGGTCGGCGCGGGGAGGGCGGCATGGTGACGGCCGAGATCGCCGTGGCCCTGCCCGCCCTCCTGCTCGTCCTCACGCTCGCCCTGAGCGCGCTGTCGATGGTCTCGGACGAGGTCCGCTGCGTCGACGCCGCCCGCGTCGGTGCTCGGTTGCTGGCCCGGGGCGAGGGCCCCGGCGGAGTTCGCCTCGCGGTGTCCCGTCAGGCCCCGACCGGTGCCGACATCGTCATGGACGTGACCGGGGAGGCGATCCGGGTCGAGGTCTCGAGCGACGCTCCACGACTGGTGCGCCTCCTCGGGCTGGCAGCGCGGCCGCGAGGGGTGTCGCACGCGGTGGTGGAGTCCGCCCCGTGAGGCCGCACGGACAGCGGTCCGGCCACGGCAGGCGTGGACGGTGGTCCGGCCATGGCAGGCGGGAACGAGGATCGGGGACCGTGCTCGTCGTGGGAGCCATCGGCCTGGTCGTCGTCCTCACGACGGCCGGCCTGCACCTCGGGTCCGCCGCCGCTGCCGCCCATCGGGCCCGAGCGGCCGCCGACCTCTCCGCGCTGGCCGCGGCGGCGGCGATCCAGTCCGGGGCCCGTGAGCCCTGCGCGCGAGCGGCGGCTCTCGCCCACCGCAACGCCGCCCGACTGGAGAGCTGCTCCATCGTCGGCGCCGAGGCCGTGGACATCCGGGTCAGCGCACGGACCGCGCTCTCGTGGCCCGGCGTGCCAGCCAGGGCGACGGCTTCCGCCCGCGCCGGACCGGCGGACGCGAGGGCGGGCGGCCCGTGACGAGACGCGTGAGGGGCCGCGACGCGACACGCGACAGGCCACGCCGCCGGTCGCGACCACCCGACGGGCCATGCCGCCGAGCGCGACGACTGGTGGCGCCGAGCGCGACTGATGGCGCGGCCGCGCCATCCCAGGCCCAACAGGACCTTGGGGTGGGGGTGGCTCCGCGGGGTCAGGGGCGGCGGTCGGGGCGGTCGCGCAGGTCGTTCTCGGCGATCTCCGCGCGGCGGCGGGCCTCCTCGGTCGAGAGGTGCTGCTCCTCGACGCGCTCGTCACCGTCGCGGCGCAGCGCGGAGGTCTCCTCCTCGTGGCGGCGGCGCTCCTCGGCCAGCTGGCGCTCGCGCTGGGCGAACTCCTCCTGCATCTTGCGCTCCCCGTCGACCCGGCGCTGCTCGGCGAGCGTGGCTTCCTCCTTGGCCCGGCGGCGGCGTCGGCTGCCGCGCTTGATGCCGTGGCGCATGAGGGCCCAGCCGAGCCAGAAAACGCTGATGACGGCGGCACCGGTGAGCAGCAGCGCCAGCGGCGGGAGGCTGACCGTGCCGTTGAGGATGTCGATGTCGACCCCGTCGGTGAGGGCGGAGGTGCCTTCGAAGAGCAGGATGCCCGCGGCGACGGCGAGCAGGACGAGGATGAGGCCGAGGATGATCACGTGTTGGAGGCTAGCCTGAAAATCCGGCGTCGTGCCCGTCAGGGGAGCCGTGTTGGTTCACGAGGGACGCGACATGAGGACGACGTCGAGCAGCCGGATCGCCCGGGCCTTGTCGAGTGGCTCGTTGCCGTTGCCGCACTTCGGCGACTGCACGCACGACGGGCACCCCCGCTCGCAGCGGCACCGCGCGATCGCGTCCCGCGTCGCCTCGATCCACTCGCCGAACGACCCGTGGGCCCGCTCGGCGAAGCCCGCGCCGCCCGGGTAGCCGTCGTAGACGAGGATCGTCGGCAGGCCGGTGTCGGGGTGCTGGTCGGTGGAGACCCCACCGACGTCCCAGCGGTCCGACGTCGCCACGAGGGGGAGCATGCCGATGGCCGCGTGCTCGGCCGCATGCGCGGCCCCGGGCACTTGGGCCTCGTCGATGCCGGCCTCCTCGAGGAGGTCCAGCGGCATGGTCCACCAGACCCCACGGGTGACGAGTGAACGTTCGGGCAGGTCCAACGGATGGGTGCCGAGCACCTCTCCGGACGGAAGACGGCGCAGGAACGAGACCACCTGGGTGGTCACCCGCACCGAGCCGAAACAGACGTCGATCTCGCCCCACTGGTGCCGGCGCTGGGCGCCGAGGATCTCGAACGACCCCCGGGACTGCGAGTGCGTGCTCCACCCCGGGTCGCCACGGACGACGGTCGCGACCGACTGCTCGAGGTCGAGGTCGGTGACGACGAACGGGTCCCCCTGGTGCACGTGCACCGCCCCCGTGTGGACCTGGGAGTGCGCCGAGGCCTCGTCGATGGTCCCGAGGACCCGCCCGCTCCGTCGCTCGACGATGGAGACCACCTCGGTCGTCCCGCGCAGGTTGAGGTGGTCGCCCGGTCGGTCGTCACGGGCCCAGAACCACCCCGTCGGCCGGCGCCGCAGGATGCCCCGGGCGACGAGCAGGTCCACGACGCCGCGCGCACTCGTCCCGAACATCGGCAGGTCGTCCTCGGTGAGGGGCAGCTCGTGGGCGGCTGCGGCGAGGTGGGGGGCGAGCACGTGCGGGTTGGTCGGGTCCATCACCGTCGACTCGATCGGGGCGCCGAAGATCGCCTCCGGGTGGTCGAGCAGGTAGGTGTCGAGCGGGTCGTCGGCTGCGATGAACACCGCGAGCGACTCCCGCCCGGACCGGCCGGCGCGACCCGCCTGCTGCCAGAGGTTGGCCCGCCGTCCGGGCCATCCGGCGAGCAGGACCGCGTCCAGGCCGGTGATGTCGACGCCGAGCTCGAGGGCGTTGGTGGCCGCCAGCCCGCGCAACTCACCGTCGCGCAGCGCGCGCTCGAGCTCGCGCCGCTCCTGGGGGAGGTAACCGCCCCGGTAGGCCGCGACCGTCGCCCCGGCCGTGCCCCCGACCTGCCCGAGCCGCCGCCGCGCCGAGGAGGCCAGGGCCTCGACGCCGGCGCGGCTGCGGGCGAAGGCGAGGGTCTGGACGTCCGCCTCGACGAGGTCGGCGAGCAGCTCGGCGGCCTCCGTCGTCGCGGAGCGCCGGGTGTCGTCCACCATCGGCGGTTCCCACAGGGCGAAGGTGAGCGCCTCCCGAGGCGAGCCGTCGGTCTCGACGGCCGTGACCGGCATACCCACAAGGCGGCTCGCGTGGGACGCGGGCTGGCTGACGGTCGCGGAGGCGAGCACGAAGGTCGGCTGCGAGCGGTAGCGGCCCGCGACGCGGCGCAGTCGGCGCAGCACCGACGAGACGTGCGAGCCGAAGACCCCCCGGTAGATGTGGCACTCGTCGACGACGACGTAGCGCAGCGACCGCAGGAAGGGTGCCCAGTGCTGGTGGCCCGGCAGGAGGGAGTGGTGCAGCAGGTCGGGGTTGGTGAGCACGACGTTGGCGTGCTCGCGGATCCAGCGACGCTCCTCCACGGGGGTGTCACCGTCATAGGTCGCCGCCCGCACCCCGGGGAGGGCGAGGGCCTCGATCCGGGCGAGCTGGTCGGCCGCCAGGGCCTTCGTCGGGGCGAGGTAGAGCACGGTCGCGCCGCGCCCGGTGGGGGAGTCGAGCCCGTCGAGCACGTCGGACAGCGCCGGCACGAGGTAGCCCAGGCTCTTGCCCGAGGCGGTGCCGGTCGAGAGGACGACGTGCGACCCCCGGTGCGCGAGGTCCATCGCCTCGCGCTGGTGCGACCACGGGTGCTCGATCCCGCTGCCGGTGAGGCTGGCGAGCAGGGGCGGGGCCACCCACTCCGGCCACGGCGCGACCCGGGCCGGGCGGGCGGGGAGCCGCTCGACGTGCCGCAGCCGGGCCGCGCGGTCACCGGCCGCAAGAGCGGCCAGTATCTCGGTCGGCTCGGCGGAGGATGACACGCGCGTTACGGTAGTCCGGTGCTGCGACAGTGGTCGTGGCGTCCACGCCCGCGGTCCATCGCCACGCGCGTGCCGAGCGCGGATGAGATGCGAGCAAGGAGCCGACTGCGGTGAAGCTGTCAGTGTCGACCAGCGAGCGAGGCGACGTCGTGGTCGTGACCGTCTCCGGTGAGGTGGACGTCTACACCGCGCCCCAGCTGCGGTCCGCCCTCGAGGACCGGATCGCCGCTGGCCAGACCTCTCTCGTCGTGGACCTCGAGGACGTCGGTTTCATCGACTCGACGGGTCTGGGCGTCCTCGTCGGCCGGCTCAAGGTCGTGCGCAAGACCGACGGCTGGCTCAGCGTCGTGTGCACCAACGAGCGGATCCTGCGGCTGTTCGCGATCACCGGGCTCGACCAGGTCCTGCCCGTGCACGACAGCGTCGACGCCGCGGTCGTGGCTGCGGGCTCCGGGCTGTCCGAGCCCGACGTCCACGCCTGACCGACCCCTCCTGATCGGCCCACCGGCGGCGTGAGAGCAGTCACACCGGCCGGCCGTGGCTGCATGTGATGTGAGTCACCGGGTAAGGTCCACCCCGCGTCTGCCTGCGGGAAATTCGATCTCCGGGCCCTGACGACGCACACCCGTCAAGGAGGATGGAATGGCTGCACTCGCGCTCGCACCGGCCGAGGCGAGTTCCACGCTGGACCTCACCGGATCGAACGTCACGCTGGTCGTGGGGGTCGCGGTCATCGCCGTGATCGCCCTCGCCATGGGTTTCGTCTTCCGGCAGCAGGTCCTGCGTGCGGACACCGGTACAGACAAGATGCGCGAGATCGGCGCTGCCGTCGAAGAAGGAGCACAGGCGTACCTCGCGCGCCAGTTCAAGACACTCAGCATCTTCGTCGTGCTCGTCTTCGGCCTGCTGCTCCTCCTGCCCGCGCCCGACTGGAACATCAAGCTCGGTCGCTCGGGCTTCTTCGTCGTCGGAGCCGTCTTCTCGGCCACGATCGGCTACCTCGGGATGCAGATCGCGACCAAGGCCAACGTCCGCGTCGCCGCGGCGTCGCGCGGACCCAACGGTCGTGACGAGGGCATGCGGATCGCCTTCCGCACCGGCGGCGTCGTCGGCATGGCGACCGTGGGCCTCGGCCTGCTCGGCGCCTCGATCGTCGTCCTGCTCTACAAGGCCGAGGCCCCCAAGGTGCTCGAGGGCTTCGGCTTCGGCGCCGCCCTGCTCGCGATGTTCATGCGTGTCGGCGGTGGCATCTTCACCAAGGCCGCCGACGTCGGCGCCGACCTCGTCGGCAAGGTCGAAGCCGGCATCCCCGAGGACGACCCGCGCAACGCCGCGACGATCGCCGACAACGTCGGCGACAACGTCGGCGACTGCGCCGGCATGGCCGCGGACCTCTTCGAGTCGTATGCCGTGATGCTCGTGGCCGCTCTCATCCTCGGATCCGTCGCGTTCGGCTCCTACGGCCTGGTCTTCCCGCTGCTCGTCCCGGCGATCGGTGCGGTCACCGCGCTCATCGGTGTCTTCATCACGAAGGCGCGCGGCAACCAGAGCGCCCTCGACGCCATCAACCAGGGCTTCTACGTGTCGGCGGCCATCGCGGCCGTCCTCTCCGGAATCGCTGCCTGGCTCTACCTCCCCGCCACGTTCGCCGAGCTCGGTGCGCGCGACGAGGCGGTCAGCGCCCTCGACGGCAACCCCCGGATCACGGCGATCCTCGCGGTCGTCATCGGCATCGTCCTCGCGGCGGTCATCCTCTGGCTCACCGGCTACTTCACCGGCACCGACAAGCGCCCGACCAAGGACGTCGCGCGCACGTCGCTCACCGGTGCGGCCACCGTCGTCCTCTCGGGCATCGGTGTCGGCCTCGAGTCGGCCGTCTACACGGCAGCCATCATCGGCAGCGCCGTCTACCTCGCGTTCCTCCTCGGCGGCGGCTCGGTCGCGCTGTCGCTCTTCCTCATCGCGCTCGCCGGCTGTGGGCTGCTCACCACCGTGGGCGTCATCGTCGCCATGGACACGTTCGGCCCGGTCTCGGACAACGCGCAGGGCATCGCCGAGATGTCCGGTGACGTCGACGCAGAGGCCGCGCAGATCCTCACCGAGCTCGACGCGGTCGGCAACACGACCAAGGCCATCACCAAGGGCATCGCCATCGCGACGGCCGTCCTCGCGGCGACCGCCCTGTTCGGGTCGTACACCGACGCCTGGCAGACCGCGATCGGCGAGATCGACGCGAGCGCCCTCAACGAGGACCAGATCGCCGCGGGCAACAAGGTCATCCAGGACGCCCAGGCGCTCGTGACCAACCCGTCGACGCTGGTCGGCCTCTTGCTCGGTGCGGCTGTCGTCTTCCTCTTCTCGGGCCTGGCCATCAACGCGGTGACCCGCGCGGCCGGTGCCATCGTGTTCGAGGTGCGTCGCCAGTTCCGCGAGATCCCCGGGATCATGGAGGGAACGACCAAGCCCGAGTACGGCAAGGTCGTCGACATCTGCACCAAGGACTCGCTGCGCGAGCTCACCACTCCCGGCCTGCTCGCGGCCCTCAGCCCGGTCATCATCGGGTTCGGCCTCGGCATCGGAGCCCTCGCCGGCTTCCTCGCCGGCGCGATCGGCACCGGCTGCCTCATGGCCGTCTTCCTCGCGAACTCGGGCGGCGCCTGGGACAACGCGAAGAAGATCGTCGAGGACGGCAACCACGGTGGCAAGGGCAGCGCGGCCCACGAGGCGACCGTCATCGGTGACACCGTCGGTGACCCGTTCAAGGACACCGCCGGTCCGGCGATCAACCCGCTCATCAAGGTCATGAACCTCGTCGCGGTGCTCATCGCCCCGGCGATCGTCATCCTGTCGGTCGGTGACGGCGCCAGCGCGCCCATCCGCTACGGCATCGCGGCCGTCTCGCTCATCATCGTCGTCACGGCCGTGGCGATCTCCAAGCGTCGCGACCTCGCCATCGGCGGCGGTGACGACGAGGGTGAGCCCGTCTCGCAGTTCGACGCGTCGGCACCGGACTCGGGGGCGATCACCGGACCCGGCGAGGCCGTCGAGGTGTCGCTGGAGAAGGACGACCACGTCGAGGCGACCGCACCGCGCTGAGGCGCGCACACGGCATACGCCAGCAGTGACGGCGGCCGGCCCACCCGACAGGGTGAGCCGGCCGCCGTTCAGCTTTCCCGGCTCCCGAGCCGGGCCCCCCGAGGGTGCGGGCCCGGCCCTAGGCTGGCGCCATGCGCTCCTCGCTCTTCGACCAGACCAACCTCGAGCTCCAGTCGGAGCAGACCTTCGCCCTGCAGAACCCGCAGCTGCTCCGGGTGCATCTCGGCGGCGACGTGCTCGCGGTCAAGGGCGCGATGGTCGCCTACCAGGGGCACATGCGCTTCGACCACGAGAAGGCCGGCAGCATGGGCCGGATGCTCAAGAAGGTCGTCACAGGTGAGGACGTCTCGCTCATGCGCGTCTCCGGCGACGGCGAGGTGTTCTTCGCGAGCGAAGCCGGCTTCGTCCACCTCATCGAGCTCACCGGCGACGGCATGAGCATCAATGCCCGCAACCTCCTGGCCTTCGACTCCTCGATCGCCTGGGACATCAAGCGGGTCCAGGGTGCCGGGATGATGAGCGGCGGCCTCTTCAACACCACCCTGCAGGGCACTGGCACGGTCGCCATCCACACCGTCGGCCAGCCGGTCATCCTCGAGTGTTCGCAGCAGCCGACCCACGTCGACGTCCAGTCGTGCGTCGGCTGGTCGCTCGGCCTCACCCCGCAGATCGTGTCGAGCATGAACGTGCGCTCCATGCTCCGCGGCGGCAGCGGCGAGGCCTTCCAGTACGCCTTCCACGGCCCGGGCTTCGTCATCGTCCAGCCGAGCGAGTGGGTCGCACCGCCCTCGACCGGCGGGGGTGGCGGCGGAGGAATGCTCGGCGGCCTCCTCGACGGCTGACCGGTGTCCGCCCCCCTCCCTCGGCTCGACGAGGACCTCATCGCCCGGCTGCGCGCCGACCTCCTCTCCGCCGACTTCACCGTGACCGGCGTCCTCGACGTGCTCGGCCCGATGGCCAGCGGAGCCCTGTCGCGTGAGCAGCCGCTGCCCGCCCGCCGGGTGGCGAGCGGTTCTGCCTCGCCGGCGGCGACGCTGATCCGGCTCCTCACCCTCGGCGACCCGGTCGACGCGGCCGAGGTCGAGGCAGCGCTCCCGACCCTGCGAGTGCGCGGAGCCCGCGCCCTCGGTCTCGTCGCCGAGGAGGGCGACGCCGTGGTCGCGCGCGTCGACGTGCGCCCGTATGCCGCCGACGACGCGCAGTGGTGGGTCGTCTCCGACCTCGCCGAGGTCGCCACCGGCGCGCCGGTGCGGGAGGACCACGTCCTGGGGATCGGCGGCGCGTCGACGACGTTGGCGGCGTGGACGATCCGCCGCCCCGTCCGCCGGGCGCTCGACCTCGGCACCGGCTCCGGCGTGCAGGCCCTGCACCTCACCCGGCACGCCGACAGCGTCGTCGCCACCGACCTCTCCGAACGTGCCCTCGCCTTCGCGCGCTTCACCGCCGCCCTCAACGGGTGCGACTGGGACGTCCGCTCCGGGTCGATGCTCGATCCGGTCGCGGGGGAGCGCTTCGACCTCGTCGTGAGCAACCCGCCCTTCGTCATCACCCCGCGTTCGGGCGCCGTGCCCCTCTTCGAGTACCGCGACGGCGGCACCGCAGGTGACGCCGTCGTCGCCGACCTCGTCCGCTCGGTGGGGGCGCACCTCGAGCCCGGGGGCGTCGCCCAGATGCTCGGCAACTGGGAGGTGCCGCGTGGCTCGACCTGGACCGACCGCGTCGGGGCCTGGCTCGACGGCACCGGCCTCGACGCGTGGGTGGTGCAGCGCGAGGTCCAGGACCCGGCGGAGTACGCCGAGACGTGGTCCCGGGACGGCGGTCACCACGCGGGGACGGCCGACGTCGACGCGATGTATGCCGCGTGGCTCGACGACTTCGCGTCCCGCGACGTCGACTCGATCGGCTTCGGCGTGGTCACCCTGCACCGACCGGCACGCGACCGTGCGCCGTTCGTCGACCTCATGGACGAGCGCGGTCCGGTGCCTCGGGCGATGGGGGACTCCGTCCGCGTCGGACTCGAGGCGAGGGTCTGGCTCGCCGAGCACTCCGACGACGAGCTGCTCGGCACGGCGTGGAGGGCCGCGCCCGACGTCACCGAGGAGCGCCACACGGCGCCGGGGGCGTCCGACCCGTCGGTCATCGTCGCCCGCCAGGGGGGCGGGCTGGGACGGGTCATCCGGCTCACGACGGTGACCGCGGCATACCTCTCCGTCGCCGACGGCGCCCTCACGCCCCGGCAGGCGATCGGTGCGATCGCGGGCATCCTCGACCTCGACCCGGAGGAGACGACGCTCGAGGTGCTCGCCTTCGTCAGGGACGCCGCCAAGGACGGGTTGCTGCTCCGTCCGGCGGACTCACCCGCGAGCGAGGCATCCGGAGGGCCCGTCGCAACGAATGACGCACAGGGCCGGCCCTTCGGCCCTCCTGCGAAAGTGAGTTGATCCGCAATGAAGCGCATTCTCCTCGGCGCCGCCACCGGTGCGGCCGGGCTCGCCATCGGCCTCGTGCTGGCCCCGATCCCGGCCCAGGCGGGCCACACCAACACCCTCGTCGGTGCCCACCTCACCGGCCGTGCGGAGGTCGCAGCCAGCGGAGCCAAGGGTGTCGTCGGTGACCCCAACGGTCGGGGTGAGGCGTACGTCTTCGGCATCGACGGCGACCCCACGACGCTCTGCTACATCCTCGAGGTGAGCAGGGTCGCCGAGCTCGACCAGGCGCCGGGTGGCGGACGCATGGCGCACCTCCACCGTGGTGCCGCCGGCACCAACGGTCCGGTCGAGGTCAACCTCGCCTTCCCGCAGGACGGCCAGGCCGCGGACTGCCTCACCGAGGGCGAGGCCGGCAAGGGCCTCGACCCGGGTGAGGTCCAGCTCATCCTCGGCAACCCGTCGGCGTACTACGTCAACGTGCACAACAGCGAGTACCCCTCCGGCGCCGTCCGGGGCCAGCTCCACGTCGACGACTGAACACGGCCCGACCGGCGCGGCTGGTCGTCCGACCGCGGTCGTGACCACCCCGGTGGCCGCGACCGCGGTCGGTGCCGTCGCGCCGCGGTGACCGCCCCCGCCTATGTTGGGGACATGAGCCACCACCACGAGGACACCACCGGCAGCGACCACCACGACGACGGGGGCGGCACCGTCTCGGAGGCGGGGTCGGGCGCCCTCAACCCGGAGACCACCCTCGGTGGGGCCGACAGCGTGCCCGACACCCCGGACGTCAACGACTCGGGGGAGCACGGCGCGCCCGACGTCAACGTCGCCGAGGACTCCTCAACGACGGAGTGACCCCGACGTCTTGTGAGTGAGCGCTCACTCACTCATACTGGAGCGCATGTCCCCTCGCGCTCCCGCCATGACGCCCGACGACCGTCGAGCCGCGATCATCGCGGCCACCGTCCCCCTCCTCCGTGAGAAGGGCCGGGCGGCGAGCACCCGTGAGATCGCCACGGCCGCCGGGATCGCCGAGGGGACGATCTTCCGCGTCTTCGACAACAAGGACGCGCTCATCGACGCCTGCGTCCACGACGCGTTCGACAACTCGGCCCTGGTGGCCGAGCTCGCCGTCGTCGACCGCGGACTGCCGGTGCCAGAGCGCCTGGCCGCCGCGGTCGCGGTGATGCAACGGCACCTGCGCGAGATCTTCGCGCTCATGTCGGTGCTGCAGTCGACGGGCCAGCAGGTCCGCCACCCGTCGGGCAGTGAGGCGTTCCGGCGCCGCCACGAGGCCACCGCCGAGCTCGACGCGGCCTTCGTCGACCTCCTCGGGGCCGATGCGGCGCGGCTGCGGGTGCCGGCGAGCACCTTCATCGGCTACCTGAGGATGCTCACCCTCTCGAGCGTGCACCCCATGCTCGACGGGGACGCCTCCACGCCGGAGCAGCTCGTCGACGTGCTCCTCGAGGGGGCGCTCACCCGCGAGGGCGCCGCCTCGACCTCCCCGGTCTCCGCCGCCGCCGCCACCGCAGCCACCGCCACCGCCACCTCGAAAGGACGGGCCGCGTCGTGCTGATCCGCCTCATGCGTGACTACCTGCGGCCCTACCGCGGACCCCTGGTCGTCCTCGTCCTCCTCCAGCTCGTGGGGACCATCGCGTCCCTCTACCTGCCCAGCCTCAACGGCAGGATCATCGACGAGGGCGTGGCCACGGGGGACACCGGGTTCATCGTCTCCGCCGGCATGTGGATGCTCGCCGTCTCGCTCGTCCAGATCGCGGTGACCGTGGCGGCGACCTACCTCGGGGCGCGGACCGCGGCCGGGATGGGGCGCGACCTGCGCGCCGGTGTCTTCGCCAGGGTCGGCGACTTCTCGGCGCAGGAGGTGTCGCGCTTCGGGGCGCCCACGCTCATCTCCCGCAACACCAACGACGTCACGCAGGTGCAGCAGGTCGTCTTCATGGGCGCCGCGATGATGGTGTCGGCGCCGATCATGATGGTCGGCGGGATCGTCATGGCGCTGCGCGAGGACGTGGGCCTGTCCTGGCTCGTGGCGGTTGCCGTGCCGCTGCTCGCCCTCTGCGTCGCCCTCGTCATCCGCCGGATGATCCCCAACTTCCGTCTCATGCAGGAGTCGGTCGACTGGGTGAACCGCGTCCTGCGCGAGCAGATCACCGGCATCCGGGTCGTGCGCGCCTTCGTCCGCGAGGACCACGAGCGGGCCCGCTTCGGCGAGGCCAACACCCAGTACACGGGCACCGCCCTCGCGGTCGGCCGCCTCATGGCGCTCGTCTTCCCCATCGTCATGCTCATCTTCAACGCCTCGACCGTCGCCGTCCTCTGGTTCGGCGCGCAGCGCGTCGACAGCGGCGCGATGCAGATCGGCGCCCTCACGGCGTTCATGGCCTACCTCATGCAGATCCTCATGTCGGTGATGATGGCGACCTTCATGTCGATGATGATCCCCAGGGCCACGGTCTCGGCGGGGCGCATCACGGAGGTCCTCGACACGGACTCCACCGTCGTACAGCCCAGCACGCCGGTGCTGCTCCCGACCGGCGGCACCTCGGTCGAGCTGCGCGGGGTGGAGTTCGCCTATCCCGGCGCCGACGTGCCCGTGCTTCAGGGCGTCTCGCTCACCGCCCTGCCGGGCCGGACCACCGCGATCATCGGCAGCACGGGCTCGGGCAAGTCGACGCTCATCTCCCTCATCCCGCGCCTCTACGACGTCACCGGCGGCGCCGTCCTGCTCGGCGGGGTGGACATCCGTGAGGCGACCCTCGAGGACGTGTGGTCGCGCATCGGCCTCGTCCCGCAGAAGCCCTACCTCTTCACCGGGACCGTCGCGTCCAACCTGCGCTACGGCGACTCCGCGGCCACCGACGACGAGCTGTGGGAGGCGCTGCGCATCGCCCAGGCCGAGGACTTCGTCCGCGCCATGCCCGACGGTCTCGAGTCGTCGATCGCGCAGGGCGGCACCAACGTCTCCGGTGGCCAGCGCCAGCGGCTCGCCATCGCCCGCGCGCTCGTCGCCAAGCCGGACGTCTACCTCTTCGACGACAGCTTCTCCGCGCTCGACCTGTCGACCGACGCACGGCTGCGCGCGGCACTGAGGCCCGTGACCCGGCATACGACCGTCGTCGTCGTCGCCCAACGGGTCTCGACGATCATCGACGCCGACCACATCGTCGTCCTCGACGACGGGCTCGTCGTCGGTGCCGGCACCCACGACGAGCTGCTCGAGACCTGCCCGACCTACGTCGAGATCGTCGAGAGCCAGCGCAGCGTCGAGGAGGCAGTGGCATGAGCGAAGGTGTGAAGACGGCCGAGGAGAAGGCCGCCGAGGCGCGTCGTGGCCCCGGATCCCGTGCCACGAACCGGCACGGCCCGATGGCGATCGGGATCCCGGCCGAGAAGCCAGCGAGCTTCCGTCCCTCGGCCAAGCGACTGCTCGGCCTCCTGCGACCCGAGCGGACGGCCTTGTACGCCGTGCTGGCCTTCGCCGTGTCGAGCGTCGCCCTCAACGCCGTCGGCCCCAAGATCCTCGGGCGCGCGACCGACCTCATCTTCGCGGGCGTCGTGGGGCGGCAGCTCCCGGCGGGGGTGAGCCGTGACCAGGCGGTCGCGGACCTGCGGCTGAACGGGAACGGGACGTTCGCCGACCTCGTCGAGGGCATGCCGTTCCTCGTGCCCGGCGCGGGGATCGACTTCGGCGCGGTCGGGCGCGTGCTCCTCGTGGTCCTCGCGATCTACGTCGGCGCGAGCCTGCTCCAGTGGGCGATGAGCTGGATCCTCACGGGAGCCGTCAACCGGACGATCTTCGAGCTGCGGTCCTCGGTCGAGGACAAGCTCAACCGGCTCCCGCTGCCGTACTTCGACAGCCAGCCCCGTGGTGAGCTGCTCAGCCGGGTCACCAACGACATCGACAACGTCGCGCAGAGCCTTCAGCAGACGCTGAGCCAGCTGCTCACGTCGCTCCTCACCGTGGTCGCCATGGTGGCGATGATGCTCTACATCTCACCGCTGCTCGCCGTCATCGCGCTCGTGACCATCCCGGTCTCGATGCTCGTCACCGCGGCGATCGGCAAGCGCTCCCAGAAGCACTTCGTGCAGCAGTGGAAGTCCACGGGAGAGCTCAACGGCATCGTCGAGGAGACCTTCACCGGGCACCAGCTCGTCAAGGTGTTCGGCCGCCAGGAGGAGGCCCGCGAGGCCTTCCGCGCGAAGAACGACGACCTCTTCGACGCGGGCTTCGGTGCGCAGTTCATCAGCGGGATCATCATGCCGACGATGATGTTCATCGGGAACCTCAACTACGTCGTCATCGCCGTCGTCGGCGGGCTCCGGGTGGCCAGCGGGTCGATGACGTTGGGTGACGTCCAGGCGTTCATCCAGTACTCGCGCCAGTTCACCCAACCGCTGACCCAGGTGGCCTCGATGGCGAACCTCCTGCAGTCCGGGGTCGCCTCCGCCGAGCGGGTCTTCGACGTCCTCGACGCCCCGGAGCAGCAGGCGGAGAGCACGTCGCCGACGGTGCTGGACGACCCGCACGGCCGGGTCGAGTTCGAGGACGTCTCGTTCGCCTACACGCCCCAGACGCCGTTGATCGAGCACCTCGACCTCACCGTCGAGCCGGGCCAGATGGTCGCGATCGTCGGGCCCACGGGCGCCGGCAAGACGACCCTGGTCAACCTCATCATGCGGTTCTACGAGCTCGACTCCGGGCGCATCACGCTCGACGGCGTCGACATCACCGACCTCAGCAGGCGAGGGCTGCGCGGCCAGATCGGCATGGTGCTGCAGGACACGTGGCTCTTCGGCGGGACCATCCGCGACAACATCGCCTACGGCCGGCCCGACGCCTCCGACGAGGACGTCCTCGCGGCGGCGCGGGCGACCTACGTCGACCGGTTCGTCCACTCGCTGCCCGACGGCTACGACACCGTGCTCGACGCGGAGGGCGGCAACATCAGCGCCGGCGAGAAGCAGCTCATCACCATCGCACGGGCGTTCCTGTCCGACCCGGCGCTGCTCATCCTCGACGAGGCGACGAGCTCGGTCGACACCCGCACCGAGCTCCTCGTGCAGCACGCGATGTCGGCGCTGCGCCAGGACCGGACGAGCTTCGTCATCGCGCACCGCCTCTCGACGATCCGTGACGCTGACCTCATCCTCGTCATGGAGGACGGCCGGATCGTCGAGCAGGGTTCGCACGCGGACCTGCTCGCGCGCGGTGGCGCCTTCGCCGACCTGTACGCCGCCCAGTTCCGTTCCGCCGTGGCCGAGCCAGCCGGGTAGCGTCCGCAACCTTGGTCGGAAACCCGACCACCTTTGCGGACGCGAGCGGGACGGCATACGTCAGCGTCCGCAACCTTGGTCGGAAACCCGACCACCTTTGCGGACGCGAGCGGGACGGCATACGTCAGCGTCCGCAACCTTGGTCGGAAACCGGACCACCTTTGCGGACGCGAGCGGGACGGCATACGTCAGCGTCCGCAACCTTGGTCGGAAACCCGACCACCTTTGCGGACGCGAGCGGGACGGGCCAACGCGGACGTCGGCCGGGGGGATCCCGCCTACGATCGGGGCGTGACCGGGACCGATGACGTGCGCTGGCTCGACCAGTCCGAGATGACGGCGTGGCTGCGGCTCATCGCCGTGGCCGAGCGGCTGCCTGGCATCCTCGACTCCCAGCTGCGCAGGGACTCGGGCCTCACCCACTACGAGTACCAGGTCCTCGCGATGCTGTCCGACGCCCCGGAGCGGACCCTGCGCATGACGCACCTGGGGCTGCGGACCAACGCAACCCTCCCGCGCCTGTCGCACGTCGTGCGCCGGTTGGAGGAGCGCGGCCTCGTCCAGCGGGCCGAGGTGGCGGAGGACCGGCGGGCCAGCAACGCCCACCTCACCGACGCGGGGTACGCCGCCCTGGTCGACGCGGCCCCGGGGCATGTCGCCACCGTCCGCGAGTTCGTCCTCGACCCGCTCTCGCGTGGGCAGGTCGACGCCCTGTCCGACGCGCTCGAGGCCATCCTCGGCAAGGTCGACCCGACGGGGGACGCGCCCCGGGACACCCGTGAGCTCCCACCGCCCACGGCGGCGACCGCGGAGTAGCGCCTTCTCCAAGCAGGCTGCGCTCGTCGGGCGCTCGGGTTGGTTGCGGCTGTACGTTGGTCGAGTTCGGGCCTGCGGGCCGACCGACCAGGAGGATGCCGCTGATGTCATCGACCCTCGCACCGGTAGCCCTGGCGGCTGCCGAGCCCCTCATCGACGCGAACGCCGTCGACTACCTCATCGTCGGCCTGTACTTCGTCTTCGTCATGGGGATCGGGCTGGCCGCCCGGCGCGCCGTCTCGGACTCCATCGACTTCTTCCTGTCCGGGCGCTCACTGCCGGCCTGGGTCACCGGCCTGGCCTTCATCTCCGCCAACCTCGGCGCCGTCGAGATCATGGGCATGTCGGCCAACGGCGCTCAGTACGGCCTGCCGACGGTCCACTACTTCTGGGTCGGCGCCATCCCGGCGATGCTCTTCCTCGGCATCGTCATGATGCCGTTCTACTACGGCTCGAAGGTCCGTTCGGTCCCCGAGTTCATGTTCCGCCGCTTCGGCACCGGTGCCCACCTCGTCAACGCCATCAGCTTCGCGGTGGCCCAGCTGCTCATCGCCGGTGTCAACCTCTTTCTCCTCGGGTCCATCGTCCAGGCGCTGCTCGGCTGGCCCCTCTGGGTGGCGCTCGTCGTCGCCGCCATCATCGTGCTCTCGTACATCACGCTCGGTGGGCTCTCGGCCGCGATCTACAACGAGGTCCTCCAGTTCTTCGTCATCGTCGCCTCCCTGCTGCCGCTGACCCTCATCGGGCTCAACCGCGTCGGTGGCTGGAGCGGCCTCCAGGAGAAGATCACCGCGGCCGCTGAGCGCGCGCCCGCCGAGGCCGAGGTGACCTCGGCCGACCAGCAGCTCAACGCCTGGCCGGGCCAGGCGCTCACCGGCTTCGACTCCGGGATCCTCTCCGTCATCGGCATCGTCTTCGGTCTCGGCTTCGTGCTCTCGTTCGGTTACTGGACGACGAACTTCGTCGAGGTCCAGCGGGCCATGGCCTCGAACTCGATCTCGTCGGCGCGCAAGACGCCGATCATCGGGGCCTTCCCCAAGATGTTCGTGCCGTTCATCGTCATCCTCCCCGGCATGGTCGCCGCCGTCCTCGTCAAGGAGATGATCGACCTCAAGGGGGGCGGCACACCGACCGGCGGCGCGAGCGGTGAGGTCAAGTACAACGACGCCCTCCTCCTCCTCATGCGTGACGTGCTCCCCAACGGCCTCCTCGGGCTGGCCATCGCCGGACTCCTCGCCGCGTTCATGGCGGGCATGGCGGCCAACATCTCGGCGTTCAACACCGTGTTCAGCTACGACCTGTGGGAGCGCTACATCCGCAAGGACCGCAGCGACGACTACTACCTGCGCATCGGCCGTCTCGCGACGGTGGCGGCGACGGTCATCGCGATCTTCACGGCGTCGATCGCCGGCGGGTTCTCCAACATCATGGACTACCTCCAGACGCTGTTCGGCTTCTTCAACGCCCCGCTCTTCGCGACCTTCATCCTCGGTATGTTCTGGAAGCGGATGACGCCGACCGCCGGTTGGGCCGGCCTCGTCGCGGGGACCCTGTCGGCCGTCGCGGTGGCGTTCCTGTCCGAGGACGCGTTCGGCACGGCGAGCCTGGGCGTGATCCCGCTGGCCGGGCAGGGCGCGAGCTTCGTCGCGGCGTCGACGGCCTTCGTCGTCGACATCATCGTGTCGGTCGCCGTGTCGATGGTGACGACGCCCAAGCCGGCCTCCGAGCTCAAGGGTCTCGTCTACTCGGAGACGCCCAAGGAGGACCTCGTCGACCCGGACGAGGCGGCCCGCCCCTGGTACCAGCGCACGATCCCGCTCGCGATCCTTGCGGGTGTCATGGTCCTCATCCTCAACTTCGCCTTCTAGGAGGTGCGCGACATGGCTGACAAGAAGACCGCCGGAGCGTTCGACATCCGCAACTTCATCGGGATGCTGCTCGGGCTCTACGGGATCATCCTCACCCTCATGGGGCTCTTCGGCGACAAGGAGCTCGAGAAGACCGGCGGCGTCAACGCCAACCTGTGGACGGGCCTGGTCCTGCTCGTCGTCTCCGCGGGTTTCATGACCTGGGCCCGCGTGCGCCCGACTGTGGTCCCCGACCACGTCGAGCCCGTCACCGACGACGCGACCCGGCCGGCGCCCCGCAAGAAGCCGCGCTCGTCCCACTGAGCGGAGCACGAACGCCTCGTATGCCGTCCGGCCGGCGCACGGGGCGTTCGTGCGTTCGGGCGTTCGTGCGTTGTCAGGCGAACTGCCAGGACCGCTTCGACAGGCCGAACCAGAACCCGTCGATGACGCTGCTGGCGTCGATGCCGCCACCGCCGTGCGCCGCGCCGAGGCTGACGAACAGCGGCGCCCAGTGCTCCGTGCGCGGGTGCGCCTCGGCCGCGGCCGGGGCCTTGTCCATGAAGTCGAGGATGGCGTCGACGTCGCCGGCCTGGACCGCCTCGGCCGCCCAGTGGTCGAACTCCGACGACGCCGCCGGGGGCGCGCTGTCGGCGCCGGCCCGCGGGTTGAACCAGCGCAGGTTGTGGGTCGTGAAGCCCGACCCGACGATGAGGGTGCCCGCGTCGCGCAGGGGCGCGAGCCGCGTGCCGATGGCGAAGAGATCCTGCGGGTCCAGGGTCGGCATCGACAGCTGGAGCACCGGAACGTCGGCCTCGGGGAACATCTCGACGAGCGGCACATAGGCGCCGTGGTCGAGCCCGCGGGTCGGGTCCTGGTGCAGGCCGCCGCCGGTGTCGCCGAGGTGCGCGGCCACGGAGCGAGCCAGCTGCGGGGCGGGCGGAGCGGCATACGTCACGTCGTAGTACTTCTGCGGGAAGCCCCAGAAGTCGTAGAGCAGGGGGGTGCCGGACTCGGTGGAGCTCACCGAGACGGGCGCCTGCTCCCAGTGGGCCGACACGACGAGGATGCTCGACGGCCGGGGGAGCTCGGCGGACCAGGCGGACAGCTCACCGGTCCAGCGGTCGTCGTCGGCGAGCGGTGGGGCGCCGTGGCTGAGGTAGATGACGGGCGTTCGGGTGTCCACGACCCGACTCTAGGCCCGGAGCCGGGTCGTGGACCCCGCGTCAGCGGGCCGGGAGGCGGGTGACCCAGTAGGAGGCGGTGCCCGGCGAGGCGACGCCGAAGCGAGCGTTGACCGCCCAGAGCCACCCACCGGCGAGCGTGGCCGTCGAGGGGACGTCGAGCGTCTCGTCGGAGCGAGCACCGCGCCATGCTGCCGTCCACGTCGAGCCGGCCCGGGTGAGCCGGAGGACGGAGACCTCGTTCTGGCCGGAACCCCGCACGTTGTACAGCGTGGATCCGTCGAGCACCAGGCCGTCCCCCCCGGTGATGCCGGGACCGCCCCTGACCGCGATCTCGGTGGCGACGCCGGAGCCGGGATCGACCTGCCACAGGCCTCCGGCCGAGGAGTTGTTGAGGATGAGGGAGCCGTTGGGCAGCGCCCGGATCCCGTTGGCGCTGATGGCCTCCCCGTCACCCTGGGGCCAGGCTCCCACGAGCGGGCGGGTGATCACCGCGGCGCCGGTCGGTGTGCCGGTGGAGGTGAGTGGCACCCGAACCAGCCGGTCCGGGGTGAACCGCGAGTCGGTGACCCACACGGAGTCGCCGACGACGACGAGGTCGTTGAGGAACTTCGCGCCCTCGACGAGCGTCGTCTGGACGACCGCGCCGGTCGTGCCGTCGACCGCCCAGACGTACCCGACCTCGCCGACGTTGCCGGCGGCCCAGACGAGGTTGGTCCGGGAGTCCCAGTAGAGGCCGCGGAGCTGGCGTCCGGCGCTGCCGGCGAGCAGGGTGCTCGAGGCACCGGTGAGCAGGTCGCCGGCGACGATGCGGCCGTCCGCGAGGGAACCGACGTAGAAGCGGGTGCCCGGTCCGGACGTGATGCCCTCGGGTCGGATCCCGTCGGGGAGTGCGACGGTCTCGGGGGCCGGGACGGTTCGCCGGGGACGGGCGGAGGCGGGGGAGGCGAGCGAGAGCGAGGACGCGACGATCGACGCGGCCGCGCCGGTGAGGAGGAGGCGGCGGGTGGGAGCGGAAGAAGTGTCCATTCCCCATTCTGTGCAGGTCGTTGAATGTTTGTCGAGGGCTCGGGCGGGCGGGTCCGGGCCTGGTCATCCGGCCGTGATGGCGTCAGCCGCCGGTCACCGAGCCGGTCGGCGCCGCTCGTCGTCCGGCGAGGTCGGGCCCGGACCGACCGCGGCCGCGCGCTCGAGGTCCCGCTCCACGAGGGCCCGGGTCGCCGCCTCCTGCTCGGGGCTCTCCCACGCGATCCCGGCCAGCTCGTCCCTCGCCGACGCGGCGACGGCCGCCAGGCCGGACGCCGACACGAGGTCGGCGGCATACGCCTCCAGGGCGCCGCCGACGGGGGTGTCGACGAGGACGATCCCCTCCTCGCGCCGGGCGTCCCGCTCCGAGGGCGGGGTGGCGACGACGTCGTGGATGAGGACCAGCCGCACCGCGGCGGGGTCCGCCGCGAGCATCCGCCGGCCCACCTCGACGTCTCCCTGGCCGCTGTCGCCGATGAACACGACGTGCGTCTCCGGCATGAGCGCGCGGAAGCGCAGGAAGTTCTCGAGCTTGGCGCCGGCCATGGAGTCGTGGTTGCGCAGCCCGACGAACGTCCCCGACAGGACGGCATGGGGCGGGAGCCCGAGCGTGCCGAGGCCGCGCCGCGTGTGCTGCTCGATGAGGCCCGCCACGTCCATCGGCCGGGCGGTGACGAAGGTGAGGTCGCCCGGCGCCTCGGGGTCGGCGGCGTGGCCCGCGTCGAGCGCGCGGTAGAGCGCGATGACGCCCGGATAGACGGTGCCGCGGGGGTACCTCGTGTCGTGCAGGGCGCACCTGAGCGTGTCGTCGATGTCGCTGAGGACGTGGAGGTCGGGCACCTCGACGCCCGCGGCCTGCACCCGGATGTGGTCGAGGATGTCGCGCCGCACGCCCTCGTCGTCGACGACGTCGAACACGAGGTGCTCGAGGTCCCGGTGGTCCCGGCCGGAGTTGAGCAGGCTCTTGAAGCGGGTGAGGGCCGACCCCTCGAGGGCGAGGAACGCCTCGCGCACGACGACCTCGTGGGCGTGGCCGAGCCGCCAGAGCCCGGGGTGGCGCAGGGCCTGCGCCAGCGCCTCCGGGGTGGGGTCGTCGAGGATCCGGTTGATGCTCGGCGGGCCGCCCGCGGACGACGCCACCGCCGGCGCCCGGACGAGGACCGCTCCGGGGACGACACCCAGCTCGAGCCGCACCGCCTCGCCCACCGGGTCCCCGTCGACGTGGACGGCGGTCGGTGCCTCGAGGTCGAGGACGACGTGCCGGGCGCGGTGGCTGCGCAGGCCCGTCCAGCGTCCGCGCTGGCGGGTGAGGATCCCCGTGGCGACGCCGGCCCAGCCGAGGACCGACCGCGGGGCGACGACGAGCACGTCGAGACGGCCGTCGGTCATCGACGCCGACGGCATCAGCGGCAGGCCCAGGGGCAGCACGCGACAGTTGCCGACGAGCACGGTCCGCACGTCCTCCGGACCGGAGTCGCGACCGTCGAGCCGGGCGGTCAGCCGCGTCGGCCGACCGGTCGCCCGACGCGCGAGCGCGGCGAAGTACGCCGTCCACCCGAGCCGGTGCTTCTCGCCGTCCTCGACCGAGGCGAAGGCCTCCGCGTCCATGCCCACCCCCGCCACGACCGCGACGTCGTGCGTGCGGGTGCTGCCGTCCGCGTGCGTCGTCGTCAGCCAGGCGAGGTCGCAGTCCCGGGTGGGCCCGTCGAGCGCGACGTCCGCCGTCTCGTCGACGCCGCGGCCGTGGATGCCGATGGTCCGCGCCCAGAGGTTCGCTGTGCCGGTGGGGACGACGCCGAGGGCGACCCGGTCCGCCGCAGGTCCCGAGCGCGACAGTGCCGCCGCGACCTCCCGGACGGTCCCGTCACCGCCGACGACCACGAGGCGGTCGACCCCCGCCTCGAGCAGCTCGCCCACCTGGGCCGCGCCGGGGGAGTCGACCGTCGTCTCGCGGACGACCGGGTCGGGCCAGCCCCGGCGACGGGTGGCGCGCCGCACCGCGGCGAGTGCCTCGCTGCTGCGGGCCTTGCCGGGATGCACGACCACCCCGCACCGGTCCTCCACGACCTCAACCGGCGGCATCGTGGACCAGGATCGCGAGCTGGACGCGGTTGTCGACCTCGAGCTTGGTGAAGAGCCGCCCGACGTGGGTCTTGACCGTAGGCACGCTCATGAACAGCTCGGCCGAGATCTCGGCGTTGCTGAGGCCGCGACCCACCGCCACAGCCACCTCGCGCTCGCGGTCGGTGAGCGAGTCCAGGGCCGCCAGGGCCGCCCGGCTCCGGTCACTCTCGACCGTCGGCGGCTGCGAGACCGCCGCGATGAGCTGAGCGGTCACGCTCGGCGAGAGCATCGGCTGTCCGGCGGCCACCGTCCGGACGGCCTCGACGAGCCGGGCCGGTGGGGTGTCCTTGAGCATGAACCCGGCGGCACCCAGACGCAGCGCCGACAGCACCATGTCGTCGGTGTCGAACGTCGTCAGCACGATGATCTTGAGGCGCGGATGGCGTTGCAGGAGAAGCTCGGTGGCGCTGAGACCGTCACGCACCGGCATACGGATGTCCATGAGGACCACCTCGGCACCGGAGCTGGGAACGACGGTGAGGGCCTCCTCGCCGTTCGTCGCCTCACCGACGACCTCGATGCCCGAGTCGCCACCGAGCATCATGCGCAGGGCGGCGCGCACCATCGGGTCGTCGTCGACCAGCGCCAGCCGGATCGGGGAGAGGTCGCTCACGCCCGCCACGGTATCCATGCCGTGAGCGACCAGCCGCCGGTGGTGTCGGGCCCGTGCTCGATCCGCCCTCCGGCGAGGGCCACCCGCTCGTGGAGGCCGACCAGCCCCAGACCCGAGTCGGGCAATCCCGACCGGCGCGACCCGGTCGGTGCCGCGTTGCGGACCCGGACCGTCAACCCGTCGTCGGCGTTGCCGGCCAGGGTGACCGTCACCGCCGTGCCCACCGCGTGCTTGCGCGCGTTGGTGAGTGCCTCCTGGACGACCCGGTATGCCGTCCGCCCCCGGACGTCGGGCGGCTCGCCGACCAGCGTGTTCTCGAGCGTGACCCGCATCCCGCCGGCCCGCTCCTCGTCGACGAGACGGGTGATGTCGCCGATGACCGGCTGGGGGAGCTCGGGCGGGGCGTCGGCCGGTGCGGTCGGGTCGCGCAGGACCCCGAGGACGTCGCGCAGGTCCCGGAGCGCCTGGTGCGCGTTCTCCTCGATCGTCCTCGCGGCGGTCCCCTGCTCCTCCGCGGTGAGGTCGGTCCGGTAGCCGAGGGCACCCGCGTGCATCGCGACGAGCGAGATCCGGTGCGCGAGGACGTCGTGCATCTCGCGGGCGATCCGGGCGCGCTCGGCGGTCTGCGCCCGGGCGACCCGAGCCTGCTGCTCGCGCTCGGCGGTGTCGGCGCGCTCTCGCAGTGACGTCATGAGGTCGCGCTGCGACCCCATCGCGTAGCCGACCGCGACGACGACGGCGATGACGAGGATGCCGAAGAGGATGGCGGCCCAGACCGGCAGGTCGTCCTCGCCGGGGTAGATGCGCTCCTGCACCACGCCGGCCGCGACGTTGAGGGGCACGACGAGCCAGAGCAGCTGCCACCGGTGTCGCGAGGTCAGCGAGCCGACCATCCAGGTCGCCGGCCCCGCACTGCTCACCGACACGGACGAGAACGCGGCGGTGAGGACGGCGACGAGCGCCGGTGCGCGGTGCCGGTAGTGGACGAGGACGAACGACGCCACGCCCAGCAGGGTGTCGCCGACGAGGAACCAGCCGACGATCGGCTGCTCGTTGATCTCGGCCTCGGCGAAACCGAACGCGGTCACCGCCCACGCGACGAGGCTGATCGTCCCGGCGAGGGCGTAGCGCCACAGCGAGCCGAGACGACCGTGGGCGCGCACCGGGGAGTCGGACATGGGGCGAGCCTAGGCACGAGACCGTGCGGGGCGCGTCAGCCCTGCGGCTGCGGGAGGCGGGCGCGGGTCCACGCTCTGCGTGGGCCGGCATACCAAAGTCGTATGCCGTCCGGACCGACGACCGATGTGGTCCGGGACGTGGGCGGGCAGGCTGGCCAGCATGATCACCGTCGAGAACCTCACGAAACGCTACGGGAGCTTCACCGCCGTGGACGACATCTCCTTCGAGGTGCGGCCGGGCAGCGTGGTCGGCTTCCTCGGGCCCAACGGCGCCGGGAAGTCCACCGCCATGCGGATGATGACCGGGCTCACGCCGGCGACGAGCGGCCGGTCCACGGTCCTCGGGAAGGCGTACCGCGACCTGCACACCCCGGGGCGGCAGGTGGGCGTCATGCTGGACGCGTCCGCCCAGCACCCGGGTCGCACCGGCCGCGAGGTGCTGCGGCTCGCCGCCATCCAGATCGGGGTGCCGCGCTCACGCGTCGACGAGGCGCTCGCGCTCGTCGGCCTCACCGACGAGGAGACCGGCCGTCGGGTCCGCAACTACTCGCTCGGCATGCGCCAGCGGCTCGGCCTCGCGTCGGCGCTGCTGGGGCAGCCCGAGGTGCTCATCCTCGACGAGCCCGCCAACGGGCTCGACCCGCAGGGCATCCACTGGATGCGTGGACTGCTGCGCGGCTTCGCCGACGGCGGCGGCACCGTCCTGCTCTCGAGCCACCTGCTCCACGAGGTCCAGGTCATCGCCGACGACCTCGTCATGATCGGCCGGGGGCGCATCGTCGCCCGGGGCACCAAGGACGAGCTTCTCAGCCGGGGCGGCACGACGGTCCGCTCCTCCGACGACCGGGGCCTGCACGCCGCCCTCGACCGGGCCGGCGTCACCGTGACCCAGACGCCCGCCGGCCTCGTCGTCGACGCCGAGTCCGGCGTCGTCGGGCAGGTCGCCCTCGACGAGCGCATCGTCCTGCTCGAGCTGCGCTCGGGAGGCTCCGAAGGGCTCGAGGAGATGTTCCTGAGCCTCACCGCCTCCACCTCACGCGAAGGGACCGCCGCATGACCGCCACCGAGACCCACACCCCCGCCCACGCGAAGCGACCGGTCGGGCTGCCCGCCCCGGCGCCGGCAGCGGACGGGCGCCCCGGCGTGCCGCTGGCCCGGCTCGTCACCGTCGAGCTGCGCAAGATGGTCGACACCAAGGCCGGGCTCTGGCTGCTCATCATCATGTCGGCGGTCTCGGCGATCGTCGTCACCGTCTTCCTCGTCTGGGGTCCGGCGGTGGAGGCGACGTTCGGGACGCTGCTCGCGCTCGCGTCGTTCCCCCTCCTCGTCCTGCTGCCGATCCTCGGCATCATGGCGGCGACGTCCGAGTGGAGCCAGCGCACCGGGCTCGTGACGTTCACCCTCGAGCCGCGCCGCGGACGGGTCATCACCGCCAAGGTCATCGCCTCCCTCCTCCTCGGGCTCGTGGTCACGGCGTCCGGCTTCGCCGCCGCCGCTCTCGCGAACGTCATCGGGGCCTCGACGAGCGATGCCAGCGGGGCGTGGGACGTCACCTGGCAGAGCGCCCTGGGGGTGACCCTGGCGTTCGCGATCTTCGTGCTCCAAGGCCTCGCGTTCGGCTTCCTCTTCCTCAACACCCCGATCGCCATCGTCGCCTCGCTCGTGCTCCCGACCGTCTGGAGCATCGCGAGCAGCCTCGTGTCGTCGATCGAGACCGCGAGCCGGTGGCTCGACCTCAACCAGGTCACCGAGCCGCTGCTCAACGGCACCATGACCGGTGAGAACTGGGGGCAGCTCGGGACGTCGTTCGGGGTGTGGGTGCTGCTGCCGCTGGCCGTCGGCTCCTGGCGGGTCCTTCACCGCGAGGTGAAGTAGCCCGCCCCTCTACCGACTCATTGCGCATTCCGGTCGCACCGCAGGGCCTTCGGCCCGCGGGGAGCGACCGGAATGCGCAATGAGTCGGGGTCACACGAGGCGGTCGCGCAGCTCCCGGGCGAGGACCTTGCCGGTCTCGTTGCGGGGGAGGGCGTCGACGAAGTGCACCTCACGGGGGACGCAGTGGCGTGCCCGGTTCGCACGCACGTGGTCCCTGACCTCGTCGGCGGTGAGCCGGGCTCCGTCGTGCAGGGCGACGAAGGCCGCCAGTCGCTGGCCGAACTCCGGGTCGGGGACCCCGACGACGGACACCTCGCGCACGTCGGGGTGCTCGACGAGCAGCGACTCCACCTCGACCGGGTAGACGTTCTCGCCGCCGCTGACGATCATGTCGTCGTCGCGCCCGTCGACGAAGTAGAGGCCGTCCCGCTCGTGGCCCATGTCGCCGGTCGAGACCAGGCCGTCGACGAACTCCTTGTTCGCCCCTGACGTGTAGCCCTCGAAGACGAGGGCGTTGCCGCAGAAGATCCGCCCAGTCTCTCCCGATGCGACCTCGTGCCCCTCGCCGTCGAGGATCCGGACCACCGTGCCCAGCGGAGGGGTTCCGGCGGTGTCGGGTTCGCGCGCGAGGTCCTCGGGGGTCGCGATGCAGACCCACGAGGCCTCGGTCGAGCCGTAGAGGTTGTAGAGCACGTCGCCGTACTCGTCCATGAACCTCGTGGTGAAACCGTGGGGGTGGGCGCTGCCCGACGTCGCGACGACCCGCAGGTTCGCGCGCCGGCCCCGACCGCCCGGGTCGGCGGGCAGCTCCATCATCCGCTGGAGCATGACGGGGACGGCGAACATCGCGTGGCAGTCCACCTTCTCCAGCGTGTCCTTGGCGTCCTGCGGGTCGAAGCGTCGTCGCAGGACGATCGTGCCGCGCAGGGCGAAGCCGAGCTGCATCGCGCCGTACCCCCACGTGTGGAAGATCGGGGCGCTGACGAGGATCCGGTCGTGCACCCGCAGGGGGATGCGCTCGATGATCGACACGAGCGGGCCGAAGCCGCTCGGCACGCGACGGGGGGCGCCCTTCGGGACGCCGGTCGTCCCCGAGGTGAGGATGATCGTGCGACCACCCAGGGCGGGTGGGGCGACCCCGTTCGTCGGGGGCGCCGCGGCGAGCGCCGACTCCCAAGCGGCGTGGCCGATGACGGTGACGTCCTCGGACAGTCCGCCGACGACGGCCGCGAACTCGTCGTCGTGGACGAGCCCGACGACCGACTGCTGCTCGACGACGAGTGCGAGCTGGGTGGCGGACAGGCCGGTGTTCAGCAGGACGAGGTCGACGCCGGCGGCGGCGGCGCCGCACATGACCTCGACCGCGCCCACGTGGTTGCGGGCCAGCAGGCCGACCCGCTGGCCAGGCCGGAACCCCCGGTCGCCCAGCAGCGCGGCGACCTGCTCGGAGCGAGCGAGCAGCTCGGCGTAGGTGACCGGGCCGCGGCCCTCGTCGAGGACCGCGACCCGCTGGGGGTCCCGGCTCGCCGCCTGACGGAGCTCACCGGAGAGGCCGAAACCCCACCGGTGCAGGGCCAGCAGCTGGCCGACCTGCCGGTGCGGGAGGCCGGGCCCGAGCAGACCGCGCCGGACCAGCACCGCCCAGACGGTGAGCGGGTTCAACGCCACGGGTCAGCGCTTGGGCGTGTCGAACCAGTTCGGGAACGACATCGCCGCGCTGAGGTCGCCCCGGGCCTTGACCTTGCCCATCATCACCATCATCGTCGGGTTGCCGGAGCCGGTGATGAGCTTCACGAACTCGGCCGGACCGAGCATGATCGAGGTCGTCGGCTCCTCGGTCGGGTCCTTCTCGATGTGGCAGGCGCCGTCCCCGACGACGACGGCGTAGGTGTCGCTCCCGCCGTCCGGTGCGCCCGTGACGCGCCAGTTCACCCGGGCGGCAGCACCCTTGGCCTTGTCGGCGTTGAAGAACGTCGGGAACCCCGAGAAGATCTTGTCGAGGAGGGCCTGGCGGTGCTCGCCCCCCATCAGCGCGTTGCTCTCCTTATCGGAGAGCTTCTTGAGGGTCAGGTGGAAGTCGGCCGGGCTCATCGCCGTCAGCGTCGCGGGGTCGATGTCGGTCATCGTGAGGTTCTCCTCGGTGAGGGGCGGTGGGATCAGAATCGACCCTACTCGCGAGTAGAGGGAGGTGACCCCGTGGCACGGGCGGCGAGGGCGCTGATCGACGCCTCGGGGGTGCCACAGGCGCAGGTCGCGCGTCTGGCACCCTCGAGGGTCGGACCGGGTGCTCAGGCCTTCTTCGCGGCGGCCTTCTTGGCGACGGCCTTCTTCGCGGGCGCCTTCTTCGTCGTCTTCTTGACGGCACGCTTGCGGGTCGTCGGGCCCTTGGCGCGCTTCTCGGCGAGGAGCTCGAAGGCCCGGGCCTCGCTCAGCGTCTCGAGGTCGTCGTCGCGGCGCAGGGTCGCGTTGGTCTCGCCGTCGGTGACGTACTCGCCGAAGCGACCGTCCTTGACGACCACCGGCTTGCCCGACACCGGGTCCGGACCGAACTCCTTGAGCGGCGGCTTCGCGGCGGCCCGCCCACGCTGCTTGGGCTGGGCGTAGATCGCCTCGGCCTGCTCCAGCGTGATCTCGAACAGCTGCTGCTCGGACTCGAGCGAGCGCGAGTCGGTGCCCTTCTTGAGGTAGGGGCCGTAGCGCCCGTTCTGCGCGGTGATCTCGACCGTCTTCGCACTCTCGGTGCCGTCCTCACTCGTGACGGTCTGGGTGACGACACCGACGACGCGGGGGAGCGAGAGCAGCTTGAGGGCGGTGTCGAGCTCGATGGTCGCGATGTCCATGTCGGCGAACAGCGACGCCGTCCGCGGCTTGACCTTGGCCTTGCCCTTGAGGGCGGCGACCTCGTCGGGAAGCACCTCGGTGACGTACGGGCCGTAGCGACCCGCCTTGGCGACGATGTCCCGACCGTTCTCCGGGTCCCGGCCGAGGACGCGACCGTCGTCGGCGGCGGCGTCGAGCAGCTCGCGGGCCTTCGCCGGCGTCATCTCGTCCGGGGCGATGTCGTCGTTGATCGTGGCGCGGCGCGGCGTGGTTTCGCCGTCGCCAGCTGAGCCGGACTCGGAAGCCGAGCTCGCGGCATACGCCTCGGAGACCTCGCCGGTCACGGGGTCGACGCCGGCCGGGGCCACCTCCTCGACGTAGGGGCCGTAGCGACCGACGCGCACGACGATGCCGTCGCCGATCTCGATCGTGGAGATGGCGCGGGCGTCGATGTCGCCGAGGTCCGCGACGAGGTCACGCAGACCCTCGTGCGAGCGGGCCTCGTCGCCGAAGTAGAAGCGCTTGAGCCAGGCGGCACGCTGCTCGTCGCCGGCGGCGATCTGGTCGAGGTCCTCCTCCATCGACGCGGTGAAGTCGTAGTCGACCAGGCGGGTGAAGTGCTCCTCCATGAGCCGCGTGACGGCGAAGGCGAGCCACGACGGGACGAGCGCGTTGCCGCGGTTCGAGACGTAGCCGCGGTCCTGGATCGTGCCGATCGTCGAGGCGTAGGTCGATGGGCGGCCGATGCCCTTCTCCTCCATCGCCTTGACGAGCGTGGCCTCGGTGTAGCGCGCGGGCGGCGAGGTGTCGTGCCCGTCGGCCTCGGCGCGGAGCGTCTCGAGGGCGGTGCCCTCACCCAGGCGGGGCAGGCGGCGCTCCTCGTCGGAGCTTGCGTCGCGCTGCTCGTCCCGGCCCTCCTCGTATGCCGCGAGGAAGCCTCGGAAGGTGATGACCGTCCCGCTCGCGCTGAACTCCACGCGCTCGGCCGGGGCCCCGCTGTCGAGGGTCGCGCCGAGACGGACGGTCGCGGTCGAGCCCTTGGCGTCGGCCATCTGCGAGGCGATGGTGCGCTTCCAGATCAGCTCGTAGAGGGCGAACTCGTCGCCGCGCAGCTCGCCGGCGACCTGTGCCGGGGTGCGGAAGCGGTCGCCGGCGGGGCGGATCGCCTCGTGCGCCTCCTGGGCGTTTTTGACCTTCTTGGCGTAGTTGCGCGGGGCGTCGGGGACGTAGTCGCCGCCGTAGAGGTCGCGGGCCTGCTGGCGCGCGGCGGTGAGCGCGGACTGGGACAGCGCGGTGCTGTCGGTACGCATGTAGGTGATGTAGCCGTTCTCGTACAGGCGCTGCGCGACGCGCATGGCGTTCTTGCTCGAGAGGCGGAGCTTGCGCGAGGCCTCCTGCTGCAGGGTGCTCGTCGTGAACGGCGCGCTCGGGCGGCGGGTGTACGGCTTCTCGCTGACCGAGACGACGCTGACGTCGGCGGCCATGACGGCCTGCGCGATGCCCGTCGCCGCGGCCTCGTCGAGGTGGGCGACCTCACCCTTGAGCCGGCCGTCGTCACCGAAGTCGCGACCGGTCGCGACGCGGCGCCCGTCGACGGAGGAGAGGCGCGCGGTGAAGGCGGACGAGGCGGCGTCGGGCGTGAACTCGCCCTCGACGTCCCAGTAGTTGGCGGAGCGGAAGGCCATCCGCTCGCGCTCGCGCTCGACGACGATGCGGGTCGCGACGGACTGCACGCGCCCGGCGGACAGGCCGGCCTTGACCTTGCGCCACAGGACCGGCGACACCTCGTAGCCGTACAGGCGGTCGAGGATGCGGCGGGTCTCCTGGGCGTCGACGAGGGCCGTGTCGAGGTCGCGCGTGTTGGCGGCGGCGCGCTGGATCGCCTCCTTGGTGATCTCGTGGAAGACCATCCGCTTCACGGGGACCTTGGGCTTGAGGGTCTCGAGCAGGTGCCAGGCGATGGCCTCGCCCTCGCGGTCCTCATCGGTGGCGAGGTAGAGCTCGTCGGCGCCCTTGAGCAGCCGCTTGAGCTCGGCGACCTTCTTCTTCTTGTCGGCGTCGACGACGTAGTAGGGCTCGAAGTCGTTGTCGACATCGACCCCGAAGCGGCCGAACGGGCCCTTCTTGATCTCGGCGGGCATCTCCGAGGGGGTGGGGATGTCGCGGATGTGGCCGACGGACGCCTCGACGTCCCAGTCGGGTCCGAGGTAGCCGGCGATGGTCTTCGCCTTCGCGGGCGACTCGACGATGACGAGCTTGCGGCCCGTCCCTGCTGAGGTGGTGGGGCTCATGGGGCATCGATCCTGTTCTGTCACCTCGTGCAGCGGATTCGTCGCTGCTCCGACGAGGGAACGCCAGTGACGGTACAGGTGGCCCGCCCGCGGGAGGAAACGGCATACGTCGCGGCCCGGGCTTGACCCTCACGCGACGGGAGGCGGCACGGTGGGTCCATGACCGCATCGGGAACGGCGCTCGCGAGGGCGCGGGACACTGTCGACATGGACGAGATGCTCACGGTCGGGCAGGTGTCCCGGACCTACGGCGTCACGGTGCGCACCCTGCACCACTACGACGAGGTCGGCCTGCTCAGCCCGTCGGAGCGCACGCCCGCCGGCTACCGCCTCTACACGCGGAGCGACCTCGAGCGGCTCGCGACGGTCGTCACCTACCGCCGCCTCGGGCTCTCCCTCGACGAGGTCGCCTCGCTGCTGCGCGGCGACGGTTCGGCGGCCGAGCACCTGCACCGCCAGCGGGACGCGGTCATGGAGAAGGTCGACGAGCTGCACCGGCTCGTCGACGCCATCGACGCCAGACTGGAGAGAGAGATGAACGTGACACCCGCCACCTCAGAGGAGCTCAAGCAGATCTTCGGGGACGGCTTCGACGACGGGTACCGCGCCGAGGCGGAGGAGCGCTGGGGCGAGACGGACGCGTGGACGCAGTCCGCCGCCCGCACGAAGCGCTACACCCCGGCCGACTGGGAGCGGATCAAGGCGGAGGGCGACGCCGTGAACGCGGCGTTCGTCACGGCGCTGCAGGCCGGGAGGCCGGCGTCCTCACCCGAGGCGATGGATGCCGCCGAGGCCCATCGGGCCCAGATCCAGACGTGGTTCTACGACCTCACCCACGAGTTCCACCGCGGGCTCGCCGACATGTACGTCGCCGACCCGCGGTTCACGGCGACGTACGAGGACCTCGCACCGGGCCTCGCGGCATACGTCAGGGACGCGATCCACGCGAACGCCGACCGTCACGCGTGAGCGGGCGTGTCCTCGGGCTCGCCTAGGCTCGGGCGCGTGACGGACGGACTCTTCATCGCCTTCGAGGGCGGCGACGGCGCGGGCAAGTCGACCCAGGTGCGCCTGCTCGCCGAGGCCCTCGGGGCGCTGGGGCGCGAGGTCGTCGTCACCCGCCAGCCGGGGGGCACGCCGCTCGGGGCCGCCATCCGCGACCTCGTCCTCCACGGCGACCACGTCTCGCCCCGCGCCGAGGCCCTGCTCTTCGCCGCCGACAAGGCGCACCACGTCGACCAGCTCATCCGTCCGGCGATGGACCGGGGCGCGGTCGTCGTCACCGACCGCTACACCGACTCGTCGGTCGCCTACCAGGGGTCCGGACGCGACCTCGGCGCCGTCGAGGTCCACGATCTCCAGATGTGGGCGGTCGGCTCGCTCGTGCCGGACCTCACCGTCGTCGTCGACGTGCCGAGCGAGGAGGGCCGCCGCCGTCGCGGCGAGGTCCACGACCGGCTCGAGTCGGAGGGTGACACCTTCCACGACACGGTCCGCCAGCACTTCCTCGCGATGGCGCAGGGGTCGCCGGAGCGCTACCTCGTCGTCGACGGGACGGCGTCGCCCGAGGCCATCCACGAGGCGGTCCTCGGACGGCTCGTCGCCTCGGGGCTCGTCGAGGTCGGCTCGCCGTGACGGTCTGGCGTGACGTCATCGGCCAGGACGCGGCGGTCGCGACCCTGTCGCGCGCCGTCTCCGACCCCGCGGCGATGACGCACGCCTGGCTGCTCACCGGCCCGCCCGGGTCCGGCCGATCGGTGGCCGCCCGGGCCTTCGCGGCGGCGCTGCAGTGCCCCAGCGGCGGCTGCGGCGAGTGCCGGGAGTGCCGGACCGCGGCCGACGGGACCCACGCCGACGTCGACGTCATCGCAACCGAGGGCCTGTCGATCAAGGTCGACCAGGCCCGCGACCTCGTCGCCCTCGCGGCCCACCGGCCCTCGGTCGGCCGCTTCCGGGTCATCATCATCGAGGACGCCGACCGGCTCACCGAGCGCGCTGCCGACGCCCTGCTCAAGGCGCTCGAGGAGCCGGTGCCGAGGACGGTCTGGATGCTCTGCGCGCCCTCTGTCGAGGACGTCATCATCACCATCCGCTCGCGCTCGCGGCAGGTGCGCCTGCGCACGCCCTCGGTCGAGGCGGTGGCCGACCTGCTCGTACGGCGCGACGGCGTCGACCCGCCGATGGCGATGTATGCCGCCCGCGCGGCCCAGTCGCACGTCGGCCTCGCCCGCCGGCTGGCTCGCGACGAGCACGCCCGGATCCGCCGTCGCGACGTCATCTCGCTCGCCTCCAAGATCCGGACCGTCGGTGACGCCATCGACGCGGCCTCGGACCTGTCGACGATCGCGACCGAGGAGTCGCAGGCGTCCTCGGCCGAGCGCGACGCCGCCGAGAAGGCCCGCCTCATGGAGATCCTCGGCGCCGACCCGTCGGCGCGCACGCAGCCGCCCCACATCCGCTCCCAGGTGTCCTCGCTCGAGAAGGAGCAGAAGGCCCGGGCCACCCGCTTCTCGCGCGACATGGTCGACCGGGCGCTCGTGGACCTGCTCTCGGTCTACCGCGACGCGCTCGTCCTGCAGATGGGCGTCCCGACGGCCCTGGTCAACGAGGACTCGCGCTCCGTGGTCCAGCAGGTGGCCCAGGTGCTGTCGTCGGAGCGGGTCCTCGTCGCCATGGACGCGATCGGCACGGCGCGGGAGCGGATCGCAGCCAACGTCCAGCCGCTGCTCGCCCTCGAGGCGATGGCACTCGACCTGCGGCTGCCCCGCTGACCTCCGCGTTCGTGATCGCGTCGAGGTCGGGAACGTAGGGTCTCCCCATGCGTCGTGCCTCCTTCACCGCTGCCCTCGTCTCGGTCGCCCTGCTGGCCTCGGGCTGCAGCACCGTCGAGGACCTCTTCGCCCCGGAGGCGCCGGCGCCCTCGTGGTCGCCGCAGAAGCCCCCTGCCGGCATGGAGGGCATGGACGCCTTCTACGAGCAGCAGCTGCAGTGGGAGAAGTGCTCGGGCGGCCAGTGCGCAAAGCTCGAGGTGCCGCTCAACTACGCAGCACCCGAAGGCGACACGATCGAGGTCGAGGTCCTGCGGGTTCCGGCACGCCGCCAGTCCCAGCGGCTGGGGGCCCTTGTCGTCAACCCCGGCGGCCCCGGCGGCTCGGGTGTCGACTACGCCAGCGGCGCGGACTTCATCGTGGGCGCCGGGGTGCGGCAGCGCTACGACATCGTCGGCTTCGACCCGCGCGGCGTGGGCCGGTCCGCGCCCATCGACTGTGTGAGCGACGCCGAGCTCGACTCCTTCCTCGGCTTCGACCCGACGCCGGACGACGCGGGTGAGGAGGAGGCGTTCTCGGCCAACGCCGCGTCCTTCGCTCAGAAGTGCGGCGCCACCGCCGGACCGCTGCTCGGGCACGTGTCGACAGTGGACGCGGCCAAGGACATGGACGTGCTGCGTGCGGCGCTCGGTGAGGACACGCTCAACTACCTCGGCAAGTCCTACGGCACCTACCTCGGAGCGACGTACGCCGACCTGTTCCCCCAGCTCGTCGGGCGTTTCGTCCTCGACGGCGTCGTCGCCCCCGACCTCACCTCGCAGGAGGTCAACCTCGGGCAGGCCAAGGGGTTCGAGACCGCGACCCGGGCGTGGGCGCAGTTCTGCGTCGACAAGGGTGGCTGCCCGCTCGGCGGCTCCGTCGACGACGTCATGTCCGGGCTGCGCGACTTCCTCGGCCGGGTGGACGACCGGCCCCTGTCGGGGACCGACGACCGCGCCGTCCCCCGTCTCACCGAGGGCTGGGCGATCCTCGGGATCGCGTCCGCGATGTACGACGAGGGCATGTGGGACGCGCTCGTCGAGGCGATGCGCGACGCGCTCGACGGCAACGGCGGCGAGCTCATGGGCCTGGCCAACAGGTATGCCGACCGCCAGGCCGGGGGTGGCTACGGCGGCAACATCATGGAGGTCATCTACGCGGTGAACTGCCTCGACAAGCCGGAGTCCGACGACGTCGCGACGCGTGCGGCCGCCGCCGAGGCGTCGACGGCGGAGGCGCCGACGTGGGGGCCGTTCCTCGTGTGGTCCTCCCTCCCCTGCGGCTCGTGGCCGGTGGAGACCGAGCGCTCGTCGCAGCCGCCGGCGAAGGTCACCGCCGAGGGCGCCGACCCGATCGTCGTCGTCGGCACCACGCGCGACCCGGCGACGCCCTACGAGTGGTCGGTCCGGCTGCACGACCAGCTCGCCCAGAGCTCCCTCATCACGTACGAGGGCGACGGGCACACGGCGTACATGCGGTCCAACCAGTGCGTGGACGAGCCGATCGACGAGTTCTACCTCGAGGGCACCGTCCCGAAGGACGGCCTGACCTGCTGAGCCGCGGCCGGCGCGGCCGAGCGCCGGTTTCGCGTTGCGGTGGGGTCTTTCGTATACTCGTGCGGCGTGCTCGACCCACCGGTTCGCGCACCACGCCGCTTTAGCTCAGTCGGCCAGAGCGATTCACTCGTAATGAATAGGTCATCGGTTCGATTCCGATAAGCGGCTCCACGCAACACCGCAGGTCAGGCCCTCGGGACATCGCTCCCGGGGGCCTTCTGCATGTCCCGGTCCGGGTCCGGTGCCCCGGTGTGCCTCCCATCCGGTCGGCGGCGTCCCAGAGGTTCTGGTCGATGAGGTGGCTGTAGAGGTCCATGGTCATCGCAGCGGACGCGTGGCCGAGGACGCGCTGGACGACCTTCGGGTCCGCGCCCGACGCGAGCCACAGCGAGGCCGCCGGGTGGCGCAGGTCGTGGACGCGCAAACCCGGGCGACCGACGGCCTCGGTCGCTGTGACCAAGGCGACGGAGCGCTGTTGGTTCCACTCGCTCAGTGGTCCGCCGGCGGGGGTGGTGAAGATGCAGTCGGCGGCGGTCTTGCCGTCGATGCGATGGGTGATGACCGCGGCGCGCTGGGGGAGCGGGACGGTGCGCACCCGGCCGGTCTTCGAGGTGTCCCTCGCCCAGGCAGCGTGCCCCCACCGGTGAGTGGCTCGCCGCGACGCTCGTGCCGGTCGAGCGGCCAGCTTGTCCCCTGGTTGCCGTCTCGGATGCCAGTTGCCGAACGATCCACAGGGGTGGTTCGGTCAGCCTGGTTGGCTTCGTTCCCGTGACGCTGCTCGTCATCGCCCTGCTGATGTCGCGCGCCGCGGTGAGACGCCTGCTCGACGACACGACCGCCCCGGACGGGTGCTCGGGCTGTTCCCCTGCGCCAACCCCGGTCCGGCCCGGTTCTCTGCGTTCCCCCGCGCGGCGTCCGCCTGCTGCTGCATGCTGGACCGATGGGGCAGCCACGATGACCGACACGCCCCGCCGCCTCGTCCTCGGGGTGCTGTGGCTGGCCGCAGGGTACGGCCTGTTCGGGGCCGTCGTCTGCGTCATCGCCGCCCTGATGACCGGTGAACGCATGTGGTGGCGCGTTGGCGCCGGACTGGTGGTCCTGGGCGCGGCCGGCGCTGCGGGCCTGGCCGTGTCGCGGAACCAGGCGCGTGTGACGCACCCGGACGACGGCGGCGACTGACGTCGCCGCCAAGGTGACGCCGCCCGCACCAGGGTGACGACGCGGCACCGGGAGGTCAGACGAGCCGAGGCGGCGAAACGCCCCCATCGTTGGGAGGTGGGGGCGTCCCGATCCGGCCATCTTCGGCAGGCGCGCTCTCCAGTGCTCCGCCGCGTGACCGATGTCATGGCAGGTACCCCGTCGACGGCACGGGAAACCCGGGCGCCTCATCCCCGGCGCTTTGCGGTCAGCGCGCGTGCCACATCCGCTGGGCCTCGGCGATCTGCTCGCGGATGGCCGCCATGATCACGTCGGTGGCCTCGCGAGCGGCGCTCTCGTCGGTGCGACCAGCCCACGCCGCGAGGTCCACCGGCGGACCCACGGACAGGCAGGCGGAGTGGCGATGCCAGATGTGCTCGGTGCCCTGTTGCGGGCCCCACGTGCCGACGGGGACGACGGGCGCCTCGGGGTGGCGCAGCGCCAGCCGGGCCGCACCGGTGCGTGCCGGCCCGGGCATCTGGTCGGGCTCGGTCGTCAGCCGCCCCTCCGGGTAGAGCGCGACGAGCTGGCCCTTGGCGAGCCGCTCCGAGGCGCGGTCGAGGGCCTGTGCGGCGGATGCCGACCCGCGCGCCACCGGGATCTGCCCGGTCGCCCGGGCCAGCGCCCCGACACCCGGCCACGCGAAGACCTCCTGCATCGCGAGGAAGTGCGGGAAGCGACGGTGCCCGATGACGACTCGCGCCACCGCCAAGGGGTCGGTCATCGTGAGGTGGTTCGCGACGACGATGACCGGTCCGGTCGACGGGACCGACCCCGCGGTCCGGAACCGCACCCGGTGCGCCACCGTGGCCACGACCCACACCAGCGCGAACCCGGCGGCGTTCCGCACGTGCTGCCGTGGGGTGGTCACGCGAGCCTGTCGAGGAAACGGTCGACGTCGACGACGACCCGGGTGATCTCCCCGGTCGCCACGACCTTGCCGTCCGTGTGCCGGCCGCTCACCCGGAAGCGCTGGAGCCGCCCGTCCGCGTACGACGGGTCCGACGTCACGACGACCTCGGCCCCGACCGGGGAGGCGGCGACGTGCTGGAGCTCGACGCGGGTGCCGACGCTCGTGCGACCCTCGCGCAGGAGGGGCTCGACCGAGAGGCAGGTCGCCCGCTCACACCAGGCGAGCAGCCGGGGCGTGGCGAGCACGGGCAGGCTGCCCGAGCCGAGCGCCTGCGCCGTGTCGTCCACGGTCACGGTGAAGCTCAGCTCGACCGGGACCGACCCCGCAGCGCCCGCACCGTCCGAAGCGCCTGCGGCACCCGGGGTGCTCACGCGTCCTCCAGCTCGTCGAGGGTGAGCAGCACCAGGGCCGCGGTCCAGAGCAGGGGAGCGGGGCCGGCGGGTTGCCCGGACCGGTTGACCTTCTCCGGCAGCGACCCCCACGGCGTGCGGTGCGCGTCCAGCCACTCCAGCCAGTGCTCGGCGGTCTCGTCACGGTCCACCGCCGCGGCCGAGTACGCCACGAGAGCCGTCTCGGGCGTCCACGACGTCCCGTCCTGCTTCCACTCGACACCGGGGGCGAGCCCACCGGAGGGCCTCATGGCCTCGCGCTGGTAGGCCAACCACGGCTTCGTCGTCCTGGGGTCGTCGGGCCCGAACGGCGGCATCATCATCGCGATCGCCGCGTCGAGACCGCCGCGGTCGCCGAAGCGCTCCAGCTCCGGACCCATCCTGGCGAAGACCTTGTCGGTGAGCCGCCGGGCCGCCTGCCCCGCCGCCCAGCGCTCGGCGGACGGACCGCGGTCGGCGGTCGCCCGCAGGCCCGCGACCATCGGGGCCACCGTCCCCAGGGAGGTGTCCGACACCCACAGCTCCCAGTAGTCCGGGGAGGGCGGCGGCAGCCGCCAGCCGCTCCACGTGAGCCGCAGCAGGTTCGTCAGGCACCGCGACCTCAGCTCGTCCGCGGACGCCGGCAGCGCCGCGGAGGACAGCGAGCCCAGGGCCCACAGGACCCACCCGCAACCGTCGGACTGTGGGCCGCGGGGGTCGACGACGACGCGGTTCCCGTCGAGGAGGTAGCGCGCGTCGAAACCCTCCTTGGCGTCGAAGGGCAGCCCGGCGATGAAGTCGACGATGGCCCTGGCCTCGCCCGAGTGCCCGGTGCGGTCGAGGGCGAGGGCGATGAACGCCCCGTCGCGGGGCCAGAAGTAGTCCCAGGAGCCGGCCGCACCCGCCGCGGGCGCCCGACCGGCGCTGATGCCGCTCATCGCCTGGTGGAGGTCCATGAGGGCCCATCGGCTCATCGACTCCCACTCCGTGCCGGCACCCGGCACGCTCCCGAGCGCCACCCACTCTCGGGCCGCCCGCACGAGCGACGCACCCCGAGGGTCGCCGTCACTCAGGCGGTACTGCGGCGGGGTCGCGAGCTGCGGCTCGGCCCAGATCCGCTCGCCCGAGGGCCGTGAGCCGCAGGCGACGAGCAGGGTGCAGCACAGCGCCGTCACGAGCACCCGCACCGCACGGCGCACGTCACCACCTCCTCGGCCTGCGGTGAACCTACGCTGCCGGGCGGGCGGTGTCCCGGGAACCGTCGGCGGACGGCATACGAACGGCGTATGCCGTCCGAGCCGGCTCCCGAACCGGCGTGCGGGCTACATCTCCTCGTGCGTGTCCGGGTCGCCGTCGAAGAGCCGGCCGTCGGGGCGGCCGAGCGCGGTGATGGCCGCCATCTCGTCGTCGGTGAGCGCGAATCCGAAGAGGTCGAGGTTCGCCCTCTGACGCGAGGCGGTGCCGGACTTGGGCAGCGGGATCGCCCCGAGCTGCAGCTGCCACCGGAGGATGACCTGAGCCGTTTCGACACGGTGGGCCGAGGCCGCGGCCGCCACCGGGTCGGCGTCGAAGGGGGCCTGGCGCTTGCCCAGCGGGCTCCACGACTCCGTCCGGATGCCGAGGCGCTCGTGCTCGGCGCGCAGCTCCTCCTGCGGGAAGAGCGGGTGCAGCTCGACCTGGTTGACGGCCGGGACGACCCCCGTGTCGTCGATGATCCGGGCGAGGTGGGCGGGGGTGAAGTTCGAGACGCCGACGCTGCGCACGAGCCCGCGCTCGCGGCAGTCGACGAGCGCCCGCCACGCCTCCGTGAAGCGGCCGACCGACGGGTTCGGCCAGTGGATGAGCCCGACGTCCAGTCGCTCGAGCCCCAGCGCCCGCAGGCTCGACTCCACCGACAGGACGGCCTTCTCGTAGGCGTGGTCGCGCCCGGGGATCTTGCTCTGGACGACGAGCTCGTTGCGGGTGACGCCCTCGGTGGCGGCGCGGCGGATGGCCTCGCCGACCTCGGCCTCGTTCTCGTAGTTGACCGCGGTGTCGAGCAGCCGGTAGCCGTTGGTGATCGCCGACGTGATCGCCGCGACACCCTCGTCCCCCCTCAGCGGGTAGGTGCCGAAGCCAATCGCGGGGATCGTCGTGCCGTCGTTGAGCTCGTGCGTCTGGGCGATGTCGGAAGCCATGCTGCCCAACCTACGACGCCCGGACGGCCGAGCGGCAGGGTCAGGAGTCGGGGTTGTCGCTGAGCGGCTTGTCCTTCGTGGCGAGCTCCTCCTTGGCCTTCGCGGCCGCGTGGGCGTGCTCCTCGGCGGTGCGGGCCGCGGACGCCGCGCGGGCGTCGGACTCCTGGGCGGCCGGCATACGCCAGCGGGCCGTCGTCATGCCCGCCTCGCGGGCGCGCTCGATGGCCTCGACGACGCAGCGCTCGGCGTCCTCGCGGCCGGCCCAGTGGGCGCCCTCGACGGACTTGCCGGGCTCGAGGTCCTTGTAGGTCTCGAAGAAGTGCTGGATCTCGAGGCGGTCGAACTCGCTGATGTGCTCGAGCTCGGTGATGTGCGCCTTGCGCGGGTCGCCGGCCGGGATGCAGAGGATCTTGTCGTCGCCGCCGGCCTCGTCGCGCATGTGGAACATGCCGATCGGCCGGGCGCGCACGAGACAGCCTGGCCAGGTCGGCTCGTCGAGCAGGACGAGCGCGTCGAGCGGGTCGCTGTCCTCACCGAGGGTGTCCTCGACGTAGCCGTAGTCCGACGGGTACGCCATCGACGTGAACAGCATGCGGTCGAGGCGGATCCGGCCGGTCTCGTGGTCCACCTCGTACTTGTTGCGGTGTCCCTTGGGGATCTCGATGGTGACGTCGAACTCCACGGTGGTGGCCTCTTTCGGATCGGGGTGAATGACCTACGCTCGGGGCCAGTGTCCCGCATGCAGCGGCGGGCGCGCGGAAAGGGGTCGGATGCGCCGGGCGGTCGTGGCAGGGGTCGCCTGCCTCCTCGTCGGCGGGGTCGGCTACGCCGCGGCGGACGTCGTGGACCTCGCGCCCGGGATCCTCACCTACGACGGCGCCCCCGTGGATCCCCCGACGCCGACCGGGTCGCCCTCCGCCTCGCCCAGGTGGGCCCCGCTCCCCAGCGCCGCGCCCGCGTCCGCGACCCCCGGCGCCTCGCCCTCGTCGTCATCGTCCGCGCCGACCACCGCCGGTCTCACCGCGGCCCTCGCGCGCCTCGCCGCCGACCCGTGGCTGGGTCCCAGCGTCGGCATCAGCGTCCGCGACGGGCTGACCGGCGAGGAGCTGTATGCCGTCGACCCGGCCACCGCGCGCGCTCCCGCCTCGACGCTCAAGGTCCTCAGCGCCTTCGCCGTCACCGAGCACCTCGATTTCGACGCGCGGATGACGACGCGGGTCGTCACCGGCGACGACCCGGGTCAGGTCGTCCTCGTCGCCGGCGGAGACACCCTCCTCGGCGACGGCGCGTCCGACGAGGCGCTCGTCGCCGGCCGGGCCGGCATCGCCACGCTCGCCGACGAGGTCGCGGCGTCCCTCACGCAGCGCAAGGTCGGCGCGGTCACCCTCCGGGTGGACGCGACCTACGCCGCCGGACCCCGCTACCCGCCCACGTGGAAGAAGGAGGACGTCGCGGCCGGCTTCACCCAGTCCGTCTCGATGCTCGACCTCGTCTCGCAGCGCGCCGGGGGAGGGCGGGCCGCTCCCGCCGTCCCGGAGGTGGGTGTGGCCAAGGCGCTCGCGACGGCACTGACCGCCCGCGGGCACGCGACCACCGTCCTGCCGCTCCCCCGCCAGGGCGCCCCCGCACCCGCCGGCGCCACCGAGCTCGGGGCGGTCGAGTCCGCGACCTACGGCCAGCACCTCGGGGTCGCCCTCGAACGCAGTGACAACGCCCTCACCGAGAACCTCGTCCGTCAGGCCATGGTCGCCGAGGGGCAGCCGGCCGCGGACCCGAGCGGCCCGGCCCGGTTCGTCGTCGCCACTCTGGCCGAGGCGGGCGTGCCGACGGCCGGCCTGCGCCTCCTCGACACCAGCGGGCTCTCGCCGGGCCAGACGGTCACCGTCACCGCCCTCGCCGACGTGCTCACCCTCGCGACGACGAACGCCGAGCCGGAGCTGAGGCGGGCCCTGGCCTCCCTCCCCGTTGCCGGGCTGAGCGGAGGCCTCGCCGACCGCTACCGGTCGAAGGAGACCAGGGCCGTGGCCGGCATACCGCGGGCGAAGACCGGGACCCTGAGGGGCATCTCCGGCCTGGCCGGCACCACGGTCGACGCGGACGGGCGCCTGCTCGCCTTCGTCATCCTGGCCGATCGTGTGCCACCCTCGGCAGGAACGCTGGGCGCACGTGCGGCGTTGGATCGCTTCGTGACCGCGCTGACCCTGTGCGGATGCCCCTGAGGAGGAGCGCGTGAGCAACAGCTACGTCGACTGGGAGTTCGCCAAGGCCACGGGTCGGACCCTCGCTCCCGCGGGCCCGGCCGTGTCGGCCGAGGAGGCCGCCGCCGAGGTCGGTGCCATCCGCGAGACCGCCCGTCGCGCCCACGGCCCCGTGGCCGAGACCTCCCGGCTCCAGACCCCGGACGACGCCCCCGAGGCGCTCGTCGTGGACCGCCCGACCTGGATCGCGATGAACGCTGACTCGATGGGCGCGATGCTCGGCCCCGCGTTCGAGCAGATCATGACGCGGCACGGCACCGCGTCCCCGCCGAGCGGCTTCGCCAGCGCGATCGGCGGCAAGGTCACCGGTGCCGAGGCCGGTGCGCTGCTCGCGTTCATGGCGAGCAAGGTGCTCGGGCAGTACGACCTCGCCCCCGGGGGGACCCCGGCGCTGCTGCTCGTCGCGCCCAACCTCGTGCAGGTCCAGCGCGAGCTCGACGTCGACGCCGAGGACTTCCGCGCGTGGGTCTGCATGCACGAGGAGACGCACCGCGTGCAGTTCACCGCCGTGCCGTGGCTGCGCGACCACATGGTCGCTGAGGCCCGCACGCTCGCGACCGAGATGGCGCCGGACCAGGACCGCCTGCAGGAGCTCACGAAGTCGTTGCGCGAGAAGCTCCCCGAGCTCCTCAGCAGCGGCTCCGGCGGCATCACCGACCTCGTCATGACCGCCGAGCAGCGGGCCAAGCTCGCCGACCTCACCGCGGTGATGTCGCTGCTCGAGGGCCACGCCGACGTCGTCATGGACGACGTGGGGCCGGCCCACATCCCGACGGTCGCCGAGATCCGCGCGAAGTTCACCGAGCGCCGCAAGGGCGTCGGCGCCTTCGACAAGCTCCTCCGCCGTCTCCTCGGGCTCGAGGCCAAGATGCGCCAGTACCGCGACGGCGCGGTCTTCGTCCGCGGCGTCCAGGACAAGGTCGGCGTCGAGGGCTTCAACGCCATCTGGACCTCGCCCGAGACCCTCCCGCGCCCCCTCGAGATCACCGACCCGGCCGCCTGGGTCGCCCGCGTCCACGGCTGATCGGACATGTCCGGTCCGCACCCCGCGACCGCGAGGATCCGGCAGGCCGTCCGCTCGGCCCTCACCGACCTCGCCCCCCCACGTCCCGTCCTCAACTCGCCAATTCCCCCGTTGGGGACCGGCGTGTCCGTGCCTCACGGGGGAATGGGCGAGATCGGTCCGCTCGTGCTCGTCGCGTGCAGCGGGGGAGGGGACTCGATGGCGCTCGCGGAGGCGGTGTCGCACGAGCAGCGACACGCCCCGTGGGGGGCGGGTGCGGTCGTCGTGGACCACGGCCTCCAACCCGGGTCCGGCGAGGTCGCCGACCGGGTCGCGGGCTGGCTCGCGGACCTCGGCCTCGACCCGGTGGAGGTGGTCCCGGTGTCGGTGTCACCGGACGGCTCGGGGCTCGAGGCGGCCGCACGTGACGCCCGGTACGGCGCCCTCGCGGAGGCGGCCGAGCGGCTCGGGGCAGCGGCGGTGCTTCTCGGCCACACCCTCGACGACCAGGCCGAGCAGGTGCTCCTCGGCCTCGTCCGCGGGTCCGGTGCGCGCTCGCTGGCGGGTATGCCGTCCGCCCGTGACCTGCTGCGCCGGCCGCTGCTCCGGCTGACCCGGGCGGAGTGCCGCGAGTCGTGCACGGCCGAGGGGGTGCCGTGGTGGGACGACCCGATGAACGAGGACACCGACGTCGCCCGGGTGCGGGCGCGCCGGGCCGTCGCCGACCTCGAGTCCGACCTGGGGCCGGGAGTCGTCGCCGCCCTCGGGCGCACGGCCGACCAGCTCCGGGAGGACGCCGACCACCTCGACGCGCTCGCCGACGAGGCGGTGCGGTCGCTGGGGGCCGGCCCCTGGGGCGTGGAGGACCTTGCCGTCCTGCCACGCGCGGTGCGCACCCGGGCCTGGCGCAGGCTCCTCGTGGCGGCGGGTGCGCCGGCCGGGCAGGTGGGCACCCGGCACACCGAGGCCTGTGACGCCCTGCTGACGAGCTGGCACGGCCAGGGCCCCGTGCACGCGCCCGGGAACGTCCGTGTGCTCCGTCGCGACGGACAGGTCGAGGTGTCGCCGACCACGGACCCGGGTGGGCGCCCACGATGGTGAGCTACCGGATCACCGAGCGCGACCTCACCGGTGCGACGTTCGGCATCTCCGTCCTCAGCGAGACGACCCTGTCGCTGCGCGCCCTCTGGCGGCCCGACGTCTACCCGCACATGGCGCCGTGGCGGCGGGCCATCGAGCCCCGCCTCGCCCGGGTGGACCTCGAGATGCTCCTCGCCCTCGTGGCACCCGACTACTCCACCCCCGAGTTCCTCAACCCCCGGCCGGTGGCCGCCTCGACCGACTTCGATGACGAGCTGAGGACGGTGGCCGGCACCCCCGCGCGCGTCGTCGACCGGGACCTCGACGACCTGTACCCCGCAGGCCGGCCCGCCGCGCTCGTCGGACCGACGGCCCGGGTCCTCGAGCGCGTCGTCGGAGCCCTGGACGGGTACTGGCGGACGTGCGTGCGGCCGTGGTGGTCCCCGATGCACGCCAACCTCGTCGGCGACATCACCGTGCGGGCCGTGACCGGGGCCCGGGTCGGGTTGCGACCCATGCTCGAGGGCCTGAGTCCCGCACTGACCTTCGGCGTCGACGAGATCCGCGCGTGGAACCCCAGCGGACCCCACTTCGAGGCGGACGCCCGGGACCGGGGCCTGGTCTTCGTGCCGACGCACTTCACCCCGCACGCGTCCTACCCCTTCAACGCCGACGCCCCGCCCTACCTCCCCTACCCGGCGCGCGGCCGGGGCCGCCTCCCGCTGCCGGAGCCGGCCCGGAAGAGGGCCGCTCAGCTGCTCGGTCCGACCCGGGCCGCCCTGCTGGCCGAGCTCGGTGAGCCGATGTCGAGCACGATGCTGGCGTCGCGTCGCCGGATCAGCGTCTCCGCGGCCGGCCAGCAGCTCCGGTGGCTGCGCGACGTGGGGCTCGTGACGACGATCCGCGACGGCCGCTCCGTGCTCTACCTCCGGACGTCGGCGGCGGAGGCGCTCGTCGGCGACCTCGACTCGCCGACCTGAGCGCCCCTCTTCGCCCAGGTCGGCGTGAGGAGACGCCCGGCAGCGCAAGGATTGGTGCTGCCGCGGCCGAGGGCCAATGATGAAGTCCCGGACTTCATCGTCGCGGGCGCTGGACGTCACCCGACTCCCGGGTGTCCACCGCCTCGGCCCGTCCGGTTGACTGGACCCCAACGACGGACCGTCGCCGACACGACAGGGAGAGTGCACCGTGGACGCTGCCCACATGGGGGCCGACCTCGAGCGGGTCCTCATCACCGAGGACGAGATCCATGCCAAGCTCGCCGAGCTCGCCGAGGAGATCGCGGCCGAGTACGCCGGCAAGGACGTGCTGCTCGTCGGTGTCCTCAAGGGTGCGGTCATGGTCATGGCCGACCTCATGCGCGCCCTGCCGATGACGGTGCCCGTCGACTGGATGGCCGTCTCGTCCTACGGCTCGGGGACGAAGTCCTCCGGCGTGGTCCGCATCCTCAAGGACCTCGACGCCGACATCTCCGGCAAGCACGTCCTCATCGTCGAGGACATCGTCGACTCGGGCCTGACCCTCTCGTGGATCAGGGCCAACCTCGAGTCGCGCAACCCCGCGTCGGTCGAGATCGTCACGCTGCTCCGCAAGCCGGAGGCCGCCAAGGTCGAGGTCGACGTCAGGTGGGTCGGCTTCGACATCCCCAACGAGTTCGTCGTGGGCTACGGGCTGGACTACGCGGAGCAGTACCGCGGGCTGCGCCAGGTCGGCACGCTGGCCCCGCACGTCTACAGCTGAGCGGAACACGCGGCATACGCCAGTCGTTGTCCGGTCGGACGCGCCCCGTGCCGCCGCCCTGGTGGCGGGTAGCGTGTACCCCTAGACCTGTGGCGCGCGAGCGTGCACGGATGGGCTCGTTGATCAGGAGGACGTGGGGCCACCGGCCCCATTCACATCTATGAATTCCAGTGCCACCAAGCGCGTGTTCAAGGCCCCGATCTTCTGGGTCCTTGCGGTCATCGCCATCACGGTCGTGATGTTCTCCCTCGGGGGTGATGGTGGCTACGCGACGATCGACACCGCCCGGGCCGAGAAGCTCATCGCCGACAAGAAGGTCGACAAGGCCGAGCTGACGAGCGACAACATCCTGCGGCTCGACCTCAAGTCCGACTCCCCGTTCAGCGACGCCGAGGCCAACATCTCGGGCGCCGACAAGGTGCAGGCCGAGTTCGTCGAGGCTCGCGCCGAGTCGCTCGTCGAGCTCGTCAAGGCCAACCCGCCGACCGACGGCTACAACGACAAGCGGGAGACCCAGAACCCGTTCTGGACCCTCTTCATCAGCATCTTCCCGATCCTCCTGCTCGTCGGGCTCTTCTGGTTCATGATGAGCCAGGCCCAGGGCGGTGGCTCGCGGGTCATGCAGTTCGGCAAGTCCAAGGCCAAGCTGCACAGCAAGGACACCCCCAAGGTCACCTTCGACGACGTCGCCGGCGCCGACGAGGCCGTGCAGGAGCTCCACGAGATCAAGGAGTTCCTCGCCGACCCGGCCAAGTTCCTCGCCGTCGGCGCCAAGATCCCCAAGGGCGTCCTCCTCTACGGCCCCCCCGGGACCGGCAAGACCCTGCTCGCGCGCGCCGTGGCCGGTGAGGCCGGGGTGCCGTTCTACTCGATCTCCGGGTCGGACTTCGTCGAGATGTTCGTCGGTGTCGGTGCCTCTCGTGTCCGCGACCTCTTCGAGCAGGCCAAGGCCAACGCCCCCGCCATCGTCTTCGTCGACGAGATCGACGCCGTCGGTCGCCACCGCGGCGCCGGCATGGGCGGCGGTCACGACGAGCGCGAGCAGACGCTCAACCAGCTCCTCGTCGAGATGGACGGCTTCGACGTCAAGACCAACGTCATCCTCATCGCGGCGACCAACCGCCCCGACATCCTCGACCCGGCCCTGCTGCGTCCCGGCCGCTTCGACCGGCAGATCGCCGTCGAGGCCCCCGACATGCTCGGCCGCCACCGCATCCTCGAGGTCCACTCGCAGGGCAAGCCCATGGCTGCTGGCGTCGACCTCCTCGCCGTCGCCCGGCGCACCCCGGGCTTCACCGGCGCCGACCTCGCCAACGTCCTCAACGAGGCCGCCCTGCTGACGGCCCGTTCCGACCAGAAGCTCATCGACGACTCCACCCTCGACGAGGCGATCGACCGTGTCATCGCCGGCCCGCAGAAGAAGACGCGGATCATGTCGGCCAAGGAGCGCAAGATCACCGCGTACCACGAGGGTGGCCACGCGCTCGTCGCCTCGGCGATGAACCACACCGACCCCGTCACCAAGGTGACGATCCTGCCCCGCGGCCGGGCGCTCGGCTACACGATGGTCATGCCGCTCGACGACAAGTACTCGACGAGCCGCAACGAGATCCTCGACCAGCTCGCCTTCGCCCTCGGTGGCCGCGTCGCGGAGGAGATCATCTTCCACGACCCCACCACCGGTGCCGCCAACGACATCGAGAAGGCCACCGCGATGGCCCGCAAGATGGTCACCGAGTACGGCATGAGCGACCGAGTGGGTGCGATCAAGCTCGGCCAGAGCCAGGGTGAGGTCTTCCTCGGGCGGGACCTCGGCCACCAGCGCGACTACTCCGAGAAGGTCGCCGGCATCGTCGACGAGGAGGTGCGAGGCCTCATCGAGGGTGCGCACGACGAGGCGTGGCACGTCATCAACGACAACCGCCACATCCTCGACCGGCTCGTCCTCGACCTGCTCGAGAAGGAGACGCTCAACGCGCAGGAGCTCGCCGTCATCTTCGGCGACATCGTCAAGCGCCCGCTGCGCCCGACGTGGCTGTCGAGCGAGAACCGCGGCATCTCCCACCAGCCGCCCGTGCTGACGCCGGCCGAGAAGGCCGCGCTCAACGGCCACGACCCGTCGGGCGCCCCCGCCGGGGCCCACGTCAACGAGGGCGACCCGTCGACGACGGCGGCCATCGAGAGGGCGGCCAGCGAGGGGGCGCACCCCGCGGCCGAGGCGGCCGAGAACCCGCCGACCAGGGTGATCGAGGTTCCCGAGGGCCAGCGTGTCGATCCCGACGCCCACTGACGGCGTGTCGGGTGACCCCGACCTGAGCGCCGAGATCGACAGCGTCGCCCCCCGGCAGGTCGACCACGAGCGCGCCCGGGCGGCGGTGCGCGAGTTCCTCCTCGCGATCGGCGAGGACCCCGACCGCGCGGGCCTGCTCGACACCCCGGACCGGGTCGCCCGGGCCGCCACCCAGCTGTTCGGCGGTCTGTCCCAGGACCCGGTGGAGGTGCTGTCGGCGCGCTTCTCGATCGACCACGAAGAGCTCATCATCGTGCGCGACATCGAGATCTACTCGACCTGCGAGCACCATCTCCTGCCGTTCCACGGTGTGGCGCACGTTGGTTACATCCCCGCCCCGGACGGCACCGTCACCGGTCTGTCCAAGCTGGCCAGGCTCGTCGACGTGTTCGCCCGGCGCCCCCAGGTGCAGGAGCGGATCACCACCCAGGTCGCCGACGCGCTCGTCGACCACCTCGGCGTGCAGGGCGTCATCGTCGTCATCGAGGCCGAGCACCTCTGCATGTCCATGCGCGGAGTGCACAAGCCCGGGTCGCGGACCATCACCTCAGCCGTGCGCGGCCAGCTGCGCGACCCCGCCACCCGGGCAGAGGCGATGTCGCTCCTGCTCGGCGGCAAGCGGTGATCTCGCTCGAGGTCGGCCCGCGGCCGCTCGTCATGGGCGTCGTCAATGTCACCCCCGACTCGTTCAGCGACGGCGGCGAGTGGTTCGAGCCCGGGGCGGCGATCACCCACGGGCGCGAGCTCCTCGCCGCCGGCGCCGACGTCCTCGACATCGGCGGGGAGTCGACGCGGCCCGGCGCCGAGCGCCCCTCGGTCGAGGAGGAGCTGCGCCGTGTCCTGCCCGTCGTGCGCGAGCTCGCCGCCGACGGCGCCGTCGTCTCGATCGACACGATGCGTGCGGCCGTCGCGGCCGCGGCGATCGAGGCCGGCGCGTCGATCGTCAACGACGTCAGTGGTGGCCTCGCCGACGACGAGATGGCGGGGCTCGTGGCTGCGGCCGGCACCCCCTTCGTCGTCATGCACTGGCGCGGGCACAGCGCCGACATGCAGTCGCGCGCGGTCTACGACGACGTCGTCGCGGACGTCTGCGCCGACCTCGCGGCCCGCGTCGAGGTGCTGCAGGGCCAGGGGATCCGCCGGCAGAACCTCATCGTCGACCCCGGCTTCGGCTTCGCCAAGACCGCCGAGCACAACTGGACGCTGCTGCGGCGGCTCGACGAGGTCGTCGCACTCGGCCTCCCCGTCCTCGTCGGCACGTCCCGCAAGACCTTCCTCGGCCGCCTCGGTGTGCCCGAGGGCTCCGAGTCGCGTCCACCCTCCGAGCGCGACCTCTCGACCGCGGTGACGTCGTTCCACGCGGCGAGTCACGGCGCGTGGGCCGTGCGCGTCCACGACGTCGCGTCGAGTGTCGGGGCGCTCGACGTGGCCGACGCCCTGCGGGAGGCCCGATGAGCGACCGGATCACCCTCAAGGGCGTCTCCGCCACCGGCTTGCACGGCGTCCTGGAGTTCGAGAAGCGCGACGGCCAGACGTTCGTCGTCGACGTCGAGATGGAGGTCGACCTCACCCAGGCCGGCACGAGCGACGACCTCGCCGACACCGTCAACTACGCCGAGGTCGCCACCGACGTCGTCGCGCTCGTCGAGGGGGAGTCGCTCGACCTCATCGAGGCGCTCGCCGACCGCATCGCCGCCAAGGTGCTCACCCGGCCCCTGGTCGAGTCCGTCGTCGTCACCGTCCACAAGCCCCAGGCGCCCGTGGGCCACCCCTTCACCGACGTCGCCGTCACGGTGAAGCGGCTGCGCGAGACGCCGGTCGTCATCGCCATCGGATCCAACATGGGCGAACCCCTCGAGACCATCCAGAACGCGGTGGGTGCGCTCTGGCTGGCCCTCGACCTCAAGGCGGCCTCACGCGTCTACGAGACCGCCCCCGTCGGCGGTCCGGCGCAGTCGCCCTACCTCAACGCCGTGGTCGTCGGCACGACGCAGATGTCACCGCAGCGGCTGCTGCGCACGATGCAGGACATCGAGCTCGAGCACGGCCGGGTCCGCAAGGAGCGGTGGGGCCCGCGCACGCTCGACCTCGACCTCATCCAGTACGGCGACCCGGTCTTCGACACCGACGTCCGACTCTCGACCGAGGCGCTGACCCTGCCCCACCCACGAGCGCACGAGCGGGCCTTCGTCCTCGCGCCCTGGGTCGACGCCGACGCCGAGGCCACACTGCGCGTCGACGGCCAGCCGCGCCGGGTCTCCGAGCTGCTGGCCGAGGTCGGACGCGAGGGTGTGGCGCTCGGGCCGGACGTGGACCTCCTGGAGGACGGGTGGTGACACGCCGGGGCGTCAGTCCCGTGGTCGCGCTGCTCGTGGCGCTCGTGGTCGGAGGGGCATCGTGGCTGCTCTGGCAGCTCACCACCGGACAGGGCGAGCTCGTCCCGCGCCCGTCCTGGCTCGCGGCCCTGCTGCTCGTGGCCATGGCGGCCTTCGTCGTGGGCTTCGCGTGGCCCGTGCGGGCCTACCTCGACGGCCGCTCCACCCGTCGTCTCGACCCGCTGCGCGCGGCGCGTGTCGTCGTGCTCGCGCAGGCGGCGACCCTCACCGGCGCTGCCGCCGTCGGGTGGTATGCCGGTCAGCTGGCCGTCGTCTCAGGCGGACTGTCGCTCGTGGCCAACCAGGAGCGCGTGTGGCGGCTGGCGGTGCTCGTCGGGGCGGCCGGCCTGCTCGCGCTCGCCGGGTTCGTCGCTCAGCACTGGTGCCGGGTCGACCCCCGGGACGACGACGACGAAGAGCACTGAGCTCCTCGGACCTGCCTGCGTCCGCAAAGGTGGCGGGGTTCCCGACCAGGGTTGCGGACGCAGCGGTCGGTGCGGGCTACTTGTCGACGTCGCCGACGACGAAGAACATCGAGCCGAGGATGGCGACCATGTCGGAGACCAGCGCCCCGGGCAGGAGCTCGGTGAGGACCTGCACGTTGTTGAACGACGCCGACCGCAGCTTGAGCCGCCACGGCGTCTTCTCGCCGCGGGAGACGAGGTAGTAGCCGTTGAACCCGAGCGGGTTCTCGGTCGCGACGTAGGTCTCGCCCTCCGGCACCTTGAGCACCTTGGGCAGTCGCTGGTTCACCGGGCCGGCCGCCAGCGATCCGAGCACCGACAGGCAGTGCTCGACGAGGTCGAGGCTGACGTGCACCTGCTCGAGCAGCACCTCGAGGCGCGACAGGCAGTCGCCCGCGGTGCGGGTCACGACCCGGCCGGGGCCGTCCGCGGCGAACAACGCGGCATACGCGAGGTAGGGCTGGTCGCGGCGGAGGTCGACGTCGACCCCTGAGGCGCGGGCGATGGGGCCGGAGACGCCGAAGGCGTGGACCGTCGCGGCGTCGAGGACGCCGACACCGCGGGTGCGCGCGGCCAGGATCTCGTTGCCGACGAGCATCGACTCGAGGTCGGGCAGCCGCCCGCGGACGGCCTGTACAGCGTGGTCGACCCGGCCGAGCCACCCGGCGGGCACGTCCTCCTTGAGGCCCCCGACCCGGTTGAACATGTAGTGCATCCGACCGCCCGAGGCCTCCTCCATGACGGCCTGGAGCTCCTCGCGCTCGCGGAACGCGTAGAAGACCGGGGTGATCGCGCCGAGCTCCAGCGGGTAGGAGCCGAGGAACATCAGGTGGTTGAGCACCCGGTTGAGCTCGGCGAGCATCGTCCGCAGCCAGACGGCGCGCTCGGGCACCTCCATGCCGAGCATCTGCTCGACGGCGAGGACGACGCCGAGCTCGTTGCTGAACGCCGACAGCCAGTCGTGGCGGTTGGCGAGCACGATGATCTGGCGGTAGTCGCGAACCTCGAAGAGCTTCTCGGCGCCCCGGTGCATGTAGCCGATGATCGGCTCGGCCCGGATGATGCGCTCGCCGTCGAGGGTGAGGCGCAGGCGGAGCACGCCGTGGGTGGCGGGGTGCTGCGGCCCGATGTTGAGGACCATGTCGGCCGTCGCGAGCCCGCCGGCGCCGACGGCGACCATGGTCGTCCGCGGCGTCGACTCAGGCATGGCCCCGAGTATGCCGCGTCATCGCCCAGTGGAACCCGCCGAGCCCGTGCGGGTCGCTGAGGGCGGCGATGGTCGACGAGCGGCCGAGCGCCCGGACGTAGCCGAGCGGGTCCGAAGTCGCGGTGGCGTGGTCGGGTGTCGTGGAGGCGAGGCCGAGCCGGTGGAACACCTCGCGCTGGGTGAGGACCTCGTCGGCGCCGAGGCTGTCCGTCGCGACGTGGGCGGTGAGGTCTCGCCGCCCGTCCGGCACCGGCTCGGCCAGCCGACCCTCCCGGTAGGCCGTGAGGCTCCCGTGGGCGGGTCGGGTGGTCCTCGTGTGGCCGTAGTCGACGGCGACCGTGAGGCCGGAGGAGCTGCGCGAGAGGAGCTCGCGCCAGGCGATGTCCCGGCCGAGCCCGACCTCGACGCGCTCACCCGGCTCGCTCGCCGGCCACCACGCGTCCGCCCAGGCGCGGTCGGCCCCGGCGAGCTCGTCCCCGAGGTCCTCGTCGCCGACCGCGTCGACGAGGACCTCGCGCAGCAGCCCGGTGTCGTCCACCTCTGCAATGGTGCACGGCACGACGTCGAGCCACTCGTGGGCGATGACCAGGGCGTCGAGGTCGCGCAGGTCGTCCGGGAGCGCTGCGCCGCCGGGGGAGCGGACCCACTCCACGGCGGGCGGGAGGTCACCCGGCCGCCCCACCACGTCCACCCCGACAAGAGACAGGTCCGGGCGCTGGTCGTGGAGGTGGGCGAGCAGCTCCCCGCGGCCGCACGCGAGGTCGACCACACGGCATACGCCGCTGTCGTCGGCGAGGCGCGCGACGACCTCGGCGAGCACGGCACCCAGGTCACCGTGCGCCGAGGTCGTGAAGTGCCCGGCGGGGCCTTCGGCGCGGCGGTAGAACCCGTCGGGTCCGTACAGCGCGCCCCCCCACGCCTCGCGCCACGGCCGCATCACCCCCACATCCTGCCTCGTGTGCCCCAGCGCGACCCAGGGCTCGCGCTGGGGCACACAAGGCAGGGGCTGTGGATGGAGGTCCGGGCCATCGCGCCATCTGCGGGACGCTCGACACGTGGCACGCGTTCACGAGGTGGTGCGAGAGCTCGCGGACCGGCAGCAGGGTCTGCTCGCTCGCCGGCAGCTGCGCGGCCTCGGTGTGAACCGCGACCACGTGGCTGCGAACCTCCGCGCAGAGAGGTGGGCCGAGCGCAGCCCCGTGGTGGTGAGCACCTTCACCGGCGAGCTCACTCAGGTGCAGCGCGCGTGGCTGGGAGTGCTGCACGCCGGGCCACCCGCTCTCGTCGGGGGCTACACCGCGCTCGAGCTGCACGGCCTCAAGAACTGGCACCGCGACGACATCACGGTCCTCGTCGACGAGCAGGCCCACTCCGACGCGCTGGACGGGATCGACTGGTTCCGGACGCGGCGCCCCCTCGAGCTCTGGAAAGCCAAGAACCCCCAGCCACTCGCCCGGGTGGAGCCGGCAGCACTGCTGTGCGCGGCACACGAGCCGTCGTGGCGCACCGCGCAGGGCCTGCTGGCTGCGGTCGTCCAGCAACGGCTCACGACCGCCGCGGACCTCCGGCGCCAGCTCGAGCGCATGAAGCCTCTCCGACGGTCACCGAGGTTCAGGCTGCTGCTCACCGAGATCGAGGGTGGGGCAGGCTCGCTCGCCGAGGTCGACATCACCCGGATGTGCCGTGACTTCGGGCTGCCGCTGCCCGCCCGGCAGCGGCGACGCAAGGACCGCGCCGGCCGTTGGCGCTACACCGACTGCGAGTGGGACCTGCCCGACGGCACGGTCCTGGTGCTCGAGGTCGATGGCGCGTTCCACATGGAGGTGGAGCACTGGGAGGACGACATCCAGCGCCAGCGTCGCCTCACCGCGCCAGGCCGGATCATCGTCCGGTGCACGTCGCGGGAGGCCCGGGACGAGCCGTTCCAGCTGGCTGCGGACCTCAAGGCCCTCGGTCTCGGCGCCTCGTGTGCCTGGGCGCGAGCCAGGGCTCGCTGTTAAGGCTCAGGACTTCGCGGACAGATTAAGTCTCAGGACTTCGCGGACACTCGGACTGGTCAGGCTCGACGCTGGGGCATGGCCAAGGATGGAGTGGCGGTGGGTCCCGACCTTGCTGCATGGGTGACCAGGTTCGTTGGCGGAGAGCGGTTCAACGTCCGGGCGGTGTGCGCCGATCTGGGTGCGTCGACCACGACGTTCTACAAGTACCGGCAACGCTTCGGCGAGCAGGGCGTCGACGGGTTGTTCCCGAAGTCGCGGGCGCCGTTGTCGTCCCCGACAAGGGTGAGCAGTTCGGTCGAGGAGGTGATTGTCCGGGTTCGCAAGGAGATGACCGGTGACGGCTGGGACGCCGGCGCCGAGCAGATCCGGTTCCGGCTCGAGGCTCTCGTTGAGGCCGTTGATCCACTGTGGCCGGTCGGGGCAGAGATTCCCTCGCGGGCCACGATCAACCGCATCCTGAAGCGGCGCGGACAACTGATCGCGGTCCCGCAACGCAAACCCAAGAGGGCGACCCGCCGGTTCGAAGCGGCTCAACCCAACACCCGCTGGCAAATGGACGGGTTCGCGGTGACACTCGATGACGGCACCGACGTCGTGGTCCTGCACATCGTCGATGACCACTCCCGCTACGACGTTGGCCTGCGAGCAGGGCACAGCGAGAACGCGGCTGACGTGTGGGCCACGGTTGCGGCCGCTGCCACGACCTACGGCCTTCCCCGGGAGTTCCTCACCGACAACGGCACCGCGTTCTCTGGCCGACGACGAGGCTGGGTCAGCGCCCTCGAGGAGAACCTGAGCCTGCTTGGCGTCAAGGCCATCACCAGCTCTGTGGGCCACCCGCAAACCTGCGGCAAGTGCGAACGCGCTCACCAGACGGTGCTGAAATGGCTCGCCGTCCGGTCGATCACCTCCATCGATCACCTCAACCAGCTGCTCGCGACCTACCGACATCACCAGAACAACGACCGTCGTCGCACCCACCTGGGCGGCCTGACGCCGGGACAGCGGTACCGGCTAGGTCCCAAAGACGGGGCAGCCGGCGACTTGCAGCTCCCGATGATCGTGCGCAGCACCGTCGTCGCCGCCAACGGTGCCATCAAGGTCGACAAGACCAGCATCGGGATCGGCCGTCGCTACGCCGGAACGACCGTGACCCTCTTCCGGCAGGGAAGTGCCATCACCATCGTCAACGACCGCGGCCACGTCGCAGACCTGACACTGACGACGCCACGATCCCGCTACCAATCAGCCAACGCGTCCGCCAGACTGACCGAGAAGCCCTGAGACATAAGTGTCCGCGAAGTCCTGAGACACCACAGCGGGCTGGAACTCGCGCTGAGGCACACAAGGCTTAGGTTGGGCGGCATGGACCACCCGGCTCGGCTCTCGATCGGCGTCATCGGCGCCGGCCGCGTCGGTGCGGTGCTCGGCGCCGCCCTCGCGCGGGCCGGCCACCACGTCCAGGCGGCGTATGCCGTGAGCGACGAGAGCCGGGACCGTGCGGCCGCGCTCCTGCCCGGGGTTCCGCTCAAGGACGTCCCCGACGTCATCGACGGCGCCGACCTCGTGCTTCTCGCCGTGCCCGACGACGCGCTCGCCGAGCTCGTCCGCGGCCTCGCCGCCACCGACGCGTGGCAGGCGGGCCAGATCGTCGTCCACACCTCGGGGCGGCACGGCACCGCCATCCTGCGGCCCGCGATGGCCGCGCACATCCTTCCCCTGGCGATCCACCCGGCGATGACCTTCACGGGGACCGCCCTCGACCTGGGCCGGCTCGAGGAGTGCGCGTTCGGCATCACCGGCCCGGACGCGCTGCGCCCCATGGCCGAGGCGCTCGTCGTCGAGATGGGTGGGGACCCGGTGTGGGTCGCGGAGGACCAGCGCAGCGCCTACCACACCGCACTCGCCCACGGCTCGAACCACCTCGTCACCCTCGTCGCCGAGGCGATGGAGGTGCTGCGGGCCGCGGGCGTCGACGACCCGCGGGCCGTGCTGGGGCCGCTCGCCCGGGCGGCGCTCGACAACGCCCTGCGGCTTGGTGACGCGGCGCTCACCGGTCCCGTGGCCCGGGGGGATGTGGGTACCGTTGGCACGCACCTCCGCGAGCTGGACCGGATCTCCCCGGAGATCCGCACGACGTACGTCGCCATGGCCCGGGCCACCGCGGTGCGTGCACTCGAGAGCGGACGGCTCCAGCCGTCGGCCGCCGAGCCGCTGCTCGACATCCTCGCCGACCAGGAGCCCTCCTCGTGACCGAAGCCCCGACGACGATCCCGACTCCGACGGCGCCCCCGACGACCACCCCGCTCGTCGTCAACAGCCGCGCCGAGCTGCGCGACGCGCGGGCCGCCCTCGCCGGTGAGGACGTCGCCGTCGTCATGACGATGGGCGCCCTGCACGAGGGCCATGCGCAGCTCATCCGCGAGGCGCGGCTGGCGGCCGAGCACGTCATCGTGACGATCTTCCTCAACCCGCTGCAGTTCGGTCCCAAGGAGGACCTGTCCCGCTACCCGCGCACGTTCGACGACGACATGAGGATCGCGTCGGACGCGGGTGTCGACATCGTGTTCGCGCCGACGCCCGACGTCGTCTACCCCGACGGCGACCCGGGCGTGCGCGTGTCCGCCGGGCCGCTCGGTGACGTCCTCGAGGGCAAGTCGCGACCCGGCCACTTCGACGGCATGCTCACGGTCGTCGGCAAGCTGCTCCACCTCACCGGCGCCCGCCGGGCGTTCTTCGGGCAGAAGGACGCCCAGCAGCTGCTCCTCATCCGGCGCATGGTCCGCGACCTCGACTTCCCCGTCGACGTCGTCTCCGTCCCGACGGTGCGCGAGAGCGACGGCCTCGCCCTGAGCAGCCGCAACACCTACCTCACCGAGTCCGACCGGGAGGTGGCCCTGTGCCTGAATCGCGCGCTGGCCGCGGGAGCCGAGCAGGCGGCATACGGACCCTCAGCGATCCGGCGTGCGGCCCGTGACGTCGTCGTCGAGGAGCCGCTGGCCCTCGTCGACTACCTCGTCCTCGTCCACCCGAGCACCCTCCAGGACGTGCCCGAGTGGTACCGCGGCGAGGCGCTACTCGCCGTCGCCGCCCGCGTCGGCACGACCCGGCTCATCGACAACACCCCGGTCCTCGTCGGGCCGGGCGGCGGGCGGCTCGACGTCTTCTCGCAGCCCGACCCCGACAGCACGACCGCCCGCCCGGCCACGTAACCAGGAAGCCCCGCCATGTACCGCTACATGCTGCACAGCAAGATCCACCGCGCGACCGTGACGCAGGCCGACCTGCACTACGTCGGCTCGCTGACGATCGACATGGACCTCATGGAGGCGGCGGACCTCCTGCCCGGCCAGCAGGTGGACGTCGTCGACGTCGACAACGGCAACCGGCTCACGACCTACGCCATCGAGGGCGAGCGAGGCACCGGCATCCTCTGCATCAACGGCGCCGCCGCCCGGCTCATCTCGCCCGGCGACACGGTGATCATCATCGCCTACGCCTCCATGGCCGACGAGGACGCGCGCAGCCACGACCCGCACGTCGTCTTCGTCGACAAGGACAACAAGATCGTCGAGGTCGGCGACGACGGCGGCGACGTGCCCGAGGGCTACGGGCTCATGACCTCCGCCGTGACGAAGCGCTCGCACGGGTGAGCCCGGACCCGGCCACCCCCGACGGCCTTCGTATGCCGTCCGCCCCCGCCCCCGACCGCGACCGCGACCGTGTCCACGTCCACGTCCCGCGAGCGCTCAGCGCCCCCGCCCCCGGATGGGCGACGTCGGCCGACGTCATCGTCGTGGGGTCGGGCATCGCCGGGCTGACCTGTGCGCTGCGCCTGCGCGAGCAGGTCGACCGCGTCCTGCTCGTCACCAAGACGGTGCTCGACGAGGGGTCGACGGCGTGGGCGCAGGGGGGGATCGCCGCGGCCCTGCACCCGGAGGACTCCCCGGCCGAGCACCTCGAGGACACCCTCGTCGCCGGCGTCGGGCTCTGCGACCGCGACGCCGTGGAGGCGCTCGTCACCGAGGGTCCGCCGCGCGTCCACGAGCTCGTCGCCCTGGGCGCCGAGTTCGACCTCGACGCCGAGGGCGAGATCAAGCTGACCCGCGAGGGTGGTCACCACCGCGACCGCATCGCCCACGCCGGCGGCGACGCCACGGGACGGGAGATCTCGCGCGCCCTCATCGCCGCCCTCCACCGCGTCATCGACGACCCGGGCATCGAGGTCGTCGAGCACGCGCTCGTCGTCGACCTGCTCCGGGACGATGCGGCCGCCGGGTCGCCGGTGACTGGCGTCACGCTCCACGTCATCGGCGAGGGGCAGCTCGACGGGGTGGGCGCGGCCTACGCCCGAGCCGTCGTCCTTGCGACCGGCGGGCTCGGCCAGATCTACACGTCGACGACGAACCCGCCCGTCGCCACCGGTGACGGGATGGCGGCGGCCCTGCGCGCGGGGGCGCGCATCACCGACCTCGAGTTCATCCAGTTCCACCCGACGGTGCTGTTCCTCGGGGAGGGCTCGACCGGCCAGCAGCCGCTCATCTCGGAGGCGGTGCGTGGCGAGGGGGCCTTCCTCGTGGACGCGGCCGGGCGCCGGATCATGGAGGGGCGCCACCCGCTCGAGGACCTCGCCCCGCGCGACGTCGTGGCGCGGGCGATCCTCGAGACGATGCGCGAGCAGGACACCGACCACGTGTTCCTCGACGCGCGCCACCTCGGCGGCGACTTCCTCGCGACCCGCTTTCCCTCGATCGTCGCGAGCTGCCTCTCGCTCGGCTTCGACCCGGCGCGCGACCTGCTCCCGGTCGCGCCCGCGCAGCACTACGCGTCGGGGGGCATCGAGACCGACCTGCACGGGCGGTCGTCGCTGCCGGGGCTGTACGCCTGCGGCGAGTGCTCGTGCACCGGCGTCCACGGCGCCAACCGGCTCGCCTCCAACAGCCTGCTCGAAGGCCTCGTCTTCGCCAGCCGCATCGCCGCGGACATCCCCGCACGCATCGCGGCGGGCGAGCTCCCCGAGGTCGGGATTCCGTCGTCGCCGACCCGCGCGGGCGACACCTCTCCCGGGGCGCTGCTCGACCACTCGCAACGGCTCGCCGTCCAGCGGGCGATGACGCTCGGGTCCGGACCGGTTCGCTCCGCGACGTCCGGGGCGGCGACCGCGACGACCCTCGCGGACCTCGCCTCGCTGCAGCCGTCGACGGCCGAGCCCGGCCCGAAGTCGTGGGAGACGACCAACCTCCTGCACCTCGGTCTGGCGCTGACCGAGCTCGCCCGCCGACGCGAGGAGACGCGCGGCGGGCACGTCCGCAGCGACTTCCCCGACCGCGACGACGCCCGGTGGCTCGTGCGCCAGAGCATGACCGTCGACCCCGACCGCTCCCTCACCGTGACCGAACGGACCATGCCGTGAGTCCCCTCCCCCAGGACCTCTCCTTCCCCGACGCCGACGCGCGCCGCGTCGTGGCGGGCGCCCTCGACGAGGACCTCGGCGGTCCGGACGGCGTCGACGTCACGACGACCGCGACGATCCCGGAGTCGCAGCTGACCCGGGCCGCGGTCGTCGCCCGCGAGGACGGCGTCGTCGCCGGGGTGGCCGTCATCGCGCTCACCCTCGACGAGGTGGCCCGCCGGCTCGGCGCCGCCCCCGTCGAGGTGGACAGGAGGGTCGCCGACGGTGACCGCGTCGCCCGCGGTGACGTCGTGGCCGAGCTGTCCGGGTCGACCCGGGTCACGCTCGTGGCCGAGCGAACGCTCCTCAACGTCGTCAGCCGGCTGTCCGGCGTCGCGACCCACACCCGGCGGTGGGCCGACGTCCTCGACGGCTCGGGCGCCACCGTGCTCGACACCCGCAAGACGACGCCCGGTCTGCGCGCCCTCGAGAAGTTCGCGGTCCGGGCCGGGGGAGGCACCAACAAGCGGATGGGCCTGCACGACGTGGCCATGATCAAGGACAACCACAAGCTGGCAGCGGGAGGCCTTGGTGCGGCATACGCCGCCGTGCGCGAGCAGTTCCCGCAGGTGCCGGTCCAGGTCGAGGTGACCACCACGGCCGAGGCGCTCGAGTCGGTCGCGGCCGGGGCGCGGTTCTTGTTGTGCGACAACATGTCCACGACCCTCCTGCGCGAGACCGTCGACGCCGTGCGGGCCACGGGCGAGCAGGTCGAGATCGAGGCGACCGGGGGTTTGACGCTCGACGTCGCCGCCGAGTACGCCGCGACGGGGGTCGACTACCTCAGCGTCGGCGCGCTGACCCACTCCTCGCCGATCCTCGACCTCGCCCTCGACCTCGCCCCTTGACCGACTGATGGCGCCTTCCGGCCCGTCGCGCTCGACGTGACGGTCGCGCGGTCTGTCCGGAATGCGCAATAAGTCGGGAGAGGGCGGGGGTCAGCGGCCCTTGCGCAGGGCGGGGGTGCCGGCGGCGACGGTGGCGGGGTGGACGAAGAGCGGCAGCAGCCGACGTGAGGCCGGGGTGCGCAGCGCCTTGACGGCGGCGAGGTGGGCTTCGCACCGCAGGACGAGCTCGAGGTAGGCCGGCTCACCCATGAGCTCGACGAGCTCGGCGCGGTTGCTGCGGTAGACCGGCTCGGCGCCGACGTGGGCGTCGGGGTTGCCGGAGCAGTACCAGTCGAGCTCGTGCCCGCCAGGTCCCCAGCCGCGACGGTCGTACTCGCCGATCGACACCTCGAGGTAGCTCGTCTCGTCGGTTCGCTCGACCGTGCGGAAGGTCCGGCGGATCGGCAGCTGCCAGCAGACGTCCGGCTTCTGCGTGTGGGGGGCCTCGCCGGTGAGCACGGCGTGCTGGTGCAGCGCGCACCCGGCGCCGGCGGGGAAGCCCGGGCGGTTGAGGAAGATGCAGGCGCCGTCGACGACCTTGGTCTTGCGGGAGCCGTCCTCGTCCTCGGTCCACGCCGAGACCTTGGTCGGGTTCTTGCGGTCGGGCCGCAGCTGCCACTCGTCCTCGCCCAGCTCCTTGACGACGGCCGCCACTCGGGCCAGGTCGGCGTCGTCGGAGAAGTGGGCGCCGAGGGTGCAGCAGCCGTCGTCGGGGCGCTCGGCGTAGATGCCCTCGCACCCCGAGCCGAAGATGCACGTCCAGCGCGAGGTCAGCCAAGTGAGGTCGCACCGGAAGCGCTGCGCGGGGTCGGCGGGGTCGGGGAACTCGACCCAGGTCCGGGGGATGTCCAGCGGGGTCTCGGCCACCGGGTCACCCTATGCCGCCGCTGCCGACTACCGTGGACTCATGCGGCTCGGGGTGATCGACGTGGGTTCGAACACCGTGCACCTCCTCGTCGTGGACGCCCACACGGGAGCGCAGCCTCTGCCCGCGAGCTCGCACAAGCGCGAGCTCCGGCTCTCCGAGCACGTCACCGACACGGGCGCGATCGCGGACTCGGGTCGCGACCAGCTCTGCGAGTTCGTCCTCGAGTGCCTGTCCGTCGCCGAGGACCAGGGCGTCGAGGACCTCATGGGGTTCGTCACGAGCGCCATCCGCGAGGCCCCCAACGGCGACGCCGTCTTCGCCGAGGTCAAGGACCGGACCGGCGTCCTCCTCGAGACCCTGGCCGGGGCGGACGAGGCCCGGCTGACCTTCCTCGCGGCCCGACGGTGGCTGGGCTGGTCGGCCGGCACCCTGCTCGTCGCCGACATCGGCGGCGGCTCGCTCGAGATCGCCCAGGGCATGGACGAGGACCCCGACGTCGCCATCTCGCTCCCGCTCGGCGCCGGTCGGGTGACGCGCGACCACCTCGAGGGCGACCCTCCCGGGGTCGCGGCGGTCCGCGCCGCCCGCAAACATGTCCGGGCCACCATCGCCCGTGAGCTGCGGCCCCTCGCCCGGGCCGCGACGCCCGATCGCGTCGTCGGCACGTCGAAGACGATGCGCTCGCTCGCCCGCGTCACCGGCGCGGCACCCAGCTCCGAGGGCATGTATGCCGCCCGCTTCCTCGAGCGCGCCGCTCTCGACACCGTCCTGCCCCAGATCGCCGCGATGACGGCCGCACAGCGCACCGCGCTGCCCGGCGTCTCGACCTCCCGGGCCCGTCAGCTGCTCGCCGGCGGCATCGTCGCCTCGGCCACCATGGACCTCCTCGGGGTGGACCGTCTCGAGATCTGCCCCTGGGCCCTGCGCGAGGGCATCATCCTGCGCAGGCTCGACGGAATGCACTGATGCCGCACGGTGACGCCGTGGCCGTCCCCGACATCCCGGTCGCCCTCTCCACCGCCTCGGTCTACCCCGAGAACTGCGCGGCGGCGTTCCAGTACGCCGACCGCATGGGCTACGACGCCGTCGAGGTCATGGTGTGGACCGACCCGGTGACCCAGGAGGCAGGCGCGCTGCGAGCGCTCTCCGAGCTGCACGGCATACCCATCGTGTCGATCCACGCGCCCACGCTGCTCATCAGCCAGCGGATCTTCGGCGTCGAGCCGTGGGGCAAGGTCGACCGGTCCCTCGACCTCGCGCACGAGGTGGGCGCGACGACCGTCGTGCTCCACCCGCCGTTCCGGTGGCAGAAGGAGTACGCGCGCGACTTCACCGACGGCATCGCGACGCGCGAGCACGACTCGGGCATCACGATCGCCGTCGAGAACATGTACCCGTGGCGGGTCGGCAACCGGGTCATCGAGGCCTACCTGCCGCACTGGGACCCGGTGCCCCAGCCCTACGACCACGTCACTCTCGACCTGTCGCACACCGCGACCGCCGGATCGGACGCGCTGGAGATGGTGGCCGCCCTCGGCCCGCGACTCACGCACCTCCACCTCGCCGACGGGGTAGGCTCGATGAAGGACGAGCACCTCGTCCCGGGTCGTGGCTCCCAGCCGTGCGCCGCGGTGCTGGACGCGTTGGTGCTCGGCGGGTTCGCGGGGTCGGTGGTCGTCGAGATCTCGACCCGGCGGATGGCCGCCGAGCAGCGCGAGATGGCGCTCGTCGAGTCGCTGGCGTTCTGCCGGCTGCACCTGGCCTCGGCGCTGGAGGTCGAGGAGGACGCCTGACCCCCCCGCGACTTATTGCGCATTCCGACCCAGCGCGCCGGACTGATGGCGCGTTGTGGTCGGGGCGGCTGGCCGTGTTGCGCAATCAGTCGCGCGGCGGGGGACGGAATGCGCAATAAGTCGGGGGGAGGGCGGGGGTGCGGGTCTAGGTTCGTCCCATGGCCATGGCCATGGCGAAGGCCGCCGACGCGATCGTCGTGGACCACCTCCGGGTGGTCCGAGGCGACCGCGTCGTGCTCGGGGACCTCAGCGTCCACGTCCCCACGGGCGAGGTCGTGGGCCTGCTCGGCCCGAGCGGGGGCGGCAAGTCCACCCTGATGCGGGCGATCGTCGGCGTCCAGCGGGTCGAGTCGGGGCAGGTCACCGTCCTCGGCGAGCCCGCCGGGTCACCCGGCCTCCGTCGCCGGGTCGGCTACGTCACCCAGTCGCCCAGCGTCTACGCGGACCTGTCCGTGCGCCACAACCTCGCCTACTTCGCCACGGTCCTCGGTGCCGACTGGGACGCCGTGGACCGGGCGATCGAGTCGGTCGACCTCACCAGCCACGCCGACGCGCGCGTCGGGCGCCTGTCCGGCGGCCAGCAGTCGCGGGTCTCGCTCGCCGCGGCCCTCGTCGGCGACCCCGAGGTCCTCGTCCTCGACGAGCCGACCGTCGGGCTCGACCCGGTGCTCCGCCGCGACCTCTGGGGCCTCTTCCGGCGCCTCGCCCACGAGCAGGGCCGCACCCTGCTCGTGTCGAGCCACGTCATGGACGAGGCGACCCGGTGCGACCGGCTGCTCCTGCTGCGCGAGGGCGAGATCCTCAGCGACTCCACCCTCCCGGAGCTGCTCACCCGCACCGGGGCCGCCGACGCCGAGCACGCCTTCCTCAGCCTCGTGGACGACGCCGCACGCTGGGGAGGTGGGCGGCCGTGAGCCCCCGCCTCACCATCGCCACCGCCACGCGCATCCTGCGCCAGCTGCGCGCCGACCACCGCACCATCGCGATGATGCTCGTCGTCCCGTGCGTCCTCCTCGGCCTGCTCGCCTGGATCTTCGACGGCACGCCCGTCTTCGACCGGATCGGGGCGGCCCTGCTCGGCGTCTTCCCGTTCGTCGTGATGTTCATCGTCACGAGCGTGGCGACCCTGCGCGAGCGCGCCTCGGGCACGTTGGAACGGCTCCTCACGACGCCGCTGGGAAAGGGCGACTTCATGCTCGGCTACGCGATGGCGTTCGGCTTCATGGCGATCGTGCAGGCGCTCGTCGCCACCGCCTTCGCCGTCTGGGTCTGCGACCTCGACGTGGCGGGACCGACGTGGCTGCTCGTCGTGGTCGCGCTCTGCGACGCGCTGCTCGGGACCGCGCTGGGGCTGTTCGTCAGCGGGTTCGCGTCGACCGAGTTCCAGGCGGTGCAGTTCATGCCGGCCCTCGTGCTCCCGCAGTTCCTCCTGTGCGGCCTCCTCGTCCCCCGCGACGGCCTGCCGCCCGTGCTCTCGGCCGTCTCGGACTGGCTCCCGCTGTCGTATGCCGTGGACGCGATGCGCACCATCGCTGCGGTCCCGGAGCCGCTGGGTGAGGTCTCTCGTGACCTCGCGGTGATCGTCGGCGCGATCGTCGTCGCCCTGGGGCTGGGCAGCCTCACCCTGCGCCGGCGCACGCCCTGAGCGCCCCGAGCGCGGGGAGCGCCCGCGGCATACGCCGTCCGCGGAGCGGATAGCCTGACGTGCGTGGATGCCTCAGACCTCCTTCGCGGAACCCTCCTGCACCTGTCCGACTCGTCGATGGTCCGCACGACCATCGAGAAGGCGCCGGTGAGCCGGGCCGTCGTCCAGCGCTACGTGCCGGGCACGGGGGTCGCCGACGCCGTCGAGGCGTCCGCTCGGCTGCGGGCCACGAACCGCATGGTGACCATCGACTACCTCGGGGAGGACACCCTCGACGCGGGTCAGGCCGCCCACACCGTCGACACCTACGTCGGCCTGCTGCGTGCCCTCAAGGCCCGCGACCTCTCGCAGTTCGGCGCCGCCGAGGTGAGCGTCAAGCTCAGCGCCGTCGGCCAGTCGCTGCCCCAGGACGGCGAGCAGATCGCCCTCGACAACGCCCGGACCATCTGCGAGGCGGCCGAGGACGCCGGCACGACCGTGACGCTCGACATGGAGGACCACACGACGACGGACTCGACGCTGTCGATCCTCGCCGAGCTCCGCAGCGACTTCCCCGAGACCGGGGCCGTGCTCCAGTCCTACCTGCACCGCACCGAGTCCGACTGCCGCGACCTCGCCACCGCGGGCAGCCGGGTCCGGCTGTGCAAGGGCGCGTACAAGGAGCCCGCCTCGGTCGCGTACCAGGACGCCGAGGACGTCGACCTGTCCTACGTCCGCTGCCTCAAGGTCCTCATGGCCGGCGAGGGCTACCCGATGGTCGCGAGCCACGACCCGCGCCTCATCGACATCGCCCGGGCGCTGGCCAGCCGCCAGGGCCGCGAGCCCGACTCGTACGAGTTCCAGATGCTCTACGGCATCCGCCCGGACGAGCAGACCCGGATCGCCGACCGCGGGCACCAGATGCGCGTCTACGTGCCGTTCGGCGAGGAGTGGTACGGCTACCTCATGCGCCGGATGGCCGAGCGCCCCGCCAACCTCACGTTCTTCCTGCGCAGCCTCGTCTCCAAGGGCTGAGCGTCACCGAGGGCTGACCCCAGGGCGACGGTGAACCCGAGCGCGGTGAAGACGTCGGCCATGGCGTCGATGTCGGCGCACGGCAGCATGGGGACGACCCGGACGGACACGGCCTCACTGTCCCACGCGCGGGGCAATAGGCTCCAGCCATGGGAATGGTCGCGATCTTCGGTGCGGGTGTCATGGGCGAGACGTTGCTCTCGGGGCTGCTGCGAGCCGGCCGGCCGGCGGGCGACCTCCTCATCACCGAGCGCCGGGCCGACCGCGCCGCCGAGCTGACCGAGAAGTACGGCGTGCGCGCGGTGGGCAACGTCGAGGCCGCCACCGAGGCCGACACGCTGGTGCTCGTCGTCAAGCCGCAGGACATGGCCGCGCTCCTCGACGAGATCAGCCCGCACGTCGCCGACGGCAACCTCGTCGTCAGCCTCGCTGCCGGCATCACCACCGAGTTCCTCGAGAGCCGCCTGGCCGAGGGCCGCTCGGTCGTCCGGGTCATGCCCAACACCCCCGCTCTCGTGGACGAGGGCATGGCGGCCGTGAGCGCGGGCCGACACTGCGTGCCCGAGCAGCTCCAGCACGCCATCGAGCTCCTCGCCGCGACCGGCAAGGTCACCGAGGTCCCCGAGAGCCAGCTCGACGCGGTGACGGCGATCTCCGGCAGCGGGCCGGCATACATCTTCTACGTCGTCGAGGCGATGATCGAGGCGGGCGTCGTCCTCGGGATGCCCCGCGCGACGGCCACCGAGCTCGTCACGCAGACCCTCTACGGGGCGGCCACGATGCTGCGCGACACCGGCCAGCACCCGACCGTCCTGCGCGAGCAGGTCACCTCGCCCGGTGGCACGACCGCCGCCGCCCTGCGCGAGCTCGACGACCACAAGGTGCGGGCCGCCTTCATCAGTGCGATGGAGGCTGCCGCGATCCGCTCCAAGGAGCTCTCGGGTGGCTGAGACCACCTCGGCCACCCTGCACGTCGCTCCCGTCACCGAGGACAGCTGGCGCGTCTATCGCGACGTGCGCCTCGCCGCGCTCCTCGACACCCCGCGGGCCTTCGCGAGCACGTATGCCGGTGCCGCGGCTCGCGATGAGAGCGCTTGGCTCGCACTGCTCGGCTCCATGCGGGTCTGGCTCGCCTTCGAGGGGGACCGGCCCGTGGGGGTCATCGCCCTGTCGCGTGACGACGAGCTGCCGAAGGACGAGGCCTACCTCATCCAGATGTGGGTGTCATCCTCCGCGCGTGGCCACGGCGTCGGCGACCTGCTCGTCTCCACCGTGCTCGCCAGTGCAGGCGAGGCCGGGTACTCCCGTGTCCTGCTCGACGTCGGCGAGGAGAACCTGCCGGCCCAGCGCCTCTACGAGCGTCACGGGTTCGAGCGCACCGGCACGACGTGGGACAACCCGCTCTACGGCGGGATCCGCGAGATCGGGTACGCGGTCAGGGTGGACCCGGGTTGCCGCCCCAGCGCGCGGTCGGGGACAGTGGACCCATGAGCGAGATCACCGTGCGCCCGCTGGGCGAAGAGGACTGGAAGCAGTACCGCGAGATCCGGCTGACCGCTCTGCGCGAGTCGCCCGAGGCCTTCGCGGCCACGCTCCAGGAGGAGGAGGCCTTCGACGAGGACTTGTGGCGCCTCCGGATGACGCGCTCCGACCGCCTCGTCGCCGAGCGCGACACGAGCCCGGTCGGCATCGTCAGCGTCGGCGCCTCCTCCGACGACAACCCGCTCACCTCCGAGCTCTTCGGCCTGTGGGTCTCGCCGGAGGCCCGCGGCAGCGGCGTCGCGACGCAGCTGGTGCGCGCGGGAGCGACCCTGGCCCGCGAGCAGGGCCAGCGCCAGCTCACCTACTGGGTGGGCAGCGACAACGGCCGGGCCGTGGCCTTCGCCAGCGGGTTCGGGTTCCGTCCGACGGCCGAGCGCCGCCCGATGCGGGTCAGGAGCGAGGACGACGAGGACGAGGTCGCCATGGTGCTCGCCCTCGTCGGCGACCGGGGTGCGGTCCCGAACGACTTCTGAGCCGGCACTTGCCGCGGCCGGCCCGTCCGAGCCGGCCTACCTCGGCGGCTTGACGGCCAGCACGGGCACGGGTGAGTCCAGCAGCAGCCGCTGCGACGTGCTGCCCATGATGAGCTTGCCGACGGGGCTGCGGCGACGCAGGCCCACGACGAGCAGGTCCGCCCCCACGCGCTCGAGCACGGCGAGCACGGCCTCGGCGGGGTCGACGCCCAGCTCCTGGACGACCTCGTGGTCGACCCCGGCGTAGCGGAGCCGCTCCGCGAGCGGGCCGTCGCCGATGTGGTGGTCGAACTTCGGGTCGAGCAGGGCCTCGCCCTTCGTCGCGTTGACGACGACGAGCCGGGTGCGGCGCAGGGTCGCCTCGGCGACGGCGGCGTCGATGGCGGCCTCGCCGACCGCGTCGGGCGTCCAGGTCACGAGCACGGTCACGGCGACTCCTCGGTCGGGATGCGGCGCCGCAGCGCCTTCTGGATGAGCGGGAGGAAGGCGATGAGGACGATGAGCACGTAGATGACGATCGCGGCCGGCTCGGAGAACAGCGTGCCCCAGTCGCCGGCCGACAGCTGCAGGGCCGTGCGGAGCTGGATCTCGAGCCGTGGGCCGAGGATGACGCCGATGATGAGCGGCAGCACCGGTAGGCCGAAGCGCCGCATCATCAGCCCGATGAGGCCGAAGAAGAGCAGCAGCGCGAGGTCGAACCACTGGAGGTTCACGGCATACGCACCGAGCATCGCGAAGAAGAGGATGCCGGCGTACAGGTAGGGACGCGGGGTGCGCAGCAGCCGGGCCCACACAGGGGCAAGCGGCAGGTTGAGCACGAGGAGCAGCGCGTTGCCGATGAACAGGCTCGCGATGAGCGCCCAGATCAGCTCGGGGTTGTCGTTGAAGAGGTTGGGCCCGGGGTCGAAGCCGAAGTTGATGAACGCTGCGAGCATGACACCGGCGGTGGCGTTGGTCGGCAGTCCCATCGTCAGCAGCGGCACGAGCGTCCCCGCCGCGGAGGCGTTGTTGGCCGCCTCGGGACCGGCGACGCCCTCGATCGCGCCGTTGCCGAACTCCTCGGGGTGCTTCGACAGCTTGCGCTCGGTGACGTACGACAGGAACGTCGGGAGCTCCGCGCCCCCGGCCGGCATCGCCCCGAACGGGAAGCCGTATGCCGTCCCGCGCAGCCAGGGCTTCCACGACCGCTTCCAGTCCTCGCGCCCCATCCACGGCCGGCCGACCGGGATGATCTCGGCCGGACGCCGGCGCAGGTGGGCGGCGACCCAGAGCATCTCGCCGATGGCGAAGATCGCGACCGCGATGACGACGATGTCGACCCCGTCGGCCAGCAGCGGGATGCCCATCGTCATGCGGTTCTGCCCGGTGAGCCCGTCGATGCCGACGAGGCCGATGGCCAGCCCGAGGAAGAGCGAGATGAAGCCGCGCAGTCGGCTCGAGCCGAGCACGGCGGTGACGGCGACGAGCGCGAGCACCATGATCGCGAAGTAGCTCGGGGCGCCGAGCTTGACGGCGAGGTCGGCGACGACCGGGGCGAAGACGACGAGCAGGGCGGTGCCGATGGTGCCGGCGACGAACGATCCGATGGCCGCGGTGGCGAGCGCCTGGGCCGCCCGACCCTTCTTGGCCATGAGGTTGCCCTCGATGGCGGTGATGACCGAGCTGGACTCACCCGGGGTGTTGAGCAGGATCGACGTCGTCGAGCCGCCGTACATGCCGCCGTAGTAGATGCCGGCGAACATGATGAGCGCACCGGCGGGCTCGACGTTGTAGGTGATCGGGAGCAGCAGGGCGATCGACATCGCCGGGCCGATGCCGGGCAGGACGCCGACCGCGGTGCCGAGCAGCACCCCGATGCACGCGAAGAGCAGGTTGATGGGGGTGAGGGCGGTGGAGAACCCGTCGAGGAGCCCGTTGAGCGTGTCCATGGGCGCCCCTCAGAGGATTCCGTCGAGGATGCCGGGCGGGATGGGGACGCCGAGTCCCACGTAGAACGCGTAGAACGACGCGACGCTCAGCACCCCTCCGATGACGAGGTCGCGCACGGGGGTGCGGCTGCCGAGGATGCGGGCGGCTCCCGCGAAGAGGAGCCCGCCGACGATGGCCCAGCCGAGGAGGTCCATGAGGGCGATGGCGGCCGCGACGAGCCCGACGAGCTTGAGCACGGTCACCCAGTCGGGGCGCAGGGTGAGGTCGATGTCCTCGCCCTCCTCCTCGGCTCCCCGGTCGCCGCGCAGGGTCGCGACGGCGAGGAGGCCGGCGAGCACGAGCAGGACGATGCCGACGACGAGCGGGAGGAAGCGGGGGCCGAGCGGGTCGCCGCCGGAGAAGCCGGCCTCGACGTCCCACGTGCTGACCAGCGTGAAGAGCCCGATGGCGGCGAGGACGCCGACGACGACGAACTGGCCGAGGTCGGGACCCCGCTCGGCCCCCCGCTCGGCTCCCGGGGTCGCGCCCGGCTCGGCGACCGGACGGGCGTCGCTGCCGCTCATGAGAGCCCCAGCTCGGCCAGCGTGGTGGCGACGAGCTCGTCCTGCTGCTCGAGGAAGTCGCCGAACTCGGCGCCGGTGACGTAGGCGTCGGTCCACTCGCGGTCCTTGAGCACGGCCTGCCACTCGGGCATGTCGTGCATCGAGCCGATGAGGTCGATGTGCTCCTGCTGGCGGGCCCGGGAGATGCCCGGGGGAGCGATGACGCCGCGCCAGTTGGTGAACTCGAGGTCGACCCCGGACTCCTTGAGGGTGGGTGCGTCGACGAGGTCGAGGCGCTCGGCGCTCGACACCGCGAGGATGCGCAGCTTGCCGGCCTCGACCTCCTGGCTGAACTCGGTCGAGCCGGAGGTGCCGATGTCGACCTTGGAGCCGAGCAGCGCGGACAGGAGGTCACCGCCGCCGTCATACGGCGTGTAGTTCACCCGCGGCGCCGGGATGTCGACGGCTCGCGCGAACTCCATGGGGAAGAGGTGGTCGGGGCCGCCGGGGGACGAGCCACCGCCGACCGTGAGCTTCGAGGGGTCGGCGCTCCAGCGCGCCACGACGTCGTCGATGGTCCGCAGCGGCGAGCTCGCCGGGACGTAGACCGCCTCGGCGTCCTCGATGAGGCGGGCGATCGGCGTGGCCCGGTCGACGGTGGCGTCGGAGCCGTTGGTCCGCACCGCGCCGACGACACCCAGGCCCATCGTCATGAGGAGGTCCTCGGCGGCCTCCTCGTTGAGGAGGCGGGCCATCGCGACGGTGCCGCTCGCGCCCGTGACGTTGAAGACCTCGAAGCGCGAGGTCAGCTCCTTGTCCTCGAGGACCTTGACCGCGGCGCGGCCGGTCTCGTCGTAGCCGCCGCCGGGCCGGTTCGGGATCATCATCCGCAGCCTCGGCGGGCCGCCGGCATCGTTTCTCGTCACGCCACAGGCAGCGAGGAGGGGAAGGGCGAGTGCGGACCCGAGCATGGTCCGTCGAGTCGTCGTGCGGCGCTCCATGGGCACACTCTCCCACGATGTGACCGCCATCACACCCCGGGATCAGGGGCGGGAGGCGAGCCGTTCGAGGAGCTCCGTCGGGCCACTGACGATGAGCGTGTCGTGAGCCGAGACCTTGGTGGAGGGGACGGCATACGTGAAGTCCTCGCCGGGGGCCTTGACCCCGACGATCGTCACCCCGTACTTGCTGCGCAGGGCGCTCTGCGCCAGCGTGAACCCGATCGCCTCGGTGGGCGGGCGCATCTTGACGATCGCGAAGCCGTCGTCGAACTCGATGTAGTCCTGGAGCTTGCCGCCGACGAGGTGGGCGACGCGCCGGCCAGTGTCGGCCTCGGGGCGCACGATGTGCTGGACGCCGATCCGGTCGAGGATGCGGGCGTGCTCCGGCGACGTCGCCTTGGCCCAGATGTCGGGGATGCCGGCGTCGACGAGGTTCGCCGACACGAGCACGGACGCCTCGACCGAGGACCCCACGCCGACGATGGCGATCTTGTAGCGGGAGGCCTTGGCGTCCCGGACCACCTGGGCGTCGGTGGCGTCCGCGTGGATGATCGAGCTGAGCCGTCCGAGAAACCTCTCCGCGAGGAACCCGTCGGTCTCGATGGCGACGACCCGGTGACCGAGGCGGCGCAGCTCGAGGGCCGCGGCCCCACCGAACCGCCCGAGCCCCACGACGAGAACGTCGAGATCGCTGTTCTTGCCTCCCACGCATTCCTCCTGACGACGGACACAACGGGTCGAGGCTAGCCCTCTCCGCACCCTTGCCGGGTAGCGTGCCCGACATGGCTCATCGCACGCGCCTCGTCTGGGACGACGGCTTCACGGCCTACGACTTCGGGCCGACCCATCCGATGGGTCCCGTGCGACTGGCGCTGACGACCCGGCTGGCCGAGGCGCTCGGCGTCCTCGAGGGCGTCGAGGTGGTGAGTCCCGGCATCGCGAGCGACGCTCTGCTGGAGACGGTTCACGACGCGGGCTACGTCGCGGCGGTGCGGGCGGCCTCGGCCGACCCCGACCGGGCCGACGCGCGGCGCGGGCTCGGCACCGAGGACGATCCGGCGTTCGCGGGGATGCACGAGGCGAGCGCGCGGATCGTCCAGGGCACCGTCGACGTCTGCGACGCGGTGTGGCGCGGCGAGGTCGACCACGGCGTCAACTTCTGCGGCGGGCTGCACCACGCGATGGCCACGCACGCCTCCGGCTTCTGCATCTACAACGACATCGCGGTCGGCATCCAGTACCTCCTCGACCACGGTGCGGAGCGGGTGGCCTACGTCGACATCGACGTCCACCACGGCGACGGGGTGGAGCGCATCTTCTGGAACGACCCCCGGGTCCTCACCGTCTCGGTGCACGAGTCCGGTCGCGCGCTCTTCCCGGGGACGGGGTGGCCGGGCGACATCGGCGGTCCGGACGCGCGCGGCACCGCCGTCAACGTCGCACTGCCCCCCGGGACCGGTGACTCCGAGTGGCTGCGGGCCATCGAGTCGGTAGTGCCGCAGGTCGTGGCGGCGTTCGACCCGGACGTGCTCGTCTCCCAGCACGGCTGCGACAGCCACCGCCAGGACCCGCTCGCGCACCTGTCGGTCTCCATCGACGCGCAGCGCCGGGCGCACGAGTGCCTCCACCGGCTCGCCCACGACCACGCGGACGGCAAGTGGGTGGCCCTCGGGGGAGGGGGCTACGAGCTCGTCGACGTCGTGCCCCGGTCGTGGACCCACCTCACGGCCATCGCGGCGCACGCGCCGGTCCCCGTGGCCACGGCCGTGCCGCAGTCCTGGCGCGACCACGTCCTCGAGGTCACGGGCCGCGAGGGCCCCGCGACGATGGGCGACCTCGACCCCGCCGACCTGCCGATCTGGGTGCAGCCGTGGGAGATGGGGCACAACCCCGACCGCCCCGGCGACGCCGCCATCCTCGCCACCCGCCAGGCGGTGTTCCCGCTCCACGGGCTGGACCCGTGGTTCGACTAGTGGCGGATTTCTCCCCACTGCACCGCGTGTCGGCTGGACGTGGGAAAGATTCCGCTCCATCGGCTTCCCCAATGGTCACACCAGCCCCTATGGTTGCTTCTTGCACGCCCGTAGATGACCGCCGGTGGGGAAGCCGGCGATGCGAGTGTGTAGAGATCGAGGTCGCGATGTCGCACGAACGTCTTGCCGAAGTGCGGTTCCTGACCGTCGCCGAGGTGGCCTCGATCATGCGTGTGTCCAAGATGACCGTCTACCGCATGGTGCACGGGGGCGAGCTCCCCGCCGTGCGCGTGGGACGGTCGTTCAGGGTTCCCGAGGACGAGGTGCAGAAGTACCTCCGGGAGTCCTACATGGGCACCGCGTGAGCGAGAAGCTCCACGCGACGAAGGCCGGACCGGCGAGGTCCTTCGTCGCTCCCGGACCCGTTTGGGTGCGCGGCCCGCGCGCCGGTAGGGTTGGCCCCTGACACACGCGCGCCGGTCGGCCGCGCCGGCCGGCCAGCAGCTGCTGGTCCACGTCGTTTCGAACATTTCCAATCAGCAAGGACTGCTCATGGGTTCAGTGATCAAGAAGCGCCGCAAGCGCATGGCGAAGAAGAAGCACCGCAAGTTGCTTCGCAAGACGCGCCACCAGCGTCGCAACAAGAAGTGACGCGTCCCTGACGTGATCGACGGCCCCCGCCATTCGTGGCGGGGGCCGTCGTGTCGGGTCCGGGGCCGCTCGGGCCGGCGTTCTCCGCGGATGCCGTTCTGGGTGTATGCCGGTCCGCACCTTGGGTGCCCGACCGCACCGCGGGTGCCCGACCGCACCGCGGGTGCCCGACCGCGCTGCGGGGTGACCGCGCTCACCACGGGGTGACGCTCCAAGCGTTCCCCGCATCCCGGGACGGCAAGTAGGGTCGGGCACGACACAACCGACGTGAAGAGAGGCAGTGTCCGTGGGCCAGGTGGTGCTCGTGACGGGGGTCTCCCGCTACATCGGGGGCGTGCTCGCCCGCAGGCTCGCGGCCGACCCCTCCGTCGAGAAGGTCATCGGGGTCGACGTCATCCCGCCGCCGCGTGACCTCGGCCGGGCCGAGTTCGTGCGCGCCGACATCCGCAACCCGATGATCGGCAAGGTCATCGCGCAGGGCGACGTCGACACCGTCGTTCACGCCAACGTCATCGCGACGCCGACCTTCGCCGGAGGACGTACTCCGCAGAAGGAGATCAACGTCATCGGCACGATGCAGCTGCTGGCGGCGTGCCAGAAGGCGTCGTCGGTCAAGCGGCTCGTCGTCAAGTCCACCGCTGCGGTCTACGGCTCCACGCCGCGCGACCCCGCGATGTTCACCGAGGAGATGTCGGCCAAGCGGCTGCCCTCCTCGGGCTTCGGCAAGGACTCGATCGAGGTCGAGGGCTACGTGCGCGGCTTCGCCCGGCGTCGCCCGGACGCGGAGATCCTCACGCTGCGCTTCGCCAACATCATCGGTCCGCGCATCCGCACGTCGATCACCGACTACTTCAACCTGCCGGTCATCCCGATCCCGCTCGGCTTCGACGCCCGCCTCCAGTTCTTCCACGAGGACGACGCGATCGCAGCGCTCGTGCGCGGCGTCACCGGGTCGACGACCGGTGTGGTCAACCTCGCCGGCGACGGGGTGCTCACCGTGACGCAGGCCGCGGGTCTCGTCCGCCGCCCGTTCGTCATGGTCCCGATGGCCGCCGCCGGGCCGCTCGGCGGGCTCGGCAAGCGATTCGGCCTCGTCGACTTCAGTCCCGACCAGATGTCCTTCCTCGCGTTCGGGCGGGGCATGGACACGACCGTGATGCGCGAGGGCTTCGGCTTCTCGCCGACGTTCACCACCCGCGCGGCCTTCGAGGACTTCGCCCGCACCGTGACCCCGATCCTGCCCTCGCTCGACGCGGCGACGGCGGCGGTCGGAGGGCTCGTCGGCGCAGCCCAGCAGGTCCTGGGTGTCTCGACGAGGGGGAGGAAGCACTGATGGCGACGACGAGGACGGCGGCAGCGACCGCGACGACGACCAAGGCGAAGGCGGCGAAGGCGTCGCCCGCGAAGACGAGGGCGGCGAAGGCGGCGCCCGCGAAGGCGAAGGCGGCGACCACGCCGGCCAGGGCAGCGAAGGCGGCGAAGGCCCCGGCGAAGCCCAAGGCCCCCAAGGCCTCCCCGACGCCCAAGGCCTCCAAGGCCTCCCCGACGTCCAAGGCCTCCAAGGCCTCCAAGACCTCGACGACGTCCACGGCCCCCGCGGCCACGGCCGCTGTGACGAAGCGTGCCACCTCCGCCCGGCGGACGCCGTCGGTCGCCGCCGGCGCCGCGCGTTCCTCCGGCGAGCGTGCCCGCCGGCGCTCCACCCCGCTGCTGTCCACGTCCTCCACCGATACCTCGCCGGTCGCGACGACGCCCCCGGTGAAGGCCGGGGCGCCTGCGAAGGTGGCACCCGCGCCCCTGGCGGCCGTCACCGACGCACCGGTTCCCGCGGCAACCACCGCGCGCACCGCCCACCGCCCGAGCCCCACGGCGCGCGCGACGGCGACGTCCAAGGCGACCCGGCAGGCCGGCATACGACCGCAGAGCCCCCGCGCAAAGCGCGCCGCGGACGAGGCGGCACGGCGCCACCTGCGCGTGGCCGCCGTCCCGGACCCGACGCCGGCACCGCCCAAGCGGGCACCGTCGCCGGACCCGACCGCAACCCAGACCGACATGGCGCTGCCCGTGCCCGGCATCGAGGAGCTGCTCGGCGCGTCGATCGCCGCGATGCGCATCGCCGCCCTGGGGGCCGGGGTCTCGCCCGAGGAGATCGAGCGCCGGATCGCGTCCGCGCTCGCGTTCCTGCGCCGCCGGATCGAGGGTGACTACTCCGTCGACGAGTTCGGCTACGACGAGCACTTCGCCGAGAACGTCATCTTCCCGCTGCTGCGCCCGATCTACCGGAGCTGGTTCCGGGTCGAGGTCCGCGGGCTCGAGAACATCCCGGCCGAGGGTGGCGCGCTCATCGTCAGCAACCACTCCGGCACCGTCGCGCTCGACTCGCTCATGGTCGCCCAGGCGCTCCACGACGAGCACCCGCAGCACCGGATCATGCGGGCGCTCGGTGCCGACCTCGTCTTCCAGACCCCGTTCATCGGGACGCTCGCCCGCCGGGGTGGCTCGACCCTCGCGGCCGGCTCCGACGTCGAGCGCCTCTTCGCGCAGGGCGAGCTCGTCGGCGTCTTCCCCGAGGGCTTCAAGGGCGTGGGCAAGCCGTTCAGCGAGCGCTACAAGCTGCAGCGCTTCGGTCGGGGCGGGTTCGTCGCGGCCGCGCTCAAGGCCGGCGTGCCGATCATCCCCACGTCCGTCGTCGGTGCCGAGGAGACCTACCCGATCCTCGGGAACATGAAGACCGTCGCCCGGCTGCTCGGCCTGCCCTACGCGCCGATCACGCCGACGTTCCCGCTGCTCGGCCCGCTCGGGCTCATCCCGCTGCCGAGCAAGTGGATCATCGAGTTCGGCGCGCCGATCGAGACCGCGAGCCACGGCTCGGGCGCGGCCGACGACCCGATGCTCGTCTTCGACCTCACCGACCAGGTGCGCGAGACGATCCAGCAGACCCTGTACTCGCTGCTCATGCAGCGCCGCTCCGTCTTCTTCTGACAGGCGACCCGTATGCCGTCCGCCCCCGAACCCCTCGTGCCCGACTCCGTCGAGCCGCGCGTCACCCTCATCGGCAAACCCGGGTGCCACCTGTGCGAGGCCGCGCGGGCGGTCGTCGCCGAGGTCACGGCGGAACTCGGGGAGTCCTTCACCGAGCTGTCGATCCTCGACCGGCCCGACCTCATGGCGCGCTACGCCGAGGAGGTCCCGGTGACGCTCGTCGACGGCCGGCAGCACGACTACTGGCGGGTCGACGCCGCCCGCCTGCGCGCCGCCCTCTCCCGCCCCCGACCACCCTCACGCCCCTGACCCCCCTGCGTCCGCAACCCTGGTCGAGAAGCCGACCACCGTTGCGGACGCTGGCCCGCCCCTGCGTCCGCAACCCTGGTCGAGAAGCCCACCACCTTTGCGTACGCTGGCAGGTCGGGGCAGGTCGGGGCAGGTCGAGCGGGGAAAACGGTTGTGCACGGCGCTTGTACCAGAACGGTGCGGCCACCCCGTCCCGGGGTCGGCTTGTGACTTTGTGCATGGCTTCACAAGTGCGTACGCTGGCCGGGTACCACCACTTCCAGACAGGAGCCGAAGGCCACGTGTCCGCCGACGTCGCAGCCCGCCGGGGCATCCCGGATGCGTCCGTGGCTCGACTTCCCGGCTACCTGCAGGCCCTGACGAACCTCGCCGAGCGCGGCATCAGCTCGGTCAGCTCCGAGGAGCTCGCGGCCGCGGCCGGAGTGAGCTCGGCGAAGCTGCGCAAGGACCTCTCCCACCTCGGCTCCTACGGGGTCCGAGGCGTCGGCTACGAGGTGGACCGCCTCGCCTACGAGATCTCGACCGCCCTCGGCCTCACCCAAGACTGGCCCGTCGCCATCGTGGGGATGGGCAACCTCGGTCGGGCGCTCGCGGCATACAGCGGGTTCGCGACGCGCGGCTTCAACGTCATCGCCCTGCTGGACCGTGACGACAGCCTCGTCGGCACGCCCGTCGGAGACCTGGAGGTCCGGCGCATGGGCGACCTCGACGCCCTCGTGCGCGACGACCGGCTCGCCATCGGGGTCATCGCGACGCCGGCCGACTCCGCCCAGGACGTCGCCGATCGCCTCGTGGGCGCCGGCGTCCGTTCCATCCTCAACTTCGCCCCCTGCGTGCTCGACGTGCCGTCCGACGTCATGGTGCGCAAGGTCGACATGTCCACCGAGCTGCAGATCCTCGCCTTCCACGAGCAGCGCCGCACCGGCGAGCTCGACCTGGCGGCGCAGTCCGGAGTGGAGGGGGTGGCCCTGTGAGCCTCCTCGTCCTGGGCCTGTCCCACCACGGCACCCCGATCGAGCTCCTCGAGGCAGCAGCCCTCGACCAGCAGTCCCGGGGCCGGCTCGAGAACGCCATCGTCGGCTCGGAGCACGTCGTCGAGGCCGTCGTCGTGTCGACCTGCAACCGGACCGAGGTCTACGCCGAGGGAGTGACGTTCCACGGCTCCCTCACGGCGGTCTCCGAGTCGCTCGCCGCCGCCACGGGCGTGCCGCTCACCGAGCTCCAGCCCCACCTCTACGTCCACTACGAGGACCGGGGCATCGCCCACGCGTTCTCCGTCGCCGCCGGCCTCGACTCCATGGCCGTCGGTGAGTCCCAGATCCTCGGCCAGCTGCGCGATGCGCTGAGTCGCGCGCAACGCCGCGGCCACGTCGGGCCGGCGCTCAACACCCTTCTCCAGCAGGCACTCCGGGTCGGCAAGCGCGTCCACACCGAGACCGGGATCGACGACGTGAGCCGGTCCCTCGTCAGCGCCGGCCTGGCCCTCGCCGACGTCGTCGTCGGCCCCGTCGCCGGTGCCCACGTCCTCGTCGTCGGTGCCGGTGGCATGGGCGCACTCGCGGCGACGACCGTGACCCAGGCAGGTGCCGGGTCGGTGACCGTCGTCAACCGGGGTCTCGCGCGCGCCGAGCGCCTCGCCGAGCGCGTCGACGGTGTCGCCATCCCGTGGGGCGAGCGCGCGGACGCTCTCAGCGACGCCGACATCGTCATCTCCAGCACCGGCGCGACGGGCGTGGTCGTCACCGCGCGCGACGTCGAGGACGCCCGCCTCGAGCGCGACGGTCGCCCGCAGCTCTTCATCGACCTCGCCCTGCCGCACGACGTCGACATCGCCGTGGCCGACATCGACGGGGTCACCCGGATCGGGCTGGCCGAGCTCGGGGAGATCCTCGGCCAGGCCGGGGACGTTCCGCACGTGCGCGAGGCGCGCGACATCGTCACCGGCGAGGTCGCTGCCTACCTCACCGAACGGTCCGCCGAGGCCGTCGCACCGACGGTTGCCGCCCTGCGCTCCCGCGCCAAGGAGGTCGTCGACGACGAGATGACCCGGCTCGAGCGACGCACGCCCGGACTCGCCGACACCGACCGGGCCGAGGTGCAGCGCGCCGTGCACCGCATCGTCGAGAAGCTGCTCCATGCCCCCACCGTGCGGGTCAAGGAGATGGCCCAGAACGGCCAGGGCGGCAGCTACGCCCGGGCGCTCAGCGAGCTGTTCGACCTGCACCCCCACGACGTCTCGGTCGTCTCGACCCCGCCCGTCCTGCGGTCCGTCGACGACGAGGAGGGGGCCCGGTGACACTGCGCCTCGGCACCCGCCGCTCCGCCCTCGCCACGACGCAGTCGACCTGGGTCGCTGACCGCCTGCGCGCCCTCGGCCACGAGGTCGAGCTCGTCGAGATCACGACGGCCGGCGACCGCGACCGCACGACTCCGCTCGCGACGCTCGGCGGGACAGGAGTCTTCGTCTCGGCGCTGCGCGACGCGCTGCGCGACGGCACCGTCGACCTCGCCGTCCACTCGCTCAAGGACCTCCCCACGACGCCCCAGGACGACCTCGTCGTCGCCGGCATCCCGCAGCGCGAGGACCCCCGCGACGCGCTCGTCGCCCGTGACGGGCTCACTCTCGGCGAGCTGCCCGCCGGGTCGACCGTCGGCACCGGCTCGCCCCGGCGCCGCGCCCAGCTCGAAGCCCTCGGGCTGGGGCTGGAGCTGCGGGAGCTGCGCGGCAACGTCGACACCCGGCTCGCCAAGGTGGCCGACGGCGAGCTCGACGCGGTCGTGCTCGCGCAGGCCGGGCTCTCGCGCCTGTCGCGCACCTCCGTCGTCACCGAGGTGCTCGACCCCATCCAGATGCTGCCCGCGCCCGGCCAGGGCGCCCTCGCCGTCGAGGTCCGCACCGCGGACACCGCCACCCGCGCCGCGGTCGCCGCCCTCGACGACGCCGACACCCGTGCCTGCGTCGTCGCCGAGCGTGCCGTCCTCGCAGAGCTCGAGGCCGGCTGCTCGGCGCCCATCGGCGCCCTCGCCGAGATCGTCCTCGGCGACGACGGCGACGAGTTGTCCCTGCGCGTCGTCGTCGCCAGCATCGACGGCACCGGCGAGCTGCGTCGTTCCGCCACCGGGCTGCCCGCCGACGCCGAGCGCGTCGGCCGTGCGCTCGCCCGACTCCTCATCGAGGACGGCGCTGCCGACCTCGCGCCCTTGACACCGTCCACACCGAACGCCACGGAGCGTGACCAGTGAGCACCACCCGTTCCAGCCGACCCACCACCCCCGCCCGCACCCCCGCCCGAGTCGCCTTCGTCGGCGCCGGCCCCGGGGACGCCGGGCTGATGACGGTGCGCGCCCTCGAGTACCTCGCGGAGGCCGACGCCGTCGTCATCGACCAGATCGCCCGCGAGGAGGTCGTCGAACGCCACGCGCGCGCCGACGTCGAGGTCGTGGACGCCGGTCATGGTGAGCACGGACAACCACTGACCCACGCCTCCCGCTCCAAGCTCGTCGTCCGGGCCGCCAAGGCCCACCCCGGTGGCCTCGTCGTGCGCCTCATGGACGGCGACCCAGCCACCTTCAACGGGCTCGCCGAGGAGGCCGCCGCCTGCGTCAAGGCCGGAGTCCCCTTCGAGGTCGTTCCCGGGGTGAGCTCGGTGAGCGCGGTCCCGACGTATGCCGGTGTCCCCCTCACGACGACCGGCTCGCGCGGGATCCACGTCATCACCGCCGGCCAGAAGCTCAAGGACCTCGCGGTCGCCACCGACCCGTCGGTGACCGTTGTCGTCCTCGGCCAGCCGGACACCCTCGTCGCCACCCTCGAGGCGCTGCGCGAGGCCGGCCGGGCCGGCGAGACCCCCGTGGCCATCACCGAGCGCGGCACGACCGTCGAGCAGGTCACCGTCACGACGACCCTGGCCGAGGTCGCCACCGCGGCGAAGTCGATCCAGTTCCCGGCGCTCGCCGTCGTCGGCGACACGGTCTCGCTGCGCGACAACCTCTCGTGGTTCGAGACCAAGCCGCTCTTCGGCTGGAACGTCCTCGTCCCCCGCACCAAGGACCAGTCGGGGCCGATGGTGCGTCGCCTCGAGCGCTACGGTGCCCGCGCGACCACCGTCCCGACGATCTCGGTCGAGCCGCCGCGCACCCCCCAGCAGATCGAGCGGGCGGTCAAGGGCCTCGTCACCGGTCGCTACGAGTGGGTCGGCTTCACCTCGGTCAACGCCGTCAAGGCGATCCGCGAGAAGTTCGAGGAGTTCGGGCTCGACGCGCGCTCCTTCGCCGGGCTCAAGGTCGCGGCCGTCGGCGGCGTGACCGCGGACGCGCTGCGCGCCTGGGGGATCAACCCCGACCTCGTCCCGCAGGGCGAGCAGTCCGCGAAGGGCCTGCTCGACGAGTGGCCGCCCTTCGACGAGCTGCTCGACCCCATCAACCGGGTCTTCCTGCCCCGCGCCGACATCGCCACCGAGACGCTCGTCGCCGGGCTGCACGACATGGGCTGGGAGGTGGACGACGTCACGGCATACCGCACCGTCCGGGCCGCCCCGCCGGCCGCGCCGATCCGCGACGCGATCAAGAGCGGCAACTACGACGCAGTCGTCTTCACCTCGAGCTCGACCGTGCGCAACCTCGTCGGCATCGCCGGCAAGCCGCACCCGTCGACGGTCATCGCCTGCATCGGGCCGGCCACCGCCAAGACGGCGGAGGAGTGCGGCCTGCGGGTCGACGTCCTCGCGCCAGAGCCGTCGGCCGACCAGCTCGTCGACGCGCTCGCCGACCACGGTCGCTCGCTCGCGCTGGCCGCCGAGGAGTCCGGCGGCGCGGCAGTGCGCCCCAGCCAGAAGCGGCCGACGGCCCGTCGTCGCGCGAAGTGATCGGCCCCCGCCGGTGAACGCCCAGCGTCCGCGCCGCCTCCGACAGTCGGGGGCGGTGCGCCGCCTGGTCGCCGAGACGCGGCTGCACCCGGCCGAGCTCGTCCTGCCCGTCTTCGTCCGGGAGGGCATCGACGAGCCGCAGCCGATCACGGCCATGCCCGGCGTCGTGCAGCACACGCTGGACTCGCTCGTCGCCGAGGCGCACCGCTGCGTCGAGGCCGGTCTCGGCGGGATCATGGTCTTCGGCGTGCCCGCGGCCAAGGACGCCATCGGGTCCGGGGCCGACTCGGACGAGGGCATCCTCAACGTCGCGCTGCGCCGCGTCGTCGACGCCGTCGGCGACGACCTCGTCGTCATGGCCGACCTGTGCCTCGACGAGTTCACCGACCACGGACACTGCGGCGTGCTGGACGCCGACGGCCGGGTGGACAACGACGCGACGCTCGTCCGCTACGCCGACATGGCGCTCGCGCAGGCCCGCGCGGGGGCGCACGCCCTCGGCCTGTCCGGGATGATGGACGGCCAGGTCGCCGCCGTGCGCGAGGCGCTCGACGACGCCGGCTTCACCGACACGATCCTGCTCGCGTATGCCGCGAAGTACACCTCCGCGCTGTACGGCCCGTTCCGCGAGGCGGTCCAGTCCTCGCTCGTCGGGGACCGCGCCACCTACCAGCAGGACCCGGCCAACACGACCGAGGCGCTGCGCGAGATCGAGCTCGACCTCGCCGAGGGCGCCGACATCATCATGGTCAAGCCGGCCCAGCCGCACCTCGACATCGTCGCGCTCGCCGCCCAGACGTCGACGGTGCCGGTCGCGGCATACCAGATCTCGGGGGAGTACGCCCAGATCAAGGCGGCCGCCGAGCGCGGCTGGATCGACGGCGACCGCGCCGTCCTCGAGTCGCTGCTGCACATCCGCCGGGCGGGGGCGCAGATCATCCTCACCTACAGCGCCCTCGACGTCGCGCCCCACCTCTGACCCCCCGGCCCGTTCCGCGACTTGTTGCGCATTCCGGCCCCACCAGCACAACTGATTGCGCCTTCCGTTCACCGAGATGAACGGAAGGCGCAATCAGTCGCACTTCCTGGAACGGAAGCCGCAATCAGTCGCACTTCCTGGAACGGGATGCGCAATCAGTCGCGGGGGGGTCAGGCCTGCTTGGCGAGCTGGACGTCAATGTTGATGGTGATCTTGTCGGAGACGAGCACGCCGCCACCCTCGACCGCGGCGTTCCAGGTGAGGCCCCAGTCCTTGCGGTTGACGGTCGTCGTGGCCTCGAATCCGGCCTTGGTGTTGCCCCACGGGTCCTGGCCGACGCCACCGAACTCGACGTCGAAGGTCACCGGCTTGGTGACGTCCTTGATGGTGAGGTCGCCCGCGAGCGTCGCACCGTCGAAGGAGGTGGAACGGAAGGTCATGGCCGGGAACTGCTCGGCGTCGAAGAAGTCGGCGCTCTTGAGGTGGGTGTCGCGGTCGGGGCTGCCGGTCTCGACCGAGGCGATCTGGGCGGCGACCTCGACGGAGGACTGGGTGACGTCCTCGGCGACCTCGACGGTGCCGGAAACCTCGCGGAAGGTGCCGCGGACCTTGGAGACCATGAGGTGGCGGGCGACGAAACCGACCTCGGTGTGGCTGGCGTCGATCGCCCAGGTGCCGGAGGGGAGCTGGACGGTGGTGCCGGCAGTCGTGGTCATGCGCACTCCTTGAAGAGGTGGGGGTGAGGGTGTCCTGAGGGTCAACACTGGTCGTCTTGTCAATATTTCAACTATCGCGACCTTTCCGGATCGCGCGGAGGTCGGTCGGTCCGGGCCCGCGGAGCGCTAGCATGCGAGCGTGTCCACAGGGGAGAGCGCGGGGGTCCGCTGGCTGTCGCACGGCGAACAGCAGGCGTGGCGGGCCTACCTGCGCGGCCACCGCGAGCTCGAGGTGGCGCTCGAACGCGACCTCGACGCCTTCGGCATGAGCCTGCCCGAGTACGAGCTGCTCTCGATGCTGTCCGAGCAGGACGGGGACCGCGCTCGCATGTCGGTGCTCGCGGACCTCGTCGTGCAGAGCCGGAGTCGGGTGACGCACACCGCGAAGCGCCTCGAGGCGCGCGGCTGGGTCCGACGCGAGCCGACCCCCGAGGACGGCCGGGGGGTGGCCCTGGCGCTGACCCCCGCAGGTCGCCGCACGGTCGAGGCCGCGGCGCCGGTGCACGTCCAGTCCGTGCGCGCCCACTTCGTCGACCTCCTCACCGACGAGCAGGTGGCGAGCGTCCACGACGCGTTCGCGCAGGTACGGGCCCACCTCGTCCCCGGAGCCCGGGCGGACGACGAGATCCACTGAGCGGGACAATGGACGCATGACGTCCAGCCCCGCCAGCCCCGCCGTGCCCGCACCCGACGCCGCCGGCGCCACCGCCGCCCCCGCCTCCGCCGCCCTCCTCGAGCGCGCCACCCGGGTCATCCCCGGTGGGGTGAACTCGCCGGTGCGCGCCTTCCGGGCCGTCGGCGGCACGCCGCGGTTCATCGCCAGCGCCACGGGCCCGTGGCTCACCGACGTGGACGGCCGCCGCTACGTCGACCTCCTCTGCTCGTGGGGGCCGATGATCCTCGGACACGCCCACCCCGACGTCCTCGCCGCCGTCACCGAGGCGGCGGGGCGCGGTTTCTCGTTCGGCACGCCGAGCGAGAACGAGCTGCTCCTCGCCGAGGAGATCGTCCGTCGCGTCGACCCCCTCGAGCAGGTGCGCCTCGTCTCCAGCGGCACCGAGGCGACGATGAGCGCCGTCCGGCTGGCCCGCGGCTTCACCGGCCGCTCGGTCATCGTCAAGTTCGCCGGGTGCTACCACGGCCACGTCGACGCCCTCCTCGCTGCCGCCGGTTCCGGAGTCGCGACCTTGGCGCTGCCCGACTCCGCCGGCGTCCCGCGCGAGATGACGATGGACACCGTCGTCGTCCCCTACAACGACGTCGAGGCGCTCGAGGCCGTCTTCGCCGCACGCGGCAGCGAGATCGCCGCCGTCATCACCGAGGCGGCTGCCGGCAACATGGGGGTCGTCCCGCCCGCCCCCGGCTTCACCGAGGCGTTGCGCCGGGTCACCCGTGACCACGGCGCGCTGCTCATCTCCGACGAGGTCATGACCGGCTTCCGCTGCAGCCCGGCCGGGTGGTTCGGTCTCGAGGGGCCGTATGCCGCCGGCGCACCCGACCTGTTCACCTTCGGCAAGGTCATGGGCGGCGGTTTCCCCGCCGCGGCCTTCGGGGGCACCGCCGAGATCATGAGCCACCTGGCACCGCTGGGCCCGGTCTACCAGGCAGGAACGCTGAGCGGGAACCCCGTCGCCACCGCCGCCGGGCTCGCCACCCTCAAGGGCTGCACCGACGACCTCTACCCGCGGCTCGAGGCGACCGCGCGCACCATCGCCGACGCGGCGAGTGCGGCGCTGGCGGACGAGGGCGTCCCGCACACCGTGCAGTGGGCCGGTTCGATGTTCTCGGTGTTCTTCCGCGGCGCCCCGGTGACGAACTACGACGAGGCCCGCGACCAGGACACCGCGGCATACGGTCGTTTCTTCCACTCCATGCTGGACCAGGGCGTCCACCTGCCGCCGAGCGCGTTCGAGTCCTGGTTCGTCAGCGGCTCGCACGACGACGAGGCGGTCGGCCAGGTCGTCGCGGCTCTGCCCGCCGCGGCCCGCGCCGCCGCCCACGCCGGGTGACCGGGCGCTCAGGTTCGTTTGAGACAATCGGTGCCATGACGCCCTCCCCGACCGCCGACCGCACGGTCGTGCACCTCGTGCGGCACGGGGAGGTCCACAACCCGGACCGGGTCCTCTACGGGCGGCTGCCGGAGTTTCACCTGTCCCCGCTGGGCCGGGAGATGGCCGAGCTGGTCGCGGCGCACCTCGCCGACCACGACGTCACCCACGTCATCTCCAGCCCGCTCGAGCGCGCCCGCGAGACGGCGGCGCCCATCGCGGCCGCCCACGACCTCGAGGTCGAGCTCGACGCGCGGGCCCTCGAGGCCGAGAACGCCTTCGAGGGGCGTGCGGTCGCCGGTGGCAAGGGGATCTTCCGCGACCCGAAGATGTGGAAGCTCATGGTCAACCCGATGCGTCCGTCCTGGGGCGAGCCCTACGTCGACCTCGCGGCTCGGATGCAGGCCGCCGTCGACGACGCGCTCGAGCTCGGCCGGGCCCACGAGGTCGTCATCGTGTCGCACCAGGCCCCGATCTGGATGCTGCGCCTGGCGATCGAGGGCCGCCGCTTCGTCCACGACCCGCGGCGCCGCGAGTGCTCCCTCGCCTCGCTCACCTCGCTGACCTACGTCGGCGACGAGCTCGAGTCGCTCGCCTACAGCGAGCCCGCTGCCGCCCTCCTCCCGCAGGCCCAGGCGGGTGCCGGCGCATGACCCGCAGCCCTTCTCGGTATGCCGTGTCCCGCGCCTTCGTGGCCCTCACCTCCATCGTCGCGCTGCTCGCGCTGGGCGCCTGCTCGTCCGACCCCAACTCCATCGCCGAGCAGGCCAAGAAGGGCGACCAGAAGGGCTACATCGCCGGCAACGGTGCGCTCGAGCAGATCGCGGTCGGCGACCGGCTCAAGCCGATCACCCTCGAAGGCGCCACCCTGGACGGACGGCAGTGGTCGAGCACCTCCGAGCGGGGGAAGCAGGTCGTCGTCGTCAACATGTGGGCCTCGTGGTGCGGGCCGTGCATCAAGGAGATCCCGGACCTGCAGAAGGTCTGGACCGACGTCCAGGCCGCCGGCAAGCCGGTGCAGTTCATGGGGATCAACTTCCGGGAGGGGCCCGAACGCGGAGCGGCCCTCGCCCAGGAGACGAAGATGACCTACCCCAGCCTCACCGACGAGGGCGGCACGCTCATCCTCGCCTTCGGCCGCCAGGCCCCGGTGAACACGCCGTCCACCCTCATCCTCGACCGCGAGGGCCGGGTCGCCGCCCGCGCCAACGGAGTCGTGTCCGCCACGACGCTGCAGGGCCTCATCGACGACGTGCTGAAGTCCTGACCCCTTGACCGACACGATCGCCTCCGGCGCCCTGCCCCTCGCCGTCCTCGTGGCGGCGCTCGCGGGCCTGGTCTCCTTCGCCTCCCCGTGCGTGCTGCCCCTGGTCCCCGGGTTCCTCGGCTACGTCACCGGCCTCAGCGACACCGCGCTGGAGCGGCGCTCGCGCGGACGCATGGTGCTCGGGGCGACGCTCTTCGTCGTCGGGTTCGCCGCCGTGTTCGTCATCGGCTCGATCTTCATCGCCTCCCTCGGCCGCGCCCTCGTCGAGCACCGCGTCCTCCTCATGCGGGTCGGGGGAGTGCTCGTCATCCTCATGGGCCTGGTCTTCCTCGGCGTCGGGGCGAACGCCGGCTCCCAGCGGCAGCTCGCCCCGTCCTGGCGCCCGCGCGCCGGGCTCCTCGGCGCCCCTCTGCTCGGCGCCGTCTTCGGGCTCGGCTGGGCCCCCTGCACCGGGCCGACCCTGGCCGCGGTCCTCACGCTCTCCGCCTCCACCACGAACCCGAGCACCGGCCGCGCGGTCACCCTCGCGACGGCATACGCCCTCGGTCTGGGGATCCCGTTCATCCTCGCGGCCGCCGGGATCGAGCGCTTCGGGCGCGTCTCCGGGTGGGTGCGTCGCCACCACCGCGCCATCCAGCTCGTCGGCGGGGGGCTGCTCATCGTCGTCGGGCTGCTCCTCCTCACCGGTGTCTGGGAGGAGCTGACCCGCTGGCTCCAGGCCGAGCTGGTCTCCGGGTTCGAGGTCCCGATCTGATGAGCCTGTCGACCCAGCCCGCCGACCCGCGCACCGAGCGCGACGACGTCACCCAGCCGCAGCTCGGGCCGCTCGGCCTGCTCCGGTTCGCCTGGCGCCAGCTCACCTCGATGCGCACCGCGCTGTTCCTCCTCCTGCTCGTCGCCGTCGCGGCCCTGCCGGGGTCGATCTTCCCGCAGCGCTCGATCGACGCCGTCCGCACGGCCGACTGGATCGCCCGCCACGAGACCGCCGGCCCGATCCTCGACACCCTCGGGTTCTTCGAGGTCTACGCCTCGCCATGGTTCGCGGCCATCTACCTGCTCCTCTTCGTCTCGCTCGTCGGCTGCGTCCTGCCCCGGTCGAGGATCCACTGGAAGGCCATGCGCTCGCTGCCGCCGCGGGCACCGAAGCGGCTGGAACGACTCTCCGCCCACGAGTCGGTGACCCTCGACGGCGCCCCCGACGAGGCGCTGCGCGAGGTCCGGTCGGCGCTGCGGTCGGCGCGCTTCCGGACCCACTCGCACGACGCCACCACGGTGTCGGCGGAGAAGGGCTACCTCAAGGAGACCGGCAACCTCCTCTTCCACCTCGCCCTCATCGGCGTCATCGTCGGCATGGCCTGGGGCCACCTCCTCGGGTGGAAGGGCGACGTCATCCTCCCCGTGGGACAGACCTTCGCCAACACGGTCGCCCGCTACGACACGATCAGCCCCGGCCCGCTCGTCGACCCCGCCGACTTCACCCCGTTCACGATGACGCTCACCCGCTTCGACGCGGAGTTCGAGGACGACGTGCAGGGCAAGGGGCAGTTCGGGTCGCCGCGCGACTTCACGGCACACGTCGACTTCACGAAGGAGCCGGGCGCGGAGCCGGAGAAGAAGGTCATCCGGGTCAACGGTCCGCTCGAGACCGGAGGGGGGACGGCGTTCCTCCTCGGCAACGGCTACGCCCCGAAGATCACCGTGCGCAACGCGGCGGGCAAGGTCCTCTACTCCGAGGCGACGCCGTTCCTCGCGCAGGACAACAACTACACCTCGGTCGGCGCCGTCAAGGTCGCGGGCGCCGGCCCGGCGGGCAAGCAGCTGGGGTTCGCGGGCCTCTTCCTGCCGACCGCGGTGCTCGACGAGCAGGGGCCGCGCTCGGTCTTCCCCGACGCGCTCGAGCCGGCGCTCGCGCTCAGCGCCTTCGAGGGCACGCTCTTCCCGCAGGGGCGCCCGTCGTCGGTCTACTCGCTCGACACCGACGACATGACCCAGCTCAAGAGCGCCGACGGCTCCGACCTGCTGCGGATCTGGCTCACCCCGGGCCAGACCTTCACGCTTCCCGGTGGACAGGGCTCGATCACCTTCGACGGTCTCGAGCGGTTCGCCGGCATCTCGATCCGCAGCGACCCGGGCAAGGAGCTGACGCTCGCGTCCGCCCTCGCGGCCCTGCTCGGGCTCATCCTGTCGCTGACGATCCGGCGCCGACGGGTCTTCGTGCGGGTTGCGCCCTCCTCGGAGCAGGGACGTACCGTAGTGAGCATCGGCGGACTGGCCAAGGACGACGACGAGGGCATGGGCGAGCAGCTCGAGGACGTCCTCACCCGACTGAAGGAACGGCGCACGTGACGAACGAGACCCTGGCGAGCTACGCGAACCTCAGCCTCTACTCCGCCATGGCGGTGCTCACCCTCTCCATGCTCGGGTATGCCGGCTACCTCGCCGGGCTGCTCCCGGCCCGTGACGCTCGAGCCGAGTCCGCGGACGCCCCCGACCGTGAGCTCGTCGCCGCCGGTGGTGCCTCGGCGTCCGACGGGGGACCGGTGCGGGCCGACGCGGTGACCGCTCGCGGCGGCTCGGACGCGGAGGTGCCGCTGCGGGCCCGCAAGGCCGCCGGCGTCGCCCAGACCCTGGCCCTGCTCGGAACGGTGCTCCTCTTCGCCTCGGCCGCCCTGCGCGGCGCGTCGGTGCAGCGCTGGCCGCTGGGCAACATGTTCGAGTTCGGGGTCGCGGCAGCGCTCTTCACCATGGTCGTCTTCGTGGCCTACGGGGTGCGCCGGGACCTGCGCTGGCTCGGGCTCTTCGTCGTCGCCCCGGTCCTCATCCTGCTCGGCCTGGCCAACACCGTCTGGTACACCGAGGCCGCCGAGCTCATGCCGTCGCTCAAGAGCGTGTGGCTCGTCATCCACGTCACCGTCGCGACCATCTCCGTGGGGCTGTTCGCGGTCGGCTTCGTCATCGCCCTGCTCTACCTCGCGCAGGACCGGTTCGGGACCGAGCGTGGCGTGCTGCGGGCGCTGCCGGACGGGAGGACGCTCGAGCGGCTGACCTACGGGCTGCACATCATCGCCTTTCCGCTGTGGACGTTCACCCTCATCGCGGGGGCGATCTGGGCCCGTCAGGCGTGGGGGTCCTACTGGAACTGGGACCCCAAGGAGGTCTGGACCTTCATCATCTGGGTCGTCTACGCGGCCTACCTGCACGCCCGGGTGACCCGCGGCTGGCGGCGCCAGTCGGCGACCTGGGTCGCGGTGGCGGGCTTCGTCTGCATCATCGTCAACTACGCCGTCGTCAACGTGTACTTCGTCGGCCAGCACTCCTACTCGGGCCTCTGAGGTGAGCATGGTCCGCTACCTCATCCTGAGGACCCTCATCTTCACCGGCTGCCTCGCCGCGACCTGGCTGCTCGGTCTGCGTGACCGCGAGGAGCAGCTGCTCGCCGTGGTCATCGCGGCCGTCGCCTCGCTCGTCATCTCGGCGTTCGTGCTCAAGCCGTTTCGCCAGCAGGCCTCGGCCGACATCGCGGCACGGGTCGACCGTCGCGTCGATCGCAAGCGGGAGCAGGGCGGCGACGAGGTCGCCGAGGACGCCGAGGTGGCACGGCCCGACGCCCGCCGCGCCGCTCCCGACGACGGCAGCTCCGACTTCCGCTGACCCGCGAGCGAGCGCGGTTCAGGCCCGCGATCGAGCCCGGCTCAGGCCAGGGAGCGGGAGGCGACGATCCCGGCGAGGACGGCGACGGCATACGCCAGCTCGTACCTGCCGGTCGAGCCGAGCACGGGCACGAGCCCGCGGCCCTGGGAGCCACCCATGACGACCTTGACGGCACCGGCGACGACGACGAGGGAGAGCAGGCCGATGAGGGCCCACACGTCCCACAGCGCCATGACGCCGAGGGCGAGGACGCTGACGGCGATGAGGCCGAGCCAGAGCCGGCGCGTGCCGGCGTCGCCCAGCCGCACCGCGAGGGTGCGCTTGCCGGACTCGGCGTCGGTGGGGATGTCGCGCAGGTTGTTGACGACGAGGATGGCCGACGCGATGGCCCCGACCCCGACCGCAGCCGCGAGCCCGAACCACGACAGCTCCGCGGTCTGCGCGTACATCGTGCCGAGCGTGGCGACGAGGCCGAAGAAGACGAAGACGAAGAGCTCGCCGAGCCCTCGGTAGCCGTAGGGCTTGTCGCCGCCGGTGTAGGTCCACGCCGCCCAGATCGACGCGATGCCGATGGGCAGGAGCCACCACGCCTCCGAGAGGGCGACGAGGGCGAGGCCGGTGACCGCGGCGAAGCCGAACGACAGGAACGCCGCCGCCTTGACGTTGCGGGCGACCGCGAGCCTCTGCCCGACGAGCCGCACGGGGCCCACGCGCTCGTCGTCGGTGCCGCGGATGCCGTCGGAGTAGTCGTTGGCGTAGTTCACGCCGACCTGGAGCGAGAGCGCGACGACGGCCGCGAGGATCGCGATCCCCCAGCTCGGCTCGGAGTGCTGGGCCGCCGCGGCGGTGCCGATGACGACCGGGGCGACGGCGGCGAAGAGGGTGCGAGGGCGCGCGCCGGCGACCCACTGTTGGTACGTGGCCATGAGGGGAGGTGCCTAGAGTCCTTTGAGGAAGTCGGGGTCGTCGTCGGGCCCGCGGGGGAGCGGGCGGCGTGGCGCCGGTGTGGCCTTGGGGCGACCGGCGAAGAGCCACGCGAGCGAGCCCGCGAACGGGAAGAGCAGGATGACGAACACCCACACGAGCTTGGGCAGGCCACGGACCGCGCCGTCGTTGCTCTGGATGCAGTCGACGACGCAGTAGATCGACAGTGCGAGAGAGATGACCACGGGCAGGAAACGGAGCACGTGCTCATTCTCCCACGTCGGCGAACAGTGCTCGGATCGCGGCTCGGTCGGGCTTGCCGGGCCCTCGGGTCGGGATCGCGTCGACCTCCCGGACCGCTCGGGGCAGGGCGTGGTCGGGGAGTATGCCGCGCAGCCGCTCCCGCAGATCGGTCACCCCGGGTGCCCCGCGGGCGGGGTCGCTCACGACGACGACGGCGACGACCTCGCCCCACTCGGGGTGGGGGACCCCGACGGCCACGGCCTCGCGGATGCCGGGCAGCGCGGCCACGGCCTCCTCGACGAGCCGGGGTGCGACCTTGAGGCCGCCGGTGTTGACGAGGTCGTCGATGCGACCCTGCACATGGAGGACCCCGGCCCCGTCGACGTGCCCGACGTCGTCGGTCCGGAAGGTCCCGGGCTCCGGGAAGGCCGCGGCCGTGAGGGCGGGGTCGCCGAGGTAGCCGGCGGCGACGACGGCTCCGGTGAGGTGGATCCGGTGGTCGCCGTCGAGGCGGATCCCGACACCGTCCAGCGGCCGGCCGGAGTAGACGCAGCCACCGGCCGTCTCGGACATGCCGTACGTCGTCACCACCGCGACCCCGGCGTCTGCCGCCCGGGCGAGCAGCGCGGGGTGGGTGGCGGCGCCCCCGACGAGGACCGCGGCGAACCGGGCGAGCCGCGCGGTGGCGCTTGGGTCGTGGAGCAGGCGGGTGAGCTGGGTCGGGACGAGGGAGACGTGGGTGGGACGGTCGGTGGCCGGCAGGGCGTCGACCGCGGTGGACCAGGACTGCGGGGTGAACCCGGCGGCGGGGTCCAGGACGTGGGGGGTGGTGCCGGCGACGAGCGAGCGCAGCAGCACCTGCAGCCCGGCGACGTGGTGGCCGGGCACGGTGAGCAGCCACTGGCCGTGCCCGCCGAGGCGTGCCGCGGTCGCCTCGATGCTGGCGTGCAGGGTGGCCGTCGTGAGCATCGCCCGCTTGGCGGCCCCGGTGGACCCCGAGGTCCCCACGACCACGGCGAGGTCGTCGGGGAGATCGGGGATGGCGCCCGGGACGGACGGCGACAGGTCCGGGGGAGGTGAGCCGACGGCATACGGGGCCACGGGGTGGCCACCCTCGAGGGCCTGCGCGAGACGGGGGAGGACGGCGAGGACGGCCACGCCGGAGGGCACGGCGAGCGGCTCGATCCTCATGGCGACCACTCTAGGCAGCGCCGCACATCGTGAGGATGATGGCCGCATGGACCCCGAGTTCGCGGCATACCTCGAGCGGGTGCGAGGCCACCGGGCCGAGCTGGGCGAGTCGATGGCCGCGCTCGACGCGGCCCTGGCCCTGCCCGTCGGCCTCGGCTCGCTGTGGCGGCGCCGGGTGCGCGCCGCGCTCACCGAGCTCGCCCACGACCTGCGCGACCACCGTGCGGTCACCGAGGAGCCCGGAGGGCTCTACGCGGACGCCGTGTCCCGCGCGCCCCGGCTCGCGTCGCTCGCCAAGGTGCAGATGAACGAGCACCTCGACTTCATCGAGGTCGTCGAGCGGTTGCTGGGGGAGCGGGAGGCCGGCCTCCAGAGCCCGGATGCCGTTGCGGCACACCGCGAGGCGGCGACCGAGCTCGTGGGCCGCATCGTGCGTCACCGCCAGCGCGGGGCCGACCTCATCTACGAGGCGTACGAGGTGGACATCGGCGGGTCGGGCTGAGCACCCGGCGTGACGCGCTCCCCGGGCCTCAGAAGTACCAGGGGAAGGGCGACCAGTCGGGTTCGCGCTTCTCGAGGAACTGGTCGCGTCCCTCGACGGCCTCGTCGGTCATGTAGGCGAGCCGCGTCGCCTCGCCGGCGAAGACCTGCTGCCCCATGAGCCCGTCGTCGGTGAGGTTGAACGCGAACTTGAGCATGCGCTGTGCCTGGGGTGACTTCGACATGATCTCGCGGGCGACCTGCAGCGCGTCGGACTCGAGCTCCGCGTGGGCCGAGACGATGTTGACCGCGCCCATGCGGTGCATGTCGTCGGCGGTGTAGGTGCGGCCGAGGAAGAAGATCTCGCGGGCGAACTTCTGCCCGACCATCTTCGCGAGGTAGGCGCTGCCGTAGCCGCCGTCGAACGAGCCGACGTCGGAGTCGGTCTGCTTGAACCGGGCGTGCTCGCGCGAGGCCATCGTGAGGTCGCAGATGACGTGCAGCGAGTGGCCGCCGCCGGCCGCCCAGCCGTTCACGAGCGAGATGACGACCTTGGGCATGGTCCGGATGAGGCGCTGCACCTCGAGGATGTGGAGCCGTCCGCCCTCGGCCTTGACCCGGCGCTCGTCGACGCCCGCCGCCGTGTCGTCGTCGGTGTCCTGCGCCGCGTACTGGTAGCCGCTGCGCCCGCGGATCCGCTGGTCGCCGCCGGAGCAGAACGCCCACTTGCCCTCACTGCCGGTGCCGGACGGACCGGGGCCGTTGCCGGTGAGGAGGACGACGCCGACGTCAGGGGTGCGGCGGGCGTGGTCGAGCGCGCGGTGGAGCTCGTCGACGGTGTGCGGCCGGAAGGCGTTGAGCACCTCGGGCCGGTCGAAGGCGATGCGTACGCAGCCGAGGTCCCGGGCCCGGTGGTAGGTGATGTCGGTGAAGTCGAAGCCCTCGACCTCGTCCCACGCCCCCGGGTCGAACGTCTCGCTCACGCCTTCGATCGCCGTCACACGCGCGAGCCTATCCGGGCGTGATCAGGCCCAGTACGTCGAACCGCCCGCGCTCGGTGGTGGGCCTCGCCCCGGCGTCGCAGGAGCCGCCTGTGGAGAACTCGGCTGTCGTCTCGACGATCTCTGGGACGGTGGCTCACAGCGGCAGTCGAGCCGCAGGGACCGAAGGAGCAGGGTGAGCAACGACATCGTCAACCTCGGCCGGTCGCGCCGGGTGGAGCCCTACCAGGACTGGGGAGCCGACGACCCGTACTCCTACGGTGACGACCACCTCGGCCCGGGACACGGCCGCGGATCGCTGGGCGACCTCCTCGAGGTGGTCGTCATCGACGACCACGTGGTCGACGTGCGTCGTCGGCCCGTCGACGGCACCGGCTACGAGTGCGCGGCGGAGGAGCTGGGGCGTGGGCGACTCGTCGTCCGGGCGCCCGCGACGCCGCCGGAGCCGCCCCGGCACGAGAAGGTGCTGACCTGGCTCGGACTGCTCGTCGGCGGCGAGGGCCCGCTGCTCGCCCTCGAGCCGACGACGTTGCCCGATGAGCCAGTGCAGGCCGACGGCCTGTCCGAGCAGGCGCGAGGCACGCTCCTGCGCGTCGACGCCGAGCTGACCAGGGTGACGGACCTCCTGCTGGGGTCCGAGGTCCGCACGGCCGCGCGGCGACTCCTGGTGCGTGCCGTGACCGCCCAGCCCACGCTCCTGCGCTCCACGGCATCCGAGGAGGTCGTGGCGTGCGCAGCCCTGACCGCGGTCGCCAGGGCCAACGACCTCGTCGGACCCGGCCGCGTCGTGCCCGTGTCCCTGCTGCGGACGATGTTCAACCTCCGTTCGTCCCCCAACGACAAGGTGCAGGCGTTGGCGCGCGCGGTGGCCCCGCAGACCGCCTTCCTCGCCGGCTGGGACCGGCCGGAGTTCGATGTCACGGTGCTGGGGTCCGAGGACTACCTCGTGGGTTCGTTCCGACGGGCGGTCGTCCTGGCGCGTGACGCGGCCCTCCGGCTGCGAACGGCCACCGAGGCCGCCCCCGACCCCGCCCCCGACCCCGCGGACGCCGTCCCGGAGTAGGTTCGCGGGCATGGCCCTGCTCTGGTACACGCTCGTCGTCGACAGCCACGACCTGGCGGCCCAGGCCCGCTGGTGGGCGGAGACGCTCGACTGGAAGGTCGGGTACGAGGACGACGAGGAGGTCGTCATCGCCCCCCCCGACGCGACCGAGGACCCGGTCGCGACGCTGGCGGAGTGGCGGCGCCAGCCGCAGGAGCTCGTCTTCGTCCGGGTCGAGGAGACCAAGACCCGGAAGAACCGGCTCCACATCGACCTCGCCCCCCACACGAGCCAGGACCGCGACGCCGAGATCGCCGCCCTCCTCGAGCGCGGCGCCACCCGCGTCGACGTCGGCCAGTCCGACGACGTCACCTGGACCGTGCTCGCCGACCCGGAGGGCAACGAGTTCTGCGTCCTCTCCTCGCGCGACCGGTGACCGGCCCGTCGCTGGACGACCTGCTCGGCTCCGTGCGGGTCGTGTCGATCCCGTTGCGCGTGCGCTTCCGCGGGGTGAGCGAGCGCGAGGTGGCCCTGATCGAGGGGCCGGCGGGGTGGGGGGAGTTCGGTCCCTTCCTCGAGTACGGACCGGCCGAGTCGGCGCGCTGGCTGTCCGCCGCGGTGGAGGCGGCCTGGCGCGGGTGGCCCGTTGCCCTGCGGGACACCGTCCCCGTCAACGCGACCGTGCCCGCCGTGGCTCCCGAGGCCGTGCCCGGTGTCCTCGCGCGCTTCCCGGGCTGCACGACCGCCAAGGTCAAGGTCGCCGAGCGTGGGCAGTCGCCCGACGACGACGTGTGCCGGGTGGCCGCGGTGCGTGACGCGATGGGACCTCGCGCTCGTATCCGGGTCGACGCCAACGGCGGCTGGGACGTCGCCACGGCGACCGAGGTGCTGCGGCGGCTCGCCGCGCACGACCTCGAGTACGCCGAGCAGCCCTGCGCCACCGTCGAGGAGCTGCGGGACCTCCGGCTCGCCCTGGCCCGCCAGCGGATCGACGTGCCCGTCGCCGCCGACGAGTCGATCCGCAAGGCCGAGGACCCGATGCGCGTGCGCGACCTCGACGCCGCCGACCTCATCGTCATCAAGGCGGCGCCGCTGGGCGGGGTGCGCCGAGCGCTCGAGGTCGTCGCCGAGTGCGGGCTCCCGGCCGTCGTGTCGTCCGCCCTGGACACCAGCGTCGGCATGGCCGCGGGGGTGGCGCTCGCGGCCGCGCTGCCGCGGCTCGACCACGCGTGCGGCCTCGGGACGGTGGCGCTGCTCGACGGCGACGTCACGACCGCGTCGCTCGTCCCGGTCGACGGGCAGCTCGCGGTCCGCCGGGTCGCGGCCGACGCCGACCTCCTCGACCGTCACGCCGCACCGGCCGACCGCGTCCGCTGGTGGCGCGACCGCCTCACCGCCGCCTGGGAGCTCGCATGATCGAGATCCGCTGGGTCTGGGCCTTCCTCGACACCCCGACGTCCGACGCCGAGGAGTCGTGGCGGTTCTGGGCCACCGTGACCCGCTCCCGCCTCTCGCAGCCCCGGGGCGAGCGCGGCGAGTTCGCGACCCTCCTGGCCGAGCGCGGGGACGCCTGGGTCAAGCTGCAGCAGGTCCTCGAGGGTGGTGGCGTGCACGTCGACCTCGACGTCGACGTCCCCCTGCCGGAGGCGGCCGTCGAGGCCAACCGGCTCGGTGCCGTCGAGGTCGCCCGTCACGACGACGTCGTCGTGCTGCGCTCGCCGGGAGGCATGACCTTCTGCCTCACCTCGTGGGCGAACGCCGGGTCGGCCGCGCGGCAGGTCCGGGAAGGCCAGCCCGACCTGCTCGACCAGGTCTGCCTCGACGTCCCGTCCGCGTCCTTCGCCCGGGAGGTCGACTTCTGGGAGACCCTCACCGGGTGGCCGAGACGGCCCGGCTCGCTGCCGGAGTTCGTCTCGCTGACGCGACCGGACGGCATACCCGTGCGGTTCCTCCTGCAGCGGCTGGGGGAGCCCACCGGCACCGTCTCCGCCCACGTCGACCTCGCCACGCAGGACCGCGGTGCCACCCGCGAGGCGCACGTCGCCGCCGGCGCGGAGGTCGTCTCCGAGCACGAGTTCTGGACGGTGATGCACGACCCGGTCGGACGCACCTACTGCCTCACCGACCGCCGGCCCTGAGTTCGCGCAACTCCCGGGCCACGCACAGGCAGGCCCCTTAGCCTGAGCCCGGACGAGCGGATGGAGGGTCGATGGCGACCAAGGGCCTCAAGGGTCGACGCAGTGCGCTCGAGCGTGCGCGGTCGGCCTGGGCGGAGCGCGCGGACCGCCCGGACCGGCTCGGGACGCGCCCGCACGCGAGCGAGGTGCCGGAGACCATCGTCGACAGCTGGGACCGCAGCGCCGGCCACGTCCCCGAGGGCGTCACCGAGGCGCCGATGGCGGACCCGGACCAGACCCGGGCCGAGTTCGAGGACTCGCCGCTCCACGTCGCCGTCGGCAACATCTCGAGCGAGCTGCGCCGCGCCGCCGAGGACGGCGACCTCGTCGTCGCCATCACCGACCGTGACACCCGGATCCTCTGGACCTACGGCGGCCGGGTGATGAGGCGCAAGGCCGAGCGGGTCAACTTCGTCGCCGGGGGCCGGTGGGACGAGGAGAGCGTCGGGACCAACGCCCTCAGCCTGGCGCAGCGGACGGGCCGCACGCAGACGGTGTTCTCCGCCGAGCACTACGCCCCGATCGTCCACAACTGGGTGTGCTGGGCGGCGCCCGTGCACGACCCGGCCACCGGTGAGCAGATCGGCGTGCTCGACCTGTCGACGACGTGGGACCGCACCCACCCCATCGGCGCGGCGACCGCGACGGCGCTGGCCGCCCTCCTCGAGCGCGAGATCCCGCGCGGGGGTCTCGCCGGCGCCGCGCCCCGAGTCGGAAGCGGCCTGACCCTGCGCATCCTCGGAGCGGCCGAGGCCCACCTGGACGGCACGCGGCTGCTCCTCACCCGGCGGCAGAGCGAGATCATCGCCCTCCTGGCCCTGCACCCCGAGGGGCTGACCCTCGACGCGCTGCACGCCGCGCTCTACGGCGACGCTCGGGTGTCGGCGTCCACCCTCAAGGCCGAGGTGTCGCACCTGCGCCAGGCCCTCGGGGGGCGGCTCGCCTCACGCCCCTACCGGCTCGACCTGCGGGTGACGTGTGACGCCGTCACCGTGATGGAGGCCGTCCGTGCCCGCGACGTCGAGCGGGCGGTCGAGCACTACGGCGGCGACCTCGTGCCCGGGACCGACTCGCCCGAGCTCACCTCGACCGGTGAGTACCTCGCGGTGGCCGTGCGCGAGTCGCTGCTCGCCGACCCGCGCCCCGACGTCGTCGCCCGCTACGCCCGCGCGGTCCCGTGGGACACCGAGGTCGTCGAGCGCGCCCTCGCGGTCCTCGGCGACCGGCCGCACCCTGCTCGCGCCGAGCTCGCCGCGCACCTCGCCGCCGGCCGCTGAGCGCCGACCAACCTCTGACCAACCCACGCCGGCCTAGGGTCCGCAGCAGGTGGTGACGCACTGGCGCGTCGCCGCAAGGACAAGGAGGTCCGGTCATGGTGTTTGCACCCCCCAACGCGGACGGCTCGAAGGTGACCCTGCCGTCGCAGCTCGACAACTTCATCGGTGGCAAGTGGGTCCCCGCCCAAGACGGTGAGACGTTCGAGGACATCTCACCCGTCGACGGCAAGGCGTTCGTCCTGGTCGCCCGCAGCAAGGCAGCCGACATCGACGCCGCGGTCCAGGCCGCGACCGACGCCAAGGACGCCTGGGGCCGCACGTCGACGACGGAGCGGAGCAACATCCTGCTCAAGATCGCCGACCGGCTCGAGAGCCACCTCGAGGAGCTCGCCGTCCTCGAGGCGTGGGAGAACGGCAAGCCGGTCCGCGAGACCCTCGCCGCCGACCTCCCGCTGGCGATCGACCACTTCCGCTACTTCGCCGGATGCATCCGCGCCCAGGAGGGCGGGATCTCCGAGATCGACCACGACACGATGGCCTACCACTTCCACGAGCCGCTCGGCGTCGTCGGCCAGATCATCCCCTGGAACTTCCCCATCCTCATGGCGACGTGGAAGCTCGCCCCCGCGCTCGCCGCCGGCAACTGCGTCATCCTCAAGCCGGCCGAGCAGACCCCCGCGTCGATCCTGCGGGTCGTCGAGATCATCGCCGACCTGCTCCCCGACGGTGTCCTCAACGTGGTCAACGGCTTCGGTGTCGAGGCCGGGAAGCCGCTCGCCTCGCACCCGGGCATCAACAAGGTGGCCTTCACTGGTGAGACGACGACCGGCCGGCTGATCATGCAGTACGCCTCGCAGAACATCATTCCGGTGACCCTCGAGCTCGGCGGCAAGAGCCCGAACGTCTTCTTCGAGGACGTCATGGCAGCCGACGACGCGTTCCTCGACAAGGCGCTCGAGGGCTTCACGATGTTCGCGCTCAACCAGGGCGAGGTGTGCACCTGCCCGTCGCGGGCCCTCGTCCAGGAGTCCATCTACGACGAGTTCATGGACAAGGCCATCGCCCGCGTCAACGCGATCACCGTGGGCAACCCGCTCGACCCCAACGTCATGGTCGGCGCGCAGGCGAGCAACGACCAGTACGAGAAGATCCTCAGCTACCTCGACATCGGCAAGAAGGAGGGCGCCAAGGTCCTCACCGGTGGCAACCGGCGCACGGTCGAGGGTCTCGAGGGCGGTTTCTACATCGAGCCGACCGTGTTCGAGGGCGACAACTCGATGCGCGTCTTCCAGGAGGAGATCTTCGGACCGGTCCTGTCGGTGACGAAGTTCAGCGACCGCGACGACGCCCTCCGGATCGCTAACGACACCCTCTACGGGCTGGGAGCCGGCGTCTGGTCGCGAGACACGAACACGGCATACCGCATGGGTCGTGGAATCGAGGCGGGACGCGTCTGGGTGAACTGCTACCACCAGTACCCCGCGCACGCCGCGTTCGGTGGCTACAAGCAGTCAGGCATCGGCCGTGAGAACCACAAGATGATGCTCGACCACTACCAGCAGACCAAGAACCTCCTGGTCAGCTACAGCCCCGACAAGCTCGGCTTCTTCTGAGATGGCCGAGGCACCGGCGACGACCCGCGTCGACCTCACCGCGACCGCTGCCGTGCTCCTCGAACGGCTCGAGCGGATCCACGGACCGCTGATGTTCCACCAGTCCGGTGGGTGCTGCGACGGGTCGTCCCCGATGTGCTTCCCGGACGGCGACTTCATCACCTCGGACGCCGACGTGCTCCTCGACACGTTGGCGCCCGAGGGGGTGACGCCCATCGAGTTCTGGATGAGCGTGGCGCAGTACGAGTACTGGAAGCACACCCACCTCACCGTCGACGTCGTGCCCGGCCGCGGCTCGGGGTTCTCCGTCGAGGCGCCGGAGGGCGTGCGCTTCCTCATCCGCTCGCGGCTCATGACCGAGGAGGAGCTCACCGCCTTCGGGCTGCTCTGAGCACGTCCGTCGGCCTCGCCGTAGGCTCACCCGCGTGCCGCTGCTCCTCGACCTGGAACCGCTGCGGAGCAACCTCGACTACCGCCGGCTGTATGCCGGGTTCACCCTGTCGAACGTCGGCTCCCAGCTCGCGGTGGTCGCCATCGGGCTCCAGGTCTACGAGCTGACCGGCTCCACCGCCTCGGTCGGCCTCGTCGGTCTCTTCGCCCTCGTCCCGCTCGTCGTCATGGGGCTCTACGGCGGCTCGCTCGTCGACCACTTCGACCGGCGGGTCGTCGGGCTCGCCGCGCAGTCGGTGGCGTTCGTCGTCAGCCTGCTGTGCGCGCTCCAGGCCTGGCTCGGCAACACCGAGGTGTGGGTGCTCTACGTCCTCGTCGCCGCGTGGAACGCCGCGTTCGCCGTGTCGTCGCCGGCCCGCACCTCGATCTACCCGCGGATCCTCCGGCGCGACCAGCTGCCTGCGGCCAACGCGCTGTCGGTCTTCGCGATGAACGCGTCGATGACGGTCGGACCGCTGCTCGCCGGGGTGCTCGTCGACGTCGGCGGCTTCCGGACGGCGTACACGGTCGACGCGGTCATCACGACCGCCGCGCTCTGGGGGCTCGCCCGGCTGCCCTCGCTGCCGCCCGAGCCGGCCGAGACTCCCGATCGCGCCGGGGACGCCGCGGCGAGCGGGGCGGCGAGGCGGGCACCCGGGATACGGTCCGTGCTCGACGGCTTCACCTTCCTCGCGACCCGACCGAACGTCCGCATGACCTTCCTCGCCGACATCGCCGCGATGGTCCTCGCGCAGCCACGCGTGCTCTTCCCCGCCGCGGGCGCCCTGATCTTCGGCGGCGGGGCGACCACCGTGGGTGCGCTCTGGGCGGCCGCCGCGGTCGGCGGCATCGGGGCGATGTTCTTCTCGGGCCGGCTCGGCTCGGTCCGGCGCCAGGGCCTCGCGATCCTCGTGTCCATCGTCGGGTGGGGCGCGGCCATCGCCGGGCTGGGCGCCGCGATGCTCATGGCCGGTGACGTCCTCACCCGCGGGCAGGCCCTCTGGGTGGGGCTGGTCGCCATGGCGCTCGCCGGTGGCGCCGACTCGGTGAGCGCGGTGTTCCGGACCACGATCCTGCAGTCCGCGACCCCCGACCACCTGCGCGGCCGCCTGCAGGGCGTCTTCATCGTCGTGGTCGCGGGCGGGCCGCGCCTGGGTGACGTCATCGGCGGGTTCGTCGCGGAGCACGTCGGTGAGGGGCTGACGGCGGTGCTCGGTGGGGCCGCGTGCGTCGTCGCGATCGTCGTCCTCGCGCGCGTCCAGCCGGGGTTCACCCGCTACGACGCGCGGCACCCGACGCCGTAGGGCTGGGCGGCAGAGCGCTGGTCGTCAGACCTCGAGGCCGATGAGGGCGTTCTCGACGACCTCGGCCAGGGCCGGGTGGATCCAGTACTGGCCGCGGGCGACCTCGCCCGCGGGCTGCCCGAAGGACGCGGCCTGGATGAGCGGCTGGATGAGCGTGGACGCGTTGGGCCCCAGGCAGTGCGCGCTGAGGAGCAGGCCGGTCTCGGGGTCCGCGCACACCGTGAGGATCCCGGTGGTGTCCTCGAGCGCCCACCCGTAGGCCGTGTCGCCGAACGCCTGCGTGTAGTCGACGTACGGAGTGCCGGCCTCGTCGAGCTCGGCGCGGGTGGGACCGAACGCCGCGATCTGCGGGTGCCCGAACACGGCGTGCGGCACGAAGCGGTGGTCGGCCTCCATCGGCTCGCCCTCGCTGCGCCCGGTGTCGACGGCGAGGTTGTGCGCGACGACCCGGGCCTCGTGGTTGGCGACGTGCTTGAGCTGCCACGCGTTCGCGACGTCACCGAGGGCCCACACGCCGTCCGCCGTGGTGCGCTGCTGCGCGTCGACGACGACGACGCCTCGCGGGTCGAGCTCGATGCCGCCGGCCTCGACGCGGAGCCGCGAGCCGTTCGGGGTGCGACCGACCGCGACGAGCACGGCGTCGACCTCGACGTCGGTGTCCCCGTCGAGGCCCTTGAGGGCGAGCGTCCACGTGCCGGCGTCGCTGCGGGAGGCGGAGGTCACCTGCGTCTCGAGGCGGAGGTCGTGCCGGCCACGGGCCAGCTCGGTGTAGCGGCGGGAGATCTCGGCGTCCTCGCTGCGCAGGAGCGCGCCGGAGCGCTGGATCTGGGTGACCTCGACACCGAGCGCCGCGAAGACGTGGGCGAACTCGCAGGCGACGAACCCGCCTCCGACGATCGCGATCCGGCGGGGGAGCTCGTCCATCCGCATGACGGTGTCGCTCGTGTGGACCCCGCGGTCGGGGGCGACGCGGTCGAGCCCGTCGACCTCGAGCAGGTCGGCGCGCGACCCGGCGGCGACGACGACCCGGTCGGCGGTGATCTCCTCACCCGTCGACAGCGCGAGTCGCCGCGGTCCGACGAACTCGGCGGTGGCGGCATACACGGTGACGAAACCCTGGCTGCGGCGGTAGCGCTCGCCGCCCGCCGAGATCTGGTCGATGCGGTCGGTGAAGATGCGGTCGCGGATGGCCGGCCAGTCCACGGTGACCTCGCCGTCGATGGTCACGCCCAGGCGGGCGGCGTCGCGGCTCTCGAGCACGCGGTCGGCGGGCAGGACGAGCATCTTGGTCGGGATGCACCCGACGTTGAGGCAGGTGCCGCCGAAGGTCCCCTCCTCGACGATGGCGATGTCGAGCCCCTCGAGCTCGGGAGTGACGAGCGAGTTCCCCGACCCGGTGCCGATGATGATGAGGTCGTGGTGCGTGGCCATGCCGATCAGCGTATGCCGCCCGCTCACGGCGCTCGGCCGGGTGCGCCCTGCGTGGCCTTGGCCTCGTCCACAGAGGTCCGTCGGTGAGCTGGGCATCCACAGGTCGGGGGCCGACCGCTGGTCGTGAACCGCCCTGTGGGAGTGGGATGTCGGCATGAACGAGGCGAGCGAGCTGAGGCGCAGGGCGGCCAGGTGGCGGGAGGGTGCCGAGGTGACGCGCACCGAGGTGCGGACGCTCCGGACGCTGGCGACGCTCACGTGGCGGGGCGAGTCGGCCGCAGCCTTCCGCGAGGTGCTGGGCCGACGGGTGCGCGAGCTCGGGGAGCTCGCCGACCGGGAGGACGCCGTCGCCGACCTGCTCGACCGGGTCGCGGCGGTGGTGGAGCAGGCCGCGTGAGCGACCTCGAGGTCGTCGGCGGGCTCGGCGGCCTCGAGGTGGCGGTCGAGGACCTGCGCCGGGCCGCCGCGGGCCTGCGCCGCTGCGCCGCGGTGCTCGAGGACTGGCTGGGTCCCCACTGGGACGTCGCCCCGTGGCTGTCGCTCCACGTGCCAGCGGTCCCGCTGGTCCCGCCGGTGCAGCCCGCCGTGGCGGTGCAGGTCACCCGGGCCCGGGCGGAGTCCGGTGAGCTGCGCCGGTGGGTGGCCTCGGCCGCCGTCCGGCTCCGCGACCTGGCGGACGCGACGGCGCGGGCGGCGGACGGGTTCGAGGCCGTCGAGGCGCGCAACCGCGCCCTCGTCGGGGCCGTCCACGACCAGGCGATGCTCGTCGCGCGGATCGTCACCGCGGCGACCGGGCGCGCGTTCGGGCTGCTCGACGAGGGGACGGGCTGGGAGGTCGCGGTGACCGCCGCCCGCACGCGGGACGGGGTGGTCGTGCCGGTCCCCGACTCGGCCGAGACCCTGCTGGCCGGCGTCGAGTCGCTGGCCGTCGAGGGACGGGTGCGTGTCGTCGAGGTGTCGACGGCCGACGGCTCGACGACGTGGGTGGTGCAGGTCCCCGGAACCCACGGCTCCTGGTTCGAGGGCGGCTCGGTGCCGATGGACTGGCCCGCCAACGTCTCCCTCATGCTTGCCGCGACGAGCGCGTCGGCGGTCGCGGCGACGACGGCGCTCGACCGCGCACAGGCGGGGCGGGCCCGCCCCGGGGACCGCGTCGTCCTCGTGGGACACAGCCAGGGGGGCCTCGTCGCCGCGGCGCTCGCGTCCGACCCCGTGTTCGGTCGGCGCCACCGGGTGACCCACGTCGTCACGGCCGGGTCGCCGATCGACGAGTTCCCGATCCCGGCGTCCACCGACGTGCTGTCGCTCCAGCACCGCGGCGACCCCGTGCACGGGCTCGACGTCTCCCCGCCGCCCGACCGTCGCTCGTGGACCACGGTGGTCGCCACCCCGGCGACCCGCTCGCTCTCGCGTGGCGGACCGGCGCCGGCCCACGAGCTGGGCGCGTACCGCTCGACGGCGGCGGCCGTGGACCGCTCGGGCGACGTGTCGCTGCAACGCTGGCGGGCCGGAGTCGCCCCTGCTCTGACGTCGCGCAGCGGCTCGGTCCCGGTGGTGCATGAGTTCCGCTCCGAGCGGCGGTGGCACAATCGCGACTCGTGACCCCCTCGCTGCTCTTCCGCCGTGTCGCCATCGCCGAGGCCATCACCTGGGCCCTCCTGCTCGTCGGCATGTTCCTCAAGTACGTCACCGAGACCACCGACCTGGGCGTGCGCGTCTTCGGGATGGTGCACGGGGTCGTCTTCATCGCCTACGGCCTCGTCGCCCTCGTCACCTGGGTCAACCAGAGGTGGCCGCTCGGGGTCGGCCTGCTCGCCGTCCTCAGCGCGGTCCCGCCCTTCGCGACGATCGTCTTCGACCGCCGCGCCGAGGCGTCCGGGCTGCTCGAGGGGCCGTGGCGCTTCGGTGACGGCGGCGAGTCGCCGACGTCTCTCCCGGAGAAGGTCCTCGCCTGGCTCACTCGCCAGCCCGCGCTCGCCGCCGTCGTCGGCGTGGTCGCCGTCGCCGCCCTGACCGGGGTCGCCCTCGTCGTCGGCCCCCCGGCGTCGGGCAGCTGATGAACCCCTCCACCGCGCTCGCTCGGGTCCTCGTCGACGAGCTGGTCCGCGGTGGGGTGCGTGACGTCGTCCTCGCTCCCGGGTCGCGCTCGGCACCCCTGGCGTATGCCGTCCAGCAGGCCGAGCGCGACGGTCGCCTCCGCCTCCACGTCCGGGTGGACGAGCGCACCGCGGGGTTCCTCGCCCTCGGGCTGGCGAAGGGCTCGGGACTCCCGGTTCCCGTCATCACGACCTCCGGGACGGCGGTCGCCAACCTGCACCCCGCCGTGCTCGAGGCCCACCACACGGGGGTGCCCCTCGTCGTCCTCTCCGCCGACCGGCCGCACGAGCTGCGGGGGACCGGCGCCAACCAGACGACGACCCAGCCGGGGATGTTCGGGTCCGCGGTCCGCTGGTCCGCCGACCTCCCGGCGCCGGAGTCGGTCGAGTCCGTCGGCGCGTCCCACCGGTCGACCGTTTGCCGCGCCCTCGCCGCCGCGACCGGTGCGCCGGGAAGCGGGGTCCCGTCGTCGCACCGCGGCCCGGTCCACCTCGACGTCGGGTTCCGCGACCCCCTCACCCCCGACCTCGGTGACGACGCCCCGCAGGGCTCGGGACTGTCGGGACGCGCCGACGGTGGGCCGTGGGTGGAGGTGTCGTTGGATGAATGGATCGGCGGCGCTCACTCGATGGCCGATGTCCCGCGCACCCTCGTCGTCCTCGGCGACCTGTCGCCCTCGCCTGTGGCCTCGCGCCAGGTGTGCGAGTGGGCTACGGCGCGGTCCTACCCGGTGGTCGCGGAGCCGTTCGGGGACCACGCCCGGGATGGCGTCGTGCCGCATGGCCCTCTGCTCCTCACCGACGCCGACTGGCTCGCAGCTCACCTGCCGGAGCGCGTGTTCGTCGTCGGGCGCGTCACCCTGTCGCGTGCCGTGGCCGGACTCCTGCGCCACCCGGCCGTGCGGGTCGAGGTCTTCAGCTCCCAGCCCCAATGGTCCGATCCCGGCCACGTCGCGCACGCCGTTCACCCCTTGGTCCAGCTCGCTGGCGCGGGGGAGCCCGAGGGGGACACCGAGTGGGCCTCCCTCTGGTCCGAGGCGGGATCGGCTGTGGCACAGGCGGTCTCGACATCCGCTGCCCAGTGGGGTACCGGGCTCGCCGTCGGGACAATCGTGGGGGAGTCGCTGCCGGACGGTGCTCGGCTCTTCGTGGGTTCGTCGAACCCGGTGCGCGACCTCGACCTCGGTCTGGCCCCTCGCAGCGCGCAGCTCACGGTCGTGGCCAACCGCGGGCTGGCCGGCATCGACGGGTGCCTCTCCACGGCGGTCGGCTTCGCGCTCACCACCGACGCACCGAGCTACGCGTGGGTGGGCGACCTCACGTTCCTCCACGACTCGAACGCGCTCGCCATCGGCTCGGACGAGCCGCGCCCCGACCTCACGATCCTCGTCACCAACGACGGTGGCGGTGGGATCTTCCGCACTCTGGAGCACGGGGCCCCCGAGCGCGCCGAGGACTTCGACCGGATCTTCGGCACCCCGACCGGGACCGACGTCGGGGCACTGTGCCGTGCGCACGGCATACGTCATGTCCTGGCGCAGACGCGTGGAGCGGCAGCCGAGGCGCTGTCCGCGCACCCCGACGGCATCACCGTCGTCGAGGTGCCGGTCGACCCGGAGTCGCACCGCGAGGCGCACGCCGAGCTGCGCCGCGTGGCCCGCGAGGCGCTGGCGATTTCGGGCTGAGCGCCGCGCTTGCGAGAATGAGCCCGTGACCACCACCCCCCAGCGCACGGATGTCCTCGTCGTCGGTGCCGGTCCGGCCGGGTCCGCTGCGGCGACCTGGGCCGCCCGCGCCGGCCGTGACGTCGTCCTCGCCGACGCCGCCGTCTTCCCGCGTGACAAGACCTGCGGCGACGGGCTGACGCCGCGCGCGATCGGCGAGCTCCAGCGGCTCGGCGTCGACGACTGGATCCGGGCGCACGCCGTCAACCAGGGTCTGCGCGCCCACGGGTTCGGCCAGACCCTCGAGCTGCCGTGGCCCGGCGGGTCGCTGCCGGACTACGGGTCGGCCGTCGCCCGCACCGAGCTCGACGACCACCTGCGCACCACCGCGCTCAAGGCGGGCGCCACCGGCGTCGAGGGTGCGAAGGCCGTCGACGCCCGGCTCGAGGGTGGCCGCGTGCGCGCCGTGACCTTCCAGCGCGACGGCGAGACCTTCGAGATCGAGTGCGAGAGGCTCATCGTCGCCGACGGCGTGCGGTCCGGGCTCGGCAAGGTGCTCGGCCGCGTGTGGCACAAGGACACCGTGTACGCCGTCGCCGGCCGGTGCTACGTCGACTCCACGATGTCGGACGACCCCTGGATCAGCAGCCACCTCGAGCTGCGCGGTGAGTCCGGCGAGATCCTGTCGGGCTACGGCTGGATCTTCCCGCTCGGCGGCGGGCAGGTGAACGTCGGCGTCGGCACGCTCGCGACGACGAAGCGCCCCGCCGAGGTCGCCATCAAGCCGGTCATGGCGCACTACGTCGACGAGCGGCGCAAGGACTTCGGCGTGAGCGGCGAGGCCCGCCTCCCGATGAGCGCGCTGCTACCCATGGGCGGGGCAGTGAGCAACGTCGCCGGACCCAACTGGGCCCTCATCGGTGACGCCGCCGCCTGCGTCAACCCGCTCAACGGCGAGGGCATCGACTACGGCCTCGAGTCCGGCCGGCTCGTCGTCGACCTGCTCGACACCGACCTGTCGCGGACCTGGCCGGCGCTGCTCACCGAGCACTACGGCGAGGCGTTCTCGATCGCCCGCCGGCTCGCGGGCGTCGTCACCGTGCCGCGGGTGCTGCCGGCGCTCGGACCGGCCGGCATGCGCTCGGACTGGCTCATGACGCTGGCGCTGCGCTGGATGGGCAACCTCGTCACCGACGAGGACCGCGACCGCGCCGCCCGGGTGTGGCGCTGGGCCGGGCGCCAGTCGGTGCGCCTCGAGCACCGCCCGCCCTTCAGCTGACGGGTCCTTCCCGCTGGGCCATGGCGTTCTCGCCGAGCCATGGCGCCCCGGCGGCGTGCGGGAGCGGGACCGACGTGCCAGAACGAGAGTGACCCGACGACCTGGGGTGTCCGGCGTCCCGTGTGCCGAGCGACCGGCGTGTCGCGTCCCTCACGAGGGGAATTGGCGAGTTAGGCGCGGGGGGGCCGGGGCGGTGAGGGCGTCGCGCATGGGAATGAGCTTGGCGTCGGACTCGGCCACCTCGGCCTCCGGCACGGACCCCGCGACGATGCCGCACCCGGCGTACAGGGACATGGCGTGGTCGTCCTGCGGGTGCACCGCCCCGCAGCGCAGCGCGATGCCCCACTCACCGTCGCCGCTGGCGTCCATCCAGCCGACCGGTCCGGCGTAGCGGCCGCGGTCCATCTGCTCGAGCTCCTGGAGGAGGGCGTCGGCCGCGGCCGTCGGCGTCCCGCACACGGCGGCGCTCGGGTGGAGCGAGGCCGCGAGCGCCAACGAGGACGTCGCGTCGGTGAGCACCCCGGCGACGTCGGTGGCGAGGTGCATGACGTTGGAGAGGTGGAGGACGAACGGCGCCTCGGGCACGTTCATCGAGGAGCAGTGCGGGGCCAGGGCGTCGGCCACGGAGCGCACGGCGTACTCGTGCTCCTCGAGGTCCTTGGACGAGCGGGCCAGCGACGCCGCGAGCGCGAGGTCGTGCTCGTCGTCGCCGGTGCGCCGGATCGTGCCCGCGAGGACCCGTGACGTGACGAGCCCCTTCTCGCGGCGCACGAGCATCTCGGGCGTCGCCCCGACGAGCCCGTCGACGGCGAACACCCACGTCGACTCGTAGCGCTCGGCCAGCCGCGACAGGAGCCACCGGACGTCGACCGGCTGGGCGGTGCGCACGTCGAGGTCCCGGGCGAGGACGACCTTGTCGAGGTCGCCCGCCTGGATCCGCCGGACCGCCTCCGCGACGGCGCCGGCCCATTCGGTCGGCGAGAGCTGGCCGTCGGCGAAGGTCACGTCGCCCGGCGCCTCCGGGGCAGGCCCGGCGAACGCCACCGACGGGTCCACGACCACGGGGAGCGCGTCGGTCGAGGTCGTCGTCACCCACCACCGGTCGCCACGCCGCCCGACGACGACCGAGGGCACGACGAGGGTGGCACCGGCAGGCGAGTCCGCGGCATACGCGATGGAGCCGAAGGCGACCGGTCCGGTGCCGGGCAGGTCGACCTCGTCGCGCACGACGGCGGACCCGGACACCGACCGCCACCACTCCTCGAGGACCTCGAAGCGGTCGGCGCCCCCGGCGGAGACCGAGAGGGTGCGCCCCCAGCCGACGAGGCCCTCGCCGCGCCGGACCCACGACGTCGTGTCACGCGCCCTCGTCGCGGGAAGGAGGTCCAGCAGGGCCGTGCCGTCCGCGGGGGACAGCGCGACGGTGCGGGTGACGAGAGGCGCGTGCGGCGCGGTGTCCTGGGCGGACGTGGGCAGGGACGTCATCACGCACGAGCGTAACGCCGAGGGCCGCCCGGGCCGGCACGGGCGCGGTGAGAGGATGACGACATGAGCCGCGCCTCCCTCGACAAGCAGCCCCGCGACGTCGCCGCGATGTTCGACGACGTCGCCGAGCGGTACGACGTCACCAACGACGTCCTGTCCCTCGGGCAGGACCGGCTGTGGCGGCGGGCGGTCGTCCGGGCGCTCGCCGCGCAGCCGGGGGAGCGGGTCCTCGACATCGCCGCCGGCACCGGCACGTCGAGCGAGCCCTTCGCGGACCACGGCGTCCACGTCGTCCCCGCCGACTTCTCGCTCGGCATGCTCCGGGTCGGCAAGAAGCGCCGCGACGACCTCGGCTTCACGGCTGCCGACGCGATGAGGCTCCCGTTCGCCGACGGAGCCTTCGACGCGGTGACGATGTCGTTCGGGCTGCGCAACGTCGCCGACGTCGACGCCGCCCTGCAGGAGTTCGCCCGCGTCACCCGCCCTGGCGGCCGGCTCGTCGTGTGCGAGTTCAGCCAGCCGGTCAACGGGCCCTTCCGCAAGGTCTACTCGGAGTACCTCATGGAGGCGCTGCCCCGCGTCGCCCGCAAGGTGAGCTCCAACCCCGAGTCCTACGTCTACCTCGCCGAGTCGATCCAGGCATGGCCCGACCAGAAGGCCCTCGCCACCCGGGTCGCCGGCGCCGGGTGGAGCCAGGTCGAGTGGCGCAACCTCAGCGGCGGGATCGTCGCTCTGCACCGAGCGGCGAAGCCGGCCTGAGGACACGAGCCGGGTCCCATGCTCTGCGTGGGCGTGCCAGCGAGGCCCGGACGGGTGGCAGAGCGCGAGCAAGGGTCCGAGCGGCGAAGCCGGCCTGAGGGCCTCCGCGGACCGCGACGGCGCAGGTTAGGCGCGCCTTAGTGCGTGCGCCGGAAACCGGTGCATAGAGTGGTCCGTTGTTCGTGAAGACATTCACAAGCAAGGTGTGTCGTTGACTTTCTCCCCTGATGCCGCTGGTCCCGCCAGCGCCGCCCGCGCCCTCGAGAGCGCGGTCGTCGTCGTCGTCGGAGCCGGCCCGGCTGGTTCCGCCGCTGCCGCACACCTGTGTGCCGCCGGCCTCGACGTCATTGTCCTCGAACGCGCCGACGCCGGCGCCGTCCGCACCGGCACCGCGGCCCTCACTCCGCAGGCCGTCGCCGAGCTGCGGGCCCTGGGGATCGACGACGCCGGCACCCGGCGGTGGCACCGGACCACCGGCGTGCGCTTCGTCGGCGGCGGCATGCGCCTCGCCCTCGCGTGGCCCGACGTCGCGGGGCGCCCGGGCCTCGGGCTCGCCTGCGCACAGGCCGTCCTCGATGACACCCTCTCCTCGTATGCCGTCGCGCGCGGCGCACGCGTCCACCGCGCCACCGAGGTCGCCGGCCTCCGGACCGACGCGCAGGGTCGGGTCACGGGTGTGGCGGCGCAGCCGGTCGACGCGTCCGGGCAGCCGACCGGAGCCGGCTTCACCGTGGAGGCCGGGGTCGTCATCGACGCCTCCGGTGTCGCCGCCACCGACCAGCCGTCCGGCATCGCCGTCAGCGCCGACTTCGCGAGCCCGCGCCATCTCGACGACCACGTCGAGTCGTGGCTGTCCCTCACGTCCGCGGACGGCACCCGCCTGCCCGGCCACGGCTGGATCGTCGGGCGCGGAGACGGTCACGTCACCGTCGGCGTGGGTGCCCTCGCCGCCGACACCACCGCGACCCCCGACCGGTGCGCCGGCGTGCTCCAGCAGTGGCTCACCGCGCTGCCGGCCACCTGGCAGCTCACCGAGACCACGATGACCGGCCCGGTCGCTGCCGCCCGCCTGGGCGCCGCCCGCGCCCACCGGGACGGCGCACGGGACGGAGTGCTGCACGTCGGTGACGCCGCCGGTGCCGCGCACCCCGTCACCGGCGAGGGCCTCACCGGCGCCCTCGTCTCCGCGCGTGTCGCCGCAGCCACCGTCGTCGACGCCCTCACCCGCACGACTGACGCCGAGACCGCGACGACGCTCGCGGCATACGGCTCGCGCCTGGACGACGCACTCGGCCGGCACGAGCGGTGGGACCGGCTCGCGGCCCGCCTGCTCGACCGGCCGTCCGTGGCGCGGCTGGTCACCACGCACGCCCTCCCGCGGGAAACGCTGATGAAGCGCGTCCTGCGCCACACGACCACGACGCCGGGCGCTGCAGTTGAGACCTCGGTCACTCCCCCTACGATGGTCTCCGTGACCCGAGCCGCCGCACACCCAGGCACCGAAAGGGGAGTTGACCAGCGATGAGCAACCCCTACGTCCCGATCCTCTTCCTCGTCGGACTCGGCTTCGTCTTCGCCGTCGGCTCGGTGGGCACCAGCCTCGTCGTCGGGCCGAAGCGCTACAACCGCGCCAAGTCCGAGCCCTATGAGTGCGGCATCCAGCCGACGCCGCGGGCCGAGGGCGGCGGGCGCGTGCCGATCAAGTACTTCATCACGGCCATGCTCTTCATCATCTTCGACATCGAGTCGGTCTTCCTCTACCCGTTCGCGGTGGCCTTCGACCAGCTCGGCCTGTTCGCCCTCGTCGAGATGGTCCTCTTCATCCTCACCGTCTTCGTGGCCTACGCCTACGTGTGGAAGCGCGGGGGTCTCGAGTGGGACTGACGCGTATGCCGTGTGCCCGGTTGGCCTGTGCGCCAGCCGTCCTGATGTCTGAACCGATCGGAAGGGGTCTCTAGATGGGACTCGAGGAGAAGCTGCCCGCGGGGTTCGTCCTCACGACGCTCGAGAACGTCGTCGGCTACATGCGCAAGGCCTCGATCTGGCCGGCGACCTTCGGCCTGGCCTGCTGCGCCATCGAGATGATGGCCGTCGGCACGCCGGACTACGACATCGCGCGCTTCGGCATGGAGCGCTTCTCGGCGACGCCGCGCCAGGCCGACCTGATGATCGTCGCCGGACGCGTGTCCAACAAGATGGCGCCGGTGGTCCGCCAGGTCTACGACCAGATGCCGAACCCCAAGTGGGTCATCGCCATGGGCGTCTGCGCCAGCTCGGGCGGCATGTTCAACAACTACGCGATCGTCCAGGGCGTCGACCACATCGTGCCCGTCGACATCTACCTGCCCGGCTGCCCGCCGCGCCCGGAGATGCTGCTCAACGCGATCATCGAGCTGCACGACCAGATCCAGAACTCCAAGCTCGGGGTCAACCGCATTGCCGCCGCGCGTGCCGCCGAGGAAGCCGCGCTGCGCGCCACCCCGACCCACCTCATGCCGGCCACCCACGACCACGGGGCCCTCACCGCGACGCCCGGGAAGAGCCTGCTCGCATGAGCGACGACACCCCCAAGGGCACCGAGGCCGCCGAGCCCGCCCCCGCGACGCTCGACTCGTCCGACCTCCACGCGACCGACGTTGACCTCACCCGGGCCCGCGCCGCCGACGACACCGACCCGGTGAGGATCGGCGAGCGGCGCGGCATGTTCGGCGCCTCGACCGGGACCGACACCTCCGGCTACGGCGGACTGCGCACCCCGATCCTCTTCCCCGGTTCGGCCGAGAAGCCCTACGGCGGCTACTTCGACGAGCTCACCGGCACGCTGGAGACGGCCCTCGACGGCGCCGGCGACACGAGCTTCGGCGCGGCCGTCGAGCGGGTCGTCGTCGACCGCGGCGAGCTGACCCTGCACATCGCCCGTGAGGCGCTCCCGACCGTGGCGCGCGCGCTGCGCGACGACCCGGCGCTGCGCTTCGAGATCTGCACCGGCGTCTCCGGGGTCCACTACCCGGACCTCGTCGGTCGCGAGATGCACGCGGTCTACCACCTGCTCTCGATCACCCACAACCGGCGCGTGCGCCTCGAGGTGAGCGTCCCCGACGGCGACGCGACGATCCCGTCGGTCGTCGAGACCTGGCCCGCCGCCGACTGGCACGAGCGCGAGACCTGGGACATGTTCGGCATCGTCTTCGAGGGGCACCCGTCCCTCACCCGGATCCTCATGCCGGACGACTGGCCGGGTCACCCCCAGCGCAAGGACTATCCGCTGGGTGGCATCCCGGTGGAGTACAAGGGCGGAACGGTTCCCCCGCCCGACGAGCGGAGGTCGTACAGCTGATGACCACTCACGATGACACCGTCTACGAAGAGATCCCGGCGGACGAGCAGAGCCCGGGGCTGCACCCGGACCTCGGCGACGGGGACCCCTACGCCACGACCGAGGGCGACCGCGAGGGCGGCGCCCGGGTCCTCAACGCCAGCGGTGGCGACTGGGCCGACCTCGTCGACGAGGCGACCTCGCTCAACGAGGAGCGCGTCGTCATCAACATGGGTCCCCAGCACCCCTCGACCCACGGCGTCCTCCGCCTCATCCTCGAGCTCGACGGCGAGACGGTGACCGAGGCCCGCGCGGGCATCGGCTACCTCCACACCGGCATCGAGAAGAACATGGAGTACCGCACGTGGGTGCAGGGCGTGACGTTCTGCACGCGCATGGACTACCTCACGCCGATGTTCCAGGAAACGACGTACTGCCTCGGCATCGAGCGGCTCCTCGGCATCGAGGACCAGATCCCCGAGCGGGCGACGATCATCCGCGTCCTCATGATGGAGCTCACCCGGATCAGCTCCCACCTCATCTGCCTCGGCACCGGCGGCATGGAGCTGGGCGCGACGACGGTCATGACCGTCGGCTTCCGTGAGCGCGAGCGGATCCTGCGCATCATCGAGAGCGTCACCGGCCTGCGCATGAACAACGCCTACATCCGCCCCGGTGGCGTGGCCCAGGACCTGCCGCACGGCTGCCTCGACCTCGTCAACGACACGGTCGGCGAGCTGCGCACCGGCATCCGGGAGCTCGAGCTGCTCCTCAACGAGAACCCGATCCTCAAGGGCCGCACCAAGAACGTCGGCTACCTCGACCTCGCCGGCTGCATGGCGCTCGGCATCACCGGCCCGATCCTGCGCTCCACCGGCCTGCCGCACGACCTGCGCAAGAGCCAGCCTTACTGCGGTTACGAGACCTACGACTTCGAGGTCGTCACCCGCACCGGCGCCGACGCCTACGACCGGCTCCGGATCCGCCTCGACGAGATGTACGAGTCGCTCAAGATCATCGAGCAGTGCGTCGAGCGCCTCAAGAAGGTCACCGGCCCGGTCATGGTCGAGGACAAGAAGATCGCGTGGCCGGCGCAGCTGTCCGTCGGCAGCGACGGTCAGGGCAACAGCCTCGACCACATCCGCGAGATCATGGGCACTTCCATGGAGTCGCTGATCCACCACTTCAAGCTCGTCACCGAGGGCTTCCGCGTGCCCGCCGGGCAGGCGTACGTGCCGATCGAGTCGCCCAAGGGCGAGCTGGGGGCGCACGTCGTGTCCGACGGGGGGACCCGTCCGTTCCGGGCGCACTTCCGGGACCCGAGCTTCAACAACCTGCAGGCCGTGGCCGCGCTGTCCGAAGGCGGCCAGGTCGCTGACGTCATCGTCGCGGTGGCCAGCATCGACCCCGTCATGGGAGGCGTGGACCGCTGATGGAGCACTACGGATTGCAGACGGCCGCCGGTCACCTCACGGTGTCGGCGGAGTCGAAGGAGCCGTATGCCGCGGACCAGCTCGCGCAGCTGCACGCGGACGCCGAGCTGGTCGTCTCGCGCTACCCGCAGAAGCGGTCGGCACTGCTGCCCCTGCTGCACCTCGTGCAGTCGGTGGACGGCTACGTGACCGGTCGCGGCATCGACTTCTGCGCCGAGGTCCTCGACCTCACCCGCGCCGAGGTGTCCGGCGTCGCGACGTTCTACACGCAGTACAAGCGCCACCCCAACGGCGAGTACACCGTCGGCGTCTGCACCAACACCCTCTGCGCGATCATGGGCGGCGACGAGATCTGGGAGTCGGTGTCCGAGCACCTCGGCGTCGCCCACGACGAGACCACCGCCGACGGCAAGGTCACCCTCGAGCGCATCGAGTGCAACGCGGCGTGCGACTACGCACCCGTCGTCATGGCCAACTGGGAGTTCTTCGACAACCAGACGCCGGAGTCGACCAACCAGCTCGTGGACGACCTGCGTGCCGGTGCTGCGGTCAAGCCCACCCGCGGCGCGAACTCGGTGTGCACGTTCAAGCAGATGTCGCGGGTCCTCGCGGGCTTCGAGGACGGCCGGGCCGACGAGGGCGTCGGCGCCGGGCCGGCGTCGCTGCGAGGCCTCGAGGTCGCGCACGCCAACAACTGGACCGCCCCGGCCGGCGCCGACGCCGACGAGGGCGCGGGGTCCGGCACCGCGGACGCCGACACCGCTGCGAGCCCGGCGGGCGAGCAGGTCGAGGGCCGGGCGGCCGGACGGCACACCTCGGTCAACACGCCGACCAACGAGCCGGACGAGAAGCCGGGCGGCGCGCCCGCGAAGGACTCCCGCAAGGACGACGCTCCCAAGGAAGAGGGGAAGTGACCGCTGTGACCACCACGCTCACCCCGATCCTCACCAAGTTCTGGGACGACCCCCAGAGCTGGACCCTCGAGACCTACGAGAAGAACGAGGGCTACCAGGCCTTCAAGAAGGCCCTGGGCATGAAGCCCGAGGACCTCGTCCAGCTCACCAAGGAATCCGGCCTGCGCGGGCGAGGCGGCGCCGGGTTCCCGACCGGCATGAAGTGGGGCTTCCTGCCCCCGCCGGACGGCGGTCCCCGCTACCTCGTCGTCAACGCGGACGAGTCCGAGCCGGGCACGTGCAAGGACATCCCGCTCATGATGGCCGCGCCGCAGTTCCTCATCGAGGGCGTCGCGATCACGTCGTACGCGATCGGGTGCAACCACGCCTTCATCTACATCCGTGGTGAGGTCGTCCACGTCTACCGGCGGCTGCTGCGCGCCGTCGAGGAGGCGTACGCCGCCGGCCACCTCGGCAAGAACATCCACGGCTCGGGGTTCGACCTCGAGGTGACCGTCCACGCCGGTGCCGGCGCCTACATCTGTGGTGAGGAGACGGCGCTGCTCGACAGCCTCGAGGGCCGTCGTGGCCAGCCGCGGCTCAAGCCCCCGTTCCCGGCCGTCGCCGGGCTGTACTCGCGCCCCACGGTCGTCAACAACGTCGAGAGCATCGCGTCGGTGCCGCCGATCCTGCTCCACGGCTCCGAGTGGTTCTCCGACATGGGCACCGAGAAGTCCCAGGGCTTCGGCATCTTCAGCCTCTCGGGCCACGTCAAGAACCCCGGCCAGTACGAGGCGCCGCTCGGCATCACCCTGCGCGAGCTGCTCGACATGGCCGGTGGCATGCGCGACCCCGACAAGCAGCTGAAGTTCTGGACGCCGGGCGGCTCCTCGACACCGCTGTTCACCGCCGAGCACCTCGACACCCCGCTCGACTTCGAGTCGGTCGCCGCGGCCGGCTCGATGCTCGGCACGCGAGCCCTGCAGATCTTCGACGAGACGACCTGTGTCGTGCGCGCCGTCGACCGCTGGACCGACTTCTACAAGCACGAGTCCTGTGGCAAGTGCACCCCGTGCCGTGAGGGCACGTGGTGGCTCAAGCAGATCCTCGGGCGCCTCGAGCACGGCCAGGGGTCCGAGGAGGACCTCGACAAGCTGCTCGACATCTGCGACAACATCCTCGGCCGCGCCTTCTGTGCGCTGGGCGACGGAGCGACGAGCCCGATCACGAGCTCGATCCAGTACTTCCGCGAGGAGTACATCGCGCACCTCACGCAGGGTGCCTGTCCCTTCGACTCCCGCGAGTCGACGCTCTTCCACAAGGACCGCGTGACGGCATGACTGTGATCTCCAAAGAATCCGCCGACAAGTCCGGCGCCGGAGCCGGGGACAAGCCGGCGGTCGAGATGGTGGCGCTCACCATCGACGGCATCGACGTCTCCGTCCCCAAGAACACCCTCGTCATCCGGGCGGCCGAGGAGGTCGGGATCGAGATCCCGCGCTTCTGCGACCACCCGCTGCTCGAGCCGGTCGGCGCCTGCCGCCAGTGCCTCGTCGACGTCTCCACACCCGGCCCGGACGGCACCCTGCGACCCATGCCCAAGCCGCAGGCGTCGTGCACGATGACGGTCTCGCCGGGCATGCAGGTCCAGACCCAGCACACGTCACCCGTGGCGGAGAAGGCCCAGAACGGCATCATGGAGATGCTGCTCATCAACCACCCGCTCGACTGCCCGGTCTGCGACAAGGGTGGCGAGTGCCCCCTGCAGAACCAGGCGATGAGCAACGGCCGCGCGGTCAGCCGCTTCGAGGACGTCAAGCGGACCTACCCCAAGCCGATCAACATCTCCAGCCAGGTCCTCCTCGACCGCGAGCGCTGCGTCCTCTGTGCGCGCTGCACGCGCTTCTCCGACCAGGTCGCCGGCGACCCGTTCATCGCCCTCGTCGAGCGCGGTGCCCTGCAGCAGGTCGGCATCTACGAGGAGAAGCCGTTCGAGTCGTACTTCTCGGGCAACACCGTCCAGATCTGCCCGGTCGGCGCGCTCACCGGGGCGGCCTACCGCTTCCGGGCCCGCCCGTTCGACCTCGTCTCGACGCCGAGCATCTGTGAGCACTGCGCGAGCGGCTGCTCGATGCGCACCGACCACCGTCGCGGCGCGGTCCTGCGCCGCCTCGCGGGGAACGACCCGGCGGTCAACGAGGAGTGGAACTGCGACAAGGGCCGCTGGGCCTTCCAGTACGCCGCCACCCCGGCCCGGCTCCAGCTCCCGATGGTGCGCGAGGACGGCGAGCTCCGTGTCGCCTCCTGGCGTGAGGCCCTCGAGGCCGCCGCCGCAGGCCTGCGCGCCGCGTCCGGGGTCGGTGTCCTCACCGGCGGGCGCGTGTCCGCCGAGGACGCCTACGCGTACTCGAAGTTCGCGCGAGCGGTGCTGGGCACCAACGACATCGACTTCCGGGCTCGCCCGCACTCGGCGGAGGAGGCCGACTTCCTCGCCTCCCGGGTCGTCGCCACCGGCCCCGAGGGCGGCGCGGTCACCTACGCTGATCTCGAGACCGCCAGGACCGTCGTCCTCGCGGGCTTCGAGCCCGAGGACGAGAGCCCGATCGTCTTCCTGCGCCTGCGCAAGGCGTCGCGCAAGAACAGGACGGCGGTGTATGCCGTGTCGCCCGTCGCGACCCGCGGGCTCGAGAAGGTCTCCGGTCGGCTCATCCCCACCGCCCCGGGCACCGAGCCCGAGGTGCTGGACGCGCTCGGCAAGGGCTCGGCCAGCGGCGCTGCCGGTGACGGCCCCGACACCGTCCGCGCGGCCGCCGAGGCGCTGCGCGGTGACGGCGCGATCATCCTCGTCGGCGAGCGGCTCGCGACCGTGCCCGGTGCGCTGAGCGCTGCTGCTCGTCTGGCCGAGACCACCGGGGCCCGCCTCGCGTGGATCCCCCGTCGTGCGGGGGAGCGCGGTGCCCTCGAGGCCGGCGCCCTCCCGACCCTGCTGCCCGGCGGCCGCCCCGTCGCCGACGCCGCGGCCCGGGCCGACGTCGCGTCGGTGTGGCGGGTCGACTCTCTCCCCGAGGCGCCCGGCCGGGACGCGGCCGCGATCCTCGAGGCGGCTCGCTCCGGCGCGATCGGTGCCCTCGTCGTCGGTGGCGTCGACCCCCTCGACCTCGGCCGGGCCGACGCGCTCGCCGCGTTCGAGGCACCCTTCGTCGTCTCCCTCGAGATCCGCGAGTCGGCCGTGACCGCGCTCGCGGACGTCGTCCTGCCGGTCGCCGCGCACGCCGAGAAGTCGGGCGCCTTCGTGGACTGGGAGGGCCGCACGCGCCCCTTCGCTCAGGCCCTCGACACCGGCTTCGTCAGCGACCACCGCGCCCTGCACATGCTCGCCGACGAGATGGGCGAGTTCCTCGGGTGCCGCACCGTCGCCGAGATCCGCTCCGAGATGGAGCGCCTCGGCCCGGGGTCCCAGGGCGGCCGCCTCGCGGCCCCCGACGTCGCCGCCGGTGAGGTCCCGAGCGCCGAGGACGGTCACCTCGTCCTCGCGACCTGGCGCCACCTGCTCGACAAGGGCACGCTCCAGGACGGTGAGCCGTTCCTCGCCGGCACGGCCCCCCGGGCCGCCGCCAAGGTCTCGGCGACGACCGCCGCCTCGATCGGGGTCGCCGACGGCGACTCCGTGACCGTCCGGGCCGGCGACGCCACCGTCACCGTCCCCGTCGACGTCACCGAGATGGCCGACCACGTCGTCTGGCTCCCGACCCACTCCGCGGGCTGTGACCTCCGGGGCACGCTCGCGGACGCCCCGGGCATCCGCGTCTCCGTCACCAAGGTGGACAAGGTGGACACAGCATGAGCACTCTTCTCAGCCTCCAGCACGCGGTCGGGACGTTCGCCGACACCGGACTGACCGGCATACAGGCGCTGGCGACCGAGGGCAAGGACAACCCGCGGGCCGACTTCTCGGACACGCCGTGGTGGCTCTCGCTCGTCAAGGCGCTGATCATCTTCGTCTACCTGCTCGTCTCGACCCTGCTCGTCATCTGGTTCGAGCGCCGCGTCATCGGCCGCATGCAGCAGCGCCCCGGGCCCAACCGCAACGGTCCGTTCGGCCTGCTCCAGACCCTCGCCGACGGCATGAAGTCGATGCTCAAGGAGGACAACACCCCCGCGAAGGCGGACCGGTTCGTCTTCACGCTGGCACCGCTCATCACCGCGACCATGTGCTTCATCGGCTTCGCGATCATCCCGCTCGCCGGCGAGGTGAGCATGTTCGGGCACCGGACGCCGCTCCAGCTCGCCGACTCCTCGATCGCCGTGCTCTTCGTGCTCGCCATCGCCGGCATCGGCATCTACGGCGTCGTCCTCGCCGGCTGGTCGTCGGGCTCGCCGTACCCGCTCATGGGTGGACTGCGATCCTCGGCCCAGATGATCTCCTACGAGATCGCCATGGGCCTCTCGCTCGTCGCCGTCTTCCTCTACAGCGGCTCGATGTCGACCTCGCAGATCGTCGGCGCCCAGGGCAACGTCTGGTACATCATCCCGGCGTTCTTCAGCTTCTTCGTCTACGTCATCACCATGGTCGGCGAGACCAACCGTCTCCCGTTCGACCTCGCCGAGGGCGAGGGAGAGCTCACCGGTGGCTTCCACACCGAGTACGGCTCGATGCGCTTCGCCATGTTCTTCCTCGGCGAGTACATCAACATGTTCACCGTCGCCGCGCTGGCGACGACGATGTTCCTCGGCGGATGGCAGGCACCTCCCGGTATCGCCGCCATCAACGACGGCATGTTCAACGAGGGCTGGTGGGGCCTGCTCTGGTTCACCGTCAAGCTCTGGATGTTCATGTTCGTCTTCGTGTGGCTGCGCGGCTCGCTGCCCCGCACCCGCTACGACCAGTTCATGCGGTTCGGGTGGAAGTTCCTCATCCCCGCCACCCTGGGCTGGGTCGTCCTCGTCGCGTTCTTCCGCGGTGCGCAGAACGGCTGGTTCGGTGACTCGGCGCTCGAGTTCGCGGGCCGCCGCTTCCCGATCTCGTCGCTGGCCATCGTCGGCCTCGTCGCCGTCGGCGCGCTCGCGCTCGGCTGGTGGTGGGACAACCGTGCCCTCGCCAGGGAAGCGGCAGCGTCCGCCGCTCCGCCGGAAGAGATCGACCCGTATGCCGGTGGGTTCGTCGTGCCGCCACTGCCGGGTCAGCGACTGCGCGAGACCGCCCGCGTCGGCGCCCCCGCACTTCCCGAGGCCGAACCCGTGACGCAGTCACCGGTGTCCGCCACCACGCCCGACCCCGACAAGGAGGCCACTCGTGGCTGACGACCAGAAGAAGGGCGGGTTCCTCTCCGACCTCTTCGCCCCCGTGGGTGGGTTCGGGGTGACCTTCGCGACGATGTTCCGCAAGGTCGCCACGACCGAGTACCCCGAGGTGAAGCGCCCCACGGCGCAGCGTTTCCACGGCCGCCACCAGCTCAACCGTCACCCCGACGGGCTGGAGAAGTGCGTCGGCTGTGAGCTGTGTGCATGGGCCTGCCCCGCGGACGCGATCCTCGTCGAGGGTGCCAACAACGACGACAGCGAGGGCGGCGCCGGTCGCTTCTCACCCGGCGAGCGCTACGGCCGCGTCTACCAGATCAACTACCTGCGCTGCATCTTCTGCGGCCTGTGCATCGAGGCCTGCCCGACGCGCGCGCTGACGATGACCAACGAGTACGAGATCGCCGACAACAACCGCGCCGACCTCATCTTCACCAAGGAGCAGCTGCTCGCGCCGCTGCAGGCGGGCATGCTCGCGGCTCCTCACCCGATGGTGGAGGGGCTCGAGGAGCGCGACTACTACCTCGGCTCCGTCTCCGAGGCCACGCCCACCCAGCAGGCCTGGGCCGCCGAGCACCACGTCAAGGCGACCGAGGAGGTCCCGTCATGACCAGCACAGGTGAGGCGGTCCTCTTCTGGATCCTCGCCCCCGTCTGCGTCGTCGGCGCACTGGGCCTGGTCTTCGCCCGCAAGGCCGTCCACGCCGCCCTCGGCATGGCCCTGACGATGATCATGCTCGGCATCTTCTACCTCGCGCAGGGAGCCGACTTCCTCGGCGTCATCCAGATCTTCGTCTACACCGGCGCCGTGATGATGCTCTTCCTCTTCGTCGTCATGCTCGTCGGCGTCGACTCCTCCGACAGCGTCGTCGAGACCCTCAAGGGACAGCGCGCCGCGACCGTGGTGCTCTCCCTCGGCCTCGGCGCCCTCCTCGTCGGCGCCATCGGCCGGGTCACCGTCGGTGACGGACCGGCGAACAAGCTCGACGCGATCAACTCCGAGACCGGCAACGTCTCCGGGGTCGCCGAGCTGATCTTCGGCCGCTACGTGTGGGTCTTCGAGACCACTTCGGCGCTGCTCATCACGGCGGCCCTCGCCGCCATGGTCCTCGCCCACCGCGAGCGCCTCGGCGCCGCGCCGAGCCAGCGCACGTGGAGCGAGCGCCGGATCCGCTCCGGTGAGAACCTCGCCGGGCTGCCCGCCCCGGGCGTCTACGCGCGCCACAACGCGGTCGACACCCCCGCCCTGCTCCCGGACGGCTCGCCGAGCGAGCTGTCGGTCTCGAGGGTCCTCACCGCCCGCGGCCAGGTGGCCTCCGCGACACCGTGGGTCGAGGCCTCCGACGAGATGGAGCGCGACATCGCCGCCGACGACGTGCCCGGCCGGCTCCCGCAGCCCGGGAGCCCGGTCACCAGGGAGGACCAGCCGTGAACCTGATGAACTACGTCTACCTCGCGACGCTGCTCTTCGTCATCGGTGGCGCGACGGTCCTCACGAGGCGCAACGCCATCGTGGTCTTCATGGGTGTCGAGCTCATGCTCAACGCCGCGAACCTCGTGTTCGTCACCTTCGCGCGCATGCACGGCACCCTCGACGGCCAGGTGATCGCGTTGTTCGTCATGGTCGTCGCGGCGGCGGAGGTCGTCGTCGGCCTGGCCATCATCATGATGATCTTCCGCTCCCGCCGGTCGGCCTCGGTCGACGACGCCAACTTGCTGAAGCTCTGAAGGGGCCGCACTCGTGAACTCACTCGTACAGCTCGCCGTGGAAGGCGAGGTGGCCACGGCCACTGGCGTCACGGCATACGCCTGGCTCCTCGTCGGGCTGCCCCTGCTGGGAGCCGCACTGCTCCTCTTCGGGGGCCGCGCCACGAACGCCTGGGGCCACCTCCTCGCCACCGCGCTCTCGTGGGCCAGCTTCGTGCTCGGCTTCCTCATCGTCCTCGCGATGGCGGGGCGGGGCACCGAGGAGCGTGCGGCCCACGTCGGCGGCTGGGACTGGGTCCCCGCGGGGCAGTTCCAGCTCGAGACGGGGCTGCTCGTCGACCAGCTGTCGATCGCCTTCGTCCTGCTCATCACGTTCGTCGGCTCGCTCATCCACGTGTACTCGATCGGCTACATGGAGCACGACGCCGACCGGCGCAAGTTCTTCGCCTACCTCAACCTCTTCGTCGCGTCGATGCTGCTGCTCGTGCTCGCGGACTCCTACCTGCTGCTGTTCGTCGGCTGGGAGGGTGTGGGACTCGCCTCGTACCTGCTCATCGGGTTCTGGAACCACAACCCGGCGTACGCGACCGCGGCCAACAAGGCCTTCTTCGTCAACCGGGTCGGCGACGTCGGCATGTCCGTGGCGATCATGGTCATGTTCTTCACCTTCGGCGCGGTCGACTTCGAGACCGTCCACGCCGGTGCCGCCGAGGCCGGGTCGACGGCGATGACCGTCCTCGGCCTGCTCCTGCTGCTCGGGGCGTGCGCCAAGTCGGCGCAGTTCCCGCTGCAGTCGTGGCTCGGCGACGCCATGGCCGGTCCGACCCCGGTGTCCGCGCTCATCCACGCGGCGACGATGGTCACCGCCGGCGTCTACCTCATCGTCCGCTCGCACACGATCTTCAACGCGGCCCCGAACGCGCAGCTCGCCGTCGCCGTCGTCGGCGCGATCACGCTGCTCTACGGCGCCATCGTCGGCTGCGCCAAGGACGACATCAAGAAGGCGCTGGCCGCCTCGACGATGAGCCAGATCGGCTACATGATGCTCGCCGCGGGTCTCGGCCCGGTCGGCTACGCCTTCGCGATCTTCCACCTCGTCACCCACGGCTTCTTCAAGGCCGGGATGTTCCTCGGCGCCGGCTCGGTCATGCACGGCATGAACGACCAGGTGAACATGCGCCGGTTCGGTGGCCTGTCGACCGCGATGAAGATCACCTGGGTCACGTTCGGCCTCGGCTGGCTCGCGATCCTCGGAGTCCCGCCCTTCTCCGGGTTCTGGTCCAAGGACAAGATCATCGAGTCCGCGTTCATCGGTGAGGGCTGGCAGCCGTGGGTCTTCGGCTTCGTCGCGCTCATCGGCGCCGGCATCACCGCCTTCTACATGTCGCGCCTGTTCTTCATGACCTTCCACGGCAAGAAGCGCTGGGTCGACGCCCGCGAGGGAGAGCCGGAGTACCACCCGCACGAGTCGCCGCTGACGATGACCGTGCCGATGATCGTCCTCGCCGTCGGCTCCGGCGTGCTCGGCCTCGCCCTCTCCTGGGGCGGCATGTTCTCGCACTGGCTCGAGCCGGTCGTGGGGGAGCACGGTGAGGAGCACCCCGTCCTCGCGGTGCCCGTCATCATGGGGCTGACCCTGCTTCTCGTCGCCGGTGGGGCGGCCTACGCCTGGATGCTCTACTGGCGTGACACGGTGCCGGAGACGGCCCCGCGTGGCTCGCTCCTCACCCAGGCGGCTCGCGCCGACCTCTACCAGGACGCCATCAACGAGGGCCTGTTCATGCGGCCCGGCACCCACCTCACCCGCGCGCTCGTCTTCACCGACGGCAAGGGTGTCGACGGTGTCACCGGCTCGCTCGCCGCCTCCATCGGCGGGGCGTCCTCACGGCTGCGCCGCCTGCAGACCGGCTACGCCCGGTCCTATGCCCTGACGATGCTCACCGGCGTCGTCGTCGTCCTCGGAGCCCTGTGGGTGATGAACTGATGTCCGGCTTCCCCCTGCTCACGGTCATGATGGTCGTGCCGCTCGTCGGCGCGGCGATCGTCGCGCTGCTGCCGGGCGGGTCCGCGCGACTGGCCAAGCCGATCGCGCTGGCCACCTCGCTCGTCACCCTCGCGCTGGCCCTGCTCGCGTGGGCCCGCTTCGACGGCGGCGGCTCGGCGGAGCGCTACCAGCTGGCCGAGACGCACTCGTGGATCCCCCAGTTCGGGGTCTCCTACGCCCTCGGCGTCGACGGCATCGCGCTCTCCCTCATCGTCATGGCGACGATCCTCACGCCGGTGTGCCTGCTCGCCGCGTGGAACGACCTCGGTGAGGACGCCGAGCCGCAGCGCGAGAAGACCTACTTCGCGCTCATGCTCGTGCTGCTCACCTTCATGGTGGGCGTCTTCGCGGCGCGCGACGTCTTCCTCTTCTACGTCTTCTTCGAGGCCATGCTCATCCCGGTGTACTTCCTCATCGGGCTGTTCGGTGGCCCGCGGAGGCAGTACGCCGCGGTGAAGTTCATCCTCTTCTCGCTCGTCGGCGGGCTCATCATGCTCGTCGCCGTCATCGCCCTGTACTTCAACGGGCCCGGCGGTGAGCAGGGCTTCCTCTACGAGGCTCTCGAGGGTGGCGTGACCGCGTCCACCACCACGCAGCGCTGGCTGTTCGTCGGCTTCTTCATCGCCTTCGCGATCAAGGCGCCGATGTGGCCGGTCCACACGTGGCTGCCCGACGCGGCCTCCGAGTCGCGTCCGGCCACGGCCGTCCTCCTCGTCGGCGTGCTCGACAAGGTCGGCACCTTCGGGATGCTGCGCTTCTGCCTCGGCATGTTCCCCGAGGCCTCCAAGTGGGCCACCCCGGTGGTCATCACGCTCGCCGTCATCTCGGTGATCTACGGAGGCCTGCTCGCGATCGGCTCCCGCGACATCATGCGGCTCATCGCGTTCACCTCGATCAGCCACTTCGGGCTCATCGTCCTCGGCATCTTCGCGATGACGTCGACGGCCGGGTCCGGGTCGGCGCTCTACATGATCAACCACGGGTTCGCGACGGCCGGGCTGTTCCTCATCGCCGGCTTCCTCATCACGCGCCACGGCTCGCAGCGGATCGCCGACTACGGCGGCTGGCAGCGGGTCACGCCCCTCCTCGCCGGGACCTTCCTCGTCTCCGGGCTGTCGTCGCTGGCCCTGCCCGGGCTGTCGTCCTACGTCTCCGAGTTCCTCGTGCTCACCGGGACGTTCCAGCGCTACGAGGTGGCGGCCGTCATCGCGACGCTCGGCATCGTGCTCGCCGCGCTCTACATCCTGCTCACCTACCAGCGGGTCTTCACCGGGCCGCGCCCGGTGTTCCTCGAGGGGCGCGAGCCGCGTGACCTGGGCCTGCGCGAGAAGGTCGTCGTCGTCCCGATCATCGCCTCGTTCCTCCTGCTCGGGGCCTACCCGAAGCCGGTCCTCGACCTCGTGAACCCCGCCGTGAAGCAGACCCTCGACCTCGTCGGCGTCACTGACCCGGCGCCGACCAACGCCTCCGGGAGTGCCCAGTGACCGCCCTCATGCCCACGGCCTTCGAGGCCGTGACGGTCGACTACGCCGCCGTGGCGCCGATGCTCATCATCGTGGGCGCCGCGCTCGTCGGGGTGCTCGTCGAGGCGTTCGCGCCGCGGCTCCAGCGCCACGCGATCCAGGTGGGGCTGGCGCTCGTCGCGCTGGTCGCGTCGTTCGCTGTCCTCGCGCTGGTCTCCGTCGACCACCACACCGTGACGGCCGGTGGCTCCATCGCCATCGACGGCCCGGCCCTGTTCCTCCAGGGTGGCCTGCTGATCTTCGGGATCCTCGGCGTCCTCACGATGTCGGAGCGCTTCGGTGGCCGGTCCGCCGACGCCTTCACGCCCATGGGTGCGGCGACTCCGGGGTCGCCGGCCGAGTCCGCCGCCGACCGTGCCGGGTACGCCACGTCGGAGGCGTTCCCGCTGACGATGTTCGCGGTCTTCGGCATGCTCATGTTCGTCGCGGCCAACGACCTCATCACGATGTTCGTCGCCCTCGAGGTCCTCTCGCTCCCGCTGTACGTCCTCACCGGCCTGGCGCGCCGCCGCCGCCTGCTCTCGCAGGAGGCGTCGCTGAAGTACTTCATCCTCGGCGCCTTTTCGTCGGCGTTCTTCCTCTTCGGTGCCGCCCTGCTCTACGGGTATGCCGGTTCGTCCGACCTCGCGGACATCGCCACCGCGATCACGACGGCCAACAGCGCCTACGAGGGGCTGCTGCTCCCCGGCGTCGTCCTCGTCCTCATCGGTCTGCTCTTCAAGATCGGTGCCGTGCCGTTCCACTCGTGGACCCCGGACGCCTACCAGGGTGCGCCGAGCCCGGTCACCGGCTTCATGGCCGCCGCCACCAAGCTCGCGGCCTTCGGTGCGATCCTGCGCTTCACCTACGTCGGCGTCGAGTCCTCGCGTCTCGAGTGGCGCCTCGGCGTCGCCGCCATCGCCGTGCTGACGATGGTCGTGGGCGCGGTCCTGTCCGTGACCCAGACCGACATCAAGCGGCTGCTCGCGTACTCGTCGGTGGCGCACGCGGGCTTCATCCTCGTCGGCGTCCTCGCCTTCGACGTCACCGGCGTCTCCGGCGTGATGTTCTACCTCCTCGCCTACGGCCTGGCCACGATCGCGGCCTTCGCCATCGTCGCCCTCGTCCGCTCCGGCGGGTCCGAGGCGACGCACCTGTCGCAGTGGGCCGGCCTCGGGCGCAACCACCCGGTCGTCGCCGGGATCTTCGCGCTGCTGCTCCTCGCCTTCGCCGGCATCCCGCTGACGTCCGGGTTTACCGCGAAGTTCGCCGCGTTCGCCCCGGCGATCGCCCACGGCGGGCTGGCCGGCGTCGTCATGGTCGTCGTCGGAGTGCTCGCGTCCGCGGTCACGGCGTTCGTCTACTTCCGACTCATCGTCCTCATGTACTTCACCGAGCCGACCGGCGACGAGGTCGTCGCGCTCACGCCGTCCATCGCCTCGACGATCGCCATCACCGTCGGAGCCCTCGGCACCGTCATCCTCGGCGTCGTCCCGGGCCCGATCCTCGACCTCGCCGGTCGGGTGTCGCAGTTCATCCAGTGACCCTCGCCCTGCCCGAGGTGTCGGACGGTCTGCGGCAGCGGCTCACCGACGGTCTGTCCCGCGTCGAGTCGCTCATCGAGGAGCGGATCGACCACGAGGACCCGTTCATCGCCGAGGCCAACGTCCACCTGCTGCGCGCGGGCGGCAAGCGGTTCCGGCCCATGCTGACGATCCTCGCGTCCGAGCTCGGGGAGGGCGTCGACGACTCGGTGGTGGCCGCCGCCGCGGCGGTCGAGCTGACCCACCTCGCCTCGCTCTACCACGACGACGTCATGGACGAGGCGGACCTGCGCCGCGGGACGCCCACGGCCAACACGGCATACGGCAACTCCACGGCCATCCTCGTCGGTGACCTGCTCTTCGGTCACGCGTCCGCGCTCGTCGCGGACCTCGGCCCGGTGGCGGTGCGCATCCAGGCCGAGACCTTCATCCGCCTGTGCACGGGGCAGATCCGCGACGAGCGACAGGCACCCGAGGGGACCCCCGCCGACGAGCACTACCTGCGCGTCCTCCAGGACAAGACGGGGGTGCTCATCGCCACCGCCGCCCGGTACGGCGCCATGTTCTCCGGGTGCCCCGACGACGTCGTCGAGACGATGCGGGTCTATGGAGAGCGGCTCGGCATGGCGTTCCAGCTCGCCGACGACCTCATCGACATCGAGTCCTCGGAGGAGGAGCTGGGCAAGACCCCCGGCACCGACCTTCGCGAGGGCAAGCGGACGCTGGCGGTCCTCCACGCCCTGGCCTCCTCCGACCCCGCGGACGAGCGGCTCCGCTCGCTGCTGCGCTCGGACCTGTCGGGTGACGCCGAGCTCGCGGAGGCGCTCGGCCTGCTGCGTGCCCACCCGGCGCTCGAGCAGGCGCGCGCCGAGACCCGAGCCGTCGGCGTGCAGGCCCAGGAGGCGCTCGCCCCCCTGCCCGACAGCGAGGCCAAGACGGCCCTGCTCGCCCTCGCCACCTCGGTCACCGACCGCACCTCCTGACCCGGACGTCGGGCTCGGAGTCGGCTCAGCGGGGGCACCGTGGCAGCCGAAGGTACTGCTGGCACTCGTCGTCGGTGAGGGACCGGGTGACCCGGGTGCGGGCCAGGGCGGTCAGCTCCCCGACCCGGAGCGGGTGCAGGGCCACCGTGCCGTCGATGCTGGCGGTGGCGAGGAGGCGCCCGTCGGGGCTGAACCGGACCCGGTAGACGCTCTTGGTGTGGCCGACGAAGGTGATCCGCTCGCGGCCGGTGGCCGCATCCCAGAGCCGGGCGGTGCCGTCGGCGCTTCCGGTGGCGATGGTCCGGTGGTCAGGGCTGACGGCCAGTCCGAGGATCGCCCCGTTGTGCCCGCGGAGCGTGCGCAGCTCCTGTCCACTCGTCACCTCCCAGAGGGTGGCGACGCTCTGGTCGTCGCCGAACGAGGCGATGGTCCGGTCGTCGACGAACGCGAAGCCGAGGACCCGGCCCACGCGTGACCCGAGGACCCGCGTGCGGGCCCAGTCGTCCGTCGCGAACACCGCCATGAGGCCGTTGGCGTCCGGGCCGGCGACGAGCGTGCGGCCGTCGGGGCTGAACGACATGGCCGACGCGTCCGCACCGACCTCGATCGTGCGCAGCGCCCCGCCGGTCGCGGCGTCCCAGATCCGCAGGGTTCCGTCGGCGCTGCTCGTGACGAGGCGCCGGCCGTCGGGGCTGTGCACGACGTTGGAGACTTCGCCCGTGTGGCCCCTCAACGTCATGACGAGCTGGCCGGTGTCGGTGTCCCAGATGGGCACGGTGTGGTTGACGGGGTCCGTGCTGACGGCGGATCCCGCGGACCCGGCGAGCCGCGAGCCGTCCGGGCTGAAGGACAGCTGGCTCAGGGTCGCGGCGTTCCCGCCGAGGACGCGTTCGACCCTGCCGGTGTCGCTGTCGTGGAGGGTGGCGCCGTACGCGGACCCGGCCACCGCGAGCAGGTCGGCGCGCGGGTGGAAGGCGAGGCCCCCGTAGTGACGGACGGACCCCGCCACCGTCGCCCAGTCCCGCGCACCTCCGACGCTGAGGTCCCACATCCGGGTGGTGTCGTCGCCCCCCGAGGTGAGCAGCCGGGAGCCGTCGCCACCGAAGGCCACCGACGTGACCACACCCTGGTGCCCCGCCAGCGACTCGAGGAGGACGCCGGACGCCGAGTCCCAGACCCGCACCCCGCCGTCGGTCGCCCCGGTCGCGACCCGTGAGCCGTCAGGGCTCCAACCCACGGCGTACACGTCACCCTTGTGGTCGGCGAGGCTGGTGACGAGAGCGCCGGTCGCGGCGGTCCAGATCTTCGCGGTCCCGTCGATGCTCGCGGTCGCCACCCGCCCACCGCGGGGGTCGAACGCCAGGTCCATGACCGGCCACTCGTGGCCCACGAGGCGGCTGACGAGGCGCCCCGTCCGCACGTCCCAGACGACGGCCGTGGCACCCGCCTGGCCGGCGGCCAGAAGGGTGCCGTCCCGGCTGAACGCCAGACCGTGCGAGCGGGACCCGGAGGTGCTCTCACCGGGCGGGTCGGCGAGCACCCACTCCTCCCCGCCGGTGCGGAGCCGCCACACGTGGACGCGACCGTCCGTGCCGGAGGCCGCGAGGCGCTCCCCGTTGGGGCCGAAGGCCACGCGCTCCGCACCCGTGGGCACGCGGTAGGTCGACAGCGCCGCGCCGTCCTCGCTGTCCCACAGCCGGACCGTACCGTCGACGCCGGCGGTGGCGAACGTGGTGCCGGTCGGGGCGAAGGCGACATCGTTGACCGCCCCCACGTGCCCCGCCACGTCGTACAGCCGCCTGCCGTCCTCGGCGGCCCACACGGTCGCACCGCCCTCCCGGCCCAGTGTGGCGAAGCGGACCCCGGCGGGCCCCAGCGCGGCGCCGCCGCCGTCGGCGACCGTGAGGACGAGCCGAGACCGCCAGAGGGCCCGGTGCAGGGCCTCGGTGACCTCTCGGGCCGAGGACTCGTCGACCCCACGGGTCGTCTCCATCCCCTCGAGGGCGAGCAGGATGCTCCGCTCCGGGTCGACCTCGAGGTTGGCGACCGAGGCGGCCGCGAGCTCCCGGCCCGTGGCGATGCGCGCCTCGAGGGCGCTGCGGCGCTGGTTCTGCAGGGTGAGCCCGGCCAGGACCGCGGCGACGACGGTCAGGAGCCCGAACACGACCACGGCCCCCTGCAGCAGACGCTTCGAGCGACGCTCGGCCTGGACCTCCCGCGCCACGCGCGCCTCCTCGGCATCCGCGAGGGCGGCCTGCCGGCGCAGGCTCGTGTCCAGGTAGGCGCGCTCGTCCGACGTGAGGGCGATGCCGGACCGGTCCGCCCACGCCTCGACCCGGGCGAGGCGGTCTCCCAGCAGGAGCGTGCTCTCGTCCCGGTCCGCCTCGATCCACTCGGCGGTGGCCGAGGCGATGCGGCGCTCGAGCTCGACGTCCTCGCGGGCCGCCTCGAGCCATCCGCGCAACCGGCCCCACTGGGTGAGCAGGGCCTCATGGGCGACCTCGACCGTGGGTCGCCCGCTCGACGCGTCCCGGTCGAACGCAAGCAGGCGGCGGGCCCCGAAGGACTCGATGACCGTCGCCACCGCGACCGGGTCGAGCCCCAGGGTCTCGAGCTCGGAGCGCAGCACCCTCCTGCGTGAGTGCCCCGTCCCGACGTCGCCCAGGGTCACCAGCCGCAGGAAGAGCTGCCGGGCCACCGCTCGGGCCGTCTCGTCGAGCCGGCCGTAGGTCTCCTCCGCGCCGCGGGTGAGCGCGCCCGCGAGACCCCCGAGGTCGCGGAAGGCGCGCGAGGTGAGGATCCCGTCGTCCCGGTTCTCGAACGTCTCCCTCAGGGCGTACTGGAGCAGCGGCAGGGCGGCGGGCTGGCTCGAGAACTCGAGGACGATGTCGGTCAGCAGGGTCCTGTCCAGGCGCACCCCGACCCGTTCGGCCGGCTGGGCGACGGCCCGTTGGAGCTCCTCGACGGAGAACGGGGGCAGCGCCTCCGTGCGCTCGGCGATGAGGTCGCCGAAGCCGGGCAGGGCCAGCGGGCGGTCGTAGAAGTCGGCCCGCAGGGTCACGACGACGCGGACCCGGCCGCCCGGGGCGGTGACCGCCTCCTCGACGGCCGCGAGGAACCGGGCGCGGTCCCGATCCTCCGTCACCAGGGTGAAGACCTCCTCGAACTGGTCGACGACGACGAGCAGCTCGGCGCCGCCGTCGGGGAGGACGGTGTCGACCGCGCCCATGAAGCCGCTGTCGCCGTCGAGTCGCGCGCGGAGGTCGGGCGGGCAGGCGCACTCCCGGGCGAGCGCGCCCGCCAGCTCGTCGAACGGGTCGAAGCCCGGCCGCATGAGCGCGATGACCCAACGGTCGGAGCCCGGAAGGGCGCCGTTCCGCAGGGCCGGCACGAGTCCCGCGGCCACGACCGACGACTTGCCGCTGCCGGACGGACCGACGACGGCGAGGAAGCGTGAGCCGGGGGCCTGCTCGGCGAGCCGGCCGACGAGGCGCTCGACGACGCGCTCACGACCGAAGAAGTGCTCGGTGTCCGACTCGAGGAACGGCCGCAGGCCCATGTAGGGGTTGGGCGGCGCGGCCCGCGTCGGAGTGACGACGACGAGGGCCTCGTCCTGGGCCAGCATCCGCTGGTGGAGCAGGACGAGCTCGGGGGACGGGCTGATCCCGAGGTCGTCGCGCAGCACCTCGGCCGCCCTCCGGAACGCGGCCAGGGCCTCGGCCTGGCGCCCACAGCCGTAGAGGGCCGTCATGTGCTGGGCGACGAGCCGCTCCCTCAGGGGGTGCTCGGACACGAGCAGCTCGAGCTCGGGCACGAGCAGGGCGTGGTGGCCCAGGTCGAGCTCGACGGTGATGAGCTCCTCGGTCGCCGCCATCCGCATCGCCTCGAGGTGGGCGACCTCGGGCTGGAGGGCGGTGAGGCCAGCGAGGTCCTCGAGGGCCGGACCGCGCCAGAGGGCCAGGGCCTCGCGCAGCACCCGGACGGCACCCGCCGTGTCGGTCGGGACGAGCCCCCGCCCCTCCTGCACGAGCTGCGTGAACCGCTGCAGGTCGACGGTGCCGGGGTCCACGACGAGGAGGTAACCCGGTGGGCGGTGCGCGATCCGGTCGCCACCGACGATCTTGCGCAGGTGGCGGACGTAGGTCTGCAGGGTGTTGCGTGCGGTCTCGGGGGGTTCCTCGGCCCACACCGTGTCGATGAGGCGCTCGACGGACACGACCTCCCCGGCGTGCAGGGCCAGCAGGGCGAGGACGGCGCGCTGCTTCGGGCCACCGAGGGGCAGCGACAGTCCGTCAGTGGTCACCTCAAGGGGACCGAGGAGCCTGAACTCCATCTTGGGACCGTAGCGCTGTGGGACCCGCCCGCGCTGCCATTTTTTCGGCTTCCAGCGCTTCTCCAGCGGCAGCACGCCGCTCTTCCACCGCCCCGGGCCACGGTGGAGCCTGACCACCGGTTCAACGGGACCACGACGCACCGTCCGGTCCTCCACCACCAGCCGAAGGAGCAGGGGTCATGTCTCACCGAACCAGCATTCGTCGGACGGCCGCGATCGTCGGGACCTCCGGCATCATCGCCCTCTCGATGGCGGCTCCCGCCAGTGCCCGTCAGGACCCGGGCGCGGGGAACCAGCAGGAATGGAGCTGCCGCTCCCTCTGCTACGAGGGTGGCACCACGGGAAGCAACGTCACGGGCGCGATCACCGCCGACGACGGGGCGATCGAGATCGTGCAGCTCGGCGCCGGCGTGCTCGCCGGGGTCGCCCTGGCGGGCGCGGGACTCGCGGTGGCCACGCGCCGCCGGCACGCCCACGCCGTGCACCCGGCCTGACCGGGACGTCCCGAGGAACGACGGAGCCGAGGTGGGTGCGCTGCTGAAGGCAGCGGCGCATTCACCTCTCCCGTCCGGGTCAGACGGCCGCTGTGGCCCGTCGGGGGATCGACAGGGCGACGACGACGCTGGCGAAGCAGAGCCCCGACGCGAACAGCCACGCCCCGCTGTAGCTGCCCGACGAGGTGCGCACCCACCCGGCGATCGAGGCCCCCACCCCCGCGCCGACCATGTGCGACGCGAAGACCCACCCGAAGACGATCCCGGAGTCGGCGAGCCCGAAGTGCTGACGGCACAGCGCCACCGTGGGCGGCACGGTCGCCACCCAGTCGAGGCCGTAGAAGACGATGAAGACCCACAGGGCCGGTTGGACGTCGGGTGCGAGGACGGCGTCGATGGCGAGCAGCGAGAGACCCCGACCGCCGTAGTAGATGGCGAGGAGGATGCGCGAGTCGACCCGGTCCGTGAGCCACCCGGAGGCCACCGTCCCGGCGATGTCGAAGATCCCGACGAGCGCGAGGAGCCCGGCCGCGGTCTGGGTGCCCATGCCGTGGTCGTGGGCGGCCGGGATGAAGTGCGTCTGGACGAGGCCGTTGGTCGACCACCCGCACACCCAGAACGTCAGCATGAGGGCCCAGAACGTCCAGGTCCGGCTGACCCGAGCGAGGACGGCGACGGCGGTCCGGGCAGGGGAGACGACCGGGCGGGTGGCCGCCAGCCGAGCCGCTTCCGAGGCGGCCCGCTCGGACTTCTCCGTGGCGCCGTACGGCAGCAGTCCCCGGTCCGAGGGGCGGTCCGGGAGCAGCGCGGCGACGAGCACCGACACGACGAGGGCGAGGACGGCCACGACGAGGGCGGCCGACCGCCAGCCGTGCCTCGTCGCGGCATACGCGATCGCGGGCAGGAAGACGAGCTGACCCGTGGCGTTCGCCGCGGAGAAGATGCCCATGACGAGCCCGCGGTGCGAGACGAACCAGCGGTTGGCGACGATCGCCCCGAAGACGAGGGCCATCGAGCCGGTCCCGATGCCGATGACGAAGCCCCACAGCACCCACAGGTGCCAGGCTGAGGTCATGAGGGTCGTCGCCGCCGAGGCGAGCCCGACGGCGACGAGCGAGATCGTGACGATGCGGCGCAGGCCGAAGCGCTCCATGAGGGCCGCCGCGAACGGCGCGGTCAGCCCGTAGAGGACGAGGTTGAGGCTCACCGCACCGGAGGTCGTCGCGCGTGACCAGCCGAACTCCTGCTCCACGGGCTCGAGGAGCACGCCGGTGGAGGAGCGGAAGGCGGCCGCCGCGACGAGACCGGCGAGCGTCACCCCCGCGACGATCCACGCGCGGTGGAGGGGACGACGAGGAGGGTCGCCGGCGAACGGCTCGGTGGAGGCCGGCGAGGTCGCGTCGGCGCCCGTCGCCATGTGCTCGGTCATGCAGCGATCCTGACAGGGACGAGGCCGTCGACCTAGTGGCAGGAACGCCACAATGTGCAAAGATCCAGCCATGAGTCCTCGGGTCTCCACCGGTCCGCACCGTGTCGTCGTGCTCCTCCTCGAGCCGCTCGTCGGCTACGACGCGACGATCCCGCCCGCCGTCCTCGGCGGTGCCCTCGGGCCCGGCGGTGAGCCGCTCTACGAGGTGGTGATGGCCACGCTCGACGGCGGGCCGGTCGCCACGACGAGCGGGTACGCCGTGGTGCCGCACGGTGACGCCGGCCTCCTCGCGCACGCCGACACCGTCGTCGTGCCCGGGACCCGCTGCCCCGCTCCCCGGCGGGAGGGCGTCCTGGACGATGCACTGCGCGCCGCGCTGGACCGGGTCCGCCCGGGAACCCGGATGGTCTCGATCTGCACCGGCGCCTTCGTCCTCGCCGCCGCGGGCCTGCTTGACGGACGCCGGGCCACGACCCACTGGCAGCACACGGAGTCCTTCCGGGCGCTGTACCCGCGGGTCGACCTTGACGAGGACGTGCTCTTCGTCGACGACGGGGACGTCCTCACGTCCGCGGGCCTCTCGGCCGGCGTGGATCTCTGCCTGCACCTCCTGCGCCGCGACCACGGGTCCCACGTTGCGAACGAGGCCGCCCGCTACTGCGTGGTCCCGCCGTGGCGGGACGGCGGGCAGGCGCAGTTCATCGAGCGCCCGGTGCCCGTCGTCGACGACGCCTCGACCTCGGCGGTGCGCACCTGGGCGCTCGCCCACCTCGACCGCGACCTCTCTGTGCCCGCGCTGGCCGTCCGGGCCCGCATGAGCGAGCGCACGTTCGCCCGGCGGTTCCGCGACGAGACCGGCCTCACCCCCGCGACCTGGGTCACCCAGCAGCGGATGCGCCGCGCCCAGCACCTCCTCGAGACCACCGACCTCACCGTCGACGTCATCGCGACCCGGTCCGGCTTCGGCACGGGGGCGTCGCTGCGCAAGCACTGCGCTGCCACGCTGGGCGTCTCCCCGCACGCCTACCGCCGCACCTTCCGTGGCACGAGTGAGAGCAGGAGCGCATGACCGGCCGGGACGAGCCCTTCGTCGACGTCGACGCGCTCGACGCGGCGACGGCCGGGCTGCCGGCACCGCTCGTCGCCGTCGACCTCGACGCCTTCGACGCGAACGCCGACGACCTCGTGCGGCGTGCCTCCGGCCGCCCGATCCGGGTGGCGAGCAAGTCGGTGCGGTGCCGGTCGCTGCTGCGGCGCGTCCTCGACCGTCCCGGCTTCGCCGGCGTCATGGCGTATGCCGTTCCCGAGGCCGTCTGGCTCGTGCGGCAGGGCTTCACGGACGTCTACGTCGCCTACCCGAGCGTCGACCGCGAGTGGATCGAGACCCTCGCCGTGGACGAGCGGCTGCGCGATGAGGTCACGCTCACCGTCGACAGCGTCGAGCAGGTGCACTTCCTCGTCGGGGTCGTGGGCGCCTCGAGCGGCGTCCGGGTCGCCCTCGACGTCGACTGCTCCCTGCGGGTGGGGCGTCTCCACCTCGGGGTGCGGCGCTCGCCGCTGCGCACCCCCGCCCAGGCGCTCGCGGTGGTGCAGGCCGCGCTCGATGCCGGGCTTCGGGTCGCCGGGGTGATGTTCTACGACGCGCAGGTCGCCGGGCTCCCCGACCGGGGGCCGCATCTGCGGGGTCTGAAGAAGCGCTCCCTGGCCGACCTCGCCGAGCGCCGGGCCCCCCTCGTCGAGGCCGTGAGGGCGCTCACCGACCTCGACTTCGTCAACGGGGGCGGGACCGGCAGCCTCGCACGGCTCGCCGCCGCGGACACGCTCACCGAGCTCGCCGCCGGCTCCGGCCTCTACGGGCCGACCCTCTTCGACGCCTACGACGACTTCAGCCCCCGGCCCGCGATGGCCTTCGCGCTCCCGGTGGTGCGTCGCCCCGCGACGGGGGTCGTGACGGCATACGGCGGTGGGTACGTCGCGAGCGGTGAGCCGGGGTGGTCGCGGGTCCCGCGGCCCGTGGGCCGGGGCCTGCGGCTCGTGAGGAGCGAGGCGGCCGGTGAGGTGCAGACCCCGCTGCGCGGTCGCGCCGCCGACGGTCTCGCGGTCGGCGACCGCGTCTGGATGCGCGGCGCCAAGGCCGGCGAGCTGCTCGAGCGCTTCGACCACGTCCACCTCGTCCGGCAGGGGCGGCTCGTCGAGACCGGCCCCAGCTACCGCGGCGAGGGGCAGAACTTCGGATGACGTGGACCAACTGGTCGGGCGACGTCACCGCCACGCCGGCCCGGGTCCTTTCACCGCGCTCCGCCGACGAGGTCGCCGACGCGGTCCGGGACGCGGCGCACTGCGGGCAGCGCGTCAGGGTGGTCGGCGCCGGCCACTCGTTCACGCCGCTCTGTGCCACCGACGGGACGATGCTGCACCTCACGCGCCTGTCGGGCGTCGTCGAGGCGGACCTGGCCGCGCGACGGGTGCGGGTCGCCGCCGGCACCGAGCTGCACGTGCTCAACCCGCTCCTCGAGGAACTCGGGCTCGCGCTGCCCAACCTCGGCGACATCGACCGGCAGACCATCGCCGGCGCGGTCGCGACCGGCACGCACGGCACGGGCGTCCGCCACCAGGGGATCGCGGCGGCGGTCACCGGGCTGACCCTCGTGCTGGCCGACGGCTCCGTGGTCCGCGTCGACGCCGAGCACGACCCGGACCTCTTCCGGGCGGCGACCGTCGGGCTGGGCGCGTTCGGCGTCGCCACCGAGGTCGAGCTCCAGTGCGTGCCGGCGTTCCGGCTGCGCGCGCTCGAGACGCCGGGCCGGCTGGGCGAGGTGCTCGAGGGCTACGAGCAGCTCGTCGTGGAGCACGACCACGTCGACGTCCACTGGTTCCCGCACACCGACCGCGTTCTGCTCAAACGGAACTCACGCGTCGAGGACGACGACCCGGGTGTGCCGCAGCCCGCGTGGCGGGCCAGGCTCGACGACCACCTGCTGAGCAACCGGCTCTTCGAGGTGGTCAACCGGGTCGCGGCGGCGCGCCCGCAGGTCGTCCCGCGGCTCAACCGGGTGAGTGCCCGGGTGCTCGGCGCCAAGGAGTACACCGACGCGTCGTGGAAGGTCTTCTGCACGACGCGCGACGTCCGCTTCCGGGAGAGCGAGTATGCCGTCCCGCGAGGCTCCCTGCCCGCCGTCATCTCCGCGTTGCGCTCGTGGATCGACGCGCACGACGTGGCGCTGCCGTTCCCGGTCGAGGTGCGCTCGACCGGCGCGGACGACGTGTGGCTGTCCACGGCACACGAGCGGGAGAACGCCTACGTCGCGGTGCACCAGTACCACCGGATGGACGACGGGGGGCTGTTCGCGGCCTTCGAGGCGATCGTGCGCGAGCACGACGGGCGTCCGCACTGGGGCAAGCTGCACACGCTCGGAGCCGAGGAGCTGATGCACCTCTACCCCCGGTTCGGTGACGTGCAGCGCGTCCGCGACCGCGTCGACCCCGACCGACGCTTCGCCAACGCCCACCTCGACCACGTCCTCGGTCCCTGACCGGCGCTGTGCACTGCTGCGCCGGACCGCAGCACCGCACACTCTCCCTGTGCGCTGCTGCGCCGGACCTCAGCAGTGCACTCTCCGCCCGCCCTCGCTGCACTGCTGCGCCGGGGGGCAGCAGTGCACAGCGCCGCGGGACGAGGTCAGCGCGGCGGCGACCCGGACGTCAGGGGCAGGGGTCGGGCTCGAGCGCCGCGAGGCGGGTCCGGCGGTTGCTCCGGGCCTGGCGCAGCGAGTCGATCGAAAGCAGCACCAGCGCGACCCAGACGATGCCGAACCCGATCCACAGGGCGCCGCTCACGTGCTCGTCGAGCAGCAGCACCCCGATGAGCAGCTGCAGCATCGGCGTGAGGAACTGGATGAGCCCGATGGTGACCAGCGGGATCCGTCGGGCGGCGGCGGCGAAAAGCAGCAGCGGGATCGCCGTGACGACACCGGCGGCCACGAGCAGGGACGTGTGCCAGGGCCCTTGGGAACCGAACGTCGTCGATCCCTGCGACCCCAGCCACACGAGCACCCCGACCGCGACCGGGGCGAGGACCAGCGTCTCGACGGTCAGCGAGTGCATCGCGTCGAGCGTCGCGCCCACCTTCTTCTTGACCAGCCCGTAGAACGCGAACGAGAAGGCGAGCGAGACGGCGATCCAGGGGAACTCGCCACCGGCCACGGTGAGGTAGACCGCCGCCACCGCACCCACGGACACCGCAGCCCACTGCAGCGGCCGCAGCTTCTCGTGAAGCACGAGCACGCCCAGCGCCACGGTGACGATGGGGTTGAGGAAGTAGCCGAGGGCGGCGGCATACGTGCGGCCGGTGATGACGGCGAGCACGTAGACGGTCCAGTTGGCGGCGATCAGGAGCGCGGCGATCGTGAGCCCCGCGAGCAGGCGCGGTCGGGCCGCGACCGTCCGCAGCCACCCGAAGTCGCGCTTGACCAGCAGCACGAGGCCGCAGAAGCCCAGCGTCCACAGGATCCGGTGCGCGAGGATCTCGAACGCGCCGGACGGCTTGAGGGCGTGGAAGTACAGCGGGAACAGGCCCCAGATCCCGTAGGCCAGGAGGGCGAAGACCGTGCCGCGCCTCAGCTCACCGGGGTCGCCCGCGAGGGGCGCGCTCACGCTCCTGTCACCGGGTGGTCCACGATCACCCGACGGTCCAGGTGTCGCGGCCACGTAGCAGGGCGCCGAGGTCGTCGTCGGTGGCCGGCCCGCCGGCGATGTCGACGGCCGCCCGGATCTGGGAGCGCACCCCGTCGTCGTACGTCGGGCGCGACACCGAGCGGAAGATTCCCATCGGCACGTGCGTCATCTCGGGGGAGTCGAGCCGGGACAGGGCGAACGCCTGGCTCGGGTCCTCGGCCCCGGCGTCGTGCACGACGACGTCGGCACCGGCAGCGTCAGCCGCGGGCACGAACTCGACGCGACCACCCGGCATACGGACGAGGACCTTGCGGTCGTCCTCGGGACCGACACCGACGGGCTCGCCGTCGAGGAGGTGCACGATCCGCGCCTCCTGCTGGGTGCGGTCCTTGATGAGGTCGAACGCGCCGTCGTTGAAGATCGGGCAGTTCTGGTAGATCTCGACGAGCGAGGTCCCACGGTGCTCGGCCGCCGCCCGCAGGATCGCGGTGAGGTGCTTGCGGTCGCTGTCCATCGTGCGCGCAACGAACGTCGCTTCGGCGCCGAGCGCCAGCGAGACCGGGTTGAACGGCTGGTCGACCGAACCGAGCGGCGAGGACTTGGTGACCTGGCCGACCTTCGAGGTGGGGGAGTACTGGCCCTTGGTCAGCCCGTAGATCTCGTTGTTGAACAACAGGATCGTCATGTTGACGTTGCGTCGAAGGGCATGGATGAGGTGGTTGCCGCCGATGGACAGCGCGTCACCATCACCGGTGACGACCCACACCGACTGGTCCGGCCGCGAGGTCGCGAGCCCGGTCGCGATCGCCGGCGCGCGCCCGTGGATCGAGTGCATGCCGTACGTGTCGAGGTAGTACGGGAAGCGTGAGCTGCACCCGATGCCGGAGACGAAGGTGATGTTCTCGCGCTTGAGCCCCAGCTCGGGCAGGAACGACTGGACGGCGGCGAGGATCGCGTAGTCGCCGCACCCGGGGCACCAGCGAACCTCCTGGTCGGAGGTGAACTCGCGCTTGGTCTGCTTCGGGGCGTCGGCGGCGAGCAGCGGTATGCCGGCCAGTCCGCTCGGGCGGGCGGCTCCGCCCACGATGGTGTCCGGGTGCGTCGTGGGGTCGGTGGTGGTCACGAGACCTCCTCGAGGTGGGAGAGGACGACGTCGGCGAGGTCGACCGTCGAGAACGGCAGGCCGCGCACCGACGTGTGCGGGCGGACGTCGACGAGGAACTGCGCGCGCAGCAGCATGGACAGCTGGCCGAGGTTCATCTCCGGCACGACGACCCGGTCGTAGGCGCACAGGACGTCGCCGAGATTGGCGGGGAACGGGTTGAGGTGGCGCAGGTGCGCCGACGCGACGTCGTGCCCCGCGTTGCGCACCGCGCGCACGGCCGCGGCGATCGGGCCCTGGGTCGAGCCCCAGCCGAGCACGAGCACCCGGGCGGCACCGGACGGGTCCTCGACGACGACGTCCGGGATGCCCGCGATGCCGGCGATCTTGGCGGCGCGCAGCCGCGTCATCCTGTCGTGGTTGTCGGGGTCGTAGGAGATGTTGCCGGTGATGTCGGCCTTCTCGATGCCGCCGATGCGGTGCTCGAGACCGGGCGTGCCGGGGACGGCCCACGGCCGGGCGAGCGTCTCCTCGTCGCGCAGGAACGGGTGGAAGACCGGCTCACCCTTGTCGTCGACGCCGTTGGGCTCGGAGGCGAACTCGACGCGCAGGTCGGGCAGGTCCGCGACGTCCGGCACCGACCACGGCTCGGAGCCGTTGGCGAGGTAGCCGTCGGAGAGCAGGAACACGGGGGTCCGGTATGCCGTGGCGATCCGGACCGCCTCGAACGCGGCGTCGAAGCAGTCGGCCGGGGTGGACGGCGCGATGATCGGGACGGGCGACTCCCCGTTCCGTCCGAACATCGCCTGCAGCAGGTCGGCCTGCTCGGTCTTGGTCGGCAGCCCCGTCGACGGACCGCCGCGCTGGACGTCGACGATGATGAGCGGCAGCTCGAGCGAGACCGCGAGCCCGATGGTCTCGGACTTCAGCGCGACCCCGGGTCCGGACGTCGTCGTCACGCCGATGGCGCCGCCGAAGCTGGCGCCCAGCGCGATCCCGATGCCCGCGATCTCGTCCTCGGCCTGGATCGTCATGATGCCGTGGCGCTTGAGCGAGGACAGTGCGTGGAGGATGTCCGACGCGGGAGTGATCGGGTAGGACCCGAGGACCAGGGGCAGACGGGCCTGGTGCGCCGCGGCGACGAGGCCGTGCGCCAGGGCGGTGTTGCCGGTGATGTTGCGGTAGGTCCCGGGCGGCATGACCGCGGGGGCTATCTCGTAGCTCGACGCGAAGTCCTCGGTCGTCTCGCCGTAGTTCCACCCCGCCTTGAGCGCGGTGAGGTTGGCCTCGAGGATCTCGGGGTGGGCGCCGAACTTCTTCGTGAGGAAGCGCTCGGTGCCGGTGAGGGGGCGGGTGTACATCCACGAGAGGAGCCCGAGGGCGAACATGTTCTTGGCCCGCTCCTTCTCCTTGCGGGTCAGGCCGTCGAACTTCGCGAGCGCGTCCACGGTGATCGACGTGAGCGGCACGGCGTGGACGTGGAAGGACTCGAGGGTGCCGTCGTCGATGGGACTCTCGGCGTAGCCGACCTTGCCGAGGTTGCGCTTGGTGAACTCGTCGGTGTTGACGATGATCGTCGCCCCACGCGGCACGTCGTCGAGGTTGGCCTTGAGCGCGGCCGGGTTCATCGCAACGAGGACGTCAGGAGCATCCCCGGGGGTGAGGACGTCGTGGTCGGCGAAGTGGAGCTGGAAGCTCGACACCCCGGGCAGCGTCCCCTGGGGCGCACGGATCTCGGCGGGGAAGTTCGGCAGCGTCGAGAGGTCGTTGCCCATCGCCGCCGTCTCAGAGGTGAACCGGTCCCCCGTGAGCTGCATCCCGTCGCCGGAGTCGCCGGCGAAGCGGATGACGACGCGATCGAGCTTCTGAACCGTCTTGCTGGACATGAACACCTGACTCGAGAGACGTCAGTCGGGCCTTTGTCTCGTCTCGCCCGACGTGTGTCATCCCATCGTACGACCGAGGTGAGGCAAGCCTTGCGCGCGCCCACCGTGCGTCGGGGAGTGCTCCCCATTGTCGCCGCGGCCGCGGGCCTGACAGCCTTGGGTCCGGGGGCCGCACACGACGGGGGGAGCCGGATGACGTACGAGGTCGAGATCACCGACCTGCGCGACTCGGCCGAGGCGGCCCGGTCCGCTGCCAGGCAGCTGGGGAAGTTGACGCCCGGCAGCGACCTCATCGGGGCGGCGTCCGGCATCCCCGGAGCGGCGAGCGTGGCGGTCATGACGCGGGTGAGCAGCGGCTGGACCACCGAGCTGTCGGACTGGGCCTCGGCCGCCCGGGACTACGCGCGCACCCTCGACACCAACGCCACCCAGTACGAGCTCGACGACGAGGCCGCCCGCGTCGCCTTCGGGCCCCTCGGCGGGACGCCCTGATCATGGCGCTCACGTGGTCCGACGTCACGTCGTGGAGGCACGAGCCGTTCGCCACCGCCGAGCGCGACCTGCGGACCACCCGGCGCGACATGCTGGACCTCGCCGACGAGCTCGCGACGATGGGCCTGCCACGGCACTGGACCGGCCCGGCGTCACAGGCGTCGGGCAACCGGCTCACGGCGGTCACCGACGACCTGCGGGACGTCGTCGCCGAGGTCTCCGCGGCATACACCGCCGTCTGCGACGCGGCCGACGCCGTCCTCGGCGTGGTCCACGCCGTCGACGCGGCACACGAGTACGCGCGCATCAACGGTCTCGTCATCAGCGCCGACGGCACGGTGGCGACGACCGAGCTCCTCGTCTGCCGGGTCGACGAGACCGAGGCCGACGGCGACGCCCGCCGGGCACGGCAGGCGCAGGTCGACGAGTGCACCACCCGGATGTCGGAGGCGCTGCGCAAGGCCGAGGACGTCGACGCCGACCTCGGGGCCGTCCTCCGCAGCATCGAGAAGGACCGGATCGACGGCGGCACGGGAACGCTCGCCCAGGCCTCGGCGCTCGGGGCGGTCGAGGGCGACCTCACCGTGCTGAAGCCCCCGCCGGGAGGCTCTCCCGTGGAGAACGCCGCCTGGTGGGCGACCATGTCACCGGACGAGCGGGCGTTCGTCATCGCCCAGCACCCGGAGTGGGTCGGCAACCGCGACGGCGTGGACGCGGTGTCGCGCGACCTCGCCAACCGCTCGCTGCTCGACGCTCGCCGGACCCACGTCGAGGACCGCTTGGCGGAGCTCCGAGAGGGGTTCATCCGCCCGGACGGTACCGTGCCCGACGCCTACTGGGCGGCCCACATCGACGAGTACACCGACCTCATGGAGGAGCAGGGAGCCATCTCCACCCTCGACGAGATGCTCGCCTGGCCCGGGGAGCACCAGCTGATCGGGCTCGACTTCACGACGCCGCGGACCCAGGCGATCGTCGCCAACGGCAACGTCGACACGGCCGACCACGTCGCCGTCTTCACGCCGGGCCTCACCTCGACGGTGGAGGGGATGGGCGGCTACGACTCGTCCATGGCCCAGCTGCGGACCCGCACCGAGGACGAGCTCTTCCGCCGCGGGGAGACGGGGACGGTGGCGACGGTGACGTGGCTCGACTACCAGGCACCGCAGTGGGGCACGACGTTCGCCGGGGACTCGGTCGCCCTGTCGGGGGCCGCTCAGGACGGGGGCCGTGACCTCGCGGCGTACTTCACGGGGATCAACGCCTCCCGGATGGCCGACCCGGACCTCACCGGGCTCGCGCACTCCTACGGGTCGACGACGCTCGGGTACGGCCTGCAGCACGAGGGAACGGGGGTGGACCGCGCCGTGGTGTTCGGCTCTCCCGGGCTCGGCACGAGCGACCTCGGCGACCTGCACCTGCCCGACGGCGCCATGTACTACGCCGAGGCGAAGTGGGACCCGGTCGGCGACTTCGGACGGTTCGGCACCGACCCGACCGGACTCGAGGGGATGAACCACCTCCAGCCCGGGGACGCGTCCTCCGGTGACGGGCGCGACTGGGCGGGGGTCACCGGCCACTCGGACTACCTCCAGGAGGGCTCGACGAGCCAGTACTCGATGGCCCAGGTCGTGGGCGGTCACCCGGAGGACGCGATCGAGGGCAAGAATGTGGGACTGCTGACCGACCCGCTCGACGCCCAGGACTGGTGGCCGGACTTCCTTCGATGAGAGACGACATGCCTCCCGACCACACCGCCGCGCCACCCGCGCCACCCGGGCCGCCGTGGCGGCCCCGACGGCGCCGGCGCCGGACCGTCGCTCTCGCGACCGTCGTGGTCGCCGCCCTCATCACCCTGCTTCCCGGATGCACAGGAGAGAACGTGGACGCACGACAGCAGCTCGAGTCCCGCCGTTCGTCGGCGGAGGCGGAGCGTGAGAACCTCGCACTGCTCACCGAGGTCCGCGCGGCCCTCAGCGAGGTCGCGCCTGGCCTCACGTGGCGCACCCCGGCTCCCGAGGTCGAGTCGGGCTCCCTGTGCAAGAAGCCCTTCGACGGGGTCGACGGGGCGGGAACGCTCACCCTCACGAGCGGTGGCGCCCTCGGCGCGGTCCCGGACGCCGACTGGCCGCGGGCCTGGGAGGCCGTCAAGAAGGCCGCGGCGGCGAGGGGGTACGGCGACGAGAACGTGCTCAAGGACGCACCCGGCGAGCACCAGGTGTCGCTCTACGACCAGGACGGCGCCGAGCTCTCCGTGGGCACGGGCGTCAACACGGTGGCCACGATCTACGGGGGCTGCCACCTCGAGCGGTGACGTGCGCGAGGTCGGGCTCGCGCCGGACCTCATGGGGGGCCGCTCGCTATGGTGACGGCATGACCGGATACGTCGCCGCCGCCGCGGTGCTCGCCACCGGCATCCTGCTCGTCCTCTCGGCGTCCGGCGCGCGCTGGCTGCTCGCGCCGAGGGCCGCCACCGCAGCCAAGCTCACGACCTACGAGTCGGGGGTCGACCCGGTGGGGGAGGGCTGGGCGCAGAGCCAGGTCCGCTACCTCTCGTACACGTTCCTCTACGTCGTGTTCGCCGTCGACGCGGTCTACCTCTTCCCGTGGGCGTACGTCCTGCGTGACCCGGAGCTCGGCGCGGCGTCGCTGGTCGAGATCGCCGTCTTCATCGGCATCATCGTCGTCGGCCTGGTCCACGCGGCCCGCCGGGGACTGCTGCGCTGGACGTGAGCGCCGCGAGGTCACCGCGAGGTCTCTGCCCGTCGACAACCGGTTGTCCTAGGGTGGCCACGTGAGCGTCGACGAGCCCGTGCTGCTGCCGATGCCGCGCGTCGGGCCGCTGGGTGAGCACGCCCCGAAGCCGATCCGGGTGGTGCTCAACTGGGGACGGCGTTACTCCCTGTGGGTCTTCAACTTCGGCCTCGCCTGCTGCGCGATCGAGTTCATCGCCGCCTCGATGGGACGGCACGACTTCATCCGGCTCGGGGTCATCCCGTTCGCGCCGGGGCCGCGCCAGGCCGACCTCATGGTCGTCTCCGGGACGGTCACCGACAAGATGGCGCCGGCCATCCGCCGCCTCTACGACCAGATGCCCGAGCCCAAGTACGTCATCTCCTTCGGCGCCTGCTCCAACTCGGGCGGGCCCTACTGGGACTCCTACTCCGTCACCAAGGGCGTCGACCAGCTCATCCCCGTCGACGTCTACGTCCCCGGGTGCCCGCCCCGCCCCGAGGCCCTGCTCCACGGCATCATCCGGCTGCAGGAGCAGATCGCCGGGGAGAAGCTGTCGGGCCGCGGGATCGCCGACCGGCTCGGCGGCGCGGGCGCCGGGCACGACACCGGGACGGCCGCGCGCTACACCGCCCACCGCACCGGGTCGGCCGCCGAGGTCACCCGCGGGCGGGTCAGCAGGCCGCGCTGATGCTCGTCGTCCTCGGGCTGCTCGCGTTCGTCATCGAGTTCGCCTTCATGGTCGGCGTCTTCCTCCTCGCCTCGGGGGTGGCGGGTGGCGGGGTCGCCGGCACGGTCGCCGGCGTCCTGGCCGTCGTCGTCGTGGCCGCCCTCTGGGGGCTCTTCGTCGCGCCCAGGGCGCGTCGCCGCATCCCCAAGGTGCCACGGGCGCTCGCGGCCGGTGGGGCGGTCGGTGTCGTCGGGGCGGGACTCCTCGGCCTGGGCCACCAGCGCTTCGGGCTCGTCCTCATCGGCGCCGGGCTCGTCCTCGTCCTCGCCCAGATCGCGCTCGACGACGTCGCCCTACCTTCCCGCTGACCCGCAGCGTCCGCAACCTTGGTGGGGAACCCGACCACCCTTGCGGACGCTGACCGTCAGCGTCCGCAACCGTGGTCGGGAACTCGACCACCTTTGCGGACGCAAGGGCGGCGCGCGCGGGGGGGCGGACGGCATACGGGCGTCGGGTCAGGACTTGGCAAAGGTGACGTCCACCGGGTGCGGTGGGTGCACCCGCGGCCCTAGGTTGCGAGCACCAGCCCTCGCGACCCTGGGGAGATGTCCATGACGACAGTTCGAGCGATGGGTGTGGTCGCGGCGTGTGCCGCCGCGACCAGCCTCGTCATCAGCGCAGCACCGGCGCAGGCCGCCGCCACCTCGTACGTCGCCCTGGGCGACTCGTACTCGTCGGGCACGGGAACGCGCAGCTACCTCAGTGACGGCACGACCTGCCAGCGCTCGGCGCTCGCCTACCCCTCACTCATCGCGGCGGCCCAGGGGCTCACGCTGAACTTCCGGGCCTGCTCGGGCGCGACCGTCACCGACGTCACCACGACCCAGCTCAGCGCGCTCACGTCGTCGACCACCCACGTGAGCATCTCCGTCGGCGGCAACGACGCCGGGTTCGCCAAGGTCCTCACCGAGTGCGCCAAGCCCGCGTGGGCGAGCAGCTGCAACGGGGCCATCGACACGGCGCAGAGCTACATCACCAACGTCCTCCCCGGCCGGCTCGCCACCCTCTACTCGAGCATCCGCAGCAAGGCCCCCAACGCCAAGGTCGTCGTCGTCGCCTACCCGCGGATCTTCCAGGGCGAGGACTGCAACGCCCTCACCTGGTTCTCGCCGACCGAGGAGGCCCGGCTCAACCAGATGGCCGACCTCCTCAACGGCAGGACGGCAACAGCCGCCGGTGCCAAGGCCTTCGGCTTCGCCAACCCCACGTCGCGCTTCATCGGCCATGCGGTCTGCGACGACGTCGAGTGGCTCAACGGCCTCTCCAACCCGATCGGCGAGAGCTACCACCCCAACCGCCCCGGTCACAGCTCCGGCTACGCCCCGGCCGTGAGCACCCCGCTCACCGGCTCCGCCTTCACGAGCTCGACGGCCACGCTGCAGCGGGCCGCCGCCTCAGGCGACCGCCTCGCGGCCCAGCAGCGGACGTATGCCGCACGGGACGCGAGCATCACGCCGGAGCAGGTCCTCGCCCCGGACCTCGGCTCGCCGCAGGTCAGGGCGGCCGCCACCCGTGCCGGTGTCGACCTCTCGTCGCGGGCCAGCATCGACCGCGCCGACCGGGTGCACGCGGCGCGCCAGGCCGCCGAGCACGCCGCCCGCCGCTGACAGTTCCGTCCTCACCGCCCCACGGCGGCGTCCGCAGAAATGGTCGGGTTCTCGACCACTCCTGCGGACGGTCGCGTGCGCGGGGCCGCCTAGTCTCGACGTCATGGGCGAGGCGGCGCGGAAGGCGCGGGTGGCGCAGGTGGGGACGTCGTGCTGATCGCCCTGCTCGTCGCCGCGGCCGTGCACCTGGGCTTCCAGCTGACCGTCACCGTCATCGTCTATCCCGCCCTGCTCGCGACGTCCGACGCCGAATGGCCCGCCGCACACGCAGCGCACGGGCGGCGGATCGCCCCACTGGTCGCCGTGGTCTACGGGGCGCTCGTCGTCACCGCTCTCGGCGCTCTGCTCACGTCCCCCTCTCCCGCGGTGGTCGTCGCCGCGTCGGCCGCTGCCGTGGCGCTCCTCAGCACGGCGGCGGTGGCCGCACCGACCCACGGCCGGCTGGGCGAGGGCCGCACCGTCGAGCTCGTCCGGCGGCTCACGGTCGCCGACGGCGTCCGCACCGCAGCCGCCGCCGTCGCCGCGGTCGCCGCAGCGGTGGCGGTCGTCGGGGGTGGCTAGGCTGCGCAGGTGAGCACCGACGAGCTGCGTGGGGTCGCCCCGGCCGACTGGCACGACGCCGTCGCCGCCGCCCGCGCGCAGCGCTTCACCTTCTTCGACTGGCTCACCGCGGTCGACCGCACCTACGACGACGCGGCACCCGGCTACGACGTCGTCCTCCGGCTGCTCGCGTTCCCCCGGTTCGACCCGGTCGTCGGTGTGGAGATCACCCACCTCCGCGGCCTGCGGCTCACGACCCGGGTCCCGGAGGGTGTCGCCCTCGCGTCCGTCACCGACGTGTATGCCGGTGCGGCCTGGCACGAGCGCGAGACGCACGAGATGTTCGGGGTCGAGTTCGCCGGCTTCGACGACGGGTCCGGGCTGGGCCTGCGCCCGCTGCTCCTCCCCGACGGCTTCGAGGGCACACCGCTGCGCAAGTCGTTCGTCCTCGCCGCCCGTGCGTCCAAGCAGTGGCCCGGCGGCAAGGAGCCGGGCGAGGGCCACGACTCCGCGAAGTCCCCGTCCCGGCGGCGCGTCCAGGCGCCCGGTGTCCCCGGGCCCGACTGGGGTCCGCGCTGACGGGGCTCCTCGCACGAGAGGACTCGCGTCACTCGGGCTCGTTGGAGTTCGACCCGCCCACCCGGTAGGGCGTCGTGACGTCGTCGTACATGAGGTGGGCGACGAGTCCCTCCCGGGCGTGGGGCAGGTTGTGGCAGTGGTCCATCCAGATGCCCGGGTTGTTCGCGACGAACGCGACGTCGAAGCTGGTGCCGATCGGGACCTCGAGCGAGTCGTCCACCAGGGGCTCCCCGTCGCCGGCTTCCCGTCGCGGGCCAGGACGAGGACGTGGTGCCCGTGGAGGTGCATCGGGTGCGTCTCGTTGCTGCGGTTGGTGATCTGCATCCGCACGACGTCGCCCTCGGACACGACGTACATCGGGATGTCCGGGTAGAGCTTGCCGTTGACCGACCAGAACACCCCGGGACGTCCCTTGACGAACCCGGGCCGCCGACCGATCGAGTAGGTGAACCGCCGGTCGGGCCGGTCGGGGTCGAAGTCGGGCGGCGCAGGGGAGCCGTAGGTCAGCAGGTCGACGGGGTCCTTCGGGACGCGGGTCGAGGGGGCGCTCGAACCCGCCGGGCCCAGGACCATCGAGGCGCCGCTCAGCTCGACCCGGGCGGCCCCCGATGTGGGTACCTCGACGACGAGATCGGCCCGTCCTCCCGCCGGGACGTTGAGCGAGCGGCCCTGAACCGGCGTCGGCGCGTTGACGTCGGTGCCGTCGATCGCGGCGACGACGTATGCCGCCCCGCTCACCCAGAGCGGTGCGACGCCGGCGTCGGTGTTGATCACCCGGACGCGGACGCGCTCACGCGGCGCGGCGTCGACGTGCTGTTCGCCCACCTTCCCGTTGATGGTCCGCTTGCCGCCGTAGGTGTGCGACAGGGCCACGACGTCACCGCCGCCTTCCGACGCGGTGGAGGCGGCCGACGCGGTGGACTCGGCCGACGCGGCCGACGGGCCCGACTCCCCGGGTGTGATGACGAGCGCCCCGAGGAGGCCCTTGCGCACCTGCTCGTGGGAGACCTGGTGGGAGTGGTACCAGAACGTGCCGGACTGCCCGGCGACGAAACGGTAGACGTGGGTCTGCCCCCGGTGCACGGCGTCCTGCGTGACTCCCGCGACGCCGTCCTCGGCGTTGGGCACGTCGAGGCCGTGCCAGTGCAGCGTCGTCCCGCCCGGTACCGACTCGTTGACGAAGGTGACCTCGACGAGGTCGCCCTGGCGTGCCCGGATCGTCGGCCCGGGTGAGGACCCGTTGAGGGTGATCCCGGCCACCGTGACGCCGGGCGCGATGGTGACCCGCCCTGCAGCGGCCACGAGCCTGACGGTGACGTCGGGTGGCCCCTGCTGCTTCTCGACGAGGTCGTCCACCGAGACCGTCGCCGCGGTGGGGTGGGGGAGTGGATGCCCTGACGCGTGCCCTGACCGCTGTCCGCCGGTGACACCGGCGAGCCCGGGCTCGTGGACGCCCATGTCCATGACCGAGTACGTCTCGGGCATGCGGCTCGCGTTCCACATCCAGGCCAGGGGGAGCGTGATGGCGAGGGTCGCGACGAGGGCCAGCAGGAGTGCCATCCGGCCCTTGCCGCGAACCCGTGAGTCGTCAGGCGATGACACGTTCCCTCGGGACGTCCGACGCCGCCGAGGTGTCGCCGACCACGCGCCGGGACCGGTAGACCGTCCACGCGGCCGACGAGAAGAGCAGCAGCGCGTTGATCCCGTGCAGCGCCCCGATGATCGGGTAGCTGTGCCCGAGGAGTCCCAGGGTCACCTGGAGCAGCACGAGTCCGAAGACGATGGCCGCCCATTTGACGCCGCCCGGCACCTTGGCGAAGAAGGACGAGACGAGGAGCCCCAGAGCGAGGAGCGGGATGACGAACATCCCGTTCATCCCGTGCAGGAGGAGCCCGATGAACTCGGCGAAGGGCGCGTCGCCGCTCTCGAAGGCCGCTTCCATCCCGGCCTTGTCGATGACTCCGCCGTCGTCGACGTACTTGCCCATCCCGGCGTCGCCGTACACGATGAACGACGCCTGGAGCATGACCTCGACGGCGACCAGGCCGGCGAACACGCGGTAGAGAGTCCGCATGGTTGAGCCTTTCTGACAGGGCTCGGTGGGAGCAACGCCGCCAACCGCGCCGCGGAACCGCAGTGGAGGTCCCCTGCGATGGTGGGGAGGCTCCGGTTCGACCTCGAATCCATGGTCCCGCTGCCGCTTCCGGCTGTCCACCGAATGGCGAAATGCCGCTGCCGCTCGGCACCCACCACGCGCTGCCGTCGCCAACTAGGCTGCGCACGATGAGCGCGCTCGAGGTGGTCGTGAGGTCAGTGGCCGTGCTGGCCGCCTTTCTCGTGCTCCCGCTGCTCGTCGGCCAGACCGAGCACAAGGTCATGGCGCACATGCAGGGACGACTCGGACCGATGTATGCCGGGGGGTTCCACGGGTGGGCCCAGCTCGTCGCCGACGGGGTGAAGTTCGCGCAGAAGGAGGACATCACCCCGCGCGCGGCGGACCGGACGATCTTCCGGATCGCGCCCTTCGTCGCCCTGGTGCCCTACCTCCTGGCCATGGCGGCGCTCCCGCTGCACGAGGGCGTGGCGGCCGTCGAGGTTCCGGCCAGCGCCGTCCTCCTGCTCGCGGCGACGAGCGTCGGCGCCCTCGGCACGCTCATGGCCGGCTGGGCCAGCGCCAACAAGTACGCCCTCCTCGGCGCGCTGCGCTCCGCCGCCCAGCTCGTCTCCTACGAGCTGCCGCTCGTCCTCTCCGTCGCGTCGGCCTGCCTCGCGGCCGGCACGCTCAGCCTCGCGGGGGTCGTCGAGGCGTGGTCGCCGTGGTGGCTCGTCTGGCAGCTCCCCGGCGCGGTCGTGTTCCTCGTCGCCGCCCTCGCCGAGCTGCAGCGGCCGCCGTTCGACATGCCGATCGCCGACGCCGAGCTCGTCATGGGGCCGTGGACCGAGTACACCGGGCTGCGGTTCGCGTTCTTCCTGCTCGCCGAGTACGCGGGGATCGTCGTCTTCTCGCTCCTCTTCGCCGTCCTCTTCCTCGGCGGCTGGCGCGGCCCGTTCAGTGACGAGCTCGGCTGGCTCTGGACCCTGCTCAAGGGCCTCGTCGTCGCAGTGCTCGTCATCTGGTTCCGCGTCGCCTGGCCGCGCATGCGCGAGGACCAGCTGCAGCGCCTCGCCTGGCTCGTCCTCCTGCCCGTCGCCCTGGCCCAGCTGGCCCTCACCGGAATAGGAGTGGTGGTGACCCCATGAACGCCCCCACAGGACACGACCACTCGGGCCACGACCACTCGAGCCACGGCCATGGCGGACCCGGCCACGGCGGGAGCAAGCCAGCGGCGAAGGGCATGCTGCCCGGCATCCTCAAGGGTCTGGCGACGACCGCGAAGACGGCGACGCGCAGGACCCACACGGCCGAGTACCCCGACGTCGCCCCCGACCTCCCGCCGCGCAGCCGCGGCGTCATCGCGCTCCTCGAGGAGAACTGCACGAGCTGCATGCTCTGCGCCCGCGAGTGCCCCGACTGGTGCATCTACATCGACTCGCACAAGGAGACGATCCCCGCGACGACCGAGGGTGGACGCGACCGCCAGCGCAACGTCCTCGACGACTTCTCGATCGACTTCTCGCTGTGCATGTACTGCGGGATCTGCATCGAGGTCTGCCCGTTCGACGCGCTCTTCTGGAGCCCGCAGTTCGAGTACGCCGAGACCGACATCCGCGACCTCCTCCACGACAAGGAACGGCTCGGCGGCTGGATGGACACGGTGCCGCCGCCGCCGGCCCTGGACGAGCGGTCGGCCGAGCCGGCCGAGGTCGCCGCGGCCAACAAGCCGGCCCGGGCGCCGCGGGGCGCGGCGACGACGGGGACGTCCGGGACGTCCGGGGCATGACCTCTCTCGACCTGGCGTTCGCCGCGTGCGGTCTGCTGGCGGTCGTCGCCGGCCTGCTCGCCGTGACGACCCGGCAGGTCGTGCACGCCGCCCTCTGGCTCGTCGTCGCGCTGCTCGGGGTGGCGGGGTGCCTGCTCGTCCTCGGGCACGAGCTCGTCGCCCTCGTGCTCGTGCTCGTCTACGTCGGGGCCGTCGTCGTGCTCGTCCTCTTCGCGCTCATGCTGACGCGGGCGCCGATCGGGCCCGACCTCGCGCACGCCGCGCCGGCCTGGCGGCAGGCCGCCGCGGCCGTGGCCGGGGCGGCGACGACGGCGCTGCTGCTCGCCGCCCTCGTGCCGGTGGCGGGCTCGGCCGTCGAGCGGCGCGAGATCTCCAACCAGGCCGTCGCGACCGAGCTCTTCGGGACGTGGGTGTGGCCGTTCGAGGCGCTCTCGGTGCTGCTGCTCGCGGCCCTCATCGCCGCCCTCGCGGTCTCGCGGGGACGCACCGGGGAGGACGCGTGATCCACCTCCTCGGGCCCTACGTCGTCGCCGCGCTGCTCGTCGGCCTCGGCGTCATGGGCGTCCTCGCCCGCCGCAACGCGGTCCTCGTGCTCGTCGGGGTCGAGCTCATCCTCTCGGGCTCGCTCGTCCTCCTCGTCGCGGCCGGCGCGACGGCACCGTCGCGCTGGGAGGCCTCGAGCGTCCTGCCGCTCTTCGTCATCACGATCGCGGCCGCCGAGGTCGTCGTCGCCCTCGCCGTCATCCTCACGGCCTTCCGCCACCGAGGGTCGATCGACATGGACGAGGCGCTGTGAGCGCGCTCCGGGTCTCGCACCTCCTCGTGCTCGTCCCCGCCCTCGCCGCCGTGGCGACCCTGGCCCTGCGACGGTGGCAGGGACCCGCGACGCTCGTCTCGGTCGCCGCCGCGCTCGTCTCGCTCCTCCTTGCGGTCGTCGGGCTCGTCGTGGCCCCGGTGCGGGGCACCGACCTCGTTCAGCTGCGCGGCTCGTATGCCGTCGGCGGGCTCGACCTCCCGCTCCAGCTGGGTGCCGGACCGGCGACGGCCGCGGTGGCCGGCGTCGTGGCCCTCGTCGCCGCGGCCGTGCTCGTCTTCACCCGCTGGTACCTCGCCGACGACGACCGCCTCGCCGTGTTCGCCGCCACCGTCAGCCTCTTCACCGCCGCGATGATGCTCGTCGTCCACGCCCGCGACCTCGTGCTCACCGTCGTCGGGTGGGAGGTCATGGGCTGGTGTTCCTACCTCCTCATCGGGCACTGGTCGCGCAAGGAGTCGGCCCGGCGGGCCGCGCTCAAGGCGTTCCTCGTCACCCGCGTCGCCGACATCGGCTTCGTCCTCGGGGTCGTCGGCCTGTGCGCCGGCGCCGGCTCCACCGGGCTCGACGCCGTCGTCGCCGCCTGGACCTCCGACGAGGCACCCGGCTCGCCCGCGCTGCGGTCGACCCTGCTCGCGCTCGTGGTCATCGGGGTGCTCGGCAAGTCGGCCCAGTTCCCCTTCCAGGACTGGCTGCCCGACGCGATGGAGGGCCCCACGCCCGCCTCGGCCCTCATCCACGCCGCGACGATGGTCGCCGCCGGGACCGTCGTCCTCGCCCAGCTGTTCGAGGTCCTCGTCCTCGCCGATGGCGCCCGCTGGGTCCTCGGCCTCGCGACCGCGGTGACGATGGTCGGTGCCGCCGTCCTCGCTCTCGGACAGTCCGACCTCAAGCGGCTGCTCGCGTGGTCGACGGTGAGCCAGGTCGCGATCATGCTCTCCGCGCTCGCGACGACCACCCGGGACGTCGGCCCCGACCCCGCGCTGTTCCATCTCTGGTCGCACGCGATCTTCAAGTCGCTGCTCTTCCTCACCATCGGCTGGCTGTCGGTCATCGCCGGCTCGACGCTCGCGACCGCGCTGCGCGGCGCGGCGCACGGACACCCGCTCGCCCAGGTCGCCTGGCTCGTCGGCCTCCTGGCCCTCGCCGGTGCGCCCTTCGTCGTCGGGGGACTGTCGAAGGAGCACGTCGTCGTCACGGCCTACGAGGGAGCGGCCAGCGCGGGCGGCCCCGGGGTCCTCGTCCTCGCCGCCCTCCTCGTCACCGTGGTCCTCACCGCCGCATATGCCGTCCGCGCCCACCTCGTCGTCTCCGCCCCCGTCCCCATCTCGCCAATTCCCCCGTTCGGTCCGGACACGCCGGGGCCGAACGGGGGAATTGGCGAGAAAAGCTCGGGACACGCCGGTATGCCGTCCGCACCGGTGCTCGCGTCGCTCGCGGTCCTCACCGTGCTCACCGTCGTCGGGGGGCTCGTGCTGCTCACCGGGCTGTTCGACGTCCACGGGGCGTCGGTGTGGTGGATGGTGCTGACGACCCTGCTGATCGTCATCGGTGGCGGCCTCTCCTGGCTAGCCCGAGGCGCCGGCGACCCGCGCGACCAGTTCGTCCGCACGCCCCGCCACCGCGCACTGGCCGACTCCGGCTTCGGTGCCGACGCGGCATACCGGGCCGTCGTGGCGCGCCCGGTGCTGGGGCTGGCGCGGGTCGTCGCCTTCCTCGACCGCGAGGTCGTCGACGGCTACGTGCGGGGGGCGGCGGCGTCGGCCGGTGTCGCGGGGTGGCTCGCCGAGCGCGGTCACCGCCGTGAGTCGCCCTCTGCCGGGCTGGGCCTCCTCGCCCTCGGGCTGCTCGTCGCGGCCGGGACGGCGGTGCTCACATGGCGCTGATCCTCATGCTCCTCGTTCCCGGGGCGGTCGGCCTGTGGCTCGTCACCGGCGGCCGCGGCCTCGACGCCCACACGGCTCGGGTCGTCGCTCTCGTCGCCGCCGCGGTCGGAGGGCTCGCGGCCGTCGTCGCGGCCGTCATGCGCCCCGTCGTCGACCGCGCCTGGATCCCCGACCTCGGGGTGCGCTGGCACTTCGCGATCGACGGGATCAGCGCTCCGCTCGTCGTCCTCACGGGCGTCATCGGGGTCCTCGTCGTCGCGCACGCGTGGGTCGAGCAGCCGTGGACCGACACCCACCTCGGCCGCGCCCGGGGGAGTGCCGCGACCTACCTCGGCGCGCTGCTCCTCGTCGAGACCGGTGCCCTCGCCGCCTTCGCCGCCCGCGACGCCATCCTCTTCTTCATCGCCTTCGAGGTCGTCCTCGTCCCGATGTGGGTGCTCATCTCGCGCTACGGCGACCCGAAGAGCGCGGCGGCGCGGGCCGACGCGTCGGCGAGGTTCATCCTCTACACCGCCGTCGGGTCCACCCTCATGCTCGTCGGGATCCTGCTGCTCGTCGCGCAGGCCGGGACCGCCGACCTCGACGCCCTGCCCGCCTCCGCGAGGGCGCTCGGGACCGGCCAGCAGACGCTCATCGCCGTCCTGCTCACCCTCGGGCTCGCCGTCAAGGTGCCGGTCTTCCCGCTGCACACGTGGTTGCCGGCGGCGCACACCACCGCACCGACCGCCGGGTCCGTCCTCTTGGCCGCCGTGCTGCTCAAGCTCGGCACCTACGGGCTGGTCCGGCTCCCGCTGGCGAACGTGCCGGACGGCTTCGCCCGGATCGCGCCCGGCCTCGCGATCGCCGGCGTCGTCGGCATCCTCTGGGGTGGGCTCATCTGCCTCGTCGAGCGCGACCTCAAGCGGCTCATCGCGTTCTCGTCGGTGGCCCACATGGGCTTCGTCGTCCTCGGGCTCGCGTCGGGGAGCGCGACCGGGCTGCAGGCCGCACTCATCGGCAACATCGCCCACGGCGTCATCTCGGCCCTGCTCTTCGTCATCGTCGGAGGGCTCAAGCACCGCTGGGGCTCGGTCGACCTTGCGGTGGTGCGACCGGCGCTGCGCGAGGTGTCGCCCCGACTGGGCTTCGCCCTCATCCTCGGGCTCGCGGCCGGACTCGGCCTCCCCGGTCTCGCCGGCTTCTGGGGCGAGTTCCTCGCGCTCGTCGCGGCGTGGGAGCCCGCCCACCACGAGGGCTTCCTGCGCACCTGCGCGGTCATCGCGGCCGTGGGCGCGGCGCTGGCTGCCGCCTACGCCCTGCGGGTCGCGCGCATCGTCTGGGTCGGCGACGCCGTCCCCGCCGCCGTCCCGGACGCCGCGGCCGACGACGCGCTCGCCGGCCGGCTCGACCGCATCGACACCCGGACACCGGACACCCGCGGCGTCGAGCTCGTCGTCCTCGCCGTCCTCGTCGCCGCCGTCGTCACCATCGGCGTCGTGCCGCACACAGTCCTCTCCGTCACCGCCGCAGCCGCCGAGGCGCTCGTCGGGGGTGGGCGATGACCCTCGAGATGTCGTGGGCCCTGCTCCTCCCGGCGCTCGTCCCGGTCGCGGCGGTGCTCCTCGTGCTCGTGGTCGACGCCGTCGCCCCACGGGCCCGGCTGGCCGCCCCGGTCATCGGCGCCCTCGGGCTCGGTGGCGGCGCGGCCACCGCGCTCCCCGGGCTCGTCGGCACCGGTCCTCGGCTCACCCTCTGCACCCCCGCCCCGGAGGGCCGCTGCCTCTGGGACGGCGGACCGCTGACGAGCACCCTCCAGGTCGCCGCCCTGCTCGCGACCCTCGCGGTCCTCGCCCTCGTCTCGATCCACCGGGCCGGGGTCATCGACGTCGTCCTGCTGCTCGCGTCCGCCAGCGGCGCCGTCGCCGTCGTCGCCTCCCGCGACCTCGGCACTTGGCTCGTCACGCTCGAGCTCGCGACCCTGCCCGTCATCGCCCTCGTCGCCTGGCGGGACCGCCGGGCCGCCGCGCACGGAGCGCTGACCCTGCTCACGACCTCGCTCGTCTCGTTCGGCCTGCTCGTCCTCGGCGCCGCCCTCTGGGTCACCGGCACCGGCGACCCGACGCTCACCGGGGACTCGCTTGCCACCGCCTGGGAGGTCCCGGAGCAGCGGGTCCTCGTCAGCCTCGCCACGGTCGTCCTCGTCGCCGGGCTGGCGTTCAAGATGTCGGCGGTGCCGTTCCACGCGTGGACGCCCACCACCCTGGCGGCGGGACCCCTGCCGGTGGCGGCCCTGCTCGCGTCGGCGTCCAAGGTCGCCGCCGTCGGAGCGCTCATCGTCGTCCTCGCCCCCTACGAGTCGGTCCTCGGCCTGACCCCCGGCCCGCACGCCGTCGTCGCGGCCCTCGTCACCCTCACCGTGGCGTCGATGCTCGTGGGCACGGTCATGGCGCTGCGCCAGACCGAGGTCGTGCGGCTCCTCGCGTGGTCGACCGTCGCCCAGGCCGGCTGGGTGATCCTGCCGCTGACCGCGCTCACCGCCGCCGGTCGCCGGGCCGCCGCGGTCTACGTCGTCGTGTATGCCGTCGCCGGCCTCGTCGCCTTCGCCGCGGTCCGCGCCGTCCACGGACCGCACGTGGAGGACCGACGGGACCTCACGGCATACCCGGGGCTGCTCCGTCGCGACCCGGTGACCGGTGGGGCGCTCGCGCTCGCGCTGCTCGTCCTCGCCGGCCTGCCGCCGGGGGTCATCGGGCTCGTCGCCAAGATCGTCGCGATCCGACCCGTCGTCTCGGCGGGGCTGTGGCCGGTGGCGGTCGTCGCCGTCGTCGCGGCGGTGCTCGGGATCGCCGTCTACGTCCGGTGGTTCGCGGTGCTCATCGGCGAGCCCGGGGAGGACGCGCCGGCCCGGCCGCGCTCGCGCCGCGCCAGCGTGGGTGTCGCCCTCGTCGGGTCGGCGGTCCTCGTGCTCGCCAGCGTCCTGCCACAGCTGCTCGTCGGGCTGGTGTCGTGAGCGTGGGACCGGAACGATTCGTGCTCGACCAAGCGTTGGAGGGGACATGCACAACCATTTCAACGGCCTGAAGACCGCCGGGCTCTTCGGCCTCATCTTCGGGCTGCTGCTCGCCCTCGGCTGGGCCGCCGCGGCCTACTTCGGCAACCCCAACTTCATCCTCATGTTCGCCCTCATCGGCGTCGCCATGACGTTCTACTCCTACTGGAACAGCGACAAGCTCGCCATCAAGGCGATGCATGCGTTCCCGGTGAGCGAGACCGAGGCGCCGGGCATGTACCGCATCGTGCGCGAGCTCTCGACCAAGGCCGGGCAGCCGATGCCGCGCCTCTACATCTCGCCGACCGAGGCGCCGAACGCCTTCGCGACCGGCCGCAACCCGCAGAACGCCGCCGTCTGCTGCACCCAGGGGATCCTGCAGCTGCTCGACGAGCGCGAGCTGCGCGGCGTCCTCGGCCACGAGCTCATGCACGTGTACAACCGCGACATCCTCACCGGCTCCGTCGCCGCGGCCATCGCCGGCGTCATCAGCACCGTCGGGCAGATGCTGAGCTTCAGCGCGATGTTCGGCGGGGGCAACCGCGACAGCAACAACCCCGGCGGCGCGATCGCCGGCCTCGCGATGGCGATCATCGCCCCCATCGGCGCCATGGTGATCCAGCTCGCGATCTCGCGCACCCGCGAGTACGACGCCGACGAGGACGGCGCGACCCTCACCGGTGACCCGCTGGCCCTGGCATCGGCGCTGGCCAAGCTCGAGGCGGGTGTCTCGCGGGCGCCGCTCGCCCCGACCAAGGACCTCGTCAACGCGAGCCACATGATGATCGCCAACCCGTTCCGCGCCCAGGACGTCTCCCGGCTCATGGCGACCCACCCGCCGATGGCCGACCGCATCGCACGCCTCCAGGTCATGGCGACCGGCTTCCGGGGCTACTGACCCGACCAGGCCCGACCTGCCGCGCGCCGTGTGGCAGCATCGCGGCGTGCCTTCTCTGACTCGCGACGAAGCCCGGCAGCGGGCGCAGCTCATCACCGTCGACCGCATGGAGGTGGACCTCGACCTCGACCGCGGCGCCGAGCACTTCGGCTCGACCGCGCGGATCCGGTTCTCCTGCAACGCCCCGGGTGAGGCGACGTTCCTCGACCTGCGCCCGGTGTCGGTGGAGTCGGTCGTGCTCAACGGTGCCGTGGTCGACGTGGGGCTGCTCGCCGGCGGCCGGGTGGCGCTCTCCGACCTGCGGGCCGAGAACACCGTCGAGGTGACCGCGACGATGGCCTACTCGCGCGACGGGCAGGGACTGCACCGCAGCACCGACCCGGCCGACGGGGAGGACTACGTCTACGGGCACCTGTTCCTCGACGCCGCCCCGACGGTGTTCGCCTGCTTCGACCAGCCCGACCTCAAGGCGCCCTACGCCGTGTCGGTCCGGGCGCCGCAGGAGTGGCTCGTCCTCGGCAACGGCCGCGCGACCCGGACCGCGCCCGGGGCGTGGGAGCTCAGCGAGACCCTGCCGCTCGCGACCTACTTCGTCACGGTCTGCGCCGGGCCGTGGGTCTCCGTCCACGACGAGCACGACGGCATCCCCCTGGGGATCCATGCCCGCCGCAGCCTGCGCGCCGACCTCGAGCGGCACGCCCCGCAGATGCTCGAGGTGACCAGGCAGTCCTTCGACCACTTCCACCGGACCTTCGACGTGCGCTACGCGTTCGGCGACTACGACCAGGTCTTCGTGCCGGAGTTCAACGCCGGCGCGATGGAGAACCCGGGCTGCGTGACCTTCCGCGACCCGATGCTGTACCGCGGGGCGGCCACCCGCGAGCAGGTCCTCCAGCGCAGCAACACCATCGCGCACGAGATGGCGCACATGTGGTTCGGCGACCTCGTGACGATGCGCTGGTGGGACGACCTGTGGCTCAACGAGTCGTTCGCCGAGTTCATGGCCTACACCGCGACGAGCGCAGCGACCGAGTTCACCGACTCGTGGGTCGAGTTCGGGATCGCGCGCAAGCAGTGGGGGTATGCCGCCGAGCGCGCTCCCAGCACCCACCCCGTGGCCGGGTCACCCGCGCCGGACGCCCAGAGCGCCCTCGAGAACTTCGACGGCATCTCCTACGCCAAGGGCGCCTCCGTCCTGCGCCAGCTCATCGCCCACATCGGTGAGGACGCGTTCAACGCCGGTGTCACGGCATACCTCCGTTCCCACGAGCACGGCAACGGCGAGCTGTCCGAGTTCCTCGAGGCGATGGAGGCCACCCACGGTGCCTCGCTCGCCGACTGGAGCCGCGCGTGGCTCGAGACGGCGGGAGTCGACGTCATCGCCCTCGACCGCGACGGGACGCTGACCCGGACCGTGCCGGAGGCGCACCCCGCCGACCGCACCCACGCCCTCGACGTCGCGGGGTTCACCGGCGGCGCCGAGACCTTCCGCACCGCCGTCACGCTCGACGGCCCGCAGGTGCGGCTCGACGAGGTGCCGGACTCCGCCGTGCTCCTGCCCAACGCGGGTGACCTCACCTGGGCCACCGTCGACCTCGATGCCGCCTCGCTCTCGGCCCTGCCGGCCGAGCTGTCGCGCATCCCGGACACGACCGCCCGCTCGGTCCTCTGGGGCGCGGTGCTCACCGGGGTGTTCCGGGCGAGTGTCGACCCCAAGCTCGCGCTCGACGTCTTCACGGCGGCCTGGCCGCTGGAGTCCCACGACGCCCTGATGTCGCGGGTGGCCATCGCGTTCGGCGACCGGATCCTCCCGACCTTCCTCGCGGAGGGTGACGTGCAGGACGCCGAGGAGCGCGTCGCCGGTGCGGCGCTCATGGCGTTCCAGGGGGCCACACCCGGGTCGGACCGGGCCCTCGTGGCGGCGCGGGTCCTGGCCGTTGCGACGACCGACGAGGACCGCCTCTCCGCGTGGGTCGACGGGCGTTCCCTCCCCGAGGGCCTCGAGGGCGACTCCGACTTCCGGTGGCTCGTCGTGCAGACCATGGCACGTCTCGGGCTCGCCGACGACACGCTCATCGCCGGAGTCGAGGCGGACGACACGACGCTCTCCGGGCGCCTGGCGGGGCTCTCGGCACGGGCCGCCCGCCCCGAGGCCGCGGACAAGGAGTGGGCGTGGGCCGAGATCGCCGCGAACCGGGAGCGCTCCAACTACGAGCTCAACGCGCTCGCGACCGGGTTCTGGTCCAGCGGGTCCATCGAGACCCTGCGACCGTATGCCGCCCGCTACGTCACCGACATCCCCCGCCTCGCGACGTGGCTCGGCGCGGACGCGCACGACCGGGTCGCGAGCCTGGCCTTCCCATCGCGGGTGGTCGAGCCCGGGACCGTCGAGCTGGTGCGCAGGGCGATGGCCGGCCCCGGCCTCACCGCCGGTGTGCGCCGGGCGATGGGTGACGAGCTGTCCAAGCTCGAGGAGGCGCTGACCTCACGCGCCCGCTGGGCCTGAACCGCACACAGGGCAGGAGTCAGAGGGTGACGCGGGCCATGATCTGGTCGGCGTAGGCGCGCTCGCCCGCGGCGTTCGGGTGGATCGGCACGAAGTTGAGTGACCCGACGGCCGGCTCGACCCAGCGCACCCACGGGAGCTGGCAGGCGTCACGCCCGGCCGACGGCGCCCACATGTCGACGTAGGTCGCCCCGTTGTCCAGGGCGGCCTGCTTCACGGCCGCGTTGAGCGTCTGCTCGATCCCGTTGACGTAGGGCAGGTCACCCGCGGCGATCGGCATCGTGAGGTAGCAGCCCTTCGTCGGCGGCAGCACCTGCGGGTAGCCGGGGACGACGATCCGCGCCTGCGGTGCGCGCGCCCTGGCGGCGGCGATGGCCGCACGTACGGCCGGGTAGGTCCTGGTCTGGATGGTCGTGGCGAAGGACGACCCGTACTTCACCTGGCACGGGCTGCCCTGACCCAGGGTCGACAGCCCCGCCGTCATGCAGCTCTGGATGAGGCCGGTGAACACGCTGGAGTCGTTCCCGCCGATGCCGATCGTCACGAGACGGGCGCTCGGGGTGAGCGCGTCGAGCTGGGGCGGCACGCCGGGATACTGCGCGGTGAAGAAGTCCATCGTGTCGGCGCCGCCGCACGTGACGTCGGTGAGCGCGCGGCCGGTGCGCTTGGCGATGAGGTGCGGGTAGTTGACCGCGGACTGGGCGCACAGCGGGTGGGCGGTGCTCAGCGGCAGGACCCCCGAGCCGGCCGAGAAGCTGTCGCCGAGGGCCACGTAGGGGCCAGCCGGCACGCGTGGCGACGAGGCCGCGGTGGCCAGGGCGGGGGTGACGAGACCGAGGGCGAGCGCGGCGGCGGCGGTGCCGGCGAGGGCGGCGAGACCGCGGGCGGGGCGGCGCATCTCAACTCCGTAGTTCGATCCGGTGGTTACTGGAGCGTAACCACCTTCGCGCCGCCGTGGCGGATGGAGATCGGCTCAGCGGTAGTTCGTGTACTGCAGCGCGACGTCGAGGTCGGCGTCGGTGAGCATGCGCTGCACCGCCTGGAGGTCGTCGCGCGACTTGCTGCTCACGCGCAGCTCGTCGCCCTGGATCTGCGACTTGACGCCCTTGGGCCCCTCGTCGCGGATCATCTTGTTGATCTTCTTCGCGTTCTCGGTCGAGATGCCCTGCTTGAGCGGGACGTCGAGCTTGTACTCCTTGCCCGACAGTCGCGGCCCGGCCTCGGGGACATCGAGGTGCTTGAGCGACACCTTGCGCTTGACGAGCCAGGTCTGGACGACGTCGAGGACGGCGAGGACGCGCTCCTCGGAGTTGGCCTGCATGGAGATCGACTCACCCGACAGCTCGACCTTGGCGCCGATGTTCTTGAAGTCGTAGCGGTTGGCGACCTCCTTGGCTGCCGCGTTGACCGCGTTGGCGACTTCCTGCTTGTCGTAGTTGCTCACGATGTCCATCGAGCTGTCCGCCACGGGTCCTCCTGGAGTCGAGTTTCGGGTTCAGGGTCTCGGCTTGCTATCCTTCCACGCGCACGGCGGGTTGCCCGAGCGGCCAATGGGAGTGGACTGTAAATCCATCGCGAAAGCTTCGAAGGTTCGAATCCTTCACCCGCCACCACGTGCTCGAAGGCCCTTGACCGTATGCCGGTCAGGGGCCTTCGTCGTGGCACCTCAGGTCGTGCGCCCACGCAGCCAGTCGCGAACGTGCTTGCGCGGGAGCTGTCGCAGCGCCTCCTCGTAGTCCCGTTCAGCGGAGCGAGCGCGCTGCACCTCTCCTGCGTGGAGACGACCGGCGCCGAACGCCACGGTGACGTCGCCGTCAGCCCGCTCGGCGAGGTCCTGCAGCCAGGCTCGCGCGACGACCGTGTCCTGATGGGCGCCCAGTGCCTCCTGCAGAGCCTTCGCCTGCGCGACGAGGGTCCTCGCCGGCGTGCCGAGCACCGGGGTCCCGGACTCGGCGGAGTACCGCAGCCTCTTGACCTTCTTGCGGACCTCGTGCAGCGCCACGTCGTGCGCCGGACCGGGGGTGGAGCGGCGAACGACCTTGGCGGCTCGTCGTACCCGTCGCACGTCACGCTCGAGGATCCCGGGGAGCACGGAGCGCGCCCGACGAGGGCTCGGGGGCAGCACCGTGGGGGACTCGATGATGGCCTCGAGCGACGTGACCAGACGACCGTAACGTTCGCTCGCCACGGCTGCCATCGCCGCTTGGCGCCCTGCGCGGTGCGCCTGTTCGAGCTCGTGGTCGATCCGGGCGCGCAGGGTCGCGGAGGCAGGGTCGGTGGGCTGGCCGAGCTCGCCGACCACCTCGTCGAGGTGGCGTCGCAGGACCTCGAAGTCGCGAGCTGGTCCCAGCGACAGCCCGAGCCACCGCAGCTCCTCACGGATGGGCTCCACGGTGCCCGGGTCCTCGTGATCGCGATAGCTGGCGAGCACCGACCGCAGGCGGCGGGCGGCGATCCGCAGCTGGTGGACAGTCTCACCCTGCAGTCCGGCGTCGTGCTCCTTGAGGACGCCCAACTGCTCGGCGAGGTAGGTGTGCAGCACCTCACTGGTGGCGGACCGGCGACGGGGCGGTGTCGACGGCGGCTCGTCCCCGCGTTCGGGTGCGTCCTCCGCCAAGGCCCTGGCCACCTTCGACGGCGCGGGCGCCGGGCGGGCGCCGGCAGCCACCACGGCGGCCGTCAGGTGCTCGAGAAGGTCACGTTGCCGTCAGTGAGCTCGATCTCCCACTCCCGCCAGTGGCGGTGCAGGGTGGGCGGGACGAGCCGCTCGGTTTGCACGACGTCGTCACAGAAGAGCGCCAGGTCGGCGCCGGACGCGTCACGCAGCGCGCGCTCGGTTCGGTGCGTCGTCACCCGAGCGACGGGCACGAGCGGCGTCGACCCGATGACCGGCTCCACCAGCACGCGCAGTCGCTTCGGCACGGTGCGGACCGCCCGGCCCAGTGGCAGGCGCGTCTCGGTGCGCGTGTCTGGACCGGAGGGCTCCTTCACGTGCCAACCCTCGTCAGCCCCGCCGACCCGCCGCCGCAGGGTGATGCCGGCTCGAAGCAGCTCAAGCTCGACGGTGTCGAAATACAGCGCCTCCAGGTCGACCTCGACGGCGCGTCCCACCTCGGCGACGGCGGCGATGTCGGAGAACGAGGGGCACTCGGCGTGGGGTTCGACGGCGTACTTGCGCTCGACCTCCTCGTGCCGCGTCGCTGCCATGACCCTCATCCTCGCGGACGAGCGCGGTCCGTCGGAGGGTTCTGTGACCAGCCGCTGACGCCAGGTCGGCACGAGCCCGTATGCCGGTCAGGGGCATTCGTCCTGTGCCTGCGGACCGTGGACGGTGCGGTTCGGGGTAGAACTGCGGTGACCGCGAAAGGACGATGCGCATGCCCGTGTGGGCCGAGGCAGGACTGTGGGGGCTCCTCGCGGGCGCCGCACTGGTGCTCGGCGCCGGCATCGCCTGGTTCGTCAAGGTGCCGCAGCAGGTCGTGGCCACCGTCATGGCGTTCGGGGCCGGCGTGCTCATCTCGGCCCTGTCGTTCGACCTCGTCGACGAGGCGGAGTCCGTCGGCGGGCTCGTGCCCACCGCAGCCGGCTTCATGGGCGGGGCGGTCATCTACGTCGCGGCGAACGTGGCCCTCGCCAAGCGTGGGGCGCGGCACCGCAAGCGGTCGCACGAGATCCAGGGCTCGGAGGAGGAGACGCCGGGCAGCGGCGCCGCCATCGCGATCGGTGCCCTGCTCGACGGGATCCCCGAGTCGATCGTCCTGGGGCTCAGCCTGCTCGGCGGGGGCGGTGTCGGGATCCCGGTCTTCGCGGCGATCTTCATGTCCAACCTGCCGGAGGGCCTGTCCAGCGCTGCGGGGATGAAGGCGTCGGGTCGGGGGGCCCGGTACGTCTTCGGGGTGTGGATCGGCATCGCCGCCACCACGGGTCTCGCCGGCCTGCTCGGCGTCCTCCTGCTCGAGGGTGCCGCGCCGGAGACCGTCGCGGCCATCACGGCGTTGGCTGCCGGGGCCATTCTCGCCATGGTCGCCGACACGATGATCCCGGAGGCCTTCGAGAAGACCCACCTGTACGCGGGACTCGCCGCGACGGTGGGGTTCATCTCCGCCTTCGTCCTGAGCCACGCCTGACCCGTCAGGGCGCGATGATCTGGCGCACCTCGGTGCCCGCATGCAGCCGGTCGAGGGCGAGGTTGACGTCGTCGAGGGCGACCTCGCCCGAGGTGACGAGGGCGTCGGCGGGGAGGAGCCCGGCGGCATAGAGCTCGAAGAGCCGGGGCAGGTCACGGCGAGGGACCGACGAACCCATGTAGGACCCGAGGATCGACTTCTCCTCGGCGACGAGCGACGCGATGGAGACGCCCACCTCGTGGCGCGGGTGGGGGAGCCCGGCGACGACGACCCGGCCCCCGGTCCGCGCCGCTGCGTAGGCCGTGGCGAGGGCGCCCGGATGCCCTGCGGCCTCGACCGCGACGTGCACGCCACCACCGGTGAGGTCCCGGATTTCCTCGAGGGCCGTGTCGCTCGCGAGCACGCCGTGGGTGGCGCCGACGGCCCGGGCCGAGTCGAGCTTGCCGGCGACGGCGTCGACGGCGATGACGGGGTGGGCACCGGCGAGGGCAGCGGCCATGACGGCGGAGATGCCGACGCCGCCGAGCCCGACGACCGCGACGGCCTCTCCGGGGCGCACCTGCGCCGTGTTGAGGACGGCACCGGCACCGGTGAGAACGGCGCAGCCGAAGACGGCGGCGGTCTCCAGCGGCACGGCGTCCGGAACCGGCACGAGGGAGCGCGGCGACACGATGGTCAGCTCGGAGAACGCCGAGACGCCGAGGTGGTGGTGGAGCTCGCGCCCGTCGGCGTCGCGGAAGGGGCGCCGGCCGGTGACGAGCCGGGCCTCCCGGTTGGCGGTCTGGCCGTCGGCGCACCGCACCGGGTTGCCGCCCGCGCAGTCGGCGCAGCTCCCGCACGAGGGGACGTAGGAGCAGACGACCCGGTCGCCCACCGCGAAGGCGGTGACCCCGGCGCCGACCTCCTCGACGACGCCGGCGGCCTCGTGCCCGAGGACCATCGGGAGCGGGCGGGGTCGGTCGCCGTTGACGACCGACAGGTCGGAGTGGCAGAGCCCGGCGGCGACGATCCGGACGAGCACCTCGCCCGGGCCGGGTCCGTCGAGGGTCAGGTCCTCGACGGACAGCGGTGCCGAGTCGACGAAGGGCCGGGCGTCGGTGGAGCGGCGCAGGACCGCCGCCCTCGTCGTGATGCCCATGGGTGCCCCTGTCGTGTGTGCGCGGGTCGTGGTCCGGAACCCCACCGTAGGCGTGCCGCAACCCTGCCGCCGCCCCTCGGCCCCGCCGCCCCGCCCCGTCCACGCGTCCGCGGGTCCACGACGGCGGTGGCACAGTGTGCGGATGGTGCATGACGGCGTGGTCGGGCTCGTCCTCGCGGCCGGGGCCGGCCGCCGGATGGGCGGGCCCAAGGGGCTGCTCCGGCTCGCGCCGTCCGGCCCGACCTTCGTCGAGACCGCCGTGGCACGCATCCACGAGGCCGGGGTGAAGGAGGTCCACGTCGTCGTGGGGGCCTCCGCCTCGGCCGTCGCGTCTCTGGCCGAGAAGGCAGGAGCCCGCGTCGTCGAGGCCCCCGACTGGGACGAGGGGATGGGCGCCTCGCTGCGCCACGGCCTCGACGCCCTGGCGGGCACCAGCGCGCAGGCGGCGCTGGTCATGCTCGTCGACCTGCCCGACGTCGGGTCGGCCGCCCACGCGCGGGTGCTGGAGGCGGCGAGCGCAGCGGGCGCTGGGCTCGGCAGCGTCCTGGTGCGGGCGGCATACGACGGGAGGCCGGGGCACCCCGTCCTGCTCGGGCGCGACCACTGGGACGCGATCCGGGAGGAGGCGGTGGGTGACCGGGGAGCCCGGGGCCACCTCGACGCCGCCGGCACGCTCCTCGTCGAGTGCGGCGACCTCGCCACCGGCCGCGACGTCGACCGTCCCGCCGACCTCTGACCGACTTCCGGGGGAGTGCGTGGCCCGGGGCGGCTGCGCGTGTGACGATGCGGGCATGGACTTCCCCACCGCGGCGGACCTCCGCCGGCGACTCGAGGACACCGGCTACCTCGGCGACGACGCGCTCGCCACCGTCGCGTGGCTCGCCCACCGGCTCGACCGGCCGCTGCTGCTCGAGGGCGAACCGGGCACGGGCAAGACCGCCCTCGCCGAGGCCCTCGCCGAGGCTGGGGGCGTCCCTCTCATCCGGCTCCAGTGCCACGAGGGCATCGACGCGAGCCAGGCCCTCTACGACTGGGACTTCCCGCGCCAGATCCTCCACCTGCGCGCGGTCGAGACGGTCGGGACGGCCGGCGGCGCCGGGGCGCTCGAGGACGTCGAGGCCAGCCTCTTCGACGAACGCTTCCTCCTCGCCCGGCCGGTCCTGCGAGCCCTGCGCGAGGCGCCGGCTGTCCTCCTCGTCGACGAGATCGACCGGGCGGACGACGAGTTCGAGGCGTTCCTGCTCGAGGTCCTCTCGACGTGGCAGGTGAGCATCCCCGAGCTCGGCACGATCAAGGCCGAGACGCCGCCGCTGGTCGTCCTCACCTCGAACCGCACCCGCGAGGTGCACGACGCCCTCAAGCGACGCTGCCTCTACCACTGGCTCGAACACCCGTCTCTCGAAAGGGAGCTGGCGATCGTTCGGACCCGCGCGCCCGAGGTCCCCAAGGAGCTCGCCGAGCAGGTCGTCCGTGCCGTCCACACGATCCGTACCGACGCCGAGCTCATCAAGCCGCCGGGCGTCGCCGAGACCCTCGACTGGGCCCGCGCCCTCCACGAGCTCGGGACGAGGGAGCTCGACACCGCCTCCGTGGCCGCGACCCTCGGCGTCGCGGTGAAGTACCGCGAGGACGGCGCCCGCGTCCGCGCGTCGCTGGACCGGCTGATGGCGCGGTGATCCGGTCGTGACGACCGCGGTGCGCCCTGCCGAGGAGGTGCTCCTCGGCTTCGCGCGCGCCCTCCGGGCCGCCGGGGTCGCGGTGACCGCAGACCGGGAGCGCACCTACCTGCTGGCCGTCTCGACCGTCGGCCTGGACGACGAGGCCGCGACGTATGCCGCGGGCCGGGCCACGCTGTGCGGCTCGCCGTCCGACTTGGAGCGCTACGACCTCGTGTATGCCGCGTGGTTCGGTGCCGAACGCCCCGGCGCGGCCCGCCGTGCGCCCGTCCGGCCCCCGACGACGATGGCCGACCTGCGGGGTGAACCGCCGCCCGGCGAGCCGGGTGAGGACGTCGACCAGGACGCGGTCCGGGCGACGGCCAGCGACACCGAGGTGCTGCGGCACAGGGACATCGCCGCGATGTCCGCGAGCGAGCGCGCGATGCTCACGCGGATGTTCGCGACGCTCCGGCCGCGACCACCGAGGCGGCTCGCCCACCGCCGCAGGCCCTCCCGACGCGGCGACGTCGATGCCCGGGCGACGTTGCGCGACATGCTGCGTCGCCACGGTGAGCCCGGCCCGATCCGCCACCGTCGTCGCACGGACCGGCCCCGCCGCGTCGTCGTGCTGCTCGACGTGTCGGGGTCGATGAGCGCCTACGCCGACTCCCTCCTCCGCCTCGCGCACGTGTGGTGCCGGTCCGACGGTCCCGTCGAGGTGTTCACGCTCGGGACCCGCCTCACGCACGTGACCGCCGCCCTGCGCCAGCCCGACGCGGACCGGGCCCTCGTGGCGGCCGGCCGCGCCATCCCGGACTGGTCCGGGGGCACCCGCCTGGCCGACGGCCTCCGGGTGTTCCTCGACCGCTGGGGGCGGCGGGGGATGGCCCGTGGCGCCGTCGTCGTCGTCATCAGCGACGGGTGGGAGCGGACCGCCCCCGACGCCCTCGCGGAGCAGATGCGCCGAGTGGCCGGGCTCGCCCACCGCGTCGTGTGGGCCAACCCGCACCAGGGCCACGCGGCGTACGAACCGGTGCAGCAGGGCATCGTCGCGGCCCTGCCGTACGTTGACACCTTCGTCGCCGGCCACTCGATGGCCGCGTTCGCCGAGCTCCTGGAGGTGGTTGCCGATGCGTGAGGTCCTCACCGAGCTGCGCCGGTGGTGGGACGCCGGAGAGAGCACCGCCGTCGGCACCGTCGTCGACACCTTCCGCTCCTCGCCCCGCCCTCCCGGCGCCTCGATGCTCGTCGGGCCGAGCGGTGAGGCCGTCGGGTCCGTCTCCGGAGGCTGCGTCGAGGGCGCCGTCTACGAGGAGGGCCAGGACGTCCTGCGCTCCGGCACGGCGCGACTCGTGCACTACGGCATCTCGGACGACACGGCATACAGCGTCGGACTGACCTGTGGGGGACAGCTCGACGTGTTCGTCGAACAGGTCGACCGCGAGACCTTCCCCGACTTCGGCGAGGTCGCCGACGACATCGATGCCGGGCGCCCCGTGGCCGTCGCGACGGTCGTCGCCCACCCCGACCCGGCCCGCGTCGGGAGCCGGCTCGTCGTGCGCCCCGAGACGGTCAGCGGTTCGCTGGGGTCGCGGCGCGCCGACGAGGCCGTCACCGACGACGTGCGCGGGCTGCTCGCCACCGCCCAGACCGAGACGCTGACCTACGGCCCGGAGGGTGAGCGGCGGGGTGAGGGCATGCGCGTCTTCGTCGCCGCCCACGCCCCCAAGCCGCGGATGATCGTCTTCGGCGCCATCGACTTCGCGGCCGCGGTCGCCGAGCTCGGCCACTTCCTCGGGTATGCCGTCACGGTGTGCGACGCGCGCCCGGTCTTCGCGACCCCCGCCCGGCTCCCCGCCGCGGACGAGGTCGTCGTCGCGTGGCCGCACACCTACCTCACGGCCGAGGCGGAGGCCGGTCGGGTCGACGGGCGCACCGTGCTCTGCGTGCTCACCCACGACCCGAAGTTCGACGTGCCGCTCCTCGAGGTCGCGCTGCGGCTGCCAGAGGTGGGCTACGTCGGGGCGATGGGGTCCCGGCGCACCCATGACGAGCGCACGGACCGTCTGCGCGAGGCCGGGCTGACCGACGACGAGCTGGCCCGCCTGTCCTCGCCGATCGGGCTCGACCTCGGCGCGCGCACCCCCCAGGAGACCGCGGTCTCGATCGCCGCGGAGATCATCGCGCTCCAGTGGGGAGGGCACGGCGACCGCCTGTCCGAGCGCGGCGGGCCGATCCACCTGCACGGCTGACCCCGACGCCGTCGGGACGCGGGCGCCGCCACGTGCGGCTGGAACGAGGACTTTCCCCGAACGCTTGCGACGGACGTCGATGTCGGTTCAAGATCAACTACCGCACCACCCGCCCACGGCGAAGGGTCAATGATGACTCGGATTTCGGTCACGGTCGACGGCTCGACCTACAGCGACGAGGTGGAGCCCCGCATGCTCCTCGTGCACTACCTCCGAGAAGTGGTGGGCAGGACGGGGACCGTGATCGGTTGCGACACGAGCAACTGCGGTGCGTGCACCGTGCATCTCGACGGGGTGAGCGTGAAGTCGTGCAACATCTTGGCCGTCCAGGCCGACGGGCACGAGGTGTCGACGATCGAGGGCCTGGCCAAGGACGGTGTCCTCCACCCGATGCAGGAGGCCTTCCGCGAGTGCCACGGCCTCCAGTGCGGCTACTGCACGCCGGGGATGATCATGCAGAGCCTCGACCTCGTGCGGGAGAACCCGCATCCGACCGAGGACGAGATCCGCAAGGGGCTCGAGGGCAACCTGTGCCGGTGCACCGGCTACCACAACATCGTCCGGGCGGTCGACACCGGCGCCAAGGCCATGGCCGCCGCTGGTCCCGCAGGCACGAGCCCCGACCTCAAGGGGGGCGAGTGACGTGACCACCGTTGACGACCGGCCGGACAGCGACACCGCCGTCCCGCAGAAGGAGATCGGACGCGACCGGCGACGCAAGGAGGACCAGCGCCTCATCACCGGTCGGACGAAGTGGACCGACAACATCGTGCTCCCGGGGATGCTTCACCTGGCCATGGTGCGGAGCCCGTTCGCGCACGCGACGATCGGCAGCATCGACGTCGAGCAGGCGAAGGCGGCGCCGGGGGTGGTCGCCGTCATCACGGGTGCCGACATCAAGGACACCCAGGGAGCCATCGCCAACGCGTGGCCGCTCTCCGCAGACCAGAAGACGCCCGACCACCTGCCGATGGCCGTCGACCGGGTGGCCTGCGCGGGTGAGATCGTGGCGTGCGTGGTGGCGCGGTCCGCTGCGGCGGCGCGTGACGCGGCCGAGCTCGTCGACGTCGACTACGACGAGCTGCCGGCCGTCTTCGACGCCCATGAGGCCATGAACGACACGGTGCTGGTCCACCCGGACCTCGGCACGAACAAGTCGGACTTCTGGCAGCTCGACTCCGCCCAGGCGGGCACCGGAGGTGACGTCGACGAAGCCAGCGCGAGGGCCCGCGAGGGCGGGATCGTCATCGAGCGCGAATACCGCCAACAGCGGCTCGTCCCTGCCTTCATGGAACCCCGGTCAACGGTCGTGGACCCCACGGGCGAGCAGATCACCATCTGGACCTCCACCCAGATCCCGCACATCCTCCGGTTCCTCATCGCCGCGACGACGGGGATCTCCGAGGCCAAGATCCGGGTCATCGCCCCCGACGTCGGCGGCGGCTTCGGTGGCAAGCTCCAGACCACTCCGGAGGAGTTCATCACCCTCGCCGCCGCGCGTCGGGTGGGCCGACCCTGCAAGTACACCGAGACGCGTTCCGAGACGATGGTCTCGTGCCACCACGGACGCGACCAGCACCAGAAGCTCACCCTGGCCGCGACCAAGGACGGCGCGGTCACCGGCCTCAAGGTCGAGCTCCTGGCTGACCTCGGGGCGTACGCCGCGATCCTCGGCGGTGGTGTGCCGGTCCTCGGCGCGTGGATGTTCAACGCCATCTACAAGTTCCCCGCCTACCAGTTCAACTGCCAGACGGTGTACACGAACAAGACGTGGGTGGACGCCTACAGGGGGGCCGGGCGGCCTGAGGCGACCTATGGCATCGAGCGGATCATGGACGAGCTGGCAGCAGAGGTCGGGGTGGATCCGCTCGAGATCCGAGCGAAGAACTGGATCACCCACGACGAGTTCCCGTTCACGTCCGTCGCGGGCATGACCTACGACTCCGGCAACTACGAGGCGGCGACGGCGCGGGCGACCGAGCTGTTCGACTACGAGGGGCTGCGGCGAGAGCAGCAGGAGCGTCGCGACCGCCAGGACGCCGTCCAGCTCGGCATCGGCGTGTCCACGTTCACCGAGATGTGCGGGCTCGCACCGTCGCGCATCCTCGGGGCGCTCAACTACGGAGCCGGCGGCTGGGAGCACGCGAGCATCAGGATGCTGGCGACGGGCAAGGTCGAGGTCGTCACGGGCGCGTCAGCGCACGGTCAGGGGCACGAGACGGCGTGGAGCCAGATCGTCGCAGACCGTCTGGGGGTCGCGTTCGACGACGTCGAGGTGCTGCACGGCGACACCATGGTCGCCCCGAGGGGGCTCGACACCTACGGGTCGCGCTCGCTCGTCCTCGGTGGCGAAGCCCTGGTCCGGGCCGCCGACAAGGTCATCGAGAAGGCCAGACCCATTGCGGCGCACCTGCTCGAGGCCAACGTCGACGACCTCGAGTTCACGTCCGGGCGGTTCGGGGTCAAGGGCACGGACAAGGGTCTGTCCATCGGCGAGATCGCGCTGGCGTCGTGGACGGCGCACGACCTCCCCGAGGGGGTCGAGCAGTCCCTCGACTCCGACGCCACGTTCGACGCCGACACGTTCTCGTTCCCGCACGGCACCCACCTGTGCGCCATGGAGGTCGACACCGAGACCGGTGCGAGCCGGATGCGCGCCTACGTCGCGGTCGATGACATCGGCGTCGTCATCAACCCGCTCATCGTGGCCGGGCAGGAGCACGGCGGGATCGTCCAGGGGATCGCGCAGGCCTTGTGGGAGGAGGCCGTGTTCGACGAGAACGGGACGCTCGTGACGGGGTCCTTCGTCGACTACACGCTGCCCACGGCGGCCGACACCATCTCCTTCGTCACGGACAACACGTCGACCCCGTCGACGACGAACACGTTGGGGACCAAGGGCGTCGGCGAGGCCGGGACGATCGCCTCCACTCCCGCCGTGGTCAACGCGATCGTCGACGCGCTGCGGCCGATGGGCATCAACGACATCACGATGCCGTGCACCCCCGAGCGGGTGTGGTCGGCGATCCAGTCGGCCCGTGCCGGCGGGGCGACCGAGACCACCCCCGAGGCCCAGCCGCACTTCGTCGAGGGTGAGCCCAACCAGGATCCCGGCGCCGGAGCCGAAGGAGGCACGCGATGATCCCCGCAACCTTCGACTACCTCGCCCCGACCTCGGTCGAGGACGCGCTCGCGGCCCTCGCCGAGCACGGCGACGAGGCCAAGGTGCTGGGCGGCGGCCAGTCGCTCCTCCCCGTCCTGCGGATGCGGCTGGGCGACCCCTCCGTCGTCGTCGACCTCGGGCGGATCGACACCTTGCGCGGCATCACCGACGACGGCGACCACCTCGTCATCGGCGCGATGACGGCATACGTCGACCTCATCGCAAGCGACGCCGTGCGCGAGCACGCGACCGTCCTCACCAAGGCCGTCGAGGAGGTGGCCGACCCCCAGATCCGCCACCGCGGCACCGTCGGGGGAGCGCTCGTGCACGCGGACCCGGCCGGTGACGTCGCCGCCCCGATCCTCGCGCTCGAGGCCCAGCTCGTCATCACCGGACCGGGCGGAGAGCGGACCGTCCCGGCGAGTGAGTTCTTCAAGGGCCTGTTCGAGACCGCCGTCGGCGACGGTGAGCTGCTCACCGCGATCCGCATCCCGAAGCACACGGGTTGGGGCGGGCACTACGAGAAGTTCGTGCGGGTCGTCCACCAGTGGTCGATCGTCGCCGTCGCGGCGGCCGTGCGCACCGAGGGCGGCACGATCGCCGAGGCGCGCATCGGCCTGACCAACATGGGTCTCACTGCGGTGCGCGCCACCTCGGTCGAGCAGGCGCTCGTCGGCTGCGAGGTCAGCGAGGCAGCCATCGGCGCGGCCTGCGCGTCGGCCGCCGAGGGCACCGAGCCGCCGAGCGACCTCAACGGCAGTGCCGACTACCGTCGCGCGCTGGCCCCCGTCCTCACGAGGCGAGCCGTCCTGGCTGCGGCGGGAGGCTGACCGGTGGAGCTGCACCACGAGTTCACGGTGCCCGCGGACGCCGACCATGCCTGGGAGACGCTGCTCGACCTCGAACGCGTCGGCGGCTGCTTCCCGGGGGCGACCATCACCGAGTTCTCGGACGACGGCTTCTCGGGCACGGTCAAGGTCAGGCTCGGCCCGATCTCCCTCGTGTATGCCGGCTCCGGCACCTTCACCGAACGCGACGCCGCCGCGCGGCGGGCCGTGATCGAGGCCAAGGGCAAGGACAAGCGAGGCAACGGCACCGCAGGCGCCACCGTGACGCTCCAGCTCTCGCCCGTGGGTGAGCAGACCAGGGTCGAGGTCGACACGGACCTCGCGATCACGGGCAAGCCGGCGCAGTTCGGTCGGGGCGTCATGCAGGACGTCTCCGACAAGCTGCTCCGTCAGTTCGTCGACTGCATCGAGAGCCAGTTCGTCGCTCCGGCGGAGGACGGTGCGGCGACGCGCGTGGCGGGCGGGGCGGGCGTGGCGGGCGGGGCGGGCGTGGCGGCCGCCGGGTCGGCGGGCGAGGCGACGCCGCCGACCTCGGGAGGCGAGGAGGCGGACGCCGCCGGGTCGGCGCACGCGGCCATGGCCGCGGCACCGGCCCCGGTGCGGACCCGCGCCGCGACGCGACCCACGCCGGTGGTCGACGACGCGATCGACCTCGGCGCGGTCGCCCTGCCGTCGGCGGTGAGGCAGTGGGGGCCGTATGCCGTGGCCGGCCTCATCGGGATCCTCATCGGCTACGCGATCGGTCGGGACCGCGGCTGACGAGCACCGACGAGGTCAGGCGGCTCGACCGTAGGCGTCCCAGTCGTGCGCGCTGCGCCGGTGGTCGGCGTCGTGCTCGGCCGGGTGGCGGAAGTCGTCGGCCCAGGGGGCCTGCTGCTGACGCCGGTGGTTGCGCTCGAGCGCCCAGACGAAGAGGGCCGTTAGCAACAGTGCGGGGATGAACGGGGCGATGTCGGAGAGGAAAGTGCTCATGGCAAGAGTTTGACGGCCGACGATATCCTGCCACGAGTGGCTGATCTGACGGTCTTGCACAAGATACTGCCAACCTGTCATGCTGGCCGCATGGCCCTGCACTCGATCGCCGTCGTGCTCCAGGATCCGGTCGCCGTCTTCGAGTTCGGCGTGCTCGCCGAGGTCTTCGGCGTGGACCGCACGGACGACGGGGTGCCGCCGTTCGACTTCCGCGTCTGCACCGAGCGTCCCGGGGTGCCGCTGCGCGCCGACGGCGGGACGGCCCTCGTCGCGGCGCTGGGCCTCGAGGCGGCGGCCGACGCCGATCTCGTGGCGATCCCGGCGAGCAGCGCCGCCTTCGCCCCCTCCGACGCCGTCGTGCAGGTCGTGCGTGACGCGGTCGACCGCGGGGCCTGGGTCCTCTCGGTCTGCTCCGGCGCCTTCACCCTCGGCGCGGCCGGTGTCCTCGACGGCCGCGAGTGCACGACCCACTGGCGACACAGCGAGGAGCTCGCAGCGTCGTACCCGCTGGCCAGGGTGAACCCCGACGTGCTCTACGCGCACGACGGGACGGTCATCACGAGCGCCGGCACCGCCGCCGGGGTGGACGCCTGCCTGCACCTCGTAAGGGCCGAGCACGGCGGCGCCGTCGCCAACCGCATCGCCCGGCGGATGGTGGTCTCCCCCCACCGCGACGGCGGCCAGCGGCAGTTCATCGACCGGCCGGTCCCGGTCACCGAGGCCGACAGCCTCGGGCCCGTCCTCGAGTGGATGCTCGAGCACCTCGACGAGCCGCACACCGTCGACCAGCTGGCCCGGCGCTCCTCGATGTCGGGGCGGACCTTCGCGCGCCGCTTCGTCTCTGAGACCGGGACCACCCCGCACCAGTGGATCACCGACCAGCGGATGCTGCGGGCGCGGGAGCTCCTCGAGGAGACCGACCTGTCGATCGACCAGGTCGCGCGGGATGTCGGCTTCGGCAGCGCCGCCCTGCTGCGGCACCACTTCGCCCAGTGCACCGGGCTCACGCCGACCGTCTTCCGAACGCGCCACCGCTCCCCCGCCTGACAGCGTCCGCAACCCTGGTCGCGATGCCGACCAAGGTTGCGGATGCAAGCCGACGCACGCGGGACGGCATACGCCAGCGTCTGCGTGGATGGTCAGAAACCTCACCATCCACGCAGACGCAAGCGGTCACCGGGGGGCGCTCGGCACGAGGCACGTCACCGAGGCCGAGCGGTGGGCGCTCAGGGCCGATCTTCACGAGATCTCCACAGGTCGCGCCCACGGACTCCATCGGCGGGCTCCTAGTGTCAGGGACATGAGCGGAACAGGTGTGGGGACGGCGGCCCCGGCGAGCATGACGGTGCTCATCGTCGAGGACGAGCCCACGATCAACCAGGCGGTCACCGACCGCCTGCGCGCCGAGGGCTACGTCGTCCACCAGGCGCACGACGGCCCCGGTGCGGTCACGGCGTTCCACGAGCACGCCCCCGACCTTGTCGTCCTCGACGTGATGCTCCCCGGCTACGACGGGCTCGAGGTGTGCCGCCGCATCCAGGCCGTCCGCCCCGTGCCGGTCCTCATGCTCACCGCCCGGGACGACGAGACCGACATCCTCGTGGGGCTCGGCGTCGGCGCCGACGACTACGTGACCAAGCCGTTCCGGATGCGCGAGGTCGTCGCCCGCACCCACGCCCTCCTCCGGCGGGTCGAGCGCGCCGCCGAGCTCGCCGCGACGCCGACGCCGACCACCCACGTCGGCGCGGTCCAGATCGACGGCCCGGCGCGTCGGGTCACCGTCGCCGGTACCGAGGTCCACCTCACCCCCCTCGAGTTCGACCTCCTCTCCGCGCTGGCCTCCACGCCCGGAGCGGTGCGCTCCCGCGAGCAGCTCATGGGCGAGGTGTGGGGCTGGTCGGACGCCTCCGGCACCCGCACCCTCGACAGCCACGTGAAGTCCCTGCGCTCCAAGATCGGCGCCGGCCGGGTGCGCACGGTGCACGGCGTCGGCTACGCCCTGGAGGACGCGTGAACTCCGACCAGCCCCTCGAGGGGGTCGGCTCGATCAAGGTCAAGCTCGGGCTCCTCGTCGGCGTGAGCTGCGTCGTCGCCGCGCTCTTCGCGACGATCGGCGAACGAGCCGGTATGCCGGCCTGGCTCACCCTGCCCGTCACCGTCGCCGCCGCCCTGCTCGTCACCCAGTGGCTGGCCCGCGGCCTGACGGCGCCGCTGCGCGAGATGACCGAGGCGACGAGCCGCATGGCGGCGGGCGACTACGGCCAGCGCGTGTCCACGGCGTCCACCGACGAGGTCGGTCACCTCGCCCGCGCGTTCAACGCGATGGCCTCCGACCTCGCCGACGCCGACCACCAGCGCCGGCAGCTCATCGCCACGGTGTCGCACGAGCTGCGCACCCCCCTCACCGCGCAGCGCGCCCTGCTCGAGAACCTCGTCGACGGGGTGGTGCAGCCCGACGACAAGGCGCTGCGCGGAGCCCTCACCCAGTCCGAGCGGCTCAGCGACCTCGTCGGCGACCTCCTCGACCTCTCCCGGATCGACGCGGGCGTGGCGCCGCTCCGGCTCGAGGAGGTCGTCGTCGGCGACGTCCTGCGCCGCGCCGTGGCCGAGGCCGAGCTCGGCGCCCGCCCGGTCCGCTTCGTGTGCCGGGTGGTCCCCGAGGACCTCGCCGTCACCGCCGACCCCGCGCGCCTCGCGCAGCTCGTCGCCAACCTCCTCGACAACGCCGCCCGGCACAGCCCGCCCCACGGCGAGATCCAGCTCGTCGCCTCGGTCCTCGACGACGCCCGCTGGGCGCTCGAGGTCGTCGACGACGGACCCGGCATCCCGGTCGAGAAGGCCGCCAGCGTCTTCAGCCGGTTCGGGACCGGTGACGACTCCGGTGGCGGCACGGGCCTCGGCCTCGCCATCGCTTCATGGGTCTGCGAGCTGCACGGCGGCTCGATCCACGTCCTGCCCACCGAGCCCGGCGCGCGAGGCGCGCGACTGCGCGCGGTGCTGCCACGGCATACGACGAAGAACGCACCAACGACCCCGGAGGTCACCATGACGCCCACGCCCGCGCAGCCCCCCGCCCAGCCCTCCGCACCGCACCCCCAGCCGGCCCTCCCGGACGTGGCGGCACGGCCGGGACCCCCGGCGCTGACCGACACGCTCTTCGGCAGGTTCTGGCCGGAGACCAGTCGCGGGCCACAGCCCAAGCTCCTCATCGGCGCGCTGCTGATCGGCCTCCTGGCGGCGATCATGTTGCCGGACAGACGGATCGGCATGGCCGCCGGACTCGTCGCGCTCCTGTCGGCCGTCCTCATCCTCTCGGCGTCGCGCGAGAGGCGGACGCCGTGGGCGATCGCCTGCGTCGCGGTCGGGGTCGCGCTCACCGCCATGACGGTCCTTCGGGCGGCCGAGTGGATCATGGTGCTGTCGGCGATGATCGCGGCCCTGCTCCTGGCGGCCACCGTCACGCGGGCGCGGTCGTTCGTCAGCATCCCCCTGTCCGCGATGTCGTGGGTGCTCGCCGGGCTGCGCGGCCTGCCGCTGCTCGGCCGGACCCTCAGCGCGACGAGCCGGATGCCGCTGCTGTGGCCGGTGCTGCGGACCGTCGCGATCGCCGCGGTCGGGCTCGTCCTCTTCGGTGGGCTCTTCGCCTCGGGCGACGCGATCTTCGGGTCGTGGGCGCAGTCACTCGTTCCCGACCTGCGTTGGGACTCGATCATCGCGCGGGTCTTCATCTTCGTCTTCGTCGCCGGGGTCTCCCTGGCCGGCGCCTACCTCGCGCTCAACCCGCCGCGCATCGCCGACCTCGACATCCCGCGCAGCGCCCCCGTCTCGCACCGGTGGGAGTGGCTCGTGCCGCTCGGGGTCGTCATCGCGCTGTTCGCGGCATTCCTCGTCGCGCAGGCGACGGCCATGTGGGGCGGTCACGAGTACCTGCGGGAGACCACCGGCCTGACGTACGCCGAGTACGTGCACCAGGGCTTCGGCCAGCTCACCACCGCGACCTTCCTCACGTTCGTCGTCATCGGCATCGCCACCCGCAAGGCGCCGCAGGCGTCGGCCTCTGACCGGCTCGTCCTCAAGGTCGCGCTCGTGACGCTGTGCGTGCTGACGCTCGCGGTCGTCGCGTCGGCGCTCTACCGGATGAGCCTCTACCAGGAGGCGTACGGCTACACGACGCTGCGCGTCTTCGTCGACGGCTTCGAGCTGTGGCTCGGGCTGCTCCTCGTCCTCATGGTCGTCGCGGTCGTGAGGGGCCGGGGCGCGTGGGTGCCCCGGGCGGCGCTGCTGTCCGGTGCGCTGTTCTTCCTCGGCTTCGGGCTGATGAACCCCGACGCCTGGGTGGCGTCCCGCAACCTCGACCGGTTCGAGCAGACCGGCAAGCTCGACACCGCCTACCTGTCCACCCTCGGGCCCGACGCCACCCCGGCGATCCTCGAGCGGCTCGACGACGCGCAGGCGGCGTGCGTCCTCGGGTGGCGCCACGAGTACGACGCGGGGCGCGACGACGTCCTCTCATGGAACATCTCTCGTGATCGCGCCTTCGACGCCCTCGAGGGCGCCGACCTCACCGTTGACGCGGCCACGTGCCGTGCCTTCGGTGACGGGTTCGTGCCGGACGCCACGCGAGGCTGATCGGCCGGCATACCCGCTGGCTGCGTGCGTCCGCAGAGGTGGTCGGGTTCTCGACCAGGGTTGCGGACGCAGCGCGTATGCCGGGTGCGTGCGTCCTCAGAGGTGGTCGGGTTCTCGACCAGGGTTGCGGACGCAGCGGGTATGCCGGGTGCAACGAGGCGGAGGCGGCGGCGTGGGACCGGCATACTCGCGGCATGGACTCGACCACGGTGCTCGTTCTCAACGGCCCCAACCTCAACCTGCTGGGGGAGCGCGAGCCGGAGATCTACGGCAGCGCGACCCTCGCCGACGTCGAGGAGCTCTGCCGAGCGGCCTGCGCAGCCGCTGGGCTGGACCTCGACTTCCGGCAGAGCAACCACGAGGGCCAGCTCATCGACTGGCTGCAGGAAGGGCGGCGCGGGATCGCCGGCCTGGTCGTCAACGCCGCCGGCTACACGCACACCTCGGTCGCGCTGCGCGACGCGATGTCGGCGGTCACCGTCCCGAGCGTCGAGGTGCACATCAGCGACATCCACGCCCGCGAGGCGTTCCGCCACCACAGCTACCTCACGGACGTCACCGGCCACCAGGTCATCGGCCGCGGGGTCACCGGGTACGTCGAGGCGGTTCGATGGGTGGCCGAGCAGCAGGACCGCTAACCTGACGCTCCGGGCCCGTCCGTGGTCTGGGGGAAGCAGGGGCTGGACATGAGGTACCTCATCGCGCTCGTCGTCATCATCGCGATCCTCGCCTACGTGCTCAACCGTCGCGGGTCGAGCGGTCTGGGCGGCGGGACCGAGACGACGGAGAAGGCCCTCGGCCAGTCGACCCACCGCGAGGGCTCCGGCCAGGGCTTCGGCGGCGGCTGAGCGCACCACCGGCCGGGTCGGCGCGGGCGCGTCACCAGGCCGGCCGGCGGGGCGCTACCCCTGAGGGACGAGCTGCTGGAGCGTCCAGCGGTTGCCGTCGGGATCCGGGAAGGTGACGAAACGCCCCCACGGCTGGTCGTCGACCTCGCTCGCGGCGACACCGGCTCCAAGGAGCGTCGCCCGCGTCGCATCGGCATCGTCGACGACGACCTGCACGTTGCGCAGCGACCCGGGCTCGTCCTCGCTGAGCCCCTCGCCGAACGCGATCGAGCACGCGGATCCCGACGGCGTCACCTGGACGAACCTCAGGCCCGGCTGCACCGTCTGGTCGAAGTCGACGTGCCAGCCGAGTTGGCCCTCGTAGAACGCCTTCGCGCGGTCCGGATCGCTCACCGGCACGAAGATGAGCTCGATGCGGTAGTCCATGGCTGCTCCTGTCGTTCTCGACTGGTCGTGGCCCGGACGCCGTCGCCCGGGCGCTGGAGCCGAGGCTACGCCGGACCCCGACAGTCGAGACCCGGCGCCTGACCGGCCCGATCGAGGCATGGCGGTCCCTGACGCACCCGCTCTCGCCTTGGTCGCCGAACCCGTTCGCGGCACGGCGGAGCGGAGGACGCCATCTGGACATTCATCGCTCTTATCATCGTCATCGTGCTCGTGGCTCTGTTCCTCAAGCGCCGCGGCACCTCGGGTGTCGCAGGCAATGTCCGGACCAGCGGGGACACCATGGCGTGGCTGAGCGCGCGGCACCCCGACATGCGGGAGCGCTGACGGGCCATGTCCAGGTGACTTCCCGGTATTAGTAGGACGTCCTACTATCGAAGGCATGACACAGAAGTCGCCCGATCTGCACGTGCCCACGAACCCGGTGCGCATCGTCACCGCGTCCAGCCTGTTCGACGGCCACGACGCGTCGATCAACATCATGCGGCGGATCATGCAGAGCCAGGGCGCCGAGGTCATCCACCTCGGGCACAACCGCTCGGTCCAGGAGGTCGTCGACGCGGCGATCGAGGAGGACGTGCAGGGCATCGCCGTGTCGTCCTACCAGGGCGGGCACGTGGAGTACTTCGAGTACCTCGTCCAGCTGCTGCGCGAGGCCGGCGCCGGCCACGTCAAGGTCGTCGGCGGTGGTGGCGGCGTCATCGTCGCCGACGAGATCGCCCGGCTCCGTGAGGCCGGTGTGACGATCTTCAGCCCCGAGGACGGCCAGCGGCTCGGCCTCGTCGGCATGATCAACACGGTCATCGAGGCCTGCGACACCGACCTCTATGCCGCCGGACCGGCCGACGTCGCCGCGGTCCTGGCGGGGGAGCGCCCGGCCGTGGCCCGGGCCATCACCGGCGCCGAGGTCGAGGCGCTCTCCGACGCCGACCGAGCCGAGCTCACGAAGGCGGCTGCCGGCCGCACCGTCCCCGTCGTCGGCATCACCGGCACCGGCGGCTCGGGCAAGTCGAGCCTCACCGACGAGCTCGTCCGCCGCCTGCGCGTCGACCAGCAGGACAAGCTCCGCATCGCCGTGGTGGCCGTCGACCCGACGCGCCGCCGCGGTGGTGGCGCGCTCCTCGGCGACCGCATCCGGATGAACGCCAACAGCAGCCCCGACGGAGCCTCTCCCGTGTTCTTCCGCTCGCTCGCGACCCGCGGCGGCCGCGAGGTGCCCGAAGCGCTCGAGGACGTCATCACGATCCTCAAGGCCGCGGCATACGACCTCATCATCATCGAGACACCCGGCATCGGCCAGGGCGACGCGGCGATCGTGCCCTTCGCCGACGTCTCGATGTACGTCATGACACCCGAGTTCGGCGCGCAGAGCCAGCTCGAGAAGATCGACATGCTCGACTTCGCCGACCTCGTCGCCATCAACAAGTTCGAGCGGCGCGGTGCGCTGGACGCGCTGCGCGACGTCGGCCGCCAGCTCGTCCGCAACCGCGGCGCGTTCGGCAAGAAGCCCGAGGACATGCCCGTCTTCGGCACCTCGGCCGCGACGTTCAACGACGACGGGGTCACCGCTCTCTACCAGGAGCTGCGCGGGCTGCTCGTCGCCAAGGGGCTCCAGCTCGCCGAGGGCGTCCTGCCGCACGTCGACGTGCGCCACTCGTCGGTGCTGCGCCAGATCGTCCCGGCCGCGCGGGTCAGATACCTCTCCGAGATCGCCGACACCGTCCGTGGGTACCACTCGCAGACGGAGGCGTATGCCGTCCACGCCCGTCGCGTGCAGCGGCTCGAGTTCGTGGACGACGAGCTCGCGGCCGCCGGTCACGTCGAGGACACGGCCCACGCCGTCGATGTTCTTCTGGTCGAGGCCCGCAAGGAGCTCCCGACCGCCGTGGCCGAGGCGATCGAGAGGTGGCCGGCCGTCGTCGAGACGTACGCGGGTGACGAGCAGGTCGTGACGATTCGGGGACGAGAAGGCGCAGAGCTGCACACGCCGTTGTGGAGGGAGTCGTTGTCCGGCAACAAGATCCGCCGGGTGGCAGTGCCGTCCTTCGCTGACAACGGCGACCTCGTGTCGTTCCTGCGCCGCGAGAACCTCCCCGGCTTCTTCCCGTTCACTGCGGGTGTCTTCCCGTTCAAGCGCGACAACGAGGACCCCGCGCGCATGTTCGCCGGCGAGGGCGACCCGTTCCGCACGAACCGTCGCTTCAAGCTCCTGTCCGAGGGGCAGCCGGCGACCCGTCTGTCGACAGCGTTCGACTCGGTGACCCTCTACGGCCGCGACCCCGACCCGCGACCCGACATCTACGGCAAGGTAGGCACCTCCGGTGTGTCGATCGCGACGCTCGAGGACATGAAGGCGCTCTACGACGGGTTCGACCTCACGTCTCCGAGCACCAGCGTGTCGATGACGATCAACGGCCCGGCGCCGACGATCCTCGCGTTCTTCCTCAACACGGTCATCGACGCCGAGCTGGCGAAGTTCACCGAGCGCGAAGGGCGCGATCCGAGCGAGGAGGAGGCGTCCGGCATCCGTGCGTCTGCCCTCACGCAGGTGCGCGGCACGGTGCAGGCTGACATCCTCAAGGAGGACCAGGGGCAGAACACGTGCCTGTTCTCGACCGAGTTCTCGCTGCGGATGATGGCCGACATCCAGGAGTGGTTCATCGAGCAGCAGGTGCGCAACTTCTACTCGGTGTCGATCAGTGGCTACCACATCGCCGAAGCCGGGGCGAACCCCATCAGCCAGCTCGCGTTCACGCTGTCGAACGGCTTCACCTACGTCGAGGCGTACCTCGCGCGCGGCATGGACATCAACGACTTCGCGCCGAACCTGTCGTTCTTCTTCTCGAACGGCATGGACCCGGAGTACTCCGTCATCGGCCGCGTGGCCCGCCGCATCTGGGCGGTCGCCATGCGCGAGAAGTACGGCGCCAACGAGCGCAGCCAGAAGCTCAAGTACCACGTGCAGACGTCGGGTCGGTCGCTGCACGCGCAGGAGATGGACTTCAACGACATCCGCACCACGCTCCAGGCGCTCATCGCGATCTATGACAACGCGAACTCGCTGCACACCAACGCTTTCGACGAGGCGGTGACGACCCCGGGTCCGGACTCGGTGCGCCGTGCGTTGGCGATCCAGATGATCATCAACCGTGAGTGGGGACTCGCGATGAACGAGAACCCGCTCCAGGGGTCGTACATCATCGACCAGCTCACCGACATGGTCGAGGCGGCTGTGCTGGCCGAGTTCGACCGGATCAGCGAGCGCGGGGGAGTGCTCGGTGCAATGGAGACCGGATACCAGCGCGGCAAGATCCAGGACGAGTCGATGGTCTACGAGCACCGCAAGCACGACGGGTCACTGCCGATCATCGGAGTCAACACCTTCCGCAAGCCCGACGCCGAGGGCGGCACGCCGCAACACGTCGAGCTGGCGCGCGCGTCCGAGTCCGAGAAGGAGTCCCAGCTGGCCCGGGTGCGGGCCTACCGCGAGACGCACCGCGAGGAGGCCGAGGTGGCGCTGCAGCGACTGCGGGAGGCCGCGATGTGCGGGGACAACGTCTTCGCCGTCCTCATGGACGCCGCGCGGGTCTGCACCCTCCAGCAGGTGACCGACGCCTTCTTCGAGGTCGGAGGCCAGTACCGCCGCAACGTCTGAGAACCGTTCGAGTCAGCGGCCACTCACCGTCATCGCGTCGCGCGGGAGGCCAGACCCTTGAGCATCCCCTGGGCCATGACGTGGTCGGCCGGCACCACGAGGGCGCGGTAGGCGAGGTCCAGCCATCGTGGCGTGACCCATCCGCGGTTGCGGATGAGCAGCCGGGTGCCGGTGCCGCTCCCGATGGGGGTCGGCGTCAGCGAGAAGGTCCAGACCCAGTCGAGGTCGGCTCCGAAGCGCTCGGCCCAGCCGGGTGGCAGGTGCGTCCGCGAGTGCAGGACGAGCACGGAGGGCGCCTCCGCCAGCTCCACGACGAACTCGGCGGTGCCCGGTGGGCCGTCGGGAACGGTGTCGCCGCGACGGAGGTCTCTCACGAGGGCAGGATCGAGGCGCTCCGCGCTGGGCCAGTTGCCGGGGAAGAGCAGACGGTCGACCCAGCGCGGGGTGTACCAGCCGTCGCGGTGCCATCCGAGCTGGGTGAGCCAGGGCCACACGCGTTCCGGCGGAGCGGCGATGGTCGCGGCATGGTGGGTCACCAGGGTCGGGTGCGCGATGAGCTCGTCCCCGGGAAGCCCACACCGGCGCTCTTGGAACGTGGATCCGGACGTCATCCCCCGCCGGAGCAAGACGGAGTATGCCGCCGCCACCGCGAGGGCTGCGGCGAACCTCCCGTTCGGGTGCACCACACAGGCCTCCTCCGGCCGTGACGCCTGGTTCAGAGAGTGGACGGGCAGGCAGCGGCGGCCTCGAGCGAGGTGAGGACGTCTCGCTGGAGCCTGCTGCCCGCCAGGCGTGGATGTGACCCGGCCCGGCGTGGAGCGGTTCCCCGGCGGCTCGACCTCGATCATCGCGACACCGGGGCTGAGGTCGTCCGCTGGCGAGCTCGTCGAACTTCTTGGGCCGAGTGGACTCGAGGACGTTCATGATCCCTCCCTTGATCCACGGGCGAGCGGCCCGGCGAGGAGCCCGATCGCGTCCTCCCGGCGCGCTCGCCCAAGACCATTTTGTCGCGGCACGGGGGCCACCCCCCAGGTGGTGAACCCTGCCAGCTCGAGGTGGGCCGGGAACGCGAAGTGCGCCCGAGTGGCGGCGTCGGCGTCGGCGTCCGGTCGGTCCTCCCGCGCGACTCGGTCACGCGGCTCCAGCACGTCGGCTCGGCCAGCCGGCCCAGGCCACGGTCGCGCGGCTGGCCACATTCCTCACGATGTCGGGCGGCAGGGTCGCGACGATCTCGGTGTAGGCCCCGTCCGGGGTGGCAGCGATCGGCCAGGCCAGGGACCGCATGAGCGCGAGCACCGGGCGGTTGTCGGAGAGCACGGTCGCCGTGAAGTGGGTGATGCCAGCCTCGCCGGCGAGCACGGCGAGCTCGCGGACCAGCCGGCTGGAGACCCGGCGTCCGTGGTGACTGTCGGCGAGCTCGACGGCAACCTCCGCGTGGTCGGGTTGCTGCGAGGACCTGAAGTACTGCGCGATCCCGACGAGGGGGCCTGCGTCGAACGCCCCGACGGCCACGTGGGTGGGACTGAGCGCCACGAAGCGTGCGATGTCGGCCGGCTCGAAGGACCGCACCGGGCGGAAGTAGCGCTGGTAGCGCGACTGCGGGGACATCCGCTCGACGAGGTCCCTCACGTGGTGCCCGTCGTCGGGCGTGAGACAGCGCAGGTGGATGGTGTCGGCGGCCCGGTCACCGGTGTTCCGGCGCTCCCGGGCGGCAGCCATGAGGGGGATGTTCATCGGAGTGTCTCTCTGGGCCGAGTCTCGGCTCGGGCCCGTGCAGCGGTGGGGGCTAGGCGGTGGCCGTGCCGGCGATGTGGGGGTTGAACGGCAGGAACGGCGAGTGGATCCGGTAGTGGGTGAGCTCGACGCGCGCGAAACCCGCGGACCCGATCGCGCTCGCGAGGTCCCGCTCGCACGAACAGCCCTCGAAGAGCCACGCCCACGGCCGACGCAGCGCCCGCTGCACCCAGCGCGTCGGCGTGCCCGGCTCGGCTGCCACGTGCTCGGCGAACGCGAACCGACCACCGGGCCGCAGGACGCGGCGGACCTCGGCGAGGACGGCATACGGGTCACTGACGCTGCACAGGACGAGGCTGGAGATGACGACCTCGGCACTCGCGTCGGGCAGGTCGATCCGTTCGCCGACGACGCTGCGGATCTCGAGGTCGACGCCGTGTGACCGGGCCGTCCGCCGGAGCCGGGCGTGCATGTGGGGGTTGGGTTCGACCGCGATGAGGCGCGCGCCGTCGGGCAGGTGGCGCAGGTTCGCGCCGACTCCCGCCCCCAGCTCGACCACGGTCGACGGCAGCTCGGCGAACGCGATGGCCTTGCCCTGGCGCATGTGCCAGTTGATGTAGCCACCCATGACCCAGAAGAAGGCCGAGTTGAACCGACCGCGGACCGGGTGCGCCACGAAGTCCGCGACATCCTTGCGGTCCTCGAGGTCGACAAAGGCACGGGTGTGCCGTGTGGTCACCGAGGCGGTCTGCGCGAGTTCTGTGCTCATGCATCGAGCGTGCCGGTGGCGGTCAGACGCCGTCAGCAGTGGAAATACCGCAGTTGGGGGATCAGCCGCCGGCGTGGGAGGCGACGTACCAAGCCGCGACCTGGGCCCGGGACCGGAACCCGAGCCGGTCACGGATCCGTTCGACGTGTGACTCGGCGGTTCGTTCGCTGATGACGAGCTCCTCGGAGATCTGCCGGTTCGACCACCCCTGCGCCACGAGCGCCGCCACCTGCGTCTGGCGCGAGGTCAGCGTGGGCGGCGCCTCGGGCAGGAGGGCGGGCAGGCCGAGGCCTCGGCGCATCGCGTCGAGCACGGAGCGCGAGTCACCGGCGAAGGGGATGTGGGTGCGTCCGCCCAGCACGGTCAGGTTTGCTCCGCCGATGCCGGCAGCCAAGCGTTCACCCTCGGCCAGGGGGACGGCGCGGTCGCCCCGGCGGTGGATGACCGAGGTCGGTGCCACGATCCGGGCGAGGTCGTCGGAGACGTCGATGTCGTAGCAGGCCGCCAGCAGCTGGTGCGCCCATCCAGCAGACGACGACTCCCGCTGGTAGCGGGAGAACATGGCGCGGAACCCGGCGTCGGCCTCGGGGGCGAAGATCTCCGTCAGCACGTCCGAGGCGAGGCCCCAGTGCTGGTCGACGAGACCGAGGACGTGCTCCCGTATGCCGGGTGGGGCCACCGCGGCACCGTCGACCCACCCGCCGTAGAGCACCAGGCGCCTCACTGACTCCGGATGACGAGCCGCCCACCTCGCCGCGAGGGGCGCACCGAAGGAGGCGCCGAGGAGGTCGAACCGGTCGGCCCCGACCGCCGCCGCGACCGCGCTGAGGACCTCCATCTCCAGGTCGACGACGTCCGAGCGGCTGGTCGTGCCGGACAGCCCGCACCCGGGTCTGTCGTAGCGGACGAGGGTCCGACCGGTGCAAAGACCCTCGTAGAACTCACGCTCGGCCGGCACCGCCCACCCCAGCTCGAGATGCGACACCCACCCCGGGACGTGGATCGCCACCGGTCCCCTGCCCGCCACGGCGAACCGGACCGCCGTCCCGTCAGCCAGGGTGGCCGACCCGAGCTCCTGCTCCACGAGCCACAGTCTGGTGGGCGGGAGCGGTCGACGGAAGCGGGCGGCGTGGCGCACCCTCGCTCCGAGAGGGGTCAGGCCGGGAGCGCGAGGTTCCGGTGGCGCATCCCGACGGCCGAGGTGACCGCCAGCAGTGCGGCGGTCACGGCCAGCCCCAGGATCGGAGCGACGGTGACGGCGGCCGCCGGTGCGTTGGGCACGTGGGTGAAGGGCGAGAAGTTCAGCAACCAGGACGGCAGCCCCAAGGAGGCACCGAACATGGGGCCGACGACGATGAAGACGACCACCAGCGCCCACAACAGCCCGGTGGCCCACTTCGGGGCCACTGCGGCCATCGCCACGGCAGCAGCACCGACGACCGCGACGGCGGGGATCTGGACGAGGGCGGCGACGACGAGGTCACCCAGCAGCGGCCCGGCCTCGCCGAGCGCGCCGCCGCCCGACACGGCCATCGCCACCGCGAAGCCGAGCATCAGCACCATGGCGCCGACGAGGGCGTTGAGGGCGTAGGCGCCCAGCCAGTGGAGGCGCGAGACCGCCGTCGCCAGCACCGACTCGAGGATGCCCTGCGACTCGTCACGGTGAAGGCGCAGCATGAGCGTCACCACGTAGATCGACACGTCTGTCCCCGCGATCTGCATCATCGACGCCCAGTAGGCGCCGATGAGGTCGACGTCGCCGCCGAACGCGTCGTACCACTCGGTCCCGGCACCGTCCTGCCCCGCGATCTGGTCGCTGAGGGCCCCGAAGATCAGGCCGATGCCGACCAAAGCCGCAGCCCAGCCGAGCAGCGTGCTTCGCTGCAGTCGCCAGACCAGGCCCGCCGGGCTCAACAGGGCTGGGTGCGCGGAGGCGGCGCCCCGGCGCTCGGCCCACATCCCACGTCCCACGTCACGCCGGCCGACGAGGACGACCGCCGTCGCGAAGAGCCCGGCCAGGGCCAGGACGGCCACGGACGCTGGCCACCAGAGGTTGTCGGCGTACGGTCGCATCTGCTGGCCCCAGCCGATGGGCGACAGCCACGCCGGCCAGGCGCTGGTCACCCGCAGAGCCGCCCCGTCCACCGTCCCCATCATGTTGCCGAGGGCCGCGAGCACGAACGCTGCGCCCAGTCCGGCGCTCGCGAGGCCGGTCGCCCCGCGGCTGGTCGACGACAGCTGCGACGTCACTGCAGCCACTCCGGGTGAAGAACACCCCCACGACGCCGATCGACGCGCCGCCGACCAGCGACCCTGCGACGGGCTGTCCGGCGACCACCAGCCCGAGCGCGATGGTGAGGGCGAGCGCCACGTTCGCGGCGAGGGTGACCGCGGTCGCCGCGGCCAGGGAGGCGTACCGACCGACGACGACCGCACCCAGCATCTCCTCGCGCCCCAGCTCCTCGGACTGCCGAGTGTGACGCACCACCGCCAGCACGCTCATCATGGCGGCCAGGACGGCGAGGGTCAGCGCGTCCCGGTGGAGGGTGTATCCGCCGACACTCGCTCCGGTCACGAGCCCCAGCACCCGCATGCCCGGGTTCTCCACGACGATCCGGGTGTCCTGCTCCAGGAGAACGGGGTTGGTGGCGAACCTGTCGTCGAACAGGGCCGTCGTGACCGCCACGAAGGCTCCCATGCCGAGAACCCAGGCCGGGAGGGTGAGCCGGTCACGGCGCAGTGCGAGGCGCAGCAGCCTCGCACTGCCGGTGAACCCGGTCATCGTGCCCTCACCGCCCCAGAGGGCAGGGCCGGCTCATGCTCGGCCTCGGCGCGGAGGTTCTCGCCGTAGTGCCGCAGGAAAAGCTCCTCGAGGGTCGGCGGCGAGGTCACCATCGAGCGCACCCGGTGCTCGACGAGGTGGGCGAGCACCTCGTTGGACGCACCGGCCTCGACACTGAACTCGGCGTGGCCGTCGTGCTGACGGGCGTCGTGCACGCCGGGCCAGCGCTCCACGGACTGCAGCGGACGGATGGCGTCCACGGCCACGGACGTCCGCGTGAGGTGGCGGAGCTCGGTGAACGTGCCGCTCTCGGCCGCCCGACCCGCCCGGATGATCGTCACGCGGTCGCACAGGGCCTCGACCTCGGACAGGATGTGGCTCGAGAGCAGGATGCTGCGCCCCGCTGCTCGCAGCTCCTGGACGACGTCCTGGAAGACTGCCTCCATGAGCGGGTCCAGCCCCGACGTGGGCTCGTCGAGCAGGTACAGCTCGACGTCGGAGGAGAGGGCGGCCACCAGGGCGACCTTCTGTCTGTTCCCCTTGGAGTACGCCCTGACCTTCTTCGTCGGGTCGAGCTGGAAGCGCTCGAGGAGCACCTCCCGGCGAGACGGGTCGAGGCCGCCGCGCAGGTCCCCGAGGAGGTCGATCGCCTCGCCGCCCGTGAGGTTGGGCCAGAGGTTCACCTCGCCGGGGACGTAGGCCAGACGTCGGTGCAGCGCGACCGCGTCACGCCAGGGGTCGCCGCCGAGGACGGACACCAGCCCCTCGTCCGCGTGCAGGAGGCCCAGCAGGACGCGGATCGTCGTCGTCTTCCCCGCACCGTTGGGGCCGAGGAACCCGTGCACCTCGCCGGCCTCAACCTGCAGATCGAGACGGTCCAGCGCCCGCGTGCTGGGGCCGAAGTTCTTCACCAGTCCGGAAACCGTGATCGCCGAGGCCACCGGAACCACTTCCTTCCACCGCTCCTCCTTCGAGGCCACACCCACCGCGGGTCGTCTTCGCCCACGGCTTCGGCTGCGACCAGAACATGTGGCGCCACGTCGCCCGCCAGTTCGAGGACGACCACCGCGTCATCCGCTTCGACTACGTCGGCTCCGGAGGGGCGCGGGCGCACTACGACCCCGAGCGCTACTCGTCCCTGACCCGCTACGCCGACGACGTGCTGCGGATCCTGCGCGAGCTGGAGCTGCGCGACGTCGTCTTCGTCGGGCACCACCGATGGCATCACCGAGGCCCGTAGCCCCGACGGCCTCGTCAGCGCAGTCCTCGCCGACGTCCTGCGCTTCCAGCGTGGTCTGCCGGAGGACGACATCGCCATGATCGCCCTGCACACCTCCCCGGGGTGAGCCCGACGACCGGTCGCCCGCGCGACGGTCGGCGTGCCGCCCTGAACCGAGCGACGGCTGGTCCGGGGCCATGAGCCCGGCTCCGTTTTGACTATGGCGGGCTCGCTGGCTCGATGCCTTACTGGATGATGCGGCCGCATCACGTGGCCGGGCGGCATTCACGCTCTCCTGACGACACCCGGTGCGACCCAGTCCACAACTGCATGCCGGTGCGAGAAGGAGACTCATCATGCTGCGAGGTCGATCTGTCGCTGTCGTCACGGTGACCGTTGGGGCGCTCTTGGGCGTACTCGGCACGAACAGCGCCACGGCGAAACCACCCACGGGGACCGATGCCAGCGAGGTGACCCGCTGGAACGAGCTCGCCGCAGCCACGCTCGGCGCGGTTCCGCCCCCGAACGGTGGTGCCCCGCCGGCATTCCAGATCAACATGGGCATCGTCCAGGGCGCCGTGTACGACGCCGTCAACGCGATCGGGCCGAAGAAGCACCGGCCCTACGTGCTCAAGAGACGAGCCGGGGCCCGGGCCTCGGTCGACGCCGCGGTGGCGACGGCCGCCTTCCACGTCCTCGACGCGCTCGTCTCGACGGCACCGGAACGGGCACCCTTCCCGGATCGCGACGACCTGCTGACCACGTTGTCCACGACCTACGAGTCCTCGCTCGCCGCCATCGCGGACAACGCCTTCAAGCGGCAGGGCATCAGGGTGGGACACGCCGCGGCGGAGGCCATGCTCGACAAGAGGAGGGGGGACGGGCGGTTCGGTCCGTCGGCCTGGGTGCCGAACCCCGCCCCCGGGCACTGGCAGCCGATCGTCACCAACGGCGTGGCGGCGCTCGACCCCACCCCGTGGGCAGGCAACGTGCGGCCCTTCCTCATGAAGAGCTCCTCGCAGTTCCGCTCGGCCCCGCCCCCCGATCTCGAGAGTGCACAGTGGGCCACCGAGTACAACGAGGTCAAGGCCCTGGGACGGGCCACCGGCTCCACGCGGACCGACGACCAGACCTACATTGCCCGGTGGTGGCAGAGCGCGCCCGTCCACAGCTGGAACGAGGTCGCCCGACAGCTCATTGCGCGGACGGACCTCGACGCCGCCGACAGCGCGCGCCTGCTCGCCCTGCAGAACATGGCCGGGGCCGACGCGTCGATCACCTGCTGGAACGACAAGTACCACTTCGACTTCTGGCGGCCCTGGAACGCCATAAAGCGCGGCGACGAGGACAACAACCCGATGACCGTCGCCGACCCGACGTGGACGTCCCTCATCGCCGCGCCGTACCCGGAGTGGACCTCGGGACACAACTGCCAGGACGGTGTGCACACCGAGGTCCTGCGCATGTTCTTCGGTGACGACCCCGTGGGCGGCACCTACCACATCACGAGCAAGGCGACGAACCACGGAGGGTCGGCGGTGCGGACGTTCGACACGTTCACGCAGCCGCTCACCGAGCTCATCGAGGCCCGCATCTGGGCCGGGCTGCACTACCGCAGCGCAGACGTGGCGGGCCAGCTGCTCGGCCGCAACGTCGCCAACTACGGAGCGGCACACTTCGCCCAGCCGGTGGGCCGCCGCTAGCGGCACCGACCTGGGACGGGTTTCGGCCCGGGGGCTTCGGCCCTCGGGCCGGACTCAGGTCAGAGCTTGGTCATCTTGCGGAAGGGAGTGGCGATCCGCACGGTCGCGCTGCTGAAGTCGACCGTCGCACCGGTGCTGTCGACGCCGATGACCCGACCCAGGCCGTAGGAGTCGTGACAGACCCGGTCGTCGACCGCGAACTCCTCGACGACCGGCTCGGGCTGAGCCATGAAGGGGCTGCTGGCATGACGAGGGCGCGGGTTCACGGGTGAGGTGGGCATCCACACCATTATGTCCGCAAGGGCGCCCAGCGGCAACGCCGTCCACCGGCCACGAGGTCACGTGTCAGTGACAGGATGACGGCCATGCAGACCCATGAGACCTCCGCCATCGTCACCGGCGGCGCCTCCGGCCTGGGGGCCGCGACCGCCGCCGCCCTCGCCGCGCAGGGCGTCCACGTCTTCGCGCTCGACCTCGCCCAGGGCATCGAACAGGCCGCTCAGGTGGACGGCGTGACCTACGTCGCGACCGACGTCACCGACGAGGAGCAGGTCCGCTCCGCCGTCGCCCGGGCGAGCAGCGACCCGGCCGTCCCCCTGCGGTTCGTCGTCAACTGCGCCGGCATCGGTCCGAGCGCCCGCATCCTCGGAAAGAAGGGCGTGCACGACCTCTCGCTCTACCGCAGGGTCATCGAGATCAACCTCGTCGGCTCGTTCACCGTCCTCGCGCTCGCCTCCGAGGCCATCGCGCGGACCGAGCCGGACGTCGACGGCCAACGCGGCGTCATCGTCAACACGGCGAGCATCGCCGCCTACGACGGCCAGGTGGGCCAGGCGGCATACGCCTCCTCCAAGGGCGCCATCGTCGGTCTCACCCTGCCGGCCGCCCGCGACCTCGCCCAGTACGGCATCCGCGTCTGCACGATCGCACCCGGCATCGTCGAGACGCCGATGCTCGCGACCGTCTCCAACGAGTTCCGCGCCGGGCTCGCGGCCGGCATCCCGTTCCCGCAGCGGTTGGCGCGCCCCGACGAGTACGCCAAGCTGGCCCTGGCCATCATCGACCACGACTACCTCAACGGCGAGACGATCCGCATGGACGGCGCCCTGCGGATGGCCCCACGCTGACCCGCCGACAGGTGACCCGATGAGCCACAGCCACAGCGACCACCACCCCGACTCCCACCACGACCCCGACCCCCACCACGACCACGGCCACTTCGACGCCGCCGCCAGCACGTGGGACGACGACCCCGCCAAGGTCGAGCGCGCCCGGGCCACGGCAGCCCTGCTCCGGGCGACCCTCGGGCTCCGCGGCACCGAGCGGGTCCTCGAGCTCGGCGGCGGCACCGGCCAGCTCAGCCTCGCCCTCGCCGCCGACGTCGCCTCGGTGCTCGTCACCGACGCCTCGGCGGGGATGGTCGAGGTGGCCCGCGCCAACATCGACCGCGCCGGGTGCGCCGACCGCCTCACCGCGCAGCGGCTGGACCTCGTCACCGACCCGGCCCCGGGCGGTCGGTTCGACGGGGCGTGGGCCCAGCTCGCGCTGCACCACGTCCGTGAGGTGGACCTCCTGCTCGGTCGCGTCAAGGACGTCCTCGTCCCCGGCGGCTGGCTGGCCGTCGTCGATCTCGATGACGACCGGGCCGGCGCCTTCCACGCCGACCAGGGGGACTTCACCGGTCACGACGGCTTCGACCGCGACGCGTTCGCGGCCCGCCTGCGGCACCTGGGGTTCCACGACGTCACCGTGTCCGATGCCGGGTCGGTCGAGAAGGAGCTCGGCGGCGACCACCAGGGTCGGGGCACCTTCACGACCTTCCTCGCCGTCGCCCACGCCTGAGGTCCTGCCTCCATGAGCCGCACGCTGCGTGACGACCTCGGCCACACCGTGGTCCTGCCCGACCGCCCCGTGTGCCGGGTGGTCTCGCTCGTGCCCTCCCTCACCGAGGCGGTGGCGGCGACCGCGCCGGACGCCCTCGTCGGGGCCACGGACTGGTGCAGCCACCCGGCCGACCTCCACGTCGCGCGGGTGCGCGGCACCAAGAACCCGGACCGGGCGGGCGTCGCCGCGCTCGAGCCGGACCTCGTCGTCGCCAACAAGGAGGAGAACCGGGAGCTCGACGTCACCCGGCTCCGCGAGGGCGGCGTCCCCGTCTGGGTCACCGACATCGAGACCGTGCCGCAGTCCCTGGCGTCGATGCGCCGGCTCCTCGTCGACGCGTGCGGCTGGGACGAGCCGCCGTGGCTCGTCGCCGCCGAGCGCCTGTGGTCCGGCGGCGCCCCGCGGCCGCACACCCGCGTCATCGTGCCGATCTGGCGCGACCCGTGGATGGTCGTCGGCCACCCGACGTTCACGGCCGACCTGCTCGCCCGTCTCGGCCTCGAGGTCGTCACGGCCGGGGTCGAGGGGCGCTACCCGCCGGTGGACGTCGAACGCCTCGACGCCGCCGGTGCCGACGTCGTGCTCCTCCCGGACGAGCCCTACGTCTTCACAGCGGAGGACGGCCCGGAGGTGTTCGAACGCACGCCCACCCGGCTCGTGAACGGGCGGCTGCTCACCTGGTACGGGCCGTCCCTCGTGGACGCCCGCGCCGTCCTCGACGGCCCGGTCTGACCGCCACTCAGTCGGAGTAGAGGACGCGGAAGCGCTCGCACACGACCGGCATGTCGGCTGCGAACCCATGGTCGTGCCCGGCCTCCGCGGTGAAGAACCGCTGGTGCACGTCACGCCAGTGCGCGAGCGACCGGTCGCCCTCGCCCTCGAGACGCGCGTGCTCCTCGTCGACGCGGTCGAAGGGCACGACCGCCACGTCCGTGGTCTCGATGAGGGCCCGGGGCCGGCCCGAGCCGTCGAGGATGATGCTCAGCGCGCCTCGCTCGGGCAGCGGCTCGTCCTCGGCCTCGTAGTCCCGGGCCGCGCTCGCCGTGGCGGTCTTCGTCCCGGCGAGCACGAGCGCGAGCAGCTCGTCGGCCTGCTCGGCGCCGGCCCCGAACGACCACGCGGGCGGGGGCACCGACTCCAGCGGTGTGGGACCGAAGTAGGTGGGGACCCCGTCGATCCTGGCGTGGGCGCGGGCGACGTCCCAGAAGGTGCGGACCTCGTCGTCGTCGATCATCGGGCCAGCGTCGCACGACCCGGATTTCACGGGCGCGCGGGTGGCCGTGTAATGTCTCCGACGCACTCAGCCCGGGCCAGACCCGGTGTCTGGAACGCCCCCTTAGCTCAGTCGGTAGAGCGTTTCCATGGTAAGGAAAAGGTCGTCGGTTCGATTCCGACAGGGGGCTCAGGTCAGGGCCATCACCACCGCGTGGCGACCCCGGACCCCAAGGCGGGGTAGCTCAGCTGGTTAGAGCGCACGACTCATAATCGTGAGGTCGCGGGATCGAGCCCCGCTCCCGCTACACCGCGTGATTTCAGGGAACACCTGAACTCGCGTACTCTGTTGTGCTGGCGTCGCGCGTTCCCCGCAGCGCGAGTGCCGACACACTTCACACCACGTTCAATTTCGAGAGCAGGTTGCCCCGATGGCCAAGGCCACTGACGTCCGCCCCAAGATCACCATGGCGTGCACGGAGTGCAAGGAGCGCAACTACATCACCAAGAAGAACCGTCGGAACGACCCCGACCGTCTCGACCTGGCGAAGTTCTGCCCGCGCTGCAAGAAGCACACGACGCACCGCGAGACCCGCTGACCCCAGCGCCTCGTCCGACGAAGCCGCCCCACCCCACGGTGCCGGGCGGCTTCGTCGTTCCCCAGTCCCTAGAGTGGGCCCATGACTGAGACCTCCGGTGTGAACGCCGACTTCGTGGGGCGCACCTACCCACCGAGCGGACCGTATGCCGTGAGCGCGGCCGAGATCGCCGCGTTCGCCGACGCGGTCGGTTCCGTTGACCCGCTGCACCGCGACCCCGAGGCCGCGCGAGCGGCCGGGTACGCGGACGTCATCGCGCCACCGACGTTCGCCGTGACGATCGCGCAGCAGTGCGACCGGGCCTACGTCATGGACCCCGAGGCGGGTGTCGACTACAGCCGGGTGGTCCACGGCGAGCAGCGCTTCGTCCACCACCGCCCCATCACCGCCGGGGACGAGCTGACCGGCGAGCTCACCGTCGACTCCATCCGGATGGCCGGTGGCCACGCGATGATCACGACGCGCACCGAGCTCGGCGCCGCCGGCGAGCCGGTCTGCACCTCGACCTCGACCATCGTCGTCCGGGGAGGCGAGGACCAGTGACCGTCCGCACCGTCGCCGAGACCGCCGTCGGGGACACCCTCGGCCCGGTCACCGTGCCCGTCGGGCGTGAGACCCTCGTGTCCTACGCGAAAGCCTCCGGCGACCAGAACCCCATCCACCAGGACGAGCAGTTCGCCACGTCCGTCGGCCTGCCCGACGTCATCGCCCACGGCATGTGGACCATGGGGGCGGCCGGCTCGGTCGTCTCCGGCTGGGCCGGGGGAGCGGGACGTGTCGTCGAGTTCGGCACCCGCTTCACCAAGCCCGTCGTCGTGCCGGCTGCCGGAGCGGAGATCGAGGTCGGTGGTGTCGTCAAGGCGCTCGACGCGGACACCGGTCGCGCCACGGTCGAAATGACGGTCACGGCAGAGGGCGCCAAGGTCCTCGGCCGCTGCGTCGCCGTCGTCCAGCTCGACTGATGCAGGAGCTCCACGACACCCCGCTCGCCGAGCACACGACGATGCGGGTCGGTGGTCCGGCCCAGCGGCTCGTCGTCGTCGAGACGATCGACGAGCTCGTCGACGCCGTGCGCGAGGTCGACGACGCCGACGAGCGCCTCCTCGTCCTCGGGGGCGGGTCCAACCTCGTCATCGCCGACGCGGGCTTCCCGGGGACGGTCGTCAAGATCGCGACGTCGGGGATCGAGCCGGAGTCGGTCGACGCCTGCGGGGGAGCGATGGTCCGCGTCGCCGCGGGCGAGGTGTGGGACGACGTCGTCGTCCGGGCGGTCGCGGAGGGATGGTCCGGGGTCGAGGCCCTGAGCGGCATACCCGGGTCGAGCGGTGCGACACCGGTGCAGAACGTCGGCGCCTACGGTCAGGAGGTCGCGCAGACCATCGCGCGGGTCCGGGTCTGGGACCGGCAGACGCAGGCGGTGCGCACGCTCACGGCCGCCGAGTGCGCGTTCACCTACCGACACTCGTTGTTCAAGGGGACCTCGCAGTACGTCGTGCTCGACGTCACCTTCCAGTTCGTCGTGGCCGACCTCTCGCGGCCCGTCGCCTACGCCGACCTCGCCCAGGGGCTCGGCGTCGAGGTCGGTGCCCGCGTGCCGCTCACGGACGCCCGCGAGGCGGTGCTCGAGCAGCGGCGCCGGCGCGGGATGGTGCTCGACGACGCCGACCGCGACACGTGGAGCTGCGGCTCCTTCTTCACCAACCCGATCATGTCGGTGGCGCGCTTCGACGCGCTGGCGGAGCGGGTGCGCTCCGCGCTCGGCGACGACTGCGCGACGCCGCCGCGGTTCACCGACGCCAGCGGCGACGTCAAGACGAGCGCCGCATGGCTCATCGACAAGGCCGGCTTCGGCAAGGGCTTCGGACTGCCGGGGCCCGCCGCGCTCTCGACGAAGCACACCCTCGCGGTCACCAACCGCGGGTCGGCGACGGCGGCCGACGTCGCCGCGCTGGCGCGGCAGGTGCGCGACGGGGTGCACGACCGCTTCGGCGTCACCCTGGTCAACGAACCGGTCTTCGTCGGCCACGACCTCTGAGAGGACCCGTCATGCAGACGCTCACCCTCCAGGTGCGCACCGGAGGCGAGGACGTCGTCCTCGACCTCACCGACCGGTGCGCGGACTTCGTGCGGGAGCTGGGGGACGGGCTGCTGCACGTCTTCGTCCCGCACGCGACGGCCGGCATCGCGATCATTGAGACCGGGGCGGGCTCGGACGGCGACCTGCTCGCGGCGCTGGCCGACCTGTTGCCCGCCGACGACCGGTGGTGGCACCGGCACGGCACCCCCGGGCACGGCCGGTCACACGTCATGCCGGCGCTGGTCCCGCCCTACGCCAGCGTGCCGGTCGCGGCCGGCCACCTCGCCCTCGGCACGTGGCAGAGCATCTGCCTCGTCGACCTCAACGTCGACAACCACGACCGGAGCGTCCGGCTCGACTTCCTCGCGGGCTAGACCTCAGGCGGCGCGGCGCAGCTTGAGCGTGACCGATCGGCCGCCGGCACGCGCGGCGTCGTGCGACTCCGCGAGCTGCTGGCGGGCGAGGTCGCGCAGCTCGGCCATCTGCGGTGTGACCTCTGCGAGGGTCAGCTCGGTCTCGATGACGTCGAGGTCCAGACCCCAGACGTCGACGAGGATGCGTCGCAGGTAGCCGGTGGCGTGGTCCCAGCCCTCGCGGGGGGTGCCCTCGGCGTAGCCGCCACCGCGGGCGATGACGAGGAACGCGGGCCTGCCCTTGACGGTCTCGGCGCCCGGCGCAAAGCGCGGGTCGGAGATGAGGGTGTCGATCCAGGTCTTGAGGTGCTGCGAGACGCCGAAGTTGTAGAGCGAGGTGGCGATGACGAGGACGTCGGCCGCCTCGACCTCGTCCGCGAGCTCGGCGGCGACCGCCCGGGCCGCGACCTGCTCGTCGCTGCGGTCGGGCTCGGGGACGAAGCCGGCGAAGGCGGAGGTGGCCCAGACGTCGCTGGGGAGGGGATGCTGCCCGACGTCGCGGCGGACGACGGTCGCGCCCGGGCCCTCCGCCTCGAGGATCGACGCCTCGAGGGTGTCGGCGACGGCTCGGCTGACCGAGCCCTCGGTACGGATGCTGGAGTCCAGCCGGAAGATCGTGCTCATCGTGTGCTCCTGGGATCGAGGGTGGCCGGGTCGTCTGCCAAGCAGATCATATGTCATGCCGATCATCGTGCATAACGATGATCGCTTTACCCACACGTGGCGCTAGACTTCGGGACATGGCCAAGGTGATCGACGCTCCCGATGTGCTGCCGCACGGCGACGTCGCCATCGACCTCGGTCAGGCGTTGGGCGCCCTGCTGCGGCGCTACCTCGACGGTGCCCGGGACGCGGTCGATGACCTGCCCGGCGGTCCGCGAGGGTTCCAGGTCCTCTCCATCGCGGGTGAGGGGGTCTGCAGCAACCAGGCGACGATCGCGCAGCGGCTGGGCATCGACCGCACCGTCATGACCTACCTCGTCGACGACCTCGAGAAGGCCGGCATGGTCAGCCGGCGACCCGACCCGGCGGACCGGAGGGCCCGACAAGTCGTCCTCACCGCCACGGGTGACCGGACGCTGCGCACCGCGTCGGCCCGCATCGCGGAGGTCGAGCGCGACGTCCTCGGTGGACTCACCGACGACGAGGCCGCCCTCTTCCGGTCGCTCCTCGCCCGGGTCACCGCGGACGCACCGACCGACCACTCGGCGTGCTCCGGACCCGTACCGAGCTGCTGACGCCGCGACCTGGTCGGCGGTCGGGTCAGCGGCTGCGCAACGGCAGGGCGTGCAGCTCGAGCCCGCTGATCGCGCCGTCGCCCACCGTGCACGTCATGTAGGTGCAGTGCGGCTGGCTCCGCCGGTCCGTGGGGGACCCGGGGTTGAGCAGCCGCAGCCCGTCGTGCTCGGTGTCCCAGGGGATGTGGCTGTGCCCGAACACGAGGACGTCGAGGTCGGGGTGTGCCACGCGCATGCGTTCTCCCCGGCGGGCCCTGGCGCCGGTCTCGTGGACGACCCCCCACACCAGGCCGCCCAGCTCGACCCGGGCCACCTCGGGGAGCCGGCGGCGCAGCTCTGGTCCGTCGTTGTTGCCCCAGACGCCGACGAGGCGGGTCGCCCTCGCCTCGAGGGCGTCGAGCAGGGCGGGAGCCATCCAGTCGCCAGCGTGGACGACGACCTCGGCAGCGTCCACCCCCTGCCACACCTGCGGGGGCAGGTCACGGGCGCGGGCGGGCACGTGGGTGTCGGAGATGAGCAGCAGCCTCAGCGCGGAGCCGCCGGCCGAACCCGAGTCAGGGTCAGTCGTCGAGGCGGTCAAGGTCGGTCAACGCCTCCTCCCAGCGGCGGCGCCGCTCCGAGGCATCCTGCTCCCACCACGGGGTGCCACGCTCGCCGAGGCCGTGCTTGGCGAGATCCACCCGGCGCCGGGACGCGGCGGGGTCCTCGCCCGACGTGGTGGCAGCCCGCACACCCGAGCGGCCGCGTCCCAGGTGCGACAGGAGGCGCTGCGCGACCTCGGGCGGCAGCTCGGGGTCCTGCCGCCGCCAGCGCCGACCGTTGACGACGAGCCACCGGTCGGGGTGCTCCTCGGGCGGGCGCACTGCCTCAGGCGCCACGGTGCGCCTCCGGTGTCGCCGGCGCACCGACGGGGTCGGCGGCCAGCCACGCGTCGATGTCGCAGAGGGCCGCATCCCTGACGGAGGCGGGCGCCCGCGACGCCCGCAGCGAGCCGCGCGCCAGCTCGGCGAGCTCGGCGTCCGTGAACTCGAGCAGCCGTGCGACCTCGTACTGAGCGACGAGCCGCGACCCGAAGATCAGCGGGTCGTCGGCGCCCAGCGCGACCGTCGCACCCGCGTCGACGAGCCGTCTCAGCGGCACGTCCTCAATCTCGTCGTAGACCCCGAGCGAGATGTTGCTCCCGGGGCACACCTCGAGCGCGACACCGTCGGCCGCCACCCGCTCCAGCGTGCGCGGATCCTCCACCGCCCGGACCCCGTGGCCGAGCCGGTCCGGCGCCAGCGACGACAGCGTGCGCTCGACCGCCTCCGGCCCCAGCAGCTCGCCCGCATGGGGTACCAGTGCCAGTCCGGCCCGGCGGGCGATGGCGAAGGCGGGCGCGAACGACTCCGTCTCACCACGGCGCTCGTCGTTGCTCAGCCCGAAGCCCACGACGGCACCGGGCCCCTCACCGGCATACCGCGCCGCGAGGCGGGCGAGCGTGCGTGACTCCAGCTCGTGGCGCATCCGTGAGGCCGCCACGATGATGCCGACCTGCGCCGCGCCGGGTTCGCGGGACACCGCCGCCGCCTCGTCGAGCACGATCTCGATCGCCGGGGTGATCCCCCCGACGAAGGGTGCGTACGACGTGGGGTCGACCTGCAGCTCGAGCCAGCGCGAGCCCTCGGCATCGTCGTCCAGGGCGGCCTCGCGCACGATCCGGCGCATCTCCGCCTCGCCGCGCACGCACGCGCGCGCCGCGTCGTACAGGCTCTGGAAGCGGAACCACCCGCGCTCGTCACGGGTCTCGAAGGTCACCGGCCAGTCGGCCTCGAGCGCCGAGGGCAGGCGCAGATCGTGGGCCCGCGACATCTCTCGCACGGTGTCGATGCGCATCGACCCGGTGAAGTGCAGGTGGAGGTGCGCCTTCGGCAGGGTCGCCGTGGGGCGGAGCGCCCCGCTCACTCCTCGACGATGTGCATGGCCGACTCCTCGGCCGACCGCGTGTCGTCGGCCTCCGGGCCGGGCTCCCCGACGTAGTCCTCGGACGCGGGGATGGCGTCGGGGTCGTCACCGCCGACCGGGGCCTCGCCGTCGAGACCGGACTCGTTGTCGGGAGCGCCGTAGGCCGAGTCCGGGTCCGGCACCTCCTGGGCGATGCGCTGGTCGATGGTCTCGTCCTGCGCCTGCTCGAAGGCCGTGGTGCCCCACTCGGTCGCCCGCGACTGCTTGTCCGGGGGCGAGAAGGGCAGGTTGTCGCCCTCACTCGAGTCGAGCAGGTCCGGCTCCCCGGCACCTGCGTCCACGCCGTCGTCAAGGCTCATCGAGCCCAGGTCGGTGTCGAAGCTCTCTGTTCCCGGCTGGTCGCTCATGTCCTCAGCCTTGCACGCCGGAGAGCGTTTCGGCGGCGGCGAGGAGCACGCACGTGGCCACCCCCGCCATCGCGGTCCGGACCTCGTCGAGGACCGGGAACGACGGCGCCAGGCGGATGTTGCGGTCTCGTGGGTCGCGGCCGTGCGGGAACGACGCACCGGCGGGAGTCAGCGCGATCCCGGCAGCCTTGGCCAGCTCGACGACCCGGGTCGCGGTGCCGTCGAGGACGTCGAGGTTGACGAAATAGCCACCGGACGGCTTGGACCACGTCGCCACCTCGCGGCCTCCGAGCGCCGACGCCAGGGCCTCGTCGACGGCGGCGAACTTGGGCGCGAGGATCTCGCGGTGCCGGGCCATGTGCTCGCGCACGCCCTCGGCCGAGCCGAAGAACTGGGCGTGCCGGAGCTGGTTGACCTTGTCGGGCCCGATGGACGCGAACTGCTGGTGGCCGAGGTACCAGTCGACGTTGGGCCTCGACGCCGCGAGGAACGCGACCCCGGACCCGGCGAAGGTGATCTTCGAGGTCGACGCGAACATGATCGGCCGGTTCGGGTGCCCGGACCCGGAGGCGAGCGTGAGGATGTCGGCGCTCTTGGCCTCGTCCTCGGTGAGGTGGTGGAAGGCGTAGGCGTTGTCCCAGAAGATGCGGAAGTCCGGGGCGGCGGTCTCCATCGACGCGAGCGCGCTGGCCACCTCCTGCGAGCAGGTCGAGCCGGACGGGTTCGCGTAGGTCGGGACGATCCACATCCCCTTGACCTCAGGGTCCTTGACCAGCTCGCGCACGGCGGCGACGTCCGGGCCGTCGTCGTGCATCGGCACCGTGAGCATCTCGATCCCGTAGGACGCGAGCATCGTGAAGTGCCGGTCGTAGCCGGGGACGGGGCAGATGAACTTCACCGTCTCCTCCTGTGACCACGGCCGCGGTGAGTCCGGGGCGCCGTGCAGGAGCAGCTGGACGAGGCAGTCGTGCATCATCGTCAGGCTCGAGTTGCCGCCGGCGACGACCTGCTCGGTCTCGACCCACAGCAGGTCGGCGAACATCTCCCGCAGCTCGGTGATCCCGGACAGCCCGCCGTAGTTGCGCACGTCGGTCCCGTTCGCGTCGAGGTGCCCGGTCGGCAGGTCGAGGAGCTCGTTGCAGAGGTTGAGCTGGGCCACCGAGGGCTTCCCACGGGTGAGGTCGAGCCTGAGCCCCCGGCCCTGGAGCTCGGCGTATGCCGTGCGCTGGCTCCCGAGGAAGGACTCCAGCTCGTCGGCGGAGAGGTCGGACAGGGCAGTGGCAGTGGTCGGCTCGGTCACGTGCCCATGCTCGCAGACCCGGACCGGCACCGAAATATCTGCTCAAGGCGGGAACCCTCCCGGCTGGGCGCTGCGACAGTCGTTGTATGTGGCACGTCGATGAGCCCGCTGACGCGGAGCTGGTCCGGGCCCTCCACCGGGGGGACGTTGACGCCCTGCGGGTGCTCTACGACCGCCACTCACCGTGGCTCGCCGCGCGGCTCCGCCGTCGGTGCAGCGACCCGGACGTCGTCGCCGACGCGCTCCCAGACTGCTTCACGTCGGTGTGGCGGGCGAGCGGCTCGTGGCGTGGCGACGGCGAGGTGGCCGCCTGGCTCTGGGGCATCGCGATCCGGCGGCTCGTCTCCCGACTCCGCTCCCCGGGGGCGGTCCGCACGGTCGTGGCGCCGCTCCCGGCGTCGCAGACGCCGTCGGCGTCCGAGAGCGCAGGGGAACGGGTCCTGCTCGGCATCGAGTACGGCGACCTCGGCGGCGCCCTCGAACGGCTCAGCCCGGACATGCGGGCCGTCGTCGAGGAGACCGTCCTCGACGGACTGACCAGCCGCGAGGCCGCGACCCTGCTCGGCATCCCGCAGAACACCGTCAAGACCCGGCTGCACCGCGCCAAGGCGCAACTCCGGGCAGACCTGGCCGGAGGCGCTCCATGACCCAGCCGTAGCGACCGTGGCACGCGGACGAAAGCCTGCTCACGGCATACTCGCACGCCGACCCCGGGTGGGAGGTGGCCGTGGCCAGCCCGTCGTGGCCGGTGCGGCTCGTCCAGCTGCGGGCCGGTGCCGTCATCGCCAGCGCGCTTCCCCTGTCGGCCCTGGCTGGCGCCGTGCTGCCCGGGTGGTGCAGGCGCTCGACCTCTCGGGGACGCGGTCTCGACGACGGGCTTCTGGGTGGTGGTCCTCGTGCTCGGCGTGGCCGGTCTGGCGTGGGGCAGCCGGGACACGGGGTCCCGCCGGTCAGGTCCTGCGGCCGGTCGGCACGAGCGTCGATGACCCGGGCGCGCGGGGGCGCCCGGGTCATCGTCCGCCCGCCCTTCGAGTGAGTCGCCCGACGGCGGGGAGCGCTCCCCATGGTCGCGATCGGCCGGCGGTGCGACGGTGGGGCGCACCGGGGGGCCGAGACGCGGCGCTCCACGTCCCACTGGGGGAGACATGACTCGTTCGAAGGTTCGACACGTCGCATCGCTGGCGGTTGCCGGCATCGCGCTGACCGGGGCCATCGGGGTGACCGCCACCACCGCCGCCGCACCCGCTCAGGCCGCGCCCGGATCCATCGGCGTCATCACGCACAACATCGCCAAGAACGACACAGCGCTGTCCAGGGTGATCACGAAGGCAGCGAACATGCCCGGGCCGCAGGTGGTGCTCGTGCAGGAGGTCTGTCAGAGCATGCTCCCGCGCCTTGATGCTCTGGGACCCACGGCGTTCCATCCCCGCCGCACGAACCAGGCCGACTGTTCCGACAAGGTCATCGGCGAAGCCGTCGTCTTCTCGAAGAAGGGGCTGGCGGCCCAGGCTGACTCCGTCGACTTCGCGGTGGACGGCCAGGACGACCAGACCTACGGCATGGCCTGCCTCACCTTCATGCACGCCGGCCGCACGACGCGGGCCTGCTCGACCCACCTCGCCGCCGGGAAGGGCGACGACCGCGACGCGGTACGCCTGGCGACCACGCGGGAGATGCGCACCAAGGTGCGTGCGTGGAAGCAGCACGACGTCGTCATCATCGGCGGTGACTTCAACAGCCAGCCCGGGGAGCGGGCGATGAACCGGCTGTACGGGGTCGGGCCGAGGGCCGAGGGCGACTTCCGCGAGATCAGCCAGACGGCGGGAGCGGGGAACACCCGGCGCGATGGCAGGGCCACGTTCTACAGGAAGAAGATCGACTACGTCTTCGTCGCGAAGACCGGCTCGCGTGCGAGCGGTGGGACGGTGGATGTCGCACCCACCGCCTCGGACCACCGCATGCTCTTCGGCAAGCTCCCGCTGAGTTGAGCCGGCGACACTGGGCCCCGGTCCGACGGTTTCGCGTCGGACCGGGGCTTCCCGTATGCTGGTTGATCGGTGATTGCACCATGATTCGTCATGCCTGCCGTCACCTCGGAACCACCGGCCCAGCGGGTGCGTTCCTAGGGCAGTGGCTCAATTGGTAGAGCTCCGGTCTCCAAAACCGGCGGTTGGGGGTTCGAGTCCCTCCTGCCCTGCAGGTTCAGATCATTTCGGAGAAGAGGCATCGTGACGGAAGTGGGCGAGTCCCGCGACTCGAAGCAGGCGACGAAGCGCGCCCGCGACGGGCGCAACCCCGTGTCGCGGCTCTTCGGATCCCTCGGTCTGTTCATCAGCCAGATCCTCGACGAGCTGCGCAAGGTCGTTCGACCGACGCGCTCCGAGCTGTGGAACTACACCATCGTCGTCATCGTCTTCGTCACGGTGATGATGGCGATCGTGTCCGGACTCGACTTCGGCTTCAGCAAGCTGGTCGGTCTGGTCTTCGGCAACGGGGGCTGAGCCCCCGGGCACGTCCGCGAGGTCGCGCCCGCACCACGATGGAACTCAACGCTGTACAGGAAGTAGGTCCGCACGTGTCCGACCACACGACGTCCCAGGACGCCGAGTCGACCTCTGGCGACCCCGAGACCCTCGCCGTCGACGAGGTCGACAGCGCCGCCCAGCGTGAGTCGCTGTCTCTCGGCGACACCGCCCCCGCGTTCCTTGACACGCTCCCCGACGCGCCCCGCGAGAGCCTCGACACCGACGAGTCCGAGTCCGACGAGTCCGACACCGACTCCGAGGAGTCCGTCACCGGCGACTCCGACTCCGACGAGGACGAGGACGAGGTCGGCGAGAGCGCCCTCGTGTCGGCCACGACCGAGACCGACGAGGACGGCGACGTCGTCCCCACCGAGATCGACCCGGTCAAGGCCTTCAAGGAAGACCTCGCGTCGAAGTTCGGCGACTGGTACGTCATCCACTCCTACGCGGGCTACGAGAACCGCGTGAAGACCAACCTCGAGACCCGGATCCAGTCCCTCAACATGGAGGACTACATCTTCGAGATCGAGGTCCCCATGGAGGAGGTCACCGAGATCAAGAGCGGTCAGCGCAAGCTGGTCCGCCGGGTCCGGATGCCCGGGTACGTCCTCGTCCGCATGGACCTCACCGACGAGTCGTGGGGCGCCGTGCGCCACACGCCCGGTGTCACCGGTTTCGTCGGCAACGCCCACCAGCCGGTGCCGCTGAGCCTCGACGAGGTCTACACGATGATCAAGCCGGCCGACCTCGAGCTCGCCGCCTCCGCGGCCTCCGGGTCCGGCTCCTCCGGCTCCGGTGGCGGGTCCGCCTCCGGCCCCGCCATCGTCGACTTCGAGGTCGGCGAGTCGGTCACCGTCATGGACGGCCCCTTCGAGACCCTGCCGGCGACGATCTCCGAGATCAACGCCGAGAGCCAGAAGCTCAAGGTCCTCGTCTCCATCTTCGGCCGGGAGACCCCGGTCGAGCTGTCGTTCAGCCAGGTCACCAAGATCTGACGTCCGCCAGCTCTGCAACCGGGTCATCGCCCACGGCGTGGGCCCACAACCAACAAAAGGAACACAGACATGCCTCCCAAGAGCAAGAAGGTCTCCGGCTACATCAACCTGCAGATCCAGGCTGGTGCGGCGACCCCGGCTCCTCCCGTGGGCCCCGCCCTCGGTCAGCACGGTGTCAACATCATGGAGTTCGTCAAGCAGTACAACGCTGCGACCGAGCACCAGCGGGGCAACATCATCCCCGTCGTCATCACCGTGTTCGAGGACCGCTCGTTCACCTTCATCACCAAGACCCCGCCGGCCTCCGAGCTGATCAAGAAGGCCGCGGGCGTCCAGAAGGGCTCCGGCGAGCCGCACAAGACCAAGGTCGCCAAGCTGACCACGGACCAGGTGCGCGAGATTGCCGAGCAGAAGATGCCGGACCTCAACGCCAACGACATCGACGCCGCGATGAAGATCATCGCCGGTACGGCCCGTCAGATGGGTATCGAGACCTCCCTCTGAGGGGGACGATCGAGACCGACGTCGGTGTGCCGACCGGCCCGCGCACAGCGTGGGACCCCCCAGACGGGGGCGGCCGGCATACCGGAAGCGTTTCGCCCCCTCGGGCGAAGCGGGTGGGAGGGCCAGCGCTGGCCCGGACCACGACTCCACCACTGAGACACCAGGAGCAGACATGAAGCGCAGCAAGGGCTACCGCGCCACCGCGGAGCAGATCGACCCGGACACCGCCTACGCACCGCGCGAGGCCGTCCGCCTCGCCAAGGCGGGCGCCAAGGCCAAGTACGACGAGACGGTCGAGGTCGCGATGCGACTCGGCGTCGACCCGCGCAAGGCCGACCAGATGGTCCGTGGCACCGTCAACCTCCCGCACGGCACGGGCAAGACCGCCCGCGTCCTCGTCTTCGCCAACGGCGACAAGGCCGAGGCGGCCAAGGCTGCCGGCGCGGACTACGTGGGCTCCGACGACCTCCTCGAGAAGGTCGCGAACGGCTGGCTCGACTTCGACGCGATCGTCGCCACCCCCGACCTCATGGGCAAGGTCGGTCGTCTCGGCAAGGTCCTGGGCCCGCGTGGTCTCATGCCGAACCCGAAGACCGGCACGGTCACCATGGACACGGCCAAGGCCGTGACCGACATCAAGGGCGGCAAGATCGAGTTCCGCGTCGACAAGCACGCGAACCTCCACTTCATCATCGGCAAGGCGTCCTTCGACGAGACCAAGCTCGTCGAGAACTACGCCGCCGCGCTCGAGGAGATCCTCCGCCTCAAGCCCGCGTCGTCAAAGGGCCGCTACATCAGCAAGGCCACGATGTCGACGACGATGGGCCCCGGCATCCCGGTGGACTTCACCAAGACCCGCAACCTGCTCGGCGAGGACCAGGCCGACGCCTGAGTCCCCCCGCCGGACGACGAAGGCCCCCACCCGTGACGGGTGGGGGCCTTCGTGCTGCCCGGGACGCGGCATGAACAGCGCGTCCCTCGGGCCGAGCCCGGCCGGCGTCGCGCGCTCGCGCCGGCGCTCTTCCGCTCCCTCGCCCGCTCGGGGCGCGGGAGGAGATCCTCAGCGACAACCACGCACAACGATGACCCAGCAGCTGCCGGCCAGCCAGGCGCTGCTCACGGTACCTTCCAGGACGAGTCCGGCACGACGATGACGACGACAATCGTCCCCCTCGCCCAGAAGGACAAGACGGTCGTCCGGGCCCGCGTCAGCGAGGTCGGGGTGGTCTCGCAGACCGACCGGACCGTCACCGTGCAGGCCTTCGTCAACCAGGCCCGCCCCAGCGACACCCAGGAGGAACCCTCGATCGAGCAGAACCGGGTCCTCGCGACGGTGAACCGCGTCGGCGACCGCTGGCTCGTGTCCGGGTTCACGGCCTTCTGAGGGCTCTCGCCCGCCGACGGGTTCGTGGTGCGGCGGGGCTCGCCGTTACGCTCGAGGCACTCAACAGGGGAGGGAACCCATGACACTCACGATGCGCCGCTCCAGCGGTGCGGCTCTCGCACTCGCCGGGCTGCTCGCGCTCGGCGCCTGCGGCTCGGCCGACACCGGCTCGGCCGACACCGGCTCGGCCGACACCGGGTCGTCCGACCCCAAGGCCTCGGGTTCCACGTCCGCGGATGCCAAGGATGCGGCCCAGGGCGACAAGGCCGACGCCGGCGAGGTCGCGAGACGCATGGTCGCGGCGATGGAGAAGGCCGGCAGCGGCACGATGACGATGGACACCGGCGGCGAGACGGCCACGGGGGACTTCCGCTACGTCGACGGCAAGCTCGAGCAGCACACCACGGTCCCGATCGAGGGCTCCGAGATGGAGATCGTCGCTGTCGGCGACTTCGTCTACCTCAAGGGCCTCCCGGGCCAGGCCAAGCCGTGGGTCAAGATCGACCCCGCCGCCGACGACCCGCTGAGCCAGATGTTCAAGGGCATCGTCGAGGGTGGCGTCAGCGACCCCTCCAAGATGGCCGCCAACCTCAAGGGCACGCAGGCGACGGTCAAGGCCGCGTCCGCCGACAGCACCACCTACGAGTTCTCGGTCGACCCCGCCAAGGCCATGGGGGCGACCGCGTCCCCGAGCCCGTCGGCGAGCGCCTCGGCGCAGCCGCTGACCATGGTCTACGTCCTCGACAGGGACGACCGCCCGGTCACCCTCTCCACCCAGGTGGCCAGCCAGTCGATCAAGGTCACCTACGGCGACTGGGGCAAGAAGGTCCAGATCACCGCGCCGCCCGCGGACCAGGTCGGTCCGATGAGCTTCCCCTCCGCCGGCTGACCCCACCCCACCCGACCCCGACTGCCCCGGCGACCCCCGGCCGCCGCAGCGTCCGCAACCTTGGTCGCGAACCCGACCAGGGTTGCGGACGCACGCGGCCGGCATACCCGGGCGTCCGCAGCGGTGGTCACGAACCCGACCAGGGTTGCGGACGCACGCGGCCGGCATACCCGGGCGTCCGCAAGGGTGGTCGCGAACCCGACCAGGGTTGCGGACGCACGCGGCCGGCATACCCGGGCGTCCGCAAGGGTGGTCGCGAACCCGACCAGGGTTGCGGACGCAGGAAGCGCCGGGGGCCGATTTGGCTGCCGGGGCGTGACGCGTCTACTGTGTCCCTTGACCAAAGACCGCCGGTTGTCGGGTGCATCCGCACCTGACCGAAGGATCCGCGAGAGCGGGCAACCAGCGCAGGCCGAGTTTCGACCACATGCGACTTCCCCGTCGTGTCTGCTTGAGCCCCGCGCCCTGCGCCGGGGCTCATTCTCATTTCGCGGCTGCTTCACCCGATGGTCGTACCGACGGAAGGAGGCCCGAATGTCTCGTGCAGACAAGACCGCGGCGATCGCCGAGCTCGCGGAGAAGTTCCGTAGCTCCAACGCCACTGTCCTCACGGAGTACCGCGGGCTCTCGGTGAAGCAGATCACCGACCTTCGCGCCGCCCTTCGTGGCAACGCGACCTACGCCGTGGTCAAGAACACGCTGACCGAGCTCGCCGCCAAGGAGGCCGGAGTCACGGCCTTCGACGGGCAGTTCGTGGGACCCTCCGCCATCGCCTTCGTCGATGGTGACCCGGTCGAGGCCGCCAAGGGCCTGCGTGACTTCGCCAAGGCACACCCCCTCCTCGTGATCAAGAGCGGCCTGCTCGACGGCAAGGCGCTCTCGGCCGAGGAGATCACCAAGCTCGCGGACCTCGAGTCCCGCGAGGTCCTCCTCGCCAAGCTGGCCGGCGCCATGAACGCCTCGCTCAGCAAGGCCGTCTACCTCTTCGCCGCTCCGTTGTCGCAGACCGCTCGGGTCGTCGACGCATTGCGCGCCAAGGTCGAGGCAGAGGGCCCGATCGGTGGTTCTGCCGCTGCGCCCGCAGCCGAGACCGCTGGTGAAGAGACACCCGCCGAAGCCGCACCTGCGGCCGAGGCAACCGCAGACGTCGCCACGGGTGGCGACGACGCCTGAGTTCGCGCGTCTCGACGCACGGACCCAGGTTTTCCACCTCACCGCCACTCACGGCATACACAGAAGTAGAAAGGCGCCATCATGGCCAAGCTCAGCACCGACGAGCTCCTTGAGGCTTTCAAGGAGATGACCCTCATCGAGCTCTCCGAGTTCGTCAAGCAGTTCGAGGACACCTTCGGCGTCACCGCCGCCGCGCCCGTCGCGGCCGCTGCGGCTCCCGCCGGTGGTGGCGGCGACGCCGCTGCCGCCGAGGAGCAGGACGAGTTCGACGTCGTCCTCGTCGCCGCCGGCGACAAGAAGATCGCCGTCATCAAGGAGGTCCGCGCCCTGACCTCCCTCGGTCTCAAGGAGGCCAAGGACCTCGTCGACGGCGCCCCCAAGGCCGTCCTCGAGAAGGTCGACAAGGCCGCGGCCGACAAGGCCAAGGAGCAGCTCGAGGGCGCAGGCGCGACCGTCGAGCTCAAGTGAGCTGAGCCTCGACAGAGGCTGAATCACCTCGCGAACGGGCGGGACGGATCCTCGGATCCGTCCCGCCCGTTCCGGTCCCGCTGGGTGTCCCACAGGGCCTCCCATCATGGCGACACGCCAGGTATGCCGGCGACAGCGCTTGACGTCCGGCGCTGCGCGAGTCATCCTTTCCGGGTCACACCGCGTGCTTGCCGCATGCGACGGTTGACCGGACCTGCGTCCGCTCCCGCGAGGGGCGTGATTGGACAGGGTTGGACGGTTGTGCCCTTTTTGGTCTAGACTCGTGCTTTGCCCTGCCCATGACCTCCGTCCGCTCCCGCCGAGCGTCCTCTGCCGTGCCCCCGCCGCAACCCGGCTACTGCACGGCGTGGCCGCACCAAGGCACGAGCACTCGGGAGTCCTGGGTCGTGCGACCTCCGTACAAACACATGGCCAGTGGAAGGACCATCCTTGGCTGCCTCGCGCACCGCGTCCAAGACCGTGACCACCGCATTGACGGCTTCGGGCCGTCTCTCGTTCGGCAAGATCCGTGAGCCCCTGGAGGTCCCTGACCTCCTCGCTCTCCAGACCGAGAGCTTCGACTGGCTCCTCGGCAACGAGCGCTGGCAGGAGCGCGTCGCCGAAGCGCGCGCTGTCGGCCGTGACGACGTCCCGGAGCGGTCCGGGCTCGAGGACATCTTCGAGGAGATCTCCCCGATCGAGGACTTCAGCGGCTCCATGTCGCTCTCGTTCCGCGACCACCGCTTCGAAGACGTCAAGTACTCGATCGAGGACTGCAAGGAGCGCGACCAGACCTACTCCGCGCCCCTGTTCGTCACCGCCGAGTTCATGAACAACACCACCGGTGAGATCAAGAGCCAGACCGTCTTCATGGGCGACTTCCCGCTCATGACCGAGCGCGGCACCTTCATCATCAACGGCACCGAGCGGGTCGTCGTCTCGCAGCTCGTCCGCAGCCCGGGCGTCTACTTCGAGCGCACCGCCGACAAGACGTCCGACAAGGACATCTACACCGCCAAGATCATCCCGAGCCGTGGCGCCTGGCTCGAGTTCGAGATCGACAAGCGCGACATGGTCGGCGTCCGCGTCGACCGCAAGCGCAAGCAGTCGGTCACCGTCCTCCTCAAGGCGCTCGGCATGACCGAGGCGCAGATCCGCGAGGAGTTCGCCGGCTACGAGTCGATCGAGCTCACCCTGGACAAGGACAACACCCAGGGCCAGGACGACGCGCTGCTCGACATCTACCGCAAGCTCCGTCCGGGCGAACCGCCCACCCGTGAGGCCGCGCAGAACCTGCTCGACAACCTCTACTTCAACGGCAAGCGCTACGACCTGGCCAAGGTCGGTCGCTACAAGATCAACAAGAAGCTCGGCCTCGACGGCGAGCTCACCAACTCGACGCTGTCCATCGACGACATCGTCGCGACCATCAAGTACATCGTCGCCCTGCACAACGGCGACGAGACGCTCCCGGGCACCCGCAAGGGCGAGTCCGTGGACGTGCGGGTCGAGACCGACGACATCGACCACTTCGGCAACCGTCGCCTGCGCAACGTCGGCGAGCTCATCCAGAACCAGGTCCGCACGGGCCTGTCCCGGATGGAGCGCGTCGTCCGCGAGCGGATGACCACGCAGGACGTCGAGGCGATCACGCCGCAGACCCTGATCAACATCCGCCCCGTGGTGGCCTCGATCAAGGAGTTCTTCGGCACCTCCCAGCTGTCGCAGTTCATGGACCAGAACAACCCGCTGTCGGGGCTGACGCACAAGCGTCGTCTGTCCGCCCTGGGCCCGGGTGGTCTCTCCCGTGACCGCGCCGGCATGGAGGTCCGTGACGTCCACCCGTCGCACTACGGCCGCATGTGCCCGATCGAGACCCCTGAGGGCCCGAACATCGGCCTCATCGGCTCGCTCGCGTCCTACGGCCGCATCAACGCGTTCGGCTTCATCGAGACCCCGTACCGCAAGGTCACCAAGGGTCGCATCACCGACGAGATCCACTACCTGTCGGCGGACGAAGAGGACGAGCACGTCATCGCCCAGGCCAACGCGACCCTCGACGCCGAGGGTGAGCGCTTCGCCCACGAGCGCGTGCTCGTGCGCGTCAAGGGTGGCGAGGTCGAGTACATCCCGGGTGACGACGTCGACTACATCGACGTCTCCGCCCGCCAGATGGTCTCGGCCGCGACCGCGCTCATCCCGTTCCTCGAGCACGACGACGCCAACCGCGCGCTCATGGGGTCCAACATGCAGCGTCAGGCCGTGCCGCTCGTCAAGGCCGAGGCCCCGCTCGTCGGGACCGGCATGGAGTACCGCGCAGCGGTCGACTCCGGTGACGTCGTCATCGCCGAAAAAGCGGGCGTGGTCACTGAAGTTTCGGCTGACCTCGTCACGGTCGCCGCCGACGACGGCACCTCGCGCACCTACCGGATCGACAAGTTCACCCGCTCCAACCAGGGCAACAGCTACAACCAGCGTGTGGTCGTGGCCGAGGGTGACCGGGTCGAGAAGTCCGGACTCATCGCCGACGGTCCCGCGACCGACGGTGGCGAGATGGCGCTCGGTCGCAACCTCCTCGTGGCGTTCATGCCGTGGGAGGGCCACAACTACGAGGACGCGATCATCCTCAGCCAGCGACTGGTGCAGGACGACGTCCTCTCCTCGATCCACATCGAGGAGCACGAGGTCGACGCCCGTGACACCAAGCTCGGTCCGGAGGAGATCACCCGCGATATCCCCAACGTCTCCGAGGAGGTCCTCGCGGACCTCGACGAGCGCGGGATCATCCGCATCGGTGCCGAGGTCCGCGACGGCGACCTCCTCGTCGGCAAGGTCACGCCCAAGGGCGAGACCGAGCTGACCCCGGAGGAGCGCCTGCTCCGTGCGATCTTCGGTGAGAAGGCGCGCGAGGTCCGCGACACCTCCCTCAAGGTGCCCCACGGTGAGACCGGAACGGTCATCGCCGTCAAGGTGTTCGAGAAGGACGACGGCGACGAGCTGCCCCCGGGCGTCAACCAGCTCGTGCGCGTCTACGTCGCCAACAAGCGCAAGATCACCGACGGTGACAAGCTCGCCGGTCGTCACGGCAACAAGGGCGTCATCTCCAAGATCCTGCCGGTCGAGGACATGCCGTTCCTCGAGGACGGCACACCGGTCGACGTCGTGCTCAACCCGCTCGGGGTCCCCGGTCGAATGAACATCGGCCAGATCCTCGAGCTGCACCTGGGCTGGGCCGCGAGCCGTGGTTGGGACATCGAGGGCAAGCCCGAGTGGGCCGACCTCATCCCCTCCGACGCCCGCTCGGCCGAGCCCGGCACCCGGGTCGCCTCGCCCGTCTTCGACGGCGTGCGCGAGAACGAGATCGTCGGCCTGCTCGACAGCACCCGCAAGACCCGTGACGGTGTCCGTCTCATCGACGGGTCCGGCAAGACCATGCTCTTCGACGGCCGCTCCGGCGAGCCGTACCCGGAGCCGGTCTCGGTCGGATACATGTACATCCTCAAGCTGCACCACCTCGTGGACGACAAGATCCACGCACGCAGCACGGGTCCGTACTCGATGATCACCCAGCAGCCGCTCGGCGGTAAGGCCCAGTTCGGTGGCCAGCGCTTCGGTGAGATGGAGGTGTGGGCGCTCGAGGCCTACGGCGCCGCCTACGCGCTGCAGGAGCTGCTGACGATCAAGTCGGACGACGTCAACGGCCGCGTGAAGGTCTACGAGGCCATCGTCAAGGGCGACAACATCCCCGAGCCCGGCATCCCCGAGTCCTTCAAGGTGCTCATCAAGGAGATGCAGAGCCTCTGCCTCAACGTCGAGGTCCTGTCCAGCGACGGCCAGGCCATCGAGATGCGTGAGGCCGAAGAGGACGTCTTCCGCGCCGCGGAGGAGCTCGGTATCGACCTGTCCCGCCGCGAGCCCAGTTCGGTCGAAGAGGTCTGATCCGTATGCCGTGCGCTCGCTCCCGCACACCGCGCTCGGCGAGCGCACGGCATACCCAGGGTCCCCGACGACCCACCTGCATTGATTTTTTGACTTTCAGCTAGAGCAACGAGAGAAGGAACCACGTGCTCGACGTCAACTTCTTCGACGAACTGCGCATTGGCCTCGCCACTGCCGACTCCATCCGTGAGTGGAGCCATGGCGAGGTGAAGAAGCCTGAGACCATCAACTACCGCACCCTCAAGCCCGAGAAGGACGGACTTTTCTGCGAGAAGATCTTCGGCCCGACCCGGGACTGGGAGTGCGCGTGTGGCAAGTACAAGCGCGTCCGCTTCAAGGGCATCATCTGTGAGCGCTGCGGCGTCGAGGTGACCCGTGCGGCCGTGCGTCGTGAGCGGATGGGCCACATCGAGCTCGCCGCCCCCGTCACCCACATCTGGTACTTCAAGGGCGTCCCGTCGCGCCTGGGCTACCTGCTCGACCTCGCCCCGAAGGACCTCGAGAAGGTCATCTACTTCGCCGCCTACATGATCACGAGCGTCGACGAGGACCAGCGTCACACCGACCTGCCCTCGCTCGAGGCTCAGATCGAGGTCGAGAAGAAGGAGCTCGAGAACCGTCGCGACGCCGACGTCGAGACCCGCGCCAAGAAGCTCGAGGCGGACATCGCCGCCCTCGAGGCCGAGGGTGCCAAGTCCGACGCCAAGCGCAAGGTCCGCGACTCCGCCGAGCGCGAGATGAACCAGATCCGCAAGCGCGCCGACGCCCAGGTCGAGCGCCTGGCGCAGGTGTGGGACCGGTTCAAGAACCTCAAGGTCCAAGACCTCGAGGGCGACGAGATCCTCTACCGCGAGATGCGTGACCGCTTCGGTCTGTACTTCGAGGGTGGCATGGGCGCCGCCGCGATCCAGAAGCGTCTGGAGTCCTTCGACCTCGACGCCGAGGCGCTGCTGCTGCGCGAGATCATCGCCACCGGCAAGGGCCAGAAGAAGACCCGTGCCCTCAAGCGGCTCAAGGTCGTCTCCGCCTTCATGACGACGACCAACAAGCCGGCCGGCATGGTCCTCGACGCCGTCCCGGTCATCCCCCCGGACCTGCGCCCGATGGTGCAGCTCGACGGTGGCCGCTTCGCGACGTCGGACCTCAACGACCTCTACCGTCGCGTCATCAACCGCAACAACCGCCTCAAGCGACTGCTCGACCTCGGCGCGCCCGAGATCATCGTCAACAACGAGAAGCGGATGCTGCAGGAGGCCGTCGACAGCCTCTTCGACAACGGTCGTCGTGGCCGCCCGGTCACGGGTCCCGGCAACCGTCCGCTCAAGTCGCTGTCCGACATGCTCAAGGGCAAGCAGGGGCGTTTCCGCCAGAACCTGCTCGGCAAGCGCGTCGACTACTCCGGCCGTTCGGTCATCGTCGTCGGCCCGCAGCTCAAGCTGCACCAGTGCGGCCTGCCCAAGCAGATGGCCCTCGAGCTGTTCAAGCCGTTCGTGATGAAGCGCCTCGTCGACCTCGACCACGCGCAGAACATCAAGTCGGCCAAGCGCATGGTCGAGCGTCACCGCTCCGTCGTGTGGGACGTCCTCGAAGAGGTCATCACCGAGCACCCGGTGCTGCTCAACCGTGCACCCACGCTGCACCGACTCGGCATCCAGGCGTTCGAGCCGCAGCTCGTCGAGGGCAAGGCCATCCAGATCCACCCGCTCGTCTGCACCGCGTTCAACGCGGACTTCGACGGTGACCAGATGGCCGTCCACGTCCCGCTCTCCGCGGAGGCGCAGGCCGAGGCCCGCATCCTCATGCTGTCGAGCAACAACATCCTCAAGCCGGCCGACGGCCGCCCCGTGACCATGCCCACCCAGGACATGATCATCGGCCTCTACCACCTCACGTCGCCCATCGAGGGCAGCCAGGGTGAGGGCCGGGTCTTCTCGACCGTCTCCGAGGCCCGGATGGCGTTCGACGCCGGCGAGATCCTGCTCGGCACCCCCGTGCGGATCCGTCTCAAGGACGTCGTCCCGACCCCCGGGGCCGTGCTGCCCGAGGGCCTCGAGCCCGACGCCGACGGCTTCGTGGCCGAGTGGCTGCCGGAGACGTCCCTCGGCAACGCGCTCTTCAACGAGACGCTGCCGGTGGACTACCCGTACGTCAACGACCAGGTCGACAAGAAGCGCCTCTCGACGATCGTCAACGACCTCGCCGAGCGCTACAGCAAGGTGCAGGTCGCGGCCTCGCTCGACGCACTCAAGGAGTACGGCTTCCACTGGGCCACCCGGTCCGGCATCACGGTCGCGATCTCCGACGTCGTCACGCCTCCTCGCAAGCTCGAGATCCTCGAGGCCTACGAGACCAAGGCCACCAAGGTCCAGACCCAGTACGAGCGCGGTCTCATCACCGACGACGAGCGTCGCCAGGAGCTCATCGAGATCTGGACGCAGGCCACCAACGAGGTCGCCAAGGAGATGGAGGCGAACATCCCGCCGACCAACACCATCTTCCGCATGGTCTCGTCGGGTGCTCGCGGAAACTGGATGCAGCTGCGCCAGATCGCCGGCATGCGAGGGCTGGTGTCCAACCCGAAGGGCGACATCATCCCGCGACCGATCCGCGCGAACTTCCGCGAGGGCCTGTCCGTGCTCGAGTTCTTCATCTCCACGCACGGCTCGCGCAAGGGCCTGGCGGACACCGCACTGCGGACCGCCGACTCGGGCTACCTCACGCGTCGTCTCGTGGACGTGTCGCAGGACGTCATCGTCCGCGAGGACGACTGCGGCACCGACCGCGGCCTGCCGATGCCGATCGCGGCCGTCGACGAGCGCACGGGCAACCGGACGGTCCACGAGGACGTCGAGACCTCGGTCTACGCCCGCACGCTCGCGGACGACGTCGTCAAGGACGGCGAGACGCTGGCCGAGGCCGGCATCGACCTCGGTGACCTCGTCATCGGTGCGCTGTTCGCGGCCGGGATCGACAACGTCAAGGTCCGCTCCGTGCTCACCTGCGACAGCAAGGTCGGCACGTGTGCGGCCTGCTACGGCCGCTCGCTCGCCACGGGCAAGCTCGTCGACATCGGCGAGGCCGTCGGCATCATCGCGGCCCAGTCGATCGGTGAGCCGGGTACCCAGCTGACGATGCGCACCTTCCACACCGGTGGTGTGGCCGGTGACGACATCACGCAGGGGCTGCCCCGTGTCGTCGAGCTCTTCGAGGCGCGCACCCCCAAGGGTGTCGCCCCGATCGCCGAGGCCAGCGGACGGATCACCATCGAGGAGACCGACAAGGCGCGTCGCATCCTGCTCACGCCGGACGACGGCTCCGAGGAGCACGCCTACCCGGTGATCAAGCGGGCCCGCCTGCTCGTCACCGACGGCCAGAGCGTCGAGGTCGGGCACCAGCTCACGGTCGGCTCCATCGACCCGAAGCAGGTCCTGCGCATCCTCGGCCCGCGTGCGGTCCAGATCCACCTCGTGGACGAGGTCCAGCACGTGTACCGCCAGCAGGGCGTGTCGATCCACGACAAGCACATCGAGGTCATCGTGCGGCAGATGCTGCGCCGGATCACGATCATCGAGGCCGGCGACGCCGAGCTGCTTCCGGGCATGCTCGCCGAGCGTGGCCGCTTCGAGGACGAGAACCGTCGCGTCGTCTCCGAGGGCGGCACCCCCGCCTCCGGTCGTCCCGAGCTCATGGGCATCACCAAGGCCTCGCTCGCGACCGAGTCGTGGCTGTCGGCGGCCTCCTTCCAGGAGACCACCCGCGTGCTCACCGAGGCCGCCATGGAGGGCAAGTCCGACTCCCTCCTCGGCCTCAAGGAGAACGTCATCCTCGGAAAGCTCATCCCTGCCGGGACCGGGCTGTCGCGCTACCGCAACATCAACGTGGAGCCGACCGAGGAGGCCAAGGCCGCGATGTACTCGATGCCGAGCTACGACGAGTTCGCCTACCCGGCGTTCGGTCCGGGTTCGGGCGAGGCCGTCCGCCTCGACGACAGCGAGCTGGGCCTCGACCGCCTCTGAGGTCTGACGCACCCGTTCGACAAGGGCGGGTATGCCGTGTGGTCACCACACGGCATACCCGCCCTTCGTCGTTCCTCCCGATCCCCGTCGCAACGTCAGCGCCAACGGTGGCTGTAACCACCGTTGGCGCTGACGTTGCCCCGTCAATGAGAGGCTGGGCGCATGCGTGACGACATGACCATCAGGCGCGAGCAGCCCCGGGACCACGCCCAGATCGCGGCGCTGCACGACGACGCGTTCGCGCGGGTCGAGGGGGCCGCCCGCTCAGTGGAGTCGAGCCTCGTCGACGAGCTGCGGGGCGACGGGGACGTCATCGACGAGCTCACCTTCGTCGCCGAGCTCGACGGCGTCGTCGTCGGGCACGTCATGTGCTCCACCGCGACGCTGGGGGAGTCGCCCTCGGTCGGTCTGGGGCCGATCGCGGTCACCCCCGAGCTCCAGCGGCAGGGGATCGGCGCGGCGCTCATGGCCTCGGTCATCGCCTCGGCCGAGCAGCGCGGCGACGCGGTCCTCGTCCTGCTCGGCGACCCCGCCTACTACGGGCACTTCGGCTTCGTGCCCGCCGGCGACCTGGGCATCGGCTGCCCGGGTCCGTGGGACCCGGCCCACTTCCAGGCGAAGACGCTGCGCGCGTGGCGCCCCGAGCAGGCGGGCCCGTTCCGGTACGCCCCCGCTTTCGAACGCCTCGACGCCTGACCCTCCCGCCCCGCGCACCCCCCTTGCGTCAGCGCGAACGGTCGCCATAGCGACCGCTGGCGCTGACGGTGCGGGGGCACGGGGACGTCGCGGGAGGTTGGGACGGCGTCGCTGTGGGGTTGGGGTGGGGCCGGGGTGGGGTCGGGGCGATTTGGTGCCCTCCCCGCATGCCGGTATCGTTGATCAGCGTGTCTGGCTAGGACCAGACGACACGAGCCGCGTGCGTCAGCGCACGGCCGCCCATCTCTCGCCGGGCACCCCATTCCACGACCGAGTCACCTCAGGGTGATGCGGGCTGGGGCGGGGAGTGCAGGGGAGAGCACCCGGAGTGACACGCCCGACCTCGGGGGTCGACGCTCCGGACACCCCAAGGAGTCGCGGCAACCGCCGCGACATCGACCAGACAGACAAAGGATCCAGGTTGCCTACCATCAACCAGCTGGTGCGCAAGGGCCGGCAGGACAAGGTCACGAAGACGACCACTCCTGCCCTCAAGGGCTCTCCGCAGCGCCGCGGTGTGTGTACCCGCGTGTACACCACCACCCCCAAGAAGCCGAACTCCGCGCTCCGCAAGGTCGCGCGCGTCAAACTCACCTCGGGCATCGAGGTCACGGCCTACATCCCCGGTGAGGGCCACAACCTCCAAGAGCACTCCATCGTGCTCGTCCGCGGTGGCCGTGTGAAGGACCTTCCCGGCGTCCGCTACAAGATCGTCCGCGGCTCGCTCGACACCCAGGGTGTCAAGGGCCGCAAGCAGGCTCGCAGCCGCTACGGCGCCAAGAAGGAGAAGAAGTAATGCCCCGTAAAGGCCCCGCGCCCAAGCGCCCGCTCCTCATCGACCCGGTCTACCAGAGCCCGCTCGTGACCCAGCTGGTCAACAAGATCCTCCTCGACGGCAAGAAGTCGATCGCCGAGACGATCGTCTACGGCGCCCTCGAGGGCGCCCGCGAGAAGACCGGCACCGACCCCGTGCTGCTCCTCAAGCGCGCGCTCGACAACATCAAGCCGACGCTCGAGGTCAAGTCCCGCCGTGTCGGTGGCGCCACCTACCAGGTGCCGATCGAGGTCAAGCCCAACCGGGCCGTGACCCTGTCGCTGCGCTGGCTGGTCGGCTATTCGCGTCAGCGTCGTGAGAAGACGATGACCGAGCGCCTCATGAACGAGATCCTCGACGCCTCCAACGGCCTCGGCGCCGCAGTCAAGCGCCGCGAGGACACCCACAAGATGGCCGAGTCGAACCGGGCCTTCGCGCACTACCGCTGGTGACAGCGACCGGTATGCCGGCCCACGCAGAGCGCGGGACCCGCGTCCACCGCGTGGGCCGGCATACCGGGACCGCAGTTCCGTTGGAACTGCCCCCCGTACGACACAGCACGCAGAACTTCAGCTACCAGGAATGAGATGAACGAGTGGCACTCGACGTCCTGACGGACCTGACCATGGTCCGCAACATCGGCATCATGGCCCACATCGATGCCGGCAAGACGACGGTGACGGAGCGCATCCTCTTCTACACCGGCGTCAACCACAAGATCGGTGAGACGCACGACGGCGCCTCCACGACCGACTGGATGGAGCAGGAGAAGGAGCGCGGCATCACGATCACGTCCGCCGCCGTGACCTCCTTCTGGGGCGACAACCAGGTCAACATCATCGACACCCCCGGTCACGTCGACTTCACCGTCGAGGTCGAGCGCTCGCTGCGCGTCCTCGACGGCGCCGTCGCCGTCTTCGACGGCAAGGAGGGCGTCGAGCCCCAGTCCGAGACTGTGTGGCGCCAGGCCGACAAGTACGACGTCCCGCGCATCTGCTTCGTCAACAAGATGGACAAGCTCGGCGCGGACTTCTACTTCACCGTCGCCACCATCAAGGACCGCCTCGGTGCGGAGCCGCTCGTCATCCAGCTCCCGATCGGTGCCGAGAACGACTTCCTCGGCGTCATCGACCTGGTCGAGATGCGCGCTCTGGTGTGGCCCGGTGACTCCAAGGGTGACGTCACCATGGGCGCCAAGTACGAGGTCCAGCCGATCCCCGCGGACCTCCAGGCCAAGGCCGACGAGTACCGCCACCACCTCATCGAGCGCGTCGCCGAGTCCGACGACGCCCTGATGGAGAAGTACCTCGGTGGCGAGGACCTCACGGTGGCCGAGATCAAGGCTGGCATCCGCACCTTGACCGTCCGTTCCGAGCTCTACCCGATCCTCTGTGGCTCGGCGTTCAAGAACCGCGGCGTCCAGCCGATGCTCGACGCGGTCGTCGACTACCTCCCGTCGCCGATCGACGTGCCCCCCATGGTCGGCCACAAGCCGAACCACGAGGAGGTCGAGCTGACCCGCAAGCCGGACACCACCGAGCCGTTCTCGGCGCTGGCCTTCAAGGTCGCCACGCACCCGTTCTTCGGCACGCTCACCTTCATCCGGGTCTACTCGGGGCACATCTCCGCAGGCACCGCGGTCGTCAACACGACCAAGGGGAAGAAGGAGCGCATCGGCAAGCTCTTCCAGATGCACGCCAACAAGGAGAACCCGGTCGACGAGGCTCTCGCGGGCCACATCTACGCCGCGATCGGCCTCAAGGACACCACGACCGGTGACACCCTGAGCGACCCCGACCAGCAGATCGTGCTCGAGTCGATGTCGTTCCCGGACCCGGTCATCCAGGTGGCCATCGAGCCCAAGACCAAGGGTGACCAGGAGAAGCTCTCCACGGCCATCCAGAAGCTCTCCGCCGAGGACCCGACCTTCCAGGTCCACCTCGACGAGGACACGGGCCAGACGATCATCGCCGGCATGGGCGAGCTCCACCTCGACATCCTCGTCGACCGCATGAAGCGCGAGTTCAAGGTCGAGGCCAACGTCGGCAAGCCGCAGGTCGCCTACCGCGAGACCATCCGTCGCACGGTCGAGAAGCACGACTACACCCACAAGAAGCAGACGGGTGGGTCGGGCCAGTTCGCCAAGATCCAGATCCGTCTCGAGCCGCTCGACACCACCGAGTCCGGCGAGCTGTACGAGTTCGAGAACAAGGTCACCGGTGGCCGCATCCCGCGCGAGTACATCCCGTCGGTCGACGCGGGCATCCAGGACGCCATGCAGTACGGCGTGCTCGCGGGTTACCCGCTCGTCGGCATCAAGGCCTCGCTGCTCGACGGCTCCTACCACGACGTCGACTCCTCGGAGATGGCGTTCAAGATCGCCGGCTCGATGGCGCTCAAGGAGGCCGTCCGCAAGGCCGACCCCGTGATCCTCGAGCCGATGATGGCCGTCGAGGTGAGGACTCCCGAGCTCTACATGGGTGACGTCATCGGCGACATCAACTCGCGCCGTGGCCACATCCAGGCCATGGAGGACATCAGCGGCGCCAAGGTCGTCAAGGGCCTCGTCCCGCTGTCCGAGATGTTCGGCTACGTCGGCGACCTCCGGTCCAAGACGCAGGGCCGGGCCAACTACTCGATGGAGTTCGACTCCTACGCCGAGGTTCCCAAGTCCGTGGCCGAGGAGATCATCGCCAAGACCCGGGGCGAGTGACCGCTAGACTGGTCGCTGGTCCGGATCTGGGCACCCTGTCGGCACGGCACGACGTCGACAGCGTCCAGAGCAACCACATCCCCAAAGCACCATCCCAGAACGACGCCACGTCCCTCACGGCCGTGTTGCGTTTCACCAAAGAAGAGTCCTGAGGAGGACAACAAGTGGCGAAGGCAAAGTTCGAGCGGACCAAGCCGCACGTCAACATCGGCACCATCGGTCACATTGACCATGGCAAGACGACGCTGACGGCTGCGATCTCGAAGGTCCTGCACGACAAGTACCCGGACCTGAACCCGCAGTTCGCGTTCGACGACATCGACAAGGCGCCCGAGGAGAAGCAGCGCGGCATCACCATCTCCATCGCGCACATCGAGTACCAGACCGAGAAGCGTCACTACGCCCACGTTGACTGCCCCGGTCACGCGGACTACGTGAAGAACATGATCACCGGTGCTGCCCAGATGGACGGTGCGATTCTCGTCGTCGCCGCCACTGACGGCCCGATGCCGCAGACCAAGGAGCACATCATCCTGGCTCGCCAGGTTGGGGTTCCCTACATCGTCGTGGCGCTCAACAAGGCCGACATGGTCGACGACGAGGAGATCCTCGAACTCGTCGAGATGGAGGTCCGCGAGCTGCTGTCGACCTACGAGTTCCCGGGCGACGACGTCCCCGTGGTCAAGGTCTCCGCGCTCAAGGCGCTCGAGGGCGACGCCGAGTGGGGCAAGACCGTCATGGAGCTCATGGACGCGGTCGACGAGTCCGTCCCGGAGCCCGAGCGTGACGTCGACAAGCCGTTCCTCATGCCCGTCGAGGACGTCTTCACGATCACCGGTCGTGGCACCGTCGTCACCGGTCGTATCGAGCGCGGCATCCTCAAGGTCAACGAGGACGTCGAGATCGTCGGCATCCACGAGGGCCCGGCCACGAAGACCACGGTCACCGGCATCGAGATGTTCCGCAAGCTCCTCGACGAGGGTCGCGCGGGAGAGAACGTCGGTCTCCTCATCCGTGGCGTCAAGCGCGAGGAGGTCGAGCGCGGGCAGGTCATCTGCAAGCCGGGCTCGATCACCCCGCACACGAACTTCGAGGCCAACGTCGTCATCCTGTCCAAGGACGAGGGCGGCCGTCACACGCCGTTCTACGACAACTACCGCCCGCAGTTCTACTTCCGCACCACGGACGTCACCGGCGTCGTCTCGCTGCCCGAGGGCACCGAGATGGTCATGCCCGGCGACAACACCGAGATGTCGGTCGAGCTCATCCAGCCGATCGCCATGGAAGAGGGCCTCAAGTTCGCCATCCGTGAGGGTGGCCGGACCGTCGGCGCCGGCCGCGTCACCAAGATCACCAAGTGATCTGACGCTGTCGCGTCGCACTGACGCCCCATCGCGAAGGGCCCCGTATGCCGTCCGGCACACGGGGCCCTTCCGCGTCGCCTCCGCGTCCCCTCCGCGTCCCCACCCGTCAGCGCCCAGAGGGAGGGGAGGGACGGCCCCCGGGACTGACAGGCTCGTGACAGGTTGGCCATGGGTGCGCCCCAGATCGCGGCCCGACAGTGGAGGGCAACGAGGTCAGCCATTCGGGCCGGCCCTCACGAGAGGACACCCTTGATGACGAGGATCACGAAGACCACGGCGCTGGCCGGTGTGGCCGGTGCGGCAGCGATCGTCACCCTCGGGCTCGGCGCCAACGCGGCGCTGGCCGAGACCACGCCCGCCCCGACGCCCAGCGCCTCGAGCGCCACCCCCGACTCCGATGCCACCACGGACGGCACGACGGGCGAGCGTCCTGGTGGCCACGGTGGTCCGGGTGGCAGGGGCGGCATGCGGGGCGCGGACTCCGCCGCGCTCGCCGAGGCCCTCGGACTCGACGAGGCCAAGGTCGAGGCGGCCGTCACGAAGGTGCGGGAGGCGAACCGGCCCACGGAGAAGCCCGCCGAGGGCACCCAGCCGACCGAGGCCGACCGGGAAGCGCGGCAGGCGGCATACGTCACCGCCCTGGCCAAGGAGCTCGGTGTCACCGAGGCGAAGCTGACGGCGGCCCTCGCCGACATCCGCAGCGAGCACCAGGCGGAGCACCGCACGAGGCTCGGCGAGCGGCTCGACACCGCCGTGGAGGACGGCACCCTCACCGACGCGGACAAGGCGTCCGTCCTCAAGGCGTTCGACGCAGGCGTCCTGGGCGGCGGGGGACCCCGCTGACCGACCGCCGCACCCGTGACCCTCGTGGACCCGTCCACGGGGGTCGCGGGTCTGTCGAGCGCTGCGGGACCGGCGGGCACGGCACGGACCGACGCCCGTCAGCGTGGCGGCAGCGAGGCCGACGGCGGCGGGTCGGCCGGTGGGCGCGACGCGCCACGTGCGCACCGTTGCCGCCTGCGGCAGCCCCGATTTGGTAGGTCGACACCGCCTCTGGCACACTTGTCAGGTTGCTGGGTGCAGGACGCCATCGACTCGACCACTCGAGAAGACACCGTCCCGCCAGTGCACGTGAGAACCAACCGAACCGGTGACCCCGGGGCGACACACGGCAGACCAGAGCAACCCCGGTTCACCGGAGATTCGATCCACCCGACGACACGACGCGCACCATCGCGTCTGCCGCCGGACTGCGGAACGGGCGCGACACGCCCGACCTCGGGGGTCGGACCGGTACCGGCCACAGACAGAGGCAAGACGACGGCGAGAGAGAGACGGAAGCCAAGATGGCGGGACAGAAGATCCGCATCCGCTTGAAGTCGTATGACCACGAGGTCATCGACAACTCGGCGCGGAAGATCGTCGACACGGTGACCCGTGCCGGCGCAACGGTGGTCGGCCCTGTGCCGCTGCCCACGGAGAAGAACGTCTTCGTGGTCATCCGTTCGCCGCACAAGTACAAGGACAGCCGCGAGCACTTCGAGATGCGCACCCACAAGCGCCTCATCGACATCATCGACCCGACGCCCAAGGCCGTCGACTCGCTGATGCGCCTCGACCTCCCGGCTGACGTCAACATCGAGATCAAGCTCTGAGGGTTGACCAGATGACCAACATTGCAGACAAGACCGTGAAGGGTGTGCTGGGCAGGAAGCTCGGCATGACCCAGGTGTGGGACGCCGACAACCGGCTCATCCCCGTCACCGTCATCGAGGCGGGTCCCTGCGTCGTCACGCAGGTCCGCGACGCGGGCAAGGACGGCTACGCCGCCGTGCAGATCGCGTTCGGCGCGATCGACCCGCGCAAGGTGACCAAGCCGCTCACCGGCCACTTCGAGAAGGCCGGCGTCACGCCGCGCCGCCACCTCGTCGAGCTCCGCACCGCGGACGCCGCCGAGTACTCGCTGGGCCAGGAGCTCACCGCCGAGACCTTCGAGGCCGGCCAGGCCGTCGACGTGTCCGGCACGACCAAGGGCAAGGGCTTCGCCGGTGTCATGAAGCGTCACGGCTTCCACGGCGTCTCGTCCTCCCACGGTTCCCACAAGAACCACCGCAAGCCGGGCTCGATCGGTGGCTGCGCCACCCCGGGTCGTGTCTTCAAGGGCATGCGCATGGCCGGCCGCATGGGTGGCGTGCGTCAGACCACCCAGAACCTCACCATCCACGCCGTCGACGCCGACCGCGGCCTGCTGCTCGTCAAGGGCGCCGTTCCCGGTCCCCGCGGCGCGGTCGTGCTCGTCCGCAACGCCGTGAAGGGAGCGTGACCACGATGGCCACGAACACCGTCAACGTCGAGCTGCCCGCCGAGATCTTCGACGTGCAGACCAACATCCCGCTGATCCACCAGGTCGTCGTCGCCCAACTCGCCGCCGCGCGTCAGGGCACGCACTCGACCAAGACCCGCGGCGAGGTCCGCGGTGGTGGTCGCAAGCCGCACCGCCAGAAGGGCACCGGCCGCGCCCGTGCGGGCTCGACCCGCGCGCCGCACTGGACCGGCGGTGGCGTCGTCCACGGCCCCCAGCCGCGTGACTACTCGCAGCGGACCCCCAAGAAGATGAAGGCAGCCGCCCTGCGCGGTGCCCTCTCCGACCGGGCGCGTCACGGCCGCATCCACGTCGTCACCTCGCTCGTCACCGGCAACGCGCCGTCCACCAAGGACGTCGTCGCGCTGCTCGCGGGCCTGACCGACCGCAAGAACATGCTCATCGTCCTCGACCGCAGCGACATCGTGTCGATGAAGTCGGTGCGCAACCTGGACAACGTGCACGTCATCGCCGCCGACCAGCTCAACACGTACGACGTGCTCTGCGCGGACGACGTGGTCTTCACCCAGGCCGCCTTCGACGCGTTCGTCGCCGGCCCCGCCGCTGCCGTCGCGTCCATGGAGTCGGTCGAGGTCGTCGAGACCGAGGCCGCCCCCGTCGCGAAGGCCGACAAGCCGGCGAAGGCCACCAAGCCCGCCACGCTCGTCGACACCGACACCGTCGAGGCCGACGAGACCGACGCCGACACCGGCTTCGGGCCGGACAGCCACGCCGCCCTCGAGGACGGGTCCGCTCCTGCGGGCTTCGACGTCAAGGGCAACAAGGACTCGATGAAGTACCACGTGCCCGGCTCGCGCTGGTACGACGCCACCGCCGCCGAGGTCTGGTTCCGCTCCGCGGACGCCGCCAAGGCTGCCGGCTTCGTCCCCGCCGGCGGCGAGTCCGCCCAGCAGATCTCCGAGGAGGACAAGTGAGCATCGGCAAGGACCCCCGGGACATCCTGATTTCACCGGTCGTGTCCGAGAAGTCCTACGGGCTGCTCGACGAGGGCAAGTACACGTTCATCGTGGACCCGCGCTCGAACAAGACCGAGATCAAGATCGCCGTGGAGAAGATCTTCAACGTCAAGGTCGACTCCGTCCACACGCTCAACCGCAAGGGCAAGACGCGGCGTACCCGCTTCGGCCTGGGCAAGCGCAAGGACACCAAGCGCGCGATCGTCACCCTCCGCGAGGGCACGATCGACATCTTCGGCAGCGCCGGCGCCTGAGAGACGACTGAGGGACTTAAGGGAATACGACATGGGTATCCGCAAGTACAAGCCGACGACGCCTGGCCGTCGCGGCTCAAGCGTCGCCGACTTCGTCGAGGTCACGCGCAGCACGCCTGAGAAGTCGCTCGTGCGCCCGCTCACCAAGAGCGGTGGCCGCAACAACAACGGCCGCATCACGACGCGTCACATCGGGGGTGGCCACAAGCGCGCCTACCGACTCATCGACTTCCGTCGCCACGACAAGGACGGCGTCCCGGCCAAGGTCGCTCACATCGAGTACGACCCCAACCGCACGGCGCGCATCGCGCTGCTGCACTTCGCCGACGGTGAGAAGCGCTACATCCTGGCCCCCAAGGGTCTGGAGCAGGGCGCCAACATCGAGAACGGCCCCGGCGCCGACATCAAGCCCGGCAACAGCCTGCCGCTGCGCAACATCCCGACCGGTACGGTCGTCCACGCCGTCGAGCTCCGCCCCGGTGGCGGCGCGAAGATCGCGCGTTCGGCCGGTGTCCGGGTGCAGCTCGTCGCCAAGGACGGTCCCTACGCCCAGCTGCGTATGCCGTCCGGCGAGATCCGCAACGTCGACGCGCGCTGCCGCGCGACGATCGGTGAGGTCGGCAACGCCGAGCAGTCCAACATCAACTGGGGCAAGGCCGGCCGCATGCGCTGGAAGGGCAAGCGCCCGACCGTCCGTGGTGTCGTCATGAACCCGGTCGACCACCCCCATGGTGGTGGCGAGGGCCGTACGTCCGGTGGTCGCCACCCGGTGAGCCCCTGGGGCAAGCCCGAGGGACGCACCCGTCGCCCCGGCAAGCCGAGCGACAAGATGATCGTCCGCCGACGCCGCACTGGCAAGAAGCGCTGACAAGGAGCCTTTGACACATGCCTCGTAGCTTGAAGAAGGGCCCCTTCATCGACGGCCACCTTCAGAAGAAGGTCGACGTCCAGAACGAAGCGGGCACCAAGAACGTCATCAAGACCTGGTCACGCCGTTCGGTCATCAGTCCGGACATGCTCGGCCACACCCTCGCCGTCCACGACGGCCGCAAGCACGTCCCGGTGTTCGTCACCGAGTCGATGGTCGGCCACAAGCTCGGCGAGTTCGCACCCACGCGCACCTTCCGGGGTCACGTGAAGGACGACAAGAAGGGCCGGCGCCGCTGATGGCCACCACATCCACCGAGAACCCGACCCTGGAGGCGCGGGCCCAGGCCCGCCACGTCCGGGTGACGGCGCAGAAGGCGCGCCGGGTCATCGACCTCATCCGTGGGAAGAACGCCAGCGAGGCCATCGCCACGCTGCGCTTCGCCCCGCAGTCGGCGTCCGAGCCGATCCTCAAGGTGCTCGAGAGCGCCATCGCGAACGCCCGGGTCAAGGCCGACAAGACGGCCGAGCGGTTCGACGAGCGCGAGCTCGTCATCACCTCCGCGTACGTCGACGAGGGCGCCACCATGAAGCGCTTCCGTCCCCGTGCCCAGGGCCGCGCCTCACGCATCAACAAGCGCACGAGCCACATCACCGTGGTCGTCGCGCCCCAGACCAAGCCCAGCAAGGGAGGCAACCGCTAATGGGTCAGAAGGTCAACCCGCACGGCTTCCGTCTGGGAATCACGTCCGAGCACCGCAGCCGCTGGTTCGCTGACTCCACCAAGGAGGGTCAGCGCTACCGCGACTACGTCAAGGAAGACGTCGCCATCCGCAAGCTCATGTCCGAGGGCATGGAGCGCGCGGGCATCTCCAAGGTCGAGATCGAGCGCACCCGTGACCGTGTCCGCGTGGACATCCACACGGCGCGTCCGGGCATCGTCATCGGCCGCCGTGGTGCCGAGGCCGACCGCATCCGCGGCGAGCTCGAGAAGCTCACGGGCAAGCAGGTGCAGCTGAACATCCTCGAGGTCAAGAACCCCGAGACCGATGCGCAGCTCGTCGCCCAGGGCGTCGCCGAGCAGCTCTCTGCTCGCGTCTCGTTCCGTCGCGCCATGCGCAAGAGCATGCAGTCGGCGACCCGCGCCGGTGCCAAGGGCATCCGCGTCCAGGTCTCCGGCCGTCTCGGCGGCGCCGAGATGTCCCGCACCGAGTTCTACCGCGAGGGTCGCGTGCCGCTGCACACCCTTCGTGCGCAGATCGACGTGGGCTTCTACGAGGCCAAGACCACCTTCGGCCGCATCGGCGTGAAGGTCTGGATCTACAAGGGCGACGTCACCGCACGTGAGCTCGCCGCCCAGCAGGCCACCGCGCCGCGTCAGGGCCGTGGCCCGCGTCGCGACGGTCCCGGCGCCGACCGTCCGGCCCGCGCTCGCCGCGGCGACCGGCAGGACGCCCCGCAGACCGACGCCACTCCGGCCGCCGCTGAGGCTCCGGCCGCAGCGGAGACCACTGAGGGAGGGGCCAGCTGATGCTGATTCCCCGTCGCGTCAAGCACCGCAAGCAGCACCACCCGGGTCGCTCGGGCGCTGCCAAGGGTGGGACGACCATCGCCTTCGGTGACTACGGTCTCCAGGCTCTCGAGCCGGCCTACGTCACCAACCGCCAGATCGAGTCCGCGCGTATCGCCATGACGCGCTACATGAAGCGTGGCGGCAAGGTGTGGATCAACATCTACCCCGACCGCCCGCTCACCAAGAAGCCGGCTGAGACCCGCATGGGTTCCGGTAAGGGTTCACCCGAGTGGTGGATCGCCAACGTCAAGCCGGGACGCATCATGTTCGAGATCTCCGGTGTGTCCGAAGAGGTCGCGCGCGAAGCCATGCGCCTGGCCATGCACAAGCTGCCGATGAAGTGCCGCTTCGTCCAGCGTGAGGGTGGTGACTTCTGATGGCTCTCGGTTCCAAGGACCTGATCTCCAACGAGCTGCGTGGCTTCGACGACGACCGTCTCGTCGACGAGCTGCGCAAGGCCAAGGAGGAGCTGTTCAACCTGCGGTTCCAGTCCGCCACCGGCCAGCTCGACAACCACGGCCGTCTGCGTGCGGTCCGCAAGGACATCGCGCGGATCTACACCGAGATGCGTGAGCGCGAGCTCGGAATTGGTACCAGCATCGGTTCTCCTGCGACGGAGTCGACCAAGTCGGAGGACACCAAGTGAGTGAGAACGTGAAGGACGACACCGTGCAGAGCGAGACCGTGAACGCGCGGAACGACCGCAAGACCCGCCAGGGCTACGTCGTCAGCGACAAGATGGACAAGACCGTCGTCGTCGAGGTCGAGGACCGCGTCAAGCACGCGCTCTACGGCAAGGTGCTGCGTCGTTCCAGCAAGGTCAAGGCCCACGACGAGGACAACACCGCCGGCATCGGCGACCGCGTCCTCATCATGGAGACCCGACCGCTCTCGGCCACCAAGCGCTGGCGCCTGGTCGAGATCCTCGAAAAGGCGAAGTAAGCCACTGCAAGCCCCAGGTTCGGCCAGGCTCCGCCGCGAGGCGGAGAACCAGCACGACGTATAGGAGACAGATAAGTGATCCAGCAGGAGTCGCGAGTGCGCGTCGCCGACAACACGGGTGCCAAGGAGATCTTGTGCATCCGGGTTCTCGGGGGCTCGGGTCGCCGGTATGCCGGTATTGGCGACACGATCGTCGCCACGGTGAAGGACGCCATCCCCGGTGGCAACGTGAAGAAGGGTGACGTCGTCAAGGCGGTCATCGTCCGCACCAAGAAGGAGCGCCGTCGTTCCGACGGTTCCTACATCAAGTTCGATGAGAACGCCGCAGTGATCCTCAAGACCGACGGTGACCCCCGTGGTACCCGCATCTTCGGCCCGGTGGGCCGTGAGCTTCGCGACAAGAAGTTCATGAAGATCATCTCGCTGGCGCCGGAGGTCCTGTGACCATGGCCGCGCGAATGAAGATCAAGAAGGGTGACACCGTCCAGGTGCTCACCGGCAAGGACAAGGGTTCAACCGGCAAGGTCATCGCGGTCTACCGCGAGACCGAGCGTGTCCTCGTCGAGGGCGTCAACCGCGTCACCCGCCACACCAAGGCCGGCCAGACCGCCCGTGGCAGCCAGACCGGTGGCCTGGTCGTGCAGGAGGCGGCGATCCACGTGAGCAACGTGCAGGTCGTCGACCCCTCCGACAAGAAGCCGACCCGTATCAAGACCCGCGTCGAGACCACTCAGCGAGACGGACGTCAGAAGACCGTCCGGACTCGTGTGAGCGTGCGCTCGGGCAAGGACCTGTGAGCACCATGAGCACCCAGACCGAGAACACCACGGGCAGCCAGCCCCGTCTCAAGGCGCGCTACGCCGACGAGATCAAGGGCTCGCTCCAGGAGAAGTTCGGCTACGGCAACGTCATGCAGATCCCCGGCGTCGTCAAGGTCGTCGTCAACATGGGTGTCGGCGACGCGGCCAAGGACAGCAAGCTCATCGACGGCGCGGTGCGCGACCTCACGGCGATCACCGGCCAGAAGCCGATCGTCACCAAGGCTCGCAAGTCCATCGCCCAGTTCAAGCTGCGTGAGGGCATGCCGATCGGCACGCACACCACGCTGCGTGGGGACCGCATGTGGGAGTTCCTCGACCGCCTCATCTCGGTCGCGCTTCCCCGCATCCGTGACTTCCGCGGCATGAGCCCCAAGCAGTTCGACGGCCGCGGCAACTACACCTTCGGTCTCACGGAGCAGTCGATGTTCCACGAGATCGACCAGGACAAGATCGACCGCGTCCGGGGCATGGACATCACCATCGTCACCACCGCGACGAACGACGACGAGGGACGCGCGCTGCTCAAGGCGCTCGGCTTCCCGTTCAAGGAGAACTGACATGGCCAAGACCGCTCTGGTCAACAAGGCGAACAAGAAGCCGAAGTTCAAGGTTCGCGGCTACACCCGCTGCCAGCGCTGCGGTCGTCCCCACGCCGTCTACCGCAAGTTCGGCCTGTGCCGGATCTGCTTCCGGGAGATGGCCCACCGCGGCGAGCTCCCCGGGATCACGAAGTCCTCTTGGTGACCACGGCTGACGCAGCCTTCCCGGTCGAGGCACTGCCGAGACCACGCCGCACTCGCGGCACACCCCACAACCATCTACATCGAAGGTCAGCCGGAGCAGCAGCCCCGGATGAAACCACGGTGAGAGAGGGCGGAGAAGCCCAATGACCATGACAGACCCGATTGCGGACATGTTGACCCGCGTCCGGAACGCCAACTCGGCGCACAAGGACACGGTTGCCATGCCGTTCAGCAAGCTCAAGTCGCACATCGCGGAGATCCTCGAGTCCGAGGGCTACATCGCCGGCTGGACCGTCGAGGACGCCGAGGTCGGCAAGACCTTGACGATCAACCTCAAGTACGGCCCGAACCGCGAGCGCTCCATCGCCGGTGTGCGTCGCGTGTCCAAGCCCGGACTGCGCGTCTACGCCAAGTCCACCAACCTTCCCAAGGTTCTCGGTGGTCTCGGTGTTGCCATCATCTCGACGTCGTCCGGTCTGCTCACTGACCGGCAGGCCGCTAACAAGGGTGTGGGTGGGGAAGTCCTCGCCTACATCTGGTAAGGGGATCTGACATGTCGCGCATCGGACGCCTTCCGGTTGCCATCCCCTCTGGTGTCGAGATCGCCGTCGAGGGCCAGACCGTCAAGGTCAAGGGTCCCAAGGGCGAGCTCGCACACACGGTGGCGCAGCCCATCGTGGTGGAGCGCAAGGACGACCAGGTCGAGGTCACCCGCCCCAACGACGAGCGCGAGTCGCGCTCGCTCCACGGCCTGACCCGTTCGCTCATCAACAACATGGTCCTCGGTGTCACCGAGGGCTACGTCAAGAAGCTCGAGATCCACGGCACCGGTTACCGCGTGGTGAACAAGGGCGGCTCGCTCGAGTTCGCTCTCGGGTACTCGCACTCGATCACGATCGAGCCGCCGCAGGGCATCACCTTCACCGTCGAGAACCCCACCCGGTTCCAGGTCGAGGGCATCGACAAGCAGCTCGTCGGTGAGGTTGCCGCCAACATTCGCAAGCTCCGCAAGCCTGACCCGTACAAGGGCAAGGGCGTGCGTTACGCCGGCGAGCACATCCGCCGCAAGGTCGGAAAGGCTGGTAAGTAGGCCATGGCAATGATCATCAAGCGTGCCAAGGGCAAGGTCGCCGCGCGCGGCCGTCGCCACGCTCGCGTCCGCAAGCACGTCGCGGGCACGGCAGTGCGTCCCCGTCTCGTCGTCTCGCGCTCGTCGCGTCACGTCTTCGTCCAGGTCGTCGACGACACCGCGGGCAAGACCGTCGCGTACGCGTCGACCATGGAGGCCGACGTCCGCACCTTCGACGGTGACAAGACCGCCAAGGCGAAGAAGGTCGGCGAGCTCGTCGCCGAGCGCGCCAAGGCTGCCGGTGTCGAGGCGGTCGTCTTCGACCGCGGCGGCAACAAGTACCACGGTCGAGTGGCGGCCATCGCCGACGGCGCCCGCGAGGGTGGGCTGTCCCTGTGACCCGCACCGTGACCATGACTCTCTGTGGAATGAGGAACATCTGATGCCAGGACCCCAGCGTCGAGGCACCGGTCCCGCGTCCGCCGGTGGCGAGCGCACCGACAACCGTGGTGGCGGCGACCGTCGCGGCGGCGGTCGTGACGACCGCCGTGGTGGCGGCCGTGAGGCCGAGAAGAGCACCTACCTCGAGCGCGTCGTGACCATCAACCGCGTCTCCAAGGTCGTCAAGGGTGGTCGTCGCTTCAGCTTCACCGCCCTGGTCGTCGTCGGTGACGGCGACGGCACGGTCGGCGTCGGCTACGGCAAGGCGAAGGAAGTTCCTGCCGCCATCGCCAAGGGTGTCGAGGAGGCCAAGAAGGAGTTCTTCAAGGTCCCGCGCATCCAGGGCACCATCCCGCACCCCGTGCAGGGTGAGGCCGCTGCCGGTGTCGTCCTGCTCCGTCCCGCCAGCCCCGGTACCGGCGTCATCGCCGGTGGCCCGGTGCGTGCGGTCCTGGAGTGCGCCGGCATCCACGACGTGCTCTCCAAGAGCCTCGGCTCGAGCAACGCGATCAACATCGTCCACGCCACCGTTCAGGCTCTCAAGGAGCTCGAGCGTCCGGAGTCCGTGGCCGCGCGCCGTGGTCTCCCCGTGGACCGGGTCGCCCCCGCGGCGATGCTTCGCGCTCAGGCTGCAGGTATCGCCGAGACTCGTGACGCTGCGAAGGCGGGTGCGTGATGGCTCGTCTCAAGGTGACCCAGACCCGTTCGGAGATCGGCGGCAAGCAGAACCAGCGTGACACGCTGCGAAGCCTCGGTCTCAAGCGCATTGGCGACGTCGTCGTCAAGGAGGACCGTCCCGAGATCCGCGGGATGGTCAAGACGGTGACGCACCTCGTTGCCGTCGAGGAGGTTGAGTGATCATGGCTGACAAGAAGGCCACCATCGAGGGCGCGGCCCAGGCCTCCGCCCTGAAGATCCACCACCTGCGTCCGGCCCCCGGAGCCAAGACCGCCAAGACCCGCGTGGGTCGTGGCGAGGGCTCCAAGGGCAAGACCGCCGGTCGCGGTACCAAGGGCTCCAAGGCCCGCTACCAGGTTCCGGAGCGCTTCGAGGGTGGCTCGACCCCCCTCCACATGCGTCTCCCGAAGCTGCGCGGCTTCAAGAACCCGTTCAAGACCCACTACCAGGTCGTGAACCTCGACAAGCTGTCCGCTCTCTTCCCCGACGGTGGAGACGTGACGGTCGAGGAGCTCGTCGCCCGGGGTGCGGTCCGCGACAACCAGCTCGTCAAGGTGCTCGGCACCGGCGAGATCACGGTTGCCGTCAACGTCACCGTCGACGCGTTCTCCTCCTCCGCCAAGGAGAAGATCGTGGCGGCGGGCGGCTCGGCCACCCTCAGCGGTTCCTGAGTCGTTCACGCAGTGCGTATGCCGCAGGGCGCGGTTCCCGGAGGCGATCCGGGAACTCGCCTTGCGGCATACGTCGTTTGACCCCCTGTGAGCACCGCGGTCCCGGACCGCAGCCCACGCCGGGGTATCTTGTTCGTCGATCACCACACTGACGCGGCGCCTGCCGCCCACCTGGAGGACCTGTGCTCACCGCCTTCGGCCGCGCGTTCAAGACGCCCGACCTGCGCAGGAAGATCCTGTTCACGCTCGCCGTCATCGCGATCTACCGCCTCGGCGCCCACGTGCCGACGCCCGGCGTGAGCTACTCGCTCATCCAGGCCTGTCAGGCAGGAGCGGGTGAGGCCAACGACCTCCTCGGCCTGGCCAACCTCTTCAGCGGTGGGGCCCTGCTCCAGCTGTCGATCTTCGCGCTCGGGATCATGCCGTACATCACGGCGAGCATCATCGTCCAGCTGCTGACGGTGGTCATCCCGAAGTTCGAGGCCCTCAAGAAGGAGGGCTCGGCGGGCCAGTCGAAGATGACCCAGTACACGCGCTATCTCACCATCGCCCTCGCGGTGCTCCAGTCGGCGACGTTCATCACCTTCGCGCAGAACCCCTCGCAGCTGTTCGCGAACCCGGCGTGCACCAACATCCTCACCGACGACTCCACCGTGACGATCCTCATCATGGTGCTCACGATGACGGCCGGCACCGGCCTCGTCATGTGGCTCGGTGAGCTCGTCACCGACAAGGGTGTCGGCAACGGCATGTCGATCCTCATCTTCACCTCGATCGCCGCCACCTTCCCCGGTGCGCTGTGGGCGATCCAGCAGAAGGACGGTCGCTGGGACATCTTCCTGGGGATCATCCTCATGGGCTTCGTCGTCATCGCGCTCGTCGTCTACGTCGAGCAGAGCCAGCGGCGCATCCCCGTGCAGTACGCCAAGCGCATGGTCGGCCGCCGCGTCTACGGCGGGACCTCGACCTACATCCCGCTCAAGGTCAACATGGCCGGCGTCATCCCCGTCATCTTCGCCAGCTCGCTGCTGGCGCTGCCGACGCTGCTCGCCCAGTTCAACCGGCGCGCCGACGGCACGAGCGCGGGCTGGGTCCAGTGGATCGACGCCAACTTCGCCGGCGGTGACACGTGGGAGTACATGCTCACCTACACGGCCCTGATCCTGTTCTTCACGTTCTTCTACGTGTCGATCACGTTCAACCCCACCGAGGTCGCCGACAACATGAAGAAGTACGGCGGCTTCATCCCGGGTATCCGCGCCGGGCGACCCACGGCCGAGTACCTGCAGTACGTTCTCACCAGGATCACCGTCCCGGGTGCGATCTACCTCGCGCTGATCTCGCTCATCCCGCTCATCGCGATCGTCCTCGTCGGGGCCAACCAGAACTTCCCCTTCGGTGGCACCTCGATCCTCATCATCGTCGGTGTCGGTCTCGAGACCGTGAAGCAGATCGAGTCCCAGCTGCAGCAGCGTCACTACGAAGGGTTCCTCCGTTAATGCGACTCATCATCCTCGGACCCCCCGGCGCCGGTAAGGGCACCCAGGCCGCTCGCATCGCCGAGCACTTCGGGATCCCGGCGATCTCGACCGGCGACATCTTCCGGGCCAACATCAAGAACGGCACGGACCTCGGCAAGCAGGTGCAGGAGATCACCGCCTCCGGCGGGTACGTCTCCGACGACATCACCAACGCCATCGTCGAGGACCGGCTCAACGAGGACGACGCCCGTGAGGGCTTCCTCCTCGACGGCTACCCGCGCACGACCGGCCAGGTCACCGCCCTGGACTGGATGCTCGGCAAGCACGACCACGGTCTCGACAAGGTCCTCGCGCTCACCGTCGACGAGGAGGCCGTCGTCTCCCGCCTGCTCAAGCGCGCCGAGGTCGAGGGTCGCCCCGACGACACCGAGGACGTCATCCGCGAGCGCCAGGCCATCTACCGCCGCGAGACGGCCCCGCTCGTCGAGGTCTACGCCGAGCGCGGCCTCCTCGTCGAGGTCGACGGTCTCGGTGAGGTCGACGAGGTCACCGAGCGGATCGTCTCCGCCCTCTCCTGACCCTTCCGCCCCCGGTGCGCTCTCGCGCACGCACACGACGGTTCGCGAACCGGAGGTGGGCTCGCACTCCGGATCGAACCGGTTCGCGAGCGACCTCCCGGTTCGCGAACCGTCGTGGGTGAAGGCCCCCCGGAGGCGAGGGGGACGAACGCCACCCCGCGAGCGGGAATGGGCCGACGCCGGAGCCTGTTGGTTGAATTGTGAATCAATTGCGCATCATCGTGTCCAGCACCCGCCCGAACCGGATCGGTCCGGCCGTCACCCAGTGGGTGGCCGAGCAGGCCGACCCCTCCCAGTGGGAGGTCAAGGTCCTCGACCTCGCGGCGATCGGCCTGCCGTTCATGGACGAGGAGGACATGCCGAAGACCGGCAACTACGCCAAGCCGCACACCCAGGCGTGGGCGAGCGAGGTCTTCGAGTCCGACGCGATCGTCGTCGTGACTCCCCAGTACAACCGCAGCTTCCCGGCGCCGATCAAGAACGCGATCGACTTCCTCTACGCCGAGTGGCACGCCAAGCCCATCGCGATCGTCGGCTACGGCTGGTCCGGCGGGGTGGACGCCCGCGCCGACCTCACCCGGATCCTCACGCACGTCGAGGCCGACGTCGTCGGAGACCTGGGCCTGACCTTCCCCGAGCAGCTCACCCCCGCGGGTGCCGTGGCCGACGAGGCCGGGGCGGCCGATGAGCTCCGCGGGCTCCTCGACGCGCTCCGCACCAAGGTCCTCGACCTCGACGAGGTCCCCGCCCAGTCCTGAGCCCCTCGGACCGGTCCGGCGCCCGCCCGGTCACCCGACCTCCGCGATTCGGGGGAGCGGGTGGCCGGGCGGTAGCGTGCGGCCCATGGGACTGTTCGGACGTGAGCGCATCGAGGCCAAGACCCCCGAGCAGGTGGTGCTCATGCGCGCCGCCGGGCTGCTCGTCGGCCGGACGCTCGAGCTCGTGCGGGCCACGGTGCGCCCGGGCATGACGACCGGGGACCTCAACGCCCTCGCCGAGACCCACATCCGTGACGGCGGCGGCACCCCGAGCTTCCTCGGCTACCACGGGTTCACCGGCACCCTCTGCACCTCGGTCAACGACGAGATCGTCCACGGGATCCCGGGCCCTCGTGTCCTGCTCGAGGGCGACCTGCTCTCCATCGACTGCGGCGCGATCGTCGAGGGCTGGCACGGCGACGCCGCCATCTCGCTCATCGTCGGTGGGCGCGAGGCCGGCCGCCCGGAGGACCTCGAGCTCATCGACGACACCGAGGCGTCGATGTGGGCCGGCATCACCGCGCTCGCCGTCGGCAAGAGCCTGCACGCCGTCGGCGCGGCCGTCGAGGACAGCCTCACGGCGGCGGGGCAGCGGCGCGGCCGTCAGTACGGCATCGTCGAGGACTACGTCGGTCACGGCATCGGCACGTCGATGCACATGGACCCGCAGGTCCCGAACTACCGGGTGAGCGGCAAGGGTCCCACCGTCGTCGACGCGACGACCGTCGCCATCGAGCCGATGGTGACCCTCGGCGACGAGGCCAACCACGTCCTCGAGGACGACTGGACGATCATCACCGACGACGGCTCACGCGCCGCCCACTGGGAGAACACCGTCGCGGCCACGTCCCGTGGGCTCTGGGTGCTCACCGAGGTCGACGGCGGCGAGGCCCGTCTGGGCGAGCTCGGTGCCGCCCACGCGCCCATCGCCTGACCGGGCGACGGCCCGCCCGGGCTCAGGCCGAGCCGCCCTCGTGGACCACGTCGTAGACGAGGGCGAGCGCCCCGCTCGCGAAGGTGTGCTGCCGGCGCAGGGCCAGCCCGGTCGAGAACCCGACCGGCAGCCAGGGAGTGCCACCGCCGGCGAGGTGCGGCATGACGTATGCCGTCAGCTCGTCGACGAGTCCCGCCTCGAGGGCGTGGGCGGCCAGGGTCGGGCCGCCGATCTCCACGTCGAGATCGCTGTCGCGCACCAGAGCGGCGAGCTGGTCGAGGTCGAGCCGGTCCCACAGCGACGTCCGGGGCTCTGCCGGGGGAGCGAGGGTCGTCGAGACGACGATCTTGTCGGTGTCCTGCCAGGTCTGCGCGAACTCGCGGGCCTCGGGCGCGGTGAGGTCCTCCTCGGGCGGGGACTGCCAGTAGCGCATCGTCTCCCACAGGCCGCGGCCGTAGACCCGCGTTCCGACCGTGCGGTCCTGCTCGCTGGCGAAGCCGTGCAGCTCCTCGTCGGCGAGCATCCAGTCGGTCGACCCCGTGGCGTCCCGGATGAACCCGTCGAGCGAGATCATCATCCCGTACAGGAGGCGTCCCATCAGTTCTCCTTGCGCTGGAAGAGCAGGTGCGTGACACCCGAGGTCGGTGAGTGGACGGTCTCGACGTCGAAGTCGGCCTCGAGGCCCTCGAGCCCCTCCCAGAGGGACACTCCGCGACCGAGGACGATGGGCACGAGCGCGACGTGCATGAGGTCGACGAGCCCGGCGGCGAGGAACTGCCGAACCGTGCTCGGCCCCCCGCCGATCCGCACGTCCAGCCCATCCGCCGCCTCGCGGGCCTGGGCGAGGACCTCCTCGGGGGTGGCGTCGACGAAGTGGAAGGTCGTGCCGCCCTCCATCTCCAGCGGGGGTCGCGGGTGGTGGGTGAGCACGAACACCGGCGTGTGGAAGGGCGGGTCCTCACCCCACCAGCCGCGCCACCCGTCGTCGGTCCACGGCCCGGTCTGCGGTCCGAACTTCCGCCGGCCCATGATCTCGGCGCCGACGCTGCCGTCCCAGCCGGACGAGACGAGGGCGTCGTCGACGCCCCTGCGGGCGGGCGTGCCGTCGTCGTGCACCTGGCGGCCGAGGCGCGTCGCGGCGAACCACTCCATGAGCCGATCGCCGGCATGGCCGAACGGCGCGTCGAACGACTGGCCCTCGCCGGTGGCGTAGCCGTCGAGCGAGACGCTGAACTGGGTGACCCGGACGAGTGACATGACGGCTCCTCGAGTGGCGAGTGATTGCGAAAGGCAACCACTCGTCACGCTAGTGTAGAGTGATTGCCGTTGGCAAGCACTTTGAGGAGATCGATGCGGAGCGAACCACGGTCGGGCTGCCCGATCAACGCCGCCGTCGAGGCGCTCGGCGACCCGTGGAGCCTCATCGTGCTGCGCGACATGATGTTCGGCGACCGGCGCCACTTCCGCGAGCTGCTCACCGGCTCGGAGGAGGGGATCGCGAGCAACGTGCTGGCCTCCCGGCTCAAGTTCCTCGTCGCCGCCGGCCTGCTCGTCCGCGACGACGCCACCCGCGGCCAGCGGGCGCGCTACACCCTCACCGAGGCCGGGATCCAGACCCTGCCGGTCCTCGTCGCCCTCGGCACCTGGGGCCGGGCCCACCGCGACACCAGCCCGCGGCTCACCATCCGCCAGCAGGTCATGGAGGAGGGCGGGCCGGAGATGGTCGCCGAGCTCATGGACGAGCTCCGGTCGCACCACCTCGGCGTCCCGCTGCCCCCCCGCCGGGGCCCGCTCGCGAGCGAACGGTTGCGGGCGGCATACGAGTCCCTCGTCTGAGACCGGTGTGCCCAAACTCTCGTCGTCGGTGCACGCGGCCGCCGGTAGGGTGACGCAAGGTCCGCAGACCTCATGACGCAGGTGCGGCCGACTCGATCAGCGCGAAGGAGCGGTGGATGACGGTGGCCCCGAAGCGGCCCGCGGCGATGGCGCTGGCGGCACACTTCCCCGAACGTACCGAGGCCCAGTGGCGCGAGCTCGTCGCCGGGGTCGTCAACAAGGGCCGGCCCGAGGGCGAGCACCTCGGCCCGGACGAGGCCGTCGCGTCGATGCGCAGCCGCATCGAGGGTGGTCTCGTCGTCGAGCCCCTCTACACGCGGCCCGCCGAGCCGCAGCCGCTGGGTGTTCCCGGCGCGATGCCGTTCACGCGCGGTCGATCGGTCCGCGACGCCGACGTCCCGTGGGACGTCCGCCAGCTCCACGACGACCCCGACGCCGCCGCGGCGCGCTCGGCCGTCCTCGCGGACCTCGAGAGCGGCGTCACCTCGGTCTGGCTCCACGTCGGCGCCGACGGACTGGCGGCGGCGGACGTCGCCGAGGCGCTGGCCGACGTGCGTCTCGACCTCGCCCCGGTCGTCGTCTCCTCGTGGGACGACCAGGTCGGTGCCGCCGATGCCCTGTATGCCGTCCTGTCCGCTTCCGCTGCCGCCTCGGGCAACCTCGGCCACGACCCCCTGGGTGCCGCGGCCCGCACCGGAGCACCCGCCGACCTCTCCCCGCTGGCCGGCGCGGTGCGTCGACTCGTCGGGCACGGGGAGGTCCGGGCGGTCACCGTCGACACGCGGCCCTACGCGGACGCGGGCGCGTCCGTCACGGACGAGCTCGGGTTCGCGCTCGCGACGGGCGTCGCCTACCTCCGCCACCTCGAGAGCGACGGGGTCGAGGTCGCCGAGGCGTTCCGGCACATCGAGTTCCGGGTGAGCGCGAGCGCCGACCAGTTCCTCACGGCCGCGGCGCTGCGCGCGCTCCGACGCGCCTGGGCGCGCGTGGGCGAGAGCGTCGGTGTCCCCGAGGCCTCGCGCGGCGCCTTCACCCATGCCGTGACGTCGGGACGGATGTTCAGCCGGGACGACGCGTGGACGAACATCCTGCGGAGCACGCTGGCGACGTTCGGGGCGAGCCTCGGGGGCGCGGACGCCATCACCGTGCTGCCCTTCGACACCGTCGCCGGGCTGCCGACCGCGTTCTCGCGCCGGATCGCCCGCAACACCCAGATCCTCCTCGCGGAGGAGTCCAACGTCGCACGGGTGACCGACCCGGCAGGGGGCGCTTGGTACGTCGAGGCCCTCACCGACGACGTCGCGACCGCGGCGTGGGCCGTGCTGCAGGAGGTCGAGCGCGTCGGCGGAATGGCCGAGGCGCTCGCGAACGGCGCTGTCGCACAGCGAGTCTCTGCGGACGTGGCGGCGCGCGACCATGCGTTGGCCACTCGGGCGCAGCCGTTGACCGGGGTCAGCGCGTTCCCGCTCGCCGGCGAGAAGCCGCTGGGCCGGGTCCGCCGGGCGGCCCCGCCGACGCAGGCCGGTGCCCTCGTGCCCCACCGCGACGCGGCGATCTTCGAGGCGCTCCGCGACCGCTCGGCGGCCTACGCGGCGGAGCACGGACACCCGCCGCGGGTCGCAGTGCCGACCCTCACGGCGCCACGCGCCGCAGACCGACGCATCGACGCGGTCAACATCCTCACCGTCGCCGGCATCGAGGCCGTGGTCGACGACCCGGACGTCGCGGCGTCCCTCGCGGCGACCGACACGGGCTACGAGGGCGTGGCAGCGGACATGGACGTCGTCGCCTTCCTCTCCGCTCTCCTCGACGAGACAGGAGCTCCCGCATGAGCCCGATCCCCGACTTCGCCCAGGTCGACCTCGGTGACGGCCGGCCCGCCACCGCCACCGCCAGCGAGACCCGCGACCCCGGCGGCCGGACGTGGCTGACCCCCGAGCAGATCGAGGTGCAGCCGCTCTACACCGACGCCGACCTCGAAGGCCTCGACTTCCTCGAGACCATCCCCGGAGCGCCGCCCTACCTGCGCGGGCCGTACCCGACGATGTACGTCAACCAGCCGTGGACGATCCGCCAGTACGCCGGGTTCTCCACCGCCGAGGAGTCCAACGCGTTCTACCGGCGCAACCTCGCCGCGGGGCAGAAGGGCCTGAGCGTCGCCTTCGACCTCGCCACCCACCGGGGGTACGACAGCGACCACCCGCGCGTCGAGGGAGACGTCGGCATGGCCGGCGTCGCGATCGACTCGATCTACGACATGCGCACCCTCTTCGACGGCATCCCGCTGGACCAGATGTCGGTGTCGATGACGATGAACGGCGCGGTCATCCCCGTGCTGGCACTCTTCGTCGTGGCTGCTGAGGAGCAGGGGGTCCCTCCCGAGAGGCTGTCGGGGACCATCCAGAACGACATCCTCAAGGAGTTCATGGTCCGCAACACCTACATCTACCCGCCCGAGCCGTCGATGCGGATCATCAGCGACATCTTCGCGTTCACCTCCGAGAAGATGCCCCGCTACAACTCCATCTCGATCTCCGGCTACCACATGCAGGAAGCCGGGGCGACGCAGGACCTCGAGCTCGCCTACACGCTCGCCGACGGGATCGAGTACCTCCGCGCCGGCAAGGCGGTCGGCCTCGACGTCGACCGGTTCGCCCCGCGGCTGTCGTTCTTCTGGGCCATCGGGATGAACTTCTTCATGGAGGTCGCCAAGATGCGCGCGGCCCGCCTGCTCTGGGCGCGGCTCGTCGAGGAGCAGGGCGCGAAGAACCCGAAGTCGCTCAGCCTGCGGACCCACTGCCAGACCAGCGGGTGGTCGCTCACCGCGCAGGACGTCTACAACAACGTCGTGCGCACCTGCATCGAGGCGATGGCAGCCACCCAGGGCCACACGCAGAGCCTGCACACCAACGCCCTCGACGAGGCGATCGCGCTGCCCACCGACTTCAGCGCGCGCATCGCCCGCAACACCCAGCTCGTCATCCAGCAGGAGTCGGGCACGACCCGCACCATCGACCCGTGGGCCGGGTCGGCGTACGTCGAGCGGCTCACCCACGACCTCGCCGAGCGCGCGTGGGCGCACATCGAGGAGGTCGAGGCCGCCGGGGGCATGGCCAAGGCGATCGAGGCCGGCATCCCCAAGATGCGCATCGAGGAGGCGGCAGCCCGCACCCAGGCGCGGATCGACTCCGGCCAGCAGCCGGTGATCGGCGTCAACCGCTACGTCCCCGACGGCGACGAGCCGTTCGAGGTGCTCAGGGTCGACAACGCCGCCGTGCGCACGAGCCAGATCGCGAAGCTCGAGCGACTGCGCGCCGAGCGCGACGAGGCCGTGTGCCGTGCGGCACTGGAGCGCCTCACCGTGGCCGCCCGCGGTGGCTCGGACGGCTCCCTGGACACCAACCTCCTCGCGCTCGCGATCGACGCCGCACGCGCCAAGGCGACGGTGGGCGAGATGTCGTCGGCGATGGAGGAGGCGTTCGGGCGCTACACCGCCCAGATCCGTACGATCGGTGGCGTGTACTCCGACGAGGCCGGCTCCGACGCCACCGTGCGCCGGGCGCAGGACATGGTCGAGGAGTTCGAGCAGGCCGAAGGGCGCCGACCACGGATCCTCGTCGCCAAGATGGGACAGGACGGCCACGACCGGGGCCAGAAGGTCATCGCCACCGCGTTCGCCGACCTCGGCTTCGACGTCGACGTGGGCCCGCTGTTCCAGACGCCGACCGAGGTGGCGCGCCAGGCGGTCGAGTCCGACGTGCACGTCGTCGGTGTCTCGTCGCTGGCGGCCGGCCACCTCACGCTGGTCCCCGCCCTGCGCCGCGAGCTCGACGCCCTAGGCCGTGAGGACCTCATGATCGTCGTCGGCGGGGTCATCCCCACCCAGGACTTCGATGACCTGCGCGCCGCCGGCGCCGATGCCATCTACCCTCCCGGCACGGTCATCTCGACCGCGGCGATCGGGCTCATCGGCGACCTGCGCTCACGCCTGCACGGCGCCAACGGGGCGGGCGCGTGACGGCAGCGGGTTCGCGCACCAGTCGGGGCCTGCATGACGGGTCGGGGCATGCAGCGGTGCCGACTTGTCACAGGACCCCCGACTCGTGCGCCCCACGGGCCGCAGGTGACGCGCCGCTGTGACCGACGAGCTCCTCGACGGGATCTGCACGGGGGACCGGGCCGCGATCGCGCGCGCGATCACGCTCGTCGAGTCCACCCGACCCGACCACCGAGAGCGGGCGCGAGCCCTGCTCACCGAGCTCGCGGACCGCACAGGGTCGGCCGTGCGCGTCGGCATCTCGGGCGTGCCCGGGGCGGGCAAGTCGACCTTCATCAACGCGCTGGGCGTGCGCCTCATCGAGGCGGGCCACCGGGTCGCCGTCGTCGCGGTCGACCCCAGCTCGCGGCGCACCGGCGGCTCGATCCTCGGTGACCGCACCCGCATGGGCGAGCTGAGCGCCAGCGACCACGCCTTCGTGAGGCCCAGCCCCAGCGGCCGCCATCTCGGCGGCGTGGCGCGCGCGACCCGCGAGTCGATGCTCGTGCTCGAGGCGGCTGGGTTCGACGTCGTCATCGTCGAGACCGTCGGCGTCGGGCAGAACGAGATCGCCGTGTCCGAGATGGTCGACACCTTCCTCCTGCTCACCCTGGCCCGGGCGGGGGACCAGCTGCAGGGCATCAAGCGCGGCATCCTCGAGCTCGCCGACGTCATCGCGGTCAACAAGGCCGACGGGGACGGCGAGGTCCCGGCGAGGGGGGCCGCGAAGGACCTCACCGCCGCGATGCGGCTCATGCTCCCGGGCAAGGACGTGCGACGACCGGCGGTGCTCACCTGCTCCGCACAGACCGGTGCCGGCCTCGACGAGGTCTGGGCCGCGGTGCTCTCCCACCGCACCCACCTCGAGTCCGAGGGCTCGCTCGAGGCCCGCCGCGCCCAGCAGCAGCAGGACTGGATGTGGGCGCTCGTCGACGCCCACCTCACCGACGCGGTCCGCGCCGCACCCGCGGTGCGGGAGCAGCGGGCCCGGATCGAGACCGCGGTGCGCTCCGGTGAGCTCAGCGCCGTCGACGCCGCCGCCCGGGTGCTGGCTCTGTTCGGCCACGCCGACTGACCGTCCCACGGGCCGTGGCTCCTCTGGCGTCAGCCCCGGGCGGGCGTCCGCCACCCCGGAGGAGCGACGCCGCGACGGCGGGCCAGCCACAGCAGCACCGCCGTGACGGCGGCCGTCGCCACGAGGTTCATGCCGGCCGACAGCGGTGACCCCTCGGTCGCGCCGTCGATGTAGGACTCCTCGAGTCCGCCGAGCAGGATCCCCGTGACCATGATGAGCACGTTGTTGACGACGTGCAGCACGATCACCGCCTCGAGCCCACCGGTGCGCCACGCGAGCCAGCAGCCGGCGACGGCCAGCGAGCCGAGCTCGATGATGATCCACGGGTCCGCCGACCCGTGCGCCGCCGCGAACGTCGCCGTGGACAGGACCGCCGTCACCGCGAGGGCTGCCATCGGTGAGCGGATCCACGCACCGAGACCTTGCACCAGCCCGCCGCGGAAGGCGATCTCCTCGCCCGCCGCCTGCAGCGGTGTGGTGAGCAGCGTGAGGAGCAGCAAGGCGACCCAGTGCTCGGGACGGTCGAGCACCTCCTGGTCGAACACGACCCAGGTCACCGCGAGGTAGGCCGCCCACACCGGGGTCACGACGAGCAGACACCAGCCCAGCCAGCCCCAGCGCAGCCGTCCGGTCACCGACAGCACCCGCCACGGGCTGCGCCGGAACCCGACCCACAGCCCGATCAGCGTCGCGGGGATGAGACCGGCCAGCAGGAGGTTGAGCGACACCGACGCCCACGGGTTGACCGGGTTGGCCATCTCCTCCTCGGACTCGATGAGCCCGGGCACCAGTACGGGGACGAACGCCACGACGGCGCACATGACCCAGATGGCCGTCGCGACCGCGAGGGCGAGCAGCGGGCGCCACCAGCGGAAGCGGGGGCCGCGCATCTGGTGCACGTAGGGGCGCGGCTCGCGCTCGGCCACGTCGATCGCCGCGAGCTCGGCCGCTCGCTGCTCACCACGGATCCGGTGTGCCGCCCGCTCGCGCGCCTGCCAGACGAACGGCGGGGGTGGCACGGCGGCGGAGACGAGGACCGGCGTGCCGCCACCGCGGGCCTGCCACGCCGCGCGGCGCAGGCCCTCGGCATCCGCCGACTTCGGCCACGTCATGAACCAGACACCGTCCCAGACCCCCAGTGGCTGGCCCTCGAGCTCGCCCACGGTGAGCGGCGACCACTCGAGGTCGGCGGCTCCGCCCACGGACAGGGCTCGGGCCCGCTCGACGGCCTGCTGGTCCTGCTGGTCTCCGGGGTCCCCCACGGCGGCGATGCGCACGGTCATGGACTCAAGTCTCCCCACCCGTGGAGGTGACCACATCGTCCGGTGGGTGCGGACGGCATACGACCTCGGTATGCCGGTCACGAACCTCCCGGCACCGCGTCCGGCACGATTTCGTGCTCAGGACCCGCTCCCGTAGGATGGAGCGTCGGTCTCGTGTGCTCACGCATGCGCGACCACTTCCATGGTTCCACTGGTGGCCTCGCGCCGCACCCAGGGTGGGGCCAGCAACGGATTGAGAGGGTATGGCCAAGAAGGACGGCGTCATCGAGATCGAGGGCACCATCGTTGAGGCGCTCCCCAACGCGATGTTTCGCGTGGAGCTCACCAACGGCCACAAGGTGCTCGCGCACATCTCGGGCAAGATGCGCCAGCACTACATCCGGATCCTCCCCGAGGACCGCGTGGTGGTGGAGCTCAGCCCCTACGACCTGACCCGAGGCCGCATCGTCTTCCGCTACCGCTGACCGGTTCACCGGACCAGCAGCAGCACCGCACCACCAGAACACCCCAGAGCACAACCCGTCGCGGCCTCCGCCGTGTCGGGAGGATCGACAAGACAGCAGAGGCAATGAAGGTTCAGCCGAGCGTCAAGAAGATCTGTGACAAGTGCAAGGTGATCCGCCGCAACGGTCGGGTCATGGTCATCTGCGAGAACCCCCGCCACAAGCAGCGCCAGGGCTGACCAGAGACCACCTCCGTCCCACCCGGACGGAGTCCTGCACGAGGCACGGCTTCGAGCACACGCACAAGTGAATGTTGAGAACGCAGCGCCCGACCCCCTTGTCCGTCACCTGTAGAGGTGAGCGAGGGACGTCACCCCCGGCCCGGAGGCCGAGGACCGGACACGACCGGACCGGCGACTGCACCAGACCTCCGGAACACCAGAACAGGAACCATCAACAGATGGCACGTCTCCAAGGAGTCGATCTTCCGCGTGAGAAGCGCGTCGAGATCGCACTGACCTACATCTTCGGTGTGGGCCGCCCCAGCTCCCAGAAGGCCCTCGCCGCCACCGGCGTGGACCCCAACACCCGCGTCAAGGACCTCACCGACGCCGACCTCGTCTCCCTGCGCGACTGGATCGACGAGCACCTCAAGGTCGAGGGTGACCTCCGCCGTGAGGTCGCCGCCGACATCCGCCGCAAGGTCGAGATCGGGTCCTACGAGGGAATCCGCCACCGTCGCGGCCTCCCCGTCCGCGGTCAGCGGACCAAGACCAACGCGCGCACCCGCAAGGGCCCCAAGCGCACCGTCGCCGGCAAGAAGAAGGTTGGTAAGTAATGCCTCCCAAGGGCCGTATGGCTACGGGCGCCAAGAAGGTGCGCCGCAAGGAGAAGAAGAACATCGCCGTGGGCCAGGCCCACATCAAGTCGACGTTCAACAACACGATCATCTCGATCACCGACCCCGCCGGTGCCGTCATCGCCTGGGCCTCCGCCGGCCAGGTGGGCTTCAAGGGTTCGCGCAAGTCGACCCCGTTCGCCGCGCAGACCGCCGCCGAGGCTGCTGCCCGTCGCGCCATGGACCACGGCATGCGCAAGGTCGACGTCTTCGTCAAGGGCCCCGGCTCCGGTCGTGAGACCGCGATCCGCTCCCTGACCGCAGCCGGCCTCGAGGTCGGTTCGATCCAGGACGTCACCCCCGCGCCGCACAACGGTGTCCGCCCGCCCAAGCGCCGCCGCGTCTGAGCGCCTGAGAAGACGGAAAGAGAACTAGAGACATGGCTCGTTACACCGGCCCGATCACCAAGAAGTCCCGTCGCCTGAGGGTTGACCTCGTCGGCGGCGACAAGAACTTCGACCTCCGCCCCTTCCCGCCCGGCCAGCACGGCCGTCGCCGGATGCAGGAGAAGGAGTACCTCACCCAGCTGCAGGAGAAGCAGAAGGCCCGCTTCACCTACGGCGTCATGGAGAAGCAGTTCCGCCGCTACTACAAGGAAGCGGCGAACCGCCCCGGCAAGACCGGTGAGAACATCCTGACGATCCTCGAGTCCCGGCTCGACAACGTCATCTACCGTGCCGGCCTCGCCCGCACCCGTCGTGCCGCGCGTCAGCTCGTCACGCACGGCCACTTCGAGGTCAACGGCGTTCGCGTCGACGTCCCGTCCTACCGCGTCGAGCAGTACGACATCGTCACCGTGCGCAAGCAGTCGACGGAGAAGCTCCCGATCCAACTGGCTCGTGAGACCTTCGGCGACCGCCCGACCCCGGCCTGGATCCAGGTCGTCCCGGGCTCGCTGCAGATCCTCATCCACTCGCTCCCGATCCGTGCCCAGATCGACACGATCCTGACCGAGCAGCTCATCGTCGAGTTCTACTCGAAGAACTGATCACCAACCGACTTATTGCGACTCTCGGCGCGTTCCAGCGTCGGTGCGCCGACCGCGGTCTGCGCCGAAAGTCGCAATAAGTCGGGGCCGTGGGCACCCCGGTGCGTCACGGCATACCGAATGGCTTGTCCGGACCACGTACAGAGGTGGGTCGGACGCCGGGCTGGACCCGGCAGCTTCGCGAGGCGTCATATAGCGGTCGCCCGTGGGAAGGAACATCACCGTGCTCATCGCACAACGTCCGATCCTCACCGAGGACGTCATCTCCGAGAACCGGAGCCGTTTCACCATCGCTCCGCTCGAGCCCGGCTTCGGCTACACGCTCGGCAACTCGCTTCGTCGCACCCTGCTCTCGAGCATCCCCGGTGCCGCCGTGACGAGCATCCGCGTCGACGGCGTGCTCCACGAGTTCTCCACGATCCCCGGGGTCAAGGAGGACGTCACCGAGATCATCCTCAACATCAAGGGCCTCGTCGTCTCCTCCGAGCACGACGAGCCGGTCGTCATGTACCTGCGCAAGCAGGGTGCGGGCGCCGTCACGGCCGCGGACATCGCTCCGCCGGCCGGTGTCGAGGTCATCAACCCCGACCTGCACATCGCGACGCTCAACGACAAGGGCAGCGTCGAGATGGAGCTGACCGTCGAGCGCGGTCGCGGCTACGTCTCGGCCCAGCAGAACAAGTCCGGTGACCAGGAGATCGGCCGCATCCCGGTCGACTCCATCTACAGCCCGGTCCTCACCGTCACCTACAAGGTCGAGCTGACCCGAGTCGAGCAGCGCACCGACTTCAACAGCCTCGTCCTCGACGTCGAGACCAAGCAGTCGGTCACCCCGCGCGACGCTCTCGCCTCCGCAGGCAAGACCCTCGTCGAGCTCTTCGGCCTCGCCCGCGAGCTCAACGTCGAGGCCGAGGGCATCGACATGGGCCCGTCGCCCACCGACGCCGCCCTGGCCGCCGACCTCGCCCTGCCGATCGAGGACCTCGACCTCACCGTCCGGTCCTACAACTGCCTCAAGCGCGAGGGCATCCACACCGTGGGTGAGCTCGTCGGTCGCAGCGAGGCCGACCTGCTCGACATCCGCAACTTCGGTCAGAAGTCCATCGACGAGGTCAAGGCCAAGCTGCACGGCATGGGTCTGGCCCTCAAGGACAGCCCGGCAGGCTTCGACCCGAGCCAGATCGCTTCCTACGACGACGAGTTCAGCTTCTCCGACGCCGACGACGCCGAGGACGCGTCGTTCGCCGAGGACGAGCAGCTCTGACGCTGACTCAAACCCCTAGGAGATAACAGACATGCCTACGCCCACCAAGGGTCCCCGTCTCGGAGGCGGCCCGGCCCACGAGCGCCACATCCTGGCGAACCTCGTGACCTCGCTGTTCGAGCACGACTCCATCACGACGACCGAGACGAAGGCCAAGCGCCTCCGTCCGCTCGCCGAGCGTCTCATCACCTTCGCGAAGCGCGGTGACCTCCACGCCCGTCGCCGGGTGATGACGGTCGTGCGCGACAAGGGTGTCGTCCACCGCCTGTTCGTCGAGGTCGCCCCCGACATGGCCGAGCGCCAGGGTGGCTACACGCGGATCACGAAGATCGGCCCGCGCAAGGGCGACAACGCCCCGATGGCGGTCATCGAGCTCGTCCGCGAGCCCGTCGCCAAGAAGGCCACCGTCAAGGAGGCCGAGGGCGCGACCAGGCGTGCCGCGAAGGACGCCGACGCGGCTGCCGCCGCGGAGACCACGGAGGCCCCGGCCGCCGAGTCCACCGAGGCCGCTGCGCTCGTCGAGCTGCCGAAGGGTGCGGTCGCCTCGAACGAGGACGGTTCCGCTCCCGAGGGCTACTCGGTCAAGGGCAACGCCGACTCCGGCAAGTACCACGTCGAGGGTTCGCAGTGGTACGACCAGACCGAGGCCGAGTTCTGGTTCGCCTCGGCTGACGACGCCAAGGCGGCCGGCTTCGAGCCGGCCGGCGGCGAGTCGAAGCAGCAGGTCGACGGCGACGACGCCTGACCTGCCACCCGGCACACGAACGGGGCCGTTCACCTCTCGCCAGGTGGACGGCCCTTTCGTGTGCCGCTTTGTGGTTGGTCGCGGGCGAAGGCTGATTCGCCGCTGTCCCATCCGCACTCGCGCGCTGCGCGCGCTCTCGCTCCCGCCAGGCCCAGCCGGCGGCGAATCAGCCTTCGCCCGCTCCGTGCCGCCGGCACACTCACTCGGCCGTGTGGATGGGGCGCGTTCGTCCGGCGGGGGTCCGTAGGCTGGGTGCGTGGACTGGACCCTGTACGACGCTGCCCTGTTCGACCTCGACGGTGTGCTGACGCCCACGGCGGAGGTGCACATGCGGGCGTGGAGCGAGATGTTCAACGACTTCCTCCAGGCCAGAGGTGTCTCGGATCCGTACACGGACGAGGACTACTTCGCGCACGTCGACGGGCGGCCCCGGTACGAGGGGGTGCGGACCTTCCTCGAGTCCCGGGGGATCGACCTGCCGGAGGGGGACCCGTCGGACGGCACGGACGTCGAGACGGTGAGCGGGCTGGGGAACCGGAAGAACGAGGCGTTCAACGCGGTCCTCGCGCGGGACGGCGTGACGGCCTACGAGGGATCGATCCGGCTCCTCGACGCGCTGGAGAAGGCAGGGACACGGATGGCCGTGGTGTCGTCGTCGAAGAACGCTGCCGCCGTCCTCGCCGCGGCGGGGGTCGCGGACCGCTTCCCCGTCGTCGTGTCCGGGGCCGAGGCGAACGAGCTGGGGCTGGCCGGAAAGCCGTCGCCCGAGACCTTCCTGCACGCGGCGTTCGCGCTCGGCGTGACGAGGGAGCGGTCGGTCGTGCTCGAGGACGCGACGTCCGGGGTGCGTGCCGGCCGCGACGGCGAGTTCGGGCTCGTCGTCGGGGTGGACCGCGGCGCGGGGGCGGCCGCCCTGACCGCCGCCGGCGCCGACCTCGTCGTGCAGGACCTCGCGGAGCTCCTGCCGTGACCGCGGAACGCGTCGAGCACGACCCCATGGACCGGCAGCGTTTCCCGGTGGACGAGTGGCGGCTCGTCGAGGCGTTCCCCAGCGACGCCGACGTGGGCGTGACCGAGACGCTCTTCGCGGTCGGCAACGGCTACCTGGGCATGCGTGGCAACCAGCCCGAGGGCCGTCCGACGGTGAGCCACGGGACGTTCGTCAACGGCTTCCACGAGACGTGGGACATCCACCACGCGGAGCAGGCCTACGGGTTCGCCCACACGGGCCAGACGATCGTCAACGCGCCCGACAGCAAGGTCATGAAGCTCTACGTCGACGACGAGCCGCTGCTCCTGTCGACGGCGGACCTCGTCGCGTACGAGCGTTCGCTCGACCTTCGTGACGGGGTCGCCCGCCGCCACCTCGTCTGGCGGACGCCGTCGGGCAAGGTCGTGCGGGTCGACACGAGCCTGATGATCTCCTTCACCGAACGCCACCTGGCGGTGATGACCATCGAGGTGACGATGCTCGCAGGGTCGGCCCCGGTGGTGATCTCCAGCCAGATCCTCAACCGCCAGGACGGCGCCGACGAGTACCAGGACGGCGGCGCCATGGCCGAGAAGGGCTGGGACCCGCGGCAGGCAGGGGCGTTCACGTCCCGCGTCCTCGAGCCACAGGGCAACTGGCACAGCGGCCGTCGGATGATCCTGGGCTACCGGTGCGCCAGCTCGCGGATGACGATCGCCGTGGGGGCGGACCACTCCATCGAGACGGCCAACGACTTCGAGGAGCTCATCGACACCGAGCCGGACCTCGCCAAGAAGGTCTACCGGGTCGACGCGGCCGAGGGTGAGGCGATCCGGATCACGAAGGCCGTGGCCTACCACACCTCGCGTGGCGTGCCGACGCGCGAGCTCTTCGACCGTTGCCGGCGCACGCTCGACCGGGTCCGCCGGGACGGCATCGCCCACCAGTTCACGCAGCAGCGGGAGTGGGTCGACAAGTACTGGCTCAACGCGGACGTCGAGGTGGAGGGTGAGCCCGAGCTCCAGCAGGCGATCCGCTGGAACCTCTTCCAGATCGCGCAGGCCTCGGCGCGGGCCGACCAGCTCGGCGTCCCGGCCAAGGGTGTCACCGGCAGCGGCTACGAGGGCCACTGCTTCTGGGACACCGAGATCTACATCGTCCCCTTCCTCGCGTACACGTTCCCGGTCGCGGCCAAGAACCTTCTGCGCTTCCGGGTCAACCTGCTCGACCGCGCACGGGAGCGGGCCAGGGAGCTGGCGCAGCGTGGGGCGCTCTTCCCCTGGCGCACGATCAACGGGCTCGAGGCCTCGGCCTACTACGCGGCGGGCACCGCGCAGTACCACATCGACGCCGACATCGCGTATGCCGTGGCGCGCTACTGCGACGCCACCGGGGACACCGCCTTCCAGCGCCGGGACGGGGCCGAGATCCTCGTCGAGACCGCGCGCATGTGGGCCGACCTCGGGTTCTGGCGGGTCGACGGCTCCCGGACGTTCCACATCCACGGCGTCACCGGCCCGGACGAGTACACGACGGTCGTCAACAACAACCTCTTCACCAACGTCATGGCCCGTTTCAACCTCGAGCGGGCCGCGGCCGCGGTGCGTGAGCTGCGTCAGGCCGACCCGACGGCATACGCGCGGTTCAGCTCGCGACTGCGCCTCGAGGAGGGTGAGGTCGAGGAGTGGGAGGAGTGCGCCGCCGCGATGGCCATCCCGTTCGACGAGGGGCTGGGCATCCACCCGCAGGACGAGAACTTCCTCGACCGTGAGATGTGGGACCTGTCGGTCACGCCCCCGGACAAGCGTCCGCTGCTGCTCAACTACCACCCGTTGGTCATCTACCGGTTCCAGGTGCTCAAGCAGGCCGACGTCGTCCTCGCGATGCTGTTGCAGGGCAACCGGTTCACCCTCGAGGAGAAGCGACGCAACTTCGAGTACTACGACCCGATCACCACGGGGGACTCCTCGCTCAGTGCGGTCGTCCAGTCGATCATCGCCGCCGAGGTGGGGCACCACCACATGGCCATGCACTACTTCCGTAGCGGCCTCTTCGTCGACCTGGCCGACCTGCACCACAACACCTCCGACGGCGTGCACATCGCGTCGGCGGGCGGGGTGTGGAACGCGCTCGTCTACGGGTTCGCGGGCATGCGCGACCACGGCGGCGGACTGACGTTCGACCCACGGCTCCCAGAGGCCTGGCCCCGCCTCACCTTCCGGATGCGGCTGCGAGACAGCAAGATCCGCGTCGAGGTCGAACAGGAGGCGATCACCTTCACGCTCGTCGACGGCGACCCGTTCACGGTCGCGGTCCGCGGCACGTCGCACGACGTCGGTCCGGACGCGCCCGTCCGGGTGGCCCTCGACGGACAGGGGCCCAGGCTCACGCACGTCGTGCCGCGAGAGCCCTCCCCGATCGTCCGGGACGACGGGACCGTGGTGACGGCAGGTGTGCCGACCGACTTCGCCCACCTCGACGAGCAGACCTCCTAGACGGTCCCGCCACTGCGCCAGTACCGCCCGTCCCGCCTGTCGAGGTCCTCGTGGTCGACGACCGATCTTGGTCGGAAGGGCGCGACGTGCCGACGACCTCGATCTGCTCGACGACAGGTGGGCGGAGCCCTACGGTGTGAGCACTGACCGCACATCACCGGGGGAGATGCACCATGGCAGACGACACCAGGACGACCTCGGCCCAGTCGGGCGCGAGTCTGCTCACGCCCGTCAGCCGCGCCGTTTCCGGCCTGGCCCTCGCCGTGTCGGCGTTGTTGGGTCAGAGCGTCATCACCTCCGGTCTGCAGCTCGTCCTGATGGGGCGTGACGGCACGATGTCCGGGCCGTTTGCCCAGCCCCTCGGTCTGGGGCTCGGCGCGGCTGTTCCCGCCCTGCTGGCTCTGGCTCTCGTCTGGCAGGCCGCCCGCGCGGAGGGTGACGACTGGACCGCCCACCTCTCGCGCGCAGGCGCGATCATCTCGATCGTCGCGCTCGTCGGTGTCTTCCTGACGGTCGTGGGTACCTTCCTACCCGTGTGAGCGATCGCACCACGACCCCGTGGTGACCTAGGCTGCCGAGCCATGACGGTGCTGCGGGTGCGGATCGACCTCGCCTACGACGGCACCGACTTCTCGGGGTGGGCCGCGCAGCCCGGCCGACGGACCGTCGAGGGCGAGCTGTCGACGGCCCTGACGACGCTCCTGCGTGCACCGGAACCGGTGCGGCTCACCGTCGCCGGCCGCACCGACGCCGGGGTCCATGCCCGCGGACAGGTCGCCCATGCCGACGTGGACGAGTCCCTGTATGCCCTCCTGCCCGGACGGTCCTCGCGCTCGGCGGAGGAGGCGGCGCGCACCCGCCTCGCCGGCCTGCTCCCGGCCGACGTCGTGGTGCGCCGGGTGAGCCGGGCCCCTGACGGCTTCGACGCCCGCTTCTCCGCGCTGCGACGGCGCTACCGCTACCGGATCTGTGACGACCCGGGAACCCTCGACCCCCTGAGGCGTCACGACACGGTCGTCGTCAAGGACCGGCTCGACCTGCCCGCGATGGTTGCAGCGAGCGAACGGCTCATGGGCCTGCACGACTTCGCGGCGTTCTGCAAGAAGCGGGAGGGCGCGACGACCGTCAGGACCCTGCTCGCGTACGCGTGGGAACGTGAGCCGGACGGCACCGTCGCAGCCACTGTGGTCGCGGATGCGTTCTGCCACAGCATGGTTCGCGCGCTCGTGGGATCCGTCGTCCCCGTCGGACTGGGGCGCGCCGACGTCGCCTTGCCCCATGAGGTCCTCACCGCGCGCGCCCGAGATCCCCGGGTGAAGGTCATGCCCGCCCACGGGCTCTCGCTCGAGGAGATCTCGTACCCACCCGACGCGGAGCTGGCGGAGCGAGCCCGGCAGGCCCGCTCGACGCGCACCCTCGGGGACTGAGGGCGGCCGCCTCAGCGGGTGATCGCGACGTCGTCGCCGCGCAGATGGGCGCGGAAGCCGCCGGGCTGCACCGAGACCGACGTGAGCGCCATGCCCTCGGGGACGCCCTCGACCGTGTGCCGGATGGTCACGAGCTGCCGGACGAGGGCCGAGGCCGCCGAGTCGAGCCAGTCGGGGCCGTCGAGGTCGAGCGTCTCGGGCTCGATGACCAGCCGTCCGTCAACGGCCCGCACGGTCCCGGTCGCCCGCACCTCGACGTCGCGCCCCAGGACGCTCACGCCGCGGCGCAGGCCCGCCAGACCCGCGTCGGCGGCGTACAGGCTCACCCCGCCGCCGATCTGGCTGGCCGCGGTCGCGAACGGCAGTGTCGCGTCGATGTCGAGCCGCCCGGCTCGCAGGCCGTCGGCCGTGAGGGTGACACTCGACCCCACGGCCGTCACGTCACTGAGGCCACCGTCACCGGTCGCCACGTCGGCGCTGGTCAGGCGCACGTCCTCGAGCCAGGTCTCGCCCACGGCGAGGTCCGTCGGCGCCGTGGTCGGCGTCGACGCGGTGGCGGCGGGCGAGGGGACGTCCGCGCCGGTGCCCGGGCTGCCCACCGACCAGACGACGGCGAGCACGGCGACGACGAGGGCGACGAGCATCGAGGCGGCCCCGAGGGCGAACTGCTTCACCCGCCACATCCTGCCCTGTGCGCCTGCCGCAGACGGATCCGTCGGCGGCAGGCACACAGGGCAGGGCGTGGGGTGCCTGTAAACCGTTTTCGCAGCTAGCCTCGACGACAGACATCCCTTCCGCGGGGCCAACGACGGCAGCGCGGGGACCCCGGAGGAGCAACGATGCCCAGTCCACGCCGCCTGCTAGCCGTCGCGGCAGGAGCCGCAGTCGCCCTGACACCCGTGGTGGGATCCTCGCTCCCCGCCGCAGCGGAGACGACCACCGTCGCCCTCGTCGGCTCGCTCCAGTCCGAGATCGGCTGCCCCGAGGACTGGAAGCCGGAGTGCGCGGCCTCCGAGCTGACCCGCGTGGGTGACACGACGGCATACACCAAGACGTTCACCGTGCCCGCGGGGACGTACGAGTACAAGGTCGCCCTCAACGACACCTGGGCGGTCAACTACGGTGCCGGCGGCGTGCTCGACGGAGGCAACCTCCCCCTCGTGCTCGAGGCCCCGGCGACGCTGACGTTCACCTACGACGACGCCACGCACCTCGTGAGCCTCACGCCCCAGAGCCTCTCCGGGGGCACGACGGCGGGTGACGCGGCGCTCGCCCAGAGCTCGCTGCGCCCGCCCCTGACGCGTGAGCGGTTCTACTTCCTCATGGCCGACCGGTTCGCCAACGGCAGCACCGCCAACGACCGGGGCGGGCTCACCGGCGGTCCGTTGACGACGGGGTTCGACCCGACCAACAAGGGCTTCTACCACGGTGGCGACCTCAAGGGCGTCATCAACAAGCTCGACTACATCAAGGGCATGGGGACGACCGCGATCTGGCTCACGCCGAGCTTCAAGAACAAGCCGGTCCAGGGCAAGGCGGGTGCGGAGAGCGCGGGCTACCACGGCTACTGGATCACCGACTTCACCCAGATCGACCCCCACCTCGGCACCAACGAGGAGATGAAGGCGCTCATCGCCGCGGCCCACAAGAAGGGGATGAAGGTCTTCTTCGACATCATCACCAACCACACCGCGGACGTCATCGACTACGAGGAGCAGCAGTACACCTACCGCTCCAAGAGAGCGTTCCCGTACAAGGACGCCGCCGGAGAGGCCTTCGACGACCGGGACTTCGTCAACGAGACGTTCCCGGAGATGGACCCGGAGACGTCCTTCCCGTACACCCCGGTCCTCCGCCCGGGCGACGAGGACGCCAAGACGCCCGCCTGGCTCAACGACCCCCTGATGTACCACAACCGCGGTGACTCGACCTTCGCCGGCGAGTCCTCGACCTACGGCGACTTCATCGGGCTCGACGACCTGTTCACGGAGCGGCCCGAGGTCGTCGAGGGCATGGGCGAGATCTACAAGCAGTGGGTCGACTTCGGCATCGACGGCTTCCGCATCGACACCGTGAAGCACGTCAACCTCGAGTTCTGGCAGAAGTTCATGCCGGACCTGCTCGAGCACGCGGCGAAGAAGAACGACGACTTCTTCGCGTTCGGCGAGGTCTACGACGGCAACCCCGCGGTGATGTCCGAGTACACGACCCGCGGCAAGCTCCAGGCGACCCTCGACTTCGGCTTCCAGCAGCAGGGGGTCGACTTCGCCAAGGGCAAGCCGGCCGGCGCGCTCGCGGACTTCTTCGCCAAGGACGACTGGTACACCGACGCCGACAGCAACGCCTACCAGCTGCCCACCTTCCTCGGGAACCACGACATGGGTCGTGCCGCGATGTTCCTCAAGGACGGCGTGACGAGCGAGGCCCAGCACCTCGCCCGGGTGAAGTTCGCCGACTCGCTGATGTTCGCGACGCGCGGCAACCCGGTCACCTACTACGGCGACGAGCAGGGCTTCGTCGGCACCGGTGGCGACCAGCTGGCCCGCGAGAACATGTTCGCGAGCAAGGTCGACGTCTACAACACCGAGGACGTGCTCGCGGGGCCGGAGGGCTCGCGCGACCGGTACTCGACCACCCACCCGCTCTACGAGCACATCAAGGCACTGTCGGCGGTGCGCGCCAAGCACCCGGCGCTCGCGGACGGCGCCCAGGTCAACCGGTACGCCGCCCAGGGCGCGGGCATCTTCGCCGTGTCCCGGATCGACGCCGGTCAGAACGTCGAGTAACGTCGTCGCGGCCAACAACGACAGCAAGCCCGCGTCCGCGACGTTCCCGACGTGGAGCAAGGGCAAGGGCGTGGTGTTCACTCCGGTGTCCGGCACCGACACAGCCGTCAAGCCGACGGCCGACGGCTCGGTGAAGGTCACGGTGCCGCCGCTGACCGTCAGCGTCTGGCGGGCCAACAAGCCCATCGCCACCGCTGGCGCCGCACCGACCGTGGAGCTGTCCGCGGGGTCGGGCTCCACCGTGGCCGGCCGCGCCGAGGTGGCGGCGGACGTCACGACGAGCACGTTCGCGCAGACGACGTTCCTCTACCGCCCGGTCGGGACGGCGACGTGGCGCCCCATCGGAACCGACGACAACGCCCCCTTCCGCGTCTTCCACGACGTCGCAGGTATGCCGCTGGGCTCCGTCCTCGAGTACCGCGCGGTCGTGCGTGACGCTGCGGGCCGTGTGGCCGCGGACGGCACGTGGGCCTCGGTGGTCGCGGAGGCCACCGGCGGCTCGACGGAGGGTGAGATCGGCGACCCGCCGGCGACCCAGCCGACGGCGGTCTCCGTGCCGGGGACGCACAACTCGGAGATGGGGTGCCCGACCAACCTCGGCGTCAGCGGGGACTGGGCACCGGACTGCGACCAGGCCCAGCTGACCCTCGACCCCGACGACCTCATCTGGAAGAAGACGTTCACGATTCCGGCCGGGCCGTACGCCTACAAGGTGGCGCACGACCGCTCGTGGACCGAGGCCTACGGCGACGGTGGCGGGACGGAGAACATCTCGTACGAGACGCTCGACGGGACGGTGACGTTCTTCTACGACCCGCGGACCCACTGGGGCACCTCGGACGAGCAGACCGAGATCATCACCGCGGCCGGCACGTTCCAGTCCGAGCTCGGCTGCCCGGCGGACTGGTCCCCGGACTGCATGCGCCCGTGGCTGCAGGACAAGGACGGCGACGGCGTCTTCACCTGGGCGACGACGAAGATCCCCGCGGGCACCTGGCAGTTCAAGATCGCCCACGACCAGTCGTGGACCGAGAACTACGGCGACGGCGGCGTCCTCAACGGCGGCGACATCAGCGTGATCGTGCCGAGCGACGGGGCGACGACGAACTTCGTCTACGACTCGGCGACCCACCGCACCACCGTCACGAGCGTCGCCGCCGCCCCGTGACCCCGCGACCCGCGCTTGCGTCTGCGTGGATGGTCGAGAACCTCACCATCCACGCAGACGCAAGCGGGGGGATCAGGTGACGGGGGCCGGGCGGGCGCCCTTGAGGGCGCGCTCCTGGCGCAGCGCCGGGAGGTAGAGGAACGCGCCCAGCACGCTGACGAGCCCGGCGACGACCATCGCCGTCTGCACCGAGGTGGTCGCGGCCAGCCACCCGATCGTCGGCGCGGCCACCGAGCCACCGGCCTGCATGACCATCGAGTTCATCGACAGCACGGTGGCGCGGTTGCGGGCGCTCGCCTCGCGGTGGAGCAGGGTCAGGTGCGGGGCGCCACCGACGCCGTGCAGCATGTAGGTGACGAGGTAGGCCCCGACGAGGCCGGCCGGACCGAGCATGAGGCCCATGAAGGCCGCGCCGAGGCCGTTGAGGATGCGTGCCGCGATGGCCGCGCGCACGACGCCCCACCGTCGCATCATCCGGCCGGCGACGGCCGACCCGATGGCGAACACCGCCCACCCGCCCGCGGCGACAGGCCCGAGGAGGGCGCCGGCGTCCGTGGTGCCGAGCATCTCGGCCAGCCGGATGGGGAGCATCGTCTCGAAGACCATCATGCCGATGACCCAGAAGAGCTCGACGCCGACCAGCCCGGCGAGGATCCGGTTGTGCCTCAGCAGGGTCAGCCCGTCGCCGATGACCTTGGGGGTGTCCCTGGCCGAGTCCAGGGCCTGGCGCGCCCGCGTCGCCTCCGACGCCTCGCGCGGCTCGTGGACCATCGTCAGGGTGAGGGCGAGGTGGACGACGGCGAAGGCGATGGAGACGACGATCGGGAAGGCGATGGCGCTGTAGTCGGGGAACGGGTGCCACAGGATCAGTCCGCCGGAGGCCAGCGACCCGCCGGCGATGGCGACACCGACGATGGTGCCCTGGGCGGCGAGGGCCTGGTCGACGTCCGCCCCGGGCTCGGTGAGGTGCACGGTGTCGACGAACCACGCCTCGAGCGGGCCCGAGTCGAGCGCGCGGTAGATCCCCAGGAAGCCGGCCGCCAGCGCGAACTGCCAGAACGTCGTCGCGGTGAGGTAGAGGACGCCCGCGACGACGTTGACGACGCCGGCCGCGATGAGGACGGCCTTGCGGCCGAAGGCGTCGGCGAAGCCGCTCGTCGGCAGCTCGAGGAGCAGGACCATGACGCCCTGCGCGGCGCCGTAGGTCATCGTCTCCTGGACGGTCAACCCGCGTTCGAGCGCGAAGAGGGTGAACACCCCGATGACGAACCCGACGGGCAGCCACCGGGTGGCGGTGAGGACGAGGAAGACGCGGCGGGCGGCGGCGGGGGAGAGGTGGGTACTCACGCCTCCTCCCCGCGCGGGATGCGGTCGAGGTCGAGCGGGTAGGCGACGCTGTAGACAGCCAACCGCCGCGCCGCCGGGTTGCCCTGGCCCACACGTCGGTACCGGGTGATGACCTCGTCGATCTCGGCGTTCATCGCCTGGAGCTGGGCAGGGGTGGCCACGACGTAGGAGTCGTTCATCCCGGCGGCGTCCCGCCAGGCGACCGGCCAGGCGCCCTCGACGTCGAGCCACTTCTCGAACTGCTCGGCGAAGTGCCTCGTGTAGTCACGCACGAGCCAGTTGAGCGCGGTCTCGGAGTCCTCGTCGCCGGCGAAGTCGCTGGCGTCGAACTGGTGGCTCTCGGTGGCGGCGCGCCACAGCCGCCGCTTGCCCTCGCCGTCCCCCGTGTCGGCGACCAGCCCCACCGCCTCGAGCTTGCGGAGGTGGTAGCTCGTCGCTCCCGAGTTCGTGTGCAGGGTCGCGGCGAGGTCGGTCGCCGTTGCCGGCCCACCGCGTCGGAGGGTGGAGAGCAGTCGCGAGCGGAGCGGGTGGGCGAGCACCTTGAGCGAGGTCGCGTCCAGCCGGATGCCGGTGAGACCACGGGTGTTGACGGACGGTTCGGAGGCCATGCGTGCACAATACCTCTGCACACTCCGTTTGCACAAGGAGTGTGCACGGCCGGGCAAAGTCGCTGTCCGTGCAGGTCAGCGGGGGTTTCGGTGGGTGCGGCCCGGGATTTGGGCACACGGGCGTCCCCCCGTAAACTTGGTGACTGTTGTGCCGTGCGCCCTTCCCAGGGTGGCCCGAGAGGTGAGAGCCCTGGCGGGAGCACACGGCATACCCCTGACGGCCGGATGTTCACCGTCGCCAGGTTCCCGTTCCATCCACACGTTAGGTAACACCGTGCGTACCTTCACCCCGAAGTCGGGCGACATCACGCGGCAGTGGCACGTCATCGACGCCACTGACGTCGTGCTGGGGCGCCTCGCGAGCCAGACCGCGATCCTGCTGCGCGGCAAGCACAAGGCGACCTTCGCCCCCCACGTCGACACCGGTGACTTCGTCATCATCATCAACGCCGACAAGGTCGCCCTCACCGGCGCCAAAGCCGAGCAGAAGCGTGCCTACCGTCACTCGGGCTTCCCGGGTGGTCTCCGGAGCCGCACCTACGTCGAGATGCTCGACAAGTTCCCCGCGAAGGCCGTCGAGAAGGCCGTGCGCGGCATGCTCCCGCGGACCACGCTCGGTCGCGCGCAGCTGACCAAGCTCAAGGTCTACGCCGGCTCCGAGCACCCCCACGCGGCCCAGCAGCCCAAGCCCTTCGAGATCACCCAGGTGGCCCAGTAATGACCGAGAACACCTCCATCGAGTCGCCCGAGCTCGGCACCGACGCCGACGACGTCGAGATCTCCGAGTACACCTCGGAGTCCTCCGGCGACATCGCGGGCGAGGAAACCCGCCGTCCCACCGCCTCCGCCCCCGGCGCTGCCACCGGTCGCCGCAAGCAGGCCATCGCCCGCGTGCGCATCGTCCCCGGCACCGGTGAGTGGAAGATCAACGGCCGCTCCCTCGAGGGGTACTTCCCCAACAAGGTGCACCAGCAGATCGTCAACGAGCCGCTCGCGGTCCTCGAGCTCGTCGGTGCGTACGACGTGCTCGTGCGCGTCCACGGTGGTGGCCCCTCCGGCCAGGCCGGCGCCGTCCGTCTCGGTGTCGCCCGCTCGCTCAACGGGGTCGACGAGGAGCTGAACCGTCCGGCACTCAAGAAGGCCGGCTTCCTCACCCGTGACGCCCGCGTCCCCGAGCGCAAGAAGGCCGGTCTCAAGAAGGCCCGCAAGGCGCCCCAGTACTCCAAGCGCTGATCCCGCTGGCGCGGTCTCATCGCTTGGCTCCTCAAGCGCTGATCCCGCTGGCGCGGTCTCATCGCTTGGTTCCTCACGCGCTGATCCGGCGTTCCGCAACGAAGGCGGCATCCCTCGGGGGGTGCCGCCTTCGGCATGCGGCGGTAGGTTGTCTCGTCGGCCGTCTCCACGGCCCGCGACGTTCGTAGGACGAGGAAAGGCACGGCACGCGCATGGCACGACTGTTCGGGACCGACGGGGTTCGAGGACTCGCCAACGTCGACATCACCGCAGACCTCGCCCTGGGGCTTGCCGTCTCGGCGGCGCACGTCCTCGGTCGTGAGGCCCGCGAGGCGGGGCGCCGGCCCAAGGCCGTCGTCGGACGCGACCCGCGGGCATCGGGGGAGTTCCTCGGCGCGGCCGTCGTCGCCGGGCTCGCCTCCGCCGGGGTCGACGTCCACAACGTCGGGGTGCTGCCCACGCCGGCAGTCGCCTTCCTCACCTCCGACATGGACGCCCACTTCGGCGTCATGCTCTCGGCCTCGCACAACGCCATGCCCGACAACGGCATCAAGTTCTTCGCCTCCGGGGGACACAAGCTCCCCGACTCGGTGGAGGACGAGATCGCGGCGGGTCTCGGCCGCGAGTGGGAGCGTCCCACGGGGGCCCAGATCGGACGGGTGCACCAGAACCGCGCCGGGCAGGCCCGCTACGTCGCGCACCTGCTCCAGGCCCTGCCCAACCGCCTCGACGGGCTCACCGTCGTCATCGACGGCGCCCACGGCGCGGCCTCGTCCGTCTCACCCGAGGTGTTCCGCCTCGCCGGGGCCGAGGTCATCGAGATCGGCACCGAGCCGGACGGTCTCAACATCAACGACGGCTACGGCTCGACCCACCTCGACCACCTCAAGCAGGCCGTCGCGGCCAAGGGGGCCCACATCGGCATCGCCCACGACGGCGACGCCGACCGCTGCCTGGCCGTCGACGCCGACGGCAACGAGATCGACGGCGACCAGATCATGGGCATCCTCGCCGTCGCCCTCAAGGAGCGCGGTGCGCTCGCCGGCGACACCCTCGTCGCCACCGTGATGAGCAACCTCGGCCTCCTCCAGGCCATGGAGCGCGAGGGCATCACCGTGAAGCAGACCGGCGTGGGGGACCGCTACGTCCTCGAGGAGATGCGCCGGTCGGGCCACACGCTCGGCGGCGAGCAGTCCGGCCACGTCATCATGATGGAGCACGGCACGACGGGCGACGGCGTCCTCACCGGCCTCATGCTCGCCGCGCGCATGGCCGAGACCGGCCGCACCATCGCCGACCTCGGCACCGTCATGACCCGTATGCCGCAGGTGCTCGTCAACGTCAAGGGCGTCGACAAGGCCCGCGTCGACACCGACGAGGGCGTGCAGGCCGCCGTCGCCGCGGAGACGGTGCTCCTGGACGGCAAGGGCCGGGTCCTGCTGCGCAAGTCCGGCACCGAGCCGGTCGTGCGCGTCATGGTCGAGGCCGTCACGGCGGAGGACGCGCAGGACGTCGCCGACCGCCTCGTCAAGGTCGTCAAGGACCGCCTCGCCCTCTGACGAGCGCGAGCCGGGTCAGCGCTGGGGGTCGAGAGGGACGTTCGGCCTCGCGGCGGCTCCTGCGGCGGCGTCGGCCCGGTGACGCTCGGCGTGGGCCGCATCCTCGGCTCCCGCCTCGACGTGCGTCGGGTCGAGCACCCGCTGGAGGAAGACCTTGGTCCGCTCCTCGGTGGGCGCTCCGATGACCTGGCTGGGGGCGCCCTCCTCGACGATCGACCCACCGTCCATGAAGATCACCCGGTCGGCGACCTCGCGCGCGAACGCCATCTCGTGCGTGACGACGAACATCGTCATCCCCTCGGTGGCCAGGCGGCGCATGACCGAGAGGACGTCACCCACGAGCTCGGGGTCGAGGGCCGAGGTCGGCTCGTCGAAGAGCATGAGCTTGGGGTCCATGGACAGGGCGCGCGCGATGGCCACGCGCTGCTGCTGACCGCCGGAGAGCTGGGCGGGGAAGGCGTCGGCCTTCTCGGACAGCCCGACCTTCTCGAGGTTCTCGCGGGCCTTGGCCTCGGCCTCGGTCTTGGACCGCTTGAGGACCGTGGTCTGGGCGACGGTGCAGTTGTCGAGCACCGACAGGTGCGGGAAGAGGTTGAACTGCTGGAAGACCATGCCCATGTTGCGGCGGATGGCGTCGATGTCGCAGTCGGGGTCGGTGACCTCGTCCCCGCCGACCTTGATCGAGCCGCTCGTCGGCTCCTCGAGGAGGTTGATGCACCGCAGGAACGTCGACTTGCCCGACCCCGACGGACCGATGACGCAGACGACCTCGCCCTGGTGGATGGTGGCGTCGAGGCCCCGGAGGACGTGGTTGGAGCCGAACGACTTGTGGAGGTCGGTGACCTCGACGACGGGTGCTCCGGTGGCGGTGGCGGACATGCTCAGCGCTCCTTCTTCTGGCGGGCTTCCATGCGGCGCACGATGAGGGACAGCGGGAGGGTGATGATGAGGTAGCAGAAGCCCGCGACGACGAGCGGGGTGAGGCTGGCGTTGTCGCTCGAGAGCTGCCGCCCGTACTTGGTGAGCTCGTAGCCGCTGGCGGAGAGGCCGAGCACGTAGACGAGCGAGGAGTCCTTGACGAGCAGGATGAGCTCGTTGGTCAGGGGCGGGGTGATCACCCGAAACGCCTGAGGGAGCACGATCTTGCGGGTCGCGACGCCGGACGGCATACCGAGGGAGCGAGCCGCCTCGATCTGGCCCGGAGGGACCGCCTGGATGCCGGCCCGGATGGTCTCGGCCATGTACGCGGAGGCGACGAGGCCGAGGGCGACCCAGACCGTCCCGTACGGGTCGTAGGGGATGACGAAGCCCTCGAAGGCGAGCGACATGAGGCCGAAGGCGATGAAGACGATGATCGCCGGGAGTCCACGGAAGAACTCGATCCAGACGGTGGCGATCCACCGGTACGGGGCGACCGACGACAACCGCATGAGCGCCAGGACGGTGCCGAGCAGCAGACCGATGACGAAGGCGCCGGCGGTGTAGACGATCGTGTTCTTGAGTGCCGACCCCACACCTTCGGTCAGGGTCGTCTTGATGAGGTCGGTTCGGAAGAACTGTTCCTGGATCTGGCCCCAGTCCGCCGTGAGCCCGAGGGCCAGTGCGACGACCACGAGTACGGCGTACTGAGCCCACCGGATCCGTTGGGCGCGCTTGCGCGGGGACAGCTTCTTCTTCGGGGGAGCGTCAGTGGTGGTGGTGCTCATGCGTTCTCCTGCCCTGCTGCGGGTGCTGGGACCAAAGACGCCGAAGGGCGGCGGTCCGGTCGAACCGTACCGCCGCCCTCGGCGTCGAAGGAAGGATCACTTCGGGGCGTCGACCCCGAACCACTTCTTGTAGATGGTGTTGTAGCGGCCGTCGGCCTTGGCGGCCTTGAGGATCTCGTTGGCCTTCTCCGCGAGCTTCGTGCCGTTGGGGTCGTCCTTCTTGAACATCAGGCCGTACTGCTCGCCGGTGTCGAACTCCTTGACGACCTCGGTCGTCGGGTTGTCCTTGGCGTAGTCGAGGAGCGGGCCGTTGTCGTTGATCGCGCCCTCGACGCGACCGGCGAGCACGCCGGCGAGCTGGGTCGGCAGGTCGTCGAAGACGACGGGGGTGAAGCCGTTGGCGCCCTTCTCCTTCTCGGCGAACTCCTGCCCGGTGGTGTCGGTCTGGACACCGAGCTTCTTGCCCTTGAGGCCCGCGAGGTCGGTGATCCCCGAGTCCTTCTTGACGATGAGGGCGGCGGTGGAGTCGAAGTACGGGTCCGAGAAGAGGACGGCCTTCTTGCGCTCGTCGTTGATGGTCGTGGCACCGAAGCCGGCGTCGCACTTCTTGGCGGCGAACGCGGCGCCGGAGGTGATCGTCGCGAACTCGATGTCGACGACCTCCTGCTCGAGGCCGAGGTCCTTGGCGAGCAGGTCCATGAGGTCGACGTCGAAGCCGACGACCTTGGACCCCTCCTTGAACTCGAACGGCTTGTACGACAGGTGCGTGCAGGCCTTGAGCTTGCCCGAGGTGATGGTCGTGATGCCGCTGGAGTTCGAGGCGGCGGGGTCGGCGTCGCCGTCGCCGTCGCTGGAACCGCAGGCGGCGAGGGCGAGCGTGGAGACGAGGGCTGCGGCAGCGAGGGCGCTGGCGCGGCGGGTACGTGAGGTGGTCACCGGTACTCCTTGGCAGTAGTGGACGTGGTCGACCCACGTCTGACTAGTCGCTGACCCTACCCAGCGGTGGGGCGGATGAGCCGTTTTTCTCCCATCAGACCCCCGAATCGTGACCTGTGTTGCGTCGGTGTTGCCGCGCTCAGCGCTGGTGGGCGGCGATGATCCGGGCGTACTCGTGCCCGGAGTCCTTGACCGTCCGCTGCTGCGTGTCGTAGTCGACGTGGACGATCCCGAAGCGCTTGCTGTAGCCGTACGCCCACTCGAAGTTGTCCATGAGCGACCACGCGAAGTACCCGCGGACGTTGGCGCCGTCGTCGATGGCGCGGTTCACCGCCTCGAGGTGGCCGTGGAGGTATGCCGTCCGGTCCGGGTCGTGGACCGCGCCGTCCGCGTCGACGACGTCGGGCCAGGCGGAGCCGTTCTCGGTGATGTAGATCGGCAGCCCCGACTCCCGCGACGACCGCAGGATGATGTCGCGGTGGCTGTCGGGCGAGATCTCCCAGCCCATGTCGGTCAGCGGCGGGTGCGGGGCGGTCTCCTCGACGCCGTCGCAGCCCGGCATCGGGTTCTCCGCCCCCTCGGTGAAGCGCACTCGCGTCGGGAAGTAGTTGTTGACCCCGAGGTTGTCGAGGGGGTCGCTCGTGACCGCGAAGTCGCCGTCGTGGAGGTAGGCGTGGTCGGTGAGGTGCGCGGTGTCCTCGAGCATCCCCTCGGGGTAGGCCCCGTGGAACAGCGGGCCGAAGAAGATCCCGTTGAGGGCGTTGTCGGCACGGCGGACGGCGTCGACGTCGCGCTCGTCCGGGTCCTCGGGGCCGTGGACCTGGGTGGGGTTGAGCGTGATGGAGACCTCGGCGCCGGGGGAGAGCTCGCGGATGACAGGGACCGACATGCCGTGCGCGAGGGTGAGGTGGTGCGCGGCGACCAGCGACTCGGCCGCGTCCGTGTGCCCGGGCGCGTGCGCGCCGATGGCGTAGCTGAGGACCGAGGAGCACCACGGCTCGTTGAGGGTCGTCCAGTTGGTGACCCGGTCCCCGAGCGCCCCGACGACGGCGGCGGTGTAGTCGGTGAACCAGTCCTTGACGTCGCGGTTGAGCCAGCCGCCGCGCTCGTCGAGCACCTGCGGGAGGTCCCAGTGGTAGAGCGTGACGAACGGACGGATCCCGTTGTCCAGCAGCCGGTCGACGAGGCGCGAGTAGAAGTCGAGCCCGGCCTGGTTCACGGTGCCCGTCCCGGTCGGGATGACGCGCGGCCACGCCACCGAGAACCGGTACGCCTCGAGGCCGAGGCCCTTCATGAGGTCGACGTCGGACTCCATGCGGTGGTAGTGGTCGCACGCGACCTCGCCGGACTCGCCGCCGAGCACCTTGCCCGGGGTGGCGCTGAACGTGTCCCAGATGGACGGCGAGCGGCCGTCCTCGGACACCGCACCCTCGATCTGGTAGCTCGCGGTCGCTGCTCCCCAGAGGAAGCCGTCGGGGAAGGTCGTCTGGAACGTCATGGACCCACGGTAGTGCTGCCCCGAGAGCTGAGGCAGGGTGTCGGCATGGCACCCGACGCAGTCAACGCCCCGAAGGCCTCCGTCACGATCATCGGCGGGCACGGCAAGATCGCCCTCCGGCTCGCCGGACTGCTGTCCGGCGCCGGCCACGACGTCACGTCGTGGATCCGCAGCGCGGACCAGGGCCCGGACATCGACGCGGTGGGCGCGACGCCGGCCGTCCTCGACGTCGAGCAGATGTCCGAGGAGGAGATGGCGGCCGCGCTCGCGGGCGCCGACGCGGTGGTGTGGTCCGCCGGCGCCGGCGGTGGCAGTCCGGAGCGGACCCTCGCCGTCGACCGGGACGCCGCGATCCGCTCCATGGACGCGGCCGCGCGCTCCGGCGACCCGATCTACGTCATGGTGTCCTACTTCGGCGCGCGACCGGATCACGGTGTGCCGGAGGACCACCCGTTCCACACGTACGCCGAGGCCAAGGCGGCGGCTGACGGGCACCTCCGTGCGTCGGCCCTGAGATGGGTCGTGCTCGGGCCGAGTGCCCTCACCGACGACACCGGCACCGGGCGGGTCGAGGTGGGTGGCGACGCGGGCGGCCGGAGCGTCTCGCGCGACGACGTGGCCGCGGTGGCCGCGCACGTCCTGGAGCACCCCGAGCTGGCCGGTTCGACCATCGAGTTCACCAACGGCGACACCCCGATCGCCGAGGCGCTCAGCCCGGCGTGACCTCGTCCCCGACGTGCACCTCACCGGTGCCGTCGGGGATGAGCTGGACGGCGAACCACGTGGCACCGTCCCAGCGGCGGTGGCGGGCCAGCGTCCGGATCGGCTCCCTGCCCGTGTCGAGGCTGTCGAGGTCGATCGTCGTCATGACGCAGCGGTCGACCGGCTTGGCGACCCGGAAGGTCACGCCGCCGATCCGCACCCGGGCCCACGTGTCCTCGACGAACGCCTCCCAGGCGCCGTCGACGACGACGTTGGCGCGGAAGCGTTCGACCGGCAGGGGCTCGGGCACGGGCTCGCCGCGCTCCACGGCGCCCTCGGCCATCCAGTCGTTGAGCTGTCGCAGCGAGGCTCGGCTCGCGAGCGTGACCGGGTACCCGTCCGCGTATGCCGTGTGGTCGCCGGGCGCGCTGTGCGCCGGGTTGAGCGCGCGCCGGGTCGGGTCGACGCAGCGCACGAGCCGGAGGCCGGGCCGGCCCAGCACCTGCTGCAGCCAGGCGTCGGCGTCGGGGGACACCGGCGCACCGGTGAGGTCGTGGCGGTGCAGCCGCACCGGGACCACCTCGCCGGTGTCACCGTTCAGGTGCAGGTCGGGCGCGCCGGGGGCCCGCAGCCGCAGGCCGCCGTCCACCTCGCCGCTCGTCTCGGCGGTGTCGGGGACGACGGAGAACAGCGGGTGCAGCTCGCGGGCGGAGACGAGCCGGCCGTCCGCGTCGACGACCATCCACCTGCGGTCCCCGGCGAACCCGGCGCGTTCGACGAGGGCCGACCGGACCGGCCGGATGGCGCAGCTCTTCACGGGGTGCACGTTGAGCGCGACGACCCTCACGGCATACCTCGCCCTCGTCGACCGGCCCGCACTCAGGCGCGGTGCTCGAGGAGGCCGGTGTCGACGTCGTAGAGGAAGCCGCCGACGTCCACGGTGTCGGGGATGAGCGGGTGCGACCGGATCGCCGCGACGTCGGCACGCAGGGCGGCGTCCTGGTCGGCGACGACGTGGAAACCCTGCCACGACGCGTCGGACCCTGCCTTCTGGCCGATGAGGGCGCGCAGCTCGACCTCCGTGTGGTTGGCCATGGCGCATCGGGTGTGCGGCACGACGAGGATGCGCTGCACGTTGAGGAGGTGCACGCCGAGGACGAGGGCCTCGAGCGCCGCCGCGGTGACGCGACCGCCTGGGTTGCGGAAGATCTTCGCGTCGCCGGGCGCGAGGCCGATCATGCCCAGCGGGTCGATGCGCGAGTCCATGCACGTCACGACGGCGACGCCGCGGTGCGCGATGCCGTCGAAGCCCCCGAGCGTGAACTCCTGCGCGAAGGCCGCGTTCGCGGCCAGCAGGTCGTCGAACCCGTGCGGAGCAGGCGTGTCGTCGTTCACTGCGGTCCTCGTCCCTGTGGGGTGGTGGTGGCGGCGTCGGTCGGGAGCTCGTCCCGGGTGGGAGCGTAGGCGCCGGCGTGCACGACGGTGATCGCGCTCGTGCTCATGGCCCGGTCGACCGCGCCGGCGACGTCGCCGAGGGTCGCGTCGGCGAGGCGTGAGCGGGCGGCGGCCCCGCCGAGCACCCCGGCGTCGAGCAGGCCCGAGACGAGTCCGGCCATGAACGAGTCGCCGGCGCCGACGGTGTCGGTGACCCGGTCCACCCGGGCGGGGGACTCGGCGGTCTCACCGGTGGCGGTGACGCGGTAGGTGACGCCGTCGCCACCCCGGGTGATGACGACCAGGCCCGGTCCCAGCCGGCCCCAGGCGGCCATGACGTCGGGAAGGGACTGGCCGGCATACAGCCACTCGACGTCGTCCTCGCTGGCCTTGACGACGTCGCTGAGCGCGATGAGCTCCTCGATGCGCGGGCGCACCCCGTCCACGTCGCCCATGATCGTGGGGCGGGCGTTGGGGTCGTAGGAGATGGTGGCGTGGGCCCGGGCGTCGCGCAGCGTCTCCGCGACGACGGCGGCGCCGGGGGTGAGGGTGGCGGCGATCGAGCCGGTGTGCACGTGGGCGAAGCGGTCGAGCCGGTCGATGGCGCGCAGGTCCCAGTGCAGGTCGAACTCGTACTCGGCGGCGCCGGAGTCGTCGAGCGTCGCGATGGCGGTGGAGGTGGGGTGGTTCCCGGCGTCGAGGTTCTCGATGCTCACGCCCCGGTCGGTGACGTGGCCGCGGCAGCGGGTGCCGTGGGGGTCCTCGCCGAGCGAGGTCGCGAGGACGGTGTCGTGACCCAGCCGGGCGAGGCCCATCGCGACGTTCGCGGGGGAGCCGCCCACGTGCTCCTCGACCAGGCCGTCGGGCGTGTGCACGATGTCGACGAGGGTCTCGCCGACGACGAGCACCTGCTGCGCGGCGGCCATGTCAGGCGTCGCCCTTCGGGAGTCCGGCCGTGCGGTCGAGCACGTGGTGGCTCTCGATCACCCTGACCGTGCCGGACTTGCTGCGCATGACGATCGAGTTCGTCGTCGCCTGCCCCCGGGAGTAGCGGACCCCCTGGAGGAGCTCACCGTCGGTGATGCCGGTGGCGACGAAGAAGCAGTTGTCGGAGGTGACGAGGTCCTCGGTCGTCAGCACCGCGTCGAGGTCGTGGCCGGCGTCGAGCGCCCGCTGCCGCTCGTCGTCGTCGGTGGGCCAGAGGCGGCCCTGGATGACGCCGCCGAGGCACTTGATGGCGCAGGCGGTGATGATGCCCTCGGGGGTGCCACCGATGCCGAGGAGGAGGTCGATGCCGGTCGTCTCGCGGGCCGCCGAGATGGCGCCGGCCACGTCGCCGTCGGAGATGAACTTGATCCGGGCGCCGGCGTCCCGGACCTCCTGGGCGAGGGCTTCGTGGCGGGGCCGGTCGAGCATGACGACGGTGACGTCCTGCGGTCGCTCCTTCTTGGCCCTGGCGATCCGGCGGATGTTCTCGGCCGCGGGGAGACGGATGTCGACGACGTCGGCCACCTCCGGGCCGGCGACGAGCTTGTCCATGTAGAAGACCGCGCTGGGGTCGTACATGGTCCCGCGGTCGCTGACGGCCATGACGGAGATGGCATTGGGCATGCCCTTGGCGGTGAGGGTCGTGCCGTCGATCGGGTCGACCGCGACGTCGACCTCCGGCCCCGACCCGTTGCCGACCTGCTCGCCGTTGAAGAGCATGGGGGCGTTGTCCTTCTCGCCCTCGCCGATGACGACCGTGCCGCGCATCTCGACGGTGGCGATGAGGGCGCGCATCGCCTCGACGGCGGCGCCGTCCGCGAGGTTCTTGTCGCCGCGGCCGACCCAGCGTCCGCCGGCCATCGCGGCGGCCTCGGTGACCCGGACGAGCTCGAGCGCGAGGTTGCGGTCGGGGACGTTCGTGGAGGGGGCGTCAGGCATGGGGTGGACCTGTCTTCCTTGACGGGGCGAGGTGTGCCGTGGCGTGAGCGGAACCTGCGCGCCGACTCTATCGCCGACCCCGATGGCTGGAATCGCGCGGTCATCAGCGACCATGGAGGGGTGAGCACCGCGCCGGGCAAGAGCCGCTACTCGATGGGATCGACCCCGAACATGCTGCGGTCGCTGCTCGTCATCGGTGCCCTCATGGCGATCATCTGGTTCATGACTCCCCGGGTCAACACCCTCGGCGGACCGACGGTCGACGTGCACGGCACCGCGCTCACCGTCGCGCAGGACAGTGGCTGGCCGATCTCGGAGGCCGTCGACCTGCCCCAGGGCTGGACGACGACGAGCGCCCGCTACGTCAAGAGCACCGACGGGCTGATGACGTGGCACGCCGGCTACCAGGCCCCGTCCGGCAACTATGTCGCGGTCGAGCAGACGCGTGACGCGACCCAGGGCTGGGTCGAGGCGCAGACCAACCGGGCCCGCCGCATCGGGGAGCTGCAGGCCGCGGGCACGACCTGGCTGAAGTACGAGCGCGGGGCCAAGGTCCAGAACAGCCTCCTGGACCGGCGCACCGGGTCGGGGGAGCTCACCACCCTGCTCACCGGGACCGGCACCTTCGAGGAGCTGGCCTTCGTCGCCGAGCGACTCGCGCCGGTCGCCCCGTGACGGTCAGTCGCTGAGCTTGGCCTCGGCGTCGTCGAGCCACTTCGCGCAGTGGGCGGCGAGCGCCTCACCGCGCTGCCACAGGCCCATGCTGTCCTCGAGGCCGACCTGGCCGTTCTCGAGCCGCGAGACGATGTCGACGAGCTCGTCGCGGGCGGCCTCGTAGCTCAGCTGCGGCACGTCGGCGTTGGCGTCGGCGCCGTCCGCGGGGACGGTCTGGGTCGGCTGGCCGTCGACCTTGTCGGTCTCGGTCTGCGGGGTGTCCTGGGCCATGACGAGCACCCTAACCCGCCGTCCGGACGCCGAAGTCGCCTCGGGCCACGGTGACCCGCAGCAGCTCGTCGACGTCGAGCTCCTCGGGATCCATGACGATGTCGCCGGCCACCCGCTGGACGATCGCGTAGCCCCGGTCCAGCGTGGACTGGGGTGACAGGGTCCGCAGCTGGGCACTGAGGTGGGTCACGCCGTCCTGGTGCCGGTGCAGCTGGGCCTCGGCGCGGCGCCGGGCGCGGGCGCGCAGGGCAGTGACGACCTCGCGCTGGACCCGGACGAACGCGCCGGGGTCGGCCAGCACGGGGCGAGACCGCAGCTCGACGAGTCGGCGGCGCTCGTGGTGGAGCCTGGCCTCGAGGGCCCGGCGACCGCGCGTGCGGGCCGCCACGACGAGCTGGTGCTCCCTCTCGGTGTCGGGGACGATCGCCTTGGCCGCGTCGGTGGGGGTGGAGGCGCGGTGGTCCGCGACGAGGTCGAGCAGCGGCGAGTCGACGTCGTGCCCGATGGCGCTGACGACCGGGGTGCGGGCGGCGGCGACGGCCCGGATCATCGCCTCGTTGCTGAACGGCAGGAGGTCCTCGACGCTGCCGCCGCCGCGCGCGATGACGATGACGTCGACCTCGGGCGCCGCGTCGAGCTCGCGCAGCGCCTGGGACACCTCGGTGACGGCACTCGCGCCCTGGACCGCCACCTGCCGGATCTCGAACCTGGCGGTCGGCCAGCGGCGACGGGAGTTCTCGACGACGTCCTTCTCGGCGGCGCTGGCCCGCCCGCAGATGAGCCCGATCCGGCGCGGGAGGAAGGGCAGGGGGCGCTTGCGGTCGGCGTCGAAGAGGCCCTCGCTCGCGAGGTTGCGCTTGAGGTACTCGATCCGCGCCAGGAGCTCGCCGACACCGACGGGTCGGATCTGGCGACCGTCGAGCATGAGCGTGCCGCGCTGGGTCCAGAAGGACGGCTTGGCCTGGACGACGACGCGGGCGCCCTCGGCGACGGGTGCGGCCATCGCGTCGAGGGCGTTGACCTGGATGGCGACCGAGAGCGACATGTCGACGTCCGGGTCGCGCAGGGTGAGGTATGCCGTCCGCGCACCCGGGCGCCGGTTGAGCTGGACGACCTGCCCCTCGACCCAGAGCACGGACATCCTGTCGACGTACTCGGCGATCTTCATGCTGAGCAGCCGCACCGGCCACGGGTGCTCCGCGCTGGTGTCACCGGCCCGTTCGGGCAGGGCGGGACGCTCGGGAGGGCTGCTCACGTCGCCCACTCTAGGAGGGGTCACCGTCACCGAGCCGGTCCCAGGTCGCCGCAGTGACCCCGCGTCGTCGCAGCTCGGCCTTGCGGACCTTCTCCGTGGGGGTGCGCGGGATCTCGGTGACGATCTCGACGTAGCGCGGCTGGGCGAATCGGGGGAGTACGCGGTCGGCATGGGCGGCCACCTCGGGGGCGGACAGGCGGGAGCCCGGTTCGGCGACGACGGCGAGCATCACCTCGTCCTCCGTGCCCTCGGCACCCGCCGGGACGGCGAACGCGGCCACCTCGGCCACCCCGGCGAACCGCGTCACCGCGGACTCGACCTCGAACGAGGAGACGTTCTCCCCGCGCCGGCGAATGCAGTCCTTCGTCCGGTCGACGAAGGTCACCCACCCGTCGTCGTCCATCGTCCCGGAGTCACCGGTGTGGAACCAGGAGCTGCGCCAGGCCTCGGCCGTGGCCTCGGGGAGCCCGGCGTAGCCGGCCATGAAGCCGGACGGGATCCGCGGCCGGACCATGATCTCACCGACCTCTCCCGGGGCGAGGGCGTCGTCGGTGTCGGGATGGCGGATGGACACCTCGAAGAACCGGTCGAGAACGAGGCCCGCAGTCCCCGGCCGCGACCGTCCCAGGCGGCCGTAGAGGGGAATGTTGACCTCGGTCATCCCGTAGGCCGAGACGACGTCGGCGAGGCCGAAGCGCTCGCGCCACGTCTCCTCGTGGGTCGGCGGGTTCGGGACGGGGCAGATGACCCGCAGGGCATGGTCACGGTCGTCCCCCGCGGGCTGCGCCTGGACGAACTGGCTCATCGCGCCGAGGAGGTTGGTGACGGTGCACCGGTGTGCCTGCACGTCGCCCAGCCACGACGAGGCGCTGAAGCGAGCGCGGACGACGGCGGTGGCACCCGCGATGAGGGTCGCGTAGAGCTGCATGAAGAGGCCGTTGGCGTGGAAGAACGGCATGCAGATGTAGTAGCGGTCCTGCGCGGTCAGGCCGAGGGCCTCGATGCTGCCGAACCCGAACAGGTAGCAGTGGGCGTGGGGCATGAGCACGCCCTTCGAGGGGCCGGTCGTGCCGGAGGTGTACATGACGCACGCGATGTCACTCGCTGCCGCGTCGGGGGTCTCGGCGTCCGGTCGGGACGGCTGCGCGTCCCATCCGACCAGCGACAGCGGCGCCAGCCGGGGGACGGCGTCCAGGACCTCGGCGACGGCGGCCGCTGGGGTGCCCGCGACGACGACGTGCTGCGCTCCGCTGTCGCGCAGCTGGTGGACGAGGAAGTCACCGGTCAGTGCCGTGTTGACCGGCACCATGACCGCCCCGAGCCGTCCCAGCGCGAGCCACACCCTGACGAAGTCGAGCCCGTTGGGCAGGACGACCGCGACGGGGTCGCCGACCCCCACCCCGGCCGCGCTGAGGTGGTTCGCCATGCGGCCGGCGTCCCGCTGCGCGTCGGCGTAGGTCAGCTCCCCCTCGTCGATGACGGTGACGAAGACCTTGTCCCCGTGGCGCCCCGCCTGGTCGGCGAGCACCTCCGGCAGGGTCCAGCGGAGGTGGTCGGTGAGGTGGGTGTACACCCTCGGACCCCATCACGCGCGGGCGGTCGAGGCCATGTGGTCCCGCCCCATGCCTCCGGTGCCGGACGGGCGTACAGGGAAGGCCCAGAGCGCCCGCCTACGATGGGCCCATGACCGCCACGACTGACCAGGCCACCAAGCGCGTCCTCCTCGCCGCGCCCCGCGGCTACTGCGCCGGGGTCGACCGGGCCGTCGTCACCGTCGAGAAGGCGCTCGACCTCTACGGCGCGCCCGTCTACGTCCGCAAGGAGATCGTCCACAACAAGCACGTCGTGACGACGCTCGAGAAGCGCGGGGCGATCTTCGTCGAGGAGACCGACGAGGTGCCCGAGGGTGCCACCGTGATCTTCTCCGCGCACGGCGTCGCCCCCGTGGTGCACGAGGAGGCCAAGGCGCTGGGCCTCAAGACCATCGACGCGACCTGCCCGCTCGTCACCAAGGTCCACCGCGAGGCCGTCCGGTTCGCGAGCGACGACTTCGACATCCTGCTCATCGGGCACGAGGGTCACGAGGAGGTCGTCGGCACGGCAGGGGAGGCGCCCGAGCACATCACCCTCGTCGACGGCCCCGACGACGTCGACAACATCGAGGTCCGCGACCCCGAGAAGGTCGTCTGGTTGTCCCAGACCACCCTCTCGGTCGACGAGACGATGGAGACGGTCCGCAGGCTGCGCGAGAAGTTCCCGAAGCTGCAGGACCCGCCCAGCGACGACATCTGCTACGCCACCCAGAACCGCCAGCTCGCGGTCAAGCACATGGCCCCCGACACCGACCTCATGATCGTCGTCGGCTCGCGCAACTCCTCCAACTCGGTCCGCCTCGTCGAGGTCGCTCTGGAGCACGGTTCCCGCGCCGGTCACCTCGTCGACTACGCGGACGAGATCGACGAGTCGTGGCTCGACGGGGTGGGCACCGTCGGCGTCACGTCCGGCGCGTCCGTGCCCGAGCTCCTCGTGCGCGGCGTCCTCGACTACCTCGCCGAGCGCGGGTACGAGGACGTCCGCCCGGTCGTCGCCGCGGAGGAGTCGCTGATGTTCTCCCTCCCCAACGAGATCCGCCGCGACCTCAAGGCCGCCGGGATGTCGGACAAGATGCGCCACGACGGGTCGTTCGTCGAGGCCGGCTCGCTGCACTGACGGTGCCGACCCCGGACGGCGTCGTCGTCCTCTCGTTCCCGTTCCGGGGGACGTGGCGGGTGGAGAACAGCCCCGCCCGGCGCGTCCCCAGCCACGGGACGGAGGCGTTCGGGGTGTCCCACGCCATCGACTTCGTCGCGGTGGACGAGCGGAACCTCTCCGCGCCCCGTACGTGGCGCACCCGGGTGGGCGTCGAGGACCCGGAGGGCTTCCTCGGGTTCGGCGAGCCGGTGCTCGCACCGGCGGCCGGTGAGGTCGTGGCCGTGCACGACGCCGAGCCCGACCACGAGGCGCGGCGCTCGCCGCTGCGGCTAGCCGCCTACGCGCTGGGCCAGGCCGGGAGGGCCCGTCGCGGCATCGTCGGGCTGGCCGGCAACCACGTCGCGATCGCGCTCGGACCTGCGGGGCCCTTCGTCCTGCTCGCGCACCTGCGCCAGTGGTCGGCGTCGGTCCACATCGGGCAGCGCGTCGAGGCCGGCGAGCAGGTCGGGGAGTGCGGGAACTCCGGCAACAGCACGGAGCCCCACGTCCACCTCCAGGTGAGCGACTCGATCGAGGGGGTGTCGGCGCGCGGGGTGCCGGTGGCCTTCCGCGCCCCGGACGGTCAGGCATGGCTCCCCGGTGAGGGCGAGCTCGTCACGGCCTGAGGCGGAACGGCTCGCGAGCCGTCCGTGGTGTCGTGAGCCGCTTCGCGACGGCTCGCGACGTCCTACCCGGCTCGCGAGCCGCCTCGATCGTCGCGCTCGGCGTCGAGCAGCAGGTCGGGACGCTCGTGCTCGGCCCCGACGGCCTCGAGCAGCTCGATCGCCGTCAGCACCCTCGGCCCGGTCTCGACGGGAACGAGGTGCGGGAGCTCGTCGGTGACGACGTCGAGCTCCTGCATCCGGCGGGCCGTGACGAGGACCCGGGACTCCAGGGCGCCGACGAACTGGTTGTAGCTCTCGACGGTCGCGTGCAGCGAGCGCCCCATCTTCGCGGTGTGGGTGCCGAGCGACCCCAGCCGGCGGTAGAGCTCCTGGCCCAGGGCGAGCAGCTCGCGGGCGCTCGTCGAGAGCGAGTCCTGCTGCCAGCCGAACGCGACCGTGCGGAGCAGGGCGAGGAGGGTGCCGGGCCCGACGAGCACGACCTTCGACGTCATCGCCCGCTCGTGCAGACCGGGGTCGGCCGACAGCGCGGCGGCGAGCATCGCGTCGCTGGGGACGAAGCAGACGACCATCTCGGGCGTGGCCTCGAACGCGGACCAGTAGTCCTTGGCCGAGAGCGCGAGGACGTGCTGGCGCAGGGCGGTGGCGTGCTCGCGGAGCAGCTGGGTCCGCTCGTCGTCCGGCAGGTCCTCGGTCTGGGCGTCGAGGAAGGCGCTCATCGGCGCCTTGGCGTCGATGACGAGCGTGCGCCCGCCGGGCAGGCGCACGACGACGTCGGGGCGGACCTCGCGGTCGTGCCGGCTGCGGGCGCGGACCTGCTCCTCGAAGTCGCAGCGCGCGAGCATGCCGGAGGCCTCGAGGACGCGGCGGAGCTGGACCTCGCCCCACGACCCGCGCACCGACGACGAGCGGAGCGACCCGGCGAGCGACTGTGTCTGGCGGCCGAGGTGCTGGGCCTCGGACTCGACCCGGCCCATGACCGCCCGCAGTGCGCCGAACTGCTCGACCCGGTCACGCTCGAGCACCCCGACCTGGCGCTCGACGCGGCCCAGGGCGTCGCGCAGCGGCGCGAGCAGCGACGCGGTCTCGAGGTCCTCGGCCAGGGACGCCTCGAGGTCGACGACCCGCTCGCGCAGGAGGTCGCGCTCGGTCGCGGCGGACGCCGCGCGGACGGCATACGACGAACGAAGGAGCAGGTGTGCCAGGAGCGCACCGATGACGATGCCGCCCACCAACGTGATCCACGGGTTCATGGGGACACCGTGCCAGCGGGCACCGACATCGGGCGGGAGGTTAGCCTCGGCACATGGCTGACAGTGGGCGCTCGTTCATCCACGTCCTCAACGACCGGCTCCCGCGCAAGCGCAACATCGCGCAGGGACTGCTGCGCAACGAGGACGGCGAGATCCTGCTCTGCGAGCTGACCTACAAGTCCGAGTGGGACCTGCCGGGCGGGGTCGTCGACCCCCGGGAGAGCCCGGCCGCATGCGTCGTGCGGGAGATCAGCGAGGAGCTCGGCGTCACCGTCGGGATCGAGGGTCTCGTCACCGTCAACTGGCTGCCCCCGTGGCGCGGCTGGGACGACGCCGTGCTGTTCCTCTACGACCTCGGCACGGTCCCGCGCTCGTTCGCCGACGGCCTCACCCTGCTCAGGCGGGAGCTCAAGGCCGTGCACTGGGTGGCGCCCGCGGACGTCCCGGCGCACGTCGCGCCCTACAACGTGCGGATGCTGGAGCAGGTCCTCGCCGGCGAGCACGCGGCATACCTGGAGAACAGCGAAGTGCCCGGGAGCATGGCGTGACGGCCGGCAGGTTCGCGGGCATCCTCGCCGCGATGCTGCTCGCGGCGCTCGTCCTCGTCTGGGTGTTCGTCAGCCTCGCTGCGCTCGCCTACGCCCTGAGCCAGGGTGAGGGACGGGCGGCCACGACCTACGCGCTCTTCGCCGGCGTCGGCATCGCCGTGGGCGGGCTGGCGGCCTGGGCCGTGCGGCGCGTGGCGGAGGCACGGCGCGAGCGCGACTAGACTCCTGTCCCCGTGGCACTCACCATCGGAATCGTCGGGCTCCCCAACGTCGGCAAGTCGACGATGTTCAACGCCCTGACCAAGAACAACGTCCTCGCCGCGAACTACCCGTTCGCGACCATCGAGCCCAACGTCGGCGTCGTCCCGCTGCCGGACGACCGGCTCGCTCGCCTTGCCGAGATCCACGGGTCCGACAAGATCCTCCCGGCCACGGTGTCGTTCGTCGACATCGCGGGGATCGTGCGCGGCGCCTCTGAGGGGGAGGGGCTCGGCAACAAGTTCCTCGCCAACATCCGCGAGGCCGACGCGATCTGTCAGGTCGTGCGGGCCTTCGAGGACGGCGACGTCGTGCACGTCGACGGCAAGGTCTCGCCCGAGTCCGACATCGAGACCATCCACACCGAGCTGGTCCTCGCCGACCTGCAGACCCTCGAGAAGGCCGTCGCGCGCCTCGAGAAGGAGGCGCGGATCAAGAAGGAGTCAAAGCCGCTCCTGGACAACGCGCTCGCCGCCCAGAAGGTGCTCGAAGAGGGAAGCACCCTGTATGCCGGTGGGCGGGCTGCCGGTGTCGACCTCGACCAGGCGCGTGGGCTGGGCCTGCTCACGACGAAGCCGTTCATCTACGTGTTCAACCTCGACGAGGACCAGCTCACCGACGATGCGCTCAAGACGTCGCTCGCGGCGCTCGTGGAGCCGGCCGACGCGGTCTTCCTCAACGCCAAGCTCGAGATGGACCTCATGGACATGTCGCCGGAGGACGCGCAGGAGATGCTCGAGGGGTTCGGCGCGACCGAGTCCGGGCTCGACCAGCTCGCGCGCACCGGGTTCCACACGCTCGGGCTGCAGACCTACCTCACGGCCGGGCCCAAGGAGTCGCGGGCCTGGACCATCGGCCGCGGGTGGACCGCGCCGCAGGCCGCCGGGGTCATCCACACCGACTTCCAGCGCGGCTTCATCAAGGCCGAGATCGTCTCGTTCACCGACCTCGACGCCGCCGGGTCGATGGCCGCCGCGAAGTCCGTGGGCAAGGTCCGCATGGAGGGCAAGGAGTACGTCATGCAGGACGGCGACGTCGTGGAGTTCCGCTTCAACGTCTGATCCTGAAGCAAACACGCAGGTCAGAGGCGTTGTGGTCGGTTTTGGGCGCCGCCTAGTCCGCAAAAAGTCCGCAAGATTCTCCGTAGCGTCCGTCGCTGAGCAGCACGCATCGCGCGGGATCAACGCTGATCGGGAGCCCGCATCGTGGTCCCGGCGGCGCGCGGCTCCTCGCCTGACCTTCCTGCTTGAGCGGTCAGGATGATCGACTCGGCGGCCGCTCGGGTTCGGTCCTCGGCGCTCGGCCAGAGGTGGGCGTAGGTGTTCAAAGTGGTCGTGGCCGACGAGTGGCCAAGCGCACGCTGAACGGTCACGACGTCACACCCAGCGGCGATCAGACCGGAGGCGTAGAAGTGTCGAAGGTCGTGCAGCTTCAGCCCAGACTGCCCGGCGGCCGCCTGGGTCTTGCGCCACCAGTAGCCAACCGTGTTCTGGTGCGGCGGATCGTTTGCATGACCCACGAAGAGCCATCCGTCGCTGCTGTGGGTGCCGTAGTTCTCGACGTGCCGGGCCAGGATGTCGACGAGGCTGTTCGCGAGGTAGATGACTCGCTCCGATCCGTATTTCGGTCGTCGAATGTCCACACCGCCACCGTTCAGGCGCTGCACCTGCCTGTGAACGTGGAGCTCCCGCCGAAGGAAGTCGATATCGGTGCGCTGGACGGCGGCGGCCTCACCAAGCCGCAGGCCGGCAAACGCGCACAAGGCGATGAACGTCGCGAAACGGTCGTCGGCGGCCTCCTGTAGGGAGGCCACCTGGCGGGGCGTCGGAATGGACATCGCGACTTCGCGTCGACGGCCGCGGGGAAGTCTGACTCCCGCGGAGGGGTCCGTGCCGATGACACGGTCTTGTTGTGCCGCCCTGAACACTCCTCGCACGTTGTTGAACCGGGTCTTGACGGTGCCGGCAGCCAGGCCTGAGGCGTCCATCCCTTTGACCCAAGTCTCCAAATCCGAACGAAGAATTCGGTTCAAGGGTCGGTTCCAGAAGGGCGTGGAGCGAGCAGCCAGCGTCATCGCACGAACCGTTCCGGGCGCCCACAACTGCCGCGAAGACCACTCCTCGAAGTACTCACTGAAACGAATTCGGCCAGCCCTCGGGTCCGAGTACGTGCCTGTCAGCAGTGAGGCCGAAGTCTGATCGAGCCATTGCTGCGCATCGACCTTGCGATCGAAGTGACGAGCACGTTCGGTGCCGTCGCTGTCCCTGTGCCGAGCGCGCCACTTGCCGTCCGCTCGCTTCGCGATGCTTCCAGCCACCTGGCCTCCTCCCTGTTGAGCTAATCGTCCTGCCGGCGCCAGTGCGCGAGGGGGCGCGACTCAGATCTGTGGAGGACGGGAGGAGGAATCCTCGGCCTGCTCGGTCAGCCATAGGACTAGGTCGCCTCGCCAATACCGAACGTGGCGGGCCACCTTGAAGCTGTTCGGCCCTGAGCCGCAGTGCCGCCAGTACCTCAGCGTCGCGACTGGCACGCGGAGGTAGCGTGCAGCTTCCTCGATGGTCATGAGCTCGTCATGGGCTCGGCTCTCACTTGTTGGTGCGCTGCTCATCGGTCTACTCCATGCTCAGACTCTGGGCGGCCGATCTCCGCGCGGCGCCATTGGCGCGTGGTCTGGAGAACGACAAGCCCTGGAACCTCCATATGCGTCTCGATGCCTCCCTCGCGGACAACTAGCAGCCAAGGAATGTTGCCCGGTGCCAGCTGGGGACGATGGGACTGTGGACGCAGCGCCGCCGCGCCTGGATCCGCCTACATTGGTGGCGTGACGAGGGGGCATCGAGCGCTTGACTGGTTGTCTCGCCGCCGCGCGGGCGAGTCAGCCGCGTACATCGCTGCTCACGCGGGAGTCTCAAAGCAGGTGGTTGTCCGCGCAACAAGGGCGTTTGGCCCTTTTCCGCGTCCCACGCGTCCGCTTGGTCGTGCGGTTGGCTCTCGGGAAGAACTGGACGAGCGCACCCAACGGTGGATCGCGGGTCGTCGAGCCGGCCGAACCACAGTCGAAATCGCGCGCGAGCACGGCGTGTCGAGGCAGCTTGTCGGCGCGGCAACAGCGGAGTACGGCCCGTTCCCATCGATCGAGCAGATCGAACTGTGGGTTGAGGCACGGAAGGCCCGCAGGACATTGCGCGCGATAGCGGACGACTTTGGCGTGCCCCAAGCGCTAATTCGCCGCCATACGCACCAACACGGACCGTTCCCTCCGCCGGGTTCGCATCTCCCAGAGGGGGTTTGGGGCGTTGCCGCGGTGGCCGCGCGGGTCGGGATGCCAACGCCCACGGTGATGCAGTGGAGGGAAAGGGGGCTCCTGCCGAAGCCTGATTTCATTACGGCACTGGGGCGCGTCCTGTGGTTGCCGACGACAATCGAGCACTGGCTCATTGAGACGACGGAGTTGACCGAGTGTCCCGATTGCGGCGCGTATTGCCGCTCAGTAGGGCATCACCGTTCGGCGAAGCATCCTGAGAGCTGGGCGGCGTCCCGGGCTTAAGTCGCGGCTGGTTGTGGCCCGCCGGTGAGTCGACTGCGAGCACCGGCAGTTGTCCACAGAAGCGACTCCACCTCCCCACAGGGCTCGCGCTCATGTCATCGTGAACCCAGACGCCGTCGATAGATGCGGTGTAGGGCGTGGCAGGGGACTGCGCACACCTTGACCGCCAAGAGCGGTCGGGGCGCTTAGGGAGTTGACCGGAGGGAGGGTCAATGAACACCAGGAGCACAATTGCTCGCGCCCTGATCTGCGCAGCGACGATCTTGGCCGTTGGCGCCTGCGACAGCGAGCCACAGCCACCGCCTACCCCTGTGACTAGTGGGTCAGCCACATCGAGTTCCGCAACCAGCTCTCCAAGTCCGTCAGCGTCGCCGACGCCGACAGACGACCCAGGACGTGCCGTTGCAGCTGTCGTGGCCTACTGGTCGGCGATCGACGCCGTTTCTGTAGACCCATCCACCAAACTCGAGCAGCTCGCGTCCGTCGCTCGAGGTCAGGCGCTGGCTCAGTGGCAGAGCACGATCGCTTCCGATCGAGCGAACGATCTTCGGCAGACCGGGATCTCGCAAGTCACGAATGCCGAGGCCGTCGCACTAGGTGCGCAGGCCTACCGCGTCGTGGCCTGCATCGACGTGTCAGCAGTCGACGTGGTTGACAGGAGCGGTAAGTCCGTCGTGGCTGCCGGCCGTCCCGAGCGGCAGAAGTACTCGTACACGGTCGACAAGACGACGGATGGGTTCTTTGTCACTGAGGACCTGCTCAAGGGCAAACCGTGCGACGCCTAGCTCTGGCCGTCGCATGCCTGGCTTTCTCCCTGACCGGGGCCGCCTCCGCGTGGGCTTCGCCCCCTGTGCAATGCCCACCTGGCCAGGAACCTCATCCGAAGACGGGCCAGTGCGTCATCATCATCGTTACTCCTCCCACTGATCCGTCTGATCCTCAAGAGCCCGGCGAGCCTCAACCCCCCGGAGATGACGAGCCTCCGGAGAAGCCGGTCTGCACCTTCGACGGTGAGTCTCCGCCGACGGAGATCGACTGCTCCGGAGAGATGGGGTGGTGGGTGCAGTCGCGGCAGTGCTACGCCAAGGCGTCCACGCCGCAGCCGCCGATGTCTGACTCGCTGTGGCAAGGGCACACCGACGGTGCGATCTACGACTGCGCCCGGCCGGTGCTGGGCCCGGGCGGGTTCATCATCTACCAGTTCTGGTCGGCCGAGCCTCCCGGCGTGGGCGCCCCGCCGGACCCGCGGGCGCTGGCCCGACGGGCGGTCGCGGTGATGAACCTGCGCGCGATCCGGGTCGGCATGGTGCCCGAGCCGGTCCCGGGTCGGATCGGGGTGGTCGGGATGCCGACCTGGATGTGGGCGGACCAACCCGACCCGCTCACGTGGGGCCCGGTGACCCGCACCGCAGGGGCGGGCGGGTTCACGGTCACCGCCACCGCGCACGTCACGAAGGTCGTCTGGTCCATGGGAGACGGAGCCACGGTCGTGTGCCACACCGCCGGAACGCCGTACCGCGACGAGTTCGGGAAGAAGTCGAGCCCCGACTGCGGCCACACCTACGAGGTCGAGGGCCGCTACACGGTGCGCGCCACCTCGCACTGGACGGTTGACTGGACCGGGATGGGCCAGATCGGCTCCATCCCGCTGACGTTCTCGGACACGGTGCCCGTCACGATCGGCGAGGCGCAGGTGCTCACGCAGTAGCACCGGCAGGAGAAGGGGGAAGCAGATGGCGATCGACACGGCCCGGACCACACCCGAGGCCCATGCCGCGAGGAGTGAGAAGGCGGCGGGGCGACCGGTCGCGCCGCCGCCGAAACTGCGCCGGCGACCCGCGCTGGTCGCGGCGTCGATCGCGCTGATCTGCCTCGGCGGGGTCCTCGCCGCGTTCGCGTGGAACGTCACCACGACTACCCAGTCGGTGGTCGCCGTCCGCGAGGACGTGCAACGCGGCCAGGTCATTCAGGCGCGAGACCTGATGAGCGTCAGGGTAAGCGTCGACCCTGCTCTTCGCCCGGTGCCGGCGACGCAGCTGAGCTCGCTGGTCGGCCGCCGCGCGGCGATGGACCTGGCGGCCGGGTCGCTGGTCACCAGCGCTCAGGTGACCGACCAGAGCGTGCCGCCGGCCGGGCGGTCGCTGGTCGGGGTCGCCCTGCCGCCGGGCCAGCTGCCGGGCGAGCAGCTCGTCGCCGGCGACCAGGTTCGTGTCGTGTCCACCCCCGGAGCGCAGGGCGAGGTCGGCGATGCCCCGCCGGTCACGATCACCGCCGAGGTGGTCTCGGTCCGGGTCAACGACGACGACGGCCAGGTGGTGGTGACCGTGCAGGTCCCCGAAGGCGACGCCCCCGATCTTGCGGCCCGGGCCGCCACCGGCAACATCGCCATCGTCCTGGACTCCCGGGAGCGCTGAGATGGCGCTGATCGTCCTAACCTCCGCCTCCGGGTCGCCCGGGGTGACGGCGACCGCGGTCGGCTTGGCCCTGACCTGGGACCGGCCGGTGCTGCTGGTCGAGGCCGACCCCACCGGAGGGTCCGCCATCCTCGCCGGCTACTTCCGCGGGCAGGCGTCCCCACCGGACTCCCTGATCGACCTCGTCCTGGCCCACCGCGACGGCACCCTGCGCGAGTCGATCCCGGCGGTCGCGATGCAGGTTCCCGACAGCACCGTCACCCTCATTGCGGGAACCCGAGCCCACGGTCAGGCACGATCCATCGACGGTCTGTGGGAGCCGCTTGCCGCCGCGCTGGGCACGCTGGACGAGCTCGGGCAGGACGTCATCGTCGATGCCGGCCGGCTCGGCCTGACCGGGGCTCCCGAACCGCTGCTGCACGCTGCCGACCTCGCGCTGATGGTGACCCGGACCGACCTGGTCGCTCTCGCCGGTGCCCGGTCCTGGGCGCAGACGCTGGCGAGCGCGTTCGCCGGGCAGGGCGTCGCGGACTCCTTCGGGATCCTCACCGTCGGTGACGGGCGCCCCTACGGCGCGCGCGAGGTCGGCAAGGTCCTCGCCGCACCGGTCGTCGGGACGGTCGCGTGGGACGAGCCCGCCGCGGCGGTGTTCACCCACGGCTCGCAGCCGCCGGGACGGTTCGACCGGTCAGCGCTCGTGAGGTCGCTGCGCACGGTTCAGGACGCCATCGCCGCCCGGGTGACGGCGAACTCCGCCGACCTGGCGGCCTCGCGCGCGGGGGGTGGCGCATGACCACCGAACCGGTCCTGAACGGCCACGGCCCGGACCCGAGCGACCTGCCCCTGTTCCGGAGCCCGCACGAGTCGCGAACCGGGCGGGTCCGCGGCGCGTTCTCCCTCGCCGGGCAGTCCCCGGTGACGACCACCGCTGCGCCACAACGCATCCCGATCTCCCGGCCCGCGCCGACACCATTCGACGGCGCCATCGACTGGGGCTTGGTCGCGACGATCCGTCAGCAGGCTTCCGACCGCCTGTCCGCCGCCGTGGGGGCGGACCGATCCCGGGCGACCGCCGCGGAACAGCGCGTCGAGGGGCGCCGCATCATCGCCGACCTCCTCGAGACCGAGGCTGCCGAGCGGGTCACCTCCGGGTCCCCGTCGTGGAGCCGCGCCGAGCAGGCCGCCACCGCGGTCGCCGTCGAGGACGCCCTGTTCGGCCTGGGCCGGCTGCAGCCGCTCGTCGACGACGACGACGTCGAGAACATCATCATCACCGGCCACGACCAGGTCCGCCTCGAGCTGACCGACGGCCGCCTCGTCGACGGGCCACCGGTCGCGGACAGCGACCGCGAGCTCATCGACTTCCTCGTGTTCCTGGCCTCCCGCAGCGAGGTCAACGCCCGCCCCTTCTCCGAGGCGCAACCCCGGCTGCACCTGCGCCTGGATGGGGGAGCGCGCCTCGCGGCCGCCGCGTGGGTCACCCCCCGCCCGTCCGTGGTGATCCGCCGGCACCGCCTCAACCGGGTCACCCTGGCCGACCTCGTCGAGCTCGGGACCCTGTCCGAGGTCGCGGCCTCGTTCCTGGCGGCCGCGGTCAAGGCACGCCGCAGCATCGTCGTCGCCGGCGCCCAAGGCGCCGGAAAGACCACCCTGGTGCGGGCCCTGTGCTCACAGATCCCCCGGCACGAGGCCATCGGCACCTTCGAGACCGAGTACGAGCTGCACCTGCACGAGATGACCGACCAGCACCCCGTCGTGTTCGCGTGGGAGGCCCGCCCCGGCTCAGGCGAACGCGGCCCCGACGGACGCCAGGCCGGCGAGTTCACCCTGTCCGAGGCCCTGTTCGACTCGTTCCGGTTCAACCTGTCCCGGCAGATCGTCGGCGAGGTCCGCGGCCACGAGATCCTCGCGATGCTGAAAGCGATGGAGTCCGGAGCCGGGTCGATCTCCACCACCCACGCCCGCACCGCAGAAGGCGCCATCGGCAAGCTCGTCACCTGCGCCCTCGAGGCCGGCCCGCACGTCACCCACGACTACGCCCTCCGCGCCATCGCCTCCGCCATCGACATCGTCGTCCACGTCCACCTCGACACCACCCCCGGCCCGAACGACACGTGGCAGCGCCGCCGCTGGGTCTCTGAGATCATCACCGTCGCCCCCGGCGAACGCGAGAAGGGCTACGCGATCCAGCACGCCTTCCGCACCCGCCCCGGAACCACCGTCGCCACCGCCCACGTCCTCGACGACACCTACCGCGACCTCGACGCGTACGGCTTCGACGCCGACGCCTACCACCGCGACGCCCAGGACACCCCGTGACCGCCGTCGTCCCGGCACTGGCCGGCGCGCTCGTCGTCGCCGGCATCCTCGGCTGCATCGCCGGGCTGCGCCGAACCCCGCCACCATCACCCAAGCCCCGGCAGCCTCGCCGACGCCCGCTCGCCCGCCTGACCACCCGCAGCAAGCGGCTCCTGGCCGCGGGCGCCTTGGCCGGGCTCGTCATCGCCGTGGTCACCGGTTGGTGGATCGCCCTCATCGCTGTCCCCGCCGCCGTGGCAGGTTTGCCCGCGCTGCTGTCCGCACCCGCCGCGGCTGCGCACGTCGACCGGCTCGAGGCCATGGAGGAGTGGACCCGCGCCCTGGCCGGGGTCCTCACCGTCGGCGCGGGCCTGGAGCAGGCCCTCATCGCCACCGTCCGCTCCACCCCGCAACCGATCCGCCCCGAGGTCACCCGCCTCGCCGCGCGGCTGCGAGCCCGTTGGCCCACCGAGGACGCGCTGCGCGTGTTCGCCGACGAGCTCGACGACGCCACCGGCGACGTCCTGGCCGCCAACCTCATCCTCGCCGCCCGCCGCCGCGGCGCCGGGCTGGCCAGCGTCCTCGAAGGCGTCGCCGAGTCCGTCGCCGCCGACGTCCGTGCCCGCCGCGAGGTCGAGGCCGACCGCGCCAAACCCCGCGCGACCGCCCGCTGGGTCACGATCATCACCGTCACCGTCCTGGGGTTCCTCGCCCTGTCCGGGCAGTACGTCGCCCCCTACGGCACCGCCCTCGGGCAGGTCCTGCTCGTGGCCCTGCTCGGCCTGTACGTCGCCACCCTGGTGTGGATGCGCCGCATGGCCACCGGCCGCCAGCTCCCACGGTTCATCAACGCCACCCCCGAGCAGGTGACACCGTGACGTCCCCGACCGGGCTCCAGCTCGTCATCACCGCCGGCGTCCTCCTCGGCGCCGGTGTCGCGCTGCTCATCTGGCACCTCGTGCCCGCCCACCCCGACCTGCGCGACACCCTCGAACGGCTCTCACCCGAGGCCGCACGCCACCACCGCGCCGCAACCGAACCGACGCGTGACGAGGCCGGATCGACCGAACGCCTCGGACGGTGGGCCCTGACCCGCCTCCCCGCCGGGATCTGGGGACGCCCACCCACCCGGGACCTGGCGATCCTGCGCACCCCACTGACCCGGTTCTACGGCGAGAAGCTTCTCTACGCCCTGCTCGGCCTCGCGATTCCCCCGACCATGACCGTCGTATTCAACGCGATGGGCGCCGGCATCCCCATCACCGTCCCCGCCGTCGGCTCCCTCCTGGTCGCGGCCGGGCTGTTCTTCCTGCCCGACCACAACGCCCGCGACGACGCGAAGAAGGCCCGCGCCGAGTTCTCCCGGGCCCTTGGCGCGTACATCGACCTCGTCGCCCTCGAACGCCTCGGCGGCGCCGGACCCCGCCAAGCCATGGAGGCCGCCGCCTCCGTCGGCGACTCCTGGGTGTTCCACCGCCTCACCGAAGAGCTCGCCCGCACCCGCTGGTCCGGCCTGACCCCCTGGGAGTCCCTGCACGCCCTCGCCACCGAGCTCGCCCTGCCCGAGCTCGACGACCTCGCCGACATCATGCGCCTGTCCGGGGAGGAAGGCACCCAGGTCTACACCGCCCTGCGAGCCCGCTCCGCCGCCATGCGCGTGGCCACCCTCTCGGCCGAGAAGGCCCGAGCCAACGAGGTCGCCGAACGCATGACCATCCCCATGAGCCTGCTCGGCGTCATCTTCCTCGCCATCCTCGTCACCCCCGCCCTCCTGCGCGTCCTCGCCGGAACCTGAACCCGCACAACCAAACCCGAAAGGCACCCGCCATGCACCACCTCGCCGCCACCCTGCACACCCTCGGGGTCCACCTCACCGACCGAGCCCGCGCCCGCCTGCGCACCGAGCAGGGCTCGGTCACCATCGAGCAGGTCCTGTGGGCGGTCGCCGTCATCACCATCGTCGGCATCGTCGTCCTGGCCATCACCGCGTACGTGACCTCCGAGGCCGCCAAGATCACCTAGGGGGAGTGATGACCCCAACCCGCGCCCCCACACCCGCCAGCCGCCCGCCCCGGCGGCGGGACGAGCACGGCTCCACCTCCATCCAGATGGTCCTGCTCATGCCCGCGCTGTTCACCGTCATGTTCCTCGGCATGCAAGCCGCCCTGCACTACCACGCCCGCACCCTGGCCATCGCCGCCGCGCAGGAAGGCGCCCGCGCCGCCGGCGCCCAGAACGGCACCAAGGCCGACGGCATCACCACCGCCACCACCTACCTCGCCGCCACCGCCGGCGACTCCCTTACCGTCAGCGGCATCACCGGCGCCCGCACCGCCACCACCGCCACCATCACCGTCCGCGGCACCGCCTTGTCCGTGCTGCCCGGCTGGACCCCCACCGTCACCCAGTCCGCCACCGTGCCCGTCGAACGGACCACCCGATGACCACCCGCGCCGAACGCGGCTCCGCCGCCCTCGAGGCCGCCATCGGGCTGCCCGCGTTCGTGCTGTTCGTCGGGCTCATCATCATCGCCGGACGCATCGCCGTCGCCGGACAGGCCGTGGACGCCGTCGCCACCGAAGCCGCCCGCACCGCCTCCATCGCCCGCACCGAAACCACCGCCGCCGCCACCGCCCGCGACGCCGCCACCGCCAGCCTGACCACCCAAGGCCTGCGCTGCACCACCACCACCGTGCGCGTCGACACCCGCGGCTTCCGCGCCCCCGTCGGCACCCCCGCCGCCGTCACCGCCACCATCACCTGCGCCGTCCCCCTCGGCGACATCGCCATCCCCGGCCTGCCCGGCACCACCACCGTCACCGGCACCGCCACCTCACCCATCGACACCTACCGGGGACGCACATGACCACCCCCACCCCGGCACCCGAGCGCGGGTCCGTGAGCATCTGGCTGGCCACCACCGGGTTCGCCATGGTCGTCCTCGCCGGCCTGGCCATCGACCTCGGTGGCCACGTCCACACCCAGCAACGCGCCCGCGCCGTCGCCGCCGAAGCCGCCCGCACCGGCGGACAACAGCTCCAAGCCGCCCCCGCCATCCGCGGCCAAGCCGTCCGCACCGACATCACCGCCGCCACCCGCGCCGCCAAGACCTACCTGGCCGCCTCCGGCATGACCGGCCACGTCCGCGTCACCGGAGGCGACACCATCACCGTCGACACGGCCGACACCTACACCAGCACCTTCCTCGGCATCATCGGCATTACGACCCTCCCGGTCACCGGCCACGCCGAAGCCAAGGTCACCCGCACCGTCGGAGGAGTCGAGCAATGACACCCACCCTGCGCGCCCGCCTCACCGGCCTGGCCGCCACCACCGCCCTGGTCGCCCTCCTCGCCGGCGTCCCCGCCGCCCTCCTCGCCGCCGGCTCGACCCCCACCGGCTGGCCCGGCTGGGACCGCCTGCGCGAGCTGCTCAGCACCCCCGACGACGGCACCGTCGCCCTGACCGCGCTCACCATCGCCGCGTGGCTCGCCTGGGCCTTCCTCGCCGGCACCACCCTCCTCGAGATCGGCGCCCGAGCCCGCGGCATCCCCACCCCGCACCTGCCCGGTCTCGCGCTGCCACAGTCCGCGGCGCACGGACTCGTCGGTGCCGCTGTCCTCCTCTTCGCCACCACAGCGACCTCAACCACGCCGGCCGCCGCCCCGGCCGGCCAGGTCACTGCGGCCCCCACCGTCGCCGCCGCACCCGCCGTCACCGCAATCCCCGCGCCAAGGCGGGCGGCCGCGACCACCGCGCCCGTCCCCGAACAGACCCACACCGTCCGCAAGGGCGACACCCTCTGGTCCATCGCGACCGACCGGCTCGGCGACCCGCGCCAGTGGAGCGCCATCGCCGCCCTCAACCGCGCCACCGTCCCCGACCCCGACGCGCTCACCCCCGGCACCGTCCTCCGCCTCCCGGCCGCCGCAGCGGCGCAGACACCGGCCGCCCCGGCCGGCGGGCGCTACGTCGTCGAGAGCGGCGACACCCTCAGCGGCATCGCCGACACCGAGCTCGGCGACCCCGGCCGCTACCCCGAGATCTACGCCGCCTCCCGCCACGCCACCCAACCCGACGGGCGACACCTCAGCGACCCCGACCTCATCGTCCCCGGCTGGGTCCTCACCCTCCCCACTGACACCACGACACCGGCCCCCACGACCGCACCAGCCTCCGTGCCGACCCCGACCACGCCGGCCCCAACCGCGCCGGCCACGACCGGACTCAAACCGGCCGACCGCGGACCCGCCCCCACGACTAAACCGACCCCCACCGCCCGTCACGATGCCCAACACGGCACGACGGCGGAGCCGCCGATCGCCGCTCCCGCCGACGACGCGCCCTCCTTCCCGTGGCTGGTCACCGGACTCGCCACCGCACCCGTCCTCGCCGGCTCCCTGTGGCTCCTCCTCGCCCGCCGCCGCGCCGCCCAGCAACGCCACCGCCGCCCCGGCCGCACCATCGCCACCCCAACCCCGGCTCTCGCCCCCATCGAGAAGACCCTCGCCGTCACCGGAGCCCCAGCCGCCCCCGACGTCGAGCGGCTCGACCTCGCCCTGCGCCACCTCGCCACCACTCTGACGGCCGCCGGGCAGCCCATGCCCTCCCTGGCCGCCGTCCAGCTCACCGCCGACGACGCCACCCTCCACCTCCAGACCCCCTGCCCGCTGCCCGACCCGTGGGTCGACCCCGACGGCGCCGCGACCCGCTGGTCCCTGCCCGCCACCGCGGCCCTGCCCGGACACCTCGCCCCTGACCAGCCAGCCCCGTTCCCGCTCTTGGTCACCATCGGCACCAGCGACCCCGCCACCAACGCCGCCGGCGACACCTGGCTGCTCAACATCGAGGGCGTCGTCCTCACCCTGACCGGCGACCCCACGATGGCCGAGGACCTCGCCCGCTACCTCGCCGCGGAGATCGCCTGCAACCCCTGGGCCGAGACCGTCACCGCGCACTGCCACGGACCGGCCGCCGACGTCACCACCCTCAACCCGGACCGGCTCCACCGCCACGACGTCCTCGACGCCCCCGCCGCCGACACCCTCACCCACGCCGTGACCGCCCACGACCGGGCCACCGCAGCACGACTCGACTCCGCCACGGCCCGCGCCGCCATGAGCGGTGAGGACGCCTGGCCTGCCGCCGTCCTCATCGCCGACGGCCGCGGCGACACCCCACCCGCCCTCGGACAGCTCCTCACCGTCATCGACCAGCACCACGACACCGCCGCCGTCGCCGTCGTCCTCACCGGTCCCGCGACCTCCGCCGGGACCGTCGCCGAGGTCAGCCCCACCGGGCGCGTCCGCCTCCCACACGTCGGGCTCGACCTCGTCGCCGTCGGGCTCACCCGCGACGAAGCCCTCGGCTGCGCCTCCCTCCTCGCCGCCGGAGCGGCCCTGCAGGACCAGCCCATCCCCGACGCCGCCGACACCGGCGCGACGAGCGACTGGCGCGCCGACACCGACGCCGCCGGCGCCCTGCGCGCCTCCTCGACCCTGCCGCGCGACCCCCACGGCGACCCCACCAGCCTGCTCCCCGACCCCGACGAGAACTACCTCGACGACGCCGCCACCACCAACGACGACCTCGCAGCCCTCGCGCCGCGCCTCGACCCCGCCACCCGACCCGTCGCCGACGATGTCGACCCCGACCTCGACGGCGACCTCGAGCTCTGGTTCGCGCACGACTGCCCGCTGCCCCGCCTGACCCTCCTCGGCCCCGTCACCGCCCGCACCCGCGGACGAGCCCTGGCCGAACGCAAGGCGTACATGACCGCCGTCCTGGCCTTCATCGCCCTGCGCCCGCACGGCGCCACCCCCGACGAGCTCGCTGACGCCATGGGCATCACCCCCGCCAAGGCCCGCGAGTACGCCCGCGTCGTGCGCGAATGGCTGGGCACCAACCCCCGCACCGGCGAGCCGCACCTGCCCGACGCCCGCAAGGCACCCACCGCGATCGAGCGCGGCATCGGCGTCTACCAGGTCCAGGACCTCCTCACCGACGCCGACCTGTTCCGCCGGCTACGCCGCCGCGCCCAGAATCGTGGCCCCGCCGGTATCGACGACCTCACCACCGCGCTCACCCTTGTCCGCGGCGAGCCGTTCAGCCAGCTCCGCCCCGGCGCCTGGACCTGGCTCCACGAAGGCGACCGCCACGACCACCACCTAGTCGCCGCGATCGTCGACACCGCCCACATCGTCACCACCGCCGCCCTACGCCAGCACGACCTCGACACCGCCCGCCACGCCGCCGAGCAGGCCCTGCTCGCCGCACCCCACGACGAGACACCCCGCCTCGACCTAGTCGCCGTCGACGCCTCCGACGGCCGGGACACCGACGCCCACGACCGCCTGCGCGCGACCGTCCTGGACCGAGTCGACGTCCCCGGACCTCCCGAGGACTTGCCCGAGCGCAGCGAGACCGTCATCGCCCGCCACCGCTGGACCGGCGGCGCGCAAGCCAGCTGACCCCTGGCCCGTCACCAGCCGCCGCGCGGCTGAGCTGACCGGCTCCGGCACGGACCCTCCGCGGACCGACCGGCAAGCCCGTCGACCACGACGGCGCACCTTTCCCGGGGACGAACGTTTCCGCAGGTCACGCGCTCGTCCCTGCACGTCATCGGCCCGTCCCCCCACCCGGGCCGGCACGTCCCGGGACGAAACCGGGGACACCGCCACCGCACCGTCACCTCGTCACCCCCTGACGAAAGGCGACAGCGATGAGCGTGACCACTCAGCTGCAGATGACCGACCTCGACGCCGGCCCGCTCGCCGGCGCCGCGCAGGCCTGGCCCACCTGGGTCCGGCAGCACCCCGAGCTCACCCCGATCCCGGACCTGGCCGACCTGCCCGGCTGGCTGCGCACCGCCGCACCCGGCGACCGGGACCCCGTCCTGCGGGTCCTGGCCCGCAAGGGCTCCACCCTCGGCGATGACGAACCGCTGGCGGCCGCCGTCCTCATCTGGGTCCTGCTGCCCGGCGCCAGCATCCTGGCCAACCGCCTGCGCTACCTCAGCCCCGACATCGACCAGTTCGTCGCCTCCCAGCTGTGGCTCGAGGTCCGCGCCCTGCGCTGGCAGAGCACCTGGAAGGTCGCCGCCACCGTCCTGCTCAACACCCGCAAGGGCGTCATGGTCGACCTCGGCGCGCGCGGGCACGCCGAGGCCGTCTGGGAACGACTCGTCACCGTCGACCCCACCACCGTCGCGTGGCTCGACCTGCCCGACACCACCCACGCCGAGGACCCGGCCGCCGAGCTCGCGCTCCTGCTCGAGCGCGCCCACCGCGACGAGGTCATCACCGACCACCAGCGCGCCATGATCACCCGCCTCGCCGAGCTCGCCGACAACGGCAGCAACCCCCGCTGCGGCACCCAGGCCGGGATCGTCTGCGCCGCCTCCGCGAACGTCGTCGCCGCCGAGCTCGGCACCTCCGCGCGCACCATCCGCCGCCACACCCAACGCGTTCTCGCCGCTCTCACCGCGACCTACGCCATCCCGGCCTGACCGCCAAGCCCACCGCGCCGGCTTAGGGAAATCGACACCCGGACCCGCCACAGCCACCCAGGAGGGGGCCATGACCACCACCATCACCACGACCCGACCCGTCACCGTCGCCGAGCTCCAGCGCGCCTACCGCGACGTCCTCGACGGCCGGTTCCGACGCCTGCGCCCCCCCACGCCACCGGCCGAGGACCGCTGGCACGGGCCCGCCCTGCCGGTCCTGGGCGCCTCCAGCGGCAGCGGAGCCTCCACGATCGCCCTCGCCCTGGCCACCGCCGCCGGCCGGGCCCGGCTCCTCGACTGCGCCGGACCCGCCTCCGCGCTGGCCGGCGCCGCAACCGCCGAGCTCGGCACCCACGACGACGGATGGGTCCGCGGCCGCCGCGGCGATGTCCTCATTGAGCGCCCCGTCGCACCCGTCGCCACCGCCCACCCACCCACCACCCCCGACTCCCACACCGGCGCCCTGGCCGTCATCGACGTCGCCGCCCCGCTCGAGACCGTCCTCGCCGGCCACTCCTGGGTCGCCGACCTCCTGCGCCGACCCGGCCCCGTCGTCGTCACCGCCACGACCACCGTGCCCGGGTTCCGACGCCTCGACCAGACCCTCGCCCTGCTGCGCCACCGCGACGTCGTCGTCGCCACCGGCAGCCCCAGCCGCCGCCACCGCGACCGCGCCGCCGCCCACGCCTGGGACCAGGTCTGCGCCGCGCACGACCTGCGCGGCCGAGTCGTCACCGTCCCACTCGACCCGCGGCTGCGGGTCCACGGCATCGACTCCACGCCCCTGCCGGCAGCGGTCCTGCGCACCGCCCGCCACGCACTGACCCTGACCGCCACCGCCACGCACACCACCGACCGGAATGCCCTGTCATGACCAGCACCAGCGCAACCCTCGCCGCGCTCACCACCCGGATCTGCCCCGTCGCCCCACCCGGCGCGCAGGGCTACGCCGACCAGCTCATGGGCTACCTGCTCTGGGGCATCGGGATCCTGTTCATCCTCGGCGTCCTCGTCGGCATCGGCGCCGTCGTCGGCGGCCGCGCCTTCGCCATGCCCCACGCCTCCCGCGCCGGCGTCGTCGGCATCGTCCTCGTCTTCGCCGCCATCGTCGGCTACCTCGTCCTGCCCGGCATCGTGCGCGCCATGACCGGCTCCGGGTGCGTCTGATGCCCCAGACCTGGTCCGCCACCGCACCCGGGTGGGGACGCGCCCGGCTCCTGTCCACCCTGGTCGGGATCCTCCTGGCGGCCCTCACCCTCATCGGTGGGGTCGTGGCCCTCATCCGCGACACAGCCGACGACACCCTGCCGTACGACGACTACGTCGCCGCCACCGTCGCCGCCGACGCCCGGACTTCCTATCGGGACGCCGTCGCGGGGGCCCCCATGCTCGACGTGGCCCCGGCCGACGCCCGAGGCGGCATCCCCTCGGTGGCACCCACCGACCCCATCGACATCCCCGCGCCCACCACATCAGGGCCCGCCCAGGTCCCCTCCGGCTTCCCGCACACCCCGGCCGGCGCGATCGGGCAACTCGCCGCCAGCGACACAACCGTCCTGACCGCCATGGACATCCCCGTCGCCCGCGCCGTCCACGACGCCTGGACCCTGCCCGGGGCGCCCGCGCTCGAGGCCTGGGTCCCCACCGCCGCGGTCCGGGCCTTCCGCACCGCCTCCAACACCACCGGCCCAGTCGCGGTCGCCATCACCCCCGTCGCCGCACAGGTCAAGGGCAGCGACGGCCCCGACTGGGTCCTGGCGTGTGTGCTGTACCGCATCGACGCCGCCGTCACCCGCACCGCGACCATCGCGTACGGCCGCTGCGAACGCCTCCAATGGCAGCACGACCGGTGGGTTGTCGCGCCCGGACCCGCCCCCGCCTCGGCCCCGTCCACGTGGCCCGGCACCGACCTCGCCCACGCCGCCGGATGGCGGCCCTGGCGCACCGACCCCGGGGGCGGGTGATGGCGACCACAGCGCAGGGCTGGGACGACCTGCTCGACCCGTTCACCTTCCTCGGCAACGCCGCCGCCAAGGCCGCCGCCGACGCCTGGACCACCACCATGCTCGCCCTTTGGAACGGCGGGCTGTGGCTGCTGCGGCTCGTCTTGGGCTGGGTCGACACCTTCCTCACCCCCGACCTGCGCGAGACCGGCCCGATGGCCGGCACCTACCGCGTCACCTTCTGGGTCGCCGCCACCCTCGTCCTCGCCCTCGCGCTCGTCCAGACCGGCATCGCCGCCGCCCGCCGCGACGGCAAGTCGCTCGCCCGCGTCCTGGTCGGCGGTGCCCAGTTCGTCATGGTCTGGGCCGCTTGGATCACCTACGCCATCGCCCTGCTCTACGCCTGCTCCGGACTGACCCGCTCGCTGATGAAGGCGACCATGGGCGTCGACACCTGGGCCCAGTGGAACCCGTGGGGACGGGTCGAGGCCGAAGACCTCACCGACGCCACCATCGCCACCGTCCTCGGGATCCTCGGGGTCCTCGTCATCATCGCCGCCATTGGCCACCTCATGGTCATGCTCGCCCGCGCCGCCGCCCTCATCGTCCTCGTCGCCACCGCACCCATCGCCGCCGCCGGACTCGCCTCCGAGGTCGGGCAGTCCTGGTTCTGGAAGAGCGTGCGCTGGACCCACGCCGCCGCCCTCACCCCACCCCTGATGGCGCTGGTCATCGGCGCCGGCACCCAGACCACCACCGCGGTCGTCACCGGCACCGGCGAGGCCGGCCTCGCGTCCGCGGTCGGCACCGCCGTCCCCGGCGTCATGCTCGTCCTCATCTCCTGCTTCGCCCCCCTGGCCCTGTTCAAGCTCCTCGCGTTCGTCGACCCCGGCACCAGCTCCGGCGCGGCCATGCGCAACGGCCTCGCCGCCGCCGGCGGCGTCCAAGGCCTGCTGTCCGGGTCGAGCCCGACCGGCCCCGCGACCGCGTCCAGCACCGACGGGATGGGCCGCGCCGCACCTGAGGCCACCGGCGAGGACGCCACCACCAGCCGCTTCGCCCAGACCGCGTCCGGGATGCTCGGCGCCGCCGGCCGCGTCCTCGGCACGGCCGCGGGGATCGGCGCCACCGGCGCTGCCGTCAGCGCCGACATGACGAACCAGATGGGCGTCGGCCACCACAGCTACATCCCCGACTTCACCCGCCCCCCACGCCCCGGCCCCAACAGGCCGTCAACCCCCGACACCCGCGGCGAAGACCAGGCCGGCGCCCCCGACGTCAGCGCACCCGACGGGATCGCCCCGGTCCGGGCACTGCCCACCCCCTTCCCAGTCGGAGCCCCTGGCGGCGCGCCAGGCGCCGCCGCTGGGGGAGCCGGTACAGGTGCGGCCGCCGCGGCCGTCCCCGTCGTTCCCGTCTGACCGAGCCCCCAACCCCGTCCCGTTCAGCGCTGTCCACGCCCACCACCGCTTGGAGGTCCTCGCCGTGTCCCACATCTACGCCGACTACGCCCGCGCCCGCATCGGCTTCTTCTTCGGGCTGACCGGTTGGCAGCTCGCCCTCCTCGCCGCTGCCGCGCTGCCGCCGCTGTGGACCCTCGGGGCGGGGGAGTGGCTGTCCACCGCTGTAATGACGACCGGGTGGGTCCTGCTCGTCGTCCTCGTCGTCACCCCGATCCGGGGCCGCTCCGCGACCGGGTGGCTGCTGGCCGTCGCCGCCCACACCACCGGGTCCTGGGCGGGCTGGACCGCCTTCACCAGCCGGGCCGCGTCCGGCACGGTCACCGACGAAGCGCAGGTGGACCTGCCCGGTGTCCTGGCCGGGATCGAGATCCACGACGGCCCACCCACCGGCCCGCACGGCCGGCGCGTCGCCCTCATCCAGAACCACGCGGTCCGCACGTGGGCGGTCACGGCCGCCGTCACCCACCCCGGGATCGGGCTGACCGAACCGGCCGACCGCGACCGGTACGGGGCGGCCCTGGCCCTCCTGCTCGACGCCGCCAGCCGTACCGAGCTCGTCGACGAGGTCATCGTTATGGTCCGCACTGTCCCTGACGACGGCGCCGAACGCGCCCACTGGCTGGCCCGGCATCGCAGCGCCGGCATCCCACCCGCCGTGCGCGCCATCACCGACGACCTGTCCACCGTGCTGGCCGGGGCGTCGGTGCGCACCGAGGCGTTCGTCACCGTCGTCGTCCCCGAGAGCCGGCTCGCCAAGCCCGCCAAGGAAGCCGGCGGCGGCATCGACGGCCGCGCCGTCGTCCTGCACGGGCTCCTCGGGGAGGTCGAGGCCCACCTGCGCGGCGGGCTCGGCATGACGAGCGTGGACTGGCTCACCTCGCCCGAGCTGGCGGCCGCATGCCGTACCGGGTTCGCCCCCGGCGACCGTGCCGCCCTCGTCGACGCCGCTGCGGCCACCGCTCCGGCCGTGCCGTGGTCGATGGCCGGCCCGTCCGGCGCCCAGAGTTCGGCGCGGCACTACCGCCACGACGCGTGGTCGTCGATCTGCCTCACCCTCACCCTGCCCGTACGGGGCGCGGTCATCGGGGCATTGGCGCCGGTGCTCGTGCCCGGCGTGGGGGAGCGGCGCACCGTCATGGTGTCCTACCCGGTGCTGTCCGCCCGCGCCGCGGACCGGCACACCGCCTCCACGCAGTGGTCCGCCGACATGGCCGACGGGCTGCGCACCAAGGCGAAGGTGCGCCAACGCACCCGATCCCGCCAGGAGACCGACAAGGCCCGCGGCCTGGACGCCAAGGTCGCCCGCGGCCATGCCCTGATTCGCCCGCACGCCATCTGCACCGTCACCGTCCCCGCGACCGCCCGCGTCGCCGACCACGGCCGGCGCCTCGACGCCGCCGTCCGCTCCGCCGGGTACGCCCCGCTGCGGCTCGACCTCTCCCAGGACGCCGCGTTCTGCTCCGCCGTCATCCCCCTCGGGGTCACCCTCGCCCGCAGGAGCGCGTCATGACCGGCTACCCGCACCGCTACGGCACCAGCGCCGACGCGAACCGCCACTACGCCATCGCCTGCGTCGCCTCCGCCGCGATCCTGCGCCGCGAGGGCCACCCCGACGCCGCCCGCGACCTCGAGACCGCAGCCCGCCACGCCGACCCCGACCGGGCCACCGACGAGCCCGCCTCAGGTGCGGGGCAGCAGGTGCCGTCGTGGAGGCGCTGACCCGGCGCCGCCCGCGCGGGCGGTCCCTGCCACAGCTGCTCGCCGACTTCGGCCACGACCTCCCACCCGCCCCGCCCACCCCGGCCCGGCGCGACGAGGGCCGCCTCTTCACCCGGGCGCCCCGCCGCGGACCCGCCACCCCCGGCCGCGGCTGGTCACCCTCGCCGGCCGCGCCGATCGCGACCTGGCGGATGACCTCCGACCAGACCCCCGTCCTGTGGCCCTTCATCGCCACCCCCGGCCTGCCACCGACCGGTGCCCCGATGGGCATCGACGTCCTCGCCGGAGGCGTGTTCCACGCCGACCCGTTCGGGTGGGTCCTGCGCGACGACGTGCCCGTCACCAACCCCAACGTCATCTGCTTCGGCAAACCCGGCCGCGGCAAGTCCGCCACCACCAAGGTCTTCATCCTGCGAATGATGGACGTCGGCTACCGCACCCTCGTCCTGGGCGACCCCAAGGACGAGTACGAGCCCCTGTGCCGGTTCCTCGGAGTCGACCCGGTCACCATCGGCCCCGGCCTGCCCGCCCGGATCAACCCCCTCGCGTTCGGCCCCCTCGGCCACGGCTGGGACCGGCTCGACCCACAGCAGGCCCAAGCCCGAGCAGGCATCGTGTTCGGGCGCTGGCTCACCCTCGTGCGCGGCCTCGTCGGCTCCCAACGCGTCGGCGCCGCCGCGGTCCCGTTCGGGCCGGTCGAGGAACAGGTCGTCAAGACCGCCCTGCGCACCCTCACCGGCTACACCGACGCCGCAACCCGCCTGCGCGAGACCACGATCCCCGACCTGTGGCACCTGCTGTCCAACCCCACCGACGACCTCGTCACCGCCTGCCGGTACGCCACCGCCCGCCAGCTCCTCGACGAGACCCGCCTGCTGCGCGACGCCCTCTCCCAGCTCGTCGACGGCGCCCTCCACGGCCTGTTCGACGGACCCACCACCATCGACCTCGACTGGGACGCCCCCATCCAGTCCCTGTCCCTGTCCCGGCTAATGCCGCTGGGAGACGAAGCGGTCGGCATCGCCCTGACCTGCCTGTCCTCCTGGGGACGCGGCATGCGTGAACACGCCACGGCCCGCGACCTGCGGGTCATCGTCCGCGACGAGGTGTGGAAGCAGATGCGGCTCGGAGCCGACGCGGTGAAGTCCTTCGACCAGGACCTGCGTCTGTCCCGCGCCGACGGCGACATCCAGTGGGCCAACGCCCACAAACCCGCCGACCTGCTCTCCGTCGGCGACGCCGGATCTCAGGCCGTCACCATCGCCAAGGACCTGCTGCACCTCACCGACATCCGCATCCTGCACGGCCAGGACCAAGCCGTCGCCACCGACCTCGACACCCTCCTCGGCCTCGGACCCCTCGCCCGCGACGTCGTCACCGGATGGGCCATGCACGGCAAGGGCCGAGCCCTGTGGTGCGTCGGCGACCAGCAGTACAAGGTTCAGACAGTGCTGCACCCCCTCGAGGCGCAGCTCACCGACACCAACGACGCCATCGCCGGCGCCGCCTGACAGTCATCCCACTGATGAGCAAGGCCTGGCTCGTCGCAGCCGCCGCAGTACTCACCCTCGCGGGCGCACCGCTGGCCGCCGCGCTGGTTGTCGCCACCGGCGCGACCGTCGCCGCGTCCGACCAGATGGGCTGCGAGACAGCCGCTCTCGCGGTGATCGGGGAATGGCAGGCACCGTTCCAGCAGCCGTACACCCGCACCTCACCGTTCGGGCGCCGCTTCCACCCCGTCCGCCACCAGTGGCGCCTGCACTCCGGGGTCGACCTCGCCTCCCTGCCCCGACCCGGCACCGTCCACGCCGCCCACACCGGCACGGTCACCGCCGCCGGGCCCCGCGGCAGATACGGCAACGCCGTCGACATCGACCACGGCGGCGGCATCACCACCCGCTACGCCCACCTCGCCCGCATCGACATCACCGTCGGCGCCACCGTCACCGCCGGGCAACGGATCGGGACCGAAGGCTCCACCGGCGCTTCCACCGGCAGCCACCTCCACTTCGAGGTCCGGGTCAACGGCACCCCCGTCGACCCCGAACCGTTCATGGCCGCCCACGCCGCACCCCTCGACGGCACCCCCGCCCCTTCCGCTGCGCCGGACCCCACTCTGACCTCCGCCGTGCTGCCGGCCGCGGGATCGCCCCGCCTGCACTCGCTGACCATGCCGCCCGCGCCCATCCCACCTGAGATCCTCACCCTTTACCGGGCGGCGGGGGAGCGGTACGACGTTCCATGGCCCCTGCTCGCCGGCATCGGGATGGAGGAGACCCGCCACGGCAGTATCGAGCACACCTCGCTGGCCGGCGCTCGAGGACTCATGCAGTTCATGCCCGCCACCTTCACCGCGTACGGCGTCGACGGCGACCGCGACGGACGGGTTGACATCACCTCTGATGCTGACTCCATCCACTCCGCCGCCCACTACCTCGCCGCCACCGGCGCAACCACACCCGGCGGGGTGCGGGCGGCGCTGTTCGCGTACAACCACGCCGACTGGTACGTCAACGACGTCCTCACCTACGCCCATGCCTACTACGGCACCGCACCGCGTGACTGCCCTCCGACCGAGGACGCCCTCGTCAACGGGTGACCCCCAAGAGCGCCACACCCGCCTAGGGAGGTGACGACCGACCACCAGGAGGAGGACCCGATGCAGCAGTCCCGCCGAGCCACCCCACACCCGCCCGGGTGGGAGATCCCCGCCACCTGCCTCCTCGCCGCCCTCACCATGCTCGCGCTGGCCGCGCACGCCGCCCGCGCCACCGCCAACGCCATCGCCGTGGGCAGCTGGACCTGGACCCCACGCGACCAGCTCGTCACTGCCCTGCCCGGCATCCTCGCCGGCGACGCCGGCGCCGGCCTTCCCTCCGGGGTCGGAGCCAGCGCCCGCCTGCTCTACACATGCCTGGCCGTCGCCGAGCTCGGGGCCCTGGCCGCCATCACCGTCACCGCCGTGGTGGGTATGCGGCGGTGGGGGCCATCCCGGCTGCGAGGCATGGCCAGCCGCGAGGACGCCGAGAACCTGCTCGGGCTCCGCCGGCTCCGCCGGGCCGCGCCCGTCATCCGCCCCGATCTGTACGGCCGCCGGCGATGACCCGCTTCCACCCCACAGACAGCGGCTGGCGCCTCGGCCACGCCCGCGAACCCCGCGGCGGAGACCTGTGGGTCCCGTGGGACCGTACCGCCGGCGTGATCGGCCCCCAGGGCTCCGGCAAGACCCTCGACCTGCTCATCCCCGCCCTGCTCAACGCCCCCGGTGCGGCGCTGGTCACCCTCACCAAGGTCGACGACCTCCTCCTCAGCCTCGACGCCCGCTCCACCGGCGAGCGGCCCTGCCTCGTCCTGGACCCCTTCGGCCTCGCCCCCGGCCTGCCCGAGCTCGTCTGGGACCCCATCGCCGGCTGCGTCGACCCCCTCGTCGCCGAACGACGCGCCAAGGCGTTCACCGCCGGCACCATCCGCGGTGCCGGAGCCCGCGGACAAGGCGACGACGCCGCCCGCTTCTACGCCGCCGAAGCCGCCAAGGTCATCCAGGGCTACTTCCACGCCGCGGCCCTGACCGGACGCAGCCTCGACGACGTCCTGCGCTGGGCCGCCCACCCCACCGCCGCTACCGAACCGACCGAGATCCTGCGCGCCCACCCACACGCCGCACCCTTCTGGCACGGCCTGCTCCACGGCGCCCTGCGCGGCGACGACCGCACCGCCGGCAACACCATCACCACCGTCCAACAGGCCTTGGCCCTGTTCTTCCAGGCCGACACCCGCCGCCGCTGCGTCCCTGGACCGGGACGGCCCGCCACCGACATCGCAGACGTCATCGCCGCCGGGGGCACCATCTACCTCCTCGGCCGCGACAGCCCCTACGAGTCCGCCTCGCCCCTGCTCACCGCCGTCGCCGAACACGTCCTCGACACCGCCCTGCACGCCGCCGGCAAATCGCCGTGGGGACGGCTGTGCCCACCGATGCTCGCCTGCCTCGACGAGCTGCCCTCCACCGCTCCACTTCCCACCCTGCAGACCCGCATGGCCAACGAACGCGCCCTCGGCATTTCCTTCCTGTGGGCCGCGCAGACCCGAGCCCAGCTCACCCAGACTTTCGGAGACCACGAAGCCCGCGCCGTCCTCGGCCTGACCAACGTCCTGGTCATGTTCGGCGGCTCCAAGGACGTCACCTTCAACCGCGAGATCTCCGACCTCCTCGGCCCCGTCCGCGTCCCCCGCACCACCTGGCAACACGGACACAGCCGCCGCTCCATCTCCGGCGAAGACATCCCCATCCTCACCGGAGCCGAGATCCGCCAGCTCCGCGACCGGCACGCGCTCGTCATCGCCGAGAACGGCAAACCCATCCTCGCCCGACTCCACCGCAGCATCGACGGACCCAACGGCAAGCGACTCCTGCACGCCCAAGCGGCTAACCGGGAACAACTCACCGCGGCTCGCGCCCACGCCATCCCCACCGAGGCCCGCACTACCACCGCGCTCGTCGAAGCCCAACGCGCCGGACTCACCAACACCCACGGAACAGCCGCACCATGAGCATCCACGACGCCACCACCCCAGAGTCCGGGGCGCCCCTCACAACGCCGTTCCCCAAAGCCGGCAGACTCATCGAACACGCCTACTGGGAACTCACCATCGCCGCCACCGGTACCCCAGAACAGCTCAAAGCCCTCGGCGACATCCGCCGACTCCCAAAACCCTGGGAACCACCCACCTGCACCCACCCCAACCTCCGCCTCGAGCTATGGGCCTGGCTCGACGACGTCGTCACCTGGATCAACCACTAACACATCTGGGACACCACCAACTACATCCCTTCGTGCTGGCCCAACCACCCCCACCTCATCCACGAACTCGCCGTTCTCACCGACCAACGACGCCGAGCCGGCAACGCCCACACCAGCGACGCTCTCGAAGACTGGCACCGCTACGCCCTCCCCTGCTTCCTCGACCGCATGCGCAACCAGCTCAAGACCCACTGCGAAGACGGCCACCAAACTTGGCCCTCCACCAGCCGCCACGCTCGCCACACCAGCGACGCCCACCGACGCCGACGGCATCAGTCCTTCAAGAGGGACCTCGAGGCGATGGCCCCCTTGACGAGCCCCGACGCCACCGGACAAGCCGGAGCCCGGTTGCACCTCGTTGACGGCGTCTTCCTGGACGGGGCAACAGGCGAGGTCCTCGAGTAGCGAACATGCCGATGGTCGCTAGTTCGCGAGACAGCGTCACTCCGCCCAGTATGGGGAACCGGCCAAGCCCGTGGGCGCTAATATCGCTCCGGCCACTGGGTGCCGCGTCACAGGGCCGCCCGGTCCAACGCGTAGACCCAAGCGACCATCCAAGGCGCGAGTTGCCCGACCGGGACTACTGCTGCACTTATAGGTGCCAGGTTGGGTCAGGCGGCCGCGCATCCTGAAGGGCTGCCTGGAAGACAGCGGGCCGCACGGGTCACCCATGTCCAAGTCCAAAGGCCCAGCTCTTACTAGAGTTCGCCTGTGATTACTGGTGAGCTGAAGAGCAAGATCGACCGCGTCTGGGACGCCTTTTGGTCAGGGGGCATCAGCAACCCGCTCGAGGTCATTGAGCAGATCACCTACCTGCTGTTCATCCGCCGCCTCGACGACATCCAGACGCTGGCCGAGAAGAAGGCGCGCATGACCGGCGGCGCCATCGAGAGCCCCATGTTCCTGCCCGGCCAGGCTCACCTGAGGTGGAGCCAGTTCAAAAACGCCTCCCCCGAGGTCATGCACAAGACCATCGCCGAGGAGGTCTTCCCGTTCCTGCGGACCATGGGCGACGGCACCACCTACACCGAGCACATGAAGGATGCCCGCTTCACCATCCCGACCCCGGCGCTGCTGTCCAAGGTCGTCGACATGCTCGACGACATCCCAATGGCCGACCGGGACACCAACGGTGACCTCTACGAGTACCTGCTCTCCAAGATCGCCTCCGCTGGCGTCAACGGACAGTTCCGTACCCCTCGCCACATCATCGACCTAATGGTGAAGATGACCGCGCCTCAGCCGGCTGACGAGATCTGCGACCCGGCCTGCGGCACGGCTGGCTTCCTCGTCGCCGCCAGCGAGTACGTCCGCGACACGCACGCCGACGCGCTCCTCGACCTTGTGCAGCGCAAGCACTTCCATGCCTCGATGTTCCATGGCTACGACTTCGACTCCACCATGCTGCGCATCGGCAGCATGAACATGTTGCTGCACGGCATCGAGTCCCCGGACATCCGCTACCGCGACTCCCTGTCCGAAGGGGCGAGTGAAGACGCCGACAAGTACACCCTGATCCTCGCCAACCCGCCCTTCGCCGGGTCGCTCGACTACGAGTCGACGGCGAAGGACCTTCAGCGGGTCGTGAAGACCAAGAAGACCGAGCTGCTCTTCCTCGCGCTGTTTCTCAAGCTGCTCAAGCCCGGTGGACGAGCGGCAGTCATCGTTCCCGACGGTGTCCTCTTCGGTTCCAGCACGGCACATAAGGCGCTGCGAAGGATGCTGGTCGAGGACCAGAAGCTTGACGCCGTGGTGAAGCTGCCGTCAGGTGTCTTCCGCCCGTACGCCGGCGTCTCGACCGCGATCCTGTTCTTCACCAAGACCAACTCCGGCGGCACCGACGACGTCTGGTTTTACGACGTCCACGCCGACGGCTTCAGCCTCGATGACAAACGCAACGCAGTCGAAGCCAACGACCTCCCCGACGCGCTCGCTCGATGGCAGAACCGCGGCTATGAGAAGAATCGCGCCCGCACCGAGCAGTCCTTCCTCGTGCCCAAGGACGACATCGTCGCCCAGGGCTACGACCTATCCATGAACCGCTACAAGGAGATCGTCCATGACGAGATCGAGCACCGTGCGCCGCTGGAAATCATCGCCGACATCGAGACGCTGGAGGACGAGATCGCCAAGGGCCTCGCCGAGCTGAAGGCGATGCTCTCGTGACCGCACTCGGAGAGGTGTGCTCAGTTCGTTCCTCGCTTGTCGATCCAACTCGGCCCGAAATCGCACGCCTTCCGCACATCGCACCAGATTCCATCGAAAAGGACTCAGGTCGTCTACTTGGCTATCGGACAGCCGGCGAAGACGGCGTGACCAGCGGCAAGTATCGATTCGAGGCAGGCGACGTCCTCTACTCGAAGATCCGCCCGAACCTGAACAAGGTGGCTGTCGTCGACATCGCCGGGGTCTGCAGTGCGGACATGTACGCGCTCGATGTTGACCGTGATCTCGCCACTCCCAAGTACGTCGCACACCTACTCCGCAGCCAAGGCTTCCTTGACTACGCGACGTCTTTGTCAAACCGCGCGAACATTCCGAAGCTCAACCGCGAGCAACTCCTCCGATTCGACCTAGATTTGCCGTCGGTCACCGAGCAGGGGCGCATTGCCACGATCCTCGACCACGCTGACGCGCACCGCACCAGGCGCCGCCAAGTGCTCTCCCACTTGGAGACGCTCCCTGTGGCGATCTACGAGTCGATGTTCGGCGATCCTGCGGTTAACCCACACGGATATGCAGTTGCCTCCATCCGGTCGCTCGCCACGAAGTTCAGCGACGGACCGTTCGGCAGCAATCTGAAGAGCAGTCATTACACGTCTGAGGGAGTGCCGGTAGTTCGCCTCCAGAACATTGGGGTGGGCCGCTACCTCTCGGCCGACAAGGCGTACGTGTCAGAAGCTCACTATGCGTCGCTCGCGAAGCATGACTGTCAGCCGGGCGACGTTCTCATCGGCACCTTGGGCGACCCCAACCTCCGGGCATGCCTTCAGCCTGATGACATGCCGATCGCTCTGAACAAGGCCGATTGCATCCAGTTGCGCGTTGACGATTCAAGGGCGAACGCGACTTGGGCGTGCTGGCTTCTGAACATGCCTGGGACCCTAAACCTCGCGTTGGCTTTCGCTCATGGCCAGACGCGGACCCGGATCGCGATGGGACAACTTCGCGAGCTTGAAGTGCCAGTGCCGCCGCTGGACCTTCAATGCGAGTTCGCCGAGCGGATGGAGCAGTTCAACACCCACAGGGCCGCCGTGCTGCGTGCCCTGGCGGCCGGTAACAAACTCTTTGCGTCCCTTCAATCTCGCGCCTTCCGAGGGGAGCTGTGACCGATGCCAGTTGAGATGAAGATGTGGCGCATCGATGACGATGAACCGCAGCCGCTCACGACAGCCGTCCTTCCGGCCGAGAAGGACCTTCACCAGTTCCTGGCCAAGGATCCTTCGCTCCTCGGCGAGCGCCTGCTGGTCATCGGCAGCGAGGTGCTGACGCCGTACGGCAAGCGCCTCGACCTGCTGGCGATCGACGGCGACGGCAATCTGCATCTGTTGGAGCTCAAGCGCGACAAGACTCCTCGGGAGGTTGTTGCCCAGGTTCTCGACTACGGCTCCTGGGTCACAACACTCTCCCGAGACGACATCATCGACCTCGCGAGCAAGCACCTGAAAACACCATTCGAGGCCGTGTTTGAGAAGACTTTCGGGAGCCCGCCTCCCGACGAACTGAACGGCGAGCTAAACCTCACCATCGTCGCCGCCGAACTGGATTCCAGCTCGGAGCGGATTGTCACTTACTTGCGCAACTTCGGCGTACCGGTGAACGCGGTCTTCTTCTCGTACTTGGAGGACCAGGACCGGCGCTATCTCGCGCGGAGCTGGCTGGTCGACGACCACGTCATTTCCACAGCGCCCGGGGCGAAGAAGGGCAAGCGAGCCCAGTGGAACGGCCAGGATTGGTACGTCAACTTCGGCACCCACGGTCGCGACTGGCAGGACGGCCAGACGCTCGGATTCGTCTCCGCTGGCGGATCGGCCCGTTCGTCGGGGACGCTGCGCACCATTCCCGCCGGCGACCGGGTAAACGTCTACATACCGGGAAGTGGCTACGTGGGAGTGGGCGTCACGCTCGCAGAGCCCAAGCGCTTCGACGAGGCGCTCATAGAGCAGAACGGGGCGTGGGTTCCGTTGGCACAGCAGACGCTTAACGGCAGCTATCGACACCTCGATCCGGGGCAGGTGGAGTCAGACGACATCTCCGAGTGGGCCATTCCGGTCCGATGGCTGGCCGCCGTCCCGCTGGCGGACGCGTTCTCGGAGGCAGGAATGTTCTACAACCCCAACACTTCTTGCAAGCTCCGTCAGGAGTTCACGCTGGCACGTCTCGCCGACCACTTCGGTCTCGACAAAGACGGCGAGTGATCGACGCTCATGGGGAACTTCGACTTCGTCCGCCAGACGCTGCCGTCACTCCATGACGACTGCGCTCGGGCTGAGTCGTACCTGTTGTCCGACCCGCGATCGGCCTGCTTTTACAGCCGTCGGGTCGTCGAGGAGCTCGTCGGCTACCTGTACGACGTCCTCTCGCTGCCCATCCCGTACCGCGACGACCTCGCGGCGAAGATCAACGATGCTGCATTCAAGGCCAAGGTGCCGCAGGGCATCACGCAGAAGATGACCGCGATCCGTCGCATCGCCAACACGGCCGTCCACGAGAAGCGGCAGATCCGCCCGGACGTGTCACTGGCCGTGCTGCGCGAGCTGTTCAACGTCGTCGTGTGGACGTCCTACCACTACTCCCCTGCGCCGACAGTGGTGCCGCTGCAGGCCCAGTTCGACCCTGCCCTCGCGGCCAAAGCCGCACCGCTGTCACTCGAGGAGGTCGCCCGCCTCGCGGCGAAGTTCAAGGAGCAGGACGAGACCCACGCCCGCGAGCTCGCCGAGAAGAACGAGCGGCTGGCCGCGCATGAGGCGGAGATCGCCGAGCTGAAGACTCAGATCGCAGCCGCTCAGGCAGCAGCCGCGCCGGACACGCGCGACTACGACGAGGCCGCCGCGCGGAACCTGTTCATCGACGTCTTGCTGCACGAGGCCGGGTGGACGCTGGATGAAGAGCGCGACCGGGAGTACCCCGTCACGGGGATGCCCAACGCCCAGGGGAGCGGCTTCGTCGACTACGTCCTCTGGGGCGCCGATGGTCTGCCGCTGGCCGTGGTGGAAGCCAAGCGCACCGCCAAGTCGCCGGAGGTGGGTCAGCAGCAGGCCAAGCTGTATGCCGACTGCCTGGAGAAGCAGTTCGGCCGACGACCCGTGATCTTCTATACCAACGGCTACGAGCACAGGATCTGGGACGACGCCGGCGGTTACCCACCGCGCGAGACCCAGGGCTTCTACACCCGCGACGAGCTGGAGCTGCTCATCCAGCGCCGCCAGACCAAGCTCCCACTGTCATCCGCGCAGGCGAACACCAACATCGCTGGCCGCCCGTACCAGGTGCGGGCCATCAAGGCTGTTGGTGACGCGTTCGACCGCAAGCAGCGCGAAGCCCTCCTCGTGATGGCAACCGGCTCGGGCAAGACCCGCACCACCATCGCGATCGTCGACCTGCTGCAGAAGGCGAACTGGGTCAAGCGCGTGCTCTTCCTCGCTGACCGCACCGCTCTGATCAACCAGGCGGCCAACGCGTTCAAGCAACACCTGCCGGGCTCGACGACGGTCAACCTCGTGACAGAGAAGGCGATCGAGGGACGGGTCTACGTCTCGACGTACCCCACGATGATGAACCTCGTCAACGAGATGGACGACGGTACTCGCCGCTTCGGGCCTGGCTACTTCGACCTCATCGTGATCGACGAGGCCCACCGCTCCGTCTACGCCAAGTACGGCGCGATCTTCGACTTCTTCGACTCACTACTCATTGGCCTCACCGCGACGCCCAAGGACGAGGTCGACCACAACACCTACCGGCTGTTACACCTCGAAGACGGCGTCCCCACCGACAACTACCCCCTGGACGAAGCAGTCGACTCCGGCTACCTCGTGCCCCCGAAGGGCATCAGCGTCGGCACCCAGTTCCTGCGCTCCGGCATCAAGTACGACGACCTCACCGAGGAGGAGAAGGACCAGTGGGACGCCCTCGACTGGGGCGAGGACGGTCCGCCCGACGAGGTCGGTGCCGAGGAGATCAACCGGTTCCTGTTCAACGAGGACACCGTCGACAAGGTCCTCAAAACCCTAATGGTGCAGGGCTACAAGGTGGCCGGCGGGGACCGTCTGGGCAAGACGATTATCTTCGCCAAGTCCCAGAAGCATGCCGAGTTCATCGAGAAGCGCTTCAACCTCGCCTACCCCGAACTCGCCGGCCACTTCGCTTGCGTGATCACCCATGGTACGCCGTACGCCCAGTCGCTGATCGACGACTTCTCGATCAAGGACAAGGCGCCGCACATCGCGATCAGCGTCGACATGCTCGACACCGGCATCGACGTACCCGAAGTGGTGAATCTCGTCTTCTTCAAGATGGTGCGCTCGAAGTCAAAGTTCTGGCAGATGATCGGCCGCGGCACCCGGCTGTGTCCTGACTTGTTTGCTCCCGGCGAGGACAAGCGGGACTTCCTGGTCTTCGACTTCTGCGGCAACCTCGAGTACTTCAGCCAGGACCTCCCCGGATCCCAGGGCCAGAGCCAGGCGTCCCTCTCCCAGCGCCTCTTCGAGGCGCGACTCGGGCTTGTCACAGCACTCCGCGACAACGAACCCGATCTGCGCTCGTCCACCGTGAAGACACTGCAGGAGGTCATCGCCGGGATGAACCTGGAGAACTTCGTCGTCCGCCCGCACCGCCGAGCCGTAGAGAAGTACGCGTCAGCAGACGCGTGGAACCAGATCGTGCCCGAGGACTCGGAGGAGTTGCTCACGCTCGCCGGACTGCCGTCCTCGGTCCGTGACGACGACGAGAACGCCAAGCGCTTCGACCTCCTCATTTTGCGTCGCCAGCTCGCCCAGCTCGACGGCGATGCCGTGCTGGCCGAGAGGCTGCGCGAGTCCGTCCAGCACATCGCCGCCGCGCTGCTCGGCAAGATCACAATCCCGAGCGTCGCCGAGCAGGCCGTTCTCCTGGAGTCGGTGGCCGGCGACGAGTGGTGGATCGACGTGACGCTGCCGATGCTGGAGCTCGCCCGACTCCGCATCAGAGGCCTCGCGCGGTTCATCGAGAAGACGGCCCGCAACCCGATCTACACCGACTTCGAGGACACGATCGGAGAAGGCGTCGAGGTGGTACTGCCCCGCGTCACCCCCGGCACCAACTTCCAGCGCTTCCGCGCCAAGGCCGAGGCGTACCTCCGCGACCACCTCGACAACCTCGCCCTCCAGCGCCTCCGCCGCAACAAGCAGCTCACCGCGAACGACCTCACCGAGCTGGAGCAGATGCTTGTCGCCTCCGGCGGCCAGCAGGTCGACATCGTCTGGGCGAATGAGCAATCCGGCGGTCTCGGCATCTTCGTCCGCAGCCTCGTTGGCCTCGACCGCTCGGCAGCGATCGAGGCGTTCGAGAACTACCTCGACAGCACGGAGTTCTCCGCTGATCAGGTCCGCTTTGTGAACCTCATCATCGACGAGCTGACCAAGAACGGCGTCATGGAACCTGCACGCCTCTTTGAGTCGCCCTACACCGACCACTCCCCCACCGGCCCCGACTACTTCTTCCCGGACGCAGACGTCGAGGTCATCGTCGAGACGTTGAGCGGCATCAAGCGCAAGGCCCTACCTGAGGAGGTCGCGTGAAATTCGATCGGAAGGATCCGGTCACCTCACGCGTGCCGAGGACACTCGCCCGGAACACCAAGTCGCTCTATGCCGACGACGCTGACGGTCTGGACCGCGACGTCCTCAATCGAAAGAGGCTGGCAACGCGGCTGGGGCGAGCCGTCAGAGACCTTGCGGAGGAGACCGAGAGCGCCGTTGTTGGTCTGGTCGGCCCGTGGGGATCCGGCAAGTCCAGCTTGCTCGGCCAGATCGAGAAGGACCTTGCCGAGCACGACTGGTACATCGGACGGCACAACCCTTGGGCCTATTCCGATTTAGCAGGCTCTGCCGCTGGCTTCTTTGCCTCTCTCCGCGACGCCGTTCCTGAGGATGTCCTCGGAAAGGAATGGCGCGCGGTCGTGGGCGAGTGGGTCTCCAAGGCAGCACCGCTCGGCGCGGCAGGCGGCGTCGCGGGCGTCGACGGGTCCGGCGCGATCGGCGCGGTCGGTGCCGTCATCACCGGCGACCGCAGCCCGGCACGTCTCCGCGAGACCGCAGCTGAAGGGCTGACCAAGATCGATCACCCAGTCCTCATGGTCCTCGACGACCTCGACCGACTAGCCCCCGACGAGCTGCTCTACACGTTCAAGCTCGTTCGACTCCTCGGCCGGCTGCCAAACGTCTACTACCTGCTCGCATACGACGAGGCGACCCTCACAGATCTTCTCGAATCGACCGATCTGGTGGGCAAGGGAACAGGTCGCGCGCAGCAGTACCTCGAGAAGATCATTCAGGTTCGCCTTGAGATTCCACCCATGCTGCCAGAGCAGCAGGCAGCACTGGCGAACGCCGCAATTGACGAGATTTGTGCGCGGCGGGGAATAACGCTGTCGGCCGGCACCAACCGTCGAATACAGCGGATCTGGCAGGACTGCCTGTCGACCTACCTAGACCAACCACGCTCAGTGAAGCGCCTCTTCACCCAGGTCGACGCTACGTGGCCAGACGTCGCCGGAGAGGTCGACTTCTCCGACTTCATCGCCATCACATTCCTGCGCGTCTTTGAGCGTCCGACACTTGACCTGGTCGTCAACCATCGCGCTGAGATCCTGCAGCAGGCCTCCGCCTTCAGCTTTGGAATGCGACAGGAGTCGCCGCAAGACCGATGGGCACGGTGGAAGCAACGGATCGCCGACGCTGGGCCGCGGCACCCCGGTGCGATCGAGGCCCTATTAGCGCACCTCTTCATCTCTATCCGCGGCGCCCGCGAGGGCACGACCTACGCGGGCTCCTCCTACCAAGACGACGTCACTCAGAGGATGGGTGTCGGCACCTCCGAGCACTTCGACCGTTACGTCCAAGTCGGCGTCCCAGAGTCGGACCTGCCCGAGTCGACCGTTAGAGCAGCAGCTGACGAGTTGCGGGCGGGCGAGTATGGCGCCGCGTTGGCTGAGCTCGTTCGTCGAATGGGCCAAGACGCCGCTCCCGGCTTACGCAAGCTGCGCCGAGAGCACCTTTCGTCGCCGCTGCCTGCATCGACGACCCTCCCCCTGCTCAACAGCCTCTACCTGCCCGCGATGGACCAGAAGAGCGGTCCACTCGGGCTCTCGCCGAACTTCGGCATCATCGGTCTAGCCATGGACGTGCTCGACAAGACCGAAACCGCGACCGCGACCACTTTGATCGAGCAGATGGCTCGCTCGGACGCAGACGGGCTCGCCCTGGCAGCGGACTGCGTGCGCATGGCGCTCAAGGAGTCGGACACGCCACACCCGTGGGCAGCAGGCGCGAAGGCTCCTGTCGCGGCTGCACTCAAAGACGCAATCAGGGCGTTCGCTAGTCAGCCGGCCAGATCCCAGCCTCGCCTGTTGTCCTACCTCTACGACCACCTCCACCTCGCCGAGCCGGCAAACACCCGCGAGCTGCTCTGGGAGGCCGTTGACTCCGGCGCGTGGGAACTGCGCGAGGTGCTCGGGCTGTTGATCCCTCTCGGGCAAGCCAGCAACGGCGAGGCCACATGGACCTCCATGGGCGACTTCTCCGAGAGCGCGATCGAGGACTTGCTCGGCGTTGACGCGGTGCTGGCCCGGATCCCCGAACAGCCGAACCTGCTCGAGCGCCACAACCCGAATGACTACTTCGATCGGCGAGTGGACGCCGACGATCTCGATGCGAGAATCGAGTACGCCCTCACCGGCTTGGAGCGCGTGCGGGCACGGCGGCGCGAGGAGACGGAGACCGCTGACGCCGAGTCGACACCAACACCCGACGAAGGCGAGCAGCTCAGATCAGACACCTGATCGCCCAATGCCGCTTGCGCCCACGAGCATTCGCACATGAGAGCTCGTCTTCGACGTCGACCTCCACTCAGCGGCCAGGGGCTTGGCCGCCTTCGAGCGAGCGCAGCGAAGGCTTCGGACACTGGGAGTTGACCCGCGTCACACCGCCGCTATCTCTCGGCATGTCGATCGGCTAGGTGACGGCAGGTAGGTGAGACCCGGGGTACCCCACGCTGAGACGGCGAAGGGTCCAAGTTTGAGGGGATGCGGGATCAAGCTCCAGCCCCACTCCTCGCGGCCAATTAGAGTTCTGGCATGCCCCGCGCCCGTCCACCCGACCACCCAATCCGGGGGCCACTGATCGGATGGGTGGTGGTCGCCGCCGGTGCAGTGATCGCATCCGTGTCGACCTTCGGTGACCGATGGGGGCGCGCACTGTCCATCATTACCCTGATGGTGGCCAGTACTACCACTTGGTGGGCCGTCATGGCTGATGGGGTGCGGCGCGCAGTCTTCGCTGGGGTGGCGGCTCTGGCTGCCGCGTGCTGGATCGCAACCGCCATCATCTTCTCGCCCGCGCAAGGAGAGGTGAAACCTGAGGCGGACGGCAAGACCTCGACGCCCACCCTCCAGACGTCAATTGCCCCGGACCCTTCCACGTCATCGACCTCACCCACACCGACGAGATCTCTTCCACCGGCCGTTGTTGGGGCCGAGGCCCCAGTGAAGCGAATGTCGGCCGGGCGATCCGCGGAGTTCTTCGATGGGCAGGTGCGCGTGGGCATGAAGGACGTTTTCGCCACCTCTGCGATTTTCACGACTGAATCACAGAATGATGCCTGCCGGGGCTATCCTGACATTGGCCAAACACTCGTCCTTCGGGGTGAAGACCCTTCGAACGCGAGCGTGGGAGAACCGCGAATTTGGTATCGGATAACGTTGCTCAGTTTGCAAAAGGCGAGCGCTGACCTCCGCATTGAACGTCTCATCCAGGTCGAGCCGCCTCATGCCTCAGCCACCTGCATTTGAGATCGCTGAGCCCAACTAGCGAATCGCTCTTCTCCCGGAATCGAGAAGGCCAACGTCGTCAGACCGTCACCGCCCGATCGGAGTTTGCGAAGGCCCATGGCGTGCGTACCGGGACGATGCGTCACATCGCCGCGAGTGACGCCCGTGCGGACGTGCTCACATGCCGCCGACGAGGCGGCGCACCGAGCCTTTCACTCCGACGGCAGCCTTATGCCCGATGAGTCGGACAGCAGCAAGCTCAGCTAGAGCAGGACCACATGCAACTTTTGCTTGACGTCCAGCCGCAGTGCCCGGTGCAGTTGAATGGCGAACCGCGGTTCCGTCTCCTCTTGCCGCTCGCCTTCAAGGTCCACGTTCTCACTCCAACGCGGCACCGCAGATTGGTAGTCAAAGTCCTCGTCACGCCCGGCTAGGTCCAACGGGTTGAAACGTCCGGCTAGCCAGGTGTAGGCATCGAACTCCCACGGCCACGTGGCCCCGACGCGGACAGTGTGGACGTGCCCGCGTCCCGAAGGGACCGGCGCCGCTAACACGCCGCAAGGCGAGAACGAACGAGGCAGGATCACGTTGTTGTAGTAGTTGATCGCATCACTTGCTCCAAGTGGCGCAGGACGGAACATTCCGCGCGGAAGTTGTACCAATTGGGGATTCACACTGAATCGGCGATGGTCAATCTGGTAAATGGCCAGTCGTCCCGAGACCGCGTAGGTTGTGCCGCCCACCTCTACAGATTGTCGACGCAGAAGTTTGATCTGATTCCTTGTGACGCGGGACTTCAGCGCCAAGTCTCCGGCCGCGTTGATGCCGCCCAACTTCGCTTGGTACAGGAGCATCCGTCGGGCGTGGACGTCAACGATGGCAATGTCAGCGCCGAAATGGTGCTTCTCCGCTGGCCCTGTAGTTGACGCGGCTGACATGACTGGCCCGCATCGCCACAACGGTGCCATCACAGAGTCTGTGACCCCAACCTCGTTGAGGTCGAGCACTGTCGGGGTTGTGATGGCCGGCGCTTTGCGTCCTGCCAGCGTCAAGCCAGCGGGGGCGGCAAGCGCGTAGTCGGACAGAGCCAGGTAGGCGCGCCACGACGCGAGGCCCAAGGCGCCGGCCAGTTGGTTCTCTCGACTCACGATGCCGATCCTGACATCGTCGGGTGCTTCTAACCTCCACGAGGCCCTTGCGTCTAAGACTCAAACGACCGAGCTGAATGCTCGAGCGAACGTTCGGACATGCCGCTGAGGACGCGTACGTACCGCAGTCGTCAGCGACGCGCGGGCGACGAGCTATTAGGCTCCGTCGGGGGAGGGGCAACTCGGTGTTCCGCTGTCATTGGCTTCGACGCTATCGACGAAGTTCTTCGCGTGATGACAAGGTCCGCAGTGTGCCGTGGGTCGTGGACCCAGAGTCCGGCGGTCGTAACCAAGGAGGTCGAGAGCAACGCTGGCGAAACGTGGGCCGCCCTGGCCGCCTCGTCGATCAGTTGCGGCCAGTGCTGGCTTGGGCTCGCGGCGATGATCATGGACAGATCTCGTGCGGCTTCTTGATCGCCGTCGTGTGCTGCGAGCTCGATAAGGTCGGAGGCAAATAGCCGCGAGGCGCTCAAAGCGTCAGCGAGGGCCTCGGGACCGCGAGCCATTAGAACGTCGCCGGGGTCCTTGCCGGAGGGGAGGCGGGACTTCCGAGGGACCACCCCGTGCTGCGCAAGGAGCCAGAAGGCACGTTGGGAAGCGGCCTGCCCCGCGGGGTCGTTGTCGGTCGCCACAATGAGTTCACTCGCGGTGCCGGCGAGCTGTCGTGCTTGGGTCTGGGTCAATGCGGTGCCCAGTGGAGCGACACCGATGTAGGCGCCGTTACCGGTTTGGTTGATGGCGAGGGCGTCCAGCGCGCCCTCCACGAGCACGGGGATTGCGCCGGCGAGGATGGCCCGCGAGTCGTGCCCGTAGAGCACGTCACCCTTGTGGAACAACGCGGTCGTCGGGGTGTTGAGGTACTTCGGCGCATCCGTGTCCTGGGCGTTGGGGTGGCGCCGGGCGACGAACCCCAAGATCTGGCCATTGGTGATGATGGGCAGGGTGAGCCGGTCGCGGAATCGGTCGATGAGGTGGCCGGTGCGGGCGCGACTTGAGATGCCGACCGCAAGCAGTTCGTCCTCCGTAACGCCGCTGCGGCGAAGGTGGTCGGTGATGTTGGTCCAGCCGGCCGGGGCGTATCCGCAGCCAGCCGGTGCGGTCGGGACGCGAAGGCGGTCGCGTACGTACGACTCGGCCCAGGTGTCAGCGAGATGCGACGCGTAGTAGGCCTGAGCCATCGCGTTGATCTCTACCGCGCGCTGTGGCGTGAAGGGTGCGTCGTCCCACGCTGCGGCTCGTGCGACCTCGTGCTCGATCTCGGCGTCACTGCGCTGGAGGACGCCCATCGCGGAGCGGGCCAGGCCGAGGGCGGACAGCTCCGATTCGGTTGCCTCCGTGGGAGTGGGCTGCGCTGCAGGAGTGATGTTCTCGACGGGGGGTATCCACGTCTCATCGTCTGTGTCCGTGACCGGTTCGAGGTCCAGGTGCTCGGGTGGGATGGGGTCGGTCAGCAGGCTGAGGCGCCACGCCATGGCCTGGCACTCGTCGACGTCGATGGTTGCCTCATGGGAGCTGGCCATGTTGAGGACCTCGGCGAGTGGAACTCCTTGAGCCAGTGCGTGGTCGGTGGCGGCGACGAGGGCCGGCCACCAGCGACTGGCCTGGATGGCGATCGCTTTCTCGAGCCCGACGCTGGTCTGGAGTTGCCCAGCCCAGGCCGGGGCCAAGGCGGTGGCCTGGTCGACTGCGGTGGTGGTGGCGGGAGTGAGGTGTCGGCTGATGCGCCACCACAGCGCCGCAGCGGGGTGGTCATCGGGCAGCGGCGCTGCGGCGGCGATGCGTAGCAGGGCGTGGGCGTCGATCCCGGCGCGGGCCACATCGCGCAGTTGTTGGGCGAGGCGAGGGGTGTATGGGTCGTTGACGGCGTCTGGGATCAGGGCATGAAGCCTCAGGGTCCACTCGGCGAGGGCGGGGGAGTCGGGGGTTCCGAGTCTGGCTTGCAGCGCGCGTTGCCAAAGGGCTTCGGTCCGGGAGTACAGGCGCGGCCCGGTGGGTCGCGTGTCAGCCGCCAGGATCCCGTGGGCTGCCCGCCAGACGGCAATCTCTGCGAGGACGGTGCGCGGAACGGGATCGCCTGCCCGAGCCCAGTCAGGTGCCTCTTCGGTGGCGTTCGCGGCGTCTGCGACTTCGCGGGCGAGCGAGGCGGTTAGGGCGGCTCGCTTGGCGAGGTATGGACCCCACGTGGGGTCTACTGCCAGGGCTGGAGGCACTCCTGGCATCCATGGCAGGGGTGCTCCGCGCGTGAGAGGGCTGTCGTCGAGGCGCCAGTCGATGACCGCGGAACGGTCGTCGGCGGTGTCGATCTCTCGCTGTGCGATGGCGGCGCGCAGATGCGCTGTGGGGTTGGCGCCCGTCGTGGCCAGGAGAGTGAGGTGGCTGCGAAGCGTCGGCCAGGCAGGCTCGTCGGTGATTCCCGGCAGGGCCTGTTCGGCGTCGGCGTCAAGGGCTGCGAGGGCAGCAGTCCCGAAGTGCTGTTCGGCGGCGTGGTGCAGCGCATCGCGGTAACGGGCGGAGGCTTCCGCGAGCCGAACGGTGGGGCTGCGCTGGTCTCTGAGCAGGGTGCTGGCCGAGACCTGGTGATCGTCTCGTTTGAGGATGCGTTCGAGGATGTCGGTGGCGGTGGACGGGTGGACGTTCTCGGGGCGGATGGTGCTGTGCGGGTCGCCGTCGCCGGCGGTCTGGAGGTAGACGTGGTTGGCAACGCCTCCGCGCGTGAGCATTGTGTAGAGCTGCTGGCGGGTCTCGGATCCGGTGGCGAGCCCATGCATGGTGCCGACGGACAGGCCTTGGGCTCCGTGGATGGTGGTGGCGTATCCGAGGTCGACGTGATCGGCGACGTACTCGGCCGGTAGTCGCACCTTGCGCGCGGCCGAGGCATGGCGCACGGTCATCGATTGGTCCGGGTGGATGGCCTCGATGGTCCATCGGTCGCCGTTCTTGACCCATTCGTGGGCGTCGAGCAGCAGACGGCGGTTGTTCTTCCGCGTAATGACGGCGTCGCCGGGATGGGCGGTGCAGCCGTCCGCAAGGATCACTGCTGAACCGGCTTGGGTGTGGATGCGTTGGTGGTGCTGAGCACGCCGGTTGAGGTCGCGGACGAGTTCTCGGGTGGGAGCGATCATGAGGCTGCTGAGGCCGTTGGCGCGGTCGGCGGCCCACGCCGTGAAGGCGTTGTCGGTAATGGTCGTGAGGCCGCCCACGTGCACGCGGTCGTGGTCGAGGTAGAAGCCGAGGGCCTCGGGGTGCCCTTCGCGCAGCGCTAGGGAGGCGGATCCTTCGGCCGGGTCTACGAAGCGGACCAGTTCGGTGAGGTGAACTGCTCCATGGGCGGTGGCGATGTCATGGAGGACGCCACCTGCCCCGATCGCCGAGAGCTGGTGCTGGTCTCCGACGAGTCGGACCTGCCCACCTCGGCCGGTGATGTAGGCGATCGCTGCGTCCAGGGTGAGGGTGTCCGCGAGGCCGGCCTCGTCGACGATCGCCAGGGTGGATGGCCCGATGTCCAGTGCCCAGTCGGGTAGGTCGTTGTGCGCGATGGACCAGGTCAGCTTGGCGAGAGTGTCGGTGGTCGAGCCGATGTGGTCGCGCAGCACGGCGGCTGCGGCGGCGGAGGGGGCAAAGCCGATGACGGTCCCGCCGCTGCTGGTCCAGGCAGAGGCGAGTGTGGACATGGCTGTGGTCTTGCCTGAGCCGGCTGGTGCGAGGGCAAGTTGGACGCGCAGTCTCGAGGTTGCCATTGCGCGTACCAAGGTGATCTGGGCGGCGTTGAGGGTGACCCCATTGGCGGCCTGTTCCAGCAGCGCGAGGGACACCGCGTCCTGACTCGCCGTGGGACGGTCAGCGATTCCGGCTGCGGCGACGACTCGCTGCTCCGCCTCGAGGACGTCGCGGCTGGAGTAGACGGCAGCTCCGGCAACCGAGTACACGCTGGCTCCGTCTTGGCGGCGCAAGGTGTCTGGCTCGCTGATCCCGTCGTCGGTGGGGGTGAGCCGGATCGAGCCCGTCTGCAGGACGTGGGAGGTAATGAGGTCGACCAGGGCTTCGACGTCGTCAGGTGCCGCTCCGCTGGAACGGATCTGGCGGTGGGCTTCGGAGCGCACGTGCCACACCTGCCACGTGGTGCGATGGGCCTGAATGGTGCGAAGGACCAGGTCGGCCATCGCCGGGACAGCCAGGGCATCGTAGTCAGGATCCGGCGCGTCGGTAGTTGGTGTGAGGGTTCGCTGAACCATCGCGGTCACCTCCTCGGCGCCGCCGAGCACCTCCTGCGCCTGAACAGCCCATGTGGCGCGCTGCTCGTTCAGGGTGCGTGGTTCGTGTTTGGCGTCGCGCGTCTCCAGGGTGGCGACCTGGGCGAGGTGGATGGACTCGACCACGGTCGGGGGCCGCCCGTGCTCGGACTGGAACCGTGCAGACAGCTCGTGGGTGCGACTGACGATGCCGGCGCGCCGGCTCGACCATCGGCTGATCAGGCGGGGCTCGACGCCGACGACCTCGCGCACGGGCCGGCGGGACGGGTCCGCTCCAGGGCGTTCGGCGAACCGAACGCCGAGGCGACGACGCAGGTGCGTCTCAAGGGCCGTGTTGTACGTCTCGGACGCGGCGACGTTCGCCTTGTATAGGAGCCGGCCGTCGATGGCCAGCCACTTGCCCGCGAGCGTCTGGACTTTGTTGGCCACAGCGACGTGGGTGTGCAGGTCCGGATCCCCGGCGCGTGAATCGCGGTGGACAAACGCGGCTCCCACGAGACCGGTCACGTCCACTTGCCGAACCCCGCCCTTGCCCTCCCTCGTGTAGAGCGCCTGCGTCTCGATGTACGCCAGGGCGTCCCGGACGGCGTCGTGGTGAGCCATTTCGACCTGGGCCGCGACCGCTGCTGGCGCGACGGCCCAGAGCGCGCTGACCGACTTCACGGGTGAGAAGGTCAGGTCGAAGCCAGCGATCGCGGTGGTACGTGGCCTCGAGTACCTCGCGATGGCGGATCCGAGCTCGCGAGCGTCGAACGGGTCGCGCCCCTTCTCGTTCCGGAACAATCCCAGAGCGACCTCGGTGCGAACACGGGCTTCCAGGTCCGGGGACGCAGGCGCCCTGTCGGCTCCGGGCGCCTCCGCGAGGAGGACGTCGATGCGACGCGCTACCTCTACCTGGAATCCGGTGACGTCACCCGCGTAGGTCGCGAATGGTGCACCCAGCCGGGTGACTGCCGTGCGGTTCCGGTCGGTGATGTCCGGGCCTGCGAGTGAGTCCGAGAACTTCCGGGCAAGGGGATGCAGGCCCTTTCCGTAGAGGGCTTCCATCTGGTCCTGGGTGACCTGGTCGCCACTCGCGAGTCCCTGCACGCCGGACATCCCGCGGCCGATCCACTGGCCCGGGGTTTCGCCCCTCTCGGAGTAGTAGGTCGCCAAAGGCTCCCGAGCGCCACCGGTGCGGTCATGAGCAGCGACCTGCTTGGTCAGGTAGGTGTATCCGGCCCCCGCCGTCAGCTTGTGCAGACTCATCGTCACGACCACCCAATGCCCGGCTGTCGGCCTTGGCGGTCACCTCATCAGGCAACTGGGGACCCGGGGTGCATGAGGTGTGTGGCCTTTGATCCGGCATCGACACTGGGCGAGACGAGGGCTCGGTCTTGCTAGGGGACGGGGAGTTCGAAGGTGGCGAGCGCCTATGTGCGGGACTGTCAGGCGAAGAGTGGAGCGCGATCGAGAGCGGGTCGATGCCAGTGGGCTCCGGCGCCGCGTCAACTCAATGGGCAAGCGCGGGTGCCGCCCTCAGTTAGGCGTACGAGAGCCGCTGGGGGGTAAGCGACGGGCCAGAAGGCTGACGACGGCCAGCCCGCCGGCCGTCACGAGCAGTACTCCGGCGGCGCCGGTTCCGGTGGCGACCACACCGGCGGCAGCCGGAAGCACCACCTGGCCGGCCCGGTTGCCGACGAGACGCAGCGACATCGCTTTTCCCCGGGCCCCTGCGGGTGCTGAGTCCGACAGCCACGACATCGTCAGTGGCTGTCCTACCCCGAGCCCGAACCCGGCCACGGCCAGGCACACCGCGAGCAGGGGGACGCCCACGGGTGCCGCGGCCGCCGCGAGGGCGGCGGCAGCAATGACGGTGAACGAGACGAGGAGGCGGCGGCGGCCCAGCCGGGACACGAGGGGGCCCAGCGCGATGCGCGAGGCCATGGACGCCAGTCCTCGAGTGGCGAGCAGGAGGCCGACGGTGCCGGCGGGGATGCCGCGCTCGGTGCCGAGGGCTGGGACGTACGCGAGGGTGATGTCGACGGCGGCTAGGACGACGCTGCTGGTGATCAGTGCCTTCGCCAGCCCGGGAATACGCACCAGCGACCGGGTGCTGACCCCGTCCTCGGCGCTCGAGGACGGGGCGGCAGGGGTTCGCCTGAGCCCGACTGAGATCGCGACCAGCGCGACCGCGGCGCCGCAGGCGGTGGTGAAGACGGCCATCGTGTCGGGGATGGCCCGGTCCGCGCCGAAGGGCAGCAGCAGTCCGGGTCCTATCGTCTGGCCCAGTGACGCGGCGAACGTGTAGCGACCGAAGGCCGAGTCGGCCCGGCCTCCTGCCGCCCGGTTGGCCACCCAGGTCTGCTCGGCGATGACGCTGCCCAGGTGTCCCATCCCGAGCAGGATCGTGCCGACGACGAGACCCGCGACGGCGCCGCCGGACAGCGTGAGCGTGAGGGCGGCCGCGAGGACAAGGGCCGCGCCGGCGAGGGCCATCCGTCGCTCTCCCACCCTGTCGGTCAGCGCGCCACTGGGCAGGGCCAGCATCAGGGGCGCCGCGGCGAAGGAGGCGGAGAGCAGGCCGAGGACGCTCCCATCGAGGCCGAGCTCGATGGCGCGGTAGCTGGTCGTGGGGCGCAGGACGAAGGTCAGGACCTGGACCAGCAGGGCGTGCGACAGCAGCACGAGCCACGGACCGCGCGGTGCCGCCCCGCGCCTGTCGACGGTGAACACCGCTCAGACGTCGAGCGACCCGTTGTGCCCGAGCCGCCACACGGCGGTCGCACCGAGGCTGGTGTCGATGTGCTCGCGCATGACCTCACCTGCGGCCTCGCTCTCGCCCGCCACGACGTACTCGACGAGCAGGGCGTGCTCTCGTGCCTTCTGGTCGCGGGCCGCCTGTCCACGGTCGGTCGTGAGGGCAAGGCGCCGGTAGCGGTCGGCCTTGTCCCACAGGCCCTCGAGGGTCTCGATCAGCAGGTCGTTGTGGGACGCCAGGTAGATGGCGGCGTGGAACCGACGGTGGGCCTTGAGGTGCTCAACGGCCGGGTGCGACGGCAACGGGTCAAGGCCCTCGGCGGCCGAGCGGATGGCGGCGATGTCAGCCTTCGTGCGCCGCTGCGCAGCCAGGGACGCGGCGAGGGGGTCGAGCGAGCGCCGCACCTCCAGCAGGTCGCGGGCCTCCTCTGCGCGCAGCGTGGAGATGCGGGCGTCGCGATGGGCATCGAGCTCGACGAGCCCCTCGCTCTTGAGCCGACGCAAGGCCTCGCGCAGAGGGGTGGTGCTGATGCCGATCTGCGCCGCGAGGTCGCGCTGCTGCAGCACGGACCCAGGGGCAAGCTCTCCGGACAGGATCCGGTCGCGGACCTGCCGGTACGCGAAGTCGCTCTTCGTCTCGTACATCTCCGCTGGCTGCGACACAGATGACCCTCCCTCTCGTTGCGTTATAACGTAGCGCACCGCTGCCGCGCCCACCAAGCACTCGAGCCCATCCATGCTGCTTGCGAGCGGTTCCTCGAGCGACGCGCGGCCCTCTCGAACCCGAGGAGAGGGCGGTCGTTGGCTGAGGAAATTCTTGTTCATGACTTGACGTCATAGGTTATAACCGTCACTCTGGTGCCAACGACCTGAGGCACTGGGCCTCGTTCTTCAAGGAGGAAGAGCATGAATCTTGTCGCAGTGGGTGCCCGCAGTGGCTTCCGTCGCCCGGCCCGTATGGCCCTGGCCCTGGGCGCTGCCGCGTCCCTGACCCTCGTCGCCGCCTGCGGCTCGGGGGACACCCCCGAGCCGGGTGCGAGCAACGTGGTCAAGACGGGCGAGGCGCCCGACTACTACCCCGCCGACTATGCGCAGCTCATCACGGCCGCCAAGGCCGAGGGCGGCGAGCTCACGATCTACTCGAACACCGACCAGGAGAACTGGGACCCCATCTTCCGCGACTTCAAGAAGAAGTACCCGTGGGTCACCAAGATCGCCGCGAACAACCTCGACAGCGACGAGGTGTTCCAGAAGGTGCTCAGCGAGCAGGCCACGAGTGGGTCACCGGCCGACATCCTCGTCTCCAACGCCGCGCAGGCGTGGGCCGACTTCGGTGAGCGCCCCGGCACCCTGATGGAGTACGCCTCCCCGGAGGTGGAGAAGCTCCCCGAGGTCGCCACCCTCATGCCCAACGTCTACGCGATGTCGACCGACCCCATGTCGATCGTCTACAACTCCACCCTCATGACGGAGAAGCCGACCGGCCTGAAGAGCCTGGCCGACATCGTCACCAAGGACCCGAACAAGTACAAGGGCAAGATCACCACCCGTGACGTCAGCGGTGCCTTCGGCTTCACCGTCTCGCACGGCTTCACCGAGGCGCGCCCTGATTCCTGGGCCTCGCTGGAGAAGGTCCTGCCGCTGGGCAAGGCCGAGTCGTCCTCGGGCACCCAGCTCGAGAAGATCACCGCGGGCGAGTACCTCGCCGGGTTCTTCGTCAGCGCCGCGCCCGCCTACCCCAAGGTGGCGCAGAGCGGTGGCCTCCTCGGCATCACCTTCCTCGACGACGGCACCGTGGTCCTCCCCCGTGGCATCGGCATCGCCGCCAAGGCGCCCCACGCCGCCACCGCCAAGCTGTTCACGGACTTCGTCCTCTCCGAGGAGGGCCAGCGCGCCGTCGCCGAGGGCGGGCTGACGTCCTACCGCGATGGCATCGAGGCCACAGACGGCCGTCACACCTACCAGGAGCTCGTCAAGACCGTCGGCGAGGCCAACGTCATCAACGTCGAGTACACGAAGGTCCCCGAGGACGAGGTGAAGGCCTTCACCACCCGCTGGGACGGCCTCCTCGGCCGCTGACGAGCAGCACGAGCCAACGAAGGGCACGCAGAGCCATGACTACGACAACGACGTCGCCGCAGAAGAAGAGCGGCAGCCCGCCGGCCCCAGGGGCCTACCCGGCACCTCGGTACCGGCGGGTCCTCGGACAGGGCCGGGAGGTGCTGCTCTTCTGGGCGGTCATCATCTTCCTGGCCGTTCTGGTCCTGGCGCCGGTGGTGCCCACGCTGTACCAGTCCCTGCTGGACCGGCCGCTGTACGAGGCCGGAGGCATCATCAGCTTGGACAACTACGTCCGGCTGTTCACCGAGGCCGGCTTCGGCCAAGTGGCGCTGAACACCCTGCTCTTCGCCGCACTGACCACCGTTCTCACCCTGCTCATCGCCGTTCCGATGGCAGTCGTGGTCGTGCGCACGAAGATCCCAGGTGGCCGCTTCTTCGCAGCCGCCATGCAGTGGCCGTTCTTCATCTCCTCGTTGATCCTCGGCTTCGGCTGGATCGCCATGTATGGGCCCGCCGGCTTCGTCAGCGTCAAGGTGCAGCAGTTGCTCGGCTTCGTGCCCTGGAACCTGTACTCCATCCCCGGCATGGCCCTGACCGAGGCCGTCGCTCTGGCGCCCATCGCCTACACGTTCTGTGCAGGTGCCCTGCGCCAGAGCGACGCCTCGCTCGAGTCGGCGGCCCAGGTCTGCGGCGCCGGACCGCTCCGGATCCTCTTCCAGGTCATCCTGCCCATGCTCCGACCCCCGATCGTCTACAGCTCGATCCTCGTGATCTCGATGTCCGTCGAGACCCTGAGCGTTCCCCTGCTGTACGGGCAGCCCGTCAACATCCAGGTCTTCTCGACCTTCCTGTACAAGAACGGGCTCCAGTCGATCAACCCCGACTACGGCGTGCTGGGTGCAGCCTCGGCGCTGATCCTCATGGTCACCGTCGGCCTCGTGGCCGTGCAGGCCAAGCTGCTCAAGGACGCCCAGCGCTTCGTCTCGGTGCGCGGCAAGGCCACCCGCCCCCGCAAGCTCGACCTGGGCTGGCTGAAGTGGGTCAGCGTCGCGGCCATCAGCATCTACGTCGTCATGGGTGCGCTGGTACCGATCGGCGGCCTGATCTTCCGGTCCTTCACCTTCGTCTTCAGCCCGCTGCAGTCACCGCTGAAGTCACTGACGATGGCCAACTACGAGCGGATCTTCAACTACGCGGCCTACATCCAGTCGATCAAGAACAGCCTCATCGTCGCTGCCGTCGGTGCGGTCCTGGTGAGCGTCGTCGCGCTGCTGGCCGTCATGGTCGCCCGCCGGTCCACCTTCCGGTACCGACGAGTCGCGGAGTACCTCGCCCTGGCGCCCCAGGCCATGCCCGGCATCATCGTCGGTATCGGTCTCTTCTGGGCCCTGGCCTACGCACCGTTCGGGTCGGGCGCCCTCATCCAAGGCACCCTCTGGGCCCTGATCATCGGGTTCGGGCTGAGAGCGCTACCCAGCGGGTTCGGTTCTCTCGCACCGTCCATCATGCAGATCGGGCAGGAGCTCGACAACGCAGCCCGCGTCTCGGGAGCCGACTGGATCAAGGCGTTCACCATGATCCTGGCCAAGCTCCTCACCCCGGCCTTCCTCGGCGCACTGGTCCTCACCTTCGTGACCATGCTCAAGGAGTACTCGCCGGCCGTCTTCCTCGGCTCCGCCGACACCAACATCATCGGCACGACCATGCTCGAGCTCTGGGTCCAGGGCAACACCGGGTCGGTCGCGGCACTCGCCGCACTGCAGATCGCCATCACCGCAGCCTTCGTCGGGCTCGCCGGACTCCTCCTGAAGGGACACAACAGAGATGCCTGACGTCAAGGTCTCCAACCTCAACAAGGTCTTCGGCGACAACGTCGTCCTGGACAACGTCGACTTCACCATCAAGGACGGTGAGTTCTTCACCCTCCTCGGCCCCAGCGGCTGCGGGAAGTCCACGACGCTGAACTGCATCGCCGGCCTCGAACAGCCGACCAGCGGCTCGATCGCCGTCGGCGACACCCCGGTCGTGGACACCGAGAAGAAGCTCTTCGTCCCCCCGGAGGGCCGCAACCTCGGCATGGTCTTCCAGTCCTACGCGCTGTGGCCCCACAAGACGATCGCCGCGAACCTCGCGATGCCCCTGCAGATCCGCAAGATCGACAAGGGCGAGCAGCGACGGCTCATCGACGAGGCCCTGGACAAGGTCGGACTGCTCCACCTGCGAGAGCGCTACCCCCACCAGATGTCCGGCGGGCAGCAGCAGCGCGTCGCACTGGCCCGGGCCCTGGTCTACTCGCCCAACGTGCTCCTCCTCGACGAGCCGCTGTCCAACCTCGACGCCAAGCTGCGCGAGCAGGCCCGGGCGTGGCTCAAGAGGCTGCAGGAGGACCTCGGCATCACCACCGTCTACGTGACGCACGACCAGGACGAGGCGCTGGCCCTCAGTGACCGCATCGCCGTGATGTCGCACGGCCACATGATCCAAGTCGGCTCCCCGACGGAGATCTACGAGACCCCGGCCACCGCCGAGGTCGCCGCGTTCGTCGGCCGCTGCAACTTCCTCGAGGCCACCGTCACCGAGACCACTGCTACCGGCATCGCCGTCACGCTCGCAGCCAACGGCCAGAAGATGACGGTGGACACCCCGGAGAAGCTGGCGGTGGGGGACCACGTCACCGTCGCGGTGCGGCCCGAGAAGCTGTCCGTCCTGCCCGCCGGCGAGACGGCCATGCCGGGGACGAACGTCGTCAGTGCCGAGGTCCTGACCACGTCCTACCTCGGGTCGCGCTTCGAGTACGACCTTAAGGTCGGCGACCACGTCGTCCAGGTCGTCAACGACCGCGGAGGTCTGGCGGGCCCGGTGAACCTCACCGTCGAGCCCGATGCCGGCCTCGTCTACCGCCAGGCCAACGTCCTCTCCGAGGACGCGCAGGCCCTCCTGACCGTCTCCCCCTGACCCACCTGCCAGAACGAAGGAAACCATCGTGACCACGACCACCACCCCGCGCCGGTACACCCTCGGCGTCCTGCACGGCGACGGCATCGGCCCCGAGATCGTCCCCGCGTCGGTGCTCATCGCCGACGCCGCGATCGAGGCCGCCGGCGCCGAGCCCATCACCTGGACCGAGCTGCCCCTGGGCTTCCAGGGCATCGAGGAGCTGGGTGAGGCCACGCCGAAGTCCACGCTCGCGGCCCTGGCCGAGACCGACGGCTGGCTGCTCGGCCCGCACGACAGCGCCGCGTACCCGGAGCCGTTCAAGTCCGAGCTCAACCCAAGCGGCACGATCCGCAAGCACTTCGACCTGTTCGCCAACGTGCGTCCGGCGAAGGCGTTCGAGGGCAGCACGGCCGTGGTGCCCGGCACCGACCTGGTCATCATGCGGGAGAACACGGAGGGCTTCTACGCCGACCGGTCGACCTACCGCGGCACGGGTGAGTTCATGCCCACCCCGGACGTCGCGATCGCGCTGGGCATCATCACCCGCCAGGCGTGTGAGCGGATCGCCAAGGAGGCCTTCGAGCTCGCGATGCGCCGGCGCAAGAAGGTCACCATCGTCCACAAGGCCAACGTCCTGAAGATGACGACCGGCCTGTTCCGCGACGTCTGCCGCGAGGTGGCGAAGGACTACCCGGAGGTCGCCCTCGACGACTTCCACATCGACGCCATGACCGTCCACCTGGTGCGCCGTGCCAACGAGTTCGACGTGCTCGTCACCGAGAACATGTTCGGCGACATCCTCTCCGACCTCGCCGGCGAGCTCGCCGGGTCGCTCGGCCTGGCGCCCTCGCTGAACGCGTCCCAGGACCGTGCGATGGCGCAGGCTGCGCACGGCTCCGCTCCGGACATCGCCGGACAGAACAAGGCCAACCCCATCGCGATGATCCTCTCCACAGCGATGCTGCTGGACTGGCTCGGGACGAGGAACGACGACGCCGCGCTCGTGCGCGCCGCGCGCCTCATCGAGGAGGGCGTGACCCAGACTGTCGTCTCCGGCACCGCCACCACGGACCTCGGTGGTTCGACCGGGTGCCGCGAGTTCGCCGAGGCGGTCGCCGTCTGCATCAAGCAGCTGTGAGCGTGGGCCTCGTGGACACCGCACACCCGGACCGGTGGCCAACCGTCGCCGTCATCAACGCCACCGCGGCGTCGGTGGCGCCGGCGAAGGCCGCTCTCGCAGCGGGGTTCCCCGAGGCCCGCGTCTGGAGCCTCATGGACGACCGGCTCGTCAGCGACGCCGAGGCCGCCGGGGGCCTCACCCCCGAGCTGTCGGCCCGGATGGCCCGCCTGATCGACTACGCCGTGGGCGGGGGAGCGGACGCCGTCCTGCTCTCCTGCTCGATGTACGGCCCCGTCGTCCAGCACGAGCGACTCTCGAGCACGACGCCGATGCTCAGCTCCGACGAGGAGCTGTTCTCGGAGGTGGCACGGCGCGGGTACGGCTCCGTCCTGCTCCTCGGGCCCCTGCCCCCTGCGGTGGAGGACTCCGTGGCGCGGCTGCGTGAGGTCCTGTCGGCCTCGTCGGTGAGCACCAGGGTCATCGGCGCGGTGGCAGCGGGCGTCCACGCCCTCGTCGTCGCGGGCGACGTCGACGGCCTCACCCGCCTGCTCGTCGACGTCGCCACGCCCTACCTAGGTGACGTCGACGCGGTGGTCCTCGGCAATTTCTCCCTAGCCCCCGCGCGCGACGGTCTCGAGCAGGCCTTGGGCGCAGCGGTGCTCAGCGCTCCTCTCCTGGCCGCCACCGCCCTTCGGGAGCGGGTCGTCGGTCCGCAGGGCGTGACCTCGTGATGGACACCGCGCGCTGGCTCGGCTGCGTGGCCGACGACTACACCGGTGGCTCCGATGTCGCCGCGGCCCTGCGCCGCAGCGGGCTGAGGACCGCGCTCTTGTTCGGCGTGCCGGAGGACGGGCACGCCGTCCCGTCCTCCGACGCCGTGGTCGTCGCCCTCAAGACGCGCACCGCCCCCGCGGAGGAGGCCGTCCGGCAGAGCGTCGACGCCGTGCGCTGGCTCGCGCGGACCGGTGTCGGTCGGTACTTCGTGAAGTACTGCTCCACCTTCGACTCCACGCCCGAGGGCAACATCGGCCCCGTGGTCGATGCCGTCCTCGACGAGCTCGGGGAGGTCTCGACCGTGCTGTGCCCGGCGTCGCCCGAGCACGGCCGCACCGTCTACCAGGGGCACCTCTTCGTGGGCGACGTCCTGCTGTCGGAGTCCTCGATGGCGACCCACCCCCTGACCCCGATGACGGACCCCGACCTGCGGCGGGTCCTCGCCTCCCAGACCCGCTACGCCGTGGCCCACCTCGACCACGGCACGCTCTCCGCCGGCGTGGGAGCGGCGCAGCAGCACCTCGAGGCGCTCCGGGACGACGGGGCGCGACACGTCATCGCCGACGCCGTCGACGACCGCGACCTCACGACCCTCGCCGCTGCAACCGCCGGGTGGCGCGTCACCACCGGCGGTGCGGGCCTGGCGCGGGCCATGGGTGAGCAGCGTGCCGCCGGGATGTCGCCCGCCGCACCGGCCGTCCTCCCCAGCGGTCCGTCGGTCATCGTGGCGGGCAGCTGCTCGAGCGCGACGCAGGAGCAGGTGGCCCGCGCCCGCGCGCAGTTCCCCTCGCACCGGATCACCCCGCGCGACGGCGACACCGCCGACTCGTTGTGGGACACGACCCGAAAGTGGCTCGAGTCCGCGCCCTCCGACGGGCCCGTCGTCGTCTACAGCACCGCCACCGCACAGGAGCGGGCCGCGAGCCAGCACGTCTTCGGCGCCAAGACCGGGGACGTGCTCGAAGAGCTGCTCGCCAGGGCGGCCCACCACGCGGTCGCCCGCGGCGCCCGACGGGTCGTCGTGGCGGGAGGGGAGACGTCTGGGGCCGTGGTCCAGGCGCTCGGCGTGCGATCCGTCGTCGTCGCCCAGGAGGCCGACCGTGGGGTCCCGTGGTGCCTGACCACCGACCACGACCCGATCGCGCTGCTGCTGAAGTCGGGCAACTTCGGCGACGCCGACCTCCTCGTGCGGGCGGTGACGCAGCCGTGAGCACCGAGTCCGACCTCCGTCGCCAGATCGCCGACCTCGGCGCGTCCTTCTTCTCCCGCCGGCTCACCTTCGGCCGCACCGGCAACCTCAGCGCGCGCATCGGCTCGACGATGTTGCTCACCCCGACCGGGGCCTCGCTCGGCGCCTTGGACCCCGATGCGCTGTCGGTGCTCGATGCCACGACGGGCGCCCACCTCGACGGCCCCAAGCCGTCGAAGGAGGCCTTCCTCCACGCGGCGACCTACCGGGCGCGGCCCGACGCCGGCGCGGTGGTCCACACCCACAGCACGTACTCCGTGGCCATCTCCTGCCTCGCGGACGTCGACCCCGCGGACGTGCTGCCGCCCATCACGGCTTACTACGTCATGCGCGTGGGCCGGCTGCCGTTGCTGCCCTACCACGCACCGGGTGACACCTCGCTCGACGCGTTGGCCGAGAGCACGGCCCGTGACCACCACGCGATGCTCCTGTCCAACCACGGGCCCGTCGTCGCGGGAGCAGACCTCGCCACGGCGGCTGACGCCCTCGAGGAGCTCGAGGAGACCGCACGCCTGTTCCTCCTCCTGCGCGGGGAGCGGACGCGGCCCCTGACGGCCGACCAGGCAGCGGCCCTCGGGGCGGCGGCTCCGCGCACGCCACCGGACGCGCGATGACGGCCACGACCACGGCCCTCCGCCCGGAGGCGCTGACCCGCGTGGCCGCCGCCGTGCTGGAGGCCGTCGGGGTCCCGGCGGCGGATGCCGCGTACGTGGCCGACAGCCTCGTGACCGCCGACGCCTGGGGCCACCACTCGCACGGCGTCCTGCGACTGGGCTGGTATGTCGAGCGGATCCGTTCCGGAGTCATGGACCCCGTCACCCGCCCCGAGGTGGTCGTCGACGGGGGTGCCGTCGGGGTTCTCGACGGACGGGACGGGGTCGGCCAGGTGGTCACCCGGACGGCCTGCGACCTGGCCGTCGCCAAGGCCGACGCCCACGGTGTCGGGGTCGTAGCCGTGCGCAACAGCAACCATTTCGGCACGGCTGCGTGGTTCACCCGGGCCATGGCCGAGGCCGGGTGCGCGGCCGTCCTCACGACGAACGGCAGCCCGGCCATGGCGCCGTGGGGCGGACGCGTCAAGACCGTCGGTGCCAACCCCTGGTCCGTCGCCGTTCCCGGTGGGCCCCTCGGACCCGTCGTGCTCGACATCGCCAACAGCACCGTCGCCCGCGGCAAGGTGTACGCCGCTCGCGAGAAGGGGACCGCCATCCCGCAGGGCTGGGCCATCGACGCCGATGGTGCCCCCACCACCGACCCGCAGGCCGCCATCGACGGCATCATCCTGCCCATGGCGGGCCACAAGGGCTACGCCATCTCCTTCATGATGGATGTCCTCTCCGGTGTCCTGACCGGCAGCTCGTCCGCCACCGAGGTCGCCGGGCCGTTCGTGCCCGACCGTCGCAGCGGGTGCGGGCACCTGGTCATCGCCATCCGCATCGACGCGGTGCGGCCGGCCGCGGATTTCGGCCACGACCTCTCCGGCCTGGTCGCCGGTACCAAGGCGGTGCCCCTGGCCGCCGGACACGACGAGATCTTCTACCCGGGGGAGATCGAGGACAGGAACCTGCGCACCGCCCAACGGGACGGGATCTCGCTGCCGCGGAACACCATCCGTAACCTCCGGGCCCTGGCCACACGGGTCGGGGTCGACGTCACCGGACTCGAGGACACCCGATGAGCCCCGGCCACCTCACCGGAACCCGCCGCGAGACCCCGCAGACGACGGGTCGGCTGGAGGTCGACGGACAGGCGCTCACCTACCACCGGGTCGACGGGATCGCCGGTACCGGTCTGCCGGTGAGCCGCCGCATCCTCCTGGAGAACGTCCTGCGCTTCCACGACGGCACCGCCGCGTCCGACGCGCAGGTCGACGCGGTCCTCCACGGCGGAACGGACACCCCGGTCGACCTGTACGCCTCCAGGGTCTTCCTCCACGACACCAACGGGGTCCCCACGGTCGTCGACCTCGCGGCCATGCGCGATGCCATGGCCGAGCTCGGCGGCGACCCGGGCAGGGTCAACCCCGTCATCGCCTCGGAGCTGGTCATCGACCACTCCGTCATCGCCGACGTCCACGGCCGTCCGGACGCGATGGCCCGCAACGTCGAGCTCGAGTACGAGCGCAACGGCGAGCGGTACCGGTTCCTGCGCTGGGGTCAGCAGTCGCTGGAGAACTTCTCCGTCGTGCCGCCGGGTACCGGGATCATGCACCAGGTCAACGTCGAGTACCTCGCCCGCGTCGTCATGGTCGAGGACGGGTGGGCCTTCCCCGACGTGTGCCTGGGCACTGACTCGCACACGACGATGGTCAACGGCCTGGGCGTCCTGGGGTGGGGTATCGGCGGAATCGAGGCCGAGGCGGCGATGCTCGGCCAGTCGATGTCGATCGTCGTGCCCCCGGTCGTCGGGGTGCGCCTGCACGGCACCCTCCCCGCCGGGACCACCGCGACCGACCTGGTCCTCACGATCACCGAGATGCTGCGCGGGTTCGGCGTCATCGGGAAGTTCGTCGAGTTCCACGGCGAGGGCCTGGCTGCCCTCCCCGTCGCCGACCGCGTCACCATCGCCAACATGAGCCCCGAGTTCGGCTCCACCTGCGCGCTGTTCCCGATCGACGACGAGACTCTGCGCTACCTGCGCTTCACCGGGCGGGACGAAGCGCAGGTCGAGCTCGTCGAAGCCTACGCCAGGGCGCAGGGCCTCTGGCACGACCCGGCCCGACACCTCGAGTTCGACGAGACGGTCGACCTCGACCTCGGCAGCGTCGTGCCTTCTCTGGCCGGGCCCTCGCGCCCGGAGGACCGGGTGCCCCTGACCCAGGCGCAGTCACGCTTCGCCGCGGCCCTGTGGACCTCATCGGGTCGTCCGGCCAAGGCCACCGCGACGCTGTCCCTCGACGGTGCCGATCACGAGGTCTCCGACGGCCTGGTGGCCATCGCCGCGATCACGTCCTGCACGAACACGTCCAACCCCTCGGTGATGGTCGCGGCGGGACTCCTCGCCCGCAACGCGGTTCGCGTCGGCCTGCGCAGCAAGCCGTGGGTGAAGACGACGCTGAGCCCCGGGTCCAGGGTCGTCATGGACTACTACGCCCGCGCCGGCCTCGTCCGCGACCTGGAGGCACTCGGATTCACCCTCGCCGGGTTCGGCTGCATGACGTGCATCGGTGCGTCCGGACCCCTTGTGAGCGAGGTGTCGGACGCCATCGCGAGCGAGGGCCTCACGGTCGTGTCCGTGCTGTCCGGCAACCGCAACTTCGAAGGTCGCATCCAGCCCGAGGTGGCGATGAACTACCTCGCGTCGCCGCCCCTCGTCGTCGCCTACGCGCTCGCGGGCACGATGGACATCGACCTCCACCGCGACCCCCTCGGGCACGACCAGGAGGGCAACCCGGTCCACCTGGCCGACCTCTGGCCCGACGCGGCCGAGGTCGAGGCGGTCATGGCCGAGACCATCGACCGGGCGATGTTCGGTGCGGCGTACGCGGACGTCTTCGGTGGCGACCACCGCTGGAAGGACATCGCCGTCACCTCGTCGGAGCGGTTTGCGTGGGACGAGGGCTCTACCTACGTCCGCCAGCCCCCGTACCTCGACGGGATGCCGCGCGAACCCTCATCCGTGCGGGACATCTCCGGCGCGCGCGTGCTCGTCAAGCTCGGCGACATGGTGACGACCGACCACGTCTCCCCGGCCGGTGCCATCACCGCCACCAGCGCCGCTGCCGCCCACCTGTCCGAGCGCGGAGTCTCGCGCAAGGACCTCAACACGTACGCGTCGCGCCGCGGCAACCACGAGGTGATGATGCGCGGGGCGTTCGCCAACGTCCGGCTCCAGAACCAGGTCGCCCCGGGCACCCGGGGGGCGCGCACCCTCGACTTCCTCGACGGCGGCGTGGAGACCTCGGTGTACGACGCCGCGAAGGGGTACCGAGCAGCGGACGTCGCCACGGTGGTCGTGGCCGGCCGCGACTACGGCGGCGGCTCCTCCCGGGACTGGGCCGCCAAGGGCCCGGCGCTGCTCGGCGTGAAGGCGGTCATCGCCCGGTCCTTCGAGCGGATCCATCGCTCCAACCTCGTCGGCATGGGCATCCTGCCGCTCGAGCTCCTCGACGCCGGACCCGACGACCTCGCACCCACGGGCGCGGAGGAGATCAGCGTCGTGGGCCTGACGGCCATCGGCCCCCACGACGTCCAGCCCCTGGTGACCGTGCGCAACGGAAGCTGCGAGTTCACGGCGCGAGCGCGCCTGGACACTCCTCGCGAGATCGACTACTTCCGCCACGGCGGCGTCATGCCCTACGTCCTGCGCACCCTCCTCGCCGACCACTGAGCCCTCGCCACACCACTCCGTCCACCGCACCCGAATCGAGGCCGACGATGTCCACGATCTCCCGCCGCACCCTGCTCACCGGTGCCGGCGCCGCCACCCTGGCGGCCGCGGCACCCACCGCGGCCCACGCGGGTCGACCCGCCCCGGCGCCGACCCCGTTCTCGGTCGGGACCAACCGACCGACCTTCGTCCCGCCGCACGGCAGCGTCGACAGCCACATCCACGTCTTCGACCCCCAGCGCTTCCCCTACCCCGTGCCGACCTCCACCCCGCCGCCGCGCGCGACGGTCGCTGACTACCGGCTCCTCCAGGCCCGGCTCGGCACCCAGAAGGCCGTCGTCGTCACGCCGTCGAACTACGCGACGGACAACCGGTGCACCCTCGACGCCATCGCCCAGCTGGGACAGGAGCGCGCCCGCGGGGTCGCGGTGGTCGCCGCCGACGTCACCGACGCCGAGCTGCGGACCCTGGACGAGGGCGGCATCCGGGGGATCCGGTTCAACCTCACCCGCCCCGGGGGTGCCGGGGCCGAGCTCATCCGTCCGCTCGCCGCACGGGTCGCGGACCTGGGATGGCACGTCCAGATCCACATGACGGCGGACGGCATCCTGCAGAACCTCCCGCTCCTCCGGGACCTACCCGTGGACCTCGTCGTCGACCACATGGGCCGCATCCCCGGCGCCGCCGGCACCAGCCACCCGACCTACGCCGCGATCCTCGGGCTCGTCGACCGCGGCCGCACGTGGGTCAAGGTGTCGGGGGTCTACCACGAGTCCGTTTCCGGCCCCCCGGCCTACGAGGACCGCTCCGCCGTGGGTCGCGCCTTCGTCAGGGCCGCCCCCGAGCGCGTCGTGTGGGGCTCGGACTGGCCCCACCCCACCGCGTCCCGTGGAGAGGTTCCGATGCCCAACGACGCCGACCTGCTCAGCCTCCTCGAGCAGTGGGCCCCCAACCACGGCGTGGTCCACCGTGTCCTGGTCGACAACCCGAACGCGCTCTACGGGTTCACCACCGGCCGGCACCTCGGCCGCTGATCCCGCGTCACCATCCGTCGGGGTCGCAGGTCCGACCTGCGCCCCCAACTCACCACCTAGGAGACCACGATGAAGCCCACTGCCGACCTGTACGACGAGCACGGCGACGCCCTCCAGTCCTGCACCACCCAGTTCCGCGACCTAGGAGGCCGGTCGGCGTTCGAAGGCGAGATCAGCACGGTCAAGGTGTTCGAGGACAACGTCCTCGTCAAGACGGCCCTCGGCGAGGACGGTTCGGGCAAGGTCCTCGTCGTCGACGGCGCCGGCTCGCTCGCGGCCGCGCTGCTCGGCGACAAGATGGCCGACATCGCCGCCGCCAACCACTGGGAGGGGGTCGTCATCAACGGTGCGGTCCGCGACGTCGACGCCCTCTCGGACGTCGACCTCGGGATCAAGGCGCTGGGCTCGAACCCCCGCAAGAGCACCAAGAACGGCATCGGTCAGCGGGACGTCGCCGTCACCTTCGGCGGTGTCACGTTCCGGCCCGGCCAGCGGGTCCACTGCGACACCGACGGCATCCTCGTCGCGGGGGAGTGACGACCCGCCGCCACCCTGCGCGGACGGGCCTCAGAGCGGGAGCGCCCCATGGTCGACGACGCTGCGCATGACCAGCGTGCTGCTGAGGCGCTGCACGCCGGGAAGGGCGGAGACGACGTCGTCGTAGAGCTGCTGGAACGCCGTGAGGTCTCGGGCGACGACGCGCAGCAGGTAGTCGGGGTCCCCGAAGAGCCGCTGTGCCTGCGTCACGTGGGGGACCTCCCGCACGGCGGCCTCGAAGGCCTGGACCGTGTCGCGGTCGGCGGCCCTCATCGTGACGAAGACGAGGGCCTCGAAGCCCAGGCCGAGTACTTGGGCGTCGAGGTGGGCGCGGTAGCCGCTGATCGCCCCTGACGCTTCGAGCGCTCGGACACGGCGGTGGCAGGGGGAGACGCTCAGGCGCACCCGTTCCGCGAGCTCGGTGACGGTGAGCCGCCCGTCCTCCTGCAGCTCTGCAAGGATCTTGCGGTCGATGGCGTCCATGAGAAAGATCATCCCCCGGGTGGCCGCTTGAGGAGCCAAAGAAGGGAACACCTTCGACGCGATTCCTCATAACCTTCCATCAGGTCCGGGTCGCGGGCCGTAAGTGGAGGAGGTGGTGGACGTGCCGGTGTCGAACCTCGTCGCGTTCTGGGGTGTCTCGATCCTGTTCGTCCTGACCCCGGGTGCCGACTGGGCCTACGCGATGGCCGCAGGCCTGCGCCACCGGTCGGTCCTACCGGCCGTCGGGGGACTCCTCGTGGGGCACCTCGTCGCGACGGCGGCGGTCGCGGCCGGGGTCGCGGTGCTCGTGGCGCGGTCGCCCGTCGTCATGGCCGTCCTCACTGCCGTCGGCGCCGGGTATCTGGTCTGGTTGGGCGTCGGCACGCTGCGTCATCCCCCCACACCGCACGCCGACCTCGACGTCGGGGACGGTGGCGGCTCCTGGGTCAGGAACGCACTCGAGGGCGCGGGCACGAGCGGGCTCAACCCCAAGGTCTTCCTCCTGTTCCTCGCCCTGCTGCCGCAGTTCGCGAGCCCGACCGCGGCGTGGCCGGTCTCGCTGCAGGTCTCCGCCCTGGGTCTCGTCCACGTGGCCAGCTGCGCCGTGGTCTACACCGCCGTCGGCGTCGGGGCACGGCGCGTGTTGCGGGCTCGACCCGCCGCGGCAAGGGTGGTCTCACGCGTCTCGGGCGCGGCCCTGGTCATCCTGGGCGTCGCCCTGCTCGTCGAGCAGGTCCTCGCTCGACTGCACTGAGGCCCCGTCCACCCACGACCAAAGAGGAACGAGATGAATCACGAGGCGAGTGTCGGCGCGGCTGGCGACGACGAAGCTGCGGACGTCACGAATGAGGTCCGTAACCGCATTCACGGCAGCTTCTCCCGGCAAGGGCTGATGGCGCTGCTGGGGGCGCGGTTGGGACATCTGGCGCCGGGAAAGGTCCACATCGTTCTGCCGACCCGGCCGGAGGTGAGCCAGCAGCACGGGTTCGTCCACGCCGGGGCGACGAGCGCCATCGCCGACTCGGCCGGCGGCTATGCCGCGCTGACCCTGTTTCCGCAGGGCTCGGAGGTGCTGACGGTGGAGTACAAACTCAACCTCCTCGCGCCCGCGGCTGGTGACCACCTCGAGGCGGTGGGCACGGTCCGCAGGGCCGGGCGGACGCTGACGGTCTGCCAGCTCGACGTGTACGGCGTCACCGACGGGGGACGGGCGCTCGTCGCGACCGGCCAGCAGACCCTCATCCGCGTGGATGCGTCCCCGGAGCCGGCAGCGCGGCCGCCGTCGTGACGTCGGCGAAGGGTGAAAGCCCGGAGCTGCCGGCGTGGATGACGTGGCAGCCGCGACCGTTCCCCGACGCCAACCTCCTGCTGCTCAACGGTGCGGTCCCAGCGCTGGTCGACAGCGGGTTCGTCGGCCACGCCGACGAGACCGCGGCCTGGGTCGCCGACCGCGCCGACGACCTCGCTCTCGTCGTCAACACCCACTGGCATGCCGACCACGTCGGCGGCAATGCCCTCCTCCAGTCGCGCGGGGCAGGCATCGCGGCGAGCGCAGCCGATGCCGACTCCCTCTCCCGACGTGACCCGGGCTGCTGCCTGGCCGAGTACCTCGACCAACCCGTGGCCGCCTACACCGTGGACCAGCCTCTGCGCGACGGTCAGCTCATCCGGCTCGGTGAGGCCGACTGGCAGGTCGTCGCCACCCCCGGACACACCCCGGGGCACCTGGCCCTGTGGCAACCCGACGAGGGCCTCCTCGTCGTCGGCGACGCCCTAAGCGACTACGACGTCGGCTGGGTTAACCTCGCCCTCGACGGACCGCAGGCCTCGGCCCTGGCCCTGGACTCACTGCACAGGCTCAGCGACCTCCATCCCCGGGTCGTCCTTCCCGCCCACGGCCCGCTGCCCACCGACCCGGCCGCAACACTCAAAGCCGCTCTGCGACGCACGCAACGCCTCGTCGACGACCCGGACGGCGCGGTCTGGTACGGCGCGCGACGCATCCTGGCCTACGCGCTGATGATCCGAAATGGCCTCCCCGACAACGAGATCCAGTCCTACCTCACCGCGCGCGCTTGGGTCCGGGACGCAGCCATCCTTCTGCGGAGAGACGTCGACGACCTCGCCGCCGAGCTCGTCAGCTCGATGGAGCGCAGCGGCGCCGTGACCCGGCAAAACGGACGACTCCTCGCAGCCGCCGAGCACACCGCCGTCCCACCGGCCGCGCTCCTGATCCCCCTCCCGCGCGAGTGGACCTGACAGCGCCCGCCCCACCCGACCAGACCCTTCCTCGACCCCAAGGAGCATCCGGACAGTGAATCCCTTCGAGCTGCAGCGCACCTACCTCGACCTGACCACACCCCACGTCGCCGACGCCGCCCTGCGTCTGGGCCTGCCCCTCAGGTGCGCCCCCGCGACCGTACGCGCTGTGTGGCCCGGCACCCATGTCGTCGGACGCGTCCTACCAGCCCGCCACTACGGCAGCGTCGACGTCTTCCTCGAGGCGTTCGAGCAGTCCGCCGCCGGCGACGTGCTCGTGGTGGACAACGCCGGCAGGGACGACGAGGCGTGCGTCGGGGACCTGATCACCCTCGAGGCGCGGAACGCGGGTCTCGCCGCGATCGTCATCTGGGGCCTGCACCGGGACACCCCGGAGCTGCGCACCATCGGGCTGCCGGTGTTCAGCCAGGGGGCGTTGCCCGTCGGCCCCCAGCGACTCGATACGCAGGAGGCGGAGGCACTGAACTCCGCTCGGGTCGGGCCGCACCTCGTGTCCGCTGAGGACGTCGTCCTTGCCGATGACGACGGCGTGGTGTTTCTCCCCCAGAGCCACGCCGCGGAGGTCGCCGCCGTGGCCGCCGCCATCCGTGACACCGAGCGGGACCAAGCCGCGCGGATGAGCCTCGGCACCAGCTTCCGTCAGCAGGCCCGGTTCGGCGAGTACCTGACTGCTCGAGATCGCGACGGCCTGACGTTCCGCGAGTTCCTGCGCACCATCGGCGGAGCCATCGAGGAGTGACGAACAGGGTCTGTGGCGAGGTCGGTACGCGTGCGGTTTCTCCACAGAGGAGTCAGCACCTGGTGGCCGTATCCACAGGAGTTGAGGGCTGAAGACCCCTGCCGTCTCCAGGTGTCGAGTTGCGGCACCTGCGGGGACGCTCGGCAGTCTCCTGCGGAGCTGTCTCGTGACGAACGGCGTCCGGTCCTGCTCGACGAGTTGCGTCCATGAGCCTCGGCCGCGTGCTGCCCCCTGCCTTGCCCCCTCGGGAGGTGGACGGTGCGCAGATGACACTCCGACGGCAAACAGACCCACTGCGCTCTCCGCTGAGCCCCGATCCTTCCTGCGCCCGAGCTGGGCTCGACGAGTGATGGGGACAGGCGCACGACTGGCCGGTCCGCGCCGTCCGGGTGTCAGCGATTGACCCGCGTGCCGCGTCGGGAGGTGCTGAGCAGCCGGCGTTCGCCGGACGCTTCCCTCACGGGGTCCGGATTCAGTCTCGCCCACGGGCGGGTTCTGCCGACCGTGGCAGCGCTCGCTACGAGCGGGGTGAGGCGATCGAGCCTCGCTCGCGGAGCTGCATCCGGACATGGGTGACCCCACGCCGCGCGTTGTCAGCCAGGAGCGTCTCGACAGCGAGCTTCCCCATCTCGAGATACGGCATGGCCACCGAGGTGAGCGCGGGTCTGAGCCACGCGGCGAGAGGTGAGTCGTCGAACGAGACCACCGACACATCTCCGGGGATACTGAGCCCAGCGGCCTCGAGCGCCTGGTAGGCGCCCAGCGCGATCCGGTCGTTGAGGCAGATGAGGGCACGGGGCCGTCCACCGCCGGCGATGAGCTGGGCGACGGCGTCGAATGCAGGCTCGGGCCACCACATGCAGGGAAGTGAACCGGCAAGTGCCGCACCCCCATCCGCCAACGCAGCCTCGATGCCGACGCGTCGCGAGTCGGTCGGCAGCTTGTCGGTTGGGGTCTCACCCACGAGGTAGATGCCCTCACGGTGCCCGGCCGCCAGGAGCACGTCGACAGCGGTCCGGCCCCCCTCGACGTCATCGGGGACGATCGCCGGCGTGGTGCGGCCAGCCGCACAGTTGAGCAGCACCACCGGCTGGCCGTTCAGGCTGTGGGGCAGCCGGATCCGACGAGTGGACATGCTCGCGTAGATCACTCCGTCGACCCGGTGGTCGAGCATGTGGCTGATCGCCTTCGCCTCGACTGTGGGGTCCAACGCCGTCTCGGCCATGTGCAGGAGGTGATCCATCCGGACGGCGGCAGCAAGGGCGCCGCGGACGAGGTCACCGGCGTACCCCTCGCCGACGATGGTGTCGGAGACCAGTCCGATGGTCCGGCTCAGCCTGGTGACCAAGCTGCGGGCGATGAGGTTCGGCCGGTAGTCGAGCTCGTGCGCGGCCCGCAGCACCTTGAGCCGGGTGGCCTCGGGAATGCGCATGTCCTCACGCCCACCGAGGACAAAAGAAACGGTCGTGGGGGACACGCCAGCGCGCTCGGCCACGTCCTTCTGCAGGGCCGGCTTCGGCGCTACACTGCTCACGGTCCCTCCTCGTCGTCGGGAACCTATCGCCTGGTGCCGATCCGTGAACAATCTCGTCTCGCCACTTGACGTGACCTGCGTCACGGCCTATAAACGCTAATGCGTATTAGCAAAGGTGCCTGCGCAGCCCGGGGCACCGCGTCGACCAGCCAGCAACACCTGCCCAGGGAGCGTCTGATGCAGCACAGAAGTCGCACAGTCACAGCGTCACTCGGTTTCGCCGTCGCAGCAGCACTGCTGGCGGCCTGCTCGAGCGGAGGTGGGACCAGTGGGAGCACCGGTGCAGCCAGCTCGACGGCTCCGGCCTCAGGGGGAGAGCTCCTCATCTGGTTCGGGGAGGGACCGGGCGGTGAGGCCATGAAGGCGTCCGCGGCCGCCTTCGGCCAGGAGAACGGGGTGAACGTCAAGGTCGAGCTCGTCCCCGGCGAGGACCTCCAGGGCAACTTCGTCACGGCGTCGCAGGCCAACAAGGCGCCGGACATCGTCTACGGCGCCCACGACTGGATCGGGAACCTCGTCCAGAACGGGTCGATCGACCCGATCCAGATCCCCGCGCCGACGCTGGCGACGTTCCAGGAGCTGGCGATCAAGGCCGTGACCTTCAACGGGCAGGTCTACGGGATGCCGCACTCGATGAACAACATCGTCCTGTACCGCAACACCGACCTCGTCCCCGAGGCGCCCACCTCGATCGAGGACCTCGTCGCCAAGGGCAAGGCCCTCAAGGCCGACGGCAAGGTCGACGAGGTGCTGGCATACCCCGTCGGGGCCACGGGCAACCCGTACTTCATCAACCCGTTGTTCACCTCCGGCGGTGGCTACATCTTCGGCACCAACGCCGAGGGGACCTTCGACCCCAAGGACCTCGGGGTCGGCAAGCCCGAGGCGATCGCTGCCTACAAGAAGATCGCGGCGCTCGGCGAGGGGGGCGAGAAGATCCTCAAGCGGTCGATCAGCGGTGACAACGCGCTGGGTCTGTTCACCTCGAAGAAGGCCGCCTTCCTCGTCGAAGGTCCGTGGCAGCTGCCGAACCTGACCAAGACCGACTTCAAGTTCGACGTCTCGCCCATCCCGGGCTTCGAGGGCGGCAAGCCGGCTTCCCCGTTCATCACCGTCGACGCCGCCTACGTCGCGAGCAAGGGCAAGAACAAGACCCTCGCCCAGGAGTTCGTCACCAACTTCTGGTCGCGCGCCGACGTGCAGCTGGCATACTACAAGAAGGCCCAGGGCGTGCCGGCCAACAAGGACGTCCTCGCGCAGATCCAGTCGAGCGACCCGCTCATCGTCAAGGTCGCGGAGTCGGGCGCCGCCTCCGGCCAGATCATGCCGAGCATCCCCGAGATGGCGGCGGTCTGGGACCCGCTGGGCAAGGCGGAAGCCGCGGTGATCTCGGGCAAGGACCCGGCGTCGACGATCGAGGCCGCGGCGAGTGCCATTCAGAAGGCGATCGGCTGAAGCCACCCACGGGCGCCGGCCGGCGGTGAGTGACCACCCGCCGGCCGGCGACCTGCCCCGGGCCGACCAGGCCCGCCGGCCCAAGCGCAGCATCCCTGACCCGACCGAGAGGATTGTCATGGCCGAAGTGTCCGCTGGCCCGACCCGCACCCGTGGTGGACCCAAGCTCGGGATCACCGCCGACGGCACGAGCAGCCCGCTCGGTCTCCTGCTGAAGATCGCCGCCCTCGCCATCCTCGCCGCCGTGGCCGTCTGGGCGGCCATGCCGCTCATCGCGCAGGAGAAGTGGATCGGGCTCGTCCTCCTCGCGATCGTCACGGTATTCGCCTTCTACGTCTACCTGTCACCGCGCACGATCCCCCTGAAGTACCTGCTTCCGGGAACGCTCTTCCTCATCGTGTTCCAGATCCTGCCCGTGCTGTACACGGTGTCGACCGCCTTCACGAACTTCGGCGACGGCCACCGCGGGAGCAAGGAGGAGGCGGTCACCGCGATCGAGGGTTCGTCGGTCACCCAGGTCCCCGGGTCCGCGATCTACACGCTGAGCATCGCCACCAACGGGGACCCCGCAACGGGAGACATCGTGTTCCTCCTCGCCGACCCCGCCAGCGGTGCCACCTTCGTCGGTGACGCCGAGGGTCTCGAGGACCTCCCAGCGGACCAGGTGCAGCGCGCGGCCACCGGCAAGATCACGCAGGCGGAGGGCTATACCGTCCTCAACATCGGACAGGCGTCGGAGCGGACCGCCGACATCACCGCCTTCAGCGTGCCCACCGAGAACGGCGCGATCAAGAGCCAAGGGCTGTCCCAGGCGTTCGAGGGGGCGCCGCAGCAGAAGTACGACGAGGGATGTGACTGCATCACCGACACAGCCTCCGGGGCCACCTGGAAGGCGAACGAGGAGCGGGGCAACTTCGTCGACGCGTCCGGCAAGGCCCTGGCTCAGGGCTGGAAGGTCAACGTCGGCCTGAAGAACTTCGCGTCGGTCGTGACCAACGAGACGATCCGCTCGTCGTTCCTGCGGATCGTCGTCTGGAACTTCGCGTTCGCGTTCCTGACCGTGGCCATCACCTTCGGGTTGGGCCTCATCGTGGCCATCGCCCTCAACAACCCTCTGCTGAGGGGCAAGACGATCTACCGGTCGCTCATCATCCTCCCGTACGCCATGCCGGCGGTCGCGATGTTCCTCGTCTGGCGCGAGATGTTCAACACCGACTTCGGCCTCATCAACCGGATGCTCGGGATCCAGTTCAACTGGTTCGGGAACACCGCGACCTCTATGGGCGCCATCCTGCTGGTGCAGCTGTGGCTCGGGTACAACTACATGTTCCTCGTCATCACCGGGGCGCTGCAGTCGATCCCGGCCGACCTCACCGAGGCCGCAGGGGTCGATGGGGCCAAACCGTTCTACGCGTTCCGGACCATCACCTTCCCGCTGCTCCTTGTGGCGCTCGCACCACTGCTGATCGCGTCGTTCGCCTTCAACTTCAACAACTTCGCTGGGATCTACCTCGTGAGCGAGGGCGGACCCTTCTCGCCTGACAACCCGGCCGCGGGTGGGACGGACATCCTCATCACCTACACCTATCGCCTGGCGTTCGGTGGCTCGGGCGCCCAGTACGGGTTCGCGGCCGCGATCTCGGTGTTCATCTTCCTCATCGTCGCCACCTTCTCGATCGTCAGCTTCCGTCGGACCCGCGCCCTGGAGGAGATCAACTAATGGCAATGCCAGCTAGCCAGACCGTGGCCGCCGGGCCCGACGTCGACGAGCCCGCCGAGGTCGTTCGCCTCGGCGGTGCCAAGGGTGGGTGGTTCCGTCGAGTCGGGTGGAGTCATGTCGTCGGCGTCCTCGCCCTCGCCTTCTCGCTGTTCCCGATCATCTTCGTGGTCTCTGCGGCGCTCAACCCCCTCGGGACGCTGAGCTCGTCGGAGCTGTTCCCGACGCGCGTCGGCTTCGAGAACTTTGGCGCGACGTTCAGCGGCCAGTTCCCGAGATGGTTCCTCAACAGCCTCATCATTGGGGTGACCTCAGCGGGAGCCTCGATGTTCATCTCGGCGTGCGCGGCGTTCGCGTTCTCCCGCTTCCGGTTCGCCGGACGGCGTCCCGGGCTCCTGGGGGTCCTGCTCGTGCAGATGTTCCCCCAGTTCCTGGCGATCGTCGCGCTCTACCTCATCTTCGCGGAGATCACCGACCTCTGGCCCGCCATCGGCCTCAACACCATCTGGGGCCTGCTGCTGCTCTACCTCGGCGGGGCGCTCGGTGTGAACACGTGGCTGATGAAGGGCTTCTTCGACACCATCCCCAAGGACCTCGACGAGTCGGCCAAGGTCGACGGTGCCAGCCACGCCCAGGTCTTCTTCGGGATCATCATGCCGCTGGTGACCCCGATCCTCGCCGTCACCGGGCTGCTCGGGTTCATCGGTGCCGTCAACGAGTTCCTCATCGCCAGCATCTTCCTCACGGACGAGACGCAGAAGACCGCCGCCGTCGGCCTTTACGGTCTCGTCGCGGCGGAGAACACGAGGAACGCGAACTTCGGGCTCTTCGCGGCGGGTGCCGTCATCCTGGCGCTGCCCACCGTCGCCCTCTTCCAGTTCCTCCAGCGCTACATCGTCGGTGGGCTGACCGCCGGCGCCGTCAAGGGCTGACCCAGCCTCCACATCCGATCGACCCTGGACGACCCGTCCGCCACCGAAGGAGCTGAGATGTCCGAGGTAGTGCTCGACAAGATCAACAAGCAGTACGAGAACGGCTTCCACGCCGTCCACGACCTCAACCTCGAGATCGCGGACGGGGAGTTCCTCGTCCTCGTCGGCCCCTCGGGCTGCGGGAAGACAACCGCCCTGCGGATGGTCGCCGGCCTCGAGGACATCAGCAGCGGCACCCTGCGCATCGGCGACCGCGTCGTCAACACGCTGTCGTCGCGCGAGCGGGACATAGCCATGGTGTTCCAGTCCTACGCCCTCTACCCGCACATGACCGTCGCCGACAACATCGGCTACGGCCTGAAGATCCGCCGGATGGACCGGTCGGAGATCGACAAGCGGGTCAAGCGGGCCGCCGACATGCTCGAGCTCGGTCCGCTGCTGGAGCGCAAGCCGAAGCAGCTGTCCGGCGGTCAGCGCCAGCGCGTGGCGATGGGCCGGGCGATCGTGCGCGAGCCGCAGGTCTTCCTCATGGACGAGCCGCTCTCGAACCTCGACGCCAAGCTGCGCGTGCAGATGCGCGCCGAGATCGGGCAGATCCAGCGCGAGCTCAACGTCACCACCATGTACGTGACGCACGACCAGACCGAGGCCATGACGATGGGTGACCGGGTCGCGCTGATGAAGGCCGGTGTCCTGCAGCAGCTCGGAAGCCCCCAGCACCTCTACGACCACCCCGACAACATCTTCGTCGCCGGCTTCATCGGGTCCCCGCCGATGAACATGGCCATCGCGCGCGTCGACCGCGACAGCACCGGGTACACGATCAGCATCGGGAGCACCGTCCTCCGGCTGCCGCAGACCACCGTCGCCGAGCGTCCCGCCCTCGAGTCCTACGTCGGACGCGACGTGGCGATCGGCATCCGCAGCGAGGACATGGAGGACGCCGCCCTGGCGCGCGACACCTCGCCCGAGGCTCGCCTGCGGACCAGGGTCAACCTCACCGAGGCCCTGGGCTCGCAGATCGTCGTCCACTTCGACGTCGAGGCGCCTCGCGTCGTCACCGCCGACACCAAGGAGCTGGAGAAGGACGCCCACACCGAGGACCTCCCCTCGGTCCAGCGTGCCAACACCTTCGTCGCGTCGTTCGGCCCGCGCTCGCGCGTCAAGGCCGGCGACGACGTCGAGATCGTCATCGACAGGGAGCGGCTCCACTTCTTCGACCCCGAGGACGGTCGCGCCATCCGCTCGTGACGTCCGACCCGACGGTCGGGGGCGAGCGACTCGTCCTCGTCCCCACCGCCGTCCAGCCACTGGAGGGAGATCAATGTCCAAGACGCCAGGCAACACCACGCGACCCGCGTCGCGGTTCGCGGGGGTCCGCCATCCCGAGTGGACGCGCAGCGCTGTCATCTACCAGGTCAACCAGCGTCACTTCACGCCCGAGGGGACATTCAGGGCAGCGGAACAGCACCTGCAACGGATCCGCGACCTGGGCGCCGACATCGTCTGGCTTATGCCGATCAACCCCATCGGTGAGGTCAACCGAAAGGGCTCCCTCGGCAGTCCGTACGCCGTCAAGGACTACTTTGCCGTCAATCCCGAGTTCGGCGACCTCGCCGACCTGAGGCACTTCGTCGACACGGCCCACGCGGTCGGGCTGCGGGTCATCCTCGACTGGGTCGCGAACCACACCGCGTGGGACAACGTCCTCGTCGACGCCCACCCCGAGTGGTACGCCCGCGACTGGCAGGGCTCCTTCCGACCCACCCCCTGGTGGGACTGGGACGACATCATCGACCTCGACTACGACAACACCGACCTGCGCGACTACATGGTCGAGGCGATGCGCTACTGGGTCGCGGAGGCGGACGTCGACGGATACCGCTGTGACGTCGCTGGTTTCGTCCCGCTCGACTTCTGGGAGCGAGTCCGGTCCGACCTCGAGGAGATCAAGCCGGTGTTCATGCTGGCGGAGTGGGAGACGCGCGACCTGCACTCCCGCGCCTTCGACGCCTCGTACGGCTGGTCGTGGAACGCCGCGGTCCACCTCGTCGCCCAGGGCAAGGCGGACCTCGAGCCCTTGCGGGTCTACTACGCCTGGAACTCCGGCTCCTGGCCGCGCGACGCCATGCGGATGACGTTCGTCAGCAACCACGACATGAACGCCTCCGTCGGAACGGAGTTCGAACAGTTCGGCGACGCCCTCGAGGCAGCGATAGTGCTTTCCGTCGTCGGCGAGGGCATCCCGCTCATCTACAGCGGACAGGAGGCGGGCAGCGACCGTCGGCTGCTCTTCTTCGACAAGGACGTCATCGACTGGCGCGAGCACGAGCTGGGCACGCTCTACCGGGACCTGTTCGCGTTGAAGAAGGCGCACGCTGCTCTGTGGAACGCGCGATGGGGTGCACCGATGGAGCGGGTCCCGAACTCCAGAGAGTCCTCCGTCCTCAGCTTCGTCCGTCATCGGCCCGGTGACGAGCTCGCCGGTGAGAGCACCGTGTTCGCCGCGATCAACTTCGACGCCTCGGAGCAGATCGTCACGCTGGGGGAGGCTCCCTACCCCGGCACCTACCTCGATGCGTTCACGGGGGAGGCGGTCGAGGTCGCGGCCGGGGTCGAGCTCACCCTTCCCGCCTGGAGTCATCGCATCCTGACCCGATGACGTCGTGGGCAGTCGTCGACGGCCGGCGCAGGGGTGCCGGAAGTCGACGGGGCTCGCAGCCCCAGGCAGACACCGTCCGGGCCTCATGAGGGGGGCCCGGACCGTCGGAGCAGCCCCGTGACGGCTGGTCCGGCGGGCCGGTCGGTGCGTCGCAGGACCTCCGGGTGACGCACCGGCCGGACCATCCATCGTCGCGCCCCTTCCGAGCACCGTGCCGGGCCCTCCTCCTCGAAAGATCCGACCCATGACCGCCGAGACCGACGCACCCACCGCCGGGGACACCTGGTGGCGCGAGGCCGTCGTCTACCAGATCTACCCCCGGAGCTTCGCCGACGCCGACGGCGACGGCGTCGGTGACCTCAAGGGCATCACCGACCGCGTGCCCTACTTGCGCGCGCTGGGGGTCGACGCCGTATGGCTGTCCCCGTTCTACCCCTCGCCGCTCGTCGACGGCGGGTACGACGTCGTGGACCACCGGGCGGTCGACCCCGTCATCGGCACCCTCGACGACTTCGACGACTTGGTCGGCGCCCTTCACGCCGCCGACATCAAGATCATCGTCGACATCGTCCCCAACCACACCTCCGACCAGCACCCGGACTTCCTCGCCGCGCTGGCGGCGGGTCCGGGTGCACCGGAGCGCGGCCGGTACCTCTTCCGGCCCGGACGAGGTGTCGACGGCGACGTCCCGCCGAACGACTGGCCTTCACACTTCGGCCCCACCTGCTGGACGCGGGCCGACGACGGTGAGTGGTACCTCCACCTCTTCGCTCCTGAACAGCCGGACCTGAACTGGGACGACAAAGCCGTCCACCTCGATCTCGAGAGGACGTTGGCCTTCTGGGCCGACCGTGGTGTTGACGGGTTCCGCATCGACGTCGCCCACGGGCTGGCCAAGGACCTGTCCGAGCCGTGGCCGACGATCGCCAGCCTCGACTCCGCCCTGATCCCGATGGACGGCAGCCACCCGCTCTTCGACCGCGAGGAACTGATGCAGATCTACCGGGGGTGGAGTGACCTCCTCGACCGCTACGAGCCTCCGCGCATGACGGTGGCCGAGGCCGTCGTCCCCCGCCAGCGGGCGCACCGGTACCTCACCGACGGCGGCCTGAGCCAGGTCTTCAACTTCGACTTCCTCGACACGCCCTGGGACGCGGCGGTGTTCCGGGAGGCCATTGACAGGGAGTTGCGGGCGTCGGCCCGCTCGACCGCGACGAGCACCTGGGTCCTCGGGAACCACGACTGCGTCCGGCCCGTGAGCCGCTTCGGTCTCCCGCTGGGAACGGACCTTCAGGGATGGCTGGTCGGTGACGGTCATGCACCGCGGGCGGATTCGGCCACCGGGTTGGCGCGTGCCCGCGCGGCCGCGACGGCACTGCTCGCCCTCCCAGGGTCGACGTACGTGTACCAAGGGGAGGAACTGGGCCTCCCCGAGGTCGCCGACCTCACTCCGGCGAGCCTCCAAGACCCGATCTGGCGCCGTTCCGAGGGAGCGGCCAAGGGTCGGGACGGGTGCCGGGTCCCGCTCCCGTGGGTCGACGCGGGGCCGAGCCTGGGGTTCGGTGACGGCCCGTCGCACCTTCCCCAGCCCGGCTCGTTCGCACTGCTCGCCGTCACGCTCCAGGAGCAGGACCCCTCCTCGACCCTCTCGCTCTTCCGGAGGGCGATCGTCCTGCGGCGCCAGCTCTTGCGGGGACGGCAGGCGTTCTCCTGGCTGGAGCAGCCGGCTCCTGGAGCGCTGGGGTTCCGCCGTGGGGCTGACTGGCTGAGCGTGCTCAACCTGGGCGAGGACGTGGTCCCGACACCCGCCGGTGAGGTGCTCCTGTCCAGCGGTCCGCTCGCTGACGCGGGCCTGCCACCCAACACGTGCGTCTGGGTGCGGACGGAGGGCGACCGTGGCGCTGGCGTTGCCTGACCAGTGGGTGTGGGACTCCTGGTACGCCCACGACGGCGGGACGCACCACGCATTCTTCCTCTGCGCACCACGGTCGCTGGGCCACCCCGACGAGCGCCACCTCAACGTCACGATCGGTCACGCGACATCCACCGACCTGGTGACCTGGACCGAGCAGCCGCCGGCCCTGCGCCCGAGCCCCACGCCGGCGTTCGACGACGCAGCGACGTGGACCGGCAGCGTCGTCCGGCACCAGGGTCTCTGGTGGATGTTCTACACCGGGGTGTCGGTCCGAGACGGCGCCCTTGTCCAGACGATTGGGCTGGCCACGTCCGGCGACCTGACGACGTGGGTCAAGCGGCCGGAGAGCCCTGTGCTGAAGGCGGATCCGCGATGGTACGAGGTGCTGGAGACCTCACCCGACCACGACGAACCCTGGCGCGACCCGTGGCTCCTCGAGGACGGCGGGCAGTGGCACCTGCTCGTCACGGCTCGGACCCCTCAGGGGCCGCGACGAGGTCGTGGTGTGCTCGGCCACTGCTCGTCCGACGACCTCGTCAGGTGGCACGTCCATCCGCCCCTGACCGCTCCCGGCGGGTTCGGACACGTGGAGGTGCCTCAGGTCGAGACCGTCGACGGCGTCAGGGTCCTCCTCTTCTGCTGCGACACGGCCTCGTTGGACCCCGAGGGCCCGCACACGAGCGGCGGGGTGTTCAGCGTCGACGCCGAGGGCCCGCTCGGGCCGTTCGACCTGCGGGCGGCGCGACGGTTCCCCCACGACTCGCTCTACGCGGCCCGTCTCGTCTACCACGACGGTGGATGGTGGCTGCTCGGCTTCCGCGACCGGGAGAACGGCCGCTTCGTCGGAGAGCTGAGCGATCCGGTCGCCGTCACCGCCGTGCGCGGCGTGGGCATCGTCGCCCGCTGAGATTGACGGCTGGCATGCGGATTTCCGCCATGGCGACCGCACGATGTGACTCTCGACAGACGCACAGTGCTGGCCGACGAGGATCCTCCAGTCGCACGCCGGCGCGCGCCGCGCGGGGGGCTGCACAGGTCCGCCGCCCGATGTCCTCGCCTATGGAGCGGCGGCGCGGGCGCGAGTCATGTACCCGCTGTATGTGTCCGCCACGCCGTGGTCCTCGCCGCCCGGCGCCGCCCTCGACAAAATCTCCGATGGTCGGGATCACGTAGAGGCGCGTTTGTGTGCGCCCATGGGGAACGAGACACCGAGTTCGTGCAAACAGCGGCGTTTGCTTCTCCATGCCCGCTTGCGGGCGCTCCGCCAATGCGCGCGCCTACCAGTCGTCACTGGTCACAGCTCGACATGTCAGGCAACTGGTATCGCACGCAAGTCGCATGCGTTCAGGAGCAGTTAGCACTGCGCATTGATCTCGAGCGAGGACCTCTGTCCACAGGAGGTCTGCTGATGACTCTCCTTCCACAGTTGGCGATCCGCCGTCCCGAACAGTGGTCCCGGCGCTCACTGTGGCGACGAGGGCTGTCCCTCAACGACGTCGTGAAGGCATTGGGGGGTCATGGGTATTCGAGAGGAAGTCGATGGCACACAGGGGGTTGCGGGACTGGTTCGAGCCCTTCGTGCCCTAGGCGAGGCGGCGTCTAACGCCCTGACGGCAGGAGGAGACGTCAGGCTGCATGTGATCGCCTGCAACGCACATCATCTCGCACATAGACTGGCGCCCGATGGTGCTTCGGATGGGGAGTTTGATGCGCCAGACCTTCGCGATGCAGCGCAGTCGCTGCGACGTGAGGTGCTCCTGCTGGCGCGCGGCAGGCCGGGGATCCGGCCCGTGCTGGTCCAGGCGCGGGGGCTCGTCCTTCTCGCGGACGCGGTTCGACGGTGAACCATCGAGATGTCCGCAGCGTGAGCGAGCTCCTCCTCGAGGCGGACCTCACGTCGAGGCGAATGCTCATGGATCCGGAACAGCTTGATGCAGCAGCGTTGGCCGCGGCTTGGTCCGGGCTCCTGCAGGCGGCCGAGGACCTCGTCAGCGTGCTTCCACGTCGAGGGGCTGGGCCAGGAACTGTCCTGCCCTCCATCGCTAGAGATCCCTGTCTGGGGCGCCTCCGAGCAGTTACGGATCGACTTGAAAGCCTTCGTCAGAAACACCAATGGCTCGCCTCGGCTGAAGCTGATGGAGAGCTCATGACATTGTCGGGCAACATGATTCGAGCCCGAGAGCTTGTCATGGCGCACCACCGGGCCCAGCCCGTGCCGCCAGAGGACGTCCTTCTCGATGGGGCTGCAGCGAGAGCGCGCGTCATTCACACCCTTTGGGTCTCGGCTCACGCAATGGGCCTTGCTGCGCGGCACGCCGCGCTAGCGCAGGACGCTGGCTCTCGGCGCCGTCCGGCATGGCGCGAACGAGAGGCGAGTACGCCGGGTGCCGTCATGAAGATTGCAGACGCCTTGGAGCAGCTGGCGGGAGACGAGGTCCGCCGGACCTTCCCAAAGGCGATGGCGGGGGAGTGGAGGGAGGTGCCCGAGGCTTCTCGGCTTCGGGAGAGCCTCGCCGCCTGGGAGATCGAGGCAAGGCGTGTCCTCGCAGGCACCCCGACCGCGGCAGATCGCTCGGAGGTCCTGCGCGTCCAAGGGGCCATCATGGCGATGGGACGGGTCCTCCTCGGTGTAGCTGCACACAACGGGGCAGTGGATCACGGAGGTTTCCAGGGCGATGTGGCACCTCGTCTCGTTGAGGTCGAGGAACGCATCGGGTACGTGCATGACTTGTTCCGGGACTTGGCTTTCCGCGGCGCGGGCCCTCTCGATGAGCGATTGTCCGCGTCTGGTTCAGAGGTCGTACTCGCGCACACCGAGCTCATCCTGGACGGGTCATCCGTGGCCTCACCATCCGTCATCGCCCGGCGTACCGATCTAGAGGTCACCGCACGCGACGTGCTTGAAGCTCTACCAGCCGCCGTCGGCGTGCTCAATCAGTTGGGCTCATCCTTGGCCGAGCCGGACCTACCACTACAGGCAATCGGCTTGCAGCAGCTCATCAACAGGCTGGAGGCGAGGAAAGGCCTTCAACACGAGAGTCCCGCGGTTCCTTGGATCAGCCCCAGGGACATTGCGCTGGGCCGGCCCGTGCAGCCCCCTGACTGGATCCGAGCCGAGCTCGACGGTGCGGTATCGGCCGCTTCCAGCGCGGTCTCGCATGCCCTGACTGCGTCCACAAACGCTGGGTTCATCAGTGGACATCACGACCCGACTCTCCCCGGCGAGCCGCAGGTGAAGGCTCGCCGACTGCCGCCTCCGATGAATAGCGAGCACGGTAGGTCCGCGCCAGGCCGGTAGGTCAGAGTCACTCGCGCACAGCCGGCCGGCAGCGTGGCGCCGCGTATGAGCGACTTGGCGCGGGGACCGTGACGCGCGAATGCGTGGTTCGACGTAGCGTCGGCTGCCCCACCTTGGTCGGCCCTACGATGACGGTGGCTCCGTGCGAGGCGTTGGCTTGTCAGCGTGTCGTTCTAGGGCGACGAACCTAGTCCGCAAAAAGTCCGCAGAACGCTCGGATCTGGCCGTGAGCGACCAACTTTGGCAGCGCCTAGTCAACAGTCGTTTATGCAGGTCAACGGGCATTTCCGCAGTTGACCAATCGCCACCACCAACGTCCAATCTTCGGCGTCAACGTTCCGCTTCAACGTCTGAGCCCTCCCCACCTCCCGGTCCTCACGAACGCGTGACATACGCCGCGTTCGTGAGGACCGGCAGAGCGTGGGGGAGGAGCGATAATGGGACCCGCCGCTGAGGGAGGTCGTCGATGCCGCGTCGTTCCGCCACCGTCAGCCTCGGGCTGACCCTGGCCCTGGGCCTGGGGGCGTGTGGGGAAGGGGTGGGCGCCGACATCGACAGCGGGTCGGAGCTCCCACCGAACCCGACGGCGAGCCGCACCGGGGCCCTGCCGGACGGCGCCGCCACCTCCTGCGTCGAGGGCTACTCGACGCAGACCCTGACCGGTCGTTCCTTCGCCTTCGACGGCGTCGTGACGAAGGTCGGCCCCTCCGTGTCCGACCGCGGCGGGAGCGCCGACCTCCGGCTGCCGGGAGTCACCTTCGCCGTGCGCGAGTGGTTCTCCGGCGGGCGGGCGGACACCGTCACCGTGGACCTGCAGGGGGCGACGGAGGGCTCCGCCGACGTCCAGGGGCGCGGCTACGACGTGGGTTCACGCCTGCTCGTCAGTGGTGAGCCGAGGTGGGGCGGCGCACCGCTGAGTGCGCCCATTGCCTGGGGCTGTGGGTTCACCCGGTACCACGACCCGGAGACCGCGGCAGCCTGGCGCGCGGCGTTCTAGCCGCTGACCCCGGGCTTGGCCGAGCCCGGCGGAGCCCAGGTGAAGAAGAGACCGTCCTGTTGGTGTGGCGCAGGACACGTGCACCGCTTAGGTTTCTCCCCGGTGCGCGCAACGGCGCCCGCTCCCCGATGAGAGAGGTATCTCGTGGACGAACACGAGTCGATCGACCACGACACGGTCCCACCGGCCAACAAGGGGCTGCTCGCCGCAGCCGGCGTGCTCCTGCTCGCCCCGATCGTCGCGCTCATGTGGGTGAGCTCCTACAGCAAGGTCGAGCCGAAGCTCTGGGGCTTCCCGTTCTTCATCTGGTACCAGTTCCTCTGGGTCTTCCTCTGCTCCGCGATGACCTACGCGGCGTACCGGCTGGTGCTCAAGGCCCGCCCGCACCGCGCGATGGGCGACGCCCAGCGCCAGCCGAAGAAGCACGGACGCCGCAGCCGCCACCAGCGGGGCGCGGCGATCGGTGACAGCACCGACGCCGACCTGCACGACGGCCAGCCCTTCGACGGACCGGAGGACGTCCGATGAGCCAGCTCAGCGCAGCACTGCCCACCGCGAACAGCGGTGGCGTCAACGTCGTGGCCCTGACGATCCTCATCGTCCTGTTCCTCGGTGTCACGGTCATGGGCTTCCTCGCGACGCGCTGGCGCCGCCCGTCGAGCATGGAGTCGCTCGACGAGTGGGGCCTGGGTGGACGGTCGTTCGGCACGTGGGTCACGTGGTTCCTCCTCGGAGGTGACCTCTACACGGCATACACGTTCGTCGCCGTCCCGGCGGCGATGTTCGCGCTCGGATCGGTGTCGGGCTTCTTCGCCGTGCCGTACACGATCGTGCTCTACCCGATCATCTTCGTCTTCATGGCCCGCCTGTGGTCGGTGAGTCACCGCCACGGCTACGTCACTCCGGCCGACTTCGTCAAGGGTCGCTACGGCAGCCGGGAGCTCTCGCTCGCCGTCGCGGTCACCGGCTTCCTCGCGACCATGCCCTACATCGCCCTGCAGCTCGTCGGGATCCAGGCGGTCCTCGAGGTCGCCGGCGTGGGTGGTGGCGACAACTGGCTCGCCAAGGACGCGCCGCTCTTCATCGCGTTCGCCCTGCTCGCGGCCTACACCTACAGCAGCGGGCTGCGCGCCCCGGCCATGATCGCGTTCGTCAAGGACACCCTCATCTACCTCGTCATCATCGTGGCGATCATCTACCTGCCGTCCAAGGTGGGCGGCTGGGAGGCGGTGTTCGGCGCCGCCGAGGAGAAGATGGCGGCGACCAACCCCGCGACGGGCAAGCCGAACGGCGCGTTCATCCCGGGGAGCCAGCAGATGTGGGCCTACGCCACGCTGGGCCTCGGCTCGGCGCTCGCGCTGTTCATGTACCCGCACTCGATCACGGCGAGCCTGTCGGCGAGCAGTCGCAACGTCATCCGGCGCAACGCGGCGATCCTGCCGGCCTACTCCTTCGTCCTCGGCCTCCTGGCCCTGCTCGGGTGGGTGGCGATCGCGGCCGGGACCAAGCCGATCGGCCTCGACGGGAAGCCGAACGCGCAGCTCGTCATCCCGCAGCTGTTCGAGGACATGTTCCCGAGCTGGTTCGCCGGCGTCGCCTTCGCGGCCATCGCCATCGGTGCGCTCGTCCCGGCGGCGATCATGTCGATCGCCGCGGCGAACACGTTCACCCGCAACATCTACAAGGAGTGGATCAAGCCGAACGCGACGCCGAAGGAGGAGGCGAAGGTCTCCAAGCTCGTGTCGCTGGTCGTCAAGGGCTTCGCGCTGATCTTCGTCCTGCTGCTCGACAAGCAGAACGCGATCAACTTCCAGCTCCTCGGGGGGATCTGGATCCTGCAGACCTTCCCCACGATCGTCTTCGGGCTCTACACCCGCTGGTTCCACCGGTGGGCCCTGCTCGCCGGCTGGGCCGTGGGGATGGTCTACGGGACGTGGTCGGCGTACAACGTCGTCAACCCGGTGACGGGAGCCCACTTCGGTGGCTCCATCGCCAACATCCCGGGGATCGCGCAGATGGGCTACATCGCGATGACGGCGTTCGTCATCAACCTCGTCATCTCCGGTGTCCTCAGCCTCGCCCTCAACGCGGCCAAGGTTTCGAAGGGCGTCGACGAGACGATCAAGGGCGACTACTTCGCCGACGAGGGTGACCCCCGCGTCGAGAAGCTCAACCTGGGTCCGCACGAGACCACGGCCAGCCCCTGAGCCGTTCCGGCCCAGCACCACAGGGCGTCGCCGCAGTCGCGGCGGCGCCCTGTGCGCGTTCCCGCCCGCCGACCGGCAGGATGGGGCAATGCCTCCGGTCGCCCCGTCCCCCGCACTCCTCGAGCTCGCGCGCGCCCACGGGGTGGCCACCGACTTCCACGACTGGAAGGGCGCCCACACCGTCATCACCGAGGAGACCCTGCGTGCCGTCCTCGGCGCGCTGGGCGTGGACGCCGGGACCCCGGACGCGGTGTCGGCCTCGCTCGCGGACGCGGCGGACCGTGAGTGGCGGCGCACCCTGCCCGCGACTGTCGTGTGCCGTGAGGCGTGGACCCCGTGGATCCACGCGCACGTTCCCCACGGCTCGTCGGTCCGACTGACGGTCGAGCTCGAGGACGGCGGCGCCCGCGACGTGCCCCAGGTGGAGCGGTGGGTGCACCCGCGCGTCATCGACGGTCGCGAGGTCGGCGAGGCGACCTTCGAGCTGCCCGGTGACCTGCCGACCGGGTGGCACCGCCTCGTCGCCCACCTCGACGCGGACCCCGTGGCGGCCGGCACGGAGGTGTCGACCCTGGTCGTCACGCCCGCCCGACTCGAGCTGCCCGAGACGCTGCGCCACGGCGGGGTCACCGGGCTGATGACCCAGATCTACCAGGTCCGCTCGGCCGGGTCCTGGGGGATCGGCGACCTCGGCGACCTCGGCGACCTCGCCTCGTGGGCCGCCACCGAGCTGGGGGCCGAGTTCGTCCTCGTCAACCCGCTCCACGCCGCCGAGCCGGTCGCCCCGATGGAGGCCTCGCCCTACCTCCCGTCGACGCGGCGCTTCGTCAACCCGATCTACCTGCGCGTCGAGGACATCCCCGAGGTCGTGCGCCTCGACGCCGCCGCGCGCACCCGGATGGAGGAGCTCGCCACCGAGGCGCGGGCGCTCAACACCTCCGACACCATCGACCGGGACGCCGCCTGGGCCGCCAAGCGGGAGGCGCTCGCGCTCGTCCACGCCGTCGGCCTCGAGGGCCGGCGCGCCCGGGACTTCGAGCGGTTCCGCGAGCGCGAGGGCGAGGGGCTGGCGACGTTCGCCACCTGGTGCGCGCTCGCCGACCGCCACGGTCTCCCGTGGTCGCAGTGGCCGAGCGAGTACCACGACCCGAGCGGCCCGGCCGTGGCCGAGTTCGCCCGGTCGCAGGAGGACCTCGTCCGCTTCCACATGTGGCTCCAGTGGCTCCTCGACCGCCAGCTCGGCGAGGTGCAGCGTGAGGCCACGGCAGCGGGCATGGCGCTCGGGGTCATCCACGACCTCGCCGTGGGCGTCAGCCCGCGCGGCGCGGACTCGTGGGGCCTGGGCGACGCGCTCGCCCTCGGCGTCACCGTGGGCGCCCCGCCGGACCAGTTCAACCAGCTGGGCCAGAACTGGTCGCAGCCCCCGTGGCACCCCGAACGCCTGGCTGAGCTCGGCTACGCGCCGTTCCGCGACATGGTGCGCACCGTCCTGCGCGACTCCGGCGGCGTGCGCGTCGACCACGTCATCGGGCTGTTCCGCCTGTGGTGGATCCCGCAGGGCCTGACGCCGGCCGACGGCACCTACGTCACGTACGACCACGAGGCGCTCATCGGCATCCTCTGCCTCGAGGCGCAGCGCGCCGGCGCCGTCGTCATCGGCGAGGACCTCGGGGTGGTGCCCGCCAACGCCCGCGACTACCTCCAGGAGCGGGGCGTCCTCGGAACGAGCATCATGTGGTTCGAGACCACGGACGGCGCCCCGACGCCGCCGGAGAGCTACCGCGAGCTGTGCCTGTCGTCGGTGACGACGCACGACCTGCCGCCGACCGCGGGCTTCCTCGCCCTCGAGCACGTCGACATCCGTGAGCGGCTGGGCCTGCTCACCCGCCCGGTGGCGGAGGAGCGCGCGGTCGAGGAGCAGTCCATCGCGAAGGTGCGTGACGCCCTCGCCGCCCGCGGGTGGCTGGAGCCGGGTGCGGGAGTCCCGTCGGTCATGGAGGCGATGCACCGCTGGCTCGGGCACACCCCGAGCGCGCTGCTCGCGATCTCGCTCGCTGACGCCGTCGGTGACCGCCGCGCCATCAACCAGCCGGGCACCGCGGACGAGTACCCCAACTGGCGCCTGCCGCTCACCGGTCCGGACGGTGCGCTGGTCTCCCTCGAGGACGCGATGCGGTCCGAGCTGGCTCCGGTGCTCTTCGATGCCGCTGACGGCCGCTGACCGCGACCCTCGCCCCCGGTCCCTCTTCCACGGGACGTTCGGCCCCTGACGCCCGCCCGCAGCGGTGACAGGCTGGGGATCCGACGAGGAAGTGGGTGGTGGAGCACATGGCCGCGCTCTTGATGACCGGGTTCCCCGGGTTCCTGGGCTCGGCGCTGCTGGCACGGCTGCTGGCCGGGCGCCCCGGGACCGACGCCGTGTGCGTGGTGCAGGAACAGCATCTCGGCGACGCGCGGGTGCGGCTGTCGGAGATCGAGGCCACGCAGGCCCACGTCACCGGCCGGGTCCGGTTCGTCGTCGGCGACATCACGCTCCCCGGCCTGGGTCTGACCGCCTCGGACACGCGGTCGCTCGAGGACGTCACCGAGGTGTGGCACCTCGCCGCCGTCTACGACCTCACGGTCGGCGAGGAGCTGGCCCGCCGGGTCAACGTCGACGGCACCGAACGTGTCCTCGAGCTGTGCCGAGGCCTCGCACACCTCACCCGGCTCCACCACGTCAGCACCTGCTACGTCAGTGGGCGCCACGAGGGGGACTTCCGCGAGGACGATCTCGACGTCGGCCAGGCCTTCCGCAACCACTACGAGTCGACGAAGTTCGAGGCCGAGCTGCTCGTGCGCCGGGCCATGGCGGGCGGCCTGCCCGCGACGATCTACCGGCCGGGGATCGTCGTGGGGGACTCCCGCACCGGCGCGACGCAGAAGTACGACGGGCCCTACTTCCTCGCCACGTTCCTGCGCCGACAGATGCTGTTGGCCGTCGTGCCCGCGGTGGCCGACCCCGACCGGGTGCGCTTCTGCCTCGTCCCACGGGACTTCGTCATCGAGGCCATGGACCGGCTGTCGCTGATCGAGGAGTCTGTGGGCCGGACCTACGCCCTCACCGATCCGGAACCGCCGACGGCACGCCAGCTCGTCGACAGGTTCGCGCACCGACTGGGCAGGCGCGTCGTCTGGGTGCCGCTGCCCCTCCTGCTCACCAGGGTGGCGATCTCGCTTCCGCTGGTCGAACGGCTCGCAGGTCTTCCGGCAGAGGCGCTCGAGTACTTCGCCTCACCGACCACCTACGACACCACGCACACGCTGACCGACCTCGCGGGCACCGGCGTCACGTGTGCCCGGTTCGAGGACTACGCCGACCGGCTCGTGGACTTCATGCTCGAGCACCCCGAGCTCGACTCCGCGGCCATGGTCTGACGACGAGGAAGAGACATGACACGAGCAGCACCAGTGGTCGTCAACATCAGCCTGATGGGCCCGGAGTGGGACCATGACACGAGGGTCACCTTCCTCGGGCAGCGCTTCCGGATCGTGCGCCGGGGAACGTCCGGTGACGTCGGGGCCGCCCGCGCGCAGGTGCGTCAATGGGCGCCGAAGTCGAGCGCCCTGGCGGTCACTGGCATACGGGACGCGCGAGCCGCCGGACTGTATGCCGGCCAGCTGCGCAACCACCGGCGGATCATGGCCGAGGCGGGGGACGTCCCCGCCACCGACGGCTCCGAGCTGCTCGAGGTGCTGCAGGAGTGGGCGGTCCGGCGGGTCAACAGCGAGATGCCGGGCCACTTCACGAACGCGCGCACCGTCGTGCTGGGAGGCAGGAACCACGGCCGGACCACCCGCGTCCTGCGCGAGTACACGCAGAACATCCAGTTCGCCGACCCCCTGCTCGGTCTCGACCTGCCCGGGCGGCTCCACAGCACCCCCATCCTGGGGCTGGCCGCCGACGCCGTCGGAGGGGCGACGGGGCTGGCGATGCGGATGGTGCCCGACGTGGTCAGGGAGCAGGTGGACCCGCCCGCCCGGCTGGCCGCGCGAGCGCTGGCGCGACGAGCCGCCAGGGACTGCGACGTCGTGGTCGGGACCTATGAGGAGCTGACCGGATTCGGTCTCGAGGACCTCGCCGGCAAGACCCTCATCACGTCCGCCGTCTCCGAGGAGCGGCTGGCCGACCTGGGCGACCGCGGGGTCGACCTCGTGGTGGACGTGACGCCGCAACCGTTCGACGTCATCGTGAACGCGGCGACGCTGCAGGCGCTGATGATGGCACGCGTGCACGGGGGCAGACCGCTCACCGACGACGACCTGCTCGACATGATCGTCGATGCCGGACTCGAGCCGCGGCTGCTCCACCCCAACGGTCCACGACGCAAGAGCCGCTTCGCGTTCGTCATCCACCCCCTGTCCCAGCAGTACCTCCGGAACGTCGAACCGCTGCGGTCGATCGCCCGCTTCGCCCCCGGTCCGGTCATGGACCTCGTCGAGAAGGCCGCGGCCTACAGCCCGCCCTTCACCTACAGCCACGTCACCGGCATCACGTCCCCCACCGGTGCAGAGGCGGAGGGCTGGCTCATCACGGTCGGTGGCACGCCGCGAGAGATGATGGCCCACAGCCCCGAGTTCACCTACCGGCGCCTGCTGACCGCTGCCGACACCGCTCGCAAGCTCGGCGCCCAGATCATGGGCCTCGGCGCCTTCACCAAGGTCGTCGGCGACGCCGGGGTGACGGTGGCGCGGCAGGCCCCGCTCCCGGTCACGACCGGCAACAGCTACAGCGCGTCCGGGGCCCTGTGGGCGGCCCACGACGCGCTGCGCCAGCTCGGCCTGGCGGAGGTGGACGACACCGGGGCGCTGCGGGGCAACGCCATGGTGGTCGGTGCCACCGGTGCGATCGGTTCGGTCTGCGCCCGGCTGCTCGCGGTCGCGGAGGCCAGGCTGTGGCTGGTCTCCCCAGAGGCCGGCAAGCTGCTGGCCCTCAAGGAGCTCATCGAGCGAGAGCACCCCACTGTCGAGGTGCACATCGCCGCCACCCCCGACGACGCCATCTCCGCGATGGACCTCATCGTCACCGCCACTTCGGGGGCCGGCAAGCGCGTCCTCGACATCGGGGCCGTGAAGCCCGGATGCGTCATCACCGACGTGGCCCGGCCGCTGGACCTGTCCGCCGAGGACGTCGCCACCCGACCGGACGTGCTCGTCGTCGAGTCGGGTGAGATCGAGCTCCCCGGCGACGTGCACATGGGCGACATCGGGCTGCCCAAGAACGTCGCCTACGCCTGCCTCGCCGAGACCGTCGTGCTCGCGCTGGAGGGGCGCTACGAGAGCTTCACCGTCGGGCGCAACATCGAGTGGGAGAAGGTCAAGGAGATCTACCGGTTGGGTCTCAGGCACGGGATGAAGCTCGCCACCATCTCCGGCGTCAACGGCGTCTTCACCCCCGAGGACATCGACCGGATCCGGACCCTCGCGCTGGCTGCGCGTGCGTCGGGCGGGACCGGCAGCAGGGCGGGGCGCGCCACCGCCCAGCCGGCCGGGGTGACGTCATGAGCTCCCGGACCCGACGGACGATGAGCGCCGCGGACGCCATGTGGCTGCACACCGACCGGCCGAACCACCTCATGGTCATCGACGGGATCATGTGGACCGAGCAGCCGCTGGACTGGAGCCAGCTGCGAGCGACGCTGCAGGAGAGGCTGGTCGACACCTACCCGGTGTTCGGGCAGCGCCCCGTGGACCCGGCCCGCCCGTGGGAGCTCCCGGGCTGGGAGGACGATCCCGACTTCTCACTGTCCAACCACCTGCACCATGCCCGGCTGCGCAAGCCGGGTGGCGAGAAGCAGCTGCGCGACTTCCTCGAGGCGAAGGTCAGCCGGCCTCTCGACCGGAGCCGACCGCTGTGGGAGGGCTGGCTGGTCGACGGCTACGGGGAGGGCTCCGTGCTCTTCCTACGCCTGCACCACGCCATGGCCGACGGCATGGCGCTGGCCCAGGTCATGCTCACCCTGACGGATCCCGCGCCTGACACCCGGGACGAGCCGCGCGACCTCGAGCCGGCGAACCGCGGATGGTCCGTCACGGCCCGGGCCACCAGCCTGGTGCGCGGCGCCCTGAGCCTGCCGTTGGTCCCTCTCACGATGCTCAAGGGGGTCCAGGTCACCCGCAAGCTCGTGCTGGGAGTCCTGCCGCAGACGCTGTTGAGCCGGGAGCCCGGCGTCGACAAGCTGCTGACGTGGTCACGGCCCCTGCCGCTGGCCGACGTCAAGGCGATCGGCAGGGAGACCGGCAGCACGGTCAACGACGTCCTCATGGCGGCGCTGTCGGGAGCCCTCGCGCGCTACCTCGCGTCGTTCGGCGAGTCGGTCGACCACCTGACGACCATGGTCCCGGTCAACATCAGGCCACCGGGCGAACCCCTGCCGCGTGAGCTGGGCAACAGGTTCGCCCTGGTCCTGCTCCACCTGCCGACGGCCGACCTGACAGTGGCGCAGCGACTGGCGGAGGTGCATCGGCGGATGGTGCAGATCAAGCACTCGCCCGAGGTCTTCATCACCTCGGCCGTCGCCGACGGCATCGGGTACCTCCACGCCATCGACAAGCCTCTCGTCGACTTCTTCGCCGGCAAGGCCATCGGGGTGACCACCAACGTCATGGGCCCGACGGAGCCGCGCTTCCTCGCCGGTGTCGAGGTCAAGGGAGTCCTCGGCTGGGTGCCCGGGTCGGGCGGCCAGACGCTGGGGGTGTGCCTCCTGAGCTACGCCGACACGGTCCGGATCGGGTTCAAGGTGGACGCGGCCTCGGTGCCGGTGCCCGACCAGCTCGTCGAGTTCTTCGAGGCCGAGCTCGACGCGCTGCGGGCCCTGGCCCCGGAGCGCGCAGCCCTCTGACCCCGAGGCCCGCGGCTCAGGGGCCAGCGGCTCAGATCTGGGTGCCGACCAGGGAGCCGATCGCATAGGTGACGGCCATGGCGATCACGCCACCGAGCACGACCCGCCCCACGGCGCGCCCGGCAGGGGCCGACCCCAGGCGGGCGCTCACGAAACCGGTGGTCGCGAGCGCCAGGATGACGGCGGCGACGGTCACCGGGACCCTGGCACCCACCGCGACGATGAGGATCGCCACCAGGGGCAGGGCCGCCCCGAGGATGAACGCGATGCAGGAGGCCCAGGCCGCGTGCCACGGGTTGGTGAGGCCGTCGGGGTCGATCCCCAGCTCGGCCTCGGCGTGGGCGCCGAGCGCGTCGTGCGCGGTCAGCTGCACGGCGACCCGATGGGACAGGTCGTGGTCGAGGCCCTTGGCGGCGTAGATCTCGGCGAGCTCCTGGAGCTCCGCCTCCGGCTCCTCGAGGAGCTCGCGTCGCTCCTTGGCCAGCAGCGACTGCTCGGTGTCGCGCTGCGTGCTCACCGAGACGTACTCGCCGACCGCCATGCTCATCGCTCCGGCCGCCAGCCCGGCAAGGCCCGCGGTGAGGATCGCGGTGCGGTCCGTCGTCGCCGCCGCGACGCCGATGACGAGGCCGGCGGTCGACACGATGCCGTCGTTGGCCCCGAGAACCCCGGCGCGCAGCCAGTTGAGCCGGGTGCCGATGGAGGCGTCGTGCGGCTCGTCGTGCTCGTCGATGCCCTGGGACGTGTCAGCCACCGTGCGTCGCTCCGTGTCGGCGGGCGATCTCGGTGATCCGGTGCGCCTGCTCGATGTCCAGCTGCGTCAGCCCGCCCGCGTCGTGCGTCGTCAACAGCCACGTCGTCGTGCGCCAGCGGATGTCGATGTCGGGGTGGTGGTTCATCTCCTCGGCGACCTCGGCCGCCTCGGTGACGATCGAGATGGCGGCGGGGAAGTCCGGCGCCTCGATCGTCGCGACGATGGCGTCGCCCTTCCGGGTCCACAGGGGCAGGTCGGCGAGCTGGCGCTCGACCTCCTCGTCAGTCAACTGGCGGCTCATGCCCCCAGCCTGTCCCGCACGTGGGGCGCCCGTCCAGCAAGGCGCGCCTTCGCGCGGACTCGTGCTCACGGCATACGACGTCGTATGCCGTGAGGCCGGCTCCGCAGTGCGGAACCGGCCTCACGGGTGGGAGGAGCGTCAGGCCGCGGCCTTGACGTCGAACTCGGCGAGCCAGTCCTGGACGACGGGGATGTCGATCCGCTGGAGGCCACCGAGGTAGCGGCAGTTCGCGGTGTAGCCGTAGCTCGTCACCGTGACCTGGTAGCCACCCTTGAAGGTCGGGCCACCGGAGTCGCCGAAGCAGGTGCCGCCGCCGCCGAACGGGTCGTTCTCGTTGCCGTTGACCTGGAGGATCTGCGGCATGAGCTTCTGGCCCTTCTCGTCCGTGACACGGCGCAGGAGGGGGTAGGACTGCGGCGTGGGCTTCTGGGGGCCGCCGTCCGCCTTGCGCACCTCGGTGCCGTAGCCGACCGACGTGAAGAGCGTCTGGTTGAGGATGCGGGGCGTGAACTGGTTGAGGTAGCCCTCGGGCGCGACCTCGACGGGGGCGATGTCGGTGATCGGCTCGTCGAGGACGATGACGCCGACGTCGTTCCAGTTCTTGAGGTCGGTGAAGTCCGAGTACTCCGGGTGGGTGTGCGCCGTGCCGGAGCGGTAGCCCGCCGCCTTGAGCTCGGCGGACGTGTAGCCGGCGGCGACGTCCTTCGCGACCGGGAGCGGAGACGGCGGGGCGTCGGCGATCTTCGTGTCGAAGGTGATGGCGGTCTTGCCGACGGTGCCGTCGGTGCAGTGGGCGGCGGTGACGAGGACGGTCGGGGAGACCAGGCTCGCGGTGCAGCGGAAGCGGCCGGTCGCGTCGTAGTAGGCGATGAGTGCGACGTTGGGGTGACCCTCGCCGTCGGGCTGGCCTCCGGTGATGGCGTGGGCCGCGAGCGCGGATCCCGCGACGAGTCCTGCGGCGAGGGCGCCGGCTGCAGCGATGCGTCGGATGCTCATGTGACCTCCAGGGTCGGGAGAGGTGTGGCAGGGGAGGGGGGCGTGCGAATGCCGGGACGAGCCCGGCCCCGCGGACGCTACCGCCCGTCAGGTCACGCGGGGCCTGAATCGCAGGATCAGAGCGCTTCCGAGATCGAGGCCGGGCCCATGAGGCTGTCGGGGCCGGTGTCGAGGTCGCCCGCCTCGGTCGCGGTCGCCGTGACGGCGTGCCGTTCGATCTCGCCCGAGGCGATCTGCTCGGTCCAGTGGCAGGCGACCCGCTGGCTGGGGTTCACGCCCTCGATCTCGGGCACGCGCAGCACCGGGCGCTCGGTCTCGCACTTCGTCTCCTGCCGCCAGGGGCAGCGGGTGTGGAAGCGGCACCCGGTCGGCGGGTTGGACGGTGACGGGAGGTCGCCGGTGAGCAGGATCTGCTCGCGCCGGTCCTCGATGAGTGGGTCCGGGACGGGCACGGCCGACATGAGGGCCCGCGTGTAGGGGTGCAGCGGGGCCGCGTAGAGGTCGTCGGCCTCCGCCTCCTCGACGAGGGCGCCGAGGTACATGACCCCGATGCGGTCGCTGATGTGCCGGACCACGGCCAGGTCGTGGGCGACGACGAGGTAGGTGAGGCCGAACTCCTCCTGCAGGTCTTCGAGCAGGTTGATGACCTGCGCCTGCACGGAGACGTCGAGGGCCGACACCGGCTCGTCCGCGACGATGAGCTTGGGGTTGACCGACAGCGCCCGGGCGATGCCGATGCGCTGGCGCTGGCCACCGGAGAACTCGTGGGGGTACTTCGCGAGGGCGGCCTCGGGCAGGCCGACCGCACCGAGCAGCTCGACGAGGCGGCTGCGGGCCTCCTTGGCGTTCTTCGCGAGGCCGTGCGCCTTCATCCCCTCGAAGAGGAGCGACTCGACCGACTGGCGCGGGTCCAGGCTCGACAGCGGGTCCTGGAAGACCATCTGGATGTCCTGGCGCTTGCGTCGCAGCTCCTCGCCCTCGAGCGTCGCGATGTCGACGCCGTCGAAGATGACCGAGCCGTCGGTGGGTGGCTCGAGCTTGAGGATCGCCCGGCCCAGCGTCGACTTGCCGCAGCCGGACTCGCCGACGAGGCCGTAGGTCTCGCCGCGGCGGATCTTGAGGTCGACCCCGTCGACCGCGTAGACGTGACCGATCGTCTTGTCGAAGATGACGCCCCGCTTGATGGGGAAGTGGACCTTGACGCCGCGCGCCTCGATGAGGACGTCACCGTCCGGTGCCGTTCCCTCGACGGTCGGGGTGGTGCTCTGCTCGCTCATCGGGACTCCTCGACGGGGTTGTGGCAGCGCAGGGCTCGGCTGTGCTGTTCCTCGAGCTCGGGCATGACGCGGGTGCACACCTCGATCGGCTGCGAGCAGCGCGGCGCGAACGCGCAGGCATGCGTCCAGGGCAGGTTGTCCGACACCGACCCGGGGATCGGCGTGAGCCGCTGGCCGCGGGGGGCGTCCAGCCGCGGGATCGAGGCGAGCAGCCCGTGGGTGTAGGGGTGGCGCGGCTGCGCGAACAGCTCGTGCCGCTCGCCCCGCTCGACGATGCGGCCGCCGTAGAGGACGTTGACCTCGTCGCACAGGCCGGCGACGACGCCGAGGTCGTGGGTGATCATCACCAGCGCCGTCCCGGTGTCCTGCACGAGCTCCTTGAGCAGGGCGAGGATCTGGGCCTGGATCGTCACGTCGAGGGCCGTCGTCGGCTCGTCGGCGATGAGCAGGCGCGGCTGGCACGCGAGGGCGATCGCGATGAGCGCGCGCTGGCGCATGCCCCCCGAGAGCTGGTGCGGGTAGTCCGTGAGCCGGCGGTCCGGGTCGGGGATGCCGACCCGGTCGAGCAGGTCACGGGCCACCGGCGTCGCGGCCTTGCGCGACATGCCGCGGTGGCGCTCGAGCACCTCGGTGACCTGGAGGCCGATGGGGATGACCGGGTTCAGCGAGGACAGCGGGTCCTGGAAGACCATCGCGATGTCCTTGCCGCGCTTGTCCCTCATCTGCTGGTCCGACAGCGTGAGCAGGTCGGTGCCGTCGTAGCTCACCGTGCCGGACACCCGGTTCCCGCGCGCGGGAAGCAGCCCCATGATCGCGAGCGAGGTGACCGACTTGCCGCAGCCGGACTCGCCGACGAGGCCGACCGTCTGGCCGGGACGGACGTCGAAGCTGACGCCCTGGACGGCCTCGAACGGCTCCTGCCCCTGGCGCTGGAAGGTCACGCGCAGGTCGCGCACGGAGAGCAGGGGCTCGGACGAGCCGGTCCTGCCGTGCGGGTGGGTGGAGGGTGACGTGCTGGTGCTGGTCATCTCCGGGTCACCTCCGGCTCTTGGGGTCGAGGGCCTCGCGCAGGGACTCGCCCATGAGCGTGAACCCGAGGGCGACGATGATGATGCAGATCGCCGGGTAGAACGCGAGGTGCGGGTAGTCCTGGATGAGCCGCTGGGCCTCGCCGAGCATCTGGCCCCACTCCGGCTGGCGGTCGTCGGAGTTGCCGAGACCCAGGAAGGAGAGACCGGCGGCGTCGATGATCGACGTCGCGAGGACGAGGGTCGACTGCACGATGACCGGCCCCAGCGAGTTCGGCAGCATGTGCCGGAAGATGATGGCCTGTGGCTTCACCCCGAGCGCGCGGGCGGCCAGGACGTGGTCGCTCGAGCGCTGGGCCAGCATGGAGCCGCGCAGCAGGCGGGCGAAGATCGGCACCTGCACGGTGGCGATCGCGATGATGACCGTCCACTGCGTGGGCCTGGGGGCGAGCGACGCGATCGAGACCGCGAGCAGCAGCGAGGGGATCGAGAGCATGACGTCGACGACCCGCATGACGAGCGAGTCGACCCACCCGCCGAGCGCCCCGGCAAGGGAGCCGAGGACGAGGCCACCGATGAGTCCGAAGATCGTCGCGAAGACGCCCACGATGAGCGTCTGACGGGCACCGACGAGCAGCCGGGAGAGCAGGTCGCGGCCGAAGTCGTCGGATCCGAGCGGGAAACCGGGCCTCGGTCCGGGGATGGCGCCCGGCCTCAGGTCGTCCAGCAGCTCCGGGATCCGCTTGCTGGCGTCGTGGGGGGCGATCCACGGTGCCACGACGGCGAGCACGACGAAGACGAGCGTGATGGCGGCCCCGAGGAGGAAGACCGGGTTGCGGCGCAGCCGATCCCAGGCACTCGCGATGAGCGAGACACCGCCGGTGTCCCGGACCTTGCCGGCCGCGCTGACGTGGACGTCCTTGACCGCGGTCGCGGTCCCGCCGCCAGCAGATGCGGCGAGCGAGTCGATGCGGTTCTTCTTCGCGCTGGGGCGCGGATCCATGGGGGAGGGGGTCATCCCGGTCACCTCGTTCGGACTCGGGGGTCGATCACGGCGTACATGATGTCGACCAGCAGGTTGACGAGCACATAGACGGCGGCCGCGGCGAGGATGATGACCTGCAGCACCGGATAGTCACGCCGGCTGAAGGACAGGGCCAGGGCCTCGCCGATGCCACCCCACGAGAAGACGGCCTCGGTGAGGACGGCGCCGCCCAGGAGTGCACCGATCTGCAGTCCGATCGTCGTCGTCACGGGGAGCATCGCGTTGCGCAGGACGTGGCGGCCACGGATGACGCGGTTGGTCAGACCCTTGGACTCGGCCGTGCGGATGTAGTCCTCGTCGAGGACGTCGAGGACCGAGGCGCGAGTGATCCGGAAGATCACCGCGAACGGGATGCTCGACAGCGCCAGCGCGGGCAGCACCAGGTGCTTGAGCGCGTCCAACGAGGCGTCGAACTCGCGGGTGAGCAAGCCGTCGATGACGAAGAACCCGGTGACACGGGTGGCTTCGAGGCTGCCGTCCTGGCGGCCCGACACGGGCAGCCAGCCGAGCTTGATCGCGAAGACGTACTTGAGCAGGAACGCGAGGAAGAAGACGGGGACCGCGACGCCGACGAGGGAGAAGACCACCGACGCGTTGTCGAGGAAGCTGGCCCGGCGCCGGGCGGCGAAGTAGCCCATCGGGATTCCGAGGGCGACCGCGATGAGCATCGCGAAGGAGCTCAGCTCGATCGTCGCCGGGAAGCGCTGGAGGAAGATGTCGAGGGCGTCAGTCCCGGGAAGCACGCTCGTCGAGGGACCGAAGTCGCCCTGAAGCACGCGTCCCACGAACTTGCCGTACTGGACCCAGACCGGCTCGTCGAGCCCGAACTGCTTCTCCATGGCCGCCCGCGTGGCGGGCGTGGCGCGCTCGCCAAGGATCGCGGAGACGGTTCCCCCGGGAAGGGAGCGCAACCACAGGAACAGCAGCAACGACAGGACGACGACGACGCCGACCATCTGTACGAAGCGCCTGACGATGAACCTCAGCACGCGAACCTCCTTGGATCATGGCGGTGGCCGCCCCGGCGATCCTTCGCCGGGACGGCCACCACGTCAACGATGGGGAGCGTGGATGCTCACTTGCCGCCGACGGTCACGCCACTGAACTCCTCCGCGGTGAGCGGCGAGGCGACGACGCCCTCGACGCCCTCACCGACGACGAGCGCCGGCGGGGAGTGGCTGATCGCGAGAGCCGGGAGGTACTCCTCCTGGATCTGCTGGTTCAGCTTCTCGTACGCCGCGGTGCGCTCGGCCTCGTCGACGATCGAGTCGGCCTTGGTCAGGTCGCCGGCCAGGGTGGTGCCGAACGACTGCTTGGCCAGGCCGAAGTTGTTCGCGGCCAGGCTGCCGAAGAAGGTGCCGATGAAGTTGTGCGGCGAGTCGTAGTCACCCGTCCACCCGAGCAGGAAGGCGTCGTACGCGTTCGCGTCGACCCCGTCGAGGTAGCCACCGTTCCACGGCTTGGTGACGACGTTGACCTTGATGCCGATGGCCTCGAGGTCCGCAGCCATCGCCTGGTGCAGCTTCTGCGGGTTGGGCATGTACGGACGCGTGACCTCGGAGGGGTAGGCGAACGTCAGGGCCATGCCCGTGGCGCCGGCCTCGGCGAGGAGCGCCTTGGCCGCGGCCGGGTCGTACTTCGTGGCCTCGAGCGACTTGTTGTAGCCGCTCACGGTGTCCGGCATCATCTGCGTCGCGACCTTGGCGCCCTCGGGCAGCTGGGTCTTGACGAGCTCCTCACGGTTGAGGGCCATGTAGATCGCCTTGCGGACCTTGATGTCGGTGAGCTTCGGGTTCTTGGTGGGGTTGAGGCCCAGGTAGAACACGTTGAACGCCGGGCGGATCTCGACCTTGTTGCCGGCCGTCTCCAAGCCCTTCCAGTCGGAGGCGTTCGGGTAGTCGTAGCCGTTGATGCTCTTGGCCTCGAGCTCCTGGCGACGGGTGCTCTCATCGGGGACGATCTTGAAGACGATCTTGGCGTTCTTGGCCTTCTCGCCCCAGTAGTCGTCGTTGCGCACGAGCGTGACCGTCTTGTTGGCCTCGTCGTACTTGTCGAGCTTGTAGGGGCCGGTGCCCACGCCGGCCTTGGCGTAGGCGGGGTAGACGAAGCCCTCGCCCTGCGCGACGACCTCGTTGGCCTTGCCCGCGTCCATCGCCTTGGGCGACTGCATGGAGAGCGAGTCGAGCGAGAGGAAGACCGGGAAGCCGGAGGTGGGGCGGGTGACGGAGAGGACCACGGTCTTCTCGTCCGTGGCCTCGCAGCCCTTGTAGAGCGACTCCGCGGCCTTGGCCTTGAAGGCGCCGAAGGTGCCGGCCCAGTACTCGGCGGCGACTTGGCCGGCCGGGTTCTGGTCGAACATGCGCTCGAAGTTCTTGCACACGGCGTCGGCGTTGAACGGCTCACCGTCGTGGAACTTCACACCGGTGCGGAGGGTGAACGTCCAGTTCGTCCCGGAGGCGTCCGGCTCCCACTTCTCGGCGAGCTCGGGCTCGATCTCGGCGCTGCCGGCCTTGATGCCGACGAGCCCCTCGAACATCTGACGGGTGACCCGGAAGGTCTCGCCGTCGGTGGCGTAGAAAGGGTCCATGACCTTGGGGGCGCCGGCGGCGCCGAAGGTGAAGGTGGACGTGCCCCCGTCGGAGCCGGAGGTGGAACCCGTGCCCGACCCGGAGTCGTCACGGTCGGACTGGGCGCAGGCCGTCAGGGCCAGGGCCGCAACCGCCAGCACGGCGACCGGGGTCGCCTTGCGCTTGAACGTCATCGATACCTCGCTTGGATGTGCGAACCTCGAGAGCCACGGTTGACCCCCGAAGGGTGGAGCGACCGTGCCGCGGGCACGGTGTGCCGTGCCGCGCTGCGTGGACGGGTTGACCCTAACCACATTCGTCGGGATCGGTCCCGCGCACGGGCATTGTTTATCGGAGTGAGACCGACCGGTCAGGAGGACCTGCGGCGTGAGCACGGAACCGAAGGACGGGGTCATCGAGGTGGTCGCAGCCGCGATCGTCGACGACCTCGCCGCGCCGACCCGCCTGCTGGCCGCCCGCCGCACCGAGCCCGCGGCACTCGCGGGCGGCTGGGAGCTGCCCGGCGGGAAGGTCGACCCGGGGGAGAGCACGGTGCAGGCCCTGCTCCGCGAGGTGGCCGAGGAGCTCGGGGTCGAGGTGGCCCTGGGCGACCTCGTCCCGGGTCCGCTCGACGGCGGGAGGTGGCCGCTCGGTGGCACCTACGCGATGACCGTCCATCTCGCCATCGTGACGTCCGGGGTGCCGGCGCCGGTGGAGGACCACGACAGCCTGCGCTGGCTGGCTCGCGACGAGCTGTATGCCGTCCCGTGGCTGCCCGCGGACCTCCCGGTCGTCGAGGCGATCGCCGCACGTTTTCGTCCCTGAGCGAAATCCTGAGAGACTGGCGGTTATGCCTATCACTACTCGCGACGACATCCGAAACGTCGCCATCGTCGCGCACGTCGACCACGGAAAGACCACACTGGTCGACAAGATGCTCTGGGAGTCCGGTGCTTTCGAGGCCCGGGCCACCGTCGAGTCGACCGGCGAGCGCGTCATGGACTCCGGTGACCTCGAGCGCGAGAAGGGGATCACGATCCTTGCCAAGAACACGGCGGTCCACTACGCCGGCAAGGCAGCGGCCGAGGCCGGCCTCGCCGACGGGCTCACCATCAACATCATCGACACCCCCGGACACGCCGACTTCGGCGGCGAGGTCGAGCGCGGCCTGTCGATGGTCGACGGCGTCGTCCTGCTCGTCGACGCGTCCGAGGGTCCGCTGCCCCAGACCCGCTTCGTGCTGCGCAAGGCCCTGACCGCGCACATGCCCGTCATCCTCTGCATCAACAAGGTCGACCGTCCCGACTCGCGCATCCAGGAGGTCGTCGACGAGGTCTACGAGCTCTTCATGGACCTCGACGCGACCGAGGAGCAGATCGAGTTCCCGATCGTCTACGCCTCCGCCAAGAACGCCCGCGCCTCGATGACGCGTCCGGACAACGGTGGACTGCCCGACGGTGAGGACCTCACGGCCCTCTTCGCCACGATCATCAAGACGATCCCCGCGCCGACCTACGACACCGAGACCCCCCTGCAGGCGCACGTCACCAACCTCGACGCGTCCAACTTCCTCGGCCGTCTCGCCCTCCTGCGCGTCTTCAACGGTGAGATCAAGAAGGGCCAGCAGGTCTCGTGGTGCAAGCACGACGGCTCGATCGAGCGCGTCAAGATCACCGAGCTCCTCATGACCGAGGCCCTCGAGCGCAAGCCGCTCGAGGAGGGCAAGTCGGCCCGTCCGGGCGACATCATCGCCATCGCCGGCATCCCCGACATCATGATCGGCGACACGATCGCCGACGCCGACAACCCCATCGCCCTCCCGATCATCACGGTCGACGAGCCGGCCATCTCGATGACGATCGGCACCAACACCAGCCCCATGGTCGGCCGCGTCCGCGGCTCCAAGGTCACCGCCCGCATGGTCAAGGACCGCCTCGACAAGGAGCTCGTCGGCAACGTCTCGCTCCGCGTGCTGGCCACCGAGCGCCCCGACGCCTGGGAGGTCCAGGGTCGTGGTGAGCTCGCGCTCGCCATCCTCGTCGAGCAGATGAAGCGTGAGGGCTTCGAGCTCACCGTCGGCAAGCCGCAGGTGGTCACCCAGCAGATCGACGGCAAGCTGCACGAGCCGGTCGAGCGCCTCACCATCGACACACCCGAGGAGTACCTCGGGTCCATCACCCAGCTCCTCGCCGCGCGCAAGGGCCGCATGGAGCAGATGACGAACCACGGCACCGGCTGGGTGCGCATGGAGTTCCTCGTGCCCTCGCGCGGCCTCATCGGCTTCCGCACGCAGTTCCTCACGGACACGCGTGGCGCCGGCATCGCGCACCACGTCTTCGAGGCCTACGAGCCCTGGTTCGGGACCATCACGACGCGCACGTCCGGGTCCCTGGTCGCCGACCGCACCGGGCCGGTCACCGCGTACTCGATGGTCAACCTGCAGGAGCGCGGCACGCTGTTCGTCGAGCCCGCGACCGAGGTCTACGAGGGCATGATCATCGGCGAGAACTCGCGAGCCGACGACATGGACGTCAACATCACCAAGGAGAAGAAGCTCACCAACGTGCGCGCCTCCTCCGCGGACAACTTCGAGAAGGTCGTCCCGCCCCGTCGCCTCACCCTCGAGCAGGCGCTGGAGTTCTGCCGCGAGGACGAGTGCGTCGAGGTCACCCCCGAGGCCGTCCGCATCCGCAAGGTCGAGCTCGACCAGACTGTCCGCGGCCGCACGGCGTCCCGCGCGCGCAACAAGTCCTGAGGCGCCGCGGCGTCCCCGCCCCACGCCAGGAGGCCCACGCAGTGACCACCAGCAGCCACCAGCCCTCCCGCCCGGCCCGTGCCGGGCGGGTCCGGGCTGCGGCCGCTGCCACGGCGGTCGTCCTCCTCGGGGCGCTCGCGGGCTGCAGCATCCTCGGCGGTGGCGACGAGGACGCCGCGACCCCCCGGGTCGCGGCCGCCGACGAGCGCACCGACGAGCCGGGCGGGACCCTGCGCGCGCTCTCGCTCGGACCCGTCCTCAGCTGGGACCCGCAGCGCATCGCCGCGCGTGACGACGCGGCCTTCGCCGGACGCACGTTCCTGCGGACCCTGACGGCCTACCAGCCCAGCACCGACACGCGCAACCAGTCGCGCCTCGTCGGTGACCTCGCCACCGACACCGGCACCCCGAACGAGGACCTCACGTCGTGGTCGTTCACGCTGCGTGAGGACATCGCCTGGCAGGACGGGTCCCCCGTCACCTGCGAGGACGTCAAGTACGGGATCTCGCGCACCTTCGCGACCGACGTCATCACGGGGGGCTCGACCGACGCGCTCGCCGTGCTCGCCGTCGCCAAGCAGCCCGACGGCAGGTCGGTCTACCTCGGGCCGTACGTGACCGGTGCCCCCGCAGCCGCCGGCATCGCCGCGTTCGACAAGGCGGTCGTCTGCCGCGGCACGACGATCACCTTCGCGCTGGCGTCGCCGGTGGGCGACTTCAACGAGATGGTGACGCAGGCGGCGTTCGCCCCGGTGAAGGAGAGCGCCGACGAGCGCGGTGACGGCACCTTCGTGGTGTTCTCGAACGGTCCCTACCAGCTGTCGGCACCGTGGCGCCCGTCGACCGGTGGATCGTGGGTGCGCAATCCGCACTGGAAGTCGACGAGCGACGAGGTGCGGCAGGGCTACCCGGACCGCATCGAGTACCAGGAGGGCATCGAGACCCAGACCGTCGCCCAGCAGATCATGGCGGACGGTGACAACGCCCGCGCCGCCGTGTCCCTCGGGTCCGCGCCCCCGGCGATCCAGCAGCACATCGTCACCGTCGACTCCCTCAACGACCGCGCCGTGACCGCCGGGACGGGCCTCGTCGACTACCTCGTGCCCAACGTGAGGAGCGCGGTCTTCGCCTCGGTCGAAGCCCGCCAGGCGCTCGCCGTCGCCACCAACCGCGCCGCCTACGTCACCGCACTCGGCGGCGCGAGCACGGGCCGGCCGGCGCCATCCCTCATCCCCGAGGTGCTCCCCGCCCACCACGACGAGAACCCCCTCGCCTCCGGTGAGCGCGGCGACCCCGACGCGGCCAAGGCACTCCTCGGCAAGGCCGGACTGACGGTCCCGGTGCCGATCCGCGTGGCGTACCGCTCGAGCCCCGTCGCCGACAAGGCGATGGCGGCGCTCGTGTCCGGCTGGACCGACGCAGGCTTCGCCCCGACGCTGGCGCCGCTCGAGGACGAGTACTTCTCGACGATCGCGCAGCCCGCCGCCGCGACCGCCTACGACGTCTTCTGGTCCAACTGGGCCCCGGCGTGGGCGTCGGCGAGCACGATCCTGCCCGCGCTGTTCGACAGCAAGGTCAACCTCAGCGCCGGCGGTCCCGGCCGTGACTACGGCTACTTCGCCGACGCGGGCGTCGACAGGGAGATCGCCCGCATCGGCACGATCGCCGACCGGGGCGAGCGCGAGAAGGCGTGGGCCGCGCTCGACGTCCGGCTCCAGACCCTCGGTGCCTACGTCGGCCTGGCCGAGCGCCGCTCGCTCTACATCGCCGGCAGCGACGTCCGCAACCTCTCCGCCAACGAGGTGATCGGCGGGGTCGTCGAGTTCGCGGACATCGCGGTCCGCCGATGAGCCGCCTGCTCTTCGTCCACGCCCACCCCGACGACGAGACCCTCGCCACCGGCGTCGCGATCCTGCACCACGTCGAGCGCGGGGACGACGTCCACGTGCTCACCTGCACGCTCGGCGAGGAGGGCGAGGTCATCCCGGCCGACCTGGCCCACCTCGAGGGTGCCGAGGGCGACCCGTTGGCCGTCCATCGACGGGCCGAGCTCGCCGGCGCCGTCGCGGTCCTCGGCGTGACCCACCACCTGCTCGGCGTGCGAGCGGACGGCGACGAGCCGGCATACCGCGACTCCGGCATGGTCGGCTCACGCGCCTTCGGGCACCCCCGCGCGTTCGCGGGGACGGAGCTCGCTCCCGTGGCCGCCCTGGTGCGCTCGACGGTCGCCGAGATCGCTCCGGACCTGGTCGTCACGTACGACCCGCAGGGGGGCTACGGTCACCCGGACCACATCCGCGTCCACGACGCGGTGCGCCTTGCGCTGGCGGAGATGCCCTCTCCGCCACCGCTGCTGGTCACCCTGACGCCGCGTTCGTGGGTGGCGGAGGACCGCTCCTGGCTCGCGGCCCACGTGCCCGCCGACACGGGGTATGCCGTCCCGTCACCATCCGATCCCGTCGCGCCCTCGGTCGTCGACGACGCGCTCGTCACCCACGAGGTGGTCGACCCGACCGTCGTGCCCCGGCAGATGGACGCGCTGCGCGCGCACGCGACCCAGGCCGTCGTTGGGGACGGGTGGTTCGCCCTCTCCAACGACGTCGTGTCGCGCCTGCCCGGGCGGGAGGGCTACGCCCTGATGGACCCGCGCACGGGCGAGCTCGTGCCCGGCGTCGGCGCGGCCCGACGTGGCCTCCTGGAGACGGACGCATGAGCGTCGCGGGGGAGGGGGACGGCGTCGACACCGGGACCTACCGGCACGTCATGGGCCGCCTGGCCAAGGGCGTCGCCGTGCTCACGACGACCGCCGGGTCGCAGGACCACGCGCTGACCGCGAACTCCCTGACCAGCGTGTCGCTCGAGCCCGTCCTGCTCCTCGTCTGCGTCGAGACCGACGCCCGCTTCCACGACGCCGCCCGGGAGTCCGGGGTCTTCGGGGTGAGCATCCTCGCCGCCGACCAGCGGGCCCTCGCGGCCTGGTTCGCGACGCCCGGGCGCCCCCTGCCCGGACAGATGGACCGGGCACCGCACCACCGGGCGGAGTCGGGTGTCACCCTGCTGGACGGCTGTCTTGCCACGCTCGAGTGCGACGTGCGCGACATCCACCCGGCGGGGGACCACAGCATCTTCGTCGGGGCGGTGCGCGCCGCCTGCCTGGCGGCCGATCCCAAGGCTGCCCTCGTACACTTCCGCGGACAGTACTCCGCCCTCACCTGACCGAACGCCACCTGCACGAGCCACAGCAAGGATCACGATGAACGACGACGACTTCGACCCGGAAACGGGCCAGCCGCGACGCCGACGAGGCGCGATCGTCGCGCTGCTGGGCGCCCTCGTCGTGCTCATCGGCGGCTACGTGGGGGTCGCGGCCTACGCGAGCGGGCGGGCACCCAGCGACACCGAGATCGGCGGGGTCCAGGTGGGCGGGATGTCCCCGGCGCAGGCTCGTGACGCCCTCGAGGGCGGGATCGCCGCGAGCGTCGCGGCCCCGGTGACCCTCTCGGCGGGGGGGAAGACGGCGACGTTCACCCCGGCCGAGGCCGGTCTCACCGCGGACCTCGACGAGTCGATCGCCGACCTCACCGGCTTCAGCCTCAACCCGGTCAAGGTCTTCGGCCACCTCACCGGTGGCGTCACCCGCTCGCTCGAGACCGACGTCGACGAGGCCAGGCTCAAGGCAGCGGTCACGGCCGCCGCCGCCACGCTGGACGTGGCGCCCAAGGAGGGCAGCCTGTCGGTCGCCGGCGGCAAGGTCGCGCTGGCCCCACCCGTCAAGGGCCTGACGGTCGAGGTCGAGCCCACGGTCGAGACGATCGCCTCGACGTGGCCGCGCAGCAGCCCGGTCGTCGCACCGGTCGAGGAGGCGGCACCCAAGGTCTCCGCAGAGGAGCTCGAGCGCGTCAAGACCGAGTTCGCCGACAAGGCGATGTCCGGCCCGATCGCCGTCAAGGTGGGCGACAAGGCCTTCGAGATCCCCGCGGCGACGCTCGCGCCGGCGATCAGCTTCCCCGCCGACGCGGAGGGCAAGATCACCCCGACGTTCGACGATAAGGTCATCGTCGCCACGGTGACGACGGCCGCGACCAAGGTCGGAGCCACGAAGCGGGCCAAGGATGCGAGCGTCACCTTCGCGAACGGCCAGCCCCGGGTCATCCCGTCGCAGACCGGCGTCGCCCTCGACGCGACGAAGATCGTCGCCCCCGTGACCGCCGCCCTCACCTCAGAGGAGCGGGCCGCCGCCATCCCGGTGACGGTCTCGCAGCCCGAGTACACGACCGCGAAGGCCCAGGCGACCCTCCCCAAGGGCCTCATCTCGACCTTCACGACGTACTTCCCGGCCAACGGTGGCGGGCGCGTCAGCAACATCCGGCTCGCGGCCCGTACGCTCAACGGCACGTTCGTCCCTCCGGGGGAGACGTTCAGCCTCAACGGTGTCCTCGGCCGCCGCACGCCCGACAAGGGCTACGTCAAGGGCGGCGTCATCTCGGAGGGGCGGCTCAGCGAGAACTACGGTGGCGGCATCTCGCAGGTGTCGACGACGTTGTTCAACGCGGCCTTCTTCGCGGGCGTCGAGTTCAAGGAGTACATGGCCCACGGGTTCTACATCTCGCGCTACCCCGAGGGACGTGAGGCGACGATCTCGTACCCCTACCCCGACAACCGGTGGGTCAACACGACCGACGGCGGCATCTACATCCGCGCATCCTCGAGCGGCGGCCAGGTGACCGTGGCGTTCTACGGGACCAAGAAGTGGGACGTCGCCGCGTCCAAGAGCCCGCGGCGCAACATCGTCCAACCCAAGAAGATCAGCGACGCCTCGCCCCAGTGCATCACCCAGAACCCCGTGGTCGGCTTCGACGTCACGGTGACCCGGATCTTCAAGCAGGGCGGCAAGACCGTGCGGACCCAGCCGTTCACCACCCACTACAACCCCGAGGACGACGTCACCTGCACGCACCCCGACGCCAAGTGACGTCGCTGAGGAGCGCGCCTACCCCGTGAGGTAGACGTACTCCGAGTGCAGCTCGAAGCCGATCCCCTCGTAGAGGCGGAGGGCGGGAGCGTTGTCGGCCTCCACCTGCAGGTGGACGAGCCGTATGCCGTCCGCCCCCGCCGCCGCCGCCAGCCGCGCGGTGAGGTGTCGGGCCAGGCCGCGACCGCGGTGGTCCGGGTCCGTCCAGACGGCACCGAGCCCGGCCCAGCCGTGCGCGACGGCGAGGCGGGCGATCGCGACCGGAGGCTGTTGCGGTGGCGCGTCGTCCGCGACGATGCTGCCGAACAGCTGCCGCGGGCTCCCGCCGAGGACGGCAGCCACGGCCGACTCGACAACCGTGCGGCTGCGCCGGTAGGCCTCCAGCCACGGGTCGAGGAGCTCCTCGGTGACGTCCACGCGCGGGCCGTCGGGGCTGCCCGGGGCGGTCGCGGCGATGGTCGCCGTCGCCGCGGTGAGCTGGTGGCTCCGGCCGCCGGCGGTCCAGCCCCGCGCGAGCAGGGCAGCCCCGACCGGGTCCTCTCCGGGGTCGAACCCGGTCGGCCCGGGAAGGGCCACGCGCGGGGGGAGCCCGCGGACGGCATACCACCGCTCGACCGCGTTGATCGCGGCCTCGAGCGGCAGCCCCGGGTCGCCGAGGACGAGTGCGGACCCGCCGCGCTGGGTGAAGCCGTGGGACGCGCGCAGCTCCCAGGCGCCGAGGGTCTCCCGCTCGATCGCACCCCAGCTGGGGGCGCTGACGCGCGCCAGGTCGGTGACCGACAGCGCGAGGTGGGCGGGGGCCCGGCGGGTCGGAGCGGGCGGGACCTCCTTGAGGGCCACCACCTGGTCACGCCGCACGGACACCCGGCCGCGGCGGGTCTCGACGACGAGGACGTCGTCGTCGCGCCGGACGAGGTCTCCGACGACGTCGGTCATGGTCGGACGGCCGGGGGTGGCGGCCGTCTCGGCCGGCTCGAGGCGGTACCTGACGACGACGCGCGCGCCGATGTGGAGGGCGTCGGGGGAGGCGGGCACGGTCGGCATACTATGGCCGCATGACGTACGTGATCGCGCAGCCATGTGTCGACCTCAAGGACAAGGCCTGCATCGAGGAATGTCCTGTCGACTGCATCTACGAAGGTGAGCGGTCCCTCTACATCCACCCCGACGAGTGCGTCGACTGCGGTGCGTGCGAGCCGGTCTGCCCGGTCGAGGCGATCTATTACGAGGACGACACCCCCGAGCAGTGGGCCGACTACTACAAGGCCAACGTCGAGTTCTTCGACGACCTCGGCAGCCCCGGCGGGGCCGCCAAGATGGGCCTCATCAACAAGGACCACCCGCTCATCGCCGCCCTGCCGCCGCAGGTGCACGACGAGTGACCGGACTTCCGGACTTCCCGTGGGACTCGCTCGCTCCGCTCAAGGAGCGGGCGAGTTCTGTTGCCACGGGTGACGGCCTGGGCCTGATCGACCTCTCCGTGGGGACGCCCGTGGACCCCACGCCGGAGGTCGTGCAGGACGCCCTGCGCTCCGCCGCGGACGCCCCGGGCTACCCGCAGACCTGGGGCACCCCGGCGCTGCGCGAGGCCGTCGCCGGATGGTTCGCCACGCGCCGCGGGGTCCCCGACGTCGACCCCGACGGCGTCATGCCGACGATCGGCAGCAAGGAGCTCGTGGCCTGGCTGCCGACCCTGCTGGGTCTCGGTCCGGGGGACGTCGTCGGGTTCCCGTCGGCCGCCTACCCCACCTACGACGTCGGCGCCCGCCTCGCCCGGGCCACCCCCCGGGTCGTGGACGGGCTGGCCGCCCTCGGGCCGCTCACTCCGTCGACGTCGCCGAAGCTGTTGTGGGTCAACAGCCCCGGCAACCCGACCGGCAAGGTGCTCGGTGTCCCGCACCTCGCCAAGGTCGTGGCGTGGGCCCGGCGGCACGGCGTCATCGTGGCCAGCGACGAGTGCTACGCCGAGCTCGACTGGCGCACCGACCGTGGCACCGAGACGGCACCGACCACGCCGTCGATCCTCGACCCGCAGGTGACGGGCGGCTCCCACGAGGGACTGCTCTGCGTCTACTCGCTGTCGAAGCAGTCCAACCTCGCCGGCTACCGCGCCGCGTTCGTCGCGGGCGACCCGCGTCTCGTCCGGCGGGTCCTCGAGGTCCGCAAGCACGCCGGCATGATCGTCCCGTGGCCGGTGCAGGTCGCGATCACCGCGGCCGTCGGGGACGCCGCGCACGTCGAGGCGCAGAAGGCCGTGTATGCCGCTCGGCGCGCGACGCTGCTGGCGGCGGTGCGCGCGAGGGGGCTGCAGGTCACCGACAGCGACGCCGGTCTCTACCTCTGGGTGACGGCCGACGAGGACGCGTGGGTGACGCTGGAGCGGCTGGCCGAGCGCGGCATACTCGCCGCTCCCGGCACCTTCTACGGTCCCGGCGGAGGGCAGCACGTCCGGATCGCCCTCACCGCGTCCGACGAACGGATCGAGGCGGCCGCGGCCCGTCTCAGCGCGGGCTGAACCCGGCCCTCGCTTTACGCCCACGTGGGCGTCTGGGGTAGCGTCACTCGTGCGCGAGCGGTGCCACTGCGAGCTCGCCCGAGACGTGAGGATTGATCTGACGATGAGCACTGATTCCGCCGCCGGAGCCACCTTCCAGGTGGAAGGCAAGACCCTCAACTTCCCGTACGTGAAGGCCACCGAGGGCAACAACGGCTACGACATCTCCACGCTGCTCAAGGAGACGGGGAACGTCACCGTCGACAGCGGCTTCGTCAACACCGCGTCGTGCTCGAGCGCCATCACCTTCATCGACGGTGACGAGGGCGTGCTGCGCTACCGCGGCTACCCGATCGAGCAGCTCGCCGAGAAGTCGAGCTTCCTCGAGGTGTCGTACCTCCTCATCTACGGCGAGCTGCCGAGCCAGACCGAGCTCGAGGGCTTCACCGAGCGCGTGCGCCAGCACACGATGCTGCACGAGGACCTCAAGGGCTTCTTCAGCGGCTTCCCCCGCGACGCGCACCCGATGCCGGTGCTGTCGTCCGCGGTCGGCGCGCTGGGCACGTTCTACCAGGACAGCCTCGACCCGTTCGACAAGGAGCACGTCGAGATCTCGACGATCCGCCTCCTCGCGAAGCTGCCGACGATCGCGGCCTACGCCTACAAGAAGAGCATCGGGCAGCCGTTCCTCTATCCGGACAACGAGCTGTCGCTCACCGAGAACTTCCTGCGGATGACCTTCGGCGTCCCGGCGACGGCCTACGAGATCGACCCCGACATGGTCAAGGCGCTCGACCAGCTGCTCATCCTGCACGCCGACCACGAGCAGAACTGCTCGACGTCGACGGTGCGCCTCGTCGGCTCGGCCCACGCGAACCTGTTCAACTCGGTCTCGGCCGGCATCCACGCCCTCTCCGGGCCGCTGCACGGTGGCGCCAACTCGGCGGTCCTCGAGATGCTCGACGGGATCCTCAAGGACGGCGGCAACGTCGACACCTTCGTCAACAAGGTGAAGAACAAGGAGGACGGCGTCAAGCTGATGGGCTTCGGCCACCGCGTCTACAAGAACTACGACCCGCGCGCGGCGATCATCAAGAAGACGACCGACTCCATCCTCGGCAAGGACGGCGTGCGCGACCCGCTGCTCGACATCGCCCTGCAGCTCGAGCAGCGCGCCCTCGAGGACGACTACTTCATCGAGCGCAAGCTCTACCCGAACGTCGACTTCTACACCGGCCTGATCTACAAGGCGATGGGCTTCCCGACGAAGATGTTCACGGTGCTCTTCGCCCTCGGCCGGCTGCCGGGCTGGATCGCCCAGTGGCGCGAGATGATCGAGGACCCGGCCACCAAGATCGGCCGCCCGCGCCAGATCTACACCGGCGCGACCGAGCGCGACTACAGGGCCATCACCAGCCGCTGACGCGTGCGAGCGGCGGCCTCCCGGCTGGCCGCACCGCAGACGAAAGCCCCGACCTGCACTGTGCAGGCCGGGGCTTTCGTGTGTGCGGGTGGTCAGGCCCGGTGGCGTCCCGCGCCGACGAGCTCGCGCTCGCCGTCCGGGCCGTCCGGGCCGGCCGCGTCCGGCCAGGTCTCCCGGGCCGGGGTCTGGCCCGGGCGGCCGAGCTGCTGACCCTCGACGTCGACGTCGGGGAGGATCCGGTCGAGCCAGCGGGGCAGCCACCACGCCTTGTCGCCCATGAGGTACATGAGCGCGGGGATGAGCGTCATCCGCACGATCACCGCGTCGAAGAAGACGGCGGCGGCCAGCGCGAACCCGATCGACTGGATGAGCGGCTCGTCCTGCAGCATGAACGCGGCGAAGACGGAGATCATGATCGCGGCGGCGGCGGCCACGACGCGGGCGCCGTGCCGGAAGCCGTCGACGACCGCCTCGCGGGCCGTGTCGCCGTGGACGAACGCCTCACGCATTCGAGTGACGAGGAAGACCTGGTAGTCCATGGCGAGGCCGAAGACGATACCGATGACGAGGATCGGCATGAAGCTCATCAGCGGGGCGCCGTCGAAGAGCCCGCCGACACCCTCCTGGAAGACGAGGATCGTCGCGCCGAGGGTGGCGAGCACGGACAGGAGGAAGCCGATGGTCGCCGTGAGCGGCACGAGGATGGAGCGGAAGACGACCATGAGCAGGATGAACGCGAGCCCGACGACGACCGCGAGGTAGGGCAGCAGGGCGTCCTGCAGCTTCTCGGAGACGTCGGTCTGGATGGCGGTGAGGCCGGTCACCCCGACGGTGACACCGGTGCTCGCCTCGATGTCCGGGCTGGTCGCCCGCAGGTCGTCGAGCAGCGTGAGGGTGGCCTCGTCGTCCGGGCCGCTGCGGGGGGTGACGAGCACCTGGGCGCCGGTGTTGTCGGCGTTGACACCGATGACCTGCGCGTTGGCGACGTCGTCCTGGTCGGCCGCCCACTGGGCGACCTCTCCGTATGCCGCGGAGCGCTCGGCCGGGTCGCTCACGTCGCGGCCGTCGACGACGACGAGGAGGGGGCCCTGCCGGCCGGGGCCGAACCCCTCGGTGATGAGGTCGGCCGCCTTGCGCTGGGTGGTCTCGGTCGGGGCGGTGGAGTCGGAGGGCAGGGCCAGGTGGAGGTCCTTCATCGGGATGGCGAGCGCTCCGAGGACGACGACGGCGAGCACGGCGACGAGGGCGGGAGCGCGACCGACGAGCCGGGCCCAGCGGACGCCGTTGCCGGTGGCGTCCTCGGACTTCTCGGCCCGGACGCGTCCGGCGAAGGCCTTGCCCTTGAGCATGCCGAGGATGGCGGGCGTCAGGGTGAGCGCGATGAGCACGGCGACGAGGACGGTGGCGGCGGCGGCGAGCCCCATCGTCGTGAGGAACGGGATCTGCACGAGGGCCAGGGCCGACAGCGCGATGATCACCGTCAGACCGGCGAACACGACGGCCGAGCCGGCGGTGCCCAGGGCGCGCCCAGCGGCCTCCGAGCGGTCGTCGGTGTGCCGGAGCTCGCTGCGGTAGCGGCTGAGGATGAACAGGGCGTAGTCGATGCCGACGGCGAGGCCGAGCATCGTGGCCAGGGTCGGTGTCATGGTGCCGAGCTCCCAGAACGCGGTGGCGCCGACGACGAGGAGCGAGCCGATGCCGACCCCGATGAGAGCGGTGACGATCGGGAGGCCGGCGGCCACGAGCGAGCCGAAGGTGAGGATGAGCACGAGGGCGGCGATGGCGATGCCGATGAGCTCGGAGCTGGCGCCCGGGGGAGCGAAGCTCTGCATGCCGGCGCCGTTGACCTCGGCGGTGAGCCCGGAGGCGCGGGCCTCGTCGACGACGGCGAGGACGGCGTCCTGGGTGGCGGGCTCGACGTCGGTCACCGTCGCGACGTCGAAGGTCCACGTGATCGTGCCGATCCGACCGTCCGCGCTCAGCGGGGCGAGGGCGGCCGCGTTGGCCTCGGCCCGGTCCACGGGAGTGCCCTGCTCGGCGGCGGCGTCGAGCATCTGCTGGAGCTGGCCCTCGGCGGCGTCGACCGGGCTGACGAGCTGCGCCGCCCCGGGGGTGCCGTCGGCGGGCATCTGCGGGAGCGCCCTGAGCTCGGTGAGGAGAGCGTCGACCCTGGCCGTGTTGGCGGGGTCGGCGAGCTTCTCGCCCTCCGGGGCCGCGACGACGACCGTGGCGCTGGCCTGGTCGAACGCGTCGCCGGCCTCGGGGAAGAGCTCCTGCTGGAGCTGCTGCGCCTGCTCGGAGGGGATGCCCGGGATCGAGAACGAGTCGACCATCGGCTTCGAGATGGTGGTCGCGACGCCCCCGATGCCGACGAGGGCGATGAGCCAGGCCGCGATGAAGTACGGCCAGCGGCGGTATGCCGTCCGGCCCAGTCGATAGAGGTGTGTCGCCATGGCGAGGTCTGCTCCCTGGTGGGGTGGGTGGGTGATGTCAGGTGCCGCGCGGCGCTGCGCAGCGGTCAGGCGAGAAGGCGGGTGGCCTCGTCGACACCGGCCATGAGCTCGGTCGGGAAGTCGCGGTCGTCGTCGACCAGGAAGCACGCCATCGAGTCGTGGAAGAGCCCGGCGATGAGCGCGACGGCCACGCGGGCCCGGGGGTGACCGGCGGGCAGGCCCTCACGGGCCTCGGTGGCCTGGCGGACCTCTGCGGCGACGCCCTCGAAGCGCTCCTTGGCGACGGTGATCAGCCGCGGGTTGCGCTCGAGGAGGGCGTGGATGCGCCGCCAGTCCTCGTGGGTCGTCTGCTCGCGGGCGTAGATGCTCGTGACGAGGTGACCGAGGTCCTTGAGCAGGTTTCCCTCGGGGCCGCCGGCGACGAAGGTCGCGAGGTCGCCCGGGTCGAGGGGGGCGGGTCCGTCGAGGACGGCCGCCTCCTTGCCCGGGAAGTAGTTGAACAGCGTGCGGCGCGAGACACCCGCCTGCTCGGCCAGGTCGTCGAGGGTGAACCCGTCGAAGCCGTGCTCGATGGCGAGGTCTTGGGCGCAGCGGGAGATGCGGCGCGACGTCTGCTCACGACGGGAGACTGCACTCTGGATGACCACAGTGCAAGTTTGCACTCCATACGCCCTCAGTGCAAATCAGCCTCGTTGACGGGCACGCCTCGAGCCGGGCCCGTCTGATCCTCGCTACCAGCGCTCCGGAGTCCGGGACCGTCAGGGTGTTGGTCAGAACGGCGGCGGGGCGGGGTAGGCCGGGGTGATGTCGATGGTGACGGGTGGTGGGGGTCCGTCGCGGTCGAGGAGCTCGAGGTGGCGCCGGAGGTGGTCCTCGAGGAGGGTGTGGACCTCGTCGAGGTCGAGCGGTCGCAGTCGCGTGGGGCGGTGGGTCGGGCTGGCGGTGGCGGTGGCGGTGGTGGCGGGGGTCGCGGCTCGCCGGGGCTCGGTCGACTGGGTGGGCTTGGTGGGTGTGGTCGGTGCCAGGGGCACGGTGGTGCGGTCGAGGTGGTCGATGGGGTGGGTGGTGGAGGTGCGGCCGGTGGGGTCGGTCCAGTGGGCGGTGCCGTCGGGGTCGAAGCGGACGGTCCAGCTGTGGCGTTGCTTGATGCGGTGGTGTCGGCGGCACAGGCACATGAGGTTGGTGGGGGTGGTGGCGCCGACGGGCCAGGCGATGACGTGGTCCTGGTCGGTGTACATGGCGTTGGTGGAGCAGCCGGGGAAGCGGCACCGGCCGTCGCGCAGGCGGACGAGGCGGGCCATGTCGGCGGGCACGACGTAGCCGTCGCTGCGGCGGGCGGCGTCCTTGCGGGCGCGTGTGGCCAGGGAGGCGGGGATGGTCCCGCCGGTCACGGCGCCGGTGTCGGGGTCGCACGTCAGTGGGCTCGAGGGAACGAGTCGGGTGGCGGCGGCGAGGGCGTCGAGGTCGAGCAGGGTGGGCACGGTGGATCCGAGCCCGCCGACCTCGGTCAGGTGTGGTGCCTGGGGCGGCCCGGTGGGTCGGTGCTCTTCACCGGGCGCCTCGGCGCATTCTGGTGCGGGCTCGGTGCACTGTCCTGCGGACCCCTCGGTGCCGGGGTGGGCGTTCGTCGGGGCGGGTGCCGCGGCGTCGGTCGAGTCCGTGCCAGCGGCTCTGGCACCGGCACCGGCGGCGGCGGTGGCAGGGGCTGGGGCTGGGGCTGGGGCTGGGGCTGGGGCTGGGTGCGACGGGGTCCTGCCAACGTCGGTGTCGGTCGAGACGGTGGCAGCGGTCGCGCGGTTCGAGGTTGCGGCCCTGCGTGTGTCGGCAGGGACGTCATCGGATCGGACCCCGGCTGCGGCAGTGGTGGCGGCCTGATGGTCAGCTGCGGCTGCACCGGTGTGGGCGTCGGTCGCGGCGGAGGGGGTGGCGGCGGTGGGGATGGCGGCGTCATGGGGTGCGGCGGGTGTGGGGGTGTCGGCGGGGACGGTGGCGTGGAGGTGGACGGTGACGGTGGCCTGGGCCAGGACGAGCTGGGCGAGGGCGTCGGCGCGGGCCTGGGCGAGGGTGAGGTCGGGGTGAGCGCGGCGCAGGGTGCGGGCGAGGGTGTCGACGGCCTGCCACATCGGGGCGGAGCGCTCGACGGGGAGCTCGGCCTCCCAGTGGTCGGTGCCCAGGGTGGCCGGGCAGCGGCGCACGAACCGTCCTTCGCGGGCGGCCTTGGCCTGTCCGGCGACGACGTCGGGGTGGGCGCGGGCGATCATCCGCCGGACCCGGGCCCGCAGGGGTCCGGTGGTCTCGTCCCACCGGCCTTTGGCGTCGTAGTGGGCGACGAGGGCGTCGACGATGGTGTGGGCGCCGTCGTCGGGGCAGATCTCGACCTCGGTGGTGACGACCCGGGCCCGCCAGGGGTCGAGGTCGCCGGCGAGCATCGCGGTGACGAGCTGGGGGGTGGTCGTCATCTGGTGCACGGCGACCTCGCACCGGGTCGTCGCGGCCTGGGCGGTGATCCCCAGGATCGGTCCGATCAGGCCGGGGGCGTCGAGGCACTCGTGGCCCAGCCCGCGGTGCTGCTCGCCCCAGGTCCCGTCCGAGCATGTGACGTCCTCGATCGCGGCGACGTGGGCGACCGCGACGGTCTGCACCCCGGCGAGGGTGTTGCCGACCCGGTGGGTGACCTCGACCACCGACAGCAGCTGCTCCCGGCCGGCCGAGCCGGGGTCGCTGTGCCGCAACGCCTCCACGACCGAGGCGGTGGCCGCCTCCAGGTTCGCAATCGCGGTGTCGAGCTCCATGACAGAACTCTAGAGGCCACCACTGACAGCCACCCCCGCCGCCAATCGGACTCCAGCACAACCGAACCGGCGCCGGAACGCGCAACCATGGAAGGAGCCTTCGTGGCCAGTACCCCTCGGGTGCAAGCGAACTCGCGACTCAACGGCAAGGCGAGCGGACGGCATACGCCATCGTCTTGCGCGCGGTCAGGTGAGGTGGAGGACGACCTGCTGGGCGGGTACGGGCTCGTCGGCCGTCTGCCAGGACCACGACGACGAGTCGCGGCTGCGGGACCAACGGCGGTCGCCGACGGTGACCCCGGTGATGCCGGTGTCGACCGCCTTGGCGACCGACCACGAGGCGATCGACGACGCGATCTGGTCGCTGGTCCCGGTGACGGTCAACGTCCCGTCGCCGGCGGTCGCGTCGAGTCCGTACTCGGTGTCGAGCAGCCGTCCGAGCATCGCGACGTCCGCCTCGCGCCCCGCGTCGTCGAGGCGGCATCCGAGACCGCCGGGGGAGTGCCCGGCGAGGGCGGAGGCGAGGATGCGGCCCTCCTGCTCGTGGTCGGCATACGCCTCGGGGTACGCGCTGCGCTGCACCTTCTGGGCGACGACGGTGATGGTGCCACTCTCCCAGTCGTCGACCTTGACGAGCGCGTCGTAGAACTTGTCGGTGGAGTACTCCGGGTCGAGGATCTGCTCGACCGTGCCCCACCCCTGCGACGGGCGCTGCTGGAACAGTCCCACCGAGTCACGGTCGCCGTAGCGGATGTTGCGGAGCTTGGACTCCTGGATCGCGGTGGCGAGCGCGATCGTCGCCGCCCGGGCGGGCAGCCCGCGTCGGAGCGCGAGGGCCGTGATCGTCGCGGCGTTGCTCATCTGCTCGGGGTCGAAGTCGACCGAGCTGCCCCCCGCCGTTGCCTGGCAGCGAGGACCGAGCGCGCCCTGGAGCAGCGAGCGTCCGCCGAACCAGGCGCCAAGGGCGACGAGAGCCACGAGCGTGAGGATGAGGGAGCGCGCGATCCACCGCGATGCCCCACCTCGGGGCTGCTCCTCCGCGAGGGTCACGGGTCGACGTCGTGCGCTCATCAGTGGTTGGCGTGCAGCGCCGAGTTGAGGACGATGCCGTGGCCGTCGCGCGGACGCGCCTGCACCGCACCCGTGACCGAGTTGCGCATGAAGAGGAGGTTGGACTGGCCCGAGAGCTCGCTGGCCTTGGTGACGGTGCCGTCGGGGAGCGTCACCTTGGTTCCGGCGGTGACGTAGAGGCCCGCCTCGATGACGCAGTCGTCGCCGAGGGCGATGCCGAGGCCGGACTCGGCGCCGAGCAGGCAGCGCTCCCCGATGGACACCCGCTCGGTGCCGCCGCCGGAGAGGGTGCCCATCGTCGATGCCCCCCCGCCGATGTCGGACCCGTCGCCGACGACGACCCCCTGCGAGATGCGTCCCTCGACCATGGAGGTGCCGAGCGTGCCGGCGTTGAAGTTGACGAAGCCCTCGTGCATCACGGTCGTGCCGCTGGCCAGGTGGGCGCCGAGGCGCACCCGGTCGGCGTCGGCGATGCGCACGCCGGAGGGCAGGACGTAGTCGGTCATCCGGGGGAACTTGTCGACACCGAAGACCTGGACCGGGCCGCGTGCCATCAGCCCCAGGCGCGTCGTCTCGAAACCGTCGACGGCGCACGGGCCGTGGTTGGTCCACACGACGTTGGTCAGCACGCCGAACAACCCGTCGAGTGAGACCGAGTTCGGCTGCACGAGGCGGTGGGACAGCAGGTGGAGCCGCAGCCACCCGTCCGCCGCGTCACCGGGGGCCTCGTCCAGATCGACCTCGACCAGCCGCACCTCACGCGTCACCCCGCGGACCTCGTCGGCCGCGGCGAGGGCCGACAGGCCGGTCGGCTCGGCGACACCCTCGGACCCGCCCAGGGCCGGTGCCGGGAACCAGGCATCGAGGACGGTGTCGCCGTGGAGGGTGAGCAGGCCGAAGCCGTGAGCGGTGCGCGCGGTCATGGCGTCAAGGGTAGGGGTCGGGTCTGTGCCGTCCCGAGGCCGTCCGGCTCGCCCACGACGAGCGGCCCTCGGCATCGCAGATAGGGTCGGCGTATGCCGCTCGACCTCACGTCCGACGTCGTCACCCTGACCGCCGCGCTCTGCGACATCGAGTCGGTGAGCCTCGACGAGACCGCCATCTGCGACGCCATCGAGGAGTCTCTGCGCCCGCTCGAGCACCTCACCGTCACCCGGATCGGCAACACCGTGGTGGCCCGCACCGAGCTCGGTCGCGGCGAGCGCGTCGTCCTCGCGGGGCACATCGACACCGTCCCGCTGACCGACCCGCCCAACCTCCCCACCCGTCGCCTGCCCACCGCGCAGGGCGAGGTGCTCTGGGGTCGCGGCACGGTCGACATGAAGGGCGGCGTCGCGGTCCAGCTGCGGCTCGCCGCGACGGTGCCCGAGCCGAGCCGCGACGTCACCTACGTCTTCTACGAAGGCGAGGAGATCGAGAGCGAGCACAACGGCCTGCTCCACGTCCAGGAGCAGCGGCCCGACCTCATCGAGGACGCCGACTTCGCCGTCCTCCTCGAGCCGACCGGCGCCGTCGTCGAGGGCGGCTGCAAGGGCACGATGCGGATCGACATCACGACCAAGGGTGCCGCCGCCCACTCGGCCCGCCCGTGGAACGGCCACAACGCCATCCATGACGCAGCCGAGATCCTCAGCCGGCTCACGGCATACGAGACCCGGACCGTCATGGTGGACGGCCTGGAGTACCGGGAGGCGCTCAACGCGGTCAGCATCTCCGGCGGCATCGCCGGCAACGTCATCCCGGACCGCTGCACCGTCTCGGTGAACTACCGCTACGCCCCGGACCGTTCCGAGGAGGAGGCCGTGGCGCACATGCACGAGGTCTTCGACGGGCTGACCTTCGAGGTCACCGACAACGCCGGGGGAGCACGGCCGGGGCTGGACCTGCCGGCGGCCAAGGCCTTCGTCGAGGCTCTCGGCACCGAGGTCATCGCCAAGCAGGGCTGGACCGACGTCGCCCGGTTCCAGGCGATGGGGGTGCCGGCCGTGAACTTCGGCCCGGGCGACCCCAACCTCGCCCACCACGACGAGGAGCGCTGCCCCGTGGACCAGATCGTCTCGGCCGAGGCCGCCTTGCTGCGCTGGCTCGCCGACGCGCCTGCCACACCGGGAGTGGGCCGATGAACGACACCCAGCAGCCGTGGGACGAGTCGCACGACTACCACCAGGGCCCGGTGGTGATGCGCCGCTCCCAGGTGCCCGCGGAGACGACCGACCAGCGGCTCCTCGACGACCGGGGCTCGGCCGACTGGGTGCACACCGACCCGTGGCGTGTCCTGCGCATCCAGTCCGAGTTCGTCGAGGGCTTCGGCGCCCTGGCCGAGCTCGGCCCGGCCGTGAGCGTCTTCGGCTCTGCCCGGACCGGACAGGACGACCCGACCTACGAGCTCGGTGAGCAGGTCGGCGCGGCTCTCGTGCGCGCCGGGTACTCCGTCATCACCGGCGGCGGCCCCGGCGCCATGGAGGCGGCGAACAAGGGCGCCCTGGAGGCCGGGGGCACGTCGGTCGGACTCGGCATCGAGCTGCCCTTCGAGACGGGGCTCAACGCGTTCGTCGACCTCGGAGTCAACTTCCGCTACTTCTTCGCCCGCAAGACGATGTTCGTCAAGTACTCGCAGGGCTTCATCGTCCTGCCCGGGGGGTTCGGCACGCTCGACGAGCTCTTCGAGGCGATCACCCTCGTGCAGACCCAGAAGGTCACGTCGTTCCCCATCATCCTCATGGGGCGCACGTACTGGCAGGGCCTGCTGGACTGGCTCTCCGACTCCGCGCTCGCCGCCGGCACCATCAACGCCAAGGACCTCGCGCTCATCACCGTGACCGACGACCCGGCCGTGGCCGTCGAGATCATCGTCGCCTCGGACCGCGGCAGCGCCCCCGAGCCGCCCTCGGGCAGTGGCACGCACCCCGAGTGAGGGGCATCGTGCGGCCCACCCCCGCGCTCGCACCTAGGATCGCGATGTGCAGTGGGTCGCCCTCGGATCACTCGCCGTCGCCGTCATCGCGGTCACGGCGCTCGTCGCGACGGGTCGGCTCGACCTCGCTCCGCTGAGCGACCCGGTCTCCACCCTCCCGCCGCTCGAGCTCCCGGAACGGCCCACGAGCGCCGACGTCGACCCCCTCCGCCTCGGCACCGCCGTCTACGGCTACGCCCCGGACGAGGTCGACGCGGCCCTGGACGCGCGACGCGACCGGCTCGCCGAGCAGGAGCGCGAGCTGTCCGCACCGTCGTCCACCCCCTCGCACCGGGAGGGTCATGTTCACCCTGACGCGTGAGAGCACCCTGTCGCCCGCCGAGCTGTGGCAGCGTCTTGCCGCCCTCGACGAGCACGCCGACTCCGTCCCGCTGACGACGACGATCGCGGACCCCGGTGCCCCGCTCGCGGGCTGGCGCTTCACCGCCCGGACCGCCTTGGGCCCGCTGCGCTTCGACGACGCGATGGTCGTCGAGGAGTGGGAGCCCCCCCGGAGGTGGCGCGTGCGCAAGACCGGGTTCCTCAAGGGCTGGGCCGAGGCGGTGGTCACGCCGGGTGCCGACGGGTCCCGTCTGACGTGGACCGAGGAGCTGTGGTTCGAACTGCCCGGGCTGACCGGTCTGACGCGGCGGGTCGGTGACGTCCTCGGCCCGCTGATCTTCGGACCGGTCGTGAACCGGCTGGCCCGGGCCGACCGGTGATCTGGGCGCTCGGGCTCAGCCTCCCTGTCGTCGCGTGCGCGCTGGGCCTCGCCTGGTTCCTCTCCCGTCGCGAGAACGCGGCGGTCGCCGACCCGGGTGACGCGATGGACGAGGACCTCGGGCGCCCGCCGTTCCGGCTCCAGGTCGTCGGCTACCGCACCGACCGGGTCGAGGAGGCCCTCGCCCGGCTCGACGCCCAGATCGCCGCCAACGACCTCCTCCTCCGCGCCGCCCCCTCTGCCCCCGCCCCCTCTGCCCCCGCCCCCTCCGCCCCCGCCTCCGACTCCCTTGCGTCCGCAACCCTGGTCGGAAAACCGACCACTGTTGCGGACGCTGCGACCCCGCGCTCCGTTGCGTCCGCAACCATGGTCGAGAAGCCGACCAGGGTTGCGGACGCAGGGGAGCGCGAGGGGGCGGAGGAGCCTGCGGCCCGCGTGCGTTGGGGCTGGCTCGACCTCGTCGTCGTCGCGGCCTACCTCGGCACGGCCCTCCACGTCCTCTCCGGCCTCGTCGGTCGCACGTCCACCGGCTACCTCTCCCAGGGGGTGCAGGACCACCAGGCGTTCGAGTGGTACTTCGGCGCGTCCGCGCACAACCTCGCCACCCTCTCCAACCCGCTGTTCAGCGACCGCCAGAACTTCCCCGAGGGCGTCAACCTCATGGCGAACGCCGCGGTCACCGGCCTGGGCATCCCGCTGGCCCCGCTCACCCTGACCCTCGGGGCCCACCTGACGTTCTTCGTCGTCGAGCTGCTCGGGCTCGCCGGCACCGCCGCCGCCTGGTACTGGTTCCTCCGCCGGCGCGGGCTCGTGCGGCCGGCCGCGGCCGTCGGCGGCTGGTTCACCGGCTTCGCTCCGGCGATGGTCTCCCACGCCAACGGACACCCCAACTTCGTCGCACTTTTCCTCATCCCGGTGATCGTCGACCGCGTCCTGCGGCTGGCGCAGGGCACGCACCGGGTGAGGGACGGGGTCGTCCTCGGGCTGCTCGTGACGTGGCAGGTCTTCATCGGCGAGGAGCCCCTGCTGCTCGCCGCCCTCGGCATGCTCGTCGTGGGCCTCGTCCTCGCCCTGCGCGGCCGTCTCGACCTGCGCCGCCTCGCACCGGGCGTGGGGATCGGCGCCTGGGTGTGCCTCGTGCTGGTCGCGGTGCCCCTGTGGTGGCAGTTCGCGGGACGGCAGAGCTACACCTCGATCTACCACCCACCCGGCGGCAACGACCTCGCTGCGCTGTGGGGTCGCGCCACCCGCACCTTCGGCGCGGACCCGTGGGCCTCGGCGGCGCTGTCGATGAACCGCACCGAGGAGAACGCCTTCTTCGGCGTCGGCCTGCTCGTCCTCGTCGGATTGATCGCGCTCGTCCTCATCCGCAGACCCGTCGTGCAGGCGCTCGCCGCCCTGGTCGTGCTGGCGTGCTGGCTCTCGCTCGGAGAGGAGGTCCTCCTGCGCGGGGAACCCACGGGCGTGCCCTCCCTGTGGGCCGCTCTCGACGCGCTCCCGGTGCTCGAGAACGTCCTCCCCACGCGCTTCGTCATGATGGCGATCCCCGCGATCGCCGGCCTGCTCGCCATCGGGATCGACGCCGCGATCCGGGCCGCTCCCCTGAGCGCGGCGGACGCCGACGAGGCGCGACTCCCCTCGTGGCAGCCGCAGGTGGGCGGATGGCTCGTCACCGCGGCGACCGTGGTGGCCCTGCTGCCGGTCCTGCCGACGTCCCTCCAGGTCGACGAGCGCCCGGTCGTGCCGACGTTCTTCACCGGGGACGCGTGGCGCGACTTCAGCCACGGTGGCTCGATCCTCGCCGTCCCCCCGACCGACATCGTCGACGCGCGGGCCTTCGACTGGCAGCTCGCTGCCGACACGATGGCGTTCCCCATCGTCGAGGGGTACTTCGTCGGCCCGAACGGGGCGCCGGACCGCGGCGGCCAGTACGGCGCGACCCGACGGCCGATGTCGCTGTGGCTCTACGACGTCAATGCGGCCAACGCGGTCATCCCGGCGACCGAGGCGCAGCGGCTCCAGTTCGTCGAGGACCTCCGGGCCTGGCGCACCGACGCCGTCGTCCTGCCCGCGCGGGCCCAGACCGCGGCGCTGCGCGACTCGCTCGCCACCGTGCTCGGCCAGCCGCAGGAGGTCGAGGACGTGCTGGTGTGGGACGTGCGGGAGCTGCGCCAGTGAGCGCATCCGCCCACCCGGCTGCGCCCTGGCGTCCCGAGGGCGGCGAGGGCCCCGAAGGCGTCGAGGGCTCCGAGGGCTCCACCGCCACCACCACCACCACCACCACCGCCACCACCGACCGGGTCGCCGGCAGCAGCCTCCTCGGGGGCAGGGCGCTGGCCCACCCCGTCCGCACGATCCTGGCCGTCTACGTCGTCACCCGGCTCGTCGCGCTCGCGGCGATGTGGGTGGCGGCGACGTGGTTCCAGAACCCCGCGGGAGTCGGCCACCTCGACCCCACGGTCGGTGACCTCATCGGCCTCTGGGACTCGGAGTGGTACGAGCGGATCGCCACCCAGGGCTACCCCGTGCCGCTCCCGGCCGACCCGACGACGGGCAAGCTCACCTACAGCGCGTGGGCCTTCTACCCGCTCTTCCCGTTCCTCGTGAAGGGCCTGATGCTGCTCGGCATCCCCTTCACCGCCGGGGCGGTGGCGCTCAACCTCGTCCTGGGGGCCGTCGGCGCCGTCCTCATCTGGAAGCTGTTCAGCCACGCGCTGCACGCCGACCCGCGACCCGGTCGCGACCGGCTCGCCCTCGTCGCCGCCTGCCTCTGGTGCTTCTACCCGACGACGGGGGTGATGCTCAAGGCGTACACCGAGCCGCTCGCCGTCGCGCTCGTCGCCTTCTCGCTGCTCCAGCTGATGAACCGCCGGTATGCCGCCGTCGCCGCTCTCGCGGTCCCGCTCGCCTTCACCCGTGGCGTGGCCGCGGCGATGGGCTGCGCGGTGCTCATCCACCTCGTCGTCCGCATCCGGGAGGACCGCCGGGCCGGGGTGGCTCCGCTGCGGGGGCAGCGGAGCACGGCGGCGCTCATGGTGCTCGTCACGGGGCTGTCCGGGCTCGCCTGGCCCGTCGTCGTCGGGGTCGTGAGCGGCATCCCGACCGCCTTCCTCGACGTCCAGGAGGCGTGGGGCCAGCAGCCCTCGGCCGGCCCGTTCGTCCTGTGGGTGCAGTGGGCCTGGGAGGGCCACGGCCTCGCCGGCCTCGCCGTGCTCGTCGGGCTGTGCGGCACCTACATCGCCCTCGTCCTCGGGCGGCACGGTCGCTGGCTCCCCGTCGAGGTCCGGGCGTGGGCGGTCGCCTACCCCCTCTACCTCTTCGCCGTCGTCCGGCCGATCACGAGCATGTGGCGCTTCCTCCTGCTCGACTTCCCCCTCGCCGCCCTCCTCGCCAGCGTCGCCATGCGCACGTCGACGGGGGAGCGGATCGTGCAGCACTGGCGCTGGCGCGTGGCCGTCCTCCTCGTCCCCGTGGTCCTCGGCCTCGTCTGGTGGACCTGTGCCCTGCTCACGTGGACACCGTGGGGCTCGCGACCCCCGTGAGTCTCGGGGGGACCCGATTTCGTCTCTGCCCTGCTCAGCGGGGATAATGGTCGCGACACCGGTGCACCAATGCCGGGAACGCGAACACGTGATGCACGATCGTGCGCCACGGCAACGAAGGGAACACCCATGGCGGCAATGAAGCCCAGGACGGGCGACGGCCCTCTCGAGGTCACCAAGGAGGGTCGCGGCATCGTGCTGCGCATGCCTCTGGAGGGTGGTGGCCGTCTCGTCGTCGAGATGACTCCGGACGAGGTGCGGGCACTGGGGCAGGCGATCGACGACTGCGAGGCGCTGAAGAAGTGACCGTCGGTCGTTGACGTGACGTTGACGTGACCGAGGGCCCCCACCGACATGGTGGGGGCCCTCGCCGTCTGTAGGGTCGGACGGGTGCCCTCCGAAGACCTCCTCGCCCCCTCCGTCGCCTCCTGGACCGGGAGGGACGGACCCCTCGCCGACGTCCTGGCCGACTCCGACCCGACGGACCTCGCGCTCGTCGTCGGCCTGCTCGCCGGTGGCGACCCCTGGGATGCGCGCACCCGCGAGTCGCTGACGGGAGTGGGCTTCGACCCCGACGAGATCCTCGAGACCCACGAGCCCTCCACGACGGTGGGGGCCACGACGACCGTGCGGGTCCCGCGGGGCCAGCAGCCCGTCCGGGTGCTCGTGTTCGTCGGCCTCGGCGACGCCGCACCGGCGGACCTGCGGCTCGCCGGTGCGGGGGCCGGCCGGGCCACGCGCGGCCGCTCCCTCGTCGTCCTGCTGGCCCCGCCCTCCGACGAGCCCGGCCACGCCGCCCTCGTCGAGGGTGGCGTCCTCGGGGGGTGGGCCCCGTCCCGCTGGACCGGTGGGAGCTGGCAGCTCGGGGCGGAGGTCGCCGGCGACGTCGTCGTCGTCGGTGTCGAGCCGGACGTCGTCGAGCGGGCCGTGCGCCGCGCCGTCACGACGCTCGTCGCCCGCAACCTCGCCAACACCCCCTCGAACATCAAGAACCCGGGGTGGATGGCGCGCCAGGCACGCACCCTCGGGTCGCGCAGCGGACTCGAGGTCACCGTCTGGAACAGGGCGGCCCTGGCCGCGGGGGGCTTCGGCGGGCTGCTCGCCGTCGGGCAGGGCTCGGCGACACCGCCGGCCATGGTCCGGCTCGGCTACACCCCGGAGGGCGCCGACGACGCCACCCCCCACGTCGTGCTCGTCGGCAAGGGCATCACCTTCGACTCCGGCGGCCTCCAGGTGAAGCCGGCCGACGGGATGCTCGCGATGAAGACCGACATGTCCGGGTCGGCGATCGTGCTGGCCGTGCTGGCCGCCTGCCGCGACCTCGGCGTGCAGGTCCGGGTCACCGGCCTCCTCGCCCTCGCCGAGAACATGGTGAGCGGGTCGGCCTACCGTCCGGGTGACGTCGTGACGCACTACGGCGGCACGACCACCGAGATCGGCAACACCGACGCCGAGGGGCGGATCGTGCTCGCCGACGCCCTGGCCTACGCCGACGCCGAGCTCGACCCCGACGTGGTCGTCGACATCGCCACGCTCACCGGCGCGGCCCGCGTCGCGCTGGCGCGCACCATGGCCCCGGTCTACGCGACCGACGACGAGCTGTCGTCCCAGCTCCGGGCCGCCGGTGAGACAGCAGGTGAGACGCTGTGGCCCTTCCCGCTCGTGCCCGCCTACCGTCAGGCACTGGAGTCCGACGTGGCCGACATCAACCACATCGGACCCTCGGTCGGGGGTGGCTCCATCACCGCGGCACTGTTCCTGCGCGAGTTCGTGGGGGAGCGTCGCTGGGCCCACCTCGACATCGCCGGCCCCGGCCGCTCCGATGTCGACTCCGGAGTCCACGGCAAGGGTGGGACGGGGTTCGGTGCACGTCTGCTGCTTCGATGGCTGGAAGGTCTGCGATGAACGCCGGATACGGACTGGCAGTGCGCTGGTCGCTCGAGAACGCTCCCGAGAACGCGCCCGACCAGCTCCGCGAGTACGTCGTGGGCACCTCGATCGCGAGGTTCATGTTCCTCGACGGGCTGGCCTTCAAGGTGTGGCGGATGCGTGAGGGCGAGTGGTTCGAGGGGACCTACGTCTTCGACACCGAGCAGGAGCGCAAGGTGTTCCGTGAGGAGTTCGAGGCCACCGCCGCCGAGTCGAAGGGCTCCGAGCTCATCGGGTCCTCACCCACGTCCATCGAGGAGTTCGAGGTCGTCGCGATCGCCGAGGGCCCGGCCGGCTTCCGTCGCGGTGCGGGTCCGCGCGTGGACGCCCACGCCTGACTGCCGCCCAGCCCCGTCGGCGTCAGCGCTTGACGGCGACGAGGAGCCCGTCGCTCACGGGGAGCAGCGTCGGCACCAGGGCGTCGTGGTCCCGGAGGGACTTGCCGAGGTCGCGCAGCGTCGTCGTGTCGGCGTCCCGCGCGGCCGGGTCGGCCACCTTGTCGTGCCAGAGCATGTTGTCGAGCACGAGGACGCCACCGCTGCGCAGCAGGCGGATGCCGTGCTCGACGTATGCCGGGTAGCTCGGCTTGTCGGCGTCGATGAGCACCATGTCGTAGGCGGCGTCGGTCATCCGGGGGAGCACCTCGGTCGCGCGACCGGTGATGACCCGGGTCCGCTGGGTCGGGTACCCGGCCGCGGCGTACGCCTCCCGGGCCGCCCGCTGGTGCTCGGCGGAGATGTCGATGGTCGTGAGGACCCCGTCCTGGGGCATCCCCGCGAGCATCCAGAGGCCGGAGGTGCCGGCGCCGGTCCCGATCTCGATGACGTGCTTGGCACCGATGGCCGCCGTGAGGACGCGCAGCGTCGCGCCGGCCCCGGTCCCGACCGGGGTGGCCGCGCCGAAGGCGAGTCCGCGGGCCCGCGCCTGCTCCATGACCTCGGGCTCGGGCACGAAGTCCTCGGCGTACGACCAGCTCGCGGGCTTGAGGGTGCTCATGGGCCGCAACCCTACTCGGGGAGGCCGGGTGGTCCGGACTCACAGGCGGCGTTCAGGGTCTTCAGGAACATTTCCCGGCTCCGGCACGTAGACACCTGTGACATGGACAGCCAGGTGGGCACCGAGCAGGGGACGACGATGACGAGCGCAGCAGCGGCGGCCACGGGGGAGTGGACGCCGCCGACCTGGGAGCAGGTCGTCGAGGAGCACTCCGCGCGGGTCTACCGCCTCGCCTACCGCCTCACCGGCAACGTGCACGACGCCGAGGACCTCACCCAGGACGTGTTCATCCGCGTCTTCCGGTCCCTGCACACGTTCCGGCCCGGCACGTTCGAGGGCTGGCTGCACCGCATCACGACCAACGTCTTCCTGGACAAGATGCGGCGCAAGCAGCGCATCCGCTTCGACGCGCTCTCCGACGAGTCCGCCGCGCGCCTGCCCAGCCGCGAGATCAGCCCCGAGCAGAGCTACGCCGACACGCACTTCGACGACGACGTCCAGCGCGCGCTGGACTCCCTCGCGCCCGACTTCCGGGCCGCCGTGGTCCTCTGCGACATCGAGGGCCTGTCCTACGAGGAGATCGCCGCGACCCTCGACATCAAGCTCGGCACCGTGCGCTCCCGCATCCACCGCGGCCGCTCCCAGCTGCGCGAGGCGCTGGCCCACCGCGCCCCCGAGCGCGCGACCGCCACGTCCGGCGCCACCGCCCGCCGCCCCGGTCTGCTCGCCCCCGCCGGTGGTGCCGTGTGATGCCACTGTCCCGCCCGAACCGGTGCCGCCTCGACGAGCTCCCCGACTACGTGTCGGGGCAGCTGTCGGCCCAGCGCACCCTCGAGTGGAACCGGCACCTCATCGCCTGCGTCGGGTGCCAGCACGCCGTCGCCGGTGAGCGGCGCCTCCAGGCGCTCCTGTCGGCGGGCTGCCCGTCGATGTCGGGGAGCCTGCACGCCCAGCTCGTCGCGCTCGCGTCGTCGATGCCCGCCCCGCCGCTCGCCGACGCGATGTCGGACCGAGCCCACACGTACGCCCCGCTCGAGATGGTCGCGCCCTCGGCGCCTCCGGTGCACCGCAGCCCGCTGAAGTCGGCCGCCATGGCCACCGCGGCGGCGGGCGCCACGGCTGCGGTGGCCTGGACCCTGACCCTCGCCGGACCGGGGGCGGTCGCGACGACCGTCGGCTCGGTCGGCGGTGGCGGGCCGTCCCCGTCCGTGCGTCCCACCGCGTCCAGCCCGGGCGTCGGGAGCGGCACCGTGCGGGTCCGCGGTGTCTCCACGGGGTGGACGGACAGCACCTCGGTTCGAAACCTCGTGCTGTGCGAGGCAGAATCACGGTCATGACTGAGGACAGGCCTCGCGACGACTCCGGCGAGCGCCCTCGCACCGACGCGCAGCACACCGACGAGCTCGACCTCTTCCGGACCCAGGAGATCGGGGCCGCGCCGGGTCGCGCACCGATGCTGCCGGCGCCCGAGCCGACCCCCGACGGTCCGCCGGACTGGCGCACGCCCGAGCACACGGCATACGGCACGAACCCGTATGCCGCGTCAGCGGCTCCCGGAGCCACCGCACCTGCGCGCAGGGGCGGACCCGGCTGGCTCGGCGTGCTCCTCATCGCCGGCCTGTCGGCGCTGCTCGCCGGTGTCGGCGGCGGTCTCTTCGGCGGGTGGCTGGGCGCCACCGACCGCTTCGACGGCCTCGACCTCACCGACGACAGCTCGACCGGCGCGACGCCGGAGCCCGGTGCGGGCGCGACGACGCGCCCCGAGGGCACCGTGGCCAACATCGCCGCGAACGCCACCCCGAGCGTCGTGACGATCCGGGTCGAGGCGGGCAGCGGCGACGGGACCGGCTCAGGCTGGGTCCTCGACGACAAGGGACACATCGTCACCAACAACCACGTCATCGCCGCCGCCGCCAGCGGTGGCGAGATCACCGTCGTCCTCTCCAACGGCAAGCAGTCGCCGGCGAAGATCGTCGGTCGCGACGTCTCCTACGACCTCGCCGTCCTCAAGGTCGAGCGCACCGACCTCGCACCGCTCCCGGTCGGGGACTCGAGCGCAGTCGTCGTGGGCGACCCCGTCATCGCCGTGGGCGCGCCGCTCGGCCTCGAGTCGACGGTCACGACGGGCATCGTCTCGGCGCTCAACCGTCCGGTCACGCCCGGCGACGCGGACGACCAGTCGTTCATCAACGCGATCCAGACCGACGCGGCGATCAACCCCGGCAACTCGGGCGGGCCGCTGCTGGACATGGAAGGGCGCGTCATCGGGATCAACACGGCGATCGCCCGGGTCGCCGGCACGGCCATCGGCGGGCAGAGCGGCAACATCGGCGTCGGCTTCGCCATCCCGAGCGCCCAGATGAAGACCACCGTCGACCAGCTCATCCGCACCGGCAAGGCCGAGCACCCGATCATCGGCGTCCTGCTCGACCGGGAGTACGACGGCGAGGGCGTGCGCATCGGCGCCGACTCCGGTGACACCCCGGCCGTGACGCCCGACGGCCCTGCCGCGAAGGCCGGGCTCCGGGCCGGTGACGTCATCACCGCGTTCGAGGGCCGCCCCATCAACGACCCTGACGCCCTCGTCGTCGCCATCCGCGCCAGGCCCGTCGGATCGAGCGTCACCCTCACCGTGCTGCGCGACGGCACCGCCCGGGATGTCAAGATGGTCCTCCAGGGCAGGAGCGACTGACGCGCCACGGCGTACAGGAGGACGAGTGTTCGGCATCAACGGGTGGGAGGTCGTCCTCCTGGCCCTCATCGCGGTGTTCGTGCTCGGACCAGAGCGGCTGCCCGAGTACGCCGCCAAACTCGCTCAGGGCATCAAGAAGTTCCGGGTCATGGCCGAGGGCGCCAAGGGTCAGCTCAAGGACCAGCTGGGCCCGGAGTACTCCGACATCAACTGGCGCCAGTACGACCCGCGCCAGTACGACCCCCGCCGGATCGTGCGCGAGGCGCTCATCGAGCCGCTCGAGGACGCCGCGTCGGGCCTGAAGTCCGGGGGCACCAACCCCGACATGGGCGAGGTCGACGCCCTCGGGGACGACGGGGTCTCGCTCGGCTCGGACCCGCGCGCGTGGGACCCGTTGCGCCCCACGCCCTACGACGTCGACGCGACCTAGTCGCGAGCCCGTCTCAGCGGGGACGACGGGGTCGGTGGGGGTACGCGCTCAGTTGCTCCTTCGTCGCAAACGCGCGCACCCCCACCGTCACCATCATCTAGCGGCCGCTGGGCGTGAGGCCGAGCGAGCGGCCGGCGAGCCCGCGGGAGCGGGTGCCGAGCTCGCGGGCGATGCCGCGCAGGGCGACGGCGGCCGGTGAGGTCGACCCGCCCAGGACGATCGGGGCCCCCTGGTCGGAGCCGATGCGCAAGGCCGTGTCGAGCGGGATCTGGCCGAGCAGCGGCACGGGCGCCCCGATGGTGCGGGTGAGCGAGTCGGCCACCGCCTGCCCGCCGCCGGAGCCGAAGATCTCCTGACGGGACCCGTCGGGCAGCTCGAGCCAGGACATGTTCTCGATGACGCCGGCGACCCGCTGGTGGGTCTGCACGGCGATCGCGCCGGCCCGCTCGGCGACCTCGGCGGCGGCCTGCTGGGGCGTCGTCACGACGAGGATCTCGGCGCCCGGGATGAGCTGGGCGACCGAGATCGCGATGTCGCCGGTGCCCGGGGGGAGGTCGAGCAGGAGGATGTCGATGTCACCCCAGAAGACGTCGGCGAGGAACTGCTGGAGGGCACGGTGCAGCATCGGCCCGCGCCAGACGACGGGCTGGTTGCCCGGGACGAACATGCCGATCGAGATGACCTTCACGTCGTGGGCGATCGGCGGCAGGATCATGTCGTCGACCTGCGTCGGACGCTGCTCGACACCGAGCATGCGGGGGATGGAGAAGCCGTAGATGTCGGCGTCGACGACACCCACCTTGAGGCCCTGCTGGGCGAGGGCAGCGGCGAGGTTGGCGGTGACGGAGGACTTGCCGACGCCGCCCTTGCCGGAGGCCACGGCGTACACCCGGGTGAGGCTGCCAGCCTTGGCGAAGGGGATCTCCTTCTCGGCCGTGCCACCACGCAGGTTCGTGCGGAGCTCGGCGCGCTGCTCCTCCGACATCACGCCGAGCGTGACGTCCACGGCGAGGACCCCCGGAACCCTGAGCAGCGCGTTCGTCGTGTCGTTGGTCAGGGTCTCCTTGAGGGGACACCCGGCGATGGTCAGCAGGATGGTGACCGCCACCCGACCGGAGGCGTCGCACTCGACCGACTCGACCATGCCGAGCTCGGTGATCGGCTTGCGGATCTCGGGGTCGTTGACGGTGGCGAGGGCGGCGCGGAGGGCGTCGTCGCTCACGGGTGCAGCGGTGACAGGCATTGCTCCATGCTAGGTCGGTTGCCCGCCACGACCGCCATCGGTCCGGCCCCGAGGGCTGTCTGACTGGTCACTCCGCTTCGTCGGGGCGGCCTTGCTGATCGTCAGGCCCCGCTCCTCCATCTCGTCGAGGAGGTCGCGCAGCTCGCCGCGGACGAAGTCGCGGGTGGCCGAGTCGCGCAGGGCGATCCGCAGGGCGGCCACCTCGCGGGTGAGGAACTCGGTGTCGGCGAGGTTGCGCTCGTCGCGCGTGCGGTCCTGCTCGAGCATGACCCGGTCGCGGTCGGCCTGGCGGTTCTGCGCGAGCAGGATGAGTGGGGCGGCATACGACGCCTGCAGGCTGAGCACGAGCGTGAGGAAGATGAAGGGGTAGTCGTCGAAGCGCCAGTCGGTGGGGGCCAGCAGGTTCCACAGCACCCAGACGAGGACGACGAAGGTCATGCCGATGAGGAAGTACGCGGTGCCCATGTAGCGGGCGAACTTCTCCGAGAGGACGCCGAAGGCCTCCTCGGTCAGCGACTCGGGCCGGGTGAGGAACCTGCGGCCGGCCTCGCGCGGCTGGTCGAGCCGCGGCGTGCGCTCGCGGCGGTCAGCCATGGGTGGTCACCTCATGGCGGTCGTCGCGCCAGTCGTCGGGCAGCAGGTGGTCGAGGACGTCGTCGACGGTGACCGCGCCGACGAGCAGGCCGTTCTCGTCGACGACCGGCAGGCCGACGAGGTCGTAGGTCGCGAGCAGCCGGGTCACCTGGCCGACCGTCGCGTCGGTCGTCACCGGCTCGACGTCCTTGTCGAGGATCGTGCCGATCGAGGCGTGCGGGGGCTCGCGCAGCAGCCGCTGGATGTGGACCATGCCGAGGAACTTGCCGGTCGGGGTCTCCAGTGGGGGGCGGCACACGAACACCGTGCAGGCGAGCGCGGTCGAGAGCTCCTTGCGGCGCACGACGGCGAGGGCCTCGGCGATCGACGCGTCCGGCCCGAGGATGACCGGCTCGGTCGTCATGAGCCCGCCGGCGGTGTCCTCGTCGTAGGTGAGCAGGCGGCGCAGGTCAGCGGCCTCGTCCGGCTCCATGAGCTGGAGGAGCTCCTCCTGGCGCTCGGCCGGCAGCTCGGCGAGGAGGTCGGCGGCGTCGTCTGGCTCCATCGCCTCGAGGACGTCGGCGACGCGGTCGTTCTCCAGGCCGGCGATGAGCTCGACCTGCTCGTCCTCGGGCATCTCCTCGAGGACGTCGGCGAGCTGGTCGTCGGCGAGTGCGGCGGCGACCTCGGCGCGGCGCTTGGCCGGCAGGTCGTGGATGGCTTCGGCGAGGTCGGCGGGCTTGAGGTCCTCGTAGTGCTCGAGCAGCCGGGCGGCGCTCTGCTCGTCGGAGGTGTCGCGCAGCCCCGAGACGTCCTCGATCGGCACGACGAAGGTCTCGCCGCGGCGCCGTCCGAGCCGGGAGATCGAGCGGGCGGACGTGCGCCGCACGAAGACCCGGGTGACCGACCAGCTGCGCGCGTGGTTCTGCTCGAGGCCGATGTCCTCGACGGTGGCGTCGATGAGCTCGCCCTGCTCGACGCGCACCCGGACGTGGCGCTCGATGAGCTCGGCGAGCACGAGGGTCTCGTTGGCGCGCTGCTCGAAGCGGCGCATGTTGACCAGGCCCGTCGTGATGACCTGTCCGCCCTCGACGGAGGTCACCCGCGTCATCGGGACGAAGACCCGGCGCCGGCCCGGCACCTCGACGACGAGGCCGATGACGCGCGGTCGCGTTCGGGTGGCGCTGAACGTGAGGACGACGTCGCGGACCCGCCCCACCGGGTCCCCCAAGGGGTCGAAGACGGCGAGCTCGGCCAGTCGGCCGACGAAGACGCGGGTGCTCGTGCTCACGCCGCAAGGTTAGTCGCGTCCGCGGCCCCGCCAGTGCCAAGGTCGCCAGCGCGCCGTCGTGCCGAGGCCGGGGGAGACGGTGACGCGTCCCGCCTCCTCGCCGTACGCTCCGGGCGCCTCGTCCGGTCGGCCGTGCGGCGCGAGGACGTGGAGGACGGCGCCCTCGCGCCAGCGGGCGAGGACGTCGCCGGTCGCGTTGAGCCGCCCGGCGCGCAGCACCTCGGCCGCCGCGTCCCACTCGGGCGTGCTCGGCGCGAGCTCGCGCACGGTGGCGCGCAGACGAAGCAGCCGTCCGCCGGTGTCCTTGCTGCGCAGGATGAGGGTCACCTCGGGCGGGAGGAACGGCAGCTGCTGCTCACCCGGGCCCGAGACGACGTACGCCGCCGGGCCGGCGCCGCGCGGGTCGTCGTCGTCGTGCCAGACGAACCAGACGGCGTGGCTGCCACCGCCGGGCACCTCGACCCACATCACGCCGGACTTGCTCGCCACCTCGGCGAGAAGGCGGGTGACATTGACCGGGGAGGGTGTCTCGGGCGAGCCGCTCACGGCGTGAACTCTGTCATAACGCCGCCCCCGCCCGCACTGCTAGCGTCCGGCAGCATGCGCTCACCCAAGGACTTCTTCGCCCCGCTCGCGGTCGGGGCCCCCGCTCCCGTGCGCGAGGTCCCGGCCCGTCCCAGCCGGATGATCCACTTCTTCGACCCGAGCAACGAGAAGATGGCGGCCAAGGTCCCCGGGATGGTCGGCTCCGTCGACGTCCTGCTCGGCAACCTCGAGGACGCCGTCAAGGCCGACCGCAAGGAGGCGGCCCGCCAGGGGCTCGTCGACATCGCGAAGGCCACGGACTTCGGTGACAGCACGCAGCTGTGGACGCGCGTCAACAGTCTCGACAGCCCGTGGGCCCTCGACGACCTCGTCACCCTCGTCACCGAGATCGGCGACCGGCTCGACGTCGTCATGGTGCCCAAGGTGCAGGGCCCCGAGGACATCCACTACGTCGACCGGCTGCTCGCCCAGCTCGAGGCCCGGGCCGGGCTCACCCGTCCGATCCTCGTCCACGCGATCCTCGAGACCGCCCGCGGCGTGGCGAACGTCGAGGCCATCGCGGGAGCGTCACCGCGGATGCAGGGCATCAGCCTCGGGCCGGCGGACCTCGCCGCGGACCGACGGATGAAGACGACCCGGGTCGGCGGCGGCCATCCCGGCTACCTCGTGCGCGCGGACCCGGCGACCGACCTCGGCGAGGGCGTCGACCCCGTCACCGCACCCCGCGCCACCCACCAGCAGGACCTGTGGCACTACACGATCGCCCGCATGGTCGACGCCTGTGCGATGCACGGGATCTTCCCGTACTACGGCCCGTTCGGGGACATCAAGGACGTCGTCGCCTGCGAGGACCAGTTCCGCAACGCCTTCCTCCTCGGCTGCGTCGGCACGTGGACGCTCCACCCGGTCCAGATCGACATCGCCAAGCGCGTGTTCAGCCCGTCCGCCGCCGACGTGGCCCACGCGCGACGGGTCAGGGAGGCGATGGGGGACGGCACCGGCGCCGTGATGCTCGACGGGCGGATGGAGGACGACGCGTCGCTCAAGCAGTGCCTCGTCATCCTCGAGTTGGCCGAGCGGCTCGGTGCCACCGACCCCGAGCTCGCCGAGCTGTATGCCGTCCGGTCACCGTCCGCCGAGGGTGAGGGGTCCTGATGGGCGAGCAGGCGGCATACACGCCTCGTCGTTCGGTGCTCTACATGCCGGGCTCGAACGAGCGCGCCCTCGAGAAGGCGAAGACGCTGCCGGTCGACGGCCTCATCCTCGACCTCGAGGACGCCGTCGGTCCCGACCACAAGGAGGCGGCCCGCGACGCCGTGTGCGCCGCGGCCCGGTCGGGGGCGTACGGCTCGCGCGAGCTGACGATCCGGGTCAACGGCATCGGCACCCCGTGGCACGACGCCGACCTCGCCGCGGCCGCGGCGGCCGGACCCGACGGGGTCGTCGTCCCCAAGGTCGGCTCGGCCGACGAGGTCCGCTCCCTCGTGGCCGCGCTGGAGGCTGCCGGTGCGCCCGAGCACACGCGGCTCTGGGCGATGGTCGAGACCCCCGAGGCGGTCTTCAACGTCCGCGAGATCGCGGCCGCGTCGCCGCGCCTGGCGGTGCTCGTCATGGGCACCAACGACCTCGTCAAGGAGCTGCGGGCCGAGCACGTCCCCGGCCGCGGACCCCTGCTCACCGCGCTCCAGCTGTCGCTGCTGGCCGCGCGCGAGTCGGGGATCGCGATCCTCGACGGCGTCCACAACGACGTCACGGACGCCGAGGGGTTCGAGGCCGAGTGCGTCCAGGGCCGTGACCTCGGCTTCGACGGCAAGACCCTGATCCACCCCGGGCAGATCGAGCCCTGCAACAGGGTCTTCGCGCCGAGCGAGGAGGCCGTTGCCGAGGCCCGCGGCATCGTCGAGGCGTGGGAGGCCGGCGCCGGACGGGGCGTCGTGACCCACCGTGGGCGGATGATCGAGAACCTCCACGTCGACATCGCCAAGCGGGTGCTCGCGACCCACGCCGTCATCGTCGGTCGGCTACTTGACGATTGTCGGTAGGGCCGGTGTCTGGCCAGACTCGGTCCAGGTGTTCGGCTGGAGGCTCTCTTTGCGGCTGCCCACCAGCGTGTTGGGTGTGGCTCTCTATCGGTTTGCTCTCCGGCCGGGCGCCGTTGCCGGTGCGTGGCTCCAGAGGGGTCTGCCCTGCTCTCAGTAGCAATGCCCGCCCGGCGTCAACCGATCAGTGACGGCGGGAAGGACGAAGCTCATGGCGAAGGTGTTCATCGGGGTCGATCCCCACCGGTTGTCGGCGACGATCGAGGTGGTCGACCGGCACGAGAGGGTCTTGGCGACCGGCCGGTTCGCCACGGACAAGGCCGGTTACGCGGCGATGCGCCAACACGTCGCTGGGTACCGGGAGCGGGTGTGGGCGGTCGAGGGCAGCAACGGCACCGGCCGCCCGTTGGCGCAGCGGCTCCTCGCGGACGGCGAGCACGTCGTGGACGTGCCGGCGAAGCTCTCAGCGCGGGCGCGGCTGCTCGACACCGGGCACAACCGCAAGACCGACGCGCATGACGCGCACGCGGTGGCGGTGGTCGCGGTCCGCACCAAGAACCTGCGGGCACTCGCCTACGACGCGGACCTGGAGGTGCTGCGGATGCTGGTCGACCGCCGCGACGAGCTGTCCCGGGCGAAGGTGCAGTGCATCAACCGGCTACACCGGCTGCTGTCGGAACTGGTTCCGGGACAGTCGAAGAAGGACCTGACCGCGTTGCAGGCCAAGGCGATCCTGGCCTCGGCGCGCCCCCGCGACTCGGTCCGCAAGACCCTCAAGCGGCTCGCGCTCGAGCAGCTGGCCGAACTGGTGGTCATCGAGAAGAAGATCAAGGACTCCAGCAGAGAGCTCAAGACCCTGGTCCTTGCCAACGGCTCGCACCTGATGGACCTCATCGGTGTCGGGCCCGTGGTCGCCGCCCGGATCCTGGCCGACGTCGGCGATGTCGCCCGGTTCGCCGATCGGAACCGGTTCGCGTCCTGGACCGGCACCGCTCCCCTGGACGCCTCCTCCGGGGAGCAGATCCGCCACCGTCTCTCGCGCGCCGGCAACCGCAAGGCCAACCACGTCATCCACATCGCCGCCGTCAACCAGATCCGCCTCGACAGTCCCGGCCGGGCCTACTACCGGCGCAAGCTCGCAGCCGGGAAGACCCCGATGGAAGCCCTGCGCTGCCTCAAGCGGCGCATCTCCGACGCCATCTATCGACAGCTGCGCGCCGATGCCGCCCTTCGCATGGAGGCGGGCCCGGGAGGGCACTGCGGGGCGGCACTCATATCCAGCGCGGCCGGCTTGCACCCGCACACCGGCACTTCGGATCAGCCACTCCCGGGACCCGCTCCAGAGACGCTACCCGCATCCCGAACGAGGTGGAAGACCGCGAAGGTAAGAGCCCTCCAAACCGCCCCTTGACATCAGAGGGGTGCCGGTAGGATCCCCACTGGTCGGCGCCGTCGAACGTGCCCGGCAATGCTCTGGGCGTCCGGCTTCGTCGCCATCGGACACAAGGTCTGGCTCTTGTGAACCATCGCCGGCGGGTCGGTCGCACGAGGCCGTAGTCACGTCGGGCCACCCCGCGACCGTTTCCTCTCGTGTCACGCAACCTTCTGCTGAACTGGAACGTCAGACACCTGACAACTTCAGGGCAGAAGGATGCACGGCGGAGGCAGGACCATCATGGAGAGAGAGGGCACCGGGGTCGCCCGTCGGACGATCCTCAGGGCTGGCGCCGGGGGCGGTCTCCTCGGCATCCAGGCAGTGGCAGCACCGGCGGCGGGGGCCGCCACACGGCCCACGCTCGTTCGCGGGTCCAGGGGTGCGTCCGTCGTCGCGGCGCAGAACCGGCTCAACCAGCTCAGGTACTGGTGCGGAACGGCGGACGGATCCTTCGGTGCACTGACCCAGCAGGCGGTGTGGGCACTCCAGAAGGTCGCGCACGTCTCTCGGACGGGCATGATCGACGCCGCGACGTGGGGGCTGCTCGACCGGGGGGTTCGCGCCAACCCGCGAACGACGAGTGGCACCGTCATCGAGTGCGACCTCGCCGAGAACACGCTCATGCTCGTCTCGAGCGGCAGCCTTCGCTACACGCTGAACACGAGCACTGGGAACGGTGCGCGCTACTACTCCCGAGGCATGTGGCGCACGGCCTACACCCCGAAGGGAGCCTTCTCGGTGTACTACCGCTACACCTCCGGATGGCAGACCGGGTCGTTGGGCTCGATGTGGCGTCCGGCCTACTTCAGGAGCGGCTGGGCCATCCATGGCTCCACGTCGATCCCCCCGTATCCGGCGTCCCACGGTTGCCTTCGGGTGAGCGTCTCGGCGATGAGCAAGCTCTACGCCGAGGGCTGGCCGATCATCGGCCGCCGCGTCTGGATCTACTGACCCGCTCGCCCTCACCAGGAGGACCCGGCGGCGACGGCGGCCACGTCACCGAAGACGAGGTCGTCGTCGACGGGCAGGCCACGCCTGCGGAACCACTCGCACATCGTGCGCACGTCGCGCTCGAGGAAGTCGAAACCGTGCGGGTTGCCGACGACGTCGACGATCTGCGGCCAGTCGATGACGACGAGCCGGTCGTCGTGCACGAGCACGTTGTAGGGCGAGAGGTCGCCGTGCGCCCAGCCCTCGCCCGCGAGGGTGACGACGACGTGGCGGAACTGCTCGAACAGCTCGGCGAGGAGGTCCGGCGCCGGACGCACCTGCACGAGCCGGGGTGCCGCCGTGCGGCCGGTGCCGATGAACTCCATGAGCATCTCGGCCTCGTCGAGCTGGACCGGGTAGGGGACGGGCAGGCCCAGCTCCCAGAGCCGGGTCAGGGCGTCGAACTCCGCCGCCGCCCACTGCCCGGCGATGAGGGCGCGACCGAACTCGGTGCGTCGGGCCATGGCCCGCATCTCGCGGCTCTTGCGGACGCGGCGGCCCTCGAGGTAGCCGCCGTCCCGGTGGAACAGCCGGTTCTCGGCGCCGCGGTACCGCTTGGCTGCGAGCAGGCTCGACCGCGCCGGCTCGTCGGTGCCGTCGGGGACCCAGCGATGGAGCAGGTGGACGTCGGCCTCCTTGCCCGTCTTGAGGACACCGAGGTCCTGCTCGACGGCGCCGAGCAGGGTGATGACCCAGTCGGGGCGGGGGTGGGGGCCGTGGGTCGCGCCGTCCCAGGTGGACCAGCGCTCGCCCTCGGGTGGGGCGTCAGGACAGGTGTTGCTCGCGAAGAGAGGCGACTCGGTCGCCAGCTCGTGGAACGTCATGGGGGTACTCCGAGGTGAGAAGGATCAGGGCGCGGGAACGGCCCGGGACAGTCGTGGACATGTCGCGCCTCCTCGGAGTCGTGCAGCGGCTCGGGTGCCGTGCGGTGGCCACCAGCGTGGCAGGTGTCGGGGCCGGCCCGCCACCCCTTTTCCCGTCGCGGGGTGGGGGGACTCACACCCCCGGTCGCTGGGGCGGGTCGGGCGCGGACGGCATACTTCCTAGGGTTGCAACGTCCCCCACGACCAAGGTGGCACCCGCGAATGTCCCGGCTCCAGCGCACAGACGGCCTCACCGACGAGCAGACCGAGCTCATCAAGCTCGTCCGGCGCTTCGTCGAGGAGCAGATCCTCCCGGTGGCGACGGAGCTGGAGCACCGCGACGAGTACCCGACGGAGATCGTCGAGGGCATGAAGGAGATGGGGATCTTCGGGCTGATGATCCCCGAGGAGTACGGCGGTCTCGGGGAGTCGCTGCTCACCTACGCCCTGGTCGTCGAGGAGATCGCCCGCGGGTGGATGTCGGTGAGCGGCATCATCAACACCCACTTCATCGTCGCCTACATGCTCCTCCAGCACGGAACCGAGGAGCAGAAGCAGCGCTACCTCCCGCGCATGGCGACCGGCGAGGTCCGTGGCGCCTTCTCGATGTCCGAGCCCGGGCTGGGCTCGGACGTCGCCGCGATCACGTCCAAGGCCGTCGCCGGTGAGGGGGAGGGCGTGGACCAGGCGTGGAGCGTCAACGCCCAGAAGATGTGGCTCACCAACGGGGGCAGCGCCAACCTCGTCGCCGTGCTCGTCAAGACCGACCTCGGTGAGTCGGACTCGCCGTACAAGAACATGACGACCTTCCTCGTCGACAAGGAGGCGGGCTTCGGGCAGACCGCCCAGGGCGTCACCGTCCCCGGCAAGATCGACAAGATGGGCTACAAGGGCGTCGACACCACCGAGCTCATCCTCGAGAACCACGAGACGACGTCCGCGCAGATCCTCGGCGGGGTTCCCGGCAAGGGCTTCTACCAGATGATGGACGGCGTCGAGGTCGGCCGCGTCAACGTCGCCGCCCGCGCCTGCGGGGTGGCGCGGCGGGCGTTCGAGCTCGGCATCACCTACGCCCAGCAGCGTGAGACGTTCGGGAAGCCGATCGCCCAGCACCAGGCCATCCAGTTCCGCCTCGCGGACATGGCCACCAAGGTCGAGGCCGGGCACCAGATGATGGTCAAGGCGGCCCGGATCAAGGACGCCGGGCAGCGCAACGACCTCGAGGCCGGCATGGCCAAGTACCTCGCCGCCGAGTTCTGCGCCGATGTCGTCGAGCAGTCGTTCCGCATCCACGGCGGCTACGGCTACTCCAAGGAGTACGAGATCGAGCGCCTCTACCGCGAGGCGCCGATGCTGCTCATCGGCGAGGGCACCGCCGAGATCCAGAAGATGATCATCGGGCGCCGGCTGCTCGAGGAGTACGCGCTCAAGCGCTGAGCGACGACGCGGGTATGCCGTGCCGTCGCCTCCCAGCGACTGTGCAGCCGCGGGTGGGACAATGACGGTATGAGCACCCAACCGACGCGCGGCCTCGGACCGGCCGCTGCTGCGCAGATCCTCACCCTCGAGTACCCCATGTCCCTCGGGGTGCACGACACGTACGCGTCCGCGCAGAAGGCCGTCGACTACCTGTCCGACCACGAGTTCCCGGTCGAGAACGTCCTCATCGTCGGGACCGACCTCAAGCAGCTCGAGCGCGTCACCGGACGGCTCACGCGCAGCCGCGTCATGCTCGGCGGGGTGCTGTCCGGCGCGTGGCTCGGCCTGCTCATCGGCCTCATCTTCGCGATGTTCGACACGAGCGGGTTCTCGTTGACCTCGGTGCTCGCGACCGTGGTGTTCGGGGCGGTGTTCGGCACCATCTGGGCCGCGGTGGGCTACTCGGTCACCGGGGGCCAGCGGGACTTCACGTCGGTCACCCAGGTCGTCGCCACGAAGTACGAGGTGCTCACCGAGCACAAGGACGCCGCCCGCGGCCGCGAGCTGCTTCGCGAGATGGACCCCATGGCCGCCGCCCAGGCCGAGGTGCGGCGGGCCCAGGAGGCCTCCCGGTCTGCCGCCGCGGCCGCTCCCACCGAGGGGCCGGCTTCGCAGAATCCCGTGTGAGGCTACGGCGCCCGGGTCTAGCCTGAGCCGCATGGATGCTCCCTCGTTCGGACCGCCGTTGGAACCGATGCCCGAGGACTTCGCGTCGGTCCTCTGCGTCGTCGCCCACCCCGACGACATCGAGTACGGCACGGCGGCCGCCGTGGCCCGGTGGACCGAGGCCGGTCGGACGGTGACGTACTTCCTCCTCACCCGGGGCGAGGCCGGCATCGACACCATGGCGCCGACGGAGGCCGGGCCCGTGCGTGAGGCCGAGGAGCGGGCCAGTGCCGCCGTCGTCGGGGTGACGGAGGTGGACTTCGGGAACCACCGCGACGGCAACGTCGAGTACGGACTCGACCTGCGCCGCGACATCGCGCGGGAGATCCGCCGGCGCCGCCCGGACCTCGTCGTCACCGGGGACTACGGCGACCGTTTCGTCGCGGGGATGCTCAACCAGGCCGACCACCGGGCGGTCGGGCTGGCCACGGCCGACGCGGTCGCCGACGCCGGCAACCGGTGGATCTTCCCCGAGCTCGTCGACGAGGGTTTCGAGCCGTGGAACGTCGCCGTTCTCGCCTTCGCGGGGAGCTCGCGGCCGACCCACTACGTCGACGTGGGGGACAAGGTCGCGGTGGCCGTCGAGTCGCTCGAGGCGCACACGGCATACAACTCCGCGCTCCCGGACGCGTTCCCCAAGCCCGACCAGCTCGTTCCGATGATCCTCGAGATGGGGGCCCAGGCGGCGCAGGCCGACGGCGTGACGCACGCCCTCGCCCTCGACGTGGTCAACCGGCGCTGAACCGACTGCGGCTCAGGCGTTCTCCTCGCGGACGTCGGCGATCCACGCCTCGACGTCGGCGCTCGTGCGCGGCATCGCGGCGGACAGGTTCTCGCACCCGTCCTCGGTGATGACGACGTCGTCCTCGATGCGCACGCCGATGCCCCGGAAGCGCTCGGGCACCTTGAGGTCGTCGGCCTTGAAGTAGAGGCCGGGCTCGACGGTGAGCACCATGCCCGCCCTGAGCTCGGCGTCCATGTACTCGCTGCGCGTCGCGAGGGCGCAGTCGTGGACGTCGATGCCGAGGTGGTGCGAGGTGCCGTGGACCATCCAGCGGCGGTGGTACTGGCCGTGGTCGGTGTCGAGGGTGTCCTCGACGGACACGCCCTCGGGCAGCAGGCCCCAGGCGTGCAGGTGCTCGGCGATGACGCGGATGGCGGCGGCGTGGATGTCGGAGAACTTCGCCCCCGGCCTCGCCGCGGCGATCCCGGCCTCCTGCGCGGCGTACACGGCGTCGTAGACCTCGCGCTGCGCCTCGCTGAACGTGCCGCTGACCGGGAGGGTGCGGGTGATGTCGGCGGTGTAGAGGGCGTCCACCTCGACGCCGGCGTCGAGCAGGACGAGGTCGCCGTCGGCGACGTCGCCGGTGTTGCGGATCCAGTGCAGCGTGTTGGCGTGGTCGCCGGAGGCGCAGATCGAGTCGTAGCCGACACCGTTTCCCTGGTGGCGGGCGTGGAGCCCGAAGACACCCTCGATCCAGCGCTCCCCGCGGCCGAGCTCGACGGCCGTCTCGAGCTCGGCGATGACCGCCTCGAAGCCGACGTGCGTGGCGGCGACCGCCTCGCGCATCTGCTCGACCTCGTACTCGTCCTTGACCATCCGCTGCAGCGAGAGGGCGTGCGACAGTGCGTCGTCCTGCTCGACGAGGCCCTCCTGCTCGGCGCCGTTCTCGACGCGGGCGGCGTCGAGGCGCGCGGTCAGCTCGCGGTCGGCCTCGCGCACGAGACGCACCGAGACCTCGCCGGCGTCCTTGGCGGCCGCGCCCTCGAACTCGTCGATGTGGCGCGCGGTGAGGCCGAGCTCGAGCTCGACGTCGGCGAGGGTCGGCCGGGCGCCGACCCAGAACTCGCCGTAGCGGGCGTCGGCGAAGAAGTCGTCGCTGTCGCGCTCGCCGAGGGGCCGGAAGTAGAGGATCGCCTCGTGCCCGTCGTCGGTCGGCTCGAGCACCAGCACGGCGTCCGGCTCACGGTCGGCACCGAGCCCGGTGAGGTGGGCGAAGGCGCTGTGCGGGCGGAAGACGTAGTCGGTGTCGTTGCTGCGGACCTTGAGACCGCCGGCCGGGACGATGAGGCGCTGCTTGGGGAAGGCGGCGCTGACGACGGCGCGGCGCTGCGCGGCATACGGTGCCGACGCTGCCGGCTCGGTCGCCTGCGGGCGGCGCTCGGCCCAGTCCTCGCGCACGAAGCCGCGGAACTCCTCGGTCGTGGGTCGGGCGCGGTTCTCTGCCTGCTTCTGCTCTTCGCTCACCCGCCTATGGTGGCACGCGTGTCCGCCTACGACGGGGTCACCCTGGGTGACCGCATGCGCCACCACTTCGGTGGCTCCACCGACCACCTGTACGGCGTCCTCGTCCGGGCGCTGGCAGACGACTGGGACCGTGGAGGCGTCGTGCGCGACCTGCTCGCAGGGCACGAGGACGCGCCGCCGGGGGACATGGTGCAGCTCCGGCTGCTCGCCGGCATTCACCGGGTGGTCCTGCGCGGGGACGCCCCCGAGCTGGCGCGCTTCTACCCGTCGGTCGGTGGGACGGCGGACCGGTATGCCGTGTGGCCGGCTCTCGCGGCGGTGCTGAGGGCGCACGGCGACGAGCTGCGCGCCGCGCTCGACGTCGCGCCTCAGACCAACGAGGTGGGTCGGTCGGTGGCCCTGCTCGCCGGCCTGTCGGCGGCGGTGCGCCGCACCGGGCTGTCGCGGGTGCGGCTCCTCGAACCCGGTGCCTCTGCGGGGCTGAACCTGCTCGTCGACCGTTTCCGCTTCGTCGGCGACGGGTGGGCGGCCGGGCCGGAGGAGGCGCACCTCGTCCTGGACGGCTGCGGCGCAGCGGGGCTCGCGCCGGCGCCGTTCGAGGTCGTGGAGCGCCGTGGCTGCGACCTGCACCCGTTGGACGTCTCGGAACCGGACACGGAGACCTACCTCAGGTCCTTCATCTGGCCGCACATGCCCGAGCGGGACGGGCGCCTCGTCGCCGCGCTCGCGACGGCGCGCGAGCACCCGGTGGTCGTCGACCGGGCGGCGGGGGCCGCGTGGGTGAGGGAGCAGCTGGCGTCACCCCCGAGGGCGGGGGTCCTGACCGTCGTGTGGCACTCGATCACGCGTCAGTACTGGCCGGCGGAGGAGTATGCGGCGATGCTCGCCGCCGTCGACGAGGCGCGCGGTCGGGTGCCGGTCGTCCGGGTCGCGCTCGAGGACCCCGACCCGCGGCCGTCGGACGGCACGTGGCTGCCGCAGGTCGAGGTGGACGACGACGTCATCGGCCACTGCACCCACCACGGCCCACCCCTCACCCTGCTCTGACGACTGATTGCGCATTCCGTTCAGGACCGCTGCCCGAAGGGCCGTCCGTGGTGAACGGAATGCGCCATCAGTCGGGGGGGTTGGGGGCTGGGTCAGAGAGCGGCGTCGGGGGCGAGCCGGCGGGCCTCGGCGGCGCTGATGTCGTCGGGCATCGTCTGGCTCGACATCTCGGCCTCCACCCGGCGGTGGTAGATGTCGATCTCCTCGGCGACCCGCTCGGCGTCCCAGCCGAGGATCGGCGCCGCGAGGGCCGCGGCGTGCGGGGCCGCGCTGAGACCGCGGTCCCGGGCCTCGATGGAGATGCGGGTGCGGCGGGTGAGGATGTCGGTGAGGTGCACGGCACCCTCGGTCGCCGCGGCATAGACGACCTCGACCTTGAGGTGCGTCTCCCCGCCCGGGAGCAGCTCGCCCAGGGTGGGGTCGGCGTTGATGAGGGCGATGAGCTCCATCGTCAGGGTGCCGTAGCGCTCGAGAAGCGTCTCGACGTGCTCCTGGTCGATGCCGGCGGAGCGCGCGAGGATCTGGGGCCGCTCGCTCAGCCACTCCCACCCGACGGCGCCGGCGAGCGGCACCTTGTCGGTGGACGACGGCGCCACCTCGGTCCCGAAGTCCTTGACCGCCTCGTCGACGGCGTCCTTGGCCATGATCCGGTAGGTCGTGTACTTGCCGCCGGCCACGAGCGTGAGCCCGGGGACCGGTGTGGCGACGACGTGCTCGCGCGAGACCTTGGTCGTCTCGTCCCGCTCGTCGCCGGAGATCAGGGGGCGCAGGCCGGCGTACACGCCGTCGATGTCGTCGCGGGTGAGCGGCGTGACGAGGACGGAGTTCACCGTCTCGAGGAGGTAGTCGATGTCGGCCGACGTGGCGGCGGGGTGCGCCTTGTCGAGCTGCCACTCGGTGTCCGTGGTGCCGATGATCCAGTGCTCGTCCCAGGGGATGAGGAAGAGGACGGACTTGTCGGTCTTGAGGATGACACCGGTCTCGGAGTCGATCCGGTCACGCGGGACGACGAGGTGGATGCCCTTGCTCGCGCGGACCTTGAGCGGCCCGTCGTGGCCGAGCATCGCCTGGATCTCGTCGGACCAGACCCCCGCCGCGGCGATGACGCGTCGGGCGCGGATGTCGAACTCCTCGCCGGTGCGGTTGTCGCGGGCCCGGACGCCGACGACCCGCTCGCCGTCCCGGAGCATGCTCACGGCGGCGACACGGTTGACGACGTGGGCGCCGTGCATCGCCGCGGTCCGGGCGAGCTCGAGGACGAACCGCGCGTCGTCGACCTGGGCGTCGTGGTACTGGATCGCGCCGGTGAGCGCGTCGGGCCGCAGACTGGGCATGAGGCGCAGCGCGGCCTTCTTGCCGAGGTGGCGGTGCCGGGGGAGGCCGGCGGTCTGGCGGACGCCGAACGCGAGCCCGTCGTAGAGCGCGATCCCGGACCCGACGTAGAAGCGCTCCCACGCGGGCTTGCTCAGCGGGTACATGAACGGCACCGGGCGCACGAGGTGCGGGGCGATCGTCGTGAGGAGGAGGCGGCGCTCCTGCAGGGCCTCGTGGACGAGGCCGAAGTCGAGCATCTCGAGGTAGCGCAACCCGCCGTGGATGAGCTTGCTCGAGCGCGAGCTCGTGCCGCTCGCGTAGTCACGCGCCTCGATGAGGCCGGTCGACAGGCCCCGGGTCACGGCGTCCAGCGCCACGCCGCAGCCGACGACCCCACCCCCGACGACGAGGACGTCCAGCTCACCACCGGAGCGGAGGCGCTCGAGAGTGGACGTGCGTGCCGCAGGCGAAAGGGTCACGGTCCCGAGCATAGGTGGAGGTCGGGCCTACCCTGTTGGGTGTGCCCGCACCCCGTCCGGACTCACGGCTCCCCTCCCGCCCGGTCTCCCGGCGCGTCGTCGTCGACTCCTCGCTCGCCCTCGTCGGGGTCGGCGTCCCGACCTGGCTCGCGTCCCGGGGCGGCTGGCTCAAGGGCGCGTCGGGGTCGTCCGCAGCCACGTCGGCCGCTGCGGCTGCGACCGTCGACCGGGCCGCGCTCACCACGCGCCTCGACCAGCACCGCACGACGCGCGGCGGGACCATGGGTCTCGTCGTCCACGACCTCCGCAACAACGCCCGCTTCTCCTGGCGCCCCTCCACGAACGAGTCGCTGAGCACGATCAAGGTCCTCATCCTCGTGGCGTGCCTGCGCAAGGTCCAGGACACCGGCGTGCGGTTCACCGAGACGCAGCACAGCCAGGCCCGGCGGATGATCCAGTCGAGCGACAACGCCGCCACCGACGCCCTGCTCGCCTGGGTCGGCACCCCCGACGTCCAGCGGGCGGCCGGCCTGCTCGCGATGAACGCCACCGTCGTGCGGGGCGGCTCGGCCGGAGGCTGGTGGGGCTACAGCACGACGACCCCCGCCGACCTCGTCACGCTGCTCGACGCGCTCGCTCTGGGCACCGCCGTCATCCACGCCGGGCACCGTGCCTACATCCGCCACCTCATGGCCGGCGTGGTCCCGGCGCAGCGCTGGGGCGTGGCGGACCCGCCGCTGCCGGAGAGCGTCTACACCGAGACCAAGAACGGCTGGGGCCCGCTCACCGGCGGCTACCGGCTCAACTCGATCGGGCGCGTCACCGGCGACGGGCGCAACTACACGATGGCGATCCTCACCCGCAGCCCCCAGGGTTTCGCGTACGGCAAGGAGACGATCAACGGCCTGTCCACGATCGTCCACGCCGCCCTCGTGCTGCCCCTCTGACGCAGGGCTCCTGACCAGCGGGGTCAGTCGACGTCGACCCAGTCGAGGGTGCGCTCGACGGCCTTGCGCCACCCGGCGTACCCGTCGCGTCGCTGTGCGTCGGACCACTCGGGCTCCCAGCGCTCGGCCTCGGCCCACTTGGCCCGCAGCTCGTCGGTCCCGGACCAGAAACCGGTGGCCAGCCCCGCGGCATACGCCGCCCCGAGCGCCGTCGTCTCCGCGACGACCGGCTTGCTCACCGGCACTCCGAGGATGTCCGCCTGGAGCTGCATGCAGAGCCGGTTCGCCGTGACGCCGCCGTCGACCTTGAGCGTGGTGAGGGTGACTCCCGAGTCGGCGGCCATCGCGTCGACGACGTCCCGGCTCTGATAGCAGATCGCCTCGAGCGTGGCCCGCGCCAGGTGCGCGTTGGTGTTGAACCGGGACAGCCCGACGATCGCGCCGCGGGCGTCGCTGCGCCAGTACGGCGCGAAGAGGCCGCTGAACGCCGGCACGAAGTAGACGCCGCCGGTGTCCTCGACCTGGGCGGCGAGGCGCTCGACCTCGGACGCGCCGGAGATGATGCCGAGCTGGTCGCGCAGCCACTGCACCGCGCTCCCGGTGACGGCGATGGAGCCCTCGAGCGCGTACACGGGGTCGGCGTCCCCGAAGCGGTAGGCGACCGTGGTGAGGAGCCCGTTGCTGCTGCGGACGAGCTCGGTGCCGGTGTTGAGCAGGAGGAAGTTGCCCGTGCCGTAGGTGTTCTTGGCCTCGCCGGGCTCGAAGCAGACCTGGCCGACGGTCGCCGCCTGCTGGTCGCCCAGGACCCCGGTGATCGGCACCTGCGCGCTCCCACGGTCCCCGGACGTCCTGCCGTATGCCGTCGCGTCGCTGCTCGCGTGGATCTCCGGCAGCATGCGGCGCGGGATCCCGAAGAAGCCGAGGAGCTCGTCGTCCCAGTCGAGGGTGGTGAGGTCCATGAGCATCGTGCGGCTCGCGTTGGTGACGTCGGTGGCGTGGGTGCCGCCCCGGGGGCCGCCGGTGAGGTTCCAGACCAGCCACGTGTCGGCGGTGCCGAAGAGGGCGTCGCCGCGCTCGGCCGCCTCGCGCACCCCGTCGACGTTCTCGAGGATCCACTGGACCTTGCCGGCGGAGAAGTAGGTCGCCGGCGGCAGACCCGCCTTGTGCCGGATCGTCTGCCCGCGCTCGTCCTGGTCCAGCGCCTTGGCGATGGAGTCCGTGCGGGTGTCCTGCCAGACGATGGCGTTGTGCAGCGGGCGGCCGGTGCGGCGGTCCCAGACGATCGCGGTCTCGCGCTGGTTGGTGATGCCGACGGCCGCAAGGTCGCTGCTCGACAGCCCGGCCCTGGTGAGGGCGCTGCCGATGACCGTCTGCGTGCGGTCCCAGATCTCCAGCGGGTTGTGCTCGACCCACCCGGCGCGGGGGAGGATCTGCTCGTGCTCGAGCTGGTGGCGCGCCACCTCGGCCCCGTCGTGGTCGAAGACCATGAACCGGGTGCTCGTCGTGCCCTGGTCGACCGCGCCGATGAAGTCCGCCATGGCGGTCACCCTATGACGGGGAAGTCTCGGATCGTCCCGGATGCCACCGGGACGATCCGAGGCTTCGGGGCGGGGCCGACGGGGGCTGTGGATGACGGCGGCACGGCGTGGGCCGGGTCCGCCACCATCGAGGGATGGTGCCCCGACTGCGCACCGTCGCCGAGGCGCACGGCGGCGTCTTCAGCACGGCCGACTCCCGCTCCGTCGACGTCGACGACCCCACCCTCAGGGCCTTGGTGCGCGCCGGTGAGGTGGTCCGGGTGCGGCGCGGCGCCTATGTCCTTTGCCAGGTGTGGGCGGCGGCCGAGCACGAGGAGGGCCTGCGGCTGCGCACCCTGGCGGTCCTGCGGACCCGCGGCGACGACGTGGCCACCCACCAGGCGGCACTGTCCCTGCACCGCCTGCCCCTGCACGGCGTCCGGCTCGACGTCGTCGACGTCCAGTCGCCCGTCAGCCGGGTGCGGCTCTCATCCGGGCTGAGGACGCAGCCGGGGACCCTCGCGCACACCACCGTCGGCGGGACGAGGTGCGTCGCGATCGAGCATGCGATCGTCCAGGAGCTCCTGCGGTCCGGGATGGAGGCGGCACTCGTGCCGCTGGACCACGCACTCCGCACCAGGGTCTGCACTCTGTCGCGCGTCGAGGCGGCACTGGGGGCCGTGGCCCCGACCAGCGCCCTGGCCCTGGGCAAGCGGCTCGTCGCGCTCGCCGACAGCCAGTCCGACTCGCCCGGCGAGACCCGCACCCGGCTGCTCCTGCACGACCTCGGCTTCTCACCACGGAGCCAGGTGACCATCTGCGACGAGCGGGACACCTTCGTGGCCCGGGTCGACTTCCTCGTCGAGGGGCGGGTCGTCGTGGAGTTCGACGGGTTGCAGAAGGACGCCGGCGCCGACGGCGGGCCGCGCTCGCCGCGGAGAAGCGGCGCGAGGACCGGCTGCGGTCGCTCGGCTTCGTCGTCGTGCGACTCGTGTGGGCGGACCTCACCCGTCCCGCGCACGTCGCGGACCTGCTCCGGCGGGCGCTCGCGCAGGCCGCGTCCACGTCGGCCTGAGCCCGACGCGGTTGGCGGCACCCGTCCCGGTTGCCACCGGGACGGGTTGAGGTTTCCGCGTCATGCGCGGCCGGGCACGCCGGCGTGGGGGTTGTGAGGGAACGCACGCGGCATACGGGGGGTGCCGGGGCGGGCGGCAGGCGAGGATGGGGCCCATGCAGTTCGGACGCAGCTACGAAGAGTTCGAGGTCGGAGCGATCTACCGGCACTGGCCCGGGAAGACGGTCACCGAGTACGACGACCATCTGTTCTGCCTGCTCACGATGAACCACCACCCGCTCCACCTCGACAGCAACTACGCCGGCGAGACGACGCAGTTCGGCAAGAACGTCGTCGTGGGCAACTACGTCTACTCGATCCTGCTCGGCATGAGCGTCCCCGACGTCAGCGGCAAGGCGATCGCCAACCTCGAGGTCGAGAGCCTGCGCCACGTCGCGCCGACCTTCCACGGCGACACCCTCTACGGCGAGACCCGCGTCCTCGACAAGTGGGAGTCCACCTCCAAGGACGACCGCGGCGTGGTCCACGTCGAGACCATCGGCTACAACCAGGACGGCACGGTCGTCTGCATCTTCCGCCGCAAGGTCATGGTCCCGAAGGAGAACTACCTCGAGGCGCGAGGTGGCGAGCAGCCCGGGCGCCCGGTCCCGCAGCCGGACAGGAACTGGCCCGGCCCGGAGGCTTCCACCGCCTGAGCTCGACTGGCACGCTGTCGCGCATGACGTCTCGCATCATGCACACCACGGTCGACTCCCGCGACGCCCACGCGCAGTCGCACTGGTGGAGCGAGGTCCTCGGCTGGTCGCAGGACCGTGAGGACCCCAACCTGCCGGGTCACGAGGAGTGCCTGATCTTCAGCCCGGACGGCCGGCAGCGGCTGCTCTTCATCGAGGTGCCCGAGGGCAAGACGGTGAAGAACCGGCTCCACCTCGACCTCACGCCCACCGACCGGTCGCGGGACGAGGAGGTCGACCGCCTCCTCGCCCACGGCGCCGTCATGCACCAGGACCTGCGCACGCCCGAGGGCGGCTGGGCGACGCTGCGCGACCCGGAGGGCAACGAGTTCTGCGTCCTGCGCAGCGAATCCGAGCGGCCGGACCCGTACGCGCACCTGCTCAGCTGAGCGCTACTCCACCGGATCCGTATGCCGGGTGCCCCCCTCGTCGGTCCAGCTCACCGACGTCACGGCCGGGCCCGAGCCGGCACTGGGCGCCGTGGCTGCGGCGAAGGCGACCTCGGCGTTGCCGAGGTCCCGCACCGTGACCTCGGTGGTCCGGGAGGCGTTGGCCCACTCGAAGCTGACGTCGTGCGCGCCTTCCGGAAGCAAGGTCGCCGAGCTCCACGTCCACGAGCCGCCGTCGGGCTTCTGGCCGTATCCCATCGTCGTGCTGTCGTCGGCGGTGAGCGGTCGGGTCGAGCCACCGCTGCCGTCGGCCATGAAGACGCCCATGACCTCCGCGTCGCGGGCGACGAAGAACCGGTCCCCGCCCGCGATCGGGACGCTCGGCAGGAGTGAGCCGTTGGCCGACCGGACCTCGCCGGCGTCGTCGATCCAGATGGTGTCGACGTAGCCGTCCACGTCGGTGGCCACATCGAAGTCGAGGGCGACCGCCTGGTACTTGGTGCCCGGCAACGGCTGGTGGTCCGTCTTGATCGCTCCGCGGCTCGAGCCGTCACGGGTGACGGTGAGGAACGCCGTGGCGTCGGCGGGGGCGGTTCCGAGCATGACGCCCTCGGCGCCGCTGCCCGTGCCCATCGAGACGACGTCGGGGCTGGCGTCCGAGCCGGCGAGCTGCTGGCGCCGGCCGCCCTCTACCGCGTAGAAGACGACGTTGGGCTGACCGGAGGGCGCCCCCGGGACGACCTCGACGGCATACCGTCCGTCGAGGACCTCTGCCGAGACGCGGCGCGCCGCGCCGATGGACGGTGACGGGCCGGCGGGCAGGGCGTCGCGGTCGGCGCCCGTTCCCAGTGCCGCGAACGCGATGGCGGTGGCCCCGACGACGCCGGCGACGCCGAGAACGGTGCGGCGCAGGGCGCGGCGACGGACCCGGCGGCGACCGCCGGCGTGCACCGCGTCCTCGTCGACGGACATCGACGGGTTCGGCGGTGCGGCGAGGAGCTCGAGGATCGGGTCAGACATGACGGTCTCCTTCGGGAACGAGCAGGGTCCGCAGGCGGGCGAGGCCGCGGGAGGTCGAGGACTTGACCGTCCCCGTGCCGATGTTCAGGGTGTCGGCGACCTCACGCTCGGAGAGGTCGGCGTGGTGGCGCAGGACGACGCACTGGCGCTCGCGGACGGGGAGCTTGGCCAGCGCCGTCGTCAGCTGGTCGGCGAGGGCGACCTGCTCGGACCGGTCGGCCCGTCCGTGCTCGGGCATCTCGGGGGTGAGGTCCTCACGCCAGCGTCGTCGATGGGAGTCCGTGTGGAGGTTGACGAGGACCCGGCGGGCGTAGTTGTGGGTGCCGCCCGCCTCGATCCGCGGCCAGGCGACGTAGACGCGCTCGAGGGTCTCCTGGACGAGGTCCTCGGCGCTGCTCGCACCGCCGGTGAGCAGCCACGCCAGGCGCAGCAGTCGCGGGGAGCTCGACCGCATGAACTCGTCGAACGACCCGTCGTCACGTCTGCTCACGACACCACCTCATCTCTCCACCATCGAACCGGACGCCCTTGGTACGGGCGTCCGGTCCGAAAGGTTGTCATGAGAGCTCGGGTATCCGTCAGAACTCCGGGTCGTCGTAGCCGAGGCCGTGGGTCTCGCCGCCGACAAGCACCATCAGCGACCTGAGATAGCCGTCGGCATTCCTCGTCACGGGCAGGGGCAGGGACACGATGGTGTAGACGATCGTCTTGTCGGTGCCGGGGAACGGCATGCGGAAGGTGCCGATGCCCTCGCCCTCCACGGGCTCGCCGTTTTCCGATACGACGTCCTGCACACCCTTGACGTTGTAGAGGAGCAGGACGTTGGGGCCGAGTCCGCGGGTCCCCCACTCGCCGTAGTCCTGACCGTTCTTGGTGAAGATGACCTGGCCGTCTGCTTCCACATCGACCGTGACCTTCATGTAGCCGCGGTCGTCGACGCTGGGATCGACGAGCCGGGTGCGGTAGGTGACGCCACCGATGGTCACCGGCTCGGTCCACTCGGGGCCGGCGGTCGGGGTGCCCCTCGGCCCGGGGTCGGTGGTCCCTGACGGGGTCGACGAGGCAGGGCTGGTCCGGCTCGGTGTCGCCGTGGGTGAGGGGCTCGAGGTGCGCGCAGTCGCCGTCGGGGCGGGTGGGGTGCTCGCAACCGACGGAGTGGTCGTGGCACTGGGCGTCGCGGTCGCCGTGATGGTCGGTGTGGGGTCCGGGGTCGGGGTGACGGTGGGTGTCGGCAGCGCGGGAAGCGCGTCGTTCTGGGCGCGGGGCGCGAGGACCCCGATCGTCCCGGCGATGGCGAGACTGGCGACGGCCGCCCCGACCACTGTGAGGATGCGTCGTCGCACGACGACCCGGTGGCCGCGGGCGAGCACGTCCTGGTCGTCGACGCCGAGGTGCTGGGGCGCGCCGGCAGCGGCGCCTCGGAGCTCGTTCCTGAGCAGGTCCTCGATGTCCGGGGTCATCGCTGGCTCCCTTCCGTGGAGACGTGGGCGGTGCGGAGGGTGGCGAGGCCACGGGAGGCCGCGGACTTCACGGCGCCGACGGAGATCCCGAGCAGGTCGGCGGTCTGCTGCTCGGACTGGTCCTGGTAGTAGCGGAGGACGATGACCGTCCGCTGCTGCCGGGGGAGCAGCCCGAGCATCCGCAGGATCTCGTCGCGATGCTCCACCGACCCGTCCGGCGGGGTGGCGCGCTCCGGCACGCCGTCCATGACGACCTCGCGCGACGTCCTGCGCCACGTGTCGGTCTTCTGGTTGACGAGCACCCGCCGCGCGTAGGCGACGGCGGACTCGCGACGCACCTTCGGCCACGCGGCATACGTCTTGACGAGGGCGGCCTGCACCAGCTCCTGCGACCGGTCCGCCGAGCCGCAGAGCAGCCACGCGGTGCGCAACAGCGACGGCGTCGCGTCCGTCATGAACGCCGTGAACGCCGCATCGCGCTCCGCCTTGGACTCTCGTCCCATGGATCCCCCCTGGTGGTGATGTCCCCCAGCACTACGTCGGTGTGCCAGAAAAGGTTGTCATCCCTCCCGATCCGGCCTGCGCCCGCCACGCCTCAGCCGGGAGACCGGCGCCACCGGGCGGCCAGTGACCGTCAGTCCGCCGAGAGGTCCCACCATGCACCGTCCTCGACCTGCACCACCCAGCCGGTGACCCCCTGCGAGTTCGGCGAGGTCGTGCGGACGATGGTGATGTGGAGGTCCATGTAAGGCTCAGCCGCCACGTCCACCCCGTCGGGCGTGGGCAGGGCGACGTGCCCGACCGCCTCGTCCTCGACCGGCTCGCCACCGACCGTCACCAGGTCGCTGACCCTGACGCCGCCCAGGTAGGACACGAGTCGCGGATCCGCCTCGTCGACACCCCAGCGGCCCTCGGTGTTGAACACGGAGTCCGGCGTGAACACCGTGGCTCCGTCCCGCTGCAGCACCACCTCCTGGTTGCGTCCCCGGGGCGCGCCACGAAGCATGCGCGGTACGTGCTCCCGGCGAACGTCACGGGCTCGGACCAGTCGTCGCCGGTGCTCCCCGGCCTCGCGACCGTGGCGGTCGGTGTCGGTGTCGAGGTCGAGGTCGCGGTCGCGGGGCGGACGCGGCGACCGTCGGCGTCGGGTCCGGCATGACGCTCGACGTCGCCTGCGGGAGGGCGGGCAGGGCGTCGTCGTCGGCGCGGGGCACGAGCACCCCCACGGTCCCGGCGATCGCCATGGTGGCCGCGGCGGCACCCGCCGCCGTGAGGATGCGCCGCCGGTGCGCCGCCGGTGTGCTGTCGCGCTCGGCCTTGGTCCCACGTCCCATGACGACCCCTTCCCGTGCCCTCATTCCCTACGACGGGCAGGGGCCGAGAAAGGCCGACTGCGGCGCCGGACACGCTCGCCGCCCGAGGGCGGGCGGACCCGTTCCGCGCGACGCCGCGCCTAGGGTGAGGGCGTGAGGATCGACCTGCACACGCACTCGACCGCGAGCGACGGCACCCACGACCCTGCCGACCTCGTCGCCGAGGCGAAGGCAGCCGGGCTGAGCGTGTTCGCGATCACCGACCACGACACGACCGCCGGGTGGCGCGAGGCGACCCGGGCGGCGGTCGAGATGGGCATCGACCTCGTCCGGGGCATCGAGATCTCGTGCAGCCGCCACCACGAGAGCATCCACCTGCTGGGCTACCTCCCGGACCCCGACGACCCGGAGCTGGCCCTCGAGCTGGCCCGGGCCCGTGAGAGCCGGATCACGCGCATGGACCGGATGATCCGGCGCATGGTCGACGGCGGGATCGACATCACCGTCGAGGAGGTCCAGGCGCAGGTCGCCCCCGGGGCCACCCTCGGTCGGCCGCACCTCGCCGACGCACTCGCGGCCAAGGGCGTCGTGGCCAACCGCGACGACGCGTTCCGGGAGCTCCTGCGCGACGGCAGCCCGTACTACGTGGGCCACTATGCCCCCGACCCGGTGACGGCGATCCGCCTGGTCCGCGCGGCGGGCGGTGTGCCCGTGCTGGCCCACCCGTTCGCGACGCGAATGGGCACGGTCACCGACGACATGGTCGAGGAGCTCACCGCCGCCGGGCTGGCCGGTCTCGAGGTGCACCACCGTGACCACACGGACGAGGACGTCGAGCGCGCCCTGCGACTCGCGCGCCGCCACGACCTCGTCGTCACCGGCAGCAGCGACTACCACGGAACCGGCAAGCTCAACCTCCTCGGTGAGCACACGACGGAGCCCGAGCAGTGGTCACGTATCGTCGAGCAGTCCCATGGCGTGGAGGTGGTCCGAGCATGACCGAAGGCGTCCAGCGCCCTCAGCACCCGGAGGACGAGGTCGGTGACCTCGTCCTCACCCTGTCGTGCCCCGACCGGCCGGGCATCGTCGCGGCGGTGAGCCAACGGCTCTTCGAGCACCGGGGCAACATCGAGGAGAGCCAGCAGTTCAGCGACCACCGCACCGGGCGCTACTTCATGCGGGTGCGGTTCGCGACGCCGGTAGACGGCCTCGACCTCGACGGGTGGCGTGAGGAGATCGCCTCCGTCGCCAGCGAGTTCGACATGACGTGGGAGCTGCGACCGGCGACGACGGCATACCGCGTGCTCGTCATGGTGAGCCGCTTCGGGCACGTCCTCAACGACCTCCTCTTCCGCTGGAAGTCCGGCCAGGTCAACGCCGACATCGTTGCGATCGTCAGCAACCACACCGACCTCGAGCCGATGGCGCGCTCCTACGGCATCCCGTTCCACCACATCCCGGTGACGCCGGACACCAAGCCCGAGGCGGAGGCGCGGCTGCGTGAGCTCGTCGTCGAGCACGACGTCGAGCTCATCACCCTGGCGCGCTACATGCAGGTGCTCAGCGACGACCTCTGCCGCGACCTCGGCGGGCGGGTCATCAACATCCACCACTCGTTCCTGCCGAGCTTCAAGGGGGCCAAGCCCTACCACCAGGCGTACGCGCGGGGCGTCAAGGTCATCGGCGCCACGGCGCACTACGTCACCCCCGACCTCGACGAGGGTCCGATCATCGAGCAGGACATCCACCGGGTCGACCACCGCATGGACGCCGACGACCTCGTCGCCGCCGGCGAGGAGGTCGAGTCGCGTGTCTTCGCCCGTGCCGTGACGTGGCACTGCGAGAGCCGGATCATCCTCAACGTCGACCGCACCGTCGTCTTCAGCTGACCCTGTGGACGACGGACGGACCGCGTCGGCGCGGCTGGCTAGGTTGGCCGCGTGAGCGTGGAGAGCGCCGGGAGACCGGTCCAGGCCGAGTTCGCCGGCATGCCGCCGAGGCTGTATGCCGCGAGCCCGTCACGCCTGCTCGCCCACGTCGACTGCCCGCGTCGCTATCGGATGCAGTACCTCGACCGTCCCCGGCCGGAGCAGCGGGCCCAGCGCGCCCACACGTCCTTCGGGCTGGCGGTGCACAACGCCCTGCGTGACTGGTGGGACCTGCCGCGCGAGCGCCGCACGCCGGAGGCCGGGCACGAGCTCGTCCGCAGCTCGTGGATCGACGTCGGCTTCCGCGACCCGGACCAGTCGGCACAGTGGCGACGGCGGGCGCAGGGGCACGTCACGGCATACCTCTCGGGGGTCGACCCGGACCAGCAGCCGACCGGGATCGAGCGCACCGTGGCGTTCGTCAGCGGCGCGCTGCGGGTCACCGGGCGGATCGACCGGCTCGACGACCGCGACGGCGAGCTCGTCGTCGTCGACTACAAGACGAGCCGCAGACCGCTCGGCGACGACGACGCCCGCACGTCGTTGCCGATGGCCCTGTATGCCGCGGCCGTCTGGAAGATGTTCCGTCGCCCCTGCCTGCGGGTCGAGCTCCACCACGTCCCATCGGGGGAGGTGCTCACCCACACCCACACCCCCGAGTCGCTCACCCGCAAGGTCGACGAGGCGAAGTCGATCGCCCGCGACGCGCAGCGCGCCGACGCGGACTTCGCCGAGCGGGGAGTCGAGTCGACCCTGTTCCCACCCGTGGTCGGGCCGCTGTGCACGTGGTGCGACTTCCGGGCCCACTGTCCCGAGGGCCAGGCGGCCGGGCCGGAGAAGTCGGGGTGGGCGGCCCTCGAGGGCGTCGACGCGCGCCGAGCGAGCGAGGTGTGAACAGGCCCGGGTCCTGGTCTCCCGTCACGGCTCTGAAGCCGCTACGGTGGGTCTGACCAGCGCAGACGTCGAGTCGAGAGGCATGACGATGGTCCCGAAGGACACGACCTTCCTCGGCTGGCCCGTGCTGCGCCAGCTCGCCAGCGGTGACTTCCTCGGGCGGGGCGCGTCGGTCACCTCGCGCCGTACCCGCCACATCGAGGCGAGGACGACCACCGCCGACCGCGTGGTGCAGAGCGTGTGCCCCTACTGCGCCGTCGGATGCGGTCAGCGGGTCTTCGTCAAGGACGAGAAGGTCGTCCAGATCGAGGGGGACCCCGACTCCCCGATCAGCCGGGGCCGGCTCTGTCCCAAGGGGGCGGCCAGCGAGCAGCTCGTCAACTCACCCTCACGCCAGACGCACGTGCTCTACCGCGCCCCGCGCGCGACGGACTTCCGGCGGATCGAGCTCGACGAGGCCATCGACATGGTGGCCGACCGGTTCCTCCAGGCGCGCAGCGACGGTTGGCAGGAGCTCGACGGGAAGGGCCGCAGGCTGCGCCGCACGATGGGCATCGCCTCGCTCGGGGGAGCCACCCTCGACAACGAGGAGAACTACCTCATCAAGAAGCTCTTCACCGCCGCTGGCGCGATCCAGATCGAGAACCAGGCGCGTATTTGACACTCCTCCACGGTTCCCAGTCTGGGGGCCTCGTTCGGCCGCGGTGGCGCCACGCAGTCCTTGCAGGACATGGCGAACGCGGACTGCATCATCATCCAGGGCTCCAACATGGCCGAGTGCCATCCCGTGGGGTTCCAGTGGGTCTCCGAGGCGAAGGCCCGGGGAGCGCGGGTCATCCACATCGACCCGCGGTTCACCCGGACGTCCGCGATCGCGGACACCCACGTGCCGATCCGCGCTGGTTCGGACGTCGTGCTCCTCGGCGCGCTCATCAACCACGTGCTGTCCAAGGACCTGTTCTTCCGCGACTACGTCGTCGCCTACACCAACGCGGCGACCCTGGTCAGTGAGGACTTCGTCGACACCGAGGACCTCGACGGGGTCTTCTCGGGCCTCGACCCGGCGACCGGCAAGTACGACATGACGTCGTGGGGGTACGCCGAGCGGGAGGACGCAGGTGGTGCGGTCGGGGACGGCGACACGATCGATGACCCGGGCGGCGACGACGGCGCGAAGGACTCCGCCCGGGCCGCTCCGCACGCCCTGGGCGCGGCCGGAGCGGCGATGGAGCACGCCAAGGTCATCCGGGACGAGACGCTCGAGCACCCGCGCACCGTCTTCCAGGTGCTCAGGCGGCACTACTCCCGCTACACCCCGGAGCTCGTCCGGGAGATGTGCGGCATCCCCGTCGCCCAGTTCCACGAGGTCGCCCGCGCCCTGACCGAGAACTCCGGCCGGGAGCGCACCACGTGCTTCGCGTACGCGCTCGGCTGGACCCAGCACAGCCTCGGCGCGCAGTTCATCCGCACCGCGGCCATCCTCCAGCTGCTCATGGGCAACATGGGTCGCCCGGGCGGCGGCATCATGGCGCTGCGTGGCCACGCGAGCATCCAGGGGTCGACGGACATCCCGACCCTGTTCAACCTGCTGCCCGGCTACCTGCCGATGCCGATGGTCGGGCTGCACGACGGCCTCGAGGAGTACCTCGGGTCGATCTCGTCACCGCGGCAGAAGGGGTTCTGGACCGAGGCGAAGGCCTACACGGCCAGCCTGCTCAAGGCGTGGTGGGGTGATGCCGCGACGCCGGAGAACGACTTCTGCTTCGACTACCTGCCGCGCCTGACCGGGGCCCACGGGACCTACCAGACGGCGATGGCGATGATCGACGACGAGGTCGACGGCTACTTCGTCCTCGGCCAGAACCCGGCGGTGGGATCGGCGCACGGGAAGATGCAGCGGGAGGCGCTCTCGCACCTCAAGTGGATGGTGGTGCGCGACTTCCAGCTCATCGAGACCGCGACGTTCTGGAAGGACGGACCCGAGGTCGCCTCGGGGGAGACCAGCCCCGAGGACATCGAGACGGAGGTCTTCTTCTTCCCGGCCGCCAACCACGTCGAGAAGTCCGGCACGTTCACCCAGACCCAGCGGATGCTCCAGTGGCACCACCAGGCGGTCCGGCCGGTGGATGACGTCCAGAGCGAGCTCGACTTCTTCCACGAGCTCGGGGTGCGCATCCGCGAGCGCCTGCGCGGGTCCACCGACGAGCGGGACCGCCCCCTGCTGGACCTCACGTGGGACTACCCCCGCGACGAGCACGGCGAGGTCGACGCCGAGGCGGTGCTGCGCGAGATCAACGGCCACCACCTCACCGGTGACCGCGCCGGCCAGCTGCTCGACAAGTTCGCCGACATGCGTGCCGACGGGTCCACCGCGGGAGGCTGCTGGATCTACACCGGCGTCTACGCAGGCGGGGTCAACCGGTCGGCCAACCGGGTTGCCGGACGTGACCAGGACGAGGTCGCGGCGGAGTGGGGATGGGCCTGGCCGATGAACCGCCGGATCCTCTACAACCGTGCCTCCGCCGACCCGCAGGGCCGCCCCTGGAGCGAGCGGAAGAAGTACGTCTGGTGGGACGAGACGGAGAGGAAGTGGGTGGGCAAGGACGTCCCCGACTTCCCGGTCGACCGCGACCCGTCGTTCCGCCCCGACCCGGACGTGGGCGGGCCCGCGGCCATCGCCGGTGACGACCCCTTCATCATGCAGGCCGACGGCAAGGGATGGCTCTTCGCGCCGAAGGGCATGGTCGACGGGCCACTGCCCACCCACTACGAGGCGCAGGAGTCGCCGGTCACCAACGTCCTGTACGCCCAGCAGAGCAACCCGAGCCGGCTGGTCTTCCCGCGCAAGGACAACCTGTGGAGCCCGTCCGGTGACGCTGCGGGTGCCGACGTCTACCCCTACGTGTTCACGACCTACCGGCTCACAGAGCACCACACCGCCGGGGGGATGAGCCGCTGGCTGCCGTACCTGTCCGAGCTCCAGCCGGAGATGTTCTGCGAGGTCGCCCCGCAGCTCGCCGAGGAGCGGGGCCTCGTCAACGGCGAGTGGGCGACGCTGGTGTCCGCCCGCAGCGCCATCGAGGCCCGGGTGCTCGTGACCGACCGGATGACCCCGTTGACGATCAACGGCTCCACCGTCCACCAGATCGGGCTGCCCTACCACTGGGGGGTCGGCAAGGACGCCGTCGTCGAGGGTGACGGCGCCAACGACCTGCTCGGCGTCGTCCTCGACCCCAACGTCCAGATCCAGGAGTCGAAGGTCGGGTCCTGCGACATCCGCCCGGGACGACGACCGCACGGCGCGGAGCTCCGGCGGTTCGTCGCCGAGTACCAGTCGCGGGCCGGCACCACCGCCCTGACCGGCTCGGAGCACGCCGACCCGGTGTCCACCGAGATGACGCAACGCCGCGCGGCGACCCGGGACACCGGGGACACGGAGGACACCGGGGACACCGGGGCCACCTCGGACGAGAGCAGAGGAGGGGACTGATGGGCTACCTCGAGCGACAGCTCAGCGGGCGCACGGACCCGGCCCGGGACGCCGGGTGGGTCGACGCGCCCAAGCGCAAGGGCTTCTTCACCGACACCTCGATCTGCATCGGCTGCAAGGCCTGCGAAGTGGCGTGCAAGGAGTGGAACGCCGTGCCGCTCGACGGCCTGGCGCTCTCGGCGAACTCCTACGACAACACCGGGGGGCTCGGCGCCAGCACGTGGCGCCACGTCGCGTTCGTCGAGCAGACCGCCGACCGGATCAGCGCCGCCCGGGAGTCGGGCCGGCGGCTCGTGGAACTTGGGATGCCCGGGGTCGGCGCGCCTGCCGAGCCGTCGTCCCCGACGGGGGCCGCCCCGGCGGGGTACGGCACGCTGCCCGCACCCGTCGACGGGCACGGGCCCGACCTGCGCGACATGCTCAGCGAGACCGTGGCGGTGGAGGACAGGTCCGCCCCGTCCGGCACGACGGTCGACGGCACGCCGATGGTGGGTGCCCTCCCCGAGTTCCGGTGGCTCATGGCCTCGGACGTCTGCAAGCACTGCACGCACGCCGGCTGCCTCGACGTCTGTCCCACCGGCGCCCTCTTCCGCAGCGAGCACGGCACCGTGGTCGTGCAGCCCGACGTGTGCAACGGGTGCGGGTACTGCGTGGGCGCCTGCCCGTTCGGCGTCATCGAGCGGCGGTCCGACAGCAGCACCACCGTGCGTGGCGACGGGCACGTGCCCAACATGGGGGTCGCCCAGAAGTGCACCCTCTGCTACGACCGGCTCGAGCACGACCAGATGCCGGCCTGCGCACAGACCTGCCCCACGACGTCGATCAAGTTCGGCGACCACGACGACATGGTCGCCACCGCCAGGGAACGGGTGGCCCAGCTCCACGAGCAGGGGTTCCCCGAGGCTCGGCTCTACGGTGCCAACGAGAACGACGGGGTCGGCGGCACCGGCTCGGTCTTCCTCCTGCTCGACGAACCGGAGGTCTACGGCCTGCCGCCGGACCCGGTGTGTGCCACCTCGCGCCTGCCCGAGATGTTCCGCACGGCCGGGTACGCCGGCCTCGGCATGCTGGGAGCGGCCGCGGTCGCCTTCCTCGGGAGGCGGGGATGACGACCTCGACCTTCGACAGCTACCGCCCGCCGGACGAGGAAGGTCGGCGCCGCCGGCGCCCGACGCTGCGCGACTCGGTGTCCGGTGCGGCCCGCAGTGTCGCCCGGGGTGGGAGCGGCTGGCTCACCGGGGACGGGGGCGGCCGCCGGGAGGCGCCGGCCGTGCCGGACGTGGAGTTCTCCAGCTACTACGGCCGTTCGGTGGTCAAGCCGATGCCCTGGAAGCACGAGATCCCGGCCTACCTCTTCCTCGGCGGTGTCGCCGCGGGCTCGGGTCTCCTCGGCACCGGTGCCGCCTTCACCGGGCGTGACGTCCTGCGTCGCCGGAGCCGGCTGACGGCGATGACCGCGGTGGCGCTGAGCGGGGCGGCCCTCGTGTCCGACCTCGGACGACCCGAACGCTTCCTCAACATGCTGCGCACGGTGAAGCTCACCTCGCCGATGTCCGTCGGTACCTGGATCTTCTCCGGGTATGCCGCGTGCGCAGGGGTGACGACGGCCGCGGAGGTCGCGCGGATGGTTCCGTCCGACGCCGGCGGAGCGGTGGGTGTCGTGCTGCGGATCCTGGGCGTCGTGGAGGGCACGGCGAGTGTCGGGCAGGCGCTCTTCGCGCCGCCGCTGGCCGCCTACACGGCGGTGCTGCTGTCCGACTCCGCCACCCCGGTGTGGCACGAGAGCCGGGCGCAGCTGCCGTTCGTCTTCGTCGGCTCGGCGGCCATGGCCTCGGCCGGGATCCAGATGATCCTCTCGCCCGTGGACCAGGCGGGGCCGGCGCGACGGCTGGCCCTGCTCGGGGCGGCGAGCGACCTGGTGGCGATGCGGCGCCTCGAGGAGCACCTGGAGTCCCTCGGGATCGATGAGCCGGTCGTCGGGGGAGAGGGCGGCCCCCGGCTCCGCCTCGCCAGGGCCCTGACCGTCGCCGGCGCGCTCGGGACCCTCGCGGCGGGCCGCAGCCGGTGGGTGGCGGTGGCCGCCGGCGCCGCGCTGGCGGGCGGCTCGGCGCTGACCCGGTTCGGTTTCGTCGACGCCGGGCTCGAGTCGGCCCGGGACCCCAGGTACACCGTCGACCTGCAGAAGGCGCGGCTGGAGAAGCGCCGTGCCGACGGCACCGTCCACGACAGCATCGTCACGGCGAGGTGACTCCTCGCCCCGTCACCCCAGGAGGTCGCATGAGCACCACCCGCACCCGTGAGCACGAGGGCAGGGGGGTCGCCGCCGGCAGCACCGGCAACCGGTGGGTCGTCCTCGCCGGTGGTGTCCTCGTCCAGCTCGCCATCGGAGCGGTCTACGCCTGGAGCACGTTCAGCAAGGCGATCCAGGCGGACCCGTCGGCCCTCGAGCTCACCAAGGTCCAGGCCACCATCCCGTTCGAGGTCGCCATCGGCATGATCTTCGTCGGTACCTTCCTCGGAGGTCGCATCCAGGACCGGCGAGGCCCGCGCGTCGTCGCCCTCGTCGGGGTGACGATCTACTCGATCGGGATCATGCTCGCGAGCCTTGCCCGGGACGCGAGTGACCTGTGGCTGCTCGTCCTCGGGTACGGCGTCCTCGGCGGCTTCGGCCTCGGTCTCGCCTACATCGTTCCGATCGCCATGCTCCAGAAGTGGTTCCCCGACAAGCGAGGCCTCATCACCGGCATCGCGGTCGGCGGCTTCGGCTTCGGTGCCGTCATCACCTCTCCTGTCGCGCAGCGGATGATCGAGGGCAGCGCGGACTACCAGCGCTACCCCACGAAGGTCTTCCTCTGGCTCGGCATGTCCTACCTCGTCGCCGGGCTCCTCGGCGCCTCGCTCTTCCGCAACCCGCCGGAGGGCTACACGGTGGCCGCCAGGAAGGGCGTCGACCCGGCCGCGTCCGCGAAGCAGGCGAATGCGGCGGGCCGCGACTTCACCCCGCAGGAGGCTCTCAGCACGCCCCAGTGGTACATCCTCATGCTCACCCTCACGATCTCGGTGACGGCGGGGATCTCGCTCATCTCGGTCGCCGCGGGCACGGCGACCGACGTCGCGGGCCTCAGCGCCGGCGCAGCCGCGACGCTGGTCGGCATCATGGGGCTCTTCAACGGCGGTGGCCGGATCCTGTGGGCAGCCATCTCCGACCGAATCGGCCGGCGCCCTGCCTTCCTCGGGATCCTCGCCATCCAGGGCCTCGCCCTCCTGGCCATCCCGCACGCTGGCAACGCGGCCATCTTCTATGTCCTCTGTGCCCTCGTCTACACCTGCTACGGCGGCGCGTTCGGGACCATGCCGTCCACGGCCGGCGACTTCTTCGGCGTGAAGAACGCCGGCGCGATCTACGGCCTCATGCTCGTCGGCTGGTCCATCGGTGGCGTCGTCGGCCCCTTCCTCATCTCCTGGCTCATCGGGGAGAACGAGGCCTACACCCGGGCCTTCACGGTCGTCGGGATCATCGCCCTCGTCGGCGTCCTCCTGCCGCTCATCGCCAGGCCGCCCGGGAAGGTGGAGACGGCCCCCGTATGAAACGACGGCTCACTCGCGCACGTCGGCCGGTCCGTGGCCGAGCGGAAGGCCGGCCGACCGCCACGCTTCGATCCCGCCGACCACGTCGGTCGCGTCCACCCCGAGCCGACGCAGCGACTCGGCGGCGAAGGAGGAGCTGTAGCCCTGCCGGCACACGAGGACGACCCGCTGCCCCGGGACGGCCTCGGGGATGCGGTGGGGCGAGCTGGGGTCGAGCCGCCACTCGAGGACGGTGCGGTCGACGACCACGGCGCCGGGCACCTCGCCCTGCCTGCAGCGCTGTACGGCAGTTCGGGTGTCCACGAGCAGTGCCCCCCGTCGCTGCGCCTCGACCGCCTCGGTCGGGCTGAGGCGTCCGAGGTCCCGCCGTGCCTGCTCGAGGGCTGCGGAGACCCGGGAGGGCGATGAAGAGGGCTCGCTCATGCCACTGCGACGACGACGCGCTCGCCCAGCGAGCCCGCGGGCACGGTCTCACCGACGACCGGGAAACCGGGCACCTCACCCACGACGAGCAACCCGCCGGAGGTCTGCGCGTCGGCCAGGAGGAGCAGCTCGTCCTCGTCGACCCCGGGGGCGACGGCCAGGTGCGGCCGCACCCAGTCGAGGTTGCGACGCGAGCCGCCCGGGACGTGACCGTCCGCGAGCGCCTCCCGGGCCCCCTCGACGTAGGGCACGGCGCTCGAGTCGACCCGGGCGGCGACACCGGAGGCTCGGCCCATCTTGAACAGGTGACCGAGCAACCCGAACCCGGTGACGTCGGTGGCGGCACGGACACCGGCCTCGAGGGCGGCTCGCGAGGCATCCCGGTTGAGGGTGGTCATGACGGCGACCGCCTCGGCACTCGTCTCCCCGGTCGCCTTGTGGCGGTTGTTGAGCACGCCGAGCCCCAGCGGTTTCGTGAGGCTGATGGGCAGCCCGGCCCGGGCGGCATCGTTGCGCATCAGCCGCTCCGGGTCGGCCGTGCCGGTCACTGCCATCCCGTAGACGGGCTCGGGTCCGTCGATGCTGTGCCCGCCGAGGACCGGGCAGTCGGCCTCCATCGCCACGTCGAGGCCGCCGCGCAGGACCTCACGCAGCAGCTCCATGGGCAGCAGCTCGCGTGGCCACGCCACGATGTTGATCGCCATGACGGGCGTGCCCCCCATGGCGTAGACGTCGGAGAGGGCGTTCGCCGCCGCGATCCTGCCCCAGTCGTATGCGTCGTCGACGACGGGTGTGAAGAAGTCAGCGGTGGAGAGGACCGCCAGGCCGCCACTGACCCGGACGACGGCGGCGTCATCCCCGTCGTCCAAACCGACGAGCACCTCGACGGCACCCCGCCACGAAGCATGCTGACGGCGCTCCTGCAGCTGGGCGACGAGCGCCTCGAGCTCACCGGCCGGGATCTTGCAGGCGCAGCCACCACCGCGCGCGAACTGGGTCAGGCGTCGGGCCTCCATGCGCACCGAGCCTAGCCACGTGTCTAGGCTGGGTGGCGGAGGCGTCTGGGTTCCTGGTGGGCCCCCCGGTCTTCAACACCGGTGAGACCGAGCACCTCGGTCTGGCGGGTTCGATTCCCGTCCGTCTCCGCCACACGTGGGGGATCCGTCGGTTCCCTCGTCGGACGAAGGGAGTGTGGGTGAACGACGCCGATCCACGTCGTGCGATTCCCCGCACCGACGTCCTCCTCGGCGAGGCGCGCCTGCTCGCCGCGGCGCACCACCTCGGCCCCGACACCGTGCGACGGGCGGTCATCTCCGCGCAGGGTCGCGCCCGACGCGGCGAGATCCTCCCGGCCGACGTGCTCGACGCCGCCGTCGCGGTCCTGCGGGGGAGTCCGTCCTCGCTGACGCCGGTGCTCAACGCGACCGGCGTGGTGGTCCACACCAACATCGGGCGGGCGCCGCTCTCACCCGCGGCGGTGGACGCGCTCACCGACGCCTCGGGCCACGTCGACGTCGAGATGGACCTCCGGACGGGTGAGCGGGGCCGCCGGGGAGCCGCGGCGGTGGCCGCGCTCCTCGAGGCCGTTCCTGATGCGGAGGCCGCCCTGGTCGTCAACAACGGTGCGGCGGCACTCGTCCTCGCCACCACCGCGCTGGCCTCCGGCCGCGACGTGGTCGTCTCCCGGGGCGAGATGGTCGAGATCGGCGACGGCTTCCGCCTGCCCGACCTCATCGCCTCCACCGGGGCCCGGCTGCGCGAGGTGGGGACGACCAACCGCACCCACTCACGCGACTACCTCGACGCTGTGGGTCCGGACACCGGGTGCATCCTCAAGGTACACCCGAGCAACTTCCGCCTCGACGGCTTCGTCGCCTCCGTCGGACTCGAGGGCCTGCGGGACGTGCGGCGACCCGACGGCTCGGTCGTGCCCGTGGTCGCGGACATCGGATCGGGTCTGCTCACCCACGATCCGGTCCTCCCGCAGGAGCCGGACGCCACGACGTCGCTGCGCGCCGGCGCGACGCTTGTCACCGCGAGCGGTGACAAGCTGTTGGGTGGACCGCAGTCCGGGCTCCTCCTCGGCGAGCGGGCGACCGTCGAGCGCCTGCGGCGGCACCCCCTCGCGAGGGCGCTCCGGGTCGACAAGCTCACCCTCGCCGCCCTGGAGGCGACGCTGCGCGGCCCGGTGACGCCGGTGACGTCCGCGCTGCACCTGACCGCCGACCAACTCCGTCCTCGCACCGACGCCCTCGCCCGCGCGCTCGGCCGTGAGGTCGTCGCCGTCGTGGGGCGTGTCGGCGGCGGGGGCGCTCCCGGCGTCCCCCTGCCGGGATGGGCGGTGGCGGTGCCGGTGGCCGTCGTGCCACGGTTGCGAGCACCGACGGAGGACGTCCCGGTCGTGCTCGCCCGGGTCGAGGACGGCCGTGGCCTCGTCGACCTGCGCTGCGTCCCGCCGGACCGGGACGCCGACGTCGAACGCGCCCTTCGGGCCGCGCTCGTGGCCACGGGCGGGTCCCCGGAACCATGAGGTGGGTCCTCGCCACCGCCGGCCACGTCGACCACGGCAAGTCCACCCTGGTGCGGGCCCTCACCGGACGCGATCCCGACCGGCTGCGCGAGGAGAAGGCGCGGGGGCTGACGATCGAGCTCGGCTTCGCCTGGACCACCCTGCCCGGGGGCGCCGAGGTGGCGTTCGTCGACGTCCCCGGCCACCAGCGGTTCGTCGGGACGATGCTCGCCGGGCTCGGGCCCGCGCCGGCCGTCGTCTTCGTCGTCGCGGCCGACCAGGGCTGGCAGGCCCAGAGCTCCGAGCACCTCGCCGCCGTGCAGGCCCTGGGGATCCGCGACGGGGTCCTCGTGATCACCCGGTGCGACCTCGCGGACGAGAGCCGGCAGTCCCAGGTCGCTGCCGAGGCGTCCCGCCGGCTGGCGGCTGCGGGGCTGACCGTCGCCACCGTCCGGGTGTCGGCGACGGCCGGATGGGGTCTCGACCTCCTCGTCGAGGCACTGGGCGCACTCACGACGCGCCTCCCGGCACCGGACACCGGGAGCCCCGTCCGGCTGTGGACCGACCGGTCCTTCTCGATCGCCGGCGCGGGAACCGTGGTCACGGGCACGCTGGGGTCCGGCGCCGTGCACGTGGGTGACCGACTCGCGCTCCTCGACGGCGGGCGGGTACACGAGGTCACCGTCCGCGGGCTGCACAGCCAGGACGTCCCGCGCCAGAGCGTGGGGCCGGTCTCCAGGGTGGCCGTCAACCTGCGCCGGGTCGGGTCCAGGGCGCTGGGCCGCTCCGCCGTCCTGTTGACGCCGGGGGCGTTCGCGCTCGGGACCGTCGTGGACGTCGAGCTGGCGGCCGTGGAGGAGAGCACGGAGGCCGCGTGGTCCTCCCGCCGAGGGCCCGGCGACGCGCCCAGGGCGGCCGTCCTGCACGTCGGGTCCGCTGACGTGCAGGTGACCGTGCGCCGCCTCGGCGACCGCCACGCTCGGATCACGGCGCAGGAGGTCCTGCCCTGGCGGGTCGGTGACCGCGCGATCCTGCGAGAGCCCGGCAGCCGCAGGCTCTGGTCCCTGAGGGTCGTCGACGTCGACCCGCTGCCGCTGCGCAGGCGCGGGGCCGGGTCCGCGCGAGGGTCCCACCTCTGCGCCGACCGGGCCCCGGCTGACCTCAGGCTCGAGGCGCGAGGCGGTGACCACCCGCTCCTCCTGCGACGACTCGGCCTCCCGGATCCGGACGGCGGAGTCCGGGTGGGGGCCTGGTGGTTCGACCCGGCGACCCTCTCGACGTGGACGGGCGTCGTATGCGAGACGGTGGCTGCGCACCAGGCCGCCCACCCGCTCAGCCCGGGCCCGGCCACGGTCGAGGTGCTGCACCTGCTGCGCCTGCCCGGCCATCTCCGTTCGGCCGCCGACGGCGGCACACTCGCCCCCGGAATCGCGGCGCCGGGGGCCGAGCTCGTGCGGCATCTCGCCGAGCGGGCAGGCCTGGCGGTGACCGCGGGGTGCGTCCACCCGTCGGGCGCGTCAGGCCTGGGCCCCGCCGAGCAGGGCGTCAGCACGGTCGAGCGGGCGCTGCGGGAGTCGCCCTTCGACGCGCCGGACCGGGACCGCCTCTGCGAGCTCGGACTCGGCGCCCGCGAGCTCGCCGCGGCACAGCGGACGGGACGGCTGCTGCGACTGGCCGACGACGTCGTGCTGCTGCCGGACGGCCCGGCCAGGGCGATGCGTGTCCTCACCTGCCTCGACCAGCCGTTCACTCTCAGTGCTGCCAGGCAGGCCCTGGCGACGACGCGCCGGGTCGCGGTCCCGTTGCTCGAGCACCTCGACGAGCGCGGCTGGACCCGCCGCCTCGACGGTCAGCTGCGCACCGTCGTCCGCTGAGCGATGGACCTCAGGGCGTCAGCGGGCGCAGCCGGGGCGTGATGACGACGTCGCCGGGGTCGAGCCAGGGGGAGACCACGCGGTGGATGGCCGCGACGGTGGCGGGGTCCGCGAGGGGTGACGCCGACCTGCAGTCGAAGGTAGGTCCCGGGGGCGCTGCCTAGGCACTGCGCCGGCGCCAGCGGTGCCTCGCCGAGCGCCTCCTGGGCGGCAAGCATGTCCGCGTGGGTGGCGACGTCGCGCTGCTCGACGCAGAGCGTGCCAGCCCAGAGCCGTCGGAGCCGGGCCCAGGCCGACCCGGCCTCGCCGGTGACGACGACGTTCATGAACGCCCGGCCGTCGGAGACCCACGAGGCGACGTAGCCGTCCATCCCCTCGAGGTGACGGCCCAGGGCGTCCTTGGCCCGGGTGTCGGCCCGGGCGCCGGCCGCGGCGCTCGCCTCGGCGCCGCGCAACGGGTGCTCGCAGAGCGCGGGGAACTCGTCGTGCTGCGCCGGCGTCTCGACAACCGCGCACGGGGGTGGCAGGTCGCTCGGCGGTCGGGTGAGGGTGAAGGTGTCGCCGTCGTAGGTCCCCGTGACGAACGTCCTGTCGACCCAGATGACCCCGGAGGCCTCGGTCGCGTCGGTGACGTCGGCCCAGTCCCAGCCGACGATCCGCGGCCCGCCGGACTGGGGCGGGTAGGACTGCGCGACGCCGCCGACGCAGAGCTCCGGCGGGGACGACGGGTCGCGCTGGAGCACCGTCGCCGCGGTCCAGACCTCATCCGACGGCGCGGGTGAGCCGCTCGCGGTCGCCGACGGCCGCGCCGGGGCGGGGGTGGGGCCCGTAGGGGCACCACCGCCACCGAGCGGCGAGACCGCGAGCACGATCGTGCCGACGACGGTGGCGCAGGTCCCGGTGCGGGTCGCGCCACTGGGACGCAGCCCGCCGCCCGACCGGTTCCCTGTCGTGAGCCGGTGCCACGATGGGCCCATGCACGCCTTCCACGCCGCCACCCACACCGCGGACTGAGTCGCCGTGGAGCAGCGCATCTCCTTCGTCACCCTCGGGGTGCACGACCTCGACGCGACCCGGCGCTTCTACGTCGACGGGCTCGGCTGGGAGCCCGAGCTCGACGTCGAGGGGGACGTCCTCATGTTTCGCGCAGGTCCCCAGCTCGTCCTGTCGCTCTGGGACCGCGGGCACTTCGAGGCCGAGGTCGGCCCGTTGTCAGACTCCACGGGCATCCTGCCCATCACCCTCGCCCACAACGTCTCCAACGTCTCCGAGGTCGACGCGGTCCTCGAGGTCGCCCGTGCCGCCGGCTCCTCGGACGTCGCCTCCGGCGTCGAGCGCGAGTGGGGCGGCTACACCGGGTACTTCGCCGACCCCGACGGGTTTCGCTGGGAGGTGGCGTTCAACCCCGGCCCGGTGGGGCAGCTCGTCCTCCCGGCCGTGTCCGACACCACCTGAGCGGTGGTCCGCGCGGGGCGGGGTGCCTGAGAGACTGGGGCGCGGGTCCCACGCTCTGCGGGGGCCGGCATACCCACTTTCGTTCAAGGACCTCCCTGTGCCCCCACGCAAGCGCCCCACGGGTGCCACGATCATCGCCGTCGCCAACCAGAAGGGCGGCGTCGCCAAGACCACGTCGGTCGCCTCGCTCGGTGCCGCCTTCGCCGAGCTCGGCAAGCGCGTGCTGCTCGTCGACCTCGACGCCCAGGCCTGCCTGACCTTCAGCCTCGGCGTCGACCCCGACGAGGTCGAGGAGTCGATCCACCACGTCCTCCTCGGTCAGGCCGAGCTGGCCGACGTCGTCGTCGAGTGCGAGGACGGCGTGCACCTCGTCCCCAGCTCGATCGACCTCGCCGGCACCGAGGCCGTGCTCCTCGGGCGCCCGGCGCGCGAGTACGTCCTGCAGACGGCGCTTGAGAGCGCCCGCAAGGACTACGACATCGTGCTCATCGACTGCTCGCCCAGCCTGGGGGTGCTCACCCTCAACGCCCTCACCGCGGCGGGCGGTCTCATCATCCCGATGCCCTGCGAGATGCTCAGCCACCGCGGCGTCGGGCAGCTGCTCGACACCGTCGCCGACGTCAAGAAGATCCTCAACAAGAAGCTCAAGGTCATCGGCATCCTCCCGACCCTCTTCGACGGACGCAGCAACCACGCGCGGGAGGTGCTCTCCGACGTCGGCGAGCGCTACGGCCTGCCCGTGCTCTCGCCGCCGATCCCACGCACCGTGCGCTTCGCCGAGGCCCCCGCGGTGGGGCGCTCGATCCTCGCGACGTCACGCACGTCCAAGGGGGCCCGCGCCTACCGGGACGTCGCGGCCTCGCTCCTGCCGCAGCTGTAACCGACACCCGAGAGGGCGGATCGCGAGGTCCAGAGCGGGCGCTCACCGGGGTTACGGTGGGGGCATGCCCACCAAGACCAACGCACTGTCCGTGCCCTCTGCCTCCGCGCCCTTCGAGGCCGTGGAGATCGACCGTCGAGACCTCCGCGACGACGACGTCCGCATCGACATCGCCTTCGCCGGCATCTGCCACAGCGACATCCACACCGTCCGCGACGAGTGGGGCGCCGCCCACTACCCGATCGTCACCGGCCACGAGATCGCCGGAACGGTCAGCGCCGTCGGCGACGGTGTCACGAGGTTCTCCGTCGGCGACCGCGTCGGCGTCGGCTGCCTCGTCGACTCGTGCGCCGAGTGCGAGAACTGCAAGAACGGCCAGGAGCAGTTCTGCTCCAAGGGCTCGGTCGGCACCTACAACGCCAAGAACTACGACGGTGAGTGGGCCGCCGGTGGCTACAGCCAGCAGATCGTCGTCACCGAGCGCATGGTCGTGCGGGTCCCCGAGGGCATCGAGCTCGACGAGGCGGCACCGCTGCTCTGCGCCGGCATCACGACCTACTCGCCGCTGAAGCGCTGGGGCTCCGGTCCCGGCCGCAAGGTCGCCGTCGTCGGTGTCGGCGGGCTCGGCCACATGGGCGTCAAGCTCGCCGCGGCCATGGGGGCCGAGGTCTCCACGCTCTCCCGTTCGGCCGCGAAGGCCGAGGACGCCAAGGCGCTCGGCTCGAGCAACCACATCGCGACGAGCGACAAGGCAGCGATGCGCGAGGCCCGTGGCAGCTTCGACCTCATCCTCAACACGGTGAGTGCCGACCTCGACATGGAGGCGTACCTGCGTCTCCTGCGCCCCAACGGTGCCCTCGTCAACGTCGGCCTCCCGCCGAGCAACCTCTCGGTCAAGCCGGGGAGCCTCATCATCGGCAACAAGGCGATCTCCGGCAGCAACATCGGGGGCATCGGCGAGACCCAGGAGATGCTCGACTTCTGCGCCGAGCACGGCATCGGAGCGAGCGTCGAGCGGCTGGACGCGAGCGACACGACGACCATCGACGCGGCCTACGACGAGGTCGTGGCGGGCACGGTGCGCTACCGCTACGTCATCGACACCTCGACGATCACCCCCGGCTGACCGCCCGCCACACCTTTCCCGCCCCCGGCGGGCCCGGGGCAAGAGAACAGTTCTCTTGCCCCGGGCCTCTTTGCGGTGCTCGGCCGGTCGTATGCCGTCCGCGCGCGTCAGTCGGTCGCGCCGGCGGGCCTGCCGCCACGCGTGCGGCGACGGCTCCGGCCCCGACCTGCGGCATCGCCGCCCTCGGCGCGAGGAGCGGCGGTCTCGGTGCGCGGACCGGCGGTCGAGGTGCGGCTCTCGCCGCCCCGTCCACGACCGCCGTCGCGCGACCCGCGACCGCCGTCACGCGAGCCGCCGTCACGGGAGGCGCCGTCACGCGAGCCACGGCCGCCGGTCGGGCGGCGCCCGCCGGACTTGCCGGTCTCGCCGAGGTCCTCGAGCACCTCGGCGTCGAGCCCGGCGCGGGTCTGCTGGGACTTCGCGAGGCGGCCCTTGGACCCGAGCGGGATGTCCATCTGCTCGTAGAAGTGGTCCGACGAGGAGTAGGTCTCCTCGGGGTCCGGGATCCCGAGGTCGAGCGCCTTGTTGATCATCGTCCAGCGGTGCAGGTCGTCCCAGTCGACGAACGTCACGGCGATGCCGGTCTGCCCGGCGCGACCGGTGCGGCCGATGCGGTGGATGTAGGTCTTCTCGTCCTCGGGGCACTGGTAGTTGATGACGTGCGTGACGTTCTCGACGTCGATGCCGCGGGCGGCGACGTCGGTGGCGACGAGGACGTCGACCTTACCTGAGCGGAACGCGCGCAGCGCCTGCTCACGGGCTCCTTGGCCGAGGTCGCCGTGGATGGCCGCGGCCGCGAAGCCGCGCTCGGCGAGGTCGTCGGCGACCTTGGCGGCCGTGCGCTTGGTCCGGCTGAAGATGATCGTCAGGCCGCGGCCGTTGGCCTGGAGCATGCGGGCGAGCATCTCGACCTTGTCCATCGCGTGGGCGCGGAACACGTGCTGCGTGACCGCCTTGACGGTCTGCGAGGTGTCGCCCTCGCCCTCCTGCATCGCCCGGATGTGGGTCGGCTGGGTCATGTAGCGACGGGCCAGCGCGACGACGGCGCCCGGCATCGTGGCCGAGAAGAGCATCGTCTGGCGGGCCGGCGACGTCATCGCCAGGAGCTTCTCGACGTCGGGGAGGAAGCCGAGGTCGAGCATCTCGTCGGCCTCGTCGAGGACGACGGTCTTGGCGTGGGAGAGGTCGAGGTGGCCCTGCTTGGCGAGGTCGATGAGGCGGCCGGGGGTGCCGACGACGACCTCGACGCCCTGGGCCAGCGCCTCGATCTGGGGCTCGTAGGCGCGGCCGCCGTAGACGGTGAGCACCCGGATGCCCCGCTTCTTGCCGGCGCGCTCGAGGTCGCTCGCGACCTGCACGGCCAGCTCACGGGTCGGCGCGACGGCCAGGGCCTGCGGCTTCCCGCGGTGCGTGAAGCCCTCCCAGGCGTCGTCGCCACGGGCGATGACCTTGTTGAGCAGCGGGATGCCGAAGCCGAGGGTCTTGCCGGTGCCCGTCTTGGCCTGGCCGATGATGTCGTGCCCGGACAGCGCGACCGGGAGGGTCATGGCCTGGATCGGGAACGGCGTCAGGATGCCGTGGCCGGCGAGCGCGGCGACGATGTCGGGGTGGATCGAGAAGTCGGCGAAGGTCTGCACGTCCGCCGTGGCCTGCTTCGTGGCCTCGATGGCGATCTCGTCGGGGATCGCCTCGGCGGTCATCGGGTCGGCAGGGATGGTCTGACTGTCGGTCATGGGAACTCTCTGATCGGCGGCGTCACGCGCGTGAGGCTCATCGCCGCTGTGGCGGGCCGATCGGAGTTCTTCGGGGTGGGCTCCCGAGCGGGGCCCGCACACTGATCTTTCGTCGTGCCGACCGGGCACCGTGGACTCGTCCAGCCTAGCGTGCGTATGCCGTCCGCCCCGCCACGCGGCCATGGCTAGGCTGCCCGGCATGGAGACGAACGCTGCGGCGGCACTCGAGGACCCGGCATACCGGGCAGCCGTGGTCGACCTGCTCGGCGTGCTCGCCTACGGCGAGCTGACGGCGTGCATCCGGATGGCGAGCGACGCCGACCTCGCGCCGTCGCTGCGGACCAAGGCGCAGATGGCGGGGTTCGCCGCTGCGGAGTACCGGCAGTACGAGCTGCTCGTCGACCGCCTCGTGTCGATCGGCGCCGAGGCCGAGGCGTCGATGGAGCCGTTCGTCGCGCCGTTCTCCGCCTTCCACACGCGCACGGCGCCGAGGGGCTGGGTCGAGGGACTGGTCAAGGCGTACGTCGGCGACGGCATCGCCAAGGACTTCTACCGCGAGATGGCCTCGTTCGTCGACGAGGAGACCCGTGGCGTCATGGACCACGCGCTCGACGACGCGGGCATGGGTGACTTCATCGTCCGGGTCGTGCGGGACGAGATGCGGACCGACCCGACCGCCAAGGGCCGGCTGAGCCTGTGGGGGCGACGGCTGCTCGGCGAGGCGCTCAGCCAGGGTCAGGCGGTGGCCGTGGAGCGCGACGCCCTCTCCGGGCTGCTCGTCGGGGGCGGGGCCGACCTCGCCGAGATCGGCGAGATGTTCACCCGGCTCACCGACCGGCACAGCGAGCGCATGGCCCGGCTCGGCCTCACCGCCTGAGGTCCTGCGCCGCCGGCTGCTCGGACGGCGTCGCTCTCGGACGGCGCTCGCGGGTTCGTGATGCACGCTCAGTTGCTCCTTCGTCGCAAACGCGCGCATCACGAACCCGTCAGCTCCGACGGCGTCGCCAACGCGCGCAGCACGAACACGTCAGCTCCACTTTCGTGGCACGGGAAAGGCCCCGGTTCTCGCGAGGAGAACCGGGGCCTTGCCGTTCGTGCGTGGACGCCTGGGCGTCAGACCTGCTTCTTGTTCGTGGCCATGCCGTAGCCCACGATGAGCAGGGCGGCGACGACGACGCCGGCGAGGAACGGGACGAACTGGAAGCCGCCGTTCTCGTTGTTGTATCCGAGCTGGTAGACGAGCCAGGACGCAATCAGCGAACCGAGGATCCCGAGGATCACGGTCACGACGACGGAGATGCTCTGCTTGCCGGGAAGGACGAGACGAGCGAGCGCTCCGATGATGGCGCCGACGATGATGGCGCCGATGATGGTTCCGATCATGGGAACCCTCCTTTCTGGCCCTGTTGGGCACGATGCAGGTCACCCTGTTGGGGACCTTGACAAATGAACCCTATGCCACATCAGGGCCCGGACCCGACCTGCGCGTCGGGCGAATCTCGAATCCGGCGCTGCCTGTATCACGGCTGTTCAGGCCCGTTTTTTCACCCCAAAGGGTGGGCTGCGGAGGCCGGTTCAGACCTGGCTGAAGCCGACCCGGCTCTTCTCGGACTCGCCGACGAGGACCCAGCCCAGGGCCCGGCCCGGGACGAGGATCTCGCGCCCCTTGGTGTCGGTGAGGCGAAGGACGCCACCCTCGGCGAGCGCCGCCTCGAGGGCCTTCGACACCTCGTCGGCCGACGCGTCGGTCTCGAGTGCGATCTCGCGTGCGACGTTCTGCACGCCGATGTTGACCTCCACGGTCTGGTCCACCTTTCGTTCACGGGTGAGCGCGCGGCACGGGCCGGCGATCAGTTCACTGAGGCTAACCCGGTGGGTCCTCGGAACGTTCCCCACCCACGCGCGGCAGGCCACCCAGACCGCGCCACGCGAGCGCGCTCGCCAGGCCGGCGGCCTCGTCTCGGGAGAGGTCGGACTCGGCCGCGAGCCAGTGCCGGGCGGTGATCTGCGACATGCCGGCGAGGCCGACGCCGAGGAGCATGGCCTGGTCGTCGGGGATGCCGGAGTCCTCGGCGATGACGTCGGCGATGGCCTCGGCGCACGCGAGCTCGAGGCTGTCGAGGCGGGTCCGCACCTGCGGGACGCTCGTGAGGTCGGACTCGAAGATCATCCGGAACGCGGCGCCCTCGCGGGAGACGAAGTCGAAGTAGGCGCTCGTCGTCGCGGCCACGCGCTCCTCGTTGTCCTCGGTGGGCCGGGCGAGGGCCTCGCGGACGAGGCGCTCGAGGGTGTCGCAGTGCGCGTCGAGGAGGGCGAGGTAGAGCTCGAGCTTGCCCGGGAAGTGCTGGTAGAGAACGGGCTTGGACACCCCGGCGTGCTCGGCGATGTCGTCCATGGCGGCCGCGTGGTAGCCGCGGTCGACGAAGACCGCCTGGGCCGACTCGAGGAGCTGGGCTCGCCGCTCGGATCGGGGCATGCGCTGTCCGCGGTGGGTGCTCGTATCCATCACATTCCTGTCTGGCGGGGGCGCTGGGGTGTGGTGCGGCTCATGGTACGGAACGCGCCGGGGGCTGATGGGCGTCGCGACGTATCGTGACGTGGTGGACCGCAACTCTGGAACAGGCGGGCGTGTGCCGCTGGCCCCCGTCGGTGGGGCGCTCTCGCCGTCCGAGCGAACCAGGTACGCGCGCCACGTGATCCTCCCGGGGATCGGGGACACGGGGCAGCGGCGGCTGCGTGCCGCCCGGGTCCTCGTCGTCGGGGCGGGCGGCCTCGGCTCGCCGGTCCTGCTCTACCTCGCTGCGGCGGGGGTCGGCCGCCTCACCGTGGTCGACGACGACACCGTCGACGAGACCAACCTCCAGCGCCAGGTGGTCCACGGTGTCGCCGACGTGGACCGGCCCAAGGCGCTCTCGGCCGTGGACGCACTGGCCGCGCTCGCCCCGGGCGTCGAGGTGGTGCCCGTCACCGCACGGCTGACCGCCGCCACCGTCCTCGACCTCGTCGCCGACCACGACGTGGTCGTCGACGGCGCCGACAACTTCCCGACCCGCTACCTCGTCGGGGACGCCTGTGCCCGGCTCGCGGTGCCGCACGTGTGGGGGTCGGTCTACCAGCACGACGCCCAGGTGAGCGTCTGGTGGGCGGGGGAGGGCCCCTGCTACCGCTGTGTCTTCCCCACCCCGCCGGCCCCCGGCGCGGTCCCGTCCTGCTCGACCGGGGGTGTCCTCGGCGCCAGCTGCGGGTCCGTGGGCTCGGTGATGGCCGAGGAGGTCGTCAAGCTCCTCGTCGGGGTCGGCGAGCCCCTCGTCGGGCGCCTGCTCCTGCACGACGCGTGGGCCCAGGCGTGGAGCACCCTTCAGGTCGTCGCCGACCCGGACTGCGTGGTCTGCGGCCGTGGCGCGGACCCGCGTCGGCCGCTCGGCATCGAGTACGACGCGGCCCCGAGCGACGACCAAGCTTCTGGCACCGACGAGCCGGCGCTGCCGTCGGTCTCCGTCGTCGCCCTGGCGCAACGTCTGCGGGAGCGCGACGCCGGCGCCGACGCGTTCGTCCTCCTCGACGTCCGCGAGCCGGGTGAGCGCGAGGTGGTGAGCATCCCCGGTGCCCTGGCCGTCCCGCTCGCGCAGGTGCGCAGCGGCGAAGGCGAGGGAATCGCCCGGGTCGGGACCGGCATACCCGTCCTCGTGCACTGCAAGACCGGAGCACGGTCCGCAGAGGCCGTGCGCATCCTGCGAGGCCGTGGCGTGGACGCGGTCGACGTCTCCGGGGGCGTGCTCGCCTGGGTCCGCGACGTCGACCCGAGCCTGCCCACCTACTGACGCACCGTGGCGGAAGCGGTGTCGGACCGGCGTGGTGGAGTTCGGGGGTGCTGACCCTGCGACGAGCCGCCTCGACCGAGGCCGCGCCACCGGACCTCGACGCCGTGCAGCAGTCGGTCGTCGACTGGCGCGGCACCGGCGTGCTTCGCGTCCTCGGGGCGCCCGGCACGGGCAAGTCCACGGTCGCGGTCGAGCTCGTGGCGGCGCACGTCGCGGACGGCCTCCGCCCCGACCAGTGCCTCATCCTCGCCGCGTCCCGCCGGGCCTCGGCCCGGCTGCGCGACCAGGTGACGTCCCGCGTGGGGGGCACGTCGACCGAGCCGCTCGCCCGGACCTTCCCGTCGTTCGGGTTCGGGGTGCTGCGCGCCGCGGCCGCCCTCGACGGTGACCCGCCACCGCGCCTGCTCAGCGGACCCGAGCAGGACGTCGTCCTGCGCGAGCTGCTCGCGGGCCACGCGTCGGGCGACACCCCCGGGCCGCGCTGGCCCGAGCGGGTCCGGCTGGCGCTGTCGACCCGGGCGTTCCGCGCCGAGCTGCGCGACCTGCTCATGCGGGCCGTCGAGCTCGGCCTCGACCCCGACGACCTCGCCCGCCTCGGAGCCGAGCACGGCCGGGACGAGTGGGTGGCGGGCGCCGAGCTCCTCCGCGAGTACGACGAGGTGACGGCGCTGCTCACCCCGGGCGCGTTCGACCCGGCGTGGATCCTCGGGGCCGCCGCGAGCGCGCTCGACGACGACGACGTGGCCGCCTCCCTCACGTCCGACCTTCGCCTCGTCGTCGTCGACGACGCGCAGGAGATGACGCCGGCGGCGCTGCGGCTGCTCGAGGTGCTGCGCCGTGTCGCCCCCTCCGCGGGTGTCGTCCTCATCGGGGACCCGGACAGCGCGACCCAGACGTTCCGCGGGGGTGACCCCACGCTGCTGGCCCGCGAGTGGGCCGTCCTCGGCGACGGGCCGACCGTGGCGCTGCCACGCAGCCACCGGCTGCCGCAGCGCCTGCTCGACGTGACGAGCGCCGTCGCCGGGCACGTGGGCGTCCTCGGCGACAGCGCTCACCGCCGGGTCGAGCCCAGCGCCGACGGCGGGGCGGTGGAGGTGCACCTGCTGAGGTCGGCCAGCCAGGAGGCGGGGTTCATCGCGTCGCGCCTGCGTGCGGCCCACCTGCTCGACGGCGTGGCCTGGGCAGACATGGCGGTGGTCGTCCGGGGGCAGTCCCGCAGCGCCGCCCTGCGCAGGGCCCTGCAGTCGTCCGGGGTGCCCGTGGGCGCCGCCGAGGCCGAGCTGCCGGTGCGCGACGAGCCCGCGGTGCGCCCCCTCCTCGCGCTGCTCCAGATCGTCGTCGACCTCGCGCTGGCCCGGACCGAGGACGTCCCGGTCGACGTGGCCCTCGACATCCTCGTCTCCCCGCTCGGCGCCGCCGACCCGGTCGAGCTGCGGCGCCTGCGGCGGGCCCTGCGTCGTGAGGAGCTCGACGCCGGAGGGTCACGCACGAGCGACGAGCTCCTCGCCGAGGTGCTGCTGCGCCCTGCCGTGCACGACCGGCTCGGCATCGAGGGCCGGTCCGTGCAGCGCGTCGGTCGGATGATCCGGGCCGGCATCGAGGCCTGCGGCGGTGAGGACGGCGGCTGGGCCGCCGGGGCCAGTGCCGAGGGCATCCTCTGGGCCATGTGGGAGGCCTCGCGGCTGGCCGCCGCATGGCGTGGGACCGCGCTGGCCGGGGGCGCCGCGGGAGCCCGGGCCGACCGTGACCTCGACGCCGTGCTCGCGGTGCTGCGCGCCGCGGCGACCTACGGCGACCGGCTGCCCGGCTCGTCGCCCGAGGCGTTCCTCCAGCACGTCCTCGGCCAGGACGTGCCCGGCGACACCTTGGCGGCGAGGGCGCCGTCCGGGGACTCCGTCGCCCTGCTCACGCCGCAGGCGGCCGCCGGCCGCGAGTGGCCGATGGTCGTCGTCGCGGGAGTCCAGGAGGGCAGCTGGCCCGACCTGCGCCTGCGGGGCTCGCTCCTGGGGTCGCAGGACCTCGTCGACGTCGTGCGCGGCCGGGCCGGGGGCCACCGGGCTGCCCTCGCCGCGGTCCGGCACGACGAGACCCGCCTCTTCCACGTCGCCGTGTCCCGCGCCACCCGGTCGCTGCTCGTGACCGCCGTGCGCAGCGAGGACGAGCAGCCATCACCGTTCCTCGACGTCGTCGACCCGCTCCCCGACGGCGAGGACCTGCGCCAGCCGAGCGACTGGGCCCGCCCGATGACCCTGCCGGCCCTCGTCGGCGCGCTGCGCCGCGACATCGTCTCGAGCGACCCCCGGCGTCGCGGGGGCGCGATCACCGGGTTGGCCCGACTCGCACGGGCCGGGGTTCCCGGTGCCGATCCCGCGTCGTGGTGGGTGCTGCACGCGCTCTCGGACGACCGCCCGCGCCGCGACCCCGACCGGACCGTCCGGGTGGGGCCGTCCTCGATCGACGGGTTCGCCTCCTGCCAGCTCAGGTGGGCGCTCACCAAGGCCGGTGGTGACGGCCCGATGATCGGCCAGCGCGACATCGGGACGCTCATCCACGAGATCGCCGCCGAGGGCGACGCCGACGCCCCGACGATGCGGGCCGCGCTCGGCGAGCGGTGGCCACGCCTCGGGCTGCCGGCCGGGTGGTCCACCGACCTCAAGCGACGCGAGGCCGGGCGCATGCTCGACCGGCTCGCGCGCTTCTTCGACGAGAACACGGCCTCCGGCTGGCGCCGGCTTGCCGCCGAGGAGTCCATGCGGGTCGAGCTCGGTCGGGTCGTGCTCAGCGGCACGGTCGACCGGCTCGACGTCGGACCCGACGGCGCCGTGCGCGTCATCGACTACAAGACCGGGTCGAGCAAGCCGAAGGGCGCCGACGTCCCCCGGCACGCGCAGCTGGGCTCCTACCAGCTCGCCGTCGAGGCGGGCGCGTTCGAGCACCTCGACGTGGCCCCGGAGTCCGCGGGCGCTGCCCTGCTGCACCTCGGCAAGGCGGCCGGCGTCGCGACGTCGATCCAGGTGCAGCCGCCGCTCGCCGACGACGAGGACCCGGCCTGGGCGCAACGGCTCGTCCTCGAGACCGGCGAGGGCATGGCCGGCACGACGTTCACGGCGACACCGAGCGACGACATCTGCCGCACCTGCCCGGTCCGCAGCTCCTGTCCCGCCCAGCCCGAGGGGCGGGCCCTGTGACCGGCTCCGTGACCACCCTTCCCGCCGTGCGCTGGTCGGCCGCCGAGGTCTCGGCGGCCATCGGACTCCCGCACCTCCCCACGCCCGAGCAGACTGCCGTCATCGAGGCGCCGCTGCGACCCCTGCTCGTCATCGCCGGCGCCGGCTCCGGCAAGACCGAGACGATGGCCGCGCGGGTGGTCTGGCTCGTCGCCAACGGCTTCGTCGAGCCCGAGGACGTGCTCGGGCTCACCTTCACCCGCAAGGCGGCCACCGAGCTGGCCGACCGGATCGGCAACCGCCTGGCCCAGCTGCGCCGCGTCGGGCTCTGGACGCCCGCGACCGTCGACGGCGCTCCGGCGCTCGGGGCGGCGGTGAGCGTGTCGACCTACCACTCGTATGCCGGCCGGCTCGTGCGCGAGCACGGCCTGCGACTGGGCTACGAGTCCGACACCCGCCTGCTGTCCGAGGCCGCCGCCTGGCAGACCGCGCACGAGGCCGTCGTACGCTACGACGGCCCGATGGACGAGGTCGAGAAGGCCGAGTCCACCGTGACGGCCGCCGTCGTCGACCTCGCCGGCGAGATGGCCGAGCACCTGCAGACGCCCGAGGCCGTCGCCGACCACCTCGACGCCGTCATCGCCCACCTCGAGACGCTCGAGCCGGGCGAGACCCGCAAGAAGGTCAACCCGGCATCCGCCGAGCTCGCCAACCTCCGCCTGCGTCGCGCCGTGGTGCCGATCGTCGACCGCTACGCCCGGCTCAAGCGCAGCCGCGACGCGATGGACTTCGCCGACCAGATGGCGCTCGCGGCCCGGCTCGCGATGACCTTCGACGACATCGGTGCCATCGAACGGGCCCGCCACCGGGTCGTCCTGCTCGACGAGTTCCAGGACACGTCCGAGGCCCAGCTCGCGCTGCTCAAGGCGTTGTATGCCGCGCCGGGGGAGTCGTGCGCCGTCACGGCCGTCGGCGACCCGCACCAGTCGATCTACGGCTGGCGTGGCGCGAGCGCGACGACCCTCACCCGGTTCGCGGTCGAGTTCGCCGACCCGGAGCCGGCGACCAAGCTCGACCTGTCGACGAGCTGGCGCAACGACACCGCCGTCCTCGAGGTGGCCAACCACCTCGCGGAGCCACTGCGCGCGGCGTCACGGGTGCCGGTGGAGCCGTTGGCCGCCCGTCCCGGCGCCGGGACGGGCTCGGTCGAGGTGGCCCGGCTGCTCACTGCCGCCGACGAGGCCGCCCACGTCGCCCGGTGGCTGGCCGACCAGCGGTCACGGGGAGCCGTCAGCGCAGCCGTGCTGTGCCGCAAGCGGGCCGAGTTCGCGACCGTCACCGCCGCGCTCGAGGAGCACGGTGTCCCGCACGAGGTGGTCGGGCTGGGAGGGCTGCTGCTCACGCCCGAGGTGGAGGACCTCGTCGCGCTCCTCCACGTCGTGCAGGACCCGGCACGGGGCGACCACCTCGTCCGCCTCCTCACCGGCCCGATGACCCGGCTCGGCATCGCCGACCTCGACGCGCTCGCCGCCTGGTCGCGTCACCAGCAGCGCCGACGCGGCGGCGACGTGGCCCGCCACGAGCGTGACCTCGCGCCCGACGCCGCCGACGCGCCGAGCATCGTCGAGGCGCTCGACGCCCTGCCGCCGGCGGGCTGGGAGGGCCCCGAGGGGGAGCGGCTCTCCGACCTCGCCCACCAGCGGCTCACCGGGCTCGCGGCCACCGTGCGCCGACTGCGTGGCCTGACGTTCCTGCCGCTCGCCGACCTCGTCCTCGAGGCCGAGAAGGCGCTGGGGCTCGACATCGAGGTCCTCTCGAGGCCCGAGTACACGCCGGCCGCCGCCCGCGCCCACCTCGACGCCTTCGGCGACGTGGCCGCACAGTTCTCGGCGAGCGCGGACCGGGCGACCCTCGGCGGCTTCCTCGACTGGGTCAAGGCGGCCATCGACGAGGAGCGAGGACTGGACCGGGGCTACGCCGACGCCACCCCCGACGCCGTGCAAATCATGACGATCCACGCGGCCAAGGGCCTGGAGTGGGACGTCGTCGCCGTCCCGGCCATGGTCGAGAGCACCTTCCCGGCGCACCACCTGCACTCGCCGAGCTTCAAGGCCGGGCAGTGGCGCCTCTCCGCACCCAGGGACAAGGGCTGGCTCGCCGGCCTGCAGGACGGCGGCCTGCCCTATGCCCTCCGCGGCGACCGCGACGGGCTGCCCGACTTCGGCTGGCTCCACGCCGACGGCTGGGACGACCTCGCCGCCCGCGTCGAGTCCTTCGCCGTCGCCGGCGGCGAGCACGCGGTCGCCGAGGAGCGCCGGCTCGCCTACGTCGCGGTGACGCGGGCGCGGCACGCGCTGCTGCTCACCGCGAGCGTCTGGAGCCGACCGAGGACGCCGCGGGTGACGTCACGGTTCCTCGACGAGGTGGTGGGGCTGGCGGATCCCGCCCGGTCGTCCGCCGGCCGGGCCACGGTCCGGCGCGGGCCGTGGGAGGAGCTGCCGGTGCCGCCCGAGGACGGCTCCCCGCTGGTGAAGCCGGGCACCGTGGAGGGAACGGAGTTCGTCTGGCCCGTGGACCACCTGGCGCACCGCCGCACCCGCGCGGCGGCGGCCGCGGGAGCCGTTGACGACGCGGTCGCGGCGATCGACGACGCCCTCGCCGCGACGGACGACGTCGCCGCCACGACGGACGGCGCCGGCACCTCGGCGCAGGGGACCGGACCGTGGGCGCGCGAGACGGAGGTCCTGCTCGCCGAGCGGGCGGCGCGGCAGGCGCGGCACGCCGACGTGGTCGAGCTCCCCTCCCACCTGTCCGCGTCGTCGCTCGTCGCGCTGGCCCGTGATCCCGCCCGGTTCACCGACGAGCTCCGGCGGCCCATGCCCTCGGCGCCCGCCGGGGCCGCCCGCCGGGGCACGGCGTTCCACGCCTGGGTCGAGGCGCACTACGCCCGCGCGGCCTTCGTCGACGTCCTCGACCTGCCGGGCAGCGCCGACGAGGACCCCATGAGCGACGAGGAGCTGCCCGCCATGCGCGAACGCTTCCTCGCCAGCCCGTGGGCGGGGCGCCACCCCGCCGAGATCGAGACCGCCCTCGAGACGGTCATCGACGGCGTCGCCATCCGCGGACGCGTCGACGCCGTCTTCGCGGACGTCGAGGGCGCCGACTGGGTCATCGTCGACTGGAAGACCGGGCGCAGGCCCGCCGGTGAGGTGGCCCGGGTGCGCGCCCTCCAGCTGGCGGCGTACCGGATCGCCTGGTCGCGGCTGCGTGGGATCGAGCCGGAACGCGTCCGGGGCGCGTTCTACTACGCAGGGAGCGGCGAGACGGTCTGGCCCGAGCTCGTCGGCGAGGCCGAGATCAGCGCTCTCCTGTCCGCGGTTCCGGGTCCGTGACCTCGGGTCCGGCGTCGTCGGACGCCGTTCCCCCGTCGTCCTCGTCGCCCTCGTCGCCGGGCCCCGCGGGCTCGTCGACGACGTCGTCGACGAACGCACCGTCGTCAGAATCGTCGGAGTCGTCGGAGTCGTCGGAGTCGACCTCGATCGCGACAGTCGGCTCGGAGCGCAGCGTGCGAGGCGTCCAGGCGACCTCGTCGTCGGGTGACAGGTCCTCGACGACGACGTCGTCCGGCTCGTGCGGCGCCACCGCCTCGTCGACCTCGTCCTCCGGGTCCCCGCCGGCGCTCTCGCCCCCCGGGTCCGCGGCGACGGCGGAGTCGCCCTCGTCGCCCGCCGCGTCTGCCGTGGAGTGGTCCTCGTCCGTGCCCGCGGTGGTCTGCTCGAACTCGACGCCGTCGTCCTCGTCGTCCTCCTCCACGATGGGCGGGGGAGTGGACCGGGCACGCAGCGCGACCGGCGTGAGCGACGTGCGGCGGTAGTCGTCGGCGGTGTCCTCCGTGTGCACCTCGTCGTCGAGCCGGCGCAGCCGCGTCGAGAGTCCCTCGATGGCGGCTTCGTCGCCACGGGTGTCGGCGCGCATCAGCTCGGCCAGGACCCCGAGCTCGGCCGCGAGCCGGGCCCGGACGAGCAGGTTGGGGTCCGGGCGCTCGACCCGCGCATGGGCGTAGGCCTCGGCGACCGTCTCGACGGTGGCCGGGTCGGCCTCGTTGACGAGGGCGGCAAAGTCGTCGGCCGGGTCCGCGACCTTGGCGTCCTCCCAGCCGGTGATCCCCCGGATCCGTCCGGTGGAGGCGTCGGAGTCGTCCTCGAAGACCGCGAGCACGTGTTCACCGGTGAGGGAGCCGTGCACGGGGGTCGGCGCGAAGCGCCAGAGGCCGACGTCCTCGAGGGCCCGCTCCCACCGCGCGAGCAGCCCGGTCGGCACGCGACCGGACTCGGCGGCGCGGTCGAGCTCGGCGAGTCGGCGGGTGCGGTAGGAGTCGGTGTCGTAGGTCGGCATCCCGGCCTCGTCGAAGAGGCGGACGTCGGTGTTGTGCAGGGCGGCGAGCGCGCGACCGAGGTCCGCTGCCGGCCCCGGTCCGGCGGGCAGCTCGTCGAAGGCGAGGTTGTGGCCGGGCAGGAACGGGTAGACCATCGCCCGGCCCCCGCCCTTGAGCTCGACGAACCCGCGGGGCACGGGGATGGCGAAGGGCACCCGCCGCGCGAGCATCTGCAGCAACGTCACGCTGAGGTCCATCCGGGCCCCGGCCGCCTCGGTGCGAGGCGCCCGCACGACCCAGCGCCGGTGCTCGCTGTCCTGGACGAAGGCGACGTCGTAGTCCTGCTCGGCGACGCTCGGGAGCGCCTCGACGCTCACCGGGTCCAGGCCGGGGACCGCGGCGCTGGCCAGGGCGGCGAGAAAGGTCGGGGTGCGTTCCACGCGCTCACCGTATGCCGTGTCGCGGCCTAGGGTGGTGAACGTGGCCAGAGCAGCAGCGAGTCTTCCCTCCTTGGCCCTCTCCCGCGGTGGTCTCGACCGCCGGAGCGAGCTCCGCACCGAGCCGGGACTGCTCCAGCAGCTCCTCGACGAACCGGGCACCCGCGTGCTCGAGCTGGTCGACGGGCGCGCCGACGTCGAGGAGCACGGCGACGACGCCGAGGTCTCGCTGCGCTACCGGTCCCCGGAGGCCGGGGACCGCGGCCGCTTCGTCGCGTACCTCGGCCACGACGCACCGGTGGGCGGGACGGCATACGTCCTCTCGGTCGCGGACGACAGGGCGACCCCGGACGACGACCGGCGCAGCGGACTGCGCGCCGTGGGCGCCCGGCTCGGGGACCTCGACGCGGGGGTCCTCACGACGGCGACGGGCCTCGCGAACTGGCACCGGAGCCACACCTTCTGTCCCAGGTGCGGGTCGCCCACGCAGCCGGCCCGGGCGGGCTGGATCCGGGTGTGCCCGGTCGACGCGAGCGAGCACTACCCGCGCACCGACCCGGCGGTGATCATGTCGGTGGTCGACGCCGACGACCGGCTCCTGCTCGCGCGCGGGGTCGGCTTCGCGGCGCAGGGCATGTCGGTGCTGGCGGGCTTCGTCGAACCGGGGGAGAGCCTCGCGGCGGCCGTGGCACGCGAGGTGTACGAGGAGGTGGGAGTGCCCGTGGAGGACGTGACCTACCTCGGGGACCAGCCGTGGCCCTTCCCGTCCTCGCTCATGGTCGGGTTCACGGCGCGGGCGGTCTCGACCGGGCTCCGGCTCCAGGAGGACGAGATCGAGGCGGCGCGGTGGTTCGACCGCGAGCAGCTCCGGGCGGCGGTCGAAGACGGGTCGCTGCGCATCTCCAGCCGAATCTCGATCGCCCGCCGGCTCATCGAGCACTGGTACGGCGAGGAGATCGACGTCGCCGACACGACCCTGAGGGGCTGAACGGACGGGCTCAGGCGCTGAGGCGCTGCTTGACCTCGGCGAGCGACGGGTTCGTGGCGGCGGTGCCGTCGGGGAAGACCACGGTGGGCACGGTCTGGTTGCCGCCGTTGACCTGCATGACGTAGACCGCGGCGTCCTCGTCGTGCTCGATGTCGACGACCGACACCTCGATGCCCTCGCGGTCGAGCTGGGACTTGAGCCGGCGGCAGTAGCCGCACCACGTGGTCGAGAACATCGTCACGGTTCCGGCGGCGGGCGTGTGGGTGCTCATGGGGCTCCTGTGGACGGTCGGGGAGGGCAGGTCGGACGCTCCACCTAGGATCTCATCGATGTCCCCGCTGCCCTCACACCCGTCCGCCGACGCGGTCCTCGACGGCCTCGACCCGGAGCAGCGCGAGGTCGCCGCCAACCCGTCCGGGCCCATGGTCGTGCTCGCCGGCGCCGGGACCGGCAAGACCCGCGCCATCACGCACCGGATCGCGTATGCCGTCCTCTCCGGTGCGCAGCAGCCGCAGCGCACGCTGGCGGTCACCTTCACCGCGCGTGCCGCGGGCGAGATGCGCACCCGCCTGCGCGACCTCGGTGTCGGCGGGGTGCAGGCCCGGACCTTCCACGCGGCGGCGCTGAGGCAGCTGCACTACTTCTGGCCGCAGGCCATCGGGGGCGCGGCGCCCGAGGTCATGCCGCACAAGGCCGGTGCCGTGGCCGAGGCCGCCGGGCGGCTCCGGCTGCGCTTCGACCGCACCGGGCTGCGCGACCTCGCGGCCGAGGTCGAGTGGGCCAAGGTGAGCATGCTCACCGCCGAGACCTACCCGGCCGCCGCCCGCGGCGCGGGCCGCGAGGCGCCCGGCCTGGACCTCACGGCGATGTCGCGAGTCATCACGGCCTACGAGGAGGTCAAGGCCGAGCGCGGGGTCATCGACTTCGAGGACGTGCTCCTCGTCCTCGCGGGCATCCTCGACGAGAACGACACGGTCGCGCGCGCGGTCCGCGAGCAGTACCGCAGCTTCGTCGTCGACGAGTACCAGGACGTCAACGCGCTCCAGCAGCGGCTCCTCGACCTGTGGCTCGCCGACCGCGACGACATCTGTGTCGTGGGCGACCCGGCCCAGACGATCTACTCGTTCACCGGGGCCTCCCCGGTGCACCTGCTCGGCTTCCGCTCGCGTCACGCGGGCGCCCGCCAGGTGGAGCTGGTGCGCAACTACCGCTCGACGCCCGAGATCGTCGGGCTCGCCAACCTCGTGCTCCGCTCGCCGAGCGGCGGGCGCCGCAGCGGGTCGGTCGTCCTCGAGGCGCAGCGGACGACCGGTGTGGTCCCCACCCTCACCCAGCACAGCGACGACCCGGCCGAGGCCGCGGCCGTCGCCGCCCAGGTCGCCGACCTCATCGCCGACGGCTCCGCCCCCGCCGACGTCGCGGTGCTCTTCCGCACCAACGGCCAGTCCGAGCTCGTCGAGTCCGCGCTCGCGGACCGGGGCATCCCCTACCTCGTGCGTGGTGGCGAGCGGTTCTTCCAGCGCAAGGAGGTGCGGGAGGCCATCGTCCTCATGCGGGGCGCCGCCCGCTCCGACGACGGGTCGGTGCCGCTGCCCGACCTCGTGCGCGACGTGCTCCTCGGCGCCGGGTGGTCGCGCGACGCGCCGGGCGCGGGCGGGGCGTCGCGCGAGCGCTGGGAGTCGCTGACCTCGCTCGCCGCGCTGGCCGACGACGTCTTCGCGGCCGACGGCGAGGCGCGGATGCCGGCCTTCGTCCGCGAGCTCGACGAGCGGATGGCCTCGCAGCACGCGCCGTCGGTGCAGGGCGTCACGCTCGCGTCGCTGCACGCCGCCAAGGGTCTCGAGTGGGGGACCGTCTTCCTCATCGGGTGCTCCGACGGCTACCTGCCGATCAGCATGGCGGACACGCCGGAGGCCATCGAGGAGGAGCGCCGGCTCCTCTATGTCGGCGTGACGCGGGCCCGGGACCGCCTCGTCCTGTCGTGGTCGGGGGCCCGGACGCCGGGGGCCCGGGCCACGCGGCGCCCGTCCCGGTTCCTCGACGGCACGGCGAGCATCCTCGGCGAGGGCGCTCGCTCGCAGCCCAAGAGGTCGTCCCGGGTCGGGGGCGCCGCCGGCGCCAAGGGCCCCAAGGTCCGCCGCCGCAGCACCTGTCGCACCTGCGGCGCCGACCTCGAGACCGCGGGCGAGCGCACGGTCGGGCGGTGCGCGTCCTGTCCGGCGACCTACGACGAGGCGACGTTCGAGCGGCTGCGCGAGTGGCGGCTCGCGACGGCACGCTCGGCGAGCGTGCCGGCATACGTCGTCTTCACCGACGCCACGCTGACGGCCATCGCCGAGCAGACCCCCGCCGACCTGGCTGCCCTGTCGTCGATCAGCGGGGTGGGCCAGCGCAAGCTCGACCTCTACGCGGGTCAGGTCCTGGCCGTGCTGAGCGGTGAGACGCCCGAGTCCGTCATCGTCGGTGCAGAAGATTCTTGACGCGAAAACGGCTCTCGCACAACATGACGGGGCGCATGGCGGTCCCCACGGAGAATTCAACTCATTAATTCCGTTGCACGCCCTCGGCGCGACCCCCTAGCCTGATCTCACAACATGGCAGCAGCCGTGCCGTGACAGCACCATTTCAGTGAGGAGGGTTGGCCGCATGGAGACCACGAAGAGCATCGCAACGGACCACTTCGTCCCGTTCCGCACGCGTGAGCACCAGGGCGCTCTGCCGACCCTCGCGGCCACCAACGTGCCGATCCAGGGGACGACTGTGCCCGCTGCCGGAATGACGGTCGCCGCTCGCGGCACCGGCCTCCGCGCCGATGCAGCCTTCGTCCCCACCACGGGTGTTCTGTCCGCCGCCTCCTTGGCGTCGCCGCTGTAGCCACAGCAGCGACTGGCCTGCAGGCCGCGGAACCCACCCGGGATCCGCGGCCTTTTCGTGCGTCCGTCGATCCACCGACATCACCAGACAACCGAACGAAGTACACGAACCGCCCCGACCGGGGCGGAGAAGGAGGTGACACCCGTGCAGCTGACCGATCTCATCGACGCACAGGAGTTCACTGCCCGACTCGGTGATTCCGTGCCCTGTCGCGAGAACGACGCCGAGCTCTGGTTCGCCGACACCCCCGTGGGCGTCGAGTTCGCCAAGGCCCTCTGCGGCACCTGCCCGATCAAGGACTCCTGCCTCGTGGGTGCCCTCGAGCGCCAGGAGCCCTGGGGCGTCTGGGGTGGCGAGCTCTTCGAGCAGGGCGTCGTCATCCCCCGCAAGCGGCCCCGTGGCCGTCCGCGCAAGGAGCCCGTGGCGGCATGACTGTCGACGACTCCACCACCTGACCACATGACCACACACCTGGATCCTTGGAGGAACCATGTACCGCAGGCGAATGCAGCAGGTTCGTCGCACCGCGCACGAGCGGGACGCCCACGAGGCGCAACGCCGCGCGCAGGCGCACCTCGAGCGAGAGCGAGTGCTCGCCGAGGTCCGCATGATCGTGCGATGACCGACCGAGTCGGCGCCGCTCCCCACGCCGGGAGCGGCGCCGTCCCATGTCCGGGCACGGGTCGCTGACCAGGTCCTGAGACACCGCCGTGTGGTGATGGACGACAGCAGGTTCGGGTGGTTCGCTCTTCCCATGTCGTCGACCGCAGCCGTCCGGATGTCCCCGGCCATGCCCGCTGCCGTCATGTGCTGTCGCTGTTGCCGCTGACGCAGGCACCCTGTCGCGCTTCCGGCGCGGCCCCGCAGACGACACCCCACCGGAGACATCCATGACCCTCGCACGTCCCGCATCCGCCCTTCCCGGCGTCAACACCTTCACCCCCGTCCAGCTGCTGCGCGTCGCCCGGCTCTTCGCCGCCGACCCGGAGCTGCCCGACCTGCTCCCCGCCCGCGTCGAGGACCCCGGCGGTCGCCGCTGGCACCAGCTCGCCGAGACCCCCCACCTCCAGCTCTGGGTCATCGAGTGGCCGCCCGGGGCCGGCACGGGGTTCCACGACCACGGCGGGTCGCGCGGCGCGTTCACCGTGGTCCGCGGCTCGCTCACCGAGCGCCAGGTCGTCCACGGCGACCTCCACGCCGGGGTGCTCCCGGAAGGGGAGGGCCGCGCCTTCGGCGCCAACCACCTGCACGACGTCCGCAACGACACGGAGGAGGCGGCCTTGAGCGTGCACGCGTACTCGCCCCGGCTGGACCAGATGACCCACTACGACGTCGTCGACGGCGCGCTCGTGCCGTCCGGTGTCGAGCAGCGGGGTGAGAGCTGGTGAGCGGGCACAGCATCGACGAGCTGCTCGAGCGGGCCCGAGCCGGCCTCGAGCGGGTCTCGGCGCGAGAGGCGTGGCGCGAGGTCCGCTCCGGCGCCGCGTGGCTCGTCGACATCCGCCCCTCCGGGCAGCGTGCCGCCGAGGGCGAGGTGGCTCCCGGCCTCGCACCGCTGGTGGTCGAGCGCAACGTCCTCGAGTGGCGCTTCGACCCCCGGCAGGAGGTGTCGCTGCCCGGTGTCGGGTACGACACCCGGGTGATCGTCATGTGCCAGGAGGGCTACACGTCCAGCCTCGCCGCCGACGCCCTGCGCTCCCTCGGACTGTCGAGGGCGACCGACCTCGTCGGCGGCTTCGCGGCCTGGCGCGGGGAGGGGCTGCCGATCGCGAGGCCGGCGTCGGACCGACCCGCCTGAGCCGGCACCCGCCGCGTCCTAGTCTGGGCGCATGGTCACGTTGACGATCGCCCAGGACGCTGCCGCCGACAAGGTGCTCAGCGAGGACCCGTTCGCGCTGCTCACCGGGATGCTGCTCGACCAGCAGTTCCCCATGGAGCGCGCCTTCGCCGGTCCTGCCAAGGTGCTCGACCGGTTCGGCACGCTCGACGTCGGCGCCATCGCGAGCGCCGACCCCGAGGCGTTCGCGGACCTGTGCGCGACCCCGCCCGCGGTGCACCGCTACGGCAGGTCGATGGCCGGGCGGATCCAGGCCCTGGCGACGGTCGTGCGCGACGAGTACGACGGTGACGCCAGCCGCATCTGGACCGGGGCGGACAGCGGCGCCGATCTCTTCACCCGGCTCACGACGCTGCCCGGGTTCGGTGAGCAGAAGGCCAGGATCTTCGTGGCCCTGGTCGCCAAGCAGCTGGGCGTCCGTCCGCAGGGCTGGGAGCGGGCCGCGGGGGCCTATGCCGAGGAGGGCAGCTTCCGGTCGGTCGCGGACGTCGTCGACGCGGAGTCGCTCCAGAAGGTGCGGGACTTCAAGAAGGCGGCCAAGGCCGAGGCCAAGGCGGCCAAGGCCTGACCGCCGTGGCCTCCGACCCCGCTCGGCGGGCCCGGTCACGAGGTCGTGTTCGTCCTCACCGGACGGCTCCACCGCACGGACGTCGTGCCACCGGAGGGTGCTCTGTTCTCCGACTCGGGCGGCCCGATGCCCGTCGAATGGCGGCCGGTCGACGATGCCGAGGCGGGGATTCCGTTGTACCCCAACGGCGCTGACGACCTCTTCAGGCGAGCGGTCGAGGGGCCGCGGGACTGAAGCGGTCGGCATACGGAGCCGTTCCGCTCAGGACGGCGTATGCCGTCCGCTCACGTCGCGGCCGGGAGCCGGTCCTCGTCGACGCCCGGCACATGGGCGACGATGAGGTCGCGCATGGGCACGGTGCCGCCGACCTGGCTGAGCACGCCGATGCAGCCGAGCCACACCCGGTGGATGAGCAGGTAGTCCGGGGGGAGGTTGAAGCGCAGGCTGACGAGGAACTCCTCGCGCCTCGGGTCCTGGATCGTCGCGGACACCGAGCGGAGCCAGCTCCGGCTGAACGTGAAGGTCTCGTGCTCGAGCGGCGCGACGAACGTCTGCATGAAGTGCATGAGCGCCGCGTCGGAGACGTCGACCTTGGGTCGGATGAAGCCGGCCCGGCGCAGCACCTCGCCGAGCGCCGGCTCGTCGCCGGCGAGGGTGGCGGTGATGATCTCGCCCATCGTCGACGGCATGCCGTCGGGCAGGCGGTTGACCGCGCCGAAGTCCATCACCCCGAGTCGTCCGTCCGGGGTGATCCGGAAGTTGCCCGGGTGGGGGTCGGCGTGGAGCAGGCGCGCGCGGTTGGGACCGCGCAGCAGGAACTCGAGGTAGAGGCTCGAGGCCTGGTCGCGCTCGGCGGGCGTCCCGTGGGAGATCACCTGCGAGAGCGGGCGGCCCTCCACCCACTCCGAGACGATGACCTGCGACGAGTGGGCGAGGACGTCGGGGACGAAGGCGTCGGCGTCGTCGCGGAAGGCCTTGGCGAACACCCTCTGGTGGCGCGCCTCGAGGTCGTAGTCGAGCTCCTCGCTCATCCGGGCCTTGACCTCGTCGAGGATCGGCCCCATCGCGATGCCGGGGATCCACGCCCCGGCCAGGCGGGCGACCCGCGACAGCTGGGTGATGTCGGAGAGCAGGGCCTCCCCGGCCCCGGGGTACTGGATCTTGACCGCGACCTCGCGGCCGTCGCGCCACACGGCGCGGTGCACCTGACCGATGGAGGCGGCCGCGACGGGCTTGTCCTCGAAGGACTGGAACTTCGCGGTGCGCCAGCGCGGACCGAGCTGCTCGGCGAGGATGGCGTGCACCCGGTCGACGGCCATCGGCGGGGCGGCGTCCTGGAGCTTGGTGAGGGTGGCGCGGTAGGGCCCGGCCAGCTCCTCGGGCATCGCGGCCTCCATGACGGAGAGGGCCTGGCCGAACTTCATCGCCCCGCCCTTGAGCTCGCCGAGCACGGCGAAGAGCTGCTCCGCGGTGCGCGCCTGGAGCTCGGCGGCGATCGCCTCGGCCGGAGCGCCGCCGACGCGGCGACCGAGTCCCACCGCGGCGCGGCCCGCGTGGCCCAGCGGCAGGCCGACCAGCTTCGCGGTGCGCTTCAGCGACCGCCGCGGGATCTCACTCACCCGGCCATTGTGTCCTGACCGGGACGAGGCCACGACGGCGCCACCCCCGGAGCGCACTCGGTGCAGAGCGGGTGCCTGCCCCAGTGCCGGTGCACCACGCTCGGGCCCTCGACCTCGATCTCCGTCGACACCCCCGCGAGACGCGCGGCCCCGGCGACGGCGGCGAGCACGACGGTGGCCGTCACCGCGGCGGTGAGGACTCCGAGACTGCCCGGGGGGAGCCGGACCCGATCGAGGGAGGCGTGCCTCGTGCAGGGATCGCCGATCGAGTCGAGGTCGTGCGCGGTGAGGGCGCGGCAGCGCCAACAGGCCCCGTTGCCGGGGACGACGAGGGGTCCGACGACGGCGACCCGCCCGTCGCACGTCACCGGGAGGTGCGGGACTCCGGCGCGGTGCCAGGGCGTGGTCGCCTCGACGGCCACCGTGTGGCTGTCGACGAGGACCACGACGGCCGGGCGCTCGCGCGGCGTGAGGGTGAGCAGGGACTCGGCGGCGTCGGCGGCGTAGGCCCCACCGTGGACCCGGGAGGCGCCGGCGAGCCGGAGCTGTCGGCAGATCTCGTCGGGGAGGCCGCCGCGGCCGTCCACGACGATCGCCGGCTGGGCCATCGATGCCTCCCGTGGACGTGTGGTTCCGCCAATCTGGCACAGCCAGACCGGCCGGCTGCGCCGTCGTCCACAGCCGTCGGTCCCGGACGCGACGCGGCCCCCGGTGGTCACCGGGGGCCGCGGGAGAACGAGAGGGCTGGGCGCTCAGGCCTTGCCGAGGATGCGGTTGAGGTTGGTCCCGCAGACGGGGCACTTGCCCTTGGCCATGCGGCGGCCGTTGTCGGACACGACGACGTTGCCCTCGGCCTCGCGCTTCTCCTTGCACTTCACGCAGTAGAACTCGCCCTTGTAGGTCTCGTCTGCCATTGCAACTCCTTGGTCGTGGTGCCGCGGTGAGCGGCGATGACCCTTGCACCCTAGACCAGGCTGAGCACGGATTCGTGCTCAGCCACGCTCGGTGACGGGGGGTTCGGAACGGGTCTGGTCACGGTGGCCCGCACCCCATCCGACCCACGGGTCGCACCCGACCCACCGGCCCCGTGGTCGGCGGCGGTCCGGCACGCCGCGCCCGCTCCGCAGGGATGACAGACGGCTGCCCTACCGTGGAGGACGTGAGCACCGAGGACGTCGAGGTCCGCCGCAGTGCGCGGCGTCGGCGCACCGTGAGCGCGCGCCGCGAGGCCGGCCGGGTGGTGATCCTCATCCCCGCGTCGATGAGCCGGAGCGAGGAGCGCGTCTGGGTGGCTCGGATGCTCAAGAAGCTCGAGGCGGGCGAGCGGCGTCGCCGCCCCAGTGACACCGACCTCATGGCCCGGGCGAGTGACCTCTCCGCCCGCTATCTCGGCGGGCACGCCCGGCCCGCGAGCATCAGGTGGGTGTCCAACCAGCGCTCGCGCTGGGGGAGCTGCACCCCCGCCGACGGATCGATCCGGCTCTCCGACCGGCTCCGGGGCATGCCCTCCTACGTCGTCGACTACGTCATCCTGCACGAGCTCGCGCACCTGCTCGTCGCAGGGCACAACCGGGACTTCTGGACGCTGCTGCGCTCCTACCCCCGGCTCGAGCGGGCGCGCGGGTTCCTCGACGGGGTCGCGCTCGCCCAGGGCCTCGACATGGCCGACGACGTCGACGACGCGCCGGACGACGCGACGGGCGTCGAGGACGTCACGGTCACCGCCTGACGGCGTTCAGAGGTCGAGGGCCAGCCGGGCCGCGTCGACCAGCTCGCCGAGCTCGACCCGGGTGGCCTCGGGCAGGTGCGAGGTCGGCCACCACGCCACGTCGAGCGACTCCTCGCTCGGGGCCGGGGTCGTGGCGCGGTCGAGCACCGCGGCGAAGCGCACGTCGAGGTGCTCCCGACATGGCCCGAAGTCACCGTGCAGGGTGTGCCGGTCGAGCTGGACGACGACGGGCGCGGGCATCACGGTCGGGATGCCGGACTCCTCGCGGGCCTCGCGCGTCGCCGCCGCGTGCAGGTCGACATCACCGACCTCGAGGTGGCCGCCGAACTGGAACCAGCTCCTGGCCCGTCGATGATGGGTGAGCAGCACGTGCTCGGCGTCCGGGCTGAGGACGAGGCAGCTCGCGGTGAGGTGCTCGGGAGGTCCCGCCCTGGCCACGCCGTCCGGGTGCCGACGGAGGTGCTCCAGGTAGGCCGCCCTGAGGGCGTCCTGTCGCTCGTCCGGCGCGTCCCACGACTCGAGCGTGGACCGGGCCTGCGCGTGCAGGTGCGCGAAGGCCGCGGTCACGGCCGGGTCGGCGGCGGAGGTGGCGGAACGGGGGAGGCGTCCCGGGTCACGAGCCGGGGCGGCCGTCGGGCGTGTCGCCGGGCGCCTCGCCGCGCAGCAACGCGTCGAGCTCGGCGTCCATGTCGCTCGTCGACGCGGCACCCTGGCGTTCGACGTAGCCCAGGGGGTCGTCGAGGTCGGCGGCGTCGGGGGCGACGTCGGGGTGGGCCCAGGCGGCGTCACGCATCGCCGCGCCACCGGAGGCCTCGAGGGCGGCGAAGAGGTTGGCGGCGTCGCGCAGCCGGCGGGGTCGCAGGTCGAGGCCGACCAAGGCGGCGAAGGTCTTCTCGGCGGGCCCGCCGCTGGCGCGGCGACGGCGCACCGCCTCGCCGAGGGCGTCCGCCTGGGGGAGGTGGGCCCGGACCGCGGCAGCCGTCACGACGTCGACCCACCCCTCGACGAGGGCGAGGAGGGTCTCGAGCCGGAGCAGCGCGGCCTTCTGGGCCGGCGACTGCTCGGGGGCGAAGAGCCGACCGGCGATCGCCTGCTGCATCGCGTCCGCGTCGGTGGGGTCGATCGAGCGCAGCCCTTCCTCGATCGCGTCGGTGTCGATGGTCGTGTCCCGGGCGTAGTCGCGGACCGCGGCGAGCACCTGCGGGGCCAACCACGGGACGGCGTGGAACAGGCGGGTGCGGGCGCTCTCGCGCACGGCGAGGTGCAGCCTGGCCTGCGGCACGTCGATCTCGAGCCCCTCGGCGAACGCGGCGATGGCCCCGGGCATGAGGACGACGTCGGGTGCCGCGACGAGCGGCAGCGAGACCTCGCAGCCCGTGAGGACCTCGTCGGCGAGGGTCCCGACGGCCTGGCCGAGCTGGAGCGAGAACATCGAGCCCTGCATCCGCCGGAGCAGGGGCCCCATCTGCCCCATGAGGGCGGCGGGGTTGGTCCCGGGCGGGACGAGGCCTTCGGGCAGGCCGCCCTCGCCGAGCGAGCCGAGCTGCTTGGTGATCGCGGCACCCATCGCGTCGCTCACCCCGACCGCGATCGGGTCGACGAGCTCGCGCCAGACGGGCATGGTCGCCTCGACCCACTCCGCGCGGCTCCAGGCCCGGCCGACGAGGCCCGAGTGGTCGACGTCCGTGACGGCGTCGAGCCAGAGGTTGGCGACGTCCACGGCCTGCCGGGTGTCGCTGACGGTCGACGCCCCGACCGTCGGGTCGCCCTTGGCGGCCACGGTCCTGCGGGCGATGTCGGTCGCGGCAGCCACGTCGACCGACCCGCTCTCGTCGGCGCCGGCGAACATTGCCTGCACCTGCCCCGCGACCATCTGGAGCATCTGCGGGTCGACCTGGTCCAGTCCCATCCCGCGCATCATCTCGAGCATCTGGGGATCGAGGGCCTGCCCACCGGTGAGGCCCTTGAGGACCTCCTCCAGCTCCGGGGGAATGCCCGAGTCCTCGGGCTCGTCCGGGCGGTCGGGCGAATCGGTCACTGCGGGACTCCTGGTGGTGGCGGTGAGAGGATGTGGTCTCATCAGTACCCAACCACGAATGGTCCGGCGATAGTTCCGAGGAGAAGCTCGTGCAGCACGACCCGAGCGGCGCCCCCGTGACCACAGGGACGGTCGCCCTCGCCGAGATCCGCGAGCAGCCCCTGTCGGTGGACGAGGTCATCGCCGCGGTGCAGGACCCGGGCTGCGGCGGGATCACCGTGTTCGTCGGTGTGGTGCGCGACCACGACCGGGGCCAGGACGTCTCCTCGCTCGACTACACGGTGCACCCGAGCGCCCAGGAGCGCCTGACCGAGGTCGCCGGGCTCGTGGCCCAGCGCTCGGACGCCGTCCGGGTCGCCGCGCTCCACCGGAGCGGACACCTCGAGGTCGGTGACGTGGCCGTCGTCGTCGCCGCCTCGGCTCCTCACCGGGACGCGGCGTTCGCGTCGTGCCGCGACCTCATCGACACCCTCAAGGCCGAGGTCCCCATCTGGAAGCACCAGCACCTCGGCGACGGCGCCACCGAGTGGGTCGGACTGACGTGAGCACGTCCGACCCCGCTGCCGAGGACCACGGCAGCGCCTCCGAGCGTGCGGCGGCGTCTGCCGAGGCGGACGCGCCGAACCGCTACGCCGTGAGCCGGCGGAGCGGGGGGCTGCTGACGATGCTCTTCCTCGCGATCGCGCTCGGTGCGGGCATCTCCCTCATCCCGTTGCCCTACGTCGTGCTCGTGCCGGGGCCGATCGCCAACACGCTCGGCGAGCTGGACGGCAAGCCGATCATCCAGGTGAAGGGCGCGACGACCTACCCCGCCAAGGGAGCGCTCGACTTCACCACGGTCCAGGTCCTCGGCGGCCCGGGCAACCGGGTCGACGCGTTCGACCTCGCCGTGGCGGCCCTGCGCGACGACCGCGAGGTCTTCCGCCGGGAGGAGTTCTACCCCGAGCCGGTGACCCGCGAGGAGATCCAGCAGGAGAACGCGGCCGAGATGGTCGACTCCCAGGAGGTCGCGGCCGCGATCGCGCTGCGGGAGTCGGGTCGGGAGGTTCCGGAACGGGTCGTCGTCTCGCAGCTGGCCGAGGGGTCGCCCGCCACCGGCGTCCTCGAGGCGGGTGACGAGTTCGTCTCCGTGGCCGGCACCGCGACCCCCGACGCGGCCGCGGTCCAGACCGCCGTGCGCGCCCAGAAGGCCGGCGAGGCGATCGCCGTCGTCGTCCGGCGCGACGGTGCCGAGAAGGCGCTGTCCGTCCCGACGCGGGACAACGACGGCACCACGGTCGTCGGCGTGATGCTCGGCCGGGACTACGACCTGCCCGTCGACGTGACGATCACGGCCGGTGGGGTGGGTGGGCCGTCGGCGGGGACGATGTTCACCCTGGCCGTCTACGACGTCCTCACGCCCGGCGACCTCACCGGCGGCAAGCGCATCGCGGGCACCGGAACCATGGAGCCGGACGAGTCCGTCGGCCCCATCGGCGGCATCCGCCAGAAGCTCTCCGGGGCCAGCGACGGGGGAGCGGAGTTCTTCCTCGCCCCCCAGGACAACTGCGACGAGGTGGTCGACCACGTGCCCGACGGCCTCACCGTCGTGCGGATCGGCACCTTCGACGACGCCCTCGGCGCGGTGAGGGCCATCGCGGCCGGCCGGGCCGACTCCCTGCCCGGGTGCTCGGCCGGCTGACGCGCCAGCCGGTCAGTCCGTCAGGGTCGCACGCAGCGCCGCGACGAGCCCGGGTGCGATGTCGCTCCCCGTGGCCACCCGGTCGTCGCTGTCGTGCTCCCGCTGGCGGAGCAGGCAGATGCTCGCGCCGTCCCGGGTGGCCGCCGCGAGCAGCCTGACGTCACGCCGGTCGGGGTGCCCGGCCAGCTCGGCCACCGCCGCGTCGCGGTCGGAGGGGAGGTCGCGCTCGGCGTCGGGTGGGACGACGAGACGTTCCACGACGATCGCGCAGCCGACCACGGTGTCCGGCCAGGCGATCTGGGCGAGCAGCGACTCGATCGAGTCGGTCTCGGGGAGGTCCTCCTGCTCGATGGCCGTGAGGGCGCCCTCGATCTGGTCCGACACGGTGAGCCCGGCGGCGAGCTGGGGCTCTCGGGTGAGCAGCTCGGCCGTCGGCACGAGGGCGAACAGGCGCGGCGGCTGGTCCCAGCCGGCCGACCCGACATGGCGTTCGGTGTCGAGGGCGGCGATCGAGAGCGGGTCGGTCACGGGCTGCGAGGCGCGGGTCACGGACCCATCGTGCCGCACACATCTTGGGAAGATAGGTTGGCCCCTCCAGCCCGGGCTCGCTCGGGGAGCTGCGCGATGTGGAGTCAGAAGTGAGCCGGCCAGAGTGGTTCGACGGGATCAACCCCGACGACGCAGACAAGGGAGCCGGAGCGCCGGGCGGGCGCGACGGTGAGGGATCGAGCCGTCCCGGCAACGGGGGCGCCGGCTTCAACAGGCCCGTGCGGCCGGGGGGGTCCGGGGCGCCGCCGAAGCGCGGACCCCTGGGCACGACGCTGGCGATCCTCGCCGGTCTCGCCGTCCTGCTGCTCATGGCCGCGGGTGTCGTCACCGACATCTGGTGGTACGACTCCGTCGGCTTCCGCGACGTCTTCGTCACCCAGCTCGGGACCCGCGTCCTGCTGTTCGTGGCCGCGTTCATCCTCACCGCCGGCGCGGTCGGCGCCAGTCTCGTCACGGCATACCGGACGCGTCCGCTGCGCATCGCGCCGTCGCCCTCCGCCCAGGTGCTCGACCAGTACCGCCAGGTGCTCGACCCCCTGCGTCGCCTGGCGACGGTCGTCATCCCCTCGATCCTCGGCCTGCTGGCCGGCGCTGCGGCCATGGGAGCGTGGAAGACGTTCCTGCTGTGGCGCAACGCCGTCCCGTTCGGCACCAACGACCCCCAGTTCGGCCTCGACGTGGGCTTCTACGTCTTCACGCTGCCGTGGCTGCGCTTCCTCGTCAGCTTCTTCACGGTCGTCCTGCTGCTCGCGCTCATCGCCGCCGCCTTCACCCACTACGTCTACGGCGGCCTGCAGCTGCCCGGCCGCGGCACCACGACCCGGGCCGCCTTCATCCAGATCGCGACGATCGCCTCGCTGCTGGCCCTCGTGCGGGCGGCCGCCTACTGGCTCGACCGCTACAGCCTCACGACGCACGAGTCCCGGCTCATCACCGGGATCACCTACACCGACGCCAACGCCGTCCTCCCGATCAAGGCGATCCTCGCGGTTGCGACGGTGATGTGTGCGGGCTTCTTCATCGCGTCCATCTGGACGCGCAGCTGGCGGCTGCCGCTCATCGGCGTCGGCCTGCTCACCGTGCTCTCCGTCGTCGCAGGCGGCCTCTACCCGGCCGCGGTCCAGTCGCTCAAGGTCCGCCCGTCGGAGAAGTCGCTCGAGGCCCAGTACATCCAGCGCAACATCGACGCCACCCGCAAGGCCTTCGCCATCGACGGCATCGAGAAGACGCCGTACACCGCGACCACCGACGCCGCGCCCGGCCAGCTGCGCGCCGACGCCGACACGATCCCCGGCATCCGGCTCGTCGACCCCAACGTCGTCTCGCCGACCTTCCGCCAGTTCGAGGGACTGCGCCAGTACTACGCCTTCCCCGACATCCTCGACGTCGACCGCTACGCCATCGACGGCAAGAAGAGCGACTCCGTCGTCGCCGTCCGCGAGCTCAACCTCGCAGGGGTGCCCGAGGGCCAGCGCAACTGGCTCAACGACCACACCGTCTACACGCACGGGTTCGGCTTCATCGGCGCCTACGGCAACCGCCGCACGAGCGAGGGCGACCCCCAGTTCTTCTCGAGTGGCTTCTCCACCAAGGGCCCCATGGGCGCGGACTACGAGCCGCGCATCTACTTCGGCGAGGAGTCGCCCACGTACTCGATCGTCGGGGCGCCGGAGGGTGCCAAGCCGCGTGAGTTCGACTTCCCGGACGACCAGGGCGAGGGCGGCCAGGCCAACACGACGTACGAGGGCAACGGTGGCGTCGCCATCGGCTCCTTCCTGCGCAAGATCGCGTATGCCGTGAAGTACCGCGAGCCGAAGTTCCTCCTGTCCGACGCGGTGAACAGCGACTCCCGCCTGCTCGACCACCGCCAGCCGCGCGAGCGCATCGAACGCGTGGCGCCGTTCCTCACCATCGACGGCAACGCCTACCCCGCCGTCGTCGACGGACGCGTGAAGTGGATCGTGGACGCCTACACGACCACCGCCCGCTACCCCAACAGCCGCCTCACCGAGCTCGAAGAGGCGACGTCGGACTCGGTGAGCGAGCGCTCCAACGTCGTCGTCGCCGGTGCCGGGCAGGTCAACTACATCCGCAACTCGGTCAAGGCCACGGTCGACGCCCACGACGGCTCCGTGAAGCTGTACGGCTGGGACACGACCGACCCCATCCTCAAGGCCTGGAGCAAGGCCTTCCCGGGAGCGGTGTCCCCACTGTCCGAGATGTCCGCCCAGCTGATGTCGCACGTGCGCTACCCGCAGGACCTCTTCAAGGTCCAGCGCCAGCTGCTCGCGAGCTACCACGTGACGGACGCCAACTCGTACTACGGCGGTGGCGACTTCTGGAAGGTCCCCAAGGACCCGACGCACGCCTCGCAGGACCAGCCGGTCTACTACCAGTCCCTCAAGATGCCGGACCAGAGCGCCCCGGCGTTCTCGCTCACGACGACGTTCATCCCGTCGGGCAGCGGGCGCGAGATCCTGCGCGGCTTCCTCGCCGTCGACTCCGACGCCGGCACGGCGGCGGGCAAGCCGGCTGCGGGCTACGGGTCGATGCGCCTGCTCGAGCTGCCACGCAACTCGGCCGTCGACGGTCCGGGCCAGGTGCAGAACCAGATCGAGGTCTCGACCGCCCGGTCACAGAGTCCCAGCGAGCCGCTCAACCTCAGCCAGTTCATCGCGCAGAACCGGCAGTCGGGCAAGACCCTCACCTACGGCAACCTCCTCACGCTCCCCGTCGGTGAAGGTCTGCTCTACGTCCAGCCGATGTACGTCCAGGCCTCCCGCGAGGGGGGCTCGTTCCCCCAGAACAAGGCGACCGTGGCCGTCTTCGGCAAGCGCATCGCCTGGGGTGAGACCCTCGACCAGGCCCTCGACGGGCTGTTCGGCGGCAACTCCGGCGCCAGCGCCGGGGACAGCGGCTCCGAGCCGACCACGCCGGGGACGACACCCCCCGCCCCCGGGGACGCTCCGGTCGAGACCGCGGCCGCCCAGCTGGCCGAGGTCATCCGCGACATCGAGGCCGCCAACGCCGCCGGCCAGGCGGCGCTCAAGAAGGGCGACTTCGCGGCCTACGGCGTGGCCCAGAAGGACCTCCAGGACGCGATCGCGCGGGCGGCCACCCTGAGCCCGCAGCTCGCCGTCCCGGCCCCGTCGGGCTCGGCCACACCGACACCGAGCGCGACACCCAGCCCCACCGCGTCACCGTGACGGCCGCCGGTCCGACCCGTGGCGAGGTCGGACCGGCACCGATTTGGACCTCGGCGCGACGTCACGTACCGTGGTGCTTACCGAGAGACCGCAAGGTCCTCACTCGTCGCGGGGTGGAGCAGCTCGGTAGCTCGCCGGGCTCATAACCCGGAGGTCGCAGGTTCAAATCCTGCCCCCGCTACCACATCGACAACGGCGGGTCGTCTCTGACGGCCCGCCTTTGTCGTCTGTCCGGCCGGGTGGAGGTCACCCGGCGCCCTCGAGGAGGCACAGCATGGCCCCGCACCGCGTCGTCGTCATCGGATCCGGTTTCGGCGGTCTCTTCGGCACGCAGGCGCTCAAGCGCCGCGACGACGTCGAGGTCACCCTCGTCGCGAAGACGACCCACCACCTGTTCCAGCCGCTGCTCTACCAGGTCGCGACCGGCATCCTGTCCGAGGGCGAGATCGCCCCGAGCACCCGCGAGATCCTGGCCCGACAGAAGAACGCCCGGGTCATCCTCGGCACCGTCACCGACATCGACCTCGACGCCCGCACCGTGACGAGCGAGGTGCTGGGCCGCCGGACCGTCTCCTCCTACGACACGCTGCTCGTCGCGGCCGGCGCCGGCCAGTCCTACTTCGGCAACGACCACTTCGCCGAGTACGCCCCGGGGATGAAGAGCATCGACGACGCCCTCGAGCTGCGCGGACGCATCTTCGGTGCCTTCGAGTGGGCCGAGCTGACGACGGCCCCGGCCGAGCGCGACCGCTACCTCACCTTCGTCGTCGTCGGGGCCGGTCCCACCGGGGTCGAGATGGCGGGCCAGATCGCCGAGCTCGCCCACCGCACCCTGCGTCGCGACTTCCGCGCCATCGACACGCGCACCGCGCGGGTCATCCTCCTCGACGCGGCGCCCCAGGTGCTCCCGTCCTTCGGTGACCGCCTCGGCGACGCGGCGAGGTCGCGCCTCGAGAAGATGGGCGTCGAGGTCGAGCTGGGCGCCAAGGTCGTCGGGGTCGACTCGACCGGCCTCGAGATCGAGAAGGCCGACGGCACCCACCAGCGCATCGAGAGCGCCACCAAGGTCTGGGCGGCCGGGGTCCAGGCCTCCGAGCTCACCACCCTCCTCGCCGCCCAGTCCGAGGCCGAGCTCGACCGGGCAGGACGGGTCAAGGTCCTTCCCGACCTCACCCTCCCCGGCCGCCCCGAGGTCTACGTCGTCGGCGACATGATGGCGCGCGACGGCCTGCCGGGTGTCGCCCAGGTGGCGATCCAGGGCTCGCGCTACGCCGCCAAGCACCTCAAGGCCCGCCTCGACGGCAAGGAGGCGCCGGAGCCGTTCCGCTACTTCGACAAGGGGTCGATGGCGACGATCTCCCGGTTCAGCGCCGTCGCCAGCATCGGCAAGGCCCGCTTCTCCGGCTTCGCGGCCTGGGTGCTCTGGCTCGCGATCCACCTCGTCTACATCATCGGCTTCAAGCACCGGGTCACGACCCTGCTGCACTGGGCGGTCAGCTTCATCGGACGCGGGCGCTCTGAGCGCACCGTCACCGCGCAGCAGATCCTCGCGCGCAACATCATCCGCAAGATGCCGCCGGAGGACCTGCCGACGCTGCCGGTCGTCGCGTCCGACCACACGTCCGCGGCCGACGCGCCGTCGGTCGAGCGGGCCGGCTGACCCCGCTCGCGCGGGCCCGGGCGGTCGATGAGGCCACGTAGGGTGGCCCAATGCCGCTCGACTACCCGGTCCACGAGCGCACCCTCACCAACGGGCTGCGTGTCGTCGTCTCACCGGACCCCAGCGTTCCGAACGTCACCGTCAACATCTGGGTCGGCGTGGGGTCACGCCACGAGGCGTCGGGGCGCACGGGCTTCGCCCACCTCTTCGAGCACCTGATGTTCCAGGGCTCCCGCAACGTCCGCAGCGGGGAGCACTTCGAGGCGCTCATGGCCGAGGGCGGTCGGCTCAACGCGACGACGTGGTTCGACCGCACCAACTACTTCGAGACCGTGCCGAAGGGGGCGCTCGAGCTCGCCCTGTGGCTCGAGGCCGACCGCCACGCCCACCTCCTCGACGCGGTCAACCAGGCCAACCTCGACAACCAGCGCGACGTCGTCAAGGAGGAGAAGCGCCAGCGCTACGACAACCAGCCCTACGGCAACGCGTTGATCGACGTCTACGCCGCGGTGTTCCCCGACGGCCACCCGTACCACCACTCGACGATCGGGTCGATGGAGGACCTCGACGCCGCCAGCGTCGACGACGTGCACGCGTTCTTCCGGGCGCACTACGCCCCGGACAACACCGTGCTCACCCTGTGCGGCGACGTCACCCCCGACGACGGGTTCGCCCTGGCGGAGCGGTACTTCGGCTCCATCGAGCAGAACGCACAGTCCCGTCGCGCACCGGTCGAGCAGCTCGGCCCGCTCACCGAACCGGTCCGGGTCGAGCGTCGCGAGGACGTCCCCAACGACCGGCTGCACATCGCGTTCCGGCTCCCCGTCGACGAGACCGAGGAGTTCAGCGCCGCGAGCCTGGCCCTCGACGCACTCGGTGGTCTTGCCTCGTCGCGCCTCGTGCGGCGACTGGTCCGCCGCGAGCAGACCGCGCTCGGCGTCCACGCCACCTCGTGGGGCTTCGTCGACGGCGTCTCCCTCGGTTTCCTCGTCATCGACGTGGCGGGCGAGTCCGACACGGACGCCGTCGAGGCGACCCTGCTCGAGGAGCTCGAGCGCTTCGCCGTCGAGGGTCCGACCGAGGCCGAGATGGACGCGGCCATGGCCCAGGCGGAGCGCGGCTGGCTGTCGATGCTGGCCAGCCAGGAGGAACGCGCCGACGCGCTGTCCCACTACGCCCTGCTCCACGGCGACCCGCGCCTCGTCAACACCCACCTCGACCGGCTGCGTGCCGTGACGCCCGAGCAGGTGCGGGCCGCCGCCGCTCGCTGGCTGCGCCCCGAGAGCCGCGCGGTGGTCGCCTACCGCGCAGACGTCGAGACCGAGGAGGTCGCATGAGCACGCTCGCCACACCACGGCCGGACGTCGCGCCGCCGGGCCCGTGGGCCTTCCCGCTCCCGCACGAGAGCGTGACCGGCAACGGCATCCGCCTCCTCTCGTATGCCGTCCCCGGCCAGTACGTCATCTCGCTGCGCCTCGTCGTGCCGCTGTCCATCACCGACGAGCCCGCGGACCGGGAGGGCGTCGCGTCGATGACGGCCCGGCTCCTCGACGAGGGGACCGCGACCCACTCCAGCGAGGAGTTCGCCGAGCTCATGGAGCGCACCGGGATGGCGCTCGGCGCCTCCGTCACCGACGGCGCTCTCAGCGTCGACGTCGATGTGCCGCAACGGTTCCTGCCCGCTGCCCTGGACCTGCTGCGCCAGGTCCTCTCGGAGCCGGCCTTCCCGCCGGCCGAGGTCCACCGCATCCTGCGCAGCCGGCTCGCGGAGATCGAGCAGGAACGGGCGTCCGCGCCGCACCGGGCCGCGCGCGAGGTGACGGCCTCGCTGTGGGCGCCCGGCGAGCGGGCGTCCCGCCCGACCGCGGGGACGACCGAGTCGGTCACCGCCATCACCCGGGACGACATCGTCGACTTCCACCGGACGCACGTGGGACCGCGGGGTGCCACCCTCGTCGTGGCGGGCGACCTCGACGGGATCGACGTCGCCGAGGTCGTGACCGCGGGTCTGGGCCGATGGGCCAACCCGGACCACCTGCCGGCGACGCCTCCACGGGCGCCCTCGCCCGCCGGCGGTGAGACCCGCGTCGTCCTCGTCGACCGACCGGGCTCGGTCCAGAGCGAGCTGTCGGTCGCCGCCCCCGGCCCCGACCGGTCGATCGCCTCCGGGTGGGCTCCCTACCCGGTCCTCTCGTTCATCATCGGCGGGTCCCCGAGCGCCCGTGTCGACGCGGTCCTGCGCGAGGACAAGGGCTACACGTACGGGATCCGGGCGGCCTTCCGCCCGCGCGCTCGAGGAGGCTCGTTCGTCACGGCCGGCTCGGTGCGCGCCGACGCCACCGTCGACGCCCTCCGGCTCCTCGTCGGGATCCTCGAGAAGGCCCGGGACGGGTTCTCCGACGAGGAGATCCGCTCCGGCGTCGACTACGTGGTGCAGACCGCTCCGGGTCGCTACGCCACCGCGGACGCCGTCGCCGACGAGGCCTCTGCGCTCGCCGTCGAAGGGCTGCCACTGGACTTCCAGACGTCGACCCTGGCGGCGATGCGGGAGCTGGACGCGGACCGGCTGACGACGGCATACGGAGCGGTCGCGACGGGGGAGTGGGTCGTCGTCGTCGTCGGCGACGCCGCGACCCTGCGTGAGGGGATCGAGGGGCTGGGCCTGGGTCCGGTCACCGTCGTGCCCAACTGAGGGAGGCCCCTCGTCAGAGCCCGATGCGCGACAGGACCTCGTCGTGGAGCAGTCCGTTGGTCGCGAGGGCGTTCCCGCCGAACGGGCCGTCCTCGCCCCGCAACGACGTGAACCGGCCGCCGGCCTCGGTGACGATCGGGACGAGCGCGACCATGTCGTGCAGGTTGAGCTCGGGCTCCGCAGCGATGTCGACGGCGCCCTCCGCGAGCAGCATGTAGGACCAGAAGTCGCCGTAGGCCCGCTCCCGCCAGCAGTCGCGGGCGAGGTCGAGCACCGCTTCCTGGCGGCCGACGGCGTCCCACGACGTCATCGAGCTGCACGACAGCGAGGCGTCGCTGACCTGCGAGACCTTCGAGACGGAGAGTCGGGTCGCGGACGTGAGGCTGCGTCCGGCCCACGCGCCGCTGCCCACGGCCGCCCACCAGCGGCGGCCCAGCGCGGGCGCGGCCACGAGGCCGAGGACCGGCTTGCCGTCGTCGATGAGGCCGATGAGGGTGGCCCACACCGGCACGCCGCGGACGAAGTTGTGCGTGCCGTCGATGGGGTCGATGACCCACTGGCGCGGCCCGTGCCCGGTGGGCTCCATCTCCTCGCCGATGACGGCGTCGCGCGGGCGGGTCCGCCTGAGCTGGCTGCGCACCAGCTCCTCGGCGCTGCGGTCGGCGTCGCTGACGAGGGTGAGGTCCGGTTTCGACTCGACGACGAGGTCCTCGGCACGGAACCGGGACACGGTCACCCGCTCCACGGCGTCGGCGAGGACATGGGCGAGTCGCAGGTCGTCGTCGTAGGTCGGCACGTCGTCACCGTAGCCGCTTCGGGAGAGTCACAATCGGGTCTCGTGTCGGTCACGTCCCTCCTTTCTGCGGCACATGTGAGGTTGGGTAGGGACCGCGCGCCCTCCCCGGGGTTCGCGGGGGCCACCCGACCGGGACCGGCTCTTTTGATGTCCGTCCACTTCCCTGGGACGGATCGACACGTAGGAGGACGTCCATGCGAGGAACCACTCGCACGGTAGCCGTGTCCGCAATCTCTGTGGCAGCGCTGCTGCTCGCAGGTTGTGGCGGCGGCGGCAACGACGATGACAGCGACGGCGACACCAGCGGAACGACGGGCAAGTCCGGCGGCGCCATCACGGTCAAGGGAGGTAATCCGGAGAACCCCCTGATCGCGGGCAACACGTCGGAGGTCAATGGCGGCAACGTGCTCGACATCGTGACCGCGAAGCTCGTCGAGTACAACGTCGACACCGCCGCTCCCGAGAACGACATCGCGGAGTCGATCGAGACGACGGACAACCAGACCTTCACGGTCAAGCTCAAGAAGGACTACAAGTTCCACGACGGCACCGTCGTCAAGGCCAAGAACTTCGTCGATGCCTGGAACTACACCTCTTATGGCCCCAACGCCCAGCAGGGCTCGTACTTCTTCACGCCCATCGAGGGCTACAACGACCTGCAGTCCGAGGACCCGGACGGTGCCGAGGGCCCCCAGAAGGCACCGGAGCCCAAGGCCAAGGAGATGACCGGTCTCAAGGTCGTCGACGACACCACCTTCACGATCACGACCACCGAGAAGGTCTCCAACCTCCCGGTCCGTCTCGGCTACACGGCCTTCGCGCCGCAGCCCGACGCGTTCTTCGCGGACCCGAAGACCTTCGGTGACAAGCCGATCGGCGCCGGCCCCTACAAGGTCGACGCGTGGACCAAGAACGCCGAGATCAAGCTCTCCAAGTTCGCTGACTACAGCGGCAAGAACAAGGGCAACCCCGACACCATCACCTTCAAGATCTACCAGGACGCCGAGGCGGCGTACGCCGACGTCCTGGCGAACCAGCTCGACGTGACCGATGCGGTCCCGCCCAGCGCGCAGATCGACGAGAAGTACAAGACCGACCTTCCCGACCGCAACCTCCAGAAGCCGGTCGGCGTCATCCAGACGATGACCACGGCCCCGTCGAGGGTGGACCCGAACTACGGTCCCGAGATCCGCAAGGCCATCTCCATGGCGATCAACCGTGAGGCGATCATCAAGGCGGTCTTCAACGGCACCCGTGAGCCCGCCACCGGCTGGGTCTCCCCGGTCGTCGACGGCTACAAGGCCGACGCCTGTGGCGAGTTCTGCAAGTTCGACCCGGCCAAGGCCAAGGCTCAGCTCGCCAAGGCGGGCGGCTTCAAGGGCGGCAAGATGACCCTGTCGTACAACGCCGACGGAGCACACAAGGAGTGGACCGAGGCCACCTGCAACAGCATCAAGCAGGCCCTCGGCGTGGACTGTGTCGCGACCCCGGTCGTCGACTTCGCCACCTTCCGGACCCAGATCGGTGAGGGGAAGATGAAGGGCATCTTCCGGAACGGGTGGCAGATGGACTACCCGTCGATCGAGAACTTCCTCGCCCCGATCTACGGCAAGGGCGCCTCGTCCAACGATGGTGAGTACGACAACCCCGCGTTCGACGCGAAGCTGGCCGAGGCCGCTGCGGCCACCGACCCGGCCGAGTCGAACAAGCTCTACCAGGAGGCGGAGGGAATCATCGCCCAGGACATGGCGAGCATCCCGCTGTGGTATGGCACCACCACCGCCGGCTGGTCGGAGAAGGTCACCAATGTCAAGGTCAACGCGTTCGGCGTGCCTGACTATGCGAGCATCACGCTCAAGTGATTCCCGCGTGTCGGGTGAGCACCTGACCTGACATCAGCAGGCTGTCGGCCTGTCGGCACTCGCCGACAGGCCGACAGCCTGCTCGGGGCACGTTGCCCCTCTTTCGTGTCCTCCTCAAAGCCGCACGCATGGCAGCGCCCGGTGCCGATCACGTTCAGGTATGTTCAGTTCTGGCCCGGTCCACGAGGCGCCCATCAACTTTCCGAGACGCGCACTTGCCGTCTCTCCGCGCTCCACCGTCACCACGGATCGGGGCCGAATGACACAGGAGGTGACATGGGCAAGTACATCGTCAGGCGAATCCTGCAGATGATCCCGGTGGTTCTGGGAGCCACCTTCATCATTTTCGCCATGGTCTTCGCCCTGCCCGGAGACCCCACCGCGGGCAAGTGCGGCGAGCGGCCGTGCTCCCCCGAGTACGTCGCGAACTTCCGCGAGGAGCACAACCTCAACGACCCGCTCCCGGTTCAGTACGGCAAGTACCTCGGCAAGTTCGTCCAGGGCGACCTGGGCACGAACTTCTACGGGATCCCCGTCAAGGAGGACCTCGCCAAGCGCTACACGATCACCGGTCGACTCGCGCTCATGGCGATCGGTTTCGAGATTGTCGTCGGCATCCTCGCCGGTGTCCTCGCCGGTGTGCGCAAGGGGAGGTTCATCGACAACCTCGTCACCGTGAGCACCCTGTTCGTCATCTCCATCCCGGTCTTCGTCATCGGCGTGCTGCTCCAGTACCAGTTCGGTATCAGGTGGGGACTGGTGCCTGCCACCGTGCCCAGCCTGGACGCGCCGACCTCCTCGCTCATCCTTCCCGCCTTCGTGCTCGGCTCGCTGTCGATCGCCTATGTCGCCCGCCTCACGAGGACCAACCTCGTGGAGAACCTCCGTGCCGACTACGTGCGGACCGCGGTCGCGAAGGGCCTGACCAAGCGGCGCGCCGTCGGCGTCCACACCCTGCGCAACTCCCTCATCCCTGTGGTGACCTTCATCGGTGCCGACTTTGGGGGCCTGCTCGGTGGCGCCATCGTGACCGAGCGGATCTTCAACATCCAGGGCGTCGGCGGCTACATCTGGAAGGGCATCAACGCTCGGGACGGAATCGCCGTCGTCTCCACGGTGACGGTGCTCGTCGTCGTCTACCTTTTCGTCAACCTGCTCGTCGACCTGCTCTACGGCGTGCTCGACCCGAGGATCAGCCATGACTGAGTCCATCGCCGCCTCGATGGCCCCCCCCGCCGACGACGTCGGCGAGGCGCGGTCACTGGGGCAGGACGCCTGGCGCTCGCTGCGCAAGAGCGTGATGTTCTGGGTGTCCGTCACCCTCATCGGTCTGTTCATCCTCATGGCGGTCTGGCCGTCGCTGTTCACCGACACCGACCCCGGCTTCGGTGACATCAACAACGTCCGCGAGAAGCCCAACGCCGATGCGTGGTTCGGCACCGACACCCAGGGCTACGACATCTTCGCCCGCACCATCTACGGTGCCCGGGCCTCGATCATCGTTGGCATCTGCGCGTCGCTGGCGACGCTGTTCGTGGGCGGTGTCGTGGGTGTGGCCGCGGGCTTCTACGGCGGGTGGTTCGACGCCCTCGTCTCGCGCATCACCGACATCTTCTTTGCCATCCCGCTGCTCCTCGGCGGCATCCTGTTCATGGCGAGCTTCCCGAACGACGCCGACACCCCGTACTTCCTCATCGTCGGCAAGGTCGTCCTGACGCTGACGATCTTCGGGTGGCCGTCGATCGCACGCCTCATGCGCTCGAGCGTGCTCCAGGTCAAGCCCAACGAGTACGTCCTCGCGGCGCGGGCGCTGGGCGCCGGTCCATGGCGCATCATCAGGTCGCACATCCTGCCCAACGCGCTCGCCCCGGCGATCGTCGTCTCGACGATCAACCTCGGTGCGTTCATCGTCGCCGAGGCCACCCTGTCGTTCCTCGGCATCGGCCTCACGCCGCCCGCGATCTCTTGGGGCGTGGCGATCAGCGACGCCCTCGTGGCGGTGCGCACCTACCCGCACATCCTTCTCTTCCCCAGTCTGTTCCTCAGCCTCGCGGTCCTGGCGTTCATCCTGCTCGGCGATGCCGTGCGTGACGCCTTCGACCCGAAGTCCCGATGAGCAGGAGGAGCACTCAGTGACCACCACCACCAAGTCCGTGGCGCCCGCGTCCACCTACAAGCCCGACTCCGAGGGCCGACTGCTCGAGGTCGAGGACCTCTACGTCGAGTTCCACACGGCCGAGGGTGTCGCCAAGGCGATCAACGGCGTCTCGTTCGACCTGCGCCAGGGCGAGACGCTGGCCATCCTCGGCGAGTCCGGCTCGGGCAAGTCCGTGACCGCCCAGGCGATCATGGGCATCCTCGACATGCCCCCGGCCGTCATCCCCGGCGGCGCGATCCGCTACTGCGGCCAGGACCTGCTCACCATGCCCGAGGAGCAGCGGCGCAAGGCGCGAGGCCCGGAGATCTCGATGATCTTCCAGGACGCGCTGAGCTCGCTGAACCCGACCTTCCCAGTCGGCTGGCAGATCGGCGAGATGTTCCGGCAGCACCGGGGCCTGAACCGGTCCGACGCCTACGCGCAGGCCGTGCGTCTCATGGAGCGCGTCGCCATCCCCGGCGCCAAGGACCGGGTCAAGAGCTACCCGCACCAGTTCTCGGGTGGGATGCGCCAGCGCATCATGATCGCGATGGCCATCGCGCTCGACCCGGCGGTGCTCATCGCCGACGAGCCGACGACCGCTCTCGACGTCACCGTCCAGGCCCAGATCATGGCCCTGCTCGCCGAGCTCCAGGAGGAGCGTCAGATGGGGCTCATCCTCATCACGCACGACCTCGGCGTCGTCGCGGACGTCGCCGACCGCGCCGCCGTGATGTACGCCGGCCGGATCGTCGCGAAGGCGGACATCGAGGACCTCTACGCCCGGCCCGCGCACCCCTACACCCGTGGGCTGCTCGAGTCGATCCCGCGCCTGGACCAGAAGGGGCAGACGCTGGCGGCGATCGGTGGCCTGCCGCCGAACCTCACCCGCATCCCCCCGGGCTGCACGTTCAACCCCCGCTGCCGCATGTCGCAGGACATCTGTCGCGAGAAGGAGCCCGACCTGCTCCCCATCGCCGGACAGATGTCCCGATGCCACTTCGCCGAGGAGGTCCTCAATGGCTGACGTCATTCTCAAGGCCGACGACCTGGTCAAGCACTACCCGATCAAGGGCGGTGTCCTGCGCACCACGGTCGGCCACGTCAAGGCCGTCGACGGCGTCTCGTTCGAGCTGCACCGCGGTGAGACGCTCGGCATCGTCGGCGAGTCCGGCTGTGGCAAGTCGACGCTGGGACGCGTCCTCATGCGGCTCGAGGAGCCCACGGCGGGCACGGTCAACTTCGACGGCGTCGACATGTTCTCGCAGGGCGGGTCCTCGATGCGCAAGCTGCGCCGCGACATCCAGATCGTGTTCCAGGACCCCTACACCTCGCTCAACCCGCGCAAGACGGTCGGCGACATCATCGGGGAGCCGTTCGAGATCCACCCGGACGTCGTGCCCAAGGGCGGCCGCAAGAAGGCAGTCAAGGAGCTTCTCGACCTGGTCGGGCTCAACCCCGAGCACATCAACCGCTACCCGCACCAGTTCTCGGGTGGCCAGCGCCAGCGCATCGGCATCGCCCGCGGCATCGCGCTGCGACCCAAGGTCCTCATCTGCGACGAGCCGGTCTCCGCGCTCGACGTGTCGGTCCAGGCGCAGGTCATCAACCTCATGGAGAAGCTCCAGGACGAGCTCGGCCTGTCCTACATCTTCATCGCGCACGACCTCTCCGTCGTCCGGCACATCTCCGACCGCGTCGGTGTCATGTACCTCGGACGCATGGTCGAGCTCGGCACCGAGGAGGAGATCTACCAGCGGCCGACCCACCCGTACACCCAGGCCCTGCTCTCCGCGGTCCCCGTGCCGGACCCGGCGATGCGTGGCAAGCGTGAGCAGATCGTCCTCACCGGTGACGTGCCCTCGCCGGCGAACCCGCCCAAGGGCTGCCGTTTCCACACGCGGTGCTTCAAGGCCCAGGAACGCTGCTCGGTGGACGACCCGGAGCTGATGGACCGCCCGGACGGCGTCGCGGCCCACCGCTCCGCCTGCCACTTCGCCGAGCCTCGGGTCATCGTCGAGACCGTCGACGTCAGCGACGTGGCGGTGGACACCCGCTTCGCGACGACCGATGTCGTCGATCACGACGCCTTCAGTGGCGACGGCGGGCTCCTTCCGGCGGACGCGTCGACGGTGGCCGAGCGTTCGCACGCCTCCGGTGAGTCCGAGGGCCCGCTGGACCGTCCGCACGACATCACCCGGCTCGTCGACAACGACCCGAGCGAGAAGCGCGACCCGACGATCTGAGCCCGACGTCACCGATGGCGCCCTCCGTTCCGGAGGGCGCCATCGGCACCCTCCGGGGGAGGCTCAGTCGCCGGTCTGGATCTGGCGGGTGCGCAGCAGGCGGCGCAGCGACTCCAGGCGTGAGGCGCCGGCCGGCCCGGCCCGCCCGCTCGCGACCCACGCGTCGAGGCCGCACTCCTCCTCGTCGTGGCTGCACCCCCGAGGGCACTCGTCGGTGCCCGCCTCGAGATCGGGGAAGTGGGTGATGATCCGCTCCGGGTCGACATGGGCCAGTCCGAACGAGCGGATGCCCGGCGTGTCGATGACCCAGCCGTCCCCGCCGGGCAGGCGCAGTGCCACGGCGGAGGTCGAGGTGTGGCGCCCGCGCCCCGTCACGACGTTGACGACGCCTATCGCGCGCAGGGCGTCGGGGACGAGGGCGTTGACGAGGGTGGACTTGCCCACCCCCGAGTGGCCGACGAGGACGCTGACGCGCCCGCGCAGGGCGTCACGCAGGCCCTCGAGCCCGTCGGTGCCGTCGGCGTCGGTGGTCGAGGTGACCACCGACGGCACCTCGAGCGGCGCGTAGCTGCGCAGGAAGGGCGCCGGGTCGGCCAGGTCGGCCTTGGTCAGCGCGAGCAGGGGCGACATGCCCGCGTCGTAGGCCGCGACGAGGCAGCGGTCGATGAGCCGCGGCCGGGGCTCGGGGTTGGCGAGGGCGGAGACGACGACCAGCTGGTCGGCGTTGGCCACGATGGCGCGCTCGACCGGGTCGGTGTCGTCGGCGCTGCGGCGCAGGAGGGTGCGCCGGGGGTGGACCCGCACGACGCGGGCGAGGGCATCCGGGCTGCCGGACACGTCGCCGACGAGGGCGACGTCGTCACCCACGACGATGCCCTTGCGGCCGAGCTCGCGGGCCCGCATCGCGGTGACGACACGCTCACCGTCGACACCGACCCCACCGTCGTCGGCGTCGCTGTCGTTGACGAGCACGGTGTAGCGACCGCGGTCGACGGCCGTGACCATCCCGGGCACGGCGTCGAGGTGCGCCGGGCGGTCCTTGGACCGGGGCCGGCTGTTGCGCTTGTTCGGACGGATCCGGGCGTCGGACTCGTCGTAGCTGCTCGTGGCCCTCGCCATCAGGCGGTGCGCTCCCGGGCGCCGTCGTGGCCGAGCAGGCCCGACCACAGCCCGACGAAGGTGGGCAGTGTCTTCGCGACCGTGTCGGGGTCCTCGACGACGAGCCCGGGGACCGCGAGGCCGAGCACGGCCCCGGCCATGACCATGCGGTGGTCGCCGTAGGTGTGGAACGTCGCGGGCGAGAGCGGACGCGGGGTGATGTGCAGGCCGTCCTCGGTCTCGGTCACCTCGGCGCCCAGGGCGCCGAGCTCCCGGGCCAGGGCGGCGAGGCGGTCGGTCTCGTGACCACGGATGTGGGCGACGCCTCGGATCCGGGACGGCCCGTCGGCGAGCGCGGCGAGGGCGGCGATGACCGGCGTCAGCTCGCTCGCGTCGTGGAGGTCGAGGTCGACCCCGCTGAAGCCGTCGGCGGCGCTCACCGTGAGCCCGTCGCGCGCCAGCCGGACCTCGGCCCCCATCTCGTCGAGGATGTCGCGAATCTCGTCACCGGCCTGGGTCGTGTGCTGCGGCCAGCCGGGGATGCGCACCCGCCCACCCGTGACGAGGGCCGCGGCCAGGAAGGGCGCGGCGTTCGAGAGGTCGGGCTCCACCTGGACGTCGAGCGGGTTGAGCGGGCCCGGCTCGACCCGCCACGTGTCGGGCTCGGAGTCGTCGAGGTCGGCTCCCGCGTCCCGCAGCGCCTCGACGGTCATGTCGATGTGCGGCTGGCTGGGGACGGGTCCGCCGCGGTGGCGGATCGTCACGCCCTCGTCGTAGTGCGCCCCCGAGAGCAGCAGCGCCGAGACGAACTGGGAGGACGCCGACGCATCCAGGGTGACCTCGCCGCCCCGGACCGACCCGGTAGCGCCCACCGTGAACGGCAGGGCGCCCCGACCGCCGTCGTCGACGGCGACGCCGAGGGCGCGCAGGGCCTCGACAGCGGGACCCATCGGTCGGGTGCGCGCGTGCGGGTCCCCGTCGAAGCGCACCGCCCCTCGTGCCATCGCCGCCAGGGGCGGGACGAAGCGCATGACCGTCCCGGCAAGGCCGCAGTCGATGTCGATGTCGCCGACCATGTCCGCGGGGGTGACGAGCCAGTCCTCGCCGTCGACGTCCTCGACCCCCGTGCCGAGGGCCCGCAGGGCGCCGGCCATGAGGAGGGTGTCGCGCGAGCGCAGGGGTGATCGCAGTCGCGAGACACCCGCCCCGCGCGCGGCGAGGACGAGGAAGCGGTTGGTCAGGGACTTGCTTCCGGGCAGGTCGACGGCCGCGTCGACCGGCCCGTCAGCGACGGGGGCGGTCCACTCAGGTGAGGGCATTCTTGGCCTGTGCCGCCTTGAGTCGTGCCTCGCGTCGCGCCGACCTGGTCGCGTGCCGCGCCTCGCGCTTCGTCGTCCGCGCCGTGCGCTGGACGCTCTCGCCCGCCCGGTGGGCGCGGTAGGCCAGGCTCGGGCGCCCGTCGGTGTCGACGGCGGCGAGAAGCAGGCCGCCGAGCAGACCGAGGTTCTTGAGGAACTGGATCTTCTGCTGGGCCCGGGTCTGCGGGTCGGTCTCGGTCCAGAACGGGTGTGCCGCGAGGGTCGTCGGCACGAGCGTGCCCGCCAGCACCGCCGAGGCGATGCGCGGGACGTGCCCGGTCGCGAGCAGGGCGCCACCGCCCACCATGGCGACGCCGTTGGCGCGCACGAGGAGCTCGGGGTCGTCGGGCAGGCCCGCCTGGGCGGCGCGGTCGAGCACCGGCCGGGCGGCCTTGGCCTTCGCGCCGGGGTGCTTGAGCTGGTCGAGGCCCCCGACGACGAACATGGCGGCAAGCATGGGACGGGCAACGCGACGCACGAGTGACATGCGTTCTCCTCACGGATCGGATCGGATCACGGACCTGCTCCTACCGTAGTTGCTGGGCCGCGGTCCGTGTCCGGGGTGGTCGACCGCTGCGTAGATTGGGACCCATGTGCGGGCGCTACGCGGCCACGGCCAACCCTGACGAGCTGACCCTGGAGTTCGAGGTCGACGACGATCGGAGCGCCGAGCCGGCGCGCAGCGTCCTCGTCAACCCGCAGTCGCCCCCGCCCGGCACCCCGGACCACAACATGGCCCCGACCAAGCAGGCGCCCGTCGTCCTCGCCCGCGCGCCCCGCGGGGAGGGCGACGCCGAGCCGCTGCGCCAGCTGCGCCTGCTCACGTGGGGGCTCGTCCCGAGCTGGTCCAAGGACCCGCGCTCCGGCGTGCGGATGATCAACGCGCGGGCCGAGTCGGTCCTGGAGAAGCCGGCCTACGCCAAGGCGGCCGGGCGTCGACGCTGCCTCGTGCCCGCGCGCGGCTGGTACGAGTGGCAGGCCTCCCCGACCGCCACGGACGCCAAGGGCAAGCCCCTCAAGCAGCCGTTCTTCACCTCACGGGCCGACGGCGCGACGTGCGCCTTCGCGGGGCTCTACGAGTTCTGGCGTGACCCGGCCGTGGCGGACGCCGAGGACCCGGCGGCGTGGCTCACGACCTTCACGATCATCACGACCGAGGCCGAGCCGGGACTGGACCGGATCCACGACCGCCAGCCACTGGTCCTCGACCGCGACGAATGGTCGGACTGGCTCGACCCCTCGCTCACTGACCCCGCGGCCGTCGCCGCACTGCTCGAGCCACGGCCACCGGGCCGCTTCACGGCACACCCCGTCTCCCGCGCGGTGAGCAGCAACCGGTCCAACGGCCCGCAGCTGCTCGAGCCGCTGCCGGAGTCGGAGCTGCACGGCGTCGTCGACCCGATGACAGGCGAGATCATCGGCGCCTCGTCGTGACGACGCGCCGGTTCCTCGAGGTGGCGACCCCGCTCGGTCCCGCGCACGCCCACGTCGTGCGTCCCGTCCGGGCCCGGGGGACGGTCGTGCTCACGCATGGGGCCGGCGGACGGCTCGGCGGTGTCGACCTCGACGCCGTGGCTGAGGGACTGGTCGACGCAGGCTGGGCGGTCGCGTCCGTCCAGCAGGCGTGGGGCGTGGCCGGACGGCGCATGCCGCCGCGTCCCGTCCCGCAGGACGAGGCCTGGCTGCCGGTGGTACTGGCCCTGCGCTCGGGCCGCACCCGCCTGCCCGGCCCGCTCGTGCTGTCCGGCAAGAGCAACGGCGCCCGGGTGAGCTGTCGGACCGCGGCCGCACTGGACGCCGACGGGGTCCTCTGCGTGTCCTTCCCCTTGCACCCACCCGGGAGACCCGAGGTCTCCCGGGCCGATGAGCTGCGCCTGCCTCGGACGGCGGGGATCCCGGTGCACGTCGTGCAGGGGGAGCGCGACCCCTTCGGCACCCCCGGCGAGGTGCGCGCGGAGCTGGACGACCCGGCATACGTCACTGCCGTCGACGGTGAGCACACGATCAGGGTCACCGGCCCGCTCGTCGCGGCCGCGCGGGCCTTCGTGGAGTCGCTCGGACAGCTGTGATGTCCACGGCCCCGCCGCAGGCCCCGGCGTCGTCCGGTCTTCCTGGGGCTTGCGCGCGAGGTGCTCGTCCACCGGTGTCGGGAATGGGTCTCCCCCGCCCCCTGTTGACATGGAGGTCCCCCACCGTGAACCGCCGGTGCCAGCCGTCCAGAGAGGTGTGCCCGTGCTCGTGCTGCACACGACGTCCCCCGCGGAGACGGGTCTAGGGTGGAGCGCGATGAGCACACCACAGACCACGTCCGACGAACCCGCAGTGGACGTCGCGACTGAGACACCCGCGCAGCGACAGGCCCGGTTCGAGGTCGAGGCGCTGCCGTTGCTGGACCAGCTCTACGCGGCGGCCCTGCGCACGACGCGCAACCCGGCCGACGCCGAGGACCTGCTGCAGGAGACGTACGCCAAGGCGTTCGCCGCGTTCCACCAGTACCGGCCGGGGACCAACCTGCGGGCGTGGATGTATCGCATCCTCACCAACACCTACATCAACACCTACCGCAAGAAGCAGCGGGAGCCCCAGCAGTCCGACGCCGCGGACGTCGAGGACTACCAGCTGGTGCGGGCCGAGTCCCACACGAGCTCGGGGCTGAAGTCCGCGGAGGCCCAGGCGCTCGACCACCTCCCCGACTCGGAGATCAAGCGCGCCCTGCAGCAGCTGCCCGAGGACTTCCGCATGGCGGTCTACCTCGCCGACGTCGAGGGGTTCGCCTACAAGGAGATCGCCGAGATCATGGGAACGCCCATCGGCACCGTGATGTCGCGTCTCCACCGGGGTCGACGTCAGCTCCGTGAGATGTTGACCGAGTATGCCGCCGAGCGCGGCTTCGGCAAGGAGGTCTCCTCGTGAACGAGCAGCACACCGATGGGCACGCCGAGGCGCGCGCCGACGCCCACTCCGGGTCCCACGCCGAGTGCTCCGAGGTCCTGCACCGGATCTACGAGTACCTCGACGGGGAGATGCAGCCCTCGGACGTGGCTCGCGTGGCCCAGCACCTCGAGGCCTGTGGGCCGTGCCTGCACGAGCACGACCTGGACCGGGCCGTGAAGGCGGCGGTGCGCCGCTCGAGCAGCGTGGGCGAGGTCTGTCCCGACCAGCTGCGCGTGCAGATCCGTCAGCGGATCACGATGGTGCGCCTCGAGCTCGACGGCTGACTTCAGGGGCGGACACGACGAAGGGACGACCACCGTGAGGCGGTCGTCCCTTCGTCACGTGCTGCGTGCTCAGGCGTTGGGCTTGCGGCCGTGGTTGGCCTTGTTGCCCTTGCGCGAGCGGCGCTTGCGGGCGCGCTTGCTCATGAGGACTCCTCGAGATCGGGGGTGTGAATCGTGACCACGTGCCGTGACGGTGCCGACGGCCTGACAGATCACATGTCCAGTACAGTGTCGCACACCCTCGTGACGTGCGAGGATGGAGTCAATCCAGATTCGGCCCGCCGGGCCGGGATCACCGAAAGGGTATTATCATGCGCGCTCTCCGCCTCGTCGTCGCTTCGCTCGCCATCGCCGCCCTCTCCGCCGTGGGTGCCTCGTCGGCCCAGGCCGAGAGCAAGGACAAGGGATCCGTCTCGGCGCAGGGCTGGAACTGGGCGCAGGGCTGGAACTGGTAGGCCCCGACGTCGCGGGCGCTCGCTCGACGCCATGGCGTCGGCCGCCGGGTTGATGCGAAAGCACGCCACCGACCTCTACATCGGCAGCGCCGTCCTTCTCTGGGCGGTGCTGTCGCTCATCTGTTTCTCGTTCCAGGGCTGGCCCACCGAGTGGGCCAGCCTCGGCGTGCTGGCCCTGCTCGGAGCGTTGACCTGGTGGCTGCCGACGAGCAGCGACGGTCGCAGCCACTTCACCGCTGACAACGTCGTGGTCCTCGCGGCGATCCCCGTCGTCGGCGTCCTCGGCGCCGGAATCGTCGGCCTGGTGATGACGGGTCTGACGACACGGCGCATCCCGATGCGCCGACGGGTCTTCAACATGGCGATGACCTCGGCGTCGGCCATGGTCGGCGGGCTGGCCTACGCGTGGGCCGGGGGGTCGTTCGACCCGGCGGCGCTCAGCGGCGCCGCCGACCTGACGTGGCACGTCGGGCTGCCCGTCGTCGTCGCCGACGTCGTCAACCTCGTCGTCAACGCGGTCCTGGTCGCGGGGGTCATCAGGGTCACGACCGGGGTGCCGGTGCGCCTGCAGCTCCGGGACATGTTCACCGGCTCGGGCCCGTCGCAGTTCGCCTACGGGATCATCGCGTTCCTCGTCGTCATCATGTGGCTGCCGGGCGACCTGGGTCCCGTCGCCATCCTCGTGGCGCTCGTCCCCCTCGCCGGCGCCCGGTGGGCCCTCCTCCAGTACGGCGAGGAACGGACGGCCCGCGAACGCGCCCTGGGCGCACTGGTCAGCGCCATCGAGACGCGCGCTCCGGAGCTGGAGGGCCACAGCGGGCGGGTCTCGGTGCTCGCCGCCGGCATGGCGCAGGACCTCGGCCTGGGGCCGAAGGAGGTGGCCGACATCCGGACCGCCGGTCTCCTCCACGACCTCGGGCGGGTCGTCGTCGCGCCCGGTCGCGAGGGCGAGGACGAGGTCACGAGCGCCCGGCTCCGCGGCGTGGCCATGCTCCAGGACCTTCCCTTCCTGCGCGGCGCCTCGTCCCTCATGGAGGAGGTCGCGCGCGCGGACCTCGACGACGCGCCGCCCTCCCTGGCCGCGGACCTCGTCCGGGTCGCGGACGAGTACGACCTCGTGCGCCATGGAGCCCATCCGGTCACCGCGCGGGACGCCTTCGAGGGGCTGCGCACGCTGCGCGGTGACGCCCAGGAGGAGCGGGTCTTCCAAGCCCTCTCGCGCGCCCTGCGCGACCAGGACCATGCCGACGCGGATGCCGAGGCGCCATGAGGGTGATTCCCCGCAGGGTCGAACGGCTGGTCGTGGGTCTCGCGGTCGCCACCGTCGTCGTCGCGCTGGCCACGGAGCACACGCAGCTGGCCGCTGCGCTCCGGCATCATGCGGTCCTCCTGGCGGCCTTCGCGGTCTCGATCGCGGCGGGGGAGATGCTGCGGGTCCGCATGCCGTCCGGACGCGTCGCGGCACCGGTGTCGTCGGGCTCGGCGATCGGCCTGGCCCTGCTGGGGCCGATGGACGGTCACGCCACCTTCGACGTGCCGGCGGGGGTCGTGACCCTCGTCGTCGCTGCCGCGCTCTGCCTCGGGCTGCTCGTGGGCCGGATGCTCGGACGGCCGTTCGAGTGGACGATCGTGGCGGTCCGCACGATCGGCGTGGGCGTGACGGCCGTCCTCTTCCGCAGCATCCCGATCGGCGGTGGCAGCGCCTGGACCTGGCTCGCGCAAGGGTTGCGCCCGCCCGCGGTGCTGGCCATCGCCATGATGCTCGTCGCTGCGGCGGGCCTCTATGCCGACCTGGCCCTGTCCGGCCTGGTTCGCGCCCGCCGGTCCGGTGTGCCCGTTTCCGGGGCCATCCGGCAGGAGCTCGAGGAGGCGCAGGCACTCACCTTCGGGGTGCTCGCCGCCGGCCCGCTCGTCGCCTTCCTCGCCCCCGTCATGGGCCTGCTCGCGCTGCCGCTGGGACTGCTCCCCATGATGCTGACCAACGTCGCGGTGCGCCGCTACGCCGCGAACCGGGCCACGTACCGACAGACCATCGCGACGCTGTCGCAGCTCACCGACGTGGCGGGCTACACGCCGACGGGACACGCGTCGCGGGTCGCCGAGCGCTCGGTGGCGGTCGCGCGAGCGATGGGTCTGCACGCCGACGAGGTGCGGGACCTCGAGTACGCGGCCCTGCTCCACGATCTCGGGCAGGTCGGGCTGCGGTCGCCGATCCCGGACGGTGCCACGGTGCTCGCCGCGCCGGACGACCAGCGCCGGATCGCCTCCGAAGGTGCGCGGATCGTGCGGCGGACCGAGGTCCTGGACCGGGTGGCCGACCTCATGGAACGCCAGGCGACGCCGTTCCGGCACGTGCGGGAGTGGGGGGAGGAGGTGCCCTTGGCCAGCCGGATCATCAAGGTCGCCAACGCCTTCGATGACTTCTCCCACGGCCGCACCGACCCGGCATCCGTCGAGGCCTCGCTGGAGCGCATCCACCTCGGCCTCGGCTACGAGTACGACCCCGAGGTGGTCGAGGCATTCATCCGCACGATCGGGACCCCCGGAGAAGGCTGAGCGGGCACTGACCGGGGTCAGGCGGCCTGGAAGGAGCGCTTGGCCAGGCCGATGGCGTAGCCGTCGATGGTCGTCGTCGGCGCCGCGGCGGGGTCGGCCGACGCCCCGAGGGTGACGAACAACGGCGTGAAGTGCTCGACGGTGGGGTGGGCGTAGGGCATGCCCGGCGCCAGGTCCCGAAACCCGGACAGCTCGTCGACGTCACCGCGCGCGAGCGCCTCGGCGGCCCAGAGGTCGAAGTCGGAGGACCAGCCCGGCACGTTCGACGGGTCGGACCAGTCGAGGTAGGGCAGACCGTGGGTCATGTAGCCGGACCCGATGACGAGCACCCCGGACTCGCGCAGCGACCGCAGCCGGCGCCCGAGGTCGAGGAGCCGCTCCGGCTGGTGGGTGGGCAGGCTCAGCTGGAGGACGGGGATGTCGGCGTCGGGGTACATGATCTTCAGCGGCACCCAGGCCCCGTGGTCGAGGCCGCGGCTGCGGTGCTCGTGGACCGGCTCGGTGTCCGGCATCAGGCGCGCGACCTGCTCCGCGAGCCCGGTCGCCGCCGGGGTGTCGTAGCGCATCTGGAAGTACATCGGGGCGAACCCGCCGAAGTCGTAGACCAGCTCGGTGGGCTCACTGCTGCTGATGCTCAGGGGCGCGGACTCCCAGTGCGCCGAGACGATGAGGATGGCCTTGGGCTTCGGCAGCGACCGGGCCCAGGTGTGCAGCTCGGTCATCCAGTCGGTCATCTCGAAGAGCATCGGGGCGCCGTGGCTGAGGTAGAGGCTCGGCAGCGGCCCGTGGTCGGGGGTCCAGAGCGCATGGGCACCGGCCCGCTCGGTCTCGGCAGCCCGGCGCAGGTGGACGGCGAACGGGTGGTCGGCGCGGATGCGGGCGTCGGCCGCGGCGGTCGTCGTCACGGCGCTCATGCGGACTCCTCGGCATCGACTGTGGCAGTGCGGACCCAGGCGACGACGAGCCCGGCGCGCTGCCCGAACGACTCGAGGTGGCGGCCGAGCACGTCCTCGACGGTCGCGAGCCCCCGCTCGTCCGTGCTGGTGGCGCGCAGGGTGAGGACGCCGTCGCCGACGGTGACCTCGGCGGTGGCGTCCCCGATGCGGGCGGTCGACGTCGCGCCGTGGGTCGTGAACTCGAGCTTGCGACCCAGGTGGGAGAGAAGCTGCTTGGCGTAGCGGGCGGGTGCGTCGGTGGCGACGTCGGCGCGCGCGGTGAGCAGGCGGTGCGGCATGGCGGGTCCGTTCGGGTCGGGTGGTGACGACGCCTCCACGCTATCCCAAAAAGGTTGAAGCAACAACTAAGACTCAGCCCTGGACGCGCCCGTCCCCACGACGCACGGACGCCGCCCCGGTCCCGCGGCCGGTGAGGGCTCGGGGAAACGGGGCGGCGTCCGGTCGACGACGGCGCGGGCCGAGGCCCGCGGTGGTCGTCAGGCCTGCTTGGTCTCCTTGAAGATCGCGTCGATCTCGTCGATCTTGGCGAGGAGCTCGTCGGCCTTGGCGGCGTCGAGCGTGCCCTTGGTGCCCGAGGCACCGGCGAGCTTGGTGGCCTCGTTGACGAGGGTGTGCAGCTGCGGGTACTTCTCGAAGTGCGGCGGCTTGAAGTAGTCGGTCCACAGCACCCAGAGGTGGTGCTTGACGAGCTCGGAGCGCTGCTCCTTGATGAGCACCGCCCGCGTGCGGAAGTCCGGGTCGTCGTTGTCGGCCACCTTGGCGATGATCGCCTTGATCGACTCGGCCTCGATGCGTGCCTGGGCGGGGTCGTAGACACCGCAGGGCAGGTCGCAGTGGGCGCTGACGTCGGTGACACGGAAGAGGGTGGGCAGGCGCATGAACGTCCCTTTCGTTGGGCGGGTGGTCGGCCACTGCCCAACCTACAACGCGACCGAGCGGCCCGGTCAGGGCGTCGGCCGGGCTCTCATCCGGCCGGGTCGGGGGGCGATGCGGCCGACGACGACGGCGAGGACGTCCTCACCGGGGACCGACCCGACGTCGAAGGAGGTCACCCCCTCTCGGGCGTTGTCGGAGTCGAGCCACCACCGGAGCGGGTCGTCCGGGTCACGACCGAGGATCCGCTTGACCGACACCGGTCGCGCGGCGCCGTGGGCGTCGTGCGGGAGCCGCACGACGGCGACGTCGCCGTCGCGGACGACGGCGCCCCACAGGGCGAGCAGGAGATCGCCCTCGCGCAGGGTCGGCTCCATCGACCGACCGCGCACCCGGACCACCCGGGGGCGGGGGAGCGGTCGTCGTCGCACGCGGCGATTGTGGCACGGCGCACGTCGCGTGCCGCGGACGCCGCGAGAGGCCGCGTGCGAGGATGACGAAGCGGCACACCTCCCGCTCCTGCCGTCCCACACCAGGGACTCGGCCCGTCGCTTCGACCTCGTCGGACGCGCCACCGTCTGTGACCCGGGAGTCCTGTCATGTCTGCGTCCTCGTCGTACCCGAGCTTCGACTTCGACGGCCCGGTGTTCCGGGCCCACGAGGGCGGCAAGCTCGCCGTACACGCCACGCAACCGCTCCGGGACCGGGACGACCTGTCCCTGCTCTACACCCCGGGCGTCGCGGACGTCTGCCGTGCCATCGCCGCGGACCCGAGTCTCTCCGCGCGCTACACGGGCAGGCGCAACACGGTGGCCGTCATCTCCGACGGGACCGCCGTCCTCGGCCTCGGCGACATCGGCCCGCTCGCGGCGATGCCGGTGATGGAGGGCAAGGCGGTCCTCTTCAAGCACTTCGCCGGGATCGACGCGGTCCCCGTGTGCATGGAGACCGGATCCGTCGACGAGCTCGTCGAGGCGATCGCTCGGCTGGCGCCGTCCTACGGGGGCATCAACCTCGAGGACATCTCCGCGCCCCGCTGCTTCGACATCGAGGCCCGGCTTAAGGAGCGCCTCGACATCCCCGTCTTCCACGACGACCAGCACGGCACGGCGATCGTCGTGCTCGCGGGGCTGCTCAACGCCGCCACGGTCGTCGGGCGGACCCTGCCCGACCTGCGGGTGGTCGTGGCCGGTGCCGGCGCCGCCGGCGTCGCGGTCACCGCCCTCCTCCAGCGGGCCGGTGTCCGCGACGTCGTCGTGTGCGACTCGCGCGGCATCATCTCGCCGTCACGCGCGGACCTCACCGGGCACAAGCACCGGATCGCGGCCTCCACCAACCCCCGGGGCCTCTCGGGCGCGCTCGCCTCGGCGCTCGTCGACGCGGACGTCTACATCGGCGTCTCCGGGGGGACGGTGCCCGAAGCGGACATCGCGCGGATGGCGCCCCGCTCGATCGTCTTCGCGCTCGCGAACCCCGACCCCGAGGTGCACCCCGACGTGGCCCACCGGCACGCGGCGGTCGTCGCCACGTGCCGGTCGGACTTCCCCAACCAGATCAACAACGTCCTCGCCTTCCCCGGGATCTTCCGTGGGGCCCTGGACTCGGGGGCGAGCCAGATCACCGAGGCGATGAAGCTCGCTGCGGCCTCCGCCATCGCGGCGCTGGTGCCCGAGCCCACCGCCGGGGAGATCGTGCCGAGCGTCTTCGCGCCGGGTGTCGCGGACGCGGTCGCCGAGGCGGTCGCCGCGCTGGCCTGACGGCTCAGGCGCGCACGGCATCGCCGATGCCGCGTATGCCGTCCGTGCCGATCCCGCAGCAGCCGCCGAGGTAGCGGGCCCCGAGCTCGTGCCAGCGGCGGACCGCCGCCCGGGGGAACTGAGCCGCCCCGTCCTCGGTCCACGTCTTGGCCCCGGCGTCGTAGGTCGCTCCCGCGTTGGGGTAGACGACGTACGGCACGCGCGCGTGCGCCGAGGCCAGCAGCTCCTCGACGTGCTGCGGCGCCGTGCAGTTCACCCCGACGGCGACGGCCGGACCGCCGACGACCGCGACCGCCTCGGCGAACGGTGCCCCCCCGGTGAGCCGGGCGTCGCCCGTGGCGGAGAAGGACACCCAGTAGGGCATCTCGGGCGCGAGCTCGGCCAGGAGGTCGACGACGACCTCGGCCTCGAGGAGCTCGGGGAGGGTCTCGACGGCGACGAGGTCGGGTCCGGCCGCGACGAGGCGCTCGAGCCGTCGCGCGTGGAAGTCCCGCAGCTCGCCCCGGCTCACTCCCGGGTAGCCCGTGTACTCGGACCCGTCGGCGAGGTGGGCGCCCCATGGGCCCACGGACGCCGCGACCCGGGCGCGGCCGTCCGCTCCCTCGCGCGCCAGCCGGACCGACGTCTCGAGGTCGGCGTCACACTGCTCGGCGGTGAGGCCGGCCCGCGCGTACCCGGCGTGGCTGGCCTGGTACGACGCGGTGATGACGACCTCCGCGCCGGCGTCGACGAACGAGCGGTGCGCGGCAACGACCTCGTCGGGGGCGTCCCGGAGCAGTCGCGCCGACCACAGCAGGCCGGACAGGTCGTGTCCCCGGGACTCGAGCGCGGTCGCGAACCCGCCGTCGAGGACGACGACCGGGGCGGGGCGCTCGTCGTTGCTCATCGACACATCGTCGCACCGGCCGCGGCCGGGTGTGGGAGCGCCGTGGGTAGGGTCGGTGCATGCTCGCCGCCTACGCCGTGTCGCAGTCCTCCACCGACCCGCTCTCGGGTCTCGAGGTGGGGGAGCGCCCCGACCCGCAGGCTCCGGAGGGCTGGGTCGTCGTCGACCTCGTCGCGTGCGCGCTCAACCACCACGACGTCTGGTCGCTGCGCGGCGTGGGCCTGCCCGCGGACCGCCTGCCGATGGTGCTGGGGTGCGACGGCGCGGGCCGCGACCCGGACGGCAACGAGGTCATCGTGCACGCCGTCATCCCCTCGGACGGCTGGCGCGGCGACGAGACCCTCGACCCCCGGCGCACGCTGCTCTCCGAGCTGCACGACGGCACGCTCGCGACGAAGGTCGCGGTACCACGCACCAACCTCGTGCCCAAGCCGGAGTCCCTGAGCTGGGAGCAGGCGGCCTGCCTCCCGACCGCCTGGCTCACGGCATACCGGATGCTCTTCAGCAACGCGGGGGTCCAGCCCGGGGGCACGGTCCTCGTCCAGGGTGCGGCCGGCGGGGTCGCGACGGCGCTGGTGCAGCTGGGCGCGGCCGCGGGCCTGCGGGTGTGGGTGACGAGCCGCGACGAGGCCAGGGGCCGGCAGGCGGTGGCGCTCGGCGCGGACCGGGCGTTCGCGTCCGGGGAGCGGCTGCCCGAGCGGGTCGACGCCGTGCTCGAGACGGTCGGGGCGGCGACGTGGTCGCACTCGGTCAACGCGCTGCGGCCCGGCGGGACGATCGTCATCTCGGGGGCGACCTCCGGTGACGCGCCCGCGAAGGCCGAGCTCACCAAGATCTTCTTCAAGCAGCTGCGCGTCGTCGGGTCGACGATGGGCACTGCCGACGAGCTCCAGCGGCTGGCGGCCTTCGTCGTCGGGCAGGGCATCGAGCCGCTCATCGACTCGGTCCTGCCGCTGGCGCAGGCCCGGGACGGGTTCGCGCGGATGGTCGACGGCCACGTGACCGGCAAGGTCGTCTTCACGACGTGAGCCGGCGCCCGCGGGTCAGATCCGGAGCCAGTCGTTCCAGCCGTTGTGCAGCACGAGCCAGGCGATGAGGCCGTAGCCGGCCTGCCCCGGGTGGTGACCGTCGTGGCTCGCGGCCAGCTCGGAGCGCCACTGGTCGTGGCCGAGCAGCGGCCGGAAGCAGTCGACGAAGGGCACCGAGCGGCGGGCGCAGACGTCGGCCTGCGACTCGACGAGGACCGCCAGCTTGTCGTTGAACGCCGGGTCGCTGCTCGGCGGCGGGCTGACGACGAACGACGAGACGCCCGTGCTCGCGGCCTCGTCGAGGATGTTGGCGAGGTTGAGCCGGTGCCGGGCGAGGGTGACCCCGGAGGCGATGTCGTTGGCGCCGACCTGGACGACGAGCCGCTTCTCGCCGCGGTCCTTCCACCGGGGCGGGCACTCGGTGTGCCAGCGGGCGAGCACGTCACCGCTGGTCTGCCCGCGCACCCCGAGGTTGTATGCCGTGAGCTCGAGGTCCGGGTGCGACGTGCGGCCGACGACCCGGGTGACCCAGCCCTGACCCTTGGGGTCGCCGACCCCGGCGACCATGGAGGCCCCGAGGAAGACGATCGCGACGTCGCGGGGCCCGTCGGCGTGGACGCTGAACTCGGCGCTCGGCCGGAACTCGAGGTCGCCGCCGTCACCCTCGTCGGAGGGGTGGGTGGGGCTGTGGGCGTTGCTCATCGGTCAGTCGTCCTCGTCGTCGAGCCGGGCCAGCCAGGTGGCGAGTCGCTCGACGGGGGTCTCGAAATCGGGGTGGAGGTCCACAAAGGTTCGCAGCTGTTCGGCGAGCCAGGCGAAGGTGACCTCTTCGTCGCCGCGCCGCGCCTCGAGCTCCTCGATCCCTCGGTCGGTGAAGTACACGACGAAACCCTAACGCGCGGCGCCCCACCGGTCGGTGACCGACGCCCGACAGCGCCCCACCTGCCTGCGGTCAGCGGGTGAAGGCCGCCGCGACGAGCTCGAGCTGCTCGCCCTGGTGCTTCTTCGACGATCCGGTCGCCGGCGACGCCGACGCCTTGCGCGAGAGCACGCGCAGCGGGCGCTGGACGTCGTGCTCGGCGAGGGCCGCGGGGAGGTTGAGCGCGAGGAAGGGCCAGGCGCCCTGGTTCTGCGGCTCGTCCTGGACGACGACGAGCTCGGCGTCGGGGTACTTGGCCAGCTCGTCCGCGATCTGCCTGCCGGGCAGCGGGTAGTACTGCTCCATCCGCAGGATCGCCGTCGACGTGTCGCCTCGCTTGGCCCGCTCGGCCTCGAGGTCGTGCACCACCTTTCCGGCGGCGAGGAGCACCCGGTCGACGGTGCCGCTCGTCGCGTCCGCGCGGTCGGGCAGGATCGGCCGGAACGTGCCGGTCGTGAAGTCCTCGGGCATGCTCGACGCGGCCTTGAGACGCAGCATCGACTTCGGGGTGAAGACGATGAGCGGGCGGCGCGGGCGGGCGTAGGCCTGTCGACGGAGCAGGTGGAAGTACGACGCCGGGCTCGACGGGTACGCGACGGTCATGTTGTCCTCGGCGCACATCTGCAGGAAGCGCTCGATCCGGGCCGACGAGTGGTCCGGACCCTGCCCCTCGTAGCCGTGGGGGAGGAGTAGCACGACCGAGCTGCGCTGGCCCCACTTCTGCTCCGAGCTGCTGATGAACTCGTCGATGATCGTCTGGGCGCCGTTGAAGAAGTCGCCGAACTGCGCCTCCCACAGCACGAGCGCGTCGGGGCGCTCCACCGAGTAGCCGTACTCGAAGCCCATCGCCGCGAACTCCGACAGCAGGGAGTCGTAGACCCAGAACCGGCCCTGGCCCTCGCCGAGGTAGAGCAGCGGGGTCCACTCCAGCGCGGTCTTCTTGTCGATGAGGACGGCGTGGCGCTGCACGAAGGTGCCGCGTCGGCTGTCCTGGCCGGCGAGACGCACCGGGGTCCCCTCCTTGAGGAGGGAGCCGAAGGCGAGGAGCTCGCCGGTCGCCCAGTCGATCCCGCCCTGGCTGACGCTCGCGACGCGCTTCTCGAGCATCTGCTGGAGCTTGGGGTGCACGGTGAACCCGTGCGGCGGGTTGGCGAACACCTCGCCGATCGCCTTGAGCTCCTCGGGGGAGATGGCGGTGTCGGAGGCGGAGCGGTCGGTGGCGTCCGCGGTCTGCGCGGTGGGCGGCTCGAGCCCGGTGTGGCCCTCGACGTCGGTGCCGGTGTAGTTGTCGTCGGCGGCCCGGGCGGCCTCCGCGTCGTTGGCCTTGAGGGCCTCCTTGGTCTCGACGAAGACCCGCTCGAGCTGCTGCTGGTAGTCGCGCAGCGCGGCCTCGGCGTCCTCGACCGTGATGTCGCCGCGCCCGATGAGGGACTCGGTGTAGAGCTTGCGGACGCTGCGCTTGGCCTCGATGAGGTGGTACATCAGCGGCTGGGTCATCGAGGGGTCGTCACCCTCGTTGTGACCGCGGCGGCGGTAGCAGACCATGTCGATGACGACGTCCTTGGTGAACTCCTGACGGAAGTCGTAGGCGAGCTCCGCGACGCGCACGCACGCCTCGGGGTCGTCGCCGTTGACGTGGAAGATCGGCGCCTGGATCATCCGGGCCACGTCGGTGGAGTACGTCGAGGAGCGCGACGAGCTCGGCGAGGTCGTGAAGCCGACCTGGTTGTTGATGACGACGTGGACGGTCCCGCCGGTGCGGTAGCCGCGCAGCTGCGAGAGGTTGAGCGTCTCGGCCACGACGCCCTGGCCCGCGAAGGCCGCGTCACCGTGGAGGAGGACCGGGAGGACGGTGAAGCCCTCGCCGGCGAGGTCGAGGCGGTCCTGCTTGGCGCGCACGATGCCCTCGAGCACCGGGTTGACCGCCTCGAGGTGCGACGGGTTGGCCGCGAGGTAGACCTTGGTGGTCGCGCCGCCCTCGGCGGTGAAGGTCCCCTCGGTGCCGAGGTGGTACTTGACGTCCCCGGAGCCCTGCACCGAGCGCGGGTCCTGCTTGCCCTCGAACTCGCGGAAGATCTGGCCGTAGGACTTGCCCGCGATGTTGGCGAGGACGTTGAGGCGTCCGCGGTGCGGCATCCCGATGCAGACCTCGTCGAGGTCGTCCTCGGCGGCACGCGACAGCACGCGGTCGAGCAGCGCGATGACGGACTCGCCGCCCTCGAGGGAGAAGCGCTTCTGACCGACGAACTTCGTCTGGAGGAACGTCTCGAACGCCTCGGCGGCGTTGAGCTTGCGCAGGATCCGGAGCTGCTCCTCGCGGGTCGTCTTGGCGTAGCCGACCTCGATCCGGGACTGGATCCACTCGCGCTGCTCGGGGTCCTGGATGTGCATGTACTCGACGCCGATGGTGCGGCAGTAGCTGTCCCGCAGGATGCCGAGGATCTTGCGCAGCTTGAGGAACGGCTCTCCGCCGAAGCCGCCCGTGGCGAAGAAGCGGTCGAGGTCCCACAGCGTGAGGCCGTGGTTCGTGACGTCGAGGTCCTGGTGGCTGCGCTGCTTGTACTCGAGTGGGTCGGTGTCGGCCATGAGGTGGCCGCGCACGCGGTAGGCGTGGATGAGCTCCTGGACCCGGGCGACCTTGTTGATGTCGTCGTCGTGCGAGGCGGAGATGTCCTGGACCCAGCGCACCGGCTCGTAGGGGATGCGCAGGCTCTCGAAGATCTCGTCGTAGAAGCCGTTCTCACCGAGCAGGAGCTGGTGGATGACGCGGAGGAACTCACCGGACTGGGCACCCTGGATGATGCGGTGGTCGTAGGTGCTCGTCAGCGTCATGATCTTCGAGACGGCGTTGCGGTTGAGCGTCTCGTCGCTCGCGCCCTGCCACTCGGCGGGGTAGTCCATCGCGCCGACGCCGATGATCGTGCCCTGGCCGGCCATGAGTCGCGGCACGGAGTGCACGGTGCCGATCCCGCCCGGGTTGGTCAGCGAGATCGACGTGCCCTGGAAGTCCTCCACGGTGAGCTTGCCACCGCGCGCCTTCTTGACCATCTCCTCGTATGCCGTCCAGAAGTGCGCGAAGTCCATCGTCTCGGCCGCCTTGATGGACGGGACGAGCAGGCTGCGCGAGCCGTCCGGCTTCTCGAGGTCGATCGCGAGACCGAAGTTGACGTGCGCCGGGGTCACGAGGACCGGCTTGCCCTTCTCGTCGGTCGAGTAGCCGTTGTTCATGGCCGGCATCGAGCCGAGCGCCTTGACGACGGCGAAGCCGATGAGGTGGGTGAAGCTCACCTTGCCGCCACGCGAGCGGGCGAGGTGGTTGTTGATGACGATCCGGTTGTCGACGAGGAGCTTGGCCGGGATGGCGCGCACGCTCGTCGCGGTGGGCACCGTGAGCGAGGCCTCCATGTTGGCGACGACCCGGGCGCTCGCCCCGCGGATGGGGGTGGTCTCGGGCTGGTTGACCGTCCCCTCGGACCTGGGCGCCCCCGCCTCGCGCGTCTTGGGCTCGCCCGACGCGGCGGTGGCGGTGGTCTCGGCCCTGGCGGCGGGAGCGGGCGTCTTGGCAGCGGGAGCGGGCGCCTTGGCCGCGGGCTGGCTCTTCGGGGCGTCACCCTTCGGCGCGTCGGCCCGGGGTGCCGGGGATGCCGCCGTCGTCCGGGGCGGTGCCGGCCGGGCCGAGGCCGAGGTCGTGGGCTGCGTGCCGGACCCGGTCGCGGGTGCCGGTGCGGGAGCCGCGGGCGCCCCGTTGCCGCCCCCGGGGTGACCGGCCGCCGGGTCGTAGTCCGCGAAGAAGTCCCACCACGCCTTGTCGACCGAGTTCTTGTCCGTCTGGTACTGCTCGAACAGCTCGTCCACCAGCCACTCGTTGGGTCCGAATGCGGTCAGGGGGTCCTGGGATGCGGGCTGGTCAGGCACGGCGGATACGCCTCTTTCTGCGTGTCGACATCGACGTTCACGTGTCCGACCAGCCTATCCCTCCGGGGTGGTCGAGCGAGCGTCGGCCCGCCCCGTCGCGTGGCGCGCGGAGGACCTAGGAGATGTCCTGACGCACGGTCCGCCAGGTGCCGATCGCCGTGAGCAGTGCGGCATACGCAGCGAGCACGAGGGCGGCGGCCCACCAGGTGAGGGGCTGCACGGCGTTGTCCCCGCCCTGGGTGACTCCGCTGACCATGGCGCCGGTGGCCTGGCTCGGCATGAACTTGGCCACGTGCTCCTGGCCGAAGTCCCAGAAGGTCAGCGCGAAGCCGGCCAGCGGCTCCACGATCTGGGCGACGCCGATGGCGATGAGCAGGGCGGCGACCTGGTTGGGGATGAGGATGCCGACCCCGAGGCCGATGAGAGCCCACAGGCCGAGGACGAGCAGGCTCAGCGCCAGCGCACGCAGGACCTCCGTGCTCGGGAAGGGGTCGAAGCCGCGCGCCTGCAGGACGATGGCTCCGGCGACGACCGAACCGACGAGCGAGATGAGCCCGTAGAGCGCGCCGATGCCGAGCAGCGAGACGATCTTGGCGGCCATGACGCGTGCGCGCCTGGGCGTGCTGAGGAACGTGCTCGTGATGGTCTTGTGGCGGTACTCGGAGCCGATCTGCATGATGCCGATGACGAGTGTGAGCGTGTACCCGATGGTCAGGCCCGAGGTGTAGACGCTGTTGGCGATCTGGAGCGGGGTGCCGGTCGGCTGGCCTGCGTCGATCGACTCCTGGGTCGGCGGGATGGTGAGCAGGAAGCCGAAGAGCACGGCGAACAGCGCCGCGGCGATGACCATGGCGATGGCCATGCCCCACCAGAGGCGGGTGGTGAAGAACTTCCGGAACTCCGACGTGATCGCGGCAACCATCAGTCGTTCGCTCCTTCCCGGCCGGTGATGGCATCTCGTTCGATCGGCGGTCGTGGCACGGAGGACCCGTCGCCGAGGTTGCGGTTGGTGCCCTCGGTGAGCTCGAAGAAGAGCGCCTCGAGGTCGGCCTTGCGGGCGCGCAGCTCCCAGACCGGGAGCCCGGCGCGCAGCGCCACGTCACCGACGAGGCGCAGGTCGGTGGTCTCGGCGACGACCGCGCCGTCGCTGCCGGGCGTGGCCATGACGTCGGCCACCCGCAGCGCCCCCGCGAGCCGGTCCGGGTCGGAGGTGCGCACGATCGTCGACGGCGCACCGCGCAGGTCGGACATGGCACCCGACCGGACGAGCCGGCCGTTGGCGATGATGACGACGTCGTCGACCGTCTGCTCGACCTCCTGCAGCTGGTGGCTCGAGACGAGGATCGTCTTGCCCTCCTCGCTGAGGTGGCGCAGGAAGCCGCGCAGCCACCGGATGCCCTCGGGGTCGAGACCGTTCGACGGCTCGTCGAGGAGCAGGACCCGGGGGTCGCCGAGCAGCGCCGCGGCGAGGCCGAGGCGCTGCCGCATCCCCATCGAGTACTCGCCGGCGCGCTTGCGCGCGGCAGCCGGTATGCCGGTGAGCTCTAGCAGCTCGTCCACGCGCTTGTCGGGGAGGCCGCCTGCGGCGGCGAGCACCCGCAGGTGGTCACGACCACTGCGGCCGGGGTGGAAGTTCGTGGCCTCGAGCGCGGACCCCACCATGGCCATGGGCCGGTCGAGGTCGCGGTAGTCGCTCCCGTCGATCGTCGCCGTGCCCGAGGTGGCGTGCACGAGCCCGAGCAGCATCCGCAGCGTCGTCGTCTTGCCGGCGCCGTTCGGGCCGAGGAACCCGGTGATCCGCCCCGGCTCGACCTCGAAGCTCAGCCGGTCGACGGCCGTGAAGCTGCCGAAGGTCTTGGTGAGGTCGCGCACCTCTATCCGTGCGCCGTCGGTCCGCTGTGCCGTCGTGGTCATCGTGGACCGCCCCCGTGGTCGTGTGTCGCCATGGCTGCAGTGTTGCAGGCCGGTGCGGCCGTGGGGTCAACCGAGGGGTGGTCCGGGCCGCTCACGCGCGGTCCCTAGGATGGCTCCACTATGACCGAGTGGTTACTCGTCCTCGCCGGCATCGCGCTGACGCTGGGGACCGCCGTGTTCGTCGCCGCCGAGTTCGCGCTCGTCGCCCTCGACCGCCCGTCGGTCGAGAAGAGCGTCGAGCGTGGTGACGCCCGGGCGCGGAGCGTGCTCGCCTCGCTTCGGAGCCTGTCCACCCAGCTGTCGGCGTCGCAGGTCGGGATCACCCTCACCACTCTCGTGCTGGGCTTCCTCGCCAACCCGTCGATCGGCACGCTCCTCCGCGGGCCGCTGGAGTCGGCGGGTCTCGCCGAGTCGGCCGCCTCGCGCGTGGCCGGTGTGCTCGCGATGGTGATCGCCACCGTCTTCTCGATGATCGTCGGCGAGATGGTCCCCAAGACCCTGGCGATCTCGACGCCGCTGAGCACGGCCAAGGTCGTCGCGGGCCCGGTGCGCTGGTTCGCGATCGCGCTCAAGCCGTTGCTCTTCTTCCTCAACGGCACGGCCAACTCCGCGCTGCGTGCGCTCGGGGTCGAGCCGCAGGAGGAGCTCTCGGCCGCGCGCAGCCCGGCCGAGCTGGCCTCGCTCGTCCGGACGTCGGCCGAGGCCGGCACCCTCGACCTGCGCACGGCTCGCCTCGTCACGGCGTCGCTGGGCTTCGGCTCGCAGACGGCCGCCGACGTCATGACCCCGCGCTCGCGGGCCACCGCCATCGACCGCTCCGCCTCCGCCCGCGAGTGCGTCGAGCTCGCCCGCCGGACGGGTCACTCCCGGTTCCCGGTGATCGACGACGACTGGGACGACGTCGACGGCGTCGTCCACGTCAAGAAGGCGATCGCGGTGCCGCACGACCGCCGCGTCGACGTGCCGGTGTCCGCGCTGATGACCCCGCCGCTCGTCGTGCCCGAGACGATCCGACTCGACCCCCTGCTCATCCAGCTGCGCGACAGCGGCCAGCAGTTCGCCATCGTCGTCGACGAGTACGGCGGCACCTCCGGCGTCGTGACGCTCGAGGACCTCGTCGAGGAGATCGTCGGTGAGGTCTCCGACGAGCACGACCGGAGCCAGACCACCGGCCGGCAGATGTCCGACGGGTCGTGGACCGTGCCGGGCCTGTGGCGACCCGACGAGATCCTGCGACGCACCGGCATCGCGATCCCGGAGGGGGCGGCCTACGAGACCGTGGCAGGGTTCGTCATGTCCGAGCTGGGCCGGGTCCCGGAGGTCGGCGACGTCGTCGAGGCGGACGGGTGGCGCATCACGGTGATCGACATGGAGGCCCGCCGGGTCGACCGACTGCGGGTCACCCCCATCGACCCGGACGCCGGGGACCACTCGAGAACGCGCGACGAGGACGAGGGGGCCCCGGCATGAGTCTCGGGACCGTCCTCATCACCGTTGTCCTGCTCCTGGCCAACGCCTTCTTCGTCGGGGCCGAGTTCGCCGCCATGTCCGCGCGCCGCAGCCAGCTCGAACCCCTCGCGGAGCAGGGCAGCCGTGGTGCCCGTGCCGCGCTGGACGCCCTCTCGCGCACCGGCATCCTGCTCGCGACCGCACAGCTCGGGATCACCGTCTGTTCGGTCCTCCTCGGCGCCATCTCCGAGGCGGCGCTGCACCATGCGCTCGTCGGTCCCGTCGAGGCGGTCGGCGCACCCGAGGAGGTCGCGGACGTCGTCGCCCTCGTGCTCGCCCTGCTCATCGTCGTGTTCCTCCACGTCGTCGTCGGCGAGATGATCCCCAAGAACCTCTCCATCGCGACGCCCGAGCGCGCCGCGATCGCCCTCGTTCCCGCGCTCGTCATGGTGTCCAAGGTGGTCAAGCCGATCATCAACGCGATGGACTGGATCTCCAAGCGCATCGTGCGGGCCCTGGGGGTCGAGCCGCGCGACGAGCTCGCCTCCGCCTTCACCGCCGAGGAGGTCGCCCAGATCGTCTCGGAGTCGCACAAGGAGGGGCTCGTCGAGCCCGAGCAGTACGGCCTGCTCGGCGCCGCCCTCGAGTTCAGCGACAAGGACGCCGGCGACGTCGGTGTGCCGCTCGACCGGCTGGTCTCCGTCGGCACGGAGACCACGCCCGACGACATCGAGCGGCTCGTCGCGCGGCACGGGTTCTCCCGCTACCCGGTCGTCGACGCGGCCGGAACGCTGTCCGGCTACCTCCACCTCAAGGACGTGCTCTTCGCTGACGAGCAGGAGCGGCTCCAGCCGGTGCCCGCCAAGCGGGTCCGCCGCATGGCCACCGTCCGCCGTGACGACGAGGTCGAGTCGGTGCTGGCGACGATGCAGCGCACCGGCTCGCACCTGGCTCGGGTCGTCGGAGACGACGGCGAGGTGCTCGGTGTCGTCTTCCTCGAGGACGTCATCGAGGAGCTCGTCGGCGAGGTGACGGACTCCTCGCACGGTGACCGCTGGACGCGACGCCGCGTCTGAGCCGACCGGTGCTTCGTCCGGATGGTGCCCCCGTTGTCGCTCTCACGTCGTCAGTGCCCCCGGCAGGATTCGAACCTGTCCTCTCACGGCTTCAGATCTGGCCGGTTTCACGCGCATCAACATCACGACGGTGTCGACTCTCAAGGCGGTGAACGGTGTCCTCGACAGTCTGGAAGCGCCGAGCTGCGTCCGCAGCCACATTGACTCACTCGCGCCCTGGACGGCCAGCAGACCGACGAACGGGACGACTACAGCGTGCAGGGCCGCGCCCACCGCGATCCCTGGCGGGCGCGACGTCCGCGATGAGAACGTCGCCCGCGTCGATCCCGAGCGTCAGTGGGCGGGAATGTGCTCGACGTTTCGCCGGGTGCCCGTGGCACGAGTCCAGGAACGCTCCGTCGTCGGTCAGATCGGGTCAGCCATCCAGCCAACTGACCAGTCGTCTCTCGGCAGCGTGTCGGGCGAGTCCGGGGGCAGGGGTTCGTGACACCACGCACAGACGACGGCGTAGGAGTGAATCGCGGTGTGCCCCCTGCCCACCACTCGGCACAACACTTGGTCGATCCAGATGGGGTAGTCGAACGGGTCCAGCCGGAGAGCCAGCTTGCGCCGCCGTTCTTGATGCTTAGTCGCTCTCACCCACGCGCGCGCCATCGGTCGTTCCTTCGTTGGGGTCGGTCAGGGGCGCCCGACCGTGGACGGTGGCGCCCGCTGCACCCGACGCGCCACCCTGCACCGCAAGTACATCAGGTTGTCGTCGCCGTCATGGTGGAATGGCGAATCTCGCTGCGCGCAACGGAGATTGGCCGGCATGCCTCGAAGTCGAGGCAGCCGCTGAAGCAGTTCTGGCCGTCGATGTAGGGCCTCGGCAGCCACGGACCTCACGATCAACGTCATCCCGACCCAGGTCGTCGTCGACCAAGCCTACGAGTGGGTGCCGTTCGCCATCGGCGGACCTGCCGCGGCGGACCTCAACGACATGTCGGCTGACCTCGAGCACGACGCGACGCGCGAGTACGTGGACGGGCAGCTCCTGGAAAACGGTGCGAAGTCCGGGAGGCTCCAGATCTACGACTGGCAACTCCAGCCCGGACGGCAGCTCGCCTCCATCGACCTCGCCTACGACAGCGAAGACAACCAGCTGACCGGCGGATCGGATTCGGTCGACATTCGCTTCGGCTCCAAGTCCTCGTTGTCCACCTCGCGCTCAGGTTCGACCGTGACGCTCAAGGGCACGGGAAAGCGTTACTCGCCTTTCGGGGAATGGCGATCGAATCCGTACACGACTGTGCAGTTCCAGGTGAAGCTCGCGACCGGCAAGTGTAGTGGGCTCGCCTACAAGAAGCTGAGTAGCACCGGTATCGCGGAGCGGGCAGAGCTGGGCAACCCCCCAAGGGACCGACCTCGCGTCGTTGCCGCGCCACGCCGTCCAGCCCGACCTCAAGCCGAGGGCAGGCTGTCCGGTGACCCGCGGCTGACCGTGCACGGTCCTGCTGGGGGCGATCCGTGGCAGCTCACGGACCCGAGAGGACGCCGCGGATGACCAGCTCCAGGAGGGATGGCGCGACGTGGGCGAGGGACTGCCAAGGGTCGGGCCGTGCGGGTGGGATCGCGTCCACGTTCGGAACCTCACCAGTTCTGTCGTCACGACCCCCCGAGCGTTCGCGCGCTGCGGGGGTCACTCTTTGCCGTGTCGACGCCTTCGAGGGCACACGAGAGGCACACAACAAGGCCTCCGACCTGTTTTTCGCAGGTCAGCGGCCTCATTGATGGTGCCCCCGGCAGGATTCGAACCTGCGCCCCCGCCTCCGGAGGGCGGTGCTCTATCCCCTGAGCTACGGGGGCCCGCACCACGCTGTCGCCAGCGGGTCCGCGCCTTGTGAGGCTGCCACGGAGAGTAGCAGCCTAGAGTTGCACCCATGGAATCCGGGGAGGTTGCGTCGACGGCCACCGACCGCCCCCTCGTCCTCGTGTGCGACGACATCGACTCGATCCGCGAGATCATCCGGATCAACCTCGAGCTCGAGGGTTTCGACGTCCTCCTCGCGGCCGACGGCCACGAGGCCATGAGCCACCTCATCGATCCCTCGTCCCGTACCCCCGACGTCATCGTCCTCGACGCGCAGACCCCCCGCCGGGACGGGTGGTGGGCGATCGCGGCGATCCGCTCGCACCCACGCCTTGCGCACGTGCCGAGCGTGCTCGTCACGGCCTCCACGACCGCCCACGACCGCAGCGAGGCCGCCTTGGCCGGGTTCGACGCGTTCGTCGCCAAGCCCTTCGACCCGGTCGACCTCGTCGAGGTCGTCTCACGGCTCGCGGTCGGCGGCAGGCCGCACGAGAGCGACCAATAGACTCCACGGGTGACTCCCGAAGAACTGTCCTCCGCGATCCGGGCTGCCCTGGTCGAGGCCGCCGCAGGCGGAGATCTCAGCACCTCCGTGCCGGACGAGGTCCGCGTGGAGCGCCCCCGCAACCGCGACCACGGGGACTGGTCCACCAACATCGCGCTCCAGCTCGCCAAGCCGGCCGGGGTGCCCCCGCGCGACCTCGCGACCACCCTCGCCGCACGCCTCCTCGACGTGCCCGGGATCTCCGCGGTCGACGTCGCCGGACCGGGGTTCCTCAACATCACGCTCGACACGGCGAGCGCCGGCGAGCTGGCACGGAGCATCGTCGACGCGGGGACGGCATACGGTCGCAACGACTCCGAGGCGGGCCACACGATCAACCTCGAGTTCATCTCCGCCAACCCCACCGGGCCGCTGCACATCGGCCACACTCGGTGGGCGGCCCTCGGCGACGCGATGCGGCGGCTGCTCGTCGCGTCCGGCGCGGACGTCACGGCCGAGTACTACATCAACGACGCCGGGACCCAGATGGACGTCTTCGGCGCCAGCGTCCTCGCCCGCGCCAAGGGTGAGCCCACGCCCGAGGGCGGCTACCCCGGTGCCTACGTCGACGACCTCGCCGCCGCGGCGCTCGAGCAGCAGCCCGACCTCCTCGACCTGCCCGAGGCGGAGGCGCTCGGTGAGGCGCGCCGGATCGGCTACGAGGCGCAGCTCGCCGAGATCCGGGCCACGCTCGAGAGCTTCGGCGTCCACTTCGACGTCTGGTTCTCCGAGGCGACGCTCCACGACGGCGGCGCGGTCGAGAAGAGCGTGGACCGGCTGCGCGAGCAGGGCCACGTCTTCGACGATGGCGGCGCGGTGTGGCTGCGCACGACCGACTTCGGCGACGACAAGGACCGGGTGCTCATCCGGGCCAACGGCGAGCCCACCTACTTCGCCGCCGACGCCGCCTACTACCTCAGCAAGAAGGACCGCGGATTCGTCGAGAAGATCTACCTGCTCGGCGCGGACCACCACGGCTACATCAACCGGCTCAAGGCCATTGCCGCCGCGGCGGGTGACGACCCGGCGCAGAACATCGAGGTCCGGATCGGGCAGCTCGTCAACCTCGGGGGAGCCAAGCTCTCCAAGCGCGCCGGCAACATCGTCGAGCTCGCCGACGTCATCCGCTGGATCGGCAGCGACGCCATCCGCTACAGCCTCGCCCGCTACCCCGCGGACAGCCCGCTGAGCCTCGAGGGCGAGGAGCTGCGCAAGCAGACCAACGACAACCCCGTCTTCTACGTCCAGTACGCCCACGCCCGCACCGCCAACGTGGCGCGGCTCGCGGCGGAGGACGGCGTCAGCGCCGTGGACGGCTTCGACCCGTCGCTGCTCGCTGACCCGACGGAGGCGACCCTGCTCGCCACCCTCGGCGACTTCCCGCGGGTCGTGGCCCACGCGGCGCAGCTGCGCGAGCCGCACCGGGTCGCGCGCTACCTCGAGGACCTGGCCGGCCGCTACCACAAGTGGTACGACACGTGCCGGGTCCGGCCGATGAACGCCGAGGAGGAGGTCACCGACCTCCACCGCACGCGGCTGCGGCTCAACGACGCCACCCGGCAGGTGCTCGCCAACGGTCTCGACCTGCTCGGCGTCAGCGCGCCCGAGCGCATGTGAGGGTCTGACCGATGCGTTCGCACGAAGCCGGCGCCCTCCACGCGGAGGGCTATGGCGGCCCGCCGCTCTACCTCCCGCACCCGGACGACGTCATGGCCCTGCTGCCGGAGCTGTGGCCGGAGACGGTGCAGCGCGACGCCGAGGGCCGCCTCACGGTGGCCGGCGTGGACGTCGTGAGCATCGCGCGCGAGTACGGCACTGCGGCATACGTCGTCGACGAGCAGGACTTCCGGTCGCGGGCGCGTGCGTTCCGCGACGGCTTCGCGGACGCCTTCGCGCAGGTCTGCGGGGGAGCCGACGTCTACTACGCGGGCAAGGCCTTCCTGTGCACCTCGGTCGCGAGATGGGTCGCGGAGGAGGGCCTCTCACTCGACGTCTGCAGTGGCGGCGAGCTCGCGGTCGCCCGCCGGGCCGGCTTCCCGCCGGCGCGGATCGGCTTCCACGGCAACAACAAGTCGGTCGAGGAGATCCGGGCGGCCCTCGAGTACGGCGTCGGGCGGATCGTCCTCGACTCCTTCACCGAGATCGAGCGCGTGGCGGACGTCGCCACCTCGCTCGGGGTCGTCGCGCCGGTCATGATCCGGGTGACCGTCGGTGTCGAGGCGCACACGCACGAGTTCATCGCGACCGGCCACGAGGACCAGAAGTTCGGCTTCAGCCTCTCCGAGGGGCAGGCCCTCGAGGCGGCTCGCACGGTCCTCGCCCACGACAGCCTCGACCTGCGCGGGCTGCACTCGCACATCGGCAGCCAGATCTTCGACACCGGGGGCTTCGAGCTGAGCGCCCGCCGGCTCGTGGGCCTGCACCGGCAGGTCGCGACCGAGCTCGGGCACCACAGCCCCGAGATCGACCTGGGCGGCGGCTTCGGCATGGCCTACACCTCGCAGCACACGCCGCTCCCGCCGGCGCTCCTCGCCGCGCAGCTCGCCGACATCGTCCGGCACGAGTTCGCCGCCTCCGGCGACGAAACCCTCTCGCGGGTCCCGCGGGTGTCCGTCGAGCCGGGCCGCGCGATCGTGGGCCCCTCGACGTTCACCCTCTACGAGGTGGGCACGGTCAAGGAGGTGCAGCTGGGCGACCTCCACTCGCGGGCCTACGTCTCCGTCGACGGCGGGATGAGCGACAACGTGCGGCCGGCCCTCTACGAGGCCGACTACTCGTGCACGCTCGCGAGCCGCAGCTCGGACGCCGCCCCGATGCTCGCCCGCGTCGTCGGCAAGCACTGCGAGAGCGGGGACATCGTCGTCCAGGACGAGTGGCTGCCCGCGGACACCCGCCCCGGCGACCTCATCGCCGTGCCCGGCACGGGCGCCTACTGCCGCGCCCTGTCGAGCCAGTACAACCACACCCCGCGGCCGCCGGTGCTCGCGGTCCGAGACGGCGCGGCACGCGTCCTCGTGCGCCGTGAGACCATCGACGACCTGCTCGCCCTCGACGTCGGGAGCAGCTGATGTCGCAGCACCGTGATGACCAGCCCGTGACGCCCGAGGAGAGGACCGAGATGGCCGTGCCCGTCCGACCCGCGGAGCCCGCCCTCAGGGTCGCCCTGCTGGGCTGCGGCGTCGTCGGCTCCGCTGTCGCGACGATGCTCGTCACGAACGCCGACGACCTCGCCGCCCGGGTCGGCGCCCGCCTCGACCTCATCGGCATCGCCGTGCGCCGCCCCGAGCGGGCGCGCCCCGACGTCCCGGTCGACCCGTCCCTGTTCACCGCCGACGCCGACACCCTCGTGCGCAGCGCCGACGTCGTCATCGAGGTCATCGGGGGGATCGACCCGGCGCGTGAGCTCATCCTCACCGCGATGAAGCACGGGGCGTCGGTGGTTACCGCCAACAAGGCGCTCCTCGGCGAGGACGGGCCGACGCTGTACGCCGCGGCGGCCGACGCCGGTGTCGACCTCTACTACGAGGCCGCCGTCGCCGGGGCGATCCCGATCGTGCGCCCCATGCGTGAGTCGCTCGTCGGCGACGACGTCCAGCGCGTCCTCGGTATCGTCAACGGGACGACCAACTTCGTCCTCGACAAGATGGACAGCTCCGGCGCCGGGTTCGCCGAGACCGTCGAGCAGGCACAGGCCCTGGGCTACGCCGAGGCCGACCCGACCGCCGACGTCGAGGGCTTCGACGCCGCCGCCAAGGCCGCCATCCTCGCGTCGCTGGCCTTCCACACCCGGGTGTCCAGTGCCCAGGTGCACCGCGAGGGCATCACCGAGGTGACGGCCGCGGACGTCCAGGCCGCCCGCGAGATGGACGCCGTCGTCAAGCTGCTCGCGATCTGCGAGCTCCTGCGCGACGAGTCCGGGGTCCCGAGCGGTGTGAGCGTGCGGGTCCACCCGGCGATGATCAAGCGTTCGCATCCGCTCGCGTCGGTGCACGACGCCTACAACGCCGTGTTCGTCGAGGCGCGCGCCGCCGGCGAGCTGATGTTCTACGGCAAGGGTGCCGGCGGTGACCCCACGTCGTCGGCGGTGCTCGGCGACGTCGTCGCCGTCGCGCGCCACCGCCTCGCCGGTGGTCACGGCCCGGCCGAGTCCGCCTACGCCGACCTCCCCGTCGTCGCGATGGGTGAGGCGATGACGAGGTACCACATCAGCCTCGCCGTGGCCGACCGCCCGGGCGTGCTCGCCTCGGTCGCGTCCGTCTTCGCCGACCACGGGGTCTCCATCGAGACGGTGCGCCAGCGCGTCCTCGGTGACGGCGAGAGCTCGCGCGCCGAGCTGGTCGTCGTCACCCACCGCGCACCCGATGCGTCGCTCTCCGCGACGGTCGCCGCACTCACGGGTCTGGACACGGTCGACGAGGTCGTCTCGTGGATGCGCGTGGAAGGAGCCTGACGTGGCACACCTGTGGCGCGGAGTCATCCGTGAGTATGCCGACCGTCTGCCGATGCTTTCCGGCTCACCGGTCGTGACCCTGCAGGAGGGGGGAACGCCGCTCATCCCGGCCGAGCACCTCTCCGGGCTGGTCGGCGCCAACGTCCTCGTCAAGTACGAGGGCCTCAACCCGACCGGCTCGTTCAAGGACCGCGGGATGACGACCGCCATCTCCCACGCCAAGGGGCGCGGGGCGAAGGCGGTCATCTGCGCGAGCACCGGCAACACGAGCGCGTCGGCCGCGGCATACGCCACCAAGGCCGGCATGACCTGCGCGGTCCTCGTCCCCGAGGGCAAGATCGCGATGGGCAAGCTCAGCCAGGCGATCGCGCACGGCGCGACGCTCATCCAGGTCGACGGCAACTTCGACATCTGCCTCACCGTCGCGCGCAAGCTCGCTGAGATCCATCCGGTGGAGCTCGTCAACTCGGTCAACCCCGCGCGCATCGAGGGACAGAAGACGGCCGCGTTCGAGATCGTCGACGCCCTCGGCGACGCCCCCGACATCCATGTGCTCCCGGTCGGCAACGCCGGCAACATCACGGCCTACTGGCGGGGCTACACCGAGTACGCCACGGACGCCGAGGGCCTGCCGGCGGTCGCGACGCGGACCCCGCAGATGTGGGGCTTCCAGGCCGCTGGTGCGGCGCCCATCGTCCTCGGCCACCCCGTCGACGACCCCGAGACGATCGCCACGGCGATCCGCATCGGGAACCCGGCGTCGTGGCGCCAGGCCGAGGAGGCTCGCGACCAGTCGGGTGGCCGCATCGAGTCGGTCACCGACGAGCAGATCCTCGCGGCGCACCGGCTCCTGTCCTCGACCGAGGGCATCTTCGTCGAGCCCGGGTCCGCGGCGAGCATCGCCGGCCTGATCCAGGCGAGCGAGCGCGGTCAGGTCCCGCCCGACGCGACGATCGTCTGCACGGTCACCGGCCACGGCCTCAAGGACCCGCAGTGGGCCCTGCGCACCGCTGACGGTTCGGAGATCGAGCCGGTCAAGGTGTCGGCCGAGGCCCAGGCCGTCGCCGAGGTCCTCGGCCTCGAGGGCTGACCCGTGGGGGAGTGGCAGCCGGGCGCCGGGGTGACCGTGCGAGTGCCGGCCAGCAGCGCCAACCTCGGACCGGGCTTCGACTCCGTCGGTGTGGCCCTCGGTCTCTGGGACCGTTGTCGCGCAACGGTGCTGGCCGACGACGGTCTCGAGATCACCGTGTCCGGGGAGGGAGCGGGCTCGGTGCCGACCGACGCCACGCACCTCGTCCACCGCAGCCTGGTCCACGCCTTCGAGGAGCTCGGCGAGAAGCCCCCGCCCGGTCTCCGGCTCGAGTGCGACAACGAGGTCCCGCACGGGCGCGGTCTCGGGTCGTCCGCGACGGCCATCGTCACGGGCGTCGCCCTCGCGCACGCGCTGCGCGCCCTGCGTGACGGCCGGCCCGTCGAGGGCATCGACCTCACCCCGGTCAACGACCTCGCGGCGCGGCTCGAGGGCCACCCCGACAACTCGTCGGCCAGTGTCCACGGCGGGGTCACCCTCTCGTGGTCCGACGACCCCGAGCGCGGGACGACGACGCTGCGGCTGGACCCGCACCCGGAGGTCGTCCCCGTCGTGTTCACCCCGGAAGTCCAGCTCTCGACCGCGACCGCGCGGGCCGTGCTGCCGGCCCAGGTGCGGCTGTCCGACGCCGCGGCCAACTCCGCCCGGGCGGCCCTCCTCGTCCACGCGGTCACCCGGGCGCCGGAGCACCTGCTCGACGGCACTCGCGAGTGGCTGCACCAGGAGCCACGGCGCGCGTCGTACCCCGCGTCGATGGCGCTCGTCGACGAGCTCCGGGCGGCCGGCCACGCGGCCGTCATCTCCGGGGCCGGACCCTCCGTCCTCGTTCTCGCCACCCGGGGGACGGCGGACGAGGTGAGCGCCGCCGGCGGTGCGGTGTGGCGGGTGCGGCGACCCGGCATACCGGATCGTGGGGTCGAGCTCGCGGTGTCGGACGCGCCGTGACACGGCGGTCGTGACCCGGCATCACCGCAGGTGAACCGACCCGAACGTCCTGCCGCGCGTCCCACGTGAGGCCGCGGGACAGGTGTTACCCTGATGCTGCGGTCGAAGTTGATGGCGGGGGAGCGTTCTGCCCCCCCGATGCCTACCGCGACATGCATCCACCACATTGGGCCGGTCGATCGGTGCAGCCTCGCGCTGACCTCGCCACCCGTGGATCAATCCGTCAGGTCCCTGACACCCATTTTCGGCCCCGCCCCGAGCGGGCGCGGGCCCACTGACGAGGGGAAGGATCCTTCGTGACAGACACCACCACCCTTGACGCGTCCTCGGCATCCGGGCAGAGCCCGCGCCGATCGGGTTCGTTGACGGCCATGCGCCTCGCCGAGCTCCAGGGGCTCGCGTCGAGCATGGGCATCTCCGGTACCGCCAAGATGCGCAAGGGCGACCTCGTCGCCGCCATCAAGTCCCGCCAGAACGGCGACAGCGGGCCCGTCGCCACCGAGCCCGCACCGGCGCAGCGCCCGCCGCGCCAGCGTCGGGCCGCGTCCTCGGGCCAGGGGGCCCCGCAGGTCGCCGAGCCCGCTGCCGACGTGGAGCCGGCCGCGCCCCGCGTCGAGCTGGCCGCCCGCGTCGAGCGTCCCGAGCGCACCGAGCGCACCGAGCGGACCCCTGCGACCACGCAGTCCCGGGAGGACGAGCGCGAGCAGCACGAGTCCACCCGCCCGTCGACCCGCGAGCAGCACGAGCCGCGCCAGCGCAGCCAGGACCGCGAGGAGCGCAGCACTGACCGCTCCGACCGCGGTGACCGGGGAGAGCGCACGAGCAACCGCGGCGAGCGCAGCGAGGACCGCCCCGAGCGCACGAGTGACCGGGCGGACCGCACCGAGCGCGCCGACCGCAACGAGCGTGCCGACCGCAGCGACCAGAACGACCGCTCGGGCCGCGCCGACGACAGCGGCGACCGCGGCACCGACCGCGCCGCCCAGGGCAGCCAGGGCGCCCCGGCGCAGGGCCAGCAGAACGGGCCGGACGACGACGACGAGGGTGGCCGCAGTGGTCGCCGTCGCCGCAACCGCAACCGCAACCGGGACAAGCGCCGCGGCGGGGCCCCGGGCGACGAGCGACAGGGCGACACCGAGAACGAGCCGCAGCTCGCCGAGGACGACGTCCTCGTGCCCGTGGCCGGGATCCTCGACATCCTCGACAACTACGCCTTCATCCGGACCTCGGGCTACCTCCCGGGCACCAACGACGTCTACGTGCCGCTGGGCATCGTCAAGCGCTACAACCTGCGCAAGGGTGACGCCGTCGTCGGCGCGACCAAGGCGCCGCGCGAGGGCGAGGACGCGCAGCAGCAGACCGTCGGGACGCGCAACACCCGGGCGAAGTACACGCCGCTGGCACACCTCGACACGATCAACGGCCTCAGCCCCGACGAGTCCCGCAAGCGCGCCGACTTCGGCAAGCTCACGCCGCTCTACCCGCAGGACCGCCTGCGCCTCGAGACCGAGCCGGGCATCCTCACGACCCGGATCATCGACCTCGTCGCGCCGATCGGCAAGGGCCAGCGCGGGCTCATCGTCGCCCCGGCGAAGGCCGGCAAGACGATGGTCATGCAGGCCCTCGCCAACGCGATCACGACGAACAACCCCGAGGTCCACCTCATGGTCGTCCTCGTCGACGAGCGGCCCGAAGAGGTCACCGACATGCAGCGCGCGGTCAAGGGTGAGGTCATCGCCTCGACCTTCGACCGTCCCGCCGAGGACCACACCACGGTCGCCGAGCTGTCGATCGAGCGGGCGAAGCGTCTGGTCGAGATGGGCCACGACGTCGTCGTCCTGCTCGACTCGATCACCAAGCTCGGTCGCGCCTACAACCTCTCCGCCCCGGCGAGCGGTCGCATCCTCTCGGGAGGTGTCGACTCGGCCGCGCTCTACCCGCCGAAGAAGTTCTTCGGCGCCGCGCGCAACATCGAGGACGGCGGTTCGCTGACGATCCTCGCGACGGCTCTCGTCGAGACCGGCTCGCGGATGGACGAGGTGATCTTCGAGGAGTTCAAGGGCACCGGCAACATGGAGCTCAAGCTCGACCGGGGCCTGTCCAACCGTCGCATCTTCCCGGCGGTCGACATCAACAACTCCGGCACCCGTCGCGAGGAGATCCTCCTCGCGCCCGAGGAGCTGAAGATCATGTGGAAGCTGCGTCGGGTCCTTTCGGGCCTGGACAGCCAGCAGGCGATCGAGCTGCTGCTCGACCGGCTCCGCAAGAGCAAGACCAACTACGAGTTCCTCAAGCAGGTCCAGCAGACCAGCTCGAACCGGCTCGAGGACGAGGACGACAGCTCCAGGGGCTGAGCGCCCGTCACCCTCCGTCCACGAGGCGGCCTCCCGACCCGGGAGGCCGCCTCGCGGCATACGGGGGTATGCCGTCCGCGCGCCTAACCGTCACACGACGACGCGTCCGGGGTGGGCGCGGAAGACGAGCGAGGTCTGGACGTGCGACACCCCGGGGCGGCTCGCGATGTTGTCGAGCACGAAGTCCCGGAGCTGATCGGGTGACTGGGCGCTGACGTGGACGAGGAAGTCGTCGGCCCCGCTGATGTTGAACGCCGCGAGGACCCCGGGCAACGATGCCATCTCGTCCCCGAACGCCTCGACCTGCGCGCGGTCGTGACCCGCGAGGCGGATGGCGACGACCGCCTGCAACGGCCGGCCCAGGAGTCCGTGGTCGACGGCGGCATGGACGCCGGTGACGACCCCCCGCTCGCGCAGGGCCCGGACCCGGCCGACGCAGGTCGACTCGGCGATGCCGAGCCGGCGCGCGAGCGCGGCGTTGGAGACGCGGCCGTCCTCGACGAGCGCCTGGACGAGGGCACGGTCCACCTCGTCGAGCAGGGGTGGCGTGGTGGGCGCGGGGCCCGGGGTGAGGGGGTGGGGATTCTTCGGCACGGCCTCACCGTACCCACCTCTCGGCCGCTGGTTCCGTGTCGTTCCCGTTTCTGATGAGGGTGATCGACGGGACTCTGGTGTTGAGTGGCGGATCCTGCGGACGATGAGTGGCATGACGACGTATCCCGTGCCCGGGCCCGACCTCGCGACCACCGCCGTCCACGCGGGGCGCGAGGACCTCGCCGCCCTCAGGCTGCACGTGCCGCCGATCGACCTGTCGACGACGTACCCGTTGCCGTCGATCGAGGCGGGCGGCGCCGCGTACGACACGCTGGCGTCGGGGGAGCGCCCCGACGACGGGGCGACCCTCGTCTACCAGCGGCTGTGGAACCCCGGGACCGACCGCTTCGAGCGGGCCGTCGCCGCCCTCGAGGGCACCGACTCCGCGGTGGCGTTCGCCAGTGGGATGGCCGCGCTCACCGCCGTGCTGCTCGCGGCGGTCGCCGGGGGCACGCCGCACGTCGTCGCCGTCCGGCCGCTCTACGGCGGGTCCGACCACCTGCTCGCCTCGGGACTGCTCGGCACGGAGGTGACGTGGGCGAGTCCCGAGTCGGTCGGCGACGCGATCCGCCCCGACACCGGCCTCGTCCTGCTCGAGACCCCGGCGAACCCGTCGCTCGACCTCGTCGACATCGCTGCCGTCGTCGCCCGGGCAGGTGAGGTGCCGGTCGTGGTCGACAACACCTTCGCGACCCCGGTGCTGCAGCAGCCAGCCCGCCACGGCGCCTCGATGGTGCTGCACTCGGCCACGAAGTTCATGGGTGGCCACGGCGACGTCATGGGAGGGGTGGTCGCCGCGGGACATGCGTGGACGGCGCGGCTTCGCCAGGTCCGGGCCATCACCGGTGCCGTCCTGCACCCCGTGGCCGCGTACGAGCTGCACCGGGGCCTGCAGACGATCCACGTGCGGGTGCGGGCCCAGCAGTCCGCGGCGACGACCGTCGCGGCGTGGCTCGCCGAGCGCACGGAGGTCTCGCGCGTGCACCACCCGAGCCTGCCCGGCTGCGACGCCCAAGGGCTCGTCGGGACCCAGATGGCCGGCCCGGGGGCGATCGTCGGCGTCCGGCTCGTCGGCGGGTACGCCGCGGCGTCAGCCCTCATCGCGCACCTCGAGCTCGTCACCCACGCCGTCTCGCTGGGCGGTGTCGACAGCCTCGTCCAGCACCCGGCGAGCCTCACCCACCGCATCGTCGCCGCGGACGCGCGCCCGGACGCCGACCTCATCCGGCTCTCGCTCGGCCTCGAGTCGGTCGACGACGTCATCGCCGACCTCGACAAGGCGATGGCCAACCTCCCCTGACGAGCCAGCACCAGCGCGGTGTGCTGCCCAGCGCGCGGCATGTCGCGCGTCCAGCAGCACACGGTGGCTGCGGTGCGGATCAGGCGGCGCGAGCCGTCAGAAGGGCGTGGGCCCGGACGACCTGGTCCATGAACGAGTCAGGGGTGAGCCTCAGTCCCAGCACCGGGATGCGCAGCACCACGTCGCCGCTCAGCGTGACGTCGTTCTGTCTCAGCGCGTCGTCGATGGGAGCGAGGGCCAACAGGTGGTGTCCGCCGTCGACCTCGACGACGAGGCCGATGTCCTCCCAGGCGGCATCGAGGTAGATCCGACCCCGTGGCCCACGGCGCACCACCTGCCTCGAGGGTGGAGGCAGGTGGTGCGCGCGGCACAGTCCCGTGAAGTCGAGCTCACCGAGTGACTGGACGCCGTCGCAGATGTCCGGGATCGACACGTCCAGCAGCCGCCACCGGCCGCGCCGAGGCGCGTCGTTCCAGGCCTCGAGCAGACGGGCCGGCTGCACGAGTCGCTGCTGCACCACGAGGCAGAGGACGAGGACTGCGGCCCGGTCCGACCTGGCCCACTCGGCCGCTCGCAGGGCAGCCGACTCCGGAGTGGCTCGGGGGATGCCCGCGCCCCGGGTGGGTCCGATCACGCGACGACGATGCACCCGGACACCGTCGAGTCGGTGGATCCGATGGTTCGCTGGGACGGCCACGTCGATGCGGTCGGGCGAGAACCCGGTGAGCCCGCCCGCGACCAGGGCGCTCGCTCCATCCAGCACGGCGCCGGAGCCGCACTCCCAGACGGCCTGCCACAGCAGCGCCTCCCCGCTCAGCGGGAGGCCGGCCGTGACGGAGACGGTGTGGCGTCCCGCCGTCGCCCAGCGTCCGGCCGAGACTTCGGTGCGGACGTCCGCTCGAGTGACTCCGGCGGGGAGCAGGTCGCGCCGGTGCGCCAGCCCCGCATGCAGTCCTGCGATCTCGAGGGCGCGGCGAGTCCGCTCCGCGCGGGGCAGACGGTGACGGGGCCCTTCCATCGACCCAGCGTGCATCCCGCGCTCGGGTGCGACCGCTCGTCATCCACAGGCGCGGACCGGTGTGCTGCCAGACGCGCGCCATGTCGCGCGCTCGGCAGCACACTCACGGGCCTCGACCGGGAATGAACGAGGGCGTCCTCGCCGTTTAGGGGATCGTGTGCCTGCTCTGGCACACTTGTTCGCTGGACCGGTTCACGGCACGAACGCGTTTCCTGAGCTCTCGCCCCCACGAGCGAGCGCAGGCGGGGCGCTACCGGGTCTGCATCATCGTGATGGGCCCGCCGACCCGGATACCTCCAAGGAGAAGACATCGTGAAGAAGGACATCCACCCGAGCTACGCCGAGACCACGGTCACCTGCACCTGTGGCGCGACGTTCACCACCCGCAGCACGGCCGAGAGCGGCCAGATCCACGCCGAGGTCTGCAGCCAGTGCCACCCGTTCTACACCGGCAAGCAGAAGATCCTCGACACCGGTGGTCGCGTGGCCCGCTTCCAGGCGCGCTACGGCAAGAAGGCCGACGCGTAGCACTCCCAATGCGCCGACCCGTCGATCCCGCAAGGGGTCCGGGTCGGCGCATTCGTGTTTCCAAGGGCCTGACCCCACTGCACCGTCCCGAGAGGACACCCGATGTTCGAGTCCGCCGCGGCCCTCGCGCAGGAGCACGCCGAGCTCGAGCGCGCCATGGGCGACCCCGCCGTCGCCTCCGACCCCGACCAGCTGCGCGAGCTCAACAAGCGGTACGTCGCGCTGGGACCGACGGTGACGGCATACGCGCAGTGGCAGGCGGTCACCGGTGACCTCGAGACTGCGCGCGAGCTGGGCGCCGACGACGCCGGCTTCGCGGCCGAGGTCCCGGCGCTCGAGGCGGCGGCCTCCGAGGCCGAGGACCGGCTCCGGCGCCTGCTCATCCCGCGCGACCCAGACGACGACCGCGACGTCATCCTCGAGGTCAAGGCGGGGGAGGGCGGCGAGGAGTCGGCGCTGTTCGCCGGCGACCTGCTCCGCATGTACCTGCGCTACGCCGAGCAGCGCGGTTGGCGCACCGAGGTCCTCGACGCCACCGAGACCGACCTCGGCGGCTACAAGGACGTCCAGGTGAGCGTCAAGGCCAAGCGGACGCCCCAGCCGGGCGAGGGGCCCTGGGCGAGGCTGAAGTACGAGGGCGGCGTCCACCGGGTCCAGCGCGTGCCGGTCACGGAGACGCAGGGCCGGATCCACACGAGCGCCGCGGGTGTCTGGGTCATGCCCGAGGTCGAGGAGGTCGAGGTCGAGATCCACGCCAACGACCTGCGGATCGACGTCTTTCGATCCTCCGGCCCCGGCGGCCAGAGCGTCAACACGACCGACTCGGCGGTGCGGATCACCCACCTGCCGACGGGGACCGTCGTGTCCTGCCAGAACGAGAAGTCCCAGCTCCAGAACCGCGAGGCCGCGATGCGTGTCCTGCGCGCCCGGCTTCACCAGATCGCCAGCGACGCGGCTGCCGAGGCCGCCGCCGGGGTCCGCGCCAGCCAGGTGCGCACGGTCGACCGGAGCGAGCGGATCCGCACCTACAACTTCCCCGAGAACCGGCTCAGCGACCACCGCACCGGCTTCAAGGCCTACAACCTCGAGACGGTCCTCGGGGGCGAGCTCGACGCGGTCGTCGAGTCGGCGATGGCCGCCGACGAGGCGGCCCAGCTCGCCGCCCTCGGCGAGGGTGCCGGATGAGCGACCTGCGCGACGCGGTCCGGGGGGCCACCGGCCGCCTCGCCGACGCCGGTGTCCCCTCGCCCGAGCACGACGCGGTCGCGCTCGCCGCGCACGTCCTGGGCGTCGAGCCCGGTGAGGTGCGGCGGCTCATGGTCCTCGGTGCTCCCGTACCCGAGGCGTATGCCGGCCTCGTCGCCGAGCGCGCCGCTCGCGTCCCGCTCCAGCACCTCACCGGCAGGACGTGGTTCCGCGCCCTCGAGCTCGAGGTGGGGCCCGGCGTCTTCGTCCCGCGACCGGAGACCGAGGTCGTCGCCGGCTGGGCGGTCGACGCGGCCCGCGCCTGCCTCGAGGCCGGTGTCGACGAGCCCGTCGTCGTCGACCTCTGCTCGGGGTCGGGGGCCATCGCCTTCTCGGTCAAGGCCGAGGTGCCGCAGGCCCGGGTGCACGCGGTCGAGGTCAGCGAGCTCGCGGTGGCGTGGGCGACGAGCAACCGGGACCGCCTGGGGCTCGACGTCGAGATCGTGCACGGCGACGCGGTGACCGCCCTCCCGGAGCTCGGGGACGTCGACGTCGTGGTCTCGAACCCGCCCTACATCCCCACGACCGCCGAGCCGGTCGACCCCGAGGTACGCGACCACGACCCGCACGTGGCCCTCTACGGCGGCAGCGAGGACGGGCTCGCGATCCCGCGGCTCGTCGCCGCCCGCGCCGCCGGGCTCCTGCGGCCCGGCGGGGTGCTCGTCATGGAGCACGCTGACAGCCAGGGCGAGTCGCTGCCCCGGGCCCTGAGCGCCACCGGCTCGTGGTCGAGCGTCGAGGACCGCCGCGACCTCGCCGGCCGCCCGCGGGCGACCGTCGCCGTCCGGGCCTGACCGAGCCGCGCCTTCCGCCACACACGCAGCGGCCCCCACCCTTGTGTGGAGTGGGGGCCGCGGCGTCGTCGGTCGCGTCAGAGGATGTAGATGAGCAGGGCGATGATCAGAAGAACACCGACGACCGTCCAGATGAGTCCGGAACCACGCATGCCTTGCACCTCCGTTCGGGAAAGACGAGGGGCGAACGCCACTGACCCTATTCACTGCGAGAGCGCAAATGCGCGAACCCGGTGGCCCGATTTTCGGCGGGGGCGCAGGCGGGTCCGCCCGCCCGTCCCCTGTGGGTGGGCCGGTCGGCCCCGGTCCTAGGCTGACCCCATGAGTCCGGTCTTCGACTGCACCACCCCCGAGGGGCGCCGCGACGGCATCGCCAAGGCGACTGCCGGCGTGCGGCACGGCGACCTCGTCGTCCTGCCCACCGACACCCTCTACGGCATCGGCGCGGACGCGTTCACCCCCGACGCGGTCCAGCGACTCCTCGACGCCAAGGGCCGCGGCCGCGAGATGCCGCCGCCGGTGCTCGTCGCCGAGGTGCGCACGGTCGACGGGCTGGCCACCGACGTCCCCGACTACGCCCGAGCCCTCATCGAGCGCTACTGGCCGGGCCCGCTCACCCTCGTCCTCAAGGCGCAGCCGTCGCTCATGTGGGACCTCGGTGACACCGGCGGCACCGTCGCGGTGCGCATGCCCGACCACGACATCGCCCTCGAGCTCCTGCGCGAGGTCGGGCCGATGGCCGTGAGCAGCGCCAACCGCACCGGCCACCCGGCGTCGAGGACCGTCGTCGACGCGGCCACCCAGCTCGGCCCGTCGGTGCAGTTCTACCTCGACGGCGGTCCGGTCACCGGCGGCCTGCCCTCGACGATCGTCGACTGCACCCACACCGAGCCGGTCATCCTCCGCCACGGAGCGATCGACGGCGACGAGATCCTGGTCCTCGCGGCCGAACACCTAGAGTTGCCGACAGACCAGCCAGGCCAGCCTGCACCCGTTTCGGAGGAGAGCAACGATGAGTGACACGTTCTATGGTTCGGACTTCGACGCCCTCGAGTCCTTCGACCCCGAGATCGCGGGAGTGCTCGTCTCCGAGCTCGACCGCCTCCGCGGCGGCCTGCAGCTCATCGCCAGCGAGAACATGTCGTCGCCGGCCGTGCTCACCTCGCTCGGCTCGACCCTGTCCAACAAGTACGCGGAGGGCTACCCCGGGCGCCGCTACTACGGCGGGTGCTCCGAGGTCGACAAGGCCGAGACCCTGGCGATCGACCGGGCCAAGGCACTCTTCGGCGCCGACCACGCCAACGTCCAGCCGCACTCCGGCGCCAGCGCCAACCAGGCCGTCTACGGCGCCTTCATGAAGCCGGGCGAGACCCTCCTCGCGATGAGCCTTCCGCACGGCGGCCACCTCACCCACGGCAGCAAGGTCTCGTTCTCGGGCAAGTGGTTCAACGCCGTCCACTACGGCGTCGACAAGAAGACCGAGGACATCGACTACGCCGAGGTCGAGCGCCTGGCCAAGGAGCACCGGCCGAAGGTCATCCTCGCCGGGGGGTCGGCCATCCCGCGCCTCATCGACTTCGAGTTCTTCCGCCGCGTCGCCGACGAGGTGGGCGCGATCTTCTGGGTCGACGCCGCCCACTTCATCGGTCTCGTCGCCGGCAAGGCGATCCCCAGCCCGGTGCCCCACGCCGACGTCGTGAGCTTCACGACCCACAAGGTCCTGCGCGGCCCGCGCAGCGGCGCCATCGTCTGCACCGAGGAGCACCGAGCGGCCATCGACAAGGCCGTCTTCCCGATGATGCAGGGCGGCCCGCAGATGCACACGATCGCGGCCAAGGCGACGAACTTCAAGGAGTGCGCGACCCCGGAGTACCAGGCCTACGCGGCCCAGGTCGTCGCGAACGCCAAGGTCCTCGCCGAGACCCTCGGCGAGCAGGGCATCCGCCCGACCACCGGTGGCACCGACACCCACCTGTCGCTGCACGACCTCCAGCCGGTCGACGTCACCGGCGCCGACGCCGAGGCCCGCTGCGACGCCGCCGGGATCACCCTCAACAAGAACGCCATCCCCTTCGACCCGAAGAAGCCCAGCGTGGCCAGCGGCATCCGCGTCGGCACCCCGTGCGTCACGACGCAGGGGATGGGCGAGGACGAGATGCGCCGCATCGCCGGCCTCATCGCCCGCGCGGTGGTCGAGGGCGACGCCGACCCCGAGCACGCGGTGTCGAAGGCGGTCCGCGCCGAGGTGACCGACCTCGTGACGCGCTTCCCGGCATACGCCCGCTGACCGATCCCGGAACCGTTTCCCGCCGTCCCCGGAAAACGGTTCCGGGGCGCTCGGCGTCAGCCGGGCGTGCGGCCCTGACGGGTGCGCCGGTCGTCGGCGGCCTGCTCGGCCGCCTCGAGCTCCAGCGCCGCGGCCTCCTCGACCGACGGCCGCGCCCGCGGCTTGGTGCCGGACGCCGAGACGACGGTCCAGACGCTGCGCGCGAGCACCTCGAGGTCGAGCAGCGGCGACATGTGCTTGAGGTAGTAGAAGTCGTAGGAGAGCTTCTCGATGGTCTCCTCCTCCGACGCGGCGTACCCGTGGCGCACCTGGGCCCAGCCGGTGATGCCCGGGCGGACGAGGTGGCGCTGGTCGTAGAAGGGGATCGCCTCGCGGTACTTCTCGACGAAGCCCACCTGCTCGGGGCGGGGGCCGATGAGCGAGAGCTCGCCGCGCAGGACGTTGAAGAACTGCGGCAGCTCGTCGAGCCGCACGCTGCGCAGGAAGCGCCCGAGCGGCGTGATGCGCGGGTCGTCGCCGGTGGCCTGTCGGGCCCCCTGGGCCTCGGCGTCGGCGCGCATCGTGCGGAACTTGAAGAGCTCGACGAGCTCCCCGCGGCGGCCGACCCGGACCTGGCGGAAGATCACCGGGCTCCCGTCGACGACCCGGACGAGGACGGCGGTGGCGGCGACGACGGGCATCCACAGGGGCATGGTGAGGACGACGAGGACGAGGTCGACGGCGTACTTGAACGGCAGGAACGGCAGCTTGCGCAGCAGCGAGGTCTCGACCTCCCAGCCCTCGGACAGGTGGCCGAGCGGGACGCGGCCCGTGTGCCGCTCGTAGACGTCGCCCAGGGCCCGCACCTCGCGACCGGCCACGGAGGTGGCGGAGACGTAGCGGGTGACCTCGCGCGACCACGCTGCGCTGAGGTCGACCGCGAGGATCGTCTCCGGGGGAGGGGCGGACAGCGGACCGGTGGCCTCGGGGTCGATGACGCCCACGACGGTGATGTGGGGCGTCTCGTCGAGCGCGCGGACGATGGCGGCCGAGTGGGTCACGACGAGGAGACGCTCGGTCCACGGCCGCAGCCGGAGCAGGGCCCGCAGCAGCAGGACAAGGCCGAGCCAGATCGCCAGGGTCGTGAAGAGATGGGGCCGCGAGTAGTACGGACGCACGAGGACGATGACCGCGGTGATGGCGAAGAAGGCGAAGAGTGCCCCGAGCGCGCCACGGCTGTAGGTCGGTCGCGGTGGCCCCGGCGGCATGACGGCGATGACGAGCGCACTGCCGAGCAGGGAGCTGACGAGAGTGATGAGGAGGATCTCCATGAGGCCGCGGGCCTGGGTCTGCACGACGACCGCGTCGCTGAACGGGTGCCCGCCGAAGCGCCACACCGCCGCGACGACGAAGGCGACGACGAGAAGGGCGGCGTCTGCGCAGGCCATGCCGACGAGGAGCCGCTGTCTCATGCCGGTGAGTGTATTGGGCGTCTGCCCGCGTCTCCGGGACGCCCTCGGGCTCGGCAGGTTGGCCTCGCCACAGCGCTTGTGATAGTTTTCACAAGCCCGGAACGACCCTCGACGGAGAGAGCCCAGTGACCCCGCACCCCGCGCCACGGACCCCGGTCCGGATGATGCTGCGAGGTGCCCTCGTCCCCGGGATGGTCGCCCTTCCCGTACTCGCGGCGGTCTTCTGGGCGTATGCCGGCGAGCACGCCGCGCTGTCCGCCCTCGCGGGTGCCGCGACCGTCTTCGTCATCCTCGTCGTCGGACTGCTCGGCATCACCGCCGTCGTCCTCGGCCCGGCCGCGACCTCCATGGCCGGCGCTGGGGTCGTCTACCTCGGTCAGCTCATCCTCATCGTCACCGTCGTCCTCGTCCTGCGGGGTGTCGACTGGCTCGACGGCCGCGCCTTCGCGCTGTCGGCCGTCGGGCAGACGCTCCTCATGCAGGTCGGCCAGGTCGTCGGCTACGTGCGCGCCCGTCACGAGATCCACCCGGGCTCGCTCGACGGGGGAGCGGCCGCATGAGCGACGACGACCGCAAGCTGCCCAAGGGCGTCGAGGGGCACGAGCCGTTCTCGACGTGGCACGACGACCCCGAGCTGCCCAGCGCCACCGCGCGGGCCGACGCCCTGGGCGCCACTGTCATCGCGTACCTCCTCACCGGACCCGCCGTCTTCGGCGCGATCGGGTGGGGCCTGGACGCGCTCCTCGGCACGGGGTTTCTCGTGGTCGTGGGCATTTTGGGCGGGATGGCCTTGTCGCTGTACACCATCTGGCTCCGGTACGGTACGTCGTGACGCCCCTGACCATCGGCTGCAAGCGGTTCCGGACTGAGCCGCGATTGCAGGGTGCCGCCACCACCATGAACGAGGAGAACCACCTGTGATCCTGACTGCGCTTGCTGCAGGGACCACGACCGCCGTCGGCGCCGCCGAGGGCGGCGAGGGGTTCGAGACCCCGACCCCCGACATCTTCTGGCTCCCCCTCATCGGTGAAGGGGACTGGGCGATCACCGAGCAGATGGTCTGGGGTGGCGTCTCCGTCGTCCTGCTGAGCGTCGTCATGGTCGCCCTCTCCAAGAAGGCCGCGATCGTCCCGTCCAAGGGTCAGTTCTTCATGGAGAACTTCTACAACCTCGCGCGCAACGGCATCGCCCGCGACATGATCGGGACCAAGCACTTCCTCAAGTTCGTCCCCCTGCTCTTCAGCCTCTTCTCGCTGATCCTCATCAACAACTGGTTCGGCATCCTGCCGCCCGTGATGAACCCGACGTTCGGTCGCATCGGCTTCCCGATCGCGCTGACGCTCGTCGTCTACGTCGTCTACCACTGGATCGGCATCAAGAAGATGGGTGTCGGGGGCTACTTCAAGCACCTCGTCCCGCCGGGCCTGCCCGGGTGGATCAAGCCGGCGATCTTCGTCCTCGAGTTCATCACCTACTTCATCACCCGCCCGCTGACGCTGGCCCTGCGACTCTTCGGCAACATGTTCGCCGGACACATGCTCATCGTGCTCTTCGTCAGTGCGGGCGCCTTCTTCCTCACCGAGGGCATCGCCTTCAAGCTGCTCTCGGTGCCGACGTTCGTCATGGCCGCGGCCATGTTCGTCTTCGAGGCCCTGGTCCAGTTCCTCCAGGCCTACGTCTTCACCCTGCTCGCCGCCAGCTACATCGCGGGCGCGCTCGCCGACGACCACTGAGTCGTCTTCCCCCAGACTGCACGACGACAACTCCATAGCCCCACCATCACCACACAGTCTTCCGCCCGGCATTCGGCCGAGGTGGAAACCCCCAGAAACACGAAAGAGGAATCATCGTGGAAGGCAACCTCTCGCTCGTCGGTTACGGCCTTGCGACCATCGGCCCGGCCATCGCCGTCGGCCTGATCTTCGCTGCCTACATCAACGGCGTCGCCCGTCAGCCCGAGGCCCGCAACCTCCTGCAGCCGATCGCCATCCTTGGCTTCGCGCTCGCCGAGGCACTCGCGATCTTCGGTCTGGTGCTCTTCTTCATCTGACGCCAGCGGCCCACCGGGCCACGGCCCATCCCCGAACTGGTTCGAAGCACTAGGAGTATCCGTGCAGTTCACCGCCACACCGTCGACGGTCGTCTCTCTGGCGACCGCCGAGGGCGCCAAGATGCCCCTCATCCCGCACATTCCCGAGCTGATCTTCGGTCTCGTGATGATCGGGGTCCTCTACTGGGTGGTCTCGACCAAGGTCGTCCCCAACCTGGAGAAGGCCTACGAGGAGCGTCGTGCCGCCATCGAGGGCGGCATGGAGCAGGCCGAGGAGGCCCAGGCCCAGGCCCAGGCCGCCCTGCAGCAGTACGAAGCACAGCTGCACGAGGCTCGCACCGAGGCCAACGCCATCCGTGAGGAGGCGCGGGCCGAGGGTGCATCCATCGTCACCGAGATGCGCGAGAAGGCGCAGGCGGAGTCGAGCCGGATCACCGAGTCGGCCAAGCGTCAGATCGAGGCCGAGCGTCAGCAGGCCTCCGTCCAGCTGCGCTCCGAGGTCGGCGCCCTGTCCACGACGCTCGCCAGCCGCATCGTCGGCGAGTCGCTCGAGGACGAGGTCCGCCAGAAGGGCATGATCGACCGTTTCCTCGCCGAGCTCGAGAGCGGCGCGGTCCGCCCGGAGAAGGTCGGTGCAGGCGCGCCTGCCACGACCGACGCCCCGCGGTCCGAGCAGGCCGAGCAGGGTCAGCTCGACCTCGGCACGGACGGCACCGCGGGACGGGACGCCTGATGCGTGGCTCGTCGCGAGGCGCCACGGTGGCGGCCGAGAAGGCCCTCAACGAGGCCCTCGAAGGTGTCGACCGGGGCGCGCTCGCGGAGGAGCTCTTCGCGATCGCCGCGGCGATCGACGGGGACGTCTCCCTGCGCCGCGCCTTCGCCGACTCCTCCCGGGAGGGTGAGGCCAAGCGGGCCCTGGCCGACCGGATCTTCGGCGGCAAGGTCAGCGAGGCGGCCACGTCCCTCACGGGCGAGGTCGTCGCACAGCGCTGGGCCGACGAGGGCGACCTCGGCGACACCCTCGACGCCCTCGCGGTGCGGGCCCTGCTCGCCAGCGCGGAGAAGGCCGGTCGCATCGACGAGGTCGAGGACCAGCTGTTCCGGTTCGAGCGGGTCGTCGCGGGCAACACCGAGCTGCGCGACACCCTGTCCAGCCGCAACACCGACGGCACGGGAAAGGCCGGGGTCGTCCGCGCCCTCCTCGAGGGCAAGGCCGCACCCGAGACCATCCGGCTCGCGGAGCAGGCCGTGCTCGTGTCGCGCGGTCGTCGCCTCGACCGCGTGCTCGAGGGCTACCTCAAGCTCGCGGCCCAGCGTCGTGACGAGCTCACCGCCCTCGTCACCGTCGCCATCCCGCTCGACGCCCAGCAGGAGTCCCGCCTCACGGCGGCGCTCGCCTCCATCTACGACAAGCGGGTCAGCCTGCAGACGGTGCTCGACCCGACCGTCGTCGGCGGGATCCGGATCCAGATCGGCGACGAGGTCGTCGACGGGACGGTCCTGCGCCGCCTCGACCGCGTCCGACGCGACCTCGCCGGCTGAACCCGCCGGCCGAGCCGCAGCACCGCAGCACCGCACACCTGAACAGCACGCCAGAGACATCACACACTTCGGCCCCACCGGGGCTGGTAACCGAGGAGAAGAGATCACATGACGGAGCTCTCGATCCGTCCGGAGGAGATCCGGGACGCACTGGACAGCTACGTCCAGTCCTACGAGCCCGGCGCGGCCTCCCGCGAAGAGGTCGGCCGAGTCAGCGATGCCGGTGACGGCATCGCCCACATCGAGGGCCTGCCCTCGTGCATGACCAACGAGCTGCTCGAGTTCGAGGACGGCACGTTGGGCCTCGCCCTCAACCTCGACGTCCACCAGATCGGTGTGGTCATCCTCGGTGACTTCTCGAAGATCGAGGAGGGGCAGCAGGTCAAGCGCACCGGAGAGGTCCTCTCGGTCCCCGTCGGTGACGCCTACCTCGGTCGCGTCGTCAACCCCCTCGGCAACCCGATCGACGGCCTCGGCGACATCCAGAGCGACGAGCGCCGCGCGCTCGAGCTCCAGGCGCCCTCGGTCGTCGACCGCAAGTCGGTGCACGAGCCGCTGCAGACCGGCCTCAAGTCGGTCGACGCCATGACCCCCATCGGTCGCGGCCAGCGCCAGCTCATCATCGGCGACCGCCAGACCGGCAAGACCACGGTCGCGGTCGACACGATCATCAACCAGAAGGAGTTCTGGGAGACGGGCGACCCGACCAAGCAGGTCCGCTGCATCTACGTCGCGATCGGCCAGAAGGGCTCGACGATCGCGTCGGTCCGCGCGACCCTCGAGGACGCCGGAGCGATGGAGTACACGACCATCGTCGCGGCCCCCGCCTCCGACAGCGCCGGCTTCAAGTACCTCGCCCCCTACACGGGCTCGGCCATCGGCCAGCACTGGATGTACCAGGGCAAGCACGTCCTCATCGTCTTCGACGACCTGTCCAAGCAGGCCGAGGCCTACCGCGCCGTCTCGCTCCTCCTGCGGCGCCCGCCGGGCCGCGAGGCCTACCCGGGTGACGTCTTCTACCTGCACTCCCGCCTGCTCGAGCGCTGCGCGAAGCTCAGCGACGAGCTGGGCGCGGGCTCGATGACCGGCCTGCCGATCATCGAGACCAAGGCGGGCGACGTCTCGGCGTACATCCCGACCAACGTCATCTCCATCACCGACGGCCAGATCTACCTCCAGGCCGACCTCTTCAACTCCAACGTCCGCCCCGCGGTCGACGTGGGTGTCTCGGTCTCCCGCGTCGGTGGCGCGGCCCAGACCAAGGCGATGAAGTCGGTCTCCGGTCGACTCAAGCTCGACCTCGCCCAGTTCCGTGCGCTCGAGGCGTTCGCCATGTTCGCCTCCGACCTCGACCCGGCCTCCAAGGCCCAGCTCGCCAAGGGTGCCCGCCTCGTCGAGCTGCTCAAGCAGTCGCAGTCGGCGCCGTTCCCCATGGAGGAGCAGGTCGTCTCCGTGTGGGCCGGCACCACGGGTCAGCTCGACTCCGTCGCGGTGGAGGACATCCGCCGCTTCGAGGCCGACTTCCTCGGCCACCTGCGTCGCAGCAAGGGCGAGCTCCTCGACGCGATCCGCGAGACGGGCAAGTTCGAGGAGTCCACCGAGGAGGCCCTCAAGGCCGAGATCGACTCCTTCAAGAAGGGCTTCGAGCCCTCCAACAAGGAGAACCTGCCGATCGGCAACGAGAAGGAGAGCGGCGACGACGCCCTCGACTCCGAGCAGGAGAAGATCGTCAAGCAGAAGCGCTGACGCGATGCCGGGTGCCCACCGAACGTGAGCACCCGGTGTCCGCAGCGCGGTCGCCACGGCGACTGCCCGGCATACGCCACGAGTCCGGCACCACAGAGACACTCGAGACACAGGAAGGCGGAAACCTATGGGAGCGCAGATCCGGGAGTACCGGCAGCGCATCCGCTCCGTCAGCGCGACGAAGAAGATCACGCGCGCCATGGAGCTCATGGCCGCAGCGCGCGTCGTGAGGGCCCAGCAGGCCGTGCGCGAGTCGAGCCCCTACGCCCGCGCGATCACGCGTGCGGTCTCGGCGGTCGCGACCTTCTCGAACGAGGAGCACGTCCTCACCACCGAGAAGGAGAAGGTGACCCGCGCGGCGGTCGTCATCATCACCTCCGACCGCGGCCTCGCCGGTGCCTACAGCTCGTCGGTGCTCAAGGAGTCCGAGCGTCTCGTCGCCCGTCTGCGCGAGGAGGGCAAGGAGGCCGTCCCGTACCTGCTCGGTCGCAAGGCCGTGGGCTTCTACACCTTCCGCGGTCGCGAGTTCGCCGCCGACTGGACCGGCGACTCCGAGAAGCCCGCGTTCGAGCGGGCCCGTGAGGTCGGCATCCGGCTCGTCGACGACTTCCTCAAGGACACCGAGTCCGAGGGTGGCGTCGACGAGGTGCACATCGTCTACTCGCGCTTCGTGTCGATGGTGACCCAGGAGCCCGAGGTCATCCGGCTGCTGCCGCTCGAGATCGTCGAGGGGACCGAGCCGCCCGCCGAGGGTGAGCTGTTCCCGCTCTACGAGTTCGAGCCCACCGTCGAGGAGGTCCTCGACGCGCTGCTGCCCAAGTACGTCAACTCGCGCCTGTTCAACTGCATGCTGCAGGCCGCGGCCTCCGAGCTCGCCGCCCGCCAGCGGGCGATGAAGTCGGCGACGGACAACGCGGACGAGCTCGTCAAGAAGTACACGCGGCTGGCCAACCAGGCCCGTCAGGCCGAGATCACCCAAGAGATCAGCGAAATCGTCGGTGGCGCCAGCGCCCTGGCCGAGAGCAAGTGAGAGACAAACCCATGACATCACAGACCGCCACTGTCCCTGACAACGACGCCGCCGCCTCTGTTGCCCCCGAGCCCGGAGGCATCGGCCGCGTCTCGCGCATCATCGGCCCGGTCGTCGACATCGAGTTCCCCGTCGACGCGATGCCGGAGCAGTACAACCTGCTCACGACCTCGGTGGACCTCGCCGGCGAGAGCAAGAACCTCAACCTCGAGGTCGCCCAGCACATCGGCGACAACATGGTGCGGGCCATCTCGCTGCAGCCGACCGATGGCCTCGTCCGCGGCTCCAAGGTGCAGGACACCGGCGGCCCGATCACCGTCCCCGTCGGCGACGCGACCCTCGGCAAGGTCTTCAACACGACCGGTGAGGTCCTCAACCTCAAGGAGGGCGAGACCTTCGAGGTGACCGAGCGCTGGGGCATCCACCGCAAGGCGCCCGACTTCGACCAGCTCGAGCCGAAGACCCAGATGTTCGAGACCGGCATCAAGATCATCGACCTCATGACCCCCTACGTGCAGGGCGGCAAGATCGGCCTGTTCGGTGGTGCCGGTGTCGGCAAGACCGTCCTCATCCAGGAGATGATCGCCCGCGTCGCGCGCGACCACGGTGGCGTCTCGGTGTTCGCCGGTGTCGGCGAGCGCACCCGTGAGGGCAACGACCTCATGGTCGAGATGGAGGAGGCCGGCGTCCTCGGCCAGACCGCACTCGTCTTCGGCCAGATGGACGAGCCGCCGGGCACGCGTCTTCGCGTGGCCCTGTCGGCCCTGACGATGGCCGAGTACTTCCGCGACGTGCAGAACCAGGACGTGCTGCTCTTCATCGACAACATCTTCCGGTTCACCCAGGCCGGTTCCGAGGTGTCCACCCTCCTCGGTCGTATGCCGTCCGCCGTCGGCTACCAGCCGACCCTCGCCGACGAGATGGGCACCCTCCAGGAGCGCATCACCTCGACCCGAGGCAACTCGATCACCTCGATGCAGGCGATCTACGTGCCGGCCGACGACTACACCGACCCGGCCCCGGCGACGACCTTCGCCCACCTCGACGCGACGACCGAGCTCTCCCGTGAGATCGCCTCGCTCGGCATCTACCCGGCCGTGGACCCGCTGACCTCGACGTCACGCATCCTCGACCGTCGCTACATCACCGAGGAGCACTACTCGACGGCGGTCCGGATCAAGCAGATCCTCCAGCGCAACAAGGAGCTGCAGGACATCATCGCCATCCTCGGCATCGACGAGCTGTCCGAGGAGGACAAGATCCTCGTCAACCGGGCGCGGCGCATCCAGCGCTTCCTCGGTCAGAACACCTACGTCGCCAAGCAGTTCACCGGCATCGAGGGCTCGACCGTGCCGCTCACGGACACGATCGAGGCCTTCACCAAGATCGCCGACGGCGACTTCGACCACTTCCCGGAGCAGGCGTTCTTCATGTGCGGTGGCCTCGACGACGTCGAGCGCCAGGCCGCGGAGATCCAGAAGAATCTCTGACCTCCCTCTGCTGACCAGTACGCCCCAACCGTTGGCCTCTGCGAAGGCGGCTCGACGGTTGGGGCGTCTGCGTCCCACCGGCTGGCGGTTCACCTGGGTCGCTGTCGTGGTCGTGCTGCTTCTGCGCGCGGCGGCGGGGCTCGATCTCGCCGACGGATCGCATCACGTGGGTCTGGCACTGCGCCTTGCACGCGGGGACGTCCCCTTTCGCGATGAGATGAACATCCAGGTGCTGGGTGCCCTCCCGGCAGTTCCGTTCGTCTGGGCGTGGGACAACACGGTCGGGTCGACGGGCATCATCCTCGCCACGAGGTCCTGGTCCGTGGCCCTCTCCGTCCTGGTCGGGTGGGTGATCCATCGCATCCTGCGGAGCCATGTGGCGCCCCGCGTCGCAGCCCTCGGGGTCCTGGTCGCGCTGTTGCCGCAGCCCTACAACCTGGTGACCTTGTCCTACAACACGACCCCAGCGCTCTTGTTGCTGCTGGCGTCGGTCTGCGGCGTCTCGGCCGTGTTGACGCCTTCGCGAGCGCGGTGCATCGCGTGCGGTGCGGCCGCGGTGGGGGCGGCGTTCTTCTACCCCGTCCTCATGGTGGCCGCGATCCTCACCATCGTGGCGGTGGTCGGGCTGTCGCGTCGTCTGGCGACGATGGCGTGGGTCGGCGTCGGCGCCGTGGCCAGCTTCGCCGCAGCGGCCCTGGTGCTCCTTGTCTGCGGTGCGGGTGCAGTGCGGGAGACCGTCCGCTTCACGACTGCGTACCAGGCTCTGAGGATCCCGCCGGCCGAGCGCCTCGGAGCGGCTGCCCACCACTACGCCTCCGTGCTCTCGTTGAACGGGGTCGTGGCCGCATCGGTGTGTGCCATCCTCCTGGCACTCCTCGCCCACCGGGAGAAGGCGCGGCTGACCGGGGTCCTCGCTGTCGCGGTGCCGGCGCTGCTGGGGCTCGAGGCGGTGCGTCCGAGCGCTCCGGAACGTGGACTGCCTGACGTGGGCATGACCTCCGGGGTTCTGGGAATCGTCATCACCGTCGTCCTGCTGTTCCCGGCCATCGTCCTGGCAGTGCATCGGCGCAACCGAGTCGCGGGCACGTTGTTGGTGGTCGGTGTCGTCCCGGCCCTCGTTCAGGTCCCGATCGTCGCCGCCAGCACCTCGTCCAGCCCGGTGTGGGGCGCCCCCTCTGTCGCCATCGCTCCTGCCCTGCTGGCCGTCGTGGTGACGGTCGCCAGCGGGGTGACGACGTGGGGCATCGCGGTCCTGGGGGTCGGTGCGGCGGTTCTCTTCACGGCCCACGCCGTGCAGCCGTACCGTGACGTGCCCTTCTGGAAGGGTGAGGTGACGTGGAACGGCCCGACGGCCGGACTCGTCACGGGCCAGGGTGTCGCACGGGGATGGGCTGGGCTCACCGCGGCCGTGCGCTCGTGCCAGGGTCCCGGCGACGGCGTGCTGGCCTACTCGGCCCCGGCGGTCTCGGTCATCGCCGACGGCAGGATCGACTCCAACATCGTCTGGTTGGCGCCGTTCGGGTCTGCGAACCGCGCGACGGTGGAGTGGATAGAGCGCCGCGGACGCGCTCCGGACTGCGTGATCGTCCACCGTGGCGCAGCCACCCGCGCGCCGTCCGAGGAGTGGTCCACGCGCATGGGGGACGACCCCCTCCTCGACTGGGTCGCGCGGCGTTACTCGGTCGTGGCTGCTGGCGGAGAGAACTACGTCGTGCTCCGCAGTGATGCCGAATGACACTCGCCCCCAAGACCGCGCGGGGATGCGTGCATGCGCACGTGCGGGCACCCGATAAACTGGCCGCTCGCCACCGAACGAAGGACGTCATCACGTGAGCCAGCTTCAGGTCGAACTCGTCGCCGCGGACCGCAAGGTCTGGGAAGGTGAGGCGAGCCAGGTGAGTGCCCGCTCCATCGAGGGCGAGCTCGGCATCATGCCAGGTCACACCCCCCTCCTCGGCGTCCTCGTCGAGGGCGAGGTCCGCATCCACGGTGGGGGCGGCATCCGCACGGCCATCGTCGACGGCGGTTTTCTTTCGGTCGACCACGACCGGGTCACCATCCTCGCCGAGGCCGTCGACGCCTCGGGCATGGCCAACTGAGCCCAGGGCGGAGAGTGCCATGACGCCCCTCCTCACCGCCGAGCTCGTGCTCGCGGTGGTGGTCGGCGCCGTGCTCCTGTCCCTGCTCTACGTCTGGCTGCGCCGCCGCTACATCTCCGGGGGCAAGCCGCTCATGCTCTGTGCGGTGAGCACCGGCCAGCGCCGCTGGCGGCTCGGGCTGGCCCGCATCGCCGGTGACCACCTCGACTGGTTCTCGGTGGTCGGCCCGTCGCTGCGCCCCGACCACTCGTGGATGCGCCACGAGCTCGGGCTCGGGGCGCCGAGCCCGCTCGCCGAGCCGGTGCCGGGGCTGCCGGTCGACGCCGTGAGCGTCAGCGGCATCTCGGCCAACTCCGACTACCAGCTCGCGATGAGCCCGGCGGCCTACACCGCCCTGCGGGCCTGGCTGGAGAGCTCTCCTCCCGGCTTCAACGTCAACGTCGCCTGACGCCGCCCCCGACTCTTTGCGTCTGCGTCCTTGGTCAGGTTTCTGACCAGGGACGCAGACGCAAGCGTCCGTCAGTCGTCGTCGGTGGTCGGGTCGTCGTCGGCGGCGATCGCCCGACTCTTGACGGGCGCCTCGGCACGGCCACCTCCGGGCTGCCACAGCACGTCGCCGCCCGCCCCGAGGTTGGCGACCCGGGCGAGGATGAAGAGCAGGTCGGACAGGCGGTTGAGGTAGGCCGCCGCGAGCGGGTTGATCCCGCCCTCGCCCTTCCCGACACCCACGTCGCTGCCGTGGTGCTCCAGGGCGGCCCAGGTGCTCCGCTCGGCGCGGCGGACGACGGTGGTGGCCTGGTGCAAGTGCGCCGCTGCGACCGTGCCGCCGGGCAGGATGAACGAGCGGAGCTTCTCGAGCTTGGCGTTCTGGGTGTCGCAGTCGGCCTCGAGCTCGTCGACCCACTCCTGCTTGACCCGCAGCGGCGGGTACTCGGGGTTCTCCTGGAGCGGGGTGCAGAGATCGGCGCCGACGTCGAAGAGGTCGTTCTGGACCCGAATGAGCACGTCCCGGACGTCCTCGGGCAGGTCACCGGTGGCGAGCACCACGCCGACGACGGCGTTGGCCTCGTTGGCGTCGGCGTAGGCGGCCAGCCGGGGGTCGGTCTTCGTCGTGCGGCTGAAGTCGCCGAGCGAGGTCGTGCCGTCGTCGCCGGTACGGGTGTAGATGCGCGTGAGGTTGACCATGGGGCGAGCCTGCCAGATACCTTTGCCGTTTCTTTACCTGTGGCATCTGGCCGACGTGGGCCACGTCACGTTCAATGGACGCCACGGGAAGGGGGGCGCCGATGCGGCATCCTGCACACACGATCGTCACGCTCGAGGAGCACCGCGACGCCGCGGGGCACCACGTCTCGCTGCGTGGCCGGCTCGACGTCCACACGGTGCCGGACCTGCGCCTGGTCCTGCACCGCATCGTCGACGACGGCGGCGACGACCTCCTCGTCGACCTGGCCGAGTGCGAGATCGGCGACGCCACCGGCTTCGGTGTCCTCGTCGAGTGCCTGCGCCGGGCCCGTCGCGGCTCGCGCGCCTTCCGGATCGTCGCGGCCGAGCCCCGGACCCACCGCCTGCTGCGCCGGGCCCGCCTCGGCCACGTCGTCGGCCCGCTCGTGCCCGTGGTGCACGCCGCCGTCGGCTGACTCGTCGTCGATACTGGCCGGGTGACCCCAGCCGGCCCCACTCCCGCCCCCACCCGGGTGCTCGGCCTCGACGCCGCGCGCGGTGTCGCGGTCGTGGCCATGGTCATCGCCCACGCGGTCCCCTTCGTCGGCGGCCGCGTGTCGGAGGCGGTGACCTACCTGCTCCTCCAGGTCAACGACCTGGCCTCGCCGCTGTTCGCGCTCGTCATGGGTGCGGCGGCGGGCCTGGTCTTCCCCGGGCCGTCCGCGTGGCGCGGAACCGCACGGGCCGTGGTCCGCGGGCTGGCGCTGGTCCTGCTCGGGGTCGGCCTCGAACGGCTCGACCACTGGGTCGCGGTCATCCTGCACATCCTCGGGCTGCTCCTCATCGTCGGGACCCCGCTGCTCGTGCTGGGGACGCGGTGGCTCCTCGGCCTGGCCGCCGTCCTCTTCGCGGCCGGACCCTTCGTCATCGAGGCGCTGACCGGTGCGGCGGGCGGCGTCGCCGGCGGGCAGGCGCCGACCGCGGCGTGGGCGAGCCACCCGCTCGTCCAGTGGCTCGTGCTCAACACCCACTACCGGGTCCTCACCCTGTTGCCGATCTTCCTCGTGGGGGCGGTGCTCGCCCGGCGCGGTCTCGACGACGAGCAGACCTCGTGGTGGTGCCTCATGGGCGGCCTCGCCATGGTGTGGGGGAACCTGGCCCTCGAGCTGCTCGGGTTGGAGGTCGTCTTCTCCGGTGACCACCCCGACCAGCTGCAGGAGACGGGACTGGCGCTCGCGGCATACGGGCTCGTCATGGCGACCGACATCGCCCGGAGACGGCGCACGTCCGCAGGTACCCTGCTGCAGCCGCTCGCGGTCATCGGCCGGGTCGCGCTGTCGCTCTACGTCGCGCACGTCGTGCTGCTCGTGCCGGTGATCCCGATCTTCCCGGACGGCGGCTGGCTGCCCTTCCTCTTCTTCGTCTGGGTCAGCGTGGCCGGGGCGTGGGCCTGGGGGCGGTTCGTCGGACGGGGCCCGGTGGAGTGGCTCGTCGACGCGGTCTCGCCGTCTCGTCGGCCGCGCGTCGAGGTCGCGGCGTGAGCACTCTCACCGCCTGAGGCCCTGTCGGGGCAGGGGACCCGCCGGTAGCGTCCGACGCATGCCCAGCGACCGCCCTGCCGAACCGGCTCCTGCCTCCGTTCCCCCGCGTCCGGAGCGTGACCGGCCGTGGGTCATGCGCACGTATGCCGGCCACTCCAGTGCCGCTGCCTCGAACGCGCTCTACCGGCGCAACCTCGACAAGGGCCAGACCGGGCTCTCCGTCGCCTTCGACCTGCCGACGCAGACCGGCTACGACCCGGACCACGTCCTCGCCCGCGGCGAGGTGGGCAAGGTGGGGGTCCCGATCTCGCACATCGGGGACATGCGGGCCCTGTTCGAGCAGATTCCGCTCGACCGGATGAACACCTCCATGACGATCAACGCGACGGCGATGTGGCTGCTCGCGATGTACCAGGTCGCGGCCGAGGACCAGGCCGTCGCGGCGGGTGAGGACCCGGCCGACGTCGTCCGGTCACTCGGGGGTACGACGCAGAACGACATCATCAAGGAGTACCTGTCGCGGGGGACCTACGTCTTCGCTCCGGCACCCTCGCTGCGGCTCATCACCGACATGGTGAGCTACACGGTCGCCGAGATCCCGAAGTGGAACCCGATCAACATCTGCAGCTACCACCTCCAGGAGGCGGGCGCGACGCCGGTGCAGGAGATCGCGTACGCGATGTCGACCGCGATCGCCGTCCTCGACGCGGTGCGCGACGCGGGGCAGGTGCCGCAGGAGCGGTTCGGCGAGGTCGTCGCTCGCATCTCGTTCTTCGTCAACGCCGGCGTCCGGTTCGTCGAGGAGATGTGCAAGATGCGCGCCTTCGTCCAGCTGTGGGACGAGCTGGCCCTCGAGCGCTACGGCGTGACCGACGCCACGCAGCGGCGCTTCCGCTACGGCGTGCAGGTGAACTCGCTCGGTCTCACCGAGGCCCAGCCCGAGAACAACGTCCAGCGGATCGTCCTCGAGATGCTGGCCGTCACGCTCTCCAAGGGCGCCCGGGCCCGCGCCGTGCAGCTGCCTGCGTGGAACGAGGCGCTCGGGCTGCCGCGCCCGTGGGACCAGCAGTGGTCGCTGCGCATGCAGCAGGTGCTCGCCTTCGAGTCCGACCTGCTCGAGTACGACGACCTCTTCGAGGGCTCCGCCGTGGTCGAGGCCAAGGTCGCCGAGCTCGTCGCCGGGGCCCGTGCCGAGATCGCCCGCGTCCAGGACCTGGGTGGTGCCGTCGCCGCGGTGGAGAGCGGCTACATGAAGTCGGCGCTCGTCTCCTCGCACGCGCTGCGCCGCCAGCGGATCGAGACCGGCGAGGACGTCGTCGTCGGCGTCAACCGATTCCAGAGCACCGAGCCGAACCCGCTCACGGCCGACCTCGACACGGCGATCCAGACCGTCGACGCGGGGGTCGAGGCCGCAGCGGCGCAGGCCGTGCGGGCCTGGCGCGAGGCGCGCGACGCCGACCCCGTGCGTCGCGACCGCGCGGCCGCCGCGCTCGCCAGGCTCCGGGCCGCCGCGACGACGGACGAGAACCTCATGCAGGCCTCGCTCGAGTGCGCCCGCGCCGAGGTGACGACGGGGGAGTGGGCAGAGGCCCTGCGCGACGTCTTCGGCGAGTTCCGGGCGCCCACCGGCGTCACCGGCTCGGTGGGGCTCACCGGCGGAGCCGCCGGCCTCGAGCTGTCCGCCGTGCGGGAGCGCGTCCACGCCCTGCGCGAGGAGCTCGGCGAGACGCTGCGGGTGCTCGTCGGCAAGCCCGGACTCGACGGCCACTCCAACGGCGCCGAGCAGATCGCGGTCCGGGCGAGGGACGCCGGCTTCGAGGTCATCTACCAGGGGATCCGGCTCACGCCCGCGCAGATCGTCGCGGCGGCCGTCTCCGAGGACGTCCACCTCGTCGGCATCTCGATCCTCTCCGGGTCGCACATGGAGCTCGTGCCCGAGGTGCTCGACGGGCTGCGCGAGGCCGGCGCCGGCGACATCCCCGTCATCGTCGGCGGGATCATCCCGGAGTCCGACGCCGCCCGGCTCAAGGCGCTTGGGGTCGCCGAGGTGTTCACGCCGAAGGACTTCGGCCTCAACGAGATCATGTCGAGGTTCGTCGACGTCATCCGCGACTCGCGGGTGCCGGCTCCGTCCTCCTCGGCGGACTGAGCCCTGCTCGCCGGGCTGGGGCCCTGATCGGCCCGCTCAGAAGTGGGTGTTGCAGTGCGGCGACGGTGACCCGTCGGCCAGCGCGGCGAACCGCCCGAGCGCCTCGTCGCTGCCCGTGACCCGACCCGCGCGGGCCATGAGGTCGACGGGAACGTCCCCGAGGTAGAGGGCGCCGAGGGTCTCGACGTCGACGGTCACGTCCGGTTCGTCCGTCGTGGGGACGACGCTCGCCCGGCCCCCGGAGGCCGTGACCCGCACCGCGCCGTCGGCCGGGCCCAGGGGGTCGCTCACGCCCAGCACGAGCGTGCCGTCGGCGAACCACGGGCGTGCCTCGAGCGAGCGTGGCACGTCGAGGATGCGGACCCAGAGGTGGTCGGGCACCGACGTCACCCGGCGCACGCGGTGGTCGACGAGGGCGTGGACGAGCGGGTCGGACGCGGGGGCCGGGCCGACGACGACCTCGGCGAGGTCGATGTCGGCGAGGAACTGCCAGAGGTCGAGGTAGGCCGTCCCCGTCGCCGTGACGAAGTCGTGCACCTTGACCTCGGCGCCGTCCCCCTCCTCCTTGACGGTGTAGGCGACGTAGCCGTCCGGCTCGCCGTCGGGGCCGAGGCGGACGCCGAGCCGCAGCCTGCGGTCCTCGCTCTGCTCGTCCCAGTCGTAGCCCCGCAGCCACTCGCCGTAGTAGGCCGGCCGGCCGAGGGCGCCGCGGGTCACCTCGTGGTGACGGGCGTTGACGGTCGCCAGCGCGGGCCAGGACTCGCCGGGGTCGGCCATGACGACGCGGCCGCCGTCGTCGGGGCGCTCGCGCAGCCGGAAGCGGGAGGAGGTGTCGACCCGCAGGCGCGCCTCGCGGGTCGCCGGGGCGAAGCCGAACCGCTGGTAGATCGCGCCCTCGGACGCGGTGAGGACCGCGAGCGGGACGTCGGCGGCGACGGCGGCCTCGAGGTTCTCGGTCATGAGCCGCCGCATGAGGCCCCGTCGGCGGTGGGTCGGTGCCACCGTGACGTCGGTGATCATCCACGCCGGGACGCTCGCGGCGCCGGCGTTGAGCTGCTTGGTGAGGTGGGCGAACGTCGCGACCGGGACCTCGCCGGCCAGGCCCGGTGCCGGTGCGTCCCAGACCCCGCGGTTGACCGCACCGTCGGCCCGCGCGACGAGGAGCCACTTCTCGCGGAAGTCGTCGGTCGGCCTCCCCTGGAGGAAGCCGCGCAGGATCGCGTCGAGCCACCCGCGGACCCGGGGGTCGTCACCGGCGCCCTCGGCGTGCAGGTCGAGCGTCTCGAAGCTGAGGTCGTCGGTCACGCCGCCCAGCCAACCAGCCGCGCGACGGTGGTGTCGAACGCATTGGCGCGCGGACGGCATACGGGTGCCGTGTCGGGCCGGCGTGGGAAGGTGGAGCGATGAGCGACCTGCAGTGCCCCGCCACCCTGCTCGTGGCCCGCCACGGTGACGCGGACCACCCCCACGCCAAGGTCCTCTCGGACGACGGCGGCTGGCTCACCGACACGGGGGTGGCGCAGGTGCGCGACCTCGCCGGGTCGCTCGCGGACCGCAGGGTGGCCGCGGTCTACTCCAGCCACCTGCAGCGGGCCGTCGAGTCCGCCGCGGTGGCCGCCGAGGTCCTCGACGTGGGCTCCCGGGTCGTGGCCGGGCTCGAGGAGTTCTCGGTCGGCCTGCTCGCCGGCCGCGACCACGACGACCCGGAGCTGCTCGGCGTCTTCGCGGCGTGGAGGGCGGGCCGCCTCGGCACGTTCATCCCCGGTGGCGAGAGTGGGCGCGACGCGATCCAGCGCTACCGCGGCGCGCTCGAGGAGATCGCCGACCAGCACCGGGGCGAGACGGTCCTCGTGTTCTCGCACGGCGCGGTGATGTCGTTCTGCCTGCCGCGCATGGGTTACAACGTGCGGGACGACCTGGCGAAGCAGCTCTTCCTGCCCAACTGCGCGGTGGCCGAGGTGAGCATCGACGCCGACGACGTGACGATCGTGTCGTGGCCGGGCAGGGCCGACCGCTCCGTGGTCTGAGCGGTCCCGGACGGCTCAGAAGAGACGGTGCTCGCTGTTGTCGATGCCCTTGAGGGTGTCGTAGTCGAGGACGACGCAGCGGATGCCGCGGTCCTCGGCGAGCGTGCGCGCCTGCGGCTTGATCTGCTGCGCCGCGAAGACGCCGGTCACCGGGCGCAGGTGCGGGTCGCGGTTCATCAGCTCGAGGTAGCGGGTCAGCTGCTCGACGCCGTCGATGTCGCCGCGTCGCTTGATCTCGACGGCCACCGTGGCGCCGGCGCCGTCCTTGCAGAGGATGTCGACCGGGCCGATCGGAGTCATGTACTCGCGCCGGGTGAGCGTGAAGCCGTCGCCGAGCGTCGTGATGTGCTCGGCGAGCAGCCGCTGAAGGTGGGCCTCGACGCCGTCCTTGACCAGGCCCGGGTCGACGCCGAGGGCGTGGCTGGTGTCGCTGTGGACCTCGTGCAGGCGCACCCGCAACCGGTCCTCGGACTTGGCGTGCTGGACGACCCAGACCGCCGTGACGCCGTCGGCGGCCTCGGTCTCGTGCGGCTCGACCTCGGCCATGGCGCAGGGTGGGGACATCCAGTTGAGCGGCTTGTACGACCCGCCGTCGGAGTGGATGAGGACCGACCCGTCGGCCTTGACCATGAGCAGCCGGGTCGCCAGGGGGAGGTGGGCGCTGAGTCGACCGTCGTAGTCGACGCTGCAGGTCCCGATCACCACTCGCACCGGGTCACCCTAGCCGGAGGGGGTTGCCGTGCTCGCACGCCCGGCGCAGACTCGGAGGCGAGGTGAGAGCCCGTGACCTACCTACCGGCCTACGTCGCCGCCACCGCCGGGGTCGTCGCCGCCCTCGACGCGGCCTACGCGCTGCTCAAGTACGCCACGACCGGGCACGCCCCGCGCCCCTACAGTGCGCTGACCGACCGCTACGAGGCGTGGCGCGACGCGCGGCTGCCCCGCCCGGAGCCGGTGCCGGCGCAGGAGCTCGCCGACCGTCTCCGCCGTCTCTCCGCCGAGGTCCAGGCGGTGACGGCCAGCTCGCGGCCGGCCAAGGCCCTCCACCTCAGGGCCGCGCTGCTCGCCTACGACGACGGGCTGCTCCAGGCCTGTCGTGAGCTGCAGGTGCAGCCGCCCGAGGGGGCGAGAAGCGGGATGAGCAGCCAGCAGCGGTTCCAGACGGAGTCCGCCCTCATGGCGTCGGGGCTCGTCTGGTGAGCGGGGGTGGTGCGCGGGGGTGGTGCCGGGCCACGGTGAGGACTCTCACCCCCGTGGCCGGTGCACACCGCACGCGCCCTCTGACAGACTCGCCACCATGTCACGCGAGTTCACCACTGTAGGCGTCATCGGACTGGGCACCATGGGTGCAGGCATCGTGGAGGTGTTCGCGCGCAACGGAATCGACGTCATTGCGGTCGACGTCACCGACGAGGCGGTCGAGCGGGGTCGCTCCTTCCTCACGAAATCGACGGGGCGCGCCCTCGAGCGCGGCAAGATCGACCAGGCCGCCTACGACGCCCTCCACGGACACGTCACCTACGCCTCGGCGCTCGAGTCGCTGGCCCCGTGCCAGCTCGTCGTCGAGGCCGTGCCGGAGCACCTCGACCTCAAGAAGGAGATCTTCGCCAAGCTCGACACGATCGTCGCCGACGACGCCGTCCTCGCGACCAACACCTCGTCGCTCCCCGTCACCGAGATCGCCGCGTCGACGAGCAGCCCGAAGCGGGTCGTGGGCATGCACTTCTTCAACCCGGCGCCCGTCCAGCAGTTCGTCGAGGTCATCCGCACGGTCATCACCGCCGACGACGTCTTCGAGGACGTCAAGGCGCTGGCCGAGCGGATCGACAAGAAGCCCGTCATCGTCGGGGACAAGGCCGGCTTCATCGCCAACGCGCTCCTCTTCGGCTACCTCAACCACGCCGTGGCGATGTTCGAGAGCCGCTACGCGACCCGCGAGGACATCGACGCGGCGATGAAGCTCGGCTGCGGCTACCCCATGGGGCCGCTCGCGCTGCTCGACCTCATCGGTCTCGACACGGCATACGAGATCCTCGACACCATGTACAAGCAGGGCCGGGACCGGCTCCACGCACCCAGCCCGATCATCAAGCAGATGGTCTCGGCCGGCCTCAAGGGCCGCAAGACCGGGCGCGGCTTCTACACGTACGCCGGTGCCGGATCGCCCCAGGTCGTGGCCGACGGGCACACCCCCGGCGAGGGCGCGCCGGAGGGCGTCAGCGTGCGCGAGGTCAGCTCGGTCGGTGTCGTCGGGTCGGGCACCATGGCGACCGGGATCATCGAGGTGTTCGCCAGGGCGGGCCGGTCGGTGACCTTCGTCGCGCGGACCGAGGAGCGGGTCGCGGGCGTCCTCGCCGCCATCGAGAAGTCGCAGGCGCGCGCGGTCGAGAAGGGGCGCGCCACCCGCGAGGAGGCCGACGCCCTCCTCTCGCGGCTGCACCCGAGCACGTCGCGGTCCGACCTCGCCGAGGTCGACCTCGTCGTCGAGGCCATCGCCGAGGACCTCGACCTCAAGCAGGAGCTCTTCCGCGACCTCGACCGGATCTGCAAGCCCGGCGCCATCCTCGCCACGACGACCTCGTCGCTGCCGATCATCGACTGCGCCAAGGTGACGTCCCGGCCCGAGGACGTCGTCGGCATGCACTTCTTCAACCCCGCCCAGGTGATGAAGCTCGTCGAGGTCGTGCACACGGTGTCCACGAGCGAGGACGTCGTCGCCACGGTGCAGAAGCTGTGCCGCGAGCTCGACAAGCACCCGGTGACCTGTGGCGACCGGTCCGGGTTCATCGTCAACGCGCTGCTCTTCCCCTACCTCAACGACGCGGTGAAGATGCTCTCGGCCAACTACGCCACGGCCGACGACATCGACACCGCGATGAAGACCGGCTGCGGCCTGCCGATGGGCCCGTTCGAGCTGCTCGACGTCGTCGGGCTCGACGTCTCGCTGGCCATCGAGCGCGAGCTCTACATCGAGTTCCGGGAGCCGGGCTACGCGCCGGCGCCGCTGCTCGAGCACCTCGTCACCGCGGGCTACCTCGGTCGCAAGACCGGACGCGGCTTCCGCACCTACGCCTGACCCGGGCGGCGCAGGCGCGGGCGAGCGCCATGTCGCTCCCGCGCCGGCATGGCGCCGGGGCGGCGTGGCCGGGCAGGACCGACGTGCCGCGACGACGCGTTAACCTCCCAGCGTGAGCCCCTCAGCCCTGCCCGACCGTGCCCGCGTCGTCATCATCGGCGGTGGCGTCATCGGCGCCTCGATCGCCTACCACCTCGCCCATGAGGGCGTCAGCGACGTCGTCCTCATCGAGCGGGACCGCCTGACGAGTGGCACGACCTGGCACGCCGCCGGGCTGATGACCTGCTTCGGGACCACGAGCGAGACGCTGACCGGCCTGCGCCTGTACTCGCGCGAGCTGTTCGGGCGCCTCGAGGCCGAGACCGGGCTCTCCACCGGGTTCCGCCCGGTCGGCGTCATCGAGGCCGTGGGCGACGGCGACCGGCTCGAGGAGTACCGCCGGGTCGCGACGTTCCAGCGGCGCCTCGGCCTCGACGTCGACGAGATCGGGCCGGGCGAGATGGCCGAGCTCTTCCCGCTCGCCGACATGGACGGCCTCGTCGCCGGGTTCCACGTGCCCGGGGACGGGCGGGTCAACCCGGTCGATCTCACCATGTCGCTGGCGCGTGGTGCCAAGGCGCTCGGGGTGCGCGTCGTCGAGGGGGTCAGCGTCGGCGACGTCGTCACCCGGACCGACGGCGCCCTGCCCCGCGTCACGGGCGTGCGCACCAGCGCCGGGGACATCGAGTGCGAGACGGTCGTCAACTGCACCGGCATGTGGGCCCGCCAGCTGGGGGAGCGGCACGGCGTCGTCATCCCCAATCAGGCCGCCGAGCACTACTACCTCATCACCGACACGATCCCGGGCATCGACCCCGACGGCCCGATCTTCGAGGACCCGGCCCGCTACGGCTACTACCGCGAGGAGGGCGGCGGCCTCATGGTCGGCCTCTTCGAGCCGGTCGCCGCGCCCTGGCACCTCGACCGGATCCCTGACGACTTCTCCTTCGGCACGTTGCCGCCGGACTGGGACCGCGTCTCCCCGGCGCTCGAGACCGCGATGTCGCGGGTGCCGGTGACCTTCGACGTCGGGGTCCGCACCTTCTTCTGCGGGCCGGAGTCGTTCACGCCCGACCGGCTGCCCGCGGTCGGTGAGGCGCCCGACCTGCAGGGCTACTTCGTCGCCGCCGGGCTCAACTCGGTCGGCATCCTCAGCAGCGGTGGTCTCGGGCGGGTCATGGCCCACTGGATCGCGAACGGTCGCCCCGACGTCGACGTCACCGCGATCGATGTCGCCAGGTTCAGGCCGCACCAGCTGCACCGCGACTACCGCCGCGACCGCGTCATGGAGGTCCTCGGCAAGACGTATGCCGCCCACACCCCCGGAGTCGAGCTCACCACCGGTCGCGGCACGTTCGCCTCGCCCGTGCACGACGAGATGGTCGCCGCAGGCGCCCGGCTCAAGGACGTCTCGGGCTGGGAGAGCGCGGACTGGTATGCCGGTGACGGCAGGGTCGCGCGACTCACCCCGTCGTGGAGCCGCCAGCCGTGGTTCGAGCACTGGGAGGCGGAGCACCGGGCGGTCCGCGAGGCGGTGGGCCTCATCGACATGTCGTTCATGGCGACGTTCGCCGTCACCGGTCCCGACTCCGGCGCGGTGCTCGAGCGGGTCAGTGCGGGACACGTCGACGGGGAGGTCGACCGCATCACGTACACCCAGTGGCTCGGTCCCGACGGGGGGCTGGAGGCGGACCTCACCGTGACCAAGCGCGGCGAGGGCGACTTCCTCGTCGTCGCGTCCGACACCGCCCACGGCCACACCCTCGCCTGGCTGCGCCGGGCGATCGGGGAGGCCGACGTCACGGTCGAGGACGTCACCGAGGCCACTGGACAGCTCAACGTCCAGGGCCCGCGCTCGCGCGAGCTGCTCGCCGAGCTCACCGACGCGGACCTCTCCCACGAGGCCTTCCCGTTCCGGAGCGCGCGCACCGTGACGGTCGCCGGCGTGGAGGTCCTGTGCGTGCGGATCACCTACGTCGGCGAGCTGGGCTACGAGCTCTACGTGCCGCGGGCCGACACGGCCGCGGTCTGGAGGGCGCTGCGCGAGCGCGGCACGGCATACGGTCTGCGCCCGGTGGGGCTGAAGGCCCTCGGGTCGCTGCGGCTCGAGAAGGCCTACCGCGACTACGGGCACGACATCGACAACACCGACACCGTCGGCAGCGCCGGACTGGGGTTCGCCGTCGACCTGGCGCACGACTTCACCGGGCGTGACGCCGTCGTGGCCGAGCGCGTGACCCCTCGCCGCGACCGGCTCGTGCAGGTGCTGCTCTCCGACCCCGAGCCGCTGATGTTCGGGGCGGAGGTGCTGCTGCGCGACGGCGTCCCGGTGGGGGACGTGCGCTCCGCGTCCTACGGGTGGACCCTCGGCGCGGCGGTCGGCATCGCGTCGGTCACGGCGGACGGCCCGGTGAGCGCGGCGTGGCTCGACGAGGGTGCGTGGGAGGTCGACGTCGCGGGGACGCGCCTGCCCGCCACCGTCTCCCTCCGGCCGATGTACGACCCGACGAGCGCCCGCGTCCGCTCCTGAGCGGCCTCGGGGCCGTCCTGTCCGAGTGGCGCAGGTCTCATTGAAATTTCCAGTAGGCGGGACCATCGTCCCTGCTGCGGGACCCCTCCTCCGGGCGAGACTCGTGGTGTGCCGGAACGGCATACACACAGCACGGGCCACCAGCCCAGAAGAGGAAAAGATCAGCCATGCGACGACGTACCCTGGACGCACTGCTCACGACGGGCGGCCTCATCGTCGCCGTCGTCCTGCTCGTTGCGGGCGGACTTCTCACCTGGGCGAGCAACTTCGTCGCCGACAACGTCAGCACCCAGCTGTCCGCGCAGCAGATCTTCTTCCCCGAGGCCGGCAGCGAGCAGCTCAACGACCCGGCGGTCAAGCCGCACCTCGAGAAGTACGCCGGCCAGCAGCTCCTCACGGGCGACCAGGCCAAGGCCTACGCCGACCACTACATCAAGGTCCACCTCGACGCGTCGACCGGTGGCAAGTCCTACTCCGAGCTGAGCAACATCTCGCGCGCCAACCCGGACGACGAGAAGGCCGCCGGCCTTGTCCAGCTTGCCTTCCGCGGTGAGACCCTGCGCGGGCTCCTGCTCAACGCCTACGCCTTCGGGACGATGGGCAAGATCGCCGGCTACGCCGCCTGGACCGCGCTCGCCGGCTCGCTCGGGATGCTCGTCCTCAGCCTCCTCGGCTTCCGGCACCTCCGCCGCGTCCCGGTCGAGCAGGAGTTCGGCGTAACGGCTCGGGTGACCGCCACCCCGGCCACCGCCTGACCCCCGCCCGACCCCGACCGAGACGGTCCCGCAGGCTTCCCGCCGCGGGGCCGTCTCCGGCGTGTGCCCGAGCCCGGCGGCGCGCGCTCGCGCCGCCACGCGGGACACTGGAGCCATGTCCCCTCGCGCCAACCGCCGCCGCCGCGACGACGTGCCGCTCGCGCTCGGCCGCCTCGGCGGCGGCACGACGACGGAGACGTATGCCGGCCAGCGCTGGGCCGTCCGCCGGCTCACCGGGGCGTCGTCGGACCGCACCTACCTCTGCCCCGGGTGCGTGCAGGGCATCCCGCCCGGAACGCCCCACCTCGTGGCCTGGCCGGAGGAGGGGGTCGGAGGTGTCGGCGACCGACGGCACTGGCACACGTCGTGCTGGGCCGCCCGGGAGCGTCGACACCCGCCGGGCGCCATCCGTTGAGGTCGGCCCCGCGCGGCTAGGGTGGCGCCCGAGGAGGTCACGTGAACCTGAGCTGGGGCAAGAACTCGATCCGCAACTGGCGTGACTACCGCACTCGTCAACGGGCCGCGCTGCGCGAGAGCAACCGCATCCACCACGAGGACGAGCACCTCGAGCGGAGCCTGCTCGCCGACCTGCTGGACCGGGACGACGGCGGCGATCGCGATCGCGACGGTGACGGTGGCGGTGGCGATGCCGTCGGCGAGCGCGACCGCGCCGCTGGCGACGGCCGGGGCGGGCGTGCGGGGGCCGCCGCGGCGGCGGACGGATCGGTGCGCCCCGGCACCTCGGGCACCACCCAGTTCGGCGAGATGGGCCGGCCGATGAACCGCCAGTCGGCGTTCTACCTCGGCTTCGTCGGTGCCCTCGGTGCCCTCATCGCGATCGGCCTGTGGCACTCACTCGGCCGGCTCGCGACGACGATCACCATCCTCATCGTCGCCCTCTTCCTCACCCTGGCGCTCAACCCGCTCGTCGAGTGGCTGGGACGCCGAGGGCTCAGGCGGTCGCTGTCCGTGGCCATTGTCTTCGTCGGCGTGCTCGTCGTCTTCACGCTCCTCGGGCTGCTCGTCTTCCCGCCGGTGGTGACCCAGGGCGGTGAGCTCGTCCAGGAGGCGCCCAGCTACGTCGACCGGATCCTCAACGCCTCGTGGGTTCAGGAGCTCGACAAGAACTACGACGTCGTCGACAAGATCAGCGAGGAGTTCAACAAGCGCCTCACCGACGAGACCTTCATCAGCTCGGTCCTCGGTGGCGTCCTCGGTGCCGGTCGCGCGGTCCTCAACGGGGTCTTCCAGACCTTCACCATCCTCATCCTCACGCTCTACTTCCTCGCGTCGCTGCCGAAGATGAAGCGCACCGCCTACTCGATGGTGCCCGCGAGCCGCCGCAACCGGGTGGTCCAGCTGAGCGAGGAGATCATGCGGCGCACCGGGTCCTACGCGATCGGGCAGGTCGCCATCGCGACGATCAACGCGATCCTCAGCTACGTCATGATGACGCTGCTCGGCATCCCGTACGCCGCGGTCCTCGCCGTGCTCGTCGGCTTCCTCGGGCTCATCCCGATGGTCGGCGCGACCCTGGGCGCCGGGCTCGTCTGCACGGTCGCGTTCTTCGACGAGCCCAAGATCGCCCTGTTCGCCGCGCTCTACTACCTCGTCTACCAGCAGGTGGAGAACTACGTCATCGCCCCGAAGATCATGCAGCGGACCGTCTCGGTGCCGGGGGCGTTGACGGTGGTCGCGGCCCTGGCCGGCGGCACCCTGCTGGGGGTGCTGGGCGCCCTCCTGGCCATCCCGGTGGCGGCCGCGATCCTGCTCCTCGTCGACGAGGTGCTCGTCCCGCGGCAGCGACACCAGTGAGCGCCGCTCCGCCATGCTCCGCCCGGGTCGCGGTCAGGCGTTGCGGAAGCGGTTGATCTCGGTCTCGAAGCGGGCGCGCTTGCCGGCGTCGGTGATGCCCAGCCCGGGTTCGGGCGCCAGGGTGAGGACGCCGACCTTGCCCTGGTGGAGGTTGTGGTGGACGTCCAGCGCGGCCTGCCCGACCTCGTCGAGCGAGTAGGTCCGTGACAGCGTCGGGTGGATGAGGCCACGGTCGATGAGCTCGTTGGCCTCCCACGCCTCGCGGTAGTTCGCGAAGTGCGAGGAGATGATCCGCTTGAGGTTCATCCAGAGGTAGCGGTTGTCGTACTCGTGCATGAAGCCCGAGGTCGACGCGCAGGTGACGATCGTGCCGCCCTTGCGCGCGACGTAGACACTGGCGCCGAACGTCTCGCGTCCCGGGTGCTCGAAGACGATGTCGACGTCGTGGCCGCCGGTGAGCTCGCGGATCTTCTTGCCGAGACGCTGCCACTCCTTGGGGTCCTGCGCCGTGTTCTCGTCGTTCCAGAAGCGGTAGCCCTCGGCGTTGCGGTCGATGATGAGCTCGGCGCCCATCTGCCGGCAGATCTCGGCCTTCTCGGGCGAGGAGACGACGCAGATCGGCGTCGCGCCGCCGGCGAGCGCCATCTGGGTCGCGTACGAGCCGAGGCCGCCGGAGGCGCCCCAGATGAGCACCCGGTCGCCGAGCTTCATCGCCGCGCCGTTCTTGGAGATGAGCTGCCGGTATGCCGTGCTGTTCACCAGGCCGGGGGAGGCCGCCTCCTCCCAGCTGAGGTGGGTCGGCTTCGGCATGAGCTGGTTGGTCTTGACGATCGCCAGCTCGGCGAGCCCGCCGAAGTTGGTCTCGAAGCCCCAGATCCGCTGCTGCGGGTCGAGCATCGTGTCGTTGTGCCCGTCGGCGTCCTCGAGCTCGACCGAGAGGCAGTGGGCCACGACCTCCTGGCCGGTCCGCCACCGGGTCACTCCGGGGCCGGTGCGCAGCACGACGCCGGCGAGGTCCGAGCCGACGACGTGGTAGGGCAGGTCGTGGCGCTTGGCGTACTCGGAGGTGCGGCCGTAACGCTCGAGGAAGCCGAACGTCGAGACCGGCTCGAAGATCGAGGTCCAGACGGTGTTGTAGTTGATCGCGCTCGCCATGACGGCCACGAGCGCCTCGCCGGGAGCGAGCTCGGGCACGGGCACGTCATCGATGTGGAGCGACTTGCGCGGGTCCTTGTCACGCGCGGCGAGACCCTCGAACATCGTCACCTCGTCCTTGTGGACGGTCGCCGCGCGGTACGTCGCGGGGATGGCGAGGTTCGCGTAGGTCTCCTCGGTGCGGTCTCCGCTGAGGATGGCGGCGCGGATCTGGTCCATGAAGTGTGGTGCTCCTTGATCTGGGCGGTCAGGTCAGGTGGTGCAGCGGTCGGAAGTCGCAATCAGTCGGGGTGCTGGGGACGGAATGCGCAATGAGTCGGGGTGTGGGGGACGGAAAGCGCAATCAGTGGGGGGTGGGGGCGGGTTGGACGAGCTCGACGAGGATGCCGCCGGCGTCCTTGGGGTGGATGAAGTTCACCCGGGAGTCGGACGTGCCGCGCTTCGGCTCGGCGTAGAGCAGGCGCATCCCGCGGTCGCGCAGGGTGGCGCACACGGCGTCGAGGTCGTCGACGCGGTAGGCCACCTGCTGGACCCCCGGGCCCGACCGGTCGAGGAACTTCGCGATGGTCGACTCGGAGGACAGCGGCGCGAGGAGCTGGACGTGGGAGCCGGAGTCGCCGACGGCCATCATCGCCTCGCGCACTCCCTGCTCCTCGTTGACCTCCTCGTGCGCGAGGGTCATGCCGTAGGTGTCCCGGTAGAACGCGATGGCCTCGTCGAGGTCGGGGACGGCGACACCGACGTGGTCGATCGCCGTGAAGAGGGCTGCGGAGGACGTGGGCTCGCCCGGTGGTCGACTCATGGTGGTGAGCCTAGGGACGTGAGCGGACGGCATACAGGTCTTCCGGGTGTGGTGATGGACACCTACGGGACCTGCGTCACGCCGTGTTGGGGGCGCCGGGGGCCAGTGACTAGCATCGTGACGAAGCCCGTGGGCCTCGGCCCGACATCGACGTTGGAGGACATGCAGTGAGCACCGCCACGACCCCGACCACCGACCCCACCGTCATCGTCTCGGGGGCGCGGACCCCCATGGGGCGGATGAGCGGCAGCCTCAAGGGCTTCAGCGGCTCCGACCTTGGCGGCTTCGCCATCGCGGGGGCGCTGGAGAAGTCCGGCGTCAGCCCCGAGGACGTCGACTACGTCATCATGGGCCAGGTCCTCACCGCGGGCGAAGGCCAGATCCCCGCCCGCCAGGCCGCCGTCAAGGCCGGTATCCCGATGAACGTGCCTGCCCTGACGATCAACAAGGTCTGCCTCTCGGGCATCGACGCCATCGCGCTCGCGGACCATCTCATCCGCGCGGGGGAGTTCGACGTCGTCGTCGCCGGCGGCCAGGAGTCGATGACCAACGCGCCGCACCTGCTCGAGAAGAGCCGTGACGGCTTCAAGTACGGCGACGTCACCCTCAAGGACCACATGGCGCAGGACGGCCTCTGGGACGCGTTCACCGACCAGGCGATGGGCCTGCTCACCGAGTCGGCGAACACCGGTGAGGCCGAGTTCACCCGCGAGGAGCAGGACGCCTTCGCCGCGCGCAGCCACCAGCTGGCCGCGAAGGCGTGGAAGGACGGGGTCTTCGACGACGAGGTCGTCACGGTGTCGATCCCCCAGCGCAAGGGGGAGGCCCTCGACTTCCGCACCGACGAGGGCATCCGGTCCGACACGACGACCGAGTCGCTCGGCCGCCTGCGCCCCGCCTTCTCCAAGGACGGGACGATCACCGCCGGGTCCGCGTCGCAGATCTCCGATGGCGCGTGCGCCGTCGTCGTCATGCGTCGCTCGCGCGCCGAGGAGCTGGGCCTCCCGTGGCTGGCCGAGATCGGCGCCCACGGCGTCGTCGCCGGCCCGGACTCGACGCTGCAGAGCCAGCCGGCCCGCGCCATCGTCAGGGCCTGTGAGCGACAGGGCATCTCGGCCTCCGACCTCGACCTCGTCGAGATCAACGAGGCGTTCGCCGCCGTCGGACTCGCCTCGACCAAGGAGCTCGGTCTCGACGAGGACAAGGTCAACGTCAACGGCGGGGCCATCGCCCTCGGTCACCCGGTCGGCATGTCCGGTGCCCGGATCGCGCTCCACCTCGCCCTCGAGCTCAAGCGCCGTGGTGGCGGCACCGGCGCGGCCGCCCTCTGCGGTGGCGGGGGCCAGGGCGACGCCCTCATCCTCACCGTGCCGTCCGGCGCCTGATCGACGAAGCACCCGAGCACCGAGCGTCCGCAGCGAGCAGGCCGACCGCCATCGCCCAGACGCCACGCACCGTCGACGTCCCCTCCCTCGTCGCTGACGCGAGGGAGGGGCGTTCGCGTGCGGTGGCTCGGCTCATCTCGCTCGTCGAGGACGCCCACCCGGCGCTCCCGGACGTCATGGCCGCCCTCGCCCCGTACGGGGGGCGGGCCCACGTCATCGGCCTGACCGGGTCACCGGGAGTGGGCAAGTCGACGACGACGGCCGCCCTCATCACCGCCTTCAGGGAGGCGGGCCGACGGGTCGCGGTGCTCGCCGTCGACCCGTCCTCCCCCTTCTCCGGGGGCGCCCTGCTCGGTGACCGGATCCGCATGGAGCAGCACGCGACCGACCCGGACGTCTTCATCCGCTCGGTCGCGTCGCGTGGCCACCTCGGCGGCCTCTCCTTCGCCACGCCCCAGGCGCTGCGCGTGCTCGACGCGGCCGGCTTCGACGTCGTCCTCGTCGAGACCGTGGGTGTGGGCCAGTCCGAGGTGGAGGTCGCGGCCCGCGCCGACACGACGGTCGTCATCCTCGCGCCGGGGATGGGCGACGGCGTCCAGGCGGCCAAGGCCGGGATCCTCGAGATCGGCGACGTCTTCGTCGTCAACAAAGCCGACCGCGACGGCGCCGACGAGACGGTCCGCGAGCTGCGCCACATGATCCAGCTCGGCAACCGCGAGCAGTCGGTGGACTGGCGGACACCGGTGGTGCGGACCATCGCGAGCCGCGGGGACGGCATCCCCGAGCTCGTGCAGGCCCTCACCGTGCACCGCCACTGGCTCGGCGAGTCGGGGCGGCTCGAGGCCCGCCGGCGCGAGCGGGCGCGCTCGGAGATCGAGGCGATCACCCTCGCGGAGCTGCGCCGCCGGATCGGTGGCGCGGACGGGCTGGTGTCCGATGCGCTCGCCTCCTCGGTGTCGCGCGGCGACACTGACGTGTACGCCGCGGCGCGCGAGGTCCTCGGACGGGTCACCGGCGAGGGCGAGCGCCAGTAGCGTGGTGCGGGTGACGTCCCCCGGCACGCGTCCGACCCCGGTCATCGTCGTCCTCGGCGCCGAGTACCGCCAGGCGATGGTCGACGTCCTGACCCGGCGCTACGCGTCGGAGTACGAGATCCTCGCCCCGACGAGCATGGAGGAGGCGGTCGAGGTCCTCACCGACCTCAAGTCCGGGCGTCGACCGGTCGCCCTGGCGGCGTGCGAGTTCTTCGCCGGTGGGGAGAAGGCCACCCACCTGCTCGCGAAGTTCCAGAAGTTCATGCCGAGCGCCCGGCGGCTCGTCTACATTCCCGCGGACCGCTTCCGCGGGTCGGTCGGGGTGATGCGCGAGAGCCTCGCCGAGGGGCGACTCGACCTCTACCTCATGCTGCCGCAGGGCCCGCGGGACGAGGAGTTCCACACCGCGATATCGGAGACGCTCTCGGACTGGGCCCAGTCGGTCAACCTGTCCGAGATCGACGGGACGAGGATCATCGCCGACGGGCCGTCGCCCGACCTGAGCCGGATCCGCGACTTCCTCGACCGGATGGGGATGCCCAACACGGTGCACGCACCCGACAGCCCGGCGGGCGTCGAGGTGCTCGCGGCGGCCGGGCCTGGAGCCGAGCTCCCCGTGCTCCAGGCGCCCACTGGTGAGCCGCCCCTGTCCCGCCCGTCGAACGCCGACCTCGGTGCCGTCCTCTACGGGCGACCGACCGACATCGATGAGGACGCCGTCTGTGACCTCGTCGTCGTCGGCGCCGGTCCCGCGGGGTTGGGGGCGGCGGTCTACGCGGCGTCCGAGGGTCTCGACACGCTCGTCATCGACCAGGGCCCGATCGGCGGGCAGGCCGGGACGAGCGCGATGATCCGCAACTACCTCGGCTTCCCGCGAGGCATCTCGGGAATGCGGCTGGCCCAACGGGCCCGGTCCCAGGCCGTGCGGTTCGGCGCACGCTTCCTCGCCGGGCAGGAGGTGACCGGGCTGCGGATCGGCGGCGGCCCCGACGGGTGCCACGTCGTCGAGCTCGGGGGCGCCAGCGTGCGCGGCCGCACCGTGCTCATCGCCACCGGAGTCGACTACCGGCGGCTCGGCGTCGACGCGCTCGAGGGCCTCGTCGGTCGAGGCGTCAACTACGGAGCCGCGGCGAGCACGTCCCGCGAGGTGAAGCACAAGGACGTGTACGTCGTCGGCGGTGGCAACAGCGCCGGCCAGGCGGCCGTGCACCTCTCGCGCTTCGCCCGGCACGTGACGATCCTCGTGCGTCGCGACGGCCTCGCGGCGACGATGTCGAGCTACCTCGTCCGCGAGATCGAGGGCAACCCGCGCATCACGGTCCGGCCGGGCACCGTCGTCGCCGACGGTGGCGGCGAGGGTCGGCTCGAGTGGCTGCTTCTCCGCGACGTCGACTCGGGCCTGGACGAGCGGGTCGAGGCCGCCGGGCTCTACCTCCTGCTCGGCGCCGAGCCGACCTGTCACTGGCTCCCGCGCGAGGTCGTCCGGGACGACCTCGGCTTCGTCCTCTCCGGTTCGGACACGCCGCCCCAGTCCTGGCCGGGCGGCCGTCCACCGCAGCCCTACGCCACCACCGTGCCCGGTGTCTTCGTCGCAGGAGACATCCGGTGCGGCTCGATGAAGCGCGTCGCCTCGGCGAGCGGCGAGGGGGCCGGCGTGGTGCCCCTCGTGCACGCCTACCTGGCGCCCGACGCGGGCTGAGCCCGACGGCATACGGTGTCGTCATGCTCGTCGCCTTCTCCGTGTCCCCGTCCGTCGCCGACGACGAGGGCGGGGTGACGGCCGCCGTCGCCGACGCCGTCCGCATCGTGCGGGAGAGCGGGCTGCCACACCGGACCGACGCGATGTTCACCACCATCGAGGGTGAGTGGGACGAGTGCATGGCCGTGGTCAAGGCGTGCGTCGACGCGGTGGCGGCGCACGGCCCGCGGGTCGGGCTGGTGCTCAAGGCCGACGTCCGGACGGGGCGCTCCGGCGAGATGCAGGGCAAGCTCGACCGGCTCGAGGCGACCCTCGCCGAGGGCTGAGCGGGGCGCGGCCCGGCCGTGCGCAAGTGACGAAACCGTCACGGTTGGTCGCTGCGCGGTGGTGCCACGGATCGGCATGGCTAGCGTGACCCGGGTGCGGTCGACGCACCGACCGTGACCCATGGGGGAGAGACCAGATGTGGAAGGCCATCCGCTACCGCGGCGGTCAGTCCCTCGTGCTCGTCCTCATCTCCGCCCTCGTCGCCACCTGTGCGGCCTTCGCGCCCCTCTTCTCGCGCTCTCTCGACCAGGCGCTGCTGCGCGCCACCCTCGGCCGGATGGACGCCGCCGACCTCAAGCTCAGCGTCCTCGCGTCGCGCACCCGGGAACCGACGCTGACCGCCAACGAGGTCGAGGCGCAGCTGCCGGCCGGTCTGTCGCAGTGGTACCACCCCGGCATCTCGATGATGACGGCCGCGACCGACGTCGTCCCCGTGGCGGGGCGCCGGCCCTCGCCGGTGCGCCTCGTCGCGCGCGACGACGTCTGCGAGCACCTCACCCTCAGCGCCGGCACCTGCCCCTCGGACGCGTCCGGGATCCTCGTGTCCGCCGCGGACGCCGAGCGGTGGTCGTGGACCCTCGGCACGACGCTCCCCATGGGGGAGCAGGGGGCCGGCCAGGCCCCTGACACGGTCGTCGGGATCTACACCGCGAAGGACGACCCCGACTACTGGCTGCGCACCGAGCTGCAGGGCAAGTCGGGCAGCCTCGTCGACTACGGCGACCTCGTCCCGGCCATCGACGACTTCGTCGTGGCGCCGGCCGGGCTGGGTCCCGGCTGGACCGGTGCCCAGCTCTCGGTGGACCTCCGGCTCAAGGAGTCGCTCATCACGCTCGACTCGCTCGCCGCGGCCGGCCGGGCGGTCAAGGCGATCCGCCCGCCGTCGGAGGCGTCGGTCGACAGCCCGCTGCCGGAGATCGCGAGCACCGTCGTCAACGGCAAGCGCCTCGTGCGCCAGCTCGTGCCGCTGCTCATCGCCCAGCTCGTCGCCGTGGCGCTCGCGGTCCTCGTCCTCGTCGCCGGTGCGGCGGTGGCGCAGCGGCGTCCCGAGATCGCCGTGGCGCGGCTGCGCGGGCGCAGCCGTGACGCGAGCCGTCGGCTCGTCATGGCCGAGCTCGGCCTGACCGTCCTGCTCGGGCTGCCGCTGGGCGTGCTCCTCGCCGTGGGCCTGAGCGAGCTCGTGCGGCGCTTCGTCCTGCCCCCGGGTGTCCCCTTCGAGCTGGGCTGGCTCGTTCCCGTGGCAGCCCTGGTCGCGGGTCTCGCCTCCCTCGCCGTCGTGTATGCCGCGGCGCGGCCGGTCCTGCGCGAGCCCATCGCCTCGCTGCTGCGGCGCGTCCCACCCACGACCACGAGCCGCACCCTGCGGGTCGGGGACCTCCTCCTCGTCGTGCTCGCCGCGGTCGGTGTCGTGGGCATCGTCACCGACCAGGTGAGCGGGCCGTTGGCGATCCTCACGCCCACCCTCCTCGCGCTGGCCGCGGGTGCGCTGCTCGGAGCCGTCGTCGTGCTCGCGGCGACCCGGCTCGGCCGGCGGGCCCTGGCCCGTGGTGGCCTCGGGACGGCCCTCGCCGGTCTGGCCGTCGCCCGGCGCCCCACGACCCGCCACGTCCTGCTCGTGGTCACCGCGGTGTCCGCCCTCGTCGTCTTCGCCGCCAACGCCGTTGCGGTCGCGGACCGCAACCGGGAGAACCGCGCCCAGGTCACCGTCGGTGCCTTCGGCGCCCTGAGGACCGGGTCCAAGGACCCCACCGCCGTGGCGCGGGTCGTCGACCAGCTCCCTGCGGGCCAGCGCGAGCACGCGATGCCCGTCGGCGTCGTGACCCAGCGCGACCCGGACTCCACGACGACGCTGGCGGCCCGCCCGGAGCAGCTGCACCGGATCGCCTTCGACCCGCCGGCGCAGGCCGGCCTCGCCCTCGACCGGCTGGCGCTGCCCGACCAGGACCCCGTGCGCCTCGAGGGTGAGCGGCTCACTGCGACTGCCGCCTACGCGCTCAGCCCGGTCGGCGTCGGCTTCGGGCCGCGCCCCCCGGGGGTCCCGGCCGCGGAGTGGGTCCCCCCGGTCGTCGGGGGCACACCGCTGCGGCTCGGCATCACCGTGACGACGCCCGAGGGGGAGGTCCTCACGCGCGACATCGGCGCGCTGCCGGCGACCGGATCGGGGACGCTCGCGCTCGACGCGCCGGTGCTGTGCCCGCAGGGGTGTCGCCTCCAGTCGGTGTGGGTCCAGCTCGCGCAGGGTCAGGAGCTCGAAGGGGTGCAGGGTCGCGTCGACCTCAGCGCCTTCGCGCTGGACGGTGCCTCGCTGGGCATCGACGACCCCGCCGGGTGGCGGCCGCCGAAGCCGGCCACCACCGACCAGAGCGGCAACAGCGGCAACGTCGTCATCGACCCCGCCACGGGCTTCCCCATCGAGGACGCGGGACCCTTGACGGACAGCCTCGCCATGGCCGCCGCGCCGGGCGGCGGGCTCCGCCTGAGCTTCACCAACACCGGCCGCAACGGGGCCGTGAGCCGCGCCGACGCCCCGGAGGTGACGCCGGCCCTCCTCTCGGGGCAGGTCCCGGGCGGCGGGACCCCCGAGCGCTTCGAGATCCAGAGCCTCGCCGGCCGCACGACGCCGGCCTCGGCGCAGCAGCAGGTCCCGGCGCTACCCTTCGTCGGTCCGCGCGGCGCCCTCGTCAACCTCGACCTCATGCTCCGCATCGGGGGGCGGCTGCCCGCCTCCGGCGCGATGGAGGTGTGGATCGACGACGCCTTCCCCGGCGGGGTCGCGGGGGCCGAGCGGGTGCTGCGCGACCGGGGCCTGGAGGTGCTCTCCACGCGCTCGCTGGCCGAGCAGCGTCGTCTGCTCGACGAGTCCGCGACCGGGTGGGGCCTGCTGCTCGCCCTGTTCACCGCGACGTTGTCGCTCCTGCTCGCCGCCGTGATGCTCGTCGTCGTCGCCATGACCACCTGTCGCATCGTCACGAGGGACATCGCCGCCCTGAGGGTCGCCGGGGTGTCCGGCTCGGACCTGCGCCGGGCCGCCGTGCGCGAGGCCGTCACCCTCGTGGTCGTCGCCGGGGTCGTGGGCGCGCTGTGCGGCGTCGTCGGCTCCGTCCTCGCGATGCCGCTCGTCCCGCTCTTCGACACGCCCGCGGTCGTGCCCGCCCTCGACCTCGCGCCGGCGTGGGGCGTCATGGCGGCGTCGTGGCTCGTCGCCCTCGCGGTGCTCGTCGTGGTGTCCGTCGTCCTCGCGCTCCGCTCCGCACGGCACGGCGACCCCGACCGGCTGCGGGAGGCGTGGTGACCGGCCTCTCGGTGATGACCGCCGGTCTCGTGCACATCTACCGTGCCGAGCACCACGACGTCGCCGCCCTCGCGGGCGTCGACCTCTCGGTCGCGGCAGGGGAGATGGTCGCCCTGCTCGGTCCGTCGGGCGCGGGCAAGTCCACCCTGCTCACGCTCTTCGGGGGGCTCCTCCGGCCGAGCGCCGGGCGCATTCGGATCGGCGACCACGAGCTGTCCCGCATGTCCGAGCCCGACCTCGACCGGTTGCGGGGCCGCGAGGTGGGGATCGTCCTCCAGGGCGCGTCGCGCAACCTCATTCCGCACCAGACGATCCGCGAGAACGTCGCCTTCGCCCAGGGCTCACGCAAGGGCCGGGGTGACGAGCTCACGCCGGTCGACGAGGTCCTCGACCTCGTGCGGCTCCGGGACCGGGCCGACGCCCCGCTGACCTCGCTCACCCCCGGCGAGCTCCAGCGGGGGGCCCTGGCCGTCGCCGTCTCCACGCGACCCGGGCTGCTTCTCGGCGATGAGCCCACCAGCCAGCTCGACCACGACGCCCGCGACCAGGTCCTGCGGGCGCTGGCCGACATCAACGAGACGTGGGGGACGACGATCATCGTCGTCACCCACGACCCGGACGTGGCCGCGCGGATGCCCCGCACCGTCACCATCCGCGACGGCCGGGTCGGTGCCGAGGGCCGCGAGGGCGAGGAGTTCGCCGTCGTGTCGGCCGACGGTTCCGTCCCGCTTCCGCCCCACGTGCTGGCGACGCTGACCCCCGGGACCCTGGTCCGCCTCGTCGAGTCGGAGCAGGGCTGGACCCTCGTCAGGGACGAGATCGAGGAGGTGGCCGATGGGCCGGCACTCTGAGCGCGGTCGGCGGGCTCCCGACGGTCCGCCCGCCGCCCCTGCACCGGGGTCGGCCCCGATCGTCGACGTGCGCGCGGTGAGCGTCCGCTACGGCGACGTCGCCGCCCTGCGCGCCGTGTCGCTCTCGGCCCGCGCCGGCGACTTCGTCGCAGTCATCGGACACTCCGGCGCGGGCAAGACGACGCTCGTCAACGCCGTCGCCGGCATCGTCGGGCTGGAGTCGGGCGAGATCGACCTCGGCAACGGACCGGGAGGCACGCGGGAGCCCGGGGCCGTGGCGATCATCCCGCAGGGCAACGGCCTCGCGAGCGTGCTCACGGCATACGAGAACGTCCTCGCGCCACTGCGCGCCCGCGGGTACGCGCCCGCGGAGGCGGCGGAGCGCGCGAGGGCCGCACTCGTCTCGGTGGGGCTGGGGGAGTCCGGGACGCACCTCGTCGAGGAGCTGAGCGGCGGCCAGCAGCAGCGGGCCGCCGTCGCGCGCGGGCTGGCGATCGAGGCTGCGGTCCTGCTCGCCGACGAGCCGACGAGCGAGCTCGACCACGACAACCGGGAGCGGGTCCTCGGCCTCCTGCGCGCGCGCGCCGACGCCGGCGGGATCGTCCTCATGACGACGCACGACCCCGAGGCCGCGGAGCGCGCCGACCGTGCCATCGAACTCGACGACGGCGAGGTCATCTCCTCCTGAGTCGCTCCGCGCCGGACCGGGCGCCGGCGTCCCCGCCGGCACCCGATCCGGGGTCGGACTCAGCGCAGGCGGATGCGGACCACCTGGCCACCCTCGGGGAGGACCGAGCCCGTGGTCACCCACGCGTGCGAGCCACGGATCGCCACACCGTAGGGCGCGAAGAGCCCGCCCGCAACGGTCGCATGGGTGGAGCCACCGGGGGTGATGCGCGCGAGGCGCCCGACGGGCCCGCCGAGGAGGCCGTTCTCGGCGATCTCGACGGCGTAGAGCCGGCCGCTGGCGGAGAAGGCCAGCGAGGTGACGTTCGTGAGTCCGGTCGCCCACTTGGTCGGCGTCGACCCCGGCCTGACCCGCCAGATCGACGAGGACCCCTTCTCGAACGGGTACCCGACGAGCTGGCTGACGTACCAGGCGCCGTCCGGCCCCCGCACGGCATCGGTCGGCACGGCGTCTGCCAAGAAGCCGGGGAAGGGTGCGTCGGGCCCCAGGGCGGGCACGGGCGGAAGGACCGCGACGGTCGAGCCCGGAGTCCTCACGACGGCGTTGGCGCCGGCGTCGGCGACGACGAAGGTCTTGCCCCAGCGTGCGATGCCGACGGGGTTGGTGTCGAGGTCGGTCCCGTCGGGGTTCGCGGACCCCTCGTAGGCCGCGAGGTCGGTGTGCGCCGTCACCGTGCCCGAGCGGAGGCTGCCCGTGACGACGTGCGCGAGGAGGTCGCCGCCGGGTCCGAACCCGTCACGGTAGGACGGGGGCCCACCGAGACCGATGGTCAGCGCAAAGCTCTTCCTGCTCGTGAACGTGATGTCGGTGGGACCGATCGCCTCCTCCTCGTTGCCGACCGAGGGAAGCCCCTGGACGACCCGGCGCACGTGACCCTTCGCGGTGATCCGTGCCACCGACCCGGTCATGCCGAGGCACATGTGCCCGAGCTCCGCGTGGTCCTGGCAGGCCTCGGTCCCGGCACTGCCGGACTCGGCGACGTAGAGGTCCCCACCGGGCGCGAAGCTCAGCTGGCGGGGGCTGTGCAGGCCGGAGGCGACGACGGTCGGGCCGCCCGTGGCTGCCGAGACCGGGGCGGAGATGACGGCGACGGCTGTCGCGAGAGCGGTCGTGGCCGCGAATCCGAGCGTCTTTCGATGGGGCATGAGGTCCTCCCTCGGACGGAGATGGGTCCCCCCAGCATCCTCTCGACGTGCGCCGGCGGACATGGTCGGATCGGCCCAGTCCGCGGGGACGGTGAGCACAGGAGCGGGGTCGGGACGGCGACGGGTCAGGGCCGGCCGAGCAGAGCCTCGAGCTGGGGATGGGCGCGCCGGTAGCCCTCGAGCAGGGCACGCGCCGTGGTCACCGAGTCGACGAGCGGGTGGAGGGCGAACGCCGCGAGGGCCGCCCGTTCGGAGCCGGTCGTCGCGGCCTCGATGACGAGCCGCTCGACGGCCTTGACCTGCTGCATGAGGCCGAGCATGTGGCCCTCGACGGGCGGGAGCGTCGTCGCGTGCGGGCCGTCGCGGTCCACCCGGCAGGGAATCTCGACGACCGCGTCGGACGGCAGGCCGGGCACGGCTCCACCACCGCGGATGTTGAGGATCATCGACGACTCCTCGCCCCGGCCGATCGCCGCCATGATCGCCAGCGCGACGCCTTCGTACCCGCCGCCGGCGACGTCGGCCTCGTCCCGCTGCTCGTCCGCGGCGCGGGCCTCGCGCATGTAGGTCGCGTCGCGCTCCTCGCGCACGCGGCGCCAGCGGTCAGCCGCGGTCGCCGGGTCGTGCGCGACCGCCGCGTAGAACGCGTCCTGCTGGTCGCGCAGGAACTCGCCGCGCGTCTGGGGCGCGGACTCGATCGCGGCCCTCGCCTCGCGCGAGTAGTAGTAGTAGTAGAGGTACTCGTTGGGGATGGCCCCCAGGGCGGCGATCCACTCGGGCCCGAAGAGACGACCCTCCTCGAGGCCCGCCAGGGCAGCGGGGTCGGAGACGAGCCGGGGAAGCTGGTCGGTGCCGTCGACCCGCAGCGCGCGCAGCCAGCCGAGGTGGTTGAGCCCGACGTAGTCGATGTCGGTGCGGGAGGGGTCGAGACCGAGAGCCCCGATCGCCCTGCGCGCCAACGCAATCGGGGAGTCGCAGATGCCGATGACCCGGTCGCCGAGGACGGTCTGCATCGCCTCGGTGACGATGCCCGCAGGGTTGGTGAAGTTGATGAACCACGCGTCCGGAGCAAGCTCCCTGGTGCGTCGAGCGAGGTCGAGGGCGACGGGCACCGTGCGCAGGGCGTAGGCGAGCCCACCGGGGCCGGTGGTCTCCTGACCGAGGACACCGAGGTCGAGTGCCACCCGCTCGTCGAGCGTGCGCCCGGCCAGGCCGCCGACGCGGATCGCCGAGAAGACGAAGTCGGCGTCGCGCAGGGCGTCGTCCACGTCGGTGGTCGCCCGCACGACGGGGGCGTGCGGGACCTCGCGGCCGTGCTGGGCGAGGACCTCCGTGACGGCCCGCAGGCGCGGCTCGTCGAGGTCGTGCAGGACGACCTCGGTCACCCGGTCGTCGGACTCGTCGCGCAGCAGTGCTCCGTGGACGAGGGGTACGCGGAACCCCCCGCCGCCGAGGATCGTCAGCTTCACCGGGCTCGACCTGCGTGGGGCTGCATCACGTCCGCCAACGTAGCAACACCGAGACCTCGCGCCGGGCGGATGTGGTTGCAGTGGGAGAGGTGGCGGGACACGATGACGAGGTGCCCCTCGCCCAGGTCTTCGACCCGCTCGCGTCCATCCGGCATGCCGGGGACCCCGAGGTCGACGTCTTCGTCCAGGGCACCGTCTTCCTCGACATCATCTTCACCGGCCTCGCTGCCATGCCCAAGAGCGGCACCGAGGTGTGGGCCGAGGGGATGGGGTCCTGCCCCGGCGGGATCGCCAACCTCGGTGTCGCCGCGGCGCGCCTCGGCCTCAAGACCTCCCTGGGGGCGGCCTTCGGTGACGACGACTACGGCGAGTTCTGCTGGCGCTCCCTCGAGGAGCAGGAGGGCATCGACCTCTCCCGGTCGCGGCGCTACCCGCACTGGCACACCCCCGTGACGGTCTCGGTCTCCGTGGGCGGCGACCGGCGGATGATCACCCACGGGCACGACTCGCCCGAGTCGGCGACCGAGATGATCGGCGACGTGCCCCGGGCCCGGTCGCTGCTGCTCGACCTCGACGCCGACCGCCCGCTGGGGCAGGGGCACCCCGAGCGCCGGTGGGCCGAGAGCGCCGCCGCCGACGGCGCACTCATCTTCGCCGACATCGGGTGGGACCCGACCGGGGTCTGGTCGCACGCCGTCCTCGACCAGCTCGACCAGTGCTACGCGTTCATGCCCAACGCCGTGGAGGCCATGGCCTACACCCGCACCGGTTCCGCGCACGACGCCCTGTACGCACTGGCCGACCTCGTGCCGCTCGCCGTGGTGACCAACGGGCGCGACGGCGCCGTCGCCATCGACTCCGAGACCGGCGAGGAGGCCTCGGTGCCCGCCCTGCGCGTCGAGGCCATCGACCCCACCGGGGCCGGCGACGTCTTCGACGCGGGGATGCTCGTCGGCACCCTCGCCGGCTGGCCGCTGCTCGACCGGATGAACTTCTCCACGCTGTGCTCCAGCCTCGCCGTCCAGGAGTTCGGTGGCTCGCTCGCCGCGCCCGGCTGGGGCGACATCGCCGACTGGTGGCACCGGGTCCGATGCCAGCCCACCTCCAACGCGGCCGCCAGGTCGGTGCAGCGACGCTTCGCGTTCCTCGACGACCTCGTCGCCGAGGTCCCCTCCGGTGCGGTCCGGCGCGCCGCCGCCACCATCGCCAAGCTGTCCGACGCCCAGGCCCAGGCCCCGGCGGCGCCCGCCACCACCCCCCTCACCGAGGAGATCTCATGAACCGCACGCGCACCACGCTGGTCACCCTTCTCGCCGCCGCCGGGCTCGCGCTCGGAGCCTGCGCCCCCGGGAGCTCGAAGGACAGCACCGACGAGTCGTCGGGCCCCGCGCCCGGCGCGGTCAAGACCGACGCGGCCTCCCTCGGCGACGTCACCCTCACGGTCTGGGACCAGGAGGTGCGCGGCGGCCAGGAGAAGCAGATGGCGACCCTCAACGCCGAGTTCCAGAAGAAGTACCCCAACATCACGATCAAGCGCGTGTCGCGCTCGTTCGACGACCTCGTCAAGACGCTCCGGCTCGCGCTGACCGGGGCCGACGCGCCGGACGTGGTCCAGGCCAACAACACCCGCTCGCAGATGGGCGAGTTCGTCAAGGCCGGCCAGCTCGTCAACCTCGACCCGTACGCCGCGGCCTACGGGTGGGACAAGCGCTACCCGCAGTCGGTGCGCAACGTCGCGTCCTACTCGCCCGACGGCAAGACCTTCGGCTCCGGTTCGCTCTTCGGCCTGCCGCAGGTCGGTGAGGTCGTCGGCATCTTCTACAACGACGCCAAGCTCAAGACGCTCGGCATCAACCCGCCGAAGACGTGGGCCGAGTTCGACGCGGCCCTCGCGACCGCCAAGACGAAGGGGGAGGTCCCCCTCGTCCTCGGCAACCTCGAGAAGTGGCCGGCCGGCCACGTGTTCGGCGTCGTCCAGGGCCGCTTCACCAAGGCCGACGACATCCGCACCCTCGGGTTCGGCCAGCCCGGCGGCTCGTGGACCTCGCCCGAGAACACCAAGGCCGCCCAGACCCTCGTCACTTACGTCGACAAGGGCTACTTCAACGCCGGCTTCAACGGGCAGGACTACGACCCGGCCTGGCAGAACTTCACCAAGGGCCAGGGCCTCTTCCTCATCGCGGGGTCGTGGCTCCAGGCCGACCTCTCGGCCGCGATGAAGACCGACGTGAAGTTCATGCTCCCGCCGGCACCCGAGGCCGGTGGCTCGCCGGTGACGACGGGCGGCTCGGGCCTGCCCTTCGCCATCACCCAGAAGGCGAAGAACAAGGACGCCGCCGCGGCCTACGTCAACTTCATCACCAGTCCCGAGGCGATGAAGGTCCTCGCCGAGAACGGCAACCTCCCCGTCGTCGAGACCGCCGAGCAGAAGGCACCGGACGCGCTCGCGACCGACGTCTTCACCGCGTTCGGTGCGGTGTCCGAGAACGACGGGCTCGTGCCCTACCTCGACTGGGCCACCCCGACGATGGGTGACACCCTCGGCGCCACCCTGCAGGACCTCCTCGCCAAGAAGGCGACCCCGGACAAGGCCCTCGAGACGCTGCAGAAGGACTACGGCGACTTCACCGGTCAGTGATGACGGCTCGCGTCCGGGCCGCCGGGCCGCCGGGGGAGCCCCGTCGGATCGGGTACCTCTACGTCCTGCCGGCCTTCCTCGTGTATGCCGCGTTCGCCCTCTACCCGCTGCTCAAGGCCGTCTACCTGTCCCTCTTCGACTGGGACGGGCTGACGGTCGGCACGTGGGCGGGGCTGTCGAACTACCAGGAGGTGCTCACCGACGAGCGGCTGCGGGGGGCGTTCGCGCACGCGCTCGTCCTCATGCTGTTCTTCGCGGTCATCCCGCTCGTCGTCGGACTCGTCCTCGCGTCGGTCCTGCACCGGGCGAGCGTGCGCGGTCTCGGGTTCTTCCGGACCGTGGTCTTCCTGCCGCAGGTCGTGGCGATGGTCGTCATCGCCGTGGCGTGGCGCCGGATCTACGCCCCCGACGGCACCATCAACTCGGTGCTCAGCGCCGTCGGGCTGGAGTCGTGGACGCGAGGGTGGTTGGGGGAGTACGCCTTTGCGCTGCCCGCCGTGGGGTTGATCGGCACCTGGTTCGAGAGCGGCCTTGTCACCGTGCTGCTCCTCGCCGGGATGGCGCGCATCCCGCGTGACCTCTACGAGGCGGCGCGGCTCGACGGCGCAGGGGCGATCCGGGAGTTCTTCGCGGTGACCCTGCCGTCGGTGCGCGGAGAGATCGCCGTGGCCCTGACGCTCACCGTCATCGCCGCCCTCAAGACCTTCGACCTCATCTACCTGACGACGTCGGGCGGGCCCGGGTACACGACCACCGTGCCGAGCTACGAGGTCTACCGGCAAGCCTTCGAGCTCGGTCAGGTCGGGCTCGCCTGCACGATCGGCGTCTGCCTCACGGTCGTCATCTTCGCGATCAGCTTCGTCATCACCCGCGTCGGCGACCGAGCGGAGGCCTGATGCGCGTCTCGCAGTCCGAGCGGACGATGAACTACGTCATCCTCACGGCCTTCGCCGTGTTCGCGATCTACCCGATCCTGTCCATCGTCGTGGCCGGGCTGCAGCCGGACGCCGAGGCGCCGGGTGGTCTCGGCAACCTCTCGCAGGCGTGGGAGATCGGCCGCTTCGGCAGCTACCTGCGCACGAGCGTCCTCGTGTCCGCGTTCGTCGTCGCCGTGAGCACGGTGCTCTCCGTGCTCGCCGGGTTCGCGTTCGGCACGATGCGCTTCCGTGGTGCGGACGCCCTCTTCTACCTCATGCTCCTCGGCATCATGATGCCCGCCGAGGCCATCGTCGTGCCGCTGTTCTTCGACCTGCGGGCGATCGGCCTCACCGACACCTTCTGGGCGATCGCCCTGCCCCAGGTGGCGCAGTCGGTGGCGTTCGGCACCTTCTGGCTGCGGGCGGCATTCCGGTCGAGCTCGCGCTCCATCGTCGAGGCCGCGCGTCTCGACGGCGCCTCGACGAGCCGCATCCTCTGGCAGGTGCTCGTCCCGCTCGCCCGCCCGGCGATCGTCACCCTCATCGTGCTGACCTTCATGTGGACCTGGAACGAGTTCCTCATCCCGCTCGTCATGGTGCCGACCAACGAGGCGCTGCGCACCGCGCCGCTGGGCCTCGGCTTCTTCTCGGGGCAGTACACCCAGGGCTACGCCCTGCTCGCGGCCGGCGCGACGATCGTCGCCCTGCCGGTCGTCGTCGTCTACCTCTTCCTCCAGCGCCACTTCATCGCGGGGATGCTCGAGGGCGCCGTCAAGGACTGACGCGGCGGCGCCAGACGGGCCAGCGGCTACGGTGCTGTCTGTGCCCAAGGACGTCAGGCTGCCCTTCGACCCCATCGCCCGCGCGGGTGAGCTGTGGCGGGCGCGGTGGGGGGAGTCGAGCCAGTCCCGGGCGATGGGCACCGCGACGTCGATCATGCGGGTCCAGCAGCTGCTCCTCGGCGAGTTCGACGCCATCGCCGGGCGCCACGGGCTGACCTTCGCCCGCTACGAGGCCCTCGTGCTGCTCGCCTTCAGTCGTGAGGGCCGGCTCTCGATGGGGCGCATCGGGGAGCGCCTCATGGTGCACCCGACGAGCGCCACCCACATCGTCCAGCGGCTCGCGGCCCAGGGGTTCGTCGACCGGGTCGCCAACCCCGACGACCGCCGCGGATCCCTCGCTGTGATCACCGACACCGGCCGGGAGGCGATGGAGGCCACGACGGCCGACCTCGAGGCCGCGCAGTTCGGTCTGGGGATGCTGTCGAGCGAGGACCAGGGGCGGTTGTTCTCCCTGCTCAGGGACGTGCGGGTGGCCGCCGGCGACTTCGTCGAGGGCTGCGCAGCCGACGGGCGCTGACCCGCGCACAGGTCCGGCTGCCACGCTCGGTCGACCGGGACGCGACGGTTCGCGATTTGGCTCGGCCGCCCTCCTTTGTCATGGTGGAAGCAGTCCGTGACCGAAATGAGACCTTTCGTCACGCCCCCTGAGCCAACAAAGGACCCTTGCATGCCCACGCTCGCCAAGCGGGCCGTCGGTGCCCTCCTCGCCCTCCTGGGCCTGGTCGTCACCGTCATCGGCCTCTGGTACGCCGTCCACCTCGGTGGCAGCGGAACCGCGACCTTCTCCTCCTCTCCCTCGGGCACCGCCCCGGTGCTCGTCCCTCAGACCGTCCTCAACCGGGTCGACGGCGCCGTCACGGTGACGGCCACCCCGCGCCGTGGCGGGGCCGTCTGGCTCGCCGCCACCACCCCGTCTGACGCCGAGGCCGTCCTCGGCGCGACCGCCCACACGACAGTCACCGGTGTCGACACCCGGCCGTGGGAGCTGCTGAGCAGGACGACCGGGACCGGCGCCGCCCCGGCCCTCTCCGGCACCGACGTGTGGCGCAACACCGAGACCGGCACCGGCGCCGTCTCGATGACCATCGAGCAGTCCAACGCCCCCGAGTCGGTCATCGCCCAGGCGACCGTGGGGCAGATCGAGACGATCGAGCTCACCTGGGAGCGCAAGTCCTGGTTCGTCCAGTCCGTCATCGCCGCCCTCGTCGGCCTGTTCCTGCTGCTGAGCGGCCTCAGCCTGCTGTGGAGCTCGCGTGGCGCCCGTCGCCTTGACGGGGTCGACGCCGTAGAGGTCGAGGCGGAACCCCACCCGGTCCCGCGCCCGGCGACCCCCGAGCAGGAGAACGCATGAACCGCCGCACCTTCACCACGTCCCTCGTCGCGCTGACGGCCGCCGTGAGCCTCACCGGCTGCGGCGTGGGTGACAGCCTCGTCGGCCTGCGGGACGCCCCCGCCGAGCGGACCGACACCGCCCCCCTCAACGTCGACGGCGCCGAGAAGGTCGCCGCCCGCGTGCTCGACGCCGCCACCGCAGCGCGCGGCGCCGCGGGAGCCGAGGCCGCCAAGGCCCAGGCCGCCGTGCTCGCCGGCTCCGCGCTCTCGCAGGCCCAGGCGGCGAGCAAGCTCGGCACTCTCAGCGCCTCGGATCCCCTCCAGAAGGCCAGCGACCCGCAGGTCGTCGCCGTGTCGCAGGGCTCGGCCTGGCCGCGAGCGATCCTCGTCGGCACACTCGACCAGGCAAGCCGGACGCAGACGCTGCACGTGCTCGTGTCCACGGCTGCCGCCGACCCGTTCAAGGTCCACGCGTCCGTCCCGATGCTCCCGGGCACGAGCGTCCCCGCGATGGCCGACCTCGCCACCGGCGCGCCGCTCGTCAAGCCCGCAGACAAGGCCGGGGCGCCGCTGTCCCCGACCGAGGCGCTCGCGGCGTACGCCGGCGGCCTCAACTACCCGAAGCCGGTGGCCTCCAAGGCCGTCACGACGACGGACGCCTACGCCACCGCGTTGCGCGCCTCGACGACGGGTCAGGTCAAGGTGCTGGGCGCGCTGGCCTCGTTCAGTCAGACCCACACCCCGGTTCCCCAGCACACGATTGCCTTCCGCCTGGCGGATGGCGGGACGGTGACCTTCGGGCAGCTGACTCGACGTGACGCCATCGTGGTCGGTCCGACCGCCAAGAACCTCGTCATCCCGGCGAACTACAGCAAGCTCGTGGGCAAGGCCACAGCCACGAAGAACCTTGTCATCAACAGCCTCGAGAACGTCGTCATGGTCGTTCCCGCCACGGGGGCCGCCACGACCGTCGGTGCCGACGAGCAGATCGTCTCCGCCACGGCGACGTAGAGCTCGCTCGCCGTCCGGCCCACCCTGTTCTCGACCCGGCCGCCCGCCCCTCCGGCGCGCGGCCGGGTCCGCGTTTGAGAGAATCACGTCATGAGCTCCACCCCCACACCTCCCGCGGGCATCCGCGGCGCCATCGACCTGTCCGCACTCGGCGCGAGGCCAGCCCCCGCAGCGAGCGCCCCCGCACCGGCGCACGCCGCCGCTGCCGGGGTCGCCGACGCGTCGGCCCTGCCCCAGGGCCTGCTCGTCGAGGTCACCGACGCGACGTTCGCCGAGGTGATGAACCGCACCCTGCAGGTGCCGGCCGTCCTCGTCATCTGGTCCTCGGCGCACGAGCAGACCATCGGGCTCGCCGAGCGGGTCGCCGGCGTCGCGGCCGGGCTCGAGGGCCGGGTCTTCGTCGTCTCCGCCGACGTCCAGACCTCCCCGGGGATCCTCCAGGCGTTCCAGCCGGTCATCGTCCAGGCGTTCGGGCAGCTCACCGTCCCGGTGACGTTCGGCCTCCTCCAGGGCCAGCCCGTGCCGCTCTTCCCGGGGCTGCCGCCGGACGAGGAGATCAGGGCCGTTCTCGACCAGCTCGTCCAGGCCGCCGTCCAGAACGGCGTCACCGGTCGCGTCGAGCTCGGGCCCGCCGCTGCCGCGGGCGCGGCCGCGGAGGGTGAGGACGCGATGCCGGCCCTCCCGCCCCTGCACGAGGAGGCCTACGACGCGATCGAGCGCGGCGACTTCGACGCGGCCGTGACGGCATACGAGAAGGCGCTCGCCGCCGACCCCAGGGACCACGACGCGGAGCTGGGACTGGCTCAGGTCAGGTTGATGCAGCGCACGACCGGCGTCGACCCGCAGGCGGTCCGGGCCGCGGCCGCGGCCGCGCCCGAGGACGTCGACGCCCAGATCGCGGTCGCGGACCTCGACGTGCTCGGTGGCCACGTCGCCGACGCGTTCACACGTCTCACCGACCTGGTCCGGGCGACCGAGGGTGAGGAGCGTGACCGGGCCCGCACCCACCTGCTCGAGCTGTTCAGCGTCGTCGGCAACCACGACGAGCGTGTGCGCAAGGGGCGCACCGCACTGATGAACGCCCTCTTCTGAGGTGCCGCCCAAGCTGCTCGACGACCACGTCCGCTTCCGGTTCACCGGGGCGGGCGACGTCGTCTCCGTGCACCTCGACTGCGACCCCGTCATCCCCGGCGAGCGCGAGCTCACCCTCGTCGACGGGTCGTGGGAGCTCGCGCTCCCGCGACCCGACCTCCAGCGCATCGAGTACCGCTTCACCGTCACGCGCACCTCGGACGCCGAAGCCGTCGTCACCGAGACCATCCTCGACCCCGACAACCCCGTGACCGTCGAGACCGCGTTCGGCTCGCGTTCCGTGATGGAGATGCCGGGGTATGCCGTCCCGTCCTGGCTTTCGGCACCTGCCGTCCCGGGCGGGTTCACCCCGATGGTCCTGGAGGGCGAGACCAAGGACGAGGTGCCGGTGACCGTGTGGGAACCGGACGGGACCGAGGGGCAGGCCCTGCCGCTGCTGCTGGTCCACGACGGCCCCGAGTACGACCAGCTGGCCTCGATCACCCAGTTCTCCGCGGCCAAGATCGCCTCGGGCGAGCTGCCTCCCCACCGGGTGGCGCTCGCCCATCCGGTCCTGCGCGACGCGTGGTACTCCGGCTCGCCCAAGTACCTCAGGACCATTGCGCAACAGGGCCTCTGGCGTCTCCACGAGCACGCGCCCATCTCCGGGCCGGTGGTCGTCATGGGCGCCAGTCTCGGCGGGCTGACCGCGCTGCTCGTGGGCATGCTCGACGCCGACGAGATCGGCGGGGTGTTCTCGCAGTCGGGGTCCTTCTTCCAGGCGAGGCACGACGGCCAGGAGAGCTCCTACAAGTACTTCGGGCGGATCTCGCGCCGCGTCCAGGAGATCATCGACACCAGGGAGGCGACGCGCCCGCTGCGCATCGGCCTCACCTGCGGGTCGCTCGAGGAGAACGCCGCCAACAACCGGGACATGGCTGCTGCCCTGCGGCGCGCCGGTCACGACGTCACCCACGCCGAGGTCCGCGACCTGCACAGCTACACCGCGTGGCGTGACGCGCTGGACCCCCATCTCACCCAGGTGTTGCGCGACCTGTGGGTGGACGCGCAAGGATAGGGCGCATGCCGCACGCCGAGGTCAGACTTCCCGTGCCGGGCCACGACGCCGAGCTCACCGTGGTGCGGCACGGCCACTACGGTCGGCCGCTGCTCGCGTTCCCGAGCGAGGGAGGCAGCGCCGCCGACTTCGAGGGCCAGGGCATGCTCGACGCGGTGCGCGACCTCGTCGACGCCGGCCGGGTCAGCGTCTTCGCGGTCGACGCGATGGACGGGTTCACCTGGTCCGACACCACGATCCCGACCGACGAGCGGGCGGCGCGTCACGGGACCTACCAGGCCTGGCTCGACCAGGCGGTCGTGCCGTGGATCGCCGAGCAGAGCGGCGGCTCCCTCGACATGATCACCTTCGGGGTCTCCCTCGGGGCCTACCACGCGGTGCAGTTCGCCTTCCAGCGCGCCGACGTCGCCACCCTGGCCATGGGGTTCTCCGGCAACTACGACCCCACCACGTGGAACTCGTGGGGCGACGTCGGTGACGCGACCTACTTCGCCAACCCGGCGGCATACGTGCCGGGTCTGCACGGCGAGCACCTCGACTGGCTGCGGTCGCGGTTGTCGGTCCTGCTCGTCGTGGGGGAGGGGCCGTTCGAGGTCTCGCCGACGCAGTCGCTGCCGTCCACCCGTGCGTTCGCGCACCTGCTGGAGCAGAAGGGGATTCGCCACGAGCTCGACATCTGGGGCCCGGACAGCGCGCACGACTGGCCGTGGTGGCAGCGTCAGCTCGCGCACCACCTCCCACGTTTCGTCTGACCCGTCCGACCGTTCGCAGCACCCGACGAAGGGATCTTCATGGCAGCGCAGACCGACCACCTCATCGGCCTCCTCCTCGGGGCGGAGGACGACTGGCCGACGGCGTTCGAGGCGATGGCCCGCCGGCTCGGGGTGATCCGCACCCTCGACGGGCTGGACCACCGGGTGAGCACCGAGCGGATGTCGATCGAGCCGTTCAACCTGCGCGACCGCCCGCGCCAGGACCTCGTCATCGACCGGCTCGCGCACTGGTACTACCACCCGCGCGAGTGGCTCAAGAAGGCCTCGCTCATGGACGACGTGTACCTGCTCAACAGTCCGTTCACGTTCCAGTCCATGGAGAAGCACTCCGCCTACTGCGCGCTCATGCGCCTCGGGATGCACGTCCCCGACACCGTACTCGTGCCCTACAAGAACCCCGTCGACAACGCCCGCTGGGCCTACACGTCGAGTCGCTACAACCGCGGCTTCGACCTCGACGCCATCGCCGACCGGGTCGGGTACCCGATGTTCATGAAGCCGTTCGACGGCGGTGCGTGGCGCGGTGTCTCGATGATCAAGGACCGTGAGGCGCTGCACCGGGCCTACGACGAGTCCGGTGAGATGCTCATGCACCTGCAGAAGGCGGTCGACGGCTTCGAGGTCTTCGCCCGCGCCCTGACGATCGGGCCCGAGACGATGGTGATGAAGTTCCAGCCCGACCAGCCGATGCACAACCGGTATGCCGTCGACCACGGCTTCCTCGCCGAGGAGACCGGGCGCGAGACGATCACCATCGCCCAGACCGTCAACGCCTTCTTCCGGTGGGAGTTCAACTCCTGCGAGATGCTCGTCAAGGACGGGGTCGTCTACCCGATCGACTACGCGAACGCCTGTCCCGACGTCGCGGTCACGTCGCTGCACTACTACTTCCCGTTCGCCATGAAGGCCCTGCTCCGATGGTCGGTCTTCTGCGCCGTCACGGGCCGCAAGGCCCGCACCCAGGTCGACACCGGGCCGTGGTTCGACGTCGCCGACGACCCCGAGCTCGACTACCAGGGCAAGCTCGAGGCGTACCAGGGCCTGTCGGACGACTATTTCGACGCCGACCGCTACGCGGAGTTCTGCGCCACGTCGCTGCCGCACGTCGACGAGATGGTGCACGAGTGGATCGGGTCCGACGAGTTTCGCACGATGCTGCAGACGACGATCCACCAGACGTACCCGCCGCACGAGTGGGAGAAGTTCGAGGGCCACTTCGGCGGGCTCCTGGGCATGTGGCTCAGCGACGAGCAGCACCGGTTGTCGTCGGGCGCGCACGCCTGACGCGCCGCCGGTGTCATGCCGCGACGAGCAGGCCCCGCACCCTCGCGACCAGGGCGGCCGGGCCAGGTCGCCCCACGCGACCCGTACGACCCGGAACCCCGCGTCGCGCAGCCGTTCCTCGCGCCGCTTCTCCGCCATGAGGGCGCGTCGTCCGTTCCACAGGGCTCGGCTCGCGAGCCGGAGGCCGCCTCCCAGGCCTCGTCGATGCGGCTCGGGAGGGGAGGTGTGGCTCGCGAGCCGGGGTCAGGCGCCGAGGGCGGCGCTGACGACGTCCTTGGCCTCGGCCTGGACCTGCGCGAGGTGCTCGGCACCCCGGAACGACTCGGCGTAGATCTTGTAGACGTCCTCGGTGCCGCTCGGGCGCGCGGCGAACCACGCGGACTCGGTGACGACCTTGAGCCCGCCGATCGCGGCGCCGTTCCCGGGCGCCTCGGTGAGCTTGGCCGTGATCGGTTCTCCCGCAAGGCTCTCGGCCGTGACGGCGTCGGGCGTGAGTGCGCCGAGCCGGGCCTTCTGCTCCCGGTCGGCGGGGGCGTCGATCCGCGCGTATGCCGGTGTGCCGTGCTTCGCGGTCAGCTCGCCGTAGTGCTGGCTGGGGCTCTTGCCGGTCGTCGCGAGGATCTCGGAGGCGAGCAGCGCGAGGATGATGCCGTCCTTGTCCGTCGTCCACACCGAGCCGTCCATGCGCAGGAATGACGCACCCGCGGACTCCTCGCCACCGAACGGTCCGGACCCGTCGAGCAGGCCGGGTACGAACCACTTGAAGCCCACCGGGACCTCGACGAGGCGGCGGCCGAGGTCGGCGGCGACGCGGTCGATCATCGAGCTCGACACGAGGGTCTTGCCGACGAAGCCGTCGTCGCGCCACTGAGGGCGCGCGCCGCCGTAGAGGTACTGGATGGCCACGGCGAGGTAGTGGTTGGGGTTCATCAGGCCGGCGTCGGGGGTGACGATGCCGTGCCGGTCGGAGTCGGCGTCGTTGCCCGTCGCGATGTCGTACTCGTCCTTGCGGCCGATGAGCGAGGCCATCGCCGAGGGGGAGGAGCAGTCCATCCGGATCTTGCCGTCCCAGTCGAGCGTCATGAAGCGCCACGTGGCGTCGACGAGCGGGTTGACGACGGTGAGGTCGAGGCCGTGCCGCTCCGCGATCGCGCCCCAGTAGTCGACGGCCGCGCCGCCCAGCGGGTCGGCGCCGATCCGGATGCCGGCGTCCTTGATCGCGGCGAGGTCCACCACGGAGGGGAGGTCGTCGACGTAGGTGCCCATGAAGTCGTACGTCTGCACGCCGGCCCGCGCCCGGGCGAACGGGATCCGCTTGACGTCGGTGAGGCCACCGCGGATGAGCTCGTTGGCCCGCGCGGCGATCGTCTTCGTCGCGTCGGAGTCCGCCGGGCCACCGTGGGGCGGGTTGTACTTGAAGCCGCCGTCGCTGGGGGGGTTGTGCGACGGGGTGACGACGATGCCGTCGGCGAGACCGGCACCGGCCGGCATACCGTCGACGCCGGTGACCTTGCCGCGGTTGGCGACGAGGATCGCGTGCGACACCGCAGGTGTCGGCGTGAAGCGGTCCGCGGAGTCCACGAGCACGGTGACGTCGTTGGCGACGAGCACCTCGAGGGCCGAGGCCCACGCCGGCTCGGACAGGCCGTGGGTGTCGCGCCCGATGAAGAGCGGCCCGTCGAAGCCCTGCGAACGCCGGTAGTCGACGATCGCCTGGGTCGTCGCGAGGATGTGGTCCTCGTTGAACGCCGTCCGCAGCGACGAGCCCCGGTGACCGGACGTGCCGAAGGCGACCTGCTGGTCGACGTCATCCGGGTCCGGCTTGCCGGTGTAGTACGCCGTGACGAGGTGCGCCACGTCGACGAGGTCGGAGGGCTGGGCGAGCTGTCCTGCGCGTTCGTGGGTCATGACACGGCCTCCTCGTCGCTCACGCCCGCATCGAGCGCACGGTCCTGCGCGGGCGCCAGGTAGACGGCGGTCAGGCCGGCGAGCCGGACGGTGACGTGGAACGGCTGGTTGTTCCAGCCCTCCTCGACGGCGTCGAAGACCAGGTCGGCCTGGCTCGGCGTGCTGTGCTGGTCGTACCCACTCGTGTCGAGGATGACCCGCCACTGCCCGCCGAAGGGGACACCGACCCGCAGCCACTCCTTGGAGTCGCCGCCGAAGTTCACGACGCACGCGACGACGTCGCCCGACTCGCGGGCGGGGTCCTCGAAGCGGACGAACGAGTAGGTGTTGCCGCCGTTGTCGTCGGCGTCGAGCCACTCGAACCCGGCCGGCTCGGAGTCGAGGGTCCACAGTGCCGGGTGGGCGCGGTAGACCCGGTTGAGCTCCTTGACGAGGTTGTGGACCCGGTAGTGCGCCGGCTGGTCGAGCAGCCACCAGTCCAGGGACTTCCCGTCGGCCCACTCGCTCGGCTGGGCGAACTCGGTGCCCATGAAGAGCAGCTGCTTGCCGGGGTGGGCCCACATGTAGGCGAGGAACGCGCGGACCGTGGCGAGCTGGTCGGTCCGGTTGCCCGGGGCCTTGTTGACGAGAGAGCCCTTGCCGTGGACGACCTCGTCGTGGCTGATCGGCAGGACGTAGTTCTCGCTGAACGCGTACATCAGGGCGAAGGTCAGCAGGTGGTGGTGGTACTGGCGGTCGATGGGCCGCTCACCGAGGTAGCGCAACGAGTCGTTCATCCAGCCCATGTTCCACTTCAGCCCGAAGCCGAGGCCGCCCTCGCTCGTCGCCTTGGTGACGCCGGGCCAGGAGGTGGACTCCTCGGCGATGGTGACGATGCCGGGGACCCGCTTGTAGGCCGTGGCGTTGGTCTCCTGGAGCAGCCCGATGGCCTCGAGGTTCTCGCGTCCGCCGTGGACGTTGGGAAGCCACTCGCCGTCCTTGCGCGAGTAGTCGAGGTAGAGCATCGAGGCGACCGCGTCGACACGCAGGCCGTCGATGTGGAACTCCTCGAGCCAGTAGAGCGCGTTGGCGACGAGGAAGTTGCGCACCTCGAGCCGGCCGAAGTCGAAGATGTGGGTGCCCCAGTCGGGCTGGTCGCCGCGCCGCGGGTCCGGGTGCTCGTAGAGCGGCAGCCCGTCGAAGCGGGCCAGCGCCCACTCGTCGCGCGGGAAGTGGCCGGGCACCCAGTCGAGGATGACCCCGACCCCGGACTGGTGCAGCCGGTCGACGAGGTACTTGAAGTCGTCCGGGGTGCCGAAGCGCGACGTCGGCGCGTAGTAGCCGGTCACCTGGTAGCCCCACGACGGGCCGTACGGGTGCTCCATGACGGGCATGAGCTCGACGTGGGTGAAACCGAGGTCGACGACGTAGTTGACGAGGTGCTCGGCCATCTCGCGGTAGGTCAGCCCCTGCCGCCACGAGCCGAGGTGGACCTCGTAGACGCTCATCGGGCCGCTGTGCGGGTTGCTCGCGTTGCGGGTGTCCATCCACGCGGTGTCGGCCCATGTGTGCTCGGCCTCGTCGACGACGGAGCCGGTGCGGGGCGGGAGCTCGGTGCGGCGGGCCATCGGGTCGGCCTTGGTGCGCACGACGTCGTCGGCGCCGCGGATCTCGTACTTGTAGACGGAGCCGGCCCCGAGGCCCGGCACGAACAGCTCCCACACGCCGCTGGACCCGATGAGCCGCATCGGGTGGACCCGGCCGTCCCAGCCGTTGAAGTCACCGACGACGCGTACCGCCTTGGCGCGGGGCGCCCAGACCGCGAACGAGGTGCCGCGCACGGTCCCCATCGGACCGGTGTACTCGTGCACCCGGGCGCCAAGGACCTTCCAGAGCTCCTCGTGCCGGCCCTCGTTGACGAGGTGGAGGTCCATCTGACCGAGCGTCGGGGCGAACCGGTACGGGTCGTCCTGCAGGTGCTCGATGCCGTCGCCCCAGGCGACGAGCAGGCGGTAGTCCATCGTCGCGGTGGCACCGGCGCGCACGGCGGTCCAGACGCCCTCGGCCTCGTGCTCGAGGGTGAGCTCCTCACCGTCCTCGAAGCGCGCGCGCACCGAGGAGGCCATGGGTCGCAGGACGCGCACCCTCAGTCCGTCGTCCTCGAGGTGCTGGCCGAGGAGGTCGTGGGGCTGCTGGTGGCGGCCCTGGATGAGGGCGCTGATCGCGCCGCTGACTTCGTGCGCGGGTGTGGGGCTCACTCTGCGTCCTCCTGTGGTGCGGTCGTGGTGGTCTCGAACCCCGATGCCAGGCGCTCGATGGCGGCCAGCGGGATGTCGACCCACGACGGTCGGTTGCGGACTTCGTAGACGACCTCGTACATCGCCTTGTCGAGCTCGAAGGCGGCGAGGAGCGCAGGTCGGCTGCGCGGGTCCTCACCGGCGGTGGCGGCGTAGCCGTCGAGGAAGGCGGACTGGGCGCTGGTCACCCAGGCCCGTGCGGACACGTCCGGCGCGTCGCTCGCGTGCTCGACCGCGCCTCCGGCGTAGTCGAAGCTGCGCAGCATCCCCGCGATGTCGCGGATCCACTGGTCGGGCTGGGTGCGCTCGGACAGCGGCCGCAGCGGCTCGCCCTCGAAGTCGAGCAGGACCCACCCGCCATCGGGCGTGTGGAGCACCTGCCCGAGGTGGTAGTCGCCGTGGATCCGTTGCAGCGCAGGCCAGCCCACGTGCTCGGCGGCGTCGAAGATGGCCGAGACCGCGTCGTCGTGGTCGTGCAGCGCCGCCACCTCGGACCCGGCCGAGGCGTAGCGCTCACGCATGCCGTCGAGGATCTCGCGGGCAGTGTCGGCGCCGACCGGCGTGGTCCCGAGAGCGGTCGCGAGCATCGAGTGGACCTCCGCCGTCGCCTCGCCGAGCGCGCGGGCCGGACCGCTGAAGTCCTCGCCCGAGCGCAGCGCGGCCAGCGCGACGCGCCAGGCGTCCTCGACGCCGGGCAGGAACTCCTGCGCGAAGGCGAAGTGCCCGTATGCCGTGCGCTCGCCCTCCGTGCCCGCCTCACCGTCACCGTCCGGCTCGGGCCACTGCCCGGCGACCGACCCGACGACGGCGGGGACCCGGCGCGAGCCGGCCTCGACGAGCGCGGACTGGAGGACGACGTCGGGGTTCTCGCCGGCCGACAGCATCCGGAACACCTTGACGATGACCGGGACCGGCTCGCCGGTGGCGTCGACGCAGTCGAGGATGACCGAGGTGTTGGACTGCTCGCCGGAGAGGACCATGCTCGAGCGGACCGTCACGGCCCGGGTCCATGCGCGTCCCGGCTGCGCGACGACGGTGTCGTCGAAGGCATCGCTCGCGGCGGTGGACTCGGCGCGCACCCGGCCCTGGACGAGCTCGAGCAGCTGCGCGGCATACACGGGGTCGTGGGGTGCGTCGTAGACCCAGCGGCGGCCGAGCACAGAATGCTCCATGACGCCGACGAGGGCGTGCTCGAGCTCGGGCACCGCGGCGCCGCGGTAGGTGAGCGGCACCTGGTAGACGACCGGTGCGGGCCCGGAGTCGTCGGCGACGATGAGCGTCTCGACGCCCACCTCGCCGGCGGGGTCACCGAGTCTCCACGACGCGAGGCGACGCACCGAGGGCGAGGTGCCCTTGGCGGCATACCAGCGCTGTGAAGCCATCCACGCCTGGACGAGCTCGGGCTTCGTCGGCGTGATCGTGGCGCCCTTGTGCAGCTCAGCCACGGGTCTCCGCACCGACCCGGAGCCAGAAGAAGTCGCGGCTGCCCATCGTGAAGGTGACCCGCCCGTCCTCGGCGACCCACGGGAAGCCCGCGCCGCCGAAGAGGTCGAACAGCTCGCGCTGGCCCAGCTCCGGTGGCAGCTCGATGGTGCCGGCCTGGGGCTTGTCGGAGAGGTTGTTGACGCAGAGGAGGGTCTCGCCGGGGTGGTCCCGGTCGCCGCCCCAGGCGCGCGTGTAGGCGAGGATCGACTCGTTGTCCGTCGACGCGATGGTGAGGTCACCGAGCCCGAACGCCGGGTGCAGCCGCCGGACGTTGAGCATGCCGCGCAGCCAGTGCAGCAGCGAGTGGCCGGTCGCCATCTGCGCCTCGACGTTGACGCCGTTGTAGTTGTAGACGAGCGAGGAGATCACCGGCAGGTAGAGCTTGCCCGGGTCGGCCGCGGAGAAGCCTGCGTTGCGGTCGGGGGTCCACTGCATCGGCGTGCGCACTGCGTCACGGTCGTTGAGCCAGATGTTGTCGCCCATGCCGATCTCGTCGCCGTAGTAGAGGCACGGCGAGCCCGGCAGCGAGAGCACGAGCGCGTGGATGAGCTCGATCTCGGGGCGGGAGTTGTCGAGCAGGGGAGCGAGCCGGCGCCGGATGCCGACGTTGGCGCGCATGCGCGGGTCGGGGGCGTACCAGCCGTACATCACGGCGCGCTGCTCCGGGGTCACCATCTCGAGGGTGAGCTCGTCGTGGTTGCGCAGGAACGTGCCCCACTGGGTGCCCTTGGGGATGTCCGGGGTCGCGGCGAGGACGTCGATGATCGGCTGGGCCGTCTGCTCGCGCAGGGAGTAGTAGAGCATCGGCATGACGGGGAAGTGGAACGCCATCTGGCACTCCGGCGCCTCCTCGGTGCCGAAGTAGTCGACGACGTCGTTAGGGGGCTGGTTCGCCTCGGCGAGGAGGATCCGGCCGGGGTACTCCTCGTCGACCATCTTGCGCAGCCGGGCGAGGAACTCGTGCGTCTTGGGGTGGTTCTCGCCGTTGTGGCCCTCCTCCTCGTAGAGGTAGGGGACCGCGTCGAGGCGGAACCCGTCGATGCCCATGTCCATCCAGAAGCGGACGACCTCGAACATCGCCTCGTGGACGGCGGGGTTCTCGAAGTTGAGGTCCGGCTGGTGCCCGAAGAAGCGGTGCCAGAAGAACTGGCGCCGGATCGGGTCGAAGGTCCAGTTGGACGTCTCGGTGTCGATGAAGATGATGCGCGCGTCGGTGTACTTGTCGTCGGTGTCGGACCAGACGTAGAAGTCCCCGAAGGGACCCTCGGGGTCGCTGCGCGAGGCCTGGAACCACGCGTGCTGGTCGCTCGTGTGGTTCATGACGAAGTCGGTGATGATCCGGATGCCGCGTGCGTGCGCCTCGGTGACGAGCTGCTGGAACTCCGGCAGCGTCCCGAACTCCGGCAGCACCTGGGTGTAGTCGGCGATGTCGTAGCCGCCGTCACGCAGCGGGCTGGCGTAGAACGGGGGGAGCCACAGGCAGTCGACACCGAGCCACTGGAGGTAGTCCAGGCGGTTGATGACGCCTTGGAAGTCGCCGGCGCCGGAGCCGTTGGAGTCACCGAAGGCCCGCACGAGCACCTCGTAGAAGACCGCGGTCTTGAACCACTCGGGGTCGTGCTTGAGCCCCGGCTGGTGCAGTCCGAGTCCTTGGGTCGCCGTCACGGTTCTCAGTACCTCTTCAGCTCGATGATGTGGACCGGCTCGTGGTCGGGACCCAGATGGACCATGCTCTCGCGCAGGAAGTCCCACCACTGGTCGGTGATGAGGTCGTGCGCGCGGAACCCCTCGTCGGGGTGCAGCCCGAGGGCGGGCATGTCGAAGACGACGCGGCTCCAGCGGGTGCTGTGCGGGTCGAGGTTGGCGATGACGATGACGACGTCCTCGTGGGCCGGGGTGCCGGTGCGCGCGTCGGCGGGCACCACCCGGCGCTTGCTGAACGTCATGATGTTCTCGTCGTCGACGTGGTGGAAGGTCACGTTGCGCAGCCACTGCAGGGCGGGGTGGGCGCGGCGGATCTCGTTGAGCCGCCGCAGGTACCAGGCGAGGGACTGGCCCTCGCGTGAGCCCCCGGGCTCGAAGTCCTCCCAGCGGCGGTTCCGGTACTGGTACTTCTCGTTGTCGATCTGCTCCTCGGCGCCCGGTCGGGCGACGTGCTCCATGAGCTCGTAGCCGGCGTAGATGCCGTACGTGGGGACGAGCGTCCCGGCCAGCGCGGCGCGGAGCTTCCACGCCGCCGGGCCGCCGAACTGCATGTAGGGCGTGAGGATGTCGTGGGTCGTCGGCCAGAACGACGGGCGCATGTAGTGCGCGGTCTCGGTGGCCAGCTCCTCGACGTACTCCTGCAGCTCGGGCTTGGTGTTGCGCCACGCGTAGTACGTGTAGCTCTGCTGGAACCCGACCTTGCCGAGGGTGCGCATCATCGCCGGCTTCGTGAACGCCTCGCTCAGCCAGATGATCTCCGGGTGGTCGCGTGAGACGTCCTGGATGAGCCACTGCCAGAACTCGACCGGCTTGGTGTGCGGGTTGTCGACCCGGAACAGCGTGACCCCGTGGTCGATCCAGACCTGCACCATGCGGCGCACCTCGGCGTAGGCGCCGGCCGGGTCGTTGTCGAAGTTCATCGGATAGATGTCCTGGTACTTCTTCGGCGGGTTCTCCGCGAACGCGATGGTCCCGTCGGCGCGCGTCGTGAACCACTCGGGGTGCTCGGTGACCCACGGGTGGTCGGGCGAGCACTGGAGCGCGATGTCCATGGCGACCTCGAGCCCGAGCCCGCGCGCCTGCTCGACGAAGAAGTCGAAGTCGTCGAAGGTGCCGAGGTCGGGGTGGATGGCGTCGTGGCCGCCGTCTGGGGAGCCGATCGCGTACGGGCTGCCCGGGTCCTCGGCGCTCGCGTCGAGCGTGTTGTTGGGGCCCTTCTTGGCGGCCTGCCCGATCGGGTGGATCGGGGTGAGGTAGATGACGTCGAAGCCCATGCCCGCCACGGCCTTGAGGCGCTGGGCGGCCGTGCGCAGCGTCCCGGAGCGCCAGGTGTGCGTCTCCTCGTCGTAGACGGCGCCCTCGCTGCGGGGGAAGAACTCGTACCAGGCGCCGCACAGGGCGAGCTCCCGCTCGACGAGCAGGGGGTATGCCGTGCTGGCGCTCACGAGGTCGCGCACCGGGGTGCCCAGCAGCTCGTCGTGGACCGGTCCGTGGATGATGGCCGACAGGCGCACCTGCGGAGGTCGGGTCTCGTCGCGCAGGGCGGCGACCCCCTCGAGCAGGACCGCGGCCCCGGCGGGGGTGCGCTCGGGGGTCGCGGCGGCGCGCTCGAGGAAGAGCGCGCCCTCGGCGAGCATGAGGTCGGTGTCGACGTCGGCGCGGACCTTGATCGTGGCGTCGTGCTCCCACGTGCCGAACGGATCGGACCATCCCTCGACCCGGAACGTCCACATGCCGGGACGATCCGCACGGACCGTGGCCTCCCAGATGTTGAGCCCGACGTTGGTGCAGGCCATCGTCGCGACGTGGTCGACGCCGTCGGGATCCGTGAGGACGACGGACGCGCCGACGGCGTCGTGGCCCTCGCGCAGGACCGTCGCCGTGACGACGAAATCCTCTCCGACCACGGACTTCGTGGGTCGGGCACCTCCGTCGACGAGTGGCTCGACGTCGACGACGGGGATCCGGCCGATGGGGGACTGGGGAGCAGTGCTGAGCGGCGTCGCGGTCACAGGGCGACGCTACCGGTCAGCCGCCCTCGCGCACGACTTGTCGGGCTCGCGGAACTCGCGGGGGGTAAACGTTTTCGCGGAGGCGGCCACGTGACCTTAGGATGCGCCTCGTGAAGGCCATCCGTCGCTTCAGCGTCCGCCCCGTCCTCCCTGCCCGCATCGCCCCGCTCGGCGATCTCGCGATGAACCTGCGCTGGAGCTGGCACCCGCCCCTGCGCGACATCTTCGAGAGCATCGACCCCGAGCGCTGGGTGTCCGTCGGGGCCGACCCCGTCGCGATGCTCTCCGCCACGCCGGTCGAGGAGCTCGACGCGCTCGCCGCCGACGACGCCTTCGTGGCGCGCGTGAGCGCCGCCCAGCAGGCCTTCGAGCGCTACCTCGGGGAGGACCGCTGGTACCAGCAGTGGACGGAGGAGCAGGGTGAGGCCGGGGCGCCCTCGGCCATCGCCTACTTCAGCCCCGAGTTCGGCATCGCCGCGGCGCTGCCGCAGTACTCCGGGGGCCTCGGCATCCTCGCCGGCGACCACCTCAAGGCGGCCTCGGACATCGGCGTGCCGATCGTCGGCGTCGGCCTGTTCTACAAGACCGGCTACTTCCGGCAGAGCCTCAACCACGACGGCTGGCAGACCGAGACCTACCCCGTGCTCGACCCCGACGGCCTCCCCCTCTCGCTGCTGCGCGAGGAGGACGGCACGCCCTGTGTCATCACGATCAACCTCCCGGGCGGTCGTGAGCTGGGCGCCCACGTGTGGCGCGCCCAGGTCGGCCGCGTGCCGCTCCTCCTGCTCGACTCCGACATCCCCGGGAACGACGAGGGCGCCCGCGCCGTCACCGAGCGTCTCTACGGTGGCGGCGGTGAGCAGCGACTTCAGCAGGAGATGCTCCTCGGTGTCGGCGGCGTGCGCGCGCTGCGCCTCTGGTCGCGCCTCACCGGTGCCCCCACGCCGGACGTCTACCACTCCAACGAGGGCCACGCCGGCTTCCTGGCGATCGAGCGGATCAGCGAGCTCGTCACCGGCGAGGGCCTGCCCTTCGAGGCGGCCCTCGAGGCCGTGCGCGCCGCGACCGTCTTCACGACGCACACGCCCGTGCCCGCCGGCATCGACCGCTTCGAGCGTCGCCTCATCGAGATCTACTTCGGCGGCGACCTCGCTCCCGCCGGTGTCCCGATCGACAGCCTGCTCGAGCTCGGCAAGGAGACCTACGAGGGCGGTGACTCGTCCATGTTCAACATGGCCGTGCTCGGTCTGCGGATCGCCCAGCGCGCCAACGGGGTCTCCAAGCTGCACGGTGTCGTCAGCCGCGACATGTTCGACGGGCTGTGGCCGGGCTTCGACGCCGACGAGGTGCCGATCACGAGCATCACCAACGGTGTCCACGGCCCGACCTGGGTGGACCGCAAGGTCTATGAGATGGCGCGCAAGCACACCGACATCACCGACCTCGACACCCGGGCCTCCTGGGAGGCCATGGCCGACATCCCGCGAGACGTGGTGTGGGCCACCAAGCGCGAGCTGCGCCAGCAGCTCGTCACCGAGGCCCGGGCCCGCGTGCGCGCCTCGTGGGTCGAGCGCGGTGCGTCGCCGGCCGAGCTCGGCTGGACCAAGGACATCCTCGACCCCGACGTGCTGACGATCGGTTTCGCCCGTCGCGTGCCGACCTACAAGCGACTCACTCTCATGCTGCGCGACCCCGCACGGCTCAAGAAGCTGCTGCTCGACCCCGAGCGCCCGATCCAGATCGTCATCGCCGGCAAGTCCCACCCGGCCGACGAGACCGGCAAGCAGCTCATCCAGCAGATGGTGAAGTTCGCCGACGACCCCGAGGTCCGTCACCGGATCGCGTTCCTGCCCAACTACGACATCGCCATGGCCCAGCACCTCTACCCGGGCTGCGACGTCTGGCTCAACAACCCGCTGCGTCCGTTCGAGGCATCGGGCACGTCGGGCATGAAGGCCGCACTCAACGGCGCCCTCAACCTCTCGATCCTCGACGGCTGGTGGGACGAGTGGTTCGACGGCAACAACGGCTGGGCCATCCCCACCGCAGACGGGGTCGAGGACCCCGAGCGTCGTGACGACATCGAGGCCAACGCGCTCTACGACCTCATCGAGGGCCAGGTCGCGCCACGCTTCTACGACGTCGACGACGACAACCTGCCGCAGAACTGGCTCGCCATGGTCATGCACACCGTCACCACGCTCGGCCCCAAGGTGCGCGCCAGCCGCATGGTGCGCGAGTACACCGAGCGCCTCTACGTCCCCGCGGCGCGGTCCGGCTGGGCTCTGCGCGACGACGACTTCGCCGGCGCGCGCGAGCTCGCGGCATACAAGTCGAAGGTGCGCACGGGCTGGGACCAGGTGCACGTCGACCACGTCGAGTCCTCGGGTGTCGGGGACAGTCCCGAGATCGGCGAGACGCTGCACGTCGGCGCCTACGTCTCGCTCGGCGCGCTGTCGCCCGACGACGTCGAGGTGCAGATCGCGCACGGTCGGACCAACCACCGCGGGGACGACCTCCACGACGTCACGACGCTCGCGCTCGAGCACACCGAGACCTACGAGCAGGGGCGCCACAAGTTCGCCGGCGACCTCAAGCTCCAGACCAGCGGCGCGTTCGGCTACACGGTGCGAGTCCTCCCCAAGCACCCCGGGCTGGCCTCGGCCGCCTCGCTCGGCCTCGTCGCCAACGCCTGACCGAACCGACTGATGGCGCAGTCGCACCTGTGGCGCGTCTGCGGGTGAGCACTGGGTTTCTGCTGTGCCCGCGCGCCGGCTCAGGCACGGTTCGCGTCCTGCCTGAGCGCCCCGGCTTGTCCTGGGCCCGCTCGCTCGGCCTCGTTGCCAGCGCCTGACCCCCGACTGATGGCGCATACCGGGCGGCAAGGCTCCGGACTTCCCGACTGATTGCGCACTCCGGTCGGCGGGGGCGCCTGGTCCCAACCGACTGATTGCGCATTCCGGTCGCGCAGCGGGCTTCCAGCCCGCCGCGTCTCGGCCGGAATGCGCAATCAGTCGCACCCTGTGGCGCGAGCGGATGAGTATCGGGTGGCTGCATTTGCCCTCGGCGGTGACGGGTGAGGGGTGGGGTGCGGCGAAGATGGGCCTTTCGCCCAGAGACACGGGCGCGGACCGTGGCTATCGTGGCGGGATCACGGCCTCGGGGGCCTGTGGACAACTCGATGGGTACGAGTGCGGGTTCTGCTTCCATGAAGGTGGCGGGTGCACCTGCGAGACGGTGGCGGGCGACGGGGCGCGTCACACGGAGGAGGTCACATGGACGCGGTCCGGACGGTCGAGGCCGAGGTTCGTGAGCTGATTCGCCGTTCCGGGCTGGACCCGGCCCGCGAGCCGACCGCGGTGCAGCGGCTCGTGCGTGACGCCGTGGCCGACTACGACCAACGCTCGATGCACGGCGGCATGCCGGTGCTTGAAGACGTGGCCAGGGCCGAGAAGTCGGTCTGGGACACGGTCGCCGGCTTTGGTCCGTTGCAGCAGTACTTCGACGACCCCACGGTCGAGGAGCTTTGGATCAACGAGCCGACCCGCGTGTTCATCGCTCGCGGGGGTGTCGCCGAGCTGACGACGACCCTGCTGACCCACGACGAGGTCCGCGACCTGGTCGAACGCATGCTCAAGTCGTCCGGTCGGCGGGTGGATCTCTCGAGTCCTTTCGTCGATGCCGTGCTGCCCGATGGCTCCCGCCTGCACGTGGTGATCCCGGACATCACCAGGGAGCACTGGCACGTCAACGTGCGCAAGTTCATCGTCAAGGCGGACGACCTCGAGGACCTCGTGCGGCTCGGGACGCTCACCCGGCAGGCGGCGGCGTTCCTCGAGGCCGCCGTCGCGTCCGGTCTCAACGTGCTCGTCGCCGGCGGAACGCAGGCCGGGAAGACGACGATGCTGAACTGCTTGGCGGCGGCCATCCCCGCGCGGGAGCGGGTCGTGACCTGCGAGGAGGTCTTCGAGCTGAAGATCCCGCTGCGCGACGTCGCCTCGATGCAGTGCCGCCAGCCGTCGCTCGAGGGGACGGGGGAGGTGCCGCTGCGCCGGCTGGTCAAGGAAGCCCTGCGGATGAGGCCGTCCCGGATCATCGTCGGTGAGGTCCGCCAGGCCGAGAGTCTCGACCTCCTCATCGCGCTCAACTCGGGCCTGCCGGGCATGTGCACCATCCACGCCAACAGCGCCCGCGAGGCGATCACCAAGATGTGTACGTTGCCGCTGCTCGCCGGCGAGAACGTCGGTAGCCGGTTCGTCGTGCCCACCGTCGCCGGGTCGATCGACATCGTCGTGCACGAGGCGCTGGAGCGCGACGGCACCCGAAGGGTGCGGGAGATCGCCGCCGTGCCCGGTCGGGTCGAGGGCGACGTGGTCGAGATCGCCGACCTGTTCGTCCACCGTGGTGGCCAGCTCGCGAGGGCGGACGGGTACCCGCCGCACCGCGAACGGTTCGAGCGGGCGGGCTACGACCTGCCGGCGTTGCTGGCGCAGGGAGCGGCGTGACCGGCGTGGTCCCGGGCCTCATGTTCGGCACCGGTCTCTTCCTCGTCTGGTGGAGCTTCTGGGAGCGCGAGTCGGCTCCGCACCGACCGAAGGAGCCGCCGGCACTCGTCCGCGCCCTGCGGGACGACCTGGTGCAGGCCGGCTACCCGTCGGTCACACCGCGGGCGCTCCTCGTCGGCTGCCTCACGGCGTTCCTCCTGGTCTTCCTCGTCGTGCACGCCGTCGTCGGCGTTCCCGCGATCGGCTTCTGCTTCGCCGCGATGGCGGCGTGGGGTCCCTACGCGTGGGTGCGGATGCGCGCCCGTCGACGGAGAGGGCGGCTGCGCGACCTCTGGCCGGACGCCGTCGACAACATCACGTCGGCGGTCCGGGCCGGGATGTCGTTGCCCGAGGCGGTGTCGCAGCTGGGTCACCGCGGACCCGAGGAGCTGCGTCCGGCCTTCGCCGCGTTCGCCCAGGACTACCGCATCACCGGTCGGTTCCACGACTGTCTCGACCGGCTCAAGGAGCGGCTCAGCGACCCCGTCGCGGACCGCCTCATCGAGTCGCTGCGGATCGCCCGCGAGGTGGGCGGCAGCGACCTCGGTCGACTGCTGCGAACCCTGTCGGTGTTCCTGCGGGAGGACTCACGCACCCGTTCGGAGCTCGAGACCCGTCAGGCGTGGACGGTCAACGCGGCTCGGCTCGCGGTCGCCGCCCCGTGGATCGTCCTCGCCATGTTGTCGAGCAGGCCCGAGTCCGTGCAGGCGTACTCCTCGACCACCGGCGCCCTCGTGCTGCTGTCCGGGGCGGTCCTCACGGGCATCGCCTACTGGCTCATGGTCCGGATCGGACGCCTCCCCGAGGACGAGCGGGTGCTCCGATGACCGACCTCGTGCGGTCGGGCGCCATCCTCGGCTTCCTCGTCGGCGCGGGCCTCCTGCTGGTGTGGGTCGGTCTGCCCCGCCACCGCCAACCCGGTCTGGCCGACCGGGTCCTGCCCTATCTCACGGACACGCCGCGACCGTCGAGCCTGCTCGCCGGCGACCGCCCCAGCGCCGGGCCCGTCGCGACCCTGTTCGGTCCCGTCGTCCGGGAACTGTCCGACCACGTCGAACGCCTCATGGGTGGCGCCGCGTCGGTGCGCCGTCGGCTGCTGCGCGCCGGCCTGTCGCAGGACGTCGACCGCTTCCGCGCGCAGCAGGTCGTCTGGGGCGTGAGCGGCGGTCTGGTCCTGCTGGCCGTCGGCACCCTCTCGGCCGTCACCAGGGGCTCCAGCCCGTTCCTCGTCGTGCTCCTCACTGGTATCGGGGTGATCTCTGGTGTCACCGGTGCCGACTGGTTCCTCAGCCACCGCGCCACGAGGCGCGAGCAGCGCATGCTCGCCGAGTTCCCCACCGTCGCAGAGCTGCTCGCGCTGGCGGTCGGGGCCGGTGAGGGTGCGGTGGGCGCACTCGAACGCGTCTGCCGTCTCTCGCACGGTGCCCTGTCCGACGAGCTCCGCCGCTGCCTGGCCGACGCGAGAGCCGGGGCCAACCTCCCCATCGCCCTCCAGGGGCTGGCCGACCGCACCGGGCTGATCAGCCTGACCCGGTTCGTCGACGGGATCGTCATCGCCGTCGAGCGTGGCACCCCGCTGGCGGACGTCCTCCGCGCCCAGGCGCAGGACGTCAGGGAGGAAGGTCGCCGCTCGATCATGGAGGCCGGGGGCAGGAAGGAGATCGCGATGATGGTCCCGGTCGTCTTCCTCGTGCTCCCGGTCACCGTCCTCTTCGCCGTCTACCCGGGCTTCTCGTTCCTCAACTTCACGATGTGACACCACGGAAAGGGCCACCGCCATGCATCTCCTCCATCGCTTCCTCCTCCGGGCACAGCTCGCGGCCGTGGGCCTCCTCGTCGAGGCGGGTCGCCGCCGGGAGCGCGGCGACGTCCCCGGGTGGGTCCTCATCACCCTCATGACCGCCGGTCTCGTCGCGGTGCTGTGGACCGTGGCCGAGGACCAGCTGCAGGCGATGTTCCAGCGCGCCATGAACAGCGTCAGCCGCTGACGTGGCCGGGCTCGTCCGCGGGGGCGAGCGCGGGTCGGCCGTGGCGGAGTACGTCATGGTCTCGGGGCTCGTCGTGCTCCTGTTCATGGCGGTCTTCCAGCTCGGGCTCGTCCTGCACGTCCGCAACACCCTCATCTCGTGCGCGAGCGAGGGCGCCCGACTGGGGGCCCGAGCCGACGCGGAGCCCGGACTGGGCGCCGCCCGGACGCGCGAGCTCATCGAGGCGTCGCTGTCGGGCGGCTACGCCGACGACGTCACCGTCGGCACCGGCGTCGTCGGGGGAGTCCAGGTGGTCGAGGTACGGGTGCGTTCTCCCTTCCCGGTGATCGGGCTGCTCGGGCCCGACGGGCAGCTCGACGTCACCGGCCGCGCATTCCTGGAGCGGCAGTGACCGTGCCGCGGACGTGGGTGCTGGCGCGTCGCGAGGAGGGGAGCGCGATCGTCGAGTTCGTGTTCCTCGGCGTCCTCCTGCTCGTCCCGATGGTCTACCTCGTCATGTCCGTGGGCCGCGTCCAAGCCGGTTCGTATGCCGTGACCACCGCCGCGCGCGAGGCCGGGCGGGCGTTCGTGACGGCGGAGTCCGGGGAGGACGCCGCCGGACGCGCCGAGTCCGCGGCGGCGATCGCGTTCGGGGACCAGGGGTTCGCCGGACTGGGGTCGCTGCGGATCTCTTGCGCGGCCTCGCCCTGCCTCACCCCGGACGCGAGGGTCGAGACCACGGCCCGGGTCACGGTGCCGCTGCCCCTCGTCCCCGCCTTCGCCCGGGACGTCGTACCCCTGGAGATCCCGCTGTCCGCCAGCCACCTGTCCACGGTCGACCGGTTCCGAGCCGCCCCATGATCCGCGTCGCCGGTAGGGCACGAAACCGGTTGTGGCGCAACGGCTCCCGCCGCGACGAGGAGGGGCGCGTCGCCCTGCTCGTCCTCGTCTTCTCGATGGTCTGCATCCTTCTCGTCAGTGGGGTGGTCGCGGTGACGTCGGTCCACCTGTCGCGGATGAAGCTCCTGGACGTCGCCGACGGAGCAGCCCTCGCGGCCGCGAACGCCCTGGACGCCGCGGCATACAAGAGTGGTGTCGGTGAGGCGGTCCCGCTGAGCGACGCCACGGTCGCGCAGGTGGCCGGCGACTACGTCGGGAGTCGGCCGATGCCCTCCGGCATGACCTGGTGGGGACTCGCACGGGGCACCGGCACTCCCGACGGCGAGCTCGCCGTCGTGCACCTGTCGTGCGTCGCCGACGTCCCGCTGGTCGGCTGGCTGCTCGGCGACGGCGTCACCATCGACGTCGTCTCGCGGGCCCGCTCGAACCTCGAGTGACCGCCGGGGTGCAGATCGCGCAGGGCCTGACCCCCACCACGCGCTCGCGCACACCGAGAGTGATGAGCAGCCGCGCCAAGTTCGACGGCGACCTCGAAGTCCAGACCAGCGGTGCGTTCGGCGACAGGGTGTTCGTCGTGCCGATGCACCCCGGCCTGGCCTCGGCCGCCTCGCACGGCCACGTCGCCAACGTCCGGCCCGGTCGAGCAGCGAGCTAGGTTGAGCCGATGACCGCCCACCGTATGTGCTCCGACTGCACGCTGTGTCCGACCTACGTCCAGACCATGCCCAAGATCCCGGCTGTGCTGAGGGACGGCCCCTGCCCCGAGTGTGGGCATCAGCTCGGTCTCCATGAGGACGGTCAGGCTCGACGGATCGCGTCAGCCCTGATCCCCGGTGCCACCGTCTCGCGGGGACAGCCTCCCGCAGGCAGCCCACTTGCGAAGCTGCTGGACAGGCTCGGGTGACTCGCTTGACCCACTTCGCCGCTCGAACCTGGAGTGACCCGGCGCGGTGTCAGGGGCGCGCGCGACGTGGCCCCGCGTGCTGGACGCAGGTGCGCGCCGTGGGCCGCGCCTCGAGCCGTGGCACACCGATCGGCTCGTGGCAGACCTCGCACACCCCGTACGTCCCGGACTCCACCCTCGCGATGGCGGCGTCGATCTCCGCCAGGTGCTCGCGGGCCCGGTCGGTCAACGCCTGGAGCTGGGAGCGCTCGTAGGCGATCGTCTGCCCCTCGGGGTCGTGCTCGTCGTCGGCATTGGAGTCGCGCGACGCCGCGATGAGGGCGCCCATGTCCTCGGACATCCGCGCGATCCGGTCCTGCAGCGCGGTCCGCTCCTCGTCGAGGCGCGCCCCGGCGTCGTCCGGAGCAGTGGATGACGACATGGGCTCAAGTCAAGCAGGATCCGCGCGGACTCAGGTCGGGTCGGTCACGGCATACGTGCGCAGGCTGAGCGGGGCCATGGTGACGTCCTCACCGGCGAGGACGGTCTCACCGTGCTGCGGTCGCTCCCACACGCTGTCCCAGAGCAGCCGGTAGGCCGACAGCCCGGGTGCCGCCGGCAGGCGCACCTGACGTTCGTACAGGTCGCCGTGGAGCACGACGAGCACGGACTCGTGTCCGAGCCAGGCGCCGTTGACGAGCATCTGGAGCGAACGGTTCTCGGGCGATGACCAGTCGTCCATGGGGAGCCCGTTGGCGCCGAACCAAGCCAGGTCGATCGAGCCGTCCTCGTGCACCTCGCGCCCCTCGGCCCAGGTGCGCTGCCGCAGGGCGGGGTGCTCGCGCCGGATCCCGATGAGGTGCCGCGTCGTCGCGAGCAGGTCCTCCTGCCACGGCTCGAGGTCCCAGTCGAACCACGTCGTCTCGTTGTCCTGGTTGTAGGGGTTGTTGTTGCCGCCCTGGCTGCGCCCCAGCTCGTCGCCGGCGTTGATCATCGGGATGCCCGACGAGAGCAGCAGCGTGCCGAGGAGGTTGCGCATCGAGCGCCGCCGCAGCGCCAGCACCTGCTCGTCGTCGGTCGGTCCCTCGACCCCGTGGTTCCACGAGCGGTTGCCGTCCGACCCGTCGCGGTTGTCCTCGCCGTTGCGCTCGTTGTGCTTGGAGTCGTATGCCGTGAGGTCGGCGAGCGTGAACCCGTCGTGCGCAGCGATGAAGTTCACGGACGCCGTCGGCCCCCGGTCCCGAGTGCCGAAGAGGTCGCGCGAGCCCGCAAGCCGGGTGGCCAGGTCCTGCACTCCGTGCGGGACCTGCCCCGGCGTCGACGCCCGGTGGTCACCGAGCCAGAAGTCGCGCACCGAGTCGCGGAACCGGTCGTTCCACTCCGAGAACGGCGGCGGGAACTGGCCGGTGCGCCAGCCGTGCATCCCGACGTCCCACGGCTCGACGATGAGCTTGGTGCGCGAGAGGAGCGGGTCGGTGCGCAGCCCGACGAGGAACGGGTGGTCGGGGTCGAACTCGTCGGTGCGACCGCGCCCGAGGGCGACCGCGAGGTCGAAGCGGAAGCCGTCGACGTGGCACTCCTGCACCCAGTAGCGCAGCGAGTCCAGGGCGAGCCGGGACATCACCGGGTGGCGCAGGTCGAGCGTGTTCCCCGTGCCGGTGACGTCGATGTCGCGGCCGCGCTCGTCGAGCCGGTAGTAGGCCCGGTTGTCCAGGCCCCGGAACGACAGGGTGGCGCCGGTGACGTCCTGCTCGGCGGTGTGGTTGTAGACGACGTCGAGGATGACCTCGAGGCCGGCGGCGTGGAGGAGCTTGACCATGCCCTTGAACTCGTCAACGGCGCCCTGCGGGTCGTCGGCGGCGGCGTAGCCGGCGTGCGGGGCGAAGAAGCCGAGCGTGTTGTAGCCCCAGTGGTTGGTCAGGCCCTTCCGCACGAGCGCCGGCTCGGAGGCGAACGAGTGCACGGGGAGCAGCTCGACGGCGGAGACGCCGAGCCCGGTGAGGTGGGCGAGGGTCGCGGGATGGGCCATGCCGGCATACGTTCCGCGCAGCTCCTCGGGCACGCCCGGGAGCTGCCGGGTGAGGTTGCGGACGTGGGTCTCGTAGATCACCGACTCGCTGCGCGTCACGGCCGGGGGAGCGTCGTCGCCCCAGTCGAAGGAGTCGTCGACGACGACCGATCGCGGCATGTCGGCGGCGGAGTCGGAGTCGGACGGCGCGGAGCCGTCACCGCGCCAGCCGTGCTCGTCCACGACGTGCCCGTAGACGTTGGGTCCCCACCGGACCTCGCCCTCGATGGCCTTGGCGTAGGGGTCCATGAGCAGCTGCGCGGGGTTGTGTCGCAGGCCCTGATGCGGGTCCCAGGCGCCGCCGACACGGAAGCCGTAGCGCTGGCCGACACCCACGTCGGGGACGAAGCCGAACCACCACCCGAAGGCGTGGTCGAGCAGGGGCACGCGACGCTCCGTCGTCCCGGCGTCGTCACCCTCGTCGAACAGGCAGAGCTCGACCGAGTCGGCGTGGCCGGCGTAGACGCAGACCTCGATCCCGCCGTCGAGGACGGTGACGCCGGGCGGGGGTGGAAGGTCCGGCGCGACCCGCAGCGAGGGTGCGGTGGTGGCGGAGGTCGACGGCGACATGGGCGCAGCCTATTGACGCGTGCGCGCGGGGGCGCGCGGTGACCGGCTCCCGCGCGCGTCGGATCGCTCGCATGACAAGGTGGTGGCATGAGTGATCCCACCTCCCTCCCCAGCTTCCCGCCGCCCGCAGACGAGCACCCCCTGCGCGGTCGCGTCCTCGACGTCCTCGTCGACATGGGCGCCCAGCCCAACCTCGACACCGACGGCGACGTGGCCTACCAGGCCAACGAGCAGACGATCTTCGTGCGCGTCACCGAGGGCGAGCTCCCCGTCATGCGCATCTTCGGCCAGTGGACCCTCCCCGACGAGGTCGCCAGCGACACCGCGAAGGTCTCGGCCACGTGCAACGAGGTCAACCTCTCGCTCAACTGCGTCAAGACGGGGGTCGCCAACAACACCCTCGTCGTCACGAGCGAGCACCTCGTCGTCCCCGGCGCCGAGGTCGCGACGCTCGTCCAGGTGAGCACCTCGATCATCCTCTCCGCCGTGCAGCTGTGGCACGAGCGCGCCCTCGGCCTCGAGCCCGGCCAGGGCCAGGGCCAGTCCGGCCAGTCCGGCCAGCCGGAGGACGAGGCCGGCCCCGAGGCGAACGGCTCCACCCCGGGCCAGGGCAGCTGATGTCCCAGGTCGTGCGGCTGGAGGTCGAGGACGGGATCGGCGTCATCCACCTCGACCGCCCGCCGATGAACGCGCTCGACGCCGAGATGCAGCACGGTCTCATCGCCGCCTCGAAGGAGGCCGCCGAGCGCAAGGACGTCTCCGCGGTCATCGTCTACGGCGGGGCCAAGGTCTTCGCGGCCGGCGCCGACATCAAGCAGATGGCCGACATGACGTACACCGACATGGCCGACCACTCGAACCTGCTCCAGGACTTCACCCGCGCGCTGGCCCGCATCCCCAAGCCGACCGTCGCGGCCGTCACCGGTTACGCCCTCGGCGGCGGGTGCGAGGTCGCCCTCGCCTGCGACTTCCGGATCGCCGCGCGCGGCGCCAGGCTGGGCCAGCCGGAGATCCTCCTCGGCATCATCCCGGGGGCCGGCGGCACGCAGCGCCTGGCCCGTCTCGTCGGTCCGGCCAGGGCCAAGGACATCATCTTCACGGGCCGCTTCGTCGACGCCGACGAGGCGCTCGCGATCGGTCTCGTCGACGAGGTGGTCGACGTCGAGGACGGGTCGCACGACGGCGCCGACCCGGTGCTCGCCGCCGCGAAGCGGATGATGAAGCGGTATGCCGGTGGGCCGGCCTACGCGGTCCGCGCGGCCAAGGAGGCCATCGACGCGGGTCTCGAGGTCGACCTCCAGAGCGGGCTCGAGATCGAGCGGATGCTCTTCACGTCGCTGTTCGCCACCAAGGACCGCGAGACCGGGATGCGCTCCTTCGTCGAGAACGGTCCCGGCAAGGCGACGTTCGAGGGAGCCTGACCGGAGGCCCGGGCGACCGGGCCTCCGGGTCAGCCCGTGAGGACCTCGTCGAGGAACGTGCTCAGGCCCTCGACGTCCTCGTAGAGGTGCGAGGTGATCCCGAGGATCTCGGCGGTCGCGATGTTCTGGCGGGAGGCGTCGACGTAGGCGATCTCGCTGAACATGAGGTGGTGGCGCAGCGCTGCCCGGCTGAACGCGTCCGGGTCGGGCTTGGCCAGGCCGAGGTCGGTGCTGCTCACGACCCCGTCCACCTCGTCGACGAGGCCGAGCTGCTCGAGGTCCTCGTGCAGCCGGCTCGTGGCGTTGGTGAGCAGGATGACGCGGGCCATCGTGCGGGCCCGTCGCACCACCTCGAGGACCTCGGGGTCGACGCGACCCGCGGGGAGCATCCACTCGGTCACCGCCTCCCGCGCCACGTCGCCGTGCTCGACCGCGAGGGCCGCGACCACGGAGTCCCGCCACGTCCGGTCGTCGACCGCCCCGGTCAGTGCGGGGACGAAGCGGTCCGGGTCGTAGGCGGCCCGCGTCAGCACCCCGGGAGGCAGGCCGTAGGTCGTCTCGACCGTCGCGGTGTGGGACGAGTCCCAGAGGCGCAGCACCCCGTCGAGGTCGAGCAGCAGGACCTTGATCACAGCGGCCGATCTCCTCACCTCGGGTGCTCGGGTGTCCCCTCGATGCTCTCTCACTGGGGGATCGGTGTGTGGCTGGGCGTCAGGGCTGTTTCTGTGCCCACCGTCACGCCCGCAGGATTCTCCGGAGCGCAGGCACCCGGCATACGCTCGGGTGCAGTCGTGAGACCCACTGGATCCATCCCCGAGAGATGAGGACGAGGCACGCATGAACATCGTCGTCTGCGTCAAGTACGTGCCTGACGCACAGTCCGACCGTTCCTTCAACGAGGCCGACAGCACCACCGACCGCGCCGGCGTCGAGGGGCTCCTGTCCGAGCTCGACGAGTACGCCGTCGAGGAGGCACTCAAGCTCGCCGAGGCCGGCGAGGGCGAGGTCACCGTCCTCACCGTCGGTCCGGAGCGGGCCGTCGACGCGCTCAAGAAGGCGCTGCAGATGGGTGCCGACAAGGCCGTCCACGTCAGTGACGAAGCCATCCACGGCTCCGACGCGCCGGCCACGTCGCTGGTGCTCGCCGAGGCGATCAAGAAGGCCTCCGGAGGCAGCGCCCCGGACCTCGTCATCACCGGCATGTCCTCGACCGACGGCGTCATGGGCGTCGTGCCCGCGATGGTCGCCGAGCGCCTCGGCCTCCCGCAGGTCACCTACGCCTCCGAGCTGACCATCGACGGGCAGTCGGTGCGGATCCGTCGTGACGGTGACGTCGCGTCCGAGACCATCGAGTCGGCGCTCCCGGCGCTGGTCTCGGTCACCGACCAGATCAACGAGCCGCGCTACCCCTCGTTCAAGGGGATCATGGCCGCGAAGAAGAAGCCGGTCGAGACGTGGACCCTCGCGGACCTCGGGATCGACGCCGGACAGGTCGGGCTGGACGCCGCCTGGACCAGGGTCACCTCCTTCACCAAGCGCCCGCCGCGTGAGCAGGGCCAGCTCGTCACCGACGAGGGCGACGGTGGCACCAAGCTCGCCGAGTTCCTGTCCGCCCAGAAGTTCCTCTGAGGAGAATCACCCATGGCTGAAGTTCTCGTCCTCGTCGACCACGCCGGCGGCAAGGTCCGCAAGTCGACCGCCGAGCTGCTGACCCTGGCCCGTCGCCTCGGCGAGCCCTCCGCGGTGCACATCGGCCCCGGCGCCGAGACCGCGCAGGTCACCCTCGCCAAGTACGGCGCCGCCAAGGTCTACGTCTACGACGCCCCCGACGCCCTCGAGTACCTCGTCGCCCCGCAGGCCGAGATCCTCGCGTCGCTCGTCGAGAAGACCTCTCCCGTCGCGGTGCTCATCCCGAGCAACACCGCCGGCAAGGAGATCGCCGCCCGGCTCGCCATTCGCGCCGAGTCGGGCCTCATCACCGACGCCGTCGACGTCCGCGCCGGTGGCGAGGGAGTCGAGACGACGCAGTCGGTCTTCGCCGGCTCGTACTCCGTCACCTCCACCATCACCCAGGGCACGGCCATCGTCGCCGTCAAGCCCAACTCCGCCCCGATCGAGGGCTCGCCCGCGGCCGGCACCATCGAGAAGGTCGAGCTGACCCTCTCCGACGCCGCCAAGGCGGTCAAGGTCGTCGAGTCCAAGCCGAAGGCGGCGACCGGTCGCCCGGAGCTGACCGAGGCCGCGATCGTCGTCTCCGGCGGCCGTGGCACCGGTGGCGACTTCGGCCCCGTCGAGGAGTTCGCCGACAGCCTCGGTGCGGCCGTGGGCGCGAGCCGCGCCGCCGTCGACGCCGGCTGGTACCCGCACAGCAACCAGGTCGGCCAGACCGGCAAGCAGGTCTCGCCGCAGCTCTACGTCGCCGCCGGCATCTCCGGGGCGATCCAGCACCGCGCCGGCATGCAGACGTCCAAGACGATCGTCGCGATCAACAAGGACGAGGAGGCCCCGATCTTCGAGCTCGTCGACTTCGGTGTCGTCGGTGACCTCTTCACCGTCCTGCCGCAGGCGACCGAGGCCGTCAAGAAGGCCAAGGGCTGAGCAGGCCCCTCCGAGCGGAGGGAAACGCAAGGGTCCGGAGGCTTCGATAAGCCTCCGGACCCTCGTGGTTCGCCCAGGGGAAGCAACAGCCCGGGCGAACGTAGAATTCGCGGGTGAGCGCGTACCTGGACCATGCCGCGACGACCCCCATGCGGGCGTCGGCGCGCGACGCGTGGCTCGAGCAGTCCGAGCGCGGCGGGAACCCGTCGTCGCTGCACACCTCCGGGCGGGCCGCCCGGGCCGTCGTCGAGGAGTCCCGCGAGGAGATCGCCGGCGCTCTCGGCGCGCGACCCTCGGAGGTCGTCTTCACCTCGGGCGGCACCGAGGCCGACAACCTCGCGATCAAGGGCACGTATGCCGCCCGCCGCCACTCCGCGGACGCGCTCCGCATCGTCGTCAGCGGCATCGAGCACCACGCGGTCCTCGACCCGGTCCAGCACCTCGTCAAGCGCGGGGGCGCCGAGGTCACCTGGCTCGAGCCGGACCGGTGCGGGCACATCGCGGTCGACGACCTGCGCGCCGCGCTCGCCCCCGGCTCTGGGGCCGCGCCGGCGCTGGCGAGCGTCATGTGGGCCAACAACGAGGTGGGGACCGTCCAGCCGGTCGCCGATCTCGCCGCCGCCGCCCGGGAGGCCGGCGTGCCGTTCCACACCGACGCCGTGCAGGCGGTCGGCCAGCTGCCCGTCGACTTCGCGGCCAGCGGCGCGGACCTCATGACCGTCTCGGCCCACAAGGTCGGCGGCCCCGTCGGGGTCGGCGCCCTCCTCGCCCGGCGCGACGCCCGGATGGTCCCCCTCGTCCACGGCGGTGGGCAGGAGCGGCAGGTGCGGTCGGGCACCCTGGACGCGGCCGGCATACGCGCGTTCGCGGTGGCGCTCACGGAGGCCGTCGCGCAGCAGGAGGTCTCCGCGGCCCGGCTCACCGGCCTGCGCGACCGGCTCATCGCCGGCGCGCTCGAGCTCGACCTCGGCGTCACGGTGAGCGGCTGCTGGACCGAGGGCGAGCTGCTCGACCGGCTGCCCGGCAACGCCCACCTGCTCGTCCCCGGGTGCGAGGGCGACTCGCTGCTCTACCTGCTCGACGCCGCCGGGGTCGAGTGCTCGACGGGCTCCGCCTGCCAGGCCGGGGTCCCTCAGCCGAGCCACGTGCTGCTCGCCATGGGCTACGCCGAGGCGGAGGCGCGCGGTGCGCTGCGGCTCTCGTTCGGCCACACGTCCACCGATGCGGATGTCGACGCGTTCCTCGCCGCCCTGCCGGCGGTCGTCGAGCGCGCCCGACGAGCGAGCGGGGCCGCCTGATGCGCGTCGTCGCCGCGATGAGCGGGGGAGTGGACTCGGCCGTGGCGGCCGCGCGGATGCTCGACGCCGGGCACGAGGTCGTCGGCGTCCACCTCGCCCTGTCGCGCAGCGCCGCGACCCTGAGGGAGTCCGCGCGCGGGTGCTGCACGATCGAGGACGCGGGCGACGCGCGCCGGGTCGCCGACCGGCTCGGCATCCCGTTCTACGTCTGGGACATGGCCGAGCGGTTTCAGCGCGACGTCATGGACGACTTCGTCGCGGAGTACTCCGCCGGCCGCACACCCAACCCGTGCCTGCGCTGCAACGAGTCGATCAAGTTCGCCGCCCTGCTCGACCGCGCCGTCGCCCTCGGCTTCGACGCGGTGGCGACGGGGCACTACGCGCAGGTCGTCGAGCGGGTCGGTGCCGACGGGACCGTGGCGCGCGAGCTGCACCGGGCGGTCGACCCGGCCAAGGACCAGTCGTACGTGCTCGGGGTGCTCGGCGCCGACCAGATGGCGCGGGCGTTCTTCCCGCTCGGCGACACCGCCAAGCCGCAGATCCGCGAGGAGGCGGCCGCGCGCGGGTTCTCCGTGGCGAAGAAGCCGGACTCCTACGACATCTGCTTCATCCCCGACGGCGACACCCGCGGGTGGCTGGCCTCCCGGCTCGGGGAGCAGCCCGGCGACCTCGTCGACGTCGCGAGCGGCGAGGTCGTGGGCGCGCACGCGGGGGCCTACGGGTTCACGGTCGGGCAGCGACGCGGCCTCGGGCTCGACCGCTCGGCGCTCGACGGCGACCCCCGCTACGTCGTCGGCGTCGACGCCCCGACCAACCGCGTCCTCATCGGCACCCAGGACCTCCTCGGGGTCGACGTCATCCGGGCCGACCACGCCCGGTGGTGCGGCCCGGCGCCGACCGGCGAGGTCCGGCTGGGGGCGCAGGTGCGGGCGCACGGTGAGGAGTACGCCGCGGTGGTCCGCGTCGACGAGGACCTCGCGGAGGTCGTGCACGTCCGGCTCGACGAGCGCGTCCGGGGGGTCGCGCCCGGCCAGTCGGTCGTCCTCTACGACGGAACCAGGGTCGTCGGGTCGGCGACCATCGCGTCGACCGACCGATCGGGGCGACAGGGCCGGGGGGACACCGTGGGTGCGGGTCCCGGAACAGTTGAGCATTCAATTACGTTCGGATGAGGTGGAGGGTCCCGCACCGGGGACACGAGCGAAGGAGCCGTCATGCCTGCTGTGACCGTCGACAACATCCTCACCCTGCCGCGCGTCGTCGCGCCGGAGGCCACCGCCCCGAGCCGGCCCGTGCTCGGCGTGACCACGGCGCCGCAGGGTTTCGAGGGCGAGGGCTTCCCGGTGCGCCGTGCGTTCGGGGGTGTCGACCTCGCGGCCCTCGACCCGTTCATCCACATGGACCAGATGGGCGAGGTGGAGTACGCACCGGGCGAGCCCAAGGGCACCGCGTGGCACCCGCACCGCGGCTTCGAGACGGTGACCTACATCATCGACGGCAGCTTCGTGCACCGTGACTCGCACGGGGGTGGCGGACGCATCACGGACGGCGACACCCAGTGGATGACCGCGGGGTCCGGCCTGCTCCACATCGAGACCCCGCCGGAGTCGCTCGTCGTCAGTGGCGGCCTCTTCCACGGCCTCCAGCTGTGGGTCAACCTGCCGAGGACGATGAAGATGTCGCCGCCGCGCTACCAGGACATCCGCGGTGGCGAGGTCACGCTGCTCTCGAGCCCGGACGGCGGCGCGCTCCTCCGTGTCATCGCCGGCGACCTCGACGGCCACGCGGGCCCGGGCATCACGCACACCCCGATCAGCATCGTGCACGCGACCGTCGCGCCCGGCGCCCGCGTCCGGCTGCCCTGGAACCCGGGCTACAACGCGCTCGTCTACGCGCTCAGCGGTCGCGGCACCGTGGGCGCCGAACGCCGGCCACTGCGCATGGGCCAGCTGGCCGTCCTCGGGGCCGGAGACGTCATCGAGGTCGGTGCCGACGACAGCCAGGAGAGCCGCAGCCCCAGCCTCGACCTCTACGTCATGGGAGGGCGACCCATCCGCGAGCCGGTCGCCGCCTACGGCCCGTTCGTCATGAACACCCGCGCCGAGCTGGTGCAGGCGTTCGAGGACTTCCAGGCCGGCCGCCTAGGCACCATCCCGTCCGAGCCGCACCCCGGCCACGACGTCCTCTGACCGCCCTCCCGCCCGGCGGGCGGGGGCGGGTGGTTGCGTCCGCAGGGGTGGTCGGGTTCTCGACCAGGGTTGCGGACGCTGGCGTATGCCGGGTGTGTTGCGTCCGCAGAGGTGGTCGGGTTCTCGACCAGGGTTGCGGACGCTGGCGTATGCCGGGTGCCGGGGGAGCGCGGCGTCGCTAGGGGAGGAGGACGTGGGCGAGGGCGCGGACGGCGGCGTCGGCGTGGGTCTCGGGCAGGCCCGCGTAGCCGATGACGAGCCCGCGCCGGGTCGCCTCGACGCAGTAGGCCGAGAGCGGGTTGACGAGCACGCCCCGGCGCAGCAGCGCCATCGACACCTCGTGGTCGTCGACGTCGTCGGGCAGGAGCAGCACGAGGTGGAGGCCCGCGTCGACCCCGCTGAGCCGGTGGTCGGGGAGATGGCGAGCGAGGGCGGCCACGAGACGGCTGCGGCGGCCGGCATACGTCCGCGCCGCCCGGGCGTGGTGCGCGGACAGGGCGCCGCTCGCGATGAACTCGGCCACCGCGGCGCCGGTCATCTCGTTGACGAGGAGGCTGCGCCGGTCGAGCTCGAGCCGGATCGCCTCACGGAGGTGGCGGGGTGGGAGCAGCCACGAAACGCGCAGGGTCGGTACGAGGATCTTCGAGGCCGTGCCGATGTAGAGGACGTGGTCGTCGGCGCCCTCGAGCGACCGGAGCGCCGGCAGGGGGGAGACGTCGTAGCGGAACTCCCCGTCGTAGTCGTCCTCGATGACGAGCCCGCCGTCGCGCCGGGCCCAGTCGAGGAGGGCGGTGCGGCGGGCGACCGGCATCCGCGCGCCCAGCGGGTACTGGTGCGACGGCGTGACGTACGCCGCGGCGTCGGTGCGGCCGAGCAGGGCGGGGTCGAGGCCGTCGTCGTCCACGGCGACGGCTCGGATGCGAACACCGCTGTCCGAGAACGCCGTCCACGCCTCGACGTACCCCGGGTCCTCGAGGGCGACGGTCCGTCCGACGAGCCCCAGGGCCGTGGGCAGCGCCTGCAGGGTGGCGCTCACCCCGGGCGTGACGATCAGGTCGTCGGGGTCGACGGCGATCCCGCGGCTGCGGCGGATATGGTCGGCGAGGACGTGTCGCAGCCGACTGTGGTCCGGCGCCTGGTTGAGGTCGTTGGTCGGGACACCCGAGGCCGCGACCCGCCAGGCCCGCCGCCACGCCGCCCGGTCGAGGAAGCCGATGTCGGGACGCCCGGGCCGCAGGTCGAAGCGGGCCTCGCGCGGCGGGGGTCGCCGTGGTGGGGTCGGGCACGGCTCCATCGGCTCCACGGAGGACAGGGCGCCCGCCCGGGCCGCACGGTCGGCGAGCGGCGCGACCACCGCGCCCGACCCCGGCCGCGTCTCGATGAACCCGGCCGCCGACAGCTCGTCGTAGGCCGCGACGACGGGTCCGCGCGAGATCGTCAGCGCGGTCGCGAGCACCCGGGTCGAGGGGAGTGGGTCCCCGGGGCGCAACCGGCCCTCGCGCAGCTCGGTGACAACCGCGTCGGCGATGCGGTGCCGCAGCGGACGGTCGGAGGGATCGAGCCGCAGCGGGAGGCTGGCGGCGCGCGGGACCCGGGGCATCAGTCCAGAATACCGGTCCTGACGATCGGCCCATAGTGGATCTCGATGATGATCCAGTTGCGCCCCACCATGGAGCCGTGACCGACCTCAGCCTGCACCGACACAAGGAGCGCGGCTCCACCGAGCGCGCCGCCCTCGACGCCATCCTCGACGACGTCCTCGCCGGGACGCTGAGCACCGTCGTCGACGGGAGGCCGTGGGTGGTGCCCATGCTGTTCGCCCGCGACGGGGACCGCATCCTCCTGCACGGCTCGACCGGCGCCGGGGCCCTGCGCCACGTCGCCGCCGGTGCGCCGGCGGCCCTGGCCGTCATCGCGGTCGACGCGCTCGTCGTCGGGCCGACGACCTTCGACTCGTCCGCGAACTACCGGTCGGCGGTGGTGCACGGCCACCTCACGCCGCTCGGGGACGCGGACCGGGCCGTCGCGCTCGACGCGCTCTCGGAGCGGATCCTGCCCGGGCGCACGGCCGAGGTCCGTCCCATGACGCGGCAGGAGCAGTCCAAGACCCTGGCCATGGCCCTGCCCATCACCGAGGGTGGCTTCATGGTCAAGACCCGCACCGGCACGGCGAGCGCCCCGACCGAGCCCACCGACGCCTGGCACGGTCTCGTCGAGCTGCGGACCGTCGCCCTGACGCCCGAGCCCGCACCCACCTCGACCGCTCCCGAGGTGCCGCGGTCGGTGCGCGAGTTCGCGGGTGCGAGAGTTCTCGGGTGACCCACGTCTCCGGAGTCGGATCCTGGCCGGGCGAGTCGACCCGCGAGGCCGTCGTCGCCGTGCGCGACCTCCTCGGCGACGCCGACGGGCTCGGGGTGCCGCACCTCCCGGAGCTGCCGGCCCGCGGTCCCGGCGCCGACCTCATCGGCCGGTCCGCGGCGCTGCTCGCCGACCTCTCCGTCGACCTCCAGCCGTCCGGCTGGCGCTTCACCGACCGGCCCGGCCGCGACCTCGCGCGCGCCCGCTCGTTCCTGCGCCGTGACCTCGACGAGCTGGCCGAGGCCTACGACGGGTATGCCGGCCCGCTCAAGATCCAGGTCGCCGGCCCGTGGACCCTCGCCGCGTCGATCGAGCTCAACCGGGGCGAGCGCTCCCTCACCGACGAGGGCGCCCGCCGTGACGTCGTCGCCTCGCTCGCCGAGGGGGTCCGCCGCCACGTGCTCGAGGTGCAGCGGCTCGTCCCCGGCGCGGTGCTGACCGTCCAGCTCGACGAGCCCTCGGTCGTCGCCGTCCTCCGCGGGGAGCTGCCCACCGCGTCCGGCTACGGTCGCGTGCGGCCGGTGGACCGCGTGGAGGTGGCACGCGGCATACGGGAGGTGCGGGAGGCCCACGAGGGTGACGTCGTCCTGCACTCCTGCCACCCCGACGCCCCCGTGCAGGTGCTCGCCGCCACCGGCGCGAGCGCGCTCTCCCTCGACCTCACCGCGGCCTCGCCGCCACGCTGGGAGTCCATCGCCGCGGCCGTCGAGTCCGGCGTGCGGCTCTGGGCCGGCGTCGTGCCGGTCGCGGCCGTCGCGGACTCCGCCGGCGCGGTGCGCGACGCGGCGGCGCGCGTCGTCGACGGCTTCGCCCGGGTGGGACTTCCGGTGTCCTCGCTCGCCGACGTCACCGTCACCCCGGCCTGCGGGATGCCGGCGCTCACACCGCAGGGGGCCGCCGGCGTTCTCCGGGTGGCCATCGACACCGCGCGCGAGCTGACGGAGAAGGAGCTGGGCTGATGTCACCCGTTCCCCGCATCCCCTGGCAGGCGAAGTACCTCGCCCTCGTCTTCATCTGGGGGTCGAGCTTCCTGCTCATGAAGGTCGGGCTCGAGTCGCTGTCCGCGGTCCAGATCGCCGCACTGCGGCTGGTCACCGGAGCCGTGACCATCCTCGCCCTGCTGTTCCTGCGCGGCGGGTCGCTGCCGCGCGAGCGTTGGGTGTGGGGGCACCTCGTCGTCACCGGGCTGCTGCTCGGCACCATCCCGTTCACTCTGTTCGCGCTGTCCGAGACCAGGGTGAGCTCCGCGCTCGCCGGCATCGGCAACGCGACCACGCCCATCGCCACGGTGCTCGCGACGATGGCGTTCCTGCCCGGGGCCCGCGCGACCCGCTCGAAGGTCGTGGCCGTGGTCGTCGGGTTCGTCGGCGTCGTGACGATCATGCAGCCGTGGACGAGCGCCCGGCCCGACCTCGCGGGCTTCGGGATGGCCCTGCTCGGCGGTGCCTGCTACGGCGTCGGGTGGACCTACAACCGGCGCTTCCTCGCCCGCGCCGACCTCGGCGGGCTGAGCCAGCCCGCGGCGACCCTGCTCATGGGAACCGTGCTCATGGTCCCGGTGACCCTCGTGTGGGGCGCGGTCCAGCCCGGCGGGCTCGCCTCGATCTGGGCCTACGACCGGGCTCGGCTCGGGACCTCGCAGATCGAGGCCGGGAGCGCCGGTGGCGGCTGGGTCTGGCTGCCGCTGCTGTGCATCCTCGCGCTCGGGGTGGTCGGGACCGGTGCGGCCTACATCCTCCAGTTCGACGTCGTCCGTGGCGCGGGGCCGATCATCGGCTCGACGATCACCTACCTCATCCCGATCGTCTCGGTGCTCCTCGGCGTCCTCGTCCTCGGGGAGGCTCTCGGCCTGTTCGAGGTCGTCGGCTTCGTCATCGTCCTCGCCGCGGCCGCCGTGATCAACGCCCCGGCGCGGCGGGTGGCCACACCCGCACCCGAGGCGGCGCCGGCAGTCCCTCGCGCCTGACCCCGACACCCGGTGCGTTCCGGGCGGACCCGCGCCCGGCCGACCGGCGTCAGCCCGCTGCCGGGGGTCGCACCTCGCGGCGCAGGATCTTGCCGGTCGGGCCCTTGGGGAGCTCGTCGAGCAGCCACACGCTGCGGGGGCACTTGTAGGCGGCGATGCGCTCCTTGGTGAACGCGATGATGTCCTCGGCCGTGGCCGTCGACCCCTCGCGCAGCGCCACGCCGGCGCCCACCTGCTCGCCGTAGAGCTCGTCGGGGACGGCCACGACGGCGACCTCGAGGACGTCGGGGTGCTGGTAGATGACCTCCTCGACCTCGCGCGGGTACACGTTCATGCCGCCACGCAGGATCATGTCCTTCTTGCGGTCGACGATCGTGTAGTAGCCCTCCTCGTCGCGCGTGGCCATGTCGCCGGTGCGGAACCACCCGTCGGGAATGGCCTCGGCCGTCGCCTCCGGGTTGTCCCAGTAGCCCTTCATGACGTTGTCGCCGCGGATGGCGATCTCACCGACGGTGCCGTCCGGGACCTCCTTGCCGTCCTCGTCGATGACGCGCATCTCGCAGCCGGGGATGGCCAGACCGATGGTGCCCGGCTTGCGCTCGCGGGTGGGCATGTTGAAGGACGCGACGGGCGAGGTCTCGGAGAGGCCGTAGCCCTCGAGGATGACGCACCCGAACTTCTCCTCGAACGCCTTCATCACCTCGAGCGGCATGGCCGACCCACCGGAGGCGCAGGTGCGCAGCGAGGACGCGTCGAGGCTGTCGGCGTCCGGGTGGTTGAGGATCGCGGCATACATCGTCGGCACCCCCTGCATGATCGTCACCTTCTCGTCGCCGATGACCTTGATCGCGGCGGCCGGGTCGAAGCGGGGGATGAGCGCGAGCGAGGCCCCGACCCGCACGGCGGCGTTGAGCCCGACGACCAGGCCGAAGACGTGGAAGAGCGGGAGGCAGCCCATGATGACGTCGTCCGGGGTGACCTCCTGGATGTCCTCGGCGCAGCGCTTCGCGTTGAGGTTGACGTTGTCGTGGGTGAGCTCGGCGCCCTTGGGGCGGCCGGTCGTTCCCGAGGTGTAGAGGATGATCGCGGTGTCGTCGCCCTCGCGCTCGGCGGGCTCCCACAACGGTTCAGGGAGCGGCTCTCCGGTGTCCAGCGCGCCCTCGACCGGGCCCAGCGGTCCGCACTCGATGATCCTGGTCCCCGAGCTCTCGGCGCCCTTGGTGGCCTCGGCGACGAAGTCGGGCCAGACGAAGGCCACCTTGGCGCCCGAGTTGGTGAAGAAGAAGTCGATCTCCCCGGCCTTGAGCAGCGGGTTCATCGGGACGACGACGCCGCCCGCGAGCAGCGTCCCGAAGAACGCGACGGGGAACGCGGGGACGTTGGGGAGGATGAGCGCGACGCGGTCACCCGGCTCGATCCCGTTGGCGCGCAGGGCTCCGGCGAGCCTGGCCGCCATGCCGTGGAGCTGCTGGTAGGTGATGTCCTGCCCGCCCACCTTGAGCGCTGGTCGGTCCGGCATCGACGTGGCGGTGCGGACGAGGTTCGAGGCGAGGTTGGACTCTGCGCTGCCCATGGTGACTGGCTCCTTTGCCGTGGCGGGGTCGCCGCCATTCTGGTCCGTGGGACGGCTCCGTGGGGGGCGGTCAGCCTGAAAGACTCCTGTGCGTGCTCACCATCGACTCCTACCTCACCTTCTGCGACGAGGCCCTCGATGCGTATGCCGGCATCGTGCGTCAGCTCGGCGACCCCCTCGTCAACGCGACGGTCCTGGCCGTCGAGGGGTCCAACTCGGCGTTCGCCCTCGTCTCGCACGTCGTCGGCGTCATGGGCCGGTGGGGCCGCACGGTCAACCGTGGGATCGTCGTCCCTCGTGACCGGGACGCGGAGTTCACGGCGACCGGGACCGTCGACGCGGCGCTCGCGCTGCTGGACTCCGGCCGCGTCCGGCTGCACGAGGACGCCCTCGCGGCGGTCGTCGACGCGCCGCCCGCCAACCCGCCGGCCGGGCGCGACGACGGGTACGCCACGCAGGGCGAGGTGCTCATGCACGTCCACCAGGAGCTCGTCCAGCACCTCGGCCAGCTCGAGGTCACCCGCGACGTCCTCCTCGCCACCCCGCGACAGGACTGATCCGCTCTAGGATCGACGATCATGACGAGGATGTCGCCCGCGGGGACCACGACGGCCTTCCTGACCGTCAACGGGGTGAGCGTGCCCCTCGGGGACTCCGCCACCCCTCACACGACGACGCTCGACTGGCTGCGCGACCGGGGTCTCACCGGCAGCAAGGAGGGCTGCGCCGAGGGGGAGTGCGGCGCCTGCGCCGTCATGGTGGCCCGGCCCGGCACCGACGGGACGGCGACCGAGTGGGTCGCCGTGAACTCCTGCCTCGTGCCCGTCGCCGCGCTCGACGGTCAGGAGGTCGTCACGGTCGAAGGGCTCGGCACCCTCGACCGGCTGCACCCCGTGCAGCAGGAGCTCGCCGACCGAGGCGGGTCGCAGTGCGGGTACTGCACGCCGGGCTTCGTCTGCTCGATGGCGGCGGAATTCTACCGGGCCGGCCGCACCGGCGCCGGACCGGAGCACGCGTCCGAGCCGGACGTCACCGCCGACCACGAGCACGGTCCGAACGGGTTCGACCTGGCCGCGCTGTCGGGCAACCTGTGCCGGTGCACGGGGTACCGGCCCATCCGCGACGCGGCCTACGCCCTCGGCCTGCCGGACGAGTCCGACCCCTTCGCGAAGCGGCGCCACTCCGGGCCGACCCCGGCACGGTCCACCCGGCTCGTGGCCGACAGTGCCGAGTTCGTGCGCCCGTCCACCCTCGCGGAGACGGTGCAGCTGCTCGCCGACCACCCCGACGCGGTGCTCCTGTCCGGCTCCACCGACGTCGGTGTGGACCTCAACCTCAAGGGGTCCCGACCCCCGCTGCTCGTCGCCGTCGACCGGCTGCCCGAGCTGCGGGACCTCCGGGTCACCGACGACGAGGTCCGGATCGGCGCCGCCCTCACCCTCACCGAGATCGAGCGGGGTCTCGGCGGGCGGGTGCCGCTCCTCGCGCGGCTGTTCCCCCAGTTCGCCTCCCCCCTCATCCGCAACGGCGCCACGCTCGGCGGCAACCTGGGCACCGCGTCGCCGATCGGCGACTGCGCGCCGGCGCTGCTGGCACTCGACGCCTCGCTCGTGCTGTCCGGCCCGGGCGGCGAGCGCGTCGTGCCGCTGGCGGACTACTTCACCGGCTACCGCGAGAGCGTCCGGCAACCCGGCGAGCTCATCCGCGAGGTCCGGGTCCCCCTGCCCCTCTCCGCGCTCGTCGCCTTCCACAAGGTCGCCAAGCGGCGCTTCGACGACATCTCGAGCGTCGCCGTCGCCTTCGCCCTCGACGTCCTCGACGGCACCGTGACCAGGGCGAGGATCGGCCTCGGCGGCGTCGCGGCAACGCCGATCCGCGCTCTGCGCACCGAGGCAGCGCTCGAGGGACATCCCTGGACGCCCGAGACCGTGACCGCAGCCGCGAGCGTCCTTGCGACAGAGGGCACACCGCTGTCGGACCACCGGGCCAGCGACCGCTACCGCAGCGCCATGCTCGGCCAGTCGCTCCACAGGCTGCACGCCGAGCAGGGCACCACCTCGCAGGTCGCGCCGTGAGCCGGCTGTCCGAGCGTCCCGCCGCCGCCGTCGTCGTCGGGCAGACCGTGCGCCACGAGTCGGCGGCGCTGCACGTCACCGGCCGGGCGCTCTACACCGACGACCTGCACCCGCGCACGAAGGACGTGCTGCACGCGTGGCCGGTGCAGGCGTCCCAAGCGCGAGCCCGCGTGACCGGGCTCCGGGTGCAGCCGGCATACGCCGTGCCGGGTGTCGTTCGGGTGCTCACGGCCGAGGACGTCCCGGGCATCAACGACGCGGGCGTCAAGCACGATGAGCCGCTCTTCCCGAGTGAGGTCTGCTTCCACGGTCACGCGGTCTGCTGGGTGCTCGGCGAGAGCCTGGAGGCCGCACGGAGGGGGGCGCTCGCCGTCGAGGTCGACTACGAGCCGCTCCCGTCGATCATCACGCTGGCCGAGGCGATCGCGGCGGAGAGCTTCCAGGGGGCGCAGCCCACGGTCCAGCGGGGGGATGCGGAGGCGGCGCTCGCGCGGTCGTCCCACGTCTTCCACGGTGAGCTCGAGCTCGCCGGGCAGGAGCACTTCTACCTGGAGACGCACGCCGCCCTGGCGATCGTCGAGGACGATGGTCGCCTCTTCGTGCAGAGCAGCACCCAGCACCCGACCGAGACCCAGGAGATCGTGGCCCACGTCCTGGGGCTGCGCAACCACGAGGTCACCGTCCAGTGCCTGCGCATGGGCGGCGGCTTCGGTGGCAAGGAGATGCAGCCGCACGGGTATGCCGCGGTCGCGGCCCTCGGAGCCACGCTCACCGGGCGACCGGTCCGGCTGCGGCTCAACCGCACCCAGGACCTCACCATGTCCGGCAAGCGCCACGGGTTTCATGCGCGGTGGCGCGTCGGCTTCGACGACGCGGGCCTGCTGCAGGCCCTCGAGGCCACCCTGACCTCCGACGGCGGCTGGAGCCTGGACCTCTCCGAACCGGTGCTCGCCCGGGCCCTGTGCCACGTCGACAACAACTACTGGATCCCCGACGTCCGCGTCACCGGCAGGGTCGCCCGCACCCACAAGACGTCGCAGACCGCCTTCCGTGGCTTCGGCGGCCCGCAGGGGATGCTCGTCATCGAGGACGTCCTCGGCCGGTGCGCGCCCCTGCTCGGCATCGAGCCGCACGAGCTCCGTCGCCGCAACTTCTACGAGGACGGCCAGACCACGCCGTACGGGCAGGTGATCACCCAGGCCGAGCGCGTCCACCGCGCCTGGGACCAGGTGGCCGAGGGTGGGGACCTCGCCCGGCGCCGGGCCGAGATCGTCGAGTTCAACGCCGCCCACGAGCACACCAAGCGGGCGCTCGCCGTGACGCCGGTGAAGTTCGGGATCTCCTTCAACCTCACCGCCTTCAACCAGGCCGGTGCGCTCGTCCACGTCTACAAGGACGGGTCCGTCCTCGTCAACCACGGCGGAACCGAGATGGGACAGGGGCTGCACACCAAGATGCTGCAGGTCGCGGCGACGACGCTGGGCGTCCCGCTGGAGACGGTCCGGCTCGCACCGACCCGCACCGACAAGGTCCCCAACACCTCGGCGACCGCGGCGTCGTCGGGCGCCGACCTCAACGGCGGGGCGGTCAAGGACGCGTGCGAACAGATCCGTGAGCGACTCGCCCACGTGGCTGCGCAGCGGCTGGGGGTGCCCGCCCCGGACGTGCGCTTCGCGGGCGGGGTGGTCTCCGGCCTCGGGACCGAGCACACGCTGCCCTGGGCGGACCTCGTCCACTCGGCCTACTTCGCCCGCACCAAGCTCTTCGCGGCGGGCTACTACCGGACCGAGGGGCTGCACTGGAACTCCACGGTGATGCGGGGGAGCCCGTTCAAGTACTTCGCGCACGGGGTCGCGGCGACGGAGGTCGAGGTCGACGGGTTCACCGGTGCCCACCGCACCCTGCGCGTCGACATCGTGCACGACGTCGGCGACAGCCTCTCGCCGCTCGTCGACGTCGGCCAGATCGAGGGCGCCTATGTCCAGGGTGCCGGCTGGCTCACCCTGGAGGACCTGCGCTGGGACACCGGCGACGGTGAGCATCGTGGCCGCCTGGCCACGTCGTCCGCCAGCACGTACAAGCTGCCGAGCTTCTCCGAGATGCCGCCGGTGCTCAACGTCACGCTGCTCGAGCGCGCCCACGAGGAGGGCGCCGTCTACGGGTCCAAGGCGGTCGGCGAACCGCCGCTCATGCTGGCCTTCGCGGTGCGCGAGGCGCTGCGTCAGGCCTGTGCGGCCTTCGGGCCCGAGGGCACCAGCGTCGACCTGGCGAGCCCGGCGACACCCGAGGCCGTCTACTGGGCGCTGCAGGAGGCCCGGGCCGGGCACGACCCCGAGGTCGAGGCCGGACCCGGACCCACCCCGCCGGAGGCCGACCCGGCGGCGCCCACCCGGCACCCGGAGTCCGAGTCCGCCCTGCAGCACCTGTCGGAGGCCTGAGCCGTGCGCTGGTTGCGAGCCGTCGAGTGGCTGCGCACGGACGGCCAACCGGGTGTGCTCGTGACCCTGACGTCGGTGCGGGGCCACGCACCTCGCGAGGCGGGCGCCAAGATGGTCGTGGGTCGGACGCGGACGTGGGACACGATCGGAGGGGGCAACCTCGAGGCCGCCGCCGTCGACCGCGCCCGGCAGTTGCTCGACGAGGGCCGGACGGTCCCGGAGACGTTCATGTCGTCCCTGTCCGACAAGGCGCCGTTCCAGCACGGGATGCAGTGCTGCGGAGGGGAGGTCAGCGTGCTCCTCGAGCCGCTCCCGGTGGCACCCGTCGTCGCCATCTTCGGCATGGGCCACGTCGGCCACGAGCTGGCCCGCATCCTCGCCCGTCACGACCTCGACCTGCACCTCGTCGACAGCCGTCCCGAGGCGCTGGGTCCGGAGATGCTGGCACCGCTGGCCGACGCCGATGCGCGGGTTCACCCGCACTCCGTCCCGGTCCTGCCCGAGCTCGTCCTCGGGGAGCTTCCCCCTGGCACGCACGTGCTCGTCATGACGCACGACCACGCCGAGGACGCGGCCATCCTCGACGCGGCCCTGCGCACCGCGGGTCTCGGCTCCGTCGGCCTCATCGGTTCCAGCGCCAAGTGGGCGCGGCTGCGGCGCCGGCTCCTCACCGAGGGAGGCCTCGCCCAGAGCGACGTCGCGCGGGTCACCACCCCGATCGGGCTCCCGCAGCTCGCCGGCAAGGAACCGGCGACGATCGCCGTGGGCGTGGCCGCCGACCTGCTCATCCGGTTCGCGGCCGCGTCACCGGGACCCTCGCGGGTCGGCGAGAGCCCGGCCGACGGGAGAAGCCCCGCCGACGTCTAGGGTTTGTACAGGGTTTGGTCGTACCATGGGAGGGTGAACCACACTCTCGCCACGCCGACGATGGGGATGCTCGACGCGGTCCGGACCGCACCCTCCTTCCTGGCGGCGATCGACTTCATCGACCCGCTCGTGGCCTCCGTGCGCGACGACGGCGACGCGGCGACGGCGACGCTTCGCGACGCCATCGACGACGACACCGACCAGCTGACGGCGATCGCGGCGGTGCACGCAGCGGCAGCCGGGGGACCGGCCATGGCGGAGGCGCTCGTGGTGCCGCTGCTGACCTCCCGGGTGCCCTTCCTGCGAGAGCACGCCGCATGGGCACTGCGCCTCTCCACGCCGCTGGCGGCGGCCGTCGCCCCGCTGCGTGTGGCGATGGAGGAGGGTGGTTTCGTCGGGATGCTCGCCGAGGCCACGCTCGAGACGTGGGGCCTCGTCGAGGACGACGTCGTCGCGAACCCTCCTCGCCCGCGTCGGTCCGAGTCCGACCGGGACGGCCTGACGGTCGCCCAGCTGTTCCTCCACGCCGACATCGACGGGAGCCTGCGCAACGCCGGCAAGGGCGACACGGGCGGGATCGCGACCCTGCTCGTCCACCTCGGGGACGCCCTCGTCGCCGAGCCCGGGGTCTCGCGGGTGCTGACGCTGTCCCGCAGCCACCAGCAGGGGGAGCGGAGCCCCGACGACGCCACGGCCCCCGGTCACCACTACCTCGGTGTCCCCCTGCCGGGACCGGCGCGGCCCTCCGCCGACACCTGGCCCCTGCGGGTCGGAATCCGGCGCGGTCTCCGGCGCGCGCTCGCCGCCGCGGCACCGGTCGACGTCCTGCACCTGCGGATGGCGGACGTGGGGTCGTGGGCGGCCTCCGAGGTGGCCCACGAGCTGGGCATCCCGACGGTGCTGACCCTCGCTCCGGACCCGCACGCGCTCATCGCCGCGCGCGAGGCCTCCGGCACGCTCACCCGCGCCACCTTCGGCGCGGCGGACCAGGCGGAGCACCTCGTCTTCCGGGTACGACTCCTGCGCGACCTCGCGGACCAGGCGGCCCACCTCGTCGCCTTCCCCCGGCCACGGCTGGACCGGGACCTGCGCGAGCTCCTCCACCTCGACCCGGACGCGGGCGACCGGTCGCTCACGGTCGTCCCCGAGGGCATCGACCTCGCCCCGCTGGACCGCGCGGCCCGGGAGGTGGCGGACGCCGCTCGGGGCGATGCCGTCCCGGAAGCCACGGGCCAGGCACTCGCCGAGCTGGACACGCTGCTCGAGACCCTCCCCCCGGAACGACGGCACCTGCCCCTCGCGATCACGGTCGGGCGGCTTCACCGGGTCAAGGGCATGGCCTCCCTCGTCGAGGCGTGGGCGTCCGACCCCGCGGCCGTCCAGGGCTGCAACCTGCTCGTCGTCGGCGGCGACCTGGACGACCCGACCACCGACGAGGCGGAGGAGCTCACCCGCATCTGCGCGTGGGTCGCCCGCGTCGACGCGGCCGACCGAGGCCTGCTGCTGGCCGGTCACCGCCCGAACGGTGTGGTCGCCACGTGGCTGGCGGCGGTGAGGCTGGGACGGCCCGGGCTCAGTGCACCGGGTGGGGTGTACGTCTCCGCCAGCCTCAAGGAGGAGTTCGGCATCGCCATCCTCGAGGCGATGGCCTCGGGACTCGTCGTCGTCACCCCGCGGGAGGGCGGGCCGGCAACGTATGTCGAGCAGGGGGTGACCGGCCTGCTCGTCGACACGACCTCACCGACCGCCCTCGCGGGTGCGGTGGTCTCCGCGTTGGAGCTGGCTGCCGCTCCTGGCGCGGCGGGGCGCGCCGACCACGTCCGGAACCGGGTGGCCGAGGAGTTCGGCGTCGCCACCATGGCCTCGTCCCTCGCCGCGATCTACTCGGAGGTTTCCCGTGACGCTGCTCGTCATCAGTCCTGACTACGCCTCCCACCTGCTCCCGCTCGCCACGCTGGGCGCCGCCTGGGCCGACGCCGGTGAACGGGTCGTCGTCGCCACCGGCCCCGCGACGGACACCATCGTCCGCCGGTTCGGTTTCGAGAGGGAGCACCTCCAGCTCGGGAGAGGGTCCAACCCCGGGGTGATCCGCGCCTCGGACCAGCCTCGCGGGGAGGACGACGCGCTGCGTGGGTTCTTCGCGGCCACCCGCCTCGGGGCGGTCCCCACCCTCGCGTTCCAGGCGGCGGCCCGCGGGGACGACCTGCTGTGGGAGCCCCTGCGGGTCGCGCGCGAGGTGCACCGTGTCGTGGAGCGGGTGCGACCCGACCACGTCATCGTCGACCACCTCGCCTTCAGCGCCCGGCTGGGGCTGACGGGGACGGGCGTGCGTCACGCCGACGTGGTCCTGGGCCACCCCTCGGCACTGACCGTGGGCGACGAGGTCTACGGCTACCCCCCGGCCTGGCCCCGGCGACTGCAGCCGGGCCGCGACTCGCTCGCCGACCTGCGGCGCCAGTGCGAGGGCGTACGCGACGTGTTCACCGAGCAGTGGAACGACGTGATGGCCCTCCTCGACCCGGCGGCACCGGCCAGCGAGGACGCCTTCGCCGAGACGGGCGACACCCTGCTGCTCAACTATCCCGGAGAGCTCCACCCGGCCGAGCGGACCGCGCTGCTGGGCCGCCACGCCTTCCTCGGCTCCGCGGTCCGCACCGAGCAAGCCGACGCGGAGGTGGACGCCTGGCTGGCCCGCGGGGGAGCGTCGGTCGTCTACGTCAGCCTCGGCAGCTTCCTCTCCGTGCGCTCCGACGTGCTGGCCCGGGTCGCCGAGGCGCTGCGCGGCCTGGACGTCCGCGTGGCCCTGGCCGCCGGGTCCACGGACCCCGACGCGCTGGGCCCGATCCCGCCGTCCTGGCTGGTCCGCGCCGAGCTCCCGCAGGTCACGCTGCTTAGCCACGCCGTGCTGGCGGTCTCCCACGGGGGCAACAACAGCGTCACGGAGGCGCTGACCGCGGGCGTCCCCCTGCTGCTCCTGCCGTTGTCGACCGACCAGTTCGCCGGCGCCGCGGCGCTCGAGACGGCAGGCCTGGGGGAGGCCCTCGACCCCAACTCCGCCCCGGCGGAGGAGCTCCGGGCCGCGGCCGTCCGTCTGCTCGCGCTCGCACCGGAGGCGTCGCACTGCCTCGACCGGCTGTCCGAGGACCTCACGCGCACCCCGGGGGCCGAGCGTGCCCGCGCGGCGCTGCGCGCCGAGGACGACGCGTCCGCCGTGCCGCCGCAGCCGGGCTCCGTGCGCGCCCCCTGACCGCGGTCGATCCCCGCGCCGCGTGGATCACCGGGGGCCACCGTGTCGGTGGCGTGCGGCAGGATGAACGGGTGAGCGAGAGCGAGCCGATGACCGAGGGTGGGCCGGCCCCCGAGGAGGTCCGTCACGAGTGGGCCGACCTCGCCGAGCAGGCGACCACCCACCAGTTCGCCTACCACGTCAAGGACGCGCCGACGATCAGCGACGGCGAGTACGACGCGCTGATGAAGCGCCTCAACGCGCTCGAGGACGAGTGGCCCTCGCTGCGCACCCCCGAGAGCCCGACCCAGAGCGTGGGCGGTGCGGTCTTCTCGACCGACTTCGAGTCCGTCGATCACCTCGAGCGGATGCTCAGCCTCGACAACGCGTTCTCGCCCGAGGAGATGGTGGAGTGGAACGCGCGCGTGACGCGTGACGCGGGCTCGACCTTCCACTACCTGTGCGAGCTCAAGATCGACGGCCTCGCCATCAACCTGCTCTACGAGAAGGGCCGCCTCACCAGGGCGCTCACCCGCGGTGACGGCCGCACGGGCGAGGACGTGACCCTCAACGTGAGGACGGTGCGCGGCATACCGACCGTGCTCAAGGGAACCAAGAGCCACCCGGTGCCCGACCTCGTCGAGGTGCGCGGGGAGGTCTACTTCCCGATCGAGGCCTTCGGCGAGCTCAACGCGCAGCTCGTTGAGGCCGGCAAGCCCCCCTACGCAAACCCGCGCAACACGGCGGCAGGATCGTTGCGACAGAAGGACCCTCGCGTCACCGCGACCCGGGAGCTGCGCATGCTCGTGCACGGCCTCGGCAAGCGCGAGGGCTTCGCCCTCACCCGACAGAGCGAGGCGTATGCCGCGATGCAGGCCTGGGGTCTGCCCGTCTCGACCCATTTCCGGGTCGTCGACACCATCGAGGAGGTCAACGACTTCATCGTCTCGACCGGGGAGCACCGGCACGACGTCGAGCACGAGATCGACGGTGTCGTCGTCAAGGTCGACGAGGTCTCCGTGCAGCGCCAGCTCGGCGCCACGTCCCGCGCCCCCCGCTGGGCCATCGCGTTCAAGTACCCGCCCGAGGAGGTCAACACCACCCTCGTCGACATCCAGGTCAACGTCGGTCGCACCGGCAGGGTGACGCCCTTCGGCGTCATGAAGCCCGTCGTCGTCGCCGGCTCCACCGTCGAGCGGGCCACGCTGCACAACGCGACCGAGGTGGTGCGCAAGGGGGTGCTCATCGGTGACACCGTCGTGCTGCGCAAGGCGGGCGACGTCATCCCCGAGATCCTCGGGCCGGTGGTGGACCTGCGTGACGGCACCGAGCGCGCCTTCGTCATGCCCACCGAGTGCCCGTCCTGCGGCACGACGCTGGCGCCCGCGAGGGAGGGCGACAAGGACATCCGATGCCCCAACTCGCGCTCCTGCCCGTCGCAGCTCGCCGAGCGGCTGTCCGGCCTCGCGGGTCGCGGGGCCTTCGACATCGAGGCCCTCGGGTGGGAGGGTGCCGTCGCGCTGCTCGAGTCCGGCGTGCTGGCCGACGAGTCGACGCTCTTCGGTCTCACCGACGCCGACATCGCCCGGGTCCCGCTCTACACCCGCGCGGCGAAGAAGACCGACCCTCCCGAGTCGGTCGTCGACGGCAGGGTCCTGTCCGCCAACGGCGCCAAGCTCGTCGCCAACCTCGAGTCGGCCAAGAGCAAGCCGCTCTGGCGGGTCCTCGTCGCCCTCTCGATCCGGCACGTCGGGCCGACGGCGGCCCGTGCCCTCGCCCAGCACTTCGGGTCGATGGCGGCGATCCGGGCCGCGAGCGTCGAGGAGCTGTCCGGCGTCGAGGGCGTGGGCGGCGTCATCGCCGAGTCCGTCCGCGACTGGTTCGACCGCGAGGGCCACGAGTGGCACACCGACATCGTCGACCGCTGGGCCGCCGACGGCGTCGTCATGGAGGACGAGCGGGACGCGTCCGTCGAGCAGACCCTGGCCGGCCTCACCGTCGTCGTGACCGGGTCCCTCGAGGGCTTCAGCCGCGACGAGGCGAAGGAGGCGATCCTCGCCAGGGGCGGCAAGGCCTCCGGGTCGGTCTCCAAGAAGACCGACTACGTCGTCGTCGGGCCCGGAGCGGGGTCCAAGGAGGACAAGGCCCGCGAGCTCGGGCTCACCATCCTCGACGAGGCCGGGTTCGCCACCCTGCTCGAGACCGGCGTCGCCCCCGGCGAGGCGAGTGACGACGCGCTCGACGACGCGAGCGACGACGGCTGACCCGGCACGCGGGAGGCCGACGGCGGGGAAGGGGGTCAGCGGCGCGGGCCCATGCCGCCGCCCATGCCGCCTCCCGTGGCCACCCCGGCGGTGACGGTCGTCGCCCTGGTGTCACCGACCCAGACGTCGTAGCTGTCGCCGGCCGTGATGTCACCGGTGCTGACGACGATGTTCTCGGCGTCCTTGACCGCGGCGTAGGTCGCCACCACAGAGTCCCCGGAGCGGACGGTCACGGTGTCGCCGGCAGTGACCTGCACCGTCGCCTGGACGAAGCTCTGGCCCGAGTCGGCGTCAGTCAGGGGCCTCGGCCATCCCGCCACTCCCGGCGGCGACGAGCGTCCCTCCCGTGACGGAGATCGCGCCGTTGCTGTCCAGCGACCCGTTGCCGTTACCCGCGAGACCGGCGACCGTCGTGGTCCCGCCGCTGACGACGAGGTCACGCCGACGGTGGCGAGGGAGGAAGAGACCGAAGACGAGCAGGCTGATGGCGACGAGGTCGATGCCGATGAGCAGGGGGGACATGAGTGGACTCCTGGGTGTGAACCTGTGGTGGTTCACCCAGTGAGCCGGTGGGGGGTGTCCCGCCTCGGTGGAGCGACTGTGCCCTGCCTGTGAGGTGGTCCGCTCAGCGCCGCGGAGGGCCATGGCCCCAATTCACGGAGTCGCCGAAGTCGGTCTCGATGAGCCCGGCCGGGCGGCCGAAGCGCTGCTGCGTCCCGTGGGCCACCGTCGCCGCCTGGTCGGAGTCCTCCCCGAACGTTGCGGCGCTGGAGGACCTGATCTTGCCTGCGAGGTCCTCGTGGGCGGCGTGCACCGCGGCGATGACGAGAACGCCGAGGGCCTCGCCGCCGTCCGCGCACGCGGCATCGGTGATGGCGAGGTCCGCGACGGCGCCACCGCCGGTCACGCTCACGCGGACACCGTCGAGGTCGGCCTGCCCGGTGAGCCGGTCGATCGTCGCGCGCCACCGGAAGGCCGCCTGCGCCTGGGCCATGAGGCGTTGGAGGTCCCCGGCGGCCAGGGGGGTGTCCTCGAAGAGGTGCGGGTCCAGGGTGCTCATGTCACCACGTCCCTTCCGGGCGCTCGGGGGTCGTCGGGGGCGCGTCGTCCGGGTCGTGCAGCAGCGGGTTGTCGGCGACGACCTCGGCGTTGAGGGCCCCCGTCGTCGCCGAGTCGGCGCCCCACATCTGGGCCGAGGACTGCGCCACCCGGCTCCGCACGTCCTCGTGGGCGGCGGTGACGGCGGCCAGGATCGCCCGGGCCGCCTCACGGCCGCCGCGCTGGGCGACGACGTCGCTGACGGCGAGCCCCGTGAGGACCCCCTGCAGGTCCACCTCGGCGACGACGCGCCCGGCAGCGGAGGTTCCCCGTCCTCGCGTGCCGAGCACCTCGTCGCGCCAAGCGCCGACGCGGGCCGGGCGCTGCTCGGCCTCGCGGGTCTGGGCCTCGACCCGGGCGAGGATCTCTCGTTCGACGTCGTCGGTGCCGCTCATGGCATCATCCTGACATCCGTGCGGCCGATGGCCGCCGCCCGCCGTCCCGACGAATGAGGTTGACCCATGGCACCGGCCCCCGGTGGCTCGAACGGCATCTACTTCGTCTCCCTGGCGTTGTTCGGTGTGGTCTGGGCGCTGTTCGCCATCCCGTTCGCGTACCACTGCGTGCGCGCGGCCGGAGCCGGCAACGCGTGGCTCCCGTTCGAGCAGAAGCCCGGTGGCGGCTACACGTTCATGGCCCAGAACCGGTGGTTCGCGGTCTTCCGTGCGCCCACCCCGGAGCGGCGGACGACGACCGGACTCCTGGTCCGCTACGTCATCTGGCTCGCGGTCGTCGTCGCCCTCGCCGTCAGGCCGATCAGCAACCTCACCCACATCCTCACGACCTGAGGACCTCGAGGACCTGAGCCGCCGCGTCGGTCAGTCGTCGGGGTCCTGGGTCGAGCTCTGGCCCGACTGGGTCCCCGCGTTGACGACGGAGTCGCGCCACGGCAGGTCCCCCGGGATGTCACCCAGGCCGTCGAGCGGACTCTGGGCGTGGCTCGGGTTCGGTGGGGTCCACCCCTGCGGTGGCCGCCAGGGTCCGATCGGCGTCGGAGCGCCCGGGCCGCCCGAATGGAGCGGCTGGTAGAGGTTCGGGTTGGGGGTGATCCCGTCGAGGAAGCGCAGGATGTCGTCGCCGAACCCCTTGAGCGCCTTGAGCAGGCTGGCGAGCTTGGTGCCCGACGTCGTCAGCGCGGAGATGTAGCGCGAGCACTTGCCGACGACGGAGGCGATGCGGGTCCCGATCTGCGCGACCACCCAGGGGATGAGCGTGCCGAGCGAGAGCACGGTCTGCGCCACCCAGCTGAGGATCGCGCCGACGAGCGAGGAGAGGACGTCGCGCAGGAAACTGTGCACGAAGGAGACGATGGCCCCGACGACGACCATGGCCTCCTGGGCGCTCTCGCTGCTGCCCTTGAGCTGGCGCAGGGTCTCGATGCGCGCATCGGCCTGCGCCTTGTAGGACGAGATCGCGTCACCCGACATCCACCCGATGAGGCCGTCGAGCGAGGACTGCCACGACTCGGCGAGGGGTTCCATCCCGGCGGCGATGTTGCCCCAGCTCTCGCCCTTGGCGGCGACGGCCTCGGGGTTGCCCGTGACGTCGTCGAACCAGTCCTTGATGGGGTTGAGGTGGTCGATGGCCCAGCCGATGCCCGCGGCGAGCAGCGAGCCGAGCGGGTCGGCCACCGTGGCCGCGGCGTCGAGCACCGTGGACACCCCGGAGAGGGCAGCGTCGACCCAGTTCCCTTGGCACAGTGCGGTGATCGTCGACGAGCCGCTGTCGAGGATCCCCGCCCCCGCGAGGATGCTGCGCTCGGACGGCGACGCGGCAAAGCTCGGACCGATGCTGGCCCCGCCTCCTCCGCCCCCTCCGGAGCCGCCACCCGGTCCGGCGACGGGGATCGTCGGCTTCAGCAGGAACGCGGCCATGTCGTCGTCGGCGTCGTAGCGGTCGGCCATGTGGTCCAGGCCGTTCTCGACCTGACCGGTGCCGGTGTGGGTCGCCGAGATCGCCTGCCAGACCGAGTCGACCGAGCCGGAGACGGCCGTGGGCAGGCCGAGCAGCTTGAGCAGCTCGCCGTACGCCTCGCTGTCCGGGTACCCGGCGTCGCTCATCGCGCGCAGGTTGGACTGGATGCCCCCCACCGCGTTGGCGTGCTGCCGGATCTGTCCGGTGTCCACCTGGAATGTCATGTGTGCGTGCTCTCCTCTGGCCCCCGGCCTCTCCGCGGTCCCCCGTCGGTCGGACCATACTTGCGTGGTGCCCACCTCTCAATGGGGAGGACTCCCCGTCCCCGTCGCCGTTCGTCCACCGCGGTGGATGCGATGGCTCGGGCCGCCGCTCCTCCTGGCCGCGTGGCTCGCAGCCCTGTCGCCCGTGCTCCTCGCGATCCGGGAGGGGGACTGGCAGGCCCCGGTGCGGGACTCGGGACTCGGCGCCGTCGGCGCGAGTGTCGGCTGGGTCGTCGTCACGGTCCTGCTCGTGACCATCCCCTTGGCCGTCCGGGTCCTCCTCACCTACCGCACGGTGCTGGACGCCGGGGGTGTGGACGCTCCCTTCGGTCGTGGGCGGCACGCCCTGGCGGACCTCGACCGCGTGCGCTGGGTGCCGCAGGGCGGACCCGTCAACGCCGCCCACCGCCCCGAACGCTTCGAGGTGAGCGCCTCGGGCGCCGGGCTCGTCGCGCGGGTGACCCGCCAGGAGGCGGACTGGGAGTCCGCGCTCGCCGTGCTGCGCCACTGGTCGAGGGTGCGTCCGGAGATCGTCGCGGACGAGCAGACCGCTCAGGTCCTCGCCGACGCCGGGCCATAGACTGCGACCCATGGCTGACCTCACCCGCGACGACGTGGCCCACCTCGCCGGTCTCGCCCGCATCGACCTCTCCGACGCCGAGCTCGACAAGATGGTCGGCGAGCTCGGGGTCATCCTCGAGTCGGTCGCGACCGTCCAGCAGTCACCGATCGAGGGTGTCGAGCCGATGAGCCACCCGATGCCCATCGTCAACGTCACGCGTCCCGACGTCATCCGCCCCAGCCTCGCGCCGGAGGACGCGCTCGCGGCGGCGCCCGAGTCCGAGCACCAGCGCTTCTCCGTCCCGCGCATCCTCGATGAGGACTGAGACGCGACGTATGCCGTGAGGTGAGCTCCCGGCATACGACCGCCTTTGCAGCACCACGCCCTCCCGCAGCGACCACGCAAGGACCGATGTGACCACCGACCTGACCCGCGCCAGCGCCGCCGACCTCGTCGCCCTCCTCTCCCGGGGGGAGACGTCGTCGGTCGAGCTGACCACGGCGCTGCTCGACCGGACCGAGGCGGTCGACGGCGACGTCCACGCCTACCTCCACGTCGACCGAGACGGCGCGCTCGCCAGCGCCCGCGACGTCGACGAGCGGCGCGGCCGTGGCGAGGACCTGCACCGGCTCGCGGGGGTCCCGATCGCCGTCAAGGACGTCATGGCGACGAGGGGCATGCCGACGACCTGCGGCAGCAGGATCCTCGAGGGGTGGATCCCGCCCTACGACGCGACCGTCGTGAGCCGGCTGCGCGCGGCCGGGATGCCGATCCTCGGCAAGACCAACATGGACGAGTTCGCCATGGGGTCCTCGACCGAGCACTCGGCGTACGGCCCCACGCGCAACCCGTGGGACCTCGACCGGATCCCCGGTGGCTCCGGCGGTGGCTCCAGCGCCGTCGTCGCCTCGTTCCAGGCGCCGCTGGCGATCGGCACCGACACCGGTGGCTCGATCCGCCAGCCGGCCGCGGTCACCGGCACGGTCGGGACCAAGCCGACGTACGGGGGCGTCTCCCGCTACGGCCTCGTCGCGCTCGCGTCGTCCCTCGACCAGGCCGGCCCGTGCACGCGCACCGTCCTCGACGCGGCGCTGCTGCACGAGGTCATCGGCGGCCACGACCCGATGGACTCCACCTCGATCGACGCGCCGGTCCCGGCCGTCGTCGAGGCCGCCCGCCGTGCCGACGTCTCGGGCATGCGGATCGGCATCGTGCGCGAGCTCACCGGCGAGGGCTTCCAGGCCGGCGTCCAGGCCCGTTTCGACGAGTCGGTCCAGCACCTCGTCGACGCCGGGGCCGAGGTCGTCGAGGTCTCCTGCCCGAGCTTCACCGCGGCGCTCGCGGCGTACTACCTCATCCTGCCGTCGGAGGCGTCGAGCAACCTCGCCAAGTTCGACGCCATGCGCTACGGCCTGCGCGTCCTGCCGGAGGGCATCGACGACCCGAGCGCCGAGCAGGTCATGGCGGCGACGCGCGACGCGGGCTTCGGCGACGAGGTCAAGCGCCGGATCATCCTCGGCACCTACGCCCTGTCCTCGGGCTACTACGACGCCTACTACGGCTCGGCGCAGAAGGTGCGGCGGCTCATCGCCGACGACTTCACCCGCGCGTTCGAGACCGCCGACGTGCTCGTGTCGCCGACGGCTCCCACGACCGCCTTCCGGTTCGGAGACAAGCTCGACGACCCGATGGCCATGTACCTCAACGACATCGCGACGATCCCCGCCAACCTCGCCGGGGTGCCGGGCATGTCGCTGCCGAGCGGGCTCGCCGACGAGGACGGGCTGCCGGCCGGCTTCCAGATCCTCGCGCCGGCCGCCGCCGACGAACGCCTGTATGCCGTGGGCGCGGCTCTCGAGCAGCGCCTCCTGTCCTCGTGGGGCGGGCCGCTGCTCGACCGTGCCCCCGACCTCGCCCAGCTCACCGTTGCGTCAGCGTCAACGGCTGCTAGAGCGACCACTACCGCTGACGTTGCCAAGAAGGATGCCTGAGATGAGCGCCACCACGACCGACGCGGTCATCTCCTACGACGAGGTGCTCGAGCGCTACGACCCGGTCATGGGCCTCGAGGTGCACGTCGAGCTCGGCACCCTGACGAAGATGTTCTGCGGGTGCGCGACCGAGTTCGGCGCGGAGCCCAACTCGCAGGTCTGCCCGGTGTGCCTGGGCCTGCCCGGTGCGCTGCCGGTCGTCAACGAGAAGGCGGTCGAGTCGGCGATCCGCATCGGCCTCGCGCTCAACTGCGAGATCGCGCAGTGGTGCCGCTTCGCCCGGAAGAACTACTTCTACCCGGACATGCCGAAGAACTTCCAGACCTCGCAGTACGACGAGCCCATCGCGTTCGAGGGCTTCCTCGAGGTCGATCTCGACGACGGCACGACGTACCGCGTCGAGATCGAGCGCGCCCACATGGAGGAGGACACCGGCAAGTCGCTGCACGTCGGTGGCTCGACCGGGCGCATCCACGGCGCGACGCACTCGCTCGTCGACTACAACCGTGCCGGCATCCCCCTCATCGAGATCGTCACCAAGCCGCTGCGCGGTGCGGGGGAGCGCGCGCCCGAGATCGCCCGCGCCTACGTCGCCGCCCTGCGCGACCTGCTCAAGGCGCTGGACGTCTCGGACGTCAAGATGGAGCAGGGCTCGATGCGCTGCGACGTCAACCTCTCGCTCATGCCCAAGGGCACCCAGGAGCTCGGCACCCGCTCGGAAACCAAGAACGTCAACTCGCTCCGCTCGGTCGAGCGGGCCGTCCGCTACGAGATGTGCCGTCACGGCGCGATCCTCGACGGCGGCGGCAAGGTGGTCCAGGAGACGCGTCACTGGCACGAGGACACCGGGGTGACGACGTCGGGGCGCGAGAAGTCCGACGCCGACGACTACCGGTACTTCCCGGAGCCGGACCTCGTGCCCGTCGCGCCCACGCGCGAGACCGTGGAGGCCCTGCGCGCGACCCTGCCGGAGCCGCCCGCGCAGCGCCGCAAGCGACTCCAGTCCGACTGGGGCTTCGCCGACCTCGAGATGCGTGACGTCATCAACGCCGGGCTGCTCGAGCTCATCGGCGAGACCGTCGAGGCCGGTGCCACCCCGGCTGGCGCCCGCAAGTGGTGGTCGGGCGAGATCGCCCGCCGCGCGAACGCCGCCGCGGTCGACGTGTCCACGTACGCCGCCGAGCACGCGATCACGCCGGCCCAGGTCGTCGAGCTCGAGTCGCTCGTGACGTCCGGTCGGCTCAACGACTCGATGGCGCGCCAGGTCCTCGAGGGGGTCCTCGACGGCGAGGGCACCCCGACCGCCGTCGCCGACGCTCGTGGGCTCGCGCTCGTCCAGGACGACTCCGCCCTCGAGGCCGCCGTCGACGCGGTCATCGCCGCCAACGGCGACGTCGCCCAGAAGGTGCGCGACGGCAAGGTCCAGGCCGCCGGCGCCCTCATCGGTCAGGTGATGAAGGCGATGAAGGGCCAGGCCGACGCCGGCAAGGCCCGCGAGCTCATCCTCGCCAAGCTCACCCCCTGACCGACTTATTGCGCATTCCGGCCCCGCGACACCGACTTGTTGCGCATTCCGTACAACGGAATGCGCAACAAGTCGGTGCGTAGGGCCGGAATGCGCAATAAGTCGGGGGGCCCGGGTGGGGTCAGCGGCGGCCGCCGCCGAGGAGGCCGCCGAGGACGTCGAGGATGGAGCCTCCACTGGACTGCTGGGTCTCCTGGCGGGTCTGCTCCGGAGCCGGAATCCGCGATGCCGTGCCGCCCCCGAGGGCGCCGCCGAGGACGTCCTGGAGCATCGAGTCGAGCGACCCGGGCCCACCCTGGCTGCCCCCGCCGGTGGGCGCCGGGGCCTGCTGGGTCGTGCCGCCCCCGAGGCCGCCCCCGCCGCCCCTGAGCACCTTGTTGGCGAGGTAGGACAGGACGATCGGCGCGAGGATGGGGATGAGCCGCTTGACGAGACCGCCGCCGACGCCGCTGCCGCCGAGGGCCGAGTACACCTGGTCCTCGTTCGGGCCGAAGATGTTCGAGGCGATCTTCTGGCCGTCGTTCTCGTCGACCTGTCCGAGGTCGACGCCGCCCTCGAGGAGGTCGTCGTCGTGCTGTCCGAGCGCCTCGACGATCGAGCTCGCACCACCCGGGTCCTGGGCGTTGGCGTGCAGGCCGCCGAGCAGGGCCGGCAGCGCCGCCTGGGCGGCCTGCTGCACCTCCTGCGGGTCGGCGCCGACCTGCCGCGCGAGCTGGTCGATGGGCAGGCTCTGGAGGATGTCGTCGATCGCAGCCATCGTGGGGCCACCTCTCGTCAGGTCGGTGGGCCCTCGCGGCCACCGCTGTCCTCAACGTACTCACGGTGGCCGCCGGCCGGTGGCTAACGGGGAGGGGCCCGGTCGGCCTCAGCCCACCGGCACCCGCACGACCCGGTCGTCGCCGGCGCGCGGGTCTCCCCGGAAGGTGTTGTTCGACAGGATCCACAGGGTGCCGTCGGGGGCGGCGACCACGTCGCGCACCCGGCCGTACCGCTCCCGGAACAGCCGGACCGGCTCCCCCTGGCGCCGCGGACCGTCGACGCCGACCTTCCACAGGGACTCGCCGCGAAGGGCCGCGAGGTACACGGCGCCGTCGGCACCGACGGCGATGCCGCTCGGGGACGCGTCGGACGTCGCCCACTGGGCGATGGGCGCCACGAACTCGTCGCTGCTGTCGTCGGTCCCCTCGGCCTCCGGCCAGCCGTAGTTGCCCCCGGGGGTGATGACGTTGAGCTCGTCCCACGTGTTCTGCCCGAACTCGCTCGCGTACATCGTGCCGTCGCCGCCCCACGCGAGTCCCTGGACGTTGCGGTGCCCGAGGCTCCACACCGGGCTCGCGCCGAACGGGTTGCCGCGAGCAGCCTTCCCGTCGGCCGTCACCCGCAAGATCTTGCCGCCGAGGTTGCCACGGTCCTGCGCACGCTCGGGCTGGGCGGCGTCGCCCGTGCCGACGTAGAGGAAACCGTCCGGTCCCCACGCGATCCGGCCGCCGTTGTGGTTTCCCGCCTTGGGTATGCCGGTGAGCACCGGTGCCATCTCGCCGAACCCGTAGGCGTCGAGGGTCGTCCGGACCACGCGGTTGTCGCGGTCCGCGGTGAAGTAGAGGTGCACCACCCGGTCGGTCGCGAAGGACGGGGAGACCGCGACGCCGAGCAGACCGCCCTCCCCACCGGCGTCGACGCCGTCGACCTCGCCGACGGTGCTGCGCCGTCCCTCGGGTGTGACGCGCACGACCTCGGCCTCGTCGCGCAGGGTGACGAGGGCGTCGCCGTCGGGCAGGAACGCGATGGACCACGGCACATCCAGTCCGGTGACGACGTCCGAGGGCGGGCCGGCCGGGACCGGGGGGCTCGCGGTCGGCGAGCCCGAGGGCGACCCCGAGGCCGACCCCGAGGCGGACGCCGAGCCGGACGCCGTGGGGGACGCGGGCGCCGACGACGTCGTGGCGGCCGACGGTGTGGGGTCCTCGTCGGGCGAGCCCGAGCATGCGGCGACGGCGAACGACAGTCCGAGCGCGAGGAGGGCGGGCAGCGGCAGGGGACGGGACGGCATACCCGATCGTCTCCCGAAGGCAGGGCGATGGCCACGGCGAAGGGGGAGACTCACAGCTTGGCCGTCGACTGCCGGGGCTCCGGCAGGGTCGCCTAGGGTCGGGACATGCTCGTCGTCTCCTTCCCGGACCCTGCCCTTCGCGACGCCGTCGGAGAGGTCCCGGGCGTCGAGAGCGTCCTGTGGGACCCCGCCGGTGAGGCGGAGCCCGACCCGCGGATCGAGGTCGTCGTCGCTCCCTACCTCGGCGCCGCCGAGGCCCTCGCGGCGGTGCAGCAGCTGGACGGCTGCCGCCTCGTGCAGCTCCAGTCGGCGGGCTTCGACGGCGTGCTCGAGGTCGTGCCGGAGGACGTCGCCGTGGCGAACGCGGCCGGGGTCTACGACGCGGCGACCGCCGAGCTCGCGGTCGGGATGGTGATCGCGTCACTGCGCGGCATCCCCGACGCGGTGCGGTCCGGTGACGAGCGGCGGTGGGCGCCGCTCGGACAGCGCCCCTCGCTCGCCGACCGGCGGGTGCTCATCGTCGGGTACGGATCGGTCGGGTCGGCGATCGCGCGACGACTCGGCCACTTCGAGGTGTCCCTCACCGCCGTCGCCTCGCGGGCCCGCGTCGGTGACGACCTCGTCGGGCCGGTGCGCTCGGTCGACGACCTGGCGGAGCTGCTGCCCGTGCACGACGTCGTCATCGTCATCACCCCCCTCACGGCGGCGACACGTCACCTCGTCGACGACGCCTTCCTGTCGGCCATGCCCGACGGCGCGCTGCTCGTCAACGTCGCCCGCGGCCCGGTCGCGGACACCGACGCCCTGGTGCGTCACGCGGGGCGCCTCCGGCTCGCCCTCGACGTCACCGACCCGGAGCCGCTGCCCGACGGCCACCCGCTCTGGGGCGCTCCGGACGTCCTCATCACGCCGCACGCCGGCGGCAACACGACGGCGCTCCTGCCGCGCATGTCGGCCCTGCTGCGCGGGCAGCTGTCCCGCGTGGCCGCCGGAGAGGAACCGCGCCACCTCGTCAGGCCGATTGTCAAGACCTGACAACGGGACCCGGCAGGAGCAAGATCGAGCCATGACCGTTGCTGCCGAGGACCGGACGCTCGTGCTCGTGCGCCATGCCAAGGCCGAGCAGGGCGGTGCCGAGGCGGACCACGATCGAGAGCTGACCTCCCGGGGTCACCGTGACGCCCGGGCCGCCGGGACGTGGCTGACCGCGCACGGCATCGGCGTGGACGAGGTGCTCTGCTCGACGGCGGCCCGGGCGCAACAGACCTGCGAGGACGTGTGGAGCGCGGGATGCTCCGAGGCCGACATCCACCACGACCACCGGATCTACAACGCCTCTGCCGAGCGGCTGCTCGACATCGCCCGCGAGGCCGACTCCGACGCGAACGTCGTCATGGTCGTCGGGCACGCTCCCGGCATCCCCGCTCTCGCCTCGATGCTCGCGGAGGGGGACGGCAGCGAGCAGGCCCACGACCTCATGAGCCGGGGCTTCCCGACGGCGGGGGTGGCGGTGCTGCGCTTCTCGGGCCACTGGAGCGACCTCGCGCCCGGGGTGGCCCGGCTCGACCGCTTCCACGTCGCCCGCGCGGACGGCTGACTCGCGTCACGTCGCGTGTCGTCGCGCGTCCCGGTCAGGTGACGGCGCGCATCGCCTCGATGGCGCCACGCAGGTAGCGCTCGACGACCGCCCGACCGTCGTGGTCGAGCGAGCCGTCGATCTCGGCCAGCTTGGCGAACATCGGCGCGAGCAGCGTGAACACCTCGCGGCGACCCGACTCGGTGACGACCACCTCGGTCCGGCGGCCGTCAGCGGCGTGGGGCCGGCGCTCGGCGTGGCCGCGGGCGACGAGCCGGTCCACGACCCCCGAGGAGGCCGCGGACGTCACCCCGAGCGCCTTGGCGAGCTCGACCGGTCCCATGGGGGAGGCGACGAGGTGGCGCAGGGAGTGCAGCTCAGAGACCGAGAGCCCCGCCCTGCGGGCCACGTCGTGCGGCACCTGCGCCGCGAGGTCGACGAGCTCCTGGAGGGCGTCGAGCGACGAGGACTGTCGGTACGCGGGGACGACGGAGGTCACCGTCGTCGGCTCGACCGCGGAGCGCGGCGCACGGTTTGCGTGAACCTGCCGGGATTCCGTAATATCACTCACCTACTTAGTCACTTGGTGAATCACCCACCGATCAACACTACCAAGGAGTGCCCGCATGGCCAGCCTCGCTCGCCTCATCACCCGGCGGTGGGTCGCCGGGCTGCTCGCCCTCTTCGCCCTGCTCGCCGCGGGCGCCACCATCGGTGTGGTCGGCCAGGCCGAGCTGGGCCCGACGGCCACCGCCTCGCTCCCGCTGGACTCCGACAGCAGGGCGGCGGCCGAGCTGAGCGCCGAGCTTCCCGAGGCCGAGGGCTCCGCGGCCCTGGTGCTCTACAGCAGCGACGAGCCGCTGGGCGCCGACGCGCTCGCGTTCGTCGAGGAGCGGGCGCGCACCCTGCCGGGGGTGACCGGGGCGCCGCCGGTGGTCGCCGAGGACGGCACCGCGGCGACGGTGTTCGTGCCGGTCGTCGCCAACGATGCCACCCAGACCGCGGACGTCGTGGCCGAGCTGCGCACGGCTGCCAAGGCGGACCTGCCCGACGGGCTCGTCGCCCAGGTCACCGGGCCGGCCGCGATCCAGGCCGACCTGGCCGCGGTGTTCGACGGCGCCAACTTCCGTCTCCTCGGCGCCACGGCGGGCGTCGTCGCCCTCCTCCTCATCATCACCTATCGCAGCCCCGTGCTCTGGCTCGTCCCGCTCACCGTGGTCGGCGTGGCCGACCAGCTCGCGGCCGTGCTCGCCACCCGAACCCTCGCCGCCTTCGACGTCCAGTGGGACGAGTCGACCATCGGCATCCTCTCGGTGCTCGTCTTCGGTGCCGGGACCGACTACGCGCTCCTGCTCATCTCGCGCTATCGCGACGAGCTGCGCGTGCACGCCGACCGCCGCGCCGCGATGGCCAAGGCGCTCACGCGCACGGCGGAGGCCGTCCTCTCCAGCGCCTCGACCGTCGTCATCGGCCTGCTGACCCTGCTCCTGTCCGCCTTCCCGACGACGCGGGGGCTCGGGCTCGCCTGCGCGGTCGGTGTCGTCGTCGCCGCCGCCTTCGTGCTCATCGTGCTGCCGGCCGCCCTCGTCGTCTTCGGTCGCTGGATCTTCTGGCCCAAGGTGCCCCTGGAGGGGCAGGCCAGCCTGGCCGACTCGAAGTCCCTGTGGCGGCGGATCGGCGACACGGTCGCCGGGCGTCCTGCCGTCTTCGCGACGGTCACCGTCGCGCTGCTCGCCCTCGCCGCGACCGGCATGACCCAGATCCGCACCGGGCTCGACGGGGCCGACCAGTTCCTCAGCAAGCCCGAGGCGATCTCCGCCGGGGAGCGCCTGGCGGAGTCCTTCCCCGCCGGGTCGGCCGACCCCACGACCGTCGTCTCGCGCGGCACCGACCCGGCTGCGCTCAGCTCCACGGTGTCCGGCGTCGACGGGGTCTCCTCGACCCGGGAGGTGGCGAGCGCCGGTGGCGTGAGCGAGATCCAGGCCGTGCTCGACGCCGAGCCGGGCTCCGACGAGGCCGCAGACGCCGTGACGGCGATCCGGGCCGCCGTCGCCGACACCCCTGACACGCACGTCGGCGGAACGGAGGCCGAGGCTCTCGACGCGGCCGAGGCGTCCACCCGCGACCGGTTCCTCATCTTCCCGCTGATCCTAGGGCTCGTCCTCGTCGCCCTCGGGCTGCTGCTCCGGTCGGTGGTCGCGCCGCTCATCCTCGTCTCCACCGTCGTCGCGACCTACCTGTCGAGCCTGGGGCTCTCGTGGGTGCTGTTCACCCAGGTGCTCGGCTTCGACCGGCTCGACGACGGGGTGCCGCTGCTGGCCTTCGTCTTCCTCGTGGCGCTCGGTGTGGACTACAACATCTTCCTCGTCACCCGGGCGGCGGAGGAGGCTCGCGGTCACGGTGCCAGGGAGGGCATGCTCCGTGCCCTCTCGGCCACCGGTGGCGTCATCACGAGCGCGGGCATCCTGCTCGCCGCGGTGTTCGCGGTGCTCGGTGTGCTCCCGCTCGTCGTCCTCGCGCAGCTCGGCGTCATCATCTGCGTCGGCGTCCTGCTCGACACCCTCGTCGTGCGCACCGTCCTCGTGCCGGCCATCGCCCTCGTCCTCGGCGACCGGTTCTGGTGGCCACGTCGCGTCGGTGGACCCGACCGGTCGGATCGCGCCCCCCGTGGCGCGGCCGATCCGGAGCCGGAGCTGGTCGCAGCTCAGAGATGAGATCGGCGTCCCAGCCCATGGACGCCCGTCCTAGAGTTGGCGCATGAGCGACGCCCCCGACATCAAGCCCCGCAGCCGCGACGTCACCGACGGCCTCGAGAAGTCCGCGGCCCGGGGCATGCTGCGAGCCGTCGGGATGGGCGACGACGACTGGGTCAAGCCCCAGATCGGCGTCGCGAGCTCGTGGAACGAGATCACCCCCTGCAACCTCTCCCTCGACCGCCTCGCCAAGGCGGTCAAGGACGGTGTGCACGCCGGCGGTGGCTACCCCCTCGAGTTCGGCACCATCTCGGTCTCCGACGGCATCTCGATGGGTCACGAGGGCATGCACTTCTCGCTCGTCTCGCGCGAGATCATCGCCGACTCGGTGGAGACGGTGATGAACGCCGAGCGCCTCGACGCCTCCGTGCTCCTCGCCGGGTGCGACAAGAGCCTGCCCGGCATGCTCATGGCCGCGGCCCGCCTCGACCTCGCCTCCGTGTTCCTGTATGCCGGGACGATCCTTCCCGGGATCGCCAAGCTCTCCGACGGGTCCGAGCGGACCGTGACGATCATCGACGCGTTCGAGGCCGTGGGCGCGTGCGCCGCCGGGAAGATGTCGCGCGAGGACGTCGACGCCATCGAGCGCGCGATCTGTCCGGGCGAGGGCGCCTGCGGCGGTATGTACACCGCGAACACGATGGCCTCGGTCGCCGAGGCGATGGGCATGTCGCTGCCCGGCTCCGCCGCGCCGCCCGCCACCGACCGTCGCCGCGACGGCTTCGCCCGCAAGTCCGGTGAGGCCGTGGTCGAGCTCCTGCGACGCGGCATCACCGCCCGCCAGATCATGACGAAGGAGGCCTTCGAGAACGCCATCGCCGTCGTCATGGCCTTCGGAGGCTCGACCAACGCCGTGCTCCACCTCCTCGCGATCGCCCACGAGGCGGAGGTCGACCTCACCATCGGTGACTTCCAGCGCATCGGGGCCCGGGTGCCGCACCTCGCCGACGTCAAGCCGTTCGGGCAGTTCGTCATGACCGACATCGACCGGGTCGGGGGGGTGCCCGTCGTCATGAAGGCGCTGCTCGACGCCGACCTCCTCCACGGCGACTGCCTCACCGTCACCGGCCGCACCGTCGCCGAGAACCTCGCCGACATCCGCCCGCCCGACCCCGACGGCCACGTCGTGCGCGCCATGTCCGAGCCGATCCACAAGACCGGCGGCCTGACGATCCTCCAGGGCTCGCTCGCCCCCGAGGGCGCCGTCGTGAAGTCGGCCGGCTTCGACACCGACGTCTTCGAGGGCACCGCCCGCGTCTTCGACGGTGAGCGCGCCGCGATGGACGCCGTCGAGAAGGGGCGGCTCCAGCCGCAGGACGTCGTCGTCATCCGCTACGAGGGTCCCAAGGGCGGGCCCGGCATGCGCGAGATGCTCGCAGTCACCGGCGCCATCAAGGGTGCGGGTCTCGGCAAGGACGTCCTGCTCCTCACCGACGGCCGCTTCTCCGGTGGCACCACCGGCCTGTGCGTCGGCCACGTCGCGCCCGAGGCGGTCGACGAGGGACCCATCGCCTTCGTCCGTGACGGGGACGGCATACGCCTCGACGTCGCGAACGGCACGCTCGACCTCCTCGTCGACGACGCCGAGCTGGACCGTCGTCGCGCCGAGGGCGTCACCCACCCCGAGCCGAAGTACACGAGAGGCGTCCTCGCCAAGTACCGCAAGCTCGTCGGCTCGGCGAGCAAGGGCGCGGTCTGCGACTGACGCCCGCCCCGAAGGTGACCGAATGGTGGGATGTGGTGTCTCACACGTTGACACGGCAGGGGCGGCGCGGGAGAGTCGTCCCGTGGCCCGCATCCTCGTACTTCCCGTGGCGCCCGGCCCGGCCTGAGACGGTCGGCCAGGCGCCTCCCTCCATCGTCCCCACCCGGGGACGGGAGGGTTTTTTTGTGGCCACGAACAACCCGCGACACCCATGACGACGCAGAGATGGTGACGACGTGAGCGAGACCCAGGCAGCGCCGACCCCGGCGCGGCTCGCCGAGCAGGCCCGAGCCAAGGCGCCGATCGAGGTGACCGGAGCCCAGAGCCTCGTCCTCTCGCTCGAGTCCATGGACGTCGACACCGTCTTCGGCATCCCCGGGGGCGCGATCCTCCCCGCCTACGACCCGCTCCTCGACTCGGTCAAGGTGCGACACATCCTCGTCCGCCACGAGCAGGGTGCCGGGCACGCGGCGGAGGGCTACGCCAGCGCGACCGGCCGGGTCGGCGTCTGCATGGCGACCTCCGGCCCCGGCGCGACCAACCTCGTCACGGCCCTCGCCGACGCCCACATGGACTCGGTCCCGATCGTGGCCATCACCGGCCAGGTCGCGAGCGCCTCGATCGGCACGGATGCCTTCCAGGAGGCCGACATCCGCGGCATCACGATGCCGATCACCAAGCACAACTACCTCGTCACGGACGCGGCGCAGATCCCGCGGGTCATCGCCGAGGCCTTCCACATCGCCGCGACCGGCCGGCCCGGCCCGGTCCTCGTCGACATCAGCAAGGACGCCCTGCAGGCGAAGACGACCTTCGCGTGGCCGCCGCGGATCGACCTTCCCGGCTACCATCCCGTCACCCGGCCGCACACGAAGCAGATCCGCGAGGCGTCCAGGCTCATCGCCGCGTCCGAGCGCCCCGTTCTCTACGTCGGCGGCGGCGTCATCCGCGCCGACGCCTGCGAGGAGCTGCGCCAGTTCGTCGAGCTCACCCGGATCCCCGTCGTCACCACGCTCATGGCCCGTGGCGCGCTGCCCGACAGCCATGAGCTGCACCTCGGCATGCCGGGCATGCACGGCTCGGTCGCCGCGGTCACCGCCCTCCAGAAGGCCGACCTCCTCATCACCCTCGGCGCCCGCTTCGACGACCGCGTCACCGGCCAGCTGTCGACGTTCGCCCCCGAGGCCAAGGTGATCCACGCCGACATCGACCCCGCCGAGATCTCCAAGAACCGCAAGGCCGACGTCCCGATCGTCGGGTCGTGCAAGGACGTCCTCGTCGACCTCATCCAGTCGGTCGACGCCGACATCGACGCGGGCCGCGCCGGCGACTACGCGCAGTGGCGCGAGCGCACCCAGGGCTGGAAGCGCGACTTCCCCTTGGGCTACGCCTCCTCTGAGGGCGGCACCCTCGCCCCGCAGTACGTCATCGAGCGGCTCAGTGCGATCGTCGGGCCCGAGGCGGTCTACGTCGCCGGGGTCGGCCAGCACCAGATGTGGGCGGCCCAGTTCGTCCAGTACGAGCGTCCCCGCGCCTGGCTCAACTCCGGTGGCCTCGGAACCATGGGGTATGCCGTCCCGGCCGCCATGGGTGCCCAGGTCGGCGAGCCCGAGCGCACCGTGTGGGCGATCGACGGCGACGGGTGCTTCCAGATGACCAACCAGGAGCTCGCGACCTGCGTGATCAACAACATCCCGATCAAGGTCGCCGTCATCAACAACAGCAGCCTCGGCATGGTCCGCCAGTGGCAGTCGCTCTTCTACAACGAGCGCTACTCCAACACCGACCTCCACACATCCCACGAGGGCACCCGGATCCCCGACTTCGTCAAGCTTGCCGACGCCTACGGGTGCGCCGGGCTCCGGTGCGAGAGACCGGAGGACGTGGACGACACGATCCGGCAGGCGATGGCGATCAACGACCGACCGGTCGTCGTCGACTTCGTCGTGCACCGTGACGCGATGGTGTGGCCGATGGTGCCGGCCGGCGTGAGCAACGACGCGATCCAGGTAGCCAAGGACACCGCACCCCAGTGGGACCGCGAAGAGGAGGTGAGCAGCTGATGTCGCAGCACACGCTCTCGGTGCTCGTCGAGAACAAGCCCGGCGTCCTCGCCCGCATCGCCGGCCTGTTCGCCCGACGCGGCTTCAACATCCACTCGCTCGCGGTGGGGGAGACCGAGCACGTCGAGATCTCCCGCATCACGGTTGTCGTCGACGTCGAGGACCTGCCGCTCGAACAGGTGACCAAGCAGCTGAACAAGCTCGTCGAGGTGCTCAAGGTCGTCGAGCTCGACGCGGCCTCGGCCGTGCAGCGGCAGGTCATGCTCATCAAGGTCCGGGCCGACGCGGCGACGCGCAGCCAGGTCCTCGAGCTCGTCCAGCTCTTCCGCGCCAAGGTCGTCGACGTCGCCACCGAGTCGGTGACCATCGAGGCCACCGGCCCCGGCGAGAAGCTCACCGCCCTGCTCGGGGTCCTCGAGCCCTACGGCGTGCGCGAGCTCGTCCAGTCGGGCATCGTCGCCATCGGGCGCGGCCCCCGCTCCATCACCGACCGCGCGCTGCGCGGAGCCTGACCACCACACGCACGCACCCGGCACACACACGCACACAAGGAGAAGAGCGACACCATGGCTGAAATGTTCTACGACGACGACGCGGACCTGTCGATCATCCAGGGGCGCAAGGTCGCCGTCATCGGATACGGCAGCCAGGGCCACGCCCACGCCCTCAACCTGCGCGACAGCGGGGTCGACGTCCGCGTCGGTCTCGCCGAGGGCAGCAAGAGCCGCGCGAAGGCCGAGGCCGAGGGCCTGACCGTCCGGACCGTGGCCGAGGCCACCGCGGAGGCCGACCTCGTCGTCATCCTCACGCCCGACCAGGTGCAGCGCACGGTCTACGCCGACCACATCAAGCCGAACCTCAAGGAGGGCGCGGCGCTGCTCTTCGGGCACGGCTTCAACATCCGCTTCGACTACATCCAGCCCGAGGCCGGGTCCGACGTCCTCATGGTCGCCCCCAAGGGGCCCGGACACCTCGTCCGCCGCGAGTACGTCGACGGCCGTGGGGTCCCCGTGCTGCTCGCCGTCGAGCAGGACCCGTCGGGCACGGCCTGGGACCTCGCGAAGTCGTACGCCAAGGCCATCGGCGGCCTGCGCGCCGGCGGCATCCGGACGACCTTCACCGAGGAGTGCGAGACCGACCTGTTCGGTGAGCAGGCGGTGCTGTGCGGTGGCGCCAGCCAGCTCGTGCAGTACGGCTTCGAGACCCTCACCGAGGCCGGCTACCAGCCCGAGATCGCCTATTTCGAGGTCCTGCACGAGCTCAAGCTCATCGTCGACCTCATGGTCGAGGGCGGCATCGCCAAGCAGCGCTGGTCGGTCTCCGACACGGCCGAGTACGGCGACTACGTCTCCGGCCCCCGCGTCATCGACCCGTCGGTCAAGGAGAACATGCAGGCCGTCCTCGCCGACATCAAGAACGGTGCGTTCGCCAAGCGCTTCATCGACGACCAGGACGCCGGCGCGCCTGAGTTCAAGGCCCTGCGCGAGAAGGGTTCCCAGCACCCGATCGAGGCCACGGGCAAGGACCTGCGCAAGCTCATGGCCTGGGTCAAGACCGACACCGACAGCGACTACGTCGAGGGTTCCGCCGCGCGCTGAGCCGGCCGCGCGAACGAACGCCCCCCACGGACCCGTCCGTGGGGGGCGTTGTGCCGGGTGCGTGCGCGAGGGTCCTGAGGCGTATGCCGTCCGCTCGCCTCGAGGGGTCACGCGGCGGTGTGGGCTTCCCCGCGGCGACGGGTGGAGGCGGCCGTGACGACGGCACCGATGGCCGCCATGCCTGCGAGGGCGCCCAGCGCGAGCTGGAGGTACTCGACGGCGTCGTCGTCGACCGTCGCGACGGCAGCTCGATGGTTCTGGCTGCCCGAGGACGGCGAAGAGTACTGGAGGGTCGAGCCGTCGGGACGGGGCTGCGGGGCACCGGCGGCGGGGATCGGCTCCCCGGGGTAGGGCCGGGCGAAGGCCGGGGTGACGGTGAGCAGGCTCGCGAGGGCTGCCGTCGCGAGGACTCCGGCTGCCCGTCGGTGCGAGGTGCTGGTGCGGAGGGTGGTGCTGGGGGCCATGACGGCCTCCTCTCTGTGTCGTGACCGCCCCCGAGCTCCTCGGGTCCTGCGGTCGGCCCATCCCCTGCGGAGGGCCTCGATGACAGTGAAGGAGCCGCCGGTGTCAGGCCGGTACCGGTGCCTGAGCCGACTCGGCCCGTCGGTATCAGTGGGGTATCACGGCCCGATGCGCTCAGACGCTCGAGGACCCGTCGACGAGGTCGGACACCACGACCGAGGTGCTGAGCACCCGGTCGCCACGCTGGGAGGTGACCTTGACCGGCATACCCGGTCGTCGGCGTGAGAACCAGAAGGTCGTCACGTCACCGCCGTCCCGGACGACGTAGCGCAGGCACGCCTCGACCCCGAGTCCGAAGTCCAGCGCGACCTCGTCGTTGGTCGTGGCCGCTGCGGGGAACGACGCGTGCCGCTGGAGGTCCAGCCACGTGACGGGCATGGAGTCGACGGCGCCGTCGACCACCCCCTGCGCGTCGCAGTCCGCGCGCTCGTAGGTCGCGCCCTCGGTCGTCACCGCCGCGAACCGGCTCATCCGGTGCCGCACACCGTCGGCGTCCTCGACCCGCACGACGACCGTGCGTCCGGCGGGGCACCCCTCGCGGATCTCGCTGGCGGAGAACGGTGTCGGCGCCGTCCCCGGTGCGAGGACGTGGTCGTCGCTCATGTCGGCGAGTGGAAGCGCCGGGGGAGCGGGGTCGGTTGGGTGGTGAGCCACTCCTCGAACGTGCGACCACCGGTCTCCGCGCCCGGGTCCGGCAGGATCGCGCCCTCGGAGAAGCCCCTGAGCACCGGCAGGAACGGCGGGACGCGGACGACGCGCGGCACGTCCCGTCCGTCGTGCGCCGCGAGGCGTTCGGCCACCTCACGGGCCGTGTATGCCGTCGGGCCGGCGAGGTCGCGCGCGCGCCGGAAGCCGCTCGGAGCAGGTCCGGTGGCATGGTCGCAGAGCCGCTGTGCGACCCAGTCGATGTCCACCGGCTGGATCCGCATGTCACCGATGGCGAAGGCGAGGGGACCGACCCGACCCGCCGCGCCGATGAACGCGGCCAGCGAGTGGAACTGCGTCACGCGCACCACGGTCGCTGCCACCCCGGCGGACTCCAGGGCTCGCTCGGAGTCGACCTTGGCCCGGTAGTAGGCGTAGGGCACCCGGTCGCACCCGACGATCGAGATCGACACCACGTGGGAATCGGAGCCGAGCCGGCGCAGCGACTCACCGATGCGCCGCGCGCCGGCGACGTCGACTCTCGCCGGCCGGGTCTGGGACGTCGCCGCGTGGACCACGGCCGCTGCGCCCTCGAGGACGGCGTCGAGGCCCTCGCCCGTCGAGAGGTCGACCCCGGTGCGTCGGCTCGCGGCCATCGCCTCGTGGCCGCGCCCGCCCAGCAGCCTGACCACCCGGGCCCCCAGGTCACCGGATCCGCCGGTCACGACGATGCGCATGTCCGCAGTGTCCCAGCGCCGATCCGGGGCGTCGAGCACCTCCGGGCGCGCCTATCCTCAGGTGTGACCGACACGATGGCGACCTGGCCCGCCGGGCTGCTGTGGGCCGGCCTGTTCGCGCTGGGTGTCGTGCGTGGCCTCGGCTACTACGCGATCGGGCGGGTCGCGACCTCGCGAGCCGCACCGGACGGACGCGTCGCCGCGGCGCAGGAGCGCGTGCGCCGGTTCGGAGCCCGCTCCGTGCTCGTCACGTACCCGGTCTACGGGCTCGCCGGGGCCACCCAGGTGGCCAACGGTGCCGCCCGGATCGCCTTGGCGCGCTTCCTCGCGGTCCTCACACCGGTGTCCGCGTGCTGGGCGGCGCTGCAGACCGTCGTGGGCGTCGCCGTGTGGCAGGTCGTCCTCGGCGGCTGAGCCGTGGCAGGTCCGTATGCCGGGCCGGACCATCCACATTCTGGGCACCGGCCGTAGACTCGCCTGCGCACAACGCCGTGCAATTCGCCCATCCGCGTCCCGCCGAAGGAAATCGCACGTGACCAGACCCGTCGTCCTCATCGCCGAAGAACTCTCGCCCGCCACGATCGACGCCCTCGGGCCGGACTTCGAGGTCCGCACCGTCGACGGCGCCGACCGGTCCCAGCTCCTGCCGGCGCTCGCCGACGTCGACGCGGTGCTCATCCGCTCGGCGACCAAGATGGATGCCGAGGCCATCGCCGCCGCCAAGAACCTCAAGGTCATCGCGCGCGCCGGGGTCGGCCTCGACAACGTCGACGTCCCCGCCGCCACCCAGGCCGGCGTCATGGTCGTCAACGCCCCGACCTCCAACATCACCAGCGCCGCCGAGCTCGCCGTCGGCCTGCTCCTCGCCACCGCCCGCAACATCGCCCCGGCCAACCAGGCCCTCAAGGGTGGCGCGTGGAAGCGCAGCAAGTACGGCGGCGTCGAGCTGCTCGACAAGAAGGTCGGCGTCGTCGGCTTCGGCCGCATCGGCCAGCTCGTCGCCGAGCGGCTCAAGGGCTTCGGCGTCGAGATCCTCGCCTACGACCCGTACGTCTCGGCGCAGCGCGCGGGCCAGCTCGGTGCCCGCCTCGTGAGCCTCGACGAGCTCCTGGCCGAGTCCGACTTCATCACGGTGCACCTGCCGAAGTCACCCGAGACCCTCGGTCTCATCGGGACCGAGGCGCTCTCCAAGGTCAAGCCGACCGTGCGCATCATCAACGCGGCCCGCGGCGGCATCGTCGACGAGGACGCCCTCGCGCAGGCCCTGCGTGACGGCCGGGTCGCCGGCGCAGGCATCGACGTCTTCGCGACCGAGCCGACGACCGAGAGCCCCCTGTTCGAGCACGAGTCGGTCGTCGTCACGCCGCACCTCGGCGCCTCCACGGACGAGGCCCAGGAGAAGGCCGGCGTCGCCGTCGCGAAGTCGGTCCGGCTCGCGCTCAGTGGCGACCTCGTCCCGGACGCCGTCAACGTCTCCGGCGGCGCCGTCGCCGAGGAGGTCCGCCCCGGGATCGACCTCGTCGAGAAGCTCGGTCGCATCTTCACCGGTGTCGCCGGCTCGGTCCCGGTGCAGCTCGACGTCGACGTCCGCGGCGAGATCACCGCGCACGACGTGTCGATCTGGGAGCTCGCCGCCCTCAAGGGCATCTTCACCGACGTCACCTCGGATCCGGTGACCTACGTCAACGCGCCGCTGCTCGCCAAGGAGCGCGGCTGCGAGGTGCGCCTGCTCACCGACGCCGTCTCGGAGGACTTCCGCAACGTCACGACGCTGCGCGGGACGCTCGCCGACGGGACCACCGTGTCCGTCGCCGGAACGCTCACCGGACCTAAGCTGGTCCAGAAGCTCATCGGCGTCAACGGCTTCGACATCGAGGTCCCCCTCAGCGACCACATGGCCTTCTTCTCCTACAAGGACCGCCCGGGTGTCGTCGGCGTCATCGGGCGGCTCCTGGGTGAGGCCGACGTCAACATCGGCGGCATGCAGGTGGCTCGTGACGACGCCGCCGGGCTCGCCCTCGTCGCCCTCACGGTCGACAACGAGATCCCGACCGCCGTCGTGCACGCGATTGCCTCCGAGGTCGAGGCGGACGTCCGCGTGGTCGACCTCGCGCAGTGAGCGGCCCTGTGCCACAGGGTCGCTGACCGCCGGACCGTATGCCGTGTGCCCGCCCACCAGAGCCGGGCCGCGGGGTGCGTGTCGCGCGTCGGTTTCGGGTGGCTCGCCGTCCGTGATACTCGTTGTTCCTCAGACAGACACGTCCCAGGAGGATTTGTGAACCGTACGGATCTCAAGAACAAGGTCGCCGAGAGCGCCGACGTCAGCGCGGCCGAGGCCGACCGCGCCATCGACGCCGTGCTCGGTGCCATCACCGACGCACTCGTTGCCGGCGACAAGGTTTCGCTGCCCGGCTTCGGCATCTTCGAGACGCGCGAGCGCGCTGCTCGCACGGGCCGCAACCCGCAGACGGGTGAGTCGCTCGACATCGCGGCCAGCACCTCGGCGGCGTTCAAGCCGGGCGCGGAGCTCAAGCGCAAGCTCGCCAAGAGCTGACCCAGCAGTCCCGTCACGGATGCCGCGAGACCACCTCGGTGGGAGCGCGGCATCCGTGCGTCCGGGGACGCTCGATGAGACCGCGTCTCACGCTGTGGTCAGTACCTTCCGGATAGTAGGACGTCCTCATAACCTCGACACATGCAGCGGCAGGTACGTCTCATCGCCAGCCGCGGCGAGGTCCGGTAGTCAGCTCCCTCGTCGCGGAGACCCCGTGATGGCCGCTGACCGGTTCGCCCTCACCCCCGGGCTCGAGCCGGCCGACCCACCCCGTACCCACGAGATGTCGAAGGACTGAGTTTCATGAGCGAAGAAGCCAAGCAGGCCCGCCAGGCCCTGCAGGAGTCGATGGACCTGCGCGACCAGGACCACACGGACGCCTGATCAGGAGATGAACTAAGCCTGACCCACGGCTGACCTCGGTCAGCCCGTGAAGAGGCCCCCGGACACTCGGACGGGGGCCTTTCGCATGCCCGCATGGTGAGCACGCGATCCCGCCTGTCGAGATGGCTTCCTAAAGTGGGGCCATGAGCGATCGCAGCGCAGCGGACATCGACCTTGCCGTCATCGCCGGGGACGGCATCGGACCCGAGGTCGTCGCCGAGGGCCTCAAGGTCCTCGAGGCGGTGACCGCCGGGAGCGGCACGAAGGTGAGCTCGACGGCATACGACCTCGGCGCGACTCGCTGGAACGCGACCGGCGAGACGCTGCCGCAGAGCGTCCTCGATGAGCTCCGCGGCCACGACGTCATCCTGCTCGGCGCCATCGGCGACCCCAGCGTCCCGAGCGGTGTCCTCGAGCGCGGCATCCTCCTGCCGCTGCGCTTCGCCCTCGACCACTTCGTCAACCTCCGCCCCGCGAAGCTCTACCCGGGCGTCGAGAGCCCGCTCGCCGTCGAGCGGGTCGCCCCGGACGGCATCGACTTCGTCGTCGTCCGCGAGGGCACCGAGGGCCCCTACGTCGGCAACGGCGGCTCGCTGCGCACCGGCACCCCCCACGAGATCGCCACCGAGGTCAGCGTCAACACCCGCTTCGGCGTCGAGCGCGTCGTGCGTGAGGCCTTCGCCCGCGCCCAGGCGCGCCCCCGCCGCCACCTCACGCTCGTCCACAAGCACAACGTCCTCACCCACGCCGGCCACCTGTGGCGGCGCACGGTCGAGGAGGTCGGGACCGAGTTCCCCGACGTCGAGACGGCCTACCAGCACGTCGACGCGGCGACGATCTTCCTCGCCACCGACCCCGGCCGGTTCGACGTCATCGTCACGGACAACCTCTTCGGCGACATCATCACCGACATCGCGGCGGCCATCGCCGGCGGCATCGGCCTCGCCGCGAGCGGGAACATCAACCCGACGGGGGAGTCGCCGAGCATGTTCGAGCCGGTCCACGGCTCGGCCCCGGACATCGCCGGGCAGGGCGTCGCCGACCCGACGGCGACGATCCTCTCCGTCGCGATGCTCCTCGAGCACCTCGGTCGCACCGACGAGGCGGCCCGGGTCGAGGCGGCGGTCGCGGCCGACCTGGCGCAGCGCGGCAGCGCCTCCCGCACGACGAGCGCCATCGGTGACGCCGTCGCCGCGCGCCTGTCATAGGCTCGGAGCCGGCCGCACCGAAGCCCCCCTTGCGTGGAAGGACCCGCTCATGACCGACCTCTCGTTCACGACCCTGCGCCGGGAGGACCCGGTGAGCGACGAGCGCCGGGCCGAGATCCACGCCAACCCCGGGTTCGGCGTCCACTTCACCGACCACATGGTCACGGCGACGTGGACCAAGGACGGTGGCTGGCAGGACGGGAAGGTCGTGCCCTACGGCCCGATCCAGCTCATGCCGAGCGCGGCCGTCCTGCACTACGCGCAGGAGATCTTCGAGGGCATGAAGGCCTACCGCCACGCGGACGGCTCGGTGTGGACGTTCCGGCCCGAGGCCAACGCGGCGCGCATGGCCCGCAGTGCCCGGCGGCTGGCTCTGCCCGAGCTGTCCGAGGCCGACTTCATCGGCTCGCTCAAGGCCCTGCTCGAGGTTGACGAGGCCTGGGTGCCGCCGGCCGACGGCAGCGAGGCCAGCCTCTACCTCCGCCCGTTCATGTACGCCTCGGAGGCCTTCCTCGGTGTGCGCCCGGCCAACGTCGTCACCTACTCCGTCATCGCGTCGCCCGCCGGCCCCTACTTCCCCGGTGGCCTCAAGCCGGTGACGCTCTGGATCTCGCAGGACTACGCGCGCGCCGGGGCGGGCGGGACCGGGAACGCCAAGTGCGGTGGCAACTACGCGTCGTCGCTCGCCGGGCAGCTCGAGGGCATCGAGCACGGCTGTGACCAGGCGGTCTTCCTCGACTCGGGCACCCACGAGCTCATCGAGGAGCTCGGCGGCATGAACCTCTTCTTTCTCACCAAGGGCGGTGAGCTCGTCACTCCGGAGCTGTCCGGGTCGATCCTCGAGGGCATCACGCGCAGCTCCATCCTCGAGCTCGCCAAGGACCTCGACCTCACGCCGGTCGAGCGCAAGGTGCCGATCCAGGAGTGGAAGGACGGCGTCGCCTCGGGCGACATCGTCGAGATCTTCGCCTGCGGCACGGCTGCGGTCGTCACGCCCGTGGGCGAGCTGCGCTGGGAGGGTGGCACCGCCCCGGCGGTCGGTGGGCCCGAGGGTGGCGAGGTCACCCGGGCGATCCGCTCCAAGCTTCTCGACATCCAGTACGGCCGCGCCGAGGACACGCGCGGCTGGATGACCCGCCTCGTCTGACGCCTGACCACCCCGCAGCAGCCGTCCTGCCGTCGAGACCCGGCCGCGCCGTCGCTCAACGGCCCTGAATGGTGCAGGGCCGAACCATTGACGCCGGGTGGTCCGGGGGTGTTCTCTGTCTCCCAGCGAACTTCCCGAGCCAGAGGGTTCGGGAACAGACCTTTGATGGAGCGTTCGATGGCGACTCAACGGGATCAGAGCAGCGCAGTGACGGAGCACCAGGACGACGAGGCGATGCTCGCCGCGCTTGGCTACAAACAGGAGCTCCATCGCGGGATGAGCGGCTTCAGCAACTTCGCCGTGTCGTTCTCCATCATCTCCGTCCTCGCCGGGTGCATCACGACCTACTACCTCGCGATGGACGCCGGCGGCCCGATCGCCATCTCGATCGGGTGGCCGGTCGTCGGCATCTTCGTCCTCTGCGTCGCGATGGCGATGGGCGAGATCTGCTCGGTGTACCCGACCGCGGGTGGGCTCTACTACTGGGCCGGCAAGCTCGCCCGCCGCAACAAGCGGGTGTGGGCCTGGTACGTCGGGTGGTTCAACTTCCTCGGGGAGGTCGCGGTCACCGCAGCCATCGACTACGGGGCCGCGGTCACGTGGATGGCCCTGCTCAACCTCGTCTTCGGCCTCGAGGTGTCGCTCGCGTCGACGTTCGTCGCGTTCGTCGTCATCATCGTGCTCCACGGTCTCCTCAACACGTTCGGCGTGGACCTCGTCAAGCTGCTCTCGAACGTCAGCGCCTGGTGGCACCTCGGCGGCGTCGCGGTCATCGTCGCCATCCTGTGGCTCGTCCCCGACCAGCACCAGACCCTGTCCTGGACCTTCACCGAGTACCGGAACTCCACCGGCTTCGACGGCCAGATCCTCGGCTTCCTGCCGTACGCCTTCCTCGTCGGGCTGCTCATGGCGCAGTACACCTACACCGGCTACGACGCCTCGGCCCACGTCGCCGAGGAGACGGTGAACGCCTCGGTCGAGGCGCCCAAGGGGATCGTCACCTCCGTCTGGGTCTCGATCCTCGCGGGCTGGGTCCTCCTCGTCTCCGTCACGGCGGCGATCCAGGACTACGACGGGCAGCGGGCGACCGAGACGGGCCTGCCGCCGGCCCAGATCTTCATCGACGCCGCCGGCGCCGGGCTGGGCAAGACGATGCTGTTCATCTGTGCGGTCGCCCAGTTCTTCTGCGGCATGGCGTCGGTGACGGCCAACTCGAGGATGTCCTACGCCTTCTCGCGGGACAACGCCCTGCCCGGCTCGCGGCTGTGGGCCAAGGTCAACCCGCGCTCGGGCACGCCCACGAACTCGATCTGGCTGTGCGTCGTGTGCTCGGTCGTCGTCGCGCTGCCCGCCCTGTGGAGCATCGTGGCCTACGCCGCCGTGACCTCCATCGCGGTCATCGGGCTCTACATCGCCTACGTCGTGCCCGTCTTCCTGCGACGGACCAACCCCGACTTCAAGGTCGGCCGGTGGAACCTCGGACGCTGGAGCGCCGTCATCGGCTGGATCGCCATCGGGTGGGTCGCCATCATCGTCGTCCTCTTCATGCTCCCGGCGTACGCCCCGGGCACGTGGGGCGACAGCACCTTCAACTACGCCCCGATCGCCGTCGGCGCCGTGCTCCTCTTCGCGACGGTCTCGTGGTTCGTCGGCGGTCGCCAGCACTTCATGGTCGACGTGCCCGAGGGTCACGACACGATCCCGCCCGCCGAGATCTTCCGATGAGGTATGCCGGGAGGTCGGCTTCGTGACGGAGTCACCCCTGGGCGCGGGCCGGCTCCCCGAGGCCGTCCTGCGTCCGGCCACGGCGAACGTCTTCGAGACCACCGTCGAACAGCTGGCGACGGCGATCCGGCTCGGCGTCTTCGAGCACGGCGAGCACCTCCCGCCGGAGCGCGAGCTCGCCGAGCGCCTCGGCGTCTCCCGCAACTCCCTGCGCGACGCGATCGCCGCGCTGCGCACGAGCGGGCTCGTCACCACCCGTCGAGGTCGTGGTGGCGGCACGCTCGTGACCTACGTCGCGCCGGTGCCGGGCTCGGCGCGGCCGCCCGTGCGACGGGGAGCGGCCCTCGCGGACGCGCTCGACTTCCGCCGGGTCGTCGAGCCGGGAGCCGCGTGGCTCGCGGCCCGGCAGGACCTCTCCGGCGACCAGAGGTCGTGGCTCGCCGTGTCGTGCGCGGCCGTGCGGGACGCGCCTGACGCCGCGGCGCACCGCATGGCGGACAGCCGCTTCCACCTCGCGGTCGCGACGCTGTCGGGCTCACCGATGCTCATCGAGTCCGTCACGCGGGCGCAGGCGGCGCTCGGCGAGATGCTCGGCGCGATCCCCGTGCTCGAGCGCAACATCAGCCACTCGTGCGACCAGCACGACGCCGTGGTCGATGCGATCCTGCGGGGGCACGCCGAGCGGGCACGGGCCGCCATGGAGGAGCACTGCGACGCCACCTCCGCCCTGCTCAGGGGACTCATCGGATGACGAAGGAGCAACACATGAGCGGATCCATCCACGCCGGTGGGCCGAAGCAGTTCACGCTGGACGACCTCCGGGCGGGCGCGTCCACCGGTGCCATCGACACGGTCGTCGTCGCCTTCACCGACATGCAGGGCCGGCTCACCGGCAAGCGGCTGCACGCGGCCTACTTCCTCGACCACGTCCTCGACGGTGCGGTCGAGGGGTGCAACTACCTGCTCGCCGTGGACGTGGACATGAACACCGTCGACGGCTACGCGATGTCCTCGTGGGAGAAGGGCTACGGCGACTTCGAGTTCGTCCTCGACCTCGACACCCTCCGGCGCACACCCGGCCAGCCCCACTCCGTGACGATCCAGTGCGACCTCGCCTGGCTCGATGGCTCCGGACCGGTCCGCCAGTCACCGCGCGACATCCTCAAGGCCCAGGTCGCGCGCGCCACCGAGCTGGGCTATCAGGCGATCGCCGGCACCGAGCTCGAGTTCATCCTCTTCGACGACAGCTACGCGTCCGCGTGGGACCGGCGCTACGTCGGGCTCACCGGCGCCAACCGCTACAACGTCGACTACTCGATCACCGGCGGCACGGAGGTCGAGCCGGTCCTGCGCGAGATCCGCAACGAGCTGTATGCCGCGGGCGTCACCGTCGAGGGTGCGAAGGGGGAGTGCAACCTCGGGCAGCACGAGATCGGCTTCCTCTACGACGAGGTCGTCCGCACCTGCGACAACCACGTCATCTACAAGACCGCCGCCAAGGAGATCGCCGCGAAGCACGGCAAGTCCCTGACCTTCATGGCCAAGTACGACGAGCGCGAGGGCAACTCGTGCCACATCCACCTGTCGCTGCGGGGGCTCGACGGTGAGGTGGTGTTCGCCGACGACGAGAGGGAGGGCGGGCAGGGCGTGCTGCACGACCAGTTCCTCGCGGGGGTGCTCGCGACGATGCGCGACTTCACCTTCTTCTACGCCCCGAACATCAACTCCTACAAGCGTTTCGCGCCGGGCTCCTTCGCGCCGACGGCGATCGCCTGGGGCAGAGACAACCGCACCTGCGCGTTGCGCGTCGTGGGCCACGGCGCCGGGCTGCGCATGGAGAACCGCGTACCCGGTGGTGACGTCAACCCCTACCTCGCCGTCGCCGCGATGCTGGCCGGCGGTCTTTACGGCATCGAGCACGAGCTCGAGCTCGAGCCGGCGTTCGAGGGCAACGCCTACGTGTCCGACGTCCCCACCGTGCCGAGGACCCTGCGCGAGGCGCGCCACCTGCTGGCCGAGTCGGCGATCGCCCGCGAGGTGTTCGGGGACGACGTCGTCGACCACTACGTCAACGCTGCCGACGTCGAGCTCACCGCCTTCGATTCCGCGGTGACCGACTGGGAACGCGTCCGAGGCTTCGAGAGGCTCTGACATGACAAGCCATGACGTGATCAACCCGGCGACCGAACAGACCGTCCGGACGATCGACCTCGTCGGCGTCGACGAGACCGACGAGGCGGTGGCCCGCGCGGTCGAGGCCGGACCGCGGTGGCGGGGCCTGGCACCGGCCGACCGGGGGCGCCTCCTCCGCCGGTTCAGCGACCTCGTCGACGACCACCTCGAGGAGCTGGCCCTGCTCGAGGTCGAGAACGCCGGCCACACGATCGGCAACGCCCGGTGGGAGGCCGGCAACGTCCGCGACGTCCTGGCGTACTACTCCGCGGCGCCGGAGCGGCTGCTCGGTCAGCAGATCCCGGTCGCGGGTGGCATCAACGTCACCTTCAAGGAACCGCTCGGCGTCGTCTCGGTCATCGTCCCGTGGAACTTCCCGATGCCCATCGCGGGGTGGGGCTTCGCTCCCGCTCTGGCCGCGGGCAACACGGTCGTCCTCAAGCCGGCCGAGCTCACCCCGCTGACCGCGATGCGCCTCGCCGAGCTCGCCCTTGGAGCCGGGATCCCGGAAGGGGTCTTCACCGTCCTGCCCGGGAAGGGCTCGGTCGTGGGGGAGCGGTTCGTCACCCACCCCGACGTGCGCAAGGTCTGCTTCACCGGATCGACGGCCGTCGGCCAGGGGATCATGCGCGGCGCCGCCGACCAGCTCAAGCGGGTCACCCTCGAGCTCGGCGGCAAGTCGGCCAACATCGTCTTCGCCGACGCCGACCTCGAGGCTGCCGCCGCGGCCGCCCCGATGTCGTTCCTCGACAACGCCGGCCAGGACTGCTGCGCGCGGACGCGGATCCTCGTGCAGCGCGAGGTCTTCGACGACTTCATGGGCCGCTTCGAGACCGCGATGCGCGACGTGCGGGTCGGCGACCCGGGGGACGAGGCCACCCAGATGGGCCCGCTCGTCAGCGACCGCCAGCGAGAGGCGGTGCGGGGCTTCGTCGAGGGCAGCGAGGAGCCCGTCGACGTCGCCTTCCGCGGCACGGCGCCGGAGGGGGCCGGCTACTGGTACCCGCCCACGGTCGTCCTCCCGCGCTCGACGAGCGACCGCGTCTGGCAGGAGGAGGTCTTCGGCCCGGTCGTGGGTGTCATGCCCTTCGACGACGAGGCGGACGCGGTCCGGCTCGCCAATGACACGGCATACGGTCTGTCGGGGTCGATCTGGACGCGCGACGTCGGTCGTGCGATCCGCGTCTCTCGCGGGGTCGAGGCGGGGAACCTCTCGGTCAACAGCCACAGCAGCGTCCGCTACTCGACCCCCTTCGGGGGCTTCAAGTCCAGCGGCATCGGACGCGAGCTCGGCCCGGACGCGCTCGACGCGTTCACCGAGGTCAAGAACGTCTTCATCAGCACCGAACAGTGAAGGGTCAGCACATGGGAGATCGACTCGCAGGCCGGGTGGCCGTCGTCACGGGCGGGTGCTCCGGCATCGGACTGGCCACGGTGCGGCGGTTCGCGCAGGAGGGTGCCAGGGTCGTCATCGGCGACCTCGACGACGCGCGGGGGCCGGGCATCGCCGAGGAGGTGGGCGGTGCGTACGTCCGCTGCGACGTCACCGACAAGGAGCAGGTCGACGCCCTCTTCGCCACCGCGAACGAGAGGTTCGGCAGCGTCGACATCGCGTTCAACAACGCCGGCATCAGCCCACCCGAGGACGACTCGATCCTCGACACCGACCTCGACGCCTGGCGCAGGGTCCAGGAGGTCAACCTCACCTCGGTGTACCTGTGCTGCAAGGCGGCCCTGCCCTACATGCTCGAGCAGGGGAGGGGTTCGATCATCAACACGGCGTCGTTCGTCGCGGTGATGGGTGCGGCCACCTCGCAGATCTCCTACAGCGCGTCCAAGGGTGGCGTCCTGTCGATGTCGCGGGAGCTCGGAGTGCAGTTCGCCCGCCGGGGCGTGCGCGTCAACGCCCTCTGCCCCGGGCCGGTCAACACCCCGCTGCTGCAGGAGCTCTTCGCCAAGGACGAGGAGCGGGCCGCGCGGCGGCTCGTCCACGTGCCGATGGGCCGCTTCGCCGAGCCGGAGGAGATCGCGAACGCCGTCCTCTTCCTCGCCTCCGACGAGTCGAGCTTCATCACGGCCAACACCTTCCTGGTGGACGGCGGGATCAGCAGCGCCTACGTCACGCCGCTCTGAGCCATGGCCGACCGACCCGTCATCGGCGTCACCGCCTACGTCGAGCCCGTGTCCCGGGGGGACTGGAGCGGCCAGCACAGTGCGGTGGTGCCGCACGACTACGTCGCCGCGATCGAGCGCGCCGGAGGGATCGCCGTCGTGCTGCCGCCCCGGCCGGACGCCGACGACGCGCTCGTGCGTGGGCTGCTCGCGCGGCTCGACGCCGTCGTCATCGCCGGCGGCGCCGACGTCGAACCCTCCCGGTATGCCGCCCTCCCGCACCCGAGCGTCCAGGACCCCCGCCCCGACCGCGACGAGTTCGAGCTCGCCGTGGCCCGGGTGACCGCGGAGCTGGGGACGCCGGTGCTGGGGATCTGCCGGGGGATGCAGGTGATGGCGGTGGCCGCCGGGGGCAGCCTCGAGCAGCACCTCCCCGACCGGGTCGGCCACACCGCGCACAGCCCGACGCTGGGCGTCTATGCCTCGCACCACGTGACGGTCGTCGAGGGCACGCGCCTCGCGGACGTGCTCGGCGCCGACGAGCTGGACGTGCCGACCTACCACCACCAGGCCGTCGCCGAGCACCCCGGCTACGTCGCGAGTGCCTGGCACGAGGACGGGACGGTGGAGGCCATGGAGGACCCGAGCCATCCGTTCCGGCTCGCCGTCCAGTGGCACCCCGAGGCCGGGACCGACGGGCGACTCTTCGACGCGTTGGTGAGCGCTGCGGGCGCGAGCCGGCGGGGTGGGTGACACTGACGTGATGAGAGTTCCTGGACTGACCATCGCCGCCGGGGGCCTCGGGCTGGCCGCCTGGGTGGTCAAGGCGGGACGACCCGTGCCGGACGCCATCGGCGGCAGGGCCGCGGGCGCGCGCGCGGCGCGCATGCAGGCCTCACCCGAGTGGTCGGAGGGCCGCTTCCACAACCAGCAGCTCCGCTTCGAGCCGTCGTCGCGCACACTGGCCGGCAGCGTCAAGGAGCTCATCGCGGGCCGCCAGGAGCGTCACCCCGTCGGGGACGTCCCCCTCGTGCGCGAGCCGCTGCCCGCGCAGGCCGTCGGCACGCACGTCACGTGGCTCGGTCACTCGACGGTCCTCGTCCAGGTCGACGGGGCCGTGCTGCTGCTCGACCCGGTCTGGAGCGACCGGTGCTCACCCTCGCAGCACGTGGGGCCCCGCCGCCTCCACCCCGTGCCGGTGGCGCTCGGTGACCTCCCGCCGGTCGACGTCGTGGTCATCTCGCACGACCACTACGACCACCTCGACATGGACTCGGTCAAGGAGCTCGCCTCGATCCGGCGAGAGACCCGGTTCGTCGTCCCCCTCGGCGTCGGCGCCCACCTCGAGAAGTGGGGCGTCGCCGCCGACCGGATCGACGAGCTCGACTGGCACGAGGAGACGAGCGTCGCCGGCGTGCGCCTCGTCGCGACCCCGGCGCAGCACTTCTCCGGGCGTGGGCTGTCCCGCGACGGCACCCTGTGGGCCTCGTGGGTCATCGAGGGCCAGTCGGGCAAGGTCTTCTACTCCGGTGACACCGGCTACTTCGTGGGGTTCGCCGAGATCGGCGAGCGCTACGGGCCGTTCGACGTGTCGCTGGTGCAGGTCGGCGCCTACGACGACGGCTGGCCCACCATCCACATGACCCCCGAGCACGGGGTCGAGGCGCACCTGGACGTGCGGGCCGGCGTCATGGTCCCGGTCCACTGGGGCACGTTCAACCTCGCGTTCCACCCGTGGAGCGAGCCCGTCGAGCGGGTCCTCGTCGAGGCCGAGCGCCGGGGTGCCGCGGTCGTCGTGCCGAGGCCCGGCGAGCGTGTCGAGGTCGCCGCACTGCCCGCGGGTCACACCTACTGGTGGCGCTCGGTCACCTGACCGACGGCTTCCGCGGGCGCCACCGGTGCCTCCGCGGGACGGCCGGTGTCGCGCACGAGGTAGACCCACGGGAAGGCGCGGGAGCCGACGACCCACCCGTCCTTCTCGTGGCGCGCGAGGGACCCGCTCCACACGATGCGCTTGTGCTCCCACTGGGTGGGGGTGCGGACCATCCGATGGCGCAACATCCCCACTCCGACCGTGTGCCAGCCCAGTCGGCCGGCCAGCTGCAGCTCCGGCATCTCGTCGAAGGCGGTGACCGGTCCGAGCCACCGCTCCTCGTCGGCGAGGACACCCTCGTCGGCGCGGCCGCCGAACCGCTGCTGCACGGCCTGGCGGCTCATGCCGAGGGCGGCGCCGACGGCGGCCCAGCTGTGCCCGTCCGCACGGGCGGCGCCCACGGCCTGCTGCAGGAGGTCCTTGACCGCGGACTCCGCGGCCGTGGAGTGACGGACGAGCTCCAGCGAGTCCGCCGACGGAGCGGTCGAGAGGATGGCCGCGCCGATGGCGTCGACGACGCGCAGCCGGCTCTCGCGTGCGCCGGGTGCCGAGCCGGCGCCGGGCTCAGCGGCCATCACGGCTCGGCAGCCAGGCGTCGTCGCCGAGCTCGTCCGAGGTCCCCCTGCGGAACGTCGCGGACCCGAGCAGGTAGGCGCCGAGGACCATGAGGGCGACGCAGGCGCCCTGGAAGAGACCCTGGTCGAAGCCGTCCCGCCCCCGGGAGAGAAGGAAGCAGGCGAACCCGAGACCCACGCAGAGCGCTCCGCTCGTCAGCGAGGTGGTCCGGCGGGGGCGGATGGCGGGTCGACGCTCTGGGGTCCGAGGCATGCGTCAACCATAGGTTGACGCATGCCTCGCGTCAACCACCCGTTGACGTGGGGCGCGTGGGGTCACCGACATCGTCCACAGGGCCTCGCGGGAACGAGCTCTGTCCACAGCCTGACGAGCGCCCGTGACGTGTCGGTGCGGTCGCGGTGCATGCTGGGCGCTCGACGGATGACGGACGGAGGACGCGAATGCGAGACGACGGCGGTGCCGCGTGGCACCGGCAGGGACGTGGCACCGGTGAGGCCACCGTCGAGGACCTCATCGGCCGAGGGCTCCTCGCGCTGGGTGGTCGGCGCAGCCACACGTTCGACGACGTCACCGTGGACCTGGCCCAGCGATGTGCCACGTCGGACGGGGCCCGACGCGTCGTCACCGCGCTCGTCGCCGGCCTGCGGGCGGCCACGGACGGCGCGTGGCAGCGGGGCTGGCAGCCGTCAGACGTCCACCGGATGGCGGTGCGTCGGCTCTCGACCGCGGAACAGGCGTTCGTCGTCGACGCGATGACCGACGAGCTGGACCGGCACGCTCGGGCCACGGTCGACCCCAGCTGGTGGGGGCAGCTCCACGCACTCGACGGCACCGTCTGGTGGCCCCGATCCCGGACCTGGCTCGACGCCCACCGCCAGCGCGGGGTCGACTGGCTGACTCTGGTCGCGCAGTCGCTGACGGTGATGCACCTGCTCCAGTCGCTCCCCGGCATCGAGAGGCTCACCTGCCTGCCGGGCGAGTTCCGGCCCACGGCGGCCGACGCGGCCGCGGCCTCGTCGACATCGGGGCGGCCGGCGGACGTGGACTCGAGGATTCTCGAGCGGGTGCGCATGCTCCTCGCCAAGGCCGAGTCGACGACCTTCGCGGCCGAGGCCGAGACCTTCACGGCGGGCGCCCAGGCGCTCATGGCTCGGCACAGCATCGACGCGGCGCTGCTCACCGCCGAACGGGGCGGGGCGTCGCTGGCGGGCGGGCCGCGCGGACGGCGGATCGGCATCGACACTCCGTACGACGGTCCCAAGGCCTCCCTCCTCACCGCAGTGGCCTCGGCCAACTCCTGCCGCATGGTGTGGACCCGCGAGCTCGGCTTCGGCACGGTGGTCGGCTTCGAGGCCGACCTCGAGTCCGTCGAGCTGCTCTTCACCTCACTGCTCGTGCAGGCGAACTCGGCGATGCTGGCCGAGGGCTCGCGGGCGGACCACCGGGGGCGCAGCAGGACCAGGGCCTTCAGGTCGTCCTTCCTCACGGCGTACGCGTACCGGATCGGTGAGAGGCTCCGGCAGGTCACGAGGGAGGCGATGGATGCGGCGGCGCCGGCGGCCAGCTCCCGCGGTCAGGCGCTCGTCCCCCTCATGGCGGCGCGCGCCGAGAGGGTCGAGCAGACGGTGGACGAGTGGTTCCCCTCCCTGACCCGGAGAAGGACTCAGTCGGTGCGGGACGCCGAGGGCTGGCACGTGGGTCGCGCCGCCGCCGACCGCGCGCGGCTCGACGGTACGTCCGACCGGTCGCACGTGGGCAGGGGTCGCGGCTGAGACGTCAGCGGCGCTGCCCTGCGCGCACCATCTCGACGGTCCGGGCGACGCGGTCCGCACGGGTCTCGTCGCGCTTGGCCTCGACGACCCAGCGGACGTACTCCTTCTGGTGCGTGTAGGCCAGGCTCGCGAAGGTGGCATCGGCGACCGGGTCCGCGGCGAGCGCGGCGGCGAGGTCGTCGGGGACCTCGACGGTCCGCGGACCGCTCTCGGTGGCGATGTCGACGGTCAGCTCGTCGCCGATCTCGATCCCCGCCTCGGCCCGCGCCGCCTTGCTGAAGCCGATGAGCGACTCGCCACCCATGCGGGCCAGGCGCAGCGGCAGCGAGCGGCCGCCGACCGTCACGACGACGGGGAACGTCCTGGCGCCGTCTCCCAGGGCGGCCACCTGCTCGTCGGTGAGGACGATCGCGCCGGCCGGCCCGCGCGGCTCGAGGACCGTGGTGAGGTGCAGCGTCTCTCCCATGCAGGCGAGCGTAGGGCGGACGGCGAGCGGACGGCAGGGGTTCGCCCCGCTCGTCCGGACTGCGGACGACCGCGATGTGGACAGTGCTTCCCGTATGCCGGTCACGCGTGCGACGCTCTCCCTCGTGACACTCCTGTCCGTGGCCACCGCCACCGTCATTATCGACTAGCGCGACGAACACACCATTCGTCGCGCAGACCTCCCGCACCCGGGGGGTCTTTTTGTTGGGTCGACGACGGTGAGCCGGAGTCGGCCCGGCAGAGGGCCCGGCCGACCACACCCCCGGTCACCGAGCAGCACGCGCGACGTCGAGAAGGACACGGGAGCAGCACGATCCACCGAACCCGACGCACGAGATCGATCGAGGCGAGACACGAATGAGCGACCTGCACGTCTACGACACCACCCTGCGTGACGGTGCCCAGCAGGAGGGGCTCAACCTCTCCGTCGCGGACAAGCTCACCATCGCGTCGCACCTCGACGACCTCGGGGTCGGCTTCATCGAAGGCGGCTGGCCCGGGGCCAACCCGAAGGACACCGAGTTCTTCGCCCGGGCCGCCACCGACCTCACCCTCAAGAACGCGACGCTCGCCGCGTTCGGTGCGACCCGTCGGGCCGGGGGGGCCGCGGCCACGGACCCGCTCGTGCGGGCGCTGCTCGACAGCCAGGCCTCGGTCGTCACCCTCGTCGCGAAGTCCCACGTCGGTCACGTCGAGAGGGCGTTGCGGACCACCCGCGAGGAGAACCTCGAGATGATCCGCGACACCGTCTCGTTCCTGCGCGGTGAGGGCCGGCGCGTCTTCCTCGATGCCGAGCACTTCTTCGACGGGTATGCCGTCGACCGCGCCTACGCGCTCGAGGCGCTGCGCGCCGCGGCGGAGTCCGGCGCCGAGGTCCTCGCGCTGTGCGACACCAACGGCGGCATGCTGCCGAGCCGCATCGGTGACGTCGTCGCCGACGTCGCGGACGCCCTCGGTGTGGCCGGCGCGACCGGCACGGACACCCGCCTCGGCATCCACTGCCACAACGACACCGGGTGCGCCGTCGCGAACTCGATGGTGGCGGTCGACGCAGGCGCCACCCACGTCCAGGGCACCGTGAACGGCTACGGGGAGCGGACCGGCAACGCCAACCTCGTCACCGTCGTCGCGAACCTCCAGCTCAAGCAGGGCGTCCAGCTCATCGAGCCGCACCGGCTGCAGGAGTCGACCCGGATCAGCCACGCGATCAGCGAGGTGACGAACGTCCCGGCCTACAGCCGCCAGCCGTACACCGGAGCCAGCGCGTTCGCGCACAAGGCGGGGCTGCACGCCAGCGCCATCAAGGTCGACCCGGACCTCTACCAGCACCTCGACCCCAAGCAGGTCGGCAACGACATGCGGATGCTCATCTCGGACATGGCCGGTCGTGCCTCGATCGAGCTCAAGGCGCGCGAGCTCGGACTCGAGCTGGACCCGAGCGACGCCGCCGACAGTGCGCTCGTCCAGCGGGTGCTGGCCAAGGTCAAGGACCTCGAGCTGCGGGGCTACACGTTCGACGCGGCGGACGCGAGCTTCGAGCTGCTGCTGCGCCGTGAGGTCGAAGGTGCGCTCCCGGACTTCTTCGAGGTCGAGTCCTGGCGGGTCATCACGGACTCGCAGTCGCACGGCGACGCCCTGTCCGAGGCGACGGTCAAGATCACCACCGGCGGCAGGCGGGTCCTGCGCACGGGGGAGGGCAACGGCCCCGTCAACGCGCTCGACCACGCGCTCCGGCTCGCCCTCGCCACGGCCTACCCGGAGATCGAGCACCTCGAGCTCATCGACTACCGGGTCCGCATCCTCGACGCCGCGCACGGGACCGACGCGGTGACGCGGGTGCTCATCGAGACCAGTGACGGCGAGACCACCTGGGAGACCATCGGTGTCGCCGCCAACATCCTCGAGGCGAGCTGGGACGCGCTCGTCGAGAGCGTCACGTACGGGCTGCTGCGCGCGGCGGTGCCGGTGCGCTGACGGGGGAGCGCCCCCGCCGCGTGCCACGATGAGGGCATGGGCGGACCCGGCAGCGACCTCCTGGTCCCGCCGGGGCCGGGGCTTCCCGGCGGTCTGGTCATCGTCGCCGACGAGCTCGCCGAGCGGTTCTCCCGGTCCTCGGGTCCGGGTGGTCAGGGCGTGAACACGACGGACAGCCGCGTCGAGCTGTCCTTCGAGCCGGCCTCGTCGCGGTCCCTCTCCCAGACGCAGCGCGAGCGGGTCGCCGAGGTGCTCGGCCCCGTTCTCGTCAACGGCCGCGTCGTCATCGCGGCGTCCGAGTACCGCTCGCAGCTGCGCAACCGGTCCGCCGCGAGGGAGCGTCTCGGTGCCCTGCTCCGCGACGCGCTGGCGCCGGCACCGCCGTCCCGCAGACCCACGCGACCGACCCGTGGGTCGCAGCGTCGTCGCCTCGACGCCAAGAAGCGCCGCGGCCAGCTCAAGTCCGGCCGGGGCCGTCAGGGACCCGAGTGAGCCTGTCCCGAGGGCGTGCTCACGTGCGAACCGTCACCAGGTCGCGTCGAGAACGGTGAGGAGCCGCCGGCGCAGGACGTTGGAGCGTTGGGCGAACTCGCGCTGGCGCTCGACGTAGGCCGCCTTGCCGGCCGCCGTCTCGATCGGCACCGGCTCGACGTCGTGGCCGGAGAGGTCGTAGGGGGAGGCCTGCATGTCGAGCAGGCGGATCTCCCTGGCCAGGTCGAAGCAGTCCAGGGTGAGGTCGCTCGGCACGAGCGGTGAGAGCTTCGTCGCCCACTTGTACGTGTCCATCCCCGCGTGCAGGCAGCCGGGCTGCTCGAGCTCGACCTGGGCCTCGCGCGTGGGCTGAAGGATGTTGCGGGACACGGCGTCCGGGGTGAAGAAGCGGAACGCGTCGAAGTGGCTGCAGGCGATCTGGTGGCGCTCGACGACCTCGTCGGTGCCCGCCTGCCCCAACCGCAGCGGCACCTGCTCGTGGCGGACGCCGCCCTCCCCGGCGCGGTAGACCATCGCCCACTCGTGCAGGCCGAAGCAGCCCAGCCGTGCCGGGCGCGACACAGTCGCCTCCAGCAGCCGCCGTACGAAGTCGACCGCCTGTCCCCGTGCTGCCAAGAACGACTCGACGTCGAGCTCGACGGCCTTGCCCACCGCGCGGTAGTGCCGCCACGACGCCCGTTCCAGCGCGGTCGCGCCCCCGAGACGCACCCCGGCACCCGGGTGCCACCGGCGCAGCCGGCTGGGCGTCACGGAGTAGTAGCGGAAGAGGAAGTCCTCGACGGGGTGGGGCACGCCGCGGTCCCGGCGGGAGAGGTGCCCGGCCGTGACGACGTCGACGCGCGCGGCGTGGGCGGCCTCGAGGCCCGTCCACGTCTCGCGGTCGAGGAGGGTGAGGACCGGCGACATGACCGGACCAGCGTAGGTGAGCGGACCTCCTCCGAACCGCCACCGGACCGGTCACGGTGTGCGACGATCCGCGGAGGTCTGCACCGTGGCAGGCCGTGAGCGCCCGGGAGCCCCAGTCATGCGTCGAATTATCACCGTCCTCCTCGCGATGTTCATCGCCCTCGTGGCCCCGTCCGCGGCCGATGCGTCGCCCGGGCGTGGGGCGGCCAATGCCACGAGCTGGTACCTCGCCCTGGGTGACTCGCTCGCCGCCGGCTACCAGCCGGGCGTCGGCGACGACCGCACCGGCGGCTACGTCGGCGGCGTGCTCGACGCCCTCCAGGACACCGCGCCGAAGGCCAAGCTGCGCAACCTCGCCTGCTCCGGCGCCACGACGGCGTCGATGCTCGGCACCGACCGCTGCTCCTACGAGCAGGGGTCGCAGGTGGCCGAGGCGGTCGAGTTCCTCCGCGCCCACCGGGGCAAGGTCGACCTCGTCACCATCGACATCGGCGCCAACGACGTCACCCCCTGCGCACGCCCGAGCGTCAACCTCGCGTGCGCCCTGGCCGCCGTCGGCACCGTCGAGGCCAACCTCACGAACATCCTCGGCCAGCTGCGCGCCGCCACCGGTCCGGACACCGAGATCATCGTCCTCAACTACTACAACCCGTTCCTCGCCGCGTGGCTGACCGGACAAGCCGGCCAGCAGGTCGCCGCCATGACCTCCGGCCTCCAGGCCCTCCTCAACGGCGCCGTGTCCAGAGCCGCGGCCACGGTGGGTGCCGACGTGGCCGACGTCGCCACCGCGTTCCGGTCCACGACCACCACGCCGGTCGCCACTGCGTTCGGGACGATCCCGACCAACGTCGCGACGATCTGCGCCTGGACGTGGATGTGCACGAGGAACGACATCCACGCCAACGACGCCGGGTACGCCGTGCTGGCCACGACGGTCGCGGGCCGCATCGGCTGAACCCGTCGCCTCGTGTGCCTGAGCGCGAGCCAGGGCTCGCGCTCAGGCACACGAGGCAGGGGTCCTACAGTGAGCCCGTGCGCATCGCGAGATTCACGACAGGTGAGGACCCGGCATACGGGTTGGTCGACGGAGCCGGCGAGAAGATCGCCGCGATCACGGGCGACCCGCTCTACCAACGGATCGAGCTGACCGGGGCGACCCACCTCGTCGAGGACGTGCGCCTGCTCGCACCGGTCATCCCGCGCAGCAAGGTCATCGGCATCGGCAGGAACTACGCCGAGCACGCCAAGGAGATGGGTGGCGAGGCCCCGGCCGAGCCGCTGATGTTCCTCATCCCCAACACCGCGGTCGTGGGCCCGGGCGACCCCGTCGTCATCCCGGGGTTCGCGCGGGAGGTCAGCTACGAGGGCGAGCTCGCCGTCGTCATCGGCCGCCTCGCCAAGGACCTGTCGGTCGAGGAGGCGCTGTCGTCGGTCTTCGGCTACACCGTCGCCAACGACGTCACCGCGCGGGACCTGCAGCGGGGCGACGGCCAGTGGGCGCGCGCCAAGGGGATGGACACGTTCTGCCCGCTCGGCCCGTGGATCGAGACCGACCTCGACCCCGGCGCCTGCCGGATCACGACCCGACTCGAGGGCGAGGTCGTCCAGGACGGTCCGACCTCGGACATGGTCCACGGCGTCGCCGAGCTCATCGCCCACGCCTCCCGGGCGTTCACGCTGCTCCCCGGTGACGTCATCCTCACCGGGACCCCCGCCGGCGTCGGTCCGGTCGTCGCGGGTCAACGCGTCGAGGTCGAGATCGACCAGATCGGCACCCTGAGCAACCCCTTCGTCAGCGCTGAGTGACGGTCACGGCATGGGCGGCACTCGCCGATTCGAGGGGTGCGCCACTACGGTCGGGTTGTGAGTGACGAGAACCTGACCAACGAAGAGCCCGAGCAGCCGACCTTCTCCGACCTCGGTCTGGACGACCGGGTGGTCCGAGCGCTGAAGGACATCGGCTACGAGACCCCCTCCCCGATCCAGGCGATGACGATCCCCGGCCTGCTCGCCGGGCGGCACGTCGTGGGGCTGGCGCAGACGGGGACGGGCAAGACCGCCGCCTTCGCGCTGCCGATCCTCAGCCGGCTCGACCTCAAGCAGAAGACGCCGCAGGCCCTCGTCCTCGCCCCGACCCGTGAGCTCGCGCTCCAGGTGTGTGAGGCCTTCGAGAAGTACGCGTCGCGCATGCCCGGCGTCCACGTCCTGCCGGTCTACGGCGGCCAGGGCTACGGGGTCCAGCTGAGCGCGCTGCGCCGCGGGGTCCACATCGTCGTCGGCACCCCCGGCCGCATCATGGACCACCTCGAGAAGGGCACCCTCGACCTGTCGGAGCTGCGCTTCCTCGTGCTCGACGAGGCCGACGAGATGCTCAAGATGGGCTTCGCCGAGGACGTCGAGACGATCCTCGCCGACACCCCGGCGGAGAAGCACGTCGCCCTGTTCTCCGCGACGATGCCCTCGCAGATCCGGCGGATCTCGAAGAAGTACCTCACCGACGCCCTCGAGATCACCGTCGAGCGCAAGGCGACGACGACGCCCAACATCACCCAGCGCTACCTCATCGTGTCGTACCCGCAGAAGGTCGACGCCCTGACGCGCATCCTCGAGGTCGAGAACTTCGAGGGGATGATCGTCTTCGTCCGCACCAAGAACGAGACCGAGATGCTCGCGGAGAAGCTGCGCGCCCGAGGGTTCTCGGCCGCCGCCATCAACGGCGACGTCGCCCAGGGGCAGCGCGAGCGGACCGTGGCCCAGCTCAAGTCGGGCAAGCTCGACATCCTCGTCGCCACCGACGTCGCGGCCCGTGGCCTCGACGTCGAGCGGATCAGCCACGTCGTCAACTACGACATCCCCACCGACACCGAGTCCTACGTGCACCGCATCGGCCGCACGGGCCGCGCCGGCCGCAGTGGCGACGCGATCTCCTTCGTCACGCCGCGCGAGCGCTACCTGCTCAAGGCGATCGAGAAGGCGACGCGCACGACCCTCACCGAGATGCCGCTCCCGACGGTCGAGGACATCAACGCCACCCGGCTCGTCCGCCTCGACGACCGGATCACGACGGCGCTGGGCTCGAGCGAGCTCGACGAGTACCGCGACGTCATCGCGCACTACGTCCGTGAGCACGACGTCCCGGAGGCCGACGTGGCCGCCGCACTGGCGATCGTGCTCCAGGGCGACGAGCCGATGCTTCTGGAGCCCGAGCCGACGCGCCCCCCGCGGCGCGACCGGGACGACCGCGGACCCAGCCGGGACCGCGACGACCGCGGCGGCGGCAGGTTCGACCGCTCCGGTGGTGGCGCGCGGGGCGAACGCGGGTCGCGCGGGTCGTCCGGGCCGATGGCGACCTACCGGATCGCCGTCGGGCGCCGGCACAAGGTCGAGCCCCGCCAGATCGTCGGCGCGCTGGCCAACGAGGGCGGTCTCGGCCGGCAGGACTTCGGCCACATCGACATCCGCGCCGACCACTCCCTGGTCGAGCTGCCCGCCACGCTCCCGCCGGGCACCGAGGCGAAGCTGCGGGCGACCAGGATCTCGGGCCAGCTCATCGAGCTCACCGAGTCGCGCGAGCGCAGCAGCCGCCCGGAGAAGAAGCCGCACCGCAAGGGTCCGCGCGACTGACCCACACGTCCACCCAAGGTGGGCCGAGGGTGTCGTATCCGGGGGAGCCCGTTCGTGGAGAGGATGAACGACACCACAGGCGCCACCCGGGCCGCCGGTCGCTCACCCGGAGGAGAACCACCATGACCCACTACCTGCTCTCGGTCCACGGCTCCGTCGACGACGAGATGCCCGCCGACGACGTCGTCCAGGAGATGTACGCGACCGTCGGTCGCTTCAACGACAAGGTCCGCGAGGCCGGCAAGTGGGTCTTCGCCGGCGGCCTCGAGCCGATCACGACTGCCACGACGGTCGACGCGACCGGTGAGCGCCCGACCGTCACCGACGGGCCGTTCCTCGAGGCCAAGGAGTACCTCGGCGGCTTCTGGGTCATCGAGGCCGCCGACCTCGACGAGGCCCTCCAGTGGGCCAAGGAGGGCTCCGCCGCGTGCGGCGGCCCGGTCGAGGTCCGCCCCTTCAACCCAGCCTGACCCACGCGTGAGCTCCGAGGACCCCTCGCCCGCTCTCGGCGCGGACGCCGTCGCCACGGTCGTGCGCACCGAGTACGGCCGGGTCGTCGCCGGGCTCATCCGCCGCTACGGCGACATCGGCCTCGCCGAGGACGCGCTCGGTGAGGCGATCGTCATCGCGCTCGAGCGCTGGCAGCGTGACGGTGTCCCACCCAACCCCGCCGGGTGGCTCACCACCACGGCGAGCCGCAAGGCGCTGGACCACCTGCGGCGCGAACGCGTCCGGGACGAGAAGTACGCCGAGGCCGCCATGCTCACCGACGACACACCCCCGGAGCCCACCGGCCCGGTGACCGACGACCGGCTCCGGCTCATCTTCACCTGCTGCCACCCCGCCCTGGCCGAGCCGGCGCGGGTCGCGCTCACCCTGCGCCTGCTCGGCGGGCTCACCGTCGCCGAGATCGCGTCCGCGTTCCTCGTGCCCGAGACGACGATGGCGCAGCGGATCACCCGGGCCAAGGCCAAGATCGCCAAGGCGCGCATCCCCTACCGCGTCCCGGGCCCCGAGGACCTGGCCGACCGCCTCGACGCGGTCCTCGCCGTGCTCTACCTCGTCCACAACGAGGGCTACCTCAGCCGGGGCGGGGAGTCCGCCGACCGGGAGGACCTCGCCCTCGAGGCCATCCGCCTCACCCGGGCACTGCGGTCCCTGGCCGGTGAGATCGGCTCGCCGCCGGAGGTCGACGGGCTGCTCGCCCTCATGCTCCTCAGCCAGGCCCGGCGGCCCGCCCGCATCGACGACGCCGGCCGCCTCGTCACGCTCGACGAGCAGGACCGCACCCGATGGGACGCGGGGCTCATCGACGAGGGGCACGCTCTCGTGCGTGAGTGCCTGCGGCGCGGGGCCCCCGGCGCGTACCAGATCCAGGCCGCGATCCAGGCCGTGCACACGGACTCCCTCGACGTGTCGCTGACGGACTGGGGGCAGGTCGTGGCCCTCTACGACCAGCTCCTCCGGGTGCGCCCGTCGCCCGTCGTCGAGCTCAACCGGGCGGTCGCCCTCGCCGAGCTCGACGGGCCACAGGTCGCGCTGGCCGTCGTCGACGGACTCGACCTCACGGCATACGCACCGTGGCACGCCACCCGCGCGGACCTGCTCCGCCGCCTCGGCCGGGACGACGACGCCGGACGTGCGTATGCCGCCGCGATCGCGACCACGCCGAACCCCGCCGAGCGTGCGTGGCTGGCCTCACGACGCGACCGCCTCGGTCAGGGGTGGGGCGAGGGCCCGGGGACTCCCTAGACTCGGGGCACCATGAGTGAGCAGCCCCCCACCGCAGCCAGCAGCCCCCGACTCCGCGTCGCCCCGTCACCCACGGGTGACCCGCACGTCGGCACGGCCTACATGTCGTTGTTCAACCTCGCGTTCGCGCGCCAGCAGGGCGGGCGCTTCCTCCTGCGGATCGAGGACACCGACCGCGCGCGGTTCCGGGCGGACAGCGAGCAGCAGGTCTACGACACGCTGCACTGGCTCGGGCTGACGTGGGACGAGGGCCCCGACCTCGGTGGGCCGTTCGCCCCGTACCGCCAGAGCGAGCGCCTCGACACCTACCGGCCCTACGTCGAGCGGCTCCTCGCCGACGGCAAGGCCTACCACTGCTGGTGCTCCGGCGAGCGGCTCACCCAGATGCGCGAGGTGCAGCAGAAGACGAAGCAGCCGACCGGCTACGACCGGCTCTGCCACGGCAGGACGCGTGAGGAGCGGGCCGAGCTGCCGGGCTTCAGCGAGACGCCGGTCGTGCGCATGTTCATCCCGGAGGACGCGCCGCTGACGTTCGACGATCTCATCCGCGGCACCGTCTCGGCCCCGCGCCCGGACGACCAGGTGATCCTCAAGGCCGACGGCTTCCCGACCTACCACCTCGCCGTCGTCGTCGACGACCACGAGATGGGCATCACCCACGTCGTGCGCGGCGAGGAGTGGATCAGCTCGACGCCCAAGCACGTGCTGCTCTACCAGTGGCTCGGGCTGGAGCCGCCGAAGTTCGCGCACATGCCCCTGCTGCGCAACACCGACAAGTCCAAGATCTCCAAGCGCAAGAACCCCGCTGCGCGGCTCACGTGGTTCCGGGAGGAGGGCTACCTCCCGGAGGCCCTCGTCAACTTCCTCGCCCTGCTGGCCTACCCGCCGGTGCTCGAGGACGATGGCACCGAGCGCGAGGTCTTCACCTTCCGCGAGTTCAGCGACGGCTTCGACTGGAAGAAGGTCAACCCGGTCGGCCCGATCTTCGACCTCAAGAAGCTCGACTGGCTCAACGGGGTCTACCTGCGCGGGCTCGAGGCGGGTGACTTCACCTCGCGGCTGCTCCCGTTCCTCGAGCGCGACGAGGTGCTCTCCGGCAACCCGTCCCTCGGCGAGCTGGGCCGGCTCAAGGCGGTCGCCGCGCTCATCCAGACCCGTATCGTGCACCTCACCGAGGCCTCGGCCATGGTGCGGCCCTTCTTCGTGGCCGACGACGCCCTGGAGATCGCCGACGACGCCCGCGCCCAGCTGAAGGACGACGCCGGCGACGTGCTCGACGCCGCCGCTCGCGCCCTCGGCGACATCGACGACCACGGCACCGGTGTCCTCGGCACCGACAGTGGCTGGAACGCCGAGGCCATCGAGGCCGCGCTGCGGTCCGCGGTCGTCGACGGGCTCGGCATCAAGCCCAAGTTCGCCTTCGGTCCGCTGCGCACGGCGGTGTCGGGCCAGCGGGTCAGCCCGCCGCTCTTCGAGTCGATGGAGATCCTCGGCAAGACCTCGACGCTGACCCGGCTGCGGGCCCTGCGCGACTCGCTCTGACGCCCCGAGGGGCCGGACTGTCGGGCGATTTGGGCGCGAGGAGGTCGGACGGTAGTATCGCTCCTCGGTTCACCGGTGCAGGTGGTCCTCGGACCACAGCTCCAGTGATACCCCCTTGGGGTATGGTGTAATTGGCAACACTACGGTTTCTGGTACCGTCATTCTAGGTTCGAGTCCTGGTACCCCAGCAAGGTCAATGTCCCTGTGGCATAGGCTAATTCGAAGATCTCACCGTTCTGCGGTAGTCTTCAACCGCTGTTCGGGCTCGACCCGACCAGCACGGCTAGGGCCCCGTTGTGTAGCGGCCTAGCACGCCGCCCTCTCACGGCGGTAGCGCGGGTTCGAATCCCGTCGGGGCTACCAGCACTGAAGTCCCCGTCACCTCACCGGTGACGGGGACTTCTGCATGTGCCGGGTGCTCGGCGGCCGGACGGTCAGGCGGAGTGCTGCTCCTCGGCGGTCTTCGCGTGGCGGGCGAGGACCTCGGTGAGCTTGTTGGCGCCGGCGATGACGGTGGCGGCGTGGAGCCGGCCGGGCTGGCGCGACAGCCGCTCGATGGGACCGGAGATGGACACGGCGGCGATGACCCGGCCGGAGGGGGAGCGGACCGGGGCGGAGACGGACGCGACGCCCGCCTCACGCTCACCGACGCTCTGGGCCCACCCGCGACGGCGCACGCCCGACAGGGTGGTCGCGTTGAACGCGGCGCCCTGGAGCCCGCGGTGCAGGCGGTCCGGCTCCTCCCAGGCGAGGAGGACCTGGGCCGCGGAGCCGGCGAGCATCGTCAGGCTCGCGCCGATCGGGATGGAGTCGCGCAGCCCCACGGGACGCTCGGCGGCCGAGACGCAGATGCGGTGCTCGCCCTGGCGGCGGAAGAGCTGGGCGCTCTCGTTGGTGTGGTCGCGCAGCGCGCCCAGAACCGGGCCCGCGGCCGCGAGCAGGCGGTCCTCACCCGCCGCGGCGGCCAGCTCACCCAGGCGCGGTCCGAGCACGAAGCGCCCCTGCATGTCCCGTCCGACGAGGCGATGGTGCTCCAGGGCCACTGCGAGGCGGTGGGCCGTCGGGCGGGCCAGGCCGGTGGCCGTGACGAGCTGGGCGAGGGTCGAGGGGCCGGCTTCGAGGGCGCTCAAGACGATGGCGGCCTTGTCGAGCACGCCGACGCCACTGGTGTTGTCCATGTCTTGATACTGCCGTCCCAAGCCGTGAGACGCAAGTCCCCGCGTGTGGAGCGCGTGCGAACCTCGGAAGGAGCGACGTCGACCGTGCTGCGCGCGGCGACGACACAGACCCGTTTCCTGGAGGTGTTGGCCGTGGGCAGGACCCTGGCAGAGAAGGTGTGGGACGCGCACGTCGTGCGTCAGGGCGAGGGCGAGCCGGACCTGCTCTACATCGACCTCCACCTCCTCCACGAGGTGACGAGCCCGCAGGCCTTCGACGGGCTGCGGCTCTCCGGCCGACCGGTGCGCCGCACCGACCTCACCCTGGCGACCGAGGACCACAACGTCCCCACCACCCCCGGCCCCATCACCGACCCGATCAGCCTCACCCAGGTGCACACGCTCCGGCGCAACTGCGAGGAGTTCGGCATCCGGCTCTACCCGATGGGGGACGCCGAGCAGGGGATCGTGCACGTCGTCGGCCCGCAGCTCGGGCTCACCCAGCCGGGCATGACGGTCGTCTGCGGTGACAGTCACACCTCGACCCACGGCGCGTTCGGTGCGCTCGCGTTCGGCATCGGCACGTCCGAAGTCGAGCACGTGCTCGCCACCCAGACGCTCCCGCTCAAGCCGTTCCGCACCATGGCCATCACCGTCGACGGCGAGCTCGCCGACGGCGTCTCGTCCAAGGACATCGTGCTCGCCGTCATTGCCAAGATCGGCACCGGCGGCGGTCAGGGCTACGTCCTCGAGTTCCGCGGCAGCGCGATCCGAGCCCTCTCCATGGAGGGGCGGATGACCGTCTGCAACATGTCGATCGAGGCCGGCGCCCGCGCCGGCATGATCGCCCCGGACGAGACGACCTTCGCGTACCTCGAGGGCCGTGACCACGCGCCCCGCGGAGAGGACTGGGATGCCGCAGTGGCCAGCTGGCGCGAGCTGCACACCGACGAGGACGCCGAGTTCGACGCCGAGGTCGTCATCGACGCCTCCGAGCTCACCCCGTTCGTCACCTGGGGGACCAACCCCGGGCAGGGTGCGCCGTTGAGCCACAGCGTGCCGGACCCGGCGACGATGGACGACACCGAGCGCCAGTCCGCCGAGCGGGCCCTCGAGTACATGGGTCTCGTCGCCGGGACGCCGTTGCGCCGAATCGCCGTCGACACCGTCTTCGTCGGCTCGTGCACCAACGGCCGGATCGAGGACCTGCGCGCCGCCGCCGCCGTGGTCAAGGGGCGCCGGGTCGCCGACGGTGTCCGCATGCTCGTCGTGCCGGGGTCGGCCCGGGTACGGCTCCAGGCCGAGGCGGAGGGCCTCGACACGGTCTTCACCGAGGCGGGCGCCGAGTGGCGCCTCCCCGGATGCTCGATGTGCCTCGCGATGAACCCCGACAAGCTCGCTCCGGGGGAGCGCAGCGCGTCGACGTCCAACCGCAACTTCGAGGGCCGCCAGGGCAAGGGTGGTCGCACCCACCTCGTCAGCCCGATCGTCGCCGCCGCCACCGCGGTGCGCGGCACGCTGTCCAGCCCGTCCGACCTCGAGCCGCTCGTGCCGGCCGCCGACCTCGCCCGCCAGGAGGCCTGACGTGGACGCCTTCACGACCCACACCGGCACCGGCGTCCCGCTCCGACGCAGCAACGTCGACACCGACCAGATCATCCCCGCGGAGTATCTCAAGCGGGTGACCAAGTCCGGCTTCGAGGACGGCCTGTTCGCGGCCTGGCGCAAGGACGAGACCTTCGTCCTCAACGACCCGACGTATGCCGCGGGCTCGATCCTCGTCGCCGGTCCCGACTTCGGGACGGGCAGCTCGCGCGAGCACGCCGTCTGGGCGCTGATGAACTACGGCTTCCGGGTCGTCATCTCGTCGCGCTTCGCCGACATCTTCCGCGGCAACGGCGGCAAGGCCGGGCTGCTCACGGCGCAGTGCAGCCAGGACGACGTCGAGCTGCTGTGGAAGCTGCTCGAGAACGAGCCGGGGACGTCGGTGACCGTCGACCTCGAGAGCCGGACCATCACGGCCGGCGACGTCGTCGCGGCCTTCGAGGTCGACGACTACACCCGCTGGCGCCTGCTCGAGGGCCTGGACGACATCTCGCTCACGCTGCGTCACGAGCCGGACATCACGGCATACGAGCAGCTCCGACCGACCTGGAAGCCCGTCACCGGCTGACCGTCCGCCCACGACACGCCGTGTGGGAGTGGGGAGTTCGCGCCGCCGAGCGCGTCCATTCCTGTGACGCATGTGACTGGTGTGACTCCGAGGCCCGCGGTCCCGCTGCGGTGAGCAGGGCATGCCGCTCGGTCTGTTTCTCGTGAGAGCCGTTGCGGCACAGGAGAACTGGTGAGCCAGCCCCTTCCGTGGCGCCGCGACCTTGGCCACTGCACGGCCCACGGTGGCGAGTGCGGAGCCGGTCCGAAACTCCATGTGGGACAACGGAAACCGACCAAGAGGTGATGGACTCACCTGCCGGCTCGGCCTACCGTCGACTCCAGGACAGGCACTCGTCTGGCCACACACATCGTCGGGTCGGTCCCGGCGGCAGACCGATGGAGAGACAGTGAACAAGGGAGAACTCGTCCGGGAGCTCGAGAAGCGTCTCGGCAGCCGCAAGGCAGCGACCGAGGCCCTCGATGCGGTCCTCGACACGATCGTCCGCGAGGTCACCAAGGGTGGCAAGGTCGGCATCACCGGCTTCGGCACGTTCGACCGGGCAGAGCGCGCCGCGCGCACCGGCCGCAACCCGCGCTCGGGTGCCAGCGTCCGCATCCCGAAGTCGAAGGCGCCCCGCTTCCGCGCCGGCGCTGCCTTCAAGGCGTACGTCAAGAAGCCCTCCACCCTTCCCAAGGCGTCCCCGGCGGCCCAGCGCGCGAGCGCCGGCACGGCGGCCACCAAGGCGGCCGCGCCCGCCAAGAAGGCCGCCACCGCGACGAGGACGGTGGCCAAGAAGGCGAGCACCACCTCGACGGCTGCCGCCAAGAAGGCGACCACCGCCGCGTCGACCGCCACCAAGGCCACGGCCAAGAAGGCGAGCACGGTCAAGGCGACGGCGACCAGGACGGCGACGAAGGCCACCAAGGCGACCCCGGCCAAGGCCGCCGCCAAGAAGGCCCCGGCGACGAAGGCGGCCGCCACGTCGGCGCGCAAGACCACAGCCGCCGCGACGCCGGCGAAGAAGACCGCGGCGAAGACCGCGACCACGAAGACGGCGGCCAAGAAGGCCCCGGCGGCGAAGAGCACCGCGAAGACCGCGGCGAAGAAGTCGACGGCGAAGAAGTCGACGCGCTGACGCGTCCTGCACCGCAGAAGGGCCGGCGCCTCGCGGTGCCGGCCCTTCTCGCTGCCCGCGGGTCAGCCGATCGTCTCGCCGGGGCCGATCCCGACGATCCACACCCGCGTCACGCTCGTGCCGTCGGCGGCGACGTCGACGCTGACGCGCTGCCCGGGCCGCACGTGGCGCAGGGCGCTCCCGGCGAAGACCTCGGCCGGCCAGGACACGACCCGGCCGTCGTCGAGCAGCGCGGAGCCGGAGCCGTCCTCGGCGAAGGTGTGGATGCTCGCTTGCACGCTCCGACGCTATCGTCCGAGAGCCGCGAGGGTGCGCGGCCCGACCGAGAGGTTCGCCAGGGCGTGCCGCAGCGACACCTCGTCGTCGACGTCGTGGCGCAGGCCGGGCAGGTCGAGGTCGAGCCGCCGGTGGCCGAGGGCGAGGTGCCGGGCGGCGCTGCCGGGACCGAACGCCGGCGCCGGGCCGGCTCGCCCGCTGGCCCCGAGCAGGGCGGTGCCCGTGCCCTCCGCGTCGGGGACGAAGAACGTGTCGTGACGGGAGCCCTCGTCCAGGACCGCGACCAGCTCGGCCTCGGTGAGGCCGGGGTGGTCGCCGAGCAGGATCGCGACCGACCCCGCCCCCTCGGCCCGCGCCGCACGGACGCCCGCGGTGCAGGCGGCGTCCAGACCGCCGCCGGGGTCGCCGACCACGGTGAACCCCGCCTGCGCCGCGTAGGCCTTCTCGTCCGGGTCCGAGGTCACGACGAGGACGCCGGTCGGCCCGACGGCGCGCGCGGCGACGGCCAGGGTGTCGCGGACGATGGCGGCGACGAGGGCGCCGTCGTCGAGGGAGCGCCGCAGCCGCGACTTCGCGTCGAGCCCGCCCTTGACGGGGACGACGAGGCGCCAGCCGGTCACGCTGGGAGACTCCATGGACCGATCCTCCACCGACGGCCCGGCAGGCTCGACAGCACCCCCGGCGGCGACCAAGATGCAGGCAGACCGCTCGGGGCCGCGCGACGATGCCGCCCGCCGTTCATCGACGAAAGGCCCGCATGAGAGTCGGACCGCGCCACGCGCCGCCGGCATACCGGTTCGTGGTGACCGTCCTGCGGCCGTTGCTCATGGCCCTGACCCGGCGGGACTGGACCGGGGCCGAGCACCTCCCGCGCGGCCGCGGCTTCGTCGTCGTCTCCAACCACATCTCGCACGTCGACGTGTTCGTGCTCGCGCACTTCCTCAACGACTCCGGGATCGTGCCGCACTTCCTCGGCAAGGTGGAGGTGTTCGACCTCCCGGTGGTCGGGGCGATCGTGCGAGCGGCCGAGCAGATCCCCGTCCACCGCGAGACCGGGCAGGCCTCGGACTCCTACGCCGCGGCCGTCGAGGCGATCCGGGCGGGCCAGTGCGTCGGGATCTACCCGGAGGGGACGCTCACCCGCCAGCCCGACCTCTGGCCGATGCGCGGCAAGACGGGCGCTGCCCGCGTGGCGCTGGAGACCCGGTGTCCCGTGGTCCCGGTCGCGCAGTGGGGCGCCCAGGAGATCCTCGCGCCCTACGGCCGCCGGCCGCACCTCCTGCCGCGGCACACGATGCGGCTCCGGGCCGGCCGGCCCGTCGACCTCGGCGACCTCTACGACCAGCCGGTCACGGCCGAGGTGCTCGCCGAGGCGACCGAGCGGATCATGGCGGCGCTCACCACCGAGCTCGAGGTGCTGCGCGGCGAGCAGGCGCCGCCCGGTCGCTACGACCCGCGCACGCACGGGCTCACTGTCACCGGACCTCCCCGGGCGGCGACCCCGACGGAGCGTTCCGGCCCCCGCGAGCGTGAACTACCCCCACAATGGGCCGACGGACCCGATGGCCCCGACGACGGTGAGGACCACACGTGACGACTGCAGCGGTGTTCGGGACGGGCAGCTGGGGGACGGCCTTCGCGGCCGTCCTCGCCGATGCGGGCACCGACGTCCGCATGTGGGGGCGCCGGTCGGAGGTCGTCGACGCGATCAACGCCGGGTGCAACGACGAGTACCTCCCCGAGCTCCTGCTGCCGCAACGCATCTCGGCCACGTCCGACCCAGAGAAGGCCGCGGCCGGCGCGGACATCATCGTCCTCGCGGTCCCGTCGCAGACCCTGCGCGCCAACCTCGCGACGTGGGGCTCGGTCCTGCCCCGGGACGCCACGGTCGTCTCGCTCATGAAGGGCGTCGAGCTCGGCACGACCAAACGCATGAGCGAGGTCATCGCCGACGCCGCCGACATCGACGCCGGTCGCATCGTCGTCGTGTCCGGCCCCAACCTCGCCCGCGAGATCGCCGTCAAGCAGCCGGCCGCCAGCGTGGTCGCCGCCACCGACGAGCGGGTGGCGCAGCGAGTCGCGGACGCGTGCGCCGCGGCCTACTTCCGGCCCTACACCCACACCGACGTCATCGGGACCGAGATCGCCGGCGCGACCAAGAACGTCATCGCCCTCGCGGTCGGCATGGCCGAGGGGCTCGGCATGGGCGACAACTCCAAGGCGTCGATCATCACCCGCGGCCTGGCCGAGACGACCCGGCTCGGGACGGCGCTGGGCGGGGACTCGGTCACCTTCGCCGGGCTCGCGGGCATCGGGGACCTCATCGCCACCTGCATGTCACCGCTCTCGCGCAACCACAGCTTCGGGGTGCGGCTCGGTCAGGGCATGGCCGTCGACGAGGTCGTCGCGGTGACGAAGCAGACCGCGGAGGGCGTGAAGTCCTGCACGTCCATCCTCGACCTGGCCAGACACCACGGCGTCGACGTGCCGATCATCGAGCAGGTCAACGCGATGATCACCGAGGGCAAGTCGGCCCAGGACGTCGTCGGCGCGCTGCTGTCCCGGCCGCGCAAGGCCGAGACCGGCTGACCCGCCCCGGCCGCCCAGCACGCCGGCCCGGCCGCCCGGCCGGCGCCTCAGACGGTGCCGAGCGCCGCGTCGAGGTCGCGCCACAGGTCGTCGACGTCCTCGATGCCCACGGACAGCCGCAGGAGGTGGTCCGGCACGGCCTCGGGCTCGCCGGGCTGGCGGCGGCGCCGCTCGATCTGGCTCTCCACCCCGCCCAGGCTGGTCGCGTGCACCCACAGCCGCGTCGCCGCGGCGACCCGCTCGGCGGCCGCCGCGTCGCCGGCGACGTCGATCGAGACCATGGCGCCGAACCCCGGGTAGCGCACCCGCTCCACCCCGGCATGGCCCGCGAGCCGGTCGGCGAGCACCCGGGCGTTCGCGCTCGCCCGCTCGAGCCGCACCGAGAGCGTGCGCAGCCCCCGCAGCGCCAGCCACGTCTCCATCGGCCCCGCGATGGCCCCGTGCATCTGGCGGTGCCGCCGGAGCCGTTCGTGCAGGGCCCGACCGGCCTCCGAGCGGCCGGTCACCGTCGCACCGAGGAGCAGGTCGCTGTGGCCCGACAGGTATTTGGTCACCGAGTGGACGACGACGTCGGCGCCGAGGCCGAGCGGCTGCTGGAGCAGGGGCGTCGCGAAGGTGTTGTCGACGACGACGAGCAGTCCCCGCTCGTGCGCGGCCGCGGCCAGCCCCGCGACGTCGGCGACGTCGAGGAGCGGGTTGGTCGGCGACTCGACCCACAGCATCGCCGCGCCGTCGAGGGCGCCGACCACGGCGTCGGTGTCGGTGACGTCGACGGGCGTGACGACGACCTCGCCGGCCTCGGAGCGGTCGGCGAGGGTGGCGAGGGTGCCGTTGTACGCGGCGGTCGGCACGACGATCCGGCCACCGTGCGGCACGAGCGACAGGGCGGCGGCGACGCCGGCCATGCCGGAGGCGAAGACGAGGGCGTCGCCGTTCTCGAGGGACCCGAGCGCCTCCTCGAACGCCGACCAGGTCGGGTTCCCGACGCGGCCGTAGCTCACCGCGCCGTCGGCATGGTAGGTCGAGCTCATCGTCAGCGGCGCGCCCACCTGCTCGCCGGGGGCGGACGGCATACGACCGAGGGACACGAGGCGGGTGGCTGGGCTGAGCTCGACGTCTTCCACACCGGCGAGCGTATGCCGCCCGCCCGCGCCTGCGGGATAGGGTCGCTGGCGATGAACACCGAGAACACGCCCAGCGAGGTCGCCGCAGGTGCAGGACCCGACGGGGCGCCGCGCCGGTTGCGTGTGGCCCTCGTCTTCGGCGGCCGCTCGTCGGAGCACGCCGTGTCCTGCGCCACGGCGGCGAGCGTCATGTCGGCCCTCGACCCCGAGCGCTACGACGTGCTCCCGATCGGGATCGCCAAGGACGGCAGCTGGGTGCTCGCGGCCAACGACCCCGAGCCGCTGCGACTGGCACCGGGTCACATCCCCGAGGTCGACGCGTCCGCCCCGAGCGTGCTCCTGCCGATGAGCGCCACCGCCCGCCACCTCATCGTCCACGAGGCCGGGCAGCCGCCGCGCGAGCTGCACGAGGTCGACGTCGTCTTCCCGCTGCTCCACGGTCCGTTCGGCGAGGACGGCACCATCCAGGGGATGCTCGACCTCGCCGACGTCCGCTACGTCGGGTCCGGGGTCACGGCGTCCGCGGTGATGATGGACAAGCACATGATGAAGGTCGTCTTCCAGGCCGCCGGGCTCCCGGTCGGGCCCTACGCCGTCATCACCGACCGCGAGTGGCGGCGCGACCCCGCGGCCGCCCTCGACGCCGTCGGCGCGCTCTCCTACCCCGTCTTCGTCAAGCCCGCCCGGGCGGGCTCGAGCATGGGCATCTCCAAGGTCGACGGGCCCGAGGGCCTGCGGGCCGCCGTCGAGGCGGCCCGCGAGCACGACCCCAAGGTGGTCGTCGAGCAGGGCGTCGTAGGGCGCGAGATCGAGTGCGGCGTCCTCGACGGGCACGGCACCGACGCCCCGCGCACCAGCCCCCTCGGCGAGTGCATCGTCGTGCGGGGCCACGCGTTCTACGACTTCGAGGCGAAGTACCTCGACGACGACGGCATCCGCCTCGAGGCCCCGGCCGAGGTCTCACCCGAGGTCGCCGAGCAGATCGCGCAGATGGCGGTCACGGCGTTCACCGTCGCCGGCTGCGAGGGGCTCGCGCGGTGCGACTTCTTCCTCACCGAGGACGGTGAGGTGCTCCTCAACGAGATCAACACGATGCCCGGCTTCACCCCGAGCTCGATGTACCCGCGCATGTGGGCGGCCGACGGCCTGACCTACCCCGAGCTCATCGATGAGCTCATCTCGCTCGCCATGGAGCGCCGCGTCGGCCTGCGCTGAGCGTGCCGGTCAGCTGCAGGCGAGCGAGTTCCGCGGCAGCCGCTCGGCCGCCTCGGTGAAGGCGGGCAGCAGGAGCGGCTCGGGAGCGTAGGCCCGGGGGACCAGCACCTCGACGGCCGGGTCGCGGCCGAAGGTGGTGAAGCGTGTCCCGTCGCTGAGCGGCTGCGCCACCCAGCCCATGCCGTCGACCTCGATGCAGTCGGCGGTCGTGGGTTCGAGCGCGGGCACGCCGCACCGGGCGATGATCGCCGGGTCCCCGTACGCCGCCCCGGCGCTGGCATCGCTCACCTCGCGCCGCTCCTGTCCGCCGGCTGTGGCCGGCCAGGCACCGCTGACCGCGCGGCACACCTCGCCGGTCGCCAGGGGGGTGGGGGAGACCTCGACGGTGGACGAGCACCCCGACAGCGCGACGACGGCGGTGGCGCCGAGCACCACCGCCGTCGACCGCGTCCGGGAACGCACGCTCAGACGTGCACCACCGTGCAGGTGAGGGTCCGGGTGATGCCCTCGACCTCCTGGATCTTGGCGATGACGAGCTTGCCGAGCTCGTCGACGGTCTCGGCCTCGACGCGGGCGATGCAGTCGTAGGGACCGGTGACGTCCTCGGCGAGAGCCACTCCCGGGATCGCCGCGATCGCCTCGGCCACGGCCGCCGCACGACCGACCTCGGTCTGAATCAGGATGTAGGCCTGGACCACTGGGTGTCACCTCACTGTCAGGGAGCGGCTCTGTGCGCCGCTCCGCCCGAGTCTTGCTGGTCTTGGTCGACCGTCACCGGGGGCGACGGTGTCTGCACGGTACCGTGCCGGTGGTCCGCACGTCTCGAGTGGTTCAAGGAGGTGGCTGCGTGGTGCCGCGCACGACGCTCGCCTCGGTGAGCGAGTCCGACCTGCTCGGGCAGATCCTGCCGATGTTCGGTGAGAGCCCGTATGCCGGCGCCGGCGTCCTCGTCCCGCCCGGGGACGACGCGGCGGTCATCAACGCCCACGGCTCGGTGGTCGTGACGACCGACTCGATGGTGCGGGGGCGCGACTGGCGCGACGACTGGTCCAGCGGGCACGACGTCGGGGTCAAGGTCGTCGCGCAGAACGTCGCCGACGTCGCGGCGATGGGCGCCGTGCCCACCGGACTGCTCGTCTCGGTGGCGGCCGACCCCGCGACCGAGCTCGACTGGCTGATCGACCTCACCCGGGGCATCGCCGCCGCCGCCGAGGACGCGGGCTGCCCCGTCGTCGGTGGAGACCTCTCGTCGGCGCCGAGCGGGGTGGTCGTCGTCGGCGTCACCGCGTTCGGCGACCTGCAGGGGCGCCCGCCCGTGCTGCGTTCTGGCGCGCGGCCCGGTGACGTCGTCGCCGTGGCTGGGTCGCTCGGGTGGTCGGGGGCGGGCCTGGTGCTGCACGAGGAGGGGCGCGAGGACCCCATCACCGGCGAGGGGCCCGGGCCTGACCTCAGCGAGGTCGACACGGCGGTGTCGCTGCTCCTGTGGTTCCACCGGTCGCCGCGCCCCCCGTGGGAGTCCGGGCCGCTGGCGGCGCGGGCCGGCGCGACCTCGATGATCGACCTCTCGGACGGGCTCGTCCGCGACGGCGCCCGCATCGCCACCGCGAGCGGGGTGGAGCTCGCGCTCGACGAGCAGGCGCTGCGCCGAGACTTCCTCGCCGGACCGATCGAGGTCGCCCTCGGAGCGGACGCCGGCTGGCCGCAGGTCCTGGCCGGGGGCGAGGAGCACTCGTTGCTCGCGACCTTCCCCGAGGGCGAGGTGCCCGAGGACCCGTCGGCACCCTGGACGGTCATCGGCACGGTCCTCGCCGCCGGGCCGGAGGGGCCCCGGCTCACCGTCGGGGGAGCCGTGCCGGGCGTGACCGGCTGGGACCACTTCGCCGGCTGACCGGCATACGCCGTGCCGTGACGTGCCGGTTGGCTGGCAGGCTTGCGTCCGCAAGGGTGGTCGGGTTTCTGACCAGGGTTGCGGACGCACGCGTATGCCGGCTGGCTGGCGTCCGCAGGGGTGGTCGGGTTTCTGACCAGGGTTGCGGACGCACGCGTATGCCGGTAGGCCCGGGGACGTGAAACGGGGCGGGGTCCGTGTTCGGACCTCGCCCCGTTTCGGGATGCAGCTAGGGGGTCAGCGCTTGACCTTGCCGGCCTTGAGGCAGGAGGTGCAGACGTTGAGCCGCTTCGGGGTCACGCCCTTGTCACCGACGAGAGCCTTCACGCGCTGGATGTTCGGGTTCCAGCGTCGCTTGGTGCGGCGGTGCGAGTGCGAGATGCTGTGGCCGAAGCCGGGTCCCTTGCCGCAGACATCGCAGTTGGCAGCCACGGGTGATCTCCTTGAGTCAGGTGTCATAAGAACGGCTGGGTTGCCAGCAGTCTCAGGTCGAGTGGTCCCGGTGCCCGCCCCGGAGGGGGCTCACGCGGAACCGTCAAAGCGTAGCCGAGTTCGGGTGTGGCTCCAAAACGAGTCAGGGCCGCCCGATAGCCTGCCACCGTGCCAGCCGTTCTCGACGCCGATGGAGCCCGACTCTGGGGTGCGCTGACGCGTGCCGCCTTCGCGGCGCGGCGCACCGAGATGGACGCGCTCAACGTGTTCCCGGTTCCCGACGGGGACACGGGCACCAACCTCTACCTCACGATGGACACCGCCCTCGAGGACGTCAAGCTCGCGCACGCGACCCAGGGCATCATCGGCACCGCGAGCCTCGTCGACGAGGCTCGCAACCTCTCGCGGGCCCTGCTCATGTCGGCGCGGGGGAACTCGGGAGTCATCGTCAGCCAGATCGTCGCCGGGCTGAGCGCCGTCGTCATCGAGGAGGCGCTCACCGAGCTCGATGGTCCCGCGTTGGCCCGCGCCATCACCCGGGGCGCCGAGCTCGCCCGGGCGAGCGTCGCCCACCCGCAGGAGGGCACCATCCTCAGCGTCGCCGACGCGGCGGCCGGGGCGGCCGTCGAGTCCGCCGCCGCGGGCGGCGGCGCGGTCGACGTGGCCGCCGCCGCCCTGGCCGCGGCCGAGGTCGCCCTCGCCCGCACCCCCGAGCAGCTCCCGGCCCTGGCGCACGCCGGGGTCGTCGACGCCGGCGGCGCCGGGTGCGTGCTCATGCTCGAGGCGCTGCACCGCGTGCTCACCGGGAGCTGGGGGGACGGCTCGGGCCCGCTCCACCACGCATCCGAGGACCTGCTGCCCAAGACCTCCTGGCACACCGCGCAGGGCCCCGACGACGGCGGTGCCCTCGAGGACACGGGCCAGGGGTCGGACAAGCTCGCCGCGTCGGGCTCCATCACCTCCGACAGCGGGCCAGCCTTCGAGGTCATGTTCCTGCTCGACGAGAGCGACACCGACCGGGTGCTCGAGATGAAGGCGACGCTCGACGGCCTCGGCGACTCGCTGCTCGTCGTCGGGGGGCCCGACCTCTGGAACGTCCACGTCCACGTCGACGACGTGGGGGCCGCGGTCGAGGCCGGGATCCTCGCCGGGCGCCCGCACCGGGTCAAGGTCACGCACTTCGCGACGCAGGTGGCCGCGAAGGAGACGCAGCAGGTGGCGGTCGTCGCGTGCGCCGCCGGTCCCGGCATGGCGACCATCCTCGAGGAGGCCGGGGCCACCGTCGTGCTCAGCGCGCCTGGTGCGCGGGCGTCGGCGGGGCAGCTGCTCGAGGCGATCCACGCGACTCGCGCCGGCTCGGTCGTCGTCCTCCCCAACGACAAGGACACGCTCATGGCGGCCGAGGTCGCATGCCGCGCCGCCACCGAGGAGGGCATCGTCACCGCGATCGTCCCGGCCCGCACGGCCGTCCAGGGTCTCGCGGCCCTGGCCGTCGTCGATCTCGGCAAGGGCCTGCGCGAGAACGCGATCGCCATGACGAGCGCGGCGGTGGCCACCCGCCACGGCGCCGTGTCGGTCGCCTCGCGTGAGGTGCTCACCTGGGCCGGCCACGTCACGCCCGGCGACGTCCTGGGCATCGTCAGCGGCGACGTCGCCCTCATCGGCGACGACCTGGCGACGGTCGCCCACGCCGTCCTCGACCGACTCCTCTCCGGCGGGGGCGAGCTCGTCACCCTGGTGTCGGGTGCCGACGCGGACGACGCCCTGGTCGACGCCGTCGCCGACCGGCTGGCCAAGGAGCACGGCGAGGTCGAGGTCGTCCGGATCGACGGTGGCCAGCTCGTCTACCCACTGCTCGTGGGGGTGGAGTAGACCCGTGTACACGGAGTCCACTCCGCTCACCAAGGTCCTGGCCTCCCGCGAGGCGAAGAAGTTCAAGGACTCGCGGGGGATCGTCACCGTCGGCGACCTCCTCGCCTACTGGCCGCGTCGCTACCAGAGCCCGCAGAGCAACCTCGCTGCCGCCACGGTCGGGTCCTACATCGTCGCGGTCGCCGAGGTGAAGTCCGCGACCACGCGGTCGATGAAGGCGCGGCGCGGCACGATGCTGCAGGCGGTCATCACCGACGGCAGCAAGGACCTCGAGATCACCTTCTTCAAGGCCTGGGGCCATGAGGGCAAGCTCGTGCCCGGCACCAAGGCCCTGTTCGCGGGCAAGGTCTCCTCCTTCAACAACCGCCTCCAGCTCGCGCACCCCGGCTACTCCCTGCTCAGCGACTTCGACCAGGGCGAGCGGCGCGACCTCATCCCGATCTACAAGCAGGTGGGCAACCTCCACACGTGGACGGTGACCGAGTGCGTGCGGATGGTGCTGGACCTGCTCGTCGAGAGCCCCGAGGCGATCCCCGAGGACGTGCTCGACCGCCGGGACCTGCTCGACCGGACCTCTGCGCTGCGGGGGATCCACACGCCGGAGTCGATGGCCGAGGTGGCGCAGGCGCGCCGCCGCATGTCCTACGAGGAGGCCTTCGTCCTCCAGCTCGCCCTGGCCCAGCGCCGCGCCCGGCAGGCCCAGGAGTCGACCATCGCGCGGGCACCCCGGCCGGGCGGGCTGCTCGACGCGTTCGACGCCCGGCTGCCGTTCACGCTCACCGACGGCCAGGTCGAGGTCGGGCAGACCTTGGCCACCGAGATGGCGCGGGCCGTCCCCATGCACCGGCTCCTCCAGGGCGAGGTCGGGTCGGGCAAGACGGTCATCGCCGTCCGGGCGATGCTCGCCGCGGTCGACTCCGGGGGGCAGGCGGCCCTGCTCGCCCCGACCGAGGTGCTGGCCGCCCAGCACCACCGGTCCATCACCGCGATGCTCGGCGACCTCGCCGAGGGGGGCATGCTGGGTGGGGCGGAGATGGGGACCCGCGTCACGCTGCTGACCGGCAGCATGTCCCAGCCCGCGCGTCGCCGCGCGATGCTCGACATCGCGAGTGGTGACGCCGGCATCGTCATCGGCACGCACGCCCTCATCCAGGAGCACGTGAGCTTCCAGGACCTCGCACTCGTGGTGGTCGACGAGCAGCACCGTTTCGGCGTCGAGCAGCGGGATGCGTTGCGCGGCAAGGCCGCTCAGCCTCCGCACGTCCTCGTCATGACCGCCACCCCCATTCCGCGCACGGTGGCCATGACCGTCTTCGGTGACATGGAGACGTCGACGCTCAGTGAGCTCCCCGCCGGCCGGGCGCCCATCACCACGCACGTCGTGCCCGAGGAGAAGCCCGGGTGGATGCAGCGGACGTGGGTGCGGATCGCCGAGGAGGTCGCGCAGGGTCGCCAGGCCTACGTCGTCTGCCCCCGCATCGGTGACGACGACGAGCCGGAGGAGGACGCCGAGATCTTCGCGCCCGACGGCGTCGGCGACTCCGACGGTGACGACGGCGGCGGCGAGGACGGCGAGGCACCCCCGCCCCGGCCGCTTGCCTCGGTCCGGCGCGTCCATGCCGAGCTCGTCGCCAACCCGGCACTCGCCGGGTTGCGCATCGAGATCCTCCACGGCCGGCTGCCGGCCGACGAGAAGGACGCCGTCATGCGCGACTTTGCCGCCGGGGAGATCGACGTCCTCGTCTCGACGACGGTCATCGAGGTCGGCGTCGACGTCCCCAACGCCAGCGTCATGGTCGTCATGGACGCCGACCGGTTCGGCGTCTCCCAGCTGCACCAGCTGCGCGGTCGCGTGGGGCGAGGCGGGCTGCCCGGGCTCTGCCTCCTCGTCCACGCGGGGGACGGGGAAGCCGCCCACGAGCGCCTCGACGCCGTGGCCGGCACGACCGACGGCTTTGAGCTGGCCCGCATCGACCTTCGGCAGCGGCGGGAGGGCGACATCCTCGGGTCCTCCCAGCACGGGGTCCGCAGCCAGCTCCAGTTCCTGCACGTCCTCGAGGACGAGGCCCTCATCGAGGCGGCCCGCGAGGACGCCGTCTCCGTGGTGGCCGAGGACCCCGACCTCGAGGCACATCCGCGACTCGCCGAGCTCGTCGACGCGCGCGTCGACACCGAGCAGGCGGCATACCTGGAACGAGGGTGAGGTGACCAGAGTCATCGCCGGCACGGCCGGTGGACGCGAGCTGCGCACGCCGTCCGGGCGCGGCACGCGTCCGACGAGCGACCGGGTGCGCGAGGCGCTCTTCTCCTCGCTCGAGGCGCGTGACGCGGTTTCCGGCGCGCGGGTGATGGACCTGTATGCCGGCTCCGGCGCCCTCGGTCTCGAGGCCGCGAGCCGCGGGGCCGCCGAGGTGACCCTCGTCGAGTCGGACCGTGCGGCTGCCTCCGTCATCCGGGACAACGTCGCCCGCCTGCGGCTGCACGCGACCGTGCTTTCGGTGACCGTGGCGTCGGCGCTCGAGGGGTCGGCCCGAGCCCAGGACCTCGTCCTCCTCGACCCGCCCTACGACCTCTCCGAGGACGCCCTGGCGGCCGACCTGTCGGCGCTCGTGTCCCGGGGATGGCTCGACGCGGACGCTCTGGTCGTCGTCGAGCGCTCGAAGCGCTCACCCGAGCCGGCGTGGCCGGACGCGCTCGAGCCCGAACGGGTGAAGACGTACGGCGAGACAGTCATCTGGTACGCCATCCACCGGACGCCTACCCGCCACCAAACGCCTCTGATCAGCGAGGATGGGCTGATGAGCGACTACGAGATCCCCCGACCGACCAGTGGCGACGTGCTCGACCTGATCCTCTCCGACCACCGCCTCTTCGAGGACCTCATCCGCGAGTGCCGCCGCAACGACAGCGACCGCGCCGGGGCCCGCTCCGCTCTCGCCGAGCTCATCGTGGCCCACGGCGAGGCCGAGGAGGAGAAGGTCTACCCGGCGCTGCGCCGCAAGCGCGCGATCACCGGGCACGAGCAGGAGCACGGCGAGGAGGAGCACGCCGAGATCAACGAGGCGCTCGTCGCCTTCCTTGAGGCCAAGGGCACCGACACCGACAAGTACGACTCCGCCCTGGAGGAGCTCGCGACGGTGCTCAACCACCACGCCAACGAGGAGGAGCAGACGATCCTCAACCCCGCCCGCGAGGAGGTCTCCGAACAGGCCCGGGCCACGCTCGGCGTGGAGTGGCTGTCACGCCGCAACGAGCTCCTCGAGCAGGGCTGCGCCAGCCTCGAGCAGGTCCAGGCGATCCTGCACCGCGCCGAGGAGGAGGGCGTCATCGCCTCGCCCGAGGCACGGGAGAAGGCCGACGCCATCAAGGACGAGGCGAAGGAGGAGGCCAAGAAGGTCGAGGAGGCCTCCAAGGAAGCGGCCAAGGACTAGGCAGCACCCGGCCCGGCCACGCCCCCACGCCGTAGGGTGGCGCGCGTGAGCGAGCAGCAGATCAGGCGGGCCGTCTGCCCGGGGTCCTACGACCCGGTCACCCTCGGGCACGTCGACGTGCTCGTGCGTGCCGCTCGGCTCTACGACGAGGTCGTCGTGGCCGTGCTCCACAACCCGGCCAAGCAGGGCACCTTCACGGTCGACCAGCGCATCGGCTTCATCGAGCGCTCGGTGCCCGACGACGTCCGGGGGCGCGTGCGGGTCGAGGCGTTCGCGGGCCGGCTCCTCGTCGACGTCTGCCGTGACGTCGGCGCTGACGCCATCGTCAAGGGGCTGCGCAGCGCCGCCGACTTCGCCTACGAGCTCCCCATGGCCCTGATGAACCGCCACCTCACCGGGGTCGAGACGGTGTTCCTCCCCGGCGCGCCGGAGTTCGAGCACGTGTCGAGCTCGCTCGTCAAGGAGGTGGCGCGCTTCGGGGGTGACGTCTCCGGGCTGGTGCCCGACGAGGTCCGCGACGCCCTCGTGGCCCTGCGCTCGCGCTCCTGACCGCCCCCGCCCCTGCTTGCGTCCGCAAGGGTGGTCGAGAAGGTGACCAGGGTTGCGGACGCAAGCGGACGGCATACGGGGACGTCCGCAAGGGTGGTCGAGAAGGTGACCAGGGTTGCGGACGCACGCCGGCGGGCGGGCGGGCCGCATACGGGGACGTCCGCAAGGGTGGTCGAGAAGGTGACCAGGGTTGCGGACGCCAGCGGGCGGGCGGGCGGGCCGCATACGGGGACGTCCGCAAGGGTGGTCGGGAAGGTGACCAGGGTTGCGGACGCAAGTGGGCCGAGCCGGGGTGCATTTGGGGAGGTGGACCCCCCTCCGGTACCGTGGTCAGTCGGTCTGCGTCAGCCGTGACGCGGTCCGAACCACTCGACAACGGCAAGGGCAATGACTCGTCTCGATCCACGATCTCCACTGGTGCTCGACACCAAGGAGGTCGGCCGGCGACCCGGCTCGATGGCGGAGCTCTCTCGTACGGTCGGGGCACCAGCTGATTTCGGCACGGAGGTGCTGCGCGTCACCGAGGGGGAACCCTTGGAGCTCGCCGCGCGGCTCGAGTCCGTCGTCGAGGGCATCCTGGTCACCGGTTCGGTCCACGCGACGGCGACCGGCGCCTGCGTGCGGTGCCTGGATCCGATCAGTCACGAGGTGACTGGCCGCTTCCAGGAGCTGTTCGCCTACGCCGATCGCAACGCCCACCACCAAGAGGTGGGCGACGAGGACGCAGCCGAGGTGCACCTCATCGAGGACGGTCTCATCGACCTCGACGAAGTGCTCCGGGACGCAGTGGTGCCGTCACTGCCGTTCCAGCCCGTGTGTCGCCCGGACTGCCCGGGGTTGTGTTCCGAATGCGGGATGCGCCTCGAGGAGGACCCGGACCACACACACGACGTGATCGACCCCAGGTGGGCGGCTCTCACGGACCTCGTGTCCGAGCCCTCCACGACGCAGACTTCAGATAGGACCTGACATGGCTGTTCCGAAGCGGAAAGTGTCGCGCTCCAACACCCGCCACCGCCGTGCCAACTGGAAGGCCACCCCGGTCACCCTGACCGCGTGCCCGCAGTGCAAGGCCCCGACGCAGCCGCACGTCGCGTGCCCGTCGTGCGGGACCTACAAGGGACGCCACTACGGCGTGGCCGAGCGCACCGAACACCAGGGCTGAGACCCACCCTCATGGGTAGGGGCTCGCACAGCCCTGAGGCACTTACGCCGCGGCGCCCCGTCGCCGAGCTCCACCAGCACCTCACCGAGGTGACCGGTGGGCTCATCGACGAGGCGCTGCTCGCGCGTGCCCTGACGCACCGGTCGTTCGCCTACGAGGCGGGGGGCGTACCGCACAACGAGCGGCTGGAGTTCCTCGGCGACTCCGTGCTGGGCCTCGTCGTCACCGACACGCTCTACTCGACCCATCCCGAGCTCACCGAGGGCAACCTCGCGAAGCTGCGCGCCGCGGTCGTCAACATGCGCGCGCTCGCGGCGGTCGGTCGCACCCTCGGGCTCGGTGACTACCTCCACCTCGGCCGGGGTGAGGAGGCCACCGGCGGGCGCGACAAGGACTCGATCCTCGCGGACACCGTCGAGGCGGTCATCGGTGCCACCTACTCGAGTGCCGGGATGGCCGCCGCCGACGCCCTCGTGCACCACCTGCTCGACCCCCTCATGGCCAGCTCGGCGACCCTCGGGGCCGGGCTGGACTGGAAGACGAGCCTGCAGGAGATCAGCGCGATGCACTCCGCCGGCTCCGTCGAGTACGCCCTCGAGGAGGAGGGGCCGGAGCACGCCAAGACGTTCAGCGCCCGCGTCCTCGTCGGGGGGACCGAGCACGGCCGCGGTGTCGGCCGCACGAAGAAGGACGCCGAGCAGCAGGCCGCCGCCCAGGCCTGGGAGACCCTGCGCGAGCGCCACGGTGCCGGCCTTTCCACCGCGCCCCTGCCCGACCTCTCCTGACCCGAGGCGAGCCCACGTGCCCGAGCTTCCCGAGGTCGAGGTCGTCCGTCGCGGCCTCGCCGACCACGTCGTCGGCCGCCGCATCGCCTCCGCCTCGTTCACCGGGGTCCGGGTCGCCCGCCGGCACGTTCCCGGGCCGCTCCACCTCGCCGAGCAGGTCACCGGCCTCGACGTCACCCAGGCGCGGCGCCGCGGCAAGTACCTCTGGCTCGTCCTCGGCGGCGCCGGACACCCGGTGCTCGGCCTCATCGCCCACCTCGGCATGAGCGGACAGCTCCTCGTGGAGGCTGCGGATGCCCCGGACGAGAAGCACCTGCACGCGCGGTTCACCTTCGCCGACGGTGGTCCCGAGCTCCGCTTCGTCGACCAGCGGACCTTCGGCGGGTTCGCCCTCGACGACCTCGGCGACGATGGCGTGCCCCACCAGATCCGGCACATCGCGCCGGACCCCTTCGAACCGGTCTACGACCAGCGAGCGGTCGTGCGCCGGATCAAGGCCAGCGACAGCGCCGTCAAGCGGATGCTGCTGCACCAGGGCGTCGTGTCGGGGATCGGCAACATCTACGCCGACGAGGCGCTGTGGCGCGCGCAGGTCCACGGCGAGCGGCCGTCGAGCAGCCTCACCAAGCCCACCATCTCCCGGGTGCTCGACCACGCCCGTGAGGTGATGGCGGCGGCGCTGGACCAGGGCGGCACGAGCTTCGACGCGCTCTACGTCAACGTCAACGGCGCCTCGGGCTACTTCGACCGCTCGCTGCACGCCTACGGGCAGGAGGTCGAGCCGTGCGCACGGTGCGGGACGCCGATCCGGCGGGAGCAGTTCATGAACCGCTCGTCGTTCTCGTGCCCCCGGTGCCAGCCCCCGCCCCGCCGAACCGCTCGCCGCTGACCCGCAGGCCCGGTGATGACCGGGCAGCCGAATGTCCCTGTTCTCGTCCGGCCACGAGCCGTGGCCCGCGCAGGTTCGACCGCTCCTCGCTCAGGCGGGAGTGTGGTTCTGGGACCACGCCGTGGTGACGAGCTCGCGCAGGACCTCGAGGTCGACCTCGGAGAGCCGCTTGAGGTAGAGGCAGCCCCTGCCGGTCGTGTGCGGCCCGAGGCGGTCGAGCACGTCGGCCTGCGTGCCGTCGTACGTCAGGCCGTAGAGGGTCAGGGCCGCCTTGCGGGCGGCGAGGCCGACGGCGAACCACTCGCGCTCCTTGCCGTCGGCCGTGCGGTAGGGCTGGCGGCCGAACCCGACCATGGACCCACCCCAGAGGACCGGCTCGGCCCCCGTCACCTCGCGCATCAACGCGAGCACGGCCCGGGCGTCCTCGCGCCGGGCTGCGGGCTCGACGGTCGCGAGGTGGGCGTCGACGTCGCCGGTGGTCGGCCGCGTCGACCGGTCGCCGTGGTCCGTTGGGGTGGGAACGGTCATGGGACGGGAAGCTCCTTGAGCGTGACGGGCCGGCCGGTGTGCCGGGTGCTGAGGTCTGCGAACGCCTGACGGACCGTCTTGGCGTAGAGGTGCGCGCCGACGAGCGAGGGGTGCATGCCGTCGGACTGGAGCTGGCCGGTGGTGCCCTCGAGGGCGGCGTCCCAGTCGGCCATCGCGACGTTGTCGCGCCCCGCGACGAGCTCTCGCAGCGCGGCGTTGTCGCCGGCGATGCGGTTGATCCGCCCGTGGAGGGTGACGACGACGACCATCCGGTCGGGCCCGAGGGCGTCCAGGGTCGCCTCGGCCCGTTGAAGGTCGGTGCCGGCGTTGGTGCCCAGGGCGAGGACCACGGCCCGACGGTTGGCGTCGCCCCGCTTGGTCACCACGGACAGGCCCTCGGCCCACTGCCGGTTGGACCGGGCGTCGAGCCGTATGCCGGGGAAGTAGTAGCGCAGCGCGTGGACGCTGCCCACCATCATCGAGTCGCCGTAGCCGTCGATCTCGGCCCCGGTCGGCATCGCCCAGGTCTGCGTGACCGGTGCCGGCTTCCGGTTCGGGCTCGCCGAGGCGCCGGGCGTCGGCGACGCCCCGCCGGACGACGCGGGGACGGCGGGGGAGGACGTGGGCTGCGCAGCCGCCGAGTTGGCTTCCAGAAGCTGCTCGACGGAGGTCCGGGTCGGGACGGTGAGCAGGACCGTGGTGAGCACGATGGCGAGGACGACGACCCCGGCCCACACCGCGCGGGCGGTGCGGGTGCCGGCATACCGGATCGTGTGGAGCAGGTGGCGGGCGCTGCCGCGGAAGCCGCGCTCACGCACCGGCGTCTCGAGGAGCCGGAAGGACAGGTCGGCGATGGCGACGGTGACGACGACGCACCACACGCGGGACCAGAGGTAGCCGTCGGCCGAGCGGGCCGCCCAGGGCAGGTCCGCCTCGACGATGAGGATGACCGGCCAGTGCCAGAGGTAGAGACCGTAGGACCGCTCACCGACCCAGCGCAGGGCGGGCCGGTCGAGGAAGGAACGCAGGGGCCCGGGACGCTCGACGACGCCGAGCACGAGGAGGGTCGTGGCCAGCGACGCGGCGAGGATGCCGCCGCGGAACGTCCACGGCGTCGACTCGTCGAGGAGCGCGAGCAGCGCCACGAGCACGAGCCCCGATCCGACGAGCAGCGGGCGGCGGGCCCGCTCCCAGCCGGGGGTCGACGTCCACGCCCGGTGCGGCGCGGCCCACGCGAAGGCGAGGGCGGCGCCGAGCATGAGGCCCATGAGGTGGGTGTCGGTGCCGTAGTAGACGCGGGTCGCGCCGAGCGCCGGGTCGTAGCGGGTGGCCATGAGGACGGCCGACCCGAGGGCCAGGGCGACGGTGACACCGGCCCGCGCGCGGGACGACGGCGCGACCCGGAGCAGCACGAGGGCGACCAGCGGCCACACGAGGTAGAACTGCTCCTCGACGGCCAGTGACCAGAGGTTCATGAGGAGCTGGGGTGCGGTGCCGTGGAAGTAGTCGGAGCCGGCGGCGATCTCGAGCCAGTTGCTCGTGAAGGTCAGCGCCCCCAGCGCCTGACGGCGGATGCCGACGAGCAGGTCGGCCTCGACGAGCCGGGCGAGCAGGATGACGCTGGGCACGAGGACGAGCAGGGCCGGGAGGAGGCGACGGGCGCGGCGCGTCCAGAACCCGGCCAGGTCGATCCGGCCGTCGCGGGCGTACTCGCGCACGAGCAGCGTCGTGATGAGGAAGCCCGAGATGACGAAGAAGACGTCGACGCCGAGGAAGCCCCCCGGCAGCCAGCGCGGGTCGAGGTGGAAGGCGAGCACGGCGAGGATCGCGACGGCCCGCAGCCCGTCGAGGCCGGGCAGCCGGCCCGACGGACGGACCGGAGCCGGACGGCTCCGGCTCGCCGCGGCCCCCAGCGATGGGCTGTCCACGCTCATGCCCACAGGCTAGGGAGGTGCACCGACAGGGGCGTGGAGGCGCGCGGGCCCACGACCGACCTACGATCGCGCCATGGAGAGCAGCGGTGACCTCGACGCCGACCGTCCCCGCGCCCTCAGGGCGACGGTGACCGTCCGGGGCCGGGTGCAGGGGGTGGGGTTCCGGTGGTGGGCCCGGGCCCGCGCGCTCGAGCTGGGTCTCGTCGGCCACGCCCGCAACACGAGCGACGGGCGCGTCGAGGTGGTCGTCCAGGGCCCGCGGGACGCGGTCGACCGGATGGTCGCCCTGCTCCGCGAGGAGCCGAGCACGACGGAGCGTCCCGGCCGGGTCACCGCGGTGTCGACCCCGATCGAGAGCGCCCCGCGCGCGGACGTCACCTCCTTCGTCGAGAGGTGACGGCACGGCGCGCGCGCACGGCGCACGGCGCGAGGCGGGCGGCGGGCGCACGGCATACCGGGTCGTGGGACGCGTCGCCCGAGGCCGGATGGCGTTCCTACGATGGGACGATGAGCGACGTCCCCCCCGAGCTGGCCCGGCTGCGGTCGAGCATCGACAACATCGACGCGGCCCTCGTGCACCTGCTCGCCGAACGGTTCAAGTGCACCCAGCAGGTCGGCGAGCTCAAGGCCGTCGAGGGCATGCCCCCGGCCGACCCGGCCCGCGAGGAGCGGCAGATCGGCCGGCTGCGGGCGCTGGCCGACGAGAGCGGCCTCGACCCCGAGTTCGCCGAGAAGTTCATCAACTTCGTCATCGCCGAGGTCATCCACCACCACGAGTCGATCGCCAAGGGCTGAGCCGCCCGCGCGCCGGCACGACAGTCACTCCGGCCCCACCCGGCCCACCCGTCACAGGCAACGCAGGGCCTCCCGCAGGTCCGGGGCCCGGCTGCGACCCGCCGGTACAGTGAGCGCTCAGCCCGCCGCCCCCGAGGAACCGAGAGCCACCGCGTGTACGTCAAGAGCCTGACCCTCAAGGGGTTCAAGTCCTTCGCCTCGGCGACGACGCTGCGCCTCGAGCCGGGCATCACGTGCATCGTCGGTCCCAACGGGTCGGGCAAGTCCAACGTCGTCGACGCCCTCGCCTGGGTCATGGGCGAGCAGGGGGCCAAGAGCCTGCGCGGCGGCAAGATGGAGGACGTCATCTTCGCCGGCACCGCCGGGCGCCCCCCGCTGGGTCGCGCCGAGGTCAGCCTGACGATCGACAACACCGACGGCGCCCTGCCGATCGACTACACCGAGGTGACGATCACCCGGACGATGTTCCGCAACGGCGGCTCCGAGTACGCCATCAATGGGACCGCCTCCCGATTACTTGATATCCAGGAGCTCCTGTCCGACAGCGGGATCGGCCGCGAGATGCACGTCATCGTCGGCCAGGGCCAGCTCGACGCCGTGCTCCGCGCGACCCCGGAGGAGCGCCGCGGCTTCATCGAGGAGGCGGCCGGCGTCCTCAAGCACCGCAAGCGCAAGGAGCGCGCGCTGCGCAAGCTCGACGCGATGGAGCTCAACCTCACGCGCGTCCACGACCTCACCGGTGAGATCCGCCGCCAGCTCGGTCCGCTGGGTCGCCAGGCCGAGGCGGCGCGCAAGGCCGCCACGATCCAGGCCGACGTCCGCGACGCGCGGCTGCGCCTCGTCGCGGACGACCTCGTGCAGCTGACCTCGACTCTCGAGCAGGAGGTCGCCGACGAGACCGCGCTCATCGCGCGTCGCACCGCGGTCGAGAACGCCCTCGAGGGCGTGCGCTCGCGGCTCACCGAGGTGGAGCGCCAGGCCGCCGACGCCGCGCCCGAGCTCGGCCGCGCCCAGGACCGCTTCGTCCGGCTGCAGTCCCTGCGCGACCGGCTCGAGTCGACCGCCTCCGTCGCGCGCGAGCGGGTCCGCCTCCTCGGCCAGGACGACGTCGACGAGACCACGTCGGGCCGTGACCCCGAGGAGCTGCGCGCGCAGGCCGTGCAGGCCCGCGAGGCCGAGCAGAAGCTGCTCGCCGAGGTCGCGACGGCCGCCGACGAGCTCGCCGCCGCCGTGGGCGCCCGCGAGGACGCGGAGAAGGCGTATGCCGTGGAGCAGGACCGGCTCGCGCGTCTCGCCCGTGCCGCGGCCGACCGCCGCGAGGGGCTCGCCAAGCTCGCCGGCCAGGTCGGCGCCCGGCGCAGTCGCATCGAGGCCGGCGAGGCCGAGATCGGCCGCCTCCGCGGGATCATCGAGGCCTCCCTGGCGCGCGCCACCGACGCCGAGCGCGACTTCTCCCGCCTCGAGGGCACCGTCGCCAACGACGAGGAGGGCGAGCAGGGTCTCGACAGCGCCTACGAGACCGCAGCCGAGGAGCTCGCCGATGTCGAGGCCCGGATCGCCGCGCTGGAGGCCACCGAGCGCGAGGCCGAGCGGGCCCGCTCCGCCGCAGCCGCCCGGGTCGAGGCGCTCGGGCTCAGCCTGCGGCGCAAGGACGGCGCGGCCGCCCTGCTCGCCGCCTCCGACGACCGCCACGGCATCGTCGGCACCGTCGCCTCCCTGCTCCAGGTCAGCGGCGGCCACGAGGCCGCCGTCGCGGCCGCCCTCGGCTGGGCGTCCGAGGCCCTCGCCGTCGGCACCGCCGACCAGGCTGCCCGCGCCGTCGACGCGCTGCGCGACGACGACCACGGCCGCGCCACGCTCCTCGTCGGCGACACCGCCGCGCCATCCGACCGCGCCTCGTGGCCGAGCATCGACGGGCCTGCCGTCTGGGCGCGCGACGTCGTGTCGGCGCCTGCCGCCGTCCTTCCGGCCGTCGAGCAGCTCCTCGACCGGGTCGCCCTCGTCCCCAACGCCGAGCACGCGCTCGCCCTCGTCGCCCGCGGGGAGGGCATCACTGCGGTCACCGAGCACGGCGACGTCTACGCGCCCGGGTGGGTGCGCGGGGGGTCGAGCAGCGGAGAGTCGCTCCTCGAGATCCAGTCCGCCCTCGACGAGGCGCAGGCCGAGGCCGCCGCGGCGACGACGTCGGGGGAGCGGACCCGCTTCGCCCTCGCCGCCCAGCGCGAGCAGCACGCCGCGGTGTCGGAGCGCGTCGAGGCCGCCCTCGACGCCCTGCACGACAGCGACGCCCGCATGGCGGCGGTCGCCGAGCAGCTCGGCGGCCTGCAGTCGACGATCCGCTCGAGCCGCGCCGAGGTCGAGCGCACCGAGCGCACCATCACCGTCGCCGAGGCCGCCCTCGAGTCGGACCGCGTGGAAGAGGCAGCGCTCACAGCACGCCTGGAAGAGGCCGGCGCCGAGCCGACCGAGTCCGAGGACCCCTCGACCGACGAGCGCGACGGGCTCGAGCTCGCCGCCAGCCGGGCTCGCACCGCCGAGACCGAGCTGCGGCTCACCCTGCGCACCCGTGAGGAGCGGGCGCGCTCGCTCAAGGGCCGGGCCGACTCCCTCGAGGGCGCGGCCCGCAACGAGATCCAGGCCCGTGAGCGCCTCCGCCAACGGCAGGAACGCCGCCGCCGCGAGGCGACGGTCGCCGACGCGGTGAGCCGTGCCGCGGCATACGCCACGGACCGGATGGCGACCGCGCTGGCACGCGCCGCCCGGCTGCGCGAGGACGGCGAACGCCAGCGCGCCGAGCGCGACGCGGCGGCGCAGGCGCTGCGCGCCGAGATGGCCACGCACCAGGACGAGCTGCGCGAGCTCACCGACTCCGCGCACCGCGACGAGGTCGCGCGCGCCCGGCAGGTCGCCCGCATCGAGCAGCTGCAGGCCCGGGCCGTCGAGGAGCTCGGCATCGACCCCGACGTCCTCATGGAGGACTACGGACCGCACCAGCCGATCCCGTTCGTCGCCGGGCCCGACCACGAGGGCGAGCTGCCGGCGCCCGCACCGTTCGTGCGCGACGAGCAGGAGAAGCGACTGCGCAAGGCCGAGCGCGGACTGTCCGCCCTGGGCCGGGTCAACCCGCTCGCGCTCGAGGAGTTCGCGGCCCTCGAGGAGCGGCACGCGTTCCTCACCGAGCAGCTCGAGGACCTCAAGAAGTCCAAGCGCGACCTCCTCGACATCGTCCGGTCCGTCGACGAGCGCGTCGAGCAGGTCTTCACCGAGGCCTTCCACGACACCGCCGAGCAGTTCGAGCACGTCTTCCAGCGGCTCTTCCCCGGTGGCGCGGGCCAGCTCGTGCTCACCGACCCGAGCAACATGCTCACCACCGGCATCGAGGTCGAGGCCCGTCCGCCCGGCAAGAAGGTCAAGCGGCTCTCGTTGCTCTCCGGCGGGGAGCGCTCGCTCGTCGCCGTGGCCATCCTCGTCGCGATCTTCAAGGCGCGGCCGAGCCCGTTCTACATCATGGACGAGGTCGAGGCAGCCCTCGACGACACCAACCTCGGCCGCCTCATCACGCTCTTCGACGAGCTCCGCAGCTCGAGCCAGCTCATCGTCATCACCCACCAGAAGAAGACGATGGAGATCGCCGACGCCCTCTACGGCGTGAGCATGCGGGGCGACGGCATCACGACCGTCGTGTCGCAGCGCATCCGCGACGTCGCCGCGACCGCCTGACGCCGGTCAGTCGGAGGGGATGCGCCCGAACGTCCCGAGCGGCCAGATCCGCAGCACGACCGGGCCGACGACGCGGTTCACGGGCACGAACCGGGCGCAGCCCGAGGCGTCGACGCCGCCGCGGCAGTTGACGACCGAGTCGGCCGACTGCGAGCGGTGGTCCCCGAGGACGAGGAGCCGGTCGGTGGGCACCCGGATCTCCGGGAAGCAGCGGGACGACCGGGGCGTCGAGGAGCAGGTCAGCTCCGGGGCGCGGAAGGTGTGGTCCTCGAAGACGTAGGGCTCGTCGAGCGGGTCGCCCTCGACGACGACCCGGCCCTGCTCGTCGCAGCACTCGACGCGGTCGCCGGGCATGCCGATGACGCGCTTGACGGTGTATGCCGTGTTGGACGGCCCGATGCCCGTGACGTCACCGACCCGCTTCGCGGCGGCGAGCAGCGAGTTCCCCGAGCGGGGAAGCGTGGAGTCCTGCCAGGTCGCGCCGTGGGAGAAGACGACGATGTCGCCGCGCTCCACGGTCGTGTCGGTCCGGTTGACGAGGATCCGGTCGCCGATCCGCAGCGTCTGCTCCATCGACTGCGACGGCACCCCGAACGGCTTGACGAGGAAGGCCTGCACGAGGGCGACGGCGACGACGGCGAGGACGATCTCGAAGCCCACCGGGAGCCTGCGACGCTGCCGCTGGCCCTCCCGGGGTGGGGTCGTCGCACTCACGCGGTGGAGCCTACGCGGACCGACGCGTTCGCAGCGCGCCATGGGGCGGCGGGGTGTCGCTTTGTGTGCGCGGCCGCCGATAGGACACCCTTGGGGCATGGTCGCCCTCATCATCGGCATGCTCATCTGCGTCGGACTCGCCCTGGTCGTGGTCGCGCTCGTCGCCGTCCCGGCGCGTCGCGACGGCCGAGGCATCCTCACGCCCAAGGGTGAGGAGGTCGTCAGCGCGCTCAAGGAGCGCCAGCAGTCGGCCCGCGACCGGCTCGGCCGCGGCACGGGCGACGCCGACGCCGCCGCCACCGACGCCGCCGATGCCGCCGCGCCCATCGCCGGCCCGCCGCTGACGGCCGAGCCCGCCGACACGTCCGCCCGCGCCTGATGCGCTCGGGGATCGACCACTCCGCCGGCGACCCCTCGGTCCGGCCGCAGGACGACCTCTTCGGCCACGTCAACGGCGGCTGGGTCGCGCGCACCGAGATCCCGTCGGACCGCGGCCGCTACGGCAGCTTCGACATCCTGCGCGAGAACGCCGAGGCGCAGGTGCGCGACATCATCACCTCCGTCGCCGAGGGCGAGCCGGCCGACGGCACCGTGGCGCGCAAGGTCGGCGACCTCTACAGCTCCTTCATGGGCGAGGCCCGCATCGAGCAGCGCGGGGTCGAGCCGCTCGCGCCGTTCCTCGACGCCATTGCCGGCGCCTCGTCACCGCAGGACGTCGTGTCGCTGCTCGGCCGCTTCCTGCGCGCGGGGGTCGACGGGCTCGTCCACCCCATCGTCAACACCGACGACCGCGACTCCACCCGCTACGTCGTCTACCTCGAGCAGGCCGGCATCGGCCTGCCCGACGAGGCGTACTACCGCGAGGCGCGGCACGAGGCGATCCGGACGGCATACCCGCCGCACGTCGCGCGGATGCTCACCCTCGCCGGCCTGTATGCCGGTGACGAGGCGACCGCTGCCGCCGACCGGATCATGGGGCTCGAGACGCGCATCGCGGCCTCGCACTGGGACCAGGTCGCTAACCGCGACGCCGTGAAGACCTACACGCTGCTCGAGCGGGCCGGGCTGGTCGAGCTCACGCCGGGAGTCGACTGGGACGCCTACCTCGCGGGGGCACAGGCACCGGGGACGGCGTTCGACCAGGTCGTCGCGCGCCAGCCCGACCACCTCCGCGCGATCAGCGAGGCGCTGTCGGACGTCGACCTCGCCACGTGGCAGGACTGGCTGCGCTGGCGCGTCGTGCACGCCCTCGCGCCGTACCTGACCGAGGCGATCGTCGCCGAGAACTTCGACTTCTTCGGTCGCACCCTGTCGGGGGTGCCGGAGAACCGCGAGCGGTGGAAGCGCGGCGTCGGCCTCGTCGAGGAGGCGCTCGGCGAGGCGGTCGGCCAGCTCTACGTCGAGCGGCACTTCCCGCCGCGGGCCAAGGAGCGGATGGTCGAGCTCGTCGACAACCTCGTGGAGGCCTTCCGGCGCGACTTCGACGGCCTCGAGTGGATGGGTGAGCAGACCCGTCGCGAGGCGCTGGCCAAGCTCGAGGCGTTCACCCCCAAGATCGGCTACCCCGAGCGGTGGCGCGACTACTCCTCCCTCGCGGTGGACCCGGCCGACCTGCTCGGCAACGTCGCCCGGGCCTCGGCCTTCGAGGTCGACCGCAACCTCGCCAAGCTCGGTGGCCCCGTGGACCGCGACGAGTGGTTCATGACGCCGCAGACCGTCAACGCGTACTACAACCCCGGGCTCAACGAGATCGTCTTCCCGGCCGCGATCCTGCAGCCGCCGTTCTTCGACGTCGAGGCCGACGACGCGGTCAACTACGGCGGGATCGGCGCCGTCATCGGGCACGAGGTCGGCCACGGGTTCGACGACCAGGGCTCGCAGTACGACGGCGACGGCAACCTGCGCAACTGGTGGACCGAGAGCGACCGCGCCAACTTCGACGGTCGCGCGAAACGGCTCATCTCGCAGTTCGACGACCTCGAGTCGCGCGACGCCCCCGGCCACAGGGTCAACGGGGCGCTCACCGTCGGCGAGAACATCGGAGACCTCGGCGGGCTCACCATCGGGCACGCGGCATACCGGATCTCCACCGAGGGCGGGGAAGCCCCGGTCATCGACGACCTCACCGGTGACCAGCGCTTCTTCATCGGTTGGGCCCGCGTGTGGTGCGGCACGGCACGTGAGGCGGAGGCGGTCCGGCTGCTCGCCATCGACCCGCACGCCCCCATGGACCTGCGCGCCAACGCGGTGCGCAACCTCACCGAGTTCCACGAGGCCTTCGACGTCGCCGACGGCGACGGCATGTGGGTCCCGGAGGGCGAGCGGGTCCGCATCTTCTGAGGCGCTGGTGCGAGGATGAGTCGGTGAGTGCCATCGACACCTTCTGGGAATTCTTCGCCGTCGCCGTGGGCCTGCTCGTGGTCCTCGGCGGGCTCGCCGCCACGCTGCTCCGAGGGCGGGGTGGCGCGACCAAGGAGCTGCCCCGCGAGCAGCCCAGCCGTCCGGCGCCGAGGGCGCCGGACGGCGGTGGCGACACCGACGCCGACCGCGGGGACCAAGACGACCGGGGCTCGTCGGTCGACACCCTGCCCGCGCCGACCGACGACACGACCGTCGAGGAGACCCTCCCGCCGGTCACCGTCCCCGAGGTCGAGCGCCCCGAGGCGCCGCAGACCCGGCTGCAGCGGCTGCGGGCCCGCCTCGCCCGCTCCAACACGGCCCTCGGCCAGGGGCTGCTCGCCCTGCTCTCCCGCGGCGACCTCGACGAGCAGGCGTGGGAGGACGTCGAGGACACCCTCCTCACGGCCGACCTCGGGGTCGAGGCCACCACCCAGCTCGTCGACTCCCTGCGCACGCGGGTCCGGGTCCACGGCAACGCCGACGAGGCGACGGTGCGGGGCTGGCTGCGCGAGGAGCTCGTCGCCCTCGTCGACCCCGCCATGGATCGCACCATCGTCTCGTCTCGCGTCGACGGCCGGCCCGCGGTGATCCTCGTCGTCGGCGTCAACGGCACGGGCAAGACCACGACCGTCGGCAAGCTCGCCCGCGTGCTCGTCGCCGAGGACAAGGACGTCGTGCTCGGCGCCGCCGACACCTTCCGCGCCGCCGCGGCCGACCAGCTGCAGACGTGGGGCGCGCGGGTCGGCGTGCCCACGGTCCGCTCCGACCGTGAGGGCGCGGACCCCGCCGCCGTCGCGTTCGACGCGGTCAAGGCCGCGGCCGAGATGGAGGCCGACGTCGTCATCATCGACACCGCCGGTCGCCTCCACAACAAGGTCGGCCTCATGGACGAGCTCGGCAAGGTCAAGCGCGTCATCGAGAAGCAGAGCCCCATCGACGAGGTCCTCCTCGTCCTCGACGCCACGACCGGGCAGAACGGCCTGCGCCAGGCCGAGGTGTTCAGTGAGGTCGTCGGCATCACCGGCATCGTCCTCACCAAGCTCGACGGCACCGCCAAGGGCGGCATCGTCGTCGCGGTCCAGCGCAAGCTCGGTGTCCCGGTCAAGCTCATCGGGCTGGGGGAAGGGCCGGACGACCTCGCCCCGTTCGACCCCGAGGGCTTCGTCGACGCCATCATCGACTGATGGGTGCCGGGGACGCGCCGCGCCGGGCGGAGCTCGCCGCCGCATTGGAGTCCTGCACCGCCGCCGTCCTCGACCTCGCCGAGCGCGCCGAGGTGCGGGAGGCGTGGGTGCGCGAGAGCGCGTGCGTGGGGATGACCGTCGGCGGCCTCACCCACCACCTGCTCGCCCAGGCCGCGCACGTGGCCGCCGGTCTGCGGGCCCCGGCCCCGGCGGACGCGCCGGTCATCGGCCTGCTCGACCACTACGCCCGGGCGCCGTGGGTCGCGGCCTCCCGCAGCGGTGAGACGGACCCCAGTCAGGACGCCAGGGACAACGCGGCGGCGGGCGTCGGCCACGCGGCCGTGGTGGGGCGGGCCCGGCAGGTGCTCGCCGACCTGCCCGCGCTGGTCGCTGAGCCCCGCGACCCGGACGTCATCCACATCCCCTGGCAGGGCTGGTCGCTCCCGACGCCGGACTTCGTCACGACCCGGCTCATGGAGATGGTCGTCCACGGCGACGACCTCGCCGTGAGCGTCGGGCTGGCGCCACCCGAGCACGAGCCGGCGGTGGTGTCCCCGGTGCTGGCGCTGCTCACAGAGGTGTCGCTGAGGCGGCACGGCCAGGTGGCGCTCGTGCGGGCGCTGAGCCGTCCGCAACGCTCGACCGGCGACGTCTCCGCGTTCTGAGCCGATACCCTCCTGCCATGGGTCAGGGGGATCGGCGTCCGGGAGATCCCGTCGCGCAGCCGCTGCGGATGGGCACCGCGGCCAGGGCGTGGCGCGCAGCGCTGGTCGTGGCGCTGACCCTGCTGTTCTGCGCCGGGTCGGTCGTCGGTGACGACCACTGGTGGCCGTTCAGCCCGTGGCGGATGTTCTCGACCTCGCAGGCGGCCACCGGCTCCGTCTGGTCGACCGGCATCGAGGTCCGCACCGCCGACGCACCGGACGCGTGGGTCCACGCGTCCCTGACGCCCGAGAACGTCGGCGTCAACCGGGCCGAGGTCGAGGGCCACATCCCCCAGATCGAGGCCGACCCCGCGCGGCTCGGGACTCTCGCCCGCAGCCACGCCCGGCTCCGACCCGACGCCCCCGCCTGGGTGGGGCTGCGCGTCGTGAGGCACAAGATCGTCGTCGTCGACCGGGTGCCCACCGGCGAGGTCGAGACCGACGTGCTCGCCGAGTGGGCGCAGCCATGACCGCGGTCTCCCGCCTCGCCGGCTGGCTCTTCGAGCCGATGCCACTGGCGCGGGTCGCGGTGCTGCGCGTCCTCGTCTTCGCGTTCGTCATCGTCGACGTCCTGCTCCTCCACACCTCCGGCTGGTACCACGGCCACGCCGACCCGGTCTGGTACGAACCCCTCGTCATGGGGGAGGTGCTCCACCTCCCGCCCGCCTCGGTGCTCCTCGTCGAGGTCCTCAAGTGGGGCTGCGTCGTCGCCGCGGCCCTCGCCCTGAGCGGCCGCGCACCCCGGCTGCTGGGCTGGACGGTGGCGGTGTGCTGGGTCTGGTACCAGTACGTCGCCTTCAGCTACGGCAAGGTCGACCACGACCGGGCCGACTTCGTCGTCGCCCTCGCCCTCCTGCCGACGGTCGGCCTCGCCCACCTGTCCGACCGCCGCCGCTCGGAGGCAGCCGGGTTCGCGCTGCGGGCGGTGCAGCTCGCGGCGATCGCGACCTACTTCCTGTCTGCGTGGGCCAAGATCCGCTTCGGCGGGTTCGAGTGGGTCAACTCGGCGACGATGGTGCGCGCCGTCGTCCGGCGCGGCACGCCGTGGGCCGAGTGGCTCCTCGAGGTCCCGTGGACGCTGCACTCGTTCCAGTGGGTGCTCATGACGGCCGAGCTCACCGCACCGGTGATCTTCCTGCTGTCGGAGAGGTGGCGCCGTCGCGCCGTCGGCGCCTGGTTCGTCTTCCACGCGATGACGTATGCCGCGATCACGATCGCGTTCTGGCCGCACCTCGTGATGATGCTGGCGTTCCTGCCGCTCGAGGAGTACGCCGACCGGCTGCGCGCCCGCACCCGGTCGTTCGTGCAGCGACGGGTCAGGTCGGGCGCTGCGCCGCCGGGAGCGAGCACGCCGGCGTCCCGCCCGGGAGCCGGTGTCGGTTGAGCGCCACCCACCGGTAGACGACACCGGCGAGGGCGTTGACCCCCGGGGCGAGGATGAGGGCGCCGACCGGCCTGAACGGCAGCCTGCCCGCGAGCAGCACCCGGGCCACGGCGTCCTGGGCGGAGCTGACCCGTCCCGCCGCCGACACCCACTGGAGGGCCTCGTCGCACGCCTGAGCGGTCAGCCCGAGCGCCTCGAGGTCGTCGACGTCCTGGTAGGCGGTCACGACGAAGTCGTCCCGACGCGCCCTCACCGTCGTCGTCACCGTGCGCGACAGGCGGGTGCAGATGCCGCAGTCACCGTCGTAGAGGAGCGTGGCAGCAGGCATGGCCCCAGTCTCGCACCCGGCGCGAGGGCCGCGGACGGGGGCGCGGGTCCCACGCTCTGCGTGGGCCGGCATACGCCGGGAGGGGGTGGGCGGCATACGCCGAAAGGGGGCGGAAGGCCTGCGTGAGGGACGGCGAAACACACTTCTTACCGGCAGCGGGAACGTGCAACGTGCCCGTAACACGACGTGCCGCGGCGTGAAACCGACGCCTCACAGACTTTCTCGCCATGAGCCCAACTCTTCTCCCTCTCGCGGCCGAGCCCGCAATCGACACGTCGGCGACCGCCTTCGTCATCATCTGCGCCTCCCTGGTGCTGCTGATGACGCCGGGCCTCGCCCTCTTCTACGGCGGCATGACGCGCGCCAAGTCCGTCCTCAACATGATGATGATGTCGTTCGGCGCGATGGGCGTCGTCGGTGTCGTCTACGTGCTGTGGGGATACTCGATGTCCTTCGGTGGCAGCAACATCGGCGGCATCATCGGCAACCCGTTCGACAAGTTCGGCCTCAAGGGCGTCGTCGGTGAGGCCGCCGCGGGCTCGACCGTCGACGCCGACGGGGTCGCGATCGTCGACGTCTTCGGCGCCGACGTGTGGATCCCCGAGGTCCTCTTCGTCGGCTTCCAGCTCACCTTCGCCATCATCACCGTCGCGCTCATCAGCGGTGCCATCGCCGACCGCGCGAAGTTCTCGACCTGGCTGCTCTTCACCGGGCTGTGGGTCACGCTCGTCTACTTCCCGGTCGCCCACATGGTGTGGGGCGGCGGTCTCCTCAGCGGCTCCGAGGACGGCATCTCCGCGAAGATCTTCGGTGCGACCGACGGTGTGGCCAACGTGCTGCCGATCGACTTCGCCGGTGGCACGGTCGTCCACATCAACGCCGGCATCGCCGGGCTCGTCCTGGCGCTCATCGTCGGCAAGCGGCTCGGCTTCGGCACGACGGCCATGCGTCCGCACAACGTGCCGCTCGTCATGCTCGGCGCGGGCCTGCTGTGGTTCGGCTGGTTCGGCTTCAACGCCGGCTCCGAGCTCGCGGCCGACGGCCTGTCCAGCCTCGTCTGGGTCAACACCACCGTCGCCACCTGCGCCGCGATCCTCGGCTGGCTGCTCGTGGAGAAGCTGCGTGACGGGCACGCGACCTCGGTCGGCGCCGCCTCCGGTGTCGTCGCCGGTCTCGTCGCCATCACCCCGGCCTGTGGCGCCCTGTCGCCCGTGGGCTCGATCGTCCTCGGCGCCGTCGCCGGTGCCCTCGCCGCCCTCGCGGTCGGCCTGAAGTTCCGCTTCGGCTACGACGACTCGCTCGACGTCGTCGGCGTCCACCTCGTCGCCGGCCTCTGGGGCACCCTCGGCGCCGGCCTCCTCGCCACCGAGGGCGGGCTGTTCTACGGTGACGGCATCGACCAGCTCGTCATCCAGGTCGTCATCGCCCTGGCCTCGCTCGTCTTCTCGGCGGTCGTCACCGCGATCATCGGTCTGGGCCTGCGGGCCACCATCGGATGGCGCGTCACCGACGACGACGAGACGGCCGGCATCGACCAGGCCGAGCACGCCGAGTCCGGCTACGACCTCGTGGCCCGCGGCGGACGCATCGGCGTCAGCTCCACCGGTCCACAGACTGACGCCCGTCACCACGACGAGCTCACCTCCGAAGGAGTCAAGGCATGAAGCTCATCACCGCCATCATCAAGCCCCACCAGCTGGACGCGGTGAAGGAGGCCCTCGAGGCCTACGGCATCTCCGGCATGACCATCAGCGAGGCCTCCGGCTACGGGCGCCAGCGCGGGCACAGCGAGGTCTACCGCGGCGCCGAGTACACCGTGGACTTCGTCCCGAAGCTCCGGCTCGAGGTGCTCGTCGACGACATGGACGCGAGCAGCGTCGCCGACGTCATCCTCAAGTCGGCCCAGACCGGGCGCATCGGCGACGGGAAGATCTGGACCCAGCAGGTCGAGGACGTCATCCGGGTCCGCACGGGTGAGCGCGGCTCCGAAGCCATCTGAGGCTTCCTCCACCCAGCCGTGTGTGTCCCAGCGCGAGTCCTGGCTCGCGCTGGGACACACACGGCACGCCCATGGCACCACCGAGGGGACTGATTCCATTGACCGACGTCGTCGACGTCGCCGCCCGCCGGCTCGACCTGGCCGGCACCCGGGCCTTCGGGACGGCCGGGTCCGGACGGGATCGCCGAGTCCGCCTGGCCGACTTCAACCGCAAATGGTTGCAGGGCCTCTGGGAGGAGGCCACGCGGGGCCAGCGCCTCGAGGGGGTCGCCCTCGCCGCGGTCGGCAGCGTCGGGCGGGGCGACGCCGGCCCCCTCTCGGACTACGACCTCGTCCTCCTGCACTACGGCCGGACCCTGGACACCGGCGAGATCACGCGGCTCGCCGACCGCATGTGGTACCCGATCTGGGACGCCGGGGTGCGCCTCGACCACAGCGTGCGCACGGTCAACCAGTGCCGCACCGTGGCGGCCGACGACCTCACCGCGGCCGTGGGACTGCTCGACATCTCCCCGGTCGCCGGCGACGCCGAGGTCGTGGCCGCAGCCCGGGCCACGGTCAGCCACGACTGGCGGGCCAACGCCCGCAAGCGACTGCCCCAGCTCACCGAGGCGATGGCGCAGCGGCACCACCGCCACGGCGACCTCGCGCAGTCGATCGAGCCCGAGCTCAAGGAGGCCCACGGCGGACTCCGGGACATGACCGTCCTCAGCGCGCTCGCCGAGGCCTGGCTCGCGGACCGCCCGCGCGGTGAGGTCGACGCGGCATACGCCGTGCTCCTCGACGTCCGCGACGCGGTGCACGTCGTCACGGGGCGCGGTCGTGACCGCCTCTCGCGCGACGACCACGACGCCGTCGCGGCCCTGCTCGGTCACGACGACGCCGACGACCTCCTCGCCGAGGTGTCGAACGCCGGCCGGGCGATCGCCTACGCCCTCGACGGCACCGTGCGGCGCGCCGGCCAGTCCCAGCGCGCCCGGGTCCTGCGGGTAGGCCCCCGCCGTCCGCAGATGTCGCCGCTTGGCTACGGCCTGTTCGAGAGCGACGGCGAGGTCGTGCTCGGCGCGGGACGCCTCGTCGACAGCGACCCGCACCTGCCGCTGCGCGCGGCCGTCCTCGCCGCCAGGGCGAACCTGCCGATCGCGCCGACGACGCTCGAGAACCTCGCGACCCGGTGCGCCGACCTGCCGACGCCGTGGTCGCCGCTCGCCCGCGGGCTGTTCAGCGACCTGCTCGCCGCCGGTCCCGGCCTCGTGACCGTGTGGGAGGGCCTCGACCAGCAGGGCATCATCGAGCGCTGGCTGCCCGAGTGGGCGGCCGTCCGGTCCCGCCCGCAGCGCAACGCCGTGCACCGCCACACCGTGGACCGCCACCTCATCGAGACCGTCGTCCACGCCACCGGACTCCTGCGCGGCGTCGGTCGCGCCGACTTGCTCCTCCTCGCCGCGCTGCTGCACGACATCGGCAAGATCCCCGGGGCCCGGGACCACTCCGTCACCGGGGCCCCGATCGCCGAGGCCGTGATGAGGCGCCTCGGCCACCACGACGCGGACGTCCGGGTCGTCACGTCGCTGGTGCGCGAGCACCTCACCCTCATCGAGCTGGCGACCCGACGCGACCACGCCGACCCCCGGACCGTCGACGCGGCCAGCGCCGCCGTCGGTGGGGACCGGGAGCAGTTCGAGCTGCTCCTCGCGCTCACCGAGGCCGACGCCGTCGCCGCCGGACCCAAGGCCTGGACCGACTGGCGGGCCGCGCTCCTCACCCAGCTCGCCACCGCGGTACGCGCCCGGCTCGACCCCGCGGCGCCCGCGGCCGGGGAGGCCGAGCCCGCGGTCGTGCCGCACGAGCTCGTCCTCGAGCTCGCCAGCGGTGAGCCGCACGTCGTCGTCGTCTCGAGCGGCGGGTCGTACCGCATCGACATCGCCGACCGCGACCGTCTCGGGCTCTTCGCCGACACGGCGGGCCTGCTCGCCGCCGAGGGTCTCGTCGTCCGGACCGCCGTGCTGCGCACCGTCGACGGCGTCGCGGTCAACGAGTGGCACGTCGAGTCGCCGAGCGGCGCCGAACCGGAGCAGGAACGCCTCGCCCGCGGGCTGACCCGGCTCGCCTCCGGGGACCGGGGGCCGCTGGGGCTGCTGGAGCGTCGGCGACAGTTCGCGGCGCGCCCGAGCGGGACCTCGACCATCGGGACGCCGGGCCAGCCGCGGGCGCTCGTCGTGCCCGGGGCCAGCACCGAGGCCACCGTGCTCGAGGTCCGCGCCCAGGACCGCCCGGGGCTGCTCCACGAGCTCGGCATGACCTTCGCCAAGGCGGGGGTGTCGGTGCGCTCCGCGCACATCGCGACGTATGCCGGCCAGACCCTCGACACGTTCTACGTCACCGACTTCTCGGGTCGCCTCCTCGACCCGTCGAAGGTGGCGCAGGTCGTGGCGGCGATCATCGACACCTGCGACGGGGCACCCCCGCGCCCCTGACCGCCTCCCGTCACTGCTTGCGTCCGCAACCCTGGTCGCGATCCCGGCCACTGTTGCGGACGCACGCCCCGGCCCGCCTCCGGCGTCCGCAACCCTGGTCGCGATCCCGACCACTGTTGCGGACGCAAGGGGCGTGGGGGTGGGCACGGGTCCACGGCAGGGGACGGCGGCGGTTAGCCTTGTGCGGTGTTCACGAGCCTCTCCGACCGCCTGACAGCGACCTTCAAGAACCTCCGCACGAAGGGGCGCCTGTCCGAGTCCGACGTCAACAAGACCGTCCGCGACATCCGGATGGCGCTCCTCGACGCCGACGTCGCCCTGCCGGTCGTCAAGGAGTTCACGCACGCCGTCCGTGAGCGCGCGCTCGGCGCCGAGGTCTCCCAGGCGCTCAACCCGGCCCAGCAGGTCGTCAAGATCGTCAACGAGGAGCTCGTCGCGATCCTCGGCGGCTCGACGCGCACGATCCGCTTCGCCAAGTCCGGCCCCACCGTCATCATGCTCGCGGGCCTCCAGGGTGCGGGCAAGACGACCCTCGCCGGCAAGCTCGCCAAGTGGCTCAAGGACCAGGGTCACACCCCGATCCTCGTCGCCGCCGACCTCCAGCGCCCCAACGCCGTGACCCAGCTCCAGGTCGTCGGCGAGCGCGCCGGCGTCCCGGTCTACGCGCCCGAGCAGGGCAACGTGGGCGGCCACGACGCCGTCGGGCCGACGGGTGAGGGCACCAAGAGCTTCGGCGACCCGGTCACCGTGTCCCGGGACGGCATCCGCGAGGCCGTGAACCGCCAGCACGACGTCGTCATCGTCGACACCGCCGGCCGTCTCGCCGTCGACGAGAACCTCATGAAGCAGGCCGGGGACATCCGCGCGGCGATCAACCCGCACGAGGTCCTCTTCGTCATCGACGCGATGATCGGCCAAGCCGCGGTCGAGACCGCCGAGGCCTTCCTCGAGGGCGTCGACTTCACCGGTGTCGTCCTGTCCAAGCTCGACGGCGACGCCCGCGGTGGCGCCGCCCTGTCGGTCGCCGGTGTCACGGGCCGCCCGATCATGTTCGCCAGCACCGGCGAGGGCGTCAAGGACTTCGAGGTCTTCCACCCCGACCGCATGGCCTCGCGCATCCTCGACATGGGTGACGTCCTCACCCTCATCGAGCAGGCCGAGAAGGCGTTCGACCGCGCCGACGCCGCCGAGATGGAGCGCAAGTTCCTCGCGGCCGAGGACTTCACGTTCGACGACTTCCTCCAGCAGATGGCCGCGATCAAGAAGATGGGCTCGCTCAAGTCGATGCTCAAGATGATGCCGGGCATGGGGCAGATGTCGGCCCAGCTCGACAACCTCGACGAGCGCGAGTTCGACCGGGTCGAGGCGATGGTCCGCTCGATGACGCCGTTCGAGCGCAACCACCCCAAACAGATCAACGGCTCGCGCCGAGCCCGCATCGCCGGCGGCTCGGGTGTCACCGTCTCCGAGGTCAACCAGCTGCTCGAGCGCTTCGGCGAGGCCCAGAAGATGATGAAGCAGCTCGCCCGCGGCGGCGGCATCCCGGGGATGCCCGGAATGCCCGGCATGGGTGGCGGCGGCCGCAAGAAGCAGCAGCAGGTCCCGCAGCGCAGGAAGTCCAGGTCGGGCAACCCGGCCAAGCGGGCCGCCGACGCCCGGGCCGAGGCGCAGCGGCCGACCGCCACGCCGGCCGGTGGGGCCTTCGGTGGCGGCGCGGACGCTCCCGCCCTCGACCCGGCGACCCTCGACCCCACCCAGCTGCCCAAGGGCTTCGAGAAGTTCCTGGGCAGGTGAGCCCCGCGGGCCCGCTCAACACGCTGTCGGTCGGCACGGCGGGTCCGCGCGTCGCGTTCCTCCACGGCCTCTTCGGTCAGGGCCGCAACTGGTCGACGATCGCCAAGGGCCTCGCCGGTCCCGACGGCGACCGGGCGCGCTGCACGCTGGTGGACCTGCCCGACCACGGCCGCTCCCCGTGGAGCGAGGAGTTCTCCTACGAGGCGTATGCCGGCTCCGTCGCCTCCACGCTGCGGGCCATCGACCCGGGGCCGTGGGTCGTCGTCGGGCACTCGCTCGGCGGGAAGACCGCCATGGTCCTGGCGCTGCGCGAGCCCGACCTCGTGCCCCGCCTCGTCGTCGTCGACATCGCCCCCAGGTCGTACGGTTCGCTCGAACGGTTCGGGGGCTACATCCGCGAGATGCAGGCGCTCCCGCTCGCGGAGCTCACCGATCGGACCGACGCCGAGGCCCGGTTCGCCGAGCCCGACCCGGGCATCAAGTCCTTCCTCCTGCAGAACCTCCGCCGCGAGGGTGCCGGGTGGCGGTGGCAGGCCAACGTCGAGCTGTTCGCGGCCGACGCCGCGCGGGGGACGGACTCGGTCATCGCCGCCTTCCCGGTCGCACCCGGTGACGTCGAGCCGTATGCCGGTCCCGTCCTCTGGGTCGCCGGCGGCGAGTCGGGCTACATCCGGCCGGAGGACGCCGAGGGCATGCGCGCCCTCTTCCCCCGGGTCCGCCTGGTCACCGTCAAGGGCGCCTCGCACTGGGTGCACACCGACTCGCCCGAGATCGTCGTCGAGGCGCTGCGCCGCGTCATCACCGCCGCTCCGCCCGCCTGACCGGGCCCCTCACGCGGACCCCACCGTTGCGTCAGCGCAAGTGGTGGTTCTAGCAACCACTGGCGCTGACGCAGCGCATAGGGTCGGGCAGCATGACGCCACCGGTGCTGCATTTGTCGGGAGAGGTCCTCGTCGGCCACGAGGAGGTGCGGCCCGAGGCCTGGGTGGTCGGGGGCCGGATCACCTTCGAGCGACCGACCGGACCCGGCCACGACGTCGAGACCCTGCGCGGCTGGTTCGTCCCCGGCATGGTCGACGCCCACTGCCACGTGGGGCTGGACCGGCACGGCGCCGTCGACGACGCCACGACCGAGGCGCAGGCGGTCACCGACCGCGACCACGGCACCCTGCTCGTCCGTGACGCCGGCTCGCCCGCCGACACCCGCTGGATCGACGAGCGCGACGACCTCCCCAAGGTCATCCGCGCGGGTCGCCACATCGCGAGGACCAGGCGCTACATCCGCAACTACGCCCACGAGGTCGAGCCCGAGCAGCTCGTCGAGCGGGTCCGCATCGAGGCCCGAGCCGGGGACGGCTGGGTCAAGCTCGTCGGCGACTGGATCGACCGCGACACGGGGGACCTCGAGCCGTGCTGGCCCGCCGACGTCCTGGCGGAGGCGGTCGCCGCCGCGCACGAGGAGGGGGCGCGCACCACCGCCCACTGCTTCGGTCCCGAATCGCTGCGCGACTTCGCCGCGGCCGGCACCGACTGCATCGAGCACGCCACCGGTCTGGAGCCGGACACGATCGACTCCTTTGCGGCACAAGGGATTGCGATCGTCCCGACGCTCGTCAACATCGCGACCTTCCCGCAGATCGCCGAGTCCGCGAAGGACAAGTTCCCCGACTACCACCGCCGGATGCTCGACCTGCACGCACGCCGCTACGAGACGTTCGGCGCGGCGCGCGAGGCCGGCATACCGATCTATCTCGGGACCGACGCGGGAGGCTCCATCGAGCACGGGCTGGCAGCGCAGGAGGCCGTCGAGCTGACCCGGGTGGGCATGTCGCACCACGAGGCCCTCGGCGCCGCCACGTGGGGAGCCCGAGCCTGGCTGCGGCGCCCCGGGCTCGAGGAGGGCGCCGACGCCGACCTGCTCGCGCTCGACCGCGACCCGCGCGAGGACGTCACCGCACTGGGGGAGCCGACGGCGATCGTGCTGCGGGGCGTCACCTTCTGACGCGCATCCACGATGCGAGACATAATCTAATGTTGTTTGACGGATAACTTCGGCTTATCCAAACTTCGAGGTGTCCGACAGGAACTGCGGCCGCGTGGCCAGCTCTGTCGGACCGTGATCGAAGGAGTTCCCCCATGAGCCGTCATCCCCGCCTCGCCCTGGCCGCCGCCGCGACCGCTGGTGCGATGGTGATGACGGCCTGTGCCGGTGGCGGAGCGAGCGACACCGCCGGGGCGGCGGCCGCCGCGGATGCCGCGCCCGCGTCGACGAGCACCCTCAACCTCTTCGCGTACGCCGTCCCCAAGGTCGGCTTCGACAAGGTCGTCCCGGCGTTCAACGCCACCGACGAGGGCAGGGGCGTGACCTTCCAGCAGTCCTACGGCGCCTCCGGGGACCAGTCGCGCAAGGTCGCGGCTGGTGCCGCTGCTGATTTCGTCAACTTCTCGGTCGAGCCGGACATCACCCGGCTCGTCGAGGCCGGCCTCGTCGCGGCGGACTGGAACGCCGGTGAGCACCGGGGCATCCCGTTCGGCTCGGTCGTGACGATCGTGACCCGCAAGGGCAACCCCGAGGCCATCAACGACTGGGACGACCTGCTCAAGCCGGGCGTCGAGGTCGTCACGCCCAACCCGTTCAGCTCCGGCTCGGCGAAGTGGAACCTCCTCGCGCCGTACGCCGCCAAGAGCGAGGGCGGGAAGAACCCGGCGGCCGGGCTCGCCTTCATCGAGCAGCTCGTCACGGGCCACGTCAAGGTCCAGCCGAAGTCGGGACGCGAGGCCACCGAGACCTTCCTCCAGGGGACGGGCGACGTGCTCCTCAGCTACGAGAACGAGGCGCTGTTCGCCGAGCGCAAGGGCGACCCGGTCGAGCACGTCACGCCACCGACGACGTTCAAGATCGAGAACCCCGTCGCCGTCCTCAGCAAGGGCGAGAACGTCGAGAAGGCCACCGCCTTCCGCGACTACCTCTTCACCCCCGAGGCCCAGAAGCTGTGGGCGCAGGCCGGTTTCCGTCCGGTGGACGAGGCCGTCGCGAAGGACTTCGCCAAGGACTTCCCGGAGCCCGCGAAGCTCTGGACGATCGACGACCTCGGTGGCTGGAAGACCGTCGACGGCACGCTGTTCAAGAAGGACACCGGCTCCATCGCCGTCATCTATGACAAGGCGACGTCCTGACATGACGACGACCGTGACCGGCGGCAGGGGCGGCACGGACGTGTCGGCCCTGCCGCCGTCCGCGCAGCCACCGGACGCGAGCCCGGCGGCCACGCCCGAGGGCGAGCCGCCACGCCCGGCCGGCCGGTCCGGGCTCGGCCGGGTCGGGCGCCCGCTCGGCGTCGGCGTCGTCGGGCTCTGGCTGAGCGTCATGGTGCTGCTGCCCCTGGCGGCCCTCACCGAGACGTCCTTCGAGGACGGGTGGGGCGGCTTCTGGGAGGCGGTCACCGCGCCGGTCGCGCTCGCCTCGCTGCGCGTGACGATCGTCGCCGCCGTCGTCGTGGCCCTGGTCAACGCGGTCATGGGCACCCTCATCGCCTGGGTGCTGGTGCGCGACGACTTCCCGGGCAAGCGCATCGTCAACGCGCTCATCGACCTGCCGTTCGCGCTGCCGACGATCGTCGCGAGCATCGTCCTGCTCTCGCTCTACGGCCCCAACAGCCCCGTCGGCATCCACCTCAACGCGACGCAGCCCGGCCTCGTCGTCGCCCTCGCGTTCGTCACCCTGCCGTTCGTCGTCCGCTCGGTGCAGCCGGTGCTCATCGAGGCCGACCGCGAGGTCGAGGAGGCGTCGGCCTCGCTGGGTGCGTCGAGCTGGACGACCTTCCGCCGGGTCGTGCTCCCCACGCTCACCCCCGCGATCATCAGCGGCACCGGACTGGCCTTCGCCCGGGCCATCGGCGAGTACGGCTCCGTCGTCCTCATCGGCGGCAACATCCCGCGCGAGACGCAGGTCGCGTCCCAGTACATCCAGCAGCAGATCGAGATCGACCGCCCGGTCAACGCCGCCGCGGTCTCGGTCGCGCTGCTCGCGATCGCCTTCGCGACCCTCGCCGTCCTGCGCTGGTATGCCGGCCGCGGCCTGCGCCGTGAGGAGGACTCCGCATGACGACCACCACCCCCGCGCGGCTGGGTCTGCGGACCGTCGCCCTGGGCTACCTCGTGCTCCTCGTCGCGGTGCCGATCGCCCTCATCCTGTGGCGGACCTTCGAGCCGGGCGTCGGCGCGTTCGTCGAGTCGGTCCGCACGCCGGCGGCGCTCGCCGCGCTCAACCTCTCGCTGCTCATCGTCGCGATCCTCGTCCCGCTCAACGTCGTCTTCGGCGTCGGGACGGCGCTCGCCCTCGTCCGCGGCCGCTTCCCCGGCAAGGGCCTGCTCCAGGCCGTCGTCGACCTGCCGTTCGCGGTCTCGCCGATCGTCGTCGGCGTCGCGCTCATCCTCCTGTGGGGGTCCGGCGGCTGGTTCGGCGGCGTCGAGGGCCTCGGCTTCCAGGTGATCTTCGGACTGCCCGGCATGGTCGTCGCCACGCTCTTCGTCACGCTCCCGTTCGTCGTGCGCGAGGTCGAGCCGGTGCTGCACGAGATCGGCACCGAGCAGGAGCAGGCCGCGTCGACGCTCGGCGCGAGCTCGTGGCAGACCTTCTGGCGGATCACCCTCCCGGCGATCCGCTGGGGACTCACCTACGGCGTGGTGCTGACGATCGCCCGCGCGCTCGGCGAGTTCGGCGCCGTCATCATGGTGAGCTCCGGCTTCCCCGGCGTCTCCCAGACCCTCACCCTTCTCGTCCACTCCCGCTACATCGACGACCACAACACCTACGGCGCCTATGCCGCCGCGACCCTCCTCATGGGTCTCGCGGTCGCGACGTTGCTGGGGATGACCCTGCTCGACCGCAAGAGGAGCACCCGATGATCACCGTGACCGGCGCCAGGAAGAGCTACGGCGACTTCACCGCACTCGACGACGTGTCGCTCGAGATCCCGGCGGGCACGCTCACCGCACTGCTGGGTCCGAGCGGCTCGGGCAAGTCGACCCTGCTGCGCGCCATCGCCGGGCTCGAGGGCCTCGACGGGGGACAGGTCGTCATCGGCGGCCGCGACGTCACCGGGGTGCCGCCCCAGAAGCGGGGGATCGGCTTCGTCTTCCAGCACTACGCGGCCTTCAAGCACATGACGGTGCGCGACAACGTCGCGTTCGGGCTGACGATCCGCAAGCGCCCGAAGGCCGAGATCGCGCGCAAGGTCGACGACCTGCTCCAGATCGTCGGGCTCGACGGGTTCCAGCACCGCTACCCGGCCCAGCTCTCCGGTGGTCAGCGCCAGCGGATGGCCCTGGCCCGGGCGCTCGCCGTCGACCCCGAGGTGCTGCTCCTCGACGAGCCGTTCGGCGCCCTCGACGCCAAGGTGCGCGCGGACCTGCGCCAGTGGCTGCGTCGCCTCCACGACGAGGTGCACGTGACGACGGTCCTCGTCACGCACGACCAGGAGGAGGCGCTTGACGTCGCCGACCGGATCGCCGTCCTCAACAAGGGCCGCATCGAGCAGGTCGGGGACCCGGTGGCGCTCTACGACCGCCCCGCCAACGACTTCGTCATGTCGTTCCTCGGCTCGGTCGCGCGGCTGGGCGGCCAGCTCGTGCGGCCCCACGACATCGCGCTCCACCGCACCCGGGAGCGCGCCCTGCAGCTCGACGCCCGGGTGGGTGGCTCGCCCGGCGTCATCGAGGCGGTCGTCGAACGCGTGGTCCGGCTCGGGTTCGAGGTCCGGGTCGACCTGCGTGCCGACACGGGGGAGCGGTTCGCCGCCCAGCTCACGCGCGCCGAGGCCGACGCGCTCGCGCTGCAGCCCGGCGACACGGTCTTCGCGCACACGGTGCAGGTCGTCAACCCGGCCGAGGTCGAACCCGCCCTCGCCATCTGACGCGCTCCCGCGGATTCGGAGAGGACCCGCGGGGTGGGACACAATGCGGCTGTGGACCCTGTGCAGACCGCGACGAGCGAGGGAGCCGGCCCCGAGGTCGGGCCCGGCGTCGACCCCGATGACCTCGCCACCCTGCTCCGCGTCCTCGACCAGCTGCCCGCGCTCGACGCCGACCACCCCGACATCCAGACGGTGAAGCGCGCCACCGGCCGGATGTACAAGCAGGTCCGCAAGGCCCGCCGGCGCGAGGCCAAGCAGCCGCAGATCGACCACGACGAGGCGATCCTCGCCCGAACCGCCACGGGCTCGCCGATGCGCATCGACGACGAGACCAAGGGCATCCTGCTCGACGTGCCGCCGCCCGGCGCGACGGTCGGGGAGCTCATCAACCCGCGCGGCTGCTACATCTGCAAGGCCGACTACACGCTCATCGACGCGTTCTACCACTGGCTCTGCCCGACCTGCGCCGCCAAGAGCCACGCGAAGCGGGAGCAGCGAGCCGACCTCACCGGCAAGCGCGCCCTGCTCACCGGGGGCCGCGCCAAGATCGGCATGTACATCGCGCTCATGCTCCTGCGCGACGGCGCCCACCTGACGATCACCACCCGCTTCCCCCACGACGCGGCGAGGAGGTTTGCGGCACAGCCGGACTCGCACGAGTGGATCGACCGGCTCAAGGTCGTCGGCATCGACCTGCGCGACCCCACCCAGGTCGTCGCGCTCGCGGACGAGGTCGCCGCCGCCGGTCCGCTCGACATCCTCATCAACAATGCGGCGCAGACCGTGCGCCGCTCCCCGGGCTCCTACTCGCCCCTCGTCGACGGGGAGCAGGTGCCGCTCGAGAGCACCGTGCGCTACCCCGAGCTCGTGACCTTCGACCGGATCAGCGACGCCCACCCCGCCAACCTCCTCGGCACCCTGACCGCCAACAAGGTCGCCCACCACGAGGGAGAGAGCGAGGAGGAGGCGGCCCGCTCGCTGGCCCAGCGCACCGCGGCCTCGATGACCGAGATGGCGCTCACCGCCGGGCACGCGAGCCTCGAGGCGCACCTCGAGGGGACCGCCGTCGACGCCGGCGGCCTCCTGCCCGACACCCAGCGCAACAACAGCTGGACCCAGGTCGTCGACGAGGTCGACCCGCTCGAGCTGCTCGAGGTCCAGCTCTGCAACTCGACGGCCCCCTTCATCCTCATCTCCCGGCTGCGCCCGTCGCTGCGCGCTGCGGTCGCCGCGGGCGCCCGACGCGCGTACGTCGTCAACGTCTCGGCGATGGAGGGCCAGTTCTCCCGCCGCTACAAGGGCCCCGGCCACCCGCACACCAACATGGCCAAGGCCGCCCTCAACATGCTCACCCGGACGAGCTCGGGTGAGATGTTCGAGACCGACCGCATCCTCATGACCGCCGTCGACACCGGCTGGATCACCGACGAGCGCCCCCACCACGAGAAGCTGCGCATCGCCGCCGAGGGCTGGCACGCCCCGCTCGACCTCGTCGACGGCGCCGCCCGCGTCTACGACCCGATCGTGCGCGGCGAGGCCGGCGAGGACCTCTACGGCTCCTTCGTCAAGGACTTCGAGCCCAGTCCCTGGTGACGGGCCGAGAGCGTGTGCCGTGACCTCCCTGGGCGAATGGGCGCGCGACGCCTTCGGGCTGGGTGAGGGAGCCGTCACCCTCACCGTGGCCGCCCGCGGCGCGCAGGGCCGGATCTCGCTGCTCGACGTGGGCGGGCGGCGGTACGCGCTGAAGCAGCCGTTCGGGACCGTCGACGAGGACGACCTCCGTCGTGAGGCCGCCCACCTCGACCACTTCGTCCGGGCGGGCATCGAGGTGCCGGCCCACGTCAGCGACCCGACCGGTCGGTATGCCGTCCCGGTCCCGGAGGCGTTCGGTGGGGGACAGGCACGCGTCACGCGGTGGGTCGAGGGGCGAGCCGTCGGGACGGCCACGGACGGCCTCGCCACCCGGCTCGGCATCCTGCTCGGCTCGCTGCACGGCGCGGCCCCGGGCAGTGACGAGGCTCCCGGCGGGTGGTACCGCACGATGCCCTCCGCGGACGTCTGGCACGACCTCCTCACTCGCAGCGCGGGACGGCCGTGGGCCGGCGCCCTGGCCCGGCGCCTGCCCGACCTCGAGGACCACGTCCGTCGCGTCGAGCGGGCCGGTCCACCTCGAGGGCGTCTCGTCGTCGGGCACCGCGACCTCCACCCCGACAACGTCCTCATCGCCTTGGACGGCTCGCTGCGGGCCATCGACTGGGAGGACGCCGGCCCGACCGACACCCATCGCGAGCTCGCCAAGGTCCTCGTCCAGTGGCACGTCGACGGCGACGACGTCGACGAGGGTGCGGTCACCGCGACCGTCGAGGCCTACCGCAGGGCAGGAGGGCCGGGGCGGGTCGAGTCGCTCGACGACTTCACCATGGTGCTGTGCAGCGACGCGAACTTCCTCGCCGGGCAGATCCGCTCCGCGCTGGACCCGGGTCTCGCGCAGGAGCACCGGGCGGCGGTGCTCGCCGAGATCGAGCAGGGCCTCGCGACCTACGTCCCCACCCCGGACGCCTTGACCCGGGTGCTCGCCGCGACCCATGCGGCGACCGCGAGCACGGCCACGACGGCGGCGGCGCCCAGCCACGGGGCGGCGACCGCGGCGTCGAAGGAGCCCGGCACCACGGCCTGACCGTCGGACGAGCACGTCACCACGCCGTCGGCGGAGGCGGAGCAGGACCCCGAGGACGGGTCGGCCCGGCCGAGGACGACGCCGAGCCAGCCGATGCCCGCGGCGAGCGCGAGACCCAGCCCCGCCACCGACGGCCACCGGTCCGGCCGACGCGCCGTGAGCACCACCGACACCGCAAGCAGCGCGAGCGCCAGGGGCGCGACGAAGATCCCGATCGTGAGCATCCCGAGGACGCTGACGACCCCAGCCAGCCCGGTGAGCGCCCAGAGCGCGAACATCAGCCCCGGTCGCGGGGTGCGGGTCACCCCACCACGGTAGGACCGCAGCCGACCCCGGGACAGGGGCGGACGGCATACGGCGGGGTGTGGATGCGCTGCCGGTGGTCCGGACCACCCGGGGCGGTCTGGCAGAATGGTCGGCTGTACACCTTCTGTCCGGCACCGATGTCGGCTGGATGCCTACCCCGGGCATCGGTACCCCGCGTGTGTTCCGCCGCGGTCTGACCGTGCCCACAACTGGAAACGGAGACCACCAACGTGGCCGTCAAGATTCGTCTCAAGCGCATGGGCAAGATCCGTGCACCGTTCTACCGCGTCGTCGTCATGGACTCGCGCACCAAGCGCGATGGCCGGGCCATCGAGGAGATCGGCAAGTACCACCCCACCGAGGAGCCGTCGGTCATCGACATCGACGGTGAGCGCGCCCAGTACTGGCTCAGCCAGGGTGCGCAGCCGACCGAGGCCGTCGCCGCACTGCTCAAGGTGACCGGTGACTGGCAGAAGTACAAGGGCGAGCCCGGCGCCGAGGGCACGCTCAAGCTCAAGGAGCCCAAGCCGAAGAAGAAGGACCTCTACGAGGCCGCGCTCGCCGCCGCCGGCAAGTCCGAGAGCGACGACTCCTCGCGCGCGACCACCGCCAAGAAGAAGGCCGCCAAGAAGGACGAGGCCCCCCAGGCCGAGGAGAAGGCCGTTGAGGCCCCCAAGGTTCAGGAGGCCCCGAAGGCCGACGACGTCGCCCCCGCGGCCGACACCGACTCCAGCGGCGCCTCGAGCGAGAGCGCCGACGCTCCCGCCGAGGGCGCTGACACCCCGGCCAAGGCTGACGAGGCAGGGGCCTGACCGTGCTCGAAGAGGCGCTGGAGCACCTCGTCACCGGGATCGTCGACCACAAGGACGAGGTCAAGGTCGTGCGCAAGGAGCTCCGTCGTGGCGAGATCATCGAGGTCCGGGTCCACCCCGAGGACCTCGGTCGGGTCATCGGCCGCTCCGGCCGCACCGCGAGCGCGCTGCGCACGGTGATGACCGCCCTCGCCGGTGGCCGTCCGGTCCGGATCGACATCGTCGACACCGACCGGGTGCGCTGACCGCCCCGAGCACCACACGGCACACACGAACGCGTCGCACCTGCGGGTGCGGCGCGTTTGTCGTGCCCGCCCCCTGAGAGGATCTGCCCATGCCCCGCAGCACCGACTCCCTGCTCATCGCCCGCATCGGCAAGCCTCACGGGCTGAACGGCGAGGTGACCGTGCAGACGCACACCGACGACCCGGAGCGCCGGTTCGTCGCCGGCCGCGTCTTCGACACCGAGGCCGAGCCCGGCACCGGAGTCCCGCGCGTCCTCACCCTGTCGAGCGCCCGCAGGCACCAGCAGACCTGGCTGCTCGGCTTCGCGGAGATCCCGGACCGCACCGGGGCGGAGTCGCTGCGGGGGACGCGCCTGTTCGTCGAGCCGGCCGAGCTGGACGCGGTCGCGGACGACGGCGAGGAGGGCTGGTACGAGCACGACCTCGTCGGGCTCGTCGTCGTCGACCCCGCGGGTGCCCCGCTCGGCAAGGTCACCGGCCTCGTGGTCGGCGCTGCGCAGGACCTCCTCGAGGTCCGGCTGGCGAGTGGGCGGGACGCGCTCGTGCCCTTCGTCGAGGCGATCGTCACCGACGTCGACACCGAGGCGGGGCGAGTCGTCGTCGACGCGCCCGCCGGGCTCTTCGACCTCGACGAGTCCTGAGGTCCGCCCGCCATGCGCCACCTGCGACTGGATGTCATCTCGATCTTCCCGGAGTACCTCGCACCGCTCGACCTGTCGCTCATCGGCAAGGCCAGGCGGGACGGGCTGCTCGACCTGCACGTCCACGACCTGCGCGACTTCGCCCACGACCGGCACCGCACGGTGGACGACTCGCCGTACGGCGGCGGCGCGGGCATGGTCATGAAGGCCGGTCCGTGGAGCGAGGCCCTCGACCACGTCGTGGCACAGGGTGCCTCGGCCCTGGGCGAGTCCGCCGCCGTGCCGACCCTCGTCGTGCCCGGCCCGGGCGGGGAGCCGTTCACGCAGCAGATCGCCCGGGAGCTCGCGGACGAGCCCTGGCTGGCGTTCGCGTGCGGCCGCTACGAGGGCATCGACGAGCGGGTCTACGAGTGGGCCGGCGAGCGCATGCCGGTCCGCGTGCTGTCGCTGGGTGACTACGTCCTCAACGGCGGCGAGGTCGCGGTGCTCGCGATGGTGGAGGCGGTCGCCCGCCTCCTGCCCGGCGTCATCGGCAACGCCGAGTCGCTCGTCGAGGAGTCGCACGAGGACGGGCTCCTCGAGTACCCCGTCTACACCAAGCCCGCCGAGTGGGACGGTCGGGCCGTGCCCGAGGTGCTGCTCGGCGGCAACCACCGGGCCATCGCGGCCTGGCGGCAGGAGCAGCGGGTGCAGCGCACCGCCGCGCGGCGTCCCGACCTGCTGCCGCCGGCGGCCGCCGCTGCCGGGCTGCGCGAGCTCGAGGAGCGGGTCGCGACCCCCGCCGACGCCCCCGACCTCCAGGTGCTCACCCGGGCGTGCTGGCTGCCGGAGATCGCCCGCTACGGGATGTTCGGCGTGGGGGAGGAGTCGCTCGAGGAGGTCCGCGACGGCATCCGCGACTGGGACACGCGGGTCTGGCGCAAGGACGGGCAGCTCGTCGCCTCGCTGCGCGTGCGCCGCGACCCGGACCTCGCCGGGACCTGGCAGATCGGGCGGCTCATGGTCGCGCCGTACCTCCAGGGCCGCGGCCTGGGACGAGAGCTGCTCGAGTATGCCGAGTCGCTCGCTCCCGAGGACACCGACACCCTGTGGCTCAACACCGGGGCCAAGAGCACCGAGAACCTCCGGATGTACCGCAGGGCCGGCTACCGGGTGCGACCCGGCGAGGGGGCCTTTCCGGGGACGGTCGACCTCACCAAGCACCGGGCATCGGGCACAGTGTCCGCATGAGCACCCCGACGCACCCCCAGGCCGTGCCGCCGACCCTGCCCGACCTGCGCCAGGCCCATGACGCGGTGGTCCGCCAGTTCCGGCTCGGTCGGCGCGTCGCGATCGCGGCGATGGTCGTCGTCGCCCTGCTCCTCGGCTTCTCCGTCACCGCGGTCCGGCCGGGCCCGGTGGGCCTCGGGATCGGACTGCTCGTCCTCGTCGGGTTCCTGGCCCTCTTCGCCGGGCTCGTCGCGCTCTCGGCGAGCAAGGAGCGGCGCCACGACGGTCCGGCCGCCCCGGGGCCGTCGAGCTTCGGGCAGGTCGTCACCAGAGCCCCCGGTCACGAGGTGTGGGCGGCCGTCGCCGCCGCCCTCGCCGCACAGCAGTTCGGCCCGCCCCGCACCACCGACCCGCACACCGTCGTCACGACGCGGTCGCTCTCGATGGCGAGCTGGGGCGAGACGGTGACCGTGCGGGTCGAGCCCACCCACGACGGCACGGGACTCGTCACGGCGTGGTCGCGGCCGGCATACCCGCTGCAGTGGCTCGACTACGGACGCAACCGCCGCTACGCCAACGCCGTCCTCACCGCCGTCCCGGGCCGGCAGGACCCGGCTCGCGAGCGGGACCTGCCCTCGCGAGCCTGATCGATCCGGCTCGGGAGACACGACGCGGCTCGCGAGCCGCGTGGCCCCACGGACGGCAGCAGCGCCCGCACCGACTCGACCACCCGGGCCGAGACGTGCCAGATTGTCCACATGAGCGAGACGACCGGCGGCCCGACCCTGGCCCAGCACCGCCTCCTCGCCACGGCGATCCCCGGGCCGAGGTCCGTCGAGCTGCACACCCGAAGGCGGGCCGCCGTCGCCGCCGGGGTGGGCTCGACCCTCCCGGTCTACGTCGTCGCGGCCGGCGGTGGCGTCGTCGTCGACGTCGACGGGAACTCGCTCATCGACTTCGGCTCGGGCATCGCCGTCACCACGGTCGGCAACAGCGCGCCCCGGGTCGCCGCCGCCGTGGCCGAGCAGGTCGAGGCCTTCACCCACACCTGCTTCATGATCACGCCCTACGAGGGCTACGTCCGGGTCGCCGAGGCGCTCAACCGCCTCACCCCGGGCGACCACGAGAAGCGGACGGCGCTGTTCAACTCCGGTGCGGAGGCCGTCGAGAACGCGGTCAAGGTCGCCCGCCAGCACACGAAGCGCCAGGGAGTCGTCGTCTTCGACCACGCCTACCACGGTCGGACCAACCTGACCATGGCGATGACCGCGAAGAACATGCCCTACAAGTCGGGGTTCGGGCCCTTTGCGGGTGAGGTCCACCGCGCGCCGCTGTCCTACCCGTACCGCGACGGCCTCGACGGTCCCGCCGCCGCCGCCCGGGCCATCGACGTGATCGAGAAGCAGGTCGGTGCCGAGAACCTCGCGGCGCTCGTCATCGAGCCGATCCAGGGCGAGGGCGGGTTCATCGTTCCCGCGCCGGGTTTCATCGCGGGCCTGGTGCAGTGGTGCCGTGACACCGGCGTGGTCTTCGTCGCCGACGAGGTGCAGACCGGCTTCGCCCGCACGGGAGCCCTGTTCGCGATGGAGCACGAGGGCGTGGTGCCGGACCTCATCGTCACGGCCAAGGGGATCGCCGGCGGTCTGCCGCTGGCCGCCGTCACCGGGCGCGCCGAGATGATGGACGCCCCGCACGTCGGCGGACTCGGCGGCACCTACGGAGGCAACCCGCTCGCCTGTGCCGCCGCGCTCGCCGTCATCGAGACCATCGAGGCGGACGACCTCCTGGGCCGCGCCCAGGCGATGGAGGCGACCATGAGGGAGCGGCTCACCGCGCTCGCCGACCGCGACCCGCGGGTCGGTGACGTCCGCGGGCGAGGCGCGATGATGGCGATCGAGCTCGTCGACCCCGCCACCGGTGCCCCCGACCCCGGCCACACCAGGGCGGTCGCTGCGGCCGCACACCAGCGCGGGCTCATCGTGCTCACCTGCGGCACCGATGGCAACGTCCTGCGCTTCCTGCCGCCGCTGGCCATGCCGGACCACCTGCTCGCCGAGGGCCTCGACGTCCTCGACGAGGCCTTCGCCGAGGTCTGAGAGGCCGCGTCCGGCCGTCAGTGGCAGCTCGGGTGCTCAGAGCCTTCGCCGGGTCGGGCAGCCTTCTCCGTCGGTGCGACGTCGATGGACGGGTTCCGGTCGAAGAAGCCAAAAGGCTTGAGCCAGAACGCGACCGTGTCCGCCGGCATGATCGGCCAGTCCTCGACCCGGGTGATGTGGTGGATCCCCATGACGTACCAGAGCACGACGTCGGTGTTCTCCAGCGACTCGTCGTCGGCGACCCAGCGGCTCATGCCGGTGTCCTCGCGTGACTGGGTCGGGTAGTCCCCGGCGGGCCACCGCTCGCGCTCGTGGTTCCGGGTCACCCAGAGCGTGTGCCCGAGCACCGGCGCCCGTCGGAACTGCGGGGTGTCGGGATCCATGAGTGCGGGGATCGAGGCGCTCGGAACCAGCTTGTATGCCGGGTGCGTCCCGTGCGCGTTGGTCCGGTTGGGGTTGACGACCTTCCAGGCCCGCTGCCGCTGCCAGTCGAAGTCCCGGCCCGCCTCGGCCTCCGAACGCACCGGCGTCGACCGGGTCCGGAGCGCCAGCCCGTGCGGGTTGTCGGGGGAGACCGGCACGACCTCGGCGTCCACCTCGTGCACCGTGTTGGCCTCCCCGTCGATGTCGAGGTCGAGCCGGGCCACGATGAAGTGCTGGTGGAAGGGCGCATAGGTCTGCGTGTCGACGACGGTCCCGGTCTCCGGCGCGACGGAACCCTCGGCGAACGGCGTCGTGACCATCAGTCCCGTCGCGCGGACCTCGCACTCGATGTTGCCGTCCTGGTGGAAGCGCCAGTAGACGATGTACTCGTAGTTGGCCACCGTCGCGTGGAACGAGACGACGAGACGCCGCATGCGGCGCACCTCGGCGCCGGTGTGGTCGTCGACGTGCTTCCACAGCACGGCGTTGTCCTCCTCGTGGATGCAGATGGCGTTGGGGATCTCGTACGGCTCGCCGCGGCTGTCGTGCAGGGTCGCGTCGAGGTAGCGGATCTCGCCGAGGCAGTCGCAGCCCAGCTCGAGCGAGGTCGTCATGAACCCCAGACCCCACTCGCCGATGTCGTACGCCGTGCGTCGGTAGTGCTCGAAGCTCGGGTCGCGGTAGGGCACGATCATCTCCGCGAACGACATCCGGTGCGCGATCGATCGACCGTCGTAGCCGACCTGGTGCAGGACGAGGCCCTCCCGATGGGTGAAGCCGACCCGCAGCCTCCAGCTCTGCCAGGACAGCTCGTTGCCGTCGAGCGAGAACGAGACCCCCTCCGGCTGGGTGATGTGCAGCGGCGCGAGGTCCGAGCGCAGCTCGCCCCCGCGGACCGCGGGCGCGTACTCACCGTCGACCCGGGGCATCCCGGGATCGGGTCCCTCGTCGATCTCGAGGAGCTCGCCGGAGTTCATGTCGACGATGAGCTTGAGCCCCGGCACCGGGTGGGCGTACGGGTTGCCATCAGGGGTCTCTCGCAACCACAGGTCGCACCAGCCGAGGCGCCGGTCGCGGTACCTCTCGGGCATCAGCTCGTAGCCGTAGGTCCAGGCATCGACGAGCAGCAGGCTGAGATCGGTGATGCCCCGGCGCTCCAGCGCGGCGATGACGTCGGGGTGGGCCCGCATGAGCTCGTCGATCTCGTGCCACTCGTCGACGGTGAAGTTCGGAGTCGCGCCCGGGACATGGGTCCACGACACGACCCGGTCGCCGGTGAGGTCGACGACCGCCTCGTGGGCCTGGTTGTCGTCCCGGTTCCAGACGACCGCGAATGCCGTCCGACCGAGGTCGCTGCCCGGGGTCCAGCCCCGCAGGACCTCCTTGGCCGGCTCGGCGAGCTCGATCCCGGCGAACCGCCACCGCTCGTCGACCCCACGGTCGCGCCGAAGGATCGCGGCAGTGGCGGCGAACTCCTGCGCCGACATCGGGTCCAGTGGGTGAAGGGCCATTTCTGCTCCATTGCCTCGTCGCCGGTGCCGGTTCGGCCTAGCCTGATCACCGTAGGGCCGTGGCGCAGTCAGGGTGGCGATACCGGGAGTGAGCAATGTCCGAGAAGAAGGTTCTGCACAACATCATCAATGGCGAGCGCCGGCCCTCGGCCTCCGGAGCGATGATGGACGTCGTCAACCCCTCCACGGGGGAGGTGTACGCGACCGCGCCGCACTCGGACGAGCACGACGTCGACCTCGCCTGCACCGCAGCCGGCAAGGCCTTCGAGACGTGGCGCTGGAGCACCCCGAACGAGCGCCAGCAGGCGCTGCTCAAGCTCGCCGACGTCGTCGAGACGCACGCCGAGGAGCTCGTCGCGATCGAGTCGGAGAACACCGGCAAGCCGTTCTCGGTGACGATGTCCGAGGAGCTGCCGCCGATGGTGGACCAGATCAGGTTCTTCGCCGGTGCGGCACGGATCCTCGAGGGCCGGTCCTCGGGTGAGTACATGCGCGGCTACACGTCCTCGGTGCGACGTGAGCCGACCGGACCGGTCGCCCAGGTCACGCCGTGGAACTACCCGATGATGATGGCGGTCTGGAAGTTCGCGCCCGCCCTGGCCGCCGGGTGCACGGTCGTGCTCAAGCCGTCCGACACGACGCCCGCGTCGTCCGTGTGGCTGGTCGAGAAGATGCAGGAGATCTTCCCGCCCGGCGTGTGCAACCTCGTGACCGGCGACCGCGACACCGGGGCGGCGCTGACTCGTCACAAGGTGCCGCAGCTCGTGTCCATCACCGGCTCGACGCGTGCCGGGATGGCGGTCGCGACCGCCGCCGCGGCGGACCTCAAGAAGGCCCACCTCGAGCTCGGCGGCAAGGCCCCGGTCGTGGTGTTCGACGACGTCGACATCGAGGCGGCCGTCGAGGGCATCTCCGTCGCGGGCCTGTTCAACGGTGGCCAGGACTGCACCGCGGCGACCCGGGTCATCGTGCAGGACGGCATCTACGACGAGTTCACCGCGGCCCTCGCTGCGGCCGCAGCGGCGACCAAGACCGGCTACGACGCCGATGACGAGGACATCCTCTACGGGCCCATCAACAACGAGAACCAGCTCGGCCACATCTCGGGCCTCGTCGACCGCACCCCCTCGCACGCGCGCGTCGCCACCGGGGGTCAGCGGCTCGACCGCCCCGGCTACTTCTACGCCCCGACCGTCATCGCCGACCTGCGCCAGGACGACGAGCTCGTGCAGACCGAGGTGTTCGGTCCCGTCATGACGGTGCAGCGGTTCCGCACCGAGGACGAGGCCGTGCAGATGGCCAACGACACCGTCTACGGGCTGTCGTCATCGGTGTGGACCAAGGACGCGAGCACCGCCGCCCGGATGGCCGCGCGACTGGACTTCGGCTGCGTGTGGATCAACACCCACATCCCCCTGCTGGCCGAGATGCCGCACGGTGGCTTCAAGCACTCCGGTTACGGCAAGGACCTCTCGGTCTACGGGTTCGAGGACTACACCCGGGTCAAGCACGTGATGCAGTACCACGGCTTCGAGGGCTGACCCGCACGGCAGTCGCGCCGCTCCCACGAGGGGGCGACGCCACGGCATACGCGCAGGTGTGGGTCGGCTCAGTCCGGAGCCTTGACCGGCGTGTCCACGTGCAGCGTCTCGCCACGGAAGAACGGCTTCTGCTCCTCGCGCCGGGACAGGACCCACATGATCGGCAGGCCGAGCAGGATCGTGCCCATCCCGAGGAGGAAGACGCTGCCGATCTCCCAGCCCAGCCCGGGCACGGTCCACGCGCCGAGGTAGCCGTAGTCGGCCGAGAGCATGTCGATCGCGCTCTTGAAGAAGGCGAAGGTGAGGATCAGGGCACCGAGCAGCGGCATGATCCCCTTGACCCACAGGTCCTTCCCGCCGCGCGCGATGTCCTTGCGGAAGTACCAGACGCAGGCATAGGCCGTGATGCCGTAGTAGAAGGCGATCATCAGGCCGATGGCCAGGAGCACGTCGCCGTAGACGTTGTCCCCCAGCAGGCTCAGCGCCACGTAGATCGCCGTCGCGAGACCGCCGATGAACAGGGTCGAGTAGGTCGGGGTGAGGTAGCGCGGGTGGGTGTCGGCGAACCTCGTGAGGATCGCCCGGTAGACGCCCATCGCCAGCGTCCCGCGTGCGGCCGGCAGGATCGTCGTCTGCGTCGAGGCCACCGCCGAGACGAGCACCGCGAGCAGCACGATCCAGTCCCAGCCGCCGAGCACCTGTTCGCCGATGACGCTGAAGACGTCGTCGGCGTTCTCCTCGTTGCTCAGGCCGATCCCGGTGTCCCCGACACCGGCGTAGGACACGGACGCGACGGTCGCCAGCAGGTAGGTCGCCAGCAGGATCAGGGTGGCGGCGACGGCCGCCCGACCAGGAGTGTGCTCCTTGTCCTTGGTCTCCTCGTTGAGCGACAGGATCGTGTCCCAGCCCCAGTAGATGAAGACCATGAGGATCATGCCCTCGGTGAGCGAGCCCCAGCCGCCACCGCCCTCCTGGAAGAACGCCAACGGGTTGAACCACGACGCCGAGATGTCGATGGCGGTGTCGGGGCGGTCCGGGCCGAGCACCGCCCAGAACACCGCGCCGACGAGCACCGCGAGCGCGACGTACTGGATCGCGACCAGCACGTTCTGCAGCCAGTGGGCGATCTCGATGCCGCGGTAGGAGACCCAGGTCATCGTCGCGATGAAGGCCACGCCGAGCACCGTCACCGCAACCCTGTTCTCGGCCAGGTCATCGGCACCGAAGAGGTAGAACGAGTACTGCGCCGCCACCTGCGCGAGGTTCGCCAGGACGATGATCCCCGCCATCGCCAGCACCCAGCCGCTGAACCAGCCGGTGCGCGGGCCGAAGGCCTTGGTGACCCAGGTGAAGGTCGTGCCGCAGTCCGGCACCACCGTGTTGAGCTCGCGGTAGGCGAAGGCCGTGAGCAGCATCGGGATGAAGCCGAGGATGACCGCGACCGGCGCGAGCACCCCGGTCTCGATGACGACGTAGCCGAGGGTGGCGGCCAGGCTGTACGCCGGTGCCACCGACGCCAGCCCGATCGCCAGCGTCCCCGTGAAGGACAGCGACCCCTCGTCGAGTCCCTTGTGCGCCCGGATGTCCCCGCTGGCGGGTGTTTCCCTCATTGATGTGGACACGTCGACCTGCCCTCCACTCTGGGCGGGCGCACGTCCGCCAGTGAGCGCACTGTATGCCCGGCCCGCACCCGCCGTGGGCGCTTCGTGCAATCGGGGTTTCCCCCGCCCGCGCCCGTCGTGGGCTGCGACGATGTGGCGATGGTGACCGATGACCTCGCCTCACTGGCTCATGCCGAGCCGAAGGTCTTCTGGTTGGCCGACCCGGCGGCACCATCCCCGGCACCCGCGCTGATCGGTGAGACCACGGCGGACCTCGTCGTGGTCGGTGGCGGCTACACCGGCCTGTGGGCGGCGCTGCAGGCCAAGGAGGACGACCCGTCCCGCGACGTCGTCCTCCTCGAGGGCCACACCGTCGGGTGGGCCGCCTCGGGCCGCAACGGGGGTTTCTGTGCGGCCAGCCTCACCCACGGTGAGGCCAACGGACTGGACCGGTTCGGCGCCGAGTTCGACACCCTCCAGGCGATGGGCCGGGCCAACCTCGACGGGATCGAGGACACGCTCGTCCGGCACGGGATCGACGCCGAGTTCGAGCGCACCGGCGAGCTGGACTTCGCCGTCGAGCCGTGGCAGGTCGACGCCCTGCACGAGCTCGTCGAGACGGTCAACCGCCACGGCGGCTCGATGGCCTTCCTCGACCGGGACGAGGCCCGGGCTCACGTGGACTCACCGACCTACCTCGCGGCGATGCACGACCCCGACGGTGTCGCGATGCTGCACCCCGCCAAGCTGGCGTGGGGACTGCGACGGGCGTGCCTCGACCTCGGCGTGCGCCTGCACGAGCACAGCCCCGTCATCGGCCTCGACAGGGACGGCGCGGGCGTGCGGGTGCGCACCGACCACGGCAGCGTCCGCTCGGCCAGGGCGGTGCTCGGCACCAACGCCTTTCCCGGCCCGCTCCGGAGGCTGGGCCACTACGTCATTCCCGTCTACGACTACACCCTGGTCACCGAACCGCTGAGCCCCGAGCAGCTGTCCTCGCTCGGCTGGGAGGGCCGCCACGGTCTGGCCGACAGCGCCAACCAGTTCCACTACTACCGGCTGACCGCCGACAACCGGATCCTCTGGGGCGGATATGACGCCGTCTACCACTTCGGGTCCAGGGTGCGCGCCGAGTACGACCACCGTCCACCGACGTATGCCCTGCTCGCGCAGCAGTTCTTCCACACCTTCCCGCAGCTGCGCGGGCTCGGCTTCACCCACCGGTGGGGCGGTGCGATCGACACGTGCAGCCGGTTCACCGCCTTCTGGGGTCGAGCCCACGGGGGCCGGGTCGCCTACGTCGCGGGCTACACCGGGCTCGGTGTCGGCGCGAGTCGGTTCGGAGCCCGGGTGATGCTCGACCTGGTCGACCGGGTGGACAACGAACGCACCCGACTCCAGATGGTCCGGACCAAGCCCCTGCCCTTCCCGCCGGAACCCGCGCGGTGGGCCGCCATCCAGGCCACGACGTGGTCGATCCGACGCGCCGACCGCGACCAGGGCCGGCGAAACCTGTGGCTGCGAACCCTCGACCGGGTCGGGCTCGGGTTCGAGTCGTGACCCTCGTGCCTCCACTCCTACCCTCCAGCTCGGCTGCGCCGACACACACCGAAGGGGCGTCACATGCACGCGGTACCGGTTCCGTACGAAGCAGAGGTGATCATCGTCGGGGCGGGGCTGTCCGGCCTCGTCGCCGCGCGAGAGGTACGGCGCGCCGGGCGCGAGCCCCTCGTCCTCGAGGCCAGTGACCGGGTCGGCGGGCGGATCCTCACCGAGGAGCCCCTTCCCGGGGTCTACCTCGAGCTCGGGGCCCAGTGGATCGGCGACACCCACCACCGGATGGAGGCGCTGGCCGCGGAGCTCGGCGTCGGCCTCTATCCGCAGTTCGAGGAGGGAGAGACGTCCTACGAGCTCGGCGGACGGGTGCTTCGCGGCGAGGCCTTCCGGCAGGCTCACGCGCGCGACCTCGACGACGTGGAGCGCGTCCTCCGCCGGCTCGACGCCATGGCCGAGACCGTGTCCGTCACCGCGCCCTGGCTGGCGCCGGACGCGGACACGTGGGACCGGATCACCGTGGGTCAGTGGTACGACTCCCAGGGGCTGTCGTCGACCGGGCGCTCACTGCTCGAGATCTGCACCGTCGGCATCCTCGCCGTGCCGACCGTCGAGGTGTCGCTGCTCGGGCTGCTCGTCAACATCGTGACCTGCGGCGTCACCGCCGACCTGCTCTCCGAGTCCGAGGGTGGCGCACAGACCCAGCGCTTCGTCGGGGGCACCGGGCAGATTCCGCACCGTCTGGCGGCCGAGCTGGGGGAGTGCGTGGTGCTCAACAGCCCGGTCCTCACCGTCGACCACGGTCCGGACTCGGTGACGGTGACCTGTCGTGGTGGCGTGGTCGCCCGAGGTCGGCAGGTGGTCGTCGCGGTGGCACCCACGCTGGCCGGCCGCATCATGTACGACCCGCCGCTCCCCGGGAGGCGCGACCAGCTCACCCAGCGGATGCCCCAGGCGTCGGCGCACAAGATGTTCGCGATCTACGACGAGCCGTTCTGGCGCGCCGACGGGCTCAACGCCCAGCTCATCTCCGAGCCCGGTCCGGCCCGGATGTCCAACGACTCGTGCATGCCGGAGGGCACCGGCGGGCCCGGCATCGTCCTCGCCTTCCTCGAGGGCGAGAACGCCCGCGTCGAGGGTCGCTGGCCGGCGCAGCGGCGCCAGGAGGCACTGCGTGCCGAGCTGGGCCGACACCTCGGACCCCGGGCCGCCGCTCCCGAGCTCATCGTCGAGGGAGGCTGGGCGGACCGGGAGTGGACCCGGGGGTGCTACAACGCCAACCCCGGCCCGTGCGGCTGGATCCACTTCGGTGAGGCCCTCGCGGCGCCGATCGGGTCGGTCAAGTGGGCAGCCACCGAGACCGCGACCCGGTGGAGCGGCTACATGGAGGGCGCTGTCGACGCCGGACTCCGGGCGGCAGCGGAGGCGCTCGCCGACCTGCCCTGACCGAGGACGCTCGAGCCGCGTCGACTCACGGCCGCAGCCGCTCCCGCAGGTCGTCCGGCAGCAGCCGGGCCCCGCTGATGAGCCGCCCGGCGACGACCGCCGTCGTCGTCTGCGCCGCCATGATCCCCACCAGCACGAGCACCTGCGCCGCCGCCGCCTGGGCCGGGGACCCGCCGCCGAGCAGCACCCCGATGAACGCCCCCGGCAGGGTCACCACCCCGGCGGTGCGCACCTGATCCAGCCCGGGGATGAGCGCCTCGGGCAGGCGCCGGTGGACGATCTCGTCGATCGCCCGCGCCCGGGTCAGGCCCAGCGACAGCGCCGCGTCGTACTGTCCGGTCTCCTCGCGCAGCGCCGCGAACGCGCGCCGCCCCACGAGGGTGTGGCCGTTCATCGTGTTGCCGAGGACGATGCCGACGACGGGGATGAGCGCGATGCCCTCGAGCGGTACGGTCCCGGTGAGCAGCACGACCGCCACCACCGGCAGCAGTCCCGCGGCCATCGCCAGCGTCGTCCACGGCCACGCCCGCACCGCCTCCACGCGACGGGCCGTCGTCACCACCGCCACGGCGAACATCCCGCACAGCAGCAGCACCGACAGCGCGAGGTTGCGGGCGACCGCGGTGATGACGAGCGCGGCGACACTGAGCTGCACGACGGCCCGCCCGGAGGCGACGAGGGTGGAGCCGACGTTCGGGAGCCGCCCCACGGCATACATCGCCACGGTCAGCGCGAGGAGCGCGACGCACGCCAGGGCGACCGGCCAGCCGGGATCGATGCTCACCGGCGACACGCTATGCGGCCGCGGACCCCGGCATCCGGTCGGCACGCGGTGCCACACTGGCCACCGGGAGGAACCATGGACTGGTGGAGCGCAGTGCTGGCGTTCGCGGGAGCCGCGCTGGGCTCCGGGCTGTCGTGGGTGGCCGCGCGCCGCGACGTCGCCCAGCGCGAGCGGGCCGCCCGCGCCGACGTGGGCCAGCGTGAGCAGCAGGCCAACCTCGAGGAGTGGGGGCGACGCTTCACCGCCGCACTCGCCGGCGTGAGCAGCGAGAGCCCGCGCCAGCGCGCCCTGTCGAGGGTGCTGCTCGTCGAGCTGGGGCAGAGCGACCTCGCCACCGAGCAGGAGAAGGCGCTCGTCCTCGCCGTGCTCGACGCCGGGGCCCGGATCGACGGCGACGGCGAGGACGTCACCCGTTTCCGCGCGGGGATGCTGGTGGACGAGATCGTCTACGTCGAGGACACTGGAGACGACGCCGACGCGCAGGAGGTCTCACCGTGAAGGACAAGCACTACGTCAAGGTCACCCGTGACCAGGTCCAGTCGGCGCGCGCCCTCATCACCTTCTCCGGCGGCGAGGACAAGGTCGACCCGGTCATCGTCAAGATCGCGCACGCCCGACGGGCCGCGCACCCGCAGCAGGCCGCCTCCTGACGCGGATTTCTCCGTATGCCGGTGCTCTGGCAGACTTGCTCCTTGCGTCCGTCGACACCAAGCCCCCGCCACAGGGGGAGTGCAGAGCCCGAGCCACCGCCCGAGCCGCGCATGAGGCCCGGCGCCGCACCTCCATTCAGACAGCGCAACACACCGCGTGGGTGACCTGTGGCACCGCACGAGAGAGCGAAGCAGTCATGCAGCTTTTCCACGAGGTCGACAAGGCTTCCCTCCGGACCGACATCCCCGCGTTCCGCGCCGGCGACACGGTCAACGTCCACGTCAAGGTCGTCGAGGGCACGCGCTCTCGTGTCCAGATCTTCAAGGGCATCGTCATTCGTCGCCACGGCGGCGGCATCGGTGAGACCTTCACGGTCCGCAAGGTCTCCTTCGGCGTCGGCGTGGAGCGCACCTTCCCGCTCCACACGCCCGTGATCGACCACATCGAGCTCGTCACCCGTGGCGACGTCCGCCGCGCGAAGCTCTACTACCTGCGCGACCTGCGCGGCAAGGCCGCCAAGATCAAGGAGAAGCGCGAGACCTCCCCGGCCAGCTGAGCCGCGGAGCGACGCGCAGAGGTCCGGCGACTAGCATCGGCACGATGACGTCCCCGGCCACCCATGACACCGACCCGGTCCTCGCCTCCACGGCGACGGCCGGGTCGCGTCGTGCGCACCGGGTGCCGGTGCTGCTCGCGGCGGGGATCCTCGCGGTGGTGCTCGTGCGGACCTTCGTCGTGCAGCCGTATGCCGTGTCGAGCGCGTCGATGCGGCCCTTCCTCGAGGAGGGCGAGCGGGTGCTCGTCTCGAAGGTCGGGTCGGTCGAGGTCGGTGACGTGGTCGTCGCCGACGTCACCGACGCCTGGCCCGGGCCGAACCGCTCCACCCACGTCGACGACGGCCTCATCGGACGCACCCTCGCATCGGTGTCGGGGGCACTCGGGATCGACCTCGGCGAGAAGTCCGTCCTTGGCCGTGTCGTCGCGACCGGGGGCGACGAGGTCGTCTGCTGCACGGACGGCCGGGTCGGCGTGGACGGGAAGGCCGTGGGGCCGCGGCTCGACGACGGCGCTGACCCCTTCCGCCTCACCGTGCCGCAGGGCCGGGTCTTCCTCCTCAGCGACAACGCGACCGACGCGATGGACTCGCGCACCCACGTCGGCGCCGCCTCCACCACCACCGACGGGACGGTCGCCGCCGATGCCGTGCTCGGCACCGTCGTCACGCGCATCTGGCCGCTCGACCGGCTCGGCACCCCCTCCTCCTCTTCCTCCACCCCCCAGTCCTGAGAGCGCAGACACCTGTGATGACGAGCCACGAGGCCCGGTTCGAGCCGGGCCAGTTCGACCCTGACGCGCCTCGGGACGCCACCGACGACGCGCGGTCGGACGAGGGCCCCGACGGGACAGAGGGTGCCGAGGGGGCCGATCGGCCGGACCGCTCGGACGGGCGCAGCCGGGGTCGGGCCGCCGTCGGTGCGGCCGGCGCCGCGATCCGCGAGTTCGTCGTCGTCGTGGCGATGGCCCTGGCGCTGTCGTTCGTCGTCAAGACCTGGCTGATGCAGGCCTTCTACATCCCCTCGGGGTCGATGGAGGACACGCTGATCCTCAACGACCGGGTGGTCGTCAACAAGCTCGTCCCCGGCGTCGTCGACCTCCAGCGCGGCGACATCGTCGTCTTCGAGGACCCGGGCGACTGGCTGTCGTCGATGCCCGAGGTGAGCCACGGTCCGGTGCGCGACGGCGTGGAGCGGGTGCTCTCCTTCGTCGGCCTGCTGCCCAACACCTCCGACAACCACCTCATCAAGCGGGTCATCGGGCTGCCCGGCGACACGATCGTCTGCTGCGACTCCGAGGGTCGCCTCACCGTCAACGGCGTCCCGGTCACCGAGCCCTACATCAAGGCCGGTGACGTCGCCAGCTCGATCACCTTCGACATCACCGTGCCCGAGGGCAAGGTCTGGGTCATGGGTGACCACCGCAGCGACTCCGAGGACTCGCGCTTCCACGACCCCGACGGCACGGGGGCGCAGGGCTCGGTCCCGGTCGCCAACATCACCGGACGCGCCGTCGCCATCGTCTGGCCGTTCGACCGCGGCGGCTGGCTGTCCCGACCGGAGTCGACCTTCACGACGGTGCCTGCTCCGGGCGCGGTCCCGACGCGGTCCGCGACACCCTCGCCGTCCGCGACACCGTGACCCGATCCGTCGCATCCTTGTCCTGACACCCGCCCCACCCCCAGAGAGCCCGCAGCACCTGCCATGCCTGTCGCACCGCGTTCCCGGAAGCCGAACCTGCGGGTCGAGCGTGCCCTGCAGCGGGACGGCTACCGGCTGCTCGCCGGGATGGACGAGGTCGGGCGCGGCGCCCTCGCCGGACCGGTGAGCGTGGGCGTCGTCGTCATCGACGACACCTGCCGGTCGGCGCCGCAGGGGGTGCGCGACTCCAAGCTGCTCCAGCCCCACGTGCGCGAGTCGATGGTCCCGAGGATCCGCCGCTGGGCGTTGGCGTACGCGGTCGGCCACGCCTCGCCGGCCGAGATCGACGAGATCGGGATCATCGCGGCCCTGCGCCTCGCCGGGCGCCGCGCGCTCGCCGCACTCGACGTCGTGCCCGACCTCGTCATCCTCGACGGCAACCACGACTGGCTCACGTCCCCCGACGAGGTCGGCCTGCTGGCGTTCACGGACGACGAGGTGCACACCCCGCCGGTGACGACGATGATCAAGGCCGACCTGACCTGCTCGTCGGTGGCCTCCGCGAGCGTGCTCGCCAAGGTCGAGCGCGACCGGATCATGGTGGGGCTGGCTGCCGACCACGCGGCATACGCGTGGGAGCTCAACAAGGGCTACGCGGCACCGGAACACCTCGACGCGTTGCGGGAGCTCGGTCCCTGCGAGCTGCACCGGCGCTCCTGGCGGCTCCCGGGGACGGCGACCGACGACGGTCCCTGGGTCGAGCCGGGCGCCGTCATCCTCGACGGACCTGACATGGTGGCCCTGACGGCCGCCCCACCTACGACGGAGTTGGACACCCATGAGCGCTGAGGACCTCGAGAAGTACGAGAGCGAGATGGAGCTCGCGCTCTACCGCGAGTACCGCGACGTCGTCGGGCTGTTCTCGCACGTCGTCGAGACCGAGCGGCGCTTCTACCTGTGCAACTCCGTGGACGTCAAGGTGCGCAGCGACGGCGGCGAGGTCTTCTTCGACGTGACGATGCAGGACTGCTGGGTCTGGGACATCTACCGGCCGGCGCGGTTCGCCAAGCAGGTGCGGGTCGTGACGTTCAAGGACGTCAACGTCGAAGAGCTGGCCAAGTCCGAGCTGCAGCTGCCCAAGGGCGACTTCTGACCGGCTGAGCACGCCGCGTCGTCCACAGCGGCGGCCGGGCGCTCCCGTGGTCCACAGCCGGGCCCGGAGGTGCTGGGCACCCCGTCCTCGTGCGTCGAGGCTCGGGGCATGGACGGACACAGGGCCCTGGGGCGGTACGGCGAGGACCTCGCCGCGCGGTACCTCCGCGAGCACGGGATGACCATCGTCGAGCGCAACTGGCGGTGCGCCGAGGGCGAGATCGACCTCGTCGCCCTCGACGGCGACTGCCTCGTGGTCTGCGAGGTCAAGACGCGGCGGGGCACGGGCTCGGGCGACCCGCTCGAGGCGGTGACGTGGGAGAAGGCCCGTCGTCTGCGACGCCTGGCCGCGGCCTACCTGCGCACCCGGCCGGGCAGCGTCCCCGCCGTGCGCATCGACGTCATCGGCGTGCTCGCCCGTCCCGGGCACCGCCCGGTCGTGCGCCACGTCGTGGCGGTGGGGGCGTGAGCGCGTGAGCGCCAAGCTCGGGCGCACCCTCTGCGTCGCCCTCAGCGGGCTCGACGGTCGCATCGTCGACGTCGAGGCGCACATCTCCGCCCAGCTCCCGCACTTCAGCGTCACCGGGCTGCCCGACAAGGCGTGCGGGCAGGCGCCCGACCGGGTCCGCTCGGCCGCCGCGACGAGCGGGTTCCCGCTCCCACCGCAGCGGATCACGGTCAACCTCTCCCCGGCGTCGATCCCCAAGCAGGGCACCGGGTTCGACGTCGCCATCGCCCTCGCCGTCCTCGGCGCCGCGGGCGTGGTCGACTCCAGGCGCATCTCGCGCGTGGTCCACCTCGGCGAGCTCGGGCTCGACGGCACCGTGCGCGGGGTGCGCGGGATCCTGCCCGCCGTGCTCGCGGCGGCGCGGTCCGGCATGCGGCACGTGGTCGTCCCGCCGGTGAACCTCGCCGAGGCGCAGCTCGTCGACGGGGTCACCGTGCACAGCGCGCCGGACCTCGCGACGCTCGTCGGCTGGTATGCCGTCCGCCGCGGTGTGGACCCGCTGCCCGTGGCACTGCCGGTCCGGGGCGAGTCGGACGGGACCCGGCGCCACGTCGACCTCGGGGACGTCGTCGGGCAGCCGGAGGCCCGGCTCGCGGTCGAGCTGGCCGCGACGGGGGAGCACCACCTGCTCATGAACGGACCGCCCGGTGTCGGCAAGACGATGCTCGCGGAGCGGCTCGTGACGATCCTCCCGCCGCTCTCGCGCGAGCAGGCACTGCAGACCCACGCCATCCGGTCCCTCACCGGCGACGAGATCCGGGCGAGCGAGCTCGACCTCACACCGCCCTTCGTCGCCCCGCACCACAGCGCGTCGATCGCGTCCATCACCGGTGGCGGGTCCGGGGTGGTGCTGCCCGGGGCGATCTCCCGGGCGCACTGCGGCGTGCTCTTCCTCGACGAGGCGGGGGAGTTCAAGACGTCGGTCCTGCAGCAGCTGCGGCAGCCGCTCGAGTCGGGCGAGGTCACCATCGCCCGGGCCCGGCAGCTCGTCAGCCTCCCGGCGCGCTTCCAGCTCGTGCTGGCGACCAACCCGTGCCCGTGCGGACGCGCCTGGGGCAAGGGCGTCGACTGCTCGTGCAGCGCGCTCGAGCTGCGCAGCTACCAGGCCAAACTCTCCGGACCCCTCGTCGACCGGGTCGACATCCAGGTCGTCGTGCCTCCGGTGGCAAGCGCGGCGTTCGCGGAGGACCGGGGCGAGACGAGCGCGGCGGTGCTCGACCGGGTGCTCGCCGCCCGGGGCGCGCAGCGGGAGCGGTGGAGCGAGCACGGCTGGCCGACCAACGCCCGGGTGCCCGGACACGTCCTGCGACGCCGCCCCTGGCGGCTCCCGGCGTCGGTCACCGGGGCCGTCGACCGGGCGCTCGACCTCGGTCAGCTCACCCTGCGGGGCTACGACCGCACGCTGCGGCTAGCGTGGTCCTCCGCCGACCTGTTCGGCCGGAGCGTTCCGACGTCGGAGGACGTCGGCCTCGCCTACGCGATGCGCAGCCAGGGCAGGGCCGCCGCATGAGCGTCAGGTCGTTCCTCGACGTTCCCGGTGGGGCCGCCCTCACGGAGGACCGGTGGGCTCGCATGGCGTGGAGCCAGCTCGCGGAGCCCGAGACGGTGTCGGTGCGCACATGGGTCGGCCGCCACGGCGCCTCGGAGGCCTTGTCGCGGCTGCTCACCGGGGAGCTGGCCCCGGACGGCCGCTACGACCAGCGGATCGCCGGCCTCGACGTGAGCGCGTCGCGCAGGGCCCTCGAGCGCCTGCGGGTGCGGGTGGTCGTCCCGGGTGACGAGGAGTGGCCGCTGGGCCTCGACCAGCTCGACACCCCGCCGCTGTGCCTCTACGTCCGGGGCGCCGTGGACCTCGGTGCCGTCGAGGGGAGCGTGGCCGTCGTCGGCTCGCGCGCGGCCACGCCCTACGGCCTCCACGTCGCCGCCGAGCTTGGCGAGGGTCTCGTCGGCCGCGGGGTCACGGTGGTGTCCGGCGCGGCGTTCGGGATCGACGCCGCGGCCCATCGTGGTGCGCTCGCCGGGGGCGGGCCGACCGTGGCGGTGCTGGCCCGGGGCCTGGACCGGGCCTACCCCCAGGCGCACGAGGGCCTGCTGCGCGCCGTGGCGAAGGACGGTGCCGTCGTCAGTGAGCTGCCGCTGGGCTGGGCGCCGTACCGGCAGCGGTTCATCGCCCGCAACCGGATCATCGCCGCCCTGAGTGTGGGCACCGTCGTCGTCGAGGCCGGGCTGCGCTCCGGGTCGCTCAACACGGCCCGGACGGCACGCGACCTCCATCGTCAGGTCGCCGCGGTGCCCGGGCCGGTGACGTCGGTGCAGTCCGCCGGGTGCCACCAGCTCGTCCGTGAGACCGGGGCCACCCTCGTCACCGACACGGCGGAGGTCCTCGACCTCATGGGTCGGCTCAGCCTCGACGCCGTGGGACCCGCGCGGGCTCCCGAGACCGCGGAGTCGCAGCTGGACCCGGTGGCCCGGAGCGTGTGGTCCGCGGTGCCGGTCCGGGAGGGCGCCGGCCTGGCCCGGATGCAGCTGCTCACGGCGATGGACTCAACCACCCTGCTGGCCGTGCTCGGCCAGCTGAGCGTGCTCGGGCTCGTCGTGCGCGACGGCGACCGGTGGCGCAAGGCGCCCGTGTCGGGACGGACCCGCCGACCGGGTGGTTGATCCCGTGACCACCGGATGAGACGGTGCGGGTGTGAGTGCCACCCGGCAGGCCGTGATCGACGCGTTCGAGCGTCACCTGCGTGCCGAGCGCGGGCGCTCACCGCACACGGTCCGGGCCTACCTCGGCGACCTGCGGGACTTCTTCGCCCACCTCGACGGTGCCGACACCGACGGTCGTGGCGACGGTGCAGGCGACGGGACCCGCGGCAACGCCGATGGGGGAGACGGTCGGGCGACCCCCGCGACGGCGCCCACCACACCGCTCGACGCGGTCCGGCTCTCCGACCTGCGCGGCTGGCTCGGCGTCCTCGCCGCGGGCGGCGCCGCCCGGTCGACGATCGCGCGGCGGTCGGCCTCGTTGCGCACCTTCTTCGGGTGGGCCACTCGCCAGGGCCACGTGGACCCCGACCCGTCCCTGCGGCTCGTCGCCCCGAAGCGGCACCGCACGCTGCCGCCGGTGCTCGCCCAGAACGACGCGGCGGACCTCCTCGACATCGCCGCGGTCGCCGCCGACGACGACGACCCGGTCCACCTCCGGGACCGGGCGATTCTCGAGCTCCTCTACGCGACCGGGGTCCGGGTCGGTGAGCTGACCGGGCTCGACGTCGACGACGTCGACCTCGACACCGGGGTCGTGCGCGTCATCGGCAAGGGCGACAAGGAGCGGCGCGTGCCGTTCGGCCGGCCCGCCGCCGTGGCCCTGGTCGACTGGCAGGAGCGGGGCCGGCCCCGCCTCGTCGTCGACGGCAGCGGCCCAGCGCTCTTCCTCGGTCGGAGGGGTCGGCGGGTCGACCCGCGTCAGGTGCGCACCCTCGTCCACGAGATGCTGACCCACCTGCCCGACGCGCCGGACCTCGGTCCGCACGGGCTGCGTCACAGCGCCGCGACCCACCTGCTCGAGGGTGGCGCCGACCTGCGCATGGTGCAGGAGCTGCTCGGCCACTCGTCGCTGGCCACGACCCAGATCTACACGCACGTCTCCATCGAGCGGCTCGCCGCCTCCTACGCCCAGGCCCACCCCCGTGCCTGACGAGCCTCGACTGCCCGACTGGGTCAGCTCGCCCGCGTCCCGCCGGCCGGTCGAGATGGTGGACCCGGACCGCACCACCGGGCCCGCCTCGGGTGCCGTCAGGGGGCGCCGGCGTCGCCGGTCCGTGGCTGTCGGCAGCTCCGCGACGACGTTCGCCCGCCGCCGCCTGGTGGCCGCGGTGGCGGTGACGACCGTCCTCGCGCTGCTCTTGTGGGCGCTCTGGCCGAGTGCCGAGTCGAGCGCGCCGGCACGCGCCACCGCCGACGTCGCTCCCGCCGTACTCAAGCGCGTCGGCTCAGCACCCACCCCCGCTGCCGAGGAGCTCTACGAGACCGCGACGGCGGCCCCGACCCCGGACGCTGCGGTCGTCCCCGAGTCCGGCAGCGGACGGGTCGACGGCGTGGCCCTAAGGGCCGTCGCGGCGCCGACGGTCCACCCCCGGCGCACCGTCCGGGTGGGGCTGCAGGTCGAGCGTGGGGCCGGTGTCGACGCGGCGGAGGCAGCCGGGATCGTGTCGGCGACCCTCGGTGACCCCCGTGGCTGGCAGACCCACGACGCGGTGCGGTTCCGGGTCGTCCCACCGGAGGCGGTGGCGGCCGGGGACGTCGACATCACGATCGTCCTCGCGAGCCCGAGCCTCACGGACGAGCTGTGCGCGCCGCTGCGGACCCGCGGCAAGGTGTCGTGCTTCAACGCCGGCAATGTGGTGCTCAACGTGCGGCGGTGGATGCAGGGGGTGCCGGGCTACGGCACGGACCTCGCGGCCTACCGGCAGTACATGGTCAACCACGAGGTCGGCCACGGGCTCTACCACGGGCACGTCGAGTGCCCGCGGGTCGGCGCGGTGGCCCCGGTCATGCTCCAGCAGTCCAAGGGGCTGGACGGGTGCCGCCCCAACCCCTGGCCGACCAGCGGCTGAGCCGGGGCTGCCCTCACCGTCCGCGACCCAGCGGCAGCAGGATCACCGGGCCCGCGGCGAGCAGGGGGCGGGGGTCGACGTAGGCCGGCCCGACGAGGGCCCCGAGGTGCAGGCAGGCGCCTCCGCAGTGCGTCCGCCCAGCCACCCGTCCCAGCACGTCCCCCTGCGCCACCAACGTCCCGGCGCCCACACCGGCCCGGATCGGCTCGTAGGTGCTCCGCAGGCCCGAGGAGTGCGTGACGCTCACCGTGCCCCGGCCGGCGATGACGCCGACGTGGCTCACCACCCCCGCGTCGACCGCGAGCACGTCCTGCCCCTGCGCCGCGGCCAGGTCCAGGCCCCGGTGGCCGGCGCCGTACGTGGAGCGCGGAGGCACGAAGGCAGACGTCACCGCCGGTCGCGGGTCCAGGGGCCAGTCCCAGACCCGACCCCGGTCGGACGGTCCCGGCGCCGCGGCCCCGGGCCACGGCACGAGGCTGCCCACGGCCGTGAGGGCGAGCAGGACCCGGCGGAGAGCGGTGTGCCTCGACATGCACCGAGCCTCGAGGGGCGAGGGGAGTCCACGCCAGTCCTGTCCGGCCGTCTGGGGACGACCGTGCGGGAGGTGCCCGCCTGTGGAAGGGGTCGGCGATGCCATGATCGCCGCCATGGCCTACCTCGTGAAGCAGCGCCACCGGGCGCCGGCGGTCACCTCACCGGTCCCCGTCGACCCCTCGCTGCCACGCACGTGCGTCATCGGCGCCGGCTCGTCGGGCATCGCTGCCGCCAAGGCCCTCGCGGCCGCCGGCGTGCCGTTCGACTGGTTCGAGCAGGGCAGCGTCGTCGGCGGCAACTGGGTCTACGACAACCCCAACGGCCGGTCCGCCTGCTACGAGACGCTCGAGATCAACACGTCCGGCCCGCGGATGGCCTACTCGGACTTCCCCATGCCGGCCGACTACCCGGCCTACGCACGCCACGACCAGGTCGCGGCCTACTTCGAGGACTACGTCGACCACTTCGCGCTGCGTGACCGGATCACCTTCGACACCACGGTGGCCGACGTGTCCCGGACCGCCGACGGCACCTGGTCGGTGCGCATCGAGGGCCCTGCGGGCGAGGAGACCCGCACCTACGACGCGGTCCTCGTCGCGAACGGCCACCACTGGGACCCGCGCTGGCCCGAGCCCGCCTACCCGGGCACGTTCGACGGCGAGCAGATCCATGCCCACGACTACCGGTCGGCCGAGCAGCTGGCAGGCCGTGACGTCGTCGTCGTGGGGTCGGGCAACTCGGCGCTCGACATCGCCGTCGAAGCCGGCCGGGTCGCCCGGTCGACGGTCCTGTCGCAGCGACGCGGACAGTGGGTGCTGCGCAAGTTCCTCCTCGGCAGGCCGTCCGACCAGGCCGCGCTGCCCGGCTGGCTGCCCTGGTGGGCCACCGCCCTCAAGCTGCGCATCGGCGCGGTGACCTCCGGCAACGTCGCCCGGCTGGGGCTGCCGCAGCCCGAGCACGCGCCGGGGCAGTCGCACCCGGTGCAGTCCGAGGGCATCCGTGGAGCCCTGCGCTCCGGCGCTGTCACGCCCAAGCCGGGGATCGACCGTCTGGAGGGTGACCGCGTCGTCTTCGTCGACGGGTCGAGCGCCCCGGCGGACCTCGTGGTCTGGGCGACCGGCTACACGGTCTCCTTCCCCTTCCTCGACCCGTCGCTGGTCGCCGCCCGCGACAACGACCTGCCCCTCTGGAAGCGCACGATCCACCCCGACCTGCCGGGCCTGTACTTCATCGGGCTGCTCCAGCCGGTCGGTGCCGTCATGCCCCTCGCCGAGGCCCAGGGCGCGTGGGTGGCGGAGACGCTGACGGGTCGCTACGTCGCTCCGCCCACCGACGAGGTGCGCCGCCGGATGGCCGCCGACCACGAGCGCAACCGTCGCCAGTTCTACGCCTCCCCGCGGCACACGATGGAGGTCGACTTCGACCACTACCTCTGGGACCTCGACCGGGAGCGCCGGCGTGGAGCCGCTCGCGCGGCCACCTCCCGTATGCCGTCGGGCTCCGTCCCCGGGACGCCGGACTGACCAGGATCAGGAGCGCAGGGCCGACAGCCGGACGGCTGCCTCGCGCAGCACGTCGTCCTGCTTGCAGAACGCGAAGCGCACCAGCGTGCGCGCCGCGTCGACGTCGTCGTGGAAGACCGACACCGGCACGCCCGCGACGCCCACCCGACGCGGCAGCGCGCGGCAGAACTCGAGGGCATCGGTCGCGCCCAGCGCCGCGACGTCGGCGACGACGAAGTACGTCCCGCCCGGCACGGCCACCGGCAGGCCGATGTCGCGCAACGCCGTGACCAGCACGTCGCGCTTGCCCTGCATCGACTCGGTGAGGCCGGCATACACGTCGTCGCCCAGTCCCAGCCCGAGCGCGACCGCCGGCTGGAACGGCCCGGACCCGACGTAGGTGAGGAACTGCTTGACCGTCCGGACCGCCGCGACCGCCTCGGCCGGGCCGCTCACCCACCCGACCTTCCACCCCGTCACCGAGAAGGTCTTGCCCGCCGACGAGATCGTCAGCGTCCGCTCCGCCATGCCCGGAAGCGTCGAGATCGGCACGTGCGCCAGCCCGTCGAAGACGAGGTGCTCGTAGACCTCGTCGGTCACCACCCACGCGTCGTGCTCCTGCGCGAGCCGGCAGATGAGGTCGAGCTCGTCGCGCGTGAACACCTTGCCTGTCGGGTTGTGCGGGGTGTTGAGCAGCACGAGCCGCGTGCGGTCCGAGAAGGCGGCCCGCAGCGACTCCTCGTCGACCGCGAAGTCGGGGAAGCGCAGCACCGACGTCCGGCGGACCGCGCCGGCGAGGGCGATCGACGCGGCATACGAGTCGTAGTACGGCTCGAAGGTCACCACCTCGTCACCGGCCTCGCACAGCGCGAGGATCGTCGCCGCGATCGCCTCCGTCGCGCCCACGGTGACGAGGACCTCCCGGCGCGGGTCGAGCTCGATCCCGTAGAACCGCTGCTGGTGGGCGGCGACGGCGTCGAGCAGCTCGGGCACCCCTGCGCCGGGCGGGTACTGGTTGCGCCCGCCGTCGATCGCCGCCCTCGCCGCGTCGAGGATCTCCCGCGGTCCGTCGGTGTCGGGGAAGCCCTGTCCGAGGTTGAGGGCCCGGTGCTCGAGGGCCAGCCCCGTCATCTCCGCGAAGATCGTCGACCCGAAGCCCTGCATCCGCTGCACCAGAGGGGAACCCATGTTCGCAGGCTACGCGGGACGCGCCGGGCCTAGTCTCGATGGCATGGGCGACAACTCCGCGGACCTCGTCGAGTCGCTGCGGGCCGCCCTGCGCTCGGGTGCGGACCCGGTGCGGGCGGTCGGCCAGCAGCGCTACATGAAGAGCGAGATGCCCTTTCTCGGTCTCACGTCGCCGGCGCGTCGCGCGCTCGTGCGCCCGATCCTGGCCGACCCCGCCCTGCGCCTCGAGTCCCGCGAAGAGTGGGAGGGCGTGGTCCGTCGGCTCTGGGACGAGGCCGAGTTCCGCGAGGAGAGGTATGCCGCACTCGACCTGCTCCGCCACCGCGCCTACCGCACGTGGCACGACCCGGACGTCATGCCGCTCGTCGAGCACCTCGTCGTCACCGGCGCCTGGTGGGACCTCGTCGACGAGCTGTCCACCATCGTCGGGGAGGTCCTCCGCACTGACCCAGAGGGGGAGGGGCTTCGGATGCGCGAGTGGGCCGCGAGCGACGACGTCTGGCGGAGGCGGTCGGCAATCATCAGCCAGCTGCGCCACGAGGAGCGCACCGACGAGGACCTGCTCGAGGACGTCATCGAGCCCAACCTCGACGACCGCGAGTTCTTCGTCCGCAAGGCGATCGGCTGGGCGCTGCGCCAGTACGCCCGCACCGACCCGGGCTGGGTCCGGGAGTTCGTCGACCGGCACACGCACCGCATCTCCGGCCTGAGCCGTCGCGAGGCGCTCAAGCACCTCTGACGCGCCTCCGCGCCCGTGACTGAGTGCCGAAATGTGGCAAGGTCGTGTGCATTGTTCACATCGCCGTGAACCCGTGCCCCGCCACGGACGCCCGAGGAGAGACTCATGACCCACCAGCGACTGACCCGTCGGACCGCCCTGGCAGGTGCGGTGGCCGCGCCCTTCGCCATCGGATCCGCCACAGCGAGTGCCACGGCCGCACACCCAGCGCAGGGGCGGGACCGCGGACGCTCAGGGCTCCGAGGCCGCTCCGCCGGGGTGACACCGTCGCGGTCGTCGCTCCCTCCGGTCACGTGACGCCCGCGAGCCAGCGGGCGCGAGTGCTGACGGGGATCGAGAGGGTGAGGGCCTGGGGCCTCGACGTCGTCGAGGGCGAGCACCTCTGGGACTCCGACCCCACCGTCGGCCTCGCCGGCACGGACGAGGACCGCGCCGCGGACCTGCTCACGGCCTGGAACGACCCCGCCGTCGACGCGATCATCACCGCCCGCGGAGGCTACGGCGCGCAGCGCACGCTCGAGGTCCTGGACCCGAAGGCCTTTCGCGCGGGCCCGGGCAAGTGGCTCGCCGGCTACTCCGACACGACCGTCCTGCTCAGCCGCATCAACGTCGAGACCGGCCTCCAGTCCCTGCACGGCCCCGGGGTCACGGGCATCGCGACCGCCGACCCGGCGACCGAGGAGTCGATGCGCCGGCTCCTCTTCGGTGAGGTCGAGCCGGGGGAGGCGCTGCTGAGCACCCTCGCCCCGTGGCGCGACGGCAGCGTGGAGGGTCGGCTCGTCGGCGGCAACGTCACGATGCTCGCGACCTCGGTGTCCACCGGCGACCTCATGCCCACCAAGGGCGCCGTCGTCGTGCTCGAGGACGTCGGTGACGCCGGCTACGTGCTCGACCGCAGCCTCACCGAGCTCCGCCGCTCGGGCTGGTTCGACGACGCCGTCGGCTTCGTCCTCGGTGACTTCTCGATGGCGTCGTCGGCCGCGGACACCGAGAAGATCCTGCGCGACCGCATCCTCTCGCTCGGCAAGCCGACGTGGGTGGGGGGTTCGTTCGGCCACATCACCGCGAACCGGTCGCTGCCGATGGGCGCCCGGGTCGCCGTCGAGCGGGGAACGCTGACGCTGGCCTGACGCGCCCCCGGGGAGGGTGACGGGTCGGGGGTCGCGTGACGAGTCGGGGGTCCAGGAGGCCCCGACCCGTCACGCTGGTCCCGACCCGTCGGGGTCGTCGTCCCCGGCGTGGGCGATCGAGTCGAGCTGGCGCCACACGAGCGCGAGCATGACCGCGGTGCCGACGAAGGCGAACCAGAACGGCGCCGTGAGGCCCCACCGCTGCGCGATCGGGCCGCCGATCGCCTGTCCGATGACGAGGCCGAGGAACAGCCCGGTCATGTACACGCTCCCGACCCGCCCCTGGTATGCCGTGGGCACCGCGCGCTGGCGGACCGTGTTGCTCACCGTCCCCCAGGTGAACGCGTAGGCCCCGAACGCCAGCATGATGAGGATCGCGACCCAGCCGGTCGTCGCCAGCGCGAGGCCGAGGTGAGTGAGGACCTCGGCGGCCAGGCAGGCCTTCATGAGGGTCGCCAGCGAGAAGCGCCGCGTGAGCCGGTCGAAGCCCAGAGTGGCGACCACCCCGCCCACGGCGCTCGCGGTCGTGAGCAGCCCGAACCCGACCTCGCCCATGTCGAGGTGGTCCAGGGCGTAGAGCACGAGGACCGACCACGCGGCGCCCCACGTGATGTTGAAGGTGAGGATGACGAGCGCGAGCGTGCGCATCGCCGGGTGGTGGCGCACCCACCGCAGGCCGTCGCGGATGTCGGCGCGGACGTGCGTGTCGACGCTCCCCCGGACGCCGCCGCGGGGGAGCTCCATCCGGCTCACGAGGCCGAGCGCGAGCAGGAGCAGGAGGACCTGGGTGACGAACGGCCAGACCATGCCCGCGGCGAAGAGGAAGGCGCCCACCGGTGGCCCGACGAGCTGGTTGGCCGTGAGGAACCCCGCCTGCAGCCGGACCTGGCCCGTGCGCAGGTCCTCGCGCCGCACGAGCATCGGCAGGAGGGTGTTCGCCGTCGAGTCCGCAAAGACCTCGCACGCCCCGTAGACGAACGTCGTCGCGAGCACGACGCCGACGGAGACGTGGTCGGTGCCGATGAACGAGCACAGGACGGCGACGACGAGCACCCGCAGCGTGTTCGCGACGAGCACGATGCGCTTGCGGTCGAGCCGGTCGGCGATCGCCCCCGCCCAGAGGCCGAGCAGCAGCCAGGGCAGTCGCTGGAGCAGCGCCGCCATCGCGACGAGGGTGGGGTTGCGGGTCTGGGAGGCCACGAGCAGGGGACCGGCGGCGAGCGCGATCCCGTCGCCGATGTTGCTCGTCCACGCGGCGGACATGAGCCAGCGGAAGGGCCGCCCGAGGCGAGCCGGCGCGATCATCTCCCCGAGGCGTGGCACGAGCAGCGAGGCTACGCGGCCCCCACCGCGCGATTTCTCGGGGGAGCACATCACGCGTAGGATTGCCTGCGGTCTTCGTGTGCTCGCCCACGCGTGTGCTCGAGGGCCGAATTCGCGCGTCTCTCACCGCTGACTGGACCACCACGAAGCGGGGCGCACCGCGGCAGTCCTGTGCCGGCTCCACCGGAGCACACGGCATACGGCGTGGTGGGTCCAGACGCCAGGCAGGCAGCGCACGTCCTGTGCACCGCCGACGCAACTGAAACCACGCACAAGGAGAACACCGGCATGGCCGTTGTCACCATGCGCCAGCTCCTCGAGAGCGGCGTCCACTTCGGGCACCAGACCCGTCGCTGGAACCCGAAGATGAAGCGCTTCATCATGACCGAGCGCAACGGGATCTACATCATCGACCTGCAGCAGTCGGTGACCTACATCAACAACGCGTACGAGTTCGTCCGCGAGACCGTCGCCCACGGCGGCAGCATCCTCTTCGTCGGCACGAAGAAGCAGGCCCAGGAGCCCATCGCCGAGCAGGCGACACGCGTCGGCATGCCCTACGTGAACCACCGCTGGCTCGGTGGCATGCTCACCAACTTCCAGACCATCTCCAAGCGCCTCACGCGCCTCGTCGAGCTCGACGAGATCGACTTCGAGGACGTCGCCGGCTCCGGCCACACCAAGAAGGAGCTCCTGCTCCTCAAGCGTGAGCGCGACAAGCTCGACAAGACCCTCGGTGGCATCCGCGGCATGGCCAAGGTCCCGTCCGCCGTGTGGGTCGTCGACACCAAGAAGGAGCACCTCGCCGTCAACGAGGCGCGCAAGCTCGGCCTGCCGGTCATCGCGATCCTCGACACCAACTGCGACCCCGACGAGGTCGACTACAAGATCCCCGGCAACGACGACGCAATCCGCTCCGTCACGCTGCTGACCCGGGTCATCGCGGACGCCGTCGCCGAGGGCCTCATCGCCCGCTCCGGTGGCAACGCGTCGGCCGACGCCGAGGGCCCGGGCGAGGAGCCCCTGACCGAGTGGGAGCGCGAGCTCCTCGGTGGCGACGCCGAGGCCGCTGCGGCGACCGCCGAGACGGTGGCGCCGGAGGCCGGCGAGACCGCCGCGTCCGACGCCGTCGAGGCTGCCCCGGCTGCCGAGACCGAGGCTGCTCCGGCTGCCGAGGTCGAGGCTCCCGCCGAGGCTGCTCCGGCCGCCGAGGTCGAGGCCCCCGCCGAGGCTGCTCCGGCCGCCGAGACCGAGGACGCTTCGGCCGCCAAGGCCTGAGACCCCTTCGTCCCACCTCCTCTCTGTCCGTCCTTGCTACAGGAAGAAGCGATCACGCACATGGCGAACTACACCGCCGCTGACATCAAGGCACTCCGTGCCTCCACGGGTGCCGGCATGCTCGACGTCAAGAAGGCCCTCGACGAGGCCGACGGCGACCAGGGCAGGGCCACCGAGATCCTGCGGGTCAAGGGCCTCAAGGGCGTGACCAAGCGCGAGGGTCGTTCCACCTCCAACGGCCTGGTCATCGCCAAGGCCGACGGTGGCGTCGGCACGCTCGTCGAGGTGCTCTGCGAGACCGACTTCGTCGCCAAGGGTGAGAAGTTCATCGCCCTGGCCGACAAGGTCTTCGCGCAGGCCGTCGACACCAAGGCCACCTCGGCCGACGAGCTCCTCGCGAGCACGTTCGCCGACGGCCAGTCGGTCAAGGAGCTGCTCGACGCGTCCAACGCGACGATCGGCGAGAAGATCGAGGTCAAGCGGGTGGCCCGCCTGGAGGCCCCCGTCGTGGCGGCCTACCAGCACAAGACGAGCCCGGACCTGCCCGCGCAGATCGGCGTCCTCGTGGCGACCGAGGGCGGCGACGAGTCCGTCGCCCGCGACGTCGCGATGCACATCGCCGCGTTCAGCCCCACCGTCCTCACCCGTGAGGACGTCGCCGCCGAGACGGTCGAGAACGAGCGTCGCGTCGCCGAGGCCACCGCGAAGGAGGAGGGCAAGCCGGAGGCTGCGCTCTCCAAGATCGTCGAGGGTCGCGTCAACGGCTACTTCAAGGAGAACGTCCTGCTCGAGCAGCCGTTCGCCAAGGAGCCGAAGAAGACCGTCGCCAAGGTCCTCCAGGAGGCCGGCGCCACGGCGACGTCCTTCGCCCGGTTCCGCGTCGGTGGTTGACCTGCGTCCCTGAACCACGCACCTCCGGTATGCCGTCCGCTCACCAGAGCGGGCGGCATACCTGCGTCTGCGCCCCATGGGGAGGGCTCAGGGGGTGCGGCCGCGGGTGAGCCAGGGCTGGAACAGCCGGGTGACCCTCGGGAGGACGAGGTAGGTCATGAGCGGGGTCGCGACGAGGGTGGAGAGCAGGACGCGCGCCCACGCCGGCCAGTCGCCCGAGAACGGCGCGAACAGGTAGCTCAGGGCCACGCTCGTCGGGAAGAACGCGCACCAGATGACGCCCATCTGCTTCCACCGTGGCGGTACCGGGGGAGCGGAGCTGGTCGGAGAGAGGTCGTCGACGACCTGGTCGGTGGGCTCGTCGAACCAGCCCTCGATGCCGGTCCGGTGCTCGACCCGGGTGTCCTCGACGAGGTTCGACCCGGCCGTGAGCCAGCGGTTGCGCTCGCTCGACTCCTGCCACCGGGCCAGCGAGTCCGGCCCGTCGAACCGGTAGAGCATGTGCCAGTCGGTCGACCCGGTCGAGGGCCGCACCCAGCCCGACCCCAGGAAGCCGGGGAAGTGGCTGGCCATCGAGGTCCCGGCGTCGGCCCAGGCCCGCATGAGCAGCTCGTCCTCGGGAGCCACGCGCCTCGTGATGGCCACGGTCACGGGGCCGCCACGGGGCTGCGCCGTCGGTGCTGGTGTCTGCGTCACGGGCCCCAGTGTGCCAACCCTCGGGGTGGCCACCGCCCGCTGGTGTGCGAGGATTCGGCCCACCGCCAGCAGACACTGCCGAGGAGGCACGGTGACCACTGACGTCCAGACCCAGCCCGCTCCGACGACGACCGAGCAGCCCCCGCGACGGGTGCTGCTCAAGCTCAGCGGAGAGGTGTTCGGCGGCGGCCGGATCGGGGTCGACCCCGAGGTCGTCCGCGGCATCGCGGCCCAGATCGCCGCGGCCATCCGCCAGGGCACCCAGGTCGCCATCGTCGTCGGCGGCGGGAACTTCTTCCGCGGCGCCGAGCTGCAGCAGAAGGGCATGGACCGTGCGCGCGCCGACTACATCGGCATGCTCGGCACCGTGATGAACTGCCTCGCCCTCCAGGACTTCCTGGAGAAGGAGGGCATCGACACCCGCGTGCAGACCGCCATCACGATGGGCCAGGTCGCCGAGCCCTACATCCCGCGTCGCGCGATCCGCCACCTCGAGAAGGGGCGCGCGGTGATCTTCGGTGCCGGAGCCGGTATGCCGTACTTCTCCACCGACACCGTCAGCGCGCAGCGGGCCCTCGAGTGCAAGTGCGACATGGTGCTCATGTCCAAGAGCGGCGTCGACGGGGTGTACGACTCCGACCCCCGCACCAACCCGGACGCCCGCAAGCTCGAGACGGTGACCTACGCGCACGCGCTCCAGCAGAACCTCAAGGTGGTCGACGCGGCCGCCTTCAGCCTCTGCATGGAGAACGGCCTGCCGATGATGGTCTTCGGCATGGAGGGCGAGGGCAACATCACCCGCGCCATCCAGGGCGAGCGCATCGGCACCCTCGTCGTCGCCGGCTGACCGAGCCCCCCGGGCCCCGGCTCGGGCGGGCTGGCTCGCACCCTGGCGATTCTTTGACAGACTGGACCCCGCCGCACCACTTCAGCGGCGCGGCATACCGAAGGAGACCTGCGCAGATGATCGACGACACCATGCTCGAAGCCGAGGAGAAGATGGAGAAGGCCGTCGAGGTCGCCAAGGACAACTTCTCCGGCATCCGCACGGGCCGCGCGCACCCCGGCATGTTCAACAAGGTCGTTGTCGACTACTACGGGGCGCCGACCCCGCTGCAGCAGCTCGCGTCGTTCCAGACGCCCGAGGCGCGCACGATCCTCATCTCCCCGTTCGACAAGGGCGCGATGGGCAACATCGAGCGGGCCCTGCGTGACGCCAACCTCGGCATCAACCCGTCCAACGACGGCAACATCATCCGGTGCATCCTTCCCCAGCTCACCGAGGAGCGCCGCAAGGAGTACATCAAGATGGCGCGCGGCCAGGCCGAGGACGCCAAGGTCGCGATCCGCAACATCCGGCGCCAGGCCAAGGAGTCCATCGAGAAGCTCGTCAAGGACGGCGACGTCGGCGAGGACGAGGGCTCACGCGCCGAGAAGGACCTCGAGACCACGACGAAGAAGTACGTCGACACCATCGACGAGGTGCTCAAGAGCAAGGAGACCGAGCTGCTCGAGGTCTGACCTCGGGTGGACGTCCCCGTGATGAGCGACTCATCCACGACAGAGGAACCCGCTGCGCCTCCGGTGCAGCGGTCGCGCACGAAGGCCGGGCGCGACCTGCCCGCCGCCATCGGCGTCGGTGTGGGTCTGGCGATCCTCGTCATCGCCTCGCTGTCGTTCCGCCGTGAGCTGTTCCTGCCCATCCTCGTCGCGGCCATCTGCATCGGGGCCTGGGAGCTGCGGCGGGCGGTGCGCCAGGTCGGCATCGACGCGCCGATCGTGCCCGTCGTCATCGGCGCGGTCTCGATGCTGCTCTCGGCCTACTACCGCGGGCCGGAGGCGCTGGTCCTCACCTTCGGGCTGACCTGCGTCGGGGTGCTCGTGTGGCGCGTCGCCGACGGCGTCGACGGTGCCATCCGCGACATCGCCGGCGCCCTGTTCATCGCGTTGTACCCGTGCTTCCTCGGAGGCTTCGCCGCGCTGCTCCTCGCGGGCGACGACGGGCACCTGCGCATCGTCTACTTCGTCCTCGTCACCGTCGCCTCGGACATCGGCGGCTACGCGTTCGGGGTCTTCCTCGGCAAGCACCCGATGGCGCCGTCGCTGTCGCCGAAGAAGTCGTGGGAGGGTTTCGGTGGTTCCGCGTTCACGTGCGCCGTCGTCGGCGCCGTGTCGCTCGTCCTCCTCCTCGACGGGACGTGGTGGCACGGAGCCGTCATCGGCGTCGTCGTCGCCGCCGCCGCCACGATCGGCGACCTCATCGAGTCGAGCATCAAGCGCGACCTCGGCATCAAGGACATGGGGACACTGCTCCCCGGCCACGGAGGCCTCATGGACCGGCTCGACTCCCTCGTTCTCTGCGTCCCGGTCGTCTGGGCGCTGCTCCTCTGGGCCGCACCGTGACCCCCACCGAGCTGCCCGGACCCACCGTCGGCCCGCCCGTCCCCGGGCAGCTGACCTTCCAGGCGCCCCGTCGCGGCAAGCCGCCGCGCCACCTCGCCGACCTCAGCCCCGCCGAGCGCAAGGCCGCCGTCGAGGCGCTGGGCCACAAGGGGTTCCGGGCCAAGCAGCTGTCCACCCACTACTTCGAACGGCTCGTCGAGTCGACCGAGGACATGACCGACCTCCCCAAGGCGGTCCGCGACGACCTCGTCGCCGACCTCCTCCCGACGCTGCTCACCCCGATCCGCACCCTCGAGGCCGACCGCGGCGCGACGCTGAAGTCGGTGTGGCGCCTGCACGACGGGGCGCTCGTCGAGTCGGTGCTCATGCGCTACCCCAGCCGGGTCACCCTCTGCGTCTCCAGCCAGGCCGGCTGCGGCATGAACTGCCCGTTCTGCGCCACGGGCCAGGCCGGGCTCACCCGCAACATGTCGGCAGCGGAGATCGTCGAGCAGGTCGTCGACGCCAACCGCAAGCTCCGCCACGGCGCCCTCCCGGCGATCGGGGCGACCCACCCGGCCGAGGCGGGGCTGGGCGACGAGACCGACCAGGACACCCCCGAGGCGTCGACGGCATCCGCGGTCGGGCCGCAGCGGGTCAGCAACGTCGTCTTCATGGGCATGGGCGAGGCGCTGGCCAACTACGGGGCCGCCATCGGCGCCATCCGTCGGCTCACCGACCCCTCGCCGGACGGTCTCGGCATGTCGGCGCGCGGCATCACGATGTCGACGGTCGGTCTCGTCCCCGGCATCGACAAGCTCGCCGCCGAGGGCATCCCCGTGACCCTCGCCCTCTCGCTGCACGCCCCCGACGACGAGCTGCGCGACGAGCTGGTCCCGATCAACACCCGCTGGAAGGTCGACGAGGCGCTCGACGCGGCCTACCGCTACTACGAGGTGACCGGACGCCGCGTGAGCATCGAGTACGCGCTCATCCGGGACATCAACGACCAGGCCTGGCGCGCCGACCTCCTCGGCGACAAGCTCACCGCGCGCGGCAAGGGCTGGGTGCACGTCAACCCGATCCCGCTCAACCCGACACCCGGGTCGAAGTGGACCGCCTCACGCCGCGGCGTGGAACAGCAGTTCGTCGAGCGCCTGCGCGCCCACGGCATCCCGACGACCGTCCGCGACACCCGTGGCTCGGACATCGACGGGGCCTGCGGACAACTCGCTGCCGCGACGACCTGACCCCGGGCCGACGACGTACCGCCACCCCAAGAGGCCCGGGGCTCAGAGGCACGGCGTCAGCAGCACTCCACTCGGGGCGACATCGCGTCGCGCCCGCGAGCAGCCCCAGACCCACTCCGATGATCCCGACAGTGCCCAGCCCGAGCGCGTCACCGGGCTCGAGAACACCAGCGACGCCACCAGGGGACCACCACCACCGACGACCCGGTGAGGAACCCCCACGAGCCCCGGTGGGCGCGGTCGGCCAGCGTCTACTCTGGGGTATGCGCATTCGCACCGCTGCGGCCGGCCTCGTCGCCGCCCTCAGCCTCTCCGCCTGCGGCGGCGCCCTGCCCGACAACCTGCGCGGTGGCGGTTCGCACAGCAGCACCCACGACGCGTCACCGACCTCCGACACGGGGGCTGCCGCCGTGCCCGAGCCGCCCGAGGTCGCCCTGAGGGCCGGCGAGACGTTCCAGGAGCTGACCCTCCCGGCGAAGTACACACCCAAGGCACCCTTCGGCACCGGCACCGACGACTACCGCTGCTTCCTCGTGGACCCCGCCTTCGCGCAGGACATGATCGTCAGCGGCATCAAGGTCATGCCCGACAACCCGGCGGCCGTGCACCACGTCATCCTCTTCAAGGTCGACCCCGACAGGGTCGCGGCGGCCGACGCCGCCGACGCCAAGGACGAGGGCGAGGGCTGGACCTGCTTCGGCGGCTCCGGAGTGGACAACGGCCCCGGCGCCCAGCTCAACAACGCCGAGTGGGTCGGCGCCTGGGCACCCGGCGGCGGTGAGCGCGTCATGGCCGAGGACATCGGCATCCCGCTCGCCAAGGGCTCGCGCATCGTCATCCAGATGCACTACAACCTGCTCGCCGGAGGAGGCGCCGACCAGAGCAGCGCCCGTCTCCGGCTGAGCCCGGCCATTGCCGGCGACAAGACGCCGCTCGAGACGATGTTGCTGCCCGCACCCGTCGAGCTGCCGTGCCGCCCCGGCACACCGGGCGAGCTGTGCGCGCGCACCCCGGCCGTGGCCGACATCCGGGCCCGCTTCGGCGAGCAGGTGGCCACCGCCGACCTGCTCCACCTCCTCTGTGGCGAGACCAGGCCCGGCCCGACCCAGTCCTGCACGAGACCGGTCCGGGAGGCCGGCCGGATCCGCGCCGTGGCCGGCCACATGCACCTGCTCGGCAAGTCCATCACCGTCGACGTCAACAAGGGCACCCCCCAGGCCCGGCGGGTCCTCGACGTGCCCGTCTGGAACTTCGACGACCAGGCTGCCGTGCCCCTCGCCAAGCCGGCCCTCGTCGACAAGGGCGACACGCTCACCGTGACCTGCACCCACGACCAGGTGCTGCGTGACGTCCTGCCGGCCTTCAAGGACCTGCGTGAGCGCTACGTCGCCTGGGGCGAGGGGACCACCGACGAGATGTGCCTCGGCATCGTCCTGCTCACCCGCGAGAGCTGAGCACGATCTCCGCGGCCTCGTCGACGCCGTCGACGAGGTGCACGACCCGGCCCAGCCCGCGGTCCCGGCCCAGCGCCTCGATGGCCGGCCACACAGGGACCTCGCGCGACCAGTGGTCGACGCCCACGAGCACCAGCGGCGCCAGGGTGCGGCTCTCCTCGGCGTAGTACAGCGGTGTGATCGACTGGAAGATCTCCTGCACGGTCCCCGCGGCGCCGTGCAGCACGACGAGCCCGGCGTTGGCGCGCGCCAGCAGACCGTCCTCGCGCACGGCGTTGCTGAAGTACTTCGCGATGCCGTTGCAGAACACGTTTGGCGGCTCGTGCCCGTAGAACCACGTGGGGATGCCGATCGACCGGACGGCGCTCTCCCGCAACGGGATCTGTACGATCTCGTCGTAAGCCTCCAGTGCGACGCGAGCCCAGTCCGTGATCGAGGGGTGGAACGACGCCGTTCCGGCCAGACGTCGGAGCGCGCCGTCCAGCACCGTTTCCGACGGGCACAGCGCCCCGAGGTTGGCCGCCTCCATCGCGCCCGGGCCGCCGCCGGTGGCGACGACGAGCCCCGCGTCGGCGAACCGGTGGGCGAGACGGGCCGCACCGGCATACGCGTCGGTCCCGCGCGCCAGCGCGTGCCCGCCCATGACGCCGACGACGGGGGCGCCGTGGAGGTACTCGGTGAGGGCGTCGCTCACCGAGTCGTCGTGGACGGCCCGGAGCAGGTTCACGAAGGCGTCGTGGTGCAGGGTCGCGTCCCGCGACCAGTGGTAGGCCAGGGCGTCCGGGGTGCCCTCGTAGCCGCGCTCGAGCAGACCGGCGTAGAGCTCGTGGGGCTGGTAGAGCGTCGCCCGGTAGGGGTTCACCGGGGCGTGCGGGTCCGTGGGGAAGACCAGCGCGCCGTGGAGCCGCAGGTGCGCGTCGAGCGCGGGGGAGAGGCGGCCGCCGAGGACGACGATGCCGTCGAGGTCCGTCCGGGCGAGGAGCTGTTGCTCACGCCCGGTGAGGTCGAGGTCCTGGATCCGCAGGCCCCGCAGTGACCCGCCGCCGGCCAGCGTGGCGTCGAGGTCGTGCAGGGTCTCGATCTCGGTCATGCGCCCATCCTGCCCCGGTGGCGGTTGCCGACCCGTCTCCGGCGCCGCCGTCTCTCGCTAGGGTCGGGTCATGGCCGCCGTGACCCAGAAGTCCGTCCTCTCGTCCGTCCCGACCCAGCTCCTCATCGGCGGCGAGTGGCGCGACTCGCTCAGCGCGACGACCTTCCCCGTGCACGACCCGGCCACCGGGTCGGTCCTCGTCGAGGTCGCCGACGCCACCATCGCGGACGGGACGGCGGCCCTGGACGCAGCCGTTGCGGCACAGGCGGACTGGGCCGCGACGGCACCGCGCGAGCGGGCCGAGATCCTGCGGCGCGCGTTCGAGCTGCTCGCGGCGCGGACCGACGAGCTCGCCCTGCTCATGACCCTCGAGATGGGCAAGCCGCTCGCGGAGTCGCGTGGCGAGGTCACCTACGGCGCCGAGTTCCTCCGGTGGTTCAGCGAGGAGGCCGTGCGGATCCACGGGCGGTATGCCGTCAACCCGGCGGGCGGCTCACGCCTGCTCACGCTGCAGAAGCCGGTCGGACCGACGTTCATGGTCACGCCGTGGAACTTCCCGCTGGCCATGGGCACCCGCAAGATCGGTCCGGCGGTGGCCGCCGGCTGCACGATGGTCGTCAAGCCCGCCGGCGAGACGCCGCTGTCGATGCTGGCCCTCGCCGCGGTGCTCGAGGAGGCGGGCCTCCCGCCGGGCGTCCTCAACGTCATCACCACCTCGTCGACCGCGGAGGTCTCGGAGCCGATCATCCGCGACCCGCGGCTGCGCAAGCTCACCTTCACCGGGTCCACCAGCGTGGGCAGGCGGCTCGTCGAGCAGTCCGCGGAACAGCTGCTGCGCGTCTCGATGGAGCTCGGCGGCAACGCCCCCTTCCTCGTGTTCGAGGACGCCGACCTCGACGCGGCGGTCGACGGAGCGATGCTCGCCAAGATGCGCAACATCGGTGAGGCCTGCACCTCGGCCAACCGCTTCCTCGTGCACGCGTCCGTCGTCGACGACTTCTCGGCGGCGCTCGCCCGGCGGATGGGCGCGCTCACCGTCGGCAAGGGCACCAAGGCCGGCGTCGATGTCGGCCCGCTCATCACCGAGACCGCCCGCGACGGCGTCGACGAGCTGGTCCGCGACGCCGTCGACCGTGGAGCCAGGGTGCTCACCGGGGGAGAGAAGGTCGCCGGACGCGGGCACTTCTACGCGCCGACCGTCCTCGTGGACGTGCCCGCCGGGGCGCGGGTGCTCACGGAGGAGATCTTCGGCCCGGTGGCACCGGTCACGACGTTCACCGACGAGGACGACGCCGTCCGGCAGGCCAACGCGACCGAGTACGGCCTCGTGGCGTACGCGTACACCCGCGACCACGCCCGCGTGCTGCGCCTCAGCGAGGCCCTCGACTTCGGCATGGTCGGCGTCAACACGGGCATCGTGTCGAACGCCGCGGCCCCCTTCGGCGGCGTCAAGCACTCGGGCTTCGGGCGCGAAGGCGGGTTCGAGGGGATTCACGAGTACCTCGAGACCACCTATGTCTCCCTCAACCCCTGACGCCGACTCCCTGCGTCCGCAAACCTGGTCGCGTTCCCGACCAGGTTTGCGGACGCAGGCGGGTCCGTAGGGTGGGCGCATGACCGACGCCGAGCAGACCGCGTCGATCGACGACCTCTCGGAGGCGGTCCGGGCGTCCGGGGGCGCCATCGACGCACAGACCGCCCTCTGGGGAGCCATGTTCGCGCTCGACAGGTGGTGGTTCGTCGCCCGCGGCACGCCGCCGGACGTCGGCCCCCTGGTGGGCACGGTCGACGGCGCCCCCTCCCTGCTCGCCTTCACCTCCGGCGCCCGCGCACGGGAGTTCGCCCTGGCCAACGGGTTCAGCGAGGAGCAGGCCGGCCTGTCGCTGGCCGTGCCGAGCCCCCAGGTCCTCGACCTGTGCGACCAGCTCGCCGAGCACGGGGCGCAGAGGGTCGTGGTCGACCAGGGCACGCTCGGGTTCTTCGCCCCGCTCGCCCAGCTCCGCGCCATCCACGGCTTCCTCCCATGAGCAGGCGCGTCACGTCGGTCACGGTCCTGCTGTGCGCCGCCTTGGCGCTCGGTGGCTGCGGTGACGTCAACAAGGGCTCGGCCAAGGCCGCGGACTTCGAGCGCGCCCTCACCGCCCAGCACGGTGACGTCCTCGACGGCGTCTCGAGCTCCGCCGACAACGTCCTGCCCTGGTCGGGGTCCTTCCACGCGACGGTGACGGTGCGCCCGGACGCGACGGCGCAGACCCTCACCGAGGTCGAGGATGCGGTCGCCGCCCTGCTCGAGGGCTCCCGTGACACCGCCAGCCTGCGGGCCAACGGCCTCGAGATCTGCACCGCGGGGGACCGGAGGGCGCAGCACCTCGCCCTGCGCGAGGAGCTGCGGGCGCAGTCCCGTTCGCTGCTCGGCCGGCTGGACTGCGACACGTATGCCGGTGACCTGGCCGACGCCGCCGCGGACATCGCGGTGGTCCAGTCCGCCCTCGCGTCGGCGGGTGCTGCTCGCGACCTCCCCGTCGACGGGAGGATCTCCGCGCCGCGGGGCGAGCTCGAGGGCCTGTGGCGCGACCTCACCCCGCACCTCGCGCAGGCCCTCGGCGCACTCGATGCGTCGGACCTCAACACCTTCGCCCTCGACGGGTCCGCGCTCGAGCTCATCGTGCAGCCCGGAGTCGACCCCGTCGCCGTCCGGACGGCCGTGGCCGCCGTCGCACCCGACGTGGCCGTGACGGTGCGCACCGGGGGCGCACACCCCGAGGACACGGCCCCGCCGGCCTTCGCCGGGCCGTTGAGGACCGACCTCGGCGCCCTCCCCGGCGTGGTGTCGGCGCGGTTCGTGTCGTCCTCGCTCGTCGTCGTCCGGGTGTCCTCGGCCGCGGACGTCGCACCGACCGTCCGGGCAGCCGTGGCCCTGTCCGCGGCGCACGGGTCGGTGCGGCTGCACGTCACGACCCAGGCGAGCGACCACCCGCTGTGGACCGTCGACCGGGGCGCCGACTTCGAGGTCGGCACCGACCCCGGGGCCGACCTCGCCGCGGACCTCGCCGACTTCGCCGCCCTCGTCGCGGACCCGGGCATCGGCTCGGTCGGCTGGCGCGAACCCGGTGCCTCGGGAGCCCGGCGACAGGTGACCATCTCGGCGCCCGCCGGTGGGGACCTGCGCACCGTGCTCCCGGTCGTCAAGCGTCACGTCCCGGTCGGGAGCGGCCTCAACCTCCACCTGGGCGACGACGACTACTCCCTCGACGTCGCCCACCGCCTCGAGCAGGCCGACGGCCGCAGCCGTGAGCTGCCCGCCACGTTCGTCGACACCTGGAACGCCCTGCCCTGAGAAGGCCGCCCCGCCGGGCACAATGGCGCACGTGACCTCACCCGTGCCCGGACGCCGCTCGGCCCTGACCTGGGTGGCGCCCCTGCTCGTGCTCGCGCTCGTCGTGGGCCTCTGGTGGGTGGTCACCCGCGACGCCGCACCGGGTGCCGACGAGGCGCCCGGCGCCCGGGCGACGGCCACCGCACCCACGATTCCGGGCGGGCCGGCCTCCCCCTCCGCGGACGACACCCCCGACTCCGGGCTGGCGACGATCGCGGAGTCGAGGCTCCCGCGCGAGGCGAGGGCGACGCTCGCGCTCATCCGGGCGGGCGGCCCCTACCCCTACGACCAGGACGACCGGACCTTCCAGAACCGTGAGGGGATCCTGCCCCGGCAGGCGCGCGGCTACTACCGTGAGTACACCGTCGAGACAACGGGTTCCGACGACCGCGGGGCACGTCGGATCATCACCGGACGGGACGGCGACCGGTACTGGACCTCGGACCACTACGACAGCTTCCGCCAGATCCAGGAGGGTCAGTGATGATGCGCCACCTCGGCGACCGCGTGGACCTCGACGGGCTCGTCGCCGACGCGGTGGAGGAGGGCCGCGAGGTCCAGGTCATCCCCGCGCGGTCGACCAAGGAGGAGGCGCTCGCGGCCTTCTCCGAGACCCTCAACTTCCCCGAGTGGTTCGGGATGAACCTCGACGCGCTCGCGGACTGCCTCGACACCTTCGCCCGCGAGAGCGAGGGACAGGGGGAGTGGGAGCTCGTCTGGGACGGGGTCGCGGCGCTGCGCCGCGACGACCCGCGCACCCTCGCGGGCATCGAGGGCATCCTCGACGAGCTGCAGCAGGAGCACCCGCACGTGCACGTCACCGTCATCGAGCGCTGAGCCCCTCCGAGCAGGGCACGGCGGTGGCACGTGGACCCTGGCCACCACACCCGACCTCCGTCCCTCCGCCGCGCGACTGAGCGACGTCGTGCGCGGCGTCGACGACTCCCGGCTCGACGACCCCACCCGTGCGCGGGCCGCACGGTGTCCCAGCTCCTCGGGCACCTGCACGGGCTGACCGCGGGCGGGGTCGACCTCCCCGCCGAGGTCATGGGCAGGTTCGCGCTCGCTGGGATCACGGTCCACGCGTGGGACCTCGCGATGGCCACCGACCAGGACATCGACCTCGAGCCGATCCTCGTCCGGAGCGGCCGCGACCCCGGCTGGCGGGCGGTCCGGCCGGGCTGACCGCACTGGCAGGATGGCGGGTGTGACGACGCCCAGCGACACCCGAGTGACCCTGTCCGAGATCATGCGTGGGACCGAGGCCAACCTCCTCGGCACCGTCCACGGGGGCCACCTCATGAAGGCGGTCGACAGCATCGCCGGGGTCGTCGCCAACCGCTACGCCGGCGGGCCGGCCGTCACCGCCGCCATGGACGAGATGACCTTCGTGACCCCGGTGCGCGTCGGCGACATCCTCCACTCCACGGCCCAGCTCAACTGGGCCGGCCGGTCCTCGATGGAGGTCGGGGTGCGCGTCGAGGTCGACCGCTGGGACTCCGTCACCGAACGCGTCCACGTCGCCAGCGCGTACCTCGTCATGGTGGCCATCGACGCGGACGGCCGACCCGCGACCGTCCCCGCCCTCGAGCTCGTGACACCCGAGGAGCGACGTCGCTTCCGCGAGGCCGGGATCCGCCGCGAGCACCGCCTCGCCCGTCGCAACGCCATCGAGGCGTCGCGCGAGACCGGGACCGGGACCGGGACCGGGGAGCGGGCGTGAGCCGCCGCTCCGTCGCCGTCCTCGGGTCGACCGGCTCGATCGGCACGCAGGCCCTCGACGTCATCGGCCGCAACCGTGACCGCTTCACCGTCGCCGCCCTGTCCGCCGGCAGCAACATCGGCCTCCTCGCCCGCCAGGCGGTCGACTTCGAGGTGCCGCTCGTCGCCCTCGCGTCCGGCTCCTCCGACGACCTGCGCGCAGCGATCGGTGCGTATGCCGCGAGCCTGCGGCGCGGGTCCCACGCTCTGCGTGGGCCGGCATACGCACCTGAGATCGTGGTCGGGGAGGACGCGGCCGAGGAGGCCGCACGCGTCGGCGCCGACGTCGTCCTCAACGGGGTGACGGGCTCGATCGGCCTGCGGCCCACGCTCGCCGCGCTCGCGGCCGGCTCCATCCTCGCGCTGGCCAACAAGGAGTCGCTCATCATCGGCGGCGACCTCGTCAGGCGCGCTGCCAGGCCCGACCAGATCGTCCCGGTGGACAGCGAGCACAGCGCCATCGCCCAGTCGCTGCGCGGCGGTCGCGCCGAGGAGGTGCGCCGGCTCGTCGTCACGGCGAGCGGCGGGCCGTTCCGCGGACGCAGCCGGTCCGAGCTCGCCGACGTCACGCCGGAGCAGGCGCTCGCGCACCCGAACTTCTCCATGGGGCGGGTCATCACGACGAACTCGGCCACGCTCGTCAACAAGGGGCTCGAGGTCATCGAGGCGCACCTGCTCTTCGACATCCCGTTCGACCGGATCGACGTCTTGGTCCACCCGCAGCAGCAGATCCACTCGATGGTCGAGTTCCGCGACGGCTCGACGATCGCCCAGCTCGGCCCGCCGCGCATGCTCGTCCCGATCGCGCTCGGCCTCTCGTGGCCCGACCGGCTCGACGACATCGACGTGCCCTGCGACTGGTCGACGGCGCAGTCGTGGGACTTCGCACCCCTGGACGACGACGCGTTCCCGGCGGTGAGGCTGGCCCGCCGGGTGGGGGAGGCCGGAGGGACCTTCCCGGCCGTCTACAACGCCGCCAACGAGGTCGCGGTCGACGCGTTCCACGAGGGTCGGATCGGCTTCCTCGACATCGTCGACTCGGTGGCGCGGGTGGTGGACGCGCATACTGGGAGAGAATCCGACGCCTCGACCGTTGAGGGAGTGCTCGACGCCGATGCGTGGGCCCGGGAGCAGGCGGCCGTCGAGCTGGGCCTCTGAACCCGGCCGAAGACTGAGAGGGGACTGAGGTGCGGAGAGCATGACCGTCGTCGCGTACGTGGTGGGCGTCGTCGTCCTCGCGTTCGGGGTCGCCGCCTCGATCGCCCTGCACGAGGTCGGGCACCTCGTGCCGGCCAAGCGCTTCGGCGTCCGGGTCACCCAGTACATGGTGGGTTTCGGGCCGACGATCTGGTCCCGGCGTCGCGGGGAGACCGAGTACGGCCTCAAGGCGATCCCGCTCGGCGGCTACATCCGGATGATCGGGATGTTCCCGCCGCGCCCCGGCGACGACCCCACGAAGATGCGGGTGTCCTCGACCGGTCGGTTCAGCCAGCTCGCCGACGAGGCGCGCAAGGCCTCGCTCGAGGAGATCAAGCCCGGCGACGACCAGCGCGTGTTCTACCGGCTGCCCGTGCACCGCAAGGTCGTCGTCATGCTCGGCGGGCCGGTGATGAACCTCCTCATCGCCGTCGTGCTGCTCACCATCCTCGTCACCGCCCACGGCATCCCCACGTCCCGCCCGGGTGCCGTCGTCGCCTCCGTCGCCGAGTGCGTCAAGACGGTCGAGGAGGCCAGGACCGACCCGAGCTGTGTGGGCGCCCCCGCCACGCCGGCCAACGCGGCCGGCATCCTCCCGGGCGACGAGATCCGGTCGATCAACGGCGAGCCGGTCGACCGGACCGCAGACGTCGGGCGCATGGTCCGCCCGCGGGTGGGGCAGCCGACCGAGATCGTCGTCCTGCGCGACGGCACCGAGCAGACACTCACCGCCACCCCGATCCTCAACACCCTCCCGGCCTACGACGACGCGGGCCAGCCGATCCTCGACGCCGACGGCACCCAGCGCGTCGTCGAGACCGGCTACCTCGGCATCTCGTCGGCGGCGCCGTTCGACTACGAGCCCCAGTCGGTCACCGCGGTCCCCGCGATCCTCGGGCAGGGGCTGGCCACCACCGCCGGCGCCATGGTCCGGATCCCGCAGCGGATGGTCGGCGTGTGGCAGGCGGCGTTCTCCGGGCAGGAGCGCGACATCGAGAGCCCGATGTCCGTGGTCGGCGTCGGCCGCGTCGCCGGCGACGTCTCCGCGGGCAAGCTCGACCGCATCGTCGGGGAGTCCTCGGCCGACAAGGCCTGGTTCCTCGTCCAGCTCATCGCCTCGCTCAACCTCATGCTCTTCGTCTTCAACCTCATCCCCCTGCTGCCGCTCGACGGCGGCCACGTCGCCGGGGCACTGTGGGAGGGCACGAAGAAGGGCTGGGCCCGCCTGCGCGGCAACCCCGACCCCGGTCCGGTCGACGTCGCCAAGGCCCTCCCGGTGGCGTATGCCGTCTCGCTCGGTCTGCTCGTCATGTCGGCGCTGCTCATCTACGCCGACATCGTCAACCCGATCAACCTCGGCGGCTGACCGGCCCCAACTCGCCCATTCCCCGTTGGGCACGCGACACGCCGTGTCCCCAACGGGGGAAATGGCGAGTTGGGCGCGGGGGGACGCACGCGCGTGCGGGTGGGCGGACGGCATACCGGATACTGGACCGCATGACTGTTGGTCTCGGTATGCCGTCCCTGCCCCCGCCCGTGCTGGCCCCCCGTCGCAAGACGCGCAAGATCAAGGTCGGCAAGGTCGAGGTCGGCGGGGACGCCCCGATCTCGGTGCAGTCGATGACGACGACGCCGACGACCGACATCAACGCCACGCTGCAGCAGATCGCCGAGCTCACCGCCACGGGCTGCGACATCGTGCGGGTCGCGTGCCCGAGCCAGGACGACGCCGAGGCCCTGCCCGCCATCGCCCGGAAGTCGCAGATCCCCGTCATCGCCGACATCCACTTCCAGCCGAAGTACGTCTTCGCCGCGATCGACGCCGGCTGCGCCGCGGTCCGCGTCAACCCGGGCAACATCCGCAAGTTCGACGACCAGGTCAAGCAGATCGCCGCTGCCGCCAAGGACGCGGGCGTGTCCATCCGGATAGGCGTCAACGCCGGCTCGCTCGACCCGCGGCTGCTCGCGAAGCACGGCAAGGCCACCGCCGAGGCGCTCGTCGAGTCGGCCGTGTGGGAGGCCGGGCTCTTCGAGGAGCACGACTTCCACGACTTCAAGATCTCGGTGAAGCACAACGACCCCGTCGTCATGGTGCGCGCCTACGAGATGCTGTCCGAGCGCGGTGACTGGCCCCTGCACCTCGGCGTCACCGAGGCCGGCCCCGCCTTCCAGGGCACGATCAAGTCGGCGACCGCATTCGGAGCGCTGCTGTCCAAGGGCATCGGCGACACGATCCGCGTCTCGCTGTCGGCGCCCCCCGTCGAGGAGGTCAAGGTCGGCAACCAGATCCTCCAGTCGCTCAACCTCAAGCCGCGCAAGCTCGAGATCGTGTCGTGCCCCTCGTGCGGCCGCGCGCAGGTCGACGTCTACACGCTCGCCGAGCAGGTCACCGCCGGGCTCGAGGGCATGACCGTGCCGCTGCGCGTCGCCGTCATGGGCTGCGTCGTCAACGGTCCCGGCGAGGCCCGCGAGGCCGACCTCGGTGTCGCGTCCGGCAACGGCAAGGGCCAGATCTTCGTCAAGGGCGAGGTCATCAAGACGGTTCCCGAGTCGATGATCGTCGAGACCCTCATCGAGGAGGCCATGCGGATCGCGGAGGAGATGGGCGAGCCGATGGACGAGGAGTCCGCGGGCGCCCCCAGCGTCACGGTCAGCTGAGTCACGCTCGGCTGAACCCGCGCAGCGAGCCACGTCTGCTCCTAGGCTGGGCCTGTGCTGCGCACCCGTAACCCGGTGAGGTCCCTCACCCGTGCCGACCTCGACGACGCCCTCGAGCTGTGCTCGCGCAACCCCGCGGCGCACGTCTTCGTGGCCGCCCGCCTCCTCGAGTGCGCCCCGACCGGGTCCTTCGACTCCGCGCTGGCCGTGCGGGACGACGGGCGGCTCGGCTCGATCTGCTGGGCCAGCGCCAACATCGTCCCCGTCGAGTCCGACGCCTCGTCGCGGGCCATGTACGCCGAGCGGATGCGCCGCTGGCGGGGGCGGGTCGCCTCGCTGCTCGGGCCCCGCGAGGAGGTCGTCGAGCTGTGGCACGCGCTCGAGCCGCACTGGGGGCCGCCCCGTGCGGTGCGCTCGCACCAGCCGCTGCTCTCGACGTCCACCACGCCGTCGGCGCTCGGGGTCGAGCTCGACCCTCGGGTGCGACCGGCCCGGGCCGAGGAGGTCGACCTCGTGCTGCCGGCGGCGGTGCACATGTTCACGGCGGAGATCGGCTACCCGCCCTACACCGGGTCGCCGCGCAGCTACCGCGGATCGCTGGCCTCGCTCATCGCCCGCGGTCACACCTACGTCGTCGTCGAGGACGGCGAGGTCGTCTTCAAGACTGACATCGGGTCGCTCGCCATCGGTTGCGCCCAGCTGCAGGGGGTGTGGCTCGCCCCCCACCTGCGCGGCCAGGGCCTGGCGGTGTCGATGCTCGCCTCGGTGATGGAGCAGGTGATGGCCGGGCAGGCGCCGATGGTCTCGCTCTACGTCAACGACTTCAACGCAGCCGCGCTCGCGACCTACGACCGGCTCGGGTACACCCCGGTGGGGGACTTCACCACCGTCCTCCTCTGACGGCGCCCTGGTGGCCCCGGTCCTCACCAACGCGTGACATGGCGCGCGCTCGTGAGGACCGTGAGCCTCCACAGGTGGTTCCCGGCGGCTCGCCCGTCCACAGATCGGCCCCGGGCCGGCTGCTTGCGGCCTCGGGTGGCGCGACGCTGGACCGATGGAGAAGGCGAGCCGGCAGCAGGTCGGGGCTGTGCTGGCCGCCGACCACGGGGGAGTCGTGCATCGCAAGGCCCTGCGGGAAGCCGGCCTCACGCGACACCACGTCCGCACCGAGGTCCTCGCCGGACGGTGGCGCTCGCTCGGCCTGCACACCGTCCGCGTGCTCGAGGTGCCCCATGAGCCGGTGGCCGACCTGTGGCGGGCGGTGTGGGAGTCCGGTCCCGGTGCGGTGCTCGACGGCGCTGCCGCGCTCGTGGCCCACGGCCTGACCGGCTTCACCCCGGCCTCGATCGACGTGAGCCTCCCGCGGTCGGCGTCGGTGCGCCGGGTCGAGGGAGTGACGTCCCACCAGCGTCGCGTCCTCGAACGGGTCTCCGGTGCCGGGGTCCCGAGGCTGGCGCCGGAGTGGGCCACCATCCACGCGGCCCAGTGGGCGGTGAGCGACCGGCTGGCCGCCCTGCTCGTGTGCCTCCCGGTCCAGCAGCGCCTCGTGCGCACCGGTCGGCTGCTGGAAACCTGGCGCGACGTGGGCGATCACCCCGCCGGTCCTTCCTCGGCTGTGTGATCCCCGACGTGTGCGACGGCGCGCACTCGCTCGGTGAGCTCGACTTCGGCACCTGGTGTCGCAGGTACGGCCTGCCGGTCCCTCTGCGCCAGAGCCTGTGAACCACCGCGTCCGGCCGCGTCCACCTCGACGTCGAGTGGGAGGGCCTCGTCGTGGAGATCGACGGTGGCCACCACCTCCTCGGACTCAACCCGACGGCCGACGCCCTCCGCGCCAACGAGGTGGCGCTGGGCTCGACCCGAGTGCTGCGCATCCCCCTGCTGGGGCTGAGGCGCGAGCCCTCCCGCTTCATGGAGCAGGTCGCGCGCGGGCTCGGGCTCCCGGTCCTCGCAAGCGCGTGACATACCGCGCGTTCACGAGGACCGTGCATGATGGGCGCAGACCCAACCCCCCCATCCTCGAGGAGGACCCCATGGCACGTGGCGTCATCAAGCTCGCCGCCCTCGCCGGCCTGGCCAAGCAGGCCCGCGACTACGCCCGCAAGAACCCCGACTCCGTCTCGTCGACGATCGGCAAGGTCGAGGACGCCGTGAGCCGCAAGGTCGGCCCCAAGTACGCCGCCCACGTCGGCAAGGGTGGCAAGGCCGTCCGCTCGGGCCTCGGCATCCCCGAGACCCGCCCCACACCCGGGGTGAGGCCGACCTCCACCGACGGCACCGTCCCGCCGGCCGCACCGCCCACGACCCCCTCCGCCTGACGACGGACCTCCGACGCCCCCGCTGCCCCGCGCACTGGGGGCGTCGGCGTCCCTAGGATGGCGCGTATGCCGCAGACGACCCCGCCGCTCGACAAGGCCACCCTCGGCCTGGTGACGCTCTTCCTCACCTCCGGCACCACCCACCTCGTCCGCCCGCAGGTCTTCGAGGGGATGGTGCCCCACGTCCTGCCGCGCCGGCGTGAGCTCGTCTACGTCAGCGGCGTCGCCGAGATCGCCTGTGCGCTCGGCCTGCTCCACCCGCCCACCCGCAAGATCGCCGGGCTGGCCAGCGCGGCCCTGCTCGTCGCCGTCTTCCCCGCCAACCTCCAGATGAGCGCGTCCCACGCCAAGCGGGCCCAGCGCAGGGAGGACACCGCCTCCACGGCCTTCTTCGCCGGGACGCTGGCCCGGCTGCCGCTGCAGTGGCCGCTCATCCGCACGGCCCTGCGCGCCGCCGGCCGCCTCTGACCCGCCCGGCGGTCAGGTGGGGGAGCCCTAGGCTGGCCCCATGGCCGCCTTCGAGTTCACCCGCAGCACCGTCGTCGCCGCGTCGCCCGCCGTGCTCCACGGCCTCATCAACGACTTCCACCGCTGGGAGGCGTGGTCGCCGTGGGAGGACGTCGACCCGGACCTGCGCCGCGCCTACTCCGGCCCCGACTCGGGCGTGGGTGCCCGCTACGAGTGGCGCGGCAACCGCCAGGCCGGTGAGGGCTCGATGGAGATCACGCGCTCCAGCGCCGAGCGGATCGGCGTCGACCTGCACTTCACCAAGCCCTTCAGGGCCGAGCACGAGATCGAGCTCGTCCTGACGCCCGTGGCCGAGGGCACAAAGGTGGACTGGGTCATGCGCGGCAACAACACCGGGCTCGCGGCGGTGTTCGCCAGGGTCATGCCGACCGAGAAGATGGTGGGCAAGGACTTCGAGAAGGGCCTGGCCCGGCTCAAGCGTGCCGCCGAGTCCGACTCGACCGGCTGACCCGACCTGACCCGGTGCGCGACGCCCGCGTCGCGCGCGCCGTCTCGAGGCTCACGGCTTCCATCCCAGCCCCGCGTCGGCGAGGGCTGCGTCGAGCATCCCCAGCGCCTTGGGCCCCATCCCGTGCAGCCCGAGGACGTCGGCGCGGCGCCACTCGCTCAGCTCCTCCAGGGTCGTGATCCCGGCCGCGGCCAGTGCGGCCGCCGCCGGGTTGCTCGTGTGCGGGATCGCACTTCCCATGCGGTCGAGCGTGGCGGTGATGCGGACCCGGTACGCCGTGGCCAGGGCGTCGAGGTCGGCGCGGTAGTCCGCGATGCGGCAGCCCAGACCGTTGCGCTTGACGAGGATCCCCTCGTCGGCCCAGTGAGGCCGGGCCCGGTCGAGGAGGTCCCTCGGCAGGTCGCCGGACGCGTTGGTGACCCGCCACCAGGGGAGCCCGTCGCTGTGGTGGGCCATGAACGACCCGACCTGCCGCGGCCCGATCCCGACGATCTGCCCGAGGTCGCGGTAGCTCACGACCCGGCCCCGCGGCACGAGCTCGACGAGGGTGAGCACCCGCTCGATCGTCAGCTCGCTCGCCATGGCGGTCAGCCTAGGCCGAGGTCTTGACGAGCACCGTGGTCGCGAGACCGAGCGAGCCCACAAGGGGGTTGTGCTCGCTCGGGCCATCGGTGGAGAGTGGCATCGACGGCGTGCCCGGACATGGCCCTCGTCGTCCAGGCCAGCCCGTGCGCCGCCCCGGATGTCCCCACCACCGAGGAGGTCACCATGACGACGGCCCGAGACATCATGCACGCGGGAACGCAGTGCATCGCGGAGGACCAGACGCTCGACGAAGCGGCCAGGATGATGCGGGACCTGGGAGTCGGCTCGCTGCCGATCTGCGGCAACGACCAGAAGCTGCACGGGATCATCACCGACCGCGACATCGTCATCAAGTGCATCGCCGAGGGCAAGGACCCGAGTGCGTGCACCGCTGCCGAACTCGCCCAGGGCAAGGTCACGTGGGTCGACGCCGACACCGACATGGTGACGATCGTCGAGACGATGGGGCGGGAGCAGATCAAGCGCCTGCCGGTCATGGCCGACCACAAGCTCGTCGGCATGATCAGCGAGGCCGACCTCGCCAAGCACCTGGACGACCGGCAGCTGAGCCGGTTCGTCGAGGGGGTCTTCGCCAGGCCCTGACCCACGGCCACACCACGAGCACCCCGCCGAGACGCGGCCCGCCGGGTCGCTGACGGCGAGGTACGGGGAATGGGCGTGAACGGCATACGCCCGCGTCGTTATCCTTGGGCACGTTCCCCCACCCCGATCGATGGAGACCCCCTGTGGCCATGCGCATGTCGTCGCTGTTCCTGCGAACCCTGCGCGAGGACCCGGCGGACGCCGAGCTGCCCGGACACCGGCTCCTCGTGCGCGCCGGCTACATCCGTCGCGCCGCCCCCGGCATCTACACGTGGCTGCCGCTCGGGCTCAAGGTGCTGCGCAAGGTTGAGGCGATCGTCCGTGAGGAGATGGACGCCATCGGGGCGCAGGAGCTGACCTTCCCGGCGCTGCTGCCCCGCGAGCCCTACGAGGCGACGAACCGCTGGACCGAGTACGGCGACAACATCTTCCGGCTCCAGGACCGCAAGGGCGTCGACTACCTGCTCGGGCCGACGCACGAGGAGATGTTCACCCTCGCCGTCAAGGACCTGTACAGCTCCTACAAGGACCTGCCGCTGTCCATCTACCAGATCCAGAACAAGTACCGCGACGAGGCGCGTCCGCGCGCCGGGCTCCTGCGCGGGCGCGAGTTCCTCATGAAGGACTCGTACTCGTTCGACGTGAGCGACGAGGGGCTGCAGGCGTCCTACGACGCGCACCGCGCGGCCTACGTCCGGATCTTCGACCGGCTCGGGTTCGAGTACGTCATCGTCGCCGCGATGTCCGGTGCCATGGGCGGCTCGGCGAGCGAGGAGTTCCTCGCCGTGAGCGAGATCGGCGAGGACACGTTCGTCCGCAACGACGCCGGCACGTATGCCGCGAACGTCGAGGCTGTCGTCGTGCCGCAGGCACCGCAGGTCGACGCCTCGGGTGTGCCGGCCGCGCACGTCGAGGACACCCCCGACACCCCGACGATCGAGACTCTCGTGGCCTCGCTCAACACGAACCACGCGCGCCGGGACGGCCGCGAGTGGACGGCCGCCGACACCCTCAAGAACGTCCTCGTCGTGCTCGTCCACCCGGACGGCACCCGGGAGCCGCTCGCCATCGGCGTGCCGGGCGACCGCGAGGTCGACGCCAAGCGGCTCGAGGCGCAGGTCGGCCCGGCCGAGGTGGCGGCGTTCGAGGAGAAGGACTTCGCGGCGCACCCGATGCTCGCCAAGGGCTACATCGGCCCGGGCGTGCTCGGCGAGGAACGCGAGTCGGGCATCCGCTACCTGCTCGACCCGTCGGTCGCCGAGGGGTCCGCGTGGGTCACCGGGGCCGACGAGCACGGCAAGCACGTCCTCGACCTCGTCCACGGCCGGGACTTCACCGCCGACGGCACGAGCCAGGCCGCCGAGGTGCGCGAGGGCGACCCGAGCCCCGACGGCAACGGCGTCCTGCACACCGCCCGCGGCATCGAGATGGGCCACATCTTCCAGCTCGGTCGCAAGTTCGCCGAGGCGCTCGACCTCAAGGTGCTCGACGAGAACGGCAAGCTCGTCACCGTGACGATGGGCTCCTACGGCGTCGGTGTCTCCCGCGCCGTCGCCGCCGTCGCCGAGGGCACGCTCGACGAGATCGGCCTGTGCTGGCCGCGCGCCGTCGCTCCGGCGGACGTGCACGTCGTCGCGACGGGCAAGAACCGCGACCGCGACGGCGACGTCTTCGCCAAGGCGGACCAGATCACCGCCGCCCTCGAGGCGCAGGGTCTCGAGGTCCTCTACGACGACCGCGAGAAGGTCAGCCCAGGCGTGAAGTTCAAGGACTCCGAGCTCATCGGCATCCCGACGATCGTCGTCGTCGGCAAGTCGCTCGAGAACGGCGTCATCGAGATCAAGGACCGCCGCTCCGGCGAGCGCCGCGAGGTGGCCGTCGAGTCCGCCGTCGACGAGGTGCTGCGCGAGGTGCGCGGGCCGCAGCCCGGGACGGACGCGTGAGCGAGGGGCGCTTGCTCCACGCGGTCATCTTCGACTGGGGCGGCACCCTCACGCCCTGGCACGACGTCGACCTGCCCGAGCAGTGGCGGGTCTACGCCCGCGAGGTGCACGGCGTACCCATCGAGGCGAGCGACATGCCCGCCGAGGACCTGGCCGAGGCCGACTCGCTCGCCCTGCGGATCCACGAGGCCGAGGCCGGGGCGTGGCAGCGGGGACGCACCGACCACACCAGCGCCTCCCTCGAGGCGATCCTCGAGACCGCGGGCGTCGACCCGGCGCACGACCGCCACCACCTGGCCCTCGCGGCATACCGCGGGTTCTGGGAGCCGCACACCCACACCGACGAGCAGGTCCGCCCACTCTGGGAAGGACTGCGGGAGAGGGGTATTCGCATCGGCGTCCTGTCCAACACCATCTGGTCGCGGGAGTACCACCGTGAGGTCTTCGAGCGCGACGGCGTGCTCGACCTGCTCGACGCCGACGTGTACTCGTCCGAGATCCACGTCGTGAAGCCGCACGCCGGCGCCTTCCTCGCCGCGTGCGAGGCCCTCGGCGTCGAGCCGGAGTGCGCGGCCTACGTCGGTGACCGGCCGTTCGAGGACATCCACGGTCCGCAGCAGGTCGGGATGCGCGCCATCTGGGTCCCGCACAGCGACATCCCGGTCGACCAGCAGGTCGACGTCGACGTCACCCCCGACGCGGTGGCGCACGAGCTGCTCGACATCCTCGACATCGTCGACGCCTGGTCGCAGCCGTGACCCGCATGACCGGGGCCTGACCGGGGCATGAACGACCCCGAGCTGACCACGCTGGCGCTCATGGCCCTCGCCGGGTTCGTCGCCGGGTGGATCGACGCCGTCGTCGGCGGGGGAGGACTCATCCAGATCCCCGCGCTGCTCCTCGGGTTCCCGGGTGCGTCGCCGGCGCAGGTGCTCGCGACCAACAAGATCGGCTCGATCGCCGGCACCGTCGCCAGCGCGACCACCTACTGGCGGCGGGTCCGGCCCGACCTGCGCACCGCCCTCCCCATGGCGGCGGTGGCCTACGTGGGCGCCATCGGGGGAGCGCTCATCGGCCTGCACATCCCCAAGTCGGCGTTCAACCCGATCATCCTCGTCATGCTCGTCGCCGTCGGCGGCTACACCCTCGCCAAGCCCGCTCTCGGCACCGACACCGCGCTGCGCTGGGACGGCACCCGGCACACGGTGACGGCGATGCTCGTCGGCTTCGTCATCGGCATCTACGACGGCGCCCTCGGGCCCGGGACGGGCTCGTTCATGGTGTTCGCGCTCGTCGGCCTCATGGGCTACGCGTTCCTCGAGGCGAGCGCCAAGGCCAAGATCGCGAACTTCGCCACCAATCTCGGCGCCCTCACCGTGTTCGCTCCCGGCGGCCACGTCATGTGGAAGGTTGGAGCCGTGATGGCCGCCGCGAACCTCCTCGGGGGCTACGTCGGTGCCCGCACCGCGGTGTCGCGGGGGAGCGGCTTCGTCCGGGCGGTCTTCGTCGTCGTGGTCGCGGCCTTCACCATCCGCATCGGCGGGCAGGTGCTCGGTGTCTGGTGAGCAGGTCGAGGACCTCGTCGACCGGTTGTCCGCCCTCGTCGCGTCGGTGGCGCCACGGCGCGCGGTCCTGGGCATCGCCGGGCCACCGGGAGCCGGCAAGACCACGCTCGTGACGCGGCTGCTCGCTGCTGCCGCCGCCCACCCGTCCCTGTCCGGCCGCGTCGCCCACGTGCCGATGGACGGCTACCACCTGACCAACCGAGAGCTCGACGACCTCGGCCGGCGCGACCGCAAGGGCGCCCCCGACACGTTCGACACGCAGTCGTATGCCGGTGTGCTGGCGGCCGTGCGCAGCGTCCCGCGGGTGCCCGTCGCGGCGCCGAGCTTCGACCACGTCGAGGGGGAGCCGGTGCCGGACTCGCTGCTCGTGCCCGTGGACGCCGACCTTGTGGTGACCGAGGGCAACTACCTCCTCCTCGACGAGGACCCGTGGACCGCCGTCCCCCCGCTGCTCGACGAGGTGTGGTGGTGCGGGCTCGACGCCGACGCCCGGGTCGGCCGACTCGTGTCGCGGCACGTGGGGACCGGGCGGGACACCGACGACGCCACGACGTGGGTGCTGCGCTCCGACGAGGCCAACGCCCGCCGGGTCGAGGGCGGGGACGCACGTGCCGACGTCGTCCTCGTCGACGGCGTCGTCGTCCGGAGCGACCCGACGGCCTGACCTCGGCTCTCGGGACCACCGCGGTGGTTCATGGGTTCCCGACGGGTCCTCCACAGCCGGCATACAGATCGCGCCGCGAACCTCGGTGGCATGACGACGTCCCTCGCACCGAAGGCGCCCCTCGCCGTGCGCCGCGTCCCCCGTCCCGTGCCGCGCTGGTGGCGTGAGGCGTCGGGCCTCCTGCTCTGGGCGCTGCTCGTCGCGGTGACCGGCCTCTGGTCGGCGCACGGAGGCTTCCAGGAGCTCGGCTCCCTCGGCGGGGCCCTCACGTCGACCGGCAGGCTCGCCGGCCTCGTCGCCTCGGCCCTGATCCTCGTGCAGGTCCTGCTCATGGCCCGGGTGCCGTGGTTCGAGCAGGCGTGGGGCCAGGACGAGCTCGCCCGCACCCACCGGCTCGTCGGCTTCACGTCGTTCACCCTGATGGTGGGGCACATCGTCCTCATCGTCCTCGGCTACGCCGCCGCCTCGCCGCTCGGCCTCTGGGGCACCCTCGTCGACCTCGTCGTGGACTACCCCGGCATGCTCCTCGCGGTCGCCGGGACGCTCGCGCTCGTGATGGTCGTCGTCACGTCCCTCAAGAAGGCACGGGCCCGGCTGCGCTACGAGTCGTGGCACCTCATCCACCTCTACGCCTACCTCGGGGCCGGGCTCGCGCTTCCGCACCAGCTCTGGACGGGCTCCGACTTCAACGCGTCGACGAGCGCGACCGTGCTCTGGTGGAGCCTGTATGCCGTCTCGCTCGGTGCCGTGCTCGCCTTCCGGATCGGGGTGCCCCTGTGGCGCTCGCTACGGGCCCCGCTGCGGGTCGTCGACGTGCGCCGGGACGGGCCCGAGGTGACCACCGTGACCGTCGGCGGACCCCGCGTGGCACGGATCCCGGCGAGGGCCGGCCAGTTCTTCCAGTGGCGTTTCGTCGGCGAGGACGGCTGGACCCGGGCGCACCCCTACTCGCTCTCCGCGGCGCCCGACGGCCGGACGCTCCGCTTCACGGCGGCCCACGTGGGCGACGGGACGGCCGCTCTGGCCACGCTACGCCCGGGCACCCGGGTCCTCGTCGAAGGCCCCTACGGCCGGCTCCACGAGGGCGTGCGGACCCGCCGCAAGGTGCTGCTCATGGGCTCGGGCATCGGCATCACTCCGATGCGCGCACTCCTCGAGGAGCTCGACCAGGATCCCGGCGACGTCACGGTCCTGCACCGGGTGCGCTCGGCCGCCGACGCGGTGCTCTTGCAGGAGCTGGCCGACGTGGCCCGTAGCCGGGGTGCGCACTACGTGCTCGTGGACGGGTCGCGCATCGCCGGACGGGCCTCGTGGCTTCCACGGGCCGCCGAGCACCTCACGGACGTCGAGGGCCTGCGACACGTCGTCCCCGACGTGGCCGACCGCGACGTCTACCTGTGCGGGAGCCCGGGGTGGATGACGGCGGCCCGGACCGCGGTTCTCGCGGCCGGCGTCCCTCCCGAGCACGTCCACCTCGAGCGCTTCGCGTACTGACGAGCCCACCCCCGACCTCATCGACCTGACCGACCTGACAGACCAAGGACGCCCCACCATGCGACGCATCACCCTCTGGGCCGCGAGCACGTTGACGATCATCGTGCTGCTCTTCAGCTACCGCACGTCGACCTCGAGCGGTACGACCTCCAGCCTCGTCCAGGATTCCGGATCCGGCACGGTCGCCGCCTCGGGAGGTGGGACGACCTCCGACTCCTCAGGTTCGTCCTCCGACTCGTCCGGTTCGCCGAGTTCGTCCGACTCCGCCGATTCGTCGTCCTCGGGCAGCTCGGGCAGCCAGACGGTGCTCGGCGACGCGGTGTCGACGCGGTTCGGGGACGTGCAGGTCCAGATCACCGTCGTCGACGGCCGGATCACGGCCTCGACGGTGACCCAGGTGCCGTGGCAGGACCACCGGGACCAGGAGATCAACAGCCGTGCCGTGCCGATCCTCGACGAGGAGACGGTCGCGGCGCAGAGCGCCTCCATCGACATGGTGTCCGGAGCGACCTACACGTCACACGGGTACGTCGAGTCCCTGCAGTCGGCCATCGACAAGGCCAACCTGTGATCACCGGCGAGGTCCCGGTCCGGGCGGCGCGCGGTGACCGTCACCGGGCCCCCTGGGGACGAAGGGCGTTCGTGCGCCAGCTCATGGGCCTCCCGCTGAGTGTCCACGTCCGCGCCGAGGAGCCCGACCGCTCCGACGTCGCCGCCGCGGCCGACCGCGTGTTCGCCCACCTCGCCCGTGTCGACCGGGTGCTCAGCACGTGGCGGGCCGACAGCGACCTGCTGCGCCTGCAGCACGGCAAGATCGACGTGGACGAGGCCCACCCGTGGCTCGCGGACGTCGTGGAGCTCTGCCTCGAGGCCGAGGACCGCACCGAGGGGCTCTTCCGCGCCTGGCGCCGCCGGGACGGCGGACGCGTCGTCTTCGACCCGCTGGGGCTGGTCAAGGGATGGGCCGTGGCCGCCGCCGCCGCACACCTCGACACCGTCCCAGGCATCTCCTGGAGCGTCGGAGCCGGCGGTGACGTCGTCGTCGGTGCGGGCCGCGGCATGTCCGGCGTCGAGCCGGTCTGGCGGATCGGCATCGAGGACCCGGCGGACCGCACGAGGGTCGTCGACGTCGTGAGCCTGACACGGGGAGCGGTCGCCACCTCGGGTGCCGCTGCCCGTGGAGCGCACATCGTCGATCCCCGAACGGGCCGAGGTCTGGCCCACCCGGGCTCGGCAACCGTCATCGGTCCGGACTTGCTCTGGGCCGACGTCTGGGCGACCGCCGCCTACGTCGACACGACACGCGCCGACCAGCTCCTGCGCAGGCACGGCCCGGCCTACCGCGTCATCACCCACCGCTTGGGCGAGGAGCCGCGCCGCACGGCCGCGGCCCGCACCTGAGCGACGCCCGGCCACTGTCCTGCAGAACGCGCGACATTCCGCGCCTCCTGCAGCACCACGTCGTGGCTCCGGCGCACTTATTGCGCAAAATGGTTGCGACACAGCGGAATCCGCTGTGCACAACCCTTCCGGATGTCGTCGAACGGGTGTACGATGAGGGTATGCAGGGGACGCCAGCACTTGGAGGGCCCGAGGCCCGGATCGGGTCGGTCGTGTCCTTGCTGGGCGAGGTCTCAGCGCAGGGGCTGACGGAGCCGGAGCGGGTCGCGGTGGTGGCGGTCCTGGAGTCGCTCAAGGGTGCGGCTGCTGCGGCGCAGGCACGGTTGACGGCTGCAGCTGTGGTGGATCGTGAGGCGTTGGGTGAGGACTCGCGCAGCGTCCGGGCCGACCTGGCGTTGGCGCGGCGATGCTCCCCGACGTTGGCGGACCAGCACGTCGGGGTGGCGCGGGCGCTGGTCGGGGAGATGCCGCTGACCCTGGGAGCGTTGGAGCGTGGGGAGATCAGCGAGCGGCGCGCGTGGATCGTCGTGCGGGAGACGGACTGCCTGAGCCGGGAGCACCGCGGCGAGGTCGACCGCAGGCTCGCCCCGACTATCGCGTCGCTGGGTGACAAGGCCCTGGCGGCCGCGGCCCGACGCGCGGGGGCCGCCTTGGACGCGGAGTCGCTGGCCGAGCGCGCCCGGCGGGCCGTCGCGTCACGTCGGGTGTCGGTGCGCCCGGCCGCCGACGGCATGGCGTGGCTGTCGATCCTGGGGCCGATGAAGGACGTCGTCGGGGCGTTCTGCGCGCTGACCGCCGAGGAGGGCCGGCGGCACGTCGTCGATCCCGACCTCCCGGCGCAGCAGTGGGACGCCGCCGTGGCCGCGGCTCGCGAGGACACCCGCGGCAAGGGTGCGTGGCTGGCTGACCGGGCGCTGGAGCTGCTCAGTGGGCGCGCGCAGGGTCAGCCGCAGCCGGTCGAGGTGTCGCTGGTGATGACCGACCGAACCCTGCTTCCCGCCGCCTTCGGCGGGACCGCACCGGCCGCCTTCGGCGGGATGGCACCGGCAGCGTTTGGCGGGACCGCACCCGCAGCTTTCGGCGGGACCACACCGGCAGCGTTCGGCGGGACCGCACCGGCCGATGACGTGGCGGTGATCCCCGGGTGGGGCCCGGTCGCCGGCGCGCAGGCGCGGGAGTGGCTCCGCGACGTCCTCGCGCAGCCGAACTCGACCTCGAACTCAACGGTCGACGGCGGCGGAGCGGCGGCGGCGTTCGTGTGGCTGCGGCGGCTGTTCACCGACCCCACCGGGCGCGACCTCGTGGCCCTGGACTCGAGGCGTCGCCGCTTCCACGGCGGACTGCGCCGCTTCCTCGAGCTGCGCGACCCGACCTGCCGCATCCCGTGGTGCGGCGCCCCCGCCATCCAGACCGACCACGTCACCGCAGTGGCAGCCGACGGCTCCACCGCGGCCGCCAACGGCGCAGGCGTGTGCCAGCGACACAACCTCGTCAAGGAGCTCGACGGCTGGCACGTCACCGCGACGTCGACCGGGCTCGACGGGACCGGAGCACACGGCATCCGCATCCAGACACCGACCGGCAGGGTCCACGACGCCACAGCACCGCCGGTCCTGGGCGACGGGTGGTCGCCCCCGCCACACCCCGAGGAGCTCGACGACCTCGACGAGCCCGTCGACCCCTACCCCGACGGCTACCTTCCCGACGAGCTGCCGCCTCTCCCACCACTACCCGAGGGTCTGGCAGCGAACCGGGACTACCCGCTGGAGGACTGGTTCGTCACCGATGACTGGGTGACGGTCGCCTGAGCGTTGCTGGGCTACGACGTGAGCCAGATGGCGGCGTAGGGCTTGAGCCAGACGTTCCCGTCCTCGCCCCAGGTCAGCGGCTGCCCGGTGAGCTCGTCCCGCGAGGCGTCGACGCCGTAGTGGTGGGCGCGGTGCCCGGGCCACGAGCGCCACGTCGGCGTGACGTTGTGCAGGCCCACGAAGGTCCCCAGCGGGTGCTCGCGGACGGTGACGAGGACGCCCGGGTCGTCGACCGGGCCGATCCGTGACTCGATGCTGCCGTGGAGGTGGGGGAGCGCAGTCCGGGCGCGGACGAGACCCTGGAGGTCCGCGAACACCCGCCCTGCGGTCGTCGCCGGGTCGTGGCGCGCGTCGTGCCGGGCCCGGTCCAGCCTCGGCCGGTGCGTCCAGCGGTTGTCGTCCTCGTGGCCGGGCTCGTCGGCCCAGTGCAGGTCGTTGGGTTGTCCCAGTTCGTCCCCGCTCCAGATCACCGGGATCCCGCCCCAGCTGAGCACGAGGGCGTGGGCCAGCCGAAGGGCCCGAGCGGCGAGGTCGCGCTCCGACTCGGTCCCGGCCGTGGCGAGACCGATGAGGCTCGCGGCACTCCCGCTGGTCCGGCCGTCGTCGGTCGCGGGGTTGTACTGGAAGACGAGACCGTCGGCGTTCGAGCCGGGGTGCTGGCCGGCATACCAGCGGGTGAGGAAGCCGCGGTGGGCGTGGCCGTCGACACCCACGGCAGCGGCGTCCTCGTCCTGGATCGCCCACCCGATGTCGTCGTGGCAGCGCAGGTAGGTCAGCCACGTGGAGCTCGTCGGCTTCGTCGGCAGGTGCGACAGGGCGTGCGCCGCGAGCCGGACGTCCTTCGTGGCGAGCATCGACCACACCTGCACCATGAGGCTGTTGTGGTAGGCGAGGTCGCTCACCTTGCCGGTGTACCTGCCCTGGCCGAGGTAGGCGAGCAGCTTGCTCGGCGCGACGATGGCCTCGGCCTTGAACGCGACTGCGGGACAGGCGATCCGGGTGACCGCGCGCAGCGCCTGGGTGATGGCGTGGACCTCCGGCTGACCCTGGCAGTCGGTCCCCATCCGCTTCCACATGAAGGCGATGGCGTCGAGCCGGAACACGTCCACACCACGGTTGGCGAGCTCGAGGATGATCGACGCGAACTCCGTGAGCACCGCGGGGTTCGACCAGTTGAGGTCCCACTGCCACTCGTTGAACGTCGTCCACACCCACCCGTCGACGTCGGAGTCCCAGGTGAAGCTGCCCGGCGCGAAGTCCGGGAAGACCTCGGGCAGCGTCCGCTCGTAGGCATCCGGCATCGTCCGGTCCGGGAAGACGTGGAAGAACTCCCGGTGTGCCGGGTCACCGGCACGGGCGCGCGTCGCCCACTCGTGCTCGCGCGCGACGTGGTTGAGCACGAGGTCGAGGACGAGGCTGACGCCGTCGGCGTGCAGGGCGGCGGTGAGTGCCTCGAGGTCGTCCATCGTCCCGAGGTCGGGACGGACCGCGCGGTAGTCGGCGACCGCGTACCCGCCGTCGTTGTCGCCCTCCCGCGGCTGCAGCAGCGGCATGAGGTGCAGGTAGGTGACGCCGAGGTCGCGCAGGTAGGGGATCTCCTCGACCACGCCACGGAGGTCGCCGGCGAACCGCTCGGTGTAGGCGGCATACCCGACCATCGACGGCTCCTGCAGCCAGTCCGGCCGCAGCAGCCTCTGGAGGTCGCGCCGGTGGAGCGGTTCGGGCCGGTCTCGGAAGGCCTGCGCGGCAAGGGTGACGAGTTCGGCGCCGAGGTCGGCCGCAGCAGCCCCGTAGAGGCTGACGAGCGCGTCGTCGAGGTCGGGCCACCACCGGCGCAGGCGCTCCGCGAACATCTCCTGGCGTTCGGGCGACAGGTCGTCGAGCGCGACCGGGGGCGATGGAGGGGTCGTCACGTCCGCCATTCTGGTCCCCTCGTGGTGGGATGTGCGCATGCTGCCCTTCCGACAGGTCGACGTCTTCAGCAGCGAGCCGTGGCTCGGCAACGCCCTCGGCGTCGTCCACGACGCGGACCGGCTCACCGACGTGCAGATGGCGGACGTCGCCCGGTGGACCAACCTGTCCGAGACGGCCTTCCTCTGTGCGCCGACGGACGCCGCAGCGGACTACCGCGTGCGCATCTGGACGACGAGCGGCGAGCTGCCGTTCGCCGGCCACCCCACCCTCGGCAGCGCCCACGCCTGGCTCGAGGCGGGTGGGCGTCCGCACGGGGAGCACGTCGTCCAGCAGTGCGGCGCGGGGCTGGTCACGGTGCGCCGCACCCCGCGTCTGGGGTTCGCCTCGCCACCGTTGCGTCGGTCCGGCGAGGTCGACGCAGGGCTGCGTGACCGGGTCGTCGCGGCCCTCGGCGTCGACCCGGCCGACGTCGAGTCGATGGCCTGGGTCGACAACGGCCCCGGCTGGGTCGGGGTCGACCTCGGCTCCGCCCGTGCCGTGCTCGCCGTGGTGCCGGACGTCGCGAGGTTCACCGACCTCAAGGTGTGCCTCGTCGGACGGTGGGACTCGGGCACGGCCCGCGAGCTCGGCGCCGACGTCGAGGTGCGCGCCTTCTACGCCGCGGGCCAGGACTTCGGCGAGGACCCCGTCACCGGCAGCGCCAACGCGGGGCTGGCCCAGTGGCTCATCGGCACCGGGGCCCTGCCGGGGTCGTACGTCGCGCGCCAGGGGAGCGCGATCGGCCGGGACGGCCGCGTGTGGGTCGAGGCGCAGGGCGACGACGTCTGGGTGTCCGGCGACACGGTGACCCGCATCGAGGGCAGCATCGACCTCTAGGAGCCGAGCGCGCGCTCCAGCGCCGCCACGTCCGTGACCGGTGCGTCACAGACGAAACCACGGCACACGTATGCCGTCGGGGCACTTTCCAGGAGCGGGCGCGAGGCGAGCAGCGGCTGGCCGGGGGCGTCCGGCTCGCCGTGGGCGAGGACCAGGCCGGGAGAGGTGCTGCGTCGGGTCGCCTCGAGCAGCGCCTCGGCCGTGGGGCCCTGGCCGACGACCGCAACCTGGAGCGGGCCGGCGACGGCGGCCTCGGCGACGGCCAGCGCCCAGCCGGCGAAGCGCGGGTCGCGCGTGGCGAGCGCGCCGAGGCCGGACAGCGCCTCGTCGGCCAGCTCGCGGTCGCGGTTCGCCCCGGTGAGGGCCGCGTGGGTGAGCCACGCCCCGGCCAGGGAGGACACCCCGGACGGCTCGGCGTTGTCGGCCTGGCTGCGGGGGCGGGTGAAGAGCTGCTCGGCGTCGTCGGCCGTGTCGTGCACGAGGCCGTCGGCGTCGCGGAAGTGCACCCGGGCGACCTCGAGGAGCTCGCCTGCCACGCGGAGCCAGCGCACGTCGCCGGTGGCCTGGTGAAGCGCGAGCAGGCCCTCGGCAAGGTTGCCGTGGTCGTCGGCGACACCGGCCGCGGCCCCGACGACGCCGTGGCGCGAGGCCCGGCGGAGGCGCCCGTCGACGAGGTGGGTCGTGACGACGAAGTCCGCACACCGCACCGCCGCGTCAACGAGGTCGGGTCGGCCCAGGACCGCCCCGGCGTCGGCGAGGCCGGCGATGGCCAGGCCGTTCCACGAGGCGACGACCTTGTCGTCGCGGCTCGGCTGCGGGCGCCCGCGCCGGGACTCCAGCAGGGTCCGCCGGGTGCGCGCCCACCACGGCGGGTCCTCCGGGTCGCGTCGCAGCTGGAGGGTCGAGGCGCCGTGCTCGAAGGTCCCGTGCTCGGTGACCGAGAGCAGCTCGGCGGCCCGGGCACCGTCGTCCGCCCCGAGGACGCCGACCAGCTGGCCCGGGGTCCAGACGTAGGTCGCACCCTCGATCCCGACTCCGTCAACGGTGGTGTCGGCGTCGAGGGCCGACGCGAAGCCACCCTCGTCGGTGCCGAGTTCATCGACGATGAACTCAGCTGTCTCACAGGCAATCCGGCGGGCGAGGGGATCTCCGGTGCTGCGCCAGAGGTGGGTGTAGACGCGCAGGAGCTGGGCGTTGTCGTAGAGCATCTTCTCGAAGTGCGGCACGACCCAGTCCGCGTCCACGGCATACCGGGCGAAGCCCCCCGCGAGCTGGTCGTAGATGCCGCCGCGGGCCATCGCGTCCGCGGTGCCGCGCGCCATCGCCAGGGCGTCGGCGTCGCCCGTGCGCGCGTGGTGGCGCAGGAGGAACTCGAGCACCATCGACGGCGGGAACTTGGGCGCCCCACCGAAGCCGCCACGGGCGAGGTCGTGGTGCCGCCGCAGGTGGGTGACCGCCGTCGCGAGCGACTCGGACGTGATCGGGGCCGCCGGCCCGGGGGCGGTCAGCTCACGCAGGCGGCCCGCGATGTGCGCCCCGGACGCGAGGACCTCCGTCCGCTGCTGCGCCCACACCGTCGTGACGTTCGCGAGCAGGGAGAGGAACTGCTCGCGCGGGAAGTAGGTGCCCGCGAAGAACGGGTCCCCCTCGGGAGTGAGCACGCACGTCATCGGCCAGCCCCCGTGCCCGGTGAGCGCGGTGGTCGCGGCCATGTAGACCGTGTCGACGTCCGGCCGTTCCTCGCGGTCAACCTTCACCGCGACGAAGCCGGCGTTGACGGCCGCGGCGACGCCCTCGTCCTCGAACGACTCGTGGGCCATGACGTGGCACCAGTGGCAGGCGGCGTAGCCGACCGACAGCAGGATCGGGACGTCGCGCCGCCGGGCCTCCGCGAAGGCGGGCTCGCCCCACTCCCACCAGTCGACCGGGTTGTCGGCGTGCTGGAGGAGGTAGGGCGAGGTGGACTGGGCGAGCCGGTTGGCCATGGCTCCACCCTGTCACGTGCGCCGACACCGTATGCCGTGTGCGCGCCGGGCCGTCCCGACCTCAGTCCTCGAGGGCCTTGAGCAGGGTGAGGTTGCGGGACAGCTCGTCCGCGTCGCCCTCGAACGCGGCCCAGAGGACCTCGACGCCGCACCGGACGATGCTCCACAGGCGGCCCTCCTCCGGGTCGAGCCCAGCCGCCTCGCACGTCACCTCCAGACGGTGCCGGAGCGACCACCGCATGGCCGGGCCCGTCCCGAGCTCGTCGAACCGGTTGCGCAGCAACGGTTGCAGCTCGTAGGCGGGGGGCCCGGCCAGCGGCTTCGGGTCGATCACCAGCCACGGAGCGCGGTCGGCGGCGAGCGCGTTCTGGAAGTGCAGGTCGGTGTGCAGCAGCACGCGCGGCGCAGGGTCGGCGAGCAGGTCCCGGGCGAGCCCGGTGACCCGGGTGACGACCCGGCGAGGGATGTCGGTCCGCTGTCGCAGCTGGGTGAGGTAGGGGTCCAGGTAGGCCGAGAGCGGGCGGATCGTCGGCGGCGCGGGCACGTGCAGCTGGCGGTAGAGCCCGCCCACGATCGCGCAGGCCTCGTCGATGTCGACGGACTCGAGGTCGCGCGTCGCGTCGAGCCGCTCGAGGAGCAGGGCCCCGCGGGCGGGGTCGGCGGCGACGAGCCGGACGGCGCCGTGGCCGTTCCAGCTCCGGAGCGCGAGGTGCTCCTGGGCCGACTCGACGTGCGGCCACCCGACCTTGAGCACGAGCGGCTGGGTGACGTCGCCGTTGCGGCGCTGCACCGGGTGCACCACCGCGGTCCAGCCGGTCATCGCCGGCCCCACGGGGACGAGGTCCCAGTCGCGCAGCAGGTCACCGGTGAGCCGGTCGACGTCGGCGGCCCAGTCGGCACCGGTCGGCCCACCCTCGGCCGGCAGCCGGCTCATCCAGGTGAGCCACTCCCGAGGGGCTCGGGCCTCGAGCTCCGGCGTGGGGCTCACGCCAGCCCGGGGAAGGCCGTGAGGGGGGTGCCGCCACGGTGCGCCTCCGCGGCGACGCTGCCCAGCCAACGGGGGACGTCGGCGAACGCGGCGTCCGCGTCGCCGGACGTCAGGGCGGCGAGCTGCCCGCCCCACGCCGCCAGCAGCGTGGCGAGCGTCTCGGTCGCGAGGGCGGCTGCCTGCGCGGGCGTGGTGACCGAGCGGGGCAGGGGGTGGCCGAGCTCCGGGACGGGGGCGGCGGCGCCCGCGGCCCCGACCACCTCGGCCGTGAGCACGTCGAGACGGGCGATGCCCTCGCGGGCCGTGCGCTGCGCCTTGCCCGGCGTCCGGGCGGCCGAGACCTCGAGAAGGTAGACGGCCCTGCGGGTCGCGTCGACGAGGGGGGCGAGCAGATCCGGCCGGGACCACGGCGCCGCCGGGTCCGGCCCGTCGGCCCGGCGCCCGGTCGCGAGCTCGGTCGCGGCATGGGCCTGGGCGAGGAGCGCGAGGACCGGTGGGCGCAGCTCGGCCTCGGCGGCGGCGCACCCGTCGGCGGCGGAGACGATCGAGCCCTCCACGGCCACGACGGTCCGGGGCGCGGTGGGGCTCGGCGAGGCGCTGGGGGAGGGGGACCCCGTGCCGGTCGGGGGTGGCGCGGACGTCGACGCCGACGCGGTGGCCGACGCGGTGGCCGAGGCGGTGGCGGTGGGGCCGGGCGTGGCCGAGGGGAGTGCGTCCTGCGGGACCCCTCGCTGGCGCAGGGCGTCACGCAGCACCTCGGCCTGGCGGACGTGGAGGGCGGCCAGGGCCGGGGAGACCGGTGCGGTGGCGTCGACGGGGGCCAGCGCGGCCACCTGCACGGCGTCGAGGAGCCGCAGGAGGGCCGGCTCGGCGGCGATCGGCTCACGGGTCGGGACGAGCGGGACCCGGGGCGCGTCGTCCTCCAGCCGGATGCCGCAGCCGGTCAGCACGCCGGCGAGGGCGCCCAGCGCCCCCAGGCCCACGAGGCGCCGGGTCGGCGTCGTGGCCGGCGGCGTCGGGTCACCCATGGCGGCATCCTCGCACGCGTGGAAGCACCCGCAGCGGCCCGGCTAGAGTGGTCGTCGCCGCAGAGTGAGCCGCGGCACGAGAACTACAGAGAGGGAGACCGATGACCCGCGACACCGCAGTGCAGGAGCTGCTCGACGGTGCACTGGACGGCTCAGGAGTCGTCCTCGAGGAGGTCGTCGTCACCCCGGCCGGCCGCCGCCGCGTCGTGCGCGTCGTCGTGGACCGCGCCCTCGACGCCACGGGGGACGTCACCGAGACGGTCGAGTCCCTCTCCCTCGACGAGATCGCCGCCACGACCCGCACCATCGGCGACGCGCTGGACGAGTCGGACGTGCTGGGGGAGCAGCCGTACACCCTCGAGGTCACCTCGCCGGGGGTCTCGCGCCCCCTCACCACGCCGAGCCACTTCCAGCGCAACGTCGGGCGCCTCGTCGTCCTCACGCTGAGCGGTGCCGAGCCCGTGACCGGGCGCATCACCCGCGCCGGCACCGAGGACCTCACGATCTCGGTCCCCGCGGTGAAGAAGGTCCCCGCCCGCGACGAGACCCATGCGTATGCCGCGATCGACCGTGCCGACGTGCAGGTCGAGTTCTCGCGCAAGGAGACCAAGGACACCGCGGACACCGCGGACACCGCGGACCCCGCTGACACCCCCGACGCCGACGACGCCGACGCGTCGGGCGACAAGGAGAACTGACCCATGGACATCGACCTCGCCGTCCTCCGGGGAGTCGAGCGCGAGCGCGACATCTCGCTCGACGTGCTCATCCCCGCCATCGAGCAGGCCCTGCTCCTCGCCTACCAGCGCTCCGACGGCTCCTACCGCAACGCCCGGGCCGAGCTGGACCGCAAGACCGGCCACGTCACCATCTGGGTGCGCGAGGAGTTCGAGGTCCCGGTCGAGGACGAGCCCGCCGACGCTGCACCTCCTGCGTCTGCGGATGTGGCGGCTCCGACGACCGGATCCGCAGACGTCGCGAGTGGTGACGCGGATGCCGACGCAGCCGACGGGTCCGCCGGCGACGGCGCCCACGCCACCCCCTCCGAGCCGGTGCCCCCGCGCACCCGCCGCGAGTACGGCCCCGAGTTCGACGACACCCCGAGCGACTTCGGCCGCGTCGCGGCGGCCACGGCCCGCCAGGTCATCGTGCAGCGGCTGCGCGACATCGAGGACGACGCGATCATGGGCGACTTCAAGGGTCGCGAGGGCGACATCGTCGCCGGCGTCATCCAGCAGAGCCCGGACTCCCGCTTCGTCCTCGTCGACTTCGGCAGCGTCGAGGGCATCCTCCCGCTCGCCGAGCAGGTCCCGGGCGAGCGCTACGTCCACGGTCAGCGCCTGCGCACCTACGTCGTGAGCGTCAAGCGCGGCATGCGCGGCCCGCAGATCGGCCTCTCGCGCACCCACCCCAACCTCGTCCGCAAGCTCTTCGCCCTCGAGGTCCCGGAGATCGCCGACGGCAGCGTCGAGATCGCCGCGCTCGCCCGCGAGTCGGGCCACCGCACCAAGATCGCCGTCCACACCAAGGTGGCCGGGCTCAACGCCAAGGGTGCGTGCATCGGGCCCATGGGCGCCCGCGTCCGCGCGGTCATGGCCGAGCTGCACGGCGAGAAGATCGACATCGTCGACTTCAGCGAGGACCCGGCGACGTTCATCGCCTCCGCCCTCAGCCCGTCGCGGGTCCAGTCGGTCGAGATCGTCGACCACAAGCTGCGTGCGGCCCGGGTCGTCGTGCCCGACTACCAGCTGTCGCTGGCGATCGGCCGGGAGGGCCAGAACGCCCGGCTGGCCGCCAAGCTCACGGGGTGGCGGATCGACATCCGCTCCGACAACCCCGGCGCCACGCCGGCCCGCGACGCCGGTGAGACCGGCTCCGAGCGAGCCGATGACGCTCGCGACCCCCGCTAGGCGCTAGAATGAACGGGACCGACCGGACTGGACTCCGGGCCCGGACGTCGCACGCCCAGGCGAGCACACGGCATACACCGTCTTTGACGGGGCCGGTGCGCACCTGCGTGGGATGCAGGGTTCCGGATAGCCGGTCGGCACTCCTGCGAGTTGTCGTCGGAGGGCATGGGGAGCTGATCCCCGACCTTCGGCGGTGTCTTCCGGGGCGTGGCGCCTGGCTGCACCCCACCGGAGACTGTTTCGACCTCGCCGTCCGACGACGGGCGTTCGGGCGTGCACTGCGAGTCAGTGCGCACCTGGACACCACCGCCGTGGCGGAGTGGATCGCCACCCACGAGCAGACCACCGTCCATCCCAGGCACACCGAAAGCGGGTTTGACGCTGATGAGCACCCGATGAGCACTCAGTAATGAGCTCCCCCCCGAACTAGCGGTCCGCGCCTTCCACAGGTTGCACGGACCTGAGAAGGAGAAACGTGGCCAAGGTTCGCGTCAGCGCACTCGCCAAGGAAGTCGGAGTGACCAGCAAGGTCCTCCTCGAGCGACTCAACGGGATGGGTGAGTACGTCAAGTCGGCGTCCTCCACCGTTGAGGCACCGGTCGTCCGCCGGTACCAGGAGAAGTTCCCCGTGGCCTCGCCGGCAGCACCGGCGCAGCCCGCGGCCAAGCCCGCCGGCCAGGCCCCCGCCCCGTCGGCGACCCCCGGCCCCAAGGCCCCCGCCGCCCCCTCCGCCCCGGCTCCGGCCGCGGCGGCGGCACCCGCCCCCGCGGCTCCGGTGGCCCCCGCAGCGGCAGCCCCGGCTGCGCCCGCCCCAGCGGCACCGGCTCCTGCCGCGCCCGCCCCCGCGGCACCCGCAGCGCCGGTCGCACCGGCCGCCAAGGCCTCCCCGACGCCGTCGGCCCCCGCCCCGGCCGCCCCCGCGGCCAAGGCACCCGAGTCGGGCACCCGCCCGTCCGGTCGCCCCGGTGCGGGTTCCCCGCGCCCCGGCAACAACCCGTTCGCCCCGAGCCAGGGCATGCGCCAGGGCCGCGACGGCGCCCGTGAGACCCCTCGTGAGGGTGGCCGCGAGGCCGGTCGCGAGGGCGGCGCCGCCCGTCCGGGCAACAACCCGTTCGCCCCGAGCCAGGGGATGCCGCGTCCGCGCAGCGCCCCTCGTCCCGGTGGCGCCGCCGCGGGTGCGGCAGGTCCGCGTCCCGCCGGCGCCCGTCCCAGCCCCGGCATGATGCCGTCCTCCAGTGCGGTCGCCCGTCCGGGTGAGCGTCCCGGTGGTCGTGGTGGCGCTCCCGGTCGCCCCGGTGGCGCTCCCGGTCGCCCCGGTGGCGGCACCGGTGGTCCCGGTGGCGGCGGTTTCGCCGGTCGTCCCGGTGGCGGTGGCTTCCGTGGTGGAGCCGGTCGCGGCTCGACTGCTGGTGCCTTCGGTCGCGGTGGTGGCCGTCCCGGTCGCGCCCGCAAGTCCAAGCGCGCCAAGCGCATGGAGTTCGAGGAGATGCAGGGACCGTCGATCGGTGGCGTGAGCGTTCCCCGTGGTGACGGCAAGACCGTCATCCAGGTGCGCCAGGGTGCGTCGCTCACGGACTTCGCCGACAAGATCAACGCCAGTCCGGGCTCGCTCGTCACCGTCATGTTCCACCTCGGTGAGATGGCGACCGCGACCCAGAGCCTCGACGAGGACACGTTCCGCCTGCTCGGCGCCGAGCTGGGCTACGACATCCGCATGGTCTCGCCCGAGGAGGAGGAGAAGGAGCTGTTCGACGCCTTCTCCATCAACCTCGAGATCGGCGTCGACGCCGAGGACGAGGAGGACCTCGCGGCCCGCCCGCCGGTCGTCACCGTCATGGGTCACGTCGACCACGGCAAGACCCGCCTGCTCGACGCGATCCGCAACGAGAACGTCGCCGGTGGCGAGTCCGGTGGCATCACCCAGCACATCGGTGCCTACCAGATCCACAAGGAGCACGAGGGCGTCGACCGTCCGATCACCTTCATCGACACCCCGGGCCACGAGGCGTTCACCGCCATGCGTGCCCGTGGTGCCAAGGTGACCGACATCGCGATCCTCGTCGTCGCCGCCGATGACGGCGTCATGCCGCAGACCATCGAGGCGCTCAACCACGCCCAGGCGGCCGACGTCCCGATCGTCGTCGCGGTCAACAAGATCGACGTCGAGGGCGCCAACCCGTCCAAGATCCGTCAGCAGCTCACCGAGTACAACCTCGTCGCCGAGGAGTACGGCGGCGAGACGATGTTCGTCGACGTCTCGGCCAAGCAGGGCGAGAACATCGACGCGCTGCTCGAGGCCGTCCTGCTCACCGCGGACGCCGCTCTCGACCTGCGGGCCAACCCCGAGCGTGACGCCCGTGGTGTCGCGATCGAGGCCAACCTCGACAAGGGTCGTGGTGCGACAGCGACGGTCCTCATCCAGTCCGGGACACTCCACGTCGGTGACGCCATCGTCACGGGCAGCTCCTACGGCCGCGTTCGCGCCATGCTCGACGAGCACGGCAACAACGTCACCGAGGCTGGCCCGTCCCGTCCGGTGCAGGTCCTTGGTCTGTCCTCGGTCCCGCGTGCCGGCGACACGTTCGTCGTCGCGCCCGATGACCGCACCGCACGCCAGATCGCGGAGCGTCGCGAGTCGGCCGACCGCCAGGCCAGCCTGGCCAAGGCCCGCAAGCGCATCTCGCTCGAGGACCTCAACGAGGCGATCGCGCAGGGCAAGGTCGACACCCTCAACCTCATCCTCAAGGGTGACGTGTCGGGTTCCGTCGAGGCCCTCGAGGACGCGCTCCTCCAGATCGATGTGGGTGAGGACGTCGACCTGCGGATCATCGACCGCGGCGTCGGTGCCATCACGATGAACAACATCAACCTGGCCGTGGCCTCCAACGCCATCATCATCGGCTTCAACGTGCGGGCCGAGGGCCTGAACGCTGACTACGCCGAGCGCGAGGGCGTCGAGATCCGCTACTACTCGGTGATCTACCAGGCCATCGAGGAGATCGAGCAGTCCCTCAAGGGCATGCTCAAGCCCGAGTACGAAGAGGTCGAGCTCGGCACCGCCGAGATCCGCGAGATCTTCCGCTCGAGCAAGTTCGGCAACATCGCCGGCTCGATCGTCCGCAGCGGCGAGATCAAGCGCGGCACCCGGGCGCGGATCACCCGCAACGGCGTCGTCGTGTCCGAGAACGTCGAGATCGCCGGCCTGCGCCGGTTCAAGGACGACGTCACCGAGGTCCGCGACGGCTTCGAGTGCGGCATCAACCTGGGGTCGTACAACGACCTCCAGGTCGAGGACCTCATCTCCACCTATGAGATGCGAGAGAAGCCCCGCGCCTGAGAGCGCGCCCGGCTTCCCCCGACGTGACCGGCCGGCATACCGACTTCGGTATGCCGGCCCGTCCGTCCCCCACGTCCCGCACCTAGGGTGTCGGGACAGACCACCAGCACACACAAGGAGTTGTCGTGGCTGACGCCGCCCGCGCCCGCAAGGTCGCCGACCGCATCAAGACCCTCATCGCTGCCGGGCTCGACCCGATCATCAAGGACCCCGACCTCGGGTTCGTGACGATCACCGACGTCCGGGTGACCAACGACCTCCAGCACGCGTCGGTCTTCTACACCGTCTTGGGCGACGAGGACCAGCGCGCCAAGACCACCTACCTGCTCGAGGCCAACCGCGGCAAGCTGCGCAGCCACGTCGGCAAGCAGCTCGGCATCCGGCTCACGCCCACGCTCGAGTTCATCGCCGACGCCATCCCCGAGACGGCCGCCCACCTCGAGGTCCTGCTGCAGGAGGCCCGGGAGCGCGACGCCAAGGTGGCCGCCGCCGCCGCGGGGGCCTCGTACGCCGGCGACACCGACCCCTACCGCCGCGACGACGGGGCCGACGGGGCCGCCGGCGCAGACGGCGCCGGGGCGTCGGCCGACACCGCAGCGCCCGCAGACACCGACCGCCCGTGAGCGAGGTCGTCGACGGGATCCTCGTCGTCGACAAGCCGAGCGACTGGACCAGCCACGACGTCGTCGCCCGCGCGCGCCGGCTCTGCGGCACCCGCAAGGTCGGCCACGCCGGCACCCTCGACCCGATGGCGACCGGTGTCCTCGTGCTCGGGGTGGGTCGCGCCACCCGGCTGCTCACCTTCCTCGTCGGCTGCGACAAGGACTACGCGACGACGATCCGGCTCGGCCAGGGCACGCTCACCGACGACGCCGAGGGTGAGGTGACGAGCGCGCCCGGCGCCACCGACGTCACCGACGAGGCGATCGCCGTCGCCGTCGCCACCCTCACCGGCGACATCCGGCAGGTGCCGAGCTCGGTCAGCGCCATCAAGGTCAAGGGCGAGCGGTCCTACCACCGGGCCCGCGCGGGGGAGAGCGTCGACCTGCCCCCACGCCCGGTGACCGTGTCGCGCTTCGACGTCCGCGCCGCCCGGCGGCTCGTCGTGGACGGTCTCGACGTCGTCGACGTCGACGCCGAGGTCACCGTGTCGTCGGGCACCTACGTCCGGGCGCTCGCCCGCGACCTCGGCAGCGCCCTCGGCTCGGCCGGCCACCTCACCGCGCTGCGGCGCACGAGGGTCGGCGGCTTCCACCTCGACGCCGCCCACCCGCTCGCCGACCTCGAGGCCCGGCAGGGCGAGCCCATGCCGGTGGTCCCGCTCGCGGACGCCGCCCGGGCCGCCTTCGACTCCCGCGAGCTCACCGCCGACGAGGCCCGGACGATCGGCTACGGCCAGCGCATCCCGTCGGCGCTGCCGGGCCGCCCCGAGCCGGTGGCGGCGTTCGGTCCCGACGGCGCCCTCGTCGCGATGCTCGACGAGTCCGGCCCCACCGCGCGGAGCCACGTCGTGTTCGCGCCGGCGAGTTCGTAGAGTGTCCAGCGTGCACCGGTTCACCGACCCCGCAGCCACCCCCGACGAGCTGCGGCCCTGCGTCGTCACCATGGGCAACTTCGACGGCGTCCACCGCGGCCACCGGGCGGTGCTCCACCAGCTGCTCGAGACCGGTGCCGAGCTCGACCTGCCCACGGTCGCCGTCACCTTCGACCCGCACCCGGTCGCGGTGCTGCACCCCGAGCGCGCCCCCGAGCTCATCGCCCCCGGCACACTGCGCGACGACCTCCTCGAGGCCACCGGCATCGACGGCCTGCTCGTCCTGCCGTTCACGGCGGAGTTCGCGCGGCAGAGCCCGGAGGAGTTCGTCCGGCGGACCTTCGTCGACGGGCTCGACGCCCACGTCGTCGTCGTCGGGGTCGACACGAAGTTCGGCTACCGGAACTCCGGCGACGTCGACACCCTGCGCGAGCTCGGTGCGACCCTCGGGTTCGAGGTCGTCGCGCTGCAGGACCTGGGGGAGGGCGAGCGCTGGTCGTCGACCTCCGTCCGCCGTGCCCTGCGAGCCGGCGACGTCGCCGCGGCGGCCCGCGTCCTCGGCCGTCCCCACCGCGTGGTCGGCACGGTCGTCCACGGCCACCACCGCGGCCGCGAGCTCGGCTACCCGACGGCGAACCTGGCACCCGACTCCGAGGGGCTCGTGCCCGCGGAGGGCGTCTACGCCGGCTGGCTCACCCGGCTCGACCTCGGCGAGGGTGAGCCCGACCGCACCATGCCGGCCGCGGTCTCGATCGGGACCAACCCGACGTTCGACACCGAGGACCGGCGCACCGTCGAGGCCTACGTCCTCGACCGCGACGACCTCGACCTCTACGACGAGCGCGTCATGGTCGAGTTCGTCGAGCACATCCGCCCGACCCTGCGCTTCGACAGCATCGACGACCTCATGGTCGCCATGGCCGAGGACGTCGAGCAGTGCCGCTCGGTGCTCACCCAGATCGTCCACTCCTGACCCGCTGGCTCCGGCAGGACGTCGGCCTCCTCCTCGGGGCGGCCGGCACCTCGCTCGTCGGTGCGCTGCTGGTCTGGTCGGCGACCCACGAAGCGGCAGGGACGGCATACCTCGCCCGTCATCTCCTCAACACCGCCATCGGCATCGCGCTCGCGGTCGGCGTCACCCTCCTCGGGCACCACGGCCTGCGGCTCGTCGCGCCGTGGATCTACGGCGTCTCCCTGCTCGGCCTGGTCGCGGTGCTCACCCCGCTCGGGCTCACCGTCAACGGGTCGCGGTCGTGGATCCCGGTGGCGGCGGGCTTCACCGTGCAGCCGTCGGAGTTCGCGAAGGTCGGCCTCGTCCTCGTCCTCGCGTTCGTGTTCGCCGAGCGGTGGGAGCGCCGGGTCGCGCCGAGCGGACGCGACGTGGCCCTCGGCTGGGCCCTCGCCGCCGTGCCCGTCGCGCTCATCATGCTGCAGCCCGACCTCGGGTCGGCGGTCGTGCTCGGGGCGCTGGCGTTCGTCGTCATCGCGGTCGCCGGGGCCTCGCGCCGCTGGGTCGCCGGCATCGCGCTCGCGGCCACCGGGGTCGTCGTCGCGGCCCTGACGACGCCGCTGCTCTCGGACTACCAGCGCAACCGGCTCCTCGCCTTCGCCGACCCGAGCGCAGACCCGGAGGGCATCGGCTACCAGACCCGCCAGGTCAGGCTCGCGATCGGCTCCGGGGGCTGGACGGGGCAGGGCTTCATGGAGGGCCGCCAGACGCAGGGCGGGTTCATCCCCTACCAGCTCAACGACTTCATCTTCTCGGTGGCGGGGGAGGAGCTCGGCTTCGTCGGGGCCGCCGGGCTGCTCGGTCTGCTGTCCTTCATCGTCATCCGGATCTTCGTCGTGGCCGGCCGGTCCCCGGACGCGTTCTGCCGGTTCGTCGGCATCGGGGTGGGCACGTGGCTCGCCTTCCAGGTCTTCCAGAACGTCGGGATGAACCTCGGCGTCATGCCCGTCACCGGGCTGCCGCTGCCGTTCATCTCGTACGGCGGGTCGTCGATGTTCGCGTCGTGGCTCGCCATCGGCGTCGTCAACGCCGCGTATGCGGCGGGGCAGCGCGAGCGCCGCCGCACCTGAACCCGGGTCGGGCGGGTTACCCGTCGGTCACGTTTGGGCCGACCGCCGCCCCCCGGAGCGTCCGCTGTGGCAGCATTCCGCGCAAGCGCTCCCCAAAGACGAGGACCACGAGATGCCTGCTGCCACTGCCCAGATCCACTCACCGGCCGACGAGCCCGTCGACCAGCGCCTGATCGAGGAGCGCGCGGCCAGTGTCGGGCACCTCTTCCGTGACCGGGTCACGGCGACGCCGAACTCGGACGCGTTCATGTACGCCAAGGTCCGCGAGTCCGGCGACGAGTGGGTCACCGTCTCGTGGGCCGAGGTCCAGAAGACGGTCTACGCGATCGGCGCCGGCCTCGTCGCGCTGGGCGTCGGACCGGAGGACCGCGTCGCCGTCGCCTCGTCCACGCGCTACGAGTGGGCCCTGGCCGACCTCGCCGTCATGGTCGCCGGCGGTGTCACGACGACGATCTACCCGACGACCATCGACGACGACGTCGCCTTCATCCTCGGCGACTCGCAGAGCAAGGTCGTCTTCGCCGAGAACGCCGAGCAGGTCGCCAAGCTGCGCCGGATCGCCTCCACCATCCCCGGCGTCTCCAAGGTCGTCACCTTCGACCCCGAGGCCGCGACGGGCGAGGACGACTGGGTCATCAGCCTGGACTCGCTCGAGGCGCTCGGCCGCACCGGCCTCGAGCGCAACCCCGGCCTCATCGACGAGCGGATCGACGCCCTCACCCCCGACCGCCTCGCGACGATCATCTACACCTCCGGCACGACGGGACGTCCCAAGGGCGTGCGGCTGCTCCACAAGTCGTGGACCTACGAGGTCGCCGCGACCGACTCGACCGGCATCCTGCGGGACGACGACCTGCAGTACCTCTGGCTGCCGCTGGCCCACGTGTTCGGCAAGCTGCTCCTCACCCTGCCGCTGCAGATCGGTTTTCCGACGGCCATCGACGGTCGCATCGACAAGATCGTCGACAACCTCGCCGTCGTCAAGCCGACCTTCATGGGCGCGGCCCCCCGCATCTTCGAGAAGGCCTACAACCGGGTCCAGATGATGATGGAGTCCGACGGCGGCGTGAAGCTCAAGCTCTTCCGCTGGGCCGAGGGGGTCGGCCGTGAGGTGAGCGCGCTGCGCGCCGAGGGCAAGGACCCGAGCGGCCTGCTCGCCACCAAGTACTCGCTCGCCGACAAGCTCGTCCTCAGCAAGGTGCGCGACCGCTTCGGCGGCCGGGTGCGCCTGTTCATCTCCGGCTCGGCCGCGCTGAACCAGGACGTGGGCCGCTGGTTCGACTCCATGGGGATGCTCGTCGGCGAGGGCTACGGGCTCACCGAGTCCTCCGCGGCGACGACGGTGAACCGGCCCAGCGCCTACCGCTACGGCACCGTCGGCTGGCCGCTGCCCGGCACCGAGCTCCGGATCGCCGAGGACGGCGAGGTGCTCCTGCGGGGCGACGGCATCATGGACGGCTACCACAACAACCCCGAGGCGACCGCCGAGGTCCTCGACGCCGACGGCTGGTTCCACACCGGCGACATCGGCGAGCTCGACGACCGGGGCTTCCTCAAGATCACCGACCGCAAGAAGGACCTCTTCAAGACGTCCAACGGCAAGTACGTCGCGCCCTCGATCATCGAGTCGCAGTTCAAGGGCCTGTGCCCCTACGTCAGCCAGTTCGTCGTCCACGGCGCCGACCGCAACTTCGTCTCCGCCCTCGTCACCCTCGACCCCGACGCCATGACCGGCTGGGCCGAGGCCAACGGGATGGCGGGCAAGCCCTACGCGGAGGTCGTCACCTCGGACGCCGCCCGTGACATGGTCCAGGGCTACGTGGACCAGCTCAACGCCGGGCTCAACCGCTGGGAGACGATCAAGAAGTTCACGATCCTCGACCAGGACCTCACCGTCGACGGCGGAGAGCTCACCCCGAGCCTCAAGCTCAAGCGCAAGGTCGTCACCGAGCGCTACAAGGACGACCTGGACGCGCACTACGCCGGCAGCTGACCCCGACTTATTGCGCATTCCGGCCGTAGCAACGCGACATGAGTCGCGTTGCTGCGGCCGGAATGCGCAATAAGTCGGGACGTTGCGCGCGAGGAGGGGAGGGGAGCGCGGCTCAGTCCTCGATGAGGGGGACGAAGCGGTAGGCGCCGTGGATCTCGACCTGCGCGTCGCCGGTGGCGTTGCCGTCGCCGTCGAAGCCCGGGTCGCGCCGCACCCGGTGCATCCACCCCCGCACCGGGATGACCATGACCCCGTCGGGGACGAGCTGGTCGACGAGGGCCCGGGGGAGGGTCTGCGCCTCCGCCGACACGAGGATCCGGTCGAACGGCCCGTCGTCCGGTGAGCCGAGGACCCCCGGCACGGCCAGACCGAGGCGAGCCCACGGCATACCGGTCTCGTCGAGGTTCGCGGCGCCGGCGGCGGCGAGCTCGGGGATCCGCTCCACCCCCAGCACCCTGCCGGTCGGCCCGGTGAGGTGGGCGAGCAGGGCCGTCGTCCACGCCGACCCCGCCCCGACGTCGAGCACCGAGTCGCCCGCCTGCACGTCGAGGAGCTCGAGCATCGCCGCCACCGTGCGCGGCTGGGAGTTCGTCTGACCGTGGCCGATGGGCAGCGGTCCGTCGCGCCGGGCATGACGCCGCTCGCGCCGGGGCAGGAACCCCTCGCGCGGCCACGCGGCCATCGCCTCCGCCACCCGCTGCGCGGCGTCCATCACCCCAGTGTCCTCCGCGGGGCGCGCTGGCGCGGCCCGACTTTGGGGACAGCGGCGCCGCGAACGTACGCTGGACGGATGGACACCCGCACCGCTGGCGCCTCGCTGTTCCCCGAGCTCGAGCCCCTGCTCGAGCAGGTGAGCAAGCCCATCCAGTACGTCGGCGGCGAGCTCAACTCGACCGTCAAGGACTGGGACTGCGGCGCGGACACCCCCGCCGAGGTGACGGTCCGCTGGGCGCTCATGTACCCCGACGCGTACGAGGTCGGCGTCCCCAACCAGGGTTCGATGATCCTCTACGAGGTCCTCAACGAGCGTCCCCACGTGCTCTGCGAGCGGACGTATGCCGTGTGGCCCGACATGGAGGCCCTCCTGCGCGAGAGCGGGGTCCCGCAGTTCACCGTGGACTCGCACCGCGCCGTCGGGGACTTCGACGTGCTCGGACTGTCGTTCTCGACCGAGCTCGGCTACACCAACATGCTCACCGCGCTCGACCTCGCCGGGATCCCGCTGCACGCCCGCGACCGCACCGACGGCGACACGGTCGTCGTCGCCGGTGGACACGCCGCGTTCAACCCCGAGACGATCGCCGACTTCATCGACGCGGCGATCATCGGGGACGGCGAGGAGGCGGTCCTCATGGTGAGCGAGCTCGTCGCCGGGTGGAAACGCGAGGGTATGCCGGGTGGTCGCCGTGAGCTGCTGCTGCGCCTCGCGCGCACGGGCGGGGTCTACGTGCCGGGCTTCTACGACGTCAGCTACCTCCCGGACGGGCGCATCCAGCGGATCGCCCCCACCGAGCCCGGCGTGCCGTGGCGCGTCTCGAAGCACACCGTCATGGACCTCGACGAGTGGCCGTACCCGAAGCAGCCGCTCGTGCCGCTCGCCGAGTCGGTGCACGAGCGCATGTCGGTCGAGATCTTCCGTGGTTGCACCCGCGGCTGCCGCTTCTGCCAGGCCGGGATGATCACCCGTCCGGTGCGCGAGCGCTCCATCACCGGCATCGGCGAGATGGTCGAGCGCGGGCTGGCGGCGACCGGGTTCGAGGAGGTCGGACTGCTCTCGCTCTCGAGCGCGGACCACTCCGAGATCGCCGAGATCACCAAGGGCCTGGCCGACCGCTACGAGGGCACGCAGACCGGGCTGTCGCTCCCGTCGACCCGCGTCGACGCCTTCAACATCGACCTCGCCAACGAGCTGACCCGCAACGGCCGCCGCTCCGGCCTCACCTTCGCACCGGAGGGTGGGAGCGAGCGGATCCGCAAGGTCATCAACAAGATGGTGACCGAGGAGGACCTCATCTCGACGGTCGCCGCGGCCTACGGCGGGGGCTGGCGCAACGTCAAGCTCTACTTCATGTGCGGGCTCCCCACCGAGACCGACGAGGACGTCCTCCAGATCGCCGAGCTGGCCAAGCGCGTCATCGAGACCGGCCGTCAGGTGAGCGGCCGCAAGGACATCCGCTGCACCGTCTCGATCGGCGGGTTCGTGCCCAAGCCGCACACGCCGTTCCAGTGGGTCAGCCAGCTGTCGGCCGACGAGACCGACGCCAGGCTGGAGAAGCTGCGCAACGCCATCCGGGCCGACCGCCGCTACGGCTCCTCGATCGGGTTCCGCTACCACGACGGCAAGCCCGGCATCGTCGAGGGACTGCTCTCGCGCGGCGACCGACGCGTCGGCGCCGTCATCGAACAGGTGTGGCGCGACGGCGGCCGGTTCGACGGGTGGAGCGAGCACTTCTCCTACGACCTGTGGATGGCCGCGGCCGAGAAGGCGTTCGCCGCCAGCGAGTGGCCCATCGACGTCGACTGGTACACCACGCGCGAGCGGCAGGAGTCCGAGGTCCTGGCCTGGGACGTCGTCGACTCCGGCCTCGACAAGGAGTGGCTCTGGCAGGACTGGCTCGACGCCCTCGACGAGACCGAGGTCGACGACTGCCGCTGGACGCCCTGCTTCGACTGCGGCGTCTGCCCGCAGCTGGGCACCGAGATCGAGATCGGGCCGACGGGCAAGCACCTGCTGCCGCTCACCGTCCTCGGCGCCGGCAGGGCGGGCATGGCCGAGCACTCCCACGCGGGGGCCTGACCGAGGCCGGGCGACTCGTCCGGACGAACGGCCCCCGGCTGTCGGGGGGCGGTGCGACGCTGAGGTGGACCCGTCCCCGAAGTGAGGAGCCCGCCGTGAGCCGCACGATCCAGGTGACCTTCGACGCGCACGACCCCAGGGCCCTGTCGACCTTCTGGCGCGACACCCTGGGCTACGTCCATCCCGCGCCACCCGGGGTCGAGCTCCTGCCCGACGCCGACCCGCTGGCCGCGTGGGACGACGTCCTCGCGCAGATGGGCGTCCCGGAGGGCCAGCGCAACAGCCGCTCCGCCATCGAGGACCCCGACGGGGACGGGCCGCGCGTGTTCTTCCAGCAGGTGCCCGAGGACAAGGTCGTCAAGAACCGGGTCCACCTCGACGTGAGGGCGGCCCCCGGGCTGGAGGGTGACGCACGGATGGACGCCCTCGAGGCGGAGTGCGCGCGGCTGGTGGGGCTGGGCGCGGCGCGCCAGCGACGGGTCGAGCCGGACCCGCCGATGGAGGCCGGCTTCATCGTCATGACCGACCCCGAGGGCAACGAGTTCTGCCTCGACTGAGGGCTGGCTCGGGGTCCACTCCGGGTCGGTCCCGATTCCGGCTGCGGCCACGTGCCGCGAGGCTCGTCGCATGTCCTGGTTCGCCGTCCTCGCGCTCGCCTGGCTCGTCGTCGCCGCGCTGGCCCACCGGGCGCGCCGCCGCGGGAGCGCACGGCTGCGCCGTCGCTGGACGACCCGCCTGTATGCCGTGACCCTGGTCCCGCTCACCGCTCTCGTCCTCGGGACGGCGCTGGTCGCCGTCGAGCTGGCCTGGGTGGACGGGATCGCCGTCGGCGAGGCCGCCGGGGCCGCGACGCCGTATGCCCAGTGGACGGCGCTGCTCGCCAACCTCGTCGTCTGCGACATGGTGCTGCGGCGGGCGGGCCGAGGCGAGCGCCCCGAGCGACCCGAGCGGTACCGATTGGGTGGGCGGACGGCATACGCGTTCACGAAGCCTTCACCTTCGGACCTTCACCGCGTCCGCGTCCGTGGCTAGGTTGGGGGAACCCCTTGGACCCCGACGGAGGACCACCCATGAACCTCGCCCGTGCCGCCATGACCGGCGCCGCCGCCCTGCTCACCCTCGCCCCGATGGCCGTCACCGCCCCGAGCGCGTCCGGCGCGCGCGCGGACCGCGGCCAGGACCTGCGGGTCGCGACGTACAACCTCTCGCTCAACCGCAACGCCCAGGGCCAGCTCGTGCGCGACCTGTCCACCCCGGACAACGCGCAGGCCAGGGCCGTCGCCGAGGTCATCCAGCGCACCGACCCCGACGTCGTCCTGCTCAACGAGTTCGACTACGTCGAGGGTGGCACCGCCGTCGACCTGTTCCGCGACAACTACCTCGAGGTCGGTCAGGGTGGGGCGTCGCCGGTCGACTACCCGTACGCGTTCGTCGCCCCGGTGAACACCGGTGTCCCGAGCGGGTTCGACCTCAACAACGACGGCACCGTCGGCGGTGGTGACGACGCGTTCGGGTTCGGCCTCTTCCCGGGGCAGTACGGCATGGTCGTCCTGTCCAAGCACCCGATCCAGACCGACGCGGTCCGGTCCTTCCAGCACTTCCTCTGGAAGGACATGCCCGGCAACGTCCTCCCGGCCGACTGGTACTCGACGGAGGAGCAGGACATCCTGCGACTGTCGAGCAAGTCGCACTGGGACGTCCCGGTGACCGTCGGCAAGCGCACCGTCCACGTCCTCGCCGCGCACCCGACGCCGCCGACCTTCGACGGGCCGGAGGACCGCAACGGCCGCCGCAACCACGACGAGATCCGCTTCTGGGCCGACTACGTCACGCCGGGCCGGTCCGGCTACGTCTACGACGACGAGGGTGGTCGCGGCGGCCTCAACCCGAGCGAGAGCTTCGTCATCCTCGGTGACTACAACGCCGACCCGTTCGACGGCGACTCCTACGACGGGGCGATCCACCAGCTGCTGGGGAACAAGCGGATCGTCGACCCGGAGGCGACCTCCGAGGGGGCCGTCGAGGCCGCCCGCCTCCAGGGTGGGGCCAACATCACGCACCGGGGCGACCCGAGGTACGACACCGCGGACTTCGCCGACGGCGCGCCCGGCAACCTGCGGGTCGACTACACGCTCTTGTCGCGGCACTTCACCGTCCGCGACGCCGGCGTCTTCTGGCCCGTCCAGGCGGACCCGCTGTTCCGGCTCACCGGCGTCTTCCCCTTCCCGACGAGCGACCACCGTTTGGTCTGGGCCGACGTCACGCTGCGCTGAGCGACCCTGTCGTCCCCCGGTCAGCGGTCCGCGGTCTCGACCGGGGGGTTGGCGCCCGCGCGACGCTCGTCGCGTCGGCGCGCCAGGATGCTCGTGGTCGTGACGGTCGCGAGGATCGCGACGATGACGCCGAGGGAGAGCAGCGTGGGGACCTCCGGGACCCAGGCCCACACGTCGTGGGCCCAATGCAGGACGAGCTTGACCCCGATGAAGGCGAGGATCGCCGCGAGGCCGTGACCGAGGTGCGCGAGCGAGCCCAACGCCCCCTGGAGGACGAAGTAGAGAGCGCGCAGCCCGAGGAGGGCGAACGCGTTGGTCGCGAACACGAGGTACGGGTCCTCGGTGATGCCGTAGACCGCGGGCACCGAGTCGATCGCGAAGACGATGTCGGTGCCGAGGATGGCGACGACGACCAGGGCCATCGGGGTGAGGGCCCGGCGCCCGTTCTCGCGCACCGAGAGCCGGGTGGCGTGGTACTCCTCGGTGACCGGCCAGAAGCGGCGCAGCACCTGCACCGAGCGCAGCGTGGTGATGTCGACGGCGTGGTCCGAGTGCGAGAGGGCGTCACGCAGCACCTTGACGGCGGTGAGCAGCAGGATCACCCCGAAGAGCAGGAAGGCCCACGAGAAGGCCGCGATCAGCTGGGCGCCGAGGGCGATGAAGATGCCGCGCAGCACCAGCGCTCCCGCGACGCCGATGAGCAGCACCCGTTGCTGGTACTCCTTCGGCACGGCGAAGGCCGTGAGGAGCAGGAGGAAGACGAAGAGGTTGTCCACCGACAGCGACTTCTCGACGAGGTACCCGGTGTAGTACTCCAGGCCCCGTTCGCCGCCGTGGGCGTTCCACACCCACAGGCCGAAGGTCAGGGGGATGGCGACGTAGAACGCCGACCACGAGACCGCCTCGCGCATCGAGACCTCGTGGGGTCGGCGGGTGACGAGGAAGTCGAGGACGAGCAGGGCGATGACGCCGGCGACCGTCAGGAACCACAGGGTGGGCGTGCCGACCGAGGTCATCGGGGCAGCGGGCAGAAGAGAGAGCACAGCGGGTCCTCACCATGGGAGATGGTGAGGTCTCCTTCACCGGCCGCGTCGTGGGGCCGGTGCCGCACCGGGACCACCGTCGGGGTGGTCGAACTGTCCGGAACGAGCTTGGGAAGTACTCCCCTCGGGGGTGCGAACGTCCGGGCACCTAGTCTGGTTCCACCATGGCTCGTCGCATCCCCGAAGGTCCGCCCCCGCCCCCGGCGGTCCAGAAGCTCCGCATCCGCTACGCCAAGCGCGGTCGGCTGCGGTTCTCGTCCACCCGCGACTTCGCCCGCGCCCTCGAGCGCGCGCTGCGGCGTTCCGGGGTCCCGATGGCGTTCTCGGCCGGGTTCCACCCCCACCCGAAGATCAGCTACGCCAACGCCGCCCCGACCGGCACCGCGAGCGAGGCGGAGTACTTCGAGATCTCCGTCACCGAGCGGGTCGACCCGCAGGCGCTGCAGCGCGCCCTCGACGACGCCCTGCCGGCCGACCTCGACGTCGTCGAGGTCGTCGAGGCGGGGCCGGGCAGCCTCGCCGAGCGGCTCGAGGCGAGCGTCTGGCACCTCGAGATGCGCCAGGTCTCCCACGAGACCCTGACGTATGCCGTCGAGCGCTTCCTCGCGGTCGACCACGTAGAGGTGACCCGCACCTTCAAGACCGGACCACGCACCTTCGACGTGCGTTCCGCGGTCGTGTCGATGGTCGCCACCGAGAGCGAGGACCCGTTCTGTGCGATACTGACGATGGTCGTTCGGCACACCACACCGTCCGTTCGCCCCGATGACATCCTGACCGCACTGCACGCAGTCTCCGACCTCAGGCCACCGGTCCCCCCCCTGGTGACTCGACTGGCCCAGGGCCCACTGCTTGCTGCAGCTGCCGGGGTGGCCGATCCACTGGCCGCCGACAAGGACGCCGTCGTTCCCTGATCGGTGCCGCTGCGGATCTCGAAGCCGCGCGAACTGCACCAGGGACAGCACACGACTTCCGTGTCGAGCAACTCGCCCGGCACGATCACGATGCGAGCCCCACGGGGCCGACAGGTCAGGGTGAGAGCCCGGACGGTGTGGCTGGCGGCCACGTGGCGCCGGAAGGGCCACCCACATGGCTGACCAGGACCTCCCCACCACGCCCGAGGGCGACGCCCCCACGCTGGACGTCGGCGTCACCGAGCCGGCTCCCGCCGCTGCTCCCCGTCGCCGCCGAGCGACCAAGAAGGCCGCGGCGCCGGTGACGACGCCCGACGCGGCGCCGGACGCGGCGCCCGCGTCCGACGACGTCCCGTCGTCGGACGGCGCCACCGCGGACGCGTCCGATGACGCGAGCCCGTCCGCCGCCCCCGCCAAGGCGGCGGCGAAGAAGACCGTCAAGAAGGCCGTGAAGAAGGTCGCCAAGAAGGCCACCCGCGCCAAGAAGGCCCTCGCTCCCGCCCCCGCCGACGAGGCACCCGCCGCGGACGAGGCACCCGTCGCCGACGCCGCCATCGAGCCCGACACCGACGACCTCACCGCCGTCGCACCGGCCGTCGAGCGCGCGGTCGTCGACACCGAGGCCGAGGTCGACGAGGACGTCGAGGAGATCGTGGCGGAGCCCGCCTCGGGCGACGCCCCCGCCGCGCCCTCCTTCGGGCTGCTGTTCCAGGCTCCCGACGTCAGCGCCCCCCGCCGTCGCCGGGCCACCTCGCCCGCGCAGGCCCCGACCGAGCGCCCGGCGCCGGCCGTGGAGCAGGAGAAGGCGCCGGAACTGCAGCAGCAGGAGGAGGAGCAGGAGCAGGAGAAGGCGCCGGAGCGCGCCGTCGGCACCCGTGCCCCCCGCGGCTCCCGCAGGTCCCGGGGGGCCGCGGGCACCCCGACCGTGGACGCGCCCGACGACGCCACGGACACCACCGACGACCAGAGCGACGACGCGAGCGGCGACGACGCCGGCGACGACACCCAGGACGGCGGCCGTCGCCGTCGCCGCGGGGGTCGCGGTCGACGCGGCCGGGGCAGCAACGACCGGTCCGAGCAGGGCGAGTCCGACAGCACAGAGGACACCCGGGACGGCGACCAGGCGTCCAGCGCCGGCGCCGGCGGCAGCGGCCCGGACGAGGCGTCCGACACCGAGACCGGTGAGGACGGCTCGAGCCGCCGTCGCCGCCGTCGCCGCCGCGCCGGCTCGGCCAGCGAGAACGAGGACCCGCCCGGCACCGTGACGCGGGTGCGCGAGCCCCGCACGGAGCGCGACGAGCCGACCGCCGTCAAGGGCTCCACGCGGCTCGAGGCCAAGAAGCAGCGTCGCCGCGAGGGCCGCGAGGCGGGCCGTCGCCGCACGATCATCACCGAGGCCGAGTTCCTGGCCCGCCGTGAGTCGGTCGAGCGGATCATGGCTGTCCGCGGCAAGGGCGACAAGACCCAGATCGCGGTCCTCGAGGACGGCGTCCTCGTCGAGCACTACGTCTCGCGCGAGTCCAACGCGTCGATGGCCGGCAACGTCTACCTCGGTCGCGTCCAGAACGTCCTCCCGTCGATGGAGGCCGCCTTCGTCGACATCGGCAAGGGCCGCAACGCCGTCCTCTACGCCGGCGAGGTCAACTGGGACGCCGCGGGCCTCGAGCAGCACCAGGCCAAGCGCATCGAGAACGCCATGGGCTCGGGCGACACCGTCCTCTGCCAGGTGACCAAGGACCCCATCGGTCACAAGGGCGCCCGCCTCACGAGCCAGATCTCGCTGCCGGGCCGCTACCTCGTCTACGTCCCCGAGGGGTCGATGACGGGCATCTCCCGCAAGCTCCCCGACACCGAGCGGGCCCGCCTCAAGGCCATCCTCAAGGAGGTCGTGCCGGACTCCGCCGGTGTCATCGTCCGCACCGCGGCCGAGGGCGCCTCCGAGGAGGAGCTGCGCGCCGACGTCGAGCGCCTCACCAAGGCCTGGGACACCATCCAGGCGAAGGCCAAGGCGGCCGGGTCCAAGAAGGGCGGCAGTGGGGGAGCCCCCGTGCTGCTGCACGGCGAGGCCGACCTCACCGTCCGCGTCATCCGCGACGTCTTCACCGAGGACTTCAGCCAGCTCGTCGTCTCTGGCGACCAGGCGTGGAGCGAGGTCAGCGGCTACGTCGACGACGTCGCACCCGACCTCGCCAAGCGCCTCACGCACTGGACCTCCGAGGACGACCTGTTCACGCACCACCGCGTGGACGAGCAGATCGCCAAGGCGATGGACCGCAAGGTGTGGCTGCCCTCGGGTGGCTCCCTGGTCATCGACCGCACCGAGGCCATGACCGTCGTCGACGTCAACACCGGCAAGTTCGTCGGCTCCGGGGGCAACCTCGAGGAGACCGTCACGAAGAACAACATCGAGGCGGCCGAGGAGATCGTCCGCCAGCTGCGCCTGCGCGACATCGGCGGGATCATCGTCATCGACTTCATCGACATGGTCCTCGAGTCCAACCGCGACCTCGTCGTCCGGCGCCTCCTCGAGTGCCTCGGCCGTGACCGCACCAAGCACCAGGTCGCCGAGGTCACTTCGCTCGGCCTCGTCCAGATGACCCGCAAGCGGGTCGGGTCCGGCCTCATCGAGGTCTTCTCCGAGCCGTGCGAGCACTGCGCCGGCCGCGGCATCATCGTCCAGGCCGAGCCGGTGGACCGGTCCGAGGGCCAGGGCGACTCCGGCCACAGCCACTCGGGTGGCCACGGCGCCGACAAGGGCGGCACCGCCCCCGGTCGTGGTGGCCGCACCCGTCGAGGCAAGGGCGGCGACACCGCTCCCGCCCCGGCCCAGCGCGAGTCCGCCCCCGAGGCGCCGTCGACCCCGTCGGGTCCGACCGCCGCCCAGATCGCCGCCGCCGCACACGCCGCCGCCATCAAGTCGATGTCCGGCGAGCCGGCCGACGACGACGTGGCCGACCTTGCGGCGCCCGTCGAGCAGGACACGACGTCGGACGCGGTCCAGGACGCTCCGGCCGCGCCGGTCGAGGAGGCGCCGGCCGCGCCGGTCGAGCACGCTCCCGCGGCCGTCGCCGAGGAGGCCTCTCCGGTGGTGTCCGCACCGCCGGTCGTCGCCACCCCCGCCCCGATCGACCAGCCGGTCGTGCGCGCGCGTCGCAAGCGCGGTCGCGTCGTCGCACCGGCCGGACCGCCCAAGGCCACGGATTTGGACCAGCCCGAGGGCGACCGCTAACCTAGACCGTCGGTGCGCCCACCGAGCCGATGTCCTGTGTCATGGGGTAGCTATTGGCCGGTCAACCAGAGCGAGCGCATCCTGAATCGAAAGTGAGTTCCACTGTGTACGCGATTGTTCGCGCAGGCGGTCGTCAGGAGAAGGTCTCCGTCGGAGACATCCTCCTCATCGACAAGATCGGCCAGGACGGCGACAACATCGACCTGACCCCCCTTCTCGTCGTCGACGGCTCGACCATCACCTCCGACGCCGCGAAGCTGGCGAAGGTGTCCGTCAAGGCCGAGGTCCTCAAGGCCGCCAAGGGCCCCAAGATCACGATCATGAAGTACAAGAACAAGACCGGGTACCGCAAGCGTCAGGGCCACCGCCAGCCGCTGACCCAGGTCAAGATCACCTCGATCGACGCCTGAGCGTCCGTTCACAGACTCACGAAGGTAGGCAGACATGGCACACAAGAAGGGTGCGTCCTCGACCCGTAACGGTCGCGACAGCAACTCCCAGCGACTCGGCGTCAAGCGCTTCGGCGGCCAGCTCGTCAACGCGGGCGAGATCATCGTCCGCCAGCGCGGCACGCACTTCCACCCCGGTGAGGGTGTCGGCCGCGGTGGCGACGACACGCTGTTCGCGCTCATCGCGGGCAACGTCGAGTTCGGGACCCGGCGTCGCCGCAAGGTCGTCAACATCGTTCCCGCGGAGACCGTTTCCGCGTCGTGACCCCAGCTTCACCACCAAGGCGCCCGTATGCCGCGTGCTCATCGCACGGCATACGGGCGCTTTTCAGTTCGCCGTAGACTTCACCCCCAGCACGCCAGCGTCGTCGAAAGAGGAACCCCCATGGCCGTCAACTTCGTGGACCGCGTCGAGCTGCACGTCGCGGCCGGTGACGGCGGGCACGGCGTGGCCTCGGTCAAGCGCGAGAAGTTCAAGCCGCTCGGTGGTCCCGACGGGGGCAACGGCGGCAAGGGCGGCTCGGTCGTCCTCGCCGTCGACCCGCAGGTGACGACGCTGCTCGACTACCACCACACCCCCCACCGCCGCGCGGCCAACGGCAAGCCGGGAGCCGGCGACGAGCGCAACGGCGGCGACGGCGCCGACCTCGTGCTGCCCGTCCCCGAGGGCACGGTCGTCAAGAACACCGCGGGTGAGGTCCTCGCCGACCTCGTCGGCCACGACACGACGTTCGTCGTCGCCCAGGGTGGCCGCGGCGGGCTCGGCAACAAGGCGCTCGCCTCCGCGCGCCGCGTGGCTCCCGGCTTCGCCCTGCTCGGTGAGCCCGGGGGGTCCCTCGACATCGTGCTGGAGCTCAAGTCGCTCGCCGACGTCGCCCTCATCGGCTTCCCGAGTGCCGGCAAGTCCTCGCTCGTGTCGGTCGTGAGCGCGGCCAAGCCCAAGATCGCCGACTACCCGTTCACGACGCTCATCCCCAACCTCGGCGTCGTCACGGCAGGGTCGGCCCGTTTCACCATCGCCGACGTCCCGGGCCTCATCCCCGGCGCGAGCGAGGGCAAGGGCCTCGGCCTGGAGTTCCTCCGCCACGTCGAGCGCTGCTCGGTGCTCGTCCACGTCGTCGACTGCGCGACGCTGGAGCCGAACCGCGACCCGATGAGCGACCTCGACGTCATCGAGGCCGAGCTCGCCGCCTACGTGCCCGACAACAGCCTCGGTGGCCGGCCGCTCTCCGAGCGCACCCGCATCGTGGTCCTCAACAAGGCCGACGTGCCCGACGCGCGTGACCTGGCCGAGATGGTCAAGCCCGACCTCGAGGCGCGCGGGCTCGAGGTGCACATCGTCAGTGCCGTCGCCCACATCGGGCTCAAGGAGCTGACCTTCTCGCTCGCCAAGCACGTCGCCGCCGCCCGGGCCGAGATGGAGGCCTTGGTCGTGGAGCGGCCGCGCGCCATCGTCCGGCCCAAGGCCGTCGACGACACCGGCTTCACCGTCAAGCGCGAGAACACCTCCGACGGTGAGATCTTCCGCGTCCTTGGAGACCGGCCCTCGCGCTGGATCCACCAGACCGACTTCTCCAACGACGAGGCGGTCGGCTACCTCGCCGACCGGCTCAACCGCCTCGGCGTCGAGGAGCAGCTCTACAAGGCCGGCGCCGTCGCGGGGTCCACCGTGGTCATCGGCCCGGAGGAGAACTCGGTCGTCTTCGACTGGGAGCCCACCATGGCCGCCGGTGCCGAGCTGCTCACCGGCCCGCGTGGCACCGACCTGCGCCTCGGCGAGAACGACCGCAAGACTCGCGGCGAGAAGCGCAACGAGTTCCACGGCCGCAAGGACGCCCAGACGGCCGCTCGCGACCAGCTCGCCGCCGAGCGCAAGGCCGGGCACTGGGCCACGGTCCGCGGCGACGACACCGACGAGTGAGCGGTGGGCACTGAGGCGCTGCTCCGCGCTGCCGTCGGCGAGGCGCGGCGCGTGGTCGTCAAGGTCGGCTCGTCCTCGCTGACCGGTCCCGGCGGCGGGGCGATCGACGAGTCCCGCCTCGTCGCGCTCGTCGACCACCTCGCGTCGGTGCGTGCCCGCGGGGGCGAGGTCGTCCTCGTCTCCTCGGGGGCGATCGCCGCGGGCCTGGGGCCGCTCGGGCTCAGCTCCCGCCCCCGTGACCTCGCCACCCAGCAGGCGGCGGCGTCGGTGGGGCAGGGTGCGCTCGTCGCGGCCTACGCCCGCGCGTTCGCCGCCCACCACCTCACCGTCGGCCAGGTGCTGCTCACCGCCGACGACGTCACCCGGCGCACCCACTACACCAACGCCCGCCGCACCCTGACCCGCCTGCTCGACCTCGGCATCGTCCCGGTCGTCAACGAGAACGACACCGTCGCCACCCACGAGATCCGCTTCGGTGACAACGACCGGCTGGCCGCCCTCGTCTCGCACCTCGTCGGTGCCGACGCGCTCATCCTGCTCACCGACGTGGACGCGCTCTACGACGGCCCGCCGTCGCGACCCGGGTCCTCCCGCATCCCCGCGGTGCTCTCGCTCGCGGACCTCGACGGCATCGAGATCGGCGGCTCTGGCAGCTCGGTCGGCAGTGGCGGCATGGCCACCAAGGTGGAGTCGGCCGGCATCGCGGGGGCGGCCGGCATACCGACCGTATTGTCCCGCCTCGCGGACGCGGGACGTGCCCTCGCGGGGGAGGACGTGGGGACGGTGTTCGCGCCGCAGTCCCGGTCGCGGGCCTCGCGCCAGCTGTGGATCGCCCACGCCACCACCGCCCGCGGCCGACTCGTCGTCGACGACGGCGCGGTCACCGCCCTCACCAAGCGGCGCACGTCGCTGCTCCCGGCCGGCATCGTCGAGGTCCAGGGGACGTTCAGCGGGGGCGACCCCGTCGACGTGTGCGCGCCGGACGGTCGGGCCATCGCCCGCGGGCTCGTCAACTACTCCTCGAACGAGCTGCCGCCGATGCTCGGCCGCAGCACGCACGACCTCGCCCGCGACCTCGGTGCGGCGTACGAACGTGAGGTCATCCACCGCGACGACCTCGTCATGCTCTGAGGCCAGCTCGTCCCTGTCGTTCTCGCCGGTCCATGCTCCCCGGGCGCCGTGGACGGTCGGGAACGACAGGGGGAGCGGGACCTGCCGGTCCGGGCGGGCGCCTCAGCTCAGCTGCTGGACCTCGAACTGCATCCGCGGGTGGGCGATCTCCTCCTGCGACTGCACGAGCTGGAGCTCGCGCCGGCCGGAGTCCAAGGTGCGCTGGAGCAGGTCGAACACGCTCGACACCGTCCGGCCGAGGGCCACGCCCGCGTCGCCGGTCTCGAGGAGGTGCGCGGTGAAGAGCGCGGCGGTGACGTCGCCGGAGCCGTTGGCCTTCATCGGCAGCTGCGGGGTCTGCACGATCCAGGCCCCGTCGCCGTGGACGGCGAGCATCTCGATGGTGCCCTCGGGCCGGTCGGGGCGCAGGACCGAAGTGACGAGCACGGTCGAGGGCCCCATCTCGCGGGCCCGCTCGACCGAGGCGAGGGTGTCCTCGAGGCTCTCCGGCTCGGTCTCGGTGAGGAAGCCGAGCTCGAACTGGTTGGGCGTGATGAGGTCGGCCTTGGGCACGACCCGCTCGCGCAGCAGCACGGGGATCGCGGGGTGCACGAAGCAGCCCGACGTCGCGTTGCCCATGACCGGGTCGCACGCGTAGATCGCCGACGGGTTGGCCGCCTTGACGCGCGCGACGGCGTCGAGGATCACGTCGCCGATCGCCTCGCCGCCCTGGTAGCCGGAGAGGACGGCGTCGACCTCGGGCATCGCGTCACGCTCCTCGATGCCGGTGATGATCTCGCGGACGTCGTCGGCGGCGAGCAGCGGCCCGCGCCACGCGCCGTAGCCGGTGTGGTTGCTGAAGTTCACCGTGTGGACCGGCCACACCTCGACGCCGAGCCGCTGCAGGGGGAAGACCGCCGCACTGTTGCCGACGTGGCCGTAGGCGACCGAGGACTGGATGGAGAGGATCGTCGTCACGCCCGCCATCCTCGCACCACCCCCCGACCGCCTGCGTCTGCGTGGATGGTCAGGAACCTCACCATCGACGCAGACGCAAGCCCGGGGGGCGCGACCTACGCTTGACCCATGTCCGCGCCCGCCACCCCCGTGAGCACCGCCCCCGTCAGCACCGCCCCGGTCAGCACCGGCGACGTCGCCCGCGTCGCCGACCTCGCGACCCGCGCCCGGGTGGCGTCCCGGCGGCTCGCCCTGCTGAGCCGGGCCGACAAGGACGCGGCCCTGCGGGCCCTCGCCGACGCCCTCGACACGGCGACCGACGAGGTCGTCGCCGCCAACGCCGAGGACATCGAGCGCGGTCGCCGCGGCGGCATGGACGAGGGCCTCGTCGACCGGCTCACCCTGACGGCCGAGCGGCTCGCGGCGGTGGCCGGCGCCCTGCGCGACATCGCCGCCCTGCCCGACCCGGTAGGTGAGGTGGTGCGCGGCTCCACGCTCGCCAACGGGCTGCAGATCCGCCAGGTCCGGGTGCCGATGGGGGTCGTGGGGATGGTCTACGAGGCCCGCCCCAACGTCACCGTCGACGCCGCCGGCCTGGCCCTCAAGTCCGGCAACGCCGTCATCCTCCGCGGGGGCTCCGCGGCCGAGTCGACCAACCGGGCGCTCGTCGCGGCGATGCGCGCCGCGCTCGAGGCCCAGGGCCTGCCCGCGGACGCGATCGGCCTGCTCGACGGCGGCCGCGACGCCGTGCGGGCCCTGCTCACCGCCCGCGGCCTCGTCGACCTCATCATCCCGCGCGGGGGAGCGGGCCTCATCCACACCGTCGTCACCGAGTCCACCGTGCCGGTCATCGAGACCGGGGTCGGCAACTGCCACGTCTACGTCGACGCGGCCGCCGACCTCGACAAGGCGCTCGCGATCGCCGTCAACGCCAAGACCCACCGGCCGAGCGTGTGCAACGCCGCCGAGACGCTCCTCGTGCACGACGCCCTGCGCGACACCTTCCTGCCGCGAGTGCTCGCCGCCCTGTCCGAGGCCGGCGTGGTGCTGCACACGGACGCGGCGGCCGGGGGCGTCGCGCAGGCGGCAGGCACCCCCCACGTCCCCGCGACGGAGGAGGACTGGGACACCGAGTACCTCGCGCTGGAGATGGCCGTGGCGGTCGTCCCGGACCTCGACGCGGCGCTCGAGCACATCCACGCCCACACCAGCGGGCACACCGAGGCGATCGTCACCGAGGACCGCGCCGCCGCCCGCCGCTTCACCACCGAGGTCGACGCGGCCGCCGTCATGGTCAACGCCTCGACCCGCTTCACCGACGGCGGCGAGTTCGGGTTCGGCGCCGAGATCGGCATCTCCACCCAGAAGCTCCACGCGCGTGGACCGATGGCGCTGCCCGAGCTCACGACGACGAAGTGGATCGTCGAGGGTGACGGCCAGATCCGCTGACCGGGTCGAGCAGCCCTAGCGCGTGACCTTGAGCGTTCGAAGGATCTGGTCGCACATGGCCTGCGAGCGCTCGAGCTCCCCGCCGACCGGGCACAGGACCATGAAGGTGGAGCCGACCGTCGTCCGGGCGCGTCCGGCCACGAGGATCGCGTCCTGTCCCTGCTGCTCGTCGGGGTCGAGCCGCATGGCCGGCAGCCCGTCGACGGTCACCGACCTGCTCCCCGGCACGGTGACGTCCGGGTTGACGAGCGCGTCGATCGGGGTACCCGCGACCGGGTCGGGCGGCAGGAACGAGACCGTCGCCGCCTGGGCCTCGGTCATCCCGGGCGACGTGACGCGCAGGCAGTCGCCCTCGTCGGCCGGGCAGGGGAGGGTGCGCCACGTCGCGGGGACGGTGAAGGTCAGGGCGCCGTCGGGCGTGCGCGCGGCGAGCGACTGCGCCCCGGTCTCGTCGTCGCGCAGCACGGACCACGCCGTGAGGCAGATGAGGGCGACGAGCAGCACGGCCGCGCCACCCAGCACCCGGCGCTGCCTCACGGGCGGCGAGCGTGGTTCGGTGCGTCGAGCGAGTCGTGGGCGACGAAGTACGTCGGGCGGGCCTGCATCGCGCCGTACATCCGTCCGACGTACTCGCCGAGGATGCCCAGCGCGAGCAGCTGGACGGCGCCCACGGCGGCGACGATGACGACCGTCGAGGTCCAGCCGGGGAGGGCGTGGCCGAGGATGCGCGCGATGACGGCGTACGCGAGGACACCGAGCGCGGCGAGGCCGCCGAGCAGCCCCAGCCACGTCGCGAAGCGCAGCGGGGTGAGCGAGAAGCCGGTCACCGAGTCGACGGAGAGCCGGAGCATCTTGGCGAGGGGGTACTTGGAGGTGCCGGCCGCCCGCACCTCCCGCGTGTAGCCGACCGACGCGGACGGGAAGCCCAGCGCGGGGACGACGAACCGGAGGACCCGGTTGTGCTCGGGCAGCGAGTTGACCGCGTCGACGGTGGCGCGGGACATGAGGCGGTAGTCGCCGGCGTCCACGGGGGCGTCGATGTCGGCGAGGCGGCGGATGGCCCGGTAGAACAGCCCCGCCGAGTGGCGCTTGAAGGCGGTGTCGGTCGAGCGGTCCTCCCGGACGCCGTAGACGACGTCGACGCCCTCCTCCCGCGCGACCCGGAGCATCTCGGCGATGACCTCGGGCGGGTCCTGCAGGTCGGCGTCGATGGTGACGACGTAGTCGCCACGCGCCCGCTGCAGCCCGGCGGAGATCGCGGCCTGGTGGCCCGAGTTGGCGCGCAGCCGCACGACCCGCAGCTCGGGCCAGTCGCGCCGCAGGCGCTCGAGCAGGACCGGGGTGGCGTCGCTGCTGCCGTCGTCCACCGCCACGACCTCGTATGCCGTCCGCAGCCCGTCCGCGAGCGGGCGCAGCCTCTCGACGAGGAGCGGCAGGACGGCCTCCTCGTTGAACATCGGGATGACGATGCTCAACGTGATGGCGGAGGGGGGCGCGGACATGGGGCTCAGCGTAATCGGCGGCCGCGTTCCCCGGGCACACACCGAAGGCCCCCGACGTATGAGGTCGGGGGCCTCCGGCTCGGGGCCAAGCCCTTCGAGCGAGCCGGTCGTTCCCGGTGGGCGAACCCGCCGAGGGGGCCACGCGACAGTGGCGTCGTCCCGGCTGGACCGGAACGAACTTCGACTCTGGCCGTCGGCCGCGGTGCGCCCCGCGACGTCGCTCGCGTCAGGGGTCACCCCCAGCCGGTCCCGTTGCCGGGACCGAGGCACAGCCGTTCTCCTTCGACCTGACACCACTCCGGTCCTCGAGCGAACCCGAACGGCCCGGAGCGGAGTCCGTGGGGTCCTGTCTAGCCCCCAGAGGTCCTGTGGCGCAACATGATCGGCAAGTTTCTCGCCGAACGGTGCCGCCCGCGCGTGTCGTCCACAGGAAGCGACCCTCCGCCACGCTCCCGTGCACAGGCCTGTGGACGGCGCCGGTGGACAACGGTGACGGTAGGCTGCAGCCCATGACGTCGCACGCCGCTCGTGTCCTCGCCGAGGAAGCCGCCCAGCACGACCTCCCGATGCCCCCCTGGGCCTTCGGGGTCCTCGCCCTGGCCTCCTTCGCCCTGCTCCTCGCCGTGCTGTGGTCCTTCCGAGGGACCGCGCAGAAGCACACCCCGCCGACCGAGCGCAACGACCACCACTCGACCGACGTCGCGCATGCCCACGGCGGCACGATGCACGACAAGGGTGAGCACTGAGCGCAGACCGACGACGCCGCCTGGGCGTGATGGGTGGGACGTTCGACCCCATCCACCACGGTCACCTCGTCGCCGCCTCGGAGGTGCAGTCCCACTTCGACCTCGACGAGGTCATCTTCGTGCCGACCGGCCAGCCGTGGCAGAAGGCCGAGCGGGTGGTCAGCGAGGCCGAACACCGCTACCTCATGACGGTCATCGCGACGGCGTCCAACCCGCGCTTCCAGGTGAGCCGGGTCGACGTCGACCGGGCCGGGCCGACCTACACGATCGACACGCTGCGGGACCTGCGCCAGCAGCACCCCGACGACGAGCTGTTCTTCATCACCGGCGCCGACGCGCTGGCCCAGATCCTCTCGTGGAAGGACGTCGACGAGCTCTGGGACCTCGCGCACTTCATCGGGGTCACCCGCCCCGGCTACGAGCTGTCCGAGTCGGGACTGCCGCAGGACGGTGTCACCCTCCAGGAGGTGCCGGCCATGGCGATCAGCTCGACGGACTGCCGTGAGCGCGTCGCCGACGGCGAGCCCGTCTGGTACCTCGTGCCCGACGGTGTCGTCCAGTACATCAACAAACACCACCTGTATGCCGGTGGACCGGGTCCGTCGTCCGACGCACCCCCCAAAGCCGAGGAGTCCCGTGCCAGCCACTGACCGTTCCCTCGAGCTTGCTCGCGCCGCCGCCCACGCGGCCGCCGAGAAGCTCGCCACTACCATCGTCGGCATCGACGTGAGCGAGCAGCTCGCGATCACCGACATCTTCGTCATCGCCTCCGCCGAGACGGAGCGCCAGGTCGGCGCCATCGTCGACGAGGTCGAGGACTCGCTGCGGGAGATGGGCTCCAAGCCCGTCCGCCGCGAGGGTCAGCGCGACGGCCGCTGGGTCCTCATCGACTTCGGCGACATCGTCGTGCACGTCCAGCACGACGACGAGCGCGAGTACTACGAGCTCGAGCGCCTCTGGAAGGACTGCCCCGAGGTGGACCTGGGTGCCGTCGGCACCGAGCAGGGCGGCCGGTGACCCTCGGGCCCAACGCCCGCGTCATGGCGAAGGACTCCCCGCGTCGCCTCATCGTGCTCCGGCACGGCGAGACCAACCACAACGCCGCCGGGATCTGGCAGGGCCAGCTCGACTCACCGCTGTCCGAGCGGGGTGTCGAGCAGGCGGTGGCCGCCGCCCGCGCGGTCGCGGCCTTCGAACCCGTGCGCGTCGTCGCCTCCGACCTGTCCCGCGCGCGGGTGACGGGCGAGACGGTGGCCCGGGTGGACGGCATACCGCTCACGACCGACGAACGCTTCCGTGAGATCCACGCCGGTGCATGGCAGGGGCTGACCGGCGAGCAGGTGCGCGCCGGCTACCCCGAGGACATGGACCGGCTGCTCCGCGGTGACGACTTCAAGCGGGGCGGTCACGGCGAGTCCGTCGCCGACGTCGCCGCCCGGTGCCGCGCCGGGGTCGACGCCCTGCTCGACGGGCTCGAGGCGGGCCAGTGCGCGGTCATCGCCACCCATGGGGTCGCGGGACGCGCCCTCGCGGCCGACCTCGTCGGACTCGACCAGCGCACGGCCTGGATCGCGCTCGGTGGCCTGGGCAACTGCCACTGGGCCGAGCTCGTCGAGGGTCGCGCCGGGTGGCGCATCCACACGTGGAACCAGTCGGCGGCGGCCTCGCTGGACGCCCACGGCCCCGTTGCCTGACCCCGATTTGGTCGCTCGGCGAGCCCCGTCGTAGACTTCCGCAGTCCCCGCAGGGGGACGTCCCACCGAGGCGACTCGGGGCTGTGGCGCAGTTGGTAGCGCACTTCCATGGCATGGAAGGGGTCAGGGGTTCGAATCCCCTCAGCTCCACCCCAGGATCAGCAGGACCGGACACCACGGTGTCCGGTCCTGCTGCGTCTCCCGCTCTGGCGCGCTGGTCCGGGCGAGGTGGACACTCGGGGGAGTGCCGGGTGGAGGAGGTGCGCATGGCGGTCGACCCCGACGAGCCGAGGCCGCGGCCCGAGCTCGCGACGTTGCTCGCCACCGAGCACTGGAGCCTGCTCGGCACCCGCTCGATGACGTGGAGCGAGATCATGAGCCGGATCTCGATCCTGCTCACCGTGATGTCGGCCTTCCTCGTCGTCCTCGCGCTCGTCGCCCAGGGCGTGGGCTTCGACCGCTCGCTGCTGGGGCTGGGCACCTGCTTCGCGGTGGCCTCGCTCGTCATCGGCTCCCTGACCGCGCTGCGGGTGGTGCTGGCCAGCCAGGAGGACGCGGAGCTCATCCGCGGGATGAACCGGCTGCGGGCGGCCTACGTCGAGCTGGCACCCGAGATCGAGCCGTACCTCACGGCCTCGTCACACGACGACCGGGCCGGACTCATGGCGACCTACACGCTGGGCAACCGGCGCCCGATGGTGGCGCACGTCATCGGGAGCACGTCGTTCTTCCTCGTCGTCATCAACACGATGGTGGCCGCCACGACCGGGGCGCTCGTCGCGGCGTGGGCCCACGGCTCGACGGCGGTCGTCGTCGCGTGCGCGGGCGCCGCGGCGGTCGTGTGGTTCGCAGTCCAGCTCCAGGTGGCGCGCAGGTTGTTGGGGGCGGAGATGCTCGACGTGCGATTCCCGACCGCCGAGTGACCGTGGCTCAGGAGGGTGCGAGGAGGCGGGCGCGGAACAGGTCGAGGACCTGCTCGAGCGCGTCGTGGGTCGGCTGGCCGGGCTCGTCGACGAGGTGCTCGGTGAGCGTGGAGTGCGGCGAGAGGAGCGCGTCGGGGTTGGCCGAGTCGTCGGGGAGCTCGACCGCGACGAACGCGTCGCCCAGCACCCGCGCGAGGTGGGCGAAGCGGTCCCGCGGCGACAGCCGATCGCCCGCGAAGCGCAGGCCGAGGACGGAGAGGCCGGCGGCACACCGCTGCTGCACGACGGCCAGGTCCTCGGGGGAGATGTCGACCGAGCGAGCCCGGGCCCGCGTGAGGGGCACCGGCAGGGACGGCTGGGCGAGGACCGGCGCGAGCACGCGCTCGTCCGTGGCCATGGCGAGCGCGAAGCCGCCGGTGAGGCACATGCCGACCGCGCCGACGCCGGGCCCGCCGCAGCGCTGGTGCTCGGCCGCGGCGAGCCGGCGCAGCCACGGCACGGCGGGCGAGGTGCGGTGCGTCGCGAGCAGGGTGAACTCCCGGCTGACGCAGACCTGCGCCGCAGCCCGGGCCAGGCCGGTGAGGGTGCCGCCCCAGCCGTGCGCCCCGGGGTGCACGTCCCGGCCGGTGACACCGAACAGCTCGGGCAGGACGACCGTGCAGCCGATGTCCCGCACCCGGCGGGCGAAGTGGAGCACGGCCGGCGTGATGCCGGGGAGCTCCGAGATGATGATGACGGCGGGACCCCGGCCCGACCGCAGGACCCGACGGCTGACCCCGGAGCGCTCGAACCGCTCGAGCGAGAAGTCCGGGTACGCGTCGTCGGCCATGCACGCATCATCCACGCTGGCACGATGAGGACGTGACGACGCGACGACTCGGCCCGGACGACATGGACGCGAGCCTTCGGCTGGGGGCCGAGGCCTTCGGGGAGCGACCGGCCGGTCCGGTGTCCGCCCCGACGTCGGCCTCGCCCGCCGAACCGACCGAGCCGCCGCCGTGGCCGCCCGAGGGGATCGTCGCGCTCGGCGCGTTCGACGGTGACGACCTGGTCGCCAAGCTCAACGGGCGGCCCTACGACAGCTGGTTCCACGGCGGGAGGGTGGCGACCTTCGGGATCGCCGGGGTGACCGTCGCGGCCGAGCGTCGCGGTGAGGGGCTGCTCACCCCGCTCATGGACGAGGTCCTCGCGGAGGCCCGGCGGCAGGGCGCGGTCATCTCCACGCTCTTCCCCACGGCCCCGGGCATCTACCGTCGCTTCGGCTACGAGCTCGTGGCCGAGCTCACCACCGTCTCCGTCCCGACGGCTGCGCTGCAGCGCCAGGGGCGGGCGGACGGCATACGCACCCGCAGGGCGACCGAAGGGGACTTCGCCGCGGTGCGGGAGTGCTACGACCGGTGGGGCGCGCAGCGCAACGGCCCCCTCACCCGCGACGGGGTGATGTTCCCCGCCGACGCGGCCGCCTGGCTGTCGAGCTTCACCGGGGTGACGCTCGCCCTCGACACCGACGACACCGTGCACGGCTTCGTGTCGTGGCGGCGCGGACCCGGCTACGGCCCCGAGGCGAGGATCGGCGCCGAGGACCTCGTCTGGACCTCCGGCACCGCCCGCGACGCCCTCCTGGGGATGCTCGGGAGCTTCGCCGCCGTCACCCCGACGACGCACCTCGAGACGAGCGGCACCGACGAGATGGCGCTCGCGCTCCCGGTGACGGCCACGACCGTCGTCGGGCGCTCGCCCTACATGTTGCGCGTCCTCGACGTACCTGCCGCGTTCCGGGCGATCCGGCCCGCTGCGGGGGTCAGCGGCTCAACCGTCTTCGCGGTGGCCGGCGACGTCCACGGGGGCACCGACGGCACCTACCGCCTCGACGTCGCCGGGGGAGAGGCGCGGTGCGAGCCGAGCACCGACGCGCCAGCGGCGACGTTCTCGCCGCGTGGGCTGGCGCTCACGTGGAGCGGGGTGCTGCCGCTGCAGCGCGTCGTCGCCGAGGGGCTGGCCACGGTCCACGGGACGGGCGCCGACCTCGGCCTGTGGGACGCGCTCGGGCTCTCGCGTCCGACGCACATCCGCGACTACTTCTGACCCGGCCAGACGCCCGAGGTGGCCCGGCGGTGCGAGCCGACGAGGTGGGTGTCGACGATGCCGATGGCCTCCATGAGGGCGAACATCGTCGTCGGTCCGACGAACGTGAAACCCTTGCGCTTCAAGCCTTTCGAGAGCGCGAGCGACTCCGGCGACGTCGTGGGCACGTCGGCGTGGGTCCGTGGCACGGGGGTGGTGGCCGGACGGAACGACCACACGTATGCCGCGAGGTCACCCTCGGGGTCCTCGCGCAGTCCCAGCGTGGCGCGGGCGTTCTGGATGGTCGCGTGGACCTTCGCGCGGTTGCGGACGATGCCGGCGTCGTCCATGAGGCGGGCGACGTCGTCGTCACCGAACTGCGCGACGACGTCGGGGGAGAAGTCCGCGAACGCCTCCCGGAAGGCGGGGCGCTTGCGCAGGATCGTCGCCCACGACAGCCCCGACTGGAACGCCTCGAGCGAGAGCCGCTCGAAGACGCCGCGCTCGTCGCGGACCGGCATGCCCCACTCGGTGTCGTAGTAGTCGCGCAGCAGGGGGTCGACCGACGCCCAGGCGGGTCGGGCCAGGCCGTCGTCGCCGAGGACGACACCCGACTCGCTCACGACAGACCCTGCCGTGCGGCGACGACGGCCTCGACGAACTCGTGGGGGTCCTGCACCGAGACGCCGAGGCGGCCACGACGGTGCACCACGGTCGCCATGGGGCCGCCGACGCGGTAGGCCCACTTGCCACGGCCCTCCCAGCGCAGGCCCCAGCCCCAGCCGACCCCGTCGACGTGGTCACCGGCGCCGACGTCGGTGACGTCGTCCATCCGGATGGTGCGCGGGGCGAGCGGGTAGGAGACGCGGATCGCCCCGTCGGTGACGACGACGGTGACGGGCCCGCGGGCGAGGAGCCAGCCCAGGCCGACGAGTCCCAGGACGACGAGGAGTCCGAGGGCGACGGCCCAGCCACCGAGGCTGGCGACGAGCAGGCCGGCCACGACGCCGACCGCGGCGACGGCCGCGCCCACGGCGACGAGCACCCGGTGCGGCCGCACCACCGACCGGTAGCGGGGGGCGCCGAGCACGGTCCCGTCGGGGGCCACCTCAGCCCCTCCTCAGGGTGATGAGCGGGATCTGGGGTGGGGCGGCGACACGCACCGGTGGACCCCAGGTGCCGGCCCCGCGGCTCGTGATGACGGGGACCCCGTCGACGACCGCATACCCCTCCACCACGGGCTGCTGGAGCGGCACGACGAGCTCCCCGGGCCACACCTGGCCACCGTGGGTGTGACCGGACAGCTGGAGGTCGACGCCCCGGTCGGCCGAGTCCGCGGCCATGACCGGCTGGTGCGCGAGGTAGAGGGTGAACCCGTCCTCGGTCCCGGCGAGCGCGCGGGCCGGGTCCGGGGCGAACTCGCCGGTGCCCTCGCGGTCGTGGATCCCGGCGATGCGGATCGACTCCCCGCCGACGGTGACGGTCTGCGAGGCGTTGGCGAGCACGGTGATCCCGAGCCGGTCCCACTCGGCGACCCACTCGGCGGTCGAGCCGGTGTACATCTCGTGGTTGCCGGTGACCGCGAAGACCCCGAGCGGCGCCTCGAGGTCGGCCAGCGGGGCGATCTCGGCGCGGTGCCGCTCGAAGGGCGCGTCGACCACGTCACCCGAGAGGACGACGATGTCCGGCTTCGCGGCGTTGACCCGGTCGACGACCTTGGTCGCGAAGTCGGAGCCGTGGACGACGCCGGCGTGGAGGTCGGTGACGAGCGCGACCGTCGTCCCGTCGAACCCGGCGGGGAGCGCGGCGGAGGTGTGCGTCGTGCGCGTGATCGCGGGGTCCCGGGCCTCGAACAGCCCGTATGCCGTCGTGCCCAGTGCCGCGACCAGGGCCACCGCCGCGACCACCCGGTTGAACCGCGCGAGCACCCCTCGTCGGCGGTCCCGGTGGGTGGCGAGCCAGACGACGGCGGCGACGACCTGCCCGGCGGCGAGGACGAACACGAGGTACATCGCGACGACGAGCCAGGTGAGCGCGGCCCAGGCGACCGGGCGGGTGTCGTCGGCGGTGCCCCACCGGAGCCCGCCGGCGGCGGTGACCACCGCGAGAGCGGTGAGCGCCACGATGAGGGCGCTCCCCGCATACCGCCATCTCGACGACCAGCGCGGGGCGGCGACGAGCCGACGGTGCAGCCAGAAGGTGAGGAGCCCGAGGACGGTCAGGGCGATGAGGGCAAAGGTCAGCACACGGGATCCCGGGTCGTCATGATGGAGGGGTCATGGTCGCACGCGTGGATGTGGGTCCCCTGAACGCGGGCCCAAGGTCCCCGGTGCACGACGCCGGTGATCCGTACGGTGAGGGGTGACGGCGTCGCCACACCGGTGACGGCGAGCGCCACGACGACGTGGCGCGCAAGCACAGGAGGCGTGATGCCGAAGTACGTGTACCGGTTCGCCGAGGGCGACATGGGCCAGAAGGACCTGCTGGGCGGCAAGGGGGCCAACCTCGCCGAGATGGCGAAGATCGGCCTGCCGGTCCCGCCCGGGTTCACCATCACGACCGAGGCGTGCCGGGCGTACATGCGCGACGGCGAGGTGCCGCCGGAGCTGCGCGTCGAGGTGACCATGGCGCTGCGCGAGATCGAGGACACGCTCGGCCGGCGGCTCGGGGACTTCCATGACCCGCTGCTCGTCTCGGTGCGCTCGGGCGCGAAGTTCTCCATGCCGGGGATGATGGAGACGGTGCTCAACGTCGGGCTCAACGACGCCTCGGTCAAGGGCTTGGCCGAGTTCTCCGGTGACGACCGCTTCGCGTGGGACTCCTACCGGCGCCTCATCCAGATGTTCGGCAAGACCGTGCTCGACATCGACGGCGACCTCTTCGCCCGTGCGCTCGACGACAAGAAGTCGGCCGTCGGCGCGAGCAGCGACGTCGACCTCAGCGCGGACGACCTCCAGGACCTCGTCACCACCTTCAAGGGGATCGTCCAGGACACGACGGGTCGGGAGTTCCCCCAGCATCCTCGTGAGCAGCTCGAGATGGCCATCGCCGCCGTCTTCGGCTCGTGGAACACCGAGCGGGCCCGGCTGTACCGGCGCCGCGAGCGCATCTCGAACGACCTCGGCACCGCCGTCAACGTCATGACGATGGTGTTCGGCAACCTCGGCGAGACGTCCGGCACCGGCGTCGCGTTCACCCGCGACCCCTCCACCGGGCACTCCGGCCTCTACGGGGACTACCTGTCCAACGCCCAGGGCGAGGACGTCGTCGCCGGCATCCGCAACACCCTGCCGCTGGCCGACCTCGAGCAGCTCGACCCCACGTCCTACGGTGAGCTGCTCCAGGCCATGCGGCGCCTCGAGACCCACTACCGCGACCTGTGCGACATCGAGTTCACCATCGAGAGGGGCAAGCTGTGGATGCTGCAGACCCGCGTGGGCAAGCGGACCGCGGCCGCCGCGTTCCGGGTCGCCACCCAGCTCGTCGACGAGAACCTCATCACCATGGACGAGGCGATCTCGCGGATCACCGGGGCCCAGCTCTCCCAGCTGCTCTTCCCGCAGTTCGACGGTGACGCCGCCAAGGAGCTCCTCACGACGGCCATGGCCGCCTCGCCCGGTGCCGCCGTCGGCGAGATCGTCCTCGACAACGCCCAGGCGCTCGAGCGGACCCAGGCGGGGGCCAGCGTCATCCTCGTCCGCCGGGAGACCAACCCCGACGACCTCCAGGGGATGATCGTCGCGTCCGGCGTCCTCACCGCACGTGGTGGGAAGACCTCGCACGCCGCCGTCGTCGCCCGGGGCATGGGCACGACCGCGGTCGTCGGCGCCGAGGAGATCGACGTCGACGTCGAGGCCAAGGAGGTCCGGGTCGCCGGGCGGGTGCTGCGCCCCGGCGACGTCATCGCCCTCGACGGGACCACGGGCGAGGTCTTCCTCGGTGACGTGCCCGTCGTCGACTCGCCCGTCATGCGCTACGTCTCGGACGGGCTCGAGGTCGGCCTCGCCGCCTGCGAGGACGACGCGATGCGGGAGCTGCTGCAGGCCGTCGACCGGGTCATGAGGCACGCCGACGCCGTGCGTCGGATGCGGGTGCGCGCCAACGCCGACAACGCCGAGGACGCCCGCCGCGCCCGGGCCCGTGGCGCCGAGGGGATCGGGCTGTGCCGCACCGAGCACCAGTTCCTCGGTGACCGACGCGTCCACATCGAGCACGTCGTCCTCGCCGAGGGCGACGAGGAGCGCCTCGCGGCGCTCGAGACGCTGCTACCGCTCCAGCGTGAGGACTTCGTCGACCTGCTCGAGGCCATGGACGGGCTGCCCACGACGATCCGGCTCATCGACCCGCCGCTCCACGAGTTCCTGCCCGACCTCACCGAGCTGGCGGTCAAGGTGGCGCTCGCGAACGCCGACGGCCGGGCCGACGCCCGCGACGTCCGGCTCCTCGCCGCGGTCCAGCGGATGCACGAGCAGAACCCGATGCTCGGCCTGCGCGGCGTCCGGCTCGGCCTCAAGATCCCCGGCCTGTTCGCCCTCCAGATCCGGGCCATCGCCGAGGCGACGGTGCGCCTGCGCGAGGCCGGCAAGGACCCGCGGCCGGAGATCATGGTGCCGCTGGTCGGGTCGGTGCGCGAGCTGCAGATCATCCGCGAGGAGGCGCTCGGCATCCTCGCCGAGGTCGGCGCCGCGGCCGGGACCGAGCTCGACCTGCCGATCGGCTGCATGATCGAGCTGCCTCGCGCGGCCCTCACCGCCCGCCGCATCGCCGAGGAGGCCGACTTCTTCTCGTTCGGCACCAACGACCTCACCCAGACGACGTGGGGGTTCTCCCGCGATGACGTCGAGGGTGCCTTCTTCGCCGACTACCTCGAGAACGGCGTGCTGACGATCTCCCCGTTCGAGACCCTCGACGCGGACGGGGTCGGCGCGCTCGTCAGCTCGGCCGTGACGGGAGGGCGGTCCACGAAGCCGAACCTGCACATGGGTGTCTGCGGCGAGCACGGCGGTGACCCGGAGTCGATCCACTTCTTCCACGACGCCGGGCTCGACTACGTGTCGTGCAGCCCGTTCCGGGTGCCGATCGCGCGGCTCGAGGCCGGGCGTGCCGCGGCCCTCAACCGGGAGGACGCCACCGCCTGAGGCGCGCTGGGGCGCCCCGGCGAGGGGCGGCCCACCGCGGCACGGCCTCGGCGTAGGCGGCGTGGGCCGGTCCGAACCGGCGCCGGAGCTCGCTCTCCTCGGCCTCGACCTGGTGGCGCACGGCGAGGACCGCCGGGGCCCACGCGGCGAGCGCCCAGCCGGAGCGGGCGAGCAGCGCTGAACCCAGGTGCCCGAGGGCCCAGGCGGCATACATCGGGTTGCGGGAGCGCGCATAGGGGCCGGTGGTGACCAGCCGGTCCGGGTCGGCGAGCCGGACGTCGCGTGCCTCCTGCCAGGCACGCGTGGCCAGCACCGCGCCGGACGCCAGGAGGACGAGGCCGGGCGCTCGCCACGCGGCGGCGGGGCCGGGGAGCCGGAGGCGCCGCAGGCGCTCGGCCAGCACGGCCGCCAGGAGGGGCACGGCGTGCTGCTCGGGGACCGGCACGTTGGCCAGCCGGTCCCGCCACACCGTCGACCCGTTCGTCATGGCGACGCACATCCTTCGGCGCTCTGGTCGGTGGGCGCCCGGTGCCACGACGCTACCGGGCCGCGTGCGAGCCGGGCGTGGGTCGGTCGTGATGTCATGAGGTGGTCCGCGCACCCACGCCCACGCACCCACCTCGCCCCTGGAGCCACGACCGATGCAGAGCCTCGACGTCGACGTCCTTGTCGTGGGCGCCGGGCTCTCCGGCGTCGGCGCCGCCTGCCGGCTCACCCAGCTCAGCCCGAACCGGTCGTTCGCCGTCCTCGAGGCGCGCCCGGCGGTCGGCGGGACGTGGGACCTGTTCCGCTACCCCGGGGTGCGCTCGGACTCCGACGTCGTCACCTTCACCTACCCGTTCCGGCCGTGGACCGAGCCCGACGTGCTCGCCTCCGGCGCGCGCATCCGCGACTACGTCCGTGACACGGCCCGGGAGTTCGGCGTCGAGGAGCACCTCCACCACGGGCAGCGCGTCGTCGACGCGGCCTTCTCGACCGGCACCGGCCGGTGGACCGTGACGGCCGAGACCTCGCAGGGCCGGGTCGAGCACACCGCGGCGTTCCTCCACCTGTGCACCGGCTACTTCTCCTACGACGCCGGACACGTCGTCGACTTCCCGGGTCGCGAGGACTTCGCCGGCCCGGTCATCCACCCGCAGGAGTGGCCCGAGAGCTTCGACGCCACCGGCCGGCGCATCGTCGTCATCGGGTCGGGCGCCACCGCCGTCACGCTCGTTCCCGCCCTCGTGGAGCAGGGCGCCGCCCACGTGACCATGCTCCAGCGCAGTCCCGGCTACGTCCTGCCCCGCTCGGGGACCGACCGCCTCGGCCAAGCCCTCCGGCGGGCGCTCCCGGGGCGGGCCGCCCACCGCGTGGTCCGGACGAAGAACCTCCTCACCAACGTCGCGCTCTACGAGGTGAGCCGCCGGTTCCCACGTGCCGTCCGGCGCGGGATCGCCCGGATCAACGCCGACCTCGTGGGGGAGGAGGCGGTCCGCGCACACTTCACACCGGCATACGCGCCGTGGGACCAGCGCATGTGCATCGTGCCGGACGGTGACCTCTTCGCGGCGATCGGCAGCGGACGGGCCTCGGTCGTCACGGACACCGTGGACCGCTTCACGGAGAACGGGATCCGGCTGGGCGGTGGCCGGGAGGTCGAGGCCGACGCGATCGTCACCGCGACCGGGCTGCGGCTCGAGGTCGCCGGGGGGATGCGCCTCAGCGTGGACGGGCGGGCGTTCGCGCCGCACGAGCGCTACCTCTACAAGGGCGCGATGCTCGGTGGGGTGCCGAACCTCGCGGTCTGCCTCGGCTACACCAACAACTCGTGGACCCTGCGGGCCGACCTCACGTCCCGCTACGTCTGCGCGGTGCTCGACGCGATGGCGGCTGCCGGCGCGATGACGGCGACGCCCCGCGTCCCCGTCGACCTCGAGGAGGGTGAGCCGCCGTTCGGGCTGACGTCGGGGTACGTCCGGCGCTCGCGTCACCTGCTCCCGAGGCAGGGCACGAGGGCCCCGTGGACGGTCCGCCAGAACTACCTCCACGACCTCCGGCTCATGTCGGCCCGGCGAGTCCTCGACGGCACCCTCGAGCTGGCCGGGCGCGCGGCTCCGGCGGGCGCGGCTCCCGCGGGCGCCGCGGCGGTGGGCGCTGACACCGGCGCTTCCTAGACTGGACGGCATGACCCTGACGATCGGTGCGCACGTCGACCAGACCGACCCGCTCGCGGAGGCCGCCGCGCGCGGCACGACGCTGGTGCAGTTCTTCCTCGGCGACCCGCAGGGCTACAAGGGCCCGGAGGTGAGGTATGCCGGTGGCGCTGCGGCCCTGCGTGCCGACGCCGAGGCCGCAGGGGTGGACCTCTACGTCCACGCGCCCTACGTCATCAACGTCGCGACGACCAACAACCGCATCCGCATCCCGTCGCGCAAGCTGCTCCAGCAGCACGTCACCGCGGCCACCGAGATCGGGGCCAAGGGCCTCATCGTGCACGGCGGCCACGTCGGCAAGGACGACGAGCTGGAGGTCGGGTTCGACAACTGGCGCAAGGCCGTCGAGGCGACCGACCTCACCCTGCCGCTGCTGCTCGAGAACACCGCCGGTGGGGACAACGCGATGGCGCGCCACCTCGAGCGGATCGCCCGCGTCTGGGACGCGATCGGGTCCGCGTCGCAGTCGGACCAGGTCGGGTTCTGCCTCGACACCTGCCACGCCCACGCCGGCGGCAACCCGCTCGAGACCGTCGTCGACGACGTCCTCGCGATCACCGGCCGGATCGACCTCGTGCACTGCAACGACAGCCGCGACACCTTCGACTCCGGTGCCGACCGCCACGCCAACTTCGGGGCGGGCACGATCGACGCCGACCTGCTCGCCGGGGTGGTGCGCTCGGCCGGCGCCCCGGTCGTGTGCGAGACACCCGGTGGCGCAGGGGAGCACGTGGCCGACTTCGCCTGGCTCCGCGACCGCCTCTGACCCACCGCGCCTGCGTCCGCCTCTGACCCGTCTCGGGCTGCGTCCGCCTCCGACCCACCGCGCCTGCGTCCGCAAAGGTGGTCGGGTTCGCGACCACTGTTGCGGACGCTGACGGTGCCGGCTCCTTGGCGTCCGCAATGATGGCGAGGTTCGCCGCCATCCTTGCGGACGCAGCAGGGTGGGGTCAGTCGGCGCGGGCCATCGTGCGCAGGCCGACGGCGAGCCCGAGCGCGGCCACGGCCGCCGCGGCACCGGCGCCGGCCGCCACCGTCCCGGCCGGGAAGGTGCCGGCGAAGAGCGCGCGCTCGGCCTCGACGACGTAGGCCAGCGGGTTGAGGTCGCCGAGGAATCGGAGCCACCCGGGCGCCCCGTCGTCGATCGGCAGGAGCACGCCGGCCAGGAGCAGCAGGGGGAAGATCAGCGTCTGCTGCACGGTCCAGAAGAGCCAGTCCTGGCCCTTGGAGACCAGGGCGAGCGCGAACGAGAGTGACCCGATCCCCACGGCGAACGTCGCGATGATGACGAGGCCGACGAGCACCCCCGTCACGTGCAGGTCGAACGCGAACGGCGTGACGACCGCGACGATGAGCAGGCCCTGCGCCAGGACGGGGACGACCTCCTTGAGCGCGCGGCCGACGAGCAGGGCGGAGCGGCGCAGCGGCGAGACGAGCAGCCGCTCGTGCGACCCGGTGTTCATCTCGAGGCTGAGGTTCGAGCCGGTCATCGAGGCCCCCATGAGGGCCGTCATCGCGATGATGCCGGGAACGAACCACTGGAGCTTCGAGCCGGGGCCGACGTCGGGGAGCAGCGGGGCGAAGAGTGCGAGGAAGACGAGCGGCTGCACCATGGCGAAGAGGATCGAGGCGGGTTCGCGCAGCATCGGCTTGAGCTCGCGCGTCATGACGTTCCACGTGTCGGCGACGAAGCTCGGGGCCGGGTGTGCCGGGCCCTGTCCGCCCGCGGCGCTCCCCGGGTGGCGGCGGGTGGTCGAGGTGATGTCGGTGGTGGTCATGCTGCTGCTCCTTCGTCGCTCACGTGGGAGTCGTCGGTGGTCTCGGCGGTGTCGGTGGCCTCGCGCAGGCTGCGACCGGTGAGGCCGAGGAAGACGTCGTCGAGGGTGGCGCTGACGACCTCGATGCGTTGCGCGGGGGAGCCCGCCGCGGCGAGGTCGAGGACCAGGCGCGGGGCGAGGTCGCGACCGTGGGGGACCCTCACGCCGACGTCGGTGCCGTCGAGCGTGACGGTGGCTCCGGGGAGCCGGTCGGCGTGGCCGGCGGCGGCCTCGGCGGCGTCCCGGGTGGCGAAGCCCAGTGAGACGAGGTCGCCGAGACCGGACTTGAGCCCGGCCGCCGTGTCGTCGGCGATGACGAGGCCGTGGTCGATGACGATGACGCGGTCCGCGATCGCGTCGGCCTCCTCGAGGTAGTGGGTTGTGAGGACGATCGTCGTCCCGAACTCGCGGTTGAGGCGCTGCACCTGCTCCTGGAGGTTGACCCGGTTCTGTGGGTCGAGACCTGTCGAGGGCTCGTCGAGGAACATCAGCCGCGGCCGGTGGACGAGCCCGATGGCGACGTCGAGCCGGCGCCGCTGGCCGCCCGAAAGCGTCGACACGGGTCGGCCGGCGTGCTCGGCGAGGTCGAACGCCTCGAGCAGCTCGTCGGCACGGCGGCTGGCCTCGGCGCGGGACAGGCCGTGTGCGCGGGCCTGGCTGACGACCTCGTCGCGGCCCCGCTGCTGGTGCGCCGCCGCGTTGCCCTGGCCGACGTAGCCGATCGAGCGGCGTACCGCCCGCTGGTCGCGGACCACGTCGAAGCCGGCCACCTCGGCCGTGCCGCGCGTCGGCGCGATGAGGGTCGTGAGCATCCGCAGGGTGGTGGACTTGCCGGCCCCGTTGGGGCCGAGGAGGGCGATGAGCTCGCCGTCGTGGACCTCGAGGTCGAGGCCGCGGACCGCCTCGACGGTCTGCTTGCCCCGGGTGAAGGTGCGGGTGAGTCCGTGGGTCCGGATGACCGGACCGCTGCTGCCGTGGGTGGTGGTGTCGGTGTCCATGGCGCGACGCTAGAACTGCTTCAGGACAGTTCCTGTCCTCAATCGGACCTAATCTGGGAGACATGTCGACGAGCGCCCGCATGCTCAGCCTGCTCTCCCTGCTGCAGACACACCGGTACTGGCCCGGCGACGAGCTGGCCGCGCGCCTCGAGGTCAGCGGTCGCACCCTGCGCCGCGACATCGAGCGGCTGCGAGAGCTCGGCTACGTCGTCGACGCCTCCCGCGGGGTCGCCGGCGGGTACCAGCTCCGTGCCGGCGGGCAGCTCCCGCCCCTGCTGCTCGAGGACGACGAGGCGGTCGCCATCGCAGCCGGCCTGCGCACGGCCGCCGCCGGCTCGGTCGGCGGTCTCGAGGAGACCTCGGTCCAGGCCCTCACCAAGGTCGTCGCGCTCATGCCCCCTCGGCTGCGTCACCGCATGGACGCGCTGGCCTCGCAGACCGACACTCCCGGCCCCTGGTCGCGGGGGCCATCGGTGGATGCCGTCATCCTCACGACCCTCGCCCAGGCCTGCCGCGACGACGAGTCGGCGACGTTCGGTTATGCCGCGCGAGACGCGGAGCCGACGCAACGTCGGGTTGAGCCGCACCGCCTGGTCTCGCTCGGCCGTCGCTGGTACCTCGTCGCGTGGGACCGCGACCGTCAGGACTGGCGCTCGTTCCGCGTCGACCGGGTCAGCGCAGTCAGCCTCACCGGCCAGCGGTTCCGGCCGCGTGAGCTCCCCGGTGGCGACGCCGTCGCCTTCGTGCGGGCCGGCTTCCGCCGGATCCCGCACCGGTACGACGTCAAGGTCGCGGTCGCCGCTCCCGCCGAGCGGGTGCGCTGGGCCGTCGGCAGCTACGGCGACGTCACCGACGTCACGGAGGGCTCGTGCGTGCTCGAGATGAGCGTGGACTCCCTCGAGTGGCCGCTCATGGTGCTCGCCCAGGTCGGTGCGGCGTTCGAGGTCGAGTCACCCGACGAGCTCAGGTCGGCCTGCGCCGACACCGCCGCCCGCTTCGCGGCCGCCGCGACACCGTCCCAGTGACCCCGGCCTCGTGCGGTGGGGCCTCGGTGGCCCTGCGATAGTCTGGAGGCATGGCACAGCTGCTGCTCCTTCCGCCGCCGCGCTGACGGTCCGTCCAGGACGTCGTCGCGGCGAACCCCTCCTGCGTGAGGGGCTTTTTTGTGGGCAGCACCGATGAGGCAAAGGATGAGATGAGCGAGACGGCGCACCGTTACACGGCAGAGCTGGCCGACCGGATCGAGCTGGCCTGGCAGGACCGCTGGGAGGCCAGCGGCGCCTTCGACGCGCCCAACCCGTCCGGCCCGTTCGCCGACCCCGACGCGGTCGCGTCGTTCGACGGCGGCCACCTGCTCGTCCTCGACATGTTCCCGTACCCCAGCGGTGCCGGGCTGCACGTGGGCCACCCGTTGGGCTACATCGCCACGGACGTCTTCTCGCGCTACCACCGCATGCTGGGCAAGAACGTCCTGCACTGCCTCGGCTACGACGCCTTCGGCCTGCCGGCCGAGCAGTATGCCGTCCAGACCGGTCAGCACCCCCGCGTCACCACCGAGGCCAACATCGTCATCATGGCCCGCCAGCTGCGCCGGCTCGGGCTGGGCCTGGACAACCGCCGGGCCATCGAGACGATGGACCCGGACTACTACCGCTGGACCCAGTGGATCTTCCTCACGATCTTCAACAGCTGGTACGACCGCGACGCCCAGCGCCCCGACGGAGGCCTGGGCCGGGCCCGCCCGATCAGCGAGCTCGTCGCCGAGTACACCTCGGGCGAGCGCCCGCTGCCCGCCGACGACGGTCGCGACTGGGCCGACCTCGGCGAGGTCGAGCGCGCGGACATCATCGACAGCCACCGCCTCGCCTACGCCTCCGAGGCCCCGGTCAACTGGTGCCCCGGGCTCGGCACGGTGCTCTCCAACGAGGAGGTCACCAACGACGGCCGGTCCGAGCGCGGCAACTTCCCCGTCTTCAAGCGCAACCTGCGCCAGTGGATGATGCGCATCACCGACTACTCCGACCGCCTGGCCGACGACCTCGACCGCGTGCAGTGGCCCTCCAAGGTCAAGGCGATGCAGCGCAACTGGATCGGTCGCAGCGAGGGCGCCCGCGTCGCGTTCCCGATCGTCGGCGCCGAGGACACGGTCGACCCGATCGAGGTCTTCACGACCCGCCCTGACACCCTGTTCGGAGCGACCTTCATGGTGCTGGCGCCCGAGCACCCGCTCGTGGACGTCGTTGTCTCGCAGGACGACTGGGCCGACGGCACGAACCCGGTGTGGACCGGTGGCGAGACGAGTCCGCAGGCGGCCGTGACGGCATACCGGCTGGCCGCCTCGCGCCGCAGCGACGTCGAGCGCCAGACCGAGGGCAAGGACAAGACCGGCGTCTTCACGGGCGCGTATGCCGTGAACCCGGCCACCGGTGCACCGCTGCCGGTCTTCGTCGCCGACTACGTCCTCATGGGCTACGGCACCGGCGCGATCATGGCGGTGCCGGGGCAGGACGAGCGCGACTGGGACTTCGCGACCGCCTTCGACCTGCCGAAGATCCGCACGGTGCAGCCCACCGAGGGCCACCCCGAGGACGAGGCGTTCACCGGCGACGGCCCGGCGATCAACTCCGCCAACGACACCCTCGACCTCAACGGAATGCCCGTCGCGCAGGCCAAGGCCGCGATGATCGACTGGCTCGTCGAGCACGGCCACGGTGAGGCGACGATCAGCTACAAGCTGCGCGACTGGCTGTTCTCGCGCCAGCGCTACTGGGGCGAACCGTTCCCCATCGTCTTCGACACCGACGGCGTCGCCCACGGCGTGCCCGAGTCGATGCTGCCGGTCGAGCTGCCCGACGTGCCGGACTACAGCCCCCGCACTTTCGATGCCGAGGATGCGCAGAGCTCACCCGAGCCGCCGCTCGGCCGGGTCGCCGAGTGGGTCGACGTCGACCTCGACCTCGAGGACGGCCGGGGGGTCCAGCGCTACCGCCGCGAGACCAACACGATGCCCAACTGGGCCGGGTCGTGCTGGTACTACCTGCGCTACCTCGACCCGGAGAACCGCGAGGAGCTCGTCTCCGCGGAGACCGAGCAGTACTGGATCGGCCCGCGGGACAAGGCCGTCGACGGTGCTCCGGCCGGGACGCGCGACCCCGGCGGTGTCGACCTCTACATCGGCGGCGTCGAGCACGCCGTGCTGCACCTGCTCTACGCCCGCTTCTGGCACAAGGTGCTCTTCGACCTCGGCCACGTCTCGAGCGAGGAGCCGTTCCGGACCTACTTCGCGCAGGGCTACATCCAGGCGCCGGCCTTCACCGACGACCGCGGCCAGTACGTCGAGGCGAGCGAGGTCGAGGAGGTCGCCGGCGCCGACGGCCACCCGGCCTTCACCTGGAACGACCAGCCGGTCACCCGCGAGTTCGGCAAGATCGGCAAGTCGCTCAAGAACATGGTGTCCCCGGACGACATGTATGCCGCGTACGGCGCGGACACGCTGCGCCTCTACGAGATGGGCCTCGGCCCGCTGGAGCAGAGCAAGCCGTGGGACACGCGTGCCATCGTGGGGTCACAGCGCTTCCTGCAACGCCTGTGGCGAAACGTGATCGACGAGGAGACCGGAGAGGTGCGCGTCGGTGACGCGCCCCTCGACGACGCCACCGCGCGCGTGCTGCACCGGACCATCGACGCGGTGCGGCGCGACTACGACGAGCTCGGCTTCAACACCGCCATCGCGCGCCTCATCGAGCTCAACAACGCGCTGACCAAGCTGGGCACGGCGCCTCGCGAGGCGGTCGAGCCGCTCGTCCTCATGGTCGCGCCCCTCGCACCGCACATCGCCGAGGAGCTGTGGTCGCGCCTGGGCCACGACGTGTCGCTCACCCACGCGCCGTTCCCGGTCGCCGACCCCGCGCGGCTCGTCGAGGAGACGGTCACCTGCGTCGTGCAGATCAAGGGCAAGGTCCGCGACCGCATCGAGGTGCCCGCCGACATCAGCGAGGACGACCTGCGCGAGCAGGCCCTCGCCCTGCCCAGGGTCGTCGAGGCGACGGCCGGGGGAGTGCGGACGGTCATCGTGCGCGCGCCCAAGCTCGTCAACGTCGTCCCGCTCTGACCCTCGTGGCCTGGCTGCTGGGAGTGACGGCGCTGGCTGCCGCCGTCTTCGGTGGCGCGATGTTCGCGTTCTCCGCGTTCGTCATGCCCGCCCTGGGTGACCTCACGCCGCGCGACGGCGTCGTCGCGATGCAGGCCGTCAACGTGCGGGCGCAGCAGAGCCTGCTCCTGCTCCCGATGGGCGTCCTCGCGCTGGGGTCGCTCGCGGTCCTCGCCCTCGCCGTGCTCGGCGACGTCGCCGAGCCCGGCCTGGCCGTCGCCGGAGCGCTGCTCGGGCTGGCCGGCCTCGTCGTCACCGCGGCGGGCAACGTCCCGCTCAACAACCGGCTCGCCCCACTCGCGCCAGGGGCGCCGGAGGCCGAGGGCAAGTGGGCGGCATACCTCACCGCCTGGACGCGGTGGAACCACCTGCGCACGGTCATGGCCCTCGCGTCCGCCGTGCTCCTCGCCCTCGCCGCAGCGCGAAGCTGACGCAGACCGCTTCGTCGCAGCGACCTTCCGCCCCGGGCCTCAGGCGACGTGCCTGCGGCGGGCCGGCTGCTCCAGGAGGGAGACCAGACGGTCGTCATCGACCTCCGCGCGGATGCGCGCCCCGAGATCCTCCGCCGCGCGCGCGAAATGGGGCTCGGTGAGCAGACGGCGGACGGCCTCGGCGATCCGGGCTGGTTCGGACGTCGGCTTGAGCCTCAGGCCGGCGCCGCGTTCCGTCATGCGCACCGCGTTGTCCTTCTGGTCGCGGATCCCCGGCAGGCAGAGGACCGGTTTGCCGAGGGCGAGGGCCTTGATGATGGTGCCGTGCCCGCCGTGCGTGATGACCACCGACGCCAGGGGGAAGACCTCCGAGTGCGGTGCCGACCGGACCACCTGGACGTTGTCGGCACCGGGCACGTCCGCGGGGTCCACGTACGGGCCGGTGCACACCAGCCCACGCACCGGCAGGGTCGCGAGGGCGGCCGCCACGTGTCGGAGCATGGCGTCCTGCCCCTTGACGTGGCTGCCGGACACCCCCACGACCACGAGCGGCCGCCGGTCGTCAGCGTGGTCGCCGAGCGGTGAGGGGACGGCGGCGTAGACGGGGTCATCGAGCATCGGCCCGACGTAGTGCGCGTTGCTCGGGAGCTTGGCCGGGAAGTCGAACGCCCTGGCGGTGGGAATCACCACGCTCTCGCAGGAGCGCAGCTGGTCCCACGGGTCGGAGAGGGGCGCCAGGCCGTGCGCGGCCCTCGCCTCGTTGAGCGCGGGGAGCCCGGTGCGCCACGCGGCCTTGATGCTGGCGTTGAGGGCACGGTCACGGGCCCGGCCCAGCGCGGTCTTCGCCGGTGTGAGGCCCAGGCCGAACGGGGGCATCCCCTCGGCGGGGATGATGTAGATGCCCGGGACGATGCCCACGGTGGGGACGCCCCTGGCCTCGGTCGCGACCATCGGGCCCAGGATCGCGCCGTCGACGAGGGCGACGTCGGCCGGGCGCCGGTCCAGCTCATCGGCCGTCTCCCTGGCGAAGAGGGCGGCCGGGCCGGTGATGAGGCGCTCGGAGATCCGCTTGAAGAGCCTCCACGGGTTGTCGACGACCTCCCAGTCCTTGAGGAGGTCGTCCTCGATCGCGGCCGTCGGACGGTGGGGCGCCAGCCGCCACGGGACGAACTCGGCGTCCGAGCGGGCGGCCTCGGCCTCGAGCGTCGGGTCACCGAGGACCGTGACGGTGTGGCCCCGGGCAACGAGGCGGCGGGCGATGCCGAAGTCGATGGGGACGGTGCCTCCGCCGTCCCAGGTGGCGAGCAGGTAGTGCATGACTCCTCCTTCCGGCCTCAGTGCGAGGTCAGGACTCCATCGGTGAGGGTGCACATGACCTCTGTGGTCATGCGTCGTGAGTGGCCCAGGTCGAGGCGCAGCAGGCGCCACGTGCCGACGTCGGTCGCGGCGTACAGCGCGGCGAGGGTGCGCCGGCGGGCGCGACGGTCGGTGGGCAGCCGGTCGTCGAACGTGGTCTCGAGCCACCTGCGGTGCTCGCGCCGTCCTCGCTCGGCCATGGCGGCCATGGCTTCGGAGTGCTCCGCGGCGGCGAGGAGCCGTGACACGGCGTGCCCGTAGGCCTCGTACTCGGCCGCGAGGGTCGCGATCGCGCCGGCGGTGTCCGTCGGCGCGGCCTCCCGTCGACCCGACGTGAGCTCCTCGGCAAGAGACTCCGTCAGCGCGACGATGAGGCCCTCCTTGGACCCGACGTGGTTGCGCACGGTCTGCGTCGTGACCCCGGCCCGGTCCGCCACGAGGGGGAGGGTCAGCTCGTCGAAGGGCTGGGCGAAGAGGATCTGCTTGGCCTCGGCGAGGATGCGGCGACGCGTCTCCTCCTGGGCCTCGGCCCGGGCCCGGAGGACGTAGGTGCGTGCCGTCGCTGGCATGCGCCCATCGTACCGATCGATTTATGTGACGTAAAGCGAAAATGTCCCGCGTCCGGCGTCTCGGAAGGTGGACGGAGGGTCCCGAGGACTGAACCGGGCGGCATACACTCCTGACCCAAGGTCACGAGTACCAGTGTTCAGCCCCGGCTTGCTGGTCGGCAACCCTCCTCCGCGGTGGGGTGCTCCGGGTGACGACCTGGTCGGCTGCAGCAACGCAGTCGGCAAGCGCGGACTCGCGAGCACCTCGAGGGTCCATCGACTCTCCAGGGAGCACCAGATGTCCATCGCCACCTCGGTCCCTCACACCGCCACCCCCGAACGCCGTCGCACGTGGCTCCGGTCGGTGCCCTCGCCCGGCCAGGCCGTGGCCCCACAGGGCCGGGTGCCCGCGGTCGTCGCCGCCCCGCACGTGCCCACCTGCCACGGCACCCTCGTCGAGTACGCGAACTTCGACCACGGTGCCTCGACCCCGGCCCTGGCCAGCGTCGTCGCCGCGGTCGACAAGGCGACCGCCACCTACTCCAGCGTCCACCGCGGACAGGGGTGGGCCAGTCAGGTGTCGAGCCACTACTACGAGGCCGCCCGCGAGGAGGTCGCCCGGTTCGTCGGGGCCCGTGAGGGCGACGAGGTCGTCTTCACCCGCAACACGACCGACTCCTTCGCCCTGCTCGCCCGTGCGGTCCCGCGTCGGACCAGGGTCATCGTCTTCGCGACCGAGCACCACGCGACCCTGCTGCCCTGGGAGCCCAGGAACACGACCCGCCTGCCGGTCCCGCTCACCCACACGGACGCCGAGATCCTCCTCACCGAGGCCCTGGCCCGCACCCGCGGCGGCCGCACCCTCGTCGTCCTCAACGGGGCGTCCAACGTCACGGGTGAGTACTGGCCCGTCGAGCGCCTCTCCGCGATCGCGCGCAGCCACGGCGCCCGGGTCGCCCTCGACGCCGCCCAGCTCGTCGGCCACCGCCGCGTCGACCTCGACACCCTCGGCGTCGACTACGTCGCGTTCAGCGGCCACAAGATCTACGCCCCCTACGGTGCCGGGGCGCTCGTCGGCCGCGCCGACTGGCTCGACGCCGCAGCGCCGTACCTCGCCGGCGGGGGTGCTACGGCCGCGGTCGGCGCGCTGTCGACGACGTGGCGCACCGGGCCGGCCCGCCACGAGGGCGGCACCCCCAACGTCCTGGGCGCCGTCGCCCTCGCCGCCGCGTGCGCGGCGATCCGGGAGAACCGCGTCGCCCTCGAGACCCACGAGGCCGACCTGACCCGGCGCCTCGTCGACGGGCTGCGGGCCATCGACGGCGTCGAGACCTGGAGCATCTTCGGCGACGGGGCCGACCGTGCCCCGGTCGTCACCTTCACCGTCGACGGGCTCGACTCCTCGCTGGTCTCGGCCGCGCTCTCCGCCGAGCACGGCATCGGTGTGCGGGACGGCAAGTTCTGCGCGCACCTGCTCGTCGACAGCCTGCTCGCCGACGAGGACGTCGACACCGCGGTGCGGGTCAGCGCCGGCCTCGCCACGACCGACGAGCACGTCGAGCGCCTCCTCGCCGCGGTGGACTCGCTCGCCGCCGATGGCCCCGGCGTCGCCTACGACCACGTCGAGGGCCACGGCTGGGTCCCGGCCGACGACCTGCGCGGGACGCCGACCGACCTGCCGTGGTGACCACGACCGGGCCGTCCGCGCACTAGCCTCGGGCTGTGGTCACCGCTCTCGTCACCGACTCCACGGCATACCTCTCCGCCGACCTCGTCGCCGCCCACGGCATCGGCGTCGTCCCGCTGCACGTCGTCGTCGGCGGCAAGGAGTACCGCGAGGGCGTCGACATCGGCGCGGGGGAGGTGGCCGAGGCGCTGCGCGCGTTCCGGCCGGTCTCGACCTCCCGCCCGGCGCCGCAGGCCTTCCTCGACGTCTACCGCGAGCTCGCCGAGGGCGGCGCCGACGCGATCGTGTCGGTCCACATCTCCGCCGACATGTCGAGCACCATCGGCTCCGCCCAGCTCGCGGCGCAGCACTCACCGGTCCCCGTGACCGTCATCGACAGCCGTTCGATGGGCATGGCGATGGGGTATGCCGTGCTGGCCGGTGCCGAGGCCACCGCCGGTGGGGCGTCGGCCGACGACGTCGCGGCCGTCGTGCGGGCCCGCTGCGAGGCGGCGACGGTCGTGTTCTACGTCGACACCCTGGAGCACCTGCGCCGCGGCGGACGGATCGGCAAGGCCAGCGCCCTGCTCGGGTCGGCTCTCGCGATCAAGCCGATCCTCGGGCTCAAGGACGGGTCGATCGTCCCGCTGGAGCGGGTCCGCACGTCCTCGCGCGCGATCGCCCGTCTCGAGGACATCGCCGCGGAGGCGGCCGAGGCCCCGGAGTCGGTCGACATCGCCGTGCACCACCTCGACTCCGCGGACCGGGCCGAGAAGCTCGCCGAACGCCTGCGTCCCCGCGTCCACGGGCTCGCCGACCTCTCCGTGGTGGAGCTGGGCGCGGTCGTCGGCGCGCACGTCGGCCCGGGGACCCTGGCCATCGCGGTGAGTCCGCGGGTCTGACCCGGGCTGCCGCGGTGAACCTCTCGACTTCCGTCTCCGTCCTCGGCGCCGTGGTCGTCGCCAGCGTCTGCTTCGCCATCGGCGGCCTCAACCCCGCCACGTTCGTCGGCCGCAGCCAGGGGGTGGACGTCGCCTCGGTGGGGTCGGGCAATCCGGGCGCCACCAACATCGGGCGCGCGCTGGGCCGCAAGTGGGGGATCGCCGTCGGCGTGCTCGACATGCTCAAGGGACTCGTGCCGACGCTCGTCGTGCTCCTCACGCTCGGGACGTGGTTCGCCCTCGTCGCGGGGGCGGCGTGCGTCATCGGCCACATCTACAGCCCCTACCTGCACGGGCGAGGTGGCAAGGGGGTCGCCACCTCGCTCGGGGCGATGCTCGCCGTGGTGCCCTGGGCCGCGCTGGTCGGGCTCGTGGCGTTCCTCGTCGCACTGCCGTTCGTCAAGCGGCTCGGTGACGCCTCCGTCGTCGCGACGACGCTGCTCGTCGCCATCGGGGTCGTCCTCTCCGTCCGCGCGGACGACGCCACGGAGCGAGGGGTCGGGGTGTGGCTGGCGCTCGTGTCCCTGCTCGTCCTGGCCCGGCACCGCCGCAACATCCTCAGCTGGGTGACCCGGCTCCGCGGCTGAGCGTCCGTCCACAGCGGGCGGGTGCTGCCGGGGTCGTCCACAGATCCGGTCCACGGGCTTGGGTGACGGCTTCGGCGTTCCTAACGTCGGCGTATGCCGTTCCGCCGCCCACCCGAGCCCGTCTCGCCTCGAGCCCTCGCGCGGGTGCGCTCGGCGGGCGGCGGGCCACGGCTGGCTGGCGGTGGGCCGCGGTCGGGGGTCGGCGGTGGGCCGCGGTCGGCGGCTGGCGGTGGGCCGCGGTCAGCGGCCGGTGAGCGCGACGGGGACGGCGAGGAGCACGGGCGACACCGACCGATCGAGGTCCCGCGCGGGCCGGTCCTCGAGATTCCCACCAGCCTGCGCGGCGCGCGGTGGGCTCCGACCCGGTCGGCGGGGACGGCGGTGCTCGCGGTCGCCGTGCTCGTCGCGCTCGTCTTCGGGGCCCGGGTGTGGCTGGCGGGCGCCGGTGGCCAGACCGTCCCCGGTGCCGCCGGGAACGTGGCAGCGCCAAGTGGCGTGGTGCGGGGGACGTCCACCCTGTCGCGGGCCTCGCCCGCGGTGTCGGCCACCGGCGGGGGTTCCTCTGCCGGCACGCGGGAATCATCCACGGCGGCAACGGCGCCCGCCGGATCGCCCGTCGCGGGCGCCGGTGGTGTGGTCGTCCACGTCGTGGGTCAGGTCGCGTCAGCAGGGGTCTACCGGCTGGCGGCCGGTGCCCGCATTGCCGACGCGGTGCAGGCTGCGGGCGGCGCCACCCGGACCGCCGACCTGTCCGCGGTCAATCTCGCCCGGGTCGTCGTCGACGGCGAGCAGGTCCACGTCCCCCGACCGGGGGAGGCGGTGACCTCGGTGGGGGCGCCCGTCGGTGGCGACCCACCGGGCGGCGGCGCGGCCGGCGGTGGCGGAGCCGGGCGAGGTGCCTCGGCCTCCGGTGGGCTGGTCTCGCTCAACAGCGCCGACCTGTCCACGCTCGACACGCTGCCGGGCGTGGGACCCGTGCTCGCCCAGCGGATCATCGACTGGCGCACCGAGCACGGCCGGTTCACGAGCGTCGAGGAGCTCGGCGAGGTCAGCGGCATCGGCGACACGCTCCTCTCGCAGCTCACCCCGAAGGTGACGCTGTGAGGGAGGCGACGACGCCGGGGGAGTGGCAGCGGGAGGTCGTCCACGCCAGCGACCTCCGCCTGCTCGTCCCGGCTCTCGTCGGCTGGGCCCTGCTCGCGACGACGCTGACCCGGCCCCCGACCTGGCGGTGGGCGGTCTGCGGGCTGCTGGTCGCAGGCGTGGGGGCAGGACTGGCTGCGGCCGTGGTGCGACGCGCGTCGTGGTGGCCCGCGTCGTGGCGGGCTGCGTCGTGGTGTCCTGCGTCCTGGCGGCGCGGCGTGCTGCTCGTCCTCGGCGTCGCCCTGCTCCTCCAGGTGGCGGGAGTCGGCCAGCACGCGCTCCGGGCCACCGGGGACCTCGACACCCTCACGGCCGCACGGGCGGCCGTGATGCTGGACGCGACGGTGACCTCCGACCCGTTCACCCCCGCCCCGAGGGCCGGCCGGGAGCCGGTCGTCATGCTCCGGGCGTCCGCCCACGAGGTGACCGGCCGCGGTCGTACCACCGCCGCCCACGCACCCGTGGCGGTGCACGGCTCCGAGGCGCTCCTCGCCGTGCGGTGGCACGACCGCGTCCGGCTCCGCGGTCGGCTCGGGCCTCCTCAGCCGGGCGCGTCGGAGCTCGCGGTGCTCCGGGTCACGCGGGTGACGGTGGTGGACCCGGCCGGTCGGGTCGCCCAGGTGGCCGAGCACCTCCGGGCAGGCCTGCGCCGCGCCGTCGACCCGACGCCCGCCGACGCACGCGGGCTGATGCCGGGGCTCGTCATCGGGGACACCAGCCGCACCCCACCCGACCTCACCGCGGCGATGCAGGCGACGGGGATGACCCACCTGACCGCCGTCTCGGGCTCGAACATCGCGGTCGTCGGCGGGATGGTCCTCGCCCTGTGCGTCCTCGTGGGAGTGCGCCGTCGCTGGCGTCCGGTCGTGGTCGCCCTCACCATCGTCGGCTTCGTCGTCCTCGCCCGCCCCGAACCCAGCGTCGTGCGCGCCGCGGCCATGGGGCTCATCGGCCTGCTCGGCGTCAGCCGGTCGCGGCGCCGGGCCGGGATCCCGGTGCTCGCCGGCGCCATCGTCGTCGTGCTCGTCGTCGACCCGTGGATGGCGCGCTCGTTCGGGTTCGCCCTGTCCGCCCTCGCGACGCTCGGGCTGCTCCTCTTCACCCGCCCGTGGGGTGACGCCATCGCCACCCACCTCCCGTCCCGCCTGGCACTGCTCGGGCCGGCGATCGCCATTCCCGTTGCGGCACAGGCGATGTGCGCGCCGATCGTCGTGCTGCTCCAGGGATCGGTCAGCGTCGTCGGTGTCCTCGCGAACCTCGTGGCGGCGCCGCTGGTCGCTCCCGCCACGATCGCGGGGGTGTGCGCCGCGGTCGTCTCCGTCGTCGCCGACCGACCGGCCGAGCTCATCGCCTGGCTCGGCGCCCTGCCCACGCTCGGCATCGCGAGGACGGCGCGGGTCATGGCGGAGGTCCCGGGTGGGACGATGCCGTGGCCCGACGGCGTGCTGGGAGCCCTGCTCCTCGCCGGCCTCACCGTCCTCGCCGTCCTGTCAGGGCGCTGGCTGGCGCGGGTCACCCTGCTCCGACCGCTGGTGGCCCTGGCCGTCGTCGCGCTCACCGTGGCGGTGACGATGCCGACGCGCATCATCACGTGGCCGGCGGACGGTTGGCGGATCGTCTTCTGCGACGTCGGGCAGGGTGATGCGGCCGTCATCCGCACCGGACCCGGCCGAGCACTGGTCGTGGACACCGGCCCGGACCCACCGCGCGTCGACGGCTGCCTCGCGGACCTCGACGTCGAGGTGGTGGACGCGGTCGTGCTCACCCACTTCCACGCGGACCACGTCGAGGGGCTGCCCGGGGTGCTCGACGACCGAACCGTCGGTCAGGTGTTCACGTCACCCGTCGGAGACCCCGCCCACCAGGTCGGTGAGGTGACGGACTGGACGAGAGCACACGGCATACCGCTGTCCGTCCTGGCTGCCGGCGACCGGCTCACCTTCGGTGACGTCACCGCGGAGGTGTGGGCGCCGGCGCGACGCATCGCCGCGGGGTCGGTGCCCAACAACGCGAGCGTGGTCCTCGCCGTCCACGTCGGCGCGGTCGACGCCCTCCTGCTCGGGGACGTCGAACGCGAGGCGGCGCACGACCTGCTTCTCCGGCTCCGACGTGACCCGTCGATGGCCGCCGTCGCGCAGGATCTCGACGTCGTGAAGACGCCGCACCACGGGAGCGCGAACCTCGATGCCGGGCTCATGGCCGCCGTGCGTGCGCCGGTCGCCGTGGTGAGCGTCGGGGAGGACAACGACTACGGACACCCGACGGCGGCGCACCTGACGATGATGCAGCGCAACGGGTATGCCGTGCACCGCACCGACGAGCGCGGCCACATCGCCCTCGTCGAGCGTGACGGCCGGATCGAGGTGGTCACCGAGAGGTGAGCCCCCCTGCACCACAGGGGCGCCGGCCCGACCGCCTCGGCGCCAGAGGGTGCCGACGGGTCAGCGGACGGCCGACTGCGCGGCCTTCTTCGTCGCCGCGTCGGCGCTCTCCACGAGCGCGTCGAGGGTGGCCCTGACGGCAGGGACCCGCTGCAGGTCCGGGGTCGTCACGGCGACGATGTGGCGCCGCGACGCGGGGGTCATCGGCAGGGCGACGACGTCCTCGTGGTGGACGGTCCTGAGGATGAGGTCGGGGATGACGGCGATGCCGAGGCCCTCGGCGATGAGCCCCATGACGGCGACGTAGTCCTCGGTCTCGTAGGCGACGTCCGGCACGTAACCGGCGGTGCTCGCGAGCTGCAGGAGGTGGCCACGGCACCGGGGGCAGCCGGCGATCCAGGTCTCGTCCTCGAGCGCGGCCATGTCGACCTTCGTCGAGGTCGCCAGCGCGTGCGTGCGGGGGACGGCGAGCAGGACCTCGTCGTCGAGCAGCGGGGTGGTGACGAACGCCTCGAGGTCCTCCTCCCCGCGGCCGAGGTCCGTTCCCTCGTAGACGAACGCGACCGCGAGGTCGCACTCACCGGCGCGCAGCGCGGCGAGCGACTCGCGCGGCTCGCCCTCGCTGAAGGTGATCGAGACGCCCGGGTGCTTCGCCTTGACCTTCGCGAGGGCCTTGGGGACGAGCGTGGCCGAGGCGGACGGGAAGGCCATGAGGCGCACGCGTCCGGACCGGAGCCCGGCGATCGCGGCCACCTCCTCCTCCGCGGCGTCGAGGGCCGAGAGCACCGGACCGGCGTGCCGCGCGAGCACGGCGCCGGCCTCGGTGAGGCGGACGCTGCGGCCCACGCGCTCGACGAGCGTCGTGCCCGTGCGGTTCTCGAGACGGCGGACCATCTGCGAGATGGCGGGCTGGGAGTAGCCGAGGGAGAGCGCCGCCGCCGTGAAGCTGCCTTCGTCGGCGATGGCGCGCATGACCCGGAGTCCTGCGGCATCGATCATGCGGCCATCCTATAACCAGAAGTTATCGAGATCCATCGGGACGGTTCAATCCCTGATGTCGCACGCCCACGGGCGCGCGGCGGCGACGCTCGTCCCTCGGGTGTATCAGCGGCCGAGGTGCGCCCTCCTGATGGGCATGAGGACGACGAACCGCCGGCGGACCGCCCGCCGCAGCCACCACCCGGACGTCACGTGCGACGGCCTCGGGCGGTGGCACTGGAAGTGCGCGTGCGGCGCCGGCTCCTACGGCGGCTCCTCGGCGGTGGACTGGCGCTGGATGCTCACCGCCGCCCTGGTCCACCAGAACGCCTGCCCCGGCGAGTGACCTCGCGTGACCCTGGGGCGACGTCAGGACGACCACTTACGATGTCGGGGTGAGCCCTGAGGTGTCGGTCCGCGAGGTCGCGTCGCTGCTGCGCGAAACCGGCCCGGCGCTCGTCCTCACCGGTGCCGGCATGTCGACCGAGAGCGGCATCCCCGACTACCGCGGCCCCGACGGCAACCGCCGGGTCACGCCGATGTCACACCAGGAGTTCACGGCGACCAGCGAGGCGCGGCAGCGCTACTGGGCGCGCAGCTTCATCGGCTGGCAGCGCTTCAGCGCGGCCGAGCCCAACGACGGCCACCTCGCCGTCACCGACCTCCAACGCGCCGGGGCGCTCGGAGCCGTCATCACCCAGAACGTCGACGGTCTGCACCAGGACGCCGGCACCCGTGAGGTCATCGAGCTGCACGGGTCGCTGGCCGAGGTCGTCTGCCTCACCTGCGAGGGCCGGGTCGACCGCGGTCTGCTCCAGGCGCTCATGGACGACGCCAACCCCGACTTCGCCTCACGCGCCCTCGGGGCCGTGGTCGACGGCTCCCGGGTGAGCAGCCAGATCCGCCCGGACGGCGACATCGTCCTCGCCGACGACGCCGTCACCACCTTCGTCACGCCCCGGTGCCTGGCGTGCGACGCCGACACCCTCAAACCCGACGTCGTCTTCTTCGGCGGCGCCGTCCCCAAGCCCCGCGTCGAGCAGTGCTACGCGCTCACCGAGGCGGCGTCCGCACTCGTCGTCCTCGGGTCGTCGCTCAAGGTGATGAGCGGCTACCGGTTCGTTCGGCGGGCGGCAGCACGCGGCATACCCGTCGTCGTCATCACGAGGGGCCCCACACGCGGGGACGCCGAGACGACGCACCGGATCGATGCGCCGCTCGGCGTCACACTCGCCGCGCTCACCCGTGCCGTCCAGGCCCAGGTGGCGTGACCCCTCAGATCCGGCGCAGGACGGCCGTGACCTTGCCGAGGACCGTCGCGTGGTCGCCGTCGATCGGGTCGAAGGCCGGGTTGTGCGGCATGAGCCAGACCTTGCCGTCCTTGCGCTTGAACGTCTTGACCGTCGCCTCGTTGTCGAGCATCGCCGCGACGATGTCGCCGTTGTCGGCGCTCGGCTGCTGCCGGACGACGACCCAGTCGCCGTCGCAGATTGCCGCATCGACCATCGAGTCACCGACGACCTTGAGCAGGAAGAGCGAGCCCTCGCCGACGATCTGCTTCGGCAGCGGGAAGACGTCGTCGACCATCTCCTCGGCCATGATCGGCACGCCGGCGGCGATCCGGCCGAGGACGGGCACGTAGCTCGCCTCGGGCCGCGCGTCGCCCGAGCCGGTCGGGTCGAGGTCGGCGTCCACGTCGTCCGGGGTGGCGCCACCGCGGTAGCCGCGGATGTCGCTCGGGGTGTCGGGGGAGATGACCTCGATCGCCCGTGGCCGGTTGGGGTCGCGCCGCAGGTAGCCCTTCTTCTCGAGGGCGTGCAGCTGGTGCGAGACCGAGCTGGGGGAGGTGAGGCCCACGGCCTGGCCGATCTCGCGCATGCTCGGCGGGTAGCCGCGGCGGTCGACCGAGTTGCGGATGACGTCGAGGACCTTGCGCTGCCGCACCGTGAGCGTGCCGTCGCCGGGGTCGCGGTCAGGCAGCTGGTGGACGTCGGCGTCGGGGGGGCCGCTCTTGTCGCTCATCTCGTCTCCTCTGAAACCAGTGGTGTCAGTGGTGCCTGATTGGCTTCCTGACATGACCACAGCGTACGGAGTTCGGGCGGACGGATCAAACACCTGTTCGACGCGTGTCTTGAAGTCCTCGAACATCCGTGCTAGACATCGTACAGACGTTCTATCGAACGTTCTTTCGACCCAGGAGGACTCCATGAGTGCAGCAGCGGCCCTCGACGGCACCGCGGCGGGGTATGCCGTCCCGCTCCCGATGCGTCGCCCGGAGCGTCCGCGCCTCGTCCTCGTCCCCACCGGCGAGGCCGTCACCGTGGCTCCCCGGCCGGCCCTCCGGCTGACCCGGGGCGGGCGCCTGGCCCTCACGAGCACCGTCCTGCTCATCGCCCTCGTCGCGGCGTTCGTCGGCCTCACCGGGGGCGCCGCGGCCTCCTCGACCCCGGAGCGCATCACCGTCGAGCAGGGCCAGACGCTGTCGGAGATCGCCGCCGAGCACATGACCGGCACGTCGATCGCCTCGGCCGTCGCCGAGCTGCAGCTGGCCAACGGTCTCAGCAGCGCCCAGGTCCGCGCCGGCCAGCAGATCGTCATCCCGCAGGGCTGACGACCACGACTCCGAGCCGCTTCGACCCCGGCTCGGTCCTGAGTCCATGGCAGAGCCTCGACCCCTCGCCGACTCAGTACGAAGGGCGCCCCGCGGACAGCTGCGCGGGGCGCCCTTTGCGTTTTGCCCGGTCCGAGGGCGCGCCGCGGAACATCGGCGGCGGCGCCGCCCTTGACCTTGGCATGAGCACCGAGAGCACCGAGCGCATCCAGAGGGTGAGGCAGCTGCGGGTCGTCGTCGAGGCGGCCGACTACGACGAGGCGGTGCGGTTCTACCGCGACGTCCTCGGCATGGACGAGATCGCCGCGTTCTCCGAGGGTGGTGAGGACCGGGTCGCGATCCTCGAGGCTGGTCGGGCGACCTTCGAGATCGCCAGCCCGGCGCACAAGGTCGCGATCGACGCCGTCGAGGCCGGCGGGACCCCGAGCCCGCGGATCCGGATCGCGTTCGAGGTCGACGACGCCGAGCGGTCCACCCGCGACGCCGAGGACGCCGGCGCGACCGTCGTCGCCGAGCCGGTCCTCACGCCGTGGAAGTCGCTCAACTCCCGGCTCGAGGCACCCGCCGACCTCACCGTCACCCTCTTCGAGGAGACGGCTGAGTCGCACGAGCGCGCCCAGCGAGAGGGCTTCGACACCGCCGGCTGATTCGCGTGCCGTTTCGCGCCCGGCGTGTCGCGTGCCCAACGGGGGAATTGGCGAGTTGGGGACGGGGAGCGGGGGGTCAGGGGCTGGTGAGGACGAGGTCGAGGGGGCGCTCGTGGAAGGCGGCGAGACGCTCGGCTGCCTCGGCGATGCCGTCGCGTTCGGCGGCGGTGAGGTCGACCTCGGGTCGCACCGTGACGACGGCCTGCTTCGGCCCCACCGTGCGCTTGAAGGTGCCGACGTCGTGTCCGTCGACGACGACGATCCCGCCACCGGCCTCAGACATCAGGCGCGTCCGGTCCGCGTCGCGGTTGCGACGGAGGAACCCCGTGCTCGGGTAGGTGAGGGCCGCCTCGTCGAACGTCGACAGGAGGTAGGCCCGGTGCGGCCGGGTCGTGCGCGCCGACACCGACGGGTCGAACCACAGGGTCTCGTCCTGGCACTCGACCTGCTCGAGCGGGCGCGAGGACCGCAACGTCGCGGAGGTGGTGAGCTCGGCTGTGGCGGAACGGATCTCGGTGAGCGTCATGCCACTCCACCGCTGCAGGTCGCGTTCGGAGGCGGGTCCGTGCCCGGCGTAGAAGCGGTGGGTCAGCTCGACGGCGGCCTGCTCGCGGGACCACCCGTCGGAGTCCGCGCGCGCGACGACGTCGTCGACGAGGGCGTAGGTGTGCTCGACCCCGCGCGGCGGCCCCGAGCAGATGACCGAGCGCACCTCGGCCGTCATGAGCTGGTGGGCCATGGCCTCGCCCGGCCCGGGCAGCCCGGCGTCGGAGAAGGCCGGACCGAGCTCCTTGCGGGTCATGGTGCGACCGTCGGCGAGCAGCTGGTGGAGCAGCTCGATGCCGCGGTCCTTGACCTCCGGAGTGACCCCGAGCTGGCGGTGGCGTGACGCGGCCGACGCCTCGACCTTGGCGCCGGTGAGCGACTGGATCCAGCGGAGGTCCTCGGGCACGACGTGGTGCCAGGTGGGCCGCAGGACGTGGGTGCGCACCCAGCCGCCAGCCGACTGCGCGGCCAGCACACCGGCACACGTCGTGTTGCGCGAGCGCATCGCGAGGGAGTGGGCCGCGAGCGGCGCGTCCTGGCTCTGCACGCAGGTGAGGAGCCGGACGGCGTCGGCGGCGTGGGGGAGCGGAGCGGCCGCGAGGCGCTGGACGGCCAGGCGTCGCCGGAGCACCCACGCGTGGGTGACGGTTCGAGTCACGACGCGGCCCTCGCGCGCGACCAAGGGGACCGCGACAATGAGGACATGGAGCGGAGCACGAGCGTGGACATCGAGGCGGCGCCCGAGCGGGTCTGGGACGTCATGAGCGACGTCGAGCGGTGGCCGGAGTGGGCCGAGACGGTGACGTCGGTGACCCGCCTCGACGCGGAGCCGCTGGGCCTCGGCTCGCGGGTGCGGGTGGAGCAGCCGAAGCTGCCGCCGACGGAGTACGTCGTGACCGAGTTCGACCCGGGTCGGGGGTTCACGTGGGTCGCCACCGGGCCGGGGGTGCGGACGACTGCGCGGCACAGCATCGCGGCGCGACCCGAGGGAGGTTCGCGCGTGGTCCTGGCCGTCGAGCAGGCCGGTCCCGTCGGCAGGGTCATGGGGCGGCTCTTCTTCAGCGGGCTCACCGACCGCTACCTCGCGACCGAGGCGGCCGGTCTGAAGGCGCGCAGCGAGTCGGGTTCATGAGGCCAGCGTCCGGCGCATCGTGAGCCGCGGCAGCCTGCTCGCCGTCGCCTTGGTGGTGCCGACGACCTCGAACCCGCAGCGCTCGAACATCGCCCTCGTGCCGACGAACGCCATCGTGAGGTCCATCCGGCCGGTCGGGTCGACGGGGTGCGACTCGACCGCCGGCGCGCCACGGCTCGCGGCGTAGTCCACCGCTCCGTCGATGAGGTGCTGGGTCACACCGCGCCTGCGGTAGCCGCTGCGCACGACGACGCAGACGATGCTCCACACGGGCAGGTCGTCGGTCGGGAGCATGAGCGCCGACTTCTCGAGGCGGGTGATCTCCGAGCGGGGCCCGATGTTGCACCACCCGACCGGGGTCCCGTCGAGGTAGGTGACGACGCCCGGAGGGTGCTCGCGTTCGCACAGCGCCCGCATCGCCCGCTCGCGCTGGTCCGCGCCGTCCCCGCCGAGCTCGGTGATCTCGGCCGCGGTGAGCCGGTGCGACAGGCACCAGCAGTGCGTGGCGCGACGGTTCCGGTTGACGACGTCGGCGAAGTCCTCGAACCGGTCGGGCGTCACCGGGTGCGTCTCCCACACGGGCTCGGTGGTCATGCGTTCATCGTGCCGTCTCCCACCGACACGTGCGAACGCGCGTTAACGTGACAGCGTCGAAGGGGATCAGCATGCTGTGGAAGAAGCTCTCAGCGACGGTGCTCAGCAGCTTGTGGTTCATCCCGCTCCTCTATGCCGTGGCGGGGCTTGTCATCAACGTCGTCACCGTGACCCTCGACCGGACCAACGACCACCAGCTCATCTCGATGGACTTCATCGGCGGGCCCGACGCGGCGCTCACGATCCTGGGCACGGTCGCGGCCTCGATGATCGGCCTCGTCGCCACGGTCCTCGCGATCACGATGGTCGTGGTGCAGCTGGCCATGGCGCAGTTCTCGCCTCGCATCGTGCAGACGTTCCTCCAGGACAAGCCCAGCCAGAACGCCATCGGGCTGTTCGTCATGACGTTCGTCCAGAGCATGTTGTCGATGCGCGAAGTCCACGTCAGTGAGGAGGAGCCCGTCGTCCCGGGCCTGTCGGTGCTGGTGACCTTCCTCCTCGTCGTCGTCGACATCGTCGTGCTGGTGATCTACATCCACCACATCGGTCGAGCGCTGCGGGTCTCGGCGCTGATCGAGCTGGTGGGTTCGAGCACACGCAGCTTGACCGACGAGATCTATCCCGATGCCTTCAAGGGCGAGCCGCTCGAGGACGACCCGCACGTCATCATGTCGAAGAAATCGGGGGTCCTCTCGATGATCGGCCACGAGCAGATCGTCGAAGCCGCTCGGAACGCCGACGCCGTCATCACGTTGATCCCCGCGCTGGGGCAGTTCGTGCCGGCCGGGGCGCCACTGGCACGCATCGAGGGAGCCACCGCTGACCAGGTCGATGAGAAAACGGTGCGGCAGGCCCTTGCTCTCACGCTCGAGCGCACCCTCGACCAGGACGTCGCCTTCGGAGTGCGGATGCTCGTCGACATGGGCTTGCGTGCGTTGGCGGAGCATCCCCTCGGCGACCCCACCACCACGGTCCAGGTCATCGACAGGGTGCACGACGTCCTTCGCCAACTGGCCCGGCGTGACCTCCCGGACGGCAAGCGACGCGATGACGCCGGCCAGGTGCGGCTCGTCGTGCCGTCGATGGACTGGAGCGCCTACGTCCTGCTGGCTTTCGAGGAGCTCCGGCTCGCCGGCTCCGAGTCTCCTCAGGTCAGCAGGCGCCTGAGGTCCTCGCTGCAGGACCTGCTGGATGTCGTGCCCCCTGAGCGGCGGCAGCCGTTGCAGGAGCAGCTCCGACTGCTGGAGGCGCGGGTCGTGAGGCTGACCGACGACGAGCACGACCTGCAGGTCGCCCTGCAGCCCGACCCGCTCGGCATCGGGGTCGAGGCGGGAGAGCGGAAGGCCTGAGCCCCTATCGCTCTCCCCACCGTCCGAGGGTGGTCTCGAGAGCCTCGTCGATCCGTCTCTCGAGGCCGGGACCGGCTCGCGAACCGGTTCGTGCACCGGGAACAGTTTCGTTTTTGTGTAATTGTGTAATGGTGTAAGCACTGCAACACAGGAAGGGGAACCCACCATGAGGTCCCACCACATCCACAGCACCACCGGTCCCGAGTCCGACCGCACCGAGCCCCAGGAGCGCCGAGGTGACCGACGGGGCATGCCCCACCGCGGCCCCGGTGGTCACGGGGGTCCCGGGGGCGGACGCGGCCGAGGCCGCGGTCCCGGCATGGGCCGGCCCGGCGGCTGGCAGCAGGCCGACGTCCCCAGCGCCGACGACGCCCGTGACTGGTTCACCGGGCGCCTACCCGACGACTGGTTCACGGAGGTCGACATCCGCGTCGACCGCGACGAGATCACCGTCATCGGCACCCTGCCCGACGAGAAGCTCGAAGGAGCCGAAGCCGAGGGTCGGATCAGCCGCTGGCGCAGCGACACCAAGGAGCGGCGCATCGAGATCGCCCGCGAGGCCGAGTCCCGCTACGAGCGCAAGGTGTCCTGGGGCGTCCGCCTCGGCGGCACCGAGGCGCTCTTCACCCACCTCGCCGCCCCGGTCATGACGCGCCTGCGCCAGCCGGAGCGTCAGGTGCTCGACACCCTCGTCGACGCCGGCGTCGCCCGCTCCCGCAGCGACGCGCTCGCCTGGTCGGTCCGGCTCGTCGGCCAGCACGCCGACGAGTGGCTCGGCCAGCTCCGCGAGGCCATGAGCGAGGTCGACAAGCTCCGCTCGCAGGGGCCCGGTCTCTGACCCGACCCTGCCCCACCCGTATGCCGTCCGCTCACCCCGAGCGGGCGGCATACGTCCATCGGTGCGCATCGGAAAGGCGCAACGGCGGGGCGACACGCCGAGACACGCGGGACGCGTCGACAGGGCTTGCGGCGCAGGTCACAGCAGCGCATACTGACTACTACATCTAGTGGTTACACCGATGTAGTTCATCCACATATGGTTCACAGGTGCAGCGGGGTTGTCCACACGTTGTCCCCAGCCAGTCCCCAGCGTCGTCCCCAGGCAGGCGCTGCCAGGCCCCTGAAAGGAGCCGGTCATGCACTGCCCGTTCTGCCGCCACACCGACTCCCGGGTCATGGACTCGCGGGCCACCGACGACGGCTCCAGCATCCGCCGCCGCCGTCAGTGCCCCGAGTGCGGCAAGCGCTTCACGACGCTCGAGTCCGCCGCGCTGTCGGTGGTCAAGCGCTCCGGGGTGACCGAGCCGTTCAGCCGGGCCAAGGTGCTCGTCGGCGTCCGCAAGGCCTGTCAGGGCCGACCGGTCACCGAGGACCAGCTCGCCCTCCTCGCCCACCAGGTCGAGGAGTCGATCCGGGGGGCCGGGCAGGCCGAGATCGACGCCCACGAGGTCGGCCTCGCCGTCCTCGAGCCGCTGCGGGCGCTCGACGAGGTGGCCTACCTCCGGTTCGCGAGCGTCTACCAGGCGTTCGACAGCCTCGAGGACTTCGAGCAGGCGATCACCCTGCTCCGCGTCGAACGCGAGGCGACGGGCGAGGAACCGGACCGGCAGTCGTTCGGCAGTCCGGCCGGCCCGGTAGGGGACGCGTCCGCCGGTCCACGCTGACCGGCATACGCAAGGAACACCAGTACGGCACCACTGTCAGTGGTGCGCGATAGACAGGTCATGAGGACATCGCCCGACGGAGTCGGGCAGGGAGAGGGAGCAGCAATGACGGAGACCGCCGGCGCACGTGCAGGGGCCCGCAAGAACCCGACGAAGGGATCGACGGGGGTGACGGTCGAACGCATCTTCACCACTCCTGGTGTGCACCCCTATGACGAGGTGACCTGGGAGAAGCGCGACGTCGTCCAGCAGAACTGGAAGACCGGCGCGACGATCTTCGAGCAGCGCGGCGTCGAGTTCCCCGACTTCTGGAGCGTCAACGCCTCCACGATCGTCACGACGAAGTACTTCCGTGGCGCCGTCGGCACCGAGGCGCGCGAGACCGGGCTCAAGCAGCTCATCGACCGCGTCGTCCTCACCTACGTCAAGGCGGGCAAGGAGCACGGCTACTTCGGCTCCCCGCAGGACGCCGAGCTCTTCGAGCACGAGCTGACCTACGCGCTGCTGCACCAGGTCTTCAGCTTCAACTCCCCGGTCTGGTTCAACGTCGGCACCAAGTCCCCGCAGCAGGTCTCCGCCTGCTTCATCCTCTCGGTCGACGACTCGATGGACTCCATCCTCAACTGGTACAAGGAGGAGGGCTTCATCTTCAAGGGCGGCTCGGGCGCGGGTCTCAACCTGTCGCGCATCCGCTCCTCCAAGGAGCTCCTCTCCTCCGGTGGCACGGCCTCGGGCCCGGTGTCGTTCATGCGTGGCGCGGACGCGTCCGCGGGCACGATCAAGTCCGGTGGCGCGACCCGTCGTGCGGCCAAGATGGTCGTGCTCGACGTCGACCACCCGGACATCGTCGAGTTCGTCGAGACGAAGGCGCGCGAGGAGGACAAGATCCGCGCGCTGCGTGACGCCGGCTTCGACATGGACCTCGGCGGCAAGGACATCGTCTCCGTCCAGTACCAGAACGCCAACAACTCGGTCCGCGTCAACGACGCGTTCATGCGCGCGGTCGAGGAGGGCACCGAGTTCGGTCTCACCTCGCGTCAGGACGGCTCGGTCATCGAGACGGTCGACGCCCGCGAGCTCATGGGCAAGATCGCCAAGGCCGCGTGGGAGTGCGCCGACCCGGGCATCCAGTACGACGACACGATCAACGACTGGCACACCAACCCGGAGACGGGCCGGATCACCGCGTCCAACCCGTGCTCCGAGTACATGTCGCTCGACAACTCCTCGTGCAACCTCGCCTCGCTCAACCTGCTGAAGTTCCTGCGCGACGACGACACCTTCGACGTCGAGACCTTCCAGAAGGTCACCGAGCTCGTCATCACGGCGATGGACATCTCGATCTGCTTCGCGGACTTCCCGACCGAGCCGATCGCCAAGACCACGCGTGACTACCGCCAGCTCGGCATCGGCTACGCCAACCTCGGCGCGCTCCTCATGGCGACCGGCCACGGCTACGACTCCGACGGTGGCCGCGCGCTCGCCGCGTCGATCACCTCACTGCTCACCGGTGCCGCGTACAAACGGTCCGCCGAGATCGCCGGTGTCGTCGGTGCGTATGCCGGGTACGCCCGGAACGCGGACGCGCACAAGCGGGTCATGCGCAAGCACGCCGCGGCGAACGACACCATCCGCACCCAGCACACGATGGACAAGGACATCCACCGGGCCGCGACGAAGGCGTGGGACGCCGTCGTCAAGCTGGGGGAGAAGAACGGCTACCGCAACGCCCAGGCCTCGGTGCTCGCCCCGACCGGGACCATCGGCTTCATGATGGACTGCGACACGACCGGCATCGAGCCGGACTTCTCGCTGGTGAAGTTCAAGAAGCTCGTCGGTGGCGGCTCGATGCAGATCGTCAACCTCACCATCCCGCGTGCCCTGCGCAAGCTCGGCTACACCGAGGAGACGGTGGAGGCGATCGTCGAGTACATCGCCGACAAGGGTCACGTCATCGACGCGCCCGGCCTCAAGACCGAGCACTACGAGATCTTCGACACCGCCATGGGTGCGCGCTCCATCTCCCCGATGGGCCACGTGCGGATGATGGCGGCCACGCAGCCGTTCCTCTCCGGTGCCATCTCCAAGACGGTCAACCTGCCGGAGACCGCCACGGTCGAGGAGATCGAGGACGTCTACGTCCAGGGCTGGAAGTTCGGCCTCAAGGCGCTCGCGGTCTACCGCGACAACTGCAAGGTCGGCCAGCCGCTCTCCGACGGCGGCTCCACGGCCAAGGACGCAGCGGCAGACAAGGCTGCCGGTGTCGCTGCCGACGCCGCGGCCCTCGCCGCCGGCGCGGCAAGTGCTGCGGACGAGAAGGCAGTGCGTGTCGTGTACCGCCCGACGCGTGAGCGTCTGCCGAAGCGCCGCTCGTCGCAGACGACGTCCTTCGCCATCGGTGGCGCCGAGGGCTACCTCACCGCCGGCACCTACGAGGACGGTCGCCTCGGCGAGGTCTTCCTCAAGTTCGGCAAGCAGGGCTCGACCCTGGCCGGTGTCATGGACGCGTTCTCGATCGCGGTGTCGGTCGGCCTGCAGTACGGCGTGCCGCTCGAGACGTTCGTCGAGAAGTACTCCAACATGCGCTTCGAGCCGGCCGGCATGACCGACGACCCGGACATCCGCATGGGCCAGTCGCTCGTCGACTACGTGTTCCGCCGCCTGGCGCTGGACCACATGGACTTCGAGACCCGCTCGTTCATGGGCATCCACACCGCGGAGGAGCGTCAGCGCCAGCTCGAGACCGGCTCGTACGCCCCGTCGACGGTCGATGACGAGGACACCGAGGCGCTCGAGGACGAGATCGAGTCGTTCTCCCAGGGCGTCGGTGCGAGCTCGCCGAAGAAGTCGGCGGAGGCTGCTCCGAAGGCGGCGGGCGAGTCGCCGGCGGCGGCGGACGCGGTGGACCACGCCAGCGAGATCAAGTCCGGTGCCGGCGCGGCCTCGGCTCGCGAGATCTCCGGTGACGTCCACTCGTCGGCGGAGCTGCTCGAGAAGTTCCAGGGTGTGTCCGCGGACGCGCCGATGTGCATGACCTGCGGGACGAAGATGCGCCCGGCTGGGTCCTGCTACGTCTGCGAAGGCTGCGGAAGCACCAGCGGCTGCAGCTGATCCAGTCAGCGCGGCTTGAAAGAGGAGGGGCCTGAGGCGATTCACCGCCTCAGGCCCCTTCCTTCGATTCCGCCGCTAAGCGACGACGCTGGCGATGGCGAAGTCAGTTGCGGGCATGGGTGTCCGGAGTCGCCACGTGACAGCGATGGGACGTTCGCCTCGATGCTCGACATAATCCGCCTCCCCGAGGAAGAGGTAGGGCGCGCCTGAACCGAACTCGGTGATCTTCTTCGGCCGCGCGAACAGGAGCACATGGCTGCCTTGGGTCCGATGGTTCACGTACCGCTGGCCAGTCTTGGAGTTGACCGTCGTGCTCGACTGCGACTCCCAGTGGAAAAGCTCTGGGTTGATCGCGTAGTCCTGGTACATCGTCGTGGGTGAGTACTCCGCTTCGGACTTGTGAAGGGTAATGAGGAACGCGTCAGAGTTCGCCGCAGGTGCGAAGAGGACACCCTCCCGGAAGCTATTCGGCTTGCGCCCCTGAATCGACACGTAGTCCAACGCAGCCACGAGCTCTTCCCGGGTGTACTGCGCGTGGACCCGAAGCGGGCGTAGACCCAGTTCGCCACCCAGGCGGGTGCTGACGCGCGATGCATTGTCGAACCCGAGGTCGACGACGGCTCGAAGATCTTCACGGGCCGCGACCTCGCGACGCAGGGCGGCAAGGCCGGCGGCATAGGAGTTGAAGCCGCCGCCATCCGGCCAAAGCGAAAAGAAGAGCATGCGCCCGAAGGCCTGGATGGACGGGTCCACATTGTCGTAGTCAGGCGCGTCATCGCCCAGCCATTGCAGGTAGGCCGCTGCGCGATCACGATCGTCAACATGGGCAAGGGCGCGGACGCGCTTCAGGAGGGACTCCTCGCGAGGTCCGCTTTCGCCCACGGGGACACCAGCGTCCCGACGCAACCGAGCCCAGGAGCGTCCAGTACGCACGACGTCCGCCAGCTCGACTCCAGAATCCGTCAGGAACTGCCCCAGGTCCTGAGTGGGGTGCGCTCGCAGCTCACGCGTGATGTTGGGCCAGCGCTTGGTGACCTGGCTGCGAACGTTGTCGAGCACGAGCTGCTGGCTCGTGTGGTCGAGGACGATCTGCGTGCCGGCAGGCAGGAAAGGAAAACCGCGTTCGATGTCACGCTCGAGTTCGGTGCGAGTGCTTCCGGTCATCGCTCGGAACCTCTGGTCGAACCGGAACTCCGTGCGGTGGTGCCCCACGAAGTCCAATGCCGTCAGGACGGGCTTGTCCTTCGCCCGGCGCAGACCACGCCCCAGCTGCTGAAGGAAGACCGTGGAGCTCTCGGTGGGACGGAGGAAGAGGACGGTGTTGATGGCGGGAACATCGACGCCTTCGTTGAAGACGTCCACGGTGAAGAGCGCCTGGATCGCTCCACTCCGTAGGTTGCTGATGGCCGCCTCACGATCCGCAGTGCGGGTGTCACCCAGCACGGTCGCGGCTCGGATACCGGCGTCATTGAAGACTCGCGCCATGTAGTGGGCGTGAGCCTGGGAGACGCAGAACCCGAGCGCCTTCATGGCGCTGAGGTCGGCGACCTTGTCCCGCACGGCGTTGAGGACGATCCGCGCGCGAGCGTCGTTGCCCGTGACGAGGTTGGACAGCTCTGTCGCGTCGTACGCACCTGCCTTCCAGTCCACACCGGTCAGGTCAACACCGTCCGCAACGGCGAAGTAATGGAAGGGCGTGAGCAGGTCCGCTTTGAGGGCATCCCACAGCCTCAGCTCTGCAGCAGTCCTGCCGTCGAAGAACGACCTGACATCGACGCCATCGCCGCGTTCAGGTGTCGCGGTCAGGCCGAGCAGCTCTCGCGGATTGAGGTGCTCGAGGATCCGGCGGTAGGTCTGTGCCTCAGCGTGGTGGAACTCATCGATCACGATGACCTGGAACGACCCTGGTGGGATGTTGGTGACGCCGAAGGCGGTGAGTGACTGCACCGACGCGAAGACGTGCTCCCAACGCTCCGGACGTGCGCCGCCGACGTAGAGCTCACCAAAGTTGCCGTCGCCGAGGACTTCGCGGTAGGTGCGAAGTGACTGCTGCAGGATTTCGCGACGGTGAGCAACGAACAGGAGCCGCGGGCGAAAGGGAGCCGCGTCAGCAAGGCGCTGATAGTCGAGCGCCGCAACGACAGTCTTGCCCGTGCCGGTCGCAGCCACGAGGAGGTTGCGGTGGCGGTCGTGGACGACGCGTTCGACCTCGAGCTGGTCGAGCATCTCCTGCTGGTAGGGGTACGGCCGCACCTCAAGCCCGGAGAGGGTCAGCGTGACCCGATCGTGGGTCTTGCTCCCCCTGGCTTCGGCTAACGCGTCATCGAGCCGGTCCCGATCCTCATCCGGGTTGTATGTCTCGAAGGTGGTGTCGTTCCAGTAGCTGTCGAAGGTCGCACTGAACTTGTGGAGGAGTGCTGGAGTCGCGATGGCCGAAAGACGCACGTTCCACTCGACGCCGTCGAGCATCGCTGCACGGGACAGATTGCTTGATCCGACATACGCCGTGTCGAAACCCGTGCTCCGTCGGAACAGCCACGCCTTGGCGTGCAGCCGCGTGCGTTGTGAGTCGTACTGCACCTTCACCTGTGCGCCGAAGTCACGGACGAGGCGATCGAGGGCGATGCGCTCCGTTGCACCCATGTAGGTGGTGGTGATGACGCGCAAAGGCACCCCGCGACTCTGGAGGCTGCTCAGTCGCTCTTCAAACAATCGGAGGCCGTGCCATTTGACGAAGGCCATGATCACGTCGACTCGGTCGGCGCTGGCCAGCTCAGCACGGATTTCATGTCCCATTCCGGGCTCGCCCTGAGCATTGGTCAGCAGCGCCGCGTCAGATAAGGGGGTCGATGGCCTCTCGCTGACGCCGCGAGCGGGTTGCCCCGGCAACGCGGGGCTGACGATCGACATGAGTTGACTCGCCGTCGGGGCGAGGCTGGAGTCGGGCACTCCCAGGTCGGCAATGATGCGATTGACAAGGGAATGGCGAGCATCGCTCGTCCGTTCGGCGCGCAGGGCACGCAAGACGACGCTGCGGACATGGCGTGCCAGGATCTCTGGCTCGTCGGCTTCGTCGACGCTTGCCCGTTCGATGAGTCTCGACACGTCCGAAGCGAGACGCGCCTCCAGCTCGCGCGTGATGATGCTCTCGTAAAGCCCCTCGAGCATGCTTTCGTTGTCCCCACTCACGGCTGCAGCTTGCCAGGACGCATGGGCACAAACCGGCATATGCGCCACCAGCCTGAAAATGTCCCGCCATCGTCTGATGCGTTTGGAGTACCGCCCTCCGCGTTCCCCGGGGAGCGATTTGCCACCGATTCGTGCGAACGCGGGACTAGCAACATTCTCGACTTCTAGGCTCACTCAATGTTTCGTGTTGATACAGAGCCATCGGCTGTACTGAACTGATGGCTGTCGGTGGGGGAAGTGCGGATCGCAAGGCCGAGGAGCTTGCCGCAGTCGGTGACGCCTCGGCCGGCGCATGGGCGGCCGGCGCGAAGGGCGAACGTCGGGTGGCGGAGGCACTGGCAGTCCTCCCCGAGGCTTGGACGGTCCTTCATGACCGGCTCCTCTCGCCCGGTCGGTCGCCGGTCAACCTCGACCACGTGGTGGTCGGACCCGGGGGAGTGTTCCTCGTGGATGCCAAGAACTGGTGTGGCGCGATCACCTCGTGGGAAGGCAACCTCTACCAGCACACAGGATCACGCGACGCACGCAAGAGCGTGAGCAAGCACCACGAGGTCGCCAAGGTGCACGGCATGGCCAAGTACATGGCTGCAGAGGCCGGTATGCCGGTCACCCCAGTGATCTGTCTCGCCGGTCACGGCGCGGCGAACTTCGGCGAGCCGCAGCTCATCCGTGGCGTGTGGGTGGTGTCGGTCTCGGCCATGGCGGGCTGGCTCCAGGCGCAGCCCAAGGTCTTGGATCGCGAGACCGTCGAGCGGCGCGCGGTCACCCTGATGACGAGCTTTCCCTCCACGATGACTGACCCTTACCTCCTGGCAGCGATGGGAACCGCAGCGGCCGCCGCCAAGCCACACCCACACCGTGGCCGTCAGTCACCGGTGAGGCCGCTCCCGCCCCGACTTCCCAAGCGCCGGGGAGCCTTCGGTCGAGCGCTCCGCGCCCTCATGGCGGCGGCGTTCATGGTGGGCGCCGTCGCGCTGGTCGTGAAGGTGCTTCCTGGGTTCGTGCTGGGCGGGATCGCTGACGCCGCCTCGGCCGGTGACGGTAGTGCGCCGTCCATCGCGGTCCCCGCGTCGTCGTCGCCTACTGCAGTCCCGCGATCGTCCGCGAAAGCGACGCCCGTGCCATCGCCGAAGTGACGTGCGACCGCCACTCCAGCAGCCGTTATGCCTGTGAGCAGGTGCGCGGGTCTCACGGCGGCGGAGGTCACGAAGATCCTTGACCGCACCGTCCAACCCGTGGCGGCCAATCAAGGCTGTTCATGGGGGACGCGCCTGGATGATCCGAAGACCACATTGGTGTCGCTCCTCACAAAGACGGAGCACGGTTCGTACGAGTCCAAGTTCGTGACCTCCGTGAACCAGCGGCGCGTCGTCTTTGGCGCCAGCCTTGACAGCAACTACCAACAGGCCACCGCTCTGTGGGTCGCTACCGGACAGCCGCTGTCCGCAGGGACGAAGCTGCTGTTGGCGCGCATTGACACTCACGTCGTCGTCTCCACCGAGACCCTGGGGATCACCGATGAGAAAGCGCGGCGCCTGGCACTGGCCTTGGCCACGGCGGTCGACGCGCAGGGATGACCGCCTGGTGATTGATCCGCCCTTTTCCGTGGGTGAGCCACCCTCCATCAACGAGCGGCGGTGCTGGGCAAGAGGGGTTGCCGGCCGTTCGCGCGTCACGACTTGGGCGGCGATTGTGACTTACCGACTTTGGTGAGGTCGGTGGAGCGGCACCCTCGCTGCCAAGTCGGTGATCGAAGCGCTCACGCAGATGCGGCGTCGCCGTGCGCGGTGTCGGCGTTCGGAGCAGGTTCGAGATAAGCATCCATGATGATCTGCCGATTGTGTCGGCAACGCTCGAAAATGAGGCCGATGCGACGCTCGAAAACGAGGCCACCGGTTCGTGTTGTTCAGTCTGCCGTGTCTTGGGTCTTGATGCTGGGCAGGGTGTCGATCCCGCGGTTGCGTAGCCGGTAGCTGGCGCCCTTGAGGGTGAGGACGTCGGCATGGTGGACGACGCGGTCGATCATCGCGGCAGCGACGGCCTGGTCCCCGAAGACGCCGCCCCAGCCGCTGAACGGCAGGTTGGACGTGAGGATGAGCGAGGCGTGTTCGTAGCGGCTGGACACGAGTTGGAAGAACAGGTTCGCGGCGTCTTGCTCGAAGGGCAGGTAGCCGACCTCGTCGACGATGATCAGCCCGTAGCGCCGTAGCCGGGTGAGCTCTTGCGGGAGCCGGCCGGCGCGGTGGGCGTCGGTGAGCCGGGTGACCCACTCGGTCGCGGTCGCGAACAGGACCCGGTGGCCGTGGTGGGCTGCGGCGATCCCCAGGCCGGTGGCCAGATGGGTCTTGCCGGTGCCCGGCGGGCCCAACAGGACCACGTTGCGGGCTTCGGTGAGGAAGCCGCCCGATGCGAGCGAGGCGACCTGTTGCCGGACGGCGGGTTGGGCGTCCCAGACGAACTCCTCGAGCGTCTTGCGTGCGGCGAAGCCTGCGGCGCGGATCCGCAGCTGGGCGCCGGAGGCGTTCCTGGCTGCGACCTCGCGGTCGAGGACGGCGGCGAGGTATTCCTCGTGGGTCCAGCCGGCGTCGCGGGCGTGGTCGGCCAGCCGGGCGGCGGCTTCGGTGATCCTGGGCGCTTTCAACGCGGACGCCAGGTAGGTGAGCTGCTTGAGCGCCTCGGTCGCGTCGCTCTTGGTCCTGGCTGCCATCAGGCCACCTCCTCACCGTCGACGAGCCCGAACGCGCGGTCGTAGTCGCTCAGGTCCCGCACCAGTTCGTCGGGCGGGTCGGCAGCCGGCAGGGGCGCCTGGAACCGCTCGCGCAGCTGCTTCGCGGCGGCCACGTGGGCGGGGTCGGTGAGCGTCTGCCCGCGGGCCCAGACCCGGTCATGAGCAGCGACGAGCCGGCCGTCGTGGCGGACCTCGACCCGGGACAGGTCGGCATGGACGTCGACGAACCGGCCGATCACCGCCGGGTCCACGGAGTAGTCGCTGCTGTCGACGCGCACGTAGTAGTCGCGTCCCAGCCGGACCCGGTTGACCCACCCCACCGCCGGCGGCACCGGCGGCAGCGGCAGCATCGCCGCCTTGTCAGCGTCGATCAGATCGACCGGCCGCGCCCGGGTCGTGCGCACCACCCGGCCGTTCGCCAGATCCAGCCAGCCACCGAACTGGGTGTTGAAGTCAGCAGGCGATGCGAAGTCACGACCGGGCATGAACGAGGTTTCGAAGTAGCCGTTCCTGCGTTCGACCAGCCCCTTCGATTCGGGGTCGTTCGGCTTGAGCCGCTGCAACGTCGTGGCAAGCGTGCCGGTGAAGGCCCCCACGCCCTCAGCGTGTCGCTTCCCGCGGCCGATGCCGGACTCGTTGTCCCAGATCAGCCGACGCGGCACCCGACCGAGCAACTGCAGCAGCATCCACATCCCCAGCAGCAGATCGACCGTGTGCCGGGTCGGGATCATCCGGCCGAGCATGAACCGGGAATGCGCCGCGGTCATCACCAGCACCGGCAACAGTGTCTTGGTGCCGTCCTCGAGCGGGATCTTCTTCGGCGGGAACCACAGGTCGCACTGCACGGCATCACCCGGCAGCCAGATCAACCGGTCCGCCGGATCCACCGGCCGATGCTCCGGCCGCAGCAGCCGCACGTTGTCGCGGAACCAGGTGATCGACCCCGTCCACCCGACCCGCTCGGCGAGCACCGTCGCGGGCATGTCAGGCGTCGCCGCGAGCAGCTGACGCACCGCTGGCTCGAACGGCGTGAACGAGGTCGGCCCCGTCGCCCGCTCATACCTCGGCGGCCGGTCCGACGCCAGCGCCCGCTCAACCGTCGACCTACCGACACCCAAGTCCCGAGCAACCTGACGATGCGAAACACCGTCCGCCACCAGCCGCCGGATCAGAGCCCAATCCTCCACAGAGATCACCCATCCAATCTGTCTGGGTGGCCTCGTTTCGACCGTCGCTATGGCCTCGTTTTCAAGCGTCGTCGACAGATTGCTACTGACGATCCACCGCGGACCCGCGCGTTCTATCACATATTTTCCACAGATTGTGGTTTAGCCGTCTATGGTGTGCTCTGCGGGGGGACGCGTCTTCAGGACCCGGACCGTGCACACCGAGCAACCAGCGCCGGCAAAGCGCCAATTCGCCTGCCCGCTACACCATTCGACTCGACTAGAGGAATCTCCATGAGCAGCACGCCCGCGGGTTGGTACCCACAGGATGACGGCCGTCAGCGGTACTGGGACGGGGAGCGTTGGACAGAGCACTTCGCTCCCGGTGCGGGAAGCGACGCGGATCGGGTTTCCGCGCCAACGCAGCAGGCGGGTGCAGAGTCTCACGCTCCGGCGGGACCGGCCAGTCCTGTCGCGCCCGGTCAGCCTGGAGGGAACCCTTCGAAGCCTTGGTTCAAGAAGAAGAGGTTTGTGATTCCCGCTGGTGTTGTGGCTCTTATCGTGGCGTTCAATGCCATGAGTGGGGCCGACGAGCCCACTGCCGACCCCGTGGTGGCGGCCGAGAGCACCGACGCCACCACTCCGAGTGCCGCGAAGCCTGCGGCATCGCCTGCTGCGAAGCCGGCGGCACCCCCGGCTGCCAAGCCGGCCGCGAAGAAGCCTGGCGTCGGTGCCAAGGTTCGGGACGGAAAGTTCGAGTTCACTGTCACTTCCGTGAAGTGCGGCATAGCCAAGGTTGGCACGAACGAGTACCTCGAGAAGAAGGCGCAAGGCCAGTACTGCGCGGTGGCGATGGTCGTGGCGAACATCGGTGACGAGCCGCAATCCATGTTCGCCGACTCCCAGATTGCCTTCGATTCGAAGAACCGGAAGCTTTCGGCTGACACGGAGGCGTCGATTTACGACGAGAAGTCTCAGGTTCTTTGGGAAGAGATCAACCCGGGCAACTCCGTGACTGGCGTCGTGTACTTCGACCTTCCGAAAGCGGAGAAGATCACCAAGTTGGAGCTGCACGACTCCATGTTCTCCGGTGGTGTGGAAGTCAGCGTCCCCTGACCACGGTCATGAGATGGGGCCGACTCCTGCGCTGGAGTCGGCCCCCGTTTCATTCACTCAGCCCCGAGGTTGTCCGCGGTGCGGATCCCACATCAAGGCGACGTGGCATCGGTGGCCAATCGCGCGGTCTCGCCCGGGGACTGCGGTGCGTGCCGGGACCGCGTCATGGAGGTTTGCTCCCATCGCGCTGCCGAGAACGTAGTCCTGGGCTGAAGCCATTGATGGCGCGCTCCTATGCTGGACCCGTGGCGGTGCTGGGCACGAAGATCCACCGGCCGGTCCCGCGTCGAGACCTGGTCGGGCGACCGAGACTCACCGACCTGATGGCGTCGGTGGAGAGGCCCCGCCTGGTGCTGGTGGCCGCGCCCGCAGGATTCGGCAAGACCACCCTGCTCAGCCAGTGGCTCGACACCGCCGCCGCCGCCGACGCGGACGAGAAGACCGACGTCGCGTGGCTCTCGCTCGACCACGGCGACAACGACCCGCGACGTTTCGTCGAGCACCTGGTCGCTGCGCTCAGAACGATCGACGACTTCGCGGAGGCGACCGAGCTCGTCGAGGCCACCAGTCACGCGCCCACGGGTCACGTCCCCGCCGAGGCCGTCCTCATCAGCATCGTCAACGACCTCGACCTCCGCGCGGGCCGCACGGTCATCGCCCTCGACGACTACCACGTCATCGACAGCCCGGACGTCCAGCGCGCGGTCGGCTTCCTGCTCGAGCACCTGCCCCCGCATGCCACCCTGGCCATCGCCACCAGGGCCGACCCGCAGCTCCCGCTCCCTCGGCTGAGGGCCCGCCGGGAGCTCGTCGAGGTGCGTGCTGCGGACCTGCGCTTCACCGAGACCGAAGCCGCGGCCTTCCTCGCCGACGTCATGGGGCTCAGCCTCAGCGACGCCCAGGCAGCCGCTCTCGCCGCGCGGACCGAGGGGTGGCCGGCGGGGATGCAGCTCGCCGGGCTGTCGCTGCGTGGGAACGACGACGCGTCCGCCTTCGTCGAGGCCTTCGCGGGCAGCCACCGGTTCGTCCTCGACTACCTCGTCGAGGAGGTCCTGAACGGCCAACCCGAGCCGGTGCGTCGTTTCCTCCTCGACACCGCCGTCCTGAGCCAGCTCACCGGACCGCTGTGCGACGCACTCACGGGCCGCGACGACGGCGCCGCGATGATCGAGTCGCTCGACCGGGACAACCTGTTCGTCGTCGCGCTCGACGACCAACGGCAGTGGTACCGCTACCACCACCTCTTCGCGGACGCCCTGCGGGCCCGCCTCCTCGCGCACGAGCCCGGCCGGGTCCCCGAGCTCCACCGGGCCGCCAGCGACTGGTATGCCGTTCACGGCCCTCCCGAGGACGCCGTGCGTCACGCGCTGGCCGGCGACGACCCGGTGCGGGCGGCGCAGCTGGTCGAGCACGCCCTCCCCGACCTCCGACGCGAACGCCGTGACGCACTCCTGTGCGACTGGCTGCTCGCCCTGCCGGACCCCGTGACCCGGGACAGTGCCCTGCTCTCGACCTACCGCGCGTGGACCCGCCTCATCGAGGGGGACCTGGACGGGGTGGAGCTGTGGCTCGGCCACGCCGAGCGCGCCCTCGCGACAACCCCGCCGACTCCAGGGCCGCGCGCGTCGGTCGCCACCGACGAGGAGCTCCGCACCCTGCCGTCGACCATCGAGATCTTCCGGGCGTCGGCGGCTCAGGCGCGTGGGGACACGACCGCGGCGACACTGCACGCCCAAGAGGCGTTGGCGCTGTGCGGCCCTGACGACCACATGGCGCGAGGAGGTGCCCTCGGCTTCCTGGGGCTGTTCGCGTGGGCCCGGGGGGACCTGGCGGAGGGGGTGGCGACGTTCACGGAGGCAATGCACAGCCTCGCCGCTGCCGGTGACGTCTCCGATGCCGTCGGGGGCGGGGCCGTCGTCCTCGGCGACATGTGGCTGGCCCGAGGTAGACCCGACGAGGCGCGCCGGCTCTTCGAACGGGCACTCGCCACCGCGGAGCAGCACCGCGGCGCGGCGCTGGCCACCCTCGGGGACATCCACGTCGGGCTCGCGGGCGTGCTCGTCGACCAAGGAGATCTCGTCGGGACAGCCGAGCACCTCACCACGGCGACGTCACTGGGGGAGTCCGCGTCCCTCCCGGAGAACCGGCACCGGTGGTACCTCGTCTCCTCCGACCTGCACCGGGCGCAGGGCGACCTCGACGGTGCCGTCAATCTCATGGACCAGGCGGAGGAGCTGCACCTGCCCGGCTTCTTCCCGGAGGTCCGACCCATCCCGGCGGCACGCGCGCGCCTGCACATCGCGCAGGGTCGACTCGAGGACGCCCGCGCGTGGGCTCGCGACCTCGAAACGACCGGGGTGGAGACACCCGGCCACCTCGACGAGTACAACCAGCTCACCCTGGTGCGGCTCCTCTTCGCCGAACACGGCATGGACGGCGACCCGACGCACCTCACCGACGCCAAGCACCGGCTGGCCGCGATCGAGCCCGCGGCGGTCGAGGGCGGCAGGGAACGGTGTCTGCTCGAGATCCTGGTCTTGCGCGCGCTCCTCCACGACGCTCGCGGCGACCAGACCACGGCCCTCACCCACCTCGAGGCCGCGCTCGCGAAGGCCGGGTCGGTCGGTCATGTGGGGCTGTTCCTCGACGAAGGCGAGCCGATGCGCCGGCTGCTCACCGTGGCGGAACGTCTGCCAGCAGCAGGTGAGCAGGCCCGAAGACTGAAGCACGCGGCATACCGAGCCATCGAGACTCCCGCGGCACCCCCGGTGAGCGACGCGCTCAGTGAACGGGAGGTCGAGGTGCTCCGACGGCTCGCGACGGCGATGAGCGGTCCGGACATTGCCCGCGGGCTGTTCGTGTCCGTGAACACGCTGCGGACGCACACGAGGCACATCTTCACCAAGCTCGGCGTCAACACACGACGGGCCGCCGTGGAGAGGGCGCGCGAGCTCGGGCTGCTCTGAGGGATCACCACGTCGATCACATCGGATGATGACGCGCGCTCACCCCCGCCGTTCCTACGGTCGTGCTGTTCCCGGAACCCGCCGGGACGCAGCCGCAAAGGAACGAACCATGTCCGTCACCACCACTCGCCTCGGACAGGCCGCCGGCCTCGCCGCCGCCGTCGCCGGCGCGATCTTCGTCCTCGTCCAGATCAACCACCCGCCGATGGAGCTCGCCAGCATCACGACGACCGACTGGGTCGTCCGCAGCACCGCCAAGACCGTCATGTCGGCGCTCGCCCTCGCCGGCATCACCGGCATGTACCTCCGGCAGCGGAGCCGGGTCGGGGTCCTCGGGCTCGCCGGGTACGTCGCCCTCGCCATCGGCTACCTCATGATGTTCGGGACCGAGTTCCTCGCCGCGTTCGTCCTGCCGACCGTGGCCGAGACCTCGCCGGTCTACGCCACGGACATCATCGTCAAGGCGTTCGGGGGGTCGGCCGTCGGCGACATCGGCGCGATGTCCGCGGTGCTCAACGCCACCGGCTTGGCCTACGTCCTCGGTGGTCTCGTCTTCGGCATCGCGACGTTCCGGGCGGGCATCCTCGCGCGCTGGGCGGCAGTGCTCCTCGCCGTCGGCAACACCGCGACCCTCGCGCTGGCGGCGCTGCCGGACTCGTTCAACCGGCCTTTCGCCGTGCCGACCGGGATCGCCCTCATCGGCCTCGGTGTCTCGCTGTCGCGCGACCAGCGACGTGAGCAGGCCGCGGCCGTCGCGGTCTCGACCTCGGCCGTCCAGCAACCGCAGGCCCGACGCACCGTGAACACCGGCCGCACGCAGGTGTCGGCGCGATGAGCGCCCGGCAGCGGGGCGAACGACCGGGCCGGTCGCGTGGCGGATGGCGCGCGGCGTGGGCGCCGATGGGGCTGATCGCGCTCAGCGTCATCCCGCTGTTCGCCGGGGCGGCACGGCTCGTCGAGCTCGGCGGGGGACCGGCCCTCATCCCCAGCGACACCCGGTTCACCGCTTCCCCGCTGCCCGTCACGGTCCACATCGTCTCCGCCGCGGTCTACGCCCCTCTCGGCGCACTCCAGTTCGTGTCGGGCATCCGCCGGCGGTGGCCGCAGTGGCATCGGGGAGCGGGACGCGTCCTCGTCCTCGCGGGGCTCGGGGTGGCGCTGTCGGCGCTCTGGCTGACCCTGTTCTTCCCGCCGCAACCGGACTCCGGTCCGCTGCTGTTCGTCCTCCGCGTCGGCTTCGGCTCAATCATGATCGCCAGCCTGGGATGGGCCCTGCGGGCGATCCTGCGTGGCGACGTCGACACGCACCAGGCGTGGATGACCCGGGCCTACGCGATCGCTCTCGCCGCCGGGACCCAGGTGTTCACCGAGGGGTTCGGGGGCGCGCTGCTCGGCGACAGCCCGCTCGCCCTCGACGTCTCCCGGGGTGCGGCCTGGGTCATCAACCTCGCGGTCGCCGAGTGGGTCATCCGCCGCCGTCGGGGTCGTGGTGCGCGTGTGTCCCGCCCCCTCCGGGGCCGGAGCCGGAGCAGGGGCGGGCCGGGGGTCGCGGGGCTGGTCGGTGGGCGTCGATGACCCCGGCCTACGAGCTCCGGGTCGAGGGGCACCTCGACGGGCACTGGTCCGATGCCTTCGGAGGTCTCGCCGTGCACCACGAGCCCGACGGGACGTCCACGCTCACCGGGCCGGTCGTCGACCAGACCCAGCTGCACGGGCTGTTGGCCGGACTGCGTGATGTGGGGGCGCCGCTGCTGTCCGTGCGGGCGCTCTCCGCGCCGGGCCCGCTGACCGGGCTCACCTGGCCCAGGCGCACCGCACGGCTCGCGATCCGCCCCGCCCGACCACAGGACGCCGAACCCATCTGGCGCTTCCGTCGCCAGGAGTCCGTATGCCGTTGGCTCACCGACGGCCCGGTCGCTCTCGAGCCGTATCGAGCGGCTTTCACCCACCCGGCCCGGCTTGCGACGACGCTGGTCGTCGAGCGGGACGGGGAGGTCGTGGGGGACCTCATGCTCCGCGTCGAGGACGCGTGGGCCCAGACGGAGGTCGCCGACCGGGCACGAGGGACCCAGGCGGAGCTCGGGTGGGTGATCGACCCGGCATTCGCGGGCCGGGGTTACGCGACGGAGGCGGTGAGCGAGCTCATCCGGATCTGCTTCGAGGAGCTGGGACTGCGTCGGGTCGTCGCTGCATGCTTCTCCGGCAACGAGGCGTCGTGGCGGCTCATGGAGCGGGTGGGCATGCGGAGGGAGGTGCATGCCGTGGCGGAGTCCCTGCACCGTTCGGGTGCGTGGCTGGACACCTATGGCTATGCGCTGCTGCGCTGAGAAGGCGTGGGGACCGGCGCCGCGGAACTCAGGCGTCCCGTCCGCCGTCTCCCTTGAAGGACGGGATCCCGTTCTCGAAGACGAAGGACGGCTTCCCGTGGCCGCAGTGCTTGCAGACGTCCCACCCGTTGTCGGGACCCTCCTTCTCCGGGTTGACGTGGTGCTCCCAGTGGTGGAAGCCGACGAAGCACAGGACACGGCGCATGATGCACCCCCGAGGTGAGGAAGTGCGCCCATCATCCGCCTCCGCCTGCCGACCGGCAATCCTCCGATCGGGTCATGAGCTGCGCAACGATGGCGTGCCCCTTCGGCTCATCTTCGCGGTGCCCTTGGGTCGGTGCCGACGTGCGACGTGGGTGGTAGCGCCCCTGTACGCATCCACCCACGTCGACTGGTGAAGTACCCGAATCCAGCCCGACGACACGCTCTCGCGGCCAACGAAACAGCCCTGACCGCTGGAGGGGAGCACTTCTGCCCAGTCACCGGCGATCCCGGGCCGTGAGTCCGGCCTCGTACGCGAAGATCACCGCCTGGACCCGGTCGCGCAGCCCCAGCTTCATCAGGAGGCGCCCCACGTGCGTCTTCACCGTCGTCTCCGAGACGTACAGCTCGGCCGCGATCTCGGCGTTCGTCAGCCCGCGCGCGACCGCTGACAGCACCTCCCCCTCCCGATCGGTGAGCGAGGCGAGCCGCCTCGTCACCGCAGGGTCCGCCACGGACGGCGGTCGCTCGATGAAGGCCTCGATCATCCGCCGCGTCACCGTCGGCGCGAGCAGCGACTCACCCGCGTGCACCGCCCGGATCCCCGCCACGAGCAGCTCCGGTGGGACGTCCTTGAGGAGGAACCCGCTCGCGCCGGCCTTGAGTGCGGCATAGACGTACTGGTCCATGTCGAAGGTCGTGAGCATGACGACGCGCGCGGCGCCCGCTCCCTCACGGACGAGCAGGCGCGTCGCCTCGATGCCGTCGACACCCGGCATGCGCACGTCCATGAGGACGACGTCAGGAGCGGTGGTCGCGGCCATCGCGACCGCCGCCTCGCCGTCCGCGGCCTCGCCGACGACCTCGAGGTCGGGCTCGATCTCGAGGATGAGCCGGAACCCGGCACGCACCAGGGCCTGGTCGTCGACGACGAGCACCCGGATCGGCTTGTCGGCTGCTGCGTCGGCACTCACGACGGGTCCACGGGAAGCGTCGCCACGAGCTCGAACCCGCCGTCGGTGCGGGGTCGGGTGACGAGCGAACCGCCGTACACCGCCACCCGTTCGCGCATCCCCCTGAGACCGTTGCCCAGGCCGTTGGGCGCAGCCGGCGCCGTCCCGTCGTCGCGCACCGCGAGCTCGACCACCTCGTCGCCGTAGGCGATCGACACGTCTGCCCGCTGCGGCTCGTGGGCGTGCCGCAGCGCGTTCGTCAGCCCTTCCTGGACGAGCCGGTATGCCGTGAGGTCCAGTCCTGGGGGCAGCTCCCGGACCTGCCCGCTCACCGACAGGACCACGGGCAGCCCGGCCGAGCGGAACGACTCGGCGAGCCGAGCGACCTGCGCCAGACCGGCCGGCGGTTCGAGGTCCGGTCCTTCGTCGGAGCCCGCCCCCGCCGCCTCCCGCAGCACCCCGACCATCCGTCGCATCTCGGCGAGGGCCTCGCGTCCGGTGGCCTCCACGGTCTCGAGCGCTTCGCGCTCCACGCCCTGTGAGGCGTCCAGCCGGCGGCGCACCGCGGAGGCCTGCACCGTCATCACCGAGACGCTGTGACCGATGACGTCGTGCAGCTCCCGGGCGATCCGGTTGCGCTCCTCCGCGACGGCGCGGGACGCCTGCTGCTCGGCCGTCACTCGCCGTTGCTCGCGATAGAGGGAGGAGACGCGCAGGAGCATGCCGAACAGCCACGCGATGACCGACGGAGCCAGCCACGCCATCCCGCCCAGACGCTCGACCCAGGTGGCGTTCATCGGGTCGAAGGTGGCCCAGGCGGCCACGATGAGTGTTCCGAGGCCCAGACCGACGAGCGCCTGCCTCCGCTCCAGGTGGCGACCGGCCGTGTACGTCGCGATGACCGGGGCCAGCGCCACGCTGGTGCCCTCGGGCGACCCCACGGCAGCGAACTCGACGAGTGAGGCCCCAAGCATTGCGGCGAGGACGGCGAGCGGGCGCACCCGGCGAGCGACGAGCAGGAGGGCGGTCACGGCATACAGGAACGACTGCGCCCAGAGCGGTCCCTGCCGGTGGGTCTCCCCGAGACCGAGCCACGCCTCGAGCTGGCCGAGCACACCGACGAGCAGTGCGACGGTGATGTCGAAGGCCCAGTTGCGGCGGCTCACGATCCGACGGTACGCCCGGCCGCGCAGGCCCACGTCCTCCTTGGGGAGGACCCGACAATCCTCCTGGAGTCCACCCGGGCCGCCGCCCCGGACGACGATGGCGACGGCGACGGCTTCCTACGGTCGAGCCATGGAGACCACACCGCACGACATCTCGCCGGCCACGGCCCGGCGGATCACGATCACGGCCTGGGCCATGGCGGCCTTCGGCACCGTCGCGGGGGAGCTGCACGCCCTGTCCCGCTTCAACAGCCACCCCGACGACCTCACCGAGGGCGGCTTCGGCAGCGTCTGGGCCGTCTGGGCCATCGACGCATTCCGACCGCTCCTCGAGTGGGGTGACCCGTACTTCGTCTACTGGACCTACGGCAAGATCTGGCTCCCCGTCTGCCTGGCCTTCGTCGCGGCGGCCTGGCTCGTCCACCGCCTTCGGCATCCCGTGGGAGCGGAGCGCTGGGCGTGGCGGCTGCAGCTCGCGGCCTACGCGCTCCTGCTGGTCTCGGTGGCCGGCGACTACTTCACGCCGTGGCCCGACGTCTTCTTCATCGTCGGACTGCCCGCGCTGCTCGTCATGGGGCTTGGCGGCATCTGGCTCGGGATCCTCCTGCTGCGCAACGGTTTCCGGCCAAAGGTCACGGCCTGGCTGCTCATCGCGTTCTTCCCGTTGTTCTTCGTGATCACGGAGATCACGTCGATGGGCAACGCCCTCCTGCCGCTCATGTGGGGCTGGGCGATCGCCGCACACCACGCCGTGAAGAGCCGGCGCGAGACAGAAGACGTCGCCGTCAGTGGCCTGCAAGCAGTGCGATGAGCGACTGCGCCTCCTCGGCGCACGCTGCGCACCCGACGAGGTGGCGGTCCATGGCGAGGTCGTGATGACCGGGCTCGTCCAGGACCGCCTCCACGTGGGTGTCCATCCGCTCGAAGCACTCGTCGCAGGACAGGTAGGGCGTGGTGTCGACGAGCAGTGCGGCGACAGCCGTGGGGGGGAGCTCGTGTGGGGGAGCGGGTGGGGACGTCATGACGATCCTGCCGTTGCATGGGGGTGGGGGTCCAGGTCGGATCCTGAGGCATCACCCGGCAGGTACCCCCGCGCGGTGAGGTCCTCGCGCAGGCGCCGCCGGACGTCGTGGACGGTCTTGTAGAGGGCGTTGCGGTTCGAGCCGAGGCGCTCGGCCAGGACGTCGATCGGCACGCCGTCGACGAGCAGGGCGACGGCGACCCGCCGCTGGTGGGGAGTCAGGCAGGTGTCCATCGCTCCGGCCACGGCGCGGGCGAGGTCGGCGCCCTCCGCCTGCCGCTCGGGTCCGTCGTGGGGGTCGCGCGGCACGCGCGCCAGGTCGAGGTCGCGCAGCTCCACCTCGCGGTGCTGCCACTGGAGCCGCCGCACGTCCGTCGCCGCCTGGAGAATGGCGAACTTGAACGCCCACGTCGTGAACCGGCTGCGCCCCTCGAAGGTGTGCAGCTTGCGCAGGAGCGCCGTCATCGCCTCGTCCGCGGCCTGGTTGACGATGACGTCGACGGTTCCCGGGGAGGCGTCGGGCAGCGCAGAGCGCATCCGCCACACCTGGTGGGCCGCCGCCCGCACCATGAGGCCGTGCAGCGCCCGCAGCGCCACCTGCTGGTCGGCGCCCGATGACGACAGCGCCGAGACCCAGTCCTCGGGCACCCCGTCATCGCTCGGGGGCCGCGTCGCGCCCTGACCGGAGGGCGCCAGGACGCCTTCTCGGCCCATGTCGTTCACCACGGACTCGTTCCCTCGTCGATCGGCGAGAGGATCCGCGCCGCCAGCCGCGGCGGGCAGCCGGCGTCGACGAGCGACAGCAGCGCGTGCAGGTCGGTCCGGGTCCCGGCGAGCGACTCCGCCAGAACCCACGGGAACCCGGCCTCGTGCAACCGGCACGCCCGCCAAGCGACGACGTCGACCGCTGGGCCGGCCGGCTGGCACGCCGCGGGGATCTGTGTCTGAGGGGTGGTCATGCCCTGTTCGCTGCACGGAGCCCCGCCGGTCTTACCGCCGTCCTCGACGCCGGTAAGGCCACCCACCCACACCGCCACCAACACGATGTCAGCCTCCCACCCAGCTCCCGTCCTGTCAGGCGGCGCCGGTCGGAGGCACTTCGCACCAGGAGGTCATCATGGCCACGATCGACACCCACACCCACCGAGAGGCCGAGGCGACGCAGCGCAGCCCCGGCGACCCGGCACACCAGGCGTTCGTCGTCCTTCGGGCGGCGTTCGTCGTCGCGCCGATCCTCTTCGGCCTCGACAAGTTCACGAACCTCATGACGGAGTGGGACCGCTACCTCGCGCCCGTCCTCTCCGACCCGCTGCCGTTCTCACCGCAGCAGGCGATGTATGCCGTCGGCGTCAGCGAGGTCGTCGCCGGCCTCGTCGTCCTGCTCCACCCCCGGCTCGGAGCGCTCGTCGTCGCGGCCTGGTTGGGCGGGATCATCCTCAACCTCCTGCTCATCCCAGGGTTCTACGACGTCGCGCTGCGCGACGTCGGGCTGCTGCTCGCCGCCGTTGCGCTGCAGCGACTCTCGACCCGGTACGACGCGCACGGGCTGCTCTGGCCGCTGCGCAGGGGCTGACGAAGCCCACCCGCTCAGCTGGTCGTGACCTCGTCGGGCATCGAGAAGCCGGCGCTCGGCGACGGGTCCAGCCGGTAGGCCCGCAGGGAGCGGGACATCGAGTCGAAGACGGCCACGTTGCCGGCACCGTCGTTCGAGTAGCGCGTCGTCGCGACGCCGAGCTGCTGCCCCTGCCACGCCGCGTCGTCGGCGCCGAGGAACTGCACCTCCCAGCCGAACTGCTCCTTCTGGACCCGGATGAGCTCCCGGGCCTTCTCCAGCGTGTACTCGTGCGAGGAGTTCTCGTGCCCGTCGGTCACGACGACGAACAGCACCCGACCCGGGCGTTCCCCCTCGGGGAGCGCGGCCAGGTCCTCGCCGGTGCGGACGACCTCCATGCCCACCGCGTCGAGCAGCGCCGTCATGCCGCGCGGCTCGAGCTCGAACGTGAACGGCGTGTCCCGCATCCGCTCGACCGTGTCGAACCGGTCGTCGAACTGGGCGAGCGTCACCGTGAAGCGACCGTCGAGGGCGAACTGCTCCAGCACGAGCGTCGTGATACCGGCCTGTGCCTCGTCGCGGACGCTGCTCATGCTGCCGGACCTGTCGACGACGAGGGTCAGGTGTGTGTAGGCGGGGTTGGTCATGGCGTCCTCCTGGGTGAAACGCAGTGCGGGAGTGGGCAGTCGGCGCGTCTGACGAGCCGGTCGAGTTCCAGTGTGCCGGTGACCACTGACAGCCACCGTGCCCCGCGCGTGGGCGTGGCACTCGTGCACCTCGGGTGGCCGCGCCCCTGCGCGCGGCCGCCCGAGGCGAGCGGACGGCATACGAGGAGTCAGGTGAGGGACACCGTCACTCCGCCCGAGAACATCGAGTCGTGCAGCTCGATCGACACCGGCTTCGAGCCCGCCGGCATGTCGTAGACGAGCGTCCCCTTGACCGAGTTGCCCGGGTTGATCTCGGAGATCCACACGTCGTTGTCCTCGAGGTGGATGCCGGCCATCGAGTTCGGGGTGAACGTGCGGCCCTGTGCGTCGACGACGGTCTGGGTGTCGGTGAACATCGTCTGGGGCTTGTCGCCGATGTTGGTGATGGTGAGGCGGACGAACGTGAACCGCCCCTGCGCCTTCTCCCCGAACCCGTCACTACCGACCTGGGCACCGCCGTCCTCCACCTTGGTGACGACGAACTCGAACTTCCCGTCGCGCACCTTGGTCCCGATCGCGGGAGCCTTCTTCGCGGCCGGCTTGGCCACGGGCTTGGGCGCCGTTGTCTGCTTGGCGGCGGGCGCCGTCCCGGCTGCTGCGGGTGACGCGGCCGTCGTCGGCTCGCTCGACGCGTCGCTCGGCGCGTCCCCTCCACCGCCGAGCGCGTTCGAGACCGCGCCGAACAGCAGCAGGGCGGCCAGGCCGGTGAGGATCTTGTGCCGCACGAACCAGTTCGGCTTCGTCACCGGCGGCGCCGGCGGGTTGGTCGGCTGCCACGGGCCCTGACCCTGGGGCGGGTGGCTGGGGTACTCGCTCATCTCGTTCTCCTCGTGTCTCGGCCGCGTTCGGGCCGGCTCGGCGTGATGGGTCGAGTTGATCCCGTGTGCCGGGTCGCGGTCTGCCACCTGTCGGCTCACCCTTCGTGGCCGATCGGGGGAGACGGGGTATGCCGTCTCCAGCCTTTCGGTGGACGCCGGCTGTCGGTGCGCGGTCCTACGGTTCGGCTCATGACAGCAGGACCCGCATCCGCACCCGCGCTCGGGCGACCCGACGGCAGACGCCGTCGGGTCGATCGCCTGCGCAGCCCGCGGGGGCGGAGCTGGCTGCTGTACCTGCCGATCTGCGTGATCAGCAGCTCGCTGGCGGTGTCGGCGTTCGAGGCGCGACAGTCGGGATGGGCCGACAGCGGCGTCATGTCGGACCTGGGGATGGCCATCTTCCTCGTCGCGCTGGCGTCGGCGGTCGCGCTCGGGTGGCGCCGGCAGTTCCCGGAGATCGTCGTCCTCGTGACGAGCGGTGTGGCGCTGGCGCTGCACGTCGACCCGGTGGCCGCTCTCATCGCGTTCGGCTCCCTCATGGTGCGGCGCCTCGACCGCGTCACCGCGGCCCTGGGCGGTCTCGTGGCCTTGGCGACCCTCGCGTCGACCTGGCGGGACACGCGCGGCTGGTCGATGGACACGTCCTTCTGGCAGTCGCTGCGGACCAATGACGCCTCGGTGTATCTCGCGCCCCTGCCCTGGTGGGCCGTGCTGCTCATCAGCGCTCTGCTGCTGGGCGTGACGTGCGGGCTCGCGCTCGTCATCCGGGCCCGCAGCTCGCTGTCCGAGGCGCAGCTCGCCGTCCGCGAGCAGCGCGTCGTCGTCGACCACCTCAGCGACGAGGTCGCCCGGCAGGCGGACCGCGAGCGGATCGCGCAGGAGGTGCACGACGCGCTCGGTCACCGGTTGTCGCTGCTGTCCCTTCACGCCGGGGCCCTTGAGGTGACCTCGGGGGGCGACCCGCGCGTGGCGGAATCGGCGGCCCTGGTGCGCGCGAACGCCCAACAGTCCATGGCCGACCTCCGCTCGCTGCTCGCGATGCTGCGCCAACCCGACTCTCCCGACGTGGCTGCGAACGTGCCGACGCTGCGCGACGTCCCGGCGCTCATCGACGAGACGGTGGCCACCGGGGTCAACCTCGTCTCGACCGTGCAGCTCGAGGGACTGGTCCGGCTCGACGAGACGACGAGCCGCAGCGCGTTCCGCATCACCCAGGAGCTGCTGACCAACGCTCGCCGCCACGCACCGGGCATCGGCGTGCGGGTGCTCGTGCGCGCGACACCGGAGGGTGGCGTCGAGATCGAGGTGGCGAACCACCTGCCGGCCCACGTGCCCGTCGAGTTCCACCCCGGGAGCGGCCTCGGTGGGATCCGCAACCGCGTCCTCCACCTCAGTGGCGACTTCCGCTGTTGGGTCGACGAACGCCGCGTCTTCCGGGTCGCGGCGCGTATGCCGTGGGTCTGGGCTGCAGAGATCGGTGCCACCTGGGTGCCGGCAGGAGACCCGTCGGCAGACCCGGCAGGAGAAGGAGAACGATGACCACGAGGGTGCTTCTCGTCGACGACGACCCACTGGTGTGCCGGGGTCTGGAGGGGATCCTCGGCGCAGCGGACGACATCGAGGTCGTCGGGAGCGTGCACGACGGCGACGAGGTCATCGACGCGATCCACCGGCACCGGCCGGACATCGTGCTCATGGACGTGCGGATGACCCGTCAGGACGGCATCACGACGACGGCGGCACTGCGCGCCCTGCCCTCGCACCTCTCGCACCTCACGCCGCCCAAGGTGATCATCCTGACGACGTTCGACCACGACGACGTGCTGATGCGCGCGCTCGGGGCCGGGGCGGCGAGCTTCCTGCTCAAGACCGCCGGGCCCCGCGAGATCATCGCGGCCGTGCAGTCGGTCGCGGCGGGGGAGGGCGCGCTGTCCCCGCGCAGCGCACGGCAGGTTGTCGAGCACCTCCAGTCCGACCCGGCGGGCGAGCTTCGGCGGGCGGCGGTCTCGCTCGTGGCCACCCTGACCGCTCGAGAGCGCGACGTGGTGCGGTGCATCGCGCGGGAGATGACGACGGCCCAGGCGGCTGGGGAGCTGTTTCTGGGGGAGGCGACGGTGAAGTCCCACCTGGGCCGGGCGCAGCTGAAGCTGGGCACTCAGAACAGGGTGGGGATCGGGATCATCGCGGACCGCGCCGGGCTGGTGTGAACACGGTCGTCCGTGACCACCGCCGGGGTCCGGTGGGAGAGCCGATAGGTCGGATCCGTTGCTGGAGTGACTCGCTCGCTGGGCGAGGAGCGCTGTCAGTGGTCGCCTCTAGTGTGGAGTCAGTCGTTGAAGGAGAGATCGATGGACGAGCAGGAGACACCCGTCACGCCGTTGCGTGGGGTGCTCACTGCCGCTCGTGACGGACTCTCCGGCATCGGTGACCTCCTCACCTCGCTCAGCGCCCACGACCTCGCCGAGGTCATGACGCTGGCCGACGAGGTGAAGTCCAAGGCGAGTGCCGCGCAGGTGCGAGTCACCGCCGAGGCCGCACACCGCGGGGAGTTCGCCTCAGCGCGTCGAGGCGACGGTTCCGTCCACGCGTGGGTGCGCGAGCACGCCCCCTCCCTCCGTCAGGGTGGCGCTGGGATGGTGGCGCAGCTCGCGCAGGACGCGGCCGCGTCGACTCCGGGCGGACTGTGGTCACGTGGCGGGCCCGAAGCTGGTCCCTTCGCCGACGAGGCCCGTCCGGAAGGCATCGTGTGGCGGCGAGTGGTCTCGGGGGAGGTGGGCGTCGGGCTGGCGCTGACCGCGTTGCGTGAGGTCGCCCGCATGAAGGACCTCCTCGTCGAGGAGGCCGTTCCCACCGTGACCGAGGCCATCCTCGACCTCGGTGTCGAGTGGGGGCAGGCCGAAGCCCGCAAGCTCCGCCCCCGACTCCTCGCGAAGCACGGTCTCGACGGCGAGCTCGACAAGGCGCACAAGCGGTTGCGCGCGGGCGCCTACCTGTCGGCTCCGGCTGTCGCGGATGGCGACCTGACGGAGTATCGGATGGCCATGACTCCTGAGCAGGACTGCCGGTTCGAGGCGGCGATCGGGCCGGGGTCGAAGCCCGCACCGAACCCGGTGACGGGCGAGGCCGATCTGCGCAGCGCGGGCCAACGACGCGTGGAGGCGCTCGCGTCGGTGTTGGGAGGTTCGGCCTCCACCGATGCGGCGGGCGCTTCGCCGGGCGGGGCGGCCACGGTGGTCCACGTGAGCATGAGCCTGGCCGACCTGCTCGCGGGGCTGTCCGGGGCGGGTTCCGAGCAAGGATGTGGCTCGGTCATGGGATCTCTCGCCCGCAGGACAGCCCTCGCGCCCTCGGTGGTACGTCAGATGGCCTGTGACGCTGACGTCGTCCCCATCGTGTTGGGGGCGGACGGTGAGGTCCTCGACCTCGGTCGCGCGACCCGCCTGTTCACCCGGGGCCAGCGTCGGATGCTCTGGCATCGCGACGGGTCGTGCACGTTCCCGGGGTGCACGATGCCGGCGGCGTGGACCCAGGCGCACCACATCGTGCACTGGGCCGATGGTGGCCCCTCGGACCCCAGCAACGCTGCTCTCCTGTGCCAGCGCCATCACACCCAGGTGCATGATCGACGGCTGATCGCCACCGTCCATCCACCGGATGCGCACGGTCGATCGGTGACGTGGGACCTGTGTCCCAGCAGCTATGACCGAGATCTTTCGGAGCGACTGGAAGCGTTTCGACGAGCGAAGGTGGCCTCAGCCGAACGTCACCGCCGCAAGCTCGACACCGGGCCCCCGGACGGGTGGGCGTCGGCCTTGCCCGATGCGGTGTTGCTCGAACTGGCCGAGGATTTCGAAGCCGAGCACCGAGCCCTGTTGGCTGGTGGGTTCGATGCGTGGGACCTCCCTGCCTGATCGCGCCGGATGGCGGTGGGTCGCACCCATCACCGCTGCGTGGTCGGCAGCGCACCCTCGGTCAGGAGGGGGGAGGCAGCAGTGCGGCCTCCAGCGTCTCGTGCACCCATCGTTCGAACCGGTCGAGGTCCCACCCGAGGTCGTCGACCAGCATCCGGTGCATGTTCGGACCGGTGACCGCCCAGACGGTGGCGGCCGCGTCCTCGACGCTGAGGCCGGCACGCAGCGGCCCGTTCGCTGCGACCCACCTCACTAACTGGGTGAGGTTGGCGAGTCGGGTCCGGTGCATCTCACGATGCTTCGCCGCAATCTCCGGGTCGATGAGGGCCGCGGAACGCATGACGTCGTCGATGGGTCTGGCGGCATTCGAGCGACGGACGATGTCCCTGGAGAACATCGCGAGCTGTCGTCGCTGGTCGGTCTCCGCCCTGACAGCCTGTGGGTCCTGCTGGTCGAGGACCCGCGGGCTGTCGGTCTCGCCCGTGACGGCGTAGTTGAGGACCTCGATGAGGAGCCGGCGCTTCGTCGAGAACTGTAGGTAGACGAGGTCCTCACTCACCCCCGCTTGTGAGGCGATCGAGGTGATGGATGTGCGGGGATATCCCTGTGCCACAAAGAGTTCCGTCGCGGCACGCAGGATGGACTCGCGGTTGGCCTTCGCCTTCGCGTCGCGCGCCGCGGATCGGTAGGGACGCCTCTTGACAGGTTCGTTCATCGAGGAGGACTCTAGTCAGATATTCACTCGGGTGCGACCCGAACCAATTGAAGGGAGATCGTCATGAGTGTGGGGTACGCCGTCGCCTATAGTCTCGGGATCCGGCCCTGGGAGCAGGCCGGCAATGAGGCGCAGGAGAGCTTTGACGTCCTCCTTGACCGGGAAGAGGCCGAGCGCCCGAAGCCGCCCGGTCGCGCGCTCGATCTCGGCTGCGGCCGCGGGGGCCACACCGCAGAGCTCGCCACACGTGGGTGGGAAGCCGTGGGCGTCGACAACATCGCGCGTGCCCTCGAGGACGCTCGGGCGGGCGCTCCCGCTGGAGCGACCTTCGTCAACGGTGATGTGGCCGCCCTCGACAGGTCCGCTTTGGGGACGTTCGACTTCTTCCTCGACATCGGCTGTTTCCACGGGTTGTCGAAGGAGCAGCAGACCGCTGAGGCTCGTGGCGTCACGTCGCTGGCGAACCCCGGAGCGACGGTTCTCATGCTCGCCTTCACTCCTCACGGGATGCCGCTACTCCCGTCGGGTGTGACCTCCGGGGACATCGCGTCGGCGTTCGCGGGCTGGACCATCGAGTCGGTCGAGCCAGCTGACACGACCGGGATGCCCAAGCCGCTGAGGCGAACCGCCCCGCAGTGGTACCGCCTCCGCCTGAAGTGATCGCCGGTCGCCACCACCGACGCGTCATCGCGGGCGGGTGCAAGCGTCAGTACCGGTAGAGGCGCGCTCTCGCCTCGGCCACGGTGAGGTTCGACGGCGTTCCCTGGATGGTCACCGTGTCGGGGATCGCGATCCACGCGCCGCCATCGACCCGGAAGCGACCGGTGTACGTCGCGTTGATCTGGACCGGCGCCACCATCTTCGTGCGGTAGGTGTGGATGACGTCACCCGTGGGGTGAGGTCCGCCGAGACTCTTGACCGGCCCGAGCGCCTCGCCGTCGCCGAAGACGTACGTGGCGCTGACGAAGACCGGTTCGATGTCGACTCGGCGTCCCACCAACGTCGTCGAATCCGGCTCCCCAGGCTCGAAACCTTGCGTGGGCCACCTCAGTTCGTAGTAGGTCGGCAGGTTGACCAGAGTCTTCAGTCCAACGGGCTGGATGGCGGCTGTCGGCCTGGCGAAAGTCGTCTTGTGGAACTGGTCGAGGATCATCTGCATCGTCAGGACATTGTTTGAGCCGGGCACCAGCGAAGCCAAGCATGTGTAATCAACTTGCTCCCATTGGGCACCGGGGATGACGCGGCCTGTTCGATCGACCTGTATCCGCCACACCCATACAGCCGGTCCGTCCGTGCCTCCAGTTGTTCCTCCGCCGTTGCACACGGCGAACTCAGCCGTGCAACTGGGCTGGGCAGCGTCCCCCTGTCCCGGTGGGGCGCCGGAGCAATATGACGTCGTGGCGTACATGAACCAAGGGGGCTTCGATGCCTGCGCGGATGTCGGCATCGAGTTTCCGAGATCACTTAGTTCCGAAGCAGAGAGACCGTTAAGCGCTGCCCCATCTTGAGTTGCCTCACCAAAGATGTCGTCGCCTCTTGACGCTGGGGCCAACCCAACTGCAACGCAGATGGTCAACCCGATCAGGCAGGCGCGGCTAGGCCGTCCATGTACCACTGGCCCTCCTTCCACGCGACCAAAGCCAGTCGGGTGCCTTTGGCTGCGGCTTGGGTGTCGACGACGACACCATTCCCATTCACGATGTCGACTGCGTTCTGGGTCATGACGAAAGACACTCGTCGCTTGCCGCTGGGGCTGCCGGGCAGTGACCGAGCGTTCGTGAGTGGCTCGATCGGGATCCCCGACATCCGGTGACCCTTGGCCGCGTACTCGCGCGGTTCGCCCGCGATGTCGGCACAGCTCTTGCAGCTTTCGGTTGATAGAGCCGGAATGAGTGCGGCATCGGGTTTTGTGTAGGCGAGGTTCACTTGCTCGAACCAGAAACGAACGAAGGCGATCGCTCCTGCATCGGTGTTCGCCCGGGCTGCTGCGGGGATGTTGATCGAGGCGGTCGTGCTGGGGCGGGGCGTCCCTGATGCCGATGGGGACGCGCTGCTTGCAGACGCAGAGGGAGTCGACGCGTTCGATGGCGTCGGGGTGGCGCTCGGGTCCTCCTCACTACCGTCGCAGCCCGCCAGAGCGAGCGTGACCACGGTCGCTGCGGACACGGCATACGTCATGCGTGCACGGGTCGTCATCGTGAGGAACCCCTCCATCGAGCGGTGCCCCGCAGCCGCCCAGGCGCCCTCGAGGCATCAAGTTCTGCCATCAAGGTTAGGGATTCCGCTCGGTTACGCCACCCCCCAAGGGGACCTGACGCCCTGAGACGCCCCGGCTCAAGGGCTGACAACCCAGCACGACCAGTACGAACACTCACGAGACCGAGTGTGCCCAGATACGCGGATTCGACCGTGGAGTTGTCCCCAGGCCGCCGCCCGGATCAGCGCGTACGAGCCGCTGCCGCGACCGTGCGCACGTCGGCGGGGTCGGTCATCGCCCACCGCACGGTCGCCGTCGCGGCGTCCCCGATCGGCCGCGCGAGGACCATCTCCGTCACCGGCAGCCACGGCAGGCGCAAGGGCCGACGAGCCCAGCGGGGGAGCAGGGCGACGGCACCGGCAGCGAGGGCGGCATACCCGGCCTTCGCGGCCAGCGGCAGCGGCGGGTGAAGGAGCAGGAAACGCGCAGCCTCCCGCGACGCGGCCGTGGACTCGAGCTCGGGCCGGTAGGACTCGATCATCGCGGCCAGCGCAGACGTCGTCAGCGGCGGATCCACGACCCCCAGGCGCCGGGCCACGACCGCCGTCTGCTCGACGTAGAGGTCGGCTTCGGCCTCCGTGAGCGGCTCAGCGGCATACCGCTGGAACGCGGTGAGGAAGCTGTCCACCTCGGTGATGTGGACCCAGCGCAGCAGGTGCGGGTCGCTCGCGGCATACGGGCGTCCGTCCTCGGCCTTGCCACGCACGCGCTCGTGGATCGAGCGCACCCGCGCGATCTGCGTCTCCGCGTGCTCGATCGTCCCGAACGTCGTCGTCGCGAGGAACTCGCTCGTGCGCTGCAGCCGCCCCCACGGGTCGCCCTTGAAGCCGGAGTGTCCAGCGACGCCGGCCATGGCGAGTGGGTGCAGCGACTGGAGCAGCAGAGCCCGGATCCCACCGGGGAACATCGCGGCGTCAGCATGCACCCGCCAGACCGGGTCCTCGGGCGTGAACCAGCGCTCGCCCTCGGCGCCCCAGATCACCCGGGCCTTGGCAGCGGCGTCGTCGCCGGCGACCCGCGAACGCAAGGCGTGCGCGAGCTGCGTCCGGGCGCGAGCGTCCCAGCGGTCGGGGTTCACGCTCGTGTCGTCGCGGGACGCCATCACTCACTCCTCGGGGCAGATGTGACAAACCCTATACACACCACCTGACAGGTGGCTGGGAGTGCGCCGAGAGGAACTGTCAGTGGTCGTTGGCAGCATCATCGGCATGGAGATCACGGCAGCCCTCACGCTCGGGCGCCGCCTGCTGCGCGAGCACGGGCTGGGCGACTGGAGCATCCGCACCGACCGCGCCAAGACCCGAGCGGGCGTATGCCGTTTCGCCACCCACACGATCTCCCTCAGTGCCGCGCTGACGCGCCTCCACGACGAGGCGGAGGTGCGCGACACGATCCTGCACGAGATCGCCCATGCCCTGGTCGGACCGTTCCACGGTCACGACGACGTCTGGCGCGCCAAGGCCGTCGAGATCGGCTGCACGGGCCAGCGCACCGTGCCGTCGACCGCGCCCCGCGTTGAGGGTCCGTGGCGCGGAGTGTGCCCGGAGGGGCACGTCTCCACCCGTCACCGACGGCCCACCCGCGTCCTCAGCTGCTCACGCTGCAGCACCGCGTTCGACTCCACGTCGGTGATCTCGTGGACCTACCGCGGGCGGCGGGTCGCCATGAGCCAGGCGTACCGCGCCGAGCTCGAGTCGCTCACCGGTCGCGTCACCGTCGGCGCGTCGACCGCGACGGCCGCGTCGGTCGCGCCGGCGGCTCCCGCACTCGCGCTCGGGTCGGTGGTGCGTATTGTCACCGCCGGCCCGCTGCGTGGCTCCGTCGGCGAGGTCGAGGCGGCGTACGCGACGCGCAGCCAGGTCCGCGTCGACGGTGAGCTGTATGCCGTCCCCAACGACGCGCTCGAGCTCGCCCCCAGCCTCGCCAGCTGACCGTCGGCTCCGGGCGCGAGGCCTCGACGGTGTTCGGCCCCGTCGCTAGCGTGAGAGACGTCAGACCGCCCTCCACGGAAGGTTCGTCATGGATGCCCAGCCGGATGTCGTCGTCCTGCTCTCCCGCGCTATCGACCAGACCGAGAGCCTGCTCGCGGACGTCTCGCCGGACGACTACGACAAGCCGTCTACGTGCAGTGACTGGAACGTGCGCGAGCTCGTCCAGCACGTCGCCGCATCGCCGCGCAACTTCGTCGACATGTTCTCCGGCAAGGACGTCGACTGGGCCAGCCCTCCGGCCCTGCCTGACGACCCGGCTGCCGACTTCCGCTCGGGTGCGGACGAGCTGCTCGCACACCTGCGCTCGCAGGACGGTGGTGGGTCCTCGAGTGCGGCCCTGCCCGAGTTCGCCGTCCACGCCTGGGACCTCGCGCAGTCGACCGGCAGCTCGCGCCCCCTCGACGACGAGGTCGCGAAGCACGCCCTCGCCTTCATGAGCAACAACCTCACCCCCGAGAACCGCGGCGGGGTGTTCGGACCCCCGGTGCACGTCGACGACGACCGGTCGGTCCAGGACCGGCTGGCCGCCTTCGCCGGACGCACGCCCCCGACCTGATTTCGCGAAAGCGGCCCCCGCCGGCGCCCTTGCCTCGTAGTCTGCGCGGACCACGACGACGAAGGGTATGAGCCATGAGTCAAGCGCCCGAGGGTTTGTACCAGCTGCCCGATGGAGTGAACCAGAACTGGAACGGGTCGCACTGGGTGCCCGGCCCCGAGGCCGGTGCGTTGACCTCGGCCGAGCCGATGGCGGACACCCCTCGCAGGTGGTCGTGGTCCGACTACTCCTTCGCGGCGGGGTGGCGGCGCGACCGCAGCTGACCCCAGCCCCGCGTCAGATCGCGTCAAATGGTGAACGGTGACTGCGCTTCGAAGGCGGCGTTCCTGGGTGTGCCCCAGAAGAGATTCGGTGTCTGTGTCGGAGAGGCCATGCGCTGCAGGATCTTGTCCTTGAGGTCCGCGTAGTTGGCCGCGGTCTCCCAGACCTCTCGCAATGCCCTCGTGAAGGCTCCGTTCTGATGGCCTTGGGGATCCGGTCGTCCGTCGCTGGCGGTCTGGCTGTCCTGACACGCGGCGATCAGCAGGACGCTGCACGTGGGGGCTGCCGTCGCGGCTCGATCCGCCACGGCCTGCTGGTACATGTCGGCACGCCGCTCCATGTCCTCGGTTGCACGCACTGGGTCGAGCAGCCGCGCCCGAGGGGGCACGCTGTCGGAGAGGACGCGATCCACCGACCCGGCTCCGATCCTTCGGATGACGCCTCGCGCCACCTCACGCGCTCGGTCCGTGCGCGCGGCAACGTTTGGACCCGGCAGATGCGTGGCGATGACGTCAGCGAGCCCGAAGCCGAGGTCGAGGGTGATGCCGGGAGTCAGGGTCAGTCCCTCGTCGGACGCTCCTGCCCTCAGGGCTTCGGTCTCGCGGACGAGTGCCTCGCTGAGCTCTTCGATCTTGCGGCTCACGGTCCCGCTGTGGCAGCTGTCGGAGCAGATCATGAGGCGAACCCCGGGACGGAACCGACCCCACAGCCCGTACAGCTCGTTGTCGATCAGCTGACGGTCTGACAACACCCACGTCTCACTGCGCTGGTCGTCCTCGTTGGGGTCCGGTACGTGGCTTCCGTGCCCGGAGTAGGTGATGAGGAAGATGTCGCCGGCCTGCAGCGTCTGCGCGGCTTGCTCGATGCTGGCAATGACCGCCAAGGACGTGGCGGCGCCGTCGATCAGTTGCCGACCACGGAAGCCCTGTCGTCTGGCCAGCTCCTGCATGTCGTTAGCGTCGTTCACGCACCCGGCTAGGTCGGGTACGTGGAAGGGGTAGGCGTTCGGGTCGACCCTGTTCAACCCGATGTGCAGTGACAGTCCCTGCGCCGTGTGCCCTTCTTGGGCTGGCTCTTCCACCACCGCGCTGCTCAGGGCTGCCATGGTCAGGGGCCCCACGGCACCGTCTGCCTGCAGCCCTTGCGCCCGCTGGAAGGCCAGGACCGCAGCGCGGACCCGGGGCCCGAACATGCCATCCGTCGGTCCGGGGTCGTAGCCGGCCTGCCTGAGCAGGTCCTGCAGCTGTCGCACGTCCTCACCCGTCGCCCCCAGCCGCAGGGTGCGGGTGAACACCGATCTGGTTCCACCGAGCATTGGCTCGTCCTTTCACTTGCTTCGGAGGGCCGGCGCGGGGGTCGAGGTTGCCTTCCCGCCGCACCGGCCCCGGTCATGATGGGTAGGTCACCAGTCGGACGCGGCGGGGGTCTGGAGCCCTCGGCCGCCGAAGATGGAACCCAAGATCGACGGAGCGGCTTGGATCAGGGTCGGCGCGACCGCGGCGAGGAGAGAGCCGAAGAACCTCTGCGCCTCAGGATCCGTCATCGCCGGCGGTGTGGCATCGGTGCCTCGCTGCTGGTTGAAGGCGCTGATGATCGAGGGCACCGCGGACGCAATGGCCGGGATGAGCATCCCGAGCAGTGGGAAGATCCGCTGGTTCTCCTCCTCAACGCTCCGCGGAGGCGGGCCCGAGGTGAGCTGGTTCACCAGATCCGGAACCACATCGAGGAGCTTGGGCAGGAGTGCCGAGAGGATGTCCGTGAAGTCGCGTTCGACTGACGCGGTGTCGCGTTGCTCCGGCAGCCCGAGGTCACGGCGACGCTGCTGGAACATCGCGAGGATGTGCGGTGCGACGGTCGGCACCACGTGGTTGACGAGTGCCGAGACCAGGCCCCCGAAGAAGCGCTGGGCGTCCTGCCCTCCCCCGACCTGTCCGGGGGTGTCGCCCGTGGGCGAATCCGGTCCGAAGTCGCGCTTCGTTCCGGCGTCGCGTTGGGCGGCGACGAGATCCTGGACGACGGCATCGATGAGTCGACTCGTGGCGGCACTTGTCGGTGCCTGTGCGGTGGCTGTCATGGTTCCTCCCGGGTCTGGGTGATGCGGTGTTCTCGGTCGTCAAGGCGGGCCTTGACGGGTGCCGGAGCCCGAGGACCGGGCTTGCCGAGGTGGGAGCGCACGTCGCAGCTGGTGCTGGGTCGAGCGCGGTCTGACGCGCGGCCGGCGGGGGTGAACGTGCCCCTCGTGTCTGCGTTCTCATGCTCGGCATTCAATGCCTTGGCAGCGTTCAGCCCCGTCGCCGATGCATCACACCCCGCGCTCATCGGTCCTGCCGCGCCGCCTCGCTCCTGTCCCGCCGTCGACTCAACGTCCTCTCAGCGTCGGCTCAGCGCCGTCTCAGCGTGCTTGGGCGCGCGGCGTCCGTGGGTGCGGAGTCCGGGCGCCCGGACGACCACTTCAGCTCGGGCGCGGCCACCGAACGGTCAGGTGCCCACTGGGCGATTCGCCGTCCGACGGGGGAGAAGGTCGCTCCGATCCACGAGCTGAGACTCCGGCAGTGCTGACGCGGCCGCCCGCGGCGATGGGAGGAGATGTGTCACGAGGGCGGTCACGGCGGGACCGGGCTGTCCGCAGCCCTCACGACTCAACCGCTCCTCGAAGGTGCGGTACCTCACCAGCGCCTCGACCGCGTTTCCCTGACGCAGAGCCGCGTCGATGAAAAGCCGGTTGGACGTCTCTCGCAGGGGATCCAGGCTGATGGCCACCAGCGCGCTCTCGCAGGCCTCAGCGAGTCGCCCCGTTAGCAGGAGCCGCAGCGACTGTTGTTCCCAGGCCTGCACCTGTTGGAGCCTCAGTCGCTCACGGTGCTCGATGAGCCAGGTGTCTCCCCAGCCGGGGAGGAGCTCCTGGTCGGCCCGAGACGGTGGATCGGTCACCCCGCCCGTTCCGTGCGCCGACAGATGGAACCAGTTTCGTGCGTCGTGCACGTCAACGGCGACCACCAGATCCCCGAGGCGAAGGACGTCCGCCTGGACGTGCACGAGTCCGGGCGCGTCGGTCTGCAGCCTCCACAGGACGGTGCGGAGATTGCTCACCGCTCGTTCCATGGGCATGTTGTCGTAAAGACGCGCGGCGATCTCGTTGCGAGTGACCACATCGTCGACGGCCAGAATGGCGACCACACGACGAGTGCTTGGCCTGAGGTACAGAATGCGTCCGCCCTGATGGACCACGAAACCCCCGAGCACACGGATCGTGAAGGCATTCTTTGCCCGTCGGCCCATGGGCCCCTCCCAAGGTCAGCGCAAACCCCGCCGCACAGGGTCCGCCTCGCTTTGCTCACACGGCATGAGTCCGCTGCTGTCACCGACCACGCTCGCATCCGGCATTGGGGTGCAGCAAGTTCTCCCGTTCCTTCGACATTCCCACTGAACACAATGCCAAGCGATGGGTCGAGTCTCCGCCCGACCGAGTGTCGTGTCCAATTGGGCGAAGCCGGGGATTTGGGCCCGCGGATCTTCGGCCCACCACCACTTTCTCGGCGGCGGGATCCCGACGAACGGGTGTCCGAACGGGATCCCGCAACGCCTCAGCGTGAGGACGTGGAAAGCGCTCGATCGTAGGTGCGACATAGGCATTCACGCGCACCCGACCGGCGCGGCAAGCACTTCACGCATTCCAGCGGAGGGGCTCGTGGTGACCCCAGTGACGTCATCATGACAACGACAACCGGTTGTTGCGCATTGTCACGGGAGGCACGCCACCCCGGAGCGAGCTCCCACTCCTATGCTCGGCCCATGAGCGACGTGACCCGGGTGGACTACGACGGCGAGGGGCTGTCCGAGGAGCACGTCGCCCCGACCCCGTGGCAGCAGGCGCAGCGGTGGGTCGACGACGCCGTCGAACGGTCGCGCGCCCGCGACGACGTGCCCGAGCCGTACGCCCTGTCCGTGGCGACCGTCGACGCGTCCGGCGTCCCCAACGTCCGCACCGTCCTCATGCGCTTCTTCGACGAGCGCGGCCCGGGCTTCCTCACCAACACCGACTCCACCAAGGGCGTCGAGCTCGCCGGCAACCCCGCCGTCGCGGCCTCGCTGACCTGGCCGTCGATGTACCGCGCCGTCCGCTTCCGCGGCCGCGCCGAGCTGCTCGACCGCGCGGAGGTCGCCACCTACTTCGCCAGCCGGCCGTGGGGATCGCGCATCTCCGCGTGGACCTCGCGCCAGTCGCAGCCGGTGACGTCGCGCGCCGAGCTCGAGACGGCATACGAGGCGTATGCCGTCCGCTGGCCGGACCGGGGCACCGTGGACGACGTGCCGCTCCCGGACTTCTGGGGCGGCTACCGGATCGTCTGCGACGAGGTCGAGTTCTGGGGTGGGCGGCGCAACCGGCTGCACGACCGGCTCGTCTTCACCCGGACCGCCGAGGGGTCCCTCGACGATGCCCCGGCGTGGGTGCTGGGGCGTCGTCAGCCCTGACCGGGCGCCGTTACGCTGAGCGGGACCATCGACGAAGGAGCAGCACCCGCCATGACGCCCGAGCAGACCGGCACCACCCCGGCCGTGAGCACCGAGCAGCACATCGAGACCACCGAGCGCTATGCGGCGCACAACTACCACCCGCTGCCGGTCGTCCTCGCCAGCGGTGAGGGTGCGTGGGTCACCGACGTCGACGGGAAGCGCTACCTCGACTGCCTCGCCGGCTACTCCGCCCTCAACTTCGGTCACTCGCACCCGCAGCTCGTCGAGCGCGCCCGTGAGCAGGTCGGCACCCTCACGCTGACGAGCCGCGCCTTCTTCAACGACCAGCTCGGCCCGTTCGCGCAGGCCCTCGCCGAGCTCACCGGCAAGGACATGGTCCTCCCGATGAACTCGGGTGCCGAGGCCGTCGAGACCGCCATCAAGGTGAGCCGCCGCTGGGGCTACGAGGTCAAGGGCGTGCCCGAGGACCAGGCCAACATCATCGTCATGGAGGGCAACTTCCACGGCCGCACGACGACGATCATCAGCTTCAGCGACGACAAGGTCGCGCACGACAACTACGGCCCCTACACGCCGGGCTTCCGCGCGGTCCGCTACGGCGACATCGACAGCCTCCGCGCCGCGATCGACGAATTCACCGTGGCCGTCCTCTTCGAGCCGATCCAGGGTGAGGGCGGCGTCGTCGTCCCGCCCGAGGGCTTCCTGCGCGAGCTGCGCGCGGTCTGTTCCGAGGAGAACGTCCTCATGGTCGCCGACGAGATCCAGTCCGGTCTCGCACGCACCGGCACGACCTTCGCGTGCGACCTCGAGGACGTCGTCCCCGACATGTACATCCTCGGCAAGGCCCTCGGCGGTGGCCTCTACCCCGTCTCCGCCGTCGCCGCGAACACCGACGTGCTCGGCGTCATCACCCCCGGCTCCCACGGGTCCACGTTCGGTGGCAACCCGCTCGCGGCCGCGATCGGACACGAGGTATGCCGTCTGCTCGCCACCGGTGAGTACCAGGAGCGCGCGCGTCGGCTGGGTGCGCGTCTGCTCGCCGGGCTCGAGCCGCTCGTCGGACACGGGCTCGACGCCGTCCGGGTGCGCGGGCTCTGGGCCGGGCTCGACGTCACGCCGGGTGGCCCGACCGGCCGCGAGCTGTGCGAGCGGCTCATGGAGCGCGGCATCCTCGCCAAGGACACCCATGGCATGACGATCCGCCTCGCCCCGCCGCTCGTCATCACCGAGGACGAGGTCGACATGCTCGTCGCGGCCGTCACGGAGTCGCTCACCGCCTGACGTGAGGGCCGTTCGCGGGGCGCGCGGACGGCATACGCCGTCGGTCAGGCCGACACGGTCAGACCGACGGCGTCGCCGCGGTGCCAGCGGACGACCTGCGCGAGGGACTGGCGCATGTCGGCCGGCAGCAGGGTGGCGTTGACGCGCTCCGCCAGGTCGGCGTCGGCGCCGGCGCCCCCGATGGCGAGCGGGTAGTGGCGGGCGAGCACCCGCAGCGCACCGCCGTGCGCCTCGAACACCCGACTGCGGGTGGCGGACACGATGACGCCGGACGCACCGACGACCCGGCACACGTCGGCCAGCCCCGGCAGGGGCGTGTCCGAGCCGAGGAAGCGTGACGGCACTCCGGCGCCCACCAGGAGCACGTGGAAGCAGAGCAGGCCGAGGTCGTGGCGCTCACCGGGCGGGCAGGCCAGCACGACCGGGTCGGTGGCGGTGGCGGTGGCGGTGGCGGTGGTCGACGTGTCGGCCTCGGACAGGGCGGCGCTGTTGAGCCACGACCGGACCACCTGGCTCGCGAAGTGCTCCGACGCGACGGTGCAGTCGCCGCGCTCCCACGCACGTCCCACGGCGTTGAGGAACGGCAGCACGACGTCGGTCACGACGACGGCCACGCCGAGGTCGCGCGCCTGCTGACGGAGCTCGGCGCGTAGCGCGCGCTCGTCCATGGTCTGGGCCGCGGCGAGCATCGCGTCGACCGGAGTCGGCGCCGGGAAAGTGAGGGTCACCCCCGAAGTGTAGGCGCCTCGCGCCTCCACCTGCGGTTATGCCGTGAGACGGGTACGTCACAGGCCGTTTCCGCAGCGGCGGATGGCAGGGTGGGGGGATGAGCTCCTCGGATCGTACCCGGCAGGTCGGCGTCACCCTCGCCGAGATCTTCTGCGTCATCGGCACGCTCGTCGGCGTCGGGGTGATCGGCACCCGGGTGGAGGAGTCGGGCGGGGGATCACTGTCGGCGGACGCGACGCTGCTCGCCCCGGCGGGGCCGGCGTTCTCGATCTGGTCGGTCATCTACGTGGGGCTCGCCGCCTACACGGTGTGGCAGTGGCTCCCCGCCGCCGGTCGCAGCGAGCTGGCCCGGCGGACCGGATGGCTGTTCGCGGCCTCGATGGTGCTCAACGCCGCGTGGCTGCTCGTCACCCAGCAGGACTGGATCTGGCTCAGCGTCGTCGTCATCCTCGCGCTCCTGCTCGTGCTCGCCCGGCTCGCCCTCGAGCTCGCCTCGACGCCGGACGACGCCGGCGACCCCGTCGGGACGTGGATCGTGCGGCTCACCGCGGGGCTCTACCTCGGCTGGGTCGCCGTCGCGACGTTCGCCAACATCGCGGCGGCGCTCGCGAACAGCGGGTTCGGGCTCACCGGTGGCGCGGTTGCCGTGGGCGTGGCGCTCGTGGCGCTGGTCGTCGTCGTCGCCCTCGCGGTGTCGCTGCTGCGTCTGGCGCCCACCCGGCTGGGTGTCGCCGCGGCCGTGGTGTGGGGACTGGGCTGGCTGGCCTGGGGCCGGTTCGGGGACGAGCCGCGCTCGACCGTGGTCGGGGCTGCGGCCGTGCTGGCTGCGCTGGCCGTGGCTGCTGCGGTGGTCGTGGTGACCCGGCGCGAGCGTTCCGCGGCGCGGCCCGAGCGCGTCAGCACCGAGGCGGATGCGGCCATCCACTGAGCCGAGCGCGGTCCGGCCGGTCCCGCGCGTGTCGGGGCGCCGGGTCTGCCGGCGTGTCGCGTCCCTAACCGGGGAATTGGCGAGTTAGGCGCGGCGGGCGTTCTCGGCGATCGCGTCGGCCATCTCCACCCGACGGCCGCGGGGCAGGTCGTGCCCCATCTCGGGGAAGAGGAGCAGCCGCGACCCCGGGATCGCCCGCGTCGTCGCCACGCCGCCGCTGGGCAGCACGAGCTGGTCCTGCAGGCCGTGGATGACGAGAGTGGGGACCTTCACCTCGGCCAGCCGCGCCGTCCGGTCGGGGGAGGCGTTGATCGCGTTGAGCTGGCGGTCCCGGCTCACGGCCGTCTGCGCCCCACGGCTGGCGTGCGCCTCGGCCATGCGACGCATCTCGTCCTCGTCGAAGTCGTGCCCGGCGATGACCCGGAACGCCTGCACCCCCCGCTCGATGGCCTCCTCGCGCGTCGTCGGTGCGGCGGCCCGGATCTGGCGCATGAGGGCCGGCAGCAACCGCGCGGAGGTCCGCCCGTGCCGGCGGTGCCCGGTGTTCGACATGATCGAGGTCAGTGACCGGACCCGCTCGGGGAACTTCAGGGTCAGCTCCTGCGCGACCATCCCGCCCATCGACACCCCGACGACGTGCGTTGACGCGATCCCGAGGTGGTCGAGCAGCCCGGCGGCGTCGTCGGCGAGGTCGCTCAGCGTGTAGTCCGCGATGGCCCAGCGCCGGGCCGCCAGGCCCTTGGCCACGGCGCCCCGGGTCGGCGGGGGCGTGTCGGTGAACGTCGAGAGCCCCTGGTCGCGGTTGTCGTAGCGGATGACCCGGAAGCCGCGCTCCACGAGCATCTCGACGAAGTCCGGCGGCCACGCGACGAGCTGCGCGCCCATCCCCATGATGAGCAGCATCGGCTCGCCGTCGTCGGGACCGTCGATGACGTACTCGATCCGCACGTCGCCGATCTCTGCGGAAGTCATACCGGCATCCAACCACCGCCGAACCGGCCGGTAACCGAAGGGGTGAGCAACGCGACGTAGGCTTTCGCCTCGTGCTGACCCCGCTCACCCAAGGGCTCGTCGCCGCAGCGATGCTGCTCTGCGTCGTCGCCTTGGCCTACGCGCTGTTCGACAAGCTCATCAACGACTGGCTGCTCGGCCTGGCCGCCCTCGTCGAGCTCGGCGTGCTCGTGCAGCTCGTCCGCGGCCTCGTCGGCATCGGCGACCTGGACACGGGGGAGCGCAAGGCGACGTTCGCGGCATACCTCCTCACCCTGCCGTTCGTCCTCGCCCTCACCCTGTGGGGCGCGATCAAGGACAAGACGCGCTGGGCGATGAGCGCGGTCGCCGTCGGGGCGTTCGCCGTGGCCGTCATGACGCTGCGCCTGCAGCAGATCTGGGACATCCATGCCTGAGCAGCTGCACCCGGCCCGCGGCCCCGGCCGCATCCTCGTCGCCGTGTACGGCGTCCTCGCGCTCGCGGCGACCGGGCGCTCGATCCTCCAGATCGCCGAGTACTTCTCGCGGGCACCGCTCGCCTACCTGCTCTCCGCGCTCGCCGCGCTCATCTACGTCGTCGCCACGGTCGGGATGGTGCGCGGCGACCGCGCGAGCACGCGGGTCGCCCTGCTCGCGTGCACGGTCGAGCTCGTCGGTGTCCTCGTCGTCGGGGCGCTGTCGTATGCCGTCCCCGACGCCTTCCCGGACAAGACCGTCTGGTCGCACTTCGGCTCCGGCTACGGCTACGTGCCACTGGTCCTGCCGGTGCTCGGCATCTGGTGGCTCAACCGCGTGCGCTCGGCGGCGCGCGACCTCAGTGGCCCGAGGACGTCGCCCAGAGGTTGATGCCCGCCTCGACGGCGTGCTTGTCGATGGCCTTGAGCTCGGCCTCGCTGAACCTGAGGTTCCTGACCGCGAGCAGGTTGTCGTCGAGCTGCTCGACGCTCGAGGCGCCGACGAGCACCGACGCGACACGGTCGTCACGCAGGGCCCAGGACAGCGCCATCTGCGCGAGGCTCTGCCCGCGCTTCTTGGCCATCGCGTTGAGCGCCCGCACGTGCTTGAGCGACTCGGGCGTGAGCAGGTCGGGGCTGAGGCTCTTGCCCTGCGAGGCGCGCGAGCCCTCGGGGATGCCCTTGAGGTACTTGCTCGTCAGCATCCCCTGGGCCAACGGGGAGAAGGCAATGCAGCCGACGCCGGTCTCACCGAGGACGTCGAGCAGGTCCTCCTCGACCCACCGGTTGAGCATCGAGTACGACGGCTGGTGGATGAGGAGGGGAGTGCCCATCGACCGGAGGATCTCGACCGCGTCGCGGGTGCGCGGCCCGGAGTAGGACGAGATGCCGACGTAGAGCGCCTTGCCCTGTCGCACGAGCGAGTCGAGCGCTCCCATCGTCTCCTCGAGCGGCGTCGTCTCGTCGAAGCGGTGGCTGTAGAAGATGTCGACGTAGTCGAGGCCCATGCGCTTCAGCGACTGGTCGGCGCTGGCGAGGACGTACTTGCGGCCGCCGCCGCCCTGGCCGTAGGGGCCGGGCCACATGTCGTAGCCGGCCTTGGAGCTGATGACGATCTCGTCGCGGTAGGGCCTGAAGTCGCGGGCGAAGAGCGTGCCGAAGTTGCGCTCGGCGCTGCCGTAGGGCGGCCCGTAGTTGTTCGCGAGGTCGAAGTGGGTGACGCCCTTGTCGAACGCGCGGCGCAGGATCGCCTGCTGGCGCTCGAGCGGCACGTCGTCACCGAAGTTGTGCCACAGGCCCAGCGAGATCGCGGGCAGGTCGAGACCGGACCGACCGACCCGGCGGTACGGCATACCGGCGCGGTAGCGGCCCGCGGCCGCCTTGTACTCATCGACGTGGAAGGTCATGCCGCCCATCATGCCCGGTCCGCGCCCAGTCCACGATGAGAGACGGTCGTGTCGAAGGGTGGGCACCGGTGGCTACCGTTGTCGCAGGTCATGAGTGCCAGCGACAAGCCCCGGCTCGCTGGCCGGCAACCCTCCTACCGCGGTGGGGTGCCCCGGGTGAGGACCTGGCGGCACGTCGACCGGCGGCCGCAAGCACGGCACACAAGGAGCAAGGCCATGGCCGACGACGCCACTTCCGGAACCCCCCACTGGTCCTTCGAGACCCGGCAGATCCACGCCGGGCAGGCCCCGGACAGCGCCACCGGCGCCCGGGCGCTGCCGATCTACCAGACGACCTCCTACGTCTTCAAGGACACCGAGCAGGCGGCGAACCTGTTCGCGCTCAAGGAGTTCGGCAACATCTACACCCGGATCATGAACCCGACGCAGGACGCCGTCGAGCAGCGCATCGCCTCGCTCGAGGGTGGTGTCGGGGCGCTGCTCGTCGCCTCCGGCCAGGCGGCGGAGACGATCGCGATCCTCAACATCGCCGAGGCCGGCGACCACGTCGTCGCCTCGCCCTCGCTCTACGGCGGCACGTTCAACCTGCTCAAGTACACGCTGCCGAAGTTCGGCATCGAGGTGACCTTCGTCGAGGACACCACCGACCCCGAGTCGTGGCGAGCAGCGGTGCGCCCCAACACCAAGCTCTTCTACGGCGAGACGATCTCGAACCCCAAGGTGGAGATCCTCGACATCGAGACGGTCGCCGCGGTCGCCCACGAGGCGGGGGTCCCGCTCATCGTCGACAACACCGTCGCGACGCCCTACGTGCTGCGCCCGCTCGAGTGGGGGGCCGACATCGTCGTCCACTCGGCGACGAAGTACCTCGGCGGCCACGGCACCACCATCGCCGGGGTCATCGTCGACGGCGGCACGTTCGACTTCGGCGCCGACCCGGAGAAGTTCCCCAACTTCAACACACCGGAGGAGAGCTACCACGGGCTCGTCTTCGCGCGGGACCTCGGCGTCGGGGGCGCGCTCGGCGCGAACCTCGCCTACATCCTTAAGGCGCGGGTGCAGCTGCTGCGCGACCTCGGGCCGGCGGTCGCGCCGTTCAACGCCTTCCTCATCGCCCAGGGGGTCGAGACCCTCAGCCTGCGGATCGACCGGCACCTCGAGAACACCAGGGCGGTGGCGGAGTTCCTCGACGCGCACGAGCAGGTGGAGTCGGTGCGCTGGGCGTCCCTGCCCGGCGACCCGTTCTTCGAGCTGGCGGCCAAGTACACCCCCAAGGGGTCCGGCGCGGTCCTCGCGTTCGAGATCGCCGGTGGGGCGGAGGCCGGGAAGCGCTTCGTCGAGGCCCTCCAGCTGCACTCCCACGTCGCGAACCTCGGCGACGTGCGCTCGCTCGTCATCCACCCGGCCTCGACGACCCACTCCCAGGGCGGGGACGCCGACCGCCTCGCCGCCGGGGTGACGCCCGGGCTCGTCCGTCTCTCGGTCGGGATCGAGCACATCGACGACATCCTCGCCGACCTCGAGCTCGGCTTCGTCGCCGCCAAGGCCGCCTGACCCACCACCCGACTTATTGCGCATTCCGCTCCTGCGACCGGCACTGATTGCGCATTCCGTACACGGAATGCGCAATCAGTCGGTCGCGTAGGAGCGGAATGCGCAATAAGTCGCAGACCCGGGGGGCTGGGAGGGTGTGGACAACCTCTCGGTGGGGTGAGGGGTGGTTCTAGCGTCGGGGGCATGACTCGGATGCGGATCTCCGCCGAGGTGATCGCCGCGCTCGGTGTGTCGCTCGGCGAGGTCGCGCACGGGCTCGAGGCGACCCGCGACGGCTCCGTCGACCGCTGGGCGCTCGGCGGTGGCGAGGCCTCCGACGCGTTCGACCACCTCCTGTCGGGCTGGCGCCGCACCCGGCTGGCGCTGGCCGAGTCCCTGCGGGACCTGGGCGACAAGGCCGAGGTGGCCGGGACGGCATACGTCGAGACCGAGACGGACGTCGGGCGGATGTTCGGCGGGTCGACCCGGTGACCGAGCGGGTCCTCGCACCGGTCGAGGGCGACCCCGAGTCCGTCCGCGAGATCGCCCGCGCACTGCGGTCCGGTGCCGCCCGGCTCGCGCAGGTCAACGGCGTCCTCACCGGCATCAGGGCCGGGGCCTCGTGGGACAGCCCGGCCGGTGAGGTCTTCGAGGCTGCCGTGCAGCAGTCACCTCCCGTCGTCGACGCGCTCATCGACCGGTATGCCGGTGCCGCCCTCGCGCTGATGACCTTCGCCGATGCGCTCGAGACGGTCCAACACCGGGCCCGGGTGTCGAGCGAGGGCCACCAGGCCGCCCTGCGGGACCACCGGATGCTGGAGGATCTGGCGGTTGCTGTCACCGCCGATCCGGTTGCCGCAGAGGCGGTCCGGCGCCGACAGGGCGAGGCCATGGGGCGGGTGGTGGAGGCCGAACGGCGCCATGCGCGAGTCTGGGAGGACTTCCGGGACGCGGACCGGCACCTCGCCCGCCGCCTGCGGGCCCTGGCCGACGACGTCCTCGACGACCCGTGGCACTACTCCGCGTTCGCCAGCGCGGACGGGTTCGCCGAAGAGCTCGCCGCGGTCCCGCCGGCGCTGCGCCGCACCTCCGTCACCGCAGCGCTCGGCACGGTCGCCGACGTCGTGGGCACGGTCAGCCAGGTCGGCCTGCTCGTCCTCTACGGCGAGGGCAGCTGGAAGAAGCTCGGGACCAACGCGGGCGCTCGCGCCCTCGGTGTCGGCGCCCAGGGGCTGAGGACCGGCGCGCTCGCCGGCTCGCGTGCCACGTCCAGCCTCGCCGACGGGCGGCGCGGCTACGTCGGCGAGAGCCTGACCCCCCGTGAGCGCGTCGTCGTCGGCACCCGCGACGAGCTCCACCGCGCCCACCCGCGCCTCGCCCGGACCCTCGACGGCGCCGTCCCACCCAGCCGGATGGTCGTGCCGCTGGACCCCCTGCCGGCCATGCCGCCGACGAAGAACCTCCCTCTCGGCCAGAAGGCGCAGGTCTGGCGCGCCCGGGCGACGGCGCTGGCGCGTCGACGCGTGGACGAGGCGTTCCTCGACGACTGGCGGGCCGCGACGGCCGGGGGAGCCGGCGCGCAGCGCATGTTCGTCGCCGGGGTCACGCTCGAGCGCGCTGTCCCTCCGGCCCGTTCCGCGGCCACCGGTGCCGTGACCGACGAGGCCCCCGATCGCTCGGGCCTGCCTCGCTGACCGCTACCGGCAGGCGGCGCAGCAGGATCAGTTGCTTCGCCCGGGCCTGCCGACGTGGAGCAGGCAGGCCCCGGGTTCGGCGAAGGGCACGAGGGTGACCTCCCCGCTCTCGGCACCCCAAGTGCCAAGCGCTCCCCGGACGATGCCGAGGTGCACCGAGCAGACGACGTCGGGCTGCTCACGGGCGGCCTCGAGCAGCGGGCACTGCCGGAGCCGGACCTCGCTCGCACCCTCGTCCGCGTCCGGGGCGAAACCGAGTCCGTCGAGCACACCGACGACCCCGCGCCGCGCGGCAGCCGCGCTCCGTGGACGAGGGCGCACTGCGTCGGCCAGCCGCTCGCCCCACGCGTGACCGGCCGTCGCGGCCTCCTCACGGGCGTCGTCGCTCGTGCGCGCGAGCTGCAGCGCCAGCGCGGTGGCCAGGGCGGCGTACTCCGGTGAGCCGGACGCGGGAGCCGGCACGGCGGCATACAGCCATGCCGGCCGGCCTCGTCCGGACGCCGCCGCCCGTGAGCGTTCGGCGAGCCCGGCCCCGACGAGCGCGTCCAGGTGCTCGCGCAGCGTGTTGGGGTGGTGACCGGTCGCCTCCGCGAGCTCCGCCACGCCGACGGCCGCGCCGCGTCCCTCGAGGGTGCCGAGCACCGCGGCCGCGGCTCGGCCGGGAGCCTCACGGACCCTGCTGGCCGTCGTCGGGCTCGGACCGAAGCCCGCTGCCATGCGGGCGGCGAGGGAGTCCGGGGCCGCAGGTGGATTAATCACGGAAAGGAGTGTATTAAATAGATGACGGCACCGCCACCGGGGTGGTGCCCAGCAGGGAAGGTTCGACCGTGGACACCGTCGTCGTCGCCAGCACCGCTCAGGACTCAGCCGCTGTCGAGGCGGTCGTGGCGCACCATGCGCAGATGGCCGGCACCCTGCTCACCCACGTCACAAGCATCCTCGACGCGTCCGACGACCGACGCGCGCTCGCGGCACGCGACGAGCTCGTCCGGTGGGCCGAGGCCGACCTCGTGCCGCACGCGAAGGCGGAGGAGGAAGCCATGTACCCCCTGGCCCACCGGGACGCACGGGGGCGGCTGCTCGTCGAGGCCATGCTCGTGGAGCACCGGCTCATCATCGGGCTCGTCGAGTCGCTCCGGTCCGCGCCCGACCGCGTGCACGCCGCCGCCGAGGCGCGCGCGCTGGGCGTGACCTTCGACAGCCACCTCGCCAAGGAGAACGACCAGATCCTTCCGCTGCTCGCCGCGAGCCCGGGGGTCTCCCTCGCCGACGCGCTCGCGGGGATGCACGACCTGCTCGGCGGTCACGACGACCACCACCATGCCGAGGCGGTGCCGGCAGCCGAGGGTGGCTCGTGCGGCGGCGGGTGCACCTGCGGCGAGAGCGACGGCCCGGACCTTCCCGAGCTCGACGCCCGCAGCGTCCCGCACGCGATCCGGCATGCCACGATCTTCGGGGCCCTGGACGCGGTGGAGCCCGGTGGCGGCCTCGTCCTCGTCGCGCCGCACGACCCCCTGCCGCTCCTGCGGCAGCTGGAGGAGCGGGCGCCCGGGGTGTTCACGGTCGAGTACGTCGAGCGCGGGCCGGACGCGTGGCGCCTCCGGCTCCTGCGCGTCGCCGCTGCCTGAGGAGCCGGCCGCCCGCGGGCCCGACGTGGCCAGGGGGGCGTCCGACCTATTCTTGGGCACGTGCCGGAGCGAGAGCAGGGAGGGGTCGTCACCGACGGCCCCGTCGAGCGCGGGCCGGACGGGCGGGGGCCCGTCGACCCCGCCCTGCTGAGGTACCCCGAGCAGCTCCCCGCCGTCGAGCGCCGCGACGACATCCTCGCCGCCCTGCGTGAGCACCAGGTCGTCGTCATCGCCGGCGAGACCGGCTCGGGCAAGACCACCCAGATCCCCAAGATGTGCCTCGAGCTCGGCCTCGGGAGCGCCGGGCAGATCGGCCACACCCAGCCCCGACGGATCGCGGCGCGCTCCGTCGCCGAGCGCATCGCCGAGGAGATGCAGGTCGAGCTCGGCGACCTCGTCGGCTACCAGGTGCGCTTCACCGACCACAGCAGCGACCGCACCCGGGTCAAGGTCATGACCGACGGCATCCTCCTCGCCGAGATGCAGCGCGACCGCGACCTGCGCCGCTACGACACGATCATCATCGACGAGGCCCACGAGCGCTCCCTCAACATCGACTTCATCCTCGGCTACCTCAAGTCGCTCCTCCCACGCCGACCCGAGCTCAAGGTCGTCATCACCTCGGCGACGATCGACCCCGCCCGCTTCGCCCGGCACTTCTCGACCGACCTGCGCGGCAACGTCGTGCGCGAGGTCCCGGTCATCGAGGTGTCCGGCCGCACCTACCCGGTCGAGGTCCGGTACCGCCCGCTCGTCGAGCGGGCCGAGGGCGGCGAGGTGACCGAGGAGCGCGACCAGGTCACGGCCGTCTGCGACGCCGTCGAGGAGCTGTGGACCGAGACCCCGCCCGGGCACAGCGCGACCGACATCCTCGTGTTCTTCTCGGGTGAGCGCGAGATCCGCGACGCCTCCGACGCCCTCGGCGCCATGAACCTGCCCCGGACCGAGATCCTCCCGCTCTACGCGCGGCTCTCCGCCGCCGAGCAGCACCGCGTCTTCCGCCGGGGGAGCGGGCGCCGGATCATCCTCGCCACCAACGTCGCCGAGACGTCGCTCACCGTGCCCGGCGTCGGTTACGTCATCGACACCGGCACGGCCCGCATCTCGCGCTACTCCCAGCGCACCAAGGTCCAGCGGCTCCCCATCGAACCCATCTCGCAGGCCAGTGCTGCGCAGCGCTCCGGTCGGTGCGGGCGCGTCGCCGACGGCATCGCGGTCCGCCTCTACGCGGAGGAGGACTTCGCGAGCCGGCCCGAGTTCACCGAGCCGGAGATCCTGCGCACCTCGCTCGCCTCGGTCATCCTCCAGATGACGGCTCTGGGTCTCGGCGACATCGCCCGCTTCCCGTTCGTCGACGCGCCTGACGCGAAGCAGATCGCCGACGGCGTCCGGCTCCTCGAGGAGCTGCACGCCCTGCGCGAGGGGGAGGGGAGGCGCGGCGAGAGGCGGCTCACGGCATACGGGAAGACCCTGGCCCGGCTGCCGCTCGACCCACGCCTCGGACGGATGCTCATCGAGGCCGGCCGGCTGGGCTGCACCAAGGAGGTCCTCGTCATCGTCGCCGCGCTGTCCATCCAGGACCCGCGAGAGCGACCCGTCGACAAGGAGGCGCAGGCACAGCAGCAGCACGCCCGGTTCAAGAGCGAGACCTCCGACTTCGCCGGCTTCCACGCTCTCTGGCGCTACCTCAAGGAGCAGCAGAAAGCGTTGTCCAGCAGCGCTTTCCGCCGCATGTGCAAGGCCGAGTTCCTCCACTACCTGCGGATCCGCGAGTGGCAGGACCTCCACCAGCAGCTCCGCTCGGCGTGCAAGTCGGCGCGCATCGACCCCGAGCTGACGACCGCGTCGGAGGGTGGCGAGCCCGACTGGGACCGCGTCCACCAGGCGCTGCTCGCCGGCCTCCTGTCGCACGTCGGCGTCCGGGACGAGCAGAAGCGTGAGTATGCCGGCGCGCGCGGTTCGCGTTTCGGCATCAACCCCGGGTCGGGCCTGTTCCGCAAGCAGCCGGACGTCGTCATGGCCGCGGAGCTCGTCGAGACCACCCGCCTGTGGGCCCGGGTCAACGCCGCCATCGACCCGCTGTGGGCCGAGGAGCTCGGCGCGCACGTCGTCAAGCGGACGGTCTCCGAGCCGCGCTGGTCGAAGTCCGCCGGCGCGGTCGTGGCCTCCGAGCGGGTGACCCTCTACGGCGTCCCGCTCGTCGTCGACCGCACGGTGCAGTACTCGCGGATCAACCCGGTGGAGGCGCGCGACCTCTTCATCCGCCACGCCCTCGTCGAGGGGGACTGGGACACCCACCACACGTTCTGGAAGGCGAACACGGCTCTGCTGCAACGCCTCTCGGAGCTCGAGGAGCGCGCCCGCCGCCGCGACCTCATCGTCGACGACGAGGTCGTCTTCGCCTTCTACGACGCCCGCATCCCGGCCGACGTCACGTCCGTGCGCCACTTCGACAAGTGGTGGCGCGGGGAGCAGCGACGCCACCCTGACCTGCTGACCTTCACCGAGGCGCTCCTCACCCGGGAAGACGCCGACGCCGTGTCCGCAGGCGACTACCCGCGCACGTGGCGCCAGGGCGACCTCGAGCTCGACCTCACCTACCAGTTCTCCCCGGGCGACGACGCCGACGGCCTGACGGTCCACATCCCGACGGCGGTCCTCAACCGGGTCACCGCGGACGGGTTCGACTGGCAGGTGCCCGGGCTGCGCGAGGACCTCGCCGTCGCGCTGCTCAAGTCGCTGCCCAAGGCCACCCGCCGCCACTTCGTGCCGACGCCCGACCACGCCCGCGCCGCGCTGGTCGGTGCCGACCAGGCGTCGGGACGCTCCTTCACCGACGAGCTCGCGCGGGTGCTCCGCGACCGCACCGGGGTGGGCATCCCTCCCGACGAGTGGGACTGGGACCGGGTGCCCGACCACCTGCGCCCGACCTTCGCGGTCGAGGGGCCGGGCGGCCGCCTGGTGGCCCGCGGCAAGGACCTCGACGCGCTGCGCCCGACCTCGCAGGGTGCCGTCCGCCAGCGGCTCGCCAAGGCGGGCGCGACGATCGAGCGCTCGGGACTCACGGCGTGGACCGTGGACGTCGTGCCCCGCACGTTCGAGGGGCGCTCGGCCGGCCACACCGTCCAGGGCTTCCCCGCGCTCGTCGACGAGGGGACGTCGGTGGCGCTGCGCGTCCTCGACGACGCCACGACGGCCGAGGCCGCGCACCGCGCGGGGGTGCGCCGGCTCCTGCTGCTCAACACCACCGCTCCGTGGAAGCGCGTGCTCGCGAAGCTGACCAACGCCCAGAAGCTCGCGCTCGGCCAGAACCCGCACGGCTCCGTGCCCGCCCTGCTCGAGGACTGCCTCGCCGCGGCCGTCGACTCGATCGTCGCCGAGCAGGCCCGTGCGGAGGTGCGCACCCGCGACGAGTTCGACACTGCGCACACGGCGGTGCGCACCCATGTCGTCACCCGGGTGCTCCAGGTCATCGAGGCGGTCGAGCCGGTGCTGGCGCTGGCCGCGCAGGTGCGCCGCCACCTCGACGCCGTCGACTCCGGTGCCGCGGCCCGCACCCTGGCCCTCACCAGTGCCGACGTGCGCGCGCAGCTCGACGGGCTCGTCCGCCCCGGCTTCGTCGCCGACAGCGGCCTGGCCCGGCTGCCGCACCTCCACCGCTACCTCCGCGCGATGCTGCAGCGCCTCGAGAAGGCGCCGGCGAACGCGCGGGAACCCCAGCTGCAGGCGCAGGTCGACGGCGTCGAGACGGCATACGCCGACCTCCTCGACGCGCTCCCGCAGGCGGCACGCCGCGCGCCCGAGGTGAGCGACATCGGCTGGATGATCGAGGAGTTGCGGGTCAGCCTGTTCGCGCAGTCGCTGGGGACGGCCCACCCGGTGAGCGAGAAGCGCGTGCGGCAGGCCATCGCCGCCGTGACCCGATGACCCGACGCGGTCGTGGGAATCTCCACGGCGACCCGCACGTTTGACTTCAGACGTGACCCCCCTGAGAGGCTGTTCCCGTGCAGAACCCGTCTGACCTCTATCGCTTCGAGCTCGACGCCTCGCCGCCGACGCGTCGCCCCGGCGCGCTCATCGTGCTGCTCGGCGCCTTCATCGACGCCGGAAACATCCAGCGCATCCTCGGCACGCACCTCGTCGACACCACCGAGGCGGAGGTCGTCGCGACGTTCGACGTCGACGCGCTGCTCGACTACCGCGGCCGCCGCCCCGCCATGGTGTTCGACCGGAACCGGTGGGAGAGCTACGCCGACCCGTCGATGGTGCTGTACCGGATGGCCGACCGTGACGGGCAGACGTACTACCTGCTCACCGGGCCCGAGCCGGACTTCCAGTGGGAGCGCACGATCGAGGCGATCCGCCAGCTCATGCAGGTCCTCGGCATCACCCTCGTCGTCACGAGCCACGGCATCCCCATGGGCGTGCCGCACACCCGGCCGGTCGGCATGACCGCCCACGCGACCGACCCGCGCCTCGTCGGCGACAAGGAGTCGCCCTTCGGGACGGTGCAGGTGCCGGCCTCGTTCCCGGCGCTGCTCGAGCTGCGCCTCGGTGAGGCCGGGCGCGACGCGCTGGGCTTCGCGATCCACGTGCCGCAGTACCTCGCCCAGGCCGAGTGGGCCGAGGGTGCGCTCGCCGCGCTCAACGCGATCACCGACTCGACCGGGCTCAACCTGCCCAACGACGACCTCATCGCCAAGGCCGGGGTGAACAACCGCGAGATCGCCTCCGAGCTCGACGACAACGCCGAGGCCGGGCAGATCGTCAGCGCGCTGGAGCAGCAGTACGACGCGTTCGTCTCGGGGCAGGAGCGGCCCAGCCTGCTCGCCACCGAGGCCGAGGACCTCCCGTCGGCCGACGAGCTCGGCGCGGACATCGAGGAGTTCCTCCGCAACGTCAGCGACGACTGACCCGGACTCGAGGGCGCCGCCTGCCCCCCCCAGCCGGCCCCCACCCCCGACTTGTTGCGCATTGTGCACCGTTCCAGCGAAGGTGCGCCGACCGCGGTGGGGTGCACAATGCGCAATAAGTCGGGTTGCCCCGGCCGGTATGCGCAATAAGTTGGGGGGTGGAGGTCAGGCCTTGGCGTCGGACCAGCGGGTGATGACGGAGGTGTCGGCGACGAACCGGACGGGTGCGCCGGCGGCCCAGCGCCGGGACGCGTCGACCAGGGCCCGGTCCACGAGGGCCGCGACCTCCTCCGCCTTCTCGGCAGGGGCGTGCACGAGCAGCTCGTCGTGCAGGCACAGCACGATCTCGCCGCCGAGGGGACCGGCCAGCGCCCGCACCGTCGCCGCCCACGCCTTGAAGAGCTCCGCCGCGGCGCCCTGGATGATGGCGTTGCGCGCGAACCGCCCTCGCGCCGCGTCGAGCGCCGGGTCCGCGCCGACCGGTGAGGTCGCGAGGAAGCGCCCCGTGGGGATGAGCCGCCCGCCGAACGTCCGCAGCGGCTCGCCCCGAACCCCCGACTCGTAGGCCCGGTCCAGGAGGCCCATCGCCACCGGGTAGGCCCGCTCCAGCCCGCGCAGCGCCTCGCCGGCCGCGCCGCTGCGTTGGCCGTACATCGCGGCGAGCACGGCGATCTTCGCGACCGGTCGCTCGACGCCCAGCCGTGACGCCACCGGTGCGTACAGGTCGTCGGCCCGGGTCGCCTCGGCGAACACCGGGTCCCCGGACACCACCGCGAGCACCCGCGGCTCGATCTGGCCGAGGTCGGCCCGGACGAACACGTGCCCAGGGTGCGCCGCCACCCCGGACCGCAGCGCGGCCGGGAGGTTGTGCAGCCCGTTCTCGGCCGTCATCCGCCCGGCCGCGCCGTCGCACGCGGTCCAGCCGCCGCGCAGCCGGTCGTCGGCGCCGACGCACTGGTCGAGCCAGCGGTAGCCGTAGGTCGTGGAGATCCGCTCCGCCTTGCGCCACTCGAGCAGCGCGTCGACGATCGGATGCACCTGCCGGTAGGCGTCGAGCACCCACTTGCGCGTGTTGGGCACGTCGACCCCGACGCCGGCGAGCATGTCGCGCACCTGCTGCGGGTTGCGCAGGTCGGTCGACTCGCGCCCGGGCACGTGACGCAGCACGAGGGCGTCGCGCTCGCGCCGCGCCACCGCTGCTGCCTCCTCCGAGGCCGCCCGGGGCCCGGCGAAGTCGGCGATGAGCGCCTCCATCACCGGTCGGTCGACCGGAAGCCCGCCCCACTCGAGCTCGAGGCACAGGAGGGCCGCCGCCGACTCGGAGTGCACGGTGCCCACGGTCCGCGGGCTGAGCTCCTGCGCCCGGTCGCGTTGCCGCACGGCGCAGTCGAGTGCGGCGCCGGCCCAGGCGAGCAGGCGCTCGTCGGTCTCGAGCCACCCGGACGCCGCGTCGGCACGCAGGTGCCCGTCACCGCGGACGAGGTCGTCGGGGCCGACCTCGTCGGCCGCGGAGAAGTCGAAGAGGTCACCGGCCGACGGCTCCGGCATCGTCGACAGCGCGACCCCGTGCGCCGCCGCCCAGACGCGTCCCGGCTCGGCCTTCCAGCCGCCGTGGAGCACCCGGTGCGCCTCCGCGAGGTCCCAGGCCCGAGCGAGCGGTGAGCCGACCGCGGACACCAGCTCACCGGCATACCGCGCGGACCACCAGACCCAGCGCGGACCGGACGTGGCCGCGAGACCGGCCATCCGCGGCGCCACCTCCGCCACCGACCCGACGACGCGCACGTCGGCGCCGACGAGGGCGGCGCGGCCCCCGTGGACGACGGCGGCGACGAGGTCGACGGGGCCGCCGGGGTGGGACATGGGGCGAAGCCTAGGTGAGGACGACGACACCACGACGCCGGGCGGTTCACCCCCGCTGACGTGGCAGGATCGACGCAGTCATCAGATCGCAACGGCACCCGGTCGGACCGGGCGGCCACAGGAGGACACCGTGGGACTCTTCGGATTCGGCAAGGACGAGGCCAAGGGCCAGGCCGCGCAGACCACGTCCGCGCTCGAGCAGGCGCAGGCCGGGAAGCAGGACCAGGGGTTCGTCGGCAACCAGGCCGCGAGGATCGTCGAGAACCTCCTCGACACCGGCATCGTCGGCAAGGGCCCGTTCGACCCGGCCGCCGACGTCGCCGCCTCGGCCCTGAAGAAGAACGGCGGCGACGTCGAGGCTGCGGTCGACGACGTCATCAAGAGCCACCTCAAGCTCGCCGCGGCCGGAGGGTTCGTCACGAGCCTCGGCGGCTTCATCACCCTGCCGGTGGCGCTGCCGGCCAACGTGCTCGGCTTCTACCTCCTCGCGACCCGCATGACGGCGTCCGTCGCGTCGCTGCGAGGTCACGACATCACGACGCCGCAGATCCGCACCGCCGTCCTCCTCACGCTCGTGGGCGCCGACGCGGAGGACCTGCTCGCCAAGGCAGGCATGGTCTCGCCGACCGGCCGCCTCACCAGCCTCGCCGCGCAGCGGCTGCCCGGCCCGGCCCTCATGGTCCTCAACAAGGCCGTCGGCTTCCGCCTGCTCTCGACCGCCGGCCGCAAGACGTTCAGCCGCTTCGGTCGCAACGTGCCGATCGTCGGTGGGGTCGTCGGTGCCGGCCTCGACGGCTGGCTCATCAAGCGCATCTCCGACAACGCCCGCCGCGAGTTCCCGACGGCGACGGCGCAGATCGCGGGGGTCTGAGCCGTGGCACTGCACTCCAAGGTCGCGACCTTCAAGAGCCTCGCGACGGCCGTGCGCATCGCGACCCGCCCCGGCGGCCCGTCGATGGTGGAACGGGCCCAGGCCATGCCGCGGCTCGTCCGGGCCGTCCGCAGCGGTGAGTACACCGGCACCTCCTTCGGGCGGCTGGCCCTCATGCTCGGCGCGGCGGGCTACCTCGTCTCGCCGGTCGACCTGCTCCCCGAGGCCCTGCTCGGCGCGTTCGGTCTCGCCGACGACGCCGTGGTGGGCTCCTGGCTGGCCGCGCAGCTCGTCACCGAGACCGAGGACTTCCTCGCGTGGGAGCGGTCCACCGGGCGCGGCTCCGGCCACGGGGCCACGGTGCCGGGCGAGGTCGTCGACGACGCCCCCCGTGACGCTTCGTCCTCACCTCGTGCGTGACGGTCGTCCACAGCCGTCCCGTATGCCGTCCGCGCTCCACAGGCGCGTGAGCTGACCCTTCCCGGGACAGCGCGGGAGTTCCGACGCTGGGGTCATGACCTCAGTGAAGATCACGACCACCGGCGAGTTCCTCGCCGTCCTCCCGCACCAGCTCGGCCACCAGCTCGAGGACTGCGTCGTCGTCGCGACGGTGCGCGCCAAGGCGCTCGGCCCGGTCGCGCGCACCGACCTGCCCCGTGAGCGTGACGCCGCGGCTCTCGCCGCGCAGTTCCTCGCGAGCCTGCTGCGGGTCGAGCCCGACCTCGCGCTCATCGTCGGCTACGAGTCCGTGCCGGGGGAGTCGCGCACGGTGCGGCACCGGCTCCATGCGGGCCTGCGGCGGGCAGGGGTGGGGATCATCGACCACGTCGTCGTCCGCGACGACTCCTGGTGGGGCGCCTGCTGCCGCCCGTCGCCGCGCTCCCTCGACGGGCTCGTCCCGGGCCACCTCACCGGTCACGCGCTGCCCGACCCCTCCCGCGTGCCCGCCGTCGCCGAGCTCGTCGTCAACGGCAGCGCTCCGCTCGCGAGCCGCGACGAGGTGAGCGCCCTCGTCGCCGAGGACCGGGCCGCGAGTGCCGGGGTGGGGGAGGCGCTCGACCGGCTGGACGAGGCGGGCGCGGACGCCGGCGACCCGGTGCCCGACCTCTGGGCGCGGGTGCTCGCCCCCGAGGGGACCCGTGGCGAGAGGTTCGAGGCCACCGACGCCGACGTCGCCCGGATGCTCCGCTCGCTGCGCGACAAGCAGTGGCGCGACGCGCTCGTCGCGTGGATGTCGGCGGTGATGTTCCCGCTCGACCTCGTCGACGACGCGTCCTCGACGCTGCTGACCGCCGCCGCACCCGCCGGCCCGGTGTGCCGCGCGACGTGGTCGCGGGCGGTCCTCCAGCGACTCCTGTCCCTCACCAGACGGGTCCCGGACGAGTGCGCCCGGGACGCCGCGGCGATCTGCACGGTCACCGCGTGCGTGGCGTGGGGACTCGGCAACGGCTCGACCGCCGGGGACGCCGTGGCCCGGGCGCTGCGGGTGCAGCCGGACTACACCCTGGCCGAGTACCTCGGCCGGCTCATCGAGTTCCAGGTTCGTCCGCGGCGGCAGTGGTCGGACGTCGCCGCCTGAGTGCTCTCACGGAGCGGACAGGGCTGGGTCGACGCCGTCGCGAGTCCTAGACTCGGCCCCAGGTCATGAGTCCCAGCGACAAGCCCCGGCTTGCTGGGCGGCAACCCTCCTCGCGGTGGGGTGCCCCGGGTGAAGACACGGTCCGTCGGCACCCGACGGGCAAGCGCGATCCGAGGAGCACCTCCGATGACCATCACCGACCTGCCGACGGCGGCGTTCTGGCGCCCCGGCGACCCGCTGGGGCGTCGACAGCTCACCTCGATCGGCCCCGTCCGGCTCGAGCTCGGCGGCTCGCTGCCCGACGTCACCGTGGCGTACGAGACGTGGGGCGTCCTCAACGAGGCGCGGGACAACGCCGTCCTCGTCGAGCACGCGCTCACCGGCGACTCGCACGTCGAGGGCCCGGTCGGGGACGGTCACCCCACTCCCGGATGGTGGGACGGGCTCATCGGCCCGGGCCGGCCGCTCGACACCGACCGCTTCTACGTCGTGGCCAGCAACGTGCTCGGTGGCTGCCAGGGCACCACCGGCCCGTCGAGCGACGCCCCGGACGGCCTGCCGTGGGGGAGCCGTTTCCCGGCCATCACGATCCGCGACCAGGTCACTGTCGAAGCCCTGCTCTCCGACCAGCTCGGGGTGAGCCGGTGGGCGGGCGTCCTCGGCGGCTCCATGGGCGGCATGCGGGCCGTCGAGTGGGCGACGAGCCACCCGGACCGGGTGGCGACGTGCATCGTGCTGGCGTCGACGGCCTACGCGACGGCGGACCAGATCGCGTGGTGCCAGCCGCAGCTCCTGGCGATCCGCAGTGACCCGCACTTCCACGGTGGCGACTACTACGCGCACGGCGTCGTCCCGTCCGACGGCCTGGGCATCGCGCGACGGATCGCGCACGTCACCTACCGCCACGAGGGCGAGCTCGCCGAGCGTTTCGGCCGGGTGGCCCAGCCCGGCGAGGAGCCGCTGCGCCGCGGGGGTCGCTTCGCCGTGGAGTCCTACCTCGACCACCACGCCGGCAAGCTCGGGGCGCGGTTCGACGCCAACTCCTACGTCGTCCTCAGCGAGGCGATGAACAGCCACGACGTCGGCCGGGGTCGCGGGGGAGTGGCCGCGGCGCTCGCGGCCTTCACCGGACGCCTCGTCGTCGCCGGTGTCGACACCGACCGGCTCTACCCGGAGCGGCTCTCCGACGAGATCGCCGCCCTGCGCCCCGGCACGATCCAGCGAAGAGTGACCTCGCGGTTCGGCCATGACGGCTTCCTCATCGAGATCGAGCGGGTCGGCGAGATCATCCGCGACGCGCTCGCTGCTCCCCACGGCTGACAGCGTGCTCGACGTCCGTGTCAAGCGTCACGTTCTCCGGTAGCGTCCACGCCAGAGAGCCCCATGGGGCTGACCTGAGACAGAGGAGACGCTCGTGGCGATCGTCGTGGGATACATCCCGACCAAGGAAGGCGCGGCCGCCCTGGCTCGGGCCGGAGAGGAAGCCGTCCTGCGCAAGACGGACCTCGTCGTGATCAACTCCAACCGGGACGGTGCCGGGAACGACTCCGAGGATCTCCAGCGTCTGGGGGACGACCTCAAGGGCAAGGGCGTCACCGTCACGGTCCGCCAGCTCATCCGCGGCAACGAGCCCGCCGAGGACCTCATCGCCGTGGCCGAGGAGATCGGCGCCGAGCTCATCGTCATCGGCCTGCGGCGACGCACCCCGGTCGGCAAGCTCATCCTCGGCTCCAACGCGCAGCGCATCCTGCTCGACGCCCCCTGCCCCGTGCTCGCCGTCAAGAGCTGAGCACCCCCGCCGCACCGCCGGCTGCCCCGGTTCCGAGCCGTCTCGAGCCGGTGTACCCCCCGCGTGGAATCGCCTGCGACCCCCCAGGAATAGGGCTGGGGGGTCGCAGCGATTTATAATGGTGAAGCACCCTTCGAGCAACGACCGATTCTCACCCCTGTGGGTCACGTCAGAAGGTGCACCAAGTCGATCAGCCGGTCGGTGCTCCGCTCACGCGTGAGCACCACCGAGCCCTCCCCCGTGACGAAAGGTTGCCGGTGTCGCCTGTGTCCACGAACGCCTCCGAGACGCCCCTCCCCGCCGAGTTCAGCCACCCCGCCCTCCAGGACCTCGTCCGGTCCGGACGCACCGGCGGTCAGGTCACCGGTGAGCAGGTGGCGCAGGCCATCACCGCCGCGGGGGTGCGCGCCAACAGGGGGCGCATCGTCCTCAGCGCGCTCGCCGGCCAGGGCATCGAGGTCGTCATGACCGCCCCCGACAAGGCCGTGGCCGCCGCTGCCAAGGCGTCCGCCAAGAAGACGACGTCGGCCGCGACGAAGAAGGCGGCCGCGACGAAGAAGGCCGCCGCGACCACCACCAAGGCCGCGCCCGCGAAGAAGGCCGCACCCGCCAAGGCCGCCGCCACGAAGGCGACCGCCGCGGACGGGGCCCCTGCCGCGAAGACGGCTGCCAAGAAGACCACTGCCAAGGCCGCGACGACCAAGACGGCCGCCGCCGCTGCCGCCGCGCCGGCCAAGAAGGCCGCGCCGGCGCGCAAGACGGCCGCCAAGAAGGCTGCAGCCAAGGCCGCCGACGGCACCGCTGCGGGGACCGGGGACGCCGAGGTCGAGGACGTCGACCCGGCCGAGCTCGCCAAGGTCGGCGAGGTCGACGTGGCCGCGGTCGCCGCCGAGGTCGACGGTGACGACGACAGCGACTCCGAGGACGGCGAGGGCGACAAGGCCAAGGCCGACACCGCACCCGAGAGCACCGGTGGCTTCGTCCTGCGTGACGACGACGAGGAGGACGCGCCCGTCCAGCAGGTCGTCACCGCCGGCGCCACCGCCGACCCGGTCAAGGACTACCTCAAGCAGATCGGCAAGGTCGCCCTCCTCAACGCCGAGCAGGAGGTCGAGCTCGCCAAGCGCATCGAGGCCGGCCTGTTCGCCGAGGAGCGCCTCAACTCCGGCGACAAGATCGACATGAAGCTCAAGCGCGAGCTGTGGTGGATCGCCCAGGACGGCAAGAACGCGAAGAACCACCTCCTCGAGGCCAACCTGCGCCTCGTCGTCTCGCTGGCCAAGCGCTACACCGGTCGCGGGATGCTCTTCCTCGACCTCATCCAGGAGGGCAACCTCGGGCTCATCCGTGCGGTCGAGAAGTTCGACTACACCAAGGGCTACAAGTTCTCGACCTACGCGACGTGGTGGATCCGTCAGGCCATCACCCGCGCCATGGCCGACCAGGCGCGCACCATCCGCATCCCGGTCCACATGGTCGAGGTCATCAACAAGCTGGCCCGCGTCCAGCGCCAGATGCTCCAGGACCTCGGTCGCGAGCCCACCCCCGAGGAGCTGGCGCTCGAGCTCGACATGACGCCCGAGAAGGTCGTCGAGGTCCAGAAGTACGGCCGCGAGCCCATCTCGCTGCACACGCCCCTCGGCGAGGACGGCGACAGCGAGTTCGGTGACCTCATCGAGGACTCCGAGGCGGTCGTCCCGGCCGACGCCGTGAGCTTCACGCTCCTCCAGGAGCAGCTGCACTCGGTCCTCGACACCCTCTCCGAGCGCGAGGCCGGCGTGGTCTCGATGCGCTTCGGCCTCACCGACGGCCAGCCCAAGACGCTCGACGAGATCGGCAAGGTCTACGGCGTGACCCGTGAGCGGATCCGCCAGATCGAGTCCAAGACGATGAGCAAGCTCCGTCACCCGAGCCGCTCGCAGGCGCTGCGCGACTACCTCGACTGACAGGTGGCCAGTCCTGTCCTTTGGGCAGGGTGGAAGCGGGGTCCCCTCTGGCCGGAGGGGACCCCGCTTCGTCGTTGCCCGGTCACCGTCACCCGCGCGGTGAGAGGCTGGGGACGGACTCGCCCAGCACGTCGACCAGAGCTGACGAGGGGAGGGACCTGCTGATGGCACGAGTCAGCGGCAGCATCGTCATCGACCCGACCGGGGTGGGAACGCGCTTCCTGGCGCCCGTCGTCAGCCGTGGACGGCCTCAAGGAACGAAAGATCTGGACCGGACTCAAGAGGTGGCTCGCGGGCGGTGACGTCATGACCTCGCTGGAGCAGGTCAGGGCACAGTCGCGCGTCAGTCGCGGCGCAGGCGGCGCCAGGCATCCCGGGGCCAGCGGGCCACGGCGTCCCTGACGTCGTTCCACTGGCGGATGCCGTCGGCCGGGAAGAGGTAGGCCCGGGCCTGGTCGCTGCGCTGGCGGGCGGACAGCGCCGCCTGCCACACCGTGCGCGCGTCGGCACTGACGTCGGGGATGTCGGAGCGGGGTGGGGCGTAGCGCGCGCGTTCGACGGTGGCGATGATGCGTCCCATCGCCTTCTTCGGCTCCCCGGAGAGGATCGCGTCGTGGGTCAGCCGGGTCCCCGCCTGACGCGGGGTGCTCCCCGGCGGCGGCGCGATCCCGATGTCGCCGAGCCGGGAGATGAGCGAGGCCCAGTCGGCCTCGACCCGTTCGGCGTCGTCGCGAGCCTCGAGCCGAAGGCGGCGTCGTCGCGCCCACGCCGCCACCGGCAGGAGCAGCAGGGCCATGACGGTGGCGAGGGCGACGACGATGGCGAGGGCGTTGTCGCCGAGCCATGCGAGCGGCCCACCGCGCGTCGCCGCGTCGTCCGCGGCGGCACCGGCGTCGCTGTCCGGGCGCTGGCTGATCGACGGGGTGGGCGTGGCCGTGGGTGCCGTCGCCGACGCGCTCGCCGACGGGACGGCCGTGGCGGGGGTGAGGCTGTAGGTGGGCGCCGCACCCGACTGTCCGCCGGGGGTGGGCTCGAAGCGGGTCCAGCCGAGGTCGGAGAACCACAGCTCCGGCCAGGCGTGAGCGTCGTTCGCGCGCACCGTGTACGACCCGTTGCTGAAGGTGCCCGGGAGGAACCCGATCGCCATGCGCGCGGGGATGCCCTTGAGCCGGGCAGCCATGATGAAAGCCGTGGCGAACTGGACGCAGTAGCCGGTGCGCGAGACGAGGAAGTTCGACAGCGGGTCCGACATCATCGCCCGCCCGGACACCGGGTCGGTGGGCGTCGGCAGCTGCAACGAGTACGTGTACTGGCTGCTGCGGAAGTGGGACTGCAGCAGGCGGGCGGTCTGGAGCGGCGTGGAGCCCTCGGGGACGACCGAGTCGACGAGCTCGTTGAGCCGCTCGACCCCCTCACCGTCGATGTCGCTGTAGACACCCTCCTGCCATCCCTGCGGCCGAGCACCGTCACCGTCGAAGTCGGCGTCCGTCGGGGCGAGCTGGGCGTAGGTCGCGGAGTACTCCTCAAGGGTCGCGTCCATGTCGATCTCGTAGCCGCCGACGAAGTTCCGGCGCAGCGTCGTGTCGCCGAGGTCGGCGGACTTGAGCGGGCTGGGGAGGGCGATCTGCGGGGCCGAGAGGCGGTTCTCCTGGACCTCGATCGTCACGTCGGTCGCCTTGACGTCGGGGGAGGCGAGGAGGCGCTCGGTGTTGCCGGTGAGGACGCGGTTGGCCTCGAAGCGCGTGCTCCACTCGCCCCGGCGGTACTCGGTGAGGATGCCGACCCGCAACGGGTCCGGGGTGCTCGTCGTCGTCGAGTACGTGACGACGGGCGCCCGCGACTGGCTCAGGAGGGAGCGGCGCAGCTCGACCGTCGTGTTGAGGCTGACGGCGCCGCCGCCGCGTGAGCCCTCGGAGCGACCCAGCCCGTCGGCGAGGAACGTGGTGGGCAGGTGCGGCACCACCACGGGCAGGACGATCGCGAGGGCGAGCGCGCTCACTCCGAGCAGGCGGGCGGTTCCGGCGACACCGAGCACCGGGTCGGGCCCCTCGCCGTCGGCCGAGCGCGGGACCGCGGTGCCCCAGCGGCGCACGCTGCCGACGCCCTGCATCGCCAGCAGGGCGAGCCAGCAGGCCACCGGGAGCACGAAGTACCTCCACGACAGCCCGTCACCGGAGTTCGTCGCGGAGATGAGGTATGCCGTGAGCAGCCCGAGCCCGGCCAGGGCCGGCGCGCGCAGGGTCACCCCCACGGCGTCGACGACGAGGGCCGTGAACCCGATGAGGATGGTGATGGCGACGACGATGCCGCGGTCGGTCGGGACGGGGACCGAGAAGGTCAGCACCGTCTGCTGGGCCTCGCCGAGCAGGATCCCGAGCGACCTCACCGTGTCGATGCCGGGCAGGAACCCGTAGTAGAGGTGGCCCTGTCCGTGCACCCACGACACCATGAGGAAGCCCGCGAGGACCTGCCCGAGGATCGGCGACCACGCGGACGTGGTCACCGAGCGGAGGGCGACGCCGACGAGGGCGAGGGTGGCGATGACGACGACGCTCGGGCGCATCCACGTGTTCGCGTCGAACAGGGTGAGCAGGGGCAGCGCGACGCAGAAGCTCGCCATCGCCGCGAGCAGGCTCTCGATGGGCCGGGCGCGGTTCATCGCGCACCCACGAGGCTGCGGGAGCCGGCGACCGTCGCCCACGCGTCGGCGACGTCGAGGTCGGGCGTCACGGTGACGACCGACCACCCGGCGGCGGCGAGGGCGGCCGAGGTGGCCCGGGGGTCGATGTCGCCGGTGCCGGGGTGCGGCCCGCCGCGGCCGAAGCCGTCGGGGTCGACGACGAAGGCCAGTCCCGGTCCACCGGGCTGGCGCAGGGACGACAGGGCGCGCGCCGACGCGTCGTCGAGGGCGCCCACCACGGCGACGACGAGCCCGCCCTGGGCGGTCGCACCGCTCGCGGCGTGGAGCATGCCGTTGATCCCGCTCTCGTCGCTGGCGACCGTCCGGGCGAGGGTCTCGAGGGCGGGGTCGAGCTGGGAGTCCTCGCGGACGCCGGACTCCTGCCCCGGGTCGGGGGTGAGGAGGTGGACGGCGAAGCCGGTGTCGAGCAGGTGGGTGACCGCCGACGCCGCGAGCGTCACCGCCCACTCCAGCGACCCGCTCGGGCCCTTGCCCCCGTGGGCCCGCACCCGGGTGTCGAGCAGCACCGTCGCGCGACGCTTCGCGGGCCGGTCCTCCTGCCGCACCATGAGCTCACCGGTGCGGGCGGTCGCCGGCCAGTGGATGCGCCGCAGGTCGTCGCCGTCGCGGTACTCGCGGATCGACTGGTCGTCCTCGCCGTGGAGGGCGACACGGTGCGGGACCGAGCCTTCGGCCCCGAGGCCGCGCCCGAGCGCGCGTCCGTCGGCCAGGTTGACCACGCGCGGCAGGACGAGGAGCTCGTCGTGGCTGCTGATCGAGGTGTGCCGCAGCGTCAGCCCGAAGGGGTCCTGGACGCGCACGCCGAGCGGGCCGAGGCGGTGGGCGCCGCGCGCGTGGGCGCGGACGGCATACTCCACATGGGTCGAGGCGCCGCTGTGGAGTGCGGGCACGACGAAGCGGGGCCGGTCACCCAGGGAGTAGTCGAGGTGCTCCTCGGCGAGCAGCATCGGGGCGCGCGCGGTCGCCGGGTTCGAGATCGACACGACGACGACGGCCGGCTCGTCGATGGTGATGCGCGAGGGCCGGGCCACCCGCTCGACGACGAGGGAGAGGTCGTGCCTGCGGCCGAGGAGGCCGGCGAGCACCGGCAGCGCGACCAGGGCGGTGCCGATCCGGCTGAGGTCGTGCTGGCCCAGCGCGAGCCCCGCGAGGACGAGGACGATCCCCGAGGCGAGGAAGGCCGCGCCCCGGGTGGTGAGTGACTCGCGGAACCGACGCATCGACTCAGCGCGTGGGCGCCGGCACGCGCACGCGCTGGAGCAGGTCGGTGAGGACATCGGCGGCCGTCCGGTGCGCGAGCTGGCTCTCACCGGTGAGCATGAGCCGGTGCGCGAGGACGGGCACCGTCATGGACTGCACGTCGTCGGGGAGGACGTGGTCGCGGCCGGCGAGCGCGGCGTGAGCACGACTGGCGCGCAACAGGTGCAGGCTCGCCCGGGGTGACGCGCCGAGACGCAGCGCGGAGCTGGTGCGGGTGGCCTGGGTGACGTCGACGACGTACTGCTTGAGCGCCTGCGAGGCGTGCACGCGGCGCACGGCGTCGATCATCTGGGTCACCGTCGCGGCGTCCGTGACCGGGCGCAGGTCCTCCAGCGGTGAGCGCGAGCCGTGCGAGTCGAGCATGTCGACCTCGCTGCGCGCGGACGGGTAGCCCATCGAGATCCGGGCCATGAACCGGTCGCGCTGCGCCTCGGGAAGGGGGTAGGTGCCCTCCATCTCGATCGGGTTCTGGGTGGCCAGCACCATGAACGGCCGGGGGAGCGCGTAGGTCGTGCCGTCGACGGTGACCTGGGCCTCTTCCATCGACTCGAGCAGCGCCGACTGCGTCTTGGGTGAGGCACGGTTGATCTCGTCGCCGACGACGACGTTGGCGAAGATGGCGCCGGGCCGGAACTCGAAGTCGCGCACGTCCTGGTTGTAGACGCTCACGCCGGTGATGTCGCTCGGCAGCAGGTCGGGGGTGAACTGCACCCGCCGGACCGAGGAGTCGATGCAGCGGCCGAGCGTCTTGGCGAGCATCGTCTTGCCGACGCCGGGGACGTCCTCGATGAGCAGGTGGCCCTCGGCGAGGAGCGCGGTGACGGCGGTGCGGACGGCCGCCGGCTTGCCCTCGATGACCGAGTTCATCGCCGTCTGCAGCGAGCTCGCGACCTGGAAGACCTGGTCGAGGGCGGCTCCGGGCGGCGTCGCGTGGGCGAGGCGACGCTGGTCGTGGGTCTGGTGGACCTCGTCGTGTGCGGGCACGGCGTCTCCTGGAGGACGGGGACCCGAGGCCCTGCGCCTCCGGTCCTTCGATCTTCCCCCACATTCCTCCACCGAGGTAGCGGCTCGAGCCCGAAATCCGGGTTCACAGCGAACGTGCAGGCGGGGCACATCCGGGGTGCAGGCGGCAGGCGCCGGAGAGAGGGCCTCCTCGACGGGCGACGAGGCTCGACTGCGCGGAACTGCCCCACTTTGCACCACCGCATCTGACCTGCAGAAAAAGAGTGTCGGAACCCGGATAACGACTTGATTTCGGTGCTTGGTGGAGTAAAGTGGGGGAAGCCGGAGAGAAGTGTCGTCTTCGGGGGTCGAGACGGGTGGGGAGGTGAGCGCGGTGTTCCTCGGGACGCACACGCCTCGCCTCGACGACAAGGGCCGGCTGTTCCTCCCGGCGAAGTTCCGCGAGCGCCTCTCGACGGGCCTCGTCGTGACCCGCGGCCAGGAACGCTGCCTCTACGTCTTCCCCATGGACGAGTTCCTCAAGGTGACCGAGCAGATGCAGGCGGCGCCGACGACCAACCGCGCCGTGCGCGACTACATCCGCGTCTTCCTCTCGGGCGCCAGCGACGAGATCCCCGACAAGCAGGGGCGCGTCACCGTGCCCGCCCACCTGCGCCAGTACGCGGGCCTGACCCGCGAGTGCACCGTCATCGGCACCGGCTCCCGGGTCGAGGTCTGGGACACCGACGCGTGGAACGAGTACCTCGCGAACACCGAGCAGGCCTACTCCGAGCAGTCCGAGGAGGTCGTCCCCGGACTCATGTGACCACCCCGGCTCCCGGCCTCCAGCCGACCGGACTCCCGACACGACTTCCCCCGTGCCGGGCCCCGGACGGATGGGGACCAGGAGCCGGGGAACCGGACACCACCGCAGGGATCGACCGCCACACCGCCACACCGCCACACCGCCCACCCACGCACGAGGAGCCGACAGATGGAGTCACGGGGAGCCGCCGAACAGCGGCACGTTCCCGTCCTCCGCGACCGCATCGTCGAGCTCCTGGCCCCGGCACTCTCCACGCCGGGGTCGGTCCTCGTCGACGGCACCCTCGGCATGGGCGGCCACGCCGAGGCGGTCCTCGAGCGCTGCCCCGAGGCCGTCGTCATCGGCATCGACCGCGACGAGGAGGCGCTCGCCCTCGCGGGGGAGCGCCTCGCGCGCTTCGGTGACCGGTTCCGTGGCGTGCACGCCGTCTACGACGAGATCGCCGACGTCGTCGCCGACGCGGGGCTGGGCGAGGTGCAGGCCGTGCTCTTCGACCTCGGCGTCTCCTCGCTCCAGCTCGACGAGGCCGACCGGGGCTTCGCGTACGCGCAGGACGCGCCGCTCGACATGCGCATGGACCAGTCCACCGGCGTCACCGCCGCCGAGGTCCTCAACACCTACGCCCCCGGCGAGCTCGTCCGCATCCTGCGCGACTTCGGTGAGGAGCGCTTCGCCAAGCGCATCGTCTCCGCGATCGTGCGCGAGCGGGAGGTCGAGCCCTTCACCCGTTCGGCTCGCCTCGTCGAGCTCCTGCGTGACGCCGTCCCTGCCGCGTCGCAGCGCTCGGGCGGTCACCCGGCGAAGCGGACCTTCCAGGCGCTGCGCATCGAGGTCAACGACGAGCTCGGCGCGTGGCAGCGCGCCGTCGTCGCCGCGATCGACGTGCTCGCCGTCGAGGGCCGCATCGCGGTCCTGTCGTACCACTCGCTCGAGGACCGCATCACCAAGCGCGCCCTGGCCGCCGGTGCCACCTCGACCACCCCCCACGGCATGCCGGTCGAGCTTCCCGAGCACGCGGCATACCTCCGGCTTCTCACGCGTGGCGCCGAAGAGGCGCCCGCGTCCGAGCAGGCCTCGAACCCCCGATCCGCATCAGCACGCCTGCGGGTCGCCGAACGTACTCGTCCCACGAAGGGAACCCGGCGATGACCCAGACCGCCACCGCCCGCCCGCTCCAGCGGTCCGCGTCCCGACCGTCACGGCCGCAGCCGCTGCGTGTCGTGCGCGTCCAGCCCGTCCACGGCCAGCCCGGGTTCGTCGCCGCCTGCCTCGCGCTGCTCGTCGCGGGCCTCATCGGCGTGCTCATGCTCAACACGGCCATGGCCAAGGGCTCGTTCGTCCTCGGCGACCTGCAGGACCTCTCGAACGAGCTCGCCGACGCTCAGGAGGCGCTCGGCCACGCGATCGACGCCCAGAGCGCGGCCCCCGTCCTCGCCCAGCGCGCGCTCGACATGGGGATGGTGCCCGCCGAGACCGCGGCCTTCCTCCGGCTCAGCGATGGCAAGGTCCTCGGCGTGGCGGCCGGTGCCACGGCCCAGAAGGAATTTAAGGTTGCGACACAGGGCAGCTCGACTGCCGCGGCGTCCACCCCCGCTCCCGTGGCCCACGCCACGGTCAAGACGGTGGGCACCGTGACGACGACGACCGTCTCGACCGTGAAGGGGGACAACATCGAGGTCACGACCACGAGTGTCGACTCCCGCACCGGGGCGACGAGCACGACGACCTCGACGCGTCAGGCCCCGGCCGTGCCGTCGGCCTCTGCGAACCCGGACGTCGCCGCCGACGCCGGCGCGCGCACGCCGGCACCGCCATCGTCGGCCGCAGGCGCGAGCACCCCGGGTGCGGCGCTCACCCCGTCCGCAGCCCCGTCCGGCACGCCGCGTGCGGCCGGCCCCTCGCCCAGCCCGACCTCGACCACCGCCCCGTGACCCCCCGGACGCCGCCTCCGCCGCGGGGCCGCGAGCCGCGGCGTGCCCGCGCGGCCCAGGGGCGTCCCGCCACCTCGCGGTCCGCGGCAGGCCGTCCGGTCAAGCGTCGCCAGCCGCCGGCCGCCGGCACCGCCCGGTCCGCGAGCCCGCGCCCCGCCAAGGCGTCCACGGCCGCCAAGGCGTCCATGCCGGCCAAGCCCCCCAAGCCCCCCAGGGCCGCCAGGCCCGCGGGGGCCGCCAAGCCCCCCAGGGCGTCCGCGCCGAGGAAGACCGGCGGCTCGGGTCCGCCGCGTCGCCCCCCGGCGCGCCGCCCGGCCGCCCAGGCCCCGGGCAACCCGCGCCGCCGCATGCGCGGGCTCACCGTCGCGGTCCTCTTCGTCTTCAGCATCTTCGCCGCCCAGCTGCTGCGCATCCAGGGCTTCGACTCGTCGGCGGTCGCCGCCGAGGCCCTCGAGCAGCGCACCGAGAAGGTCGTCATCCCCGCGCTCCGCGGCAAGATCACCTCCTCGGACGGCGTCGTGCTCGCCTCCAGCCGCGCGCGCGAGACCGTCGTGGCCGACCCGACGGCGGTCTGCACCTACCAGCAGAAGAACAAGAAGACCTGCGAGCCGGCCACCACGGCGGCCGCCGTGGACGCCGCCGCCGCTGCGCTGGGCCCGTTGCTCGGGAAGAGCGCCGCCGACCTCCGGCCGCTGCTCACCCGGTCCGGGCGCTACCAGGTCCTCGACCGCAAGGTGAGCCCCCTGACGTGGCGCAAGATCGCCAAGCTGGGGATCCCCGGCATCTACAAGGACTCCGCCGAGTCGGTCCCGGAGCGCGTCTACCCGCAGGGCCCCGCGTCCGCCTCCCTCGTCGGCTACGTCACGAACGACGGCGAGGCCGGTGGCGGCCTCGAGTCGATGATGGACAAGGCCCTCAAGGGCAGGGCCGGCTACTCGGTGTTCGAGAAGGCGCCGGACGGCTCGAAGATCCCCGGAGGGCGCCAGGGTGGCGCCAGGGCGGTCGACGGCCAGGACGTCACCCTCACCGTCAACTCCAACATCCAGTGGTACGCCCAGAACGCCCTGGCCCAGCGCATGTCCGAGATGGGGGCGCAGTCGGGCACGGCCGTCGTCATGAACGCCAAGACCGGCAAGGTCCTCGCCCTCGCGTCCTACCCGACCTACGACCCCAACGACATCGGCCGGGCCAAGGGCAGCCTCGTCAACAAGGCGGTCAGCGACGTCTTCGAGCCCGGCTCGACCGCCAAGGTCATGACGGTCGCGGCCGCCCTCGAGGACAAGACGGTCACGCCGGACCAGCCGGTGATCATCCCCAACCGGATGCAGCGCTTCGACGCGTCCTTCAAGGACAGCCACGACCACCCGACGCTGTACCGCACGGTCGCGGGGACGCTCGCCGAGTCGAGCAACATCGGGACGATCCTCGTCGGCGAGACCCTCAAGCCCAAGCGGCTCGAGGAGTACTACCGCAAGTTCGGCCTCGGGTCGAAGTCCGGCATGGGCTTCCCGGGTGAGTCCAAGGGTCTGCTCGCTCCCGCGGACAAGTGGAGCGGCACGCAGCGTTCCACCGTGATGTTCGGACAGGGCCTGTCCGTGACCGCGATCCAGGCCGCCTCGGTCTTCCAGACCATCGCCAACGGTGGCCTGCGGGTGACCCCGTCCCTGGTCGACGGCACCACCGACTCCCACGGCACGTACGTCAAGGTCCCACCCGCGGCCGGCACCCGGGTCGTCTCGGTGGACACCGCCACCAAGGTCAACGCCATGCTCGAGGGCGTGGTGTCCAAGGAGGGCACCGCACCGCAGGCCCAGATCCCCGGCTACCGCGTCGCCGGCAAGACGGGGACCGCCGACTTCTACGACGCCAGGCTCGGCCGCTACAGCGGCAAGACGGCCAGCTTCATCGGCTACGCCCCGGCCGACGACCCCGAGCTCGTCGTGGCCGTCATCCTCCAGCGGCCCAGCGCCAGCATCTACGGCGGCACCGTGGCCGGCCCGGTCTTCCAGGACGTCATGACCTACGCCCTGCAGGAGCTCAAGGTCCCGCCCACCGGGACGACCAAGGCGGGCATCACGCTGTCGGTCGACCCCGACGTGGCCAAGAGCGACCCGGACACACTGCAGGACAAGCCGCGCGGCAGCGGCAAGTAGTCTGACTGGTCGTGTCCGCACCCCGACCCGCCTCCCGTGACAGCTCGAGCATCCGTGACCTCGCGCTGCTCGTCGGCGCATCCATCGACGACCCGGCGGACGCCGGGAGCGTCTCGGGTGTCACCCTCGACTCCCGTGCCGTCCAACGCGGCGACCTGTATGCCGCCCTGCCCGGCGCCCGCGCGCACGGCGCCGACTTCGCGGGCCAGGCCGCTGCCGCCGGGGCCTCGGCCGTCCTCACCGACCCGGACGGCCGGCAGCGGATGCGCGCCGCCGGGGTCGACCTGCCGGCCCTTGTCGTCGAGGACCCCCGCTCGGTCCTCGGGGCCGTGGCGGCCCACGTCTACGGGACGACCGACCAGACCCTGACGATGGTCGGGATCACGGGGACCAACGGCAAGACGACGACGGCCTACCTCGTCGCCAGCGCGCTCGAGGCGCTCGGGCACCGGACCGGGCTGATCGGCACGGTCGAGACCCGCATCGGCGACGAGCGGATCAAGAGCGTGCGCACCACGCCCGAGGCCTCCGACCTGCACGCGATCCTCGCGGTGATGGAGGAGCGGGACACCGACACGTGCGTCATGGAGGTCTCGAGCCACGCCCTGAGCCAGCACCGCGTCGACGGCGTCGTCTACGACCTCGCGCTCTTCACCAACCTGTCCCAGGACCACCTCGACTTCCACGCCGACATGGAGGATTACTTCTGCGCGAAGGCCGACCTCTTCACGCCGCTCCGGTCGCAGCGCGCGCTCGTGTGCGTCGACGACGTGTGGGGCCGGCGCCTCGCCGAGCAGTCCGGGGTCCCGGTCACCACGCTGACGACGGTGCCCGGACTGCAGGCCGACTGGGTCGTCACGGTGGGCACCGAGGACCCCTCGCGGTTCTCCCTGCGCGGACGCGACCTCGAGCTCGACCTGCGCTCCGCCCTCCCCGGTGACTTCAACGTCGCCAACACCGCCATGGCCGCGGTCGCGCTGCTCCTGCTCGGCGAGGAGACCGACGCCGTGAGCCGGGCGATCCTCACCGACCCGCACGTCCCCGGCCGCATGGAGAAGGTCACCGCCTCGCACGAGGAGGACCTGCTCGCCGTCGTCGACTACGCGCACACGCCGGACGCCGTGGAGGCCGCCCTCGCGGCCCTGCGCCCGAGCACCCGCGGCCGGCTCGTCGTCGTGCTCGGGGCCGGGGGGGACCGTGACCGGGGCAAGCGCCACGGCATGGGCCGCGCCGCCGCGGGGCTGGCCGACGTCGTCGTCGTCACCGACGACAACCCGCGCAGCGAGGACCCGTCGGCCATCCGCGCCGCCGTCATCGAGGGTGCCCGGTCGTACGACTCGCACGCCCAGCTCGTCGAGGTCGACGGCCGCGCCCAGGCCATCCGCGAGGGAGTCCGGCTCGCCCGCGAGGGCGGACCCGGCTCGGTCGTCGCCGTCGTCGGCAAGGGCCACGAGACCGGTCAGGAGGTCTCCGGCGTCGTCCACCCGTTCGACGACCGGGACGTGCTCCGCGCCGCGCTCGAGGTGGCCGCGCCGTGATCGCCCTCTCCCTGGCCGAGATCGCCGACCTCACCGGCGGGACGCTGCACGCCGTGCCCGCCGACGGGCACGTGCCGGTCGTCACCGGCGCCGTCGTCACCGACTCCCGCGAGGCGGAGGCCGGCAGCCTCTACGTCGCCCGGATCGGCGAGTCGATGGACGGACACCGCTTCGTCGGTGGCGCCCGCGACCGCGGCGCCGTCGCCGCGCTCACCAGCCGTCCTGTCGAGGAGCTGCCGTGCGTCGTCGTCGACGACGTCCAAGAGGCCTTCGTCGCCATCTCGCGCGCCGTCCTCGACCGCGCCACCGACCTCACCGTCATCGGGATCACCGGCTCGTCCGGCAAGACGAGCACCAAAGACCTCCTCGGCACCGTGCTCGGCGCGGCCGCTCCGACCATCGCGCCCGTGGGGTCCTACAACTCCGAGGTCGGGGTGCCGCTCACCGTCACCCGCGTCACCGACGACACCCGCTTCCTCGTCGTCGAGATGGGGGCCCGCGGGATCGGGCACGTGGCCTACCTCACCCGCATCGCTCCGCCCCGCATCGGCGTCGTCCTCAACGTCGGCACTGCGCACGTCGGTGAGTTCGGCTCGCGCGATGCCATCGCCCGCGCCAAGGCCGAGCTCGTCGAGGCCCTGCCCGCCGACGGTGTCGCGGTCCTCAACGCCGACGACCCCGCGGTCCGCGCCATGGCCGGTCGGACCGACGCCCGCGTCGTCCTCGTCGGCGAGCACGCCGACGCCACCGTCCGCGCGGAGGCCGTCACCGTCGGACCCGACGGCCGGGCGTCCTTCCGGGTCGTCGCACCGCAGGGCGAGGCCACGATCGCGCTCCGGCTCGTGGGCCGGCACCACGTCGGCAACGCGCTGGCCGTCCTCGCCGTCGCCCTCGAGTGCGGCATCCCCCTCGAGCAGGCCGTGAGCACCGTCGCCGGTGCCGACGCCGTCAGCCGCTGGCGGATGGAGGTCACCGAGCGCGCCGACGGGGTGACCGTCGTCAACGACGCCTACAACGCCAACCCCGACTCGATGCGCGCCGCCCTCTCCGCGCTGGAGTCGATGGGGGAGGGCCGACGCACCTGGGCCGTCCTCGGCTCGATGCTCGAGCTCGGCGACGAGTCCGACGCCGAGCACGCGGACATCGGCGGCGAGGCGCAGCGACGGGGGGTCGACGAGCTCGTCGTCGTCGGCGAGACCGCCCGCCCGATGGCCGACGTCGCCCCCGTCGGCGGGACCCGGATCCGGTGGGTCGCGGACGCGGACGAGGCAGAGACCCTGCTGCGCGCCGAACTCGCCCCGCCCGACGTCGTGTTGTTCAAGTCCAGCCGTGACGCAGGTCTACGGTGGCTCGGAGACAGACTGACCACGACGGACCACGACACGCAGGAGGACCCCCGGTGAAGGCCGTGCTCGTCGCCGCGGTGGTCAGCCTCGTCGTCGCACTCTTCTGCACCCCGATGTTCATCAAGTGGCTCGTCCGCCAGGGCTACGGACAGTTCATCCGGGACGACGGCCCGACCTCGCACCACACCAAGCGCGGCACGCCCACCATGGGTGGCGCGGTCATCGTGGCCGCGACCCTCGTCGCCTACGCGATGGCGCACCTCGTCTTCTGGTCGACGCCGAGCTGGAGCGGCGTGCTCGTGCTCTTCCTCATGGCCGGCCTCGGGCTCGTGGGGTTCCTCGACGACTACATCAAGATCAGCAAGCAGCGCAGCCTCGGCCTCCGATCCAAGGAGAAGCTCTTCGGGCAGACCCTCGTCGCGACGATCTTCGCGATCCTCGCGCTGCGCTTCCCCAGCGACTCGGGCCGGACCCCCGCCTCGACGAAGATCTCCTTCGTCCGCGACACCAACCTCGACCTCGCCTTCGCGGGGACGATCGTCGGCGTCCTGCTGTTCATCCTCTTCGCCAACGTCATCATCGCGGGCACGAGCAACGGCGTGAACCTCACCGACGGCCTCGACGGCCTGGCGACCGGGGCCTCGGTCATGACGTTCGCGGCATACGTCCTCATCGGCATCTGGCAGTTCAACCAGAACTGCCAGACCAACCCCGGCATCAAGTGCTACGAGGTGCGCGACCCGCTCGACATCGCGATCGTCGCGGCCTCGGTCATGGGCGCGTGCTTCGGGTTCCTCTGGTGGAACGGCTCACCGGCCAAGATCTTCATGGGGGACACCGGCTCGCTCGCGCTCGGCGGTGCGCTCGCCGGGCTCGCGATCGTCACCCGCACCGAGTTCCTCGTCGTCATCATCGGCGGCCTCTTCGTCACCATCACGCTCTCGGTGATCATCCAGGTCGCGTCGTTCAAGTCCACCGGCAGACGCGTGTTCCGGATGGCCCCGCTGCAGCACCACTTCGAGCTCCTCGGGTGGCAGGAGGTCACCATCGTCATCCGGTTCTGGATCATCGCGGGCCTGTTCGTCGCGCTGGGCCTGGGCCTGTTCTACGCCGAGTGGGTCGTGGGGGCGGTATGAGCGCGAGCCAGCCCGACCGGCTGCAGCGGCTCGCAGGGCTCACCCACCGCGAGGCCGACTGGGCCGGCCTCCGCGTGCTCGTGGCCGGGCTCGGGGTCAGCGGGTTCGCCGCCGCCGACGCCCTGCTGGAGCGCGGTGCCCACGTCATCGTCGTCGACGGCTCGGCCGTCGACGCCACCCCGGAGATGTCGGAGCGCGCCCGGATCCTCGAGATCCTCGACGCCGAGCTGCGCTTCGGTCCCGACCACGTCTCCCGTATGCCGTCCGACCCCCTCGACCTCGTCGTCACCTCCCCGGGCTGGGCGCCGACGCAGCCGCTGCTCGCTGCGGCGGCCGAGGACGGGATCCCCATCTGGGGCGAGGTCGAGCTCGCCTGGCGGATGCGCCCGCTCGAGGGCGCGGCGCCGTGGCTCACGGTCACCGGGACCAACGGCAAGACGACGACCGTCCAGATGCTCACGTCGATCCTGCGGGCCGCCGGTGAGCGGGCGGTCAGCGCCGGCAACGTCGGCACGCCGATCCTCGAGGCGGTCATGGACCCCGAGCCGTACGACGCCATCGCGGTCGAGCTGTCGAGCTTCCAGCTGCACTGGTCGAGCTCCATCCGGCCGCAGGCGTCGGCCGTGCTCAACGTCGCGCCGGACCACGTCGACTGGCACGGCGACTACGACGCCTACCTCGCCGCCAAGGGCAAGGTCTACGAGGGCACCGAGATCGCCTGCGTCTACAACGTCGACGACCCGCAGACGCAGGCCCTCGTGGAGGAGGCCGACGTCCAGGAGGGATGCCGGGCGATCGGCTTCACCCTCGGCACCCCGGCCCCGTCGATGCTCGGCGTCGTTGGCGAGGTCCTCGCCGACCGCGCCTTCGTCGAGCAGCGCCGCCACGCTGCCGCCGAGCTGGCCTCGATCGAGGACCTGCGCGGTGACGCGCCCGACGTGGCTCCCCACCTCGTCGCCAACGCCCTCGCCGCGGCGGCCCTGGCCCGGGCCCACGGCGTCGAGCCGGGCGCGGTGCGCCAGGGGCTGCGGGCGTTCCGTCCCGAGGCCCACCGCATCGCGCACGTCGCGACCGTGGACGAGGTCCGCTTCGTCGACGACTCCAAGGCCACCAACCCGCACGCAGCGGCAGCCTCGCTCGCGGCCTACGAGCACGTCGTCTGGGTCGCCGGTGGGCTGCTCAAGGGCGCCGACGTCGACGACCTCGTGCGTTCCGCGGCCGGTCGGCTGCGCGGCGTCGTGCTCCTCGGGCGCGACCGCGCCGCGATCGCCGAGGCGCTTGCCCGACACGCGCCCGACATCCCCGTGGTCGACGTGGGGGACACGGACACTGGAGCCATGGATCGTGTCGTCTCCGAGGCCGCGTCGCTCGCCCTGCCGGGCGACGTCGTGCTGCTCGCTCCGGCGGCCGCGTCCATGGACATGTTCGTCAACTACGGCGCACGCGGAGACGCCTTCGCCGAGGCGGTGCTCCGCCGCGCTGCATCGGGGGAGTAACCAGTGAGCAGCACGACCCGCCCGGTCAAGGAGGAACGCGGCACCGCGTTCCTCCCGTTGTGGCTGGAGCGACTCGACCGACCGGTGACGACGTACTACGTCCTCGTCGGCGTCACCACCGTCCTCGTCGGCTTCGGCCTCATCATGGTGCTCTCGGCCTCGGCCGTGACCTCCCTCAACGAGACCGACTCGGGGTCGGCGTACTCGATCTTCTTCAGCCAGCTCCAGTTCGCCGTCATCGGCGCGATCGCCCTGCTCGTCGCCTCACGGCTGTCGGTCGCGACGTGGAAGCGGCTCGCCCTCCCGCTCCTCGGGTTCGCCCTCACCTTGCAGCTGCTCGTCTTCACTCCCCTCGGCATCGACGTCCAGGGCAACCGCAACTGGCTCGACTTCAAGGTCATCACGATGCAGCCCTCCGAGCTGCTCAAGGTCGCCCTCGCGCTCAGCGGCGGGCTCGTCCTCTCGGCCAAGCGCAAGCAGCTCGGGCGGCTCGGGCACGCCCTCGTCCCCTTCGTCTTCCCCATCTCCGTCGTCGCCATCGGGCTGGTCCTGCTCGGGCACGACCTCGGCACCGCGCTCGTCATGTCGGCCATCGTCGGCGGCGTCCTCTACACCGCCGGCGTGCCCGGCCGGTGGTTCGCCCTCGCCGCGGCCGGCGGCGCCGCCGTGGCGGCCGCGTTCGTCGTCACCAGCCCCAACCGGCTCGGGCGCTTCGACGTCTGGCTGGGTCGCGACACCGACCCGACCGGCATCGCCCGGCAGCCCATCCACGGTCGCTATGCCCTCGCCGACGGTGGGTGGACCGGCCTCGGGCTCGGCGGGTCGCGCGAGAAGTGGCAGTGGCTCTCGGAGCCGCACAACGACTTCATCTTCGCGATCATCGGCGAGGAGCTCGGCCTGCCGGGCACGATCATGGTGCTCGTCCTCTTCGTCGTCCTCGCCCTGGCCTGCTACCGGCTCGTCATGCGCAGCTCCGACTTCTTCGTGCGCATCGCGACGGCCGGCATCATGAGCTGGATCGTCGTCCAGGCGATGATCAACGTCGGCGCCGTCATCGGACTGCTCCCGGTCATCGGGGTGCCGCTGCCGCTCGTGTCGTCGGGTGGGTCCTCGCTCGTGACGACGATGCTCGCGCTCGGCATCCTCCTCTCGTTCGCCCGCTCCGAGCCCGGCTGCGCCAAGGCCCTCGCCGCGCGCCCGTCGCTGCTCCGCCGCTCGTTCGCGGTGCTCCCGACGCGGAGGTCCCGGTCATGAGTGACACCCCGGCCCGCGTCGGGTCCGTCCTGCTCGCCGGCGGCGGCACGGCCGGCCACGTCTCCCCGCTTCTCGCCCTCGCCGACTGCCTGAGGCGGCGCGAGCCGGACGTGCGGATCGTCGCCCTCGGCACCGAGGAGGGGCTCGAGGCCCGCCTCGTCCCCGCACGGGGCTACGACCTCGAGGTCGTCCCCAAGGTCCCCATGCCGCGTCGGCCCTCGGCCGCCCTGCTGCGCCTTCCCACGTCGATGCGGCGGGCCATCGACGCCGCCGACGCCGCGATCGCCCGGGCGGACGCCAGGGTCGTCGTCGGTTTCGGTGGGTACGTCGCGACGCCGGCCTACCTCGCGGCGCGACGACGCGGCATACCCGTCGTCATCCACGAGCAGAACGCCCGTCCGGGTCTGGCCAACCGGCTCGGGTCGCGGTTCGCGACCCATGTCGCCGTCACGTTCGCCGACACCCCGCTGCGCGGAGCGGTCGTCACGGGAATGCCGTTGCGCCGCGAGATCGCGCTGCTCGACCGCAAGGAGCGCCGCGCGGAGGCCCTGGCCCACTTCGGCCTCGACCCCCAGTGGCCGACGGTCCTCGTCACCGGTGGCTCGCTCGGCGCCCAGCGCATCAACGACGCCTTCCGTGGCGCCATGGGCTCGCTGCGGACCGACGGGGTCCAGGTCCTCCACGTGACCGGTGTCGGCAAGGAGTTCCCGGTCGACGACGCCCCGGGAGCGCCCTATGTCGTCGTGCCCTACGCCGACCGCATGGAGCTCGCCTACGCGGCGGCCGACATCGTCGTCGCGCGCTCCGGCGCCAACACCGTCTGTGAGGTGACCGCGGTCGGCCTGCCCGCGGCCTACGTCCCGCTGCCCGTCGGCAACGGCGAGCAGCGCCTCAACGCGCGTGCGGTCGTCGACGCCGGCGGTGGGCTCGTCGTCGAGGACGCCGACCTCACACCCGGCTGGGTCGAGACCACCCTCATGCCCCTGTTGCGCGACGCGAACGGGCTCGCCGAGATGGCGAAGGCCGCGGCGTCGGTGGGGGAGCGCGACGGGGACGAGCTGCTCGCCGACCTCGTCGTCGACGCCGCCGGGAAGGGCTGACCGTGACGAGCCGCAACCCCCGGTTCGACTTCTCCCACGAGGTCCCGGGCCTCGAGACGCTGGGTCGGGTCCACTTCATCGCCATCGGCGGCTCCGGCATGTCGGCCGTCGCCCGGGTGATGCTCGCCCGCGGGGTCGAGGTCAGCGGGTCCGACGGCCGGGACAGCCCCGTCCTCGAGACGCTGCGCGGGCTCGGTGCCCGGGTGGTCGTCGGTCACGACGCGGCCAACGTCGCCGACGCCGACACGGTCGTCATCTCGTCGGCGATCCCCGAGACCAACGTCGAGCTCGCGGCCGCGCGCGCGGCCGGGTGCCTCGTGCTCCACCGGGCGCAGGGGCTGGCGGCGACGATGACCGACTCCCGTCCGGCGGCCGTCGCCGGGGCGAACGGCAAGACGACGACGACCTCGATGCTCACCGTGGCCCTCCAGGCGGCAGGGCTCGACCCCTCATTCGCCTCCGGCGGCGAGCTCACCGGTCAGGGCACCAACGCCGCCTGGACCGGGGGCGACCTCTTCGTGGTCGAGGCCGACGAGAGCGACGGCTCGTTCCTCGTCTACCGTCCCGAGGTCGCCGTGGTGACGAACGTCCAGCCCGACCACCTCGACTTCTACGGCACCTTCGCCGAGGTCGAGGCCGCCTATGCCGAGTTCACCGCGTCCCTGCGCCCCGGGGGGCTGCTCGTCGCCTGCGCCGACGACGCGGGGTCCCGCCGGCTCGCCGCCGTGACGGTGGAGCGTGGCACGCGGGTGCTCACCTACGGCTTCGACGAGTCCGCGGACCTCCGCCTCTCCGACCACCGGGCCGACGATGAGGGCATCGGCACGACGTCGGTGCTGCACCTGCCGGGAGGCGGGACGGCGACGATGCGCCTCGCGACGCCGGGGCGGCACAACGCCCTCAACGCCGCCGCGGCCCACCTCGCCGCCACCGCCGGCTTCGACGCCGACCCTCGGCTCGTCCTCGACGGGCTCGCCGGCTTCGACGGTGCCCGCCGACGGTTCGAGGTGCGCGGCGAGGTGGGTGGCGTCACGGTCGTCGACGACTACGCGCACAACCCGGGCAAGGTGGCGGCCGTCGTCGGGACCGCCGCGGACATCGCCGCCCGCCGAGGCGGTCGGCTGCACGTCGCCTTCCAGCCGCACCTCTACTCACGCACCCGCGACTTCGCGGGAGGTTTCGCGGCCGGCCTCGCGCCGGCCGACACGGTCCTGCTGCTCGACGTCTACGGCGCGCGCGAGGAGCCGATGGAGGGCATCACGAGCGAGCTGGTCGCCGCTCCGCTGCGCGACCTCCCGGGGTCGCGGACGGTCACCGTCGGGGGCACCTTCGCGTCCGCCGCGGCCGCGTTGGCCGCGACCGCGGCGCCGGGCGACCTCGTGCTCACCGTGGGTGCCGGAGACGTCACCGATTTCGCTGGCCTCGTCCTCGACGCGCTGCGTGCGGCGGGGGAGAGGTGAGCGGCGTGAGCACCTCCCACCGCCGGTTCGCCGCAGCCGACCCCCGCTTCCGGGAGCGGGCCCTCGAGCATCGGCGCCGACCGTGGCGTCGGGTCCTGTGGACCGCGGGGAGCCTCGCCGTCGTGGCGGCCCTCGTCTGGCTGACCTTCTGGAGCCCGGTGCTCGCCGTGCGCTCGGTGCAGGTCTCCGGGGTCACCGGCACCGACCGGACGGCGGTCGCCGGACTCGTCGGCGTCGAGGAGGGCACGCCCCTGGCGCGGGTCGACCTCGAGGCCGTCGAGCAGCGCGTGCGGACCCGCCGCACCATCGCCGAGGTCTCCGTCGAGCGGGGTTGGCCGTCCACGCTCCTCGTTCGCACCGTCTCCCGACAGCCCGCGCTCGTGCTCAAGAACCCTCAGGGTAAACTTGAGGTTGTGGATTCGACGGGCGTCTCCTACGACACCGTCACCGTCCCGCCGGTGGGCATCCCCGTCGTCACGGCGGCCTCGCCCAAGGGCACGACCCAGGAGGCCCTCGAGGCCGCCCTGTCGGTCGTCGCCACCCTCCCGCCGTCGCTGGCCGGTCGGGTGAGCGCCATCGAGGTGAGCACGGCCAACCTCGTGTCGTTCACCCTGGGCGGGATCGACGTCGTCTGGGGCGGCGCCGACGCCGCGGAGCGCAAGCTGCAGATCCTCCAGGCGCTGCTGCCCACGAAGCCCGCCGTCATCGACGTCAGCGCCCCCGACACCCCCGTCACCCGCTGAGCCGCCTCCCCGGAGGGGGAGCGCAGGCTGAGGTGGAGGTCGAGGGGCGGATGGGACCGGTGTGACGTCTGTGGCGAGCGTGGGGAAGAATCGCCGGGACCGGACGGCGACACGCCCACCGCCTCGTTGCACTGGGCCCTGCCGACGCCTAGCGTCGCCTCATCGGGTCGTGACCAAACTGTGACTCTTGACATGAGGTCAAGACTTCTACCCAAAGAAACGGCGGGTCGCGACCCCACCAGACACGGCAGCACCAGCACGTGACACCAGAAACAACGAACCACTCAGGGAAGGCCCACATCGTGGCAGCACCACAGAACTACTTGGCCGTCATCAAGGTCGTCGGCATCGGTGGTGGTGGTGTCAACGCCATCAACCGCATGATCGAGGTCGGCCTCAAGGGTGTCGAGTTCATCGCGATCAACACCGACGCGCAGGCGCTCCTCATGAGCGACGCCGACGTCAAGCTCGACGTCGGCCGCGAGCTCACCCGTGGGCTCGGCGCCGGCGCCGACCCCGAGGTCGGCAAGAAGGCCGCCGAGGACCACGCCGAGGAGATCGAGGAGGTCCTCAAGGGGGCCGACATGGTCTTCGTCACCGCCGGCGAGGGTGGCGGCACCGGCACCGGTGGTGCGCCCGTCGTCGCCCGCATCGCCCGCGGGCTCGGCGCCCTCACCATCGGCGTCGTCACCCGCCCCTTCACCTTCGAGGGTCGTCGTCGCGCCAACCAGGCCGAGACCGGCATCGCCGGCCTGCGCGAGGAGGTCGACACCCTCATCGTCATCCCCAACGACCGGCTGCTGTCCATCAGCGACCGCGCCGTCTCGATGCTCGACGCGTTCCGCAGCGCCGACCAGGTCCTCCTGTCCGGTGTCCAGGGCATCACCGACCTCATCACCACGCCGGGGCTCATCAACCTCGACTTCGCCGACGTCAAGTCCGTCATGCAGGGCGCCGGCTCGGCCCTCATGGGCATCGGCTCGGCCCGTGGCGAGGACCGTGCGGTCCAGGCCGCCGAGCTCGCCATCTCCAGCCCGCTGCTCGAGGCGAGCATCGACGGGGCCCACGGCGTGCTGCTCTCCATCCAGGGCGGCAGCGACCTCGGTCTCTTCGAGATCAACGAGGCCGCCCGGCTCGTCCAGGAGGCCGCCCACCCGGAGGCCAACATCATCTTCGGCGCGGTCATCGACGACGCGCTCGGCGACGAGGTGCGGGTCACTGTCATCGCGGCCGGCTTCGACGGTGGCACCCCCGCCAAGCGGCCCGACGAGCGCCACATCGGCAGCATCCAGGGCCCGAGCAAGGCGCAGCAGGCGGCCAGCCTGGCCCAGACCGCGTCGGTCGGCGACCGCCAGCCCCAGCGGACCAACCACCAGCCCGAGCCGGTCCGCCAGGCCGTCCCGGTGGCCGCCGGTGAGCACCACCAGGGCGTCCCCAACGCCGCGAGCAACGGCAGCCCCGACTCGGAGCAGCGCCCGACCCCGCCGCGCACCGTCACCTTCGACGACGGTGACGACCTGGACGTGCCCGACTTCCTCAAGTGAGGCACTGACGCTCCACAGACGCCGAGGGCGACCGGTCACACCGGTCGCCCTCGGCGCGTCTACGGTGGACGCGTGTTCTTCTGGCGCGACGACGTGGCCGGCATCCGCCGGGCGTTCACCGACCGCTCCGGCGGGGTGAGTCTCCCCCCGTATGCCGGTCTCAACCTGGGTGGGCACGTCGGGGACGCCCCGGAGGCGGTGCGGGAGAACAGGGCTCGCGTCGCCACCGAGCTCGGAGTCACGCCCGAGCGGCTCGTCCTCATGGACCAGTGCCACGGTGCCGACGTCGCCGTCGTGTCCGAGCGGCCCGCGGGTCCGCTCGCCGTCGACGGGGTGGTCACCACCGAGCCCGGCCTGGCCCTCGCGGTGCTCGTCGCCGACTGCACCCCGGTGCTGCTCTGCGACGAGGGTGCGGGCGTCATCGGCGCCGTCCACGCCGGCCGCCCCGGGATGACGAAGCAGGTCGTCCGGCGTGCGATCTCGGCGATGCGCGACGTCGGCGCATCCAGCATCAGCGCCGTCGTCGGCCCCAGCGTGTGCGGTCGCTGCTACGAGGTGCCGCTCACCATGCGTGAGGAGGCCGCCGCGGTCAGCCCCGAGTCCCGGGCCGTGACATGGACCGGGACGCCCGCGATCGACGTCGCGTCCGGCGTCGTCGCCCAGCTGCGAGCCGCCGGGGTCGACGACCTCACCTGGGTCCGGGGCTGCGCCCGCGAGGAGCCCTCGCTCTACTCCTACCGCCGCGACGGGACCACCGGCCGCTTCGCCGGGCTCATCGTCCGGACCGCCACGTGAGCACCCGCCGCGACGAGCTGGCCGCGAACCTCGCCGCCGTCCACGACCGCATCGGGGCGGCGGCGGGCGCCGCCGGGCGCTCCGCGGCCGGGATCGAGCTCGTCGTCGTGACGAAGTACTTCCCGGTGAGCGACATCGACCTCCTCGTCGACCTCGGTGTCCGTCACATCGGGGAGAACAAGGACCAGGAGGCCCGGGCCAAGGTCGAGGAGCTCGCGCGCCGCGATGCCGTCACCGTCCACTTCATCGGCCAGCTCCAGTCCAACAAGGTCGCGCACGTCGCGGCGTACGTCGACGTCGTCCAGTCCGTCGACCGCGCCAAGATCGTCACGGCGCTCGACCGTGCGGCCGAGCGCGCCGGCCGGCGCCTCGACGTCCTCGTCCAGGTGGGGCTCGACGGCGAGGCCGGTCGCGGGGGAGCGGTTCCCGACGACGTGCCCGCGCTGGCCGACCTCGTGGGGGAGTCCGCCCACCTCGACTTGCGCGGCGTCATGGCCGTGGCGCCCCGAGAGGGCGAGCCGCGCGCGGCGTTCGCACGGCTGCGCGAGGTCGCAGACGGCATCCGCGAGCGACACCCGGATGCGACGTGGGTCTCCGCCGGGATGAGCGGCGACCTCGAGGCCGCCGTCGCCGAGGGAGCGACTCACCTGCGTGTCGGGACCGCAATCCTCGGAACTCGTCCGTCACTTGGGTAACTTCAATGTCGGACAGACGGCCACCCCGGTCGCCGATTCGTACTAGGAGTACTCATGGCTGGCGCGCTGCGCAAGACGATGGTCTACCTCGGCCTTGCCGAGGACGAGGCCCGTTACTACGACGAGGCCTATGACGAGTACGACACCGACGAGGCCGTCGAGGCCGACGAGCCGCGCGAGCGCTCCGCCGAGGTCACCCCCCTGAGCAACCGTCGCAGCGTGGCCTCCGTCGTGCGCACCCAGGAGGCCTCCGGCATCTCGCGGATCACGACGATCCACCCGCGCACCTACAACGAGGCCAAGACCATCGGGGAGAACTTCCGCGAGGGCACGCCGGTCATCATGAACCTCACCGACATGGACGACGCCGACGCCAAGCGCCTCGTCGACTTCGCCGCCGGCCTCGTTTTCGGTCTGCACGGCGCCATCGAGCGCGTCACCGCGAAGGTCTTCCTGCTCTCGCCGTCGACCGTCGAGGTCAACGCCGAGGAGTCCGCCGTCGTCCCCGGCAAGACCCTGTTCAACCAGAGCTGACCCCCGCGTCCCCGCGGCCACAGCCCGTTCGCGCACACTGTCGCCATGGACACCGTGTTGGCCCTGCTCGCGCTGATCGTCTGGCTGTACCTCATGGTGGTCTTCGGGCGCCTCATCCTCGACTGGATCCGGGTCTTCGCCCGGGACTGGCGGCCTCGCGGCGTCATGCTCGTCATCGCCGAGGCGATCTACACGCTCACCGACCCGCCGCTCAACGCGCTGCGCAAGGTCATCCCGCCGATCCGCCTCGGCGGCGCGTCGATCGACCTCGGCTTCCTCGTGCTGGTCCTCGGTCTCTACCTGCTCCTCGCCATCCTCTAGGCTGGATCGCTGAGTCCCTGCGTCTCCATGCCAGGGCGCGCTGAACCGATCCACACACAGGAGTTGACATGGCGTTGTCGCCCGAGGACGTCCTCAACAAGACGTTCACGACCACCCAGTTCCGCCGCGGCTACGACGAGCGCGAGGTGGACGACTTCCTCGACGACATCGTCGCCGAGATGCGCCGGATGACCAAGACCGAGGACGAGGTCCGCCAGCAGCTCAACGACTGCCGCGAGGGCCGTGGCCTCGAGCCCGTCACCGCGGCGATGCCGGTGCCCGCCGCCGGAACCGCCGACCGTTCTGCCGAGATCGCCACGCTCGAGGGTCGCAACTCCGAGCTCGAGGCGCGCGTGCGTGAGCTCGAGGAGCTCGAGGGCCGAGGTGACGCCGCACAGGACCAGGGCGACACCGACGTCTCCGGCCGCGCCACCGACCTCGAGAACCGGGTCAAGGAGCTCGAGGCCCAGCTCGCCGAGTCCGAGAGCCGGCTCGCCGACCTCCAGGGCGAGCGTGACTCCCTCGCCGGGGAGCGTGACTCCCTCGCCGGGGAGCGCGAGGGCCTCATCGGTGAGCGCGACTCGATCGCCTCGGAGCGCGACCGTGAGCGCGCCGAGCGCGACGCGGCGTCCGCGCAGGACGCCCAGGACGCCCAGGCGTCGAGCGACCGGGCCCACAGCGACGCCGACGAGCAGCTCGCCACCCTGAGCGCGCGGGTCGAGGAGGCCGAGCGCGAGGCGCAGAGCCGCATCCAGAAGGCCCAGCACGAGGCCGAGCAGGCGGAGTCCGAGGCCGCCGAGCGCATCGCCAGCAGCACGCAGCAGGGCCAGTCGCCCGAGGGTTCCGACGCGGCGGCGCTCGCCGGCGCCGGCGCGATGGGTGCCGGCTCCGCGGCCGGGGTCCTCGCCCTCGCCCAGCGCCTGCACGACGAGCACGTCTCCGCCGGCGAGAGCCGTCGCGACGAGCTCATGCGTGAGGCGCAGTCACGTCACGACGAGCTCGTGGGCTCGGCCGAGTCCCGTCACCACGAGCTCGTCAGCACCGGGCAGGCACGCCACGACGAGCTCATCGGCTCGGCGCAGGCCCAGCACGACGAGCTCGTGAGCACCGCGCAGGCCCAGCACGAGGAGCTCGTGACGTCGGCCCAGACGCAGCACGACACGATGCTCGCCGAGGCCAACGCCAAGCGCGAGGAGCTCATCACCGAGGCGCGGGAGCGTTCCACCGGGATGGTGCACGAGGCGCAGCAGCGCAAGGCCGCCATCCTCCAGGACCTCAACGAGCAGCGCACGGTCCTCGAGCGCAAGATCGAGCAGCTGCGCGGCTTCGAGCGCGACTACCGTGCCCGCCTCAAGAGCTACATCGAGAGCCAGCTCGCGGAGCTCGACCAGACCGCGGTGGACGCCGAGATCGAGGAGTCGTCCGAGCAGGCCACCTGACCGGTCGCCGACCGAGCACGCACGCAGGGCACCCGGGGTCACCCCGGGTGCCCTGCGGCGTCCCCTCCCTGCGTGTGCCGTGGGGGCGGCGTGGCAGGTCATCTGGCGTTTGGCGTTGTGATGGGCAGGTCGAGGGCTTATCATCTCGGCACGTGGTCGAGCCCTCGGGGCCCGACCTTTGTTGACGAGTGAGGACAGTCATGGCTGCCAAGGGCGCTCCCTCCGGGACCTCCACGACCGGATCCGGCAAGGCCTCCTCCGCGTTGGCGGTGGTGAAGAAGGCGCTCGGCCGAGGAAGCAAGCCGGCGGCCGCCAACAACGGGAAGGTCCCCGCCACCAAGGCCGCTGCGGCGAAGAAGGCGCCCGCCACCAAGGCTGCTGCGGCGAAGAAGAGGTCCGCCACCAAGGCTGCTGCGGCGAAGAAGGCACCCGCGACCAAGGCCGTTCCGGCGAAGAAGGCACCCGCGACCAAGGCTGCTGCGGCGAAGAAGGCTGCGACCACCAAGGCCGCTCCGGCGAAGAAGGCACCCGCGACCAAGGCCGTTCCGGCGAAGAAGGCACCCGCGACCAAGGCCGCTGCGGCGAAGAAGGCCCCCGCCAAGAGGGCCGCCGCCGCCCCGTCGACGACGACGGCCAAGCCCGCCGCCACGAGGACGGTCACGGCCAAGGCCACCCCGGCCGCGTCGAGGACCGCGGCCGCCGCCGCGAGGAAGGCCAAGCTCGTCGTGCGCGAGGACGAGTCGCCGTGGACCGCAGCCGAGCTCAAGGCGGTCCGTGCCGAGATCGAGGCCGACGTCGCCCAGCTCCGGGCCGAGCTGACCCACGCCGAGTCGGAGCTGTCCGAGCTGCTGCGCAACTCCGGTGACGGGGCCGGGGACGACCAGGCCGACGCCGGCGCCAAGACGTGGGAGCGCGAACAGGAGATCGCGCTCGCCGACAACGCGCGGGAGATGCTCCGCCAGAACGAGCACGCCCTCGAGCGGCTCGACGACGGCACCTACGGGGTGTGCGAGTCCTGCGGCCAGCCGATCGGCAAACTTCGCCTGCAGGCCGCACCTCGTGCGACCCTATGCATGCCATGCAAGATGAAACAGGAACGCCGCTGACGCCCAGCGCCCAGTCCACCACCGCACCGGCCCAGGACCAGGTCCAGGGCCGGTCTCGGCTGTTCACCCTCCTCGTGGGGGTCGGCGTGCTCACGCTCGTCCTCGACCAGGCCTCCAAGGTGTGGGCGCTGAGCGCCCTCACGCCGGGGCAGCCGCGCGAGCTCGCGGGCTCCCTGCTGCGCCTCAACCTCATCCGCAACCCGGGGGCCGCGTTCTCGCTCGGCGACGGCGTCACCTGGCTGCTCACGCTCGTCGCGCTGGGGATCGTCGTCTGGGTCGGCCGCGCCGCCACCCGGGTCGGCCACCGGGGGTGGGCCGTCACGCTCGGGCTGCTCCTCGGGGGCGCGGTCGGCAACCTCATCGACCGGATCCTGCGCTCGCCCGGCCTCGGCCGCGGCCACGTCGTCGACTTCATCGACTACTTCGGCCTGTTCATCGGCAACATCGCCGACATCGCGATCGTCGGGGCGGCGGGCTACGGCGCGGTCCTGGCCGTGCGCGGCATACCGCTCGAAGGGGTGACGCCCGGCCGGCACGAAGCCCACCACGGCGACGGCGACGCGGGGTCCGACGATGTCTGACAACCGCACCGTCCTCGTCCCCGAGGGCCTCCAGGGCGAGCGGGTCGACGCCGCCATGGCCCGTCTGTTCGGCCTCTCCCGCACCCGCGCCGCCGACCTCGCGGCCGACGGCGGCGTCAGTGTCAACGGCGCGAGCGTCGGCAAGTCCCACCGCGTCCACGGCGGCGACATGCTCGAGGTCACCCTGCCCAGCACCGACCCGAGCCCGACCCTCGAGGTCATCGCCGAGCCCGTCCCCGGCATGAGGATCGTCCACGACGACGACGACATCGTCGTCGTCGACAAGCCGGTCGGCGTCGCGGCGCACCCGAGCGTCGGCTGGACCGGTCCGACCGTCCTCGGCGGGCTGGCCGCCGCCGGCTACCGGATCTCCACGAGCGGCGCGAGCGAGCGCCAGGGGATCGTCTCGCGCCTCGACGTCGGCACCTCGGGCCTCATGGTCGTCTGCAAGAGCGAGCGCGGCTACTCGCTGCTCAAGCGGGCCTTCAAGGAGCGCCGGGTCGACAAGACGTACCACACGCTCGTCCAGGGGCTCCCCGACCCGCTCGTCGGCACCATCGACGCCCCCATCGCCCGTCACCCGGGCCACGACTACAAGTTCGCGGTGATGGAGTCGGGCAAGGCCGCCGTCACCCACTACGAGCTCATCGAGGCGTTCCGGCACGCGAGCCTGCTCGAGGTCCGCCTCGAGACCGGTCGCACCCACCAGATCCGGGTCCACTTCTCGGCGCTGCGCCACCCGTGCGTCGGCGACCTCACGTACGGCGCGGACCCGACCCTGGCCAGGAAGCTCGGGCTCGAGCGCCAGTGGCTGCACGCCGTCGGCCTCGGGTTCGAGCACCCCGGGAGCGGCGACTGGGTCACCTACGAGAGCACCTACCCGGCCGACCTGCAGAGCGCCCTGGACCGCCTCTGAGCCAGCGGGACGGCATACACCATCCGTCCCATCCGTCACTCGGTGGCGCGTCCGTCGGCGCTGTCGCCGGACCGTCTTAGGATGGGCGACGATGTCCTCGCCTACCTCCACCCCAGCCCCGGACCGCACGGACAACTTCGTCCACCTGCACGTCCACACCGAGTACTCCATGCTCGACGGAGCGGCGCGGATCGGCGACCTGTTCCAGCGCGCCGGCGAGCTCGGGATGCCGGCGCTCGCCATGACCGACCACGGCTACCTCTACGGCGCCCACGAGTTCTGGCGCAAGGCCCAGGGCACCGGCGTCAAGCCGATCATCGGCCTCGAGGCCTACGTCACGCCCGGGACGCACCGCACCGACAAGACCCGCGTCAAGTGGGGCGACGAGCGCACCCGCCCGGGCGACGACGTGTCCGGCTCGGGCGCCTACACGCACATGACGCTGCTCGCCAAGAACAACAACGGGCTGCGCAACCTCTTCCGGATGGACAGCCAGGCCTCGCTCGACCAGGTCTACGCGAAGTGGCCGCGCCTGGACCGCGAGCTCCTCAGCGAGTACGGCCAGGGCCTCGTCGCGACGACCGGCTGCCCCTCCAGCGAGATCCAGACCCGCCTGCGCCTGGGCCAGTACGACCTCGCGAAGCAGGCGGCCAGCGACTTCCGCGACATCTTCGGCGCCGAGAACTACTTCTGCGAGGTCATGGACCACCAGAACGAGATCGAGCGCCGCACGATCAAGGACCTCCTGCGCCTCGCCAAGGAGCTCGACCTCCCGCTCCTCGCCACCAACGACAGCCACTACACCTACCCCGAGGACGCGACCGCCCACGGCGCGCTGCTGTGCGTGCAGTCGGGCTCGACCCTCATGGACCCCAACCGGTTCAAGTTCGACGGTGACGGCTACTACCTCAAGTCCGCGGCCGAGATGCGGCACACCTGGCGCGAGCTCCCGCAGGCGTGCGACAACACCCTGCTCGTCGCCGACATGTGCGAGGTCTCCTTCACCGAGGGCGAGGGCCGCTACATGCCGCGGTTCTCCTGCCCGCCGGGGGAGAGCGAGGAGTCCTGGTTCGTCAAGGAGGTCCAGACCGGCCTGGGCGGCCGTTTCCCCGACGGCATCCCCGAGTACGCGCAGAAGCAGGCCGACTACGAGATCGAGGTCATCGCCTCCAAGGGCTACGCCTCCTACTTCCTCGTCGTCGCCGACTTCATCAACTGGGCCAAGGCCCAGGGCATCCGGGTCGGCCCGGGTCGTGGCTCCGGTGCCGGGTCCATGTGCGCCTACGCGATGAAGATCACCGACCTCGACCCGATCCCGCACGGGCTGATCTTCGAGCGGTTCCTCAACCCCGAGCGCGCGTCCATGCCCGACTTCGACATCGACTTCGACGAGCGCCGGCGCGGCGAGGTGATCCGCTACGTCACCGAGAAGTACGGCTCCGAGCGGGTCGCGCAGATCGTCACCTACGGCACGATCAAGGCCAAGCAGGCGGTCAAGGACTCGGCCCGCGTCATGGGCCACCCGTTCAACGTCGGCGAGCAGCTCACCAAGGCCATGCCGGCCGACGTCATGGGCAAGGGCGTGCCGCTCTCGGGCATCTACGACCCCGAGCACCCCCGGTTCGCCGAGGGCAGCGAGTTCCGCTCGCTCGTCGAGACCGAGCCGCACTTCAAGGAGATCGTCGAGACCGCGAAGGGCCTCGAGGGGCTGAAGCGCCAGTGGGGCGTCCACGCCGCCGGCGTCATCATGAGCAGCGAGCCGCTCATCGACGTCATCCCGATCATGAAGCGGCTCCAGGACGGCCAGGTCCTCACCCAGTTCGACTACCCGACCTGCGAGACGCTCGGCCTCGTCAAGATGGACTTCCTCGGCCTGCGCAACCTCACCATCCTCGACGACGCCATCGAGAACGTGAAGACCAACCGCGGCGAGGACCTCGACCTCGACGCCCTGTCCAAGGACATGACCGACAAGGCCACCTACCAGCTGCTCTCGCGCGGCGACACCCTCGGTGTCTTCCAGCTCGACGGCGGCGGCATGCGGACCCTGCTCAAGCTCATGCAGCCGGACACCTTCGAGGACATCTCCGCCGCCCTCGCGCTCTACCGCCCGGGTCCGATGGGTGTCAACGCGCACACCAACTTCGCGCTGCGCAAGAACGGCAAGCAGGAGCTCACGCCCCTCGACCCGCAGCTCAAGGGCAAGCTCCAGCAGGAGATGATCGACGCCCTCCTGCCGCTTCTCAGCACGACCTACGGCCTGGTGATCTACCAGGAGCAGGTCATGGAGATCGCCCAGAAGCTCGCCGGCTACACGCTCGGCAACGCCGACCTCCTGCGCCGCGCCATGGGCAAGAAGAAGAAGGAGGTGCTCGACGCCGAGTACGTCCCCTTCTCCCAGGGCATGAAGGCCAAGGGCTTCACCGAGGCCTCGATCGCCGCCCTCTGGGGCGTCCTCGTCCCCTTCTCGGACTACGCGTTCAACAAGGCCCACACCGCGGCCTACGGGCTCGTCTCGTACTGGACCGCGTACCTCAAGGCGAACTACCCGGCCGAGTACATGGCCGGCCTGCTCACCAGCGTCGGCGACGACAAGGACAAGTCGGCGCTCTACCTCGGTGAGTGCCGCCGCATGGGCATCAAGGTGCTCCCGCCCGACGTCAACGACTCGGTCGCGCGCTTCGCCGCCGTCGGCACCGACATCCGCTTCGGCATGGCGGCCATCCGCAACGTCGGCCACAACGTCGTCGAGGCGATCATCGCCGCGCGGGCGGACAAGGGCGCGTTCACCTCGTTCCGCGACTTCCTCTCCAAGTGCCCCGCCGTGGTGTGCAACAAGCGGACGATCGAGTCGCTCATCAAGGGCGGGGCGTTCGACGGGCTGGGCGAGACGCGGGCCGGACTGCTCCGGGTGCACGAGGAGTACGTCGACGCGTTCGTCGCGATCAAGCGCCAGGAGGCGATCGGCCAGGACTCACTCTTCGGGCTGATGGGGGGCGACGACGGCGATGGTTCTGGTGGCGGCGACGCGACGATGATGGGCCTGACCCCGGTCCCCGCGGTCGAGTGGGACAAGTCGACGCTCCTCCAGTTCGAGCGCGAGATGCTCGGCCTCTACGTCTCCGACCACCCGCTGTTCGGGGTCGAGCACGTCCTCGCCCAGCACGCCGACACCGCCATCGCGAGCCTCAGCGCCGAGGACGGCAAGCCCGAGGGCTCGATGGTCACCGTCGCGGGGCTCATCACCGGGCTCCAGATCAAGCGCACCAAGAAGGGCGACCTCTGGGCGATCGCCACCGTCGAGGACCTCGAGGGCGCCATCGAGTGCCTCTTCTTCCCCAGCGCCTACCTCACCGTGTCGACGATGCTCTCCCAGGACGTCGTCGCCGTCGTCCGGGGCAAGCTCAACCGGCGCGACGACTCCGTGTCCCTCTACGCCCAGGAGCTCACCCTCCCGGAGATCACCGAGGGTCCCCGCGGCCCGGTGGTCGTGACCCTCGACACGATGCGCGCGACGACCGGCCGGATGGAGGAGCTCAAGGGCGTCCTGTCCAACCACCCGGGCGCGACCGAGGTCCACCTCAAGCTGACCAAGCCCGGCCGGACCACCCTCATCCGGCTCGACGACGCGTTGCGCGTCGACGCGACCGAGTCGCTCTTCGGCGACCTCAAGGTGCTCCTCGGCCCGAGGTGCCTCACCGGTGGCTGACCTGCGCATCGAGCCGCCCCGGGCGGCCACCCGCGAGCACGTGCGCGAGCACCACGGGGACCGGGTCGTCGACCCCTACGAGTGGCTGCGCGACGGCGACGACCCCGAGGTGCTGGCCCACCTCGAGGCCGAGAACGCCTACGCCGACGCCCGCACCGCGCACCTGCAGCCGTTGCGGGACAGCATCTTCGGCGAGATCAAGTCACGCGTGCTCGAGACCGACCTGTCGGTGCCGGTGCGCTCCGGTCCGTGGTGGTACTACTCGCGCACGGTCGAGGGCCAGCAGTACGCCATCCAGGCCCGCGTCCCCGTGCTCGACCCCGCCGTCCGCCCGGTCGTGACCCCGGACCAGGTCCCGGCCGGCGAGCAGGTCCTCGTCGACGGCAACGTCGAGGCCGGGGACTCGGAGTTCTTCTCGATCGGCGCCCTCTGCGTGAGCGCCGACCACGACCGCCTCGCCCTGGCCACCGACACGACCGGTGACGAGCGCTTCGACCTCGTCGTGCGCGACCTCACCACGGGGGAGACGCTCGACGCGTCGCTCACCGGGATCGGCTACGGCGTCGAGTTCTCCCGCGACGGCGGGACGGTCTACTACACCCGTCTCGACGACGCGTGGCGCCCGCACCAGCTGTGGCGTCACGTCGTCGGCACCGACCCCGAGGGCGACGTCCTCGTGCACGAGGAGGCCGACGAGCGCTTCTGGATGGGCATCGGCGTCAGCCGCGACGAGCGCTGGCTGGTCCTCGCGCTCGGCTCCAAGACGACGTCCGAGGTGCACCTCCTCGACGCGCGCACGCCCGAGGCCGACTTCCGGGTCGTCGCGCCCCGTCGCGACGGTGTCGAGTACGACGTCGAGCCCGCCGCCGACCACCTCCTCATCGTCCACAACACCGACAACCCCGACTCCGACCTCGCGTGGGCGCCGCTCGACACGACGAGCCCCGACCAGTGGCGTCCGCTGATCGCGGCCGGCGAGGGTGAGCGGTTCATCGGCGTCGACGCGTTCGACGGGGTGGCCGTGCTCGCCCTGCGCCGCGGTGGGATCACCGCGCTGTCGCTCCTCACCGCCGATCCCGCGAGCCCGTCGAGGTATGCCGCGCCCGTCCCGGTCGAGTTCGAGGAGCCGATCTACTCGGTCGGCCTCGGCGACAACCCCGAGCCGGGACAGACCGCGCTCCAGGTCGTCTACGAGTCGTTCGTCACCCCCCGCACCGTCCTCGAGCTCGACCTGGCGACAGGGGAGCGCACGGTGCTCAAGCAGCAGCCGGTCCTCGGTGACGTCGACCTGGCCGACTACGTCCAGCGCCGCGAGTGGGCGACGGCCGCCGACGGCACGCAGGTCCCGATCTCGGTGGTCCACCGGAGGGACCTGCGACCGGACGGGACGCACCCGGGCCTGCTCACGGCATACGGCGCCTACGAGCACTCCAGCGACCCCTACTTCTCCGTCGCGCGCCTCTCACTGCTCGACCGCGGTGTCGTCCACGCGACGGCGCACGTGCGCGGTGGCGGTGAGATGGGGCGCCACTGGTACGACGAGGGCAAGCTGCTCGCCAAGCCCAGGACGTTCAGCGACACCGTCGCCTGCGCCGACCGGCTCGTCGAACTGGGATGGGTCGCGCCGGACCGGCTGGGGCTCGAGGGCGGTTCGGCCGGTGGCCTGCTCGTCGGTGCGGTGCTCAACCTCGCTCCGGACCGCTTCCGGGTCGCCCACGGCGCGGTGCCGTTCGTCGACGCCCTGACGACCATCCTGCGGCCGGACCTGCCGCTGACCGTGGGGGAGTGGGAGGAGTGGGGCAACCCGCTCGAGGACCCCGAGGTCTATGCGGTGATGAAGGCCTACACGCCGTACGAGAACGTTGCGGCGCAGGCCTATCCGGCGATCCTCGCCACGACGAGCCTCAACGACACCCGCGTCTACTTCACCGAGGCCGCCAAGTGGGTGGCGCGGCTGCGGGCGACCGTCACCAACGACGAGGCGACCCGGCCGATCCTCCTGCGCACCGAGATGGCCGCCGGCCACGGGGGTCGCAGCGGGCGCTACGCGGCGTGGGAGCAGGTCGCGTGGGAGTGGGCGTTCGTGCTCGACCAGCTGGGGGCGACCTCACGCCTTCCGCGGGTGCACGAGGACCAGCGGGCAGGCGGTGCGGCCGAGGAGCCGGTTCGAGACTGAGCCGAGGTGCAGCCCGGGGAACCCGCCCGTGCCGCGGGCTCCGACGACCACGAGGTCGGCGGTGTCGGCTGCGTCGATGAGCGCGGCCACCGGTGAGCTGCGCACCACGTGGTGCACGACCTTGACGGCGGGGTGCTCGGCGCTCATCGCGGAGATCTCGCGGCTGACGGCCTGCTCCAGACCTCCCTCGTAGGCCGGCCAGCTCGAGTCGGTCTGCAGGGTCGGGTCCTCGGGGCCCTTGGCCTCCCAGGCGTGGACGACGACGAGCTCGGCGTCGCGCTGGGCGGCGTGGTCGAAGGCGGTGCGCAGGGCCGCCATCGACGGCTTCGAGCCGTCCACCCCGACGACGACGCGGTGGTGGAGTGCCTCGGTGTGTCCCTCGTGCCCGACGATGACGACCGGGCAGGTGGCGTGGGCGGCGACCTGCTGGGCGACGGCACCGATGGTGGCCCGGCTGAGCAGCCCGTGGCCGACGGCGCCGAGGACGACGAGCGCGGCGTCGTGGGAGGCGGCGACGAGTGAGCGGGAGGCGTAGCCGGGCGGCAGCGACGTCGTCACGGTGATGCCGCGGTCGACCGCGTGGGCGCGCGCCGTCGCCGTGGCGAGGAGCCGCTCGCCCTCGCTGCGGATCGAGCTCTGGTCGGTCGTGCCGAAGCCGAGCATGGGGATGTCGGGGGCGAAGGCGTGGATGAGGTGCAGGCTCATCGACCGCGCCGCGGCCTGCTCGGCGGCCCAGGCGAGGGCGGCCCAGCCGTGCGCGGACCCGTCGATGCCGACGACGATCCGCGACTTGGGTGCGGGTGAGGTGGTGCCGCTCATCAGTTCCTCCACGGGAGAAGTGGACCGGGCGGCGGAGAGCTCACGGGCTGGGACCGGGAGGTCCCCGTCGTCACGGACCACCGGGGTCCGCTCCTCCATGATGGACCTCCCGGGGCGCCGGGGACAGGCGGATCGCGGCAGCACTGCGGTGAGTCACTGCGGTGCGTCACGGTGATGGTGCAGGGTGGGGCTTCAGGTGCACAAAGTGAAGCGCATGGCTGCATCTGATCGAGATGAAGGTATGCTCTGGACATGAGCGATCGTCAGCCGTCCCCTGTCGTGCTCATCGGCGACGTCGTGGGCTCGCGTGCGAGCCCGGACCGCCGCCGGCTGCACCGCGCCGTCGAGGCCGCTCTCGCCGACACGAACGCCCGCGTCGCGCACGTCGAGCCGCTCGAGGTGACGGTGGGCGACGAGTTCCAGGCGGTCTACGCCGACCTCGGCGCCGCGCTCGAGGCCGCGCTGCGGACCCGCCTCGTCCTGCGGCCGGAGGCCGAGACCCGCTACGGGCTCGGACGGGGCGCCACCACCACCCTCGACGAGGCCAGGGGGATCAAGGACGGGCCGGGCTGGTGGGCGGCGCGACAGGCCATCGTCGAGGTCGAGGCGCAGGCCGAGCGGGCGGCGATGCAGCACGTCCACACCGCCTACCGGCTGGCCGAGGGCGAGGCCGACGAGAACGGGACCGCCCGCGCCGTCGAGGCTGCGCTGCAGTGTCAGGACCACATGGTTGGGTCGTTGTCGGAGCGGTCAGGTCGGCTGCTGAGAGGACTTCTCGACGGCATGACACAGCGTGAGCTCGCCGCGGCCGAGGGCGTCAGCCCCTCGGCGGTCTCCCAGCGGGTCCGTGCCGACGGGCTCGCCGTCATCATCCGCTCCCACGAGCTGCTCCGGACCCTGCCGTGACGTGGCTGGCGGTGTGGCTCATCGGGGTCGGCGTGAGCGACCTCCTGCGGTCGGTCGGGCACCAGCACGTCCGCCGCGCCGCGGTGCCGGTCGGGGCGGTGACCGTCGTCGCGGTGGGGCTGCTGGCCGGGCTCACGGGCGCGGCGGACGTCGTCGCCCTCACCGCGTCGGTCGTGCCGCTGGCCGGGTGGGTCTTCCTGTCCGAGCGGTCGCTGCGACGCGGGGGAGGCCACGCCCGGGCCCTGCTCCTGCTCGGTGGCTCCGCGGTCGCGCTCGTCGCCGCGTCGGGGTTGGCCTCGACGCCCGGTGGCCCGCTGGGGAGGTGGCTCACGTGGGCCGACCTGCCCTTCGACGGCGACCAGCCCGTCGCCCGGCTGCTCCTCGTCACGGGGCTCGGCGTCGCCAACCTCGCGACCGGCAACGTCATCGTGCGCCTCGTCCTCGTCAGCGTCGGGGCGATGCGCCCCACCTCGCCCAACGGTGGCCCGCCGGGCGCCCAGCCCTCCGAGAAGCTCAAGGGCGGCCGGCTGCTCGGCCCGATGGAGCGCGTCTTCATCATCGGTCTCGGTCTCGCCGGCCAGATCACCGCCGCGAGCATCGTCATCGCCGCCAAGGGGCTCATCCGGTTCCCGGAGCTGCAGTCGGCCAGGGACGACGGGGCGAACGTCAAGGGCGACGGCATCGACGAGGTCACCGAGTACTTCCTCGTCGGCAGCTTCGTCAGCTGGCTCGTCGCGTTGGGGTCCCTCGCACTCACCCGCTGAGGTCGACGTCGGGGCATGCTGGGGGAGGCCGCGGAGCCGTCCCGGCCCGACCCAAGGAGGACCAGTGGGATTTCTCGACAAGCTTCTCGGCCGTGAGCCTGTGCAACAGCAGGGACAGCAGGGACAGCAGGGCCAGGCGCCCGGCGCCGCCGGCGGGTCCTGGTCCACGTCCGGCGCCCCCGGCTCGCAGGGCCGGCCGTTCCAGTCCGGGGCCGGCTCGGGTGGGGCCGCCTCCGAGGACGAGCGGGCCGTCGCCCGCTACCGCTACCTCCTGCGCACCGCTCCGCCGGAGTCGCTCGAGCAGGTGCACGCCGAGGCGTTCGCCCGGTTGACCCCGGAGCAGCGCCAGCAGGTGCTCGCGCAGCTGACCGAGGGCGCCGCGCAGGGCGAGGCCCCTGCGAGCGCCGAGCCGCAGGACCTCGCCCGCGCCGCGACGCGCGCCGAGATGCGCCAGCCGGGCACGCTCGAGCGCACCTTCGGTCGGGGGTCGGTCGGGGGCGGCGCAGGGATGGGCATGGGCGGGATGATGATGGGCTCGATGATGGGCACGATCGCCGGCGTCGTCGTCGGGTCCGCCATCGCCAACACGCTCTTCGACGGCTACGGCGACTCGCCGGAGGCGGCCGACGCGGGGGAGGCCGGTGCCGACTCGGGCGGTGACGCCGGATCCGACAGCGGTGGTGACGTCGGTGGTGAGGGCGGCGACGCGGGTGGCGGTGACGTCGGTGGCGCGGAGGCCGGTGGCACGGGGTGGGGCGACAGCGGCGGCTCGGACGTCGGTGGCGGGTCGGACTTCGGCGGCGGCGACTTCGGGGGAGGCGACTTCGGCGGCGGCTTCTGAGCGGCCGACGGCCGGACGGCATACGGGATGGTCTAGATTCCGTGCGTGAGTGCACAGGCCCCCTCTGCCGTCATCCTGATCCGCGCCGAACGGTTCCATCCCAACCCGGCGACCGCGGCTGACAACGCGTTCCAGTCCGACATCCCCTCGGGGCAGTCGGACCGCGCGACGGCGACCAGGGCGCTGGCCGAGATGGACGCGCTGGCCGACGCGCTGCGCGCGGCCGGGGTGACGGTGCACGTCTTCGCCGACGAGGACCACACCCGGCCCGACAGCGTGTTCCCCAACAACTGGCTGTCCACCCATGCCGGCGGCTACGTCGCCGTCTACCCGATGTACGCGTCGAACCGGCGTCACGAGCGGCGCGCCGACGTGCTCGAGATGCTCAAGTCCGACTACCGGGTGCAGTCGATCGTCGACTACTCCGGCCTCGAGCCCGACGGGATCTTCCTCGAGGGGACCGGGGCGATGGTGCTCGACCACGTCTCGCGCGTCGCCTACACCGCCCGGTCGCACCGCGCGGACATCGCCGTCCTCGAGCGGTTCTGCACCGACTTCGCCTACGAGCCGATGGCCTTCGACGCCGTCGACTCCGACGGCGTGCCGGTCTACCACACCAACGTCGTCGCCTGCATCGGCACCGACGTCGCGATGATCTCTCTGGGGATGATCCCCGACGAGGAGCGCCGCGAGCAGGTGCGTGAGCGCCTGTCGGTCAACGGCCGGACGGTCGTCGAGCTGACCGAGGAGCAGGTCCGCGAGTTCGCGGGCAACGCCGTCGAGCTGTGCGGGCGCACCCCCGAGGGGCGGCGTCGCTACATCATGGCGATGTCGGCGCGGGCGAGGCGCAGCCTGCGGCCGGACCAGGTGGCCGCGGTCGAGGAGTCCTGCGACATCGTCGCCGTGGACATCCCGACGATCGAGCTCGCCGGTGGGTCGGTGCGCTGCATGATCGCCGGCGTCCACCTCGACCGCCGCCCGGTCGCCGACGCCGAGCCGACCGCCGCGGCCGAGGCCATCGACGAGAACCCCGGCACCATCGACGGCCAGGACCTCGTCGACAGCGAGTGAGGGCGCTCGCCCCTACTTCACCTCGGAACGGACCAGCGCCCGGACGCCGACGGCCAGCGGTACCACGAGCCAGACGAGGGTCGTCACCGCGAGCTGGGCCCACTGCTCGCCGCTGAGGCCGCCCCGGAACAGGGCGTCCTGGCTGACGTTGGGGTCGACCCACGGCTGCAGGTCGGCGAACCACGCCTGGTTCATCGCGAGGAAGGTCAGGAGCGTGGGCGCGACGAAGGCGTAGAGGAGATAGGCGACCAGGGCCGCCGTGGAGCTCCGGAGGAGGACGCCGAGCATGAAGCCGACCATGAGCAGCAGGGTGTTGCCGGCGACCATGTACAGCACGTCGACCACCCCGAGGTCCCACACGGTGGGCACACCGTGGATGGCAGACCCGATGACGTTGCCGACGGCGCCGACGGGGAAGGCGACGAGCATGGACACGACGGCGATGGTCACGGCGGCGACGGCCTTGCCGAGCAGGATCCGTGTGCGGTGGGGGACGAGGGTGAACGTCGTCAGGCCGCTGCGCTGGCTCCACTCGGCCGTGACCGAGAGGATGGCGACCATCGGCAGGATGACCGACATGGGGAAGCCGATGGCCAGGGTGAACGTGCTGTAGGTGAACTGGTCGGGGGGGGCGAACGCGATGACGGCACCGGTGGCCAGCACGGCGGCGATGCCGATGCTGGCCAGCAGCCAGAACCCCGCTCTCGTGTCCAGGGACTTGCGCAGCTCGACCCGGGTGATCCGGGACAGCGGGATGCGTGCCGGGGACCCCTGGCGGAGCCCGGGTGGCGAGGTCGGGAAGGTCTTTTGCGGTGGGGCGATGGTGCTCATCAGGCTGCGCTTTCTCGTTGGGTGTCTGCGGTGAGGTCGAGGAACATCTCCTCCAGGCCGGCACCGTCCGCCGGCCGGAGCCCGAGGAGGGCGACGTCGGCCTGGTGCGCGAGTCGACCGACGAGCTCCGGGTCGGCGTCGACGCGCAGGGTGACGGCACCGGCATACGGAGTGCCGTGGTCGGTGAACGTGACGCCGGCTGCGTCGAACCCGGCGACCAGCGGCCCACGGTCGCGGGTCTGGACCAGGGTGCCGGTGCCTGCGAGGAGCTCGGCCTTGGTGCCCCGGGCCACGATGCGGCCGTGGCCGATGACGACGATGTCGTCGGCGATGACCTCGATCTCGTGCAGCAGGTGGGAGGAGAGCAGGACGGTTCCCCCACGGTCGGCATGCCCCCGCAGCAGGTCTCGCATCCAGCGGATGCCGCCGGGGTCGAGCCCGTTGGCGGGTTCGTCGAGGATGAGGACCTCTGGGGCGCCGATGAGGGCCGTGGCGACACCGAGGCGCTGTCGCATCCCCAGGGAGTACTCGCGGACACGGCGCCCCGACTCCGTCGGGGTCAGGCCGACCAGGTCGAGCATCTCCTCGACCCGGCCGGGAGGCAGGCCCATCATCTGTTGGCTCAGCGTGAGGATCTCGCGTCCCGTGCGGCCCGCATGCTGCGCGGACGCGTCCAGCAGCACTCCCACCTCGAGTCCCGGGTTGGGCAGGTCGGCGAACCTGTGGCCCAGGACCGTGGCGGTTCCGGTCGTGGGCCGGGTGAGGCCGACGAGGATCCGCATGCTCGTGGACTTCCCGGCTCCGTTGGGGCCGAGGAACCCGGTGACTCGGCCGGGAGAGGCGGTGAAGGTGACGTCGTCGACGGCGAGCGTGCGACCGTACGTCTTGGTGAGTCCTTCGACGGTGATCATGGGGTGGCTCCTGTCAGCTGACGTCGGCGGGTGCGGCGGCGGTCCGCGGTGAGGGCCTGAATCCCTTGACCACGAGGTAGATCCCGAGGGAGAGCTCCCAGACGAAGATGAGCACGCCACCGGGGGCGAACCACACCGAACCCTGTTCGGTGACCCCGGCGACCGTGGCGACCGTGGCGGTGAGGAGCGGCACCACGGCCAGCAGTCCCATGAGCGGGAGGATGCGTGGCACGAGACGTGAGCGGTACAGGATCGTGCCGATCATCATCGCGTTGAGGGCAGCGGACATGTTGGGCCCGAACTGGAAGGTGTAGTCGCGAACGGCCACGAGGGCCTGGCCGGTCGTCACCAACGACGTCTGGTCCGTGCCTGCGCTCTCACCGGCCTGACGGAGCGTGACGACGGCGAGCAGACTGATGACCCCCGTCATGATGACGGCCGCCTCGAACATGCGGGTGGTGACGAAGCCGAGGGCGAGGGACTCGTGCAGGCGTCGGGCGACGGGCCAGAACGCGACGGCGCTGCCGATGCAGGCGAGGGCGTTGACCGTCTCGAGCAGGGCGCCGATGACGACCCGGGTGTCCTCGCCGGCGCTGACGATGTAGTTGGGGTCGTCGAGGACCGGGCTGAAGAAGTAGAACGCGGCAGGGATCGACGAGGCGAACGTGATGAGGTAGAAGAGCCCCGTCGCGAACGCGTACTTGCGCGTCCAGTCGCCCGATGCCGGACGCGTGGCGGTGGCGATGGTGGGGGTCGCGGTGCTGGCGGACATGTCAGTCTCCTTGGGGTGCAAAGGTGGTGGAGGTGGGTGGATCGACCGGTGTGTGCGGTGCGTGCGGTGCGTGAAGTTCACTCCGCGTGACGGACACCAGGGGCAGGCCGATGTCGCGCAGGGTGCTGAGGAGCCCGTGCAGGGCGGACTGGTCGACGACGGCACCCTCGAGGAGGCTGGTGCCGTCGGCGTCCGTGGTGAGCGTCATGCCCTCGAACCGCAGGGCCCAGCGGGAGTCGAGGTGCCCCTGGACGCGGATCGCGTACCGGGCCCCGTCGCGCTGGTCAGAGGTGTCGCGGTGCATGACCTGCTCCCGTTCCGACCCCTGGCCGGCGCCGGTGGGTCCGGGCTCAGCGTGGGGCTGACTGAAACCTAGGAAGCACGGTGGGGAGCGGGCATCCCCACTTGTGGTGACTGCGGTGGGGATTCGTCACGGTCGGAGTCAGGACGCGGTAGTCGGTGGCAGGAGGCCGAGCTCCCGGGCCCGCGTGACCGCCGCTCGGCGGCTGTTGACGCCGAGCTTGGCGTAGACGTGCTTGGTGTGGCTGCGCACCGTGTGCAGGGAGACGACGAGGTGCTGCGCGATGCCGGGTCCGTCGAGGTCCGTGCCCAGCAGCCGAAGGACCTCGAGCTCGCGGACGCTGAGCGGCTCGACGAGCCGCGGGGTGGGCGCGGGCGTGCCCCCGCGCATCGGGAGCGCGTGAGGAGTCGCGGCCGGCAGCCCGTGCCGGCAGGCGGCGAGCAGCCTGCCCGCGTACGGCGATCCGTGAGGGCCGTCGACCTCCTCGAGCAGCGCGACCATGGCGGCACCCTCGCCCACGAAGACGTGCACGTAGCCCTCGGGTTCGGCGAGCTCGAGCGCGTGCTCCAGCAGCCCTCGGGCACGGACGGTGTCGCCCGTGGAGTGGTGGGCCAGCGCCTGCAGGACCAGGAGCTCGAGGACGGTGCGGGTGCGTCCACCGGCCTCGGCTGCCTGCAGCAGCCGCTGCACCAGGTTGTGCATCCGGGGCATGGCGTCGTCGTCGCCGGTGTGCCGCGCCAGCAGGATGCGGGCGAGGGTGACGTGCTCGTACTCACGCAGGTAGGTCAGCTCGTCGTCGGCACGGACGCCGCGTCCGGTGGCCCAGTCGAGCGCGTCGTCGAGATGCCCGTGGCGGGCCAGCAGGCGAGCCCGGACAGCCGCAATGGGCTGCACGTCGGGGGAGAAGTCGGTGTTGTGGACCAGCTGCGCCTCGTCGAGGAGGTCCAGTGCGCCCTCAAGGTCGCCCTCCGCGTCCCTGACGCGAGCCAGGGCGACCCTCCACCGGTACGGGTTCTGCGGGAGGCCGCCGAGCTCACCGAGCTCCCGGCTGCGCGCCAGGTGGTCGAGGGCGGTCGGCAGGTCGCCGCGTTCGAGGGCGATCCCGCTCAGGCCGACCAGCATGTCCGAGGTTCCCGGCAGGACCTCGCCCCGGGGCGAGGGGTCGTGGGCGGCCAGTCGCAACGCGTGCTCGTAGGTCGCCGAGGCCTCCTGCAGGCGTCCCTGCGTGAGCCGGATGTCCGCCAGGGTGATCGAGCACGCGAGGACGTCCGCGAGGTGACCCAGCTGTTTCAGCTGCGCGGCGCAGTCCGAGTAGGCGGCGTGCGCTGCCTCGAGGTGGCCGTTTCTCCACGACGCCTGTCCGGACAGCGCCGACGCACCGGCGCGCACGAGGTCGTCGCCGTCACCGGCGCGCTCGCGGGCCAGCCGGGCATGCCGAAGGGTGCCGGCGGGGTCCCCTCGACGCAGCGCCAGCGCCGCCCGGTACATCTGGATCGTGGCGTCGAGTCCGGCCTGCGGAGCGTCACCGAGCAGCTGCTCCACGTCGTCGAGTCGCTGCTCCACGTCGTCGAGTCGTTGCTCGACGCCCTCGAGCTCACCAGCGGACAGGAGTGCTCCGACGAACATGACGGCGAGCCGGGGCCGGTAGCGCAGCACCTCGTCGGGGATGGCGTCGACCCACCCGCGGATGGTCCCGTCCTGCCGAGCACGCTGCATCGCGGGGATGGCCTCCTCGACGAGGCGGGCGGCACGGTCGTCGTCACCGGCGGCGAGGGCATGTCGCACCGAGGGCGCCGCCTCTCCCTCGGACTCGTACCACCGGCTCGCCCGACCATGCAGCGAGTCGACCTCGCCGGGCCGCTCGTCGCCGAGGTGGGCCTGCAGGACGTCGGCGAAGAGGTGGTGGTAGCGGAACCAGCGACGTCGTTCGTCGAGGGGGACCACGAACAGGTTGGAACGCATGAGCGTCTCGAGCATGACCCTGCCACCGGGGTGCCCCGTGACGGCGTCACAGAGCGGCCCGCTCAGCCGGTCGAGGATCGAGGTGGACAGCAGGAAGTCGCGGACCGTGTCGGGTTGGCGGCTGAGGACCTCCTCGACCAGGTAGTCCACGACGTAGCGGTCGTCACCGGCGAAGCCCTCGACGAACCCGCTGACGTCGTCGCGCCCCTGCAACGACAGGGCAGCGAGCTGGAGCGCCGCGATCCATCCCTCGGTCCTGACCTCCAGGCTGGCGGCGTCGGACTCGGCGAGCGCCAGACCGGTGACGCCGTCCAGGTACTCGGTCACCTCCTGCGGGGTGAAGCGGAGGTCGCCCGCGCGGACCTCGACGAGCTCACCCCTGACCCGCAGGCGAGCAAGGGGGAGAGCCGGATCGGCCCGGGTGCTGATGACGAGGTGGACGTTGGGGGGCAGGTGCTCGAGCAGGAACGTGATGCCCTCGGCAATATCGGGGCCGTCGACCTGGTGGTAGTCGTCGAGCACGAGGACGATGTCGCTCGTCCTGCCGGCGAGCTCGTTGACGAGGGTGGTGAGGAGCGTCCGGACCCGGGGCTGGGGCGACGTCACGAGGGGCAGCGCGTCGAGTCCGGGGACGGCCTTCGACAGGGCGGCCGCCACGTACGTCCAGAACGAGGCGGGTTGCCGGTCGTGCTCCTCGAGGGACAGCCAGGCGACGACGCGGTCCTGTGCCGTCGCTCCTGCGAGCCACGACGCCAGCGCGGTGGTCTTGCTGAAGCCGGCAGGGGCCGAGACGAGGGTGAGGGCGACCTCGGAGCCGCGGCGCAGCCGCTCGTCGAGGCGCGGTCGCGACACGGCGCCCGGGCGCAGCCGGGGCACGAAGAGCTTGGTGTCGACGAGTGGGCTCGCCATGACCACCCCCGTCGTGAGCCCTTGATGGAGGGATGCGTCCGAGACTAGGGCGTTTCACCACCACCCGGACCCTGACGTCGACCATCGTCGCCGTTCCTCAGGAAAGCGCCCCGCGTTCGGAGCACACTGGACGGATCGACGGGACACCAGCGGAGGGTGCAGCCGGCGGCAGGGCCGCGGTGGACCCCGACCGCGGCCCGCTGCCTGAGGTGGGGTGGCCCTTCCTCGTCCTCTATGCGTTGGCATACATGAGCACCTCTCTGCTGTTCCTCGCCCCGCTGCTGGTGAGCCTCGCGCTCAAGGTCAACTCGCTCGTGGGGCTCGACGAGGCGCCGGGGAGTCTCGCACTCGTCGCCGGTGTGGGTGCCGCCGTCGCCGTCGTGGCCAACCCGTTGTTCGGCACGCTCAGTGACCGCACCACCTCCCGGATGGGCAGGCGCCGGCCGTGGATCGTCAGCGGGCTGGTCGTGGGTTCGGCAGGGGTCGTCGTCGTGGCGGTGGCGGACGGCATTCCCGTGGTCCTGCTCGGGTGGTGCGTGGCCTCTCTCGGTTTCAACGCCCTGCTCGCCACGATGGCCGCGGTCCTGCCAGACCAGGTGCCCGTGTCCCAGCGGGGTCTGGTGGCAGGCGTTCTCGGCATGTGCCTGCCCGTCGCCTCCGTCGCCGGGACGTTCCTCGTCAGGCTGTTCAACGGCCACATGCTCGCGATGTTCATCGCTCCCTGCGTCGTCGGCGGGTTCTTCATCCTCCTCTTCGCCGCCACCTTCCGGGACCGGCGACTGGACCCCGCCGAGAGGCCACTGTGGTCGGTTCGCGAGCTGCTCATGACCTTCTGGGTCAGCCCTCGCCAGAGCCCGGACTTCGCCTGGGTCTTCGTCAGCCGCTTCGCGTTCGTCCTCGCGTTCGCCTTCCTCACGACGTACCAGGCGTACTACCTGTTGGACCACGTCGGAAGCGGAGAGGCTGCGGTGCCGCACCAGATCTTCATCGGGACGCTGGTCCAGTCCAGCGTGCTGGTGGCCGCGTCGCTGTCCGCCGGGAAGCTGTCGGACCGGTCCGGGAGGCGGAAGGTCTTCGTCGTCACCGCCTCCGGCATCTACGCCCTGGCGTTGTTCCTCCTGGCGGCGGCGAGCAGCTACAACGGCTACCTCGTCGGCATGGCGGTGGGCGGACTGGGCTTCGGGATGTACATGGCCGTCGACCTGGCCCTCGCGGTGGACGTCCTGCCCGACCACCACACGGCAGCGAAGGACCTCGGGGTGCTCAACATCGCCGGCGCACTGCCCAGTGCCGTCGCCCCTGCCATCGCACCGTCGATCCTGGCCTGGGGTGACGGGAGCTATGCAGTCCTGTATGCCGCCGCAGGAGTCAGCGCCGTGTGCGCGGCGTTGGCGATTCTCCCGGTCCGCCGGGTCCGATGACACCGGACGGTCCCTGAGCCGGCGCACCGACGGCTCAGCGGGGGTCGACCACCGCGAACGCCTCGTCCAGACGACGGCGCAGCGACCCGCTGAACCCGGAGGCCACGTGACCGCCGACGGCGGTGCGCACCGCGGCCATCGCGACCCGCGCGCCCAGCGCCGGCAGCAGGTCGCGGGCGGGGTCGGTGCCGGTCCTCTCGTAGGCCGCTGCCACGAGCGCCGACTCCAGGCGGTCGTTCGCGCCGGCCAGCCGGGCGGCCAGAGCCGGCTCGCGCGCCGCCAGCTCGCGGCGCATCCGCCAGATCTCCTCGTCCGCCTCGAGCGCGGCGAGATGGTCCAGGAGCACGTGCCGGACCGCGGTGAGGCCGCTCTCCGCGGCGGGGCGCGCCACGACCGCGGCGGCGAGGCGGTCCGCGGTGGCGGGGTCCGACCCGACGAAGGCGTCCTCTTTCGTCGCGAAGTAGTTGAAGAACGTGCGGGGGGAGACGTCGGCCGCCGTCGCGATCCCCTCGACGGTGACGCCGTCGACCCCGTGCGCGAGGGCGAGCGCCACCGCCTCGCGGTGGATGCGCGCCCGGGTGGCGATCTTCTTGCGGTCCCGCAGACCGGCCTCGGGGGCCGAGTGTTCGTCGGCGGCGCTGGTCATCCTGTGAGTATGCACCGTCCGCAAAGTTGCACTGACTGCAAAGTCTGAATATGCTTGCGTCATGCAAGCTCCGACACCGCTCCCGCTGAGCGACCACGTCGCCGTCCTCATCGGGCAGATGTCGCGCGCGGTGGCCCGCCTCGGGGGGCCGCTCACGAGGGCGGAGTACACCCTGATGTCCCTGCTCGACCACCACGGGCCCTGCCGCCCGGGGGAGCTGGCCGCCGCCGACGGACGCGACCCGTCGAGCGTGAGCCGTCGCGTGAGCGCTCTGGCCACCGGGGGCCTCGTCGAGCGCACTCCCGACCCGCAGGACGGACGGGCCCACCTCGTCGGGCTCACCGACGGCGGCCGCCGGCTGCTGCACGCGGCACGCGTGCTTCGCGCGGACGTCGTCACCGACGCGCTCGCCGGCTGGCCCGAGGCCGACCGCTTCGAGCTCGGCCGCCTCCTCCTCAGGCTCAGCGACTCCCTCGTGGAGCGCGACCTCGCCGTCGAAAGGACCCCCGCATGACCACCACGACCACCGAGCCGCCCGCGAGCGACACGGTCGAGCCCTACCGCCTCTCCCCGGAGTCGAGACGCGTCTTCGTCGGCCTCATGCTCGGCATGCTCGTCGCGTCGATCAGCCAGACCATCGTCGGCCCGGCGATGCCGCGGATCGTCGCCGAGCTCGGCGGCATGGACCACTACAGCTGGGTGGCCACCGCCGCCATGCTCGTCTCCGCGATCACCGTGCCGATCGTCGGCAAGCTGTCGGACCTCTACGGCCGCCGGGGCTTCTACCTCGCCGGTCTCGTCGTCTTCATCCTCGGGTCCGTCGTCAGCGGTTTCGCCGGCAACTTCTGGGTGCTCGTCCTCGGCCGGGCCATCCAGGGTCTCGGCATGGGCACGATCATGCCGCTGTCGCAGACCATCATCGGCGACATCATCCCGGCCCGGCAGCGCGGGAAGTACCAGGGCCTCATGGGCGCCGTCTTCGGTGTCACGTCCGTGGCGGGCCCCCTCGCCGGCGGGGTCATCACCGACCACTGGGGCTGGCGCTGGCTGTTCTTCGCCGCGGTGCCGATCGGGATCGTGACGACCGTCGTCATCGCGCGCTTCCTCCACCTGCCCCACGAGCGGCGCGAGGCGAAGATCGACCACCTCGGCATCGCCACGCTCACCGTCGCGCTCGTGAGCCTCCTCCTCGCGACGTCCTTCGGCGGCACCACCTACCCCTGGGGCTCCGTCGAGATCCTCGGGCTGTATGCCGTGGGCACGCTTGCGCTCGTGGCGTTCGTGTTCGTGGAGCTGCGCGCCGAGGAGCCGGTCCTGCCGTTGCGCCTGTTCCGGTCGTCGGTCTTCACGGCCAGCAACATCGCGGCCTTCGCCGTGTCCATGGTGATGTTCGGCTCGATCATCTACATCCCCGTCTACGCCCAGGGTGTGCTCGGCGTCGGCGCGACCGACTCCGGCCTCATCCTCATGCCGCTCATGCTGGGCCTCATCGTCATGGGAATCCTCGCCGGGCTCGTCATCACCCGCACCGGCCGCTACAAGGCGATCATGGTCACGGGCGTCGTCATCATGGGCGCCGGACTCTTCCTGCTCACCCGGCTCGGGGCCGACTCGACCCAGACCCAGCTCACGCTGGCCATGGTCGTGCTGGGCATCGGGCTGGGCATGGCGATGCAGCAGTACACGCTCGTCGTGCAGAACGCCGTCGCCCGCTCGGACCTCGGTGTGGCGACCGCCTCGACGCAGTTCTTCCGCAACGTCGGCTCCACGGTGGGCATCGCGGTGTTCGGCACGGTGATGACGAGCGGCCTGGCCGGCGCGATCAGCTCGCACCTGCCGGCGGACGTGGCCGCCCAGATGCCGGCCGGCGCGGCGGGCGCCGGCTCGGTGCTCGACCCGACGGCTCTCGAGGGCCTTCCGCCCGTCGTCGTCGACGCCGTCCGACAGGGTCTGGCCGACCAGCTGCACGAGGTCTTCGTCCTCGCGCTGCCGATCGTGCTGGTCGTGCTCCTCGCGACGATCGCGATCAGGGTCATGCCGCTGCGCGAGAGCGTCGACGACGTCCCGGTGGCGGAGGAGGTCGGGCACGAGCTCCTCGACTCGATGTCACAGTCGGCCCCCGACGTCGAGGTGGACGACCACGACGCCCACGTCGGCACGCACGTCGATGCGCGCCGTGGAGTGGGCGCGGGGGTCTGAACGACCTGCCCCGCCCGGCGGGCACGCCCCGGCGGTCCGCGCCTCAGCGCGAGCGCAGCGTGATGTCGTGCTCGCCGGTGACGCCCTCGATGTCGTTGGCGGCCGTCTCCATGAGGCGGTCCGCCAAGCGGCGCAGGGCGCGCGCCACGGCGACCTCGTCACCGATCTCGGGAACCGACCGGTCCTCGGAGCTGCGGTGGCTGTGCCCGTGCGCCGTGAGGTGCTTCGGGGAGTCCGCCACGAGCACGACCCTCGCCTCGGCGTCGTCGTCGTCACCGAGCACGCTGATCCGCACGTGCCAGTCCCGAGCGTGCAGGCGGGCCCCGGAGGGGGAGTGCTGCTCCCGTTGCTGACGCGGCTCGGCTGGTGGGGCCGGTGGCGTGAGCTGCTTCGCCGGCTTGTCCGACGACGTGACGCGGAGCACCGCACCCGGTCCGGGGAAGATGAAGCCCTCGTGACCGTCGCTCCACCTCACGACGTAGGGGGGCTGGCCGTCCGCCCCGCGGGACTCGACCACCTCGCCCTCGCGCAGGGGCCCGTCGACCGTGGGTGGGGCCAGGATGATGTGGTCTCCGGGCTGGGCTCTCATGACGTCCTCCTCGGGATCGTGGTCCTCCCAGCGTCCCGGGTCGGCGAGGCCGCGGCATGAGCCGAAGGTCCCGAGGTCAGCCCCGCGGGATCACGGTGAGGACCCGCTCGACATGGATGCGAAACTCCTCCATGAAGCCACGCAGGAAGCCGGCCGTCTCCTCGTCGGTGACCTCGCCGGACTCGGAGTACACCTCCGGTCGGAAGTGGATGTAGGCCTCGGGTGCCGTCATCTGCCGGGCGTTGCAGAAGCTCAGGACCCCCCGCAGGCTCTGCTGGGCCACGGCGGTGCCGATCTGCCCGATCGAGGCCCCGACCACCGCAGCCGGCATGTGGTCGAAGGAGTTCTGCCCCCAGGGTCGGGAGGCCCAGTCGATCGCGTTCTTCAGGGCTCCCGGGATCGACCGGTTGTACTCGGGGGTGACGAAGAGGACGGCGTCCGAGGCGGCGAGGGCCTCCTTGAGCGCTCGAGCCTCCGGCGGGTAGTCCGCGTCGAAGTCCGGGCTGTAGAGGGGGAGGTCGCCGATGGGGATCTCGGTGAACTCGAAGTCCTCGGGCGCCAGCGCGATGAGCGCCTTGCTGAGAGTGCGGTTGATCGAGGTCGACGACAGACTGCCGACGAAGTACGCGACCTTGAAGGTGCTCATGCTGACTCCTCGTGCTGGGGCACCCCGACGAGCCGCCGAGGTGCGCTGAACTCGGCTCCGACCACCCTCGCAGGGTTCGTTCCCGACCACCAGAGCCCGCGAACGCCATCCCCGTCGGTGGGGCGGGTTGGCCCAGCGCACCACGGCGGAGGACACTGGGGGACGACCCGGTCGGCATGCGACACCCCCGCCGACCCATCGCCTTCGCCGCGACCCTCTTCCTCTTCCCCATGGGAGCACACGTGAAACCAGCTCGTCACGACCACCCGGGACACCGGGCCCGTCCGCTCCTCCGGTCGGCGGGACGCCGATGAGCCGCAGAGGGCCGCGCCGCAAGACCACCGACACCCTGCCCGCCCTTCCGCCCCACGGTCTGCGCGTGGTGCCGCTGGGCGGTCTCGGCGAGATCGGGCGCAACATGACGGTCTTCGAGCACGCGGGTCGCCTGCTCATCGTCGACTGCGGGGTGCTGTTCCCCGACGAGCACCAGCCGGGTGTCGACGTGATCATCCCGGACTTCACCTGGCTCAAGGACCGCTTGGACCGCATCGACGCGATCGTGCTCACCCACGGTCACGAGGACCACATCGGCGGTGTCCCGTACCTGCTGCGTGAGCGCCCGGACATCCCCGTCGTCGGCTCGCGCCTCACCCTGGCGTTCCTCGAGGCCAAGATGGTCGAGCACCGGATCAAGCCGAGGACCGTCGTCGTCGCCGAGGGCGACCGGCGCAAGCTCGGCCCCTTCGACTGCGAGTTCGTCGCGGTGAACCACTCCATCCCCGACGGGCTCGCGGTCGCCATCAGGACCGCCGCCGGGCTGGTGCTGCACACGGGCGACTTCAAGATGGACCAGTTCCCGCTGGACGGCCGGGTCACCGACCTGCGCGCCTTCGCCCGGCTGGGGGAGGAGGGCGTCGACCTCTTCCTCGTCGACTCGACGAACGCCGAGGTCCCCGGGTTCACCGTCTCCGAGGGCGAGCTCGCCCCGGCGATCGACACGGTCTTCCGCACCACCAAGGGCCGAGTGATCGTCTCCAGCTTCGCCAGCCACGTGCACCGCATCCAGCAGATCCTCGACTCCGCCCAGCAGCACGGTCGCAAGGTCGCGTTCGTCGGGCGCTCCATGGTGCGCAACATGGGCATCGCCCGTGAGCTCGGCTACCTCACCATCCCCGACGGCCTCGTCGTCAAGGACCTCAAGGCGCTCGACCGCCTGCGGCCGGAGCAGATCGCGATCATCGCCACCGGCTCCCAGGGCGAGCCGATGGCGGCCCTGGCCCGCATGGCCAACCGGGACCACCCGGTGAGCATCACCGAGGGCGACACCGTGCTCATGGCCAGCTCCCTCATCCCCGGCAACGAGAACGCGATCTACCGGGTCATCAACGAGCTGACCCGGTGGGGCGCCAACGTGGTGCACAAGGGCAACGCCAAGGTGCACGTGTCGGGTCACGCCAGCGCGGGTGAGCTCGCCTACTGCTTCAACATCATCAAGCCGACCAACGTGCTCCCCGTGCACGGCGAGTGGCGCCACCTGCGGGCGAACGCCGACATCGCCATCCGGACCGGGATCGACCCCGAGCGGGTGCTCATCGCGCAGGACGGGAGCGTCATCGACCTCGTCGACGGGCGCGCGAAGATCACCGGGAGTGTGCCCGCAGGACTGGTCTACGTGGACAACATGACCGTCGGAGGTGCGACGGAGGAGAGCCTGCACGTGCGCCGCACCCTCGCGGAGGAGGGTGTGGTGACGATCGTGTGCATCGTCGACCCCAACACCGGCTCCCTCGTCGAGGACCCGGAGTACCTCGCCCACGGCTTCCCTCCCGAGGCGACGGACTTCTCGTCCGCCACCCCGGCGATCCAGAAGGCGCTCACCAAGGCGAGCAACGACCGCATCGAGGACCTCGAGCAGCTCGAGGAGCTCGTGCGGCGTGCGGCGTCGTCGGCCGTCCACCGCGCCCACCGCCGCAGCCCGCTCATCATCCCGGTCATCGTCGACGCCTGACCGGAGTCGCGGTTCGCGATCACGATCGGCTGCGCGGACGGCTGTCGCCCGGCTACGGTCGACCCTGCTGGGCCGCGTGGCTGATCTGTCAACGCGCATGCGGATGACGGGAACCTGGTGTGACGACATGACGGAGTGGCGACCGGTGCGCCACCACGGCGACCGGCCGGCGGGCGCAGGTCCCGTGGCCCTTGACGGGCCACGGAGGTCCGCCCCGCTGGCCCACGCGAGCTCGGCGACCGCGTTGGTGGTCGTGGCGACGGTTTCGACGCTGATCGGCCTCTTCTTCGCCATCCCGGCGCTCGTGCTGGGGCTCGTCGCGGTGCTGCTCCAACGCAGGTCCGACCCGCGTTCCACGACGCTGGCGACGTGGGGGTGGGTCGCCTACGTCATCGGCGCGGTGCTGATGCTCCTCGCCGGGGTCGCGCTGGTGGTCATCGCCGGGTATGCCGCCAGCGGCAACGGCTAGCTGTACTGACCCGGGACGTTGGTTGAGTGGATGTGATCCGCGCGTCTGAGTGACGTGGGAGGGCCCCCTGCGGTGGAGTGGAACTGCTGAAGGTTTCGCACCACGAACAGGAGGCCCTCGTGTCCCACGCTAACGCCGCTCTGACTCCTCGCGCCCGGTTGACGGTCGCACGGCTGGTTGTCGACCAAGGCGTGCCGATCGCTGAGGTCGCTGCCCGCTTCCAGGTCTCGTGGCCGACGGTGAAGCCGTGGGCTGTGCGCTACGCCGCCGGGGAGGCGATGGGTGATCGCTCGAGCCGGCCACACGCGATGCCGTCCAAGACCAGCCGCACTACAACGAAACGAATCGTCTCGTTGCGGATGCGTCACCGCCTCGGCCCGGTCCAGCTGGCCCCTCTGGTCGGAGTGGCGCCCTCGACGGTCCACCGGGTCCTGACCAGGTGCCGGATGAATCGGCTCTCCCACGTCGACCGCGCCACCGGGGAACCGGTGCGCCGCTACGAGCACCCGCACCCCGGGGCGATGCTGCATGTGGACGTCAAGAAGTACGGCAACATCCCCGATGGCGGCGGATGGCGCTTCGTCGGCCGCGCCCAAGGCGAGCGGAACCGGGCAGCCACCCCGGACAAACCCCGGAGCCGCCACCACCATCCGAAGATGGGTCACGCGTTCGTCCACACCGTCATCGATGACCACTCCCGGGTCGCGTACGCCGAGGTCCACGACGACGAGACCGCCGCAACCGCCGTCGCGGTTCTGCGCCGCGCAGTGGCCTGGTACGCCCAGCGCGGCGTGGTCACCGAGCGGGTCCTGTCCGACAACGGCTCCGCGTACGTCTCGTTCCTGTGGCGCGACACCTGCGCCGAGCTCGGGATCAAGCACTCCCGCACCCGACCCCGACGGCCACAGACCAACGGCAAGATCGAACGCTTCCACCGCACGATGTCCGACGGCTGGGGGTACGCCCGCTGCTACCAGTCCAAGAGCGAACGCCGCGCAGCCCTGTCAGCATGGCTCCACCGCTACAACCACCACCGACCCCACACCGCCTGCGGGAACAAGCCACCCATCACCCGCTTGATCAACCTGTCGGGTCAGTACAGCTAGCCGCGCGCGGGAGGTAGGCCGTCCGGGTGGCGCCGAGGGCTCGGTCAGTCGCGCAGGAAGCCGATCCAGCCGGCATCGCTGTTGAGGCTGAACATCGGGCCCTCCGTCGACCCCTTGAGCTGGACCTGCGCATGGTCGGCGACGAGTGCGGCAAGCCACGCCTCGTGTGCCGCGACCTCCGGCGGGCAACCGATCTCGGTCGACCTGACACCCTGCGCGGACTGGAGCCGGTGGTCCTCGACGGTCGCGGTGGCGGTCATCCGGTTGCAGCCCGCGTCGAAGCGCAGCTCGTCCCCGTCCACGCTGACCCGAACCGGGGCCGTCCACGGGGCCGAGCCGTCGTAGGCGAAGCCAGTGCGTGACACCCATTGGCCCTGGACCGGTTCGAGCGAGTCGAGCCAGCCGGCCTCCTCGTCTGCGGCTCGGTGCAGAGCGAGCCGGACGGCATACACCCCGGAGACGACCACGATCGCGACGACCGCCGCGAGCGCGACCCACTTGGCCGCACGTCCCATAGGGATCAGCCCGTCGAGTCCCGGCGCCACGAGGCGACCATGACGTCGTACGGACCGGCGCTCATGGGCGGGCCGTCGGGTGGCGCCATGGACAGGGCCGACTCGGGGACGACGTTGCACATGGTCATCGTCACGGTCTCGTCGGCGAGCTCGACGGCCACCGTCCACCCCCACTCCTCCATGTAGGTCCCGGCCAGCTCGACGCGGTCCCCGTCGCGGGTGCCGTGCAGCGTCATCAGCCCCGGTTGCTGGTGCCACGTGTCGAAGAGCGCGCCCTCGACGCGGCCGGCGTCATCGGTGCCGCCGGCCAGCAGCACGCCCTGCTGGTCGCCGTCGACCGGGTGCACCCACCGGTAGTGCAGCGTGAAGCACTCCGCTCCCACGGGGGTCAGCGTGGCCGACGACGGCCCGTCGACGAGGGGGTCGTTCGGCATGAGCCGGAAGGCGCAGGTGCCGGACAGCGAGTCACTGGTGGGGTGCGAGGTCATGTGCACAGGATGACGCACACTCGCACGCCACGCCCGTGGACACCAGTGCTCAGGGAGTCGTCGTGCTGCAGCGTCGTGGTCCGGGGACCCGGGACACGTGCCCGACCAGCCGTACGGGAGCGGGCCCAGCACGACGCCGGGGCAGTGGGGTTCCGCTGCCGGCGGCGGCATGGAGCCGTCCTCCTCGCGGACGTCCCTCCGCCCAGCGTCAACTCAGGCCGACGAGTGCTTCGCTGGCGAGCCACAGCGCGCGGCTGACGTCGGTGTCGCAGCTCCTGGCGGATGATCGCGTCTGCCTGCCGCCCCTGAAGAACTGTCCGGTGACCGTGCTGAGGTCCGGATCGGAGGCGAGCAGCACCGACGTGTCCGCCCCCCGGTGAGGACTGCGCATGAAGGGGCGCACCAACGGGACCACCAGCCGTTGGGCACGTCCGGGGTCCTCGGCACCGAACGAGGTTCGCACCACTCCGGGATGGAGGGCGTTGGCCGTGACCGTCGTCCCCTCGAGGGTGCGCGCCAGCTCGTGGGTGAACATGATGTTCGCGAGCTTCGACTGGTTGTAGGCACGCGCCCCGGAGTAGGAGCGCTCGCCGTGGAGATCGTCCAGATCGATCCGGCCCATGGCCTGCGCGTTCGAGGAGACCGTGACCACGCGGCCGTCCCGGCTCTGGCGGATCCGCTCCAGCAGCAGTGCGGTGAGAAGGAACGGGGCCAGGTGGTTGACCGCGAAGGTGCGCTCGAGGCCATCCGCGGTCACGTGCCGGGTGTTCCAGTAGCCGCCGGCGTTGTTCACGAGGACGTCGATGTGGGGGAGGTCGGCGAGCAGCTCGGCAGCCAGCTGCCGAACCTGTGCCTGGGCGGACAGGTCTGCGCTGAAGGCGTGGACGAGCGAGCCGGTGGAGGAGCGGATGTCGTCGGCGGCATCCTGGGTGCGAGCGTGGTCGCGGCCGGTGATGGCGACGGTGGCGCCGAGCTCGGCCAGACGTCGGGCCGTGGCCCGGCCGATGCCTCCGCTGCCTCCGGTGACGACGACGGTCCGGCCGGCCATGGGGGTCGCGGTGTCGCGGTTCATGCGGGGCTCCTGTACGTGTCCAAGGTCTTCTCCATGGCCGTCTCCATCGGTGTGGAGCGCATCCCGAGTCGTGTCGTGAACGAGGCGCTGTCGACGATGAAGGGCTCGTCGAACTGATACTGCATCTCCAGCAGCTCACGGACGGTCGGGTTCACCACAGCGAGGCCGCGAAGGAGCAGGGGGTGCACCTGGCGAAGCCGAGTCCGGGACCGGCCAGCGAGGCGGAAGGCGAGGTCAACGAGCTCGCGGGTGGTGTGGGTGACCGGGTCGTTCGGCAGGTGCCACGGCCGCCCTGTCGCGTCGGGGTGCTCGCCGAGGACGGCCAGGCCCTCGCCGATGTCGGGGATGAAGGTGTAGGTGTGTGGCTGGTCGGGGTTGCCCATCACGGTGGCCGTCCGACCGGCCAGCGCGGCGGGGAACACGCGGTCGCCGACGTTGGACTGGGCTCCGCCCCGCGGGCCGAAGTAGTCGGACGCGCGTCCGATGGCCACCTCGACCCGGCCGGCTTCGTGGGCAGCAAGCAGGTCCCGGGACATCGTCGAGCGCAGCCGGCCCTTGCGGGTGGCGGCGTCGTGGGCGCGGTCCTCGGTGAGTGGCCGACCGTTCGGGGGGCCGTACATGTAGACGTTCTCCACGCTCACCAGGCGTGCTCCGTGGGTCTGCGCCGCCGTGAGAACCCCCGCCTGAAGGGCCGGGAACCGCCGCTCCCAGAGGTGGTAGGGCGGGTTGAGCGTCTGGTAGACGACCTGGGCGCCCTCGGAGACTGCGGTGGTGAACGCCGGGTCGCCGGCATCCCCGCCGACCACCTCGACGTCGTCGGGGACGCGCGCGCTGCCGCTTCGGTTGACCATGCGCACGCGCTCGCCCCGGGTGCGCAGGGCGTCGAGGGTGGCGAGCCCGATGGCTCCGGTGCCGAAGACGACGTGGCGCGGTGCTGGCGTGGTCATGAGCGGTCTCCTGTCGTGGTGGTCATGACGGTCAACCCCGGGCCCGGGCCAGGTTGCCCTGGGTCGGAACAGCGACGGCGGACCGGGTGCGACGCAGGAGCAGGACGCCGAAGGTGATGAGCCACACGCTCCAGAGGACGTACCCGGCGAAGTTCGCGGTGTCGACAAGCGGGAGGTCAAGCGGCGACAGCAGTCCGGCGAGGATGAGCACGGCCGACCCGGCACCGAGGATGGTGAACCAGCGACCGGCCAGCGCGCGGTGCAGCGCCAACAGGACGAGCAGCGTCCAGGCCGCGGTGAAGAGGTAGCCGAAGTTCTCGCCGATGACGTTGCCCAACACCCGGTGAGCCGTCTCGAACGTGTCCTCGGCCCGGGCGGCGGTGGCTGGGTCGGAGCTCGCCGCGTCGGCGGCGAAGCCGGGTACGAGCAGGGGCCAGCGGGACAGGCCGATGACCTGGACGGCTGCTGCGGCGATGCCGACGGGGACGGCCACGCGCATGGCCCGGTGGTCCGACAGGCGCCCGACGCCGATCGCGATCGGGGCGAACAGTGCGGCCGAGACGGCCATGACCGTGAACCAGAACGTGACGGCACCCTGGTGCTCGCGGAAGCTGGCGAGGATCTCGCCGGTGGGCTCCTTGAGGACGTCGGGGTAGCTGAACACCGACCCCAGGACGGTGAAGGCCGCGTTGGTCAACACCGCGGCGGCGACGAGGAGGACGGCGGTGGTCTTGCGGTTCATGAGGACTCCTTGACGGTCGGTGCCGGGGCGGTGCCGGCTGAGGTGGGTGCCGCGGAGGTGCCGGCTGGGGTCGCCCTGATGGGCGCGGGACGGGTGGCACCGGCGGCGATCCAGGCCGCCAGGAGACTGTCGGGGTGGTCCAGCAGGTGCTCCCGGGCCAGTGCGCTCACGAGGTCGTGGTCGCCGGCGAGGTGGGCTGCGGCCAGGGCAGCGATCTGTCGGTCGCGAGGCCGCACAGCCGCGGCGGCCGCCCGGGCGAGGTGACCCGGCGTGGTCGGGTCGATGAGGGCGGCCGCGGTGAGCACGAGCGGTTCGGTGGAGGTGGTGGCGCGAGCCAGGATCGCGTCAGCCGCTGCGGGGTTCCCGCTGATGAGCTGTCGGACCAGGCTGTCGTTGTCGTCGGGGGGCATGGAAAGCAGCGTGGCGGGGAGCGCTGGCACCGCGCTGACAGGGCGCTGACACCCCTGTGCGGCGCTGCCACCGCGCCGTATGCTCGCGAGATGCTGACCCTTGCGGTGCTGGGTCCGGTCACCCTGCGCCGGGATGGCGTCGTGCTGGCGGTCCCGGGTGGCAAGACCGCCGAGCTGTTGGTGCGGCTCGCGCTCGAGGCAGGCACGCCGGTACGGGCGGAGCGGCTGCTGGAGGACCTGTGGCCCGACGAGCCGCTGGGTGCGGCGCCGAACACCCTGCAGTCGAAGGTCTCCCGACTGCGGCGCGCCCTGGGTGACGCCACCGCCGTGACGAAGGGGGATGTCGGTTACACCGTGGTGGTGGCGGCGCGGGACGTCGACGCGCTCCACGTCCTCGACCTCGCCTCAGAGGTCGAGACACGTCCCGCCACGCCTGGCCCCGAGCGCGTGATCCGCCTGTGCGACAGCGGACTTGCGCTCTTCCACGGCGACGTGTTGCCGGCCGCGTCCCGCGCCGCGTGGGCTGAGCCCTACCGCCAGCGCCTGGTGCAGACACGTCTGGCGCTCGTGGAGGGCCGTCTCGCCGCGAGGGCCGACCTCGGTGCGGGTGGCGAGCTCGTGTCGGAGCTGGAGGAGCTCGTCGCGACCAACCCGCTGCGCGAGCGCGGGTGGGCGCTGCTCATCACGACCCTCTACCGGGCCGGGCGGCAGGGTGACGCCTTGGCTGCGTGCGCCCGGGTTCGCCGCCTCCTGGCCGACGAGCTCGGCATCGACCCCGGCCCGCAGCTGCGACTGGTCGAGCAGCAGGTGTTGCGTCAGGACCCGGCCCTGGCTGCCCCCACACACCGTGCTGCCGCCACGCACCGGTCTGCCCCCCGCCCGCCCGGGGCGCTGAAGGTCGCCCACGGCATCCTGCCCACGGCACCGGGCTCCCTCATCGGTCGCGCGGTCGACCTCGACCGGCTCGAGTCCCACCTGGGTGAGCGGCGCCTCGTGACGGTGACCGGACCCGCCGGTGTCGGCAAGTCCAGGCTCGCACTCGAGGCGGCACGGCGGTGGACGCGGCCCGGCGGGGCCTGGCTGGCGCATGTCGAGGCGGCGACGGACCCGGCGTCCGTGTGGGCCGTCGTCGGGCAGGCTCTCGGCCTCGACGCTCCGGGCCGGGCGACGGTGACCGACCGGCTGCGCGAGGCGGAGCTGCTCCTCGTTCTCGACGGCTGCGAGCACGTCGCCGACGTGGTCTCCGGCGTCGTCGACTCGCTGCTCGCATCGGCGCCCGACCTGCACGTGCTCGTCACGAGCCAGATCCCCCTGCACAGCGGGGATGAGGGCGTGCTCGACCTGGCGCCGCTGGCGCTGACCGACGCGGTGGCACTGTTCACCGACCGGGCCGCGGGACGGAGGTCGGACGGGACCGGCGGCGACGACAGCAGCCACGCAGTCGAGGAGGTGTGCCGGGCGCTCGACGGCCTGCCCCTGGCGATCGAGCTCGCCGCGGCCCGCACCCGGGTGCTGCCGGTTCATGAGATCGTCCGCCGCCTGGACGACCGGTTCGCCCTGCTGCGTGACCCGACGCGCAACCTCCCGGCCCGCCAGACCACGTTGCGGGCCGCACTGACCTGGAGCTACGACCTGCTCTTCCCCGACGACCAGCGGGGGCTGTGGAGCATCGCCGCGTTCACCGGCGGCGCACCCCTCCCGGGCGTCGAAGCCGTGCTGGCGGCCTTGGACGTTCCGACGGATGCCGGCCTCGACGTCGTCACCCGGCTCGTCGACCGCTCCCTGGCCACCGCCGAGCTCAGCCCACACGGCCCCGGCCGGTACCACCTGCTCGACAGCGTGCGCGCCCTCGCCGCAGAGCGTCTGGGGGAGGCAGGGCTCGCGGACGTGGCCGCAGCCGCACATGCGCGATGGTTCGCGGGGGCGGCAGACCGTGCGCGCTCCGGAGTGCGCGGACCGCAGCAGGCCGAACACCTGGACCTCGCCCGCATCGAACGCGCCAACATCGACGCCGCCCTCGGCTGGTGTGCGACCCATGACCCGCCGCTCGGTGTTCGCATCGCACTCGGCTTCGGGTGGGCATGGGTGATGCTGGGCACCGGCGTCGAGGGCGCTCACCGCGTGCGTCGCGCCTTGCATGCGGCTCCGGCTGGCGACCACGAGAGGTCGGCTGGTCTCCTGCTGTGTGGGTGGTTCGAGGCCTCCGGGGGCAACATCGAGCGCGCCGTCGCCGACCTCGAGGAGGCGATCCGCGTCGGCGACGAGCAGGAGGCCGCCAGGGCCCGGCTCCACCTCGCCTTCGTGCACACCCAGGGCGGGCGTGCCGCCGACGCGCTCACCGTGCTCGACGAGTGCCGTCCGCAGCTGACCCGGTTCGCCCTGGTCTGGGAGGAGGGTGCCAGCTGGCTGCTCGCGGCGTGGGCCCACATCGCCTCGGGAGACGCCGCCGCGGGAGACGAAGCCTGCACCCGGGCGTTGGCGCTGCTACGGCCGCTGGGTGACGGGTGGGCCCTCGCGCACGCCGACGGGCTCCTCGGCGAGCTGGCCCTGCTGCAGCACCACCTCCCCGACGCCATTGGGCACCTCGACCGGGCGGCCACCGCGGCAGGTGCGCTCGGCTTCGAGGCTGCGCAGGCGCACCACCTGCTCAACCTCGGCCGGGCCAGGGACCAGGCGGGAGAGCTCACCGCCGCGCGGGCCTGCCTGGAGCGCGCTGTCGACGTCGCCCAGCGTTGCGGCGACGCCCGCACGGCCGCCGGGGCGCGCACCCACCTGGCGCAACTGCTGCGGGATGCCGGTGAGACCGCCGCCGCGCTGGAGCTGGCCGAGCACGCCGCCGCGTGGTTCGCGGGGGCAGGCGGAGGGGATGGCGCCGCTCTGGCCGATGACGTCCTCGCTGACCTGCGGTCCGACGCCCGGCTCTGAGGAAGCGGGTGTCGACCTCGAGGAGGACCCACGGCGTGGACCGGGTTGGCGGAACAGCGCCGAGCCTGAGACAGGACGACCCCGACACGATGCGGCAGATGTCCCCGGCACCTCTTGGTCGGCAGGCCGATCAGGCCGCCAGTTCGTCAGGTCGCTTCCGGGGCGGTCCTGGAGTCGCCGACCTGGAGCACCTCGTGCACCAGCTCGTAGCGGTGGCTGTAGGTGTCGAGGATGGCGACCCCGGCCGCTGCGAGCGGGATGCCGATCAACGCGCCGAGCGGTCCCCAGATGGCTGCGCCGACGAACACCGCACCGAGCGCAATGGCCGGGTTCACGTCCATGGTCTTCTCGCTGACGCGAGGGGTGAAGATGTAGGTCTCGATCTGCTGGTACACCGCGGCGAAAGCGACGATGGCGGCCGCCTGCCATGGGCTGATGAACACCGTCGCGAGGACGGGGAGGATGACCCCGAGGTAGGTCCCGACGATGGGGACGAACTGCGCGGTGATGCCGGCGAACAGTGCGAGCGGCAACCAGTAGGGAACCCCGATCGCGGCGAAGAAGATGCCGTGGAAGAGGGCGGACGCCGCTGCGAGGACGATCTTGGAGACGACATAGCCGCCGGTCTTGGCGATCGTGATCTCGGTGATCGTCACGAAGACCTCCTGGCCGCGTGGCGGCATCCAGGCAGCGAGAGTGTGGACGAGCCTGGGACCGTCTCCGGCGATGTAGAAGCCGAAGACCAGCACCGTGACGAGGTCGAACAGCACCGAGGACAGGGATCCGACTGCCTCGAGGACGCCGCCCGAGAGAGGACCGGCCCAAGAGGCGACCTGCGCGGGGTCGAGACGCAGCTGGGCGGAGATCGTGGTCGGGTCGAGCGCCGTCCCGAACTGGGTGTTGACCCAGTCGATCACCGTGGTCGTCACCTCGGGTAGGCCGCGGACGAACTCGGTGATCTGATGGAAGAACAGCTGCCCGAAGACCGCGGTCAGGGCGAGGGCGACGAGGAGTGCGCTCCCGCCCATGACGGCGGTCGCGAAGCCCCTCGATCGGCCGCTTTGGACCAACCATCGGATCCCGGGTTCCAGAGCGGTGGCGAACAGCCAGGCCAGCAGGAGCAGGAACAGGAAGTGGCTGAGGACCGAGACGAGCCACAGGAACAACAACAGCCCGGCCCCCAGACCCATGAGGATGAGCCCTGACCGCCAGACCGACGCGCGGTCGAAACTCACCGTGACGTGCAGGCCGTCCCCGGAGACCGGAACCTCGACGGGCGGGGAGGTCTCTGATCGCGACGCGTCGGTGGCGTCCGGTGTCGGCATGGTCATGGTCCGTCCCAGAAGTCCCGAGCGGGTGCCTGCTCGGATGTCGGAAGTCTTCCAGATCCGGTCACAGAACGGCGGACGGCGCTGGCGGTGATGGCGGGCCGACGTTGTGGCGTCCTGGTCGAGTCACTTCTCCACGCGGAACCCCAGCTTGAGGCCCACCTGCCAGTCGGCGACCTGGCCGTCGTCCCCGAGGTGTCCGCGGATCTCGGTCACCTCGAACCAGTGGAGGTTGCGGACCGACTCGCTCGCTGAGGTGAGCGCCTGCCCCACCGCCGCCTCGATGCTCTCGGGCGAGCTTCCGACGAGCTCCGAGATCGCGTACACGTGGTTGGCCATGGGTGCCTCCGGGCGTCGCGCCGGACGCCGGTCGTCCGGCTGTGGCACCAACGTAGACCCGCGACTGCTGGGCCGTCACCAGCGAACGGAGAAGCCGACCGATCCCTGGCCGCCGAGGAAGCTGTTCCGGAAGCCGATGATCCCGTCGCTCACGCGAGCGCGCTTGTGGGTGCCGTGGTAGCTCACCTGCTTGGTGCCGAAGGACGCGTTGAGCGTCGGGGTGCCGTCGATGACGTGGCTGCAGAGCTCGCCGGTCGTGTCGATCTCGAACGACTCACCCGGCGCGACGGTGAGAACGGCGTGGACGCCGGCGGCCTCGCACTGACCCTGGGCAGGAAGGGTGCCGTCGCCCGCCTGGACAGAGAGGCGCATGTACCCGCCGAGCTCGCCGGCGGTCGCGCCTGACATCGCGTAGCCGGTGGTGGTCACCACCGGGGCGCCATCGAAGGCAGTGCGGTCGAACCGGTCTGACGTCGCCGCGTGGGCGGCCGGCGTGACGAGCGTGAGGGCGGCAACGGCGAAGGCCGCGGTGAGGCTGCTGCGTGCGTGCATGGTGTCTCTCCTTGTTCGTGTGGGTGTTCGGGGTTGGGTCCACCGTGCCCAGCGGGTCTTGAGGGTGACTTGGGGCCGAGTTGACGGGGCTGGCCCACCTGGTCCCGGGTCGGGCTGGGGCTCCATGACGTCAGTGGCGGGGTTGCCGTGTCCGGCCGTCTCGCGGGACGCTGGGGGCGGTCCTGAGGGCGGTCTGCGCCCAGTGATGGGCCCGCCCGCACGGGCGATCGCTTCTTGGTGCAGGAGCAGGGTTGGGAGCGTGGTGGACCTCGAGACGACGGTGCGACTTCGGGTTCTCGGCGAGGTCGCGGCCACCATCGACGGCACGGTCGTCGATCTCGGTGGGCGCCGCCAGCGCGCCGTCCTCGCGGCCCTGGCCATGTCGCGAGGCCAGGTCGTCTCCGCGGACCGTCTCGCCGGCTGCGTCTGGGGGGAGGCCCTGCCGGCCAACCCGGCGGCCGCGCTCCAGGCGTACGTGAGCCACCTGCGGCGACGTCTCCAGCCCGAGGCCGCGGCCCGCAGGCGTGACGGTGTCATCGCCAGCGAGGGAGCCGGCTACGTCCTCCAGCTGGCTCCCGACTCGGTCGACGCCTGGTGCTTCGAGCACGCCGTGGACTCCGCGGCGGGTCTCGCACCGGCCGAGGCGATGCGCACCCTCGACGACGCCCTCCGGTTGTGGCGCGGGCCCGCGTACGCGGAGTACGTCGGCGAGCCATGGGTCGAGGCGGAGACCCGGCGGCTGGCCGAGCTGTACGCCGTGGCGCGTGAGCGGCTGCTGGAGACGCGCCTGCAGGTGGGGGACGCCGCAGTGGTCATCGGTGAGCTCGAGGCACTGGTCGCGGAGGACCCGCTGCGCGAGGAGCGGTGGCGGCTGCTGGCGCTCGCCCTGTACCGGGCGCAGCGGCAGGCGGGTGCGCTGGCGGCACTGCGCAGGGCACGCGACACGCTCGCAGAGGAGCTGGGCGTGGATCCCGGACCAGCGCTTCGGGATCTTGAGGCCGAGGTGCTCGCCCAGTCTCCCGCCTTGGACGGGCCGGCCCCGCGCCCCCGGGCGGACCTGCCGGTTGCGGAGGTGGTTCGTGAGTCGGTCGCGGTGGCCGACCTCGTCGACCGTGTCCGCGAGACCACGGAACTGCGGCGGGTGGTGGACGAGCTCACGAAGGGGGAACCCGGTTACGTGATCATCGAGGGCCCGGCCGGCATCGGCAAGTCGCGGCTGCTCGGCGAGGCACTGCGTCTGGCCACGGAGGCGGGGGCCAGGGTTCTGTCCGCGAGGGGCAGCCCACTCGAGCGTTCCTACGGCTTCGGCGCGGTGCGTCAGCTGTTCGAACCCGTCACCAGCGACCCCGTCTCGCGCGAGCCACTGTTCACCGGGGCCGGGTCCGCCGCGAAGCCGGTGTTCGAGGAGGTGGCCGGGGCGGATGCCGTGGCGCAGGGCAGCTTCGCCGTCCTCCACGGTCTGTACTGGCTGACGGTGAACCTCGCCCACGACGGCCCGGTCGTGATCTGCGTCGATGACATCCAGTGGTGCGACAGTGCGTCGCTGCGCTACCTCGCCTACCTCGTCAAGCGGCTCGACGGGCTCGGCGTCCTCGTCGTCCTGGCCCTGCGGACTGGCGAGGAACAACCCGACGACGCGCTGTTGGCAGACCTCGCCCTCGACGCGTCTGTCACCGTGCTCCGGCCCGCACCGCTGTCACCGCAGGCCGCCGCAACCCTCGTGCAGGAGCGACTCGGGACAGGGGCCGACCCGTTCGTCGAGGCCTGCCACCGGATGACCTCGGGCAACCCGCTGCTGCTCCGACAGCTGCTGCGTGCCCTGGCCGATGAGGGCGTCCGGCCCGATGTGTCACACGTGGACACCGTGCGCGCGGTCGGGTCACGAGCCGTCTCGGCCCTGGTGACGCTGCGACTGCGCCGCATGCCGCCCGCAGCCACCGCGGCCGCTCGCGCGGTGGCGGTCCTGGGCGAGGCGGCCGGCCTGCCGACCGTGGCGGCCCTGGCCCAGCAGCCCGAGGAGGAGGTGGCCGCCGCCCTCGACGTCCTGAGCCGCAGCGAGATCCTCACGCACGACCGGCACCTGACCTTCGTCCACCCGTTGGTCCGCGACGCCATCTACGACGACCTCCCCGCGGGCGAGCGTGCGCTGCACCACGACCGGGCGGCCCAGGTCCTGCTCGACCAGGGCGCGACCCCCGAGCAGGTCGCGGTCCACCTGCTGCGGGCACCCCACCGAGGCAGCGCGGCCACGGTCGACCTGCTTCGTGTCGCGGCCGGCACGGCGATCTCGCGGGGGGCGTCGGATGCTGCGGTCGAGCTCCTGCGACGGGCCCTGGAGGAGCCGGTTCCGGTACCGGAGCGTGCCCGCGTGCTCGTTGAGCTGGGTCGTGTGGAAACCCACGTCGACGGCCCCTCCGGGGTCGCTCACCTCACCGATGCGTACCTCGCCCTGGACGAGCCGCACGAGCGCGCGCTCCTCGCGATGGACATCGCTCGTACCCAGGTGTTCGTCTCTCCTCCCGGGGTCGCGACATCGTTCGCGCGCGAGGCGGCCGCGGGCCTGCCGGAGGGTCTCGACGATGACCGGCAGGGGCTGATCGCGCTGCAGCGCATCACGGGTTACATGCACGGCCTGCCCGCCGACTCGTACCGGGCGGGCCCGGTGCCCGAGGTGTCGGGGGAGGGCGACGGGGCCCGGATGCTGGCGGCGACGCTGTCGTACGAGCTGCTGCGCGAGGGCCAGCACCGGGCAGACGCCGTCCGACTTGCCCGTTTCGCGATGGAGGGGGACCGACTCCTGGTGGTGGACAACGGGCTGCTCTGGATCGTGGCCGCCAACGTCCTGCTCCTGGCCGACGACGAGCTGGGCGACTTCTGGGACCGAGCACTGGCCAGGGCCCACGCGACGGGTGGGCTGTTCGCCGCGCTCTCGGTGAACCTGTGGCGAGGCTTCGCCCAGTGGCGCCGCGGCCAGCTCGACGACGCGCTCCAGTCGCTGGACGACGCCGTCGAGCAGCAGCGGGAGTGGGGCATCTCCGGGATCACGTCGACGTACGCCGCAGCCTTCAGGCTCAGCGTCCTCACCGACCTGGGCGACCTTGACGCAGCCACCTCGAGCCTGGAGGCGGGGCGTGCCCTGCCGTGGGTCGGTGAGGGCGGCAGGCTGCTGCGGGAGGCCGCGGCGCGGCTGCTCATCGAGCAGGGTCGACCATCCGAAGCGCTCAGCGAGCTGACCCCAACAGGGGGCCACCCTGCGGTCCCGAACCCCGCTTGGTCGCCATGGCGTCGGGACATGGCCCGGGCCCTGGCCGCCCTGGGGCGCACCGAGGAGGCGGTGGCGTTGGCGAAGGAGGAGGTCGCACTCCAGCGGCGCTGGGGTGCGCCGACGGCGCTCGGGCCGTCCCTGCGGGTGCTGGGGGAGATCCTCGGTGCAGACGGGACGGCTGACCTCCGTGAGGCGGTCGGGCTCCTGGCAGGAACCTGCGCCGTCCTGGAAGAGGCTCGCGCCCAGCTCGCGCTCGGCCGGTCCGTGGGGGTCCCGGACGCGGAGGCGGTGCCCCTGCTCCAAGCCTCGCTCGCCACCGCGCGCGCCTGTGGTGCCCGGGGGGTGGTTCGCGACGTGGTGTCGGCGCTCGCCCACAGGGGGGAGGCCACCGTCGAGGCCGATGACGGCCCTGGTCGCGTCACGAGCCGCCAGCGGCGTGTCACCGACCTGGCAGCGACCGGCCTCGACGTCAACGAGGTCGCCCAACGATTGTTCCTCACACCCGGCACGGTGCGCGCCGTCCTCGAGTCCGCTCAGGGCGCTCCGCCGTGACCAGCCGGAGGCGCTCCGGGCCGGGCTCAAGTTGCCCTCAAGTCGTCGTTGCCATGCTTGCACGCCCCGATCGTGAGGAACCTGATGGTCCCTGAGCCCGCGCCCGTCGCCCCGTCCGGGGCGGAGCTCCTGCGAGGCCTGTGCGGCGGCGCGGTCCACCTGCCCGGGGACGCGTCGTACGACGAGGCACGCCTGCCGTGGAACCTCAAGGCCGACTCCCGTCCCGCCGCTGTGGCCTATCCCGCATTCCCTCACGAGGTGTCCACGGTGTTGCGCGCGGCGGAGGCCGCCGGCCTCAGGGTGGCACCCCAGGGCACCGGCCACGGCGCTCCTCCGCTGGCCGGCCACCTCGGTGACGCCGTCCTCATGCGGACCTCCGCCATGACCGAGCTGCGCGTCGACGCCGCCCGACACACCGCCCGCGTGGGCGCCGGCGTGCTCTGGGGTGACGTGGTGCAACGCGCCGGCCGGGTGCACCTTGCCGCCCTGCACACGTCCAGCCCGGGCGTCGGTGTCGTCGGGTCGTCACTCGGCGGCGGCCTGAGCTGGTACGCCAGGAAGCACGGGCTGCAGTGCGGTGCGATCACGGCCGTCGAGATCGTGCTGGCCGATGGCACCCTCGTCCGAGCGACCGACGAGGTCGACAGCGACCTGCTCTGGGCGGCGCGCGGGGGCGGTGGTGGGTTCGGTGTCGTCACCGCACTCGAGTTCGACCTGCTCCCGGTGAGGACGGCGTATGCCGGGATGCTCGCTTGGGACTGGACGCACGCCCAGCGAGTGCTGACCGCCTGGGGTTCGTGGGCAGAGGAGGCACCCGACTCCGTCACCAGCGTCGCCCGGCTCTTCCAGGCGCCCGATCTCCCGTGGCTTCCCGCAGACGTCAGGGGGCGCAAGCTCGTGATCGTCGACGCCGTCGTGCTCGCGGAGACCGAGACGGCGTCGCGGGTCCTGGCCCCCCTGCGTGCGCTCCGAGCGGAGGTTGACACGTTCGCCGAGCGGCCCGCGGCCTCCGTCGCGCACCTCCAGCTCGATCCCGTGGCGCCGACGGCGGTCTACGCCGACAGCGTCCTGCTCCACACGCTGCCCGAACGAGCCGTCGAGGCGCTGGTCGAGACGGCCGGCCAAGGATCCGGGTCGGACCTGCTGTTCGTCGAGCTGCGCCAGCTCGGGGGGGCGGTGTCTCGACCGGCCCGGCGCGCCGGGGCCCTGGACCGCATGGACGGCTCGGTGCTGGTCCTGTGCGTGGGACTCGACCAGGGAGCCGGCTGGGGGGCCGTGCGCAAGGACGCCGAACGGGTCACCGGAGCCCTTCAGCCGTGGGCGACCGGGTCGGCATACCTGCTCATGGCCGAAGCCGACGTCGACGAGCAGCGTGGCTGGCCGGCCAGCTCCTGGCGGCGCCTCGTCGACATCCGGAGGGCGGCCGACCCCCACGGGCTGTTCCTCCCGCCCCGCCCCGCCACGCAGCAGCGCTGAGGCGGCATCTCAAGACGGCGGCAAGTTGGGCTCAAGGCTCCGGGTTCACGGTGGTGCTGCACCACCACCACGACCACCACCACCATGAAGACCCGGAGGAAGTCATGACCATCGCCGAAACTCCCGTCGCGAAGGACCGCGGCGCACCGTTCGCTGACCTGGACGCCCGCACCCAGGGAACGGTCGCTGTCCCCGGCGACGAGCAGTACGGCCCGCTCGTCTCGCCGTGGAACCTGGCGATCCCGGTGAGGCCTGCAGCCGTCGTCGCCGCGGAGACCGACCAGGACGTCGTCGAAGCCGTGCGCTTCGCGGCGGAGAACGGACTGCGGGTGACCCCGCAGGCCACCGGGCACGGCCCGATGGCCGAGCTCGTGACCGAGCTGCTCGTCACGACCCAACGCCTCGACGAGGTCGTCGTCCACCCGGAGGGCTGGGCTCGGGTCGGCGCCGGTGTGAAGTGGCTGCGGGTCGTCGAAGCCGCCGCCCCCTACGGTCTGGCGCCGCTGTCCGGGTCGATCACCGACGTCGGCGTCGTCGGCTACACGACGGGGGGTGGTCTCGGGCCGATGGCGCGGACCCACGGGCTCGCGATCGACAAGGTGCGCGCCATCGAGGTGGTCACCGGGGACGGCGTCCTGCGCAGGGTCACGCCCACGGAGCACCCCGAGCTGTTCTTCGCTCTGCGCGGGGGCAAGGGCATGCTGGGCATCGTCACCGCGATCGAGTTCGACCTGGTGCAGCAGCCGATGTTCTACGGCGGCTCGTTGTGGTTCGACGGCGCGGACGCGGCGACCGTCATCGAGCAGTGGCTGTCCTGGTCCAACGACCTCCCCGAGCTCGGCACGACGTCCTTCGCGCTGTTCCAGCTGCCGGACATGCCCGGCGTCCCGTCGGAGCTCGCCGGCCGGCTCACCCTGTCGGTGCGCTACGTGTGGACCGGCGACGCACACGAGGGGGAGCGACGTTTCGCCGACATCCGCGGCGCAGCCCCGGTGATCCTCGACGACGTGTCCCACAAGCCGTACACCGCGATCGACTCCGTGCACACCGACCCTCTGGACCCGACGCCGGCGTACGAGGTGGCGGCCGTGCTCACCGACTTCCCTCGGGAGGCGGTCGATGCGCTGCTGGCGCTGACAGGACCGGGGGTACCGTCGCCGCAGGTGTTGGTCGAGGTGCGACAGCTGGGCGGGGCGTTCGCCCGCGGTGGTGAGCACCCCAGCGCCTTCGCCTCACGGCAGGCCGCGTACTCGCTCCTGATCGTCGGGATCTCCGAGGTCCCCGGGGTGGAGGAACACGCGACCGCGATCCTGCAGGCCATGGGTCCGTGGACCGGCGGCTACCGGCTGCCCAACTTCACCTTCACCCCGAAGGAGTACACCGACGCCTACGACGACGTGACGCTCGCGCGACTGCGCCGGGCCATCCGCACCTACGACCCCGACGGCGTCATGGCCATCGGTGGCGTGCTCACCTGACGGGTGCGGTCGTGGGCTCGGGCGCTGACCATCGCCAGCGCGACACTCGTGAAGGCTGCCGCGGTGAGCACGGGGACCCGGGCTGGTTCGTCCAGACCGGTTGCCAGGTGGAGCCGCGGGTCCCCGGCACGAGACCGAGGAAGGAGGCGACGGCGGCGACCAGCGGCCATGGCCACAGCCTGGCGAGCCCACGCCGGGCCTGCCCGCGCGACGCAGGCATCGGCTTGTCGATGCGCGTGGCGAGGACGCCTGCCAGGCTCCCGATCAGCGGCGGGCCGAAGCCTCCGCCGACGAGGAGCAGCGGCACCGACAGCGCGATCAGGACGACCCCACCGTGTTCCGGTCGGCGAAGCCGACCGCCCACACGCCGACGGCCAGGGCGACGATCACGGCAGGGGCGCCAGTGACGAGCAGGTTCGGCACGACGGACATCGCCGGCTCGCCGCCAACAGGTTCGAACGCCGGCGTCCCCTCCCACGACCGGAACACCCATGACGGCGGCGCGTGCCGGCCCTGTCGGACCTCTCCGATGCCATGCTCGACGCCAGCGAATGCCGCGGGCGCGCCCAAGGTGCCCACGGTCGTCCGGGTTGCACTCGGCGAGCCGGGGCGTCGAGTGTGCCCGCGCGAACCACCTACGGTCATCATCTCCATCGACGTGGACCTCGCTTCCTGACGAAGCCGCTCACCCGCTGCTTGCGCGCCGGCGTTCGAACGCAGGCAAGCCGCTCAGGTTGGGGACTCGGCGAGCTCGTCGGCGATCGTGCGAGCCCAGGCGTCGACGTCGTCCCAGTCCCGGAAGTCGCCCTCCGGCAGAGCCTCCCGGGCCGCTGGGAGCGTCCTGAGTGCCCGCTCCGCGAGACTCAGGGTCTTGGGGTCCAGCGCGCCGAAGAACACACGGTGCCCACGCGCATCGAGCGCATCCAGCAGTTCGGGCAGTTCCTTGGGCTCCGCGGCGGTACGGCTGTCCTGCCCATGGCTGTCCGTCGCGCTGGTGCCGACCGGGCCGCTGCTGAACAACCACGTCGGTTCCTTCGTGGTGACCCTGCCGAGTCGGCGGACGAACTCGGAGGCGTCCCTGAGCCAGTGCCCGAGATAGGTGGCGCTGCCGATCACGAACGCGTCGTACCCCCTGCCGTCTTCGACGTCTTCCACGCTGCGAACATCGACGTGGAAGCCGGCCGACTCCAGTGACCGCCCGATCCGCTCGGCGATGCCGGCGGTGGCACCGTGCTTGCTCGCGTACACCACGAGAATGCGCATGACGACCTCCCTGTCGACGCCGAAGCCTGTTGGTGGAGTGGACGTCAACGACCCCAACCCACCAAACGACCTCTCGGCGGACGGTTCTCGGGGCCTTCGCGGGATCACGAAGCCCTCACGTCCACGCTAGATCCGCCGGGCGACGGGACAGCAGGACCTTGGACCCAGGGTGTGTCGGTGCAGTCCTCGAGGAGTTCGCCGATGACCCGGCGCGCCTCTGACGCAGCAGCGTCGTCATGGTCGTCCACGGCGTTGGCGAGGTCCCGCAACGACTGCCACAGGGCCCATCCGCGACCTCGCCTCCACGTCGAGGCGTCGATGTCGAGTCCTTGGCGGAGGAGCTGACGACCGGCGCGGTCGAGCAGCGTCCAGGCGATGGCAAGGTCACAGGACGGGTCACCGACACCGCAGGTGCCGAAGTCGATGACCGCGGCGAGCCGGCCCTCGTCCAGCAACACGTTGCCCGGCGCCAAGTCACCGTGGAACCACACGTCCACCCCGTCCCAGCGCGCGGCCAACGCGTCGTCCCATGCCGCTGCAGCTTCGCCGACGTCGAGGAGACCTTCGAGCTCGGCCAGAGCGCCCCTGACGATCGAGTCGTAGGTGCGCAAGGTGCCCCGCGGAACCAGTTGTGGGTGCCGGGCTGCGGCCCGTCGGTGGCGTCAATGCTTCGCAGGGCCCGAAGGAAGTCGGTGAGGTCTTCGGCGATCCCCATCGAGTCGGTGATCTGGCAGGGGTCCGCAGTGGTGCCAGAAATCCAGCGATAGATCGACCACGGGAAGGGGTACCCCGCCCCTGGCTGGCCAAGGCCCACCGGGTGCGGGATCGACATGGGCAGCTGCCCGGCCAGCCGCGGGAGCCAGTAGTGCTCCTTCTCGACAGCCAGCGCGTACTCCGCAGCGCTCGGGAGGCGGACGAGCAGGGCCTCCCCGAGGTGAAAGGTGACGTTGTCCCACCCAGGCGTCTCGACCGGCCTGATGAGCCGTCCTGACCACTAGGGGAACTGCTCCTCGACGAGGAGACGCGCGGTCTCCAGGTCCACGGTGAGCCTGTCGGGGACCGGGCCGAGGTCTGGCACGTCCGTGCTCGACGTGTCGGTCTGCGGGCTCATGGGGTGGCACGCTACCGAGTGGAGTGCGCACGAGACGACGCTCACCACCCACGGCCACCTGTGGCCGGATGCCGACGAGTCCTCACGAGCCGCCGTGGCGCTGGCGCTGAATGCTCGGGAGGACTCGTCACGTGCTGCGAGAGGAACCTGAGCCTCTGACCTGCGGTTGTGTTCAGATGCCGTCTTCCTTGGCCACGACATCTGGCACCCCCGGCGCTGCTCAGATGTCGCCTGACCTGCGACCCGGAACCGCTCGCCTGCTTGCAGGCATGCGCGACCTGATCGCCCAGCACACGCCATGACGACCGCGGCCACCGCAGTGTCGGCGAGTTCCTCCTCGACGTCGACCACATCGCACGCGATGTCCTCATAGACGTGTCGGATCTCGACGCCGCGGCCATGCTCCGCACCTGGGGTGAGGTCGTGCAGACCGCGTCAGAACTCTGGCAGACACTCCCCAGCGCCCCGGCGGCCGCGACCCCTCGCGCGCGGCGCGCAAGCGCAGACCCAATGGTGCAGGTCGTTGTACTTCGCGCTCCACGGAGTGCACCTCGCCGTCGTGGGGCACGCGCGCCTGCTCGAGCGCGCGGCGAAGGCCACGGGTCGGGCGGACGTCGGCCGAGGGTGGGCCGAGTTTGCTGCTCATAGTCCGCGACCCGGTTCACCCGCTCTGACCACGGCTGCCGCCGAGGTCCGAGCCACCCTGCGGGAGATCACCATCGACGGCTCCGTCAAGGCGGCCCCCGACGCGGTTGCAGCCCGGACCGACCTGCAGGCTGCGGGGCGCACCTTCGGCGTCCTTCGTCCACATCCACCGAACTGGCACAGTTGATCAGTGATGTGACCCTTGACCCCGGCGTCACCTTCCCGCTCGAGCGGACAACGCGGCCGCTGCAGCCGCATGCACAGCTCCCGATGTCAGGACGGTCGCCGGCCTGGGAGACGCAACGCGGGTGGACATCAAGGACCTCACGATGAACCGACCAATCCCGCTGTCGGACCGGGTCCGGCGCCAAGGTGGCCGTGGGCGCTAACGCGCTGATGGACCCACCCGCGCGGCTGCCGACAGCGGGGTCTGGCTCGTCACCAAGCGCATGACACCCCAGCTTCGTGAGACCGCCCGCCCTCCTTCCCCGCCCGGGCTGCCCCCGCGGTCACTCGCAGCCGGGGCGCGTGCCGTTGGTCGTCACCGTGAGCTATCGCGTCCGGACGTTCCCGGGCGGTCTCCGACCAGAAGTTCAATCGTCGGCGCCGGTCCGGGCTGGCGTCGCCCATGACGCGAGCAGCCTCAACCGTTCAGCGGAGGGGGAGCCAGGTTCGGCGGTGTAGATGAACAGGGCTAGTCCGGGTTCGGCGGTGATGGCCAGCTCCTCATAGGCCAGCGTGACCTCTCCAATGACGGGGTGGTGGAAACGCTTGGTGCCGGTGCCGTGTTTGCGGACATTGTGGGCGGCCCAGAGCCGGCGGAAGGTCTCACTGCGGGTGGACAGTTCGCCGACCAGGTCCTGAAGGCCACGGTCGTGGGGGTCGCGGCCGGCGTCTGCGCGCATGTTGCCCACGCACATCTCGGCGAACAAGTCCCAGTCGGGGTAGAAGTCGCGGGACGTGGGGTCGAGGAACTGGAAGCGGGCTAGGTTGGGCAGCCGACCGCCGTCGCCGATCACCGGCGAGTAAAACGCCCGGCCCATGCTGTTGGTGGCGAGGATGTTCTGATGTGCGTCCCTCACGAAGCCGATGCCGTCTGTGATGGCCTCGAGGGTCCAATGAAGGCTGGGTCGCGTGGCCTTGCCAGGCGTTCGACGACGGGATCGACCTGAGGTGGGGACGCCGTCAGCTGCGCGGGCCAGGTCCAAGAGGTGGGCTCGCTCGGTCTCGTCAAGCTGCAGGGCACGTGCGAGGGCGTCGAGCACGCCGGCGGAGGCGCCGCCGAGCTGCCCCCGCTCGAGACGGGCGTAGTACTCCACACTGAGGCCAGCAACGGCGGCGACCTCGCTGCGTCGCAACCCCTTGACCCGCCGGGTGCCGAACGTCGGCAGCCCAGCCTGCTCGGGGGTGATGCGGGCGCGGCGAGTGAAGAGGAACTCGCGTACCTCTGCTCGGTTGTCCACGTCGTCAAGGGTATGCCGGGTCCGAGGCCGGCCCGAGCCGTCAGGGGTGCCCTGCCAGTGCACCCATCGACAGGGACTCCCGCGCCACGAAGCCACCGGGTTGACTCGATGTCGCGCGGCAATCCGGTCCGCGTTGTGCGCATCAAAGGAGTGCAAGCGATGAAGACAGCGATCTTCAACGGCAAGGGCGACATCTCTGTCGAGGAGCGCCCGAAGCCGATGGTCAGCGAGCCGACTGACGCAATCGTGCGCGTCGTGCTGGCCTGCGTCTGCGGATCGGACCTGTGGTGCTACCGCGGCGTCTCTGACCTGCCCCACGGCTCCGTGGGGCACGAGTTCATTGGCGTCGTCGACGAGATCGGCAGCGGAGTCGGCGAGTTGGCAGTGGGTGACTTCGTCATCTCTCCCTTCACGTGGAGCGACGGCACCTGCGACAACTGTCGGGCCGGATTCCACAGCGCCTGCGTGCACGGTGGCGTCTTTGGGCAGGGCTTGGACGGCGACGGTGGCCAGGCCGAGTTCGTCCGTGTGCCGCAGGCCGACGGAACCCTCGTCAAGGTCTCGGGCGCCGACTTCAGCGACGAGACGATGGCCTCTCTCCTCGCGTTGAGTGATGTCATGGCCACCGGCTACCACGCCGCGGTGAGCGCCGAGGTCACCCCGGGTGACACCGTCGCGGTCATCGGTGACGGTGCCGTCGGCCTGTGCGCGGTGCTGTCGGCCAGGATTCTGGGCGCCACGCGCATCATCGTGCTGGGTAGCACAACTGAGTCCCGCCACGCGCTGGCTCGCGAGTGGGGCGCGACCGACATCGTCACCGCCCGGGGTGACGAGGGAGTCCAGCAGCTCAAGGAGCTCACTGATGGTTACGGCGCCGACGCTGTCATGGAATGTGTCGGCGGCAAGCTCGCGACGGACACCGCATTTGCCATCGCCAAGGCCGGCGCCGTCGTCGGCCGTGTCGGGATGCCGCACGACGCCACGATCGACGCCAACGTTCCCTTCTTCCGCAACATCGGGACACGAGGCGGGCCCGCGCCCGCGCGCCACTACCAGCCACAGCTGATCGAGGCCGTCCTCGCGGGCGAGATCAACCCCGGGAAGGTCTTCGACCTCACGGTCGACCTCGACCACATCGCCGAGGGCTATGCCGCGATGGACGAGCGACGGGCGATCAAGGCGCTGGTCAAGGTCAGCGACGTGGCGTCACAGCCAACCGTCTGAAGTGCCAGGGCTTTCATGGCAACGACTGAGTCCCGGTCCCCGTGGGTGGCTGCCCTCACCGCAGCCGTGCTGGTGTTCGGTGCGGGCTGCGCCTCGTCCGACTCGTCTGATGAGCGGTCGCAGACCTCCCCCACCTCATCCTCGAGCAGCAGCACGCTGGACCGACCCAGCCCGGCTGCGGAGACCACGTACACCCCCGAGGAGAACCCCATGCGCATCAGCCTCAGCATCGGCGACGCACAGCTCAGTGCGACCCTCACGGAGAGCGCTGCGGCCGAGGACCTGCTAGCCCAGCTTCCGGTGACCGTCGAGATGGTCGACCACGGCGGGGTCGAGAAGACCGGCCCCCTGCCCGAGCCACTGTCCTTGGAGGGTCAGCCCGAGGGAGCCGACCCGTCGCCCGGAGACCTCGGCTACTACGCTCCCGGCAACGACCTCGTCCTGTACTACGGCGATCAGTCCTCCTTCGCCGGGATCGTGATCCTGGGCCGGTTGGACGGCGATGCTGCCGAGCGCATCGGAGCACTGGACGGCCCCGTCACCGTAGTCATCCGGTCAGGCCGAGAGTGAGCCGGTGATGCACCTGCAAGAGTTCCTCGCACACGTTGACGGTGGTGGCCTGATCGAGGCCGGCTCCGACCATCACCGGTTCATGCACGACGCCGCGCAGGAGGCGCTCCGGACCGTCAACGAGCTCAACACGGGGTACCGCACGCCCGAGGAGGTGCGGGCCCTGCTGACTCGGCTCACCGGCAAGCGGATAGACAAGTCGGTGGCAGTCTTCCCGCCGTTCTACAGCGAGTTCGGCAAGAACCTGGCCCTCGGCAAGGACGTCTTCATCAACATCGGCTGCCGCTTCCAGGACACCGGCGGAATCACGATCGGCGACGGCTCGCTCATCGGTCACGGCAGCACGCTGACGACGCTCAACCACGCAGTCGACCCCGACCGTAGGGCCGACATGGTCCCCGCCCCGATCGTGATCGGCCGCAAGGTGTGGCTAGGAGCCGCAGTGACGGTCGTCCCTGGCGTCACCATCGGCGACGGAGCGATCGTGGGCGCCGGCGCCGTGGTGACCAAGGACGTGCCAGCGAATGCCATCGTCGCAGGCGTGCCGGCCGGGATCATCCGGATGACCGGGTTCGACGCCTCGCCACGTTGAATCGGGCGCCTCGTGGGAGGCGGGTCAGCCCGTGTCATCGGTATGGCCGGTCATCGGCAGATCCGGGCTTCCCCACTGCACACCCGTTGGAGGTGGGGACGAGGTCAGTCGGCGGCTACTACGGTCCCCTGGTGGTAGAGAACGTGCCATCCACGGGCGGCGTCGTGGCGCCAGATGCTGGCTCGGCGGGTGACGCGGCCCTGGCCATGCAGGACGTACGTCAGCAACCAGGTGTTCTGGCCGAGTTCCCGGAGCCGGTGGTCCTCGGTCCGCCAGTTCTCGACCACCATCTCGTCGACCGCTGTGTCGGCGAGGCGCCGCAGGATGTTCTCCTTCACGGTGTCTCGGTCGTAGACCCGACCTGAGGCGCCAACCTCCCAGAAGTCATCGGCAGCCTCGAGATCGAACGTGTCAGCCGAGTGGACGAGCTGCCGGTGATGAAACAGCGGTTCTCGCGCCACGAGTTCCTCCATGATGGCGTCCATCTCACCGGGCATGGTGCCGACTGTGCTCTAGACGAGCCGGCCTGTCACCACCCGACCCACCCGCACACGGGAACGAGAGCACCGCAGCGGGGTCGACCCTCGCAGATTGTGGCACCCCTCAGCCCGCTTGGGAGGGCCGTTCGAGGCGCTCGACCCGCTCACGGGCGGTGTCGTACGCCTGGTCGAGCCCGAGGCGGAGCGTGGCGATGAGATCGGGCACGTCGTCGGCTGCGAGCCGGAACGTGCCGATGCAGAGGTTGTTGCGCCAAAGCGAGAGGACGACGACCTGCTGCTCCTGATGCCAGGTCGCGCGCAGCGAGCGACCATCACCGCGGAGGTCGGGGAGGACCGACCCGGTGCGGGGCGTGCGCTGCAGGACCATGTGCCATTGTGACCCCGCCGTTGAGGATCCACCAGACCCGTTCCTGCCCTGCCCGCTACGCGGCAAATGCGGGCGCCAAGGCCACGCGCTCCTACCGAGAAACGGACGTCGCGGAACGCATCGTCTCGTACCTCGATCAATCTCGGCGAGCACCAGTCCTTGACGTGAACCCGGATGCGGCCTCGGCCGCCGAATACTGCGTCCTTATCCGGCAGGCGGCCGTGCACGTGAAGGTGTTCAAGGCGCACTTCGGTTCCACTCCGCTCTCCGCGGTGAAACCGTCGGACGTCAAGGCTTGGACGGTGACGCTGGGGGAGCGGTATGCGCCCTCGACGGCGAGGCGTCGTGACTCCGAAGATCCAGTGCCCGGATATGCCCCTGAAGTCCGAGCCGAGCCTGACGGCCGTGCCGATGCCTTCGGAGCTGGCCCTGTTGCTGTCGGCGAACCATGCCATGTACGGCGCCACCACGGTCGTCACCGCCGAGGACGGACGGGCGACGACGCCCTACGCGATCGAGCGGGCGATCCGGGCGAGGAGGGGGCAGGTCCCCGGGCTCCCGGAGGGCTTCCGGTCCTACGATCTGCGGCACTACCTCGCGTCGCTGCGGATCCCTTCCGGGCTTGACGTGAAGGTGGTCCAGACCAGGCTCAGGCACGCGACCGCTACCACGACGCTCAACACCTACGGTCACCTGTGGCCGGACGCGGACGAGTCCTCACGAGCCGCCGTGGCGGTGGCGTTGAATGCCCGTGAGGACTCGTCAAGGTCTGCGGGGGAGGTTTAGGCCGCTGACCTGCAGTTTTGCTCAGATGTCGTCTTCCTTTGCTACGACATCTGGCACCTCGGGCTGAGGCAGGTGCCTCCTTCGTCGGCCCCTACCTCCGCCCTCGCTGCTCAGATGTCGTAGTACATCTCGAAGTCGTGCCCCTTAGATGGACGTTGATGGCAGTCGACGGCAAACATGCTCTGACCTGCGGATATGTGCTGAGTGACGTGGGCGCTGGTGTGTGCTGGCTGAATCTGCCAAGGACTCCCCAAGGACTGCGCACGGCGGCGTAACCGGTTCGGAAACTGTCACGAACGTCCCAAGAGTGCGAGGGCGCACCAGCAGCTGGCCCCGGGGTGTCACGGCACCCTGCCGACTTTTCCACAGGTGCCCGAACCTCTGGCGGATCGGTTATGTACGTGTGATCGTAGAAGCCATGTTCGTGCGGTGACCGCTTGTGATCGGCACGCACGTGGCGCCGAGGAAGGTCAAGTCCCTGGGAGTGGTGTAGCGCTGCGTGATCGGTGAGGGTCAGGCGGTCAGGGCGGGCATGGTGTCTGCTCCGATCTCGGGGTCGGTGGCGGTGAGGGTGAGTCGGCAGCGGGTCAGGACCTCGAGGCCGAGGTAGCGGCGGCCTTCGGCCCATTCGTCGGTTTGCTCGGCCAGGACGGCGCCGACGAGCCGGATGATCGCGTCGCGGTTGGGGAAGATCCCGACGGCGTCGGTGCGGCGGCGGATCTCCCTGTTGAGGCGTTCGGCGGGGTTGTTGGACCAGATCTGGGTCCACACGTCCTTGGGGAAGGTGGTGAACGCGAGGATGTCGTCGCGGGCGCCGGCGAGGTGCTCGGCCACCGCGGGGAGCTTGTCGGTGACGTAATCGATGAGCCGGTCGAACTGGGCGTGCACGGCGGGGGCATCGGGTTGGTCGTACACCGAGTGCAGCATCGCCTTGACCGCGGGCCACATCGCTTTCGGGGTCACGCTCATGAGGTTGGCGGCGTAGTGGGTGCGGCAGCGCTGCCAGGACGCGCCGGGCAGGTTCGCTGCGATCGCCTCGCGCAGGCCGGCGTGGGCGTCGGAGGTGACGAGCCGGACCCCGGCCAGGCCGCGGGCGACCAGGTCGGCGAAGAACTCGTTCCACGCCGCCCCCGTTTCGGACGTGGCCACCCGCAGCCCCAGGACCTCGCGGTGTCCGTCGCCATTGACGCCGGTGGCGAGCAGCACGACCGCGTTGACGACCCGGCCGCCTTCGCGGACCTTCATCGTGAGTGCGTCGGCTGCCACGAACGTGAACGGTCCCGCCGCGCCCAGGGGGCGGTGCCGGAACTCCTCGACGACCTGGTCCAGCTCGGTCGCCATCCGGGAGACCTGCGACTTGGACAGCGAGTCGATCCCCAACGTCTTGACCAGCTTGTCCATCCGTCGGGTGGACACCCCGGCGAGGTAACAGTCGGCGACCACCGTGATCAACGCCGCCTCGGCCCGCTTGCGACGCTCGAGCAGCCACTGCGGGAAGTAGGTGCCCTGGCGCAGCTTGGGGATCGCGACGTCGATGGTCCCGACGCGGGTGTCGAGGTCGCGATGGCGGTAGCCGTTGCGCTGCGCCGTCCGGTCCGGAGAGGGCCGTCCCCACTCGGCGCCCACGACCGCGTCAGCATCGGCCGACAGCAACGTGTTGATGACCGACTGCAGCAGCGAACGCATCAGATCCGGCGACGCCTCGGACAGTGCTTCGCCCAGCAGGCCTGCAGGGTCGACAATGTGTGGTGCGGTCATCGTGATGACTCCATTCGAGAGTGCTTTGGAAGGTTCACTCGAAGGATCACGCGGTGGCCGCACCTCGTCCATCACCAACTCGGCAACGAACCCGGCGACCGCGCTACACCACTATCGGGGACTCAACTCCGAGGAACTGGGACAACTTCTGAGGAAGTGTCCACAACAAGTGGTTGGAAGGCTTTCGGGATAGACCGAAGGGGAGATATGCGACAGCGGATGCTCGCAAGCATGGCCGTCGTCGCCTGCCTCGTGACCCTCGCCGGCTGCAATTCTGACGAGGTTCCACCCACCGCCAGCCCGACCGGTCCCAGCCCGTCGTCATCGCCGGGAAGTACGACCCCGACGCCGACGCCATCGAGGTCATTGACCCCCGATCAGGAGGACCTGCGCTCAGCGGAGGACGCGATCACCGATTATTGGAGGGTCATCGACGGAGCCGCGTCGAACCCCAACCAGAACCTGAATGTCCTTGCCACCGTCGCGCGCTCTCAAGCATTGGCCCAGTGGCAAACCACACTGACCGACTACCGCACCAAGTCCTGGGTGCAGCACGGCTCATCGACCGTGGTAGGCGCAGTGGCGACCGCCCATGACGGCAAGGAATTCACGGTCGTTGCATGCAGGGACGTCACTTCCGTCGATGTAACTGACAGTTCGGGCAAGTCTGTGGTGCAGCCAGATCGGCCCGTCCGGCAGCAGTTAACCTACTCGATCACGAAGGCGCCCGAGGGATTCTTCGTAACGCAAGACCTACTCAAGGGTGCGCCATGCGCCGAGTAACCCGAGTCATCGCACTGTTGATTGGTCTTGCCCTCGTGTGCGCCCATACCGCCGCAGCCGCGGCACCACCTGTTTCGTGCCCTCCAGGACAGGTGCCCGACCCGAACACGGGATCCTGCATCATCGTGGTCATTCCACCACCGAACCCCGGGACTCCTGGTGAGCCTGGGACTGCTGACGATTTGATTGACACTTTGACCTGGGGACTGCTGAAGGTTTGGTTGACACCTGATCTGTGGGGACGAGAGATCCCCGATGGAAGGATGTCGACATGCCAGCTGCTCACCCGAAAGAGTTTCGTGATGACGTCGTCGCGGTCGCGCGCCGAGGCGATGCGTCGATCGCGCAAGTGGCCAAGGACTTCGGAATCTCCGAGTCCTGCCTTCGGAATTGGCTCCACCGCGCGGACGTCGAGGACGGCCACCGTCCCGGCGTGACCCGAGCCGAGTCCGAGGAAGTCAGGGACCTGCGTCGGCGCAACCGGCTGCTGGAGCAGGAGAACGAGGTCCTGCGTCGGGCCGCGGCGTACCTCTCCCAGGCGAACCTGAGGCTGGGTCAGTCCCCAAAATGACGTTCCCGCTGGTCCTGGACCTTGCCGCCGACGGTGTCCCCGTCGCGGTGACCTGCGGGCTGCTCGGGTTCTCCCGGCAGGCCTTCTACGCGTGGAAGGCACACCCGGTCAGTGAGCGGGACCTGGTCGACGCGTACGCCACCCATGCCGCGCTCGAGGTCCACGCCGACGACCCGGGGTTCGGGTACCGGTTCATCGCCGACGAGCTCACCGACGCCGGCCACACCGTATCCGAGCGGCGGGTGTGGCGCCTGTGCTCGCAGGCGGGGATCGTGTCCGCGCACTCCCGCAAGCGGGGCCGGGCCAAGAAACCCGGGCCGCCGGTGCACGACGACCTCGTCGAACGCGACTTCACCGCACCCGCACCGAACCGGTTGTGGCTGACCGACATCACCGAGCACCCCACCGCCGAAGGGAAGCTGTACCTGTGCGCGGTCAAGGACGTCTGGTCCCGCCGCATCGTCGGGTACTCGATCGACTCGCGGATGACTTCGCACCTGGCTGTCGACGCCCTCGAGATGGCGATCGCTCGACGCGGCCCGGACCAGGTCACCGGATGCGTGGTCCACGCGGACCGAGGCAGCCAGTTCCGCTCACGACCCTACGTCGCCGCGTTGCACCGCCACGGCCTGCTCGGGTCGATGGGACGCGTCGCCTCCTCGGCCGACAACGCCGCGATGGAGTCCTTCTTCGCCCTGCTCCAGAAGAACGTCCTCAACGCCCGCCGCTGGGACACCCGCGACCAGCTCCGGCTGGCCATCGTCAGCTGGACCGAACGGACCTACCACCGCCGGCGGCGGCAACGCGCCCTCGGCAAACTCACCCCGATCGAGTTTGAGACCATCAACCGTGCCGCGCACGCGGCCTGAAACACCACACCGGAAGTGACAACCAGATCGTCAGCAGTCCCCAGGATCCCTTGGAGACCGAAGCGCAGTTCGTGCAACGAGTTAACCATGACGCTCGGACGGAAGAGGCCGGTGGACGCCCCGGGGGCGGACAAGTCAAGTGGCTGGTCGGGGCCAACCAGCGCAACCTTGGTTCGCTACACCAGGACATCTGGCAGACCTCCGGTGTCGAGCTTGCGCAGTCAGGGAAGCTCGCAGTGTTCCCGGTCGGAGGCTGGTGGAAGAACAATGCCGCCAAAGCCCGCGTTGACCAGACGGTTCGGTACGCACTATTGGTCTCCCTCAAGACCGCCGAACAGGACGTCGACCTGTACACCCCTGTTGCCAACACACTCCAGATCCCAACCCCGATCGTGGTCAACTAAGACTGCGGCAGCGGGACATCCTTCTGAGGCATCGTTTTTTCGGGTGATCAACTGGTGTGTGCGACGGAACGGCCACCCATGGCGTGGCCGGGCTGAGTCATTGTGGAAGGGCTGATGCGGCGCTATGACGCAGGCAGAACGACGCGGATCTGGCCGAACTCCGCGCTGCTCGGCCTCACGGCAGGGCGGGGTCGCTCTGGTCCCGCAGGAACCCTTGGGCGGCGTCTTCGTCGATCAGCCCGTCGTCTGCCAGCCACTGCACGGCCCGAACCCGTGCCCTGGCATCCCGCAGCGTGTGCCAGGCCGAGATCAACTCAGGGTGTCCCTGGTACAGCGCATTCCTGAAGCGCCGGAAGGCGCCCTTGCCCTCCAGCGAGCGGCGCAGGCGCTCCCCTGCACCCCGGTCGCTGATGCCGTCGGAGAAGTCGACCATGTCCTGGTACCAGACGTAGGGCGGGAGGGGGTCGATCAGGATCAAGTCCAGCTCGTCGAGCTCGACCGGGTTCTCACCATCGATACCCAGGTCACTGGTCCAGAAAGCAACCTCGCCCGTTCTCGGGTCGATCAACCATCGATGCTCGTAGTCGGTCTGATGTGCGAGAGCGTTGGCGATCTCCTCAACGTCGATAGCGTCCAGGTCGAGCATCCAGCCAGCGTAGGACCGGAGTGCGTCACGTACACCAGTCAAAACGGCCGGCGGGTTGTGCGCGGTTCGCGGCGAAATGGGCGCACGCATGCGCTCAGAGCATCGAGCCGAGGTCTGATCCGACGGTCGGGTAGGCCGCAGTCATGGACTTGACCTGACGGGTGGTCAATCCGAGCTTCATCGCCAGGCCGAGGACGTTGATCAACTCGGCGTACTCGGGGCCGAGGAGGTGCGCGCCGACGATCCGGTCGCTGGTCCGGTCGATGAGGATCTTGGCCGCGGCGGTGGTCTCCCCTGTGCGGTAGTTCGAGTACCAGTTACTAGTGTCGTGGTAGCGGACCTCGAGGTCGAGGTCTTGGTCTCGGGCTTCTTGCTCGAGCATTCCCACTCTGGCGAGCTCGGGGATCGTGAACACTGCGGTTGGGATGGCGGCGTAGTCGGGCACGGTCTTGGCGGCCTTGACCATGTTGGACGCGGCGACCTTGCCCTCGATGACGGCGACCGGGGTCAGCGGCATCCCCGGGGTGTTGGCTGAGTCGCCGGCGGCGTACACGGCCGGGTTGGTGGTGCTCTGCAGGTGGGGGGCGACGCGTACGCCGTGCTCGTCCCAATCGACCCCGGCCGACTCCAGGTTCAGGCTGCTCAGATCGGGTGTCCGGCCGGCGCCGTGCACGATGAGGTCGAACTCCATGGTCTTGGTGTGGCCAGATCGTTCCACGGTGGCTTGGTAGCCGTTCTGGGACTTCTCGATTGCGGTGATGATGGTCGAGCGCAGCAGTTGGATCCCCGCCTCCGCGCCTCGGGCAATGAGGAGCTCGACGAGGTCCGGGTCGAACCCCTTGAGGGGGCGTGGGCCCCGGTCGATGACGGTCGGGGTGCTGCTCGCACGTGCCGCGATGTGGGCGAACTCGAAGGAGATGAAGCCGCCGCCGACGAACAAGATCCGCGGCGGGAGCGCCGTGAGGTCCAGGAAGTCGGTGCTGTCGACCATGAGCTGGTGGCCGGGGAAGTCCAGTGGGCGCGGGCGGGCTCCGGTCGCGATCAGGAAGTGGGTCGCCTGATAGTGGCTGCCGTCGATCTCGAGACTGTTCATGCCGGCGAATCGGGCGAGCCCGTGCAGGGTGTCGACGCCGGTGCCAGTGAGGCCGTCCTCCATGTTCTGCGGGACCGGGTCGGTGAAGCCGTGCTTGTGCTTCATCAGGTCGGCCCAGTTGATCACCAGGCCGTCGTCGTCGATGCCTTTGCCCCGCATCAGTCGGGCGCTGTCGATGATCTCGGCGCCGCGGCGCAGGATCTTCTTCGGGTCACACCCCCGGAGGGCGCACGTGCCGCCGTAAGGAAGTGCGTCGACGATGCCGACGCTCCAGCCCTGTGATGCGCACTTGTTGGCTGCAGCGACCCCGGCCATGCCGGCCCCGATCACAATGAGGTCGTAGGTGCGGCTCATCGCTTACCCTTCGGCGCCACGCCGAGCGCGGCCCGAAGCTGCTCCAGCGTGGGCGCCCCTGCCAAGCCGTCGGGAGTGCGGTAAACCCGGCACGAGATTCCGACCCCGGCGCCAGGTTCGGCGAAGGCATCCACTCCGTCGACCAAGATGCTGGGTGAGCCATGGAAGCCCAGCCGCTCGGCCTCCTCAAGAGTCTCGACACGGTGATGCCTCACGCTGACGTCGGCGTCGTCTGCGGCGATCGTGGCAAGGCGTTGATCGGCAATCTTCCAGTTCGGGCAGTCGTCGAAGTACAGCAACGTGATATCCATGAGCACGACCGTAAACGTTGTACCGTGGTGCAATGTCAAGCTTGAAGGTGGCGCAGTGCTGATTGGAGAACTTGCCGAGGCGGTTTCCCTACCCACCCAAACCATTCGGTTCTATGAGCGCAAGGGCCTGCTGCCCGATCCCGAGCGCGGCGCCAATGGTTACCGGAACTACGACGGGTCCACGCTCACCCGGTTGTACTTCATTGGGGCTGCGCAGGCAGCGGGGCTCACGCTGGCCGAGATCGGCAGCATCATCGAACTTCGAGACGACGGGACCGCGCCCTGCACGCACGTGGCAGGGCTCATCGAGAACAAGCTCTCCACCGTACGCGCACGGATCGCAACCCTCGTCGCCCTCGAAGCAGAGCTCGATGGGCTCGTCGAACGCAGTCATCGCCTCGATCCCGCTGACTGCTCGGACGGCGAGATCTGCCACATCCTCTCGGTGCCGCGCTAGCAGGTCGCCGAGGGCTCGCAACGCCTGCTCCTGTGCCGACGCTGCCCGTGAGCCGCGTCTTTGTGGGTGCTGTGACGCGTAGCGAATGGCTGATTCTCAGCTTGGAACCGGGGAACGCAGGGACCCGCGAGATGCATGCTGGTCCGCCGAGCTCATCGGTTCGCGCGGCGACTCGGTTGCATGGGGCGGTGCATGCTGGGTGGTTGTCTGCGACTCGGCAGGCCAGGCGCGGTCGGGCTGTCGTGAACCGGGTTGTCATGTGCAGGGGGCGGCAGGAGCCCAATGAGTCGATACCGCAGGTCTTGTGCGGGCTGATCGGAGAGGGGACGGCGATCCGCGGCGGCCCGGGTCACATGTGCCACGTCATGGTTATTGTCGGCCAGCGACTGGAGGACGTATGCGAGTGCCGGCCAATCACTCTGGCTGCTGAGGCCGTGGTGGACCTCGTCGGCGAGGGAGGCCCAACGCCTCACGGGGTCTTGGGCGTGTGCTTGGAGGCGGGCTTGAATCGCCACGGATTCGGCTAGGCGTTCGCTCGCTACCTCCGCTGGGGCGCTGTTCCAACGGGTCGCGGCGGTCCGCAGGTCACCTGTGATGGTCTCGAGGGGGGTCATGGTGCGGCCGCAAACGGTGTTGGCCTGAGCGGCCCAGGATGTCGCTGGGCTAGCTGCGATGATGCTGGCTGCTGCCTGAACGGCGGCGTTGGCAGGCAGGTTGGCGAGCCGTTCGTCAATAAGCGTTGCGGCGAGGGGGCGGGCTCTGTCGAGTAGGTCGAGAAGGGCAGCCGGACCGTGGGTGTGGAACACGGACGCGGGGTCGGCCCCCTCGGGCATGTCGACGGCCAGCGGGTCTGCACCGTGTTGGGCGAGAAGCCAGAAGGCGCGTTCGGCGGCGATGCGACCAGCTAGGTCGGCGTCGGTGGCGACGACCGAGTGGGCGCTCAGCGTGGCGAGCTCTCGGGCCTGCTCATCGGTGAGGGCGGTTCCCAGTGGTGCGACGCCGACGTATCGGCCTTGACTGGTGAGGGTCACGGCGAGGGCGTCGAAAGGTCCTTCGACAAGCACTGGCACCGCACCCTTGTCGAGCAGCTCTGAGATGGCCCCGTAGAGCTGCGCGCTTTTGTGGAAGACGACGGTGTCGGCGGTGTTGAGGTACTTCGGTCCGCACCGGTCGTCGTCGGTGAGCTTCGGGTGGCGGCGGGCGACAAACCCCAGGATCTGGTGCTCGTGAGTGATGGGGAGGATGGCGCGGTCGCGAAATCGGTCGATGATGGTTCCGGTGCGCGCGCGGATGGTGAGCCCGGTCTCGAGGAGCTCGTCGTTGGTGACGCCGCGTCCACCCAGATGATCCACCAAGGCAGTCCAGGATGCCGGGGCGTACCCCGCGGAGACGTGAGGACTCGTCCGCCACCCGGGAAGGCGGTCGTCTAGGTAGGCGCCGGCCCAACCGGTGTCCACGCGGGTGGCGTAGAAGTCCATGGCCATGGCGTTGACGAAGGCCAGACGTGCCGGGCCGGCGACGGCGTGGTCCCACGCCGCGGCCCGGTCGAGCATCCGCTGGATCTCCGCGTCGGTGGGTTCCAACACGCCCATGGACTGCCGGTACAGGGCGGCGGCGGCGAGGTCGGTGGCGACATCATCCGCGACTGTGTCCTGGTCCGGACGTGTTTCTTCTCCTTGACTACCGGAGTTGAGTTGGGCCCACTGGTCTGGGGTGGGGGCCTCGACGAGGTGACTTTGGTCGGCGGGCCACCATGGCTCGGCATCCGCGGGCATCTCAGCATCGATGTCCTCTGGTGGGGGCGGCGGGGTCTCGCCCTGGTCGAGGGACGTGGGCTGGTCGGTCAGGACGGACAGGCGCCACACCAGGGCTTGGCACTGGTCGACGTCGACGGCCGGATCAATGGCGCGGGCCATGCCGATGACGCTTGCAAGAGCCTGACCTCGGGCGAGGGCGTGCTCGATGACGGTGACCAGCGACGGCCACCACGGGCTGTCCTGTAGTTGTGCGGCGCGGTCGGGCCCGAGTGCGGTGCCGAGTCGGGCGGTCCAGGTGGGGGTGAGGTCGTGCCGGTCGTCGATCCGGGTGGCGACGGCGGGGGAGAGGTGGCGGCTGATCCGCCACCACAGTGCGGCGGCTACGTGGTCGTCGGGCAGGGCACTCTCGTGGGCGGCGGCTTGGAGGAGGTGGTGGGCGGCCAGGCCTGCGCGGGAGATCGCGGCGAGCCGCTCGGCCAGCACAGGGGTGAACGCGTCGCTGCGGACGGTGGGAGCGATCGCCTCGAGTAGCGGCCCCCACTCGGCCAGTGCGGGGGAGTGTCCGTCGGTAACGCGGGCGTCGAGGGTGTGCTGCCAGAGGGCAGCGGCCTTGGCCGGCTGCTTGGGGCCGGTGGGCCGGTGGTCCGTGCCGGGGACGCCGGTCGCGGCCCGCCAGACGGTGATGTCGGCCAAGGTGCGGGCGTCAAGGCGGCCGCGGCCTTGGCATGCCCAGACGGGGGGCGGCGCGGTGTGGGAACGGTCGTGGACCTGGGTAGCGAGGTCGGTGACGAGGTTCGCACGGGCGGCCAGGTAGGTGCCCCACGTTGGATGGGTGCGCAGGGCGGCGGGGATCCCGGGCAGCCAGGGCAGCGGTCCGGGGCCGGCGTTGCCTAGGCCGGTGTCATCGAGGCGCCAGTCCAGGACGGCGGCGCGGTCGCCGGCAGTGTCGAGCTCGCGGGATCCCACGGCGGTCTGGAGGTGGGTGAGGGGGTCGCCGCCGTGAGCGCCCAGCAGGATCAGGCGGGCGCGCAGGGTCGGCCACGCCGGGTCGTCGGTGATGCCGTCCACGACCCGGTCTGCGCCCGCGTCAAGGCCCGCAATGGTGGACCGTCCGAGGTGGTGCTCGGCGGCGACGTGGAGCGCGTCGACGTATCGTGCGGTGGCGTCGGCGAGCCGGGTGGCGGGGTCGGCCTGCTCCCGCAGCATCGTGGATGCGGAGATGGGGGAGTTGTCGCGGGCGAGGATCCCCTGCAGCAGGTCGATGGCGGTTTGCGGGTGGAGGTTCTCGGGGCGGATGACGGCGTGGGGGTCGCCGTCGCCGACGACCTGCAGGTGGAGATGGTTGGCGTGTCGACCGCGGGTGAGCATCGTGTAGAGCTGCTGTCGGGACTCGGTGCCGGTGGCCAGGCCGTGCATGGTGTCGGCGGAGACGCCTTGGGCGCCGTGGACGGTGGTGGCGTAGCCAAGCTCGGTGGCGCCGGTCACGTACGTGCGGGGGAGGGTGATGACACGCCCGTGACGCGCATGCCGCACCCTCAGCGATCCGTCGACTCCTGCGGCGAGGACGGTCCACCGGTCCCCGTTCTTGACCCAGTCGGTGGCGCTGACCCGCAGCCGGCGCTCGTTGGTGCGGGTGATGACCTGCTCCCCGACGTAGGCGGTGTTCCCGTCCGCCAACCGCACCCCAGCCCCCGAGTTGGTGTTGTTCAGGCGGTGGGCTTGGGCGCGCTGGTTCAGCTCGGAGACCAGCTCGCGGGTGGGGGCGAGCATGATCGAGTCAAGGCCGTTGCCACGGTCACGAGCCCAGGCGGTGAACACGTCGTGGGTGACCACGGCGAGGTCGCCGACGTGGATCCGGTCGCGGTCGAGGTAGAACCCGAGCGCCTCAGGGTGACCGTCGCGCAGCGCCAGGGAGGCGGCGCCTTCGGCGGGGTCGACGAACCGCATCAGCTCGCTCAGGTGCAGTGCTCCGTGGGTGGCGACGATGTCGCGCAGGACCCCGCCGGCGCCGATCGCGGCGAGCTGTTGGTCGTCCCCGATGAGCCGTACGGACCCGCCACGGCCGACCACGAAGTCGACCGCGGCGGCCAGGGACAGGGTGTCGGCCATGCCCGCTTCGTCAACCATCACCAGCGTTCCTGCGCCTATGTTCTCGGCCCAGTCGGGCAGGTCGTGGTCGGCGATGGACCAGGTCAGCTTGGCCAGGGTGTCGGTGCCGGCGCCCAGCTGCTCACGCAGCACCGCGGCCGCAGCAGCGGACGGGGCGAGACCGATGACAGTCCCACCGTCCTCAGCCCATGCGGCCGCAAGAGCCTGCATGGCGGTTGTCTTCCCGGTCCCGGCGGGGGCGATCGCCAGCTGCAGTCGGGCCCCGGAGGTCGCCATCCCACGGACCAGCGCGGTCTGTCCGGCGTTGAGGGTGACCCTGTTCGCGGCCTGCTCCAGCAACGCGATCGCGACCGCGTCCTCGCCTGCTCTGCGACCGTCACAGCGACCCGCCGTCTCGACGAGGCGCTGCTCGGCGGCCAGGATCGCGGCGGCGGTGAACAGGGCCGACCCGGCCGCCTCATAGACGCTGGAGCCGTCGCGGCGGCGCAGCTCCTCGGGTTCGACGACATCGTCCTGGGGGCGGGTGATCCGCACTGAGCGGGCGGTGAGGACCTCCCCGACGAGCAGGTCCACCACCGCCTCCACCTGCTCGGGTGGAAGGTCCACTGCCCGGACCTCACGCTGCGCCTCGGCGCGCACATGCCACACCTGCCACGTCGAACGCCCTCCCTGCAGGGTGTCGAGGATGGTGCTGGCGGTTGAGCGCACCCATGCCGCATCCACGCCCGGGGTGGCAGGTGTGGTCGTGGAGGACAGGGCCGCGGTCACCATCGCGGTCACCGCGTCGGGGCCGCCGAGGACCACTTGGGCCTCTCGTGCCCAGGTGGTGCGTTGCTCGGTCAGGGTGCGCGGTTCGTGCTTGGCGTCACGGGTCTCCAGGGTGGCCTGCTGGGCCAGGTGGATGGACTCGATCACGGTCGGGGGGCGCCCGTGGTCGGACTGGAACGCGGTGGCGAGCTCGCTGCGGCGGGCCTGGATGGAGGCGCGCCGGGTGGACCAGCGCTCGTTCAGGCGCGGGTCGACACCGACGACCTCGCGGATAGGGCGCTTGCTGCGGTCGGTGCATGCCCGCTCGGTGAAAGTGAGCCCGAGCCGGGTCCGCAGGTGCTTCTCGATGGCGGTGTTGTAGGTCTCGGAGGCGGTGACGTTGGCCTTGAACAGCACCCGCCCGTCGATGGCCAGCCACTTCCCGGCCAGGGTTTGCACCTTGTTGGCGACGGCGACGTGGGTGTGCAGGTCGGGATCCCCGGAGCGGGAGTCGCGATGGGTGAACGCGGTAGCGACAAAACCGGTGACGTCGACCTGCCGCACCCCGCGCGCGCCCTCGCGGGTGTAGAGGGCGTGCTTCTCGATGAACGCCAGCGCGTCGCCGACCGCCTCGTGGTGGGCCAGCTCGATCTGGGCGGCGACCTCGCGGGGGGCGACCGCCCACAGGGTGCTGATGCTCTTCACCGGGGAGAAGGTCAGGTCGTAGCCGGCTACCGCGGTGGTGCGCTGGCGGGAACGCTTGGCGATGGTCGCCGCCACCTCGCGGGCGTCGGCTGGGGGGCGGTTGTGCTCGGCAGTGAAGAACTCCACGGCGACCTGGGTGCGGATCTGGGCCCGTTCGTCCACGGTGAGCGGGTAGTCGCGGGGGTGGCCTTGGCTTGCGGCGAGCTCCTCCAGACGTTGGGCGACCTCGAGCCGGAACACGCTGACGTCGCCGGCGTGCACCCGGTACGGCGCGCCCAGCCGGGCAACGCCCTGGTAGTCCTTCTCGGTCAGACCGGGGCCTGCCAGGCGGGCTTGCCGCTGCGCGGCCAGCGGGTGGTGACCGGACCCGAACAGCAGCTGCATCTGCTCCGCGGTGACCTCGTCCCCGACCGCGAGGCCATCGATCCCGACCAGCCCCGACCCGACCCACCGCCCCGGCGCTTCGCCCTTCTCCGCGTAGTAGGTGGCCAGGCCAGGACGGGCGCCCTCGGTGCGGTCATGGGCAGCCACCTGACGGGTCAGGTAGTCATACCCCGACCCCGCCGTCAGCTTGTGAAGGCTCATCGTCACACCCACCAAAGCCACCGACCGCCCTGTAGTGGACAGGTAGCTGAAACTGAAACGACCGGGGGTGCATGAGGTGTGTAGGACATGAGATTGACGGTTTTGGGGGAGGGACGTGACGGCTGGGGGCGTCACGGGGGTAGTTCGCGGTCGGTGGGGTGGGACGGTACTTCGACGTGACAGGTGATGGGTGTCCACAAGTGGGCGGGTCGGTGGCTTTGGGAGGTGCCGGCGATCAGCAAAGGGGAGCAGGGCAGTGAACTCGAACCAGGGGAAGCAGGCCACGCGGCAGGCGGCGCGTCGCGCGGCGGCAGAGGCTCAGGCGAGCTTGATGCGCCAGCGGCTGGAGCGCGACCGAAGGTGCGCCGCCTTGGGCGTGCAGGTGCTGTCCGCGTTGCGGGAACGCGACGACGTCGTGGCGCGGTTCGAGCGCCAGGCCGGCGATGCCCTGCGTGCGTTGGTCGTGGACGAGAGGGTGGGCGCGGCTGAGGCGGCGCAGTGGTGCGCCGGGTCGGTGACCACCCGGGAGGCCGCCCGACTGCGCCGCCTCGCGCAGGCCGCCACCGATGCCGGCGAGCAGTGATCGACGTGCAGGTGGGAGCAGTTCGTGCACAACTACGTGCCGGGGCGTGCGCCGTCCACACATCGACGCAGCCCCTGCGATTCCGTGCGCAGCCGCGCGCATCGTGAAGGAAACGAACCCGTGAAGGAGAGGCCATGAACCCCACACGCCCCACCGCAGGCCCCGACGGCGTGGAGACGCTTCAGCGCGTCGCCCGGTCCCTGATCACCGCAGAGGTCCGCGCCGTCGACCTGCCCGGGACCGACGCTGACCAGTGCGACTTCGCGGTGTGTGCGGCGTTGCTGACCTCGCAGGCGCTGCGGCTGCTGCCAGCGGGGGTCAGCGTCGACGACGTCCCCGCGCCGGCCGAGCGCGACCCGCTGGCACTGCTGCGGAGCGCGGAGCAGCTGATCCGCGCGCACCCGATCGAGGACCTGCCGCCCGGAACCACGGCCCTGGTGACCGACCTACGTGACCTGATCGTCCGGTCCACGCCATGACCGGCCGCGACCACCGCAGCGTCGGAGAGCTCCTCCTGGACGCCGAGCACACCGCCCGCGACGTCCTCATCGACCTCAGCGACCTGAACGCCGCCGCGATGCTGCGCACCTGGCCCGAGGTCGTGCAAACGGCGGCGTCCCTGTGGTCAGTCCTACCCACACCGTCAGTGACCCTGACCGCGAGCTCCTCAGCCACCGACCCGATGGCGCGGGTGGCGGCAATGACCGCGGTCCTGCACCGCGGCAGTCGCAGCGGCCGGTGGCCCGGCCCCGGACCCACTGAGCCCCGGCTGCAAAGCATCGCGGACAGCTTCGCCCGGGCAGCTGAGCTCGTCGACCGGCACGGTGCACCCCACTCGAGCGGCAACCCCGCCGTGCGCGCCGACGCCGATGCCGCCCGCACCCGAATCATCCACACCCTGTACCTCACCGCACACGGTGTGCGGCTCGCAGTCCTCGAGTACGCGCGCTCGATTGAGGCCACCCTGAGCCCCCGAAGCAGGATCACCGCGCCAGGCGGCCTCAGCGTCCCCCGATCCTTCCTGAATCGCCTGGACGCGGTGGAGCAGGTCGCAGGCGCCTACGTCACCCGCACGTACCCCGTCGCCCTGGCCGGTGAACACCGCCAGGCCCCGCTCGGCTCACGGGTCGCGACCGCCCTGGCCGCGTGGGACGTGCACGCCCACCGTGCCATCGCCGCCCACCCCACCGCAGGCCACCTGCGCCTGGTCGCCCGAACCCAGGAGCTGGTCCTAGGGCACGCCGCGGTGCTCCTGTCCGCCGCCGCGCACACCGGTGCCATCGACAAGTTCCAGTACGCCACCCGGCTCGAGCAGCCCCTGGATTCGGCTCGGGCCGCATGGGCGGCCAGCGGCCGATCCTGGGCCCAGCTCGCCGCCCACGGCGCCCGCCCTGACCTGCCCGCCCTGACCGGGGCGGCCGCCGAGGCCCGGGCCGCCCTGCGTGAGATCACCGTTGACGGCTCAAGCACGGCCGCCCGTGACGTGATCGTCGCCCGCATCGACCTGACCGCCGCAGCGCGAACCTTGGCGACGGTGCTGTCCTCGTCCACCGACTTGGCCCACCTGATCCACGATGTCGCCACCGACCCGGCCGTGACCTTCCCTGCCCGGGCCGTCAACGCCGCCGCGATCACTGCGGGCACCACCCCCAGAGGTGGCGTTGTTCCGGGCAGCGGCGACGCCGCCCATGTCGGGATCAAGGACCTGACCTTGAACCGGGAGATCCCTCTCACCCCGGTGGTTCGCGACCGAGAGGCCCACCGCGCCGAACAGTTGATCACCGCCAACCAGGCCGCCGCGCACGCCGGGGTATGGCTGCCGAGGCCGACCATGTCCACCTCATCGCCCAAGGTCAGGATCCCTGCGTCTGGATTGAGGCTCCCGCAGCCGGTGCGTGCACGGTCACGATGAGACGGACCGGCATGGCCTCCGGTCATCCCGGCCGCGGCCTGAACGCGGTGGGAATCCCCGATCGCGGGACGGGGCATTCGGGCCGGCACGACCATGCGGCCGAGCCACCGGTAGACGGTCCACGGAGCGCCCGTCCGATCACCTGCGCAGCGTGACCCAATAGTCCCAGAACTGGACCAGGATGAGTCCGGCGATGAGCACGAGCCATACGGTGACCACGCTGGGGGCATAGGACCCGATGTCTTTGGTTGGCGGTGGAAGTGGGAGTCGGCCGCTCTTGGCGTTCTGGGCGGTTGCCGCGACGAACGCGGCGATGGCTGCGATCCACACGACCATGCAGTAGGGGCACAGCGCCTCGATGCGGTAGAGGCTTTGGAAGATGAGCCAATGCACGAACACGACCCCGAAGGTCGTCCCGGCTTGAATGCCCCACCAGAACCACCCTGGCAACGTCGCCCGGGTTAGTAGGACCACGCCGATGGTCAGGAGGGCGGTGAACCCTGCGACGCCGAGGATGGGGTTGGGGAAGCCGAAGGCTGCGGCTTGTTCGGTGTTCATGACCGAGCCGCAGGACAGTACCGGGTTGATGCTGCACGAGGGCACGTAGGCCGGGTCCTTGAGCAGAGCGATCTTCTCCACCAGCAGGGTGAACGCTGCGGCCAGTCCGACGAGCCCGGTGATCGTGAACGCCCATGCTGTGCCCCGTCCCGCTTGGCTTACTGCCTCTGCCCGAACGGGCGGTGGGGCCTGCATGGTCTCAGCCATTAAGGGCAGCTTCGATCTTGTCGCGGAAGTCCTGCGTCGACGTCGGTTCGAGTTTCTTGCCGTTCAGGAAGAAGGTGGGTGTTCCCTGCACGCCGAGGTCGAGACCGTCCTGCCGGTCCCGCTCCACCCTCTCCAGAGTCGCCTTGTCGGCAACGGCCTTGTCGTAGGCAGCCATGTCGAGACCCAGTTCCTGCGCGAAGCCGCGGAACACCGAGGCCTTGGACTCCTGCTGCTCACCCCAGGCGGCCTGAGTTTCGTACATGCGCTTGTACATCTCCTCGAACTTGTCTTGCTGGGCTGCGGCTTCGACGGCGATAGCCGAGTTGACCGCGTTGGCGTGGCTGTCAATGGGGAAGTAGCGCACGACGAAGTCGACCTTGCCTGCGTACGTGGCCCGCAGCTCCTCCACGACGGGGAACGCGGCACGGCACGACTCGCACTCGAAGTCCAGGAACTCGACGAGGACGACTTTGCCTGTTCCTGCAGCTCCGAGACGGTGGCTGTCGTCGCGGACGAGTTTGCCGGTCGCCGTCCCGGTCGCGGCATCGGCAGGGTCGGCGGGGGCGGCGGTTTTGGCGCCCAGAGTCAGCGCAGCAGTGACGAGCGCGACGAAGGTCGCGACGACGAGTGACGAGACGATGACATTGCGTTTCACGGCGTTAGTCTTCGGGGCTTGCATGGGTCACATCTCCAAGGCAGGGGAAGGGCTCGCTCGGCGAACGGGTGAGGGCTAGGTCAGGTTCCGGGTGAAGTCACGGCGGCTTGGTTCAGCGGTCGGCGAGGATCTCAGCGAGGTCCGTGGGGACGGGCATTGGCGCCATCAGTGGAACGGTCGCACGGCCGGTGTTGCCCTCGGGGTAGCGCCCGAGGGCCGATCCAGGAGCGGCGACCAGGAGCCGGACGAACTGACCGATCGTTTCTCGCCGGTCACGGTCCCTCCACGCCGCGCGAAGCATGACGCCGTGCGCCTGCGTGTGCGGCCAGGGCCATGGCTGGGAGAGGATGTGGGCCCGCTCCAGCGCCGACCAACGCTGCTCGCTCGTCGCCGACCTCCGCGCCTTGCGTAGTTCCGCCTCGAACGCCGTCCGCACGGCGGCGGGCATCCGGCGGCTCACTGCCGATCCTCGCCCCGGGAGAGCGTTACCGGCGCAGGTTCGCGCTCCGCTTTGGTCCGCTCGCCGCCTTCAGACGGTGCCGAGGCGCAACACGCGTCGTCGGCGCAACCGGTGGCACCGGCGGAGCCCTCCCTCACGGCGGAGAGGGCCGCGGGGGTGCAGCAGTCGTCCCCCTGCCAGTTCTCCCAACCCTCGCGGACGGCGACTGCGGCGATGATCAAGGCTGCTACCGGGTCGGCCCAGGTCCAGCCGAGGGACGCGTTGAGCACCAGACCGATCAGGAGCACTGCGGACAGGTAGGTGCACAGCAGGGTCTGGGTGCCGTCACCTTCGACGGCTCCGGAGCCGAGCTCGCGACCGGTCCGTCGCTGCCACACGCTCAGGAACGGCATGACGGCGAGAGAGGCGATCGCCAAGCCGATGCCGACGGGGCTGCTGTCCGGCTGGGCTCCGGTGAGCAGGGCATGTCCGGCCTCGACGGTGAGGTAGGCAGCCAGCGCGAAGAACGAGATGGCGATGAGGCGCTGCGAGGTGCGTTCTCTACTCTCGGGCATGGGGTGGCGGAACTGCCAAAGGATCACCAGCCCGGAGGAGACTTCGACGAGGGAATCCAGGCCGAACCCCACGAGCGCGGAGGATCCAGCGATGTTCCCGGCCGTGATGGCGATGACGGCCTCGACCGTGTTGTAGGCGACGGACGCGGCTGCGAGCAGTTGCGCGCGTCGCATCAAGGTCGCGCGGCGCGCTGGCGTCGCCAAGGTGGTCCATGTGGTCACCACGTGACCTCCTTGCATCCGGTGTGAGTGTCGGGTTCGACCTGCAGGGTGGCGTGCTCGACGCCGAAGTCGGTGCGCATGACCATCCGCGCGCTATCCAGGACGGCATGGGGGTCAGCGTTGCTGTCGGTCACGAGGTGGGCTGTGGCCACGTTCATGCCCGAGGTCAGGGTCCACACGTGAAGGTCGTGGACGTCGGTCACACCGGGAACGCGCGCCAAAGCACGGTCGACCTTGTCGGGATCCATGCCCGCCGGGGCATGCTGAGCGAGTACCGCGAGCACTTCGCTGCCCAAGAAAACGGCCCGAAAAGCGACGAAGACCGCGATGGCCAAGGCGATGCCGGTGTCCCACCACGCGTTGCCCGTGGCAGCCACCATCACCCCGGCGACGATGACGCCGATCGAGCCGACGGTGTCCGCGACCACCTCCAGGTAGGCGCCCTTGACGTTGAGGCTCTCGCTGGCACCTCCACGAAGCAGCAACAGCGCGACCAAGTTGATGACCAGTCCGACGGCACCCACCAACAGCATCGGACCGGAGGCAATCTCGGCGTCACGGCCAATGCGTCCGATGGCCTCCATGGTGATGTACGCCGACACCCCGAGCATCAGCAGGACGGCAAGTCCCGAGGCGAAGACTTCAGCACGGTACGAGCCGAACGTTCTCCGGCCGGTGCTGTCCGGGCGCGTGGCGATACGAGTCGCTACCAGGGCGGCACCCAAGGCCACCACGTCAGCCGCCATGTGGCCAGCGTCAGACAGCAACGCCAAGGACCCCGAGATCAACCCAGCGGCCAGCTCGACGACGAAGAAGCCCGCGACCATGACGAACGCCAGACGCAACCGCCACCGGTGTGCTCCGCCCGCGTGCCCGTGGCTGCCGCTCACGAGCGCACCTCAGCGGAACCAGTGGCAGCGTTCCGGGCCCCGTCGACATCATGAGCGATGTGCTCGCGGGTCAGGTCGAGCAACATCCGCACGTGCGCATCCGCTAGCCGGTAGAACACAAGGCGTCCTTGCCTGCGCCCGGTGACAACACCGGACGCGCGGAGCATCCGAAGCGATTGCGACACCGTCGCCTCCTGCGTGCCTGTGGCGGCGGCCATGTCGCACACGCACAGTTCACCTGCCTCCAAGAGGGCGAACAACAGTCGCGCACGAGTCGGGTCACCGAGCAGCTTGAACATGGCAGCCACGCGGTTCAAGTCGTCCATCGGAAGCGAGGCGTCCAACACGACCTGAACCTTCTCGGCATGGACGCACTGCACTGAACAACCATCGAGCCCAATAACCGTGTCATCTGAGCGCATGATCAGATGTTAGACCCGATCTTCCCCCGCGCCAACATAGCGTCAGATCGGCATCTGGAACCCGGACACGAGCTCTGCTTGGAGCCATCTCGTGAGCGCCTCCCACAGTCCTGTGAGCAAGAGAAGGCCAACGAGAATGAGCAGCCCGCCGCCGAGGCGCTGAACCAGACGGTGGTGGCGTCGGACAAGACCCGCCACACGTTCGAACTTCTCGATGCCAGCCGCCGCGAGGATGAAGGGCACTCCTAAACCGAGAGCGTATGCCGCCGCGAGGGTGACCGCTCGTCCGGAGCTTGGGTTCATGGTCGAGGCCGAAAGAGTCATGACCGCAGCGAGCGTCGGGCCAGTGCACGGCGCCCAGCCGAGCCCGAAAACGGCGCCCAGCAGAGGTGCACCCAGCAGTCCAGCGCGTGGTCGCCACGATGGCGCAAGCTGGCGTTGTGACCCTGCACTGACGCCCAGTCCGAGGAAGACGAGTCCCATGAGGATGACCAGCACTCCTCCGACGCGCATGAGGAGTGCACGGTGCTCGATGAGTGACCGCCCGAGGGTGGCGATGAAGATCGACCCGACGATGAAGACGGTTGCGAATCCGAGGACGAACAGCGTTGCACCAAGGATCATCCGTCCCCGTGAACGTTGCTCAAGGGCAGTGTCACTCAGTCCCGTCACGTATCCGAGGAAGCCCGGTACCAGGGGCAGGACGCAAGGCGAGGCGAAAGACACCAGCCCGGCCAGTGCGGCCACGAGAATGGCGAGCGGGAGGGCACCGGAGGCAATCGTTTCTGTCACCGGATCAGGACCCGGAGCTCAGCACGTCATCAATGAGGCCTTGGAGCGTCGTGGCGGAGACGACCCCGTTGGCGCGAGCGGCGACCCGGCCATCAAGGTCGAGGATCAGCGTGGACGGCGTTGTCGCTGGGGCCTGCCGCCCGAAGGCGAGAATGAGCGTCCCGTCCTCGTCAGAGAGACTGGGATACGTCATCTTCATGGTTTTGGCCAGGGCCGCGCCGCGCTCGGGGCCCTCGCGGAAGTTGATGCCCATGAGCTGCACCGGCTTGCTGGCCGCTTGGACGTCAGTCCATACCTTCTGCAGGTCCGGGATCTCCGTGAGGCAGGGTGCACACCAGGACGCCCATGTGTTGATGACGACGATCTGGTTGCTGCGCTCGGATGTGCTGGACCAGCGCCTGCCGTCGAGCGTCGTCCCTTCGAGCGTGACGGGCTTGAGCCGCCGGTTCGTCGGGATCTGCTCGATCGCGCCGTTGCCGGCGATGTAGCCCTTCTGGTCGCCCTTCTTGGCCTGTCCGGCGACCGAGTTGGGGTCGGAGGTGCACGCGCCGAGCGCAAGGACTGCCACGCATGAGGCGAGCGCGACTGCCGCACGCGACCGGCTCATGAGAGAGCCCGAGTGCCGTACTCGGGGCGCAGGGTGACCGCCGCATCGGTCGCGGACAATACACGTTCGGCTGCGGCCAAGACTTCCATCGTGGAGTGCGGGTGCGCCAGAGAGTAAAACGAGGCTCGACCTTGCGCACGAACACTGACGATCCCGCAACCGAGCAGACAAGCCAGGTGTTTGCTGACCGTCGACTGGGCAAGCCCAAGCTGGCGCGTGAGGTCGACCACCCGCAGTTACCCCAGAGCGAGGTGTTGAACGATGGCCAGTCGGGATCGATCACTGAAACCGCGGAAGAGGCAGGCAGCCGCGGTCAACGCGTCTGTCCCCTCACTGAACGACGGCGCAGCACAAGGAGCGTCAACCGCGGTTTTCATCGTCATGTGGCGATGGTATTGGTTGCGGTCTGCGCCGGGGACAATGGGGCGACCGCGGGGTACTGGACAGGGGACTGTGGACGTTCGGTGACACCTGATCTATGGGGGGCCGAGGGGGCTTGCGTGGCGGCACCTCTCAGGCGCGGCCAGCGCATCGGTTTCGCGCAATCGAATGGGCTGCCCCTCGGTGACAGGCCAGCAATTGCCTCGGTTAGCTCTAGACCGGCGCGGACGCACGAGGTGACGGCCTGTCGGTGGAGTCCGTGGGAACGTGGCCAACCGCCAAGCGACTTCGAGGGGCGATGACCCCGCCGGCGGCGACAAGTAGGACGGCCAGCCAGGTGAGCGCGGCGGCAGCCGAGTTCGCCTCATCGAAGCTGGGGGTCAAAGCGCCGTCGATGACGAGGCGGATGCCGCCGTACCCGGGAAGCCACTGCGCCCAATCTTCTGGCTCCCCTCGCAGCATCGGGCTCTGCCAGATGCCGAGGTCGAGGAACGGGATGAGGAATGCAAGAAAAACACTGCTGACTCTGCCAAAGAGCGGGGCGAGAAGCGTGCCGATTGCCGCGTATGTCACCGCCACTAGAACGACGCCCGCGATGTATACGCCCCACTGGCGTGGCTGGAAGACGGTGGCCGTGACAGCGAGCGACACCGCGGTGGCGACTCCGGTCGCGACGAACACGAGGACCAGCCGTGAAGCAACCAGTGCGGCGCGGCGCTCTCCGGCGAGTACCAGTCGGCGGTCGGCGGCGCGGGAGTCGAGGACCATGAAGACGCCCACGAGCGAAGCAAGTGACGCGACCGCGATGGGGGCCATGGTTCCCGCATGCATGAGGGCCGGGTCCACCAGGTTCACGCGCGAAACCCCAACCTCCCTCAGCACCACGGGAGTCTGGCCGTGGGGGGTGACTGCGTCAGACAGAAGGATGAATACGGCTGGAACAGCAGCCAAGAGGACCCACAGCACCGGAGTTCGTATCCAGTCGCGCCAGCCCATCCTCAACCCCACAAGCAGCTGCGCGACCCACCCATGACCCCGGGCCTGACTTGCGCTACGGCCGGTGCCACCGTGCGCCACGACGACGAACGCCAGAAGGAGCGCACCCACGACCCAGATCGCGGACCACGCGAGCTCGCTCAGTCCGGCATGCCCTGCCGGAAGGTCCACGGTCCACAGGGACACGAAGTGCGTGGGCAGAAAACGGACAATCGGCGACTCAGTTCCGCTGAGGGTGGGTCCGAAGAAGACGTCGAGAATCCAGATGAACATCAGCAAGACCGAGCCGTTGACGGCGTTCGGCACGAATGCGCCCACCGCCGCACCCAAGCCGATGTAGACAAGGGCGAACAGCAGAGTGCCAACCGCCACTCTCCACACGTTCTCTACGTCACCTCGCGCGAACAACGCGCCCAAACCGGCGGCACTGGCGAGACCAGCCAAGACGACTCCGGTGAGCAGGCGAGCGGCCCGGAGCTGGCGCGGCGGCATACCTGCGGTCACCAACCGGGCGTCGGCTCTCCGGGCGCCAGACACTTGGAAGTACATGGCGATGGCGGAGAGGAACGCCGCTGCCCAACCTGCGGTCACGGTTTCGATGGCCGGCCCGCCTCCCGCACCACCCAAGAGTTTGGCGGCGTTGGACAGTGCCGGTGCTGCGGCAAGAACGAACGTCACGGGCACCACGACGAGAAACAGAAGATTGGCCCCGTTGCGGCCGTAGTCGGCCAGGAACCTCCGGAGCAGGAAGTGCGTCATCGCTGGTGTGTCCTGCCGTCCCGGACCTCCACGATCCGGTCGAAGCGTTCCTCGTCAGTGACGAAGTGGCTGATGATGAGGACTGACCGTCCGCGGGCGCGCCGGTCAGCGACGATCTCCCAGAACCGCACGTAGGTGTCCCAGTCGAAGCCGGAGTACGGCTCATCGAGCAGCAGCACTTCCGGATCCGGCAACAACGCAAGAGCCAGGTTGAGCTTCGCGAGGGTGCCCCCTGAGAGCTGGTCTGTGCGCGTCCTCGCATACCGTTCGAACCCCAGCGCAAGGTAGAGCGACCGGCGGCTTTGACGCTCGGCCGTGGAGGCGATTCCGTAGGCCCGACCGAACAGTTCGAAGTGCTCGTCGCAGTTCAACCGCGGGTACACCACCGGCTGCTGGGGGCAGTACCCGACTTGGCCGACAGTTGAGACCGTTCCGGCATCGGCAGCCAAGTCACCCACGAGTATGCGCATGAGGGTGGACTTGCCGGACCCGTTCTCACCGACCAGCCCCACGACCTCTCCAGCACCCAACGACAGACTGGCACCCGTGAGCACCGGTTGGGGTCTGCGTAGCCCTCGCCGCGGATACGTCTTCTCGAGACCGACCGCATCCAACACCGCGAAAGGCTCGCCTTCAAGGCTGCGCGGGGAGGAAACCGTTTCCAGGGGCACCCCTGCTGGCATCGTCATCACCTCGCACCTTCCATATGACGGCTCGATCCGGATGTCCGGTCAGTACCACCATGCCGCCCGGCCATGAAGATCCCGCCTGTCGAACAGTGAAGATCCCCTGAAGACCGGTGTCAGGACCCGGTGTCAGGTGGCGGGGTCCTCCCAGCCCAGGGGAGGCCTCCGTGGCGCCCGATAACATCGAGGTTGCCGCGTCGCGCCGACTGGCTGGCCCTCACCCCTGCAAGGAGTCGGTGCCCCGTGGGCGGACACCACGCGCGTCACGGGGTGGACGACTCGGCGCCGATGCGCCGGCTTGCCGTCGCCGTGATCGCGCCCATCGCCATCGCTACCCTCGCCGCATTGGTGTGGTCGTGGAGGTCTGAGGGCTTCGACGAGCGCCCGGCTGTGGATCAGGCCGCCGCCGCGGCGCGCCTGACCGCGTGTCGGTCCTGGTCATTGCGATGGCGCCTGTTCCCGAGCATCGACGGACGCGCATCTTCAGCGAACCTTCACGGAAATGCGACTGTGCAACGCGGGTCCGGCGAGGAGGGTGGTGTCATCGAACCCGGCACCAAGCGTCACCCATTGTGGGTACGACGGCCCCTTATCAAGGGTCAGCGCTTCCGGACCTCTCCGGACACGCGGTGGCAACTAACCACGAAACATCCAGGACAAGAAGGAACGTCACATGACGCGCTTCGCATTGAGACTTGCTTCCGCAACAGCATCCGTTGCCCTCGGGGTGGTTCTGGCATCCACCTCGGCATCGGCCGCACCTTCTGACGCCGCCACGTACGGCCAGCATGTTCGAGAATGCGCCCAGTCCATGGGCTTCGACCAGACCCACAACCCCGGCATGCACCGTGGCAGCTCGATGTGGGACCCCTCCCACACCTGCTGACGCCCAGACACCACGAGCCGACGGTGCCATCGCACCGTCGGCTCATGGTCGGCGCCCGCTTCCCGAAGGCGGCGGGCGATGAACGCGGTCGGGTCGCCCGAGGATCCAGGCCCCGACGACCTGATCGTGCTCCGTCGGCTAGCACGCGTAGGAACGGCCAGACCAGGTAGCCAAGCAGGAGGTGCTGGAGCTGTTCGTCCAGTCCTAGCGTGTGGGACTGAAGCGGCGCAGTCGCAGGCTGTTGCTGACCACGAACACGGAGCTGAACGCCATGGCAGCGCCGGCGATCAGCGGGTTGAGCAGGCCCAACGCCGCGAGAGGCAAGGCGGCCACGTTGTAGGCGAAGGCCCAGAACAGGTTGCCCTTGATCGTGCGCAGGGTGGCGCGTGCGAGCCTGATGGCGTCAGGCGCGGCCCGTAGGTCACCGCTGACCAGGGTGAGGTCCGAGGCCTCGATGGCGACGTCAGTGCCGGTCCCCATCGCGAGTCCGAGGTCGGCTTGGGCGAGCGCGGCGGCGTCGTTCACCCCGTCGCCGACCATGGCGACCACGGCGCCTGCATCCTGTAGGCGCTTGACGACGTCGACCTTGTCGGCAGGGAGAACTTCGGCGATCACGTCGTCGTGATCGATGCCGACCTGCGTCGCGACTGCTCGCGCCGCCTTGGCGTTGTCACCGGTCAGGAGGATGGGGCGCAGTCCGAGGTGGCGGAGCTCGGCGATCGCCTGGGCGGAGGTGTCCTTGATGGTGTCGGAGACGACGATGACGGCGCGTACGCGGCCGTCCCAGGCGACCCACACCGGGGTGCGGCCCTCGCTCTCCGCTGTCTCAGCGAACGCCTCCAGCTCGCCCGGAACGTGCAGCGACCACTCGTCAGCCAGCCACGAACGTCGGCCCACCATGGCCGCGTGACCACGGACGGTGCCGGAGACTCCGTTGCCCCCATGGTTGGTGAAGTCCTCCACCGGGGCGAAGTCGATCCCGGCGTCACTGGCGTGCCTGGCGATGGCGCGGGCGATGGGGTGCTCGGAGGCGTCCTCCAGCGGACCGGCGATCGACAGGACGCTTTCGAGGTCCTCGCCGACGACTGGGTGGACTGCGGCGACGCCCATGTGCCCGGTGGTGACCGTGCCCGTCTTGTCGAGGACGATCGTTTCGACACGACGGGTCGACTCGAGGATCTGGGGCCCCTTGATGAGGATGCCGAGCTGGGCGCCGCGACCGGTTCCGACAAGGAGTGCCGTGGGCGTGGCGAGGCCGAGGGCGCAGGGGCAGGCGATGATGAGCACCGCTACTGCCGCGGTGAAGGCTGCCGTGGCTGAGCTGCCCGTGATGAGCCACGCCGCGAGGGTGAGCAGCGACAGCCCGATGACGATCGGCACGAAGACGGCGGACACGCGGTCCGCGAGGCGTTGGACCTCGGCCTTGCCGTTCTGGGCGTCCTCCACGAGCCGTGCCATCTGGGCCAGCTGGGTGTCCGAGCCGACGCGTGTGGCGCGTACGACGAGTCGGCCGCCGGCGTTCACGGTGGCGCCGACCACGGGATCTCCCGGGCCTGCCTCGACGGGAACGGACTCACCGGTCAGCATCGAGGCGTCGACGGCGGACCTGCCGGACTCGACCTGGCCGTCGGTGGCGATCTTCTCGCCCGGGCGGACGACGAAACGGTCGCCGACGCTCAGCTGCCCGACCGGCATACGGACTTCGGTGGGTCCGGAGGGACCGTCGCGCAACACGGCGACGTCCTTGGCGCCCATGTCGAGCAGTGCGCGAAGTGCGGCGCCGGAGGTGCGCTTCGCACGCGCCTCGAAGTAGCGGCCGGCCACGATGAAGGTGGTGACCGCCGCTGCGACCTCGAGGTAGATGTGCGGCTCGGGTGCACCGTCGGACCGGCTGGGCAGTAGGTCGAAGGGCATTCGCATGCCGGTCATTCCTGCGTGGGTGAAGAACAGTGCCCACAGGGACCACAGCCATGCGGCGCCGACGCCGACGGAGATGAGGGTGTCCATGGTCGCGGCGCGGTGGCGGAGGTTCGTCCAGGCGGCCCGGTGGAACGGCAGCGCGCCCCAGACGACGACGGGGGATGCGAGTGTCAGCGAGAGCCACTGCCAGTTGTCGAACTGCAGGGCCGGGATCATCGACATCAGTAGCACGGGGATAGTCAGGACCGCCGAGACGGTGAGGCGCTGTCGCCACGCGGCGGCCTCCTCGTCCTTGGTGCGCTGTGCGGCGTCCTCGACGGCTTGGCCCTTGACCGGCGGGGTGGGGAGGGCAGCGGTGTATCCGGTGGCCTGGACGGTCGCGACCAGATCGTCAGGCTCTACGTCGGTCGTGAAGTGGACCTTCGCCTTCTCTGTCGCGTAGTTCACGCTGGCGTTGACGCCCGGCATCTTGTTGAGCTTCTTCTCGATGCGGGCTGCGCATGAGGCACAGGTCATGCCGCCGATCACGAGCTCGACCTCCCGGTCGTGCTGCTGAACGTCGTCCACGTGCGTGCTCATGGTGCTGTCCTTCCCCGTCAGGCTGGGCTGGTGTGTCGTTACGGGCGGGCGAGGTGGTAGTCGCCGGCCTCGTCGAGGGCCGCAGCGACCTGGTCGTCCGTGAGAGGGGTCGTGGCGGCCACCGTCACCGTGGAGGAGCCTCCGGCGACGAGCTCGACATCGACGTCAGTGACGCCGGGGAGGTCCTTCAGCTCGCTGGTGACTGCACTGACGCAGTGGCCGCAGGTCATGCCGGTGACGGGAAAGCTCTGGGTGTTCATGGCGGTCTCCTTGCTTGAAGGGGCGTTGTTGGGTGCGGACGACGTCCCGCCGCAGCACGCGCAGCCGTTCGACTGCGCCAGCGGCAGGGACATGTCAGGAGTGTTTTGCGACATCGGGTTTCGCTTTCTTTGGGCGTTGGCTTAGGAGCGGACGAGTCGCGCTATCGCGGCAGAGGCCTCGTCGATCTGGCGGTCGAGGTCTGACGTGGTCCCTGCCGCTGCATGGGATATGCAGTGGCGAAGGTGGTCGTCCAGTAGGCCGAGGGCTACTGCTTCAAGCGCTTTGGTGGCCGCGGAGACCTGGGTGAGGATGTCGATGCAGTAGGTATCGGACTCCACCATCTTCTGCAGGCCGCGGACCTGACCCTCGATCCGTCGCAGCCGCCGCAACTGGTCGTCCTTGCTGTCGATGTAGCCCGGCACGACCCGGGCTGGACTCTTCTCGCTCATACGCTCCTCCACCATGTCGACAGGTCCAACATACCCTCCAGGGGTAATATTCCGAGAGGTGCTGTGGGTGGGATTTCGCTCTTGCGTCGCGGTCGCGGGCTAGCGGCCCGCATACCCGTCGTTGCTTAAGGTCGGCGGAGCAGGGTGTGCCTGTGCCGATCTTGCCCCAGTGGTGCGCCGAGCTGCCGAGACAGCCGCGATCGGCGAACGGCGGGCTTTGGTCACGTGGCTCCTCGCCGTGTCGTGTAGCGCTCAGTCTGGCGAGTGCAACCGAGGAGTTCGTCGGAGGTCCTATGAAGTTTCAGTGAAGCCCACACAGGTGTGCCGCGGCCGGCGCACCCGGCTACGCCCGGTCGAGGGGAAGTCGGATGGTGAACGCGGCTCCGCCACCGAGGCCAGGGCTCGAGGCGGACAGGCCCCCGCCATGGACTTCGACGAGCGACTGGCTGATGATCAGGCCGATACCGCTGCCGGCGCGCGCAGCTGCGGGCCGGGTCGGCGCGGTAGAACGCCTCGAAGACGTGACCCAAATGGTGGGTGTCGATCCCTTCGCCGTTGTCCGTCCCGGTGATCTTCACCCAGGCCGGGGTCGAGCTTGAGCACGCAGACTCGAACCCGTCCGTCGGGAGGGGTGTGTTGCAGCACGTTGTCCAGTATGTTGCCGAGCACTTGGGCCATGCGGTCCGGGTCGGCAGAACGGAGCCCGCTTGCCGGGTGTCCACGTCGAGGGCGATCTGCTGGGCGTCGTACGCGTTCCGTGCAGCGGCCGTGGCCGAGTCAACCAGCGTGTTGGTGTCCGTGGGCATCGTTGGAGATGAGCCCACCTTCCTCCGCGCGCGCGACGGCGGTGATGTCCTGAACGAATCCGCTCGCGCAAAGTAACCGGCATCGGACGGACGAACTACATCGAGGACACGATGAGTTCACCAACGAGGTCGGCGCGGTGGAATAGCCGCTGCACCCATCGTCCTCCTGCGGCTTCGGGTCATCGAGCAGTCGCGGCTAGCAGTAGGCCCAGTGCCCAAACCAGATCAAGGCACAGCAGGGCCCACTTGAAATCGGAGCGGATCAGGAAGTTGACCGTGGTCATCCACCCGATCGAGGCCAGTCCCGACAGTGCCAATATGGCGAGAGCGCCGCCGCTGTCTGAGCGCAGGCCGGTGTTAGCGACGTATAGGACCAGGAACCCCGTCGTGACGACGTAGCCGCCCATCACCCAAAACACGCGGCGTAGCCACCGGCCGAGACCGGGAACGGCATGGAAGATCTCCTGGGTGGTGGAGCTCATGAATCGCGCGTCCTCGGGCAGCAGTGCCGGACGCGCCAGAATGAAGAAGCCACCGATGCCCACGAGGCTGATGCCGCAGAGGGTCAAAAGCCATGCCGCGATCGATGTCATCGCGGCGAGAGAACTTCGCTGTTTGCTTCGGGCACGGACGGCTGGTGCACCATGGGTCTGCCAACACGGGGGGTATCCCAGGGTGCGGGCGGGGCCGTTCCGGCGGCGACGGCGTGGTTGCCGAAGGCGGCTTCTCGACTGGGCTCGCCGCGAAGGAGTCGGGCGAGCACCATGTCGATAACCGCACTCGTGAGAGCTCCCAGTTGGGGTGGTTCAGCTGACCCGCGTGCATCGCCATCCACCGCAGGGATGCGGCCATGTCGGTCGGCGAACCGATACAGCGGTATCTCGAAGCTGTCCGCGACCTCTGCGAAGTTCACCGCGGCAAGGGATGGCGCTTGTTTGGCCCAGGCCAAGACCGGGTGAACGACGAAGCCGGTGTCCGGCAGCGCCAGCGGGGGGAGGCAGTCGATGACTGTGACGAGGTGGATGTCCAAGCCCACCTCCTCCGTAGCCTCGCGCAGCGCCGTTGCGACGGGGCCCCGGTCGCCCGGTTCGGCGACACCGCCTGGGAACACGATCTGGCCCGGGTAGTCGGTCAGATCGCTGGTTCGTTCAGTCAGCAGAACTTGTGGTCCTTGAGCCCCCTCGGTGAGAAGAACAAGCACTGCCGCTTGTCTGAGCGCGACCCGTTCGGGCCCGTAGTCGATAGAGAGGGCATCTCGGGCCTCCTCCATCAACCGGGTCGCCCAGCCCGGGCGTGTTCGCTCATCGCGCTGTCCCTGGAGACCTGGGCGTCCCTGGTCCGGAGTGGACGCGCCGGGCACCCAGGTGATTTGAGCGGAATCGGCACGCATCAGGGCCACCCCGGGTCGAGGGTTTCCCGGTTGCACAAATCGAGTCTGCTGGCCAAGGCCTGGATGTCCGAACAATGCGCGGGCAGGATGGCGCGCCGGCGACATGTGCTTTTCGACCGTCCAGTCGCCCGGGTTGTTTGCGACAGCGACGAACGCTTGGCCCGCGCCCACCAGGTGGGCGACTGGCCCACCAAACGCCATGAGGGTCTCACTCATGGCCGGGACGAGAACCAAGTTCGCCCCCGCCTCCGCCAGGGCGTTCACCGCCAGTGGGTTCAGCAGATCGCGGCAGATGGCGATCACGAGGTGCCACCCTTGGGCACTGACGTAGATCCGTAACTCCGGCCATCCCACGGGCTGTATGTTCTCCACGATTGGCCCATCACCAGGGGAGTGCTTGTCGTGCAGGAGTGGCTGCTCGTGCCCCCGCATCCAAGCGATTGCGGTGTTCCTGCGGCGGCGTTGTCCTGGTTCCTGGTCGTGTGGATCTTCGTGGTGGAAGCTACCAGCGATCAGGAGGCCGGGGCCGTCCGGTCGGCGTACCCATTCCTGCAGCTCTAGAGCCATCTCCTCGGTGAGGCACAACTCAGGCAAGACAACGATGGAGGCGCCAGCGCCGGTTGCCTGGCTGATGAGCTTGTTGACTTCGACGCTCTGTCGCGCAGCGTCGATCGGACCGATGGGAAACGTCCGCCCGTCCCTGACCTGGGCGAGGTCCAGTTCTAGGAGGCTGCGATTGGGATGACAGGTAGCGATCACAGCGTCGTGGCTCATCAGGGTGTCGAGGTTGTCGGCAATGCTGTAGTCGAACACGATGCGGAAATGAACCGCCCATTCACCGGCCAGTCGCACACGCCGCGTCTCGTCCAGCCGGTTCGCTAACCGCCACGGCGGTGAGGTGGGCCGCATTGCTGTCACTCTCCGAAGGTCGGGATTGTCCAGCGGGATGGGGTCGCCCACTCCTGGTTGGTATGGACTGCGCCGTCGGAAGGACTCAAGGAACGTGTGCCCGAACCGGTCGTCCACGAGTTCTGCGAGGGCGTGGGCAACCAGCACGACGGGGACATCGGGAACGAGCCCCAGTGCTTCGGAGAGAGCACGTCGGACCGATACCTCGAGCAGGGTCGAGAACCCCTCGCTGGAGATCAGATCGTTGATGGCGTCGATGACCTTCACCACGGCTTGGCGGCTCTCCGGTTCGTGCCGGGTTTCCGAGAGAACCCTGTGCTCGTCCCGACACAAACGAAGCAGATGCGTGACCGTGATCAGCGGCTCGGACTCCGCGAGAATGGCTTTCTGAAGTGCCAGCAGCCGCTCCCGCGGTGACGAGAGTTGCGCGAGGCAAGGGTTGCACACGTCGATGGGGCGTTCCATGTCGGCGACACTGTCAGCGACCGTCCCTCGGAAACCAGAGCCTTTGGTCCCGCCGAGGCCGGCCACCGATCGGGGCGGGAGCCTTTTGCGCGGCACGGCCTCAACGATGCGTTTGGGGCATCGATGGCGCCGCGGCCCTGCCCGCCCCTTGCCATGTTGGGTGTGGTCGAGGTTTTGCTCGTGGCCTCATGGGGGCCGATGGGGTCGTGGGCAAGGTCATCACCACAAGGAGACCGCCGAAGTGATGAGCCCAGACGTGGGGCTAGCCGACGTCTCGGCCGTTCTCATCGGCTTCGGAACGCCGTCGCAGGCCCCACTTCGCAACCGGTCGGTCGCCCAACCTGAGGCGCTCACCTTCCCGCCGGCTCGATGGGTCCGTTTGCCGATTTCGTGCACCAGTCGCACCGTCACGGCCTACACCGAGAGCTGACCATGACGATTCGACCCCGCCGAGGGGCCCGACCGCGGCCGACGACAACAGAGTCGGCCAGGGCAGGCAGTCTCAAGGACGCGCGGTTAGGCGGCACAGGGCCACGAACGACGAGGCACTCGCAAACCTAGCCACGCTGTCGGCGCAGTCAGTTGCGAGGGCACAGGGCGACGAACGACGAGGCACCGCAAGTTAGTCACGCTGTCGGCGCAGTCAGTTGCGGCGGCACGGACATGGGTTCCGGCGCAACGCCCCTCGATGCACGACGTCCTGACCTAGCAGCTTCCTTGTCCCGGAGCGGCCGGGGCACCTCCGCCCCCGACGTTCTCCGGCGGCGGACGGCGATCGCGTGCCGGCTGCCGCAATCCAATCGGCTCCGGTCTTTGTAGGTCTCGCCTTTGGGGCGTCAGGCAGGGACGCATCACGGCCGGGTTGTCCGCCAGGCTTGGTGAAGGGTCAGGGCTCGTTATCGCTGGGGCGCGTGTCCAGTGGTTGTACTGGCGCAGTGCTTGGGGACTGACTGTTTGAAGTGGCGAGCGAGCTTAGCGCGGCGGTCGCTCAGGTGTGGTCTTGCTCGCCGCTGGCTGAGACGGTCCGCGACTCGGGAAGGAGCGGTGGTGGGCGCAGCATGATCGCGGCGAGCACGGCGGCGAACATGGCGATCCCGGCGTTGACGGTGAGCGCGGCGGAAAAGCCTTGGACGAAGGCGGCGTGATGTTCGGCGTCAATGCCGCGGGCGAACGCCGCACCTGATCCGAAGGACGCCATAATCGCTCCCATGATCGCGATGCCGAGGGTCAGGCCTGTGGTTTGGAAGGTGCTAAATACGGCCGCGGTTGTGCCATGGTCAGCGGCGTCGGTGGACCCCATGGCAGCGGCGGTAGTCGGGGAGGTGACAAGTCCGATGGCCAGCCCGGCCATGGCGAACCAAGGCATCAGCCTGCCGAGGCTCGAGTCCACACCCAGCCCCGACAGGCCAAACAGAGCCGCAGCGAGCAGAAGCATCCCCACCGTGACGGGCAGGCGCGGCCCGATCCGGTCGGCCAGCCGGCCGGCGAGCGGACCGACTATCACGATGGTCACCGTCAGGGGTAACAGGACGACCCCCGAGGCGAGTGCCGAGTAGCCGAGGACAACCTGCAGGTACAGGGCGAGGAAGAAGAAGAGGCTGCACATCACCGACGTAGCCAGCAGGATCTGGATGTTTGCCCCGGCGAAGGCCCGGTCTTTGAATCGTGAAAGCCTCAGCAGTGGTTCGACGGTGCGGTTCTCATGCCAGCCGAACACCGCGAAGCTGAAAGCAGCGGCCGCCAAGAGGGTGATGACGCGGGGGGAACTCCACCCGACGTCGTTGGCCTGGGAAACGCCGAGCAGCAACGCAAGAAGGCCGGTCCCGGAGATGGCTGCGCCCGCCGCGTCCAAGTGCCGCGGAGCGTCGGCCACGCGAGACTCGCTAAGAACGGCGCGGGCGACCAGCCAGGCGCCGAGGCCCACGGGAACGTTGAGCAGGAAAATCCAGCGCCACCCCAAGCTGTCGTTGATGATGGCACCGAAGAGTGGGCCCAGTCCGAGTGCGCTGGCGGAGACCGCGGCCCAGATCCCGATGGCCATGCCGCGCTCGTTGCGCGGGAAACTGTCGGCGATGATCGCCAGCGAGGTGGGGGCGACCAGTGCGGCGCCGAGGCCTTGGACCGCGCGGGCGGTGATCAACAACGCCCCATTTGGGGTCAGGCCCGCTCCGAGGGATGCCACTGTGAAAATCGCGAGGCCGGTGAGGTAGATCTTGCGCCGACCGTCGCGGTCACCGATCCGACCGGCAAGCATGGTGAACGCGGCGATGGTTAGTGTGTAGGCGTTGACCACCCACTCGAGTCCGTTAAGGCCCAGGCCGAGCTGGCGTTGAAGCGTTGGGAGCGCGACGGCCACCGCCGTGTCGTCCAGCAACAGCAAGAACGTGACCAGAGTGAGTCCGGCTAGGGCGATCCAGCGTCCCTCAGGCTTCGCGGACAGATTCGACGGTCTCGCGCCCGCGGCTCGTGTCCTGGAGGTGGTGCCACGTGTGGGACGTGACCCTTTCATCGGTGCGCACGCCCCCGACCAAAGTCGGGCTCAGACTCTGGGTGAACGCCTTTGATCACACGGATGGTCGGCACTTTCACCGCGCTGGTGGCCTCGGATTTCGGACTGCGGTGCATCGCGGTCACTGCGACCCCAAGGATCAAGGCAAGAACGCGTCCGGTGCTCATGTCGTTTCCCTGCTTTCGGAAGCTTCTGGCCCTTTGAGTCCGCGGCATCTATCCGCAGCTCGTTGATTGCCTTTCGCGCCACTCTGCGCGGTCAGGCACGGGCAGTGGCGATGTGACGGCTGCGCGGGTTACATGGCGCTTGTCCGCGCGCCAGCCGTCCCGTTGGCGGGCACCACAACGACCGGCTTGATCGCTGGCTTCTCGGTGCCACCGGACGCGTGCGCTGACTGGGAGGCCGCCGCGGACTCGCGGGCCAGGAACGCACCGAGTTCGGCGATGGTGCTCATTAGGGGTGCGGGGAAGACGACGGTGGTGTTCTTGTCCACACCGATCTCGACCAGGCTTTGGAGGTTGCGCAGCTGCAGCGCCAGCGGGTGAGCCATCATCGTGTCGGAGGCATCCCCGAGTGCCGCTGCGGCCAGGGACTCGCCCTCGGCGTTGATGATCTTTGCTCGCTTCTCTCGCTCGGCCTCGGCCTGTCGCGCCATAGCGCGTTTCATGCTGTCGGGCAGCTGAATGTCCTTCAGCTCGACCAGAGTGACCTCGACGCCCCACTCGACGGTGGTGACGTCGAGGATTTCGCGAATGTCCAGATTGATCCGGTCGGTCTCCGACAACGTCTCGTCTAGTGTGTGCTGGCCGACCACCTTGCGCAGCGTGGTTTGGGCGATTTGGTCGATCGCGGCATGCACGTTCTCAATCGCGACCACGGACTTGACCGTGTCCGTAACCCGGAAATAGGCGACAGCGGAGACGTCCACGCTGACGTTGTCGCGGGTGATGATGCCCTGCGACTGGATCGGCATGGTTACGATTCGTCGGGAGACCTGATGCATCACCTCGACGAACGGGATGATCGTGCGGAGCCCCGGCTGGCGTGCCCCGGTGACGCGTCCCAGCCGGAACACCACGCCCTGCTCGTACTGCTTGACGATCTTGATCGTCATCGAAAGAAGGACGAACACAACGGCGACGATCACCGTCAGAACAATCGCTTCGGTGCTCATGGTGGTGCTCCGATCCGGTCACGTGGGAACCTTGCCGCTCGGAGCCGAGCTGCCCTATTCCTCACTGCTCCTACACGACCACGAGCTCGCACCGACGGGCAGGGTCCAAAGTCCCCTTTGCCCGATCAAGACGATGCACCCCCGTCCAACAGACGGGGGTGTCCCAAACGGCCGCAGTGGGTCTCGCTACGTTGGTGCTGCACTCCGAGCCTTGTGTCTGCATTTGGTCGTGAGCGCCCCCACGCTCAGGTGTGGTGCTGGCAAAGCGGTCTCATCGCCAGATCCGGGTTGGCCAACGCTGAGCCATCCTGCGAGAGTGCCTTTCAAGGTGCTGAAGGATCGGGGCGCGCACCGTGTACCGCGGGCATGGCGAACGCCTTGGTGCGGAAGTGAGCAGCCCCAAGACCCCACACAGCAGGTTGCCTCCCGCGCCCGTGAAGCGGCGCCGAAGATGAGCCGGGATGCGCTCATTTTCCGGCGGCTGTGTCCCCCATCGGCGCGGAGTCAGGCCTGCTACGGCCTCCCGATCCCACGTCCATGTCGTGTCCCTCATGACCGCCGCTCCCATGGCCACCATGCCCGTGTCCGCCCAGATGCATCATCAGCATCAGCACGACAAATCCAACGGAGAGAACGCGATCGACAGAAACACCCGCCAGGAGGAGACCGCCAAAGGCGACAATGAGCGCTAGGTAGACGAGTGGTCTCTGTTTCAGCATCACAAACTCCTTGCCTCGACTGCTCCCCACTCTTGTGGGCGCCATGTCTCCCCTCTAGGGGAGAAGGTCCTGCATCGTCCGGGCGAAGGTTTGCGACCTTCCATGGCCACGATGTTGTGCCCCCAAGGACATAGGGATGCGGGCTGAGGTCCGCGAATCAAGGTCTGATGAACAGGGTCGGCGCCCTTGGTGGACGGTGCTCAACGTCGCCTGAGAATGAACCCGTGGCGTCGGGTGAAAACTGACCCCTCTCGGGGTGTGGGGACGCGGCCGAGGACGCGGTTCTTGAGGCGGTGGGAGTCGCCTTGAGGTTGACGACGTCGGCGTGGTGGACGAGCCGGTCGATCATCGCTGCGGCCACGACGTCGTCGCCGAAGACTTCGCCCCAGGGGGCGAAGGGCTTGTTGGAGGTGACGATCAGTGAGGCCCGCTCGTAGCGGGAAGGGACGAGCTGGAAGAACAGGTTGGCCGCTTCGGGTTCGAAGGGGATGTACCCGACCTCGTCGATGACGATCAGCGGGTACCTGCCGAGGCGGCGCAGCTCGTCCTGGAGGCGACCGTCGTGGTGGACTCCGGCGAGGCGGTCGACCCACTCGCGCTGGCGGTGGCGAACGGCACCCGGTGCCCGGCGTGGCAGGCGCGGATCCCGATCCCGGTGGCCAGGTGGGTCTTACCGGTGCCGGGCGGTCCGAGGAAGACCACGTTCTCTTTGGCTGCCACGAAGTCCAAGGTGCCCAGGTGGGCGATGGCCTGCCGGTTCAGCCTGCAGGCGTGGTCGAAGTCGAAGTCCTCGAAAGACTTACGGGCCGGGAAGCGCGCGGCACGGATACGTCCTTCGCTGCCGTGGGACTCCCGGGCGGCGACCTCGCGTTGCAGGCACGCGGCGAGGAACTCCTCATGAGTCCAGGACGCCTCTCGGGCCCGTTCGGCCAGGCGCGGGATCGACTCCCGAAGGCTCGGCGCTTCAGGGCGCGGGTCAGGAACGCCAGCTCGGCCTCAACGTCCCGGGAGGCGCTGGTGTTGGCGGGCATCAGGCGACCTCCTCATCGGCGATCACGAACGCGGCGTCGTACACGCCCAGGTCCCGCTGCTCGACCACGTCGGGTTGCGGTGCCGGGTTTGGCTTGCGGGCCGCGCAGCCAGGGCGAGGGCTGCAGCGTGGTGGACCGGGTCGGTGAGGCTCTGGTGCCGCGCCCAGCACCAGCGCATGCTCGGCGACCACCTTCCCAGCCAAGGTGACGGTCACGGTGTCCAACCCGGCGAGGACCTGCACCTGTCGACCGACCGCGGCCGGGTCCACGGATTAGTCGTTGCCGTCCAAGCGCACGTAGTGGTCCCGCGGCAGGCGCACCTGGTGGCGCCACCCAAGCGTCGGTGGCACCGGCGGCAGGGCCAGCACCGCCGCCCGGTCCCCCTCCCAACGGGTGACCGGGGCGCACCCGATCCGGCGCACGATCCGCTGGTTCGCGGCCGGCAACCACGCCCACAGCTCGGCGTTGCGGTCCGCCGGCGACGCGAAGGTACGTCCGGGCAGGAACGAGGTCTGCAGGTAGCCGTTCGCGCGTTCGACGATGCCCTTGGCCTCCGGGTCGCCGGGGCAGCACTGATGCACCCCACATTCGACACGCCACGGAACGCATCGAAGCCCTCAATCAGCTTCGGCCGACCGGCCCCCAAAACCCGACCGCGGACTCGTTGTCCCACACCAGCTCGCGCGGCACCGCTTTGAGGTGCCCACTCAGCAGCAGCCAGTGCCCGGCGATCAGGTCCAGCGCCTGCCGGGACGGGTCATCACCGCGAACAACATCCGCGAGTACCCCGCGGCCATCGCCAGCACCGGCGTCCGCCCGACCTGCCCGAACCCAGCGGGACGTCCACCGGCGGGACCCACAGGTCGCACTGAACCCGACCCCCAGCCACATACGTGGTGCGCGAGGCCGGGTCCGGCGGCAGGTACACCGGCCGCAGCTCACGCGCCCGGTCCTTCAACACCGTGACCGAGCGGTAGCCAGCCAACCCTCTCCGCGATCACCGTCGCCAGCATCGACGGGTACTGACGCCGCAGCTCACGGATCGCCGGCTCGAACCCATCCACGCACGAGCCCTTCACCGGCCGCTGGTACCGCGGCGGATCGTCCCTCGCCAGCGCCCGCCGCACCGCGTTCCTCGAGACACCCAGCCGGCGCGCGATCGCCTTGATCGGCATCGCCTCCGCCCGGTGCAACCGCCGAATCTCCGCCCAGTCCTCCACGCTGATCACCCTCCACAGGGCCGTCGAGGGGGTCCGTTTCCACCCGTCGATCAGGGATCAGCTTTCACCCGTCGCTGACAGGTGCTGTAGCAGCCGGCGCCGTCGAGTCGCTCGGTCGGTGGAGACGACGGGAGGGGACCTTTGGCCCTGACCCAGCGCGTGTGAACGTCGTAGCGTCGGTATCGGGCTGCACGACCTGCTGGTTCACCGGCAGGAGTTCGGCTCGGTCGTCGCATACATGCAGGAGCTGGAAGAGATGAACCACAAGACGCATATGTACCTCATGGTCGGCTTGGTCGTCGGTGGGGGTGCGCTGTTCTTCTCGGGCCTCGTCGACGGAGGTGCGTTGTTCCTCCTGTGGCCGTTGGCCTGCATGGGGATGATGCTTGCGATGATGTGGGCGATGGGCGGCATGTCACGTCGGCCTGTCGAGCACACCCACGAGGATGGAGTGACCCACTCGCACGGTGACGTTGCGACCGGGCGAAAGTAGAGCTGTCGACGCCGGCGCCGCAGTCTCGGCGCCTTGACGGGTGAAAAGCGGCCACGTGGCTTCCGACGAGTGGGACATGATCACTGGACGGGCCTTCGCCACCCTGGGGGGCGTGGTGCTCACCGGCGGCCCGGGTTGGTCTTTGGCCCGCCCGCGGGCGGTGACCCAGGCCGTCGACCGGAACGGGCTGTCAGAGGTGTCGGTGCGCCGGCCGGAGGCGGCGCAGTGCCGGGTGAGCCTGACCCCACAGCTGTTCACCAGGCTGGGCAGCCTCTCACTGGGTGGTGTCGGGGTCGTGATGGCGGTCCCCTCGGGGTTGAAACTTGCAGTGGTCGCCAGAAGCACCGTCGGCTACGCCCACTACTGGGCAGGACCGCGGGGCCGGCGGACTCCTCTACGTCGCGCTGGGCGACAGGGCCGCACAGCGCATCGGCGCGAGCCGACCGGAGCACGGTTAGGTCGGGGTGCTGGCCCAAACGACTGCGAGACAGCACTGGTCAACGGGGGCAGGTCGTCAGTCTGAGCCGCTCCGGTGCCCGATGCACGACGTGCTCGACTCCCTGATCCCGGCTCTCGCCGCTCTCGGGCGTTCCCCGCACTGCTTTCACGCGCCTTGGTGGTGCGGATACCTTAGGTGAGG